>NC_016026.1 GCF_000226315.1 Micavibrio aeruginosavorus ARL-13 | reverse complement strand
TTTAATCTCGGGCTGTCCAATCGGGTGAACAATAACTTTAATAAAGAAATTTAAAAGGGTTTTAGTAGATAGTAGGGCCTGTGAATTATGGGGATTGCATTCTATCCCGCGACTTATTCACAAGGGTATTAACACGCCAATGGCTGTATTAACGCTTTGGTAACGATTCCATCCCCGACTCCAGCCCATTCGTTAAAAAGATCTTAACAGGGTGGCAAGCCGGTGTGATTCAGAGGGGTCAGCGGGGGCAAAATGGGGTCGGAATCTTCCCCACAAGGTTGGACCCCGATTCCCCCACAAACTTATCCCGCGAACATCGGGGGAACGTCGCGGGATAAAACGCTAAGGGCAGGATGGCTGTGCGGATCAGGCTTCTTCCAAGGCCAAAGCCGGTCCGGCGCCGGCGCTTTCAAAGATCAACTCGAACCCGATGGCCAGATCCTGGGCGACCACTTTTTTGTCGGCGCTGCGGGGCAGGCTGATTTTATAGGCTTTGCAGGCATCGAATAAAATATCCTGCAGCACATCGTCGGAGACGATAAACCCGGCCATTTGTTCCTTTTTAAACAATCCCGTGGCGGCCGCGCGGAACATCACGCCCTCGGTCTGCTTGCGGGCGTTGAACAGCGGGCGGAACCGGGCCTGAATATCGTGGAAGGAACGGTGGAAGTCTCGCGTATGCATAACATCCAAAATCCGTACATCGCGGGAATCCGGAATCTTCCCGATCAGGGGAATGGCGGCATCCAGCAAGGCGGGGGTAATTTCGTGGAGATAAAACAAAATCTCGCGACGCTCATGAGGCATTGGCTGAAACTCTAATATATTGTTTTACACTAATATAAACGACAGATAGGGCCCGCTTTGTCATAGACAAGGGGTCAGGGTTAGGATTCTTGCCAAAAGGCGCGGTTTTTCAGGTTTTTGCCCCTCGCCCCAGCTTGTCGGCCCCGGGAAACCTGTCTAGAATCCCGGCCATGTTTCGTGATGCGTTTCAAAAACTGGACCGGCTGGAAATCGAAAACCTGATGGGGGCGGTGAACCCGCTTCTGGACGGGGCGGCCTTTAACCCGCGGACCGTCACGGTTCTGGCGGCGGAATTGTCGTTTTATCCCGGCTGGCGGCTGCTGGATATGGCCGACCATGATGTGGTCCCGGCCCGCCGCGTCCATGTTTTGTACAATCCGGAGGCCAGCCAGCCGCTGCGCATTCTGGACTGGACCAACGCCCCGATTTACGCCCTGAACCGCGCCGCGCCTTTGACGCTGAAGGATGACCGGGCGGTTGTTGATTATGTGCGCTTCTTCTTCGCCTATGTGCGGGGGCGGCATGGGCGCTTTATCATTGCCGAAAATGTCGATGACATTGCCTGGAAGGAAGATCCGCCGCAGGCCGCACGCAAGGCCATTGGCAATCTGTTGGAACCCGTCCGCATGACCGGGGAATCCAAAGACGGCACGAAAACCCTGGTCGTCCGCATGATCTTTAAGGACAGCCTGTTCCGCTCCACCGTTCTGGTCGCCCCCGACGGGATGGTCAGCCTGACGGATGAGGAGCTGGTGGTTGAAGATATGCCCGTGATTGATGATTTGCTCGGTCAATAAATTGACCCTCGGGGATGATTTGCCCGGCCAATAAGCCCGACTCCACCCCCCTTTTTGCCCCAAGCCCCCTGATTTTGCGTGCCCCGCACCCGCACAAGCACGCGGAAGTTTAGATATTAGGGAAAATTACTCACCTAACCCTTTGTCTAAGCAGGGAAAAATATTTTCAAAAAACATCCCCCTTGGTTAGAACTCATTAACTTCGCCCCCGCATAATGAACCCATACCGCTACATGGGGAATGTGCGGATCAAAACGGGCGCAAAGCCCATAAAACAATGGTTTGGGTTCATGGGTACGAAGTCACATAATGGCCGGGGCGGGGGCAACGGCACCACCATCGAAATTCTGCAACAGGATGATTGCCGTGTTGCCTATACGTTGAATAACGCCCAACCGGTGCGTTGCTCAATCATTGGCGACCAGCCGCTGTTCTACATGGATTTTGAAGGCGACATCGAAGACGAGCTGGAGTTTGCAAGCGACTCTTATGCGACCTATGGCGCCGATCCGTTCAGCATTGATGAAATTGAACGCGGTGTTGCCGCGATGAAAGACCGCCTGATGGCGGCGGATGCGGCGTTGTCCGAACCGGGCCTGCCGCAATTGCGCATGGAAGAATTTATGGACGAGATGCGCGCCGCACTCGACCCCGAACTGGAACCGGCTTCGTGCAGTGAATTTGATCTGCGGTCCTTGCGTGCCGCTTTGGAAAAAAGCCGCGTGGCGCATGCTTATTTGTTGCTGGGTGAACAATTTGGTCTGGGCCTGCATTTTTCGGAACAGGTTGATACCGCCCATTATGACCGCGATGCCAATGCGATTTTCCTGAATCCGCGCCGTGACCGCACGGATCAGGTTTTGTTGCTGGCCCGCGAACTGCGCCGTATGTGGCAGCACCGGAATGGCGCGCTGTTGCATCCGCTGACCTTCCACCCGGATCAGGCCATTTTGGTCAACCGGGCCCAGATCGCCGATCTGGCCGCGTCCACCATCCGCGTGGCGTGGGAACTGCAGCTGGCGGGCAACCGCGATCCGTGGGAACGGCTGGAGGAATCCTCCATGGCCGATCTGGCTCGCGCCTTTGCGCGTGAAGCCTATCTGGATTTTCGTACCATCAATAATGGTTCGGCATCGGCCGCCGTGTTTGAAACATGGTTCCTGTCCGATCGTTGCCGCATCGAAGACCGCACACTGATCCAGCAGATGCTGGCCGATTATCAGGGTTATGTCTTTGCTGGCGAAGATGCTTCGCGCACCATCACCACCGATCTGGTGCTGGCGCTGGGTACGATGCCTTTCGGCAAAAATTACCTGGTCTCTTTTGTCCCTACCATCCTGTCCGACGCCATTTTTACCGAGGTGCGCGACCGCTCGAATGCCAATTTCCTGTGGTTCATCAAGTTCGAACGCTCCTTCCGTGAAGCGGAACAGGAATTGCAAACGTCTGAAACCATCCAAACCGGTGCAAATTCTGCCGCCGGAATACCAAAAAATAAAATGGATGGCGACAAATATGAAAAGACGGCAGCAAACATTATCCGTTTGCCCGGGGCGGACCGCGCGTCCGGTTCCGGCAAAAACCTTCCGGCCAAACGCACCGCGAGCGGTGGATCGGGCGGAGCCGATATTGTTTACCTCCAGCCCGTCTCTGCAGAAGACGAGCGCGGGTTGTGAGTATGAATTGATCGATCTGACGGGGAATTCTCCCCGTTGGATGGATGACGATGTGTGTGGATCTGATTCAATGAAGTCCGAGCGTTTAACGCGCAAAACCCATCTGAAACGCCTGCATGGCCGCGATCTCAACCGCGATGTGGCCCATCCCCATGTTTATGATCTGACCCATTCCACGGGCGATGCCGTGACCTTGCTGTCCGGCCCGAATGCCGTGCCGTCCGTGCGGATGATGCCGTGCTTCTGGCCGCTGGCCGCCATTCTGGCCGAAGCCGATCAATCCGATATTGACGGCGTTCAGGAACGCCCGTTCGCCTTTAAAACCGACCGCGATGTTCTGACCTGGTGCGCGATGATGGCGGGGGAAAGTCCGCTGGTGCGCGCCCTGATGCTGGATGCCGAAGATCATGGCTGGTCCGTTGGGCTCGATCATCTGGGCCGCGAAGGCTATTACATCGATGTGGCCGAACGTCTGATCCTGATTGATCGTTTTGGCATGAATGTCGATGCGCTGGGCCGCTCGGCGTTCTTCCGCAATGCGTTGCTGACCACCTTTATCCGTGCTTTGCGCGACGTCTGGCATGAAAACCGTCTGGACGGATCGGAAGAAGATTTTGCGCCCGACCAATATCTGATGCTGGAACGCGTGCGCGCGGCCGATTGCGACACCGTCACCATTCTGGCCGGCTGGGAATTGCGCGGGGCAGGCTTCGCCGAAATCTGGCGCCATATTCTGGGGTCAGAAGAGGGCGATATGGCCACCATTTTCACCCGTTTCCTGGAACGCGATCCGGGCGCCTTGTTCAATGGCGCCGTGCTCGCCTACACCTTCCGCCAATGGTATGCCGATACGGCCCGCGTGGATGCCAGCGACCATGAAACATTGGAAGTTCTGGATGATGTCTTCCTCAACGATGATATCACCCCGTCCTTCGGCGCGGACAAGGTCACCCCGGCGGTGATCGAAGGCCTGGCCATCCTGCCCGACGGCACCGCGTATTTGTCCGGTCTGGGCGATGGCATCCTGAAAGACCCGTTCTTCGCGGGCCTCAGCGACCCAATCAACCAAACCCACCTGTTCCACATCATGTACGACATGGAAGTGGTCATGGTGAACAACGTCCCGTTCCGCGACGCCGATCTGGCCCGCCTGATCTTCCCCGAGGGGGATCTGGTTCGTCCGGCGACACCGCGCGGGTAGGGCCTTTTCCAACGACTGAAAACTGCTACCATAGCGGGATGAAACACCATCGCGCCGATGCGCCGTTTTATATTCATCTGGTTTCTGACGCCACCGGCACGACATTGCAGGGGCTGGCGCGCGCCTGCTTGTCCCAGTTTGAAGAGGTTGAGGCGGTGGAGCGGTTCTGGCCGATGGTGCGGACGGATAAACAGCTTGAACGCGTGATCGCGGAAATTGCCGAAAATCCGGGGCCGGTGTTGTTCACCATGGTCGATAAACATTTGCGCAAAACGCTGCAACGCGCCGTGCATGATTTGGGCCTGCCCTGCATGCCTGTGCTGGACCCGATTATTAAAGGGTTATCGTCTTATCTGGGGGTTGCGCCAAAGGGCGTGCCGGGGTTGCAGCACGCGCTGGACGCGGCGTATTTCAAACGGATTGATGCGGTGGATTTTGCGCTGTCGTTTGATGATGGGCAAAATCTGGACGGGATCGAGGAGGCGGATGTTATTCTGGTCGGCGTATCGCGCACATCGAAAACACCGACCTGCATTTTCCTTGCTCGGCGCGGCATTCGCGCGGCGAATATTCCCTTTGTCCCCGATCTGCCCTTCCCTGAAAAAGTACTGAAATTAAAGGATTCATCGCATGATGGGCCATTGATCGTTGGCCTGACCGAAACGCCGGATCGTCTGGTGGCTTTGCGCCGCAATCGATTGAGGGCGGAGGACATGAATCCGCATTACACCGAAAATACCTATCTGGACATTGACCGTGTTGAGGAAGAAATTCGCGTCGCGCGCAAATTTTTCTCCGCCCATGGTTGGCCGGTGATTGATGTGACGCGCCGTTCGGTCGAGGAAACATCGGCGGAAATTCAATTGTTGCTGCAACGAAAATTGGGGCACAAGGATCAGCCGGAGCTGTTGTCATGACGCGCAAGACGGGCTTGATCGGCCATCCGGTATCGCACTCTTTGTCCCCTGTGATCCATACGCATTGGTTGCAACAATACCGGATTGACGGGACCTATACCGCCATTGATATCGCGCCCGATGACTTGTCGACCCGCGTGCGCGCGCTGGTGGATGATGGCTATGTCGGGTTCAATGTGACCCTGCCGCACAAGGAAGAAATTGCATTTTTGTGCGATGATCTGGATGACACGGCGCAGGCGGTGGGCGCGGTCAACACCGTGACCATCGACAATCGTGGCCGTTTGCACGGGCACAACACCGATGTGGATGGGTTTATCAATCACCTGAAATCGTCGGTGCCTGATTTTCATTTATCCGGCAAACACGCGGTTGTTCTTGGGGCGGGCGGCGCGGCGCGGGCTGTGCTGTATGCGTTATTGCGCGAAGATTTTGAATGGATCACGCTGATCAACCGCACACGCGAACGCGCGGTGGCGGTGGCCAATGATCTGGATGATGATGGGCGCGTGTTGATTGTGGATTGGGAAAAACGCGGCGGCGCGCTGGCGGATACGGATTTGCTGGTCAACACAACATCACTGGGTATGACCGGGCAAGCACCGCTGGATATGGATGTCGGCGGTCTGTCCCCCAATGCTGTGGTGTACGATATTGTGTATCGCCCGTTGATGACGCCGTTGTTGCAACAGGCGAAAATGCGCGGAAACACAATTGTAACAGGCCTTGGCATGCTGTTGCATCAGGCGCGCCCGGCCTTTGATGCGTGGTATGGTGTGATGCCGCATGTAGATGATGAATTGGAATCCATCGTGATGGAACGATTGGTGGGGTCATGATTGTTTTAGGTTTAACCGGATCGATCGGCATGGGGAAAAGCACGGCGGCGGCCATGTTTACGCGCCTCGGCGTGCCCGTGCATGACAGCGATGCGTCCGTGCATGAATTGCTGGGCCCGAACGGCGGCGCTGTGGCGGCGGTTGAAGCCGCGTTTCCCGGTGTGCTGGATCAAACCAACAATGCCATCGACCGCAAAAAACTCGGCGCGATTATTTTCCCCGACCCTGCAAAAAAGGCGATTTTAGAGGGGATTTTGCACCCGATGGTGCGGCAATCCCAAGCTGATTTCCTGCATAAAAACCGTGCGTTGGGCGTGAAGATTGCCGTGCTGGATATTCCGTTGCTGTATGAAACCGGTGCGGAATCGCGTGTTGATAAAGTCATCGTTGTCACCGCGCCGCCGCACGTGCAACGACAACGCGTGCTGGCGCGCCCCAATATGACGGTCGATAAATTCAATGCCATTCTGGCTGGGCAAATGCCCGATGCGGATAAATGCAAACGGGCCGATTACGTTGTCCAGACGGGCCTTGGCCGCGTGCATACCATGCGTGCGTTAAAAACAATCGTGCGTAACCTCCTGCAACAGGGACCATCGCCCCATGTCCACCATCCGTAACGTTACAATCTTTCGCCACTCCATGTCCGATGGCGCGGGCACCATTGCCGACGTGCTGGTGGATCGCGGCGCGGACATCGCGCTGATCGATACATTCGATCATGATTTCTCCGGTCTGGACCCGTTAAAGCCTGATTTATTGGTGGTTCTGGGCGGGGCGTGCGGTATTTACCAGCGCGATTTATACCCGTTTTTGAACCATGAAATTGACGCCGTGCGCACGCGCATCGATGCGGGCCGCCCAGTGCTGGGCATCTGCCTTGGTGCACAAATGATTGCGGCGGCTTGCGGTGAAGATGTGTACAAGGGCCCGCGCGGCGAAGAGCTCGGTTGGCATGATCTGGTCCTGACCGATGCGGGGAAAAATTCCGTCGCGCGTTATTTCGACAATACATCCACGCGCGTCATGCAACGCCATGGTGATACATTCAATCTGCCCAAACGCGCCACACGTCTGGCCAGCACGGTGAAGTACGAAAACCAGATTTACGCGATTGATAATCACGTCCTGGCGTTCCAATGCCATGTCGAGGTCACGCCCCGCATCATGCACAGCTGGTCCGTCGGCCTCGCTCACCGCGCCGCCAGCGGCGATCTGGACCTCAACGGCTTGCGCGCCGATACGGACCACTGGCTGCCGAAAATGCAGGCGCAAACGCGGCTGTGTTTGAATGAATGGCTGGAACAGTGCGGTTCATAACACATTGAAAAATAACAAATAAAATCCTTTGTATTGACATAATACATAGGCTTGATTACGGTCCCCCCATTCGAAACAAATGAATTAGAAGGGGAACCCTAATGACCAACGATGTTCAAAATCATAAAGGCGATTTGAAATCTCTGTTTATCAGCAACGCCAAGGGTGCGAATGCCACGCTTCTGGCCAGTTTCGCCACGTATGGCGCAGCAGTCGGCTATGCCGCGGTGGGCGTCTCGTCCCAGCTGACGGCTCTGGCTGTGGCTTCTCTGAGTGCAATTGCTACATATGCCTATGGAACCTCGCACGATTTTTCCAAGAAGGATGGAAACAAGCTTCTCCCGGCAATCAAACGGGATGCGAGAATCAAGACTCTTTGCTCCATTTTGGCCGCAGCTGCCAGCTACTACTATGTGACAGCCGAAGCAAATGCGGCGAATGATGTAGGGGCAAGTGAACCAGCACGACCCGTCGCAGAATTTTCTACAAAAACCAAGCAAGCGGCTCCGGTCTTGCGGGCGCAATAAGAACAGCATCTGAAATCTTAAAAGCCCCCGTATCAACGGGGGCTTTTTGCTGCCCCTTGCACGGCCTTGCAAAACCTTTCATAGTCGCCCCATGCGTGAAATTGTTCTCGATACCGAAACCACGGGCATGGACCCGTTGCAGGGCGACCGGCTGGTTGAAATTGGCTGTGTCGAGCTGATGAACCATGTGCCGACGGGGCGCACCTATCACCAATATATCAACCCCGAACGCTCCGTCCCGGCCGAGGCTGTGGCGGTGCACGGGCTGGATGACAAGTTCCTGAAGGACAAACCGGTCTTCGCTGAAATCTACACCGAATTTCTGGATTTCATTGGTGATGACGGGAAGCTGGTTATTCACAACGCGGAATTCGACGTCAAATTCCTGAACGCGGAATTGGCCAATGTGGGCTTCCCGGGCTATCGCTTGAAGGATGTGACTGACACGCTGAAGGTGGCGCGGGAAAAATTCCCCGGCTCACCCGCCAGCCTGGATGCGCTGTGCCGCCGTTTTGGTATTGATAACTCGGGCCGGGAATTACACGGGGCGCTGCTGGACGCGCAGTTATTGGCGGAAGTGTATCTGGAGCTGTGCGGCGGGCGGCAACATGGTTTGGGCCTGGGCGCGACCAGCGGGTCGACACAACAGGGCCGTGGATCGGTTTTGTCGGGGATCGACCCGGTGCGGCGCAAGGCCCGCGAAAAACGCGAATTTCCCATTCCGGCGGATGAAGCCGAGGCCCATGAAAAACTGGTCGCGTCTCTGACGGACGCCATCTGGAAGCGGGCGGATTAAGGCCCCCGGAACTTGGGCTTTCCCCAAGCGGGCCGCGCGCAAAGTCTTTGAAATTACAGGCGAATTTTGACCCCGGCGGGAAATCCTAACCCGCTGAATGCGCACGATTATTTCAAAAATCCGCGATTCCCATAACAATCAATTGACAGCTTTGGTTGAGCGGCCTACGACTTTCCCTCTTAAAAAATAAAAACAAAGAAAAAACAGGATCGGGAGTTGTTTCATCATGGCTGCGCCACAGAAGAATCCGAACGCGAAAAAGAAGAAAAATACGATCGCTTTGGCCGTTGCTTTTGCAATGGTTGCCGGGGTTGGATACTGGGCGTATAGCGATCGCCAGCAAAGCAACTACGACCGTGAGTTCAAGGCGTTCGGGATGTCTTATTCCGAATTTATCGAACGCGCCCGTCAGGGACAGATTTATTCCGTGGATGTTCAAGGCCAGAACGCACGCATCCAGACCATCGACAAAAAAACCTACATCACCCACATCTACGAAAGCCCGGATACCTTCATGCGCCGCATGGAAGAAAGCGGCGTTGATGTCACCAGTAAACCCGCGCCCCAACCTTCATCCGGCGGCGGTGGCTTTGGTGGTGGCGGTTTTATGATGATGCTGATGCTGTCGATCATTCCGGTCGGCCTGCTGATCGGTTTTATGTACTGGATGCAGAAAAAGCAGCAGAAGCAAATGGGCGGTGGCCAAGGGCCCGCCAATGGCTTTGGCAAATCCAAAGCCAAAATGATCAAGCCCGAAGAGTGCAAAGTGCGCTTCACCGATGTGGCTGGGATTGACGAAGCCAAAACCGAATTGATGGAAATGGTCGATTTCCTGAAGAACCCGGAAAAATACAAACGTCTGGGCGGTAAGATCCCGCATGGCGCGTTGCTGGTCGGCCCGCCGGGCACGGGGAAAACCCTGATGGCACAGGCGGTCGCGGGCGAGGCGGGCGTGCCGTTCTTCACCGTATCCGGTTCCGAATTCGTTGAGATGTTCGTGGGTGTTGGTGCATCCCGCGTGCGCGACCTGTTTGCGGAAGCCAAGAAAAATGCACCGTGCATCGTCTTTATCGATGAAATTGACGCGCTGGGCCGCGCGCGCGGCAATGGTGCAGGTGGCGGGCATCAGGAATCTGAGAGTACGCTGAACCAATTGCTGGTCGAAATGAACGGGTTCGAAGACAACCAGGGCATCATCGTTCTGGGGGCCACCAACCGTGCGGAAATGCTGGATGCGGCGCTGAAGCGTCCGGGCCGTTTTGATCGTCAGGTTTATGTTGGTTTGCCGGACCTGTCGGGCCGGGTACAGATTTTGAAAACCCATATGCGCAACGTGCCGCTGGATACAGACGTGGACCCGCGTGTTGTTGCGCGGGGCGTGCCGGGGTTCTCGGGTGCGGATCTGGCCAACCTTGTGAACGAAGCGGCGCTGTGTGCCGCGCGCCGTGACGGAAAATTGGTGACCGCTACCGATTTCGAACAGGCTCGTGATCGCATCATCATGGGTGCGGAACGTAAAGGGCTGGTGATGTCGGATGAAGAAAAGAGCCTGACCGCGTACCATGAGGCGGGTCACGCGCTGTGCGCTTTGCATTCCCCCGGTGCGGACCCAATCCATAAAGCCACCATTATTCCGCGCGGTGGCGCGCTGGGCATGGTCATGCAATTGCCGGACGGTGACCGCGTATCCCTGAACCGTCAACAGGCGCATGCCCGTCTGGCTGTGTGCTTCGGTGGCCGTGTGGCCGAAGAAATGGTCTTTGGCCACGACAAGGTCACCAGCGGTGCGTCCGGCGATATTCAGGCGGCGACCGATATGGCCGAACGCATGGTCCAGGATTGGGGCCTGTCCGACAAGGCGGGCACAGTGCGTTATTCCGCTGGCCGCGGAGAACAAATGATGGGCGTCGTCGGACGGTCAAAAAACATGTCCGAAATCACCTCGTTGATGCTGGATCAGGAAATTCGTGAGCTGATCGATAGCGGCAAGGTCCGTGCGGAACAGATCCTGACCGACCACCGCGACCAGTTGGAAAATATCGCGCAGGCGTTGCTGAAATACGAAACGCTCAGCGGTTCGGAAATTGCCGCCGTGGCGCAGGGCAAGCCCCTGTCCCGTGATCCGATCGATCCTGCGCCGGATGAAACGCCGCGCACGATCAATGCAAATGATGCCCAGCCGCCACACCCGGCAAACAATAACGAAATGCGTCCGCAATAACGGGCGCTCAAACAGGAATACAGGATCCGGGCCTCAAGCCCGGGTCTTTGGTTTTACGAGTGACGAAAAAGGATTTTTGATCAATGTCGAATATGCTCATAAAAGTCGGTCTGACGGCGCTTTTTGTGGCTGTGGCCTATAACATGATGGACACCAAGGCCGACGACCAGGCCGCGCGTCCAAAGGCCGAACACAAGCCCTATACACAGTTTATCGACATGGCACTGCGCGGTGATTTCGAAGAGATTGAGTTGCGTGGCCAGGATGGTCGCGAAGTGCGGGCGTTGGATGGCAACGGCACGTTGATCGTTTCGCGTATCCCCGTGAATGAAAACATCATGAACCGCCTCTATGGCGAGCGTGTTGATGTGGTTGATTTATCAGCCCGCGACAAACCGCAGGAAGCTGGGTTTATGTCTCGTCTGTTCCTGACATTGCTGCCTGCGGCGCTGATGATTGGGTTTTTTATGTTCATGATGCGCGGTGGCATGAAGGGTCCGGGTGGTGGCGGTGGTGGCGGCTTGCTCAGTGGCAAATCCATGGTGAAGAAATTCAATGCCCGGGATTGCGATGTGCGCTTTGAAGACGTGGCTGGGATTGACGAAGCCAAATCAGAATTGATGGAAATGGTCGATTTCCTGAAACACCCCGGAAAATATACGCGTCTGGGCGCAAAAATTCCGCGCGGTGCGTTGTTGGTCGGTCCGCCGGGAACGGGGAAAACCCTGATGGCCAAAGCGGTTGCGGGCGAAGCGGGTGTGCCGTTCCTGTCCCAATCCGGTTCCGAATTCGTTGAAATGTTTGTGGGCCGTGGCGCCGCACGCGTGCGCGAGCTGTTTGAAGAAGCCAAAAAATCCGCGCCGTGCATTATCTTCATCGACGAAATTGATGCTGTGGGTCGCCAGCGGGGCGGCGGTGTCGGCGGTGGCAATGATGAACGCGAACAGACGCTGAACCAGTTGCTGGTCGAAATGGACGGGTTTGATGGAACCGAAGGCATTATCATTCTGGCCGCAACCAACCGCGCCGATATTCTGGATGCGGCGCTGAAACGCCCGGGCCGTTTTGACCGTCAGGTGCATGTGGGCCTTCCCGATCTGTCTGGCCGTGTCCGTATTCTTGAAACCCATCTGCGCAACAAACCGATTGCGCCGGATGTGGATGTAAAGGTGATTGCACGCGGCGTGCCGGGGTTTTCGGGCGCTGATCTGGCCAACCTCGCCAACGAGGCCGCCCTGTTCGCCGCACGTCGTGGCGACAACGCCATCACCCAGGCCGATTTCGAAGGGGCCGCGGATCGCATCATGATGGGTGCGGAACGCAAAACCATGATCATGACGGAACAGGAAAAACGCCTGACCGCCTATCACGAAGCGGGCCACGCCTTGTGCGCGATCCACGCCCCCGGGGCGGACCCGATCCACAAGGCCACGATTATCCCGCGCGGTGGGGCTTTGGGCATGGTCATGCAATTGCCGGAAGGCGATCGCGTATCCCTGACCCGTCAGCAGGCGCATGCCCGTCTGGCTGTGTGCTATGGCGGCCGTGTCGCCGAAGAAATGATTTTCGGCGCGGACAAGGTGACAACGGGCGCATCCGGCGATATCCAATCCGCCACGGCCATGGCGCGGGCAATGGTTGAGGAATGGGGCCTGTCCGATAAAGCGGGCGCGGTTTTGTATTCTTCCAGCCGTCAGGAACAGGCGATGGGGGCCACGGGCCGGTCGCGCAGTATTTCCGAAGTGACCTCGCTGATGCTGGATCAGGAAATTCGCGAATTGACTGACATGGGCAAGGTGATGGCGGAACAAATCCTGACCGACCATCGGGGCCAGCTGGAAAACATTGCCGAAGCCCTGTTGAAATACGAAACGCTCAGCGGTTCGGAAATCAAGATTGTGGCGAATGGCGGCGTGCTGACACGCGATCCGTCGCAGCCGGCCCCGGACGAAACACCGAAGGGCCCGGGAACATTCGGTGATACGCCTGCAAATGACGGGGGCAACGATATGCGCCCGCCCAAGCCGCTGTAAGAAGGCCTCATAAAGCCCTCTCCCATGGGGAGAGGGTTGGGTGAGGGGGTAATATTTGTGATTTAAATTCCAAAATTCAAACCCCTCCCCCTAACCCCCTCTCTCTGGGAGGGGGGATGAAGATGGAAAAGAAAAAGCCCGGACCAAATGATCCGGGCTTTTTTATTGAACGTATGGCCGCCTTATGCGCGGGCCATCTCATCGGCCTTTTGTTGCAGGTCCGGGGCAAAACGCTGGATGTACAGCTGCTGAAAATCAATCGGGCCGATCAACAGCGGCGGGTACCCGGCCTGTTGGGTCAGGTCGCCCAGAATTTGGCGCGCGAACGGGAAGATCAGGCGCGGGACTTCAATCAGCATCAGCGGGTGCATCGTTTCCTGCGCCACGCCCTCGCCTGCCGATACGGCGGCGGCGTATTCGATTTCAGCTACGAACAACGTCGTATCCCCGCGTTTCGAGGCGCAGCGCAGGCGCAGAGAAACCTCGTACATTTGGGGGCTGCCCGGATTTTCCGGCAGGCCGTTCAGTTCCATGTTGACGTTGACCTTGATTTCCGGCTTGTCGGCGCTCGGGCGCAGGGAATGCGGTGCGTTCGGATTTTCGAACGACACATCCTTCACATACTGCGCATGAATGGTCAGGGGCATCGGGCGCACATCAAGCGGTGCGGATTGGGTGGACGCGTCAGTCATCAAAAAAATTCCTTACAGGTTCATCATGTGTGGTGAGATTAGGGGGTCTCGCCCCGGCGATCAACAGTGCAATCAAAAAGGTGGCCCCGCTTTACAGAGCGGGAGGGGATGTTTGTTTACGATCCGATTTTCTTGGTGTCATCGTCCGGGTCGGTGACGCTGATCTCCTCATACTCCACATCCAGAGCGGTGTAGGTCGATGATGGTCCGTTCGGGCCATCTTGGCCCGGCCGTGCCCCGGGGCCGCCCGGGAACCCGTGCACCTGAACCCATCCGGCCAGCGATTGCCGCAAAACAACCCGAATGGGTGGGATGAGCAGGGCAAAAGCGATGAAATCAGTGAAAAAACCCGGAATAATCAGCAAAATACCGGCAATAAACAGGCAAAACCCGTCGAAAATCTGCTGAATGGGGATTTCTCCGCGATTATTTGCCTCATTCAGGTTGAAAAACGTCTTTAAACCCTGCCTTTGCAGGATCATCACCCCGGCCGTTGCGCTGGCCACGCACAGCAACAGCGTGTTCAGCACGCCAATCTCCCCGCCGATGGCGGCGAAAAGGGCGATTTCAATCAGGGGGATAAGGATAAAAAGGATCAGAAACACCATGGCGGTCCGGCGGTCTCTTTCTCGCGTTTGTCTTGCGTTTGGCGTGAATTACATTAGGTTTTACAGACCGAGGGAGCGAAAAGCCAGCCCGATGGCTCCGCTCCTGTGTTAATATGGTTGCATCCCCTGCAAAACAAAGGATTCCATCTCCGTGACCGCTGATCTTCTACTGTATGCCTTGATTGCCGCAGGCTTGGTGTTCTGGCTTCGCAACGTGCTGGGTACGCGCCATGGCGATGAACGCCAGCGCCCGAACCCGTTTGCCCGTACCGATAATGATCCGGCGCGCAACGCATCCGCTCCGGCCCATCGCCCGACCCCGCCCGTGAATAATGGGGCGCTGAACGGCGATGCCATGCCCGGCATCCTGCCCGGGATTGACGAACCCCTGCCCGGCGTGGTGATCCCGGTGGGCAAGAATATGAGCGCGGCCAAAGGGGCCGAGGCTGGCCTGCAGGAAATCGCTAACGCCGATCATTCCTTTAACGCCACGCATTTCCTGGAGGGCGCGCAGGATGCGTTCGTGATGATTGTTGAGGCTTTTGCCGCCAATGATCGCGGCCTGTTGAAAAACCTGCTTGATCCGGCGCTGTATGCGGCGTTCGATGGCGCGATCAGTGCGCGTGAAGCGCGGGGTGAAGTCGCCCTGACTGAAATTCACGCTATTCGCCGCTTGGAAATCATTGATGCCCGGGTACAGGATAAACGCGCCCTTCTGACCGTGCGCTTCGTCGCCGATGAAACCGCAACAATTCAGAACAAGGACGGCGAATATATTTCCGGCAATCCGGATCGGGTGAAGGAAACCATCGATATCTGGACCTTTGCCAAACCGTTGAAATCCCGCGAACCAACCTGGTATCTGGTGGCTACGCGTGAGGAAGATGCGGATAAGAAGGGCATGCCGGAAACGGTGGCCTGAACGCCGGATGGATAGGGCTTGACGGCCCGCACGGGCTTCTATGGAATGGGCGCATGATGAAAAACATGCGCCCCTTTTCTTTGGTTCTGGTTTTATCCTTTGCGCTGGCCGCGTGTGGCACCGGGCCGGAAGAGCCGTCCCGCCTTGCCCCTGATGATGCCAAGCTGGTGTTGCGTGCGGCGGATGTGTCGGCCCTGCCGGGCTGGAACGAAGATGATGTGTCACAGGTTTTACCCGCCTTGCAAAAATCCTGCGCCCGCATTTTAAAGGCCGCACCGGATAAGGCATTTGGCGTTGATGCGCGTTTTGGCACCATGGCGGATTGGCAGATGCCGTGTAACGCGCTGACGCAAACACCGCCCACCGATATGCGGGCCTTTATGAACCAATGGTTCAATGTCTATGCGGCCGTTGCAGATACGGATCGTGGTGATCATGAAAACGGCCTGTTTACCGGCTATTACGAAGCGTCACTGAACGGGTCGCGCACGCGGCACGGTGTGTACCAAACACCCTTGCGCGTGCGTCCGGCGGATCTGGTGATGGTGGATCTAGGCCAATTCCGCGACAGTCTAAAAGGCCAGCGGATTGCAGGCCGCGTGATCGACGGGAATTTAAAACCGTTTGAATCGCGCACACAAATCGAAGCGCAAACCCCCGCATTGAAAGATGATGACGCGACCGTTCTGGCGTGGGTGGATAATCCGGTGGACGCATTCTTCCTGCAAATTCAGGGCTCGGGCCGCGTGCAGATGGATGATGGGTCGGTGCTGCAGGTGGGTTATGCGGCACAGAATGGCCACCCCTATACAGCGATCGGACGCGAGCTGATCAAACGCGGCGCCATGACCAAGGACGAAGTGTCGATGCAATCGATCCGCGCGTGGTTGGAAGCCCATCCAGATCAGGCGGATGAATTGATGAACGTGAATGCGTCCTATGTCTATTTCCAGTTGATCGAGGGCGAAGGCCCGCTGGGCGGGGAGAATATTGCTCTGACGGCGGGGCGGTCATTGGCGATTGATCGCAGCAAAATCCCCTATGGCGTGCCGTTGTGGCTGGATGCGGGCGGGCCGGGGTCGGATACGGATAAAACCGTGCCGCCCATTCGTCGCCTGATGATGGCCCAGGATACGGGCGGTGCCATTCGCGGCGCGGTGCGCGGCGATGTGTATTTCGGTTTCGGTGATGCGGCAGAGCACAATGCCGGGCTGATGAAATCCGATGGCCGCTACTGGTTTTTCATTCCAAAATCGGTCACATTTGACCCGCAATAATTTAGAAAAGCCATACACAGGAAGGACATTCTTCAATGCTGAAACTCTCCGATTACGATATCACGCCTGATCGCGGCTTTCTGGCCCCCTATGAGATGGATGAGGTCACGTTGCCGTCGGATTTCAATGCGATCCTGATCTCGGGTAAGCACTTGTCCGATCTGATGTTGACGGGACGTGTGCGTCACTTCCTGAACGCGTTGCCGGAAATTGATATGGCGGCGCATATCGATCATCTGAACGATGCGCAACTGCGCCGTCTGATGGTGCATTATTCCTTCATTGTTCAAGCCTATGTCTGGGGCGAAAAAGAAGCGGCCCAAACCCTGCCCCGCAATCTGGCGGTGCCGTATTGCATTCTGGCCGATAAAATCGGACAGTTTCCGCTGTTGCCCTATTCATCTTATACGCTGGATAACTGGGCAAAACTGGATCCGCGTGGCGATGTGGCGCTCAACAACATTTACGTCATTCAAAATTTTTATGACGGGTTGGATGAAAACTGGTTCATCCTGGTCCATGTTGAGATTGAAGCGAAAGCGGGTGCCGCACTGGCCGCTATTCCCGGCCTGCTCGATGCGCTGGCCGCGAAGGACGGTGCTGGTGTAACCACGGGCCTGCGCACCATTCTGGCTGCGTGGGAAAAGATCAATCCTGTGTTTGACCGCATGCCGGAGGGGTGTGATCCGTATATCTATTACCACCGTGTCCGTCCCTATATTCACGGGTGGAAAGGCAATCCCGCTTTGCCGGATGGTTTGATTTATGACGGCGTGGCGAAATATGCCGGCAAACCACAACCGTTCCGCGGCCAAACCGGATCGCAAAGCTCGATCGTGCCGACCATGGACGCGTTGCTGGGCATTGCGCACGAAAATGATCCGCTGCGCGAATATCTGGATGAACTGCATCAATACCGCCCGCCGCGCCACCGCAAATTTATCGAAGATGTGGCGAAAAATTCGAATTTGCGCGATTTTGTCGCGGCATCGGGCTCGGCGGAGCTGGTTGGGTTGTACAATGATATCGTCAATCATGTGCAGGCCTTCCGCACGCGCCATCTGGAATATGCGGCCAGCTATATCAACAAACAGGCCCGTGATTCCGAAGGCAACCCGGTGGATATCGGCACCGGCGGCACGCCGTTTATGAAGTATCTGAAGAAGCATCGTGACGAAAGCGGTCAGCATTTGCTGCCGTTGCCGCCGGAAAAATCGGCGTAAAGTCAGGGCGGATAAAAAATCCCCGGAACGATGCCCGGGGATTTTTTTATTTGTACAAAAACTGCTTCAGCCGATGTTCGACATGGCGGCATCGTCTGTCATTGCTCATGCACAGGATGGGGCCAGCCAGCAATTCATAATGCGCCAGATCGGGAACCAGGCGGCTGTTTTCTGCAACATCGCTGATGGTGTTGGCGCATTCGATAAAGGCGCTTTTCATGGCGGCGGCAGGGTATGTGCCCTGTTCCGCGGCCGTTGATGCGGCGCAATTATTTTTGACCAGCTCGACAAAGCTGGTCTGGCCCTCGCGTTCCAGCGTTTCCATGTAGTTGGATACCATCACCCGGCTGGATTCCGACAGGGTGCGCAGGCACCCGGCCGTGGTCCACATATGTGCCTTGGTCGCGCAATCCACCGCCACCATTTTGGTGTAGTGCATGGCGGTCTCGCTGATCGCTGTGCCGCTTTGCGGTTTCTGGATTGGTTGCGCCATGGCCGATGATGCGCCGATCACCGCACATGCCAGAACCAGGATCAGGGCGCGGATCTTATTCCTCATCATCGTCGTCTTCGCTGTCGTCGATAATGGCGTTCAGCAATTCCTGCACTTCATCCGGTTCCAGCGTCAGCGAAATATCGCTTTCCGGATTGATGGTGATGGCGGCATCGTCAATCGCGGCCAGCAAATCCCGCATGACAAAAGACAGATAAGGAACCGGGTCTCCCTCGGTCGCTTCCTCCAGCAGGGCTTCACTGGTGAACACAGGGATAAAGGATGAATCGTCATCCGCCTGCCAGACATGCAGTTCCAGCTCCGGGCCGTCCTCCGTCTGTCCGGTGACGGCACCGGGCACAAAAACCGTGGCGCCAACCAGCGCGTCGTAAAAGGCCATGGTCGCGTTTTCATCCAGCGCGGCCAGCATCATCAGCTCTTCCAGCGGCGGGGCGTTATCGTTTGCGTTATCGGAGTCAGGGGTGCTCATAGCCGTGGCCTAAAATGTTGAAGGTGTACGAAAAGACCCGCTCGCTGCGCCCGGTAAGGCCGGGGCGTGTGGCGCGTCTGGTATCTATCATATCATGCCGTGGGGCTGAGCCAAGCGGGACGGTTGAAGGATAGCGGAAAACGGACCGGAACCGACCGGATTTTCAGGGTCAGCGCGGTCAGCCCGATCATCAGCATACAGGCCCCCAGCCACCAGCCCTGCCACAGCCCATATCCGGTCAGGCTCACCGAACAGGTGGCCAGAAAAACGGCCAGAACCAGACGCCGGTTGGTCCGGCCCAAACCGTCAATGCGGCGGAACAGGGCGGCCACGGCCACCATGGTCAGGGCCGCACCCAGCGCGCCAAATTCAATCCAGATCTGCAACACACCATTATGGGGATGCATGATCGTGCTGGCGGGTTCATAGATTTTGGCGTTGTCGAAATCGGTGATCACCCGGCTGGCCTCAATCCCGAACCCGGTAAGCGGGTTTTGCAGGGCGTAGCGGCTGACGAAATCCCAGATTTCCATGCGCTCCAGCGGATTGGCGGCACTGTCCAGAAACATGGGTTCCATGGGGGTCGCCAGATGGCGGAACATGGCGATGGCCAGAAACGGGCCTGTCGCAATTCCGGCCAGCATGATCCATTTCAAAATCCGGCGCGGCCAGATCGACACAACGGGAAACGCCACCAGAACGCCAACCCCGATGATAAAGGCCAGCAAGGCGGTCTGGCTGTCGCTGGTATGAATGGCGGCGAAGCCCAGCGCCACAATCGCGGCGGCCATGCCCCACCCCACCAAACCCGGCCACAGGCGCAACGCCATGACCATGGCGGGCAGGCTGCACAAGGTCAGCGTCATACACGCGCGGTTGGTTTCATAGGTGCCGATGATGATGTCGGCGTCCAGACCGTGGGTCAGGCGGTAAAGCGGCTGGCCCGTATAATAATCTCCGACGATCACGCTCCATCCGGCCATGACGGCCAGCGGGATGATTTTGGCCATGCGGGCCAGCGTGTCGCGATCCGCACCGCGGCACAACCCGACCATCAACGCACCGGGGATCAGCACCATGGCGATTTTGCCCGCGCGCTCGCCCGCTTCTGCGGGATCAATCGCCCACAGCGTGCTGCAGGCGGCCAGCGCCACAATCACCCCTGTGCACATCAGGGCGGCGGGATAAACCGGGGGCCATGTACGGGTCCATCCCGCCCAGATCAGCACAGGCACTGCCCCCAGCACCAGCGGCATCGCGGAGAGTGTGCGCGGCAATAAGGACGCGGCAAGCAGGACCAGGGTCAGCGCCCCCAGTAAAACCATGGTTTGGCGCGGTGACAGGAGGGCCCCTTGATCAGGCGTGGACCCCATGGACAATGATTTTAAAAAAGCCGTTATCATGAGCGGGTTTTTAGCATGTCCCCCGGGCCCAAGTCACGCAAAAGGCCCCCGATTCACGAAAACCGCATACATCGCAAAAAGCGCGCCGCGATGAGCCATCGGGTGCGCTTTTAAAATCAGTGTCTTAGGCTGTCGTTACGGCAGCAGGGCCCCTTGCACCGGGGTCGGGTTGGCTTCCATGCCCGGGACGATGGCGGTTTGCGGATCGCTCAGCGTATCGCCCGTGTTGGCCACAGGGGTGTCGACCATCGTTGTGGCTCCATCCGGGGTGTCACCACCGGCGGCCGGCGCAATCGCATTCAAGGCAGCGGCTTCGTCATCGGCAGCGGCCAGCGCTGGGGTGTTGACGGTGGGGTCGGTCAAGGCTTGCGGGCCAGAGGCGGTGAAATACCCGCCAAAGCCATCATCCGCGGCCAAAGCCGGGGCCGTCATCGCCCCGCAGGCGAGGATAAGGCTCAGCAGGCCGGTGCGGATTATACCGGTATGGATCATGGTTAAACTCCCTGTGTTTATTGTTATTGATCCGATTGGCCGGGGATGTGTCCCCCCGGTTTAACCTGAATTTTTACCAGGACTGGATCTTTTCGCCGGCGCGTTCAACGTCACGCCCCATGCCATCAATCGTGTTCCCGCATGCCGAAAGCGATCCGGCGGCCAGAACAATTAAAACGGCCAACATCAAACCTGTGCGCATTTTTTAAAGCCCTTATCGAGAAGTGTGATTTTTAAAAACAGCCTCCGAAAGGTAGCAAAGCCACAGCATCCGGGAAAGGCGGAAATACGTCCCGCCATCAGGTTATGAGAGGAATATAGCCCCAATCGGCCCCCAATCCACCCTCTTTCGTGCTTTGGGCGCAAGTCTCTGGAAATAAATGGTTTCTTCAGGTTTGGGTGGGGTGAAAGCGGTTGCAACGCGCCGTTGAGCGCTTATAATCAGGGACAGGACCAAGCCATGATGAAAAGCGATAAAGCCCTGCTTCTGGCGGGCGGTATGTTGATGAGCCTGACCCTCGCCCCGCTCCGCGCGGCGGCGCAGACGATCGACTGCAATTTGCCTTTGGTGTTTGGAACCCTGCTGTCTTGTCCGGGGGCGGGGTCGGTGACGGTAACGCCGTCGAACGGGCGCAGCACGACCGGGTGCGTCACCGCCATTCCGGGGGCGTTTAGCCGGGGTGTGTGCCTTGTGCAAAGCGTGTCGTCCAGCGCCACGGGGGCCGATATGGTCCAGATCAGCGCCCCGGCATCGGTGGTTTTAAACGGCCCGGGCGGGGCGACCATGGTCATAGACCAGTTCAATGTCGGAACCGATGCGGGCGGCGTGCAATACACCGTTACTGCTGGCGGGGCCGCCACCGCCCCGATTGGCGCCCGTCTGAACATTCAGTCCGGTCAGGCGGCGGGCAGCTATAGCGGCAGCTACACCATCAACGCCAATTACCAGTAACATCTTGATTTATAAAAACTTCCCCTCCCTTTTTGGTGGGATTGCTGATATTATGTAAACATAAGCGCTTGATAATAAACACCTTTTTCGACTTTGACCCCCTCTAAAATTAAGAAATGGATCAGCCCGCCCTTGCATAATAGAGGCACGGTGGTGGGGCCCCCATGACCAGTATTTGAGAAAGCGACTCTGTCCGGGTCTTGATCTCAGATCGGGTGGCCCCGCCTCCCGTCTTATCTCCTCCGCGTTGGCGTTTCTGCGTTTGCTCCCGTAACAGATGAAACCCAGGGCTTTTGCCGATGTCCACATTCACCATGCAAATCGTTGCCAGCGCATCGTTCAGCGCCGACGCGCCGACGCTTGAGGTTTTGGTGGGTGGTGTCGTGGTTGGATCGGCCCAGATTACATCCGGCGCGAATGGTGATTATTTCTTCACGCTCGATTTTGAAAATGATTATCCATCCAGCCTGCAATTCCGTTTCAATGATGCCTCGGGCGAAGGCGGGCGTAGCATTTCGATCGCATCCGTTCGCATCAACGGGACACAAGTCGACACCAGCTACATCACGCTGCTGACCCTGTTGCAGACCCAGACATCGACATTGAACGCGGCGGCGGTGGATCATTTATTTGGCCGCACGACCCCGACAGAAGGCGATTTTTCCGGTACACCCAACAACGGCACGGGCGGCGATGACAGCATCGTTGGGTCCAACACCGACCCCGATATCATCAATGCCGGAAATGGCCATGACCGCATTCGCGGGCGCGATGCCGCCAACGCCATTTTTGGCGGGGCGGGCGACGATAAAATTTTTGCCGGGGCGGGCAATGATGTTGTGATCGGCGGGACGGGCGCGGACTGGCTCTATGGTGAAGATGGTGATGACATTCTCTACGGCGATGATGGGGATGACATTATCGTTGGCGGACTGGGCAATGATGTGGCCAACGGCGGCGTTGGTAACGACACGCTGAGCGGCGAAGCCGGGGCCGATATCCTGTTCGGCGATGATGGCAATGACATGCTGATCGGCGGGGCGGGCGACGATCATCTGTTCGGGGATGATGGTGCGGACACGCTGTCTGGCGGGGCGGATAATGACACGCTCTATGGTGGCCTGGGCAATGATAAACTCTACGGCGATGCCGGAAATGACACGCTCTACGGTGAAGCGGGCGATGATTTGCTCAATGGTGGGGCGGGCGATGATATTTTGTACGGCAACAATGACAACGATACGCTGATTGGCGGGTTGGGTAACGACACGCTGGATGGCGGGGCCGGGGATGATGTGATGAATGGCGGGGCGGGCACAGACACCCTGACCTATGCCAGTGCCGCTGCGGGGATTACGATTTCACTGCTGCTGACCACGGCGCAGAATACTGGCGGATCCGGAACGGACACGATTTCCAATTTTGAAAACCTGGTCGGCTCGGATTATGCCGACGTGCTGACCGGAAACACGCTGGCCAATATTATCAGCGGCGGGCTGGGCAATGATGTGATTGATGGGGGTCTGGGCAACGACATGCTGGATGGCGGCGCCGGAACCAATACGGTTGTTTACCAAAGCGCAACGTCCGGCGTAACGGTCAATCTGGCCACGGGATCAGCCACGGGCGGTGCGGGCACGGATACGCTGTCGAATTTCCTGCATCTGGTGGGGTCGGATTATGCCGATACACTGACCGGAACGACGGGCAATAACATTATTTCCGGCGGGTTGGGTGGTGATACGATCAATGGCGGGGATGGTAGCGATACGCTTTATGCCGTGTCGGCCCCGGTGACCGTCTTTACCACCAATTTCAACAGCGGCACGGAAAGCTTTGTTTACGCCGACAATGTTTTTGGCGGCACGGGCGGGGCCTATGTCAGTGGCAGCCGCAATACCGGGGATGGCGTCAACGGCAACGGGTCGCTGGAAGTGTTCTTTGATGGCACCAACGCGACAGCCAGCGGTCCCATGTCCGGCGGGCACAGCCGCGCCTTCACCTTGACCGAAGATGTGCAGGATACGGTGCTGACCTTCCAGTACAAGGTGATCCGCTCCGGCACCTATGAAACGGACGAAGACAGTTTCGTCTATGTCGAAATTGACGGCGTGCGCTATGGCCTGAACGGCAACGACCATATTGTCCGCATGGAAAGCGATGGCAACGACCCCACCTATGACACCGGATGGCGACAGGTCAGCATTGATCTGGGCACGTTGTATCAGGGCAATCACACCATCACGCTGGGCGGTTTGGTTGAGGGCAAAAATGCGGCGGATGAAGACACCACCATCCGGTTCGACAACATCGCCATTCGCACCGATCCGGGCAGTGATGACGGTGTATCCAATATCCTGAATGGCGGCAATGGCAATGATACGCTGTATGGCAGTGCCGGGACGGATACGCTGAATGGCAATGATGGGGCGGATACGCTCTATTCCGGATCAACGGCCAATGTGACCTCGGCCTCCATCCTCGCGGCGTATCCGGGACTGGTGTACAATGCCACGACGGGCAGTTTTTATCTGCATGTTACCACGGCCCTGACGTGGGAGGCGGCCAATTCTGCGGCGACGGCTTATCTGGTCAATGGCGTGGCCGGGCATCTGGCCCATTCCAATTCCGCGACGGAAAACGCCTATCTGGATGCGATTACGGGCACGGCCAATTTCTGGCTGGGCGGTTCGGATGGGACCGTGAACGGCGAATGGCGCTGGGTCGGCGGACCGGATGATGGCACGCAATTCTGGCAGGGACTGGCCAACGGGTCCGCGATTGGCGGGGCCTATACCAACTGGGGTTCGGGCGAACCCAACGATTATAACGGGTTCGAAGCGCACCTTGAATTTTACAATGGCGGCGTCTGGAACGACCAGCTGCCCAGCACCACGCGCGGTTACGTGATCGAATGGGAAGCGGACCAGATTTTAACGTCCGGCAACCCGACCGTTCTGGCCGGGGGTGATGGGCTGGATCAACTTTATGGGTCGGATGGCGCGGACATTTTCCAGTTTGACTGGATTGGCGCGGCCAATGACGATGATGTGATCCATGATTTTGATTATAATGATGGCGACGGGCTGGATTTATCCGATTTGCTGGCCGCGTTCGATCCGGTGACCGAGGCGATCGCCGATTTCGTGGCCTTAAGCGACGGCACCAGTGCGGACCTCTATCAATTCATCACGCTGAATTATGATCCGCTACTCTATTACCGCATGGGCGAAGCGAACGGCAGCACGATGGTCGATGCCATGGGGATTTTGAACGGCACCTATGACAACAACCCGGGCAAAAACAATACGGCGTTTAACGCCGCGATTGGTGACGGGTCCATCGATTTCAACGGCAGCAACGAACGCGGCCGTGTTGATGACAACGCCATTTTTGACCTGACCGCCGGAACCTTCATGGCGTGGGCCAAATCCGAAACCGGAACGGGCACGCATTCGATTTTATCCAAACACGGGTCCGGCACCACCAACGGTCAATTTCATTTCGGGGCGAATTTATCGAACGGCAATGTCACGGGCGAATTGCAAATTGGCGGCTCCACCTACACCATCAATGTCGACCCCATCGCCATGGGCGCGGCGGACGACGTGGACCAGAATGACTGGAATTTCTACGCCTTTACCTTCGGCGCGGGTGGGGCGACCCTGTATTTCAACGGTGTCGCGGTCTATTCCAACGCCAATTTCACGTCCATTACGGGATCGGATTATCGCTTTATCGTCGGCGCGGAAAATTCGGGCGGCAACACGACCTACGCCGAATACTGGAACGGCGACATCGACGAAGTGGCCGTCTATGACTACAAAATGGGCAGCCAGTCCATCAACCACATCTACCAGGCGGGCCTGAACGCCTTCAACGGTGCCGTCCCCACCGGCCTCTACGTCTCCCCCACCGGGGCCTACACGGATTACACTAAAATCGCCGACTTCGCCGGGGTCACCAATGTGACAAACGCGATGGACCTGTTCGATGCCGGACAGATCATTGTGTAGATTTTGTTTTTAAGGGGAAATGGTGGCCCAATCCCTCTGTGATTGAGACGGTAGGGCGTTGATAAAGCATGGTCTTTATCCCAGCGCTGGGGTGCTATACCCCTAATCGTACCCCCAATAGTTTTTATGCCGTCTTCTTGCACGGCGTTGCGCTGGGGCAAACACAGCCTTCATCACTGAAGGAAACTCCTCCAGCCTCGAGCGCGGCTTTGATGGCCTTGATGGTTCCCAGTGAGGATGAATCTGGGCCTTTCAGCTCCACGCGCTTAATGGTGGGCGCTGATACACCGGCTTGCTTGGCCAGTTCATCTTGGCTCCAATTCAAAAAAGCTCGCGCGGCGCGGATCTGGGGGGCGGTAATCATATTTATCCTTTTGGTATCATTTCATGTTCTTTTTGTTTACTTTCTGGGTAAACTTTGATACAGATAGTATCATCTATAAAACTTTTATGAAAGGTGCGGCTTATCATGAATCTTATCGAGCAATCAGGTTTTTACGTTGAGAGCAACAATGCGGACCAAGCTTTGTTTGACCTCTTTGCGCGGCGTTCTCAGTTATTGGGGCAGACCAAAACAAATATCTCTCAGTATGGAGGGCATGAGGCGGACAGGATGAATGAAGTTCTTTTTGACCAAGTGTGTGATGTAGAAAAAGAGATAACCGCTTACTCACCTCAGACAAAAATTGGGTTTAAAGAAAAGGCCAATTTTCTTTTGCATGAGATTGAGCTTTGGCACAGCTCCGGTAGCTGGGAGCACAATGTTACGGCTTCGCTTGTGAAAGATTTGGAAAGAGCGCTGGGCGCATAGAGGGTTTTCGCCGCATTACGCGCGCGTAATGCGCGTAAATTCCCCACAACACTGAAAGGAAGCCAAAATGACAGCAACTTCAGCTTTGACGAACGCCACAATTCCACCCATTCAGAATTTTAAGCGAGATTTTTCTCAGCTCATGACGGTTTCTATGAAGGGGGATTCAATGTCTCCCAAAATCAAGCCAGGGGATGGTGTTGTGATTGATACAACGCTCACTCTCCCCACTCCTGAAGGTCTCTTTGCGCTCAGAGTGATGGGTGAGCTGGATATTGTCCGCCTTCAGTGGAAACCAGCCCTCAAAAAACTCATGATAATTCGTGAAAACCCTACATATAAGACCTTCGTGGTGGATCCCTCCGCAATCTGTATTGTGGGCAGGGTGATTGGAATTATGCGTTATGAATAAAATTACTTTGACCAAGTGCAATTAGGTAAAGGGGCATGATTGTCTATACGCGCGCGCGTATGGGCTCCGATAATTCACCGGTTGGTCGCTCCTTCGTGGTTCGCGGGGGTTTGTGCTTTATTCGAACCACATTTCCTCGATGAGACGCACCCGCTACGCTACGCTTTGCTGTGTGGGGCAGCTACGCTACGCGGGTGCTCCTACGGAGCCTATGGCTAGATGTATATACTGTATCTCTGGTGACACTGTGGAATGCGCGAAAAGGCGTTTACAGTCCCATAGGAGATACCGTGGAGCGCTCTATCTGTCCGCTACTGTTTGTGTTGTCCCTCCAGTGGGACTGTGTGTCCCTCTGGTGACACCGTGTTCTAAATTTTCGCGGGCTTGTGACTTGCCCCAGTCGCGCCATTCATTGGTGGGAGCCCGGTCTCCATTGGCCTCATGGGTGAGAACCCAGCGCCGGGACTTACGTGTCTTCAGGCGGAAATCGGAATATTCTCCTACTTTCAGGAACCCGTGCCCAATAAGGTCCTCAAAAGCGCGCGCGGCCGTATTCTTGCTTATATTCAATAATGCCGCGGCTTCCCGGCAGGAGAGTGGGATCTCGCCATTGTTGCTCCCGCTATAGCGCCGGCGAACATGACACCAGAGAGCCTGTGCTTCCGCGCTTAGTGACCGCCAGGCTGGGCTATCCATCATGTCGTGACGAAGCATGACAAATCTGGGGCCGCTACGGCCTTTGGTCTTTGCATAGTTTTTTGACATTTGATTGCCCGGAAAAAGGGGGCGGGCCCCATAGAGCGCCGCCCCTGCGTGTTTTAAGGGGTGGCCCATTCAGTTGGGTACAGGATCCTAACCGGAGTATGCAGGATATACCGCGCATGCCAGCCGCCATCGTGTTCTTCCCTGATGGTGGAGATGTCTAGGCCTATTTGTCGGAGTTCATGCACGTAAGCGGCAAACCTGAGTGCCCAGGAGGATATTTCCAGTGCTGTGCAACCCTTGTTTCCAGAGACAATCAGGGTCACGAGTGAGCGGGCAACCTGTCCCTTTACTGTGTGCACGGCGCTGGGCTGGTTTTCGACTTGGAATTTAACAGCCAGCCGCCGTCCTTGTCGCAAAGGCCTTGTTGCTATAGCGTATAGGTCTGTACCCGATTTACCGAAGACCCCGCTGCCCGGCGGGGTTTTTGTTTCTAAGGTCATGGATTATGCCCCTTTCCGATAGTTCGGGAGGGTGGAAACCCAGCGCTCTAGCTCTGATTTCTCAATCAGCGTCTTTTTGCCGGATTTGCGGGCTTTGATTTCACCATTGGCCAAAATTTCATAAAGACGGGTACGCCCAATCTTCAGTGTTTGGCAGGCTTCTGGGACCGTGAGTAACATTTTCATCCTTTCGTGTTCTGCGTTGTTCGTACAAACACAAAAGGTATGGATGATATCGAAATGCTGATAGTACGTAGAAAAAATATACCTACGTCAATTTTTCTCACCCAATGTCCAATAGCAACTGTTTAAACTTTGTAAGTGCGGTTTTTGCCTTGGGATGTGAAAATGCAAAAATTTCTTCAGTAGAAAATATTTTCATAGCGGTTTGTTTATGCATTGAGAAATTGGGAAACATAATGCGGTGAGCTTTGATGTCATCGAAGTATTTTGAAATCGTCCAAAAATTACTTGAAATACACTCTTTTCGGTATAATTCATGCGCCTTTCTAACCTTAACAATACTTGCTTTGTAACCAGCATTGGTCATCCACAAGCTTACGTGCTCGATTGCTGGTTTTCTGGGCAAGCCATAGTGAACAAGTCCATCGACAAAGAAGCCAAAGAAATCATTTTCGCGCTTTGTTTCAAGAATGTGTCCAAAAGCTTTGTGGGGTAGAGTTTCTGCTAGTTCTCCAAGTGTATTTCTTAATGCGTACAGCTCGTTTTTATGCTGCGTATAATTAGCTTCCATCATCAATGCGTATATGAACACACTCTCGAAGTATTCTTGGATTAGTAAATGAGGGTTGGAATCAGGACTTTTCGCTTTTTCTAAAATAGCCAGAAATCCCTTTGTAAAAAGCGGTAGGTATTCATCAAAAGTTGTTGTCGCAATGTCGCGAGTGTTAATTTTTCTATCGACCATGACCGTTGCCTATTTTTAAAGCGGTTGTTTGAAAATGTGTATGAGCAATGGAATCAAGGTGGTCTGCCCAATCCTGCATCATCTTTTTGCGCTGGGATAGAAACTGTGTCCGGTCGTAAGCCTCACCCAGTGGGTTGGATGTGCGGTGGGCGAGCTGTTTCTCGATAATCTCACTGTCGTATCCCAGCGCTTCGCGAATGGCAGTGCGGGCCAGTGCGCGGAATCCGTGGGCGGTCATGCGGTCCGTATAGCCAAGGCGCTTAACGGCCTGATTGACGGTTCCATCGCTCATGGGCTTTCTGGGCTGGATCTGGGAGGGAAAGACGTAGGGCGTATTGAGCTTTCCGGTTTCTTCGCGCTGGGCTTCCAGAATGGCTATGGCCTGCATGGAAAGGGGAACAATGTGATCCCGGCGCATTTTCATGCGCTCTGCTGGGATGACCCACTGGCGAGCTTCAAAGTCCATTTCTGACCATTGGGCTTGCCGTATCTCGCCCGGCCGGGTGAAGCACAGCATGGATAAATGGATGGCTCGGCGCGTCCGGGCATAAAGACGGGCATCGTTTTGCCCCAGCGCTTTTAGGAATGCGGGGAGTTCTTTCGGGTCGATGGAGGCGAAGTGTTCAGCTTTCCTGCCTTTTAGCGCGCCACGGAGGTCTGCTGAGGCGTCCCGCGTGCATTTGCCTGTCTGGATACCGTAACGGAAGACCTGGCCGCAAATCTGCTTGGTGCGGCCGGCAATATCCAGTGCACCTCGTTTCTCAATTTTGCGAAGAGCATCCAGAAGTTCCGGTGGCGTAATTTGCGCAATGGGCCGCTGTCCTATTTCCGGGAAGATGTTCACGGTCAGGCCGCGTAAGACTTTCTCGGCGTATTTGGGGCTCCATCGTTCTTTCTGGTTCTCAACCCACTCCAGAGCGACGGCCTCGAATGTATTTTGCGCGTTGCGTAGGGCATTGCGCTTTCCTTCGCGTTTATGGCTTACCGGGTCGGCGCCGGACTGTATGAGCTTCTTTGCGTCGTCCCGGGCTTGTCTGGCGTCTGCCAAGGATGTGAGGGGATATGGCCCGATGGCCAGCAGCTTTTCTTTGCCTAAAAACCGGTATTTGAGGCGCCAGTGCTTTGCACCATTGGGATTGACCAGCAGATACAATCCACCACCGTCAGCCAGCTTGTATGGCTTTTCCTTCGGTTTGGCGTTCTTGCAGGTGGTATTTGTCAGCGTCATCGTACCCCCAGATCCGCGACTGTACCCCCAACGCTACCCCCAAATTATGCGGGTGTAAACGAACAAGGGAGAACAAAAGGGAACTGGAGTGGACGAATATCCGAAGAAACGCGCGGGTTTCACGGTTTGTGGCGGTCGGTGACGAATTGTGGTGATAAGAAAAATGGTGGACCCAATCGGGATCGAACCGACGACCTCCTGCATGCCATGCAGGCGCTCTCCCAGCTGAGCTATGGGCCCTTCTTTTGAAAGACGAGCGGAAAATAGCCGCCTTCTGCGGCCGTTTCAAGCGCAAAATCCGGAAAACCATGAAAAAGACCCTGTTTGGCCCGGGGGTGGGCGGAAACAGGGTCTTTTCGCAGGGGGCCAGTCTTTGCGGCTGGCTTTTTGAGGGGTTCGCCAGAGGGTGTTGTCCGGGGTTCAAGCGGGGCCTCTGGTTTGGTCTGGCGGGGTTGCTCGCCTATTTATGCCCCTGCTTATCCGCCTGGTCCCACACCGCTTTTTTGCGGTAGATGGTCGAGGGCGAGATGTCCAGCAACGCGGCGGCCCGGGGAATGTTGCCGCCGCAAACGTTGATGGCCTGCTCAATCGCCACACGTTCCGTGATGGCCAGAGGCTGGATAACCGGTGTGCCGCCCATGGTGTCGGCATGATGGTGCTGATGCGGGTCGTGACGGCCGCTGTTCAAATCCCCCAACGTCATGGGTGGGGTCAGCCCGTGTGAAGACAGGACCGGCCCGCGCCCGCTCAGGGCCATATCATGGGCCTCGGCGCTGTGCAGGATACGGTCGGACAGCATCTGGGCCTGGACCATCGGGCCGTCATGCATGACCACGACATTGCGGATGATGTTTTGCAACTGGCGGATATTCCCCGGCCATTCATAGTGCCGCAGGATATCGGCGGCGGCGGCATCGAAACCGTGGAAGGCCTTTTTCTCCTCCGCCGCGTAGCGCAGCAACAGGGTTTGCGCGATGTCGATGACATCATCCCCCCGCGCCCGCAACGGCGGCATCGAAATGGGCAGGACGTGCAGGCGATAAAACAGGTCGGCACGGAAACGGCCCGAGCGGACATCATCCAACGGGTCGCGGTTGGTGGCGCAAATAATGCGCACATCCACGCTTTCCAGACGGCTGCCACCCACACGCTGGAACGTGCCATCCTGCAGGAAGCGCAGCAATTTCGTCTGCATATTCGGGTCCATGTCGCCGATTTCGTCGAGGAACAATGTCCCGCCATCGGCCAGTTTCGCCGCGCCCTCGCGGTCATTGATGGCGCCGGTGAAGGCTCCGCGCACGTGACCGAACAATTCGCTTTCCAGCAAATCACGCGGAATGGCGGCGCAGTTCAGGGGCACGAACGGGCCCTTGGACCGGGGGGAGTGGCGGTGAATGGCCTCGGCACAGACTTCTTTCCCGGTGCCGGATTCTCCGGTGATAAACACTGTGGCGCTGGACCGCGCGGCGTTTTGAATATTGTCGTACAGGCGCATCATCACGGGCGATGTGCCGATGAAGCCGCCGAAATCGGTACCCTGAAGAATGCGCTGCGTGTCGTATCCATCGGCGCGGCGGGGCTGATTGATGTCGTAATCATTCTGGGGTTGTGAACCGTCAGGCTGAAATCCTGCGATGTTTCCGGGCATGGTTTCGGTTTCGTTTGTTCCGCGATCTGATGTCGGGTTTTGGGATTTCATCTGGCTTTCATCCTTTGGGGCTAGAGCGTCCTTTTTCGAGAAGTCGTTATCCAGTTCTTCGGCGACCGCGTGGGACAGGCGATCCATGCTGATCGGTTTGGTCAGGATGGATCGCGCGCCGCGGCGCATCGCTTCGTCGCGCACGGGGGCGAAATCGGTTCCGGTGATAATGATGACCGGCGGGTGTTCGGGCATGTCGTTGGTTTGTTGCATCACATCCAGACCCGAACAATCCGGCAGGTCCAGATCCAGCAACATCAGGTCGGCCCCATAGCGCTTTAAATCCTCGATCGCGTCGCGCCCGGTATAGGCGCACCGTACATCGTAGCCCTGCGCTTTCAGAAATGTTTCATAGGTGCGGGCGAGTGATGCCGTATCGTCGACAAGAAGTATACGCGTCTTGTGCGGTTCCATGTTGCCCCCCTTTGCTCCATGCATGGATTCAGAATATAGGCCCAAGCTTAAGGATTCATAAGATGATTACGGGGGTGTGATTGCATTAGAATATTCGAGTATAAAAAAACGCCCGGACAACCGGGCGTTTAGTCGTTTTGCACTGCACGCGTGCGAAAAATTTATTTAAGGGACTATCCTTCTGCGTTGAAGAATTCGTCTCTTTTCGCGTGACCTATTCCCGTTGGCCGAGCAGGCTCAGCAGGAACTGGAACAGCATGATGAAGTTCACATACAGGCTGAGCGCCCCCATAACGGCGGATTTGCCATTGGCTTCGGCCCCGTGGGCTTCGCTGTACATTTCCTTGATGTTCTGCGTGTCAAACGCGATCAGGCCGGTGTAAATCAAAACACCAACGCACGAAATGACGAAGTCCATCATTGCGCTTTGCAGGAACAGGTTCACCACAATCGCGATCAGCAAGCCAATCACACCCATGACCAGCAGACCTTGCAGGCCGCTCAGATCTTTCTTGGTTGTGTAACCAAAAATGGATGTACCGGCGAACATACCCGCGGTGATGAAAAACACCTTGGCGATGCTGACGCCCGTATAGGCCAGGAAGATTACGCCCAGCGACAAACCAAACGCCGCCGAGAACAGGTAGAACAGGCTGGTCAGTTGGGCTGCGCTTTTGGTCATCAAGGCGCGCTGGTTAAAGCCAAAGAACATGAACACCAGCGGCAGGAACATCAGCACATAGGCCAGCGGCGTGGTGTACAGAATTTTCGCAACGGGCTCGATGCTGGACACAACGTACGCGGTGACGCCCGTGACGGCCAGGCCCAGACCCATGGTGTTGTACACCTTCTGGAAGTGGGCGCGCAGGCCAGCATCATAGGCAACTGCGCCAGTGGTGGTTTGCGTCGTAAAACGATCGGGTTGCATATCTTTCTTCTCTCCATTCGATAGCGAAGGCGGCCATCATGACCGCCTCAGATAGTCATATAGCGTATTGTAAGCATTCGTGAAGAGGGTTCAACCGAAATCGGACGCTTATCGCGCCCATGGATTCAATGGGTTATCCGATTTTTCGGTCCCAGATGCACCCGGGATCGGTGTTCCGGTCATGGTGGACAGGGCGCGGATGCGGTCATCAATCGACGGGTGTGTGGCAAACAGGCCCATAAAGGCGTGACCGTTCTCAATACACATCAGCGCCACATCATCCGGCACGGCGGGAATATGGTCGCGCCCGGAAATGCGTTGCAGGGCCCGCATCATCGCATCCGGGTTACGGGTCAGTTCAACGGCGCCCGCATCGGCCATATATTCCCGGCGGCGCGACAACGCAAAGCGGGTCAACAGGCTGGCCCCATAGCCAATCGCCAGGATCAGCAGAATGGCCAGCGCAATGATGATGGTGCCACCATTGTTCCGATTATTCCCACTGCGCGGCATATACAGCCCGTACCGCACCGACGACCATACCAATTGCATGACAAACCCGATCATGCCGGTGAAGATGATGCACACCATCAATAAGCGCACATCATGGTTGATAATGTGCGTCAGCTCGTGCGCCAGAACACCCTCAACCTCATCCGGCTGCAATGTGTTCAGCAATCCGCGTGTGACGGTTACGGTGTAATCGCTGCGCTGCACGCCGCTGGCGAAGGCATTCAGGGCATCGGTTTCAATGATGTTGAGGTGCGGCATCGGCAAGCCGCGCGCGATGCACAGATTTTCCAGCAGGTTGTAAAGCGCGGGCTCCTCGGCTCGTGTGACCGGTTTTGCGTGCGATAACATCGCCACCATGCGTGTGTTGAAAAACCACGCAATGATAAACCAGATCGCCACGGCGGTGCCGATCAATGGCCAATATTGTGCGATAAACCCATTGGCGAAGTTGGTGGCTATTGTACCGTGCGGGGCATTCGGCCCGGCACTTTGCCCCATGAAAAATCCAATGGCAGCGGCCATAGCCCAGACAATCGCGCCCATCAGGAATGGATACCCGACCAGCAGGATGATTGAGCGCAGATTGTTGTTCCAGATATGGGTCTTTAAACCCGCTGCGGCCAAAGCCATGGGGTGCGTGCCTTATCCGCCGAATTTCACTTCGGGCGGCGCGTTGCGGATGGCTTCTGTCTGCGCCGGGTCCAGTTCGAAGAAGCCTTCGTTGTGGAACCCGAACATGCCCGCCATCAAATTGGCCGGGAATTGCTGAATCGCGGTGTTGTATTCGTTGGTCGCGCTGTTGAAGAAACGACGCGCGGCAGCGATCTTGTTTTCAATGTCGCTCAATTCCGCCTGCAGGCGCTGGAAATTCTGGTCCGCTTTCAGTTGCGGATAGTTTTCCGCCACGGCGAACAGGCCCATCAGTGCGCTGCCCAACATGCCTTCGGCCTGAATACGGTCCGTTCCGGCGCCGGATGTGCGGCCCACTTGCGCGCGGGCCTGCGTCACATTTTCGAACACGCTTTGTTCATGCGTGGCGTAACCCTTCACCGTTTCCACCAGATTGGGGATCAGATCGAAACGCTGTTTCAATTGCACGTCGATGTCGGAAAACGCATTGTTCCGCGTCTGGCGCAGGGCGACCAGACGGTTGTAAATCATGATCAGACCCAGAACGATCACACCCAGAACAATCAGAATGATAAGGCCGGTATCCATCACGCATTCTCCGTTTTGTAAAATTGAATAAGCGGTGACAAGTGTATCAGGTCGTCCCCCGGGGGCAAGGCCAGATCCGGCAAGGGGGCATCCCGTGCCTTTACGCCGCCATAAATGATCTGTACTCTTTGGCTCTGTCCCATTTTACAGGGTTTTGTGCGCCATGAAAAATTTCTTCCGTCTTTTGCTGGTTCCTGCGCTGGTGTGTGTGATGGGCCTGTCGCCCGTATCCGCACAAACGGCGGAAAAAACGCCCCCGATGCCCGAGGTTTTGAAAGAACTCGGCACGCGCGGTGCGCAAATCCGCTATCTGGGTCGGGAAAAGGGGCTGGATGGCTGGGCCACGATCCTGCAGGGACAGGAACAATATTTCTACGTCACACCGGATGGCGAGGCGATCATCATGGGGTTGCTGTTCGACAAATCCGGCCACCCGGTCACCATTGACCAAGTCGCGAAATTGCAAAGCGGCGATACCGCACTGGATGCGCTGGCGACACCGGCGACGCCCGCCGTCGACCCGTTGCAGGCCATTCAGGAAGAACTGCGCGCCCAGCAAAATCTGAGCCCGTCCCAGCGCCTGATGAAAGAGGTCGAAGCCTCAAACATGATCACGCTGGGCAAAAATGCGGATGCGCCGGTGATTTATGCCTTCATGGACCCGCAATGCCCGCATTGCCATGCGTTGATGAATGATCTGCGCAAGGACCTGCTGGCCACCGGGCAAATCCAGATGAAAATGATTCCGGTGGGCTTGCGTGATGAAACAAAGGCGCAGGCGGCGTATCTGCTGGCCGCACCGGATGCGGAAGACCGCTGGTATAAACATCTGGATGGCGACACCAAAGCCCTGCCGGTTGATCCGGCGATCAACAAGCAGGGGGTCGAACGCAATTTGCTGATTATGCAGAACTGGAAACTGGATGCGACACCGATCCTGCTTTACCGCAGCAAGACGGGCGAGATTAAGATGGTGCGGGGCCGTCCGCGCGATCTGGCTGAAATTACCGCCGATTTGTTCTGATCCCACCGTCTTTTTTTAAATCATCACCCCGGACGCACTTTTGTGCGATCCGGGGGTTTTTTTGTTCTTCATACACCCTCCCCCAGAGGGGGAGGGCTGGGGTGGCGGGATCGGGTGGTCGTAATTTTGTAACACTGTATCCCCTCCCCCTAACCCCCTCCCTCTGGGAGGGGGAATAAAAGCGAGTTGGGGCAGGAGCGAAATAAGGGCGGGGTGACGGTTGCTATGGGGGTTCTCTTTGGTGGAGGGCGAAAAAGGGTTGCCGTTTTTGTCTGCTCCCCCCTATAACAAAGACGGGGTTACGATTGGGTTCAAGGCGGTCATGCACCGTCATTATTGACATAATGGAATTATGAGTCAGCGCGCTGAATTTCAAATACAGGTTCTGGAACGTCTGGGCGTACCGTTGATGACGGCGGTTGGGTCCGTGTCCGCACGCATGGGCGTGGCCCCGGATATGCGGGCGGATGCCACGCGTCTGGCCGAATTGATCAGCCGGACGGTGCAAATGTCCGTGTCCCTGTCTGAATCCATGGACATTCGCGACGATCAGGGGCAGGCCGATGGTCTGCGTCTGGCGCTGGCGGGTCTGTCCGCGCCGTTGGTGGCTGGGGCCTATGAAATGACGGGCCATGTTCCGGCGGAGGGTGATATTGGCCGGCTGGCCTCCACCCTTGGCGCGGTGTTGGCCTTTGCCGATAATTTCACCCCGGCGGCGGATGCCACCGCGCGTCTGAACGCGCTGGAAGCCGGACCGTACACCGGCGGGCCGGATGAGCCGCAAATCCATATTCAGGCGCTGTTCGCCTTGGTGCCTGTGGTCCAGGCGATTGGCGTGTACTCCTTTGGCCGCCCGGAAAAGAAACTGGTGCAGGATGTGTCCGCGACGGTGCTGGACCGGGCCACGGCCATGTGTGGCCGGATGCTGGGGCCGAACGCCACGCTGGCCCAGAAGAAAAAGGCCGAATTGTCGATCGTACGGGCCCTGTGCCTGCTGTACGCGCAATGTCATGCCATGGAAACAAGCCGTTTGATGATGATGGATGATGCGTCCCGGAACGCCATGATCCAGCAAAGCGGCGGCCAGGTGCCGATGGATGCCGTCTGGGCCGCGTTTGATCGCGGGGCTGAGATGCTGACCCTGACGGCAGAAGCGGTTGTTCCGGGTGCGGGTGCGGCCTCTGGTGGCGCGTCTGTCCCCCGTCCGTCAGCGTCTGTGATGACTCCTCCCGTAACGGCCCCCGCAGCGGCCCCTGTGAAAGCTCCGGCAGAGCCTCCCGCAAACCCGACAGGCAGCCCGATGGGCTTCTTCGCTGGCAAAAAAGCCGCCAGCGGCGAAGACACCGGGGAATAAGGGAGCGTGCGGTCATGAGCGCAATGTCCGGTATTCTGGCGGGGTGCATCCTGATTGCGGCGCAAACCTATTCTATTCCCCCGGCGGTTTTGCTGGGGATTTATCAGGTCGAGGGTGGCCGGGTCGGGCAGGAAGTTGGCCCGAACGACAATGGCACCTATGATCTGGGCCCGATGCAGATCAATACGCTCTGGCTGGATGAACTGTCCGGCGTCTGGGGGGTCAGCCCCTCGACCGCGCGCAAATGGGTCCGCGACGATCCATGCACCAATGTTGGCGTTTCGGCCTGGATTTTGCGCCGCCATTTGAACGATACGGGCAATTTATCCAAGGCGATTGCCCATTATCACTCCCGCACCCCCGGAATTGGCGGGAAATATAAGAAAAAAGTGGTGTCTTCGATGGAACGCCACGGTCTGCTGCGCAAATAAACGGCTCTGTGTCACGTTGTGCCGGGTGAACTGTCCGGTTTTTCGAAAAAGCTGACTTGTTCCGCCGCGCGGGACAAGGTAACTTGTGGAAGTGTTCTGATTTGGGGGTGTTCGGTCATACCATGGCCTGCTGTCCCGGTCGTCCCATTTCCCGGGTTTTTGGCATTCTCGGGTTTCGCATTTTTGAGGGTGTTTTGTGGTCATGATGCGTTTTCGCAAACAAGTTGTTTCGCTGACTCTGTGCGTGGCTGCGCTGGCGTTGTCCGCCTGCGCGCCGGGTCAGGCCGTGCAAAAAAATAACAATCCGCAACTGGTTGCGTCACCGGAGAAGGTGAACCTGATGCTGGCTGAAGCCGCCGATCGTGCATCGGGTGCGCTGGAAACGCTGGCCGCCGTTGAACAGGCGCGCAGCCCCGGTGTGGCCGTTGAGCCGATTGCCGATGCGCCGGTGGAATTGAAACGCGCCATCACCGTGAACTGGGTTGGCCCGGTTGAACCGATTGCCAAAACGCTGGCCGACCGTGCCGGTTATGCCTTTATGTCTGTGGGCGAACAACCGCCTGTGCCTGTTGTTGTTTCGATCAATGTTGAAAACCGTCCGGTGATTGATGTTCTGCGCTCGCTGGGCCTGCAACTGGGCCAACGCGCCGATGTTCGTGTGGATGGGGTTCGCCGCATGGTGGAAATCCACTACGCGCCTGTGACGGGTGTCGGGGGCTAACACGTGATCCGCACACCATCTTTTTTCCGTGTCCTGACTTTAACGGCGCTGACCTGCGGGGCGGTGTTGTTTGCTGGTCCCGTGGCCCGTGCCGAACGCACGCCGCCGCCGCCCATTGCTGAATTGCAAAACCCGGTGCGGACCGATACGGCGATCAGTATCGGTGTGACCGAGGGCTTGCCGCTGGATATTCGCTTTGATGCGATGAAGGAAGCGGCGTTGTCCTATGGCGCGCGTGGCGGTCTGGCCTGGCGCACATGGGAAATTCGCAACGAACTGGAAAACACGTCCGATTACATGGACAAGGTGTTTGATTTTCGTCAATTGCTGATCGCGGCCCCGTCGGGCCTGCTGATCGAACCGCCGATTGTTTCCGAACAGGAAAATGCGCTGTTGATTGAGGCTGGCGGCCAATCTGCCGCTGTGTCGGACCGGGTTTATTCCATCAGCGCGAACGCAAAGATCGTCGCGACCGCGCGCGTCTGGCGCAATTATCTGGAGCGTGACTGGGGCAAGGTTGCCCCGCCGCCGGATGTTTTGCTGCCCGAAACACCGGAGGAAAAAGAGCGCTGGGCCAACTGGGTCCAGATTGGCTGGGAACGCGGCGTTGAACAGGCGGATGAAATTTTCCAGGCTGACCTGCAAGCCCTGTCTGCTGATTATCAGGGCATGGTGCGGTACCGGATGCTGCTGGCTCAGGATATGGTCTCGCAACCCTATGCGCTGCATGTTGATCGCGGCGTGACGGGCGGTGGCGATGTCATGCGTGTTGGCGACCGCGCGGTGCAAATCACCGGCAAGCCTGAACTCAAGCCGGGATCGGATACATGGCTGCCCGCAAGCCGATAAGTCTTGTAAAGGGCGCGGATAACGTTGCCCAGACATGGCCCGATGAACCCAACCGGTTCACGGACGAACATGTCGATCCGTTCCTGCTCTGGTCGGTGAAGCGCAACGCATCCGATATTACGTTCCAGTCCGACAAGCAGATTTACCACGAAATTGACGGCGTTCTGTATCCGGCGACTTATCGCGCGCTGGATGCGGGTGATATGGCCGTCATGCTGCAAAAAATTTACGGGCCGGAAGCACAAGCCCGTCTGGCGTCGGGGACGGACCTTGACCTGTCCTATGAACTGAAACCGGATCGTTATACGCGGATCCGCTTCCGTGTGAACATTACGCCCGTTCTGTCCAAGGGGCGCGACGCGGCGCAGATTACCATGCGGGTTCTGCCCAACGAACCGCCGACGATGCTCGATTTGAATATCGAAGAAGACATCGTGAAGAACTGGGCGCCGCGTCAGGGTGTTGTGATTATCACCGGCCCGACGGGTTCGGGGAAAACCACATTGCTGGCCGCTGGCAACCGCATGATGCTGGAACGCGCGCACGGGTGCGGCAAAATGCTGACCTACGAAGCGCCGATCGAATATGTTTATGACGCGATCAAAAGCCCGCGTTCGCTGGTTGCCCAAACGGAAATTCCGCGTCACCTGCCCGATTTCGCGCGCGGCGTTCGCAACGCCCTGCGCCGTAAACCGAACATCATTCTGGTGGGTGAGGCCCGCGACCGTGAAACCATTTCCGCCGCGATCGAAGCGGCGCAAACCGGTCACGCCGTGTACACCACGACCCACACAACGGGCGTGGCCTCAACCATCCAGCGTATGGTGGCCACATTTGATGCCAATGAACGCTCTGAACGGGCCTATGCCCTGATGGAAACATTGCGGATGATTGTGACCCAGGCGCTGGTGCCCAAAGTCGGCGGTGGCCGTCTGGGTGTGCGGGAATGGATGAAATTCCCGGACGAAGTGCGCGAAAAATTGCTGGATATGGATTTCACCGAATGGCCGGCCAACCTGCAACGGATGCTGCCAACCTATGGGCAGAGCATGGCGATCTCGGCAGGCAAGGCGTTTGAGGCCGGTTTGATCGAACGTCGCTGGTACCTGCTGTTGTCCTCCTCGACGGGCGCTGGTGGTTAACCAAGGGTCCTGTCCGGCCTGTTAGCGGTTTGTTTAAACTCTGCTGATACGGTATTCTATGATTGTTTACAGCCCCTTAGGCAGATGAAATGGCCCAAAGCACCGAAGATGCCCTCATTGAGAAGCGAAACTGGCACTGGCGCAATACCATGCGCCCGGTGCGGTTTTTCTCGCTCGATGCGCGGGCGGCGCTGCCGTTCTTTGCCCTTCTGGTTTATGCCCGGCCGATTACCCTGGTTCTCACCATCATCATCACTGTGATTTTCTCGATGCTGGAGCGGCGGGGGTTGACCTTTTCCTCCGCCATGCGGGCCTTGCGGGTCTGGATCGTCGGGCAAAACCGCCCGGCCTGGGTTTCGTTGCGCCGCCGGCGGATGCGTGATTTCGGCTGATTGTTGCCCGGGCTGAATAAGCCCCGATTTTACGGGACTATCGCGCCCTAAACCCCATTTCTACCTTGTCATTTTGCCACCCGGCGACTAATTTCGGGGGGCTTTATTGCATTGTGCGCCTTCCCTGTGTGGATGCGCCATTTTGTGACCGACTTGCAATATTTGACTGGCAACAATCGACAAGGTTTTTAAACCATGATCTCTCGCACTCTTTTTTCGTCCCGTGTTTTGCTGCTGGGGACGGCGTGTGTTCTGACCACGTCTTTCGCCGCACCGGCTCTGGCTGGTTTTGAATTTACGCCACCACCGGCCACCGCCGTGGCCACCGATGCCGGGCAGGATACGGATGGCGTGATGCCGCCGGTCAGCGCTGTGCCCGTGAGCGAAGTTGAAATCATCGACGTCACCATGACGGATGGCACAACAACGGACATGGGCGCATCCGGCACCGTGATGGATGATCTGCCACCACCACCGCGCCCGATGCCGGTCATGGACGAAGAGCCGGCCCCCGCGCCCAAGCCGATGATGCGCTTGTCCCCCGCAACACAGGCCCCGCATGTTCATGCGGACGCCCCTCCGGCGCCGCGGGCTCCGCAAGCGGACCATGCGACACACCACCAGCCCGTCCGGCAGAAACCGGCTCTGGTTGTATCCAAGGGGGCCGCGCCGTCACTGCCGTCGCCTCACGCTTCAGCGCCTGCTACGCCATCCTCTGCTGTACCCGCATCGCACCACGCCATGGCCGAGGGCTTTGGTCGTGATCTGCCGCTGGTTCTGGCGATGCGCCAGATCGTTCCGGCTGGCTACGGATATGTATTTGATCCCGCCGTGGATCAGGGACAACGCGTGGATTGGGATGGGGGCGCAGCCTGGCCGACTGTTCTTGAAAACGCCGTTGCGGCCTATGGTTTGTCCGTGCGGGTAATGGATGATGCCAAGCGCGTCTGGGTTGGTCCTGCGACAGCGGCTCCGGTTTCCGCCCCCGTGTCTGCTCCTGTGGCCACCCCGGTCCCTGTAACGCCCCCGGCGGCGATGCCTGCCCATGAACCGGCGCACGAACCCATCCGTGAAGTTTATATTCGTCGTGGCGAAACACAGGCCGAACCGGTGATCCGCGATGCAGCCCCTGCCCCGATGGAAGCGGTCACGCCTGTGTCGGAAGACCCCGTCGCGGTTGAGGCCCCAACCCCGCTGATGGGCGTTGAAGATGTCGGGTTTATTGATCCGGTGGCCACGCCGCGCGCGCCCGGTGACGTTGCGATGGTTGACGATATGACGATGTCCGATGCGTCCCTGACCGCTCCTGCTCCTGTGGCACCCGTGGCGATGGATCACGCTGTACAAACCAGCTTTAATCCCGATGCGATCCAGACATGGAATGCAGATCGTGGTGCGTCCCTGCGGGATGTTTTGTTGCAATGGTCGTATGACGCCGGTGTTGAACTGGTCTGGAACTCCGCGCAGGATTTTAAATTGCCGGCATCAATCACGATGAAAAGCAATTATACCGATGCGGTCTTGAGTGTGCTCAGCGCCTTTAATGACCAGGATGCTCGTCCGCTGGGACGATTGCACCCGAACCTGCCCCAGGGGCCGTCGGTTTTGGTGGTGGATGTCCAGCCTTTGTAAGCAGCAGGATAAAATCAAAAGGGCCCGTTTGGGCCCTTTTTTATTGGCTTAGATGAAGTTGACCAAACTCAGCTGGCTGGCCATGGCCGTGACCTGATAGGTGGCGTTCAGCTGGGTGGCCAGCGCGGTGATTTTCACAGACACTTCCTCAATCGGGGCGTTTTCGATCCGCTCGATGGTTGCTGTCAGTGTGTTTTGATCGATTTTGTGATCGGCTTTTGCTTCGCTGATCCGAACCTCGGCCAGGCTCAGTTTCGTGCCATATTCATCCATCTTGTCCAGCGCGTTGGTCAGCTGGGTGGCGATGTTGTTGAACACGGCATAGAAATTTTCCTGCTGCTCTTCGTATGTCGCCCCCGGCGCGTCTTCCAGATCGCCCAGATTGCGCAGCGCGGATACGGCGGTCAGGATGTCCTTGAACCCCTGCTGGTTCGCCATGACGGTGTAATCCACTTCAACCGTGGTATCCGCGCGCACCATCACTTTCTTGGCATCAACCAGCGATCCGTTGATGCCCATCGTGGTTTCGGGAATGTTGGTGTAACGGCTGATATATTCCTCGGCAATGTTCGTGTTGGGTGGGTTGACGGTCAATGTGCCCGCCGCCCATTCCGCGTTCAGCGTGGCGAAATAGGTATCCAGCGTCCCGGCATCGGTGATCGGCTGTGATCCGGAATCCGATCCGGCGAACAGATAGGTGTTGCCATCCCGGGTGTTCATCAGATCAAGGATGAAATCATATGATTTTTCGGCCAGATCGCGCAGGGCGCCCAGCTCACTGATCTCGCCTTCCTGAACCTGGTTGATCACGCCATCGGCGACGGCGGTGGCCTGGGCCTTGATGCCCTCAACCGCCTTCAGCATCATTTTGATGCGGGTTTGGGATTTGTCGATGTTGTCGATATAGGTTTGCAGTTCGTTGAAATCGGCGCGCGCCCGTTTGGATACGATGGCATCACTGCCCAAACCGGACAGAAGCTGGGTTTTTTTCCCCGTGTTCAGCTGCGTTTGCAGATCGGAAAACTGCATCTGCATCAGTTTGATCTGCTGCGACTGCGCCATGGATCGTGCATAGGTCGATATCGCGGTCATGGGTCTATCCTCTCAGTTTAGAAAGCGTTCAGCAATTGCTGGAACATTTCATCAATGGCGGTAATGGTTTTGGCGCTGGCGGCAAAGGCCGATTGCACCACAATCAAGTGCGACAATTCTTCATCCAGATTGACACCGGATTCGTTCAGCAACTGCGTGTTTAACAGATCGCGCAGGCTGGCTTCATCTGCCTGTTTGGCGGTAGTGGCGTTCACCTCGGCCACCTGGTTGCTGATCATGCGCTGGGAATATTCCTCCAGCGTCAGCGTTCCCGGCAAACCGGAACTGACCTGTAACCCGGCACCCAACTGGGTTTCGCGGAACGGGGCGTGGGCGACGCTGACCACCGGGCTGGCGCTGCCCAGCAATTCCAGACTCGGCGTGTTGCCCCCTGCGCTGAGGATCGTTCCGTCAACGATACGAATATCACCGCCGAACCCCGGGCCGGGTCGGAATGACAGGAAACCGGTGGCCGGGTCAATGCTGGCCTGAATACCGGGGATGTTGTTCAGTTTGGTCAGCAAATCGGTTTCGGTGTCACCCGGTGAAATGCTGACACGGACTGGATCATCCTGCCCCACCTGTACGGTGAAATACGGATCGACGGCTTGTGTCGTTCCAGCCTTCAAGCCCAGATATTCCAGCCCGTCTTCACCCATATTCCCCACACCGATCCCGATGTCATGCTGGGCGTTGATCATCAATTGCCCGAACTGGTTCAAGGATGCGGTGACGGTGGTGTCCAATGGCGGAGCCAAGGTCGGAAACACGTCGTTGTTCAGATAATCAACCAACGCCTGCGCCCCGCTGGTGGAGGGCGGCGTGGGATAGGCGGTGTCCACGGCGGTCAGGTCGATGGTGATATCGCCCGTGTCGTTGGCTCCGCCTTCGTCAATACGAATGGTGAAATCATCCAGCAAAGGCGGTCCGCTGATGGGCAGGAACGGATGATCCGGCGCGGCGTTGAGCGGCACACCCAGCGACAGATTGTGAATATTCACATCACCGCGCATCTGGGCCTGCGGGTTCAGGCCAAAGATGTTTTGCAATGTATCGGGAATGCCGGCGACGCGAATATCGACGTTCCCCTGCGCTTCCTGATACGCGATGTTGCCAAAGGCAAATTCCGCGACCCGGCGCAGGACTTCGTTCGAACCTTCCTGCACGGCGCTGCCCACCACGGTGCCGGAGCGGATCAGGCTGTTGTCGTTCAAAATGGCCGGGTTCACCTGCATAATCGCGGAAAATCCGACATACGGCACAGGGGTCAGCGGACCGGGCGGGTTGGGGACCGGATCGGTGTTGGCCGGGATGTTGCCAAATTGATCGGTGAACAGGTTCAGTCCCTGCTCCGACAGGCGCAGCGCCGTTTTGTGCGCCAGCTCGTCTAGCTGGGCCTGATATGCCGGTAATGTTTCATCCCGCATGGCCAGCAACGCGCCGATTTTGCCACCCGGATCGCGCTGCGTAATATCAAACGACACACGGACTTCGTTCGGATTGCCGCCGACATACAGGCCTGCGGCGCTGGCCGGGTAATAAGTCAGGGTCGTTTGCTGTGTCGGGTTGAAATACATCGGGTTGACCGTGTCATCGGCCAATTGCAAACCCTCGTTGGTCTGGACGACCAGAACGCCGTCCCCGCGGGTGAAGAAGCTGATTTCGATCAGGCCCGACAATTCCTCAATCGCGGCGTCGCGTTGATCTTGTTGCTGGGCAACGGTGCGCCCCTGGGCCATGTTGCTTTTGATTTCCTTGTTCAGGCTGGCCACCTGGTTCAGCAACGTGTTGACCTGACTGACCGCCTCGCTCAGTTCGCGCTGCGTGTCATTCCGCATCTGGGTCATCAAATTGGAGTAATCGTTGAATTTGCGCGCGGTGCTTTGGGCGGCGCTGACGGCAGCCTGCATGCCGACTTCGCTGTCGGGTTGGTTGGCCAGGGACAGGAACGCATCCTGCAGGGCGGTAATTTTTGCCGAGATGGATGTTTCCGCATCCGGCGCCCCGTGGAACTGCTGAATCTGGTTCATGTAAGTGGCGGTGGTGTCCTGGAAGGTCACCGCGCTGACCTGGGTCCAGTAATCCCGGGCCAGGTACATATCGACATTGCGGACCACGGCGTTGGCCTTGACGCCGACGGTCTGGCCCTCAATCGCAACGGTTTGTTGCGGAAGGATTTTTCGGGAATATCCCGGCGTTGATACGTTGGCGACGTTGTTCGATATGACGCTCAGCTGTTGCTGGGCGATCTTCAAACCGGACAGGGCCGAATCCAGACCTGAAATGCTCATTCTTTCGCTCCATTGCGACAAGATTGAAAGCGGGCCCCCGCTGGGCAGGTTTTGCCCGGCAGAGACGATATCTCAGGACAGTCTTTGCAAATGCGGTGCCACCGTGCCGCGGGGGGCGCGGCGGCAAAAAGAAAGGATTTTGAGGGCGTTATATGAAAATATCCGGCTTTACGGGGTCGCGGTCGCGCGCGGTCCGGTGCGGGGCAGTTTGCCCGTCAGGCGGTTTTCGACCTCTTCCTGATAGCGGCGCAGTTTCAGCTCCAACAACAGGGATACCAGCATCTCGCGACGCAGGCTGGCCTCATACTTGTCGCGGTCGGCCATGATTTGCATCGCCCGCAACGCAACCCCGATCCGGGCCACGTTGGCCGGTTTATCGTACAGGCCGACATAGAACGCCGGGCTCTGGTACAATTTCTGGGTCATAATTTCCATCTGGGCGTAATAGCTGGGGTTGGCGCCGACGACATTGTTCACGTCATCCCCGCTCATCCCCAGCATCTGGGCCATGTCGCGAATATTATTGGCCGACAATCCCGTGCCCGGGGCCTTCATTGCCGTGATGGTGGCATAGGAATGGGCGGCCACACTGCGCACGGCGGTGACGGCACGCGTATCCTGGAACAAGGTGATGGAATCACTGTTCAGCAACAATGTTTCCGGCGTGTAGGTGAACACGTCATGGGAATACAGGTTCCGGGCCAGCGCGATGACATCGGTTTCATCGTCGGTCAGCTGGTCATCGGTGAAATCGACGTTCAGGGTCCAGGCCTTGTCCACGGTGCGACCGTAATTCACGTCCTTGTTCGTGCGGCCCGTACCGTTGGAGGCGCAAAAGTCCTGAAAGGTGTTGTTGTTGTCGGCCTTTTCGCAATAGACCGCGCGCACCTGAGCCAAACGGGCGGCCCGGTCGGCAAAGGCACCCCATGATGACGCCATGTTGTTGTTCAGCAATTCGCGGCGGCGCATCCCTGCGCCCAGTGCGGCGGCGTTGGCGCGGATTTTGGATTGCGTTGCGCCCAGCGACCGTGTGGCGCTGCCGATCATGCATAAGGTTTCGCTGGGTTGATAATCCTTGTGCGCCTGTGCGGTCATTTCCTGGAACAGGCGCTGCGTTTCCTGCTGATGCTTGGCATCCATGAACATGCCAATCGCGGCCACCTGTTGCATCATGACGGCGGACAGTTGTTCCGTCATCATCATGAAGGCGCGGACCCAGTTATCGCGGATCAGCTGAATGTCTGCCGTTGCGTGGGCAGATGACGGCATCGCCGGGATCAGCAACGCCGCGACACACGCGGACAGCACAAAACGCCGCAACGCATGGCGCGGCCCTTTATGCTGTGGCGTGTGTCCGTGTGCTGTCATTCTGCGGTCCCTTAGTTTTTCGGGCCACTGTCAACCATACGCGGCAGACGGTTTTGGACGTCTTCCTGCAATCTCATGACTTCCATTTCCAGCAGGACGGACAAGATGGCTTCACTGCGCAGGTTGCTCTTGAACGTGTCGCGATCCTGCATCAGGGCCAGAGCCTGCAACGCCACACCCTTACGGGCGACGTTGGTCGGCTTGTCATACAGCCCGACGAAAAATTCCGGGCGCTGGAAGATGGATTTGGTCAGCAATTCCATCTGGGCGTAATAGCTGGGGTTGGCCCCGATCAGCGATTGCGCATCCGCGGCGGACATGCCCAGTTCCTGCAGCATCGCGCTCATGTACTGCGATGTGCCGGCGGCGTTGGACCCGGCGGTCTTCATCCCCAGAATGGTGTTGAAGGAATGTTCGGCCACGCTGCGTTTCGCGATGACGGACCGAACGTTCAGATATTCGTCCTGGTTTGCGGCGACTTCCAAAGTGCCCGGCGCGATCCGTGTGAAGACATCGTGCGAGAACAGGTTCGAGGCCAGTGCAATCACATCTTCTTCATCATCGGTCAGTGTGTTGTCGGAGAAATTGATGTTCAGTGTTTGCGGGAACGCCATGGTGCGAGCGTAATCCACGTCCTTGTTCTTGGTTGCGTTGTTGCCGCCAGAAACACAAATGCTGGCCAGACCACCGTCGTTGTCATTCGGGTCGCAATAACGGCGACGGAATTGCTCCAGACGACCCTCGCGGTCTTCTTTCGGTCCTTCGGAGGCGTTGGAGTTGGCGTTCCCCAACTGACGCTTCAGGGACCGTTCCGTCATCATCAACGCGGTCAGGTCCGCATTGCGGTCCGATGCGCCCAGTGATTTCATGACAGAACCAAGGGAGCACAGTTCCTCGCTCGGCTGGTAATCTTTATGCGCCTGGGCGGACAATTCCTGGAACAGGCGTTGTGTTTCCTGCTGGTGCTTGGCATCCATGAACATGCCGATGGCGGCCACCTGCTGCATGCCAACGGCGGACAGCTGTTCCGTCATCATCATCATGGCGGGCAGGATGTGTTCCTTGAAGAAGATGTCGATGATACAGCCGTTGAAGAAATCGGTGACCATCCATTCGCGGGTGTAGTTGACGTTGTCTTCTGTCGCAATAATCCCCATCGGGAATGTTTCAATGACGCCAAAGCCATATTCGACAACACCGAAAACATAGGCCCCCATGCCTGGCGTGCCCGGTCCGCATGTCCCGCCGCCCAACTGGGCAAAGGCCGGTTTGACCGATGTGCCACCGCTCAACGTGCCGGCGAACAATGCGACCAGCAAGGCAACAAGGAATAGTTTGTTTTTCAGAACATGGATCATGGCCCGGTCACCCCCGCATTTCGTCCCGGTGTCTTCTTATAACTGGGGATAGTCTACCATATTCTTTTGGCTGTTGTACAAATCTGCGAGGCCCTAAATTGCAATATCTTTCGTTCGGGGATCTTTCGGCCACCTTTCCTGCGCGCGGTAGGGAAATTTTAACCCTTGGTTATCAAGCTGTTTTGTTGGTACATTTGAGGAGACGTGCGTGCCGGGGGTCCCTCCGGTCTTTCAGCCCTTAGACAGTTTAGATATTTTTTCAGGTGGCAATCATGGCCCAAACACCCGATATGCAAGCACCCGGTGGTTCTGCCGGTGGTGGCGATGCGCCCAATCCGCGCCGGATCCGCGCGACCGAACAACGTGGTTCCGCGCCTGTGAAAAAGGGCGGCAAGCCCGTCAAGGGCGCGATTGCCGAGGGCCATACCGTGCCCAGTGGCCTTGGGACTGTGATTGTCCGCAATGAGTTTTATAAAGACGGCTACCGCTCGTTGCTGCGTCTGGCGCTGATCCAGGGCATCGTAATTGTCGGACTGATTGGGGCGATGTTCTTTGTGGTTCACACGCACCAGCCGGAAAACCGCTATTTCGCGACGACTGAGGATGGGCGTCTGGTGCCGATGGTGCCGCTGAACGCGCCGAACCTGTCGGCCCCGGCTTTGATGTCCTGGGTGGCGCAGGCCGCGACGGAAGTCATGACCTTTGGTTTCAGTGATTACCGCCGCCGTCTGCAGGAAGCATCCCGCAACTTTACCCGCCGGGGCTGGGAAAGCTTTACCCAGGCCTTGCAACGGTCCCGTATCATCGAAAGTGTTGAGGAATATCAACAGGTTATAACTGCCGCGCCGAAGGGGGCGCCCATTCTGGTGTCTGAAGGGCTGGTCAATGGTCGTTACCAGTGGCAGGTCCAGTTGCCGATGATCCTGACCTATCAGGCGGGGTCGAAAACCCGGTCCGATACGTGGCTGGTGACGATGGTGATTGTCCGTGTGTCCCGTCTGGAAAGCGCCAACGGGGTGGGGATTGAACAGTGGATCGCCCAGCCTGGTTAACGGGCCGGGTTAACGGGGCGGGTTCATGGGTCAGATTGATCGGTCAGGGTCATTAAAGTCGGGGTAATAGGGTGGTGACAGTCGTATTGGCACGTTGTATCCTTGCCCGGCGATGGGTTGTGTCGCTGGGGTAATAGAGCCGGGGTCTAAAAAGAATATTCATGACATCGAAATTCAATCGATATTTTCAAGGTCTTCATGGCGCTGTGCGCCCCGTTGCATTGGGCGCTGTGTGCGTGCTTTTGACGGGAACGGCGTTGTCGGTGCTGCCGGCTGTGGCCCAGGACGCTTTGCCGCCGGGTCTGGCCGCGCAAATGGATGCCGAACCACCGGCGGATGATCTGGTGGCTCAGGATGACAGCGCCCTGCCCCCGGCGATGGATGCGATGGAACGCGCCCCGGGTTTGGCCTTGCCGGAAGATGCCGGCCTGGCCCCGGTTGAAGGTGGTGCGGGCATGGGCATGGATCTGGCCGAAAAGTCGCCCGAAGATATCGAAGCCGAAATTCGTGAAGATGCCTTTGAGGCCGCTATTACCGGCCTTCTGCCGATGCGGCCGGAAGAAATTCGTGAATTGCTGAAGCGTTATGATCAAACGCTGGAAGCGGTGCAGACGCCGCTGCAACCCTATCCGGAACCGGAAGTGGTCGTACAAACCGTGGCGCTGGACCCGGGTGTTCGCCCGTCTGAAATCAAGGTGGCCGTGGGTCACGTGACCACGCTGAACTTCGTCGACGTGACGGGTGCGCCGTGGCCGATCGAAGATGTCAGCTGGGCCGGGGATTTTGAAATCCTGAAGCCGGGCGAGGGCGGCTGGGTGCTGCGCGTTACGCCGATGCAGGAATTTGCCTATGGCAACCTGTCTGTCAAATTGCTGGAATTGAAAACCCCGATTACGTTCGTGATGAACACGCGCCGCGACACCGTGCATTACCGCATGGATGCGCGCATTCCTGAATATGGCCCGTATGCCAAACCGCCGATCATTGATGGCGGCATTACCATTGCCGCAGGCAATGCGGCCCAGGCGAGCATTCTGGATGGAATTATCCCGGACAGTGCCGAGAAACTGGTTGTGTCCGGTGTCGATGGCCGCACGACGGCCTATCGTTTCAAGGGCAATGTCTATGTGCGGACGCCGCTGACCATGCTGTCCCCCGGGTGGAGTGGATCGGTCAGTTCGGCGGATGGCATGAATGTCTATACAATTGAAGATGCGCCGGTTTTGCTCTTGTCCGACAAGGGCCGCATGGTGCGCGCGCATCTGAGTGAAAAGGACGATAGCAATGAGCAATAACGAGTTCGACAACGACCCGCTGGGTCAGGATGCCGGTTTCGAAGATTTCGATGGTGGCGAACAGTCGATGGGCGACATGCTCCGCAACAACCCGATGGTCAAGATCGGTGTTGTTCTGGGGGCGATTGCGACCATTGTGGGCGGTATCGTTCTGTTTGGTGGTGAAAAGCAAACGGGCGGCACATCCGTGATGCGTCCGGGGTCGGATCTGACCCAGGCACCCGGTGCCAACGAAGTATCCGACACCTATCGCGAACAGATTCAGGATTTCAACCAGGCCCAGATTGATCAGGCCCAAAGCACGGGGCAAAGTGCCCTGCCCGTTCCGGTGGGTACCACGCGTGGCGTCATTCCGCTGGATCAAGCCAAGGTGTCCGAAGAAGACCCGCTGGAACGCTGGCGCCGTCTGCAGGCCGAGCGGATCGAGAAAGAAAAGCAAGCCGCACCGGAAGCGGGCCCGCAGGCTCCGCCGGTTGATCCGAATGCTGAAGTCAAGCAACAGTTGGCCAAGGCTATGGCCGGTCAGATGGAATCCATTCTGGATTTCAAAACCATCAAGGGCGCCGAACAGGAATCGGTCAGCTCTCCAGACTGGATCCAGCAAAAGCGTGAAGAAGAACAACAAAAGCTTGAACAGGAACGTCTGGAGGCCGAAGGCGCAAACCAGCCGTCTGATGTTGTGATTTTGCTTCCGGCCGGGACGATCGAATATGCCCAGCTGATGACCGAAGCGAACACGGATGCGCCGGGCCCGGTTCTGGCTCAGATCGTTTCGGGTCCGCTGGCGGGCAGCCGCGCGATCGGATCGTTTAAAGCGAGCGATGAATATATCACACTGCAATTCAACACGGTCGTGGTGGATGGCATTGCCTATGGCACCGATGCGATTGCCCTGGATCCGAAAACCGCCAATCCCGGCATGATCACCGAGATTGACAAAAAATACTTTACGCGTGTGATCCTGCCTGCGGCTGCGGCCTTTATCGAAGGCCTGGGTGGGGCGATTGCCGAAACCGGGTCGACCACATTGACGGTCGCAACAGGCGGTTCCTCGTCGTCCTCAACAACCGAAGACCTGGATACCAAACAGGAATTCTTCAAGGCGGTTGAAGAAGCCGCCGAGAAGGTCGGTGAGATGCTGGATGAAGAGGCGGACAAGGCCGAGCCGATGCTGCGCGTTGCTGCCGGCACGCCGATGGCTTTGTTGTTCGTCAAGCCGGTGCAGCAAAGCACCAGCAAGGCCGAACCAACGGTGGCGTCGCAAACATCCAACCAGAATCCGTTTGGAAACCTGATCCCGGCCTTTATCCCGGTGCAAAATCAGGCCCAGCAACCGGGAACGGCGGCTCCGGCGACGCAACCGGCATCGACCGAAACGGGCACATCGTCGACGAATTGATGCCTGACGGGTGTCCGGATTTGCCGGGATCGTTCAAGAAGAATTTGAATGCGGTTTTATAAACCGCATTCAGTGTTATAGACGCGGTGTAGAAAGTGAAAAAAGATGAGCAATCACAATCAAGATGATTTGGACTTTCCCGGGGATGATTTCCAGGGCGATGATTTTCAAGACACCAGTTTTGATGAAGCGGACACATATGACGCCGATTACACCACAGGTGACGATCTGGCGGACGATGAATGGGACGCCATTGATGATGGTTCCGGCGAAGACACCCAACAGGCTCCGGCGAAAAAGAAATCATCCCTGACCAATAAACTGATTATCGGGGCCGCTGTTGTGGTCGGGGCCGGCGTTATGGTGATGACCATGATGGGCGGCGCGCCACAAAACACGGCGCAAGCGCCCCAGCCTGTGGCACCGTCTGCCGCGCCTGCGGATATGGCGGCGATGCCGGCGGATGTTTCTGCACCGACACCGGCCCCGCTTCCGGCGCCCGCTCCTGCCCCTGCTCCGGTTGCGGACCTTCCGGCGTATGGTGCCGATCCTGCCGATGCGCAAACGCCGCGCGAACCGGATCAGGCGTTGCCTGCCCAGGGCATTTTTAATGACCCGCAGGCGCTCGATTCTGCCTTGCAGGATGTGGGACAAGATGCCCGCCCGGTTGAGGTTAGTGATGCTCCGGCTATGCCGGATGCGCCTATGGCGGCGGCTCCGCTTCCGACTCCTGCGGCGTCAGCGGTGGCGATGCCCAAAGCCAATGATTTGTTGAAACCCTCAGGGGCCGCCGATGTGACGCCGGTTGTTGCGGAACCAACACCGGCCCCCGTGTCTGACCCCGTGTCTGAACCTGCGTCCCTGCCGGGCGCTGTGGTCGACGCGCCGTTGGCGGCTCCGGCTGCGGATCAATCGGTATCCTCCTCATCCGTTGATGCGGAAATGACCGCGCAAATGCTGGACCGCCTTGATTTGATCGCAGCCCGCCTGGACCAGCTCGAAGATGATTTGTCTGTGGTGCGTAAGGAAAGTGCCGCTGCCGCAACCGAGGAAGTGGAAGAATTGCGGGCGGCGGTGAAAGCGCTGGAGAAGAAGCTCAGCACTCAGGCGCAAGCTCCGGCCAGCCCGACGATAGAAACTCCGGCGGCGCGGACGACGACGCTGAAGGCGGAGCCGAAGTCCAAACCAGCCGTGCGGCAGGCCCAGCCTGTACAATGGGTTTTGAAAGGCGCACAACCGGGTCGGGCCATGGTGTCGCGTTCTGGTGAAAGCGAAATGCGCACGGTTGAGGTGGGCGACAGCCTGCCGGGCGTGGGCCGTATTTCGTCCATTGCCTATGAAAATGGGCGCTGGGTCGTGACCGGCAGTGAGGGCCGCATTTCCCAATAAGGCTGCCGTGCTGAACAAAAGAAGAGGCCGTGAACGTCATTTATGTCGCGTTCGCGGCCTTTTTGTGATAGACATATCCACAGCGGGTCCGAAAAAAAGAGATGCCGCATAAACTATAAATTAACAGAATAACGGTAATGTAAGTCTGGAAGCTGAGGTTTCCGCAATTTAGATCAAATGCGATCTTGTTGTAGAAAACCAAGAAAAAGCAAGGGGTTGCGCTTCCTGCAGGTGAAGAATTGGGTGTGCATCATGACAAGGCTGAACGCGCTTAAACCGTTCCGATTTTTGTCCATCGCGCTGGTCGCGATGATTTTGACCTTTGGCCTCGGGGCCAAGGACGCTCACGCGCTGGGCGGTATCCCGAACTTCTCCATTCCCGGCATCGGTTCCATCGGCGGCTCCGGCGCAACCATCAACATTCCCGGTCTGGGCACCATCGGCATTGGCTGGGGCTCCGGCGGCTTTACCATTTCTTTCGGCCAGGGCGGTTGCGGTGGCAACACCATTGGTTCGGTCATGTGTAACGTATGGGAAGCCACGGATTTGATCCCTGGTCTGCTTTCTGGGCTTGCTTATCTATTTGGCTTGTATTTGGGTGTGATCGCCATTTTGAAATTGCGCGACCACGTTGAGAATCCAAACCAGACACCTTTGTCAGAATCGATGAAGCGTTTCATTGCTGGTGGCGCGTTCTTTGCTCTGCCCATGGTGATGGAAGCGGCCTACAATACCGTAGCGCAGGATATTTTTGCGCCCACCGCGACAGGCTTTAATGCCACGCAGACGGTTGGTGGCGGTTTGGATGCCATGGTTGCGGCGTTGGTTATGGATATTTCCGGCCCGATCCATTTGCTGTTCGGTGCCTTCTGTTATCTCGCGGGTATTGTTTTTATCCTGATCGGGATTTCCCGCCTGCTGAAGAGTGCGCAGGAAGGTCCGCGCGGCCCGGCTGGCTTTGGGACGATGATGACCTTTATCGTCGGCGGCACGCTTCTGTCATTTGACGCAATCATGGGGGCGTTTACCGGATCCCTGTTTGCGACAGACACCATTACCACCTATGCCGAACTGAACTTTGACTCCGGCATGAGCGCGGACGAACTGAACCACATCCACACGGTTGTCAGCTCGGTTCTGGCGTTTATGATGATTATCGGCTGGATCAGTTTTATCCGTGGCTGGTTTATTATTCGCGATGTGGCCGAAGGGTCGCATCAGGCATCCCTGATGGCTGGTATGACCCACGTTCTGGGTGGGGCGCTGGCGGTCAATCTGGGCCCGGTCCTGAATGCTGTACAAGAGACTTTCGGGATTACAGGCTATGGTATACTATTCACCTAGAAGCAGTCGTAAAAAACGGTAAGAGGAGGACTAAACCATGATTACACTGAGCTCTAAAAAGACGATCCAACTGGCAGCATTGATGGCTGTTCTGGTGCTGGCTGGTGCAGGCGAAGCACATGCTGGCGGCGCTGGCAGTAACTTCAGCGCGATTGCTGAAAACATTGTCGAGTCTATTGCAGACTTGCCTGGTCTGCTGTCTGGTATTGCCTATATGTTCGGTATTTTGCTGGGCGTGCTGGGTATTCTGAAGATTAAAGACCACGTTGAAAACCCGGGTCAGGTTGCCCTGAAAGACGGTGCAATTCGTCTGGCTGCTGGTGGTGGTCTGTTTGCCCTGCCGATCGTCTATGATGCGATGCTGAACACGGTGGGTGCTGATGGTACCGCCACGTCTGCAGCAACGCTGAACGCAATTTCGATGGGCGTTAACTAATCTGTCTTGTTTCAATCAGGCCCGGCGGACAACTCCGTCCGGGCCTGATTTCTTTTAGAAGGCTGATCGAACTTGGGTAATCAGTTGCAATCCATCACATTGGGAATTGTTCGTGCCAATGGGCCACGCAGTTCTTTCAAACACACAGAAGCTTCGCCCGAGGTGAAAGCGCGCGTGCTTGAGCGGGATCAGCACACGTGTCAGTTCTGTGGCTTTCAATCCATGAAATATCAGGATGTGATTCCGGTGCCGGGAACAAACGCGGCGCCTGGTGACGCACATCCGGACAAATTGACGACGGCCTGCATTTTCTGCGCCCAGTGTTTCGATCTGGAGCGGGTCTCGGACATGCGGTCCGGTGTTCTTATCTGGTTGCCGGAAATTGATCAGGCGGCCTTGCACCATATGGCGCGGGCGATTTATGTGGCGCGTATTTCACAGGGCGGCGTGGCCAATGCCGCGCGCCAGGCGCTGGACGTGATTATGCAGCGGCGCGAAGATGTGCGCGCCCGTTTGGGTACCGATGATCCCTACATTCTGGCGCAGGTGATGAAGGATTATCTGACCGAACGCCATTATCAGGGGCGCGCCTCCAAACTGGATGGTGTACGTCTGTTCCCGTTGGACCGCCGGATTATCAAGGAAGCGGATCTGGAATTTAACCAGTTCCCGCAAATTCTGGCGTATTGGCGGTCGAAAGACGGGCCGTTTGCCGGGCGGTTGCCGGCGCAATGGCCATCTTTGCTGGCGGACATACGCACCGCAGCATAATCGGGAATGTTCCGGAAAAAGAATTGGGGCGCGGGTTTGATCGTGCCCTTTCTTTATGTGCTGGCCGGTGGGCCTTCGGATTTTTCTATTTCACACTTTTGTATTTCTGCGCTTTGGGCTGCGGCGTAAATCCAGTATAAATAATGGTGTCCCATATTCGGGGCGGACCAGCCTTGCCCAGCTCCCGGGCTTCACAACACATACGTTTGTATCAATGGCTTCATATTTACAAAAATTGCTGATGCCGTTTCAGGTGGCACTGCGCAAATCAGTTGAAAGTTTCATTCGCCTGGAAACGGCGGATGATGAATACACGCTGGTGGCCGAAGACGGCTCCCTGATTTCCGTGGTCAAGGTGGATGGCAGCCGTCAGGTCATTGGTGATGAGGAATATAAATTCCTGGTCGATGCCGCGACCATTAAAATCGGCGCGCGATTTGATCGCGCTGGCCAAGCATTACAAGTTTTCTTTGTGCGCGATCCGGACCGGGTTGTGCCTTACCTCAACCGCCAAATTCGCCCCAGCCGTCAAACGGCGGAGGCGAGCGATCTGGATTTGAACGATCTGTTTGATGAGCGCGTGCGCCATATGTCGCGCTATCTGTCGTATGAAGAATGCTATTTCGTTTTGTGGACGCGCCCGAGCGTGCTCAGCAAAACGGAGATGGAACGCGCGGGCAAAGAGTCCAAGGAAAAAGTCTGGATCAATGCGGGCTATGGCCAGAATCCGCTCGCTGCGCTGGATGCCTTGCGCAACCGTCACAAAAGTTATGTGACATCCATTTTATCCGCATTGGATGAATTGGGAATCAAGAGCACGTTGCTCGAGGTGCATGACGCCCTGCGCGCTGTGCGTGACAATTTATATCCGGACAAGGCCAATGAAAAATGGCGGGCCAGTTTGCCCGGCGATCCAATCGCCCCGCGCGCGCCGCTGAGCAGTGCGGATATGTCCGATGTGATTTGGCCCCCGTTGCGTCAGCAATTGGCGGTGGGTGATGCACGGATTGTCAACGAATCCGTCGTGCAGATGGGCGACAGTCTGTGGGCCGGGGCGGATATGACGCTGGGCCCGATGGAAGCCAGCCCGTTCCCGATGTTGCTGAACCGCCTGTTCGATGCGGGGATTCCGTACCGCATTTCGTTCTTGATCGAAGGGGGTGGCGCACAGGCGATGGCGTTCCGCGCGTTTGCGGCGACCATTCTGGGTGTAACCAATGCGCTGAACAAGCAAATCAAATACTCCCTCGAGGGACTAGAGGCGATGTCGCGCAACGAACCGGTTGTGCGTTTGCGTGTCTCCTTTGCCACCTGGGCGCCGCGGGACCGGATGGATCTGGTGCAGGATCGGTTGTCCACGCTGGTGCAGGCGGTTGAATCCTGGGGCTATTGTCAGGTCAGTGAATTTTCCGGCGATCCGCTGGATTGCGTAATGTCATCCGCTATGGGGATTCATTGTGCCGGTACGGCACCGCCGGCCGTTGCGCCGATGCGCGAAGTGATGAAATTGCTGCCATGGCAACGCCCGTCCAGCCCGTTTGAATTTGGTGCGATGCTGTTCCGCACGCCGGATGGTAAGGCGTGGCCGTATCAAACGGGTACAAACCTGACCACCACCTGGTTCGATCTGATTTTCGCCCAGCCGGGTGCGGGTAAATCGGTTCTGGTCAACACGCTGAACCTGGGCACTTGCTTGTCGCCGGGTCTGTCGAAACTGCCTTATGTTGCGGTTATCGATATTGGTCCGTCGTCATCCGGTCTGATCTCGCTGGTGAAGGAAGCTCTGCCACCCAACCGCGCGCACGAAGCGGCCTATTACCGTCTGCAAATGGCGCACCAATATGCGGTCAACCCGTTTGACACCCAGTTGGGTTGCCGCCAGCCGTTGATGGATGAGCGCAGCTATCTGGTCGAATTGCTGACCCTGCTGTGTACGCCGCCGGGCCATGAAAAGCCCTATGACGGGATTCAGCAATTGGCCGGTATGGTGGTCGATGAAATGTATCGCTGGCGCGATGATGTCGCGGCGAATGCCGAACCGCGCCCCTATCTGCCGCGTCTGGATAACGAAGTCGATGACGCGATCCAGAAGTACAACATCCATCTGCCCGCCGATCCGTATTGGTGGGATGTGGTCGATAAGATGTTTGATATCGGCCAATACCACATTGCCGCGCTGGCCCAGCGTCACGCCGTTCCGACCCTGTCCGATGCGATCACGGCGTCCCGCCGCCCGCAAATCCGATCCCTGCTGGAAGAAACATCCGTGGGGTTCAGTTCGGAAACCGTGATCAACGCGTTTGAACGGATGATTACCTCCGCCACGCGCGAATATCCGATTTTATCATCGGTGACTCAGTTTGATATCAGTAACACACGCGTCTGCTCGCTCGACCTGATGGATGTGTGCCCGCAGGGTGATGAAACGGCCGATCGCCAGACCTCCATCATGTACATGCTGGCGCGTCACGTGTTGGTGCGCAGCTGGTGGATGGGCATGGATTCTCTGCAATTCATCCCGGAAAAATATCGCCTGTATCACGAACAAAAATTGCAGGATCTGGCCGAAACGCCGAAACGGCTGTGCTATGACGAATTCCACCGGACGTCCAGTTCCTCCGCCGTGCGTGGACAGGTGATCCGTGACGTGCGCGAAGGTCGTAAACGCGGTGTGCAGATCGTACTGGCGTCGCAATTGCTGGACGACTTTGATGACGACATGATCGATCTGGCCACCGGCGTGTGGGTTCTGGGTGCGGCCATTTCTGAAACGGCGGTTGATAATATTCGTGATCGCTTCGGCCTGTCGGATACGGCGAAGAATATTATTCGCTTTAAGTTGACGGGTCCGCGCGCGGGCGGGGCTCCGGCCCTGTTCGTTCTGGGCACGAACGAAGGGCGCTATGAACAGCATCTGATCAACACGCTCGGTCCGGTAGAATTGTGGGCCTTGTCGACCTCGGCAGAGGACGTGGTGATCCGGAACCGTTTGTATACGCGCCTTGGCGCTGGCCGGGCACGGCAAATGCTGGCCGCCAACTTCCCCGGCGGCAGCGCACGCAGTGAAATCAAGCGCCGCGTGATGATGCGCGCCGATAAAGGTGAGGCTAAATCCGCCCTGATGTCCGCCGTGATGGAGGAAATCGTCGAGGAACTGGTCGCCGCCGGTAAGCAAAAACTGGATAAATCCGAAGTGAATACGTAATGGCACAATCCGGCACGGGCATTGAAAAAAAACCGAAGAAGAAAATCAGCGGCAAGAAAATGGCCGCTTATGCCGGCTTTGCATTCTTTGTCTTTATCATGTGGCTGGGGTTCCAGCCGCTGAAGGGGCCGCCCGCCTTTGGCCTGTGCCGGGTTTTTCTGGAACAACGCGTGTCCTATCCGCATGAGTTGAGCATCAACCAAGTTGAAATTCGCGAACCGTTGATTCGTCTGCACTACACCGAAGTGAATCCGTTCGGCAATCATACAAGAGGTATGCTGGATTGCGTGTTCCGCCCCGACCCGCAGGTGGGATTGGCCCTGGCCGAGGCGCGATTCAACGGCATGCCTGTCCCAGAGGTCGAGCTGAACCGTTTCAACCTGTCGATTCCGGCCATCAATGCCAATCCGCCATCCCTCGTCCTGCCTTTGCCGTTTTCGGACGGTCTGGAAGGTCTGAAGGACCCGAAAAAATAACAACCCCTTCAAAATAAAAGAAAATCCGTCTTTCTAAGGGTTTTTTAACACCTTTTCTGTATTTTGAAGGTGATAAAAAGGGGCGGAAAAGCCCCATTTTCCCAAGGGGCGGATAACGATGAGCCAGACCACATCCTTCGACGATATTTTTGCGCCGCGCGCGGTGTCTGCGGATTCACCGATGGATTTGCCGCTGGCGCAACGCATGGACGTTGCGCTGATGATCAATGAAAATCAGAAAGTCTGGATCGCGCATGACAAGCCCTTTGGCGATGTCATGATGTGGGCCGAATATGATGCGGATGCGGCAACGCTGGTTTTGATGTCACAATCGGGCCGCCTGCACGATCTGGGTATGCCCATTCACAAGCCCTTTCGCAAGCATTTGTTGAAAGCGCGGGAAATTCACACTGTGTACATGAAAAACCGTCAGGTCGCCGATGTCGGCGTTTTACCTTTGATGGTACGCGAAACCGGAATTTATCATTCCTGATAAGGGAAGAAGGACCACGCCATGCGTTTAGATTCAGCGCAGGAATTTTACCTCAGTAATTTTGCACCCAAGACCTATGGCTTGATGCAAAAGGTTGATGCGGCATGGGATCAGAACATGGACCGTGCACCGGACTATCAACGTTTGTCCGATGCGTTTTCCGCGGGTGGTCGGACGGGTGTGCAGGCGTTGGAAACGAACATGCAGAATCCAACGTTCCGGATTCAGATTGAGAATCTGACGACCAATCATCCGGGCCTGTTGGCGGATGCGGTGCCGGGGATGATGCAAGACCCTGCAACGATGGCGCAAAAAGTGGCTGAATTGAATGCCAAGGTGAATGCGCCCGCCGCACCAAAACTGGATGGCACAAAGCCGGACCAATCCGCCACTGATGTTTCCCCCGTTGGTGTGGTGGCCAGCGCCGCAAACACAACGGGCGTTTTTCCGATGGCTGCCGCGTCACAGGATGACGGCGGGTTGACCCGCATGATGGCCATGCCCGGGGCCGCGGAATTTATTGAGCGTGTTGAAAATAATGAACGCCTCTCGGCCGCCGTTACGGCGTTGGGCGGTGCGAATAATGGTTCTGGTCTGGAACAACTGGCCCAGCGGGCGGAATCGGATCCGCAGTTTTTTGTGAAATTGAATACGATGATTGATCAAAATCCCGACGCGGTTGGCGCCGTCGCGGATCAAATCGCGGCCAACCCGGGCAACGCCATGAATATTCTGGACCAGGCGATGCAGGGACAAGGCATGATGAGCCAGTTAAGCGAAGGGCTGGGTGGCTTTATGGATCAGTTCAAGGGTGGAAATTTTGATCTGTCCGGTCTGGCTGGTGGCATCATGAATTTGGTTATGGGGCTGATGAATGCCGTGATGGGCATGATGGGGGCGTCGGGACAAATGCTGTCGATGAACGCGCCCGGTGGGTCCGTTGCGGGCCAGGCCATGGCGGCCACAGGATTTTCCGGGCAGTTGGCGGTCGTTGATCCGAAAACCGGCGGCGTTGAACCCGCTGATCCGCACCGCATTCCGGGGGCCAGCGCCGAAGTTGACGCCGCCTTGCAACAACAACAGCGCCAGCCGCAACCCCAATCGCAACCGGGCGCACAACCCGGCATGAACCCGATGCTGGGTTAACGCCTTTTAAATTTTCCGTTGCGCATCCCGGATCAAATCGGGCAGCAATCCAGCCGCGCCCATGGCCTGATGCATAAAGAAATTTTTGACGGGCTTGATGCGTGATACAGCGCGCAATCCAATCTTGCGCGCCAGCGACAATGTGCGGGACCGGTTCGAAAACAATTTGTTCAGCGTATCCGTCGTTCCCGCCATGGCCATGTTATCGGCGCGCCGTTGCCGTTGATAGGATTGCAGAAGATCGGCATGTCCAATGTCATCCCCGGCCGCGTGCGCATCGACGATCAAATCGGCCAGCACCGCAATATCACGCAGGCCTAAATTCAACCCTTGTCCCGCAATCGGATGAATGCCATGGCCCGCATCGGCGACCAGCGCCATGCGGTCCGCAATATAATCATGCGCATGGTTCAGGGTCAGGGGAAATGAAAACCGCTTGCCCATCTGTTGCACCGATCCATACCGGTCCGGGAAGCGCGCGGTCAGCGCGGCATCAAACACATCCTGTGAATAGGCCAAAATATCGTTCACGTCTTTGCCATGCACAGTCCAGACGATGGAGGAACGGTGTGTACCATCCGCATCATCCTGCATCGGCAGGATGGCGAAGGGGCCTTCACTGCGGAAATGTTCAACGGCGATGTGGTTGTGCGGAGCCTCGTGACGGGCGGTGCAAACAATTGCGGTTTGGTCATAGGCCCAGAACCGTTGTTCGATGCCCATCCATTCGCGCGTTTTTGATCCGCGCCCATCGGCACCAATCAATAAAGCGGCGCTCAGCATGCGGCCATCATCCAAAATGATGGAAATTGAATCGTCATCGCGTTCAAAGGACAGCGCTCCCGCCGGTGCAATGTGATCGACCGTCTTCAAGGCGGCCATGCGGTCAAACAAGGCGGAGCGGATCAAGCGGTTTTCAATGATCCATCCGAAACTTTCACCGCCCACTTCGTCCGCGGCGAAATGCAACAGGGTCGGGCTGTCCCCATCCAGAATTTCAATGTCGCGGATCGCGCATCCGTGTGGTTCTAATGCGTCCCACACACCGGCCGCGCGCAGGATTTTTTGCGATCCCCACGAAATGGCGGTGGTGCGGCCATCAAACCCGGCATCCAATGTCGCCTTTGGGTTATCCCGGTCGATACAGGCAACATGGATGCCATGCGTGCCAAGCAGGGCCGCCAGTGTTCCGCCCGCCAACCCGCCGCCGATAATAATGACGTCGTGGGTGTTTGTGGTTGGGCCTTTCGCAGTGCGGCGTTGATTGCTGTGCATAATCGGGGGTGGCTCCTGTGTCTGGGCCATGGGATTGATTTTGGCTCTCTGCTATGCTCAAACCCAGATGGCGTAAACTGTGTACCCTTTTAAAGGAAGTTGAGGATTTTGTCATGAAGATGGTGATGGCCGTAATCAAACCGTTCAAACTGGACGATGTGCGCGAAGCCCTGCTGGCCATAGGTGTCGAAGGCATGACCGTAACCGAAGTGCGCGGCTATGGCCGTCAGCGCGGCCAGTCTGACAAAGGATCTGCCGATGGGGCCAAGGCTGAAGCCGCCCCGACCCTGCTGTCCAAAGTCAAAATCGAAGTGGCGATTGCCGATGGCCTGGAAGACAAGGTGATCAAGGCGATTTCCAAGGCCGCGAATACAGGCCGTATCGGCGATGGAAAAATCTTCGTCTACGACCTGTCCCACACGGTGCGCATTCGTACCGGGGAAAAAGACGAAGCTGCGCTGTAATTACTCGGCAAAGGGTGGTGGCGGGGCACGATCCGCCGCACCCGGCGTTCTGGCCACGATGCGGTCGGCGGACATTTCATAGGTTACGCCCATCCGCATCTGGTGATCATTCCCACCCAGATTATATCCATCATCACGCAGCGACGGCGTGCCGGTAAAGCGGTAATCCCCATTGAACCAAAGCTGATCGGTCAGGCGGTAATTCATGCCCCCGCCCACCTGCCATGCGGGTGTGACAACGCGGTCATCGACATCCAGCCCGTTGGTGTTGATGCCCCCCTTCCATATTTCATGGGTGGCAACGCCGGCCCCGGCGCTGACATAGGGTTTGGCGCGTGAATCCGGGCCCAGGTTAAAATCATAGGACAATTGGACAAGGCCCATTTGGGTTTGGACGTCGCCGCCACCGGATGACGCGGCAAAGGATGCGCTGCGCGTGGTGTGTTCCCCTGTGACCGACCATGTGCCCAGTTGCAGCCCGATGGATTCAGCAAACGGGTGTGAGTCATCATCTGCATTCTGTTCGGCGTTGTCTGTGGGGATGTCCCTTGAATGATCCGCATATGTGGGCGGCGTTTTATTCATCGGGTTGTCGATCCAGCGGTGGAAGCTGGCAACCGATGTGCTGAGTCCCTTGAAATCGGCGAACGGAATGCCGTTCTCTGTCATAGCGCGTGCGGGGGCCACATTGCCCAGCACGGTGGCCATCGTCATGAATGTCAGGATTATCGCGGTGTGTTTGTTCATTGTTCTTTCGCGAATCGGTTCCATAAAATTTTAATGGAAAGCGTGTGGGCCTGCAATCGAATGGGTAATCGCATGAACAAAACAAAACCCCCTGCGTCACCACAGGGGGGATTGTCATGATTATGGTATGTGCGCGTTACGCGACGGGCGCATCCACGCGGATCGGCAAATCGCCCGCGATCGGTTCGTCGTCCAGCATTTCGATCATGCCGGTCGGTTGAACCGCAAAGTTGGCGATGAACAAAGCGTTGGAATAGAACACCACGGCGTCGCACAGATAGAAGCCTTGTTCGTTGCGGCCTTCATACGTTGCCGGACGGATCGACCCTTCGATCACCGACCGGGTCTGTGCGTCCATATTGCGCGGCATATCCGGGTCATCCATGGATTCTGCGATCAGGAACGGACCTTCCTCGCCACGCACGAAGAAGCAGAAGAAGCGCAGATATTCGAGGATGTTTTCCTCGTTCAGCTTGATCGGCGCCTTCGCGTTCACTTCATGGATCGGCGGTGATGTGCCGTTCAACCAGTACAGGTTCCCCTGTTCGGTCAGGTAATAGATAAAGAGGGACGGCGGCCAGGACGGATCCTTGACCCGGATCAGCACGACATTGTCATAGAAGGGCAGGGCGCGCCATGCGACCTGTGTGCTGGTGGCGGCCGTACGGTATTTCCCGGCGATCGGGTTGACCTGCTCCAGAAAGCCTTCGAGTTCGGCACCGGTCACGGCGTTCCAGTTATTATCATTGTACATGAGGTATTTGGCCTTTATGCAATTTTTCCCAACCTGAATGGCCGGGTGAAGATTTGAGGTTAAACCTGAAGCTATCATGCCAGACACGTGGCAAGGTGCAAGCCCCTGATTTTCAAAAAGAGCATAGGCCGGAAAGGGTTAAGAAAGTGTTTTTTCATAGCCATTTCAGTATTTTAATTATGGCTAATCCAAAAGACCTCCGGCGGGGGTGCAACTTATCCACACAAGTCGTTGACAGCCATGGGTGGGGTCTGTATAACAACGCGTTCCCGGACGGAAATATTTACGGAATTCCGGGGATTTTGATGGAATTTGAACACCCAAGCCGGAGCGTCCGACGATGAAGCGCACCTACCAACCGAGCAAACTGATCCGCAAGCGTCGCCACGGCTTCCTGAGCCGCATGGCCACGAAAGCTGGCCGTTTGATTTTGAACAACCGCCGCGCCAAGGGCCGCAAGCGCCTGAGCGCTTAATCTTCCCGTTTGTGGAAGGCCTGTGGCGGGGGGATCCTTTGAAAGGGATCGCCGCGATATGCTGGTGAAACGCAAAGACATGACTATGATCGGCCGCCTGAAAAGGCGGTCTGATTTTTTGCGCGTGGGCGCCAGCGGCCAGAAATGGGTGTCGCCCACCGTGATTATCCAGATTGCGGATTCCCCTGCTGAATCTGGGGCTGAATCTTTGGTTTCTGGCCCGAATTATGGCCTGACCGTCACCAAAAAAACGGAAAAGACGGCCGTGGGCCGCAACCGGATCAAGCGCCGCCTGCGCGCCGCCATGGCCAGTGCGCTGACCGGGGAACATGCCGACCTGAAACGCACGGATATTGTGGTTATTGGTCGTTTGGCCGCCGAAACCGCCCCGTTTGACCAATTGGTGAAGGATATTCGGTGGTGTTTGCGCCGTTTGCGCGGGAAACAGACGGAAAAATCCCAATGAAACGGGTGATGATTGCCCTGATTAAGGGGTATCAGTGGATTTTATCCCCTTTAAGCGGTCCGCAATGCCGGTTTCACCCCACTTGTTCCACCTATGCCGTGCAGGCGATTGAACGGTTTGGCCCGTTGAAGGGCGGATGGCTGGCGGCCCGGCGGATTGCGTCCTGTCATCCGTGGAGCCGCAGGCCCGCGATTGACCCGGTTCCGTCCCATCATCATTGTCATTCCCGCGAAAGCGGGAATCCAGAGCCATAAGGCTCTAAACGTCCCGGTCTTCTGGATTCCCGCTTTCGCGGGAATGACAGCGGAGGGGTATTTAATGGCAGGGGATGTTTGATTGAGGGGGGCTGTTGGGCTATAACCGCCCCAGCGTTGCATAACATGCACCAGCGTAGATTTTCTTGACTATGAAGGAGGCCACCCGAGACGGGTGCGCGCGAAAGACCAAAATGGCAAAAAATTCCGGCCCGAACATGATGAACCCGAACGATCAGATGCACCCCGATGATCGCCGCAATTTGGTGATCTTCCTGATCATTTCATTGGCCATGTATTTCGCCTTCGACCATTTCGTGATGAAGCCGAAGGTCGAAGCCATGCGCGCGCAACAGGAAGCCGCCCGCGCCGCCGCTGTGAATGGCGCGCCGAACGCAATCGAGGCGCTGGTTGAACGCCCGCGCGATGTCGTGATTGGCGAAACCACCCGATTGAAAATCGACAACGGTCAGATTTTTGGCACGTTGCCGCTGGTGGGCAATCGCATTGATGACATTTCCCTGACTGACTATTTCAAAACGCTGGGCGGGTCCGACCATGTCGTGTTGATGAGCCCGGCGGGCACCCCGCACCCGAAATATGCTGAAGCCGGCTGGATCGCCGCGAATGACGGTGTGAAAGTTCCGGGCAAGGACACGCGCTGGAGCGTGAAGGGTGGCGGTACGCCGACATTGGCCAAGGACAAGCCGGTTACGTTGACTTGGAACAACGGTGCGGGCCTGACCTTTGAACGTGAATACAGCATTGACGACCATTTCGTGATCACCCTGACCCAACGTGTGATCAACAAGGGCGGTGCGACGGCGCGTTTGTATCCGTACAATCTGGTCGCGATGCAAGGCATGCCGGAAGACTTCACCGGCACATGGATCGCCCACGAAGGCCCGATTGGCCACATTGGCGGTGAATTGCATGAGGTAACGTACAAAGACCTCGGCAAGAAGAATGAGATGTCATACAGCGCCCCGACCGGGTGGATCGGCATTACCGAAAAATACTGGCTGACCAGCCTGTTGCCGGTGCAGGGCGAAGCGATGAAATACAGCTTCAAATCCACACCCGCGACGATGCCGAACGCCAAGCCACATTATCAGGTTGATATGATGGGAACCGAACGTGTGGTGGGCGCGGGCGAGACAGCCGAATTTGTGTCGCATGTCTATGCTGGCGCAAAGAAGGTTCGTATTCTTGATTTGTACGAAGACCGTCTGGATGTACCACATTTCGATCTGGCGGTGGATTTCGGCATGTATTATTTCATGACGAAACCGTTCTTCTATTTCCTCACCTGGCTGGGCCATGTGACGGGCAACTTTGGTGTGGCGATTTTGATTTTCACATTGCTGTTGCGCGCTGCTGTGTTCCCGCTGGCCAACACGTCGTTCCGGTCCTTTGCGCGCCTGAAGCAATTGGCTCCGCAAATGACGGCCTTGCGTGAAGAATATGGCCACGACAAGGAAAAGCTCCAGAAGGAACTGGTGGCATTGTATGGCCGTGAAAAGGTCAACCCGGCGGCTGGATGCCTGCCGATCCTGATTCAGATCCCGATCTTCTTCGCCTTGTACAAGGTGTTGTCGGTCACCATCGAAATGCGCCATGCGCCGTTCTTTGGCTGGATTCAGGATTTGTCGATGCGCGATCCGACGTCCTTGTTCAACCTGTTCGGCCTGTTGCCGTACAATGTTCCTGATTTCCTGATGATCGGTGTCTGGCCGTGCCTGATGTTGTTCTTCATGATCCTGCAGAAATCCATGAACCCGCCGCCGCAGGATCCGATTCAGGCGAAAATGCTGGCGTTCATGCCGTATTTCATGACCTACATCATGGCGGGCTTTGCGTCGGGTCTGGTGATTTACTGGACGTTCAGCAACGCGCTGTCGATTCTGCAGCAATACATCATCAACCGGTCCATGGGCATCGAGGTGAAATTCTTCCAGCGCACGCCGGAAGAAAAGAAGATGGAAAAGATGGTTGCCGAAGGTCCGGTGGTTCACCCGGGTGCCGAATTGCTGGAAGAACAGGTGGAAGACGCCCTGTTCGGCCATGATGACAATGATGGGCCGAAGCCTGTGACCCCGCGAAAGAAAAAGAAGAAATGAGCGATAAAAACCTGACGCCTGAACAAATCGCCACGATCCGGAAGCTCTTTTCCGGACCGTGCGAATTTTTTGCGGGCGTCATGGATTTGAACGGTTTGCCGCCCGAAGGGGCGCCGGAGATTGCCTTTGCCGGGCGGTCAAACGTGGGCAAATCATCGCTGATCAACGCGCTGACGGCGCGTAAAACACTGGCGCGCACATCCAACACGCCGGGCCGGACGCAACAGCTGAATTTCTTTGATCTGGGCGGTGTGTTCTGGCTGGTGGATATGCCGGGCTATGGCTATGCCAAAGTGTCGAAAAAGATGCGCGAGGAATGGGACAATCTGATCTTCAGCTATCTGCGCGGGCGGCCTTCGTTGCGCAGTGTTTTTGTCTTGATTGATTCCCGTCATGGGTTGAAAGACGTCGATCTGGATCTGATCAAAATGCTGGATGCGGCGGGCGTGTCGGCGCGTATCGTGCTGACCAAGGTGGACAAGGCCGGATTCCAGGAGCTGAAAAAAACCACGGAACAGGTGGAAGCGGCGTTGAAAAAACACCCCTCTGCCTTCCCCTTCGTTCTGCCGACCAGCTCGGACAAGGGTACGGGAATTCCGGATCTGCAAGTCGCGATTTTGGAATTGATCGGCGGCTAAATCTTACTGATTGATCATCAATGAGTAATAAACGTAGGTGGCCGGGCTGCCCCCGTCGCTGACGCACATTTGCAGATGGTCTTCGCATTCCGGGCAATCGGCGATTTCCAGTGTGGCGTTTGTGCCGCCACCCCAATGCACGCCCTCAACAAAATATTGGCGCGGGTTGGATGTGGTCGGAATTGTGGGGTCGTTCAGCAATTTTTGATTAATCGCGGCGCAAATTTCCTGACGAATATTATAAGCGGCCAAAACCACTTCGTTTTTCGCCGGGTCATTGGACCATTCGAAGTTATTGAACCGGCCCAGATACCATCCCGCTGCGGGCAGTCCCGTACCCTCTCCCACCGCTTCAGGTGGAATTTGTGTGGGGTTTAATCCGCCGCCAGATTGGTGGTACACCTTGTGCACATTGTTGGCCAGAATGGGATCGTTAAAGCCCGCATCGGTTGGCAGGGTGAAGACCAGTTCGTCCGCATCCGACCCGGTGGATTCCATCATGTCCAGCACCTGTTTGACGGTGAAGGGATAATTCATGATTTGCCCGGTCAGAATGGCCACGCGATCCGGGGCCAGCGTGTTGGATTCGTCCGTATCCGTCTGGCGCGACAGGACAAAGGTCAAAGCCCCGAACAGCGCCACCACGATCAGGACGTAAATCATGGCGTTACCGGATTGAAAATGGGTCGTTTTAAAAGTGTTTTGCATTGTATGAATAATCCTTACAGCCTATTATTCTAGTATACAAAAGGGATTGAGCGAAATGATTTCCAACATCGACATGATGGCGTTTCTGATTGGCGCGGGGGCTGGCGTCCTTGCGGGTGCGGCCATTGTCGCGCTGGTGATGATGAAACGCCTGTCCACGGTGGAGAAAGAGGCCGCCACATTGCAGGCGCAAATTGATGCGACGCAGGGCGCGAGCGTCAATATGGAGAATACATTCCGCGTTCTGGCCGCCGAAGCGTTGAAGGATTCCCAAACACAATTCCTGACTCTGGCGCAAGAAAAATTGAAACAGGCGCAAAACGATACCGCGCATGATCTGGAAAAACGCCAGCTGGCGATTTCCACTTTGGTGGACCCGATCAAGAAACAATTGGAAATGCTGGGTGGCGCGGTGGAACAGATCAAGGGCACGGACAACGCCCTGCGCAATGATTTGCAATCGCTGTCGCGCGAAACGGCGCGCTTGGTTGGCGCATTGCGCGATCCGGCGGCACAGGGGCGTTGGGGCGAATATATTCTGGATGGTCTGCTGGAAAAATCCGGCCTGATCCGCGGCGTGCATTTTGAATCACAGGTGGCGGTATCGACCAATGATGGCGGGCGGCAACGCCCGGATGCGGTGATCCGCCTGCATGATGGTTTGCAAATCATCGTCGATGCGAAAGCGCCAATCAATGATATCGCCGATCAATTGGCCGGAAACGATGTCGATGATGATGCGGTGATCCAGAACCTCGCCAAACGTGTGCGCGATCATATCGTCGCCTTGGGGCGCAAGGGATATTGGGAAAATGTCGATGGCACCAACGCCGATTTCACGGTGCTGTTCCTGCCATCTGAACATCTCTTCTCCATGGCGCTGCGCGCCGATCCGGGCATGGTCGATTTTGCCGCCGGACGCAATGTGATCATCGCGTCCCCGACGCTGATGATGTCGCTGATCCGCGTGGTGTCGCTCAGCTGGCGGCAGGCCGATCTGGCCCAGAACGCGGCGGAGATTGCGACGCTGGGTGGTGACCTGTTTTCCCGCATCACGAAATTTGGCGAACATCTGGAGAAGGTGGGCAAGGGCCTGTCCGGCGCATTGGGCAGCTATAACGATGCCGTGGGCTCGCTGGAACGCATGGTCTTGCCCGCCGCGCGGAAATTGAAGGATAAACAGGTACAAACGGGTGGCCGCGATCTGCCTGAATTGAAAGAGATTGAGGATCAGCCGCGCCGTTTAACGGTCACGGTTAATTCTTGATCTGTTCGCGATACGACATACATCTTTAGTGCAGTGAAAGTGACATAAAAAATGACGATTGTACCCATTGTAACCGTTCCCGATCCGGTTTTGAAACAACGCGCGACCGAAGTGGGAACCGTGGACGATGCGCTGCGCCGCCAAATGGATAACATGCTGGACACCATGTATGACGCGCCGGGCATTGGTCTGGCCGCGAACCAGATCGGGTTGCTGAACCGCGTTCTGGTCATGGATTTGTCCGAACGGCTTGAAGATGGTGTGGAACCGAAGCGCAATCCCATCTACATGGTGAACCCGGAGATTATTTTTAAATCCGAAGAGCCGAGCGAGATGGAAGAGGGATGCCTGTCCATTCCCGGCCAATATGCACTGGTGCAACGCCCGGCCATCGTGCGCGTGAAATATCTGGATTATAACGGTCAGGGGCAAGAGATGGAGGCCTCGGGCCTGTTGTCGCATTGCGTGCAACATGAAATCGACCATCTGAACGGCGTTTTGTTTATCGACCATCTGTCGAAATTGAAACGCGATATGATCATGAAGAAACTGGCCAAGCTGCAAAAAGGCCAGCAGGTTTTATAAAATGAACAGTGGCGAAGGTTTAAAAGTGGTCTTTATGGGCACGCCGGATTTTTCCGTTCCGGCGCTCAAGGCTATTTTAAACTCACACCACAAGGTGATCGCGGTTTACAGCCAACCCCCACGCCCGAAGGGCCGCGGACAACAGGTGCAACCATCCCCCGTTCATGCGGCCGCACTGGATGCCGGGATTCCGGTTTATAACCCGCTCTCCCTGAAAAAGGATGACGCTGCACGCGCGCAGTTTAAAGCGTTGGGCGCGGATGTGGCGGTTGTGGCGGCCTATGGTCTGATCCTGCCACGTGATGTTCTGGATGCGCCGAAATATGGTTGTATCAATATCCATGCCTCTTTGCTGCCGCGCTGGCGCGGGGCATCACCCATTCAACGCGCGATCTGGGCGGGGGATGATGCGACGGGTATCTCCATCATGCAGATGGGCGAGGGGCTGGACACCGGTCCCGTGATCGCCATGCGCGACATGAAACTGAACGGTACAACGACCACACCGCAATTGCATGATGCGCTGTCCGCCATGGGCGCGGATATGATTGTGCCGGTGCTGGACCGTCTGGCCATTGATGGGCGGATTGATGTAACGCCGCAGGACGATGCGCAATCCACCTATGCCCCGATGCTGAAAAAAGATGACGGGCGCGTGGATTGGACGAAAACAGCCGCCGAAATCGACCAACAAATTCGTGCCCTGAACCCGTGGCCGGGGGTGTGGACATCCAATGGCGATGCCCGCCGCATTAAAATCGTTCATGCCCAATTGGAAGATATGCGGTCCCACGAATCTGCCGGTACGCTGATGGATCGGGATGGCCGCGTTGCGTGCGGGGATGGCCGCGTTTTACGCTTGATGCAGGTGCATCCCGAAAATAGCAAGGTGATGGATTCGTTTGCCGCGATCAATGGCGGTATTCTGAACATTGGCACTGTTCTGGGCGCGGCCTGAACCCTAGCCCAGACGCATCTTCAATTTTTTCAAATCATCCAGATCGGCGACCAGAAGGCCGGCCTTACGCGCGGATTTTTCCAACGCGATCGCATCAAACCCTTGATATTTTTCGGCCAGAACGAACAAGGTGCGCACAAAACTGGGGCCGTGAGCCCCCCATTCATTGTCGTTGACCGTCATATCAATGGCGTGTGCGACCTCGTGCAAAACGTGGCTTAAACTGCGGTCACGCATGCGGATGCGATGTTTGCTGGGCACATAAAAACTGCTGGGGTGTTTCAGCTTGTTGTTGATGTCGACCTTTACAGCTGGTGCGGCCATGTTGAAATCATCTGACACGCGCCAAATCATGTTTTCAATGGCTTCGTCATCCAGTTGCGGGCTACCACGGTCCAATATGCGGGTTTCCCATGCGTAAACGGCCGCGCATTGAAAATCGCGGGTGAAGGCGCTGTGTGTTCCGGGGCCCTGTGCGCTGGCGCGCAGGCGCGTATACCCCTTCAACGCGACGGATGCGTGTTTATAAAGCGAAAATTGCGTAATATTCACGCGTCCCGGCGGCACCCATGCCACGACGAACGGCTCATCATAAACCGTGCCATTGGGGGCGGTTGCGGGTTTTTGTATGTGCCCCATGATCAATTTGGCACCGCTGATCGGGTGCGTGTATGAAAAAATTTCTTCGACAGACGGAACATGCAGGCGGGGCGCGTTGAACGCCTTTTTCAACTGGCCCTTTTTCGCGTTCATGGCTGCGGCCCTGCTGGTTTTATTTTTGCGGGTTTGATTTCATCGTCATTGGCGACGGCATGTGTGACAATGTGGTCGGCAATATCTGTGACGTAGTGAATGGATTTTATATCACCCAGAAGACCGATTTTATTGGCCGATGTCACCAATGTGTCCAGGTCGATGTTCGCATAATTGTGATACAGCTCAATCGCGGTCAGGACGAACGCGGGGGAGTGATCGGCATAACGGTCACCGTCGCGGCGATGGTGATACACCGCATGCGCCAGCTCGTGCAGCAAGCTGATGATATCGCGGTGACCGAAATGAATACGATTTTCGCATTCATCATATTCGGAATGATTTGTGTGGTCTTCCCATACCAATTTGGGGCGGGGCATATCATTGTCATCAGCGACGAGGGCAATCATGGCGCGGGCTTGTTTGGGCGTGATGGTGTGCCCATGGGGTAGGATGACGCGGTCCTCCCAATCGTAAACGGCTTGCTGTTGGTGATCGGCGCGGAAGATTGCGTCAACGATGACGTCGGTTTCCGTCATCTCGTTGTTGAAATGGATGTGGGCGCTGTCGGCATCAATGAAATGGCGTTTGTAATACAGTTGCTCGTCCCCGCGGGCGTGCCATGCGGTGATGGTGCCGGGCAGGCGCGCGCCATTCCTCGCCGTGCCAATAACCAGATAGGCATCGGCATGGACGCAATAATGGCGGTCCAGAATGTGAAGATCTTTGACTTTCATGCTCAAAACGCGATAGTTCCCTGTGTCACGCGCCCTCTTTTTATGCCGGGGCGTCGTTGATGGGTTTAGATTAGGCTGAAAGCGGCGAATGATGCAACAACGCTGGAAATTAACCATTGAATATGACGGGCGCCCCTTTTCCGGCTGGCAACGGCAGGAAGCGGGTATCCCGTCCGTGCAGGCCGCGATCGAGGCCGCCATCCAAAGCTTTTGCCAGCAGGACATCACCATCCATGTCGCAGGCCGGACCGATGCCGGGGTGCATGCGCGGGGGCAGGTGGCCCACTTTGATTTGGATTACGGAAATCGCGCGCTCACGGGCTATGATTTGACCAAGGCCCTGAATGCCCATTTGCGTGAAACGCCGGTTGTGATTTTGGATGCCGAGGCGGTGGGTGAAGATTTCCACGCCCGGTTTTCGGCGGTCAATAAATTGTACATTTTCCGCCTGCTCAATCGTCCGGCCCCGCCGGCGTTTGAACGGGGTCTGGTCTGGCATGTGCGGCGTCTGTTGGATGTGGATGCCATGCGGGCCGGGGCTGCGCATTTGCTGGGCCACCATGATTTTACAACATTCCGTGATACCGATTGTCAGGCGAAATCGCCGATGCGCACGCTCGACCGCTTGGAGATCATCGCCAAGCCGTGTGTCGCCGGATCGGGCCAGGATCTTGAATTCCATGTCGAGGGACGATCCTTCCTGCACCATCAGGTGCGCAACATGGTCGGCACGCTGGCCATGGTCGGTGACGGCAAATGGACATCCGATCAGGTGCGCGAAGCCCTCGAAGCCCGCGATCGCCGCGCCGGGGGGCCGACAGCTCCGCCGGATGGGTTGTATCTGGTGCGGATTGATTATTAACGCAGGAAATATTTTTCCAGCACGCGGCCATAAATCGCGGTCAGGGTTTCCAAATCCGTGATGCGGACATGTTCATCGACCTGATGGATCGTTTCGTTGATCAGGCCGCATTCAACCACCGGGCAATATTGGCTGACGAAGCGGGCATCGGATGTGCCGCCCGCCGTACTCATCGCCGGGGTTTTGCCGGTGATGTCGGTGACCGCCTGACGTACCAATCCGGTCCATTCACCGGGGGCGGTGATGAACACATGGGCACCGCGGCGGAATACGATATCGTAATCCGGGCCAACGCGGTCGAGGATGGATCGAATTTTATTTTCCAGCGTTTCAAAATCCCACCGGTCATTGAACCGCACGTTGAACATGGCGGTGGCGCGTGCCGGGATGACGTTTTCGGCTGTGTTGCCGATATCGACATTGGTGACTTGCAATGATGTGGCCGGGAAATGCGCGCTGCCCACATCCAGAACCGTGTCGGATAACGCGACCAGATAATGCGCCAGTTTCGGCACCGGGTTGTCGGCCAGATGCGGGTATGCCACATGGCCTTGCTTTCCATGGACGGTTAGTGTTGCGCTGAGCGATCCACGGCGGCCAATTTTAATTTCGTCGCCCATTTCTTTCGGGTTGGACGGTTCGCCAACGATGCAAACATCGGGTGTATGGCCGTTTTTTGCCATCCATTCCAATACGCGCACGGTGCCATTCACGGCGGGGCCTTCTTCATCCCCGGTAATCAGCAGGCTGATCGAACCCTTGTGATCCGGGTTGTTGTGAACGAACGTAGCGGTGGCGGCAATGAAGGCGGCAATATTGCCCTTCATGTCCGCCGCACCACGGCCATACAGTTTTCCATCGGCGACGGTCCCACCAAACGGGCTGTGCGACCATGATTTTTCATCACCGACGGGGACAACATCGGTATGTCCGGCGAAGCACAGATGCGGCCCATCTGTACCGCGACGGGCGAACAGATTTTTCACATCACCAAAGGGCAAATTGGTGCAGGTAAATCCAAGGCCGCCCAAGGTGCGGGACAGCAAATCCTGCGCCCCTTCGTCCTTTGGCGTGATGCTGGGGCAACGGATCAGATCACGGGCAAGGGCGAGAGCGTCGGTCATTGGAAAAATCCTTATGCTGAAAATCTATGTGCGAAGTAATTCATTGATGGCAGTTTTCGACCGGGTGCGTTCATCCACCCGTTTGACAATGACGGCACAGGCCAGCGACGGGCCCGGTGTGCCATCGGGCAGAGCCTTGCCGGGCAGGGTGCCGGGTACGACAACGCTATAGGCGGGAACGCGGCCCATAAAAATTTCACCGCTGTCGCGGTCGATGATCTTGGTTGATGCACCCAGAAACACGCCCATGGACAATACGGCCCCGGTTTCAACGCGCACACCTTCGGCCACTTCGCTGCGCGCGCCGATGAAAACGTTATCTTCGATAATCACCGGGTCGGCCTGCAACGGTTCCAGAACGCCACCAATACCAACACCACCCGAGATGTGGCAGTTCTTGCCAATCTGTGCGCACGATCCGATGGTGGTCCATGTATCAACCATGGTTCCTTCATCCACAAATGCGCCGACATTGACGAAGCTGGGCATCAGGACGACATTTTTGGCGATATGGGCGGAATGGCGGACGATTGATCCCGGCACGGCGCGGAAACCGGCCGCATGAAAATCATCGGCGTCCCAATCGTGGAATTTGCTGGGCACCTTGTCCCACCAATGTGCGCCACCGGGGCCACCGGGAATGGACGCCATGGGGTTCAGGCGGAAGGACAGCAGGACAGCCTTCTTCACCCATTGATGAACGATCCAATCCCCACCGACGGGTTCCGCCACGCGTAAGCTGCCGTGGTCCAGCAGCTCCAGTGTCTCAACAACAGCATTGCGAACATCACCCGTGGTGCCGGGGTTCAGCGTGTCGCGCGCATCCCATCCCTGTTCGACAAGGGCTTTAATTTGTGTATGATTCGGATCGTGTGTCATACCGCCTATCAAACCTTCAGGACCAAGTGAATGCAAGGCGAAACTGCGCCGCCCGCCTGTCTCATCCGATGGAATGTGCTGTCGTTGGATCAATGGAACGAACGCTTCGCATCCGCGCGGCGGGCCAGCCTGTTGCAATCCTATGATTATGCGCGCGCGGCCTGCCCCTTGCTGGGGCTGACGGCGCGGTGGGGTGTGATTGAGATGGGCGGGGCCGTGGCGGGGCTTGTGCAAATTCTGGAAACGGCGTTTCCGGGGCATCTTCTGCATGGCGTGCATCTGGATCGGGGGCCGGTGTGGATGCCGGGTTTTGGTACACCGGATCATGTGGCCGCTTTCTTTACCGCCTTTAATCGTGCGATGCCGCGCCGTTTGGGCCGCCGCCGCCGTTTCATTCCAGAAATATCCGATACGCCCGATATGCGGGATGTTTTGCAACGTGCGGGCCTGCGATCACGCGGGTCGTCCTATCAAACCATTTGGCTGGATCTGGATCCGGATGATGATCTGCGGCGTGCGGGCCTGCGCAAAAGCTGGCGCAATGAATTGACGAAGGCGCAAAAAAATACCGCACTGCATGTTGCGTGGACGACCAATCCCCAAACCATCGACGATGTGATTGCTGGCTATCATGCGGACCGGACGCTGCGCGGATATCCGGGGCCATCGGTCAAAATGGTCCGGGCGCTGGCGCGCCAATTTTTTGCCACAAATAACCTTTTGGTCGGGTCGGTGCGGGTGCACAATGACACCATCGCCATGGTTATGGTGTTGATTCATGGTACTTCCGCCACATATCAGGTTGGGTGGACGACGAATGCGGGGCGCGAATATCACGCACACCACCTTCTTTTGTGGGATTCATCTGTTATACTGAAACAAAGGGGTGTTCGGGATTTTGACCTTGGAGGGATTTCCGATGACAAAGACGGTCTGGCAATTTTCAAAACAGGTCTTGGCGGCACGATTATCCGCACCCCGGGATTTTATGATTAAGGGTCTGGTCCTGTCCGCTCTGGCGGGTGTGGTACTGGTTGTGGCCGGTGGTGTGAATGCGGCGGCAACAGCCCAGAACGCAGTTTTTAAACCCGGCACACAACAGCTGACCTACGAAGTTTACGCCGGCGGCGTGAATGCCGTTGCGGCGACCCTGCAGGTCTATGCCCCGGCTGACAGCGAATATAAATTATCGTTCAGTGCCGGAACCAAGGGATTCCTGCGCGCACTGGCGCCGTGGGATGGCACATTTGAAACCCATGGCTGGCAGTTGAAGGATGGTGTGCGTCCGGAATTGCACCGCTCCTCCGCCATCTGGCGTGAGGAAGAGGAGGTCAAGGAGTATAGCTACAATAAAAACGGCGATTTCGTCGGTTATACCGTGCGTGACCCGGACAGCACGGTGGAGCGTGACTTGCCACCCGCTGAACTGACGCAGGGAACGATTGATGTCCTGACCGCCACGCTGGATGTGATGAAGGATATTGCCGCCGGGCAATCCTGTGATTCATCGTCCGAGGTGTTTGATGGCAAGCGCCGTTTCGCCATGAAATTCCGCCTGGAAGGCGAAGAGCAACTGAACGCGTCACGTTACAACGTCTATGGGGGCCCGTCGCAACGCTGTGTTGTCGAGGTGACCCCGGTTGCGGGCGAGTGGCATAAAAAACCGCGCGGCTGGATGTCGATTCAAGAACAGGGCCGCATGAAGGGGAAATTGCCCACCGTCTGGTTCGCCAAAGTATCGCCCGACAAACCCGCCGTTCCGGTGAAGGTGCGTGTGACATCTGAATACGGCACCATGTTCATGCATCTGGTGGGGTATACGGACGGGGCGACGACCCTGGCTCAGGCGCAGGACTAAATGTTTGATATATAATAATAATACACCGATTCGCCCCGGCTTTGCCCGGGGCGAATGGTCTTTCCCGGTTTTCTGTCCGGTTTCTGGGGAATTTGGTGAAATGCTTTGCAACATGATGTGACTTGTTTTGCGCCGCTACCGGGGCAATAAAGACAGGGTCGCATTGTTTTAAAATCAGTGAGTTTTTCAAGTCCGATGACCCCATCTTCCGCCCAATCCGTTTCGAAACTCGCCTGTGTGATCCTGACCGCAGGTCAAGGCAAGCGAATGAAATCGGCCAAACCGAAAGTGCTGCATGAAATTGCCGGACGGCCGATGATCAACTGGCTGTTGCGCTCGGTTGAGGAATTGTCACCGGACAAAATCATTGTGGTCACGGCCCCTGATGCGCCGGGTGTGGCCGATGCGGTTGCCCCGCACGACACCGCCATTCAAAAAATCCCGATGGGCACGGGGGATGCCGTACGTGCCGCCATGCCCGCATTAAAGGGGTTTGACGGCGATATTCTGGTGTTGCTGGGCGATATGCCCTTGCTGTCCACCGGTATGATGCAGGGTTTGATCGAAGCGCGCCGCCATGATGCGCAAACGGGTATTGCCGTTTTAGGTGTTGAATACAAAAACCCGCCAGCCTTTGGCCGTTTGGTGATGAATGCCGATGGCACGCTGAACAAAATTGTCGAGGACAAGGACGCCACGCCCGAACAACGCGCGATCAAATTGTGCAACACGGGTGCGTTTTGTATTGATGGAACGAAATTGTCCGGCTGGCTGGACAAGTTGCAAACCAACAATGCGCAAGGTGAATATTACATCACCGACCTGCCCGAAATCGCGGCGCGCGAAGGTGTCAAAACCCGCGTCAGCATTCTGTACAACGCCGATGAAGTGGCGGGTGTGAATTCCCGCGCCGATCTGGCCGTGGTTGAAGCGATTGCCCAGAAAAACCTGCGCCGTGCGGCTATGGATAACGGGGCCACGTTGATTGACCCATCATCCGTCTTTTTCTGTTACGACACGAAAATTGGTCGCGATGTTGTGATTGGCCCGAATGTGGTGTTCGGCCCCGGAGTGACGGTGGGCGATAACGTGACCATCGAAGCCTTCTGCCATATCGAAGGCGCGCGCATCGATACCGGTTGCACGGTTGGCCCGTTTGCGCGCCTGCGTCCCGGCACGAAGTTGGGGGCCAAGGTCAAGATCGGCAATTTCGTCGAAACCAAAAACGCCCATTTGCATGATGGCGCCAAGGCCAGCCATCTGGCCTATATCGGTGATGCCGATGTGGGGGCGGGCGTCAATTTCTCCTGCGGCGCGATCACGGCCAATTATGATGGTTTTGAAAAATTCAAAACCGTGATTGGTGATAACGCCATGGTCGGCTCCAACGTGACGCTGGTGGCCCCCGTGACCATTGGCAAGGGGGCCTACATCGCCGCCGGCGCCACGGTAACCAAAGATGTCGCCGATGACGCTCTCTACGTCGAACGCGCCGAACCCCGCATGCTGGCGGGCTGGGCGGCCAAGTTCCGGGCGAAGAAGCAGAAGAAATAATTATGCGCTCTTTCCTGCTCGCACTCCTAATGACGTGTGTCCTGCCGATGTCTCAGGCATGGGCGACGATGTGTGTTGAACAGGTGGTTGAAACATTGCCGGAAAACACAATTTTTGCCGGTATTTTTCGTGTTGTTTCAATTGATAATAACGTTGACCATGTAAATACGGATGGGGATTTGCCGCAGATCAAACCCGCGTCCCTCTATCACTTGGAGCCTGTCAAAACCTATTTTGGGGCGATCGCGCCCAATGATGTTTTCGTGTCCAATGGCGCCGTTGATGCGGGTGGTGATCCGCTGGTTGTTGGGTCCGAATACAAAAAAATTATCCTGAAAAAGGGTGTTGATGGGCCCGCTGTCATTGTGAATACACGATGCCACAAGATCAGTGATGATTTATGGGCCAAGTTAGAACATGGACTAATGCCGTCCGGCAAAAACTAGGGAAAAGGAAAACGAAGATGTGCGGAATTATTGGTATTGTTGGCAAGGGTGATGTGGCCCAGCGTTTGGTGGATGGCTTGCGCCGTCTGGAATATCGCGGGTACGACAGCGCCGGGATCGCCACGCTGGACAATGGCAAAATTGAACGTCTGCGGGCCGAGGGCAAGCTGATCAATCTGGATGAGCGTTTGAAGAAAGCGCCGGTACGTGGGCCCATTGGTATTGGCCACACACGGTGGGCCACCCATGGCGGTCCGACCGAACGCAACGCCCACCCGCACGCAACCGAACGCGTGGCTGTGGTGCATAACGGCATCATCGAAAACTACGCCGCGTTGAAGGCTGAACTGGAACAACATCAATGCCGTTTCGAAACCGAAACCGATACGGAAGTTGTGGCCCATCTGGTCGATCACCATTTGAAGCAGGGCATGGACCCGATCACGGCGGCCAACGCGGCATTTGACCGTTTGGAAGGGGCCTATGCGCTGGCCGTTATTTTCGCCAATGAAAATAATCTGATGGTGGGTGTGCGTCAGGGCACGCCGTTGGCTGTTGGCTATGGCGATGGTGAAATGTATGTGGCGTCCGATTCCTACGCGCTGGCGCCGTTGACCAAAAAAATCTGCTTCCTGGAGGATGGTGACCGCATTCGTGTGAACGCGGGCGGTGTGACCATTTACAACCGTGACGGCAAAGAATTGTCCCGCCCGATCCGTATCACCGCGCAATCCGGTGAAACAACGGGCAAAGGTGAATACCGCCACTTCATGCTGAAAGAAATCTTTGAACAGCCAAGCGTGATTGGCGATACGCTGAACTCCTTCATCAATCCGGCCACGCGTGAAATCACTTTGCCGGCCGATCTGGTGGAGATGGTGGCAAAAGCGTCGCGTTTGACATTGGTGGCGTGTGGTACGGCGTTCTATGCCTGCCATGTGGCGAAATACTGGTTCGAACAAATCGCCCGCATTCCGGTTGAAATTGATGTGGCCTCCGAATTCCGCTACCGTGAAGCGCCGATGCCGGAAGGTGGCGTTGCGTTGTTCGTGTCGCAATCGGGTGAAACGCTCGATACGCTGGAAGCGTTGCGCTATTGCAAACGCCAAGGCCAGAAAATCGTTTCCATCGTCAACACGATCGAAAGCACGATTGAACGTGAATCCGATATGGTTTTGCACACATTGGCCGGGCCGGAAATTGGTGTGGCCTCGACCAAGGCGTTTACAACGCAATTGACCACATTGGCCTGTCTGGTTCTGGCCGCCGCAGCGAAAAAGGGCGCGATTGATGCCAAAACCGTTGGCGCAATGTCGGACTCCCTGCGCCAACTGCCCTCTCTCGTAAACTCCGTATTGCAGGATACGGCGGTCACCATCGAAAAACTGTCCCGGGAAATTGCCGAAGCCCGCGATGTTCTCTATCTGGGCCGTGGCGCGATGTACCCGATCGCACTGGAAGGGGCGCTGAAGCTGAAGGAAATTTCCTACATTCACGCCGAAGGTTACGCCGCCGGTGAAATGAAACACGGCCCCATCGCCCTGATTGATGACAAGGTCCCCGTGGTCGTTCTGGCCCCGCATGACAAATTGTTCGAAAAAACCGCATCGAACGTCCAGGAAACCATCGCTCGTGGTGGCCAGGTTTTGCTGTTCACCGATCGTGACGGCCTGACCCAACTGGGCCGCGGTTGCCGCTGGTCCGTGCGGATGCCGGTCTCCGACGCCTTCGTCGCCCCGATCCTGTACGTCATTCCGGTGCAATTGCTGGCCTACCACGTCGCGGTGGCCAAGGGCACCGATGTGGACCAGCCGCGTAACTTGGCGAAATCGGTGACGGTTGAATAAGCAACATTATATTATTGATTTGAGTTTGGGCTGGGGTGTTGAAGATCATCCCGGCCTTTGCTTTGTCAATTTTAAATAATGAACTTGCTTTCAATGCAATTTATGAATGAAAATATAGCTCGTCTTTTGATGAAGTTACGCCAATCTGTGATACGTGTGGTTTTGATATGAAGCGTTTGGTCATTTTATTCTTATTCTTTTTAACAGTTTCCAGTTCTGGATACGCGGAAATATATAATTCACCGCTTCTTTCAAAAGCAGAGAGCGGTGATGTCTGTGCTCAAGCCAAAATTGCCCATAATTATGCGTATGGAAGTGGAGGTGCGCGTTTAGATTATGCCAAGGCTATAGAATGGTATGAGAAAGCTGTGAATGTTGAATGCAAAGAAGGTCTTTGTTCGCAGTGTCAAAAAGAAGCTTTCCGTAGTTTTGGCCTTTTGTATAAAAGAAAATCTCCGATTAGTGATGAAAAGAAAGCGTTTTATTGGCTCAAAAAGGCCGCAGAGAGTGGCAACACGTTGGCATTTAAAAATATGGCTGAATATTATGCTGAGGGCCGGGTTGTTAAGCGTGACTATGAGCGTGCTTATTACTGGATAACGAGGGGAAAGGCCCAGGGTGCAAAGACGTCTTATGATGATTTTATTGTTGAAATAAAAGCCCATCTTACGCCTGCAAAAATTCAAAAAATTGATGAAGAAAATCAAAAATTTATTGAAGAAATGGCGATGGCGCAAAGGAATGCCTTTGCGGATATGATGGATAAAACCACACTGGGATTTAATCCTAATGCGGATCGTGTTTCGAAAGCAAACGCTCGGCTGGCATTCGAAATCGGTTTAAATAAATCGTCTTATGATCTTGTTGGTGTGCAAAAGCTTATTGACAGTGGAGCTTTGACGGGTGGCTACACGCCCAAGGAGGCTTTTTTGTTCATGGCTATTAAGAACAATGATCCCGATTTGGTGCGTCTGCTGTTGAGGAATGGGATCGATCCTAACTCAACGGACGGGCAAGGGGTTCCTGCGTTGTACAAGTGTGGCAGGGTTCAGCGCACGAATGTAGCGCTAGCACTGATCGAAGCAGGGGCAAATGTGAACGCCTCAAATGAACGAGGGTCTTCCATATTAATGGACGCGTCCCGGTTGGGAAATATCGATTTGGTGCGCGCTTTGGTGCAGAAAGGTGCAGACATCAATGCGGTGGAAAATGATGGGCCTCCTGAGTTTTCTTATGACGCACTGTATTACGCTTTGACCAATCGGAATCAAAAGATTGCAGAGATATTGATGCAGGCGGGTGCTGTGCATCAAAAAAAGCATGACAAATTTAACAAGAATCGTGATCAGCCGGAAGCGTGTTCGAGAGAAAAGAAACTTTGTCCGGATGGGCGGGAGGTGTCGTTGGCACCTCCATCATGCGCTTTCCCCACTTGCTTGCAGCAGAAGGAAAAAGAAATTTATCCTATTGTAAAGGGAACGTTTTCAGAGGTCGATAAAAGATTGAGCGATGAGGCAATTCATATACTTGCAAATGGTTCAATCGAGGAGAAGAACGGGATTGCGCATAAAATTCGGGCGAATCCATCTGCATACAACCCAGCGGCGTTGAGGGCGCTTTCAAAAATATATTTCGCGCACATGGAAGATAAGGCGGGTGCCTTCTGGTATATGGTGGCTGATATGCGAAATCGATACGACTCTTTAATTTGTAAGAATAAGGAATCTGCTTGGAATGTTTTGAGTTTTGATTTTTCTGTTAAGCAGTTCAAGCCTTATGCAGAGCATAATCCCGATACGATACAAAAAATATATGAGAATGTTATTATCTGGGATCAAAATACGCCGTATGCCTATGATTCAAGGTGGCGCCTTATTGGTAATGGTAAAAAAGGATACAGCATTACAGATTCCATTCCTGATGATGTATGCGTCTCACCAGATCGTTTTTTAGAGTTTCAAAGTTTGAACCGCGATCAGTATGCGCGTGTTATTGAACAGTACGTAAAGAAATTCGACGTAAGAAAAGAGCCACTTAATCAGTCCGCTGGAGAGTTAACAGCTTTGTTGAAAAAGGCTGAAGCGGGTGATAGGGAAGCCCAATATCAGCTGATTTATCAACAAAATTTGCAACATTTGAATTTGAAGAGCCTAAAGGATCGAGGCGAGCATGTGGAGAAGTGGCTGAAAAAGTCTTCGGCGCAAGGATATGCGCCGGCTACAGCCTTGCTTGGCAAGTATTATACGCTTGGTTTTGATTATTTTTTTCGCGGACATGGTGGAGCCCCACAAACTGAGAAGGGATTATCAATGCTGAAAGAGGCGGGCGCTAACGGATATATAATGGCGTATTTTTATCTTAGTGAATATTACCGTCACATCAAAGATCCAGCGGAGGCTTATGCGTGGGTAAGTGTTGCTGCCATTTTGGCTGACGATGGGCGGCGCGAAATCTATGAGTCTGAAAAAACGCGGCTTGCGTCTGAATTAAAGGGTCATAATTGGGAAAATGCGCAAAAAAGAGCTAGTGCACTTATTCGTCAGTATAAGAAGGAATAATGCGCTCACCGCGCAGTAGCCTCCAGTTGTGCAGGACTGTTTTATCCTGCTTTATGACCATTATTCTTTATTTTGGCATGACGTTCCTGTTGAAACGGTTCGGTATTGTTCTTTAAGATGGCATATCTCTGATCCGCACGAAGGTTTCCCCACCATGCTCGCTAAATTCTGGTTCTACATCCTGCCCCCCGTCCTGATCGTGGGGCAGTTTATTTCGGAGCGGTTGCTGGACCGTCCGACGCTGGAATTTATGTATAGCGAACTGGGGCTGTATGAGAATTTGCAGTTTCTGGTGCTGGTGGCCGCGGTGCTGGTGGCGTTGGCGACCTTTGTGCGCATGGATCGTCGTGCGGATCTGCTGATGACGGCCTGGGTGGCGATTGCGGCATTTTGCTGTGTCTATGTCGCGGGTGAAGAAATCAGCTGGGGGCAGCATTTTGTCGGCTGGGGCACGCCGGATTTCTGGACCCATCTGAACGACCAGAATGAAACCAATCTGCACAACACGTCTGCCTGGCTGGACCAGAAGCCGCGTCTGATCCTGATGATTGGTGTGGCTGTGGGTGGTTTGATTATTCCGCTGGTGCGCAAAATTCGTCCGGCGGCTTTGCCCGCGCGCTTCAATGCGTTTTATCCGTCATCGGCCCTGTGGGTGGTGGCGGCGCTGGCGATTGGTGTGCATCTGCTGGATAAAGTGGTCGAAGGCGCGGGCCTCAATCTGTTCGAACGCACGAGTGAGATGCAGGAATTGTGCTTCTATTACTTCGTGCTGCTCTACCTGCTGGGCCTGTATCGCCGCCTGCCGCGATAACGCATTCCCCGATAAACCATTCATCGATAACGCAAATGCAAAATCCCGCCCTGTGGATAAGACCGGGCGCAGGATGGTATGGGCGTCGGGGGAAGGGTAGAGTTATTGCACGAGATTGGGTGGGAAACCAGTCTTGAAATAAAAAATTCTTATGCCTATCACTGCCATCAGGTTTCACGTCTTTTTATAAATAAAACAAAAAGATGCGCAGGAGTAAAAGTGGCTTACAGAACCGAAATAACGCCGCTGCCCGGTACGGGTGAGGCCCATTCTATCTGTATTCCTGCGGCGCGGCTGAATTGGCCGGTTGCCGGGTGGACCCTCTTCGAGTTTTTGCAAAAACCTGAAGCCACCGCGACCCGGCGGGATTCTGCCGAATCCACCATTCTGGGTCTGGGCTATTCCATTCATAACTGTCACGCCGTGCATCAAAACGGGGCGCCGTGCGATGGGGCCAACACCGTTCTGTTGCGCATCGATTCGTGGCATTACGATTTGATGGGGCAGGTGACCGACCTTCCGGTTATGGAAATCGTGTTCGATGCGCGGCGGTTTTCCGTGCCTGCGCACTCGGTGGTCAGCCTGAAAATCATGGCGCGGCCGATTAAAATTACGGAAAAAATTTCTTCCCGCGCCGTCAATGCCGCGCTATTCTTCCTGCACCAGATCCAGGCGGATCAGGTTCCTGATTTTGAACGGATTTTGGAATTGCACCGCCTGCACCCCGATTTACGCCGGACGTCGGATGATGTCCTGAATGACAGCGAATCGGGATCGGGTGGGAAACAGAACAATAAAAAACTGACTGTGCCGTCGCGCCGCCCGACTTTGGGGCCGAAACTGGCAACAGCGTATGATCGCCCAAACCGCACACAGATGCTGGACCGGCGATTGTCTGAACGAACATTGGCGGGTGGATGTGTGATGGATACGGGGCAACCCGCATCCGAGGACCGTATGCCAGAAAAAATAACAAGCATACACAGGGACAAGCGTTTCTTGGGGGAGTAATCGGGAACAATGACCAACACCACAAACACGCCGGATCAGGACAACATCCCCAACGCGAACAGCGGGGATGTGAAAAAGACTCCGAAGGCCGTGATGAGTTTGGGGCGTATATTTGAACGCGCGGCGGATTTTGACCTGCGCTATTTCCCCATCGAAATCGGTGTTGATGCCCAGAAATATTACGAATCCCGCCCGTCCGGCTATGCCGGGGTGAAGTTCTATGCGGAACAGGGGGCTATTCACGGCGTACATGCTGATGTGAACCCGGCCACGGATGGTTCCATTGCCATCGCGATTGAACATTGGGTCCATCGCCCGAACGGTGACAACATCACCACCCCCTTTATGACGCTGAAGGCCGAACCGGCCAAGCACAAGGGCAAGGACGTCATGCGGATCACCGAACTGGTGGTCCAGGGCGAGGCGATCAATCTGCATGACCGTCGTGCGGTGGCGGCCGCCGTGACAACCTGTCAGCAGGTTTTGGAGACGCTGCGTCTGGAACAACGCATGCCGATGCTGGGCAATATTGCCAAGGATGCCGGTTTGAAAATCAAACCCTTGCCCAACACATACAAGGATGGCAATGCCCGTCTGGCCTATGAAGAAGGGCGCAAAAATATCACGCGGTCCTTACGCATTCCGCCGCAATATGTGCCGGCGGTGACCGGGTTTTTCCAACAGGGTTATGCCGCTCGCCCGGGTCAACCGGTGCTGTTCCATGCGGCGACACGCGGCGCGGTGAGCGGGGGCGACAAGGATTCCGTACGCTACAGCCTGCAGGCCGAAATGGTGCGCGGTGAAACTGCCGATCATACGAATGTTGAAATGACGCTGGCGAAGAAAGATTTGGCCGCCAGCCATGATTATCAGGACCATAACCTGGTCAAATTGTCCTTCCGCCCGGTGCGCAGTGAAAAGGGCAAGGGGTTGGTGGAATTGTCCGCCGCGATGATTGGCGACCGTAAACAACGGGTCAGCGATCACAAAAACATGGTGCGTATCCTGCACTTCGCGCATGACGCGATGTTGGATGTGCGGGATGGTATTGTACCGGATCTGGGCGATATTATCGGTTACACCAACACACAAAAAGCCATCAGCGGCGTGCCCGCCTTGACGAAAGAAGAAGGCGCACGTTTCACCACGCGCATTCTGGGCGGCAACCCGACCAACGAACATTTGCCGGGCCGTGAACGCGGCTTGGGTGCGAACTGCTTCGCCGATCATTACGAATATATCGACGACAAGGGTAAGCTGGTGACCGAATCGCTGGTGCGCGATGTCGGGATTATGGCGCTGGACCGCGATAAAACCGGGTATGACGCGAAAATGGCGTTCGCGGGCGATTATTACCGCCACCGCAACAACCCGAAACACAAACCGAAATATCAGGCTGCGGCGACCTTTATCACGCACTGGCACTATGACCACAATGGCGGCGTGCCACATATGTTGTTGGCCGGGTATGTGATGGATCATGTGATCTGCAACGCCGCGACGAAAATGCATATCGAAGATATTTGCAAAAAGCTCGATGTGCCCAAGGAATGGATGCCGAAAAAATGGACGGTCATCGATTCCCTGATCGACAGCAAAAAAGAATTGCAGATCAGCAAACACATCACCGCCGAATTTGGCTGGACCCCGCACTCCGCGCCCACCAACTGGGTATTCGTAAAAACGCCGAAGGGCTCGTTGTTCCATTATTCTGACGCGAAGTTCGACCAGACGGTCGAATCCAACCCGGTGTTCGATGTCGAACGCATCACGGCGCTGAAGCCGACGATGGTCACGGTCGATTCCACGCGCGCCAGCTTTACCGGCCCGATCAAGCGTGAAGACGACGTGAAAAAAGGCATGGTGAAATTTATCAACGAATCACCGGATAAGGCCCCCGTCACCCTGCATATCGGAACGAACGCGGCCCGTTTGGTGACAACCGCTGACGCCTATGGCGAAACCGATCGCGATACGATTGTGCTGGGTGCGTCCTTGCGCTTTACCAAAAAAGTGCTGGAAAAAATCGGTCGTAAAAACGGCAAAACCCTGAAAGAACATGCGCGTCAGGCCTTTGGTCGCCGGATTTTGAACTTCACGCCGACCGGTGTTGGTGTGAATGCGATCTTGAATGGCGACATTCGTCACCATGGTCTGGTCGTCACCGGGACGCACAACGAACAAATGTCCATTCTCAACCGTTTGATTGAGAACAAGGACCAGAAGAATCTCGGCTTCATCACGCCGCAACGTTATAAATTCATTGTGTCCCAGACGGGCATTCCGGGTTCGGAAAAGCATTATAATGAAGTGATCCAGTTTCTGGAGCGCCGTGGCTACGAATATGTGGTTGAACATGCCTCCGGCCACGGTGGGCAAGAAGACGTCGAACGCATGATGGATATGGCCGGTGCGCCGTATGGTCTGGCCACGCACGGTGATGTGCCGCAACGGGCGCACAGCGCCGCCCTGATGGTCAAGCACGGCATGACCGCGATTAACCCGAGCGAACAGGACGTCATTCAGATTTCCGATGAAAAGGGTTGCGCCATCATTGGTCAGGAAAAATCAATGATGACCTACATCACCATTAAGCGTCCGAAGGACCAGCACTTTGGTGGTGGCGAAGATGTTGAATATCTGACCAAGATCGTGCCGCCGGAAATCAAAACCCCGGTGGGTGACATGATCCGCGAAATCGCGGACGCGCGTGAAGATAATGGTGATGAAAAACACCGTCTGAAACTGCGCCGCGCTGCACGGGATCAACATGATGCTGTGCTGAATATCGACGGGGCGAATTTGAACCCGAAACAACGCCGCGTGCCCATGTCCCTGCCGGATTATTATATCCAGAATGGCTTTATGCGCGGCATTACCTACGATACCGAAACGACCCAATTGGGCCGTTATGCCGGTATTCACCAGTTTGCTGCGGTTCAGTATGATCTGCTGGGTGATGCCAATGAAAAATGGGCGAACTATTACCAGATTTTGCCGCGCACGATCCTGCCGGATCTGGACGCGTTGCTGACCACCAATGTGATGCCGTCGGCGCTGTATGAAAAGCCGCCGGTCGATGCAAAAGGGGCCTTTAACAATCCGGGCGAACTGAACGGTGCTTTCCCGCCGCGTCTGTTCTATTTCAAGATCAAGGAATTCCTGGAACAATCGAAACAGGTTTCGTTCAAGGATGAGAAGGGCAACGAGTTTACAACGTCGCGCCTGTACATCGATGCCGAACAAAAACCCGAAGACGCCAGCCGCAGCAAGGCCAAGGGTGATAACGGCGTGAATGTCTATGAACAGAAAACAATCAATTATGTTCTGGACCCGACGAAGAAGAAAGAATTGAAATCCCCGCGCGTGGTGCATATCAAAACCATGGTTGATGGCGCAAACATCTTCAACGCCGACAATATGTGGATGCAACAACTGGCCTTCGCCGCCGGGGATCTGAACTATTTCCCGATGAGCAGCGGGGGTATCCGCAGCAGCGACATCCGCAACAAGGCCCGTATGTTTGCCTATCTGCGCCCGGATAAGTTCAAGGTCCGCCGCAAGCCGGAAAATCCGGACTTCCCGGATTTCACGGTCGAGGGGTTGATGATTTCCAACAATCTGGTGTCAAAGAAGGACGGCGCGGCGCACGAAGGGCGCAACGACGTCATCATGGAACGCCGTCTGGATCAATTCATGCGTGAAATTGACCCGGAATTGTACACCCGCATGACCATGAACGCGAACAAGGCCGAGGTGAAAAAATACCTGGGCGGTACGCATAATGGCATGGTCTATCCGCGCCATTTGCTGACCTACGTCAACCGTACGGCGTACAAGGCGTGCGCAAATATCGGCGTGTATGTGGGCCGGTCCACCGAACGGCGCTATGCGAACAAGGCGGTGCTGTTCAACGTGTCCGACTTCGATCCCAAAGAATTCATGCATATGGGGCCGCAGGAAATCGCCGAGATTATGAGCGACCGGAACCATCGTCTGCACAAAGCGTTTGAAATTATCAGCATCAACAAACAGCCGCTGGTGACATCGGTTGAACGCGGTATTGCCATCGGTGCCAACCGTGGCGCGTCGCTGGAGCAGATGAAGGCCAACAAGCACTTCATTGAACGCAACCCGGAAATGGCCGCGAATATGGTGCGGGCGATGGAAATGGCCCGCCATTTCCCCGATTTTGATCGCAAACAAACATTGGAAGAGCGCGTTTATTCCCCGGCCTTCATGGAGATGTCCGCGCATGACAAGGCACTGGCAAAATTGTTTGTGCCCTGCGCCGAAGAATTTGCGAGCGCCAAGGAATCCGACCGCATCAACCGCGAACGCGCCCATGCGCTGGATCAATTCCATTCGGTTCAGGTGCGTGAGCGTTATGTCGCGGTTCTGTATCGCGCACAAATCGAGCATGCGCAGTTGTTTGGCAAAACCAAAAACTATCTGCACCCTGATGATCTGGCGCGTGAAAAAGCCAAGGAAAAAGCCCGTATTCATGGTTTGATTGATACGGATGCGGTGTCACTGGGCCGTCTGGAAATGCAAATCAAACGCGCCCATGAAAACTGGGAAGAGCGCATGGCCGGTAAGTCGAAAAAGGACCGCGCGCTGGCCGAAGCAATCTTGAAAGAAACCGAAAATCTGGTTCAGGATATCAAGACCAAAATCGCGAACAATGATCCCGATTGGGCGTTGTCGGCGGACGATTACCGCCTGCTGGGTCTGGATGATAACCGCCCCTATGGCACGTACCAGCGCCCGCTGGCCAAATCCAAGGTGCGGACACCAAAGCCGCCGAAACAGAATTTAGGATAAAGAAAAACGGGGTGATTTTTTGCCCCGTTTTTTTAACCACGAATGGACACGAATAAACACAAATGTTGGTTTTCGTCATGCCGGCGAAAGCCGGTATCCAGGGGGATAGATCGTATGGATTCCCGCGTTCGCGGGAATGACGATTTGTGGGGTTTTATAGCTTCTTATTCGTGTGGATTCGTGTTCATTCGTGGTTTGAATTACACACTTTTCCGCATCAGCAACGACGTCCAATCCCCGCGCACCATGCGCGTGACGGGTTTTAGATTGAGGGCGATATAGGCGTCTTCAACCTCATCCGCCTGCTCATTCAAAATCCCGGACAGGATGACGAAACCATGGTCTTCCATCGCCGCAACCAGATCATTCGCCATGGCCAGTAACGGTGCGGGCAGGATGTTGGCAATCACGATTGTATAGGGTGCGTGGTTTTGGACCAGCGGCAAGCGGAATCCATCCCCCGCACATGTGGCCATGCCGGTGGTGGTCGGTTGTTCATCCCATACGGGGACATGGTTGATCTGGCCGTGATGGTCGGTCACGCGGATGCATTCGGGATCGATATCGCTGGCAATAACCGGACGATCAAACAGCATCCAGGCGGCAATCCCCAAGATGCCCGAACCGCATCCCATATCCAGAATGCGATTTGGTGTGATGCCTTCGGCCTTTAAGTGTTCCAGCAGCAACAGGCACCCGGCTGTCGTTCCATGTTCACCCGACCCAAACGCCGTGGCGGCGTCGATTTGCAGGGCGCGGAACCCATCCGGTGCGGGTTCGGTGGAATGGCTGCCATGAATATAAAAACCACCAACGGTAAAGGGCGGAAACGCGCGATAGGATTGTTCCAGCCAATTCGTATCAGGATTAACGCTTGCGCACTCCAGACCCGCCGGGGTCACACTGATCATATCGGCCATATCAAACATGGCGGCGGCATCGTTCAAATGCGTGGCCAATGCGTCCGGGTCGGCGATGCCCGCCAGCAACCATTGCATGGTCCAGGCCGTAGCGCCCAGATCGGATTCCGATGCTGGGGTTTCACGAACCAGCGACGATGAAATCTGTTCCCCGCCAAAGGCTTCATCAGCAAAAAGGCTGGCCTGAACATCGCTCAGGCCAGCCGGAAGGCGTATTGTAACGGTATAAAGAGATGCGTCAGACACTTAGTCTTCGTCGTCCTCGTCTTCATCGTCGTCATCGAAATCGTCATCATCCAGATCATCGTCCAGATCGTCGTCGATATCCAGATCGTCATCGATCTCAATATCTTCATCGTCGCCGTCAACATCTTCGGCGTCGGCTTCTTCCATGTCCTCGACTTCGTCCAGGCTGACGGTGTCGTCTTCCTGTTCGATTTCGTCCTCATCATCCAATTCTTCGGCTGTATCATCCGCATCGGCGGCGGCGGCCGGGCTCACTTGGCCTTCGTCATTGGCGATGGCGCGGCTGCGGCGGGCCTTCAGCTTCACTTCACCGGTAAATTCCGCCGCGCAATTCGGGCAGATCACCGGACGTTTGTTGAAATCATAAAAACGGGCGCTGCAGCTGTTGCAGATGCGTTTCATGCCCTTTTTGTCGGTTGCTGTGGCCACTGACTTCAGTCTCCTTCAATAATAATCGGATCGGGGTTCGGGGCGGTTTTTTCGTAATTTCCCGTATTCCCCAGATAGGGATAGGTGATGCCCGGAATTGTCCCGGGAGTCAAACGGAATGTCAAAGAGAAAAGCGCCCCCCATTTGAGTATGGGACAGGTTGTGTATGCGTCCCCCTCGAAACCCGTAGATTCACGCCCTATATCCCTGTAATGTATGGGACGGACAAACCGACTCACCCCACCCGTTTCCGGGTTCCCGGGGTCATTTCCCATCTATCCGGAGGGTTACAACATGACAGAAACAGCCGTAATTTGTGGCTTTAAACGCAGCCCGATGCACCTGGCGACCAAGGGCGCCCTGGCCAAAGTGCGTCCCGATGATATCGCCGCCGCCGTGATCAGCGCGCTGGTGAAAGAAACGGGCGTGAAGCCGGAAGATATCGAAGATCTGATCATGGGCTGCGCCTTCCCCGAGGCCGAACAGGGCTTTAACCTGGCGCGCATCGTGGTCCAGCTGGCCGGTCTGCCGGTGTCGGTGGGTGGTGTAACGATGAACCGTTTCTGTGGTTCGTCCATGACGGCGATCCACATGGCTGCCGGGGCGATTGCCATGGGCGCTGGCGATGTCTTCATCTGCGCCGGTGTTGAATCGATGACACGCATTCCGATGGGCGGCTTTAACCCGATGCCGAACCCGACTTTGGCCAAAACCTTCCCGCAGGCTTATATGAGCATGGGCGAAACCGCCGAAAACCTGGCCAGCAAGTACCAGATTACCCGTGGTGAACAGGATCAATTCGCTGCCAATTCGCAAGCGAAAGCCGCCGCTGCGGCTGCGTCTGGCAAATTCGATGCGGAAATCGTGCCGATTGGCGATATTAAAACCGACGGTATTATCCGTCCGGAAACCACGGTTGAGGTGCTGGCGGGTCTGAAACCGGCCTTCCTGTCCGATGGTACGGTGACGGCGGGGACGTCTTCGCCGTTGACCGACGGGGCTGCGGCGGTGCTGGTAACCTCTGAATCCTATGCCCGCAAACATAACCTGCCGATTATGGCGCGGATCAAATCGATTGGCGTATCCGGTTGCGCGGCGGAAATCATGGGTATCGGTCCGGTTCCGTCCTCGCAAAAGGCGCTGGCCCGTGCCGGCCTGTCGATCAAGGATATTGGCCTGTTTGAATTGAACGAAGCCTTCGCCGCGCAATCCTTGTCGGTGGTGAAGGAACTGGGCATTGATCAATCCCGCCTGAACATCGATGGTGGCGCGATTGCGCTGGGTCACCCGCTGGGGGCATCCGGTGCCCGGATCACCGGCAAACTGGCCAGCCTGATGCAACGTGAAGGCATCAAAACCGGGTTGGCCACCATGTGTATCGGTGGCGGTCAGGGCACGGCCATCGTGTTGGAAGCGGCCTAGGCCCAGATCCGACCCTATCCTTTTGCGCATGCAAAATGCAAAAATTCAGGCCGGAGGGGCAACCCTCCGGCCTTGTTTTTGGCTGTTTTCCTTACAATTCAGTCAAAGGCGCGGCGTTAACGTTTACATCATGTTTACACCCAGCGTTTACCATAATAGTGCGGCGGTGCAACAGGGCCCGTCTCCCCCTGCGGGCGGGGGCTTGAAAATGTCTGATAGAGGCGGGGTTTCTGCGTATGAGTTCTGTGGTCACATTGCTGACATCTCTGGGTTTGACGGATGCAACGGATTTTGACGCGGTTGAACGGGGCTTTATGGAACGAGTGCACAGCATCGTCTCTACGGCATCCGAAAGCTATGACGAAGCGCAAGTGAAAGCACAGGAGCAAGAACTCAAAACCCTGTTCCAGCAATTTTTCGATTACGCCATGCAATGGGCCGCGCATGATGTGAAGGCCCAGATGAAAATTCCCGGCCGTGCCAAAGACCATCCCGATGCCATCCGGCTGAAGGCCGAAGCGCGCAACGTCCTGCGCGGATTACAGGGAAATATCACCAATTTTGCCGTCGCCTATCTGCAGATTAACCGTTTCACCACATTGGTGCGGGACGGGATCCGCAACGATAAATCCAAAGCGCTGGATATTTCGGGCCGCAATATCAAATGGACGGCGGATGCCGGGGTGATGATGACCCGGTACGAAAAGCGAAAAGCCGAATTGCTGGACTATAAACTGCGTTTCGGCACCGCCCGCGATTTACTGGCCAGCATGGAAAGCGACTGGGCTGTTGTGACCCGGTCGTTGGATGCCCTGTACGGTCCGGTGGAGGCCGAGGCGATGGAACGGTCCTTGCGCGCCTCTTTACGCATTGGCGACATGAAGCGCGCCCGCAGCGTGGCCAAGGCCGCGCAGGAAGGGAAATTGCGTTTCGGGGTCGAGCGGCCCGATGCCGTCCGGCAAATGCTGGATCAGACCCTGACCCGCCTGATCAATTTTTATGATGAGCATCAGGTGGATTTGCAGGATGAAGAAAAACGCCTGTTCCTGCGCGCGGCTGAACTGGGGCTGGTGATGGAGGCGCAGGCGCAGGAAATCCGTAAAATCAACGGATTCATTATGAAATACAGCCTGCCCTATATGGAATTTAAGCTGGGGACGCTGGCGCATTTGCGTGACAAGATGATGGTGATTGGGTCGCTGGAAAACCTGATGACGCTTTATCGGAAAATGCTCTCCGGGTTGATCCGGCCTTTGGCGGATATGGGGGCGGTGCGGGAATATGAATCGACCGTCATCAACCGGACCCGGTATTTACAAAACAACTTCTTTGGCGAGGTGCCAACGATTGTGCGCGACTGTGCCAAGGTGGTCGAGGAGTTCCGTGTCCTGCAACGGGATTATCATAAAAACGTCGCACAGATCGAGATTGAAGGGGCTGATTTAGGCGAGGATGACGCGGCCGATGGCCATACATCTGCAACCGGATCGGCAACCGTTCCGCAATCTGCCGCATCATCCATCGCGGCGTCCTAAAAAACCGCTTTTTTGTAAGCTATTTCTGCATCCAGCTTGCCTCTCCCCCTCCCAGAGGGAGGGGGCGGGGGGAGGGGCTCGACTGCTGGAAAATAACCACCATCACGCCCCCCACCCAAACCCTCCCCCTCTGGGGGAGGGAATATATTCAGAGCGAGAGGACGTACGTCTTTTGCGCGCCGTGACTGTACAAACCGGCTGGCGCAGCCTATCTTATTCACGGCGCTTGAATCTCTCGCGCCGCTCCCGCCTTCCACCGTTTTTCATCAGAACCGGCACACCATGTTTGGCTTTTTCAAGAAACTCAATCCATCCAAAGGGACCAAGATCATGAGCAATTCCTCCATCCAGAAAGTGGCCGTTATCGGATCGGGTGTTATGGGGTCGGGCATCGCGGCGCAAATCGCCAATGCGGGTATTCCGGTGGTGTTGCTGGACATCGTCCCGAAAGATGCGGCGGACCGGTCTATGCTGGCCAAGGGCGCCATCGACAAAATGCTGAAGGCCGACCCGGCCCCGTTTATGTCCAAGCGCAATGCCAGGCTGATCACGCCGGGGAATATGGAGGATGATCTTGCGCTGCTGTCCGATTGCGACTGGATCGTCGAAGTCGTTCTGGAAGATTTGAAAATCAAACACGCAACCTATGAAAAGTTGCAGGCGCATCGCAAACCGGGCTCCGTTATTTCCTCCAACACCTCCACCATTCCGCTGCATCTGCTGGTGGAGCCGTTTGGTGATGCGTTGGCGAAGGATTTTATGATCACGCACTTCTTCAACCCGCCGCGTTATATGCGTTTGCTGGAACTGGTGACGGGCCCGAAAACGCGTAAAGACGCGATTAAACTGGTGCGCGATTTCTGCGATATCCAATTGGGCAAGGGCGTTGTGGAATGCCACGACACGCCGGGCTTTATTGCCAACCGGATTGGGACATTCTGGCTGCAGGCGTCCCTGAACCACGCTGTGGATCAGAAGGTCAGCGTTGAAGTGGCCGATGCCGTGTTGTCGAAACCGGTGGGCATTCCGAAAACGGGTGTGTTCGGTTTGATTGATCTGGTCGGCATTGATTTGATGCCGCATCTGGCGCAATCGCTGTTGTCCACGTTGCCGGAGGGTGATGAATATCGTCGCATTGCACGCGATTTTGATTTTATTAAGGGCATGATCGCCGCCGGTTATACGGGCCGTAAGGGCAAGGGTGGTTTCTATCGCCTCGACACCGCAGGCGGGAAGAAAGAAAAACAGGCATTCGATATCACCGCGCCGTCTTTCAGCGAATCCGCTTACCACAAATCCGATAAACCGCGTCTGGATTCCGTCGATGCGGGTAAAGCTGGTTTGCGCGCCGTTGTCACAACCGATGATGCGGGTGGGCGTTATGCGTGGGCTGTGCTGCGCGATACGCTGGCCTATGCCGCGTCATTGGTGCCGGATATTGCCGATTCCATCGCTGATGTCGATGAAGCCATGCGCCTTGGCTATAACTGGAAATTCGGTCCGTTTGAAATGATCGATGCGCTGGGTGCGCAATGGTTTGCCGATGCGCTGAAGGCCGAAGGAAAAACCGTTCCGGCCTTGGTGCAGAAGGTGGGCAGCGGGTCGTTCTACCGCGTTGAAAACGGCAAGATGCAATATTTCGGCACCGATGGGGCGTATCACGATGTGGTCCGTGCCGAGGGTGTTTTGTTGCTGCGTGATATCAAGCTGTATTCCAAACCGTTGTACAAATCATCGTCCGCGGCCCTGTGGGATGTGGGTGATGGCGTTTTGTGCGTTGAATTTACCGGCAAGATGAACGCGCTGGATAATGATGTATTCGATGTGTACCACCACGCCATCAAAAAAATTGGCGATGGCAAAGGTGAATGGAAAGCTTTGGTTATTTACAACGAAGGCACACATTTCTCCGCTGGCGCAAACCTTGGTCTGGCAATCTTCGCCATGAATATCGGTCTGTGGCCGCAGATTGAGGAACTGATCGCGGGCGGGCAGAAGGCCTATATGGCGTTGAAATACGCACCGTTCCCGGTTGTTGCGGCCCCGAGTGGTATGGCGCTGGGCGGGGGTTGCGAAATCCTGCTGCACGCCGATCATGTGCAGGCGCATGCCGAAACCTATTGCGGTCTGGTCGAAGTTGGCGTCGGCCTGATCCCCGGCTGGGGCGGATGCAAGGAATTGATCCTGCGCTTCCAGGAAAAGGAACGCGAACAGTATAAGAAAGCCATTGGCGGTGGTGACCGTTTGTGGATGTCACCGCAAAACACGCCGATGGGCGCGGTGCGGAAAGCATTCGAGGTGATTGGCACGGCCACCGTGGCCAAATCCGCAACCGAAGCCAAGGAAATCGGATATTTCCGCGACCGCGATGGCATCACCATGAACCGTGATCGTTTGTTGTTCGATGCGAAGAAAAAGGCCTTGGAAATGGCACAAAATTACGCCGCACCGACGCCGGTTGAATCCATCCGTCTGCCGGGCCCGACGGGCAAGGTTGCGCTGGATATGGCTGTTTCGGATTTCAAAAAATCGGGCAAGGCCACACCGTATGATGTGATCGTGTCCGATCACCTTGCGGCGGTGTTGTCCGGTGGAGCCAAGGCTGATTGGACCGCCCCGGTCAGTGAACAGGATCTGTTGAAACTGGAAATTTATGAATTCATGAAGCTGGTGAAGAACGAGGGCACACAGGCCCGTGTTGAACACATGCTGTCCACTGGCAAGCCGCTTCGGAACTAAGGATCGCGCCCAGGAATGAAAAAACATATCATTTTTTGGGGGCTGATACTCGGGGCGGTGGCGCTGCTGGGGCTGATCCTGCTGAAAAGCTATGGTGCGCAGCTGGATTCTGAACGTATGAATCAGGGCGTGGATGCGTTGTTCATGGCAACGTCCATGCCCGCCGATACCCCACCCGCGCAGTGGCCGGATATTATTCGTCAATTTGTTGCCGCCCATGTGCAAATTGATCCGGCCAAACCATTGAATGACAATAGCGGGGCGTGGGTCGACACAATCGGTGGCATGTTAATGCACGCCCATAAAAAAAGTGAAATCCGCCCGGCGGTCAACCCGGCCACTGCGGCCCAACTGATGGGTTTGATGCTGCAACGGGCCGGGGTTGAAGCGCGGATTGTCGAATTGTTCCGTTATGCTCCTGGCTTTCCCTCTGTCGCGATGGTTGAAACCAAGGATATGGCCAGCGGCCAGTGGGTCTTGCATGATCCGGCGCGCGATGTGTATTGGGCCAACCCGCAAAAACGCGAACGGGCCGGGCTGGAGGCCATCGTTCGCGATCGGGCGCAGAATTTTATGCCCTGTAACATGACGACATGCGATTGGGCGCTGGTGTCACAAACAGGCGTGACGCCGCAGGATATGATGACGTATTTCGTTCTGGGTGTGGCCTATGACCCGGTTGACCCGGTGATGTTTGTGAACAACGAACAATTCTCCCTCACCGCGCCCGTGACGGGTGTGGACGGGGCGGCGCTGTCGTTTTGTCAGGCGCGCGCCAATCTCTGCGCTTTACGCAAAGTGGATTATTGATACGCAATGGTTTTCTTCAGGAAGGGCAAAAGCAAAGGCAAGAAAGGCGGTGGCGGTGATGCGCCATCGGCCCCCGGTGTGCCGCCGCAACGGTCCCCTGAAAGCATAAAATTGCGCGAACAGGCGATGGAAAACGCCCGCAAAGCCCGCGCCGAAATTGGTGAAGAAACCTTGCAAAAAATTGCCGCCGCGCTGGAAGAAAAAAATCGTTCCGCCGGTAAAAAAGCCCGCGATGAAATCCGGAAAATGGATAAGGATCGGGTGGCGCAACATCTCAAAGATCTGCTGGCCGACCGGGATAAATGATCATGGATTTTGTGCGGTCTTTCCAGACGCTGGATGAAAAAACGATTCTGCCGTGGTTGCGCGATGTGCGGACGAAGGCGCATGCGCCGTCATCCGGCTATCGTGTTGGGGCTATTCTGATCGTTAAAACATCGTCCGGTTTTTTGGGCTTTGCCGGCGTGAATGTGGAATCGATTGAACATCGTTTAAGCATTCACGGAGAAGAAGGGGCGCTGTCCGCCCTGATCACCACGCTGGGCCCGGATGTGGCGATTGAATCTGCCTGGGTTATTGGTGGCGTTGATCATGATGGGCCGGAAAGCGATATCGTGGCGCATTGCTGTGGCAATTGCCGCCAGCAATTGGCCGGTATTGCGCGTGTACCGGATATTCGCGTGCGCAATTGCGCCCTGTCGGGTCGGGTTGTGGATACGGCGCTGAATGATTTGCTGCCCGATTCATTCAGCTTTGATAATTTCAACGCCGAATCTTCTGCCTTGCGATCTCGCGCGATTGCAACAATTACGCCGGATCAGGATGTCGCCAGCCTTACACGCCGCGCGGTGCGTCAAGACCCGCATGACATTCCGGCTCTGCGCGCCTGGGCGGCTGATCTTAACTCCCTGAATTATGCCAGCCATACATCGCAAACGGTGATTCTGGCGCTCGATAACGGGGCGTATGTCGCCGGGGTCAAGGTTGAAAATGCGGTCTTTACGGGCCTCAGTGCAATGCAGGCCGCTTTGGCTATTGCCAATGTATCGCAAAAACCCGGCTGGTCGGTCAGCGAAGCATTCGTGTTTTCCGAACGCGGCGGCGATGCGGGGCCTTTGCGCGATGATGAAATCATGCCGCTATCCCTTTCGGCCCTGCAAATTTTAAGTGAATTTTCAAAGTCATCCATTATTCCTGTGACGCATCTTTGTGCGAACGGGGATGGGTTGACCTTGACGCTGGCCGACTGGGGCCGTGAAGCGCCGCGTATGCACCATGAAACACGCCGCATTCGTAACGGACTTTTGTTGTCTGCGGCATGATTTGTTTTTAACCTGAGAAGGATCTTGTGAAATGCCTGTTTATACCGCACCGCTTGATAATATTCGTTTTGTTCTGAACGATGTTCTGGGGGTTGAAAAACTTTCTACCCTGCCGGGCTATGAAGAAGCCACACCCGACATGATCGACCAGATCATCGAAGGCGGCGCCGCGATTTGTCAGGATATCCTGTTCCCGTTGAACCAGTCGGGGGACAAGGAGGGATGCACATTCGAAAATGGCGTTGTGCGCACGCCTTCCGGTTTCAAGGACGCGTACAAGGCCTTTACCGAAGGTGGCTGGACTGCATTGGCCGCCGATCCGGCCTATGGCGGCATGGGTATGCCCGCGACCGTGAATTTCGTTTTGCAGGAAATGATCTGTTCCGCCAACATGTCGTTCGGCATGTACCCGGGCTTGTCCGAAGGGGCCTATAACGCCCTGCATTTGCACGGCACTGATGCGTTGAAGCAGACCTATCTGCCGAAATTGGTCACGGGGGAATGGTCCGGCACCATGTGCTTGACTGAACCGCATTGTGGCACCGATCTGGGGCTGATCAAAACCAAGGCTGTTCCAAATTCTGATGGATCGTTTGCGATTACGGGGACAAAAATTTTCATCTCCGCGGGTGAACATGATCTGACCAGCAATATCATTCATCTGGTTCTGGCGAAATTGCCGGATGCGCCGGAAGGGGTGAAGGGCATTTCCCTGTTCGTCGTGCCGAAATTTATGCCGAAGGATAACGGCGATGTTGGTGCGCGCAACGGCGTGGCCTGCGGGTCCATCGAACACAAAATGGGCATCAAGGGCTCGGCCACCTGCGTTATGAACTTTGATGGCGCAACCGGCTGGCTGGTCGGTGAACCGCATAAGGGCATGCGCGCCATGTTCACCATGATGAACACCGCCCGTCTGGGTGTTGGGATGCAGGGTCTGGGCATTGCCGAGGTCGCGTATCAAAACGCCCTGAACTATGCCAAGGAACGCCTGCAAATGCGTGCGCTGACGGGTCCGGCGGAACCGCAAAAACCGGCGGATCCGATTATCGTGCATCCGGACGTACGCCGCATGCTGATGACCGGCAAGGCCGTGACGGAGGGGTGCCGTGCGCTGGCCTACTGGGCGGGCATGCATCTGGATATTGCCGAACGCCACCCGGACCCGGCACAACGCGAAGCCGCCGATGATCTGGTCGCTTTGCTGACCCCGATTGTGAAGGCGTATCAAACCGATATGGGCTTTGAAATCGCCAACATGGCGGTGCAGGTTTATGGCGGTCATGGCTATATCTGGGAACATGGCGTGGAACAATATGTGCGCGATGCGCGGATCTCCCTGCTGTATGAAGGCACCAACGGCATTCAGGCCATGGACCTGGTCGGCCGGAAGATGAGCGCGAATTACGGCCGTTATTTGCGCCGCTTCTTCCACCCGGTGGGTCAGTTCATCGAAGAAAACCAGGCCGATCCGGCGATGCAGGATTTTGTCTTCCCGCTGGCCAAAGCTTTCGCCAAGTTGCAGCAAGCCACGGCGATGGTGGCGCAAAAGGGTCTGAAAAACCCGAACGAAGCGGGGGCTGCCGCATCGGATTATCTGCGGATGTTTGCGCTCGTCGCGCTGGCCTATATGTGGGCTCGCATGGCCAAGGCTGCGACCGAAAAACTGGCCGCTGGTGCAGGTGATAAGGCGGAGTTTTATGACAGCAAATTGAAAACCGCACGGTTCTTCTATGACCGCATTCTGCCGGAAACGGATTTCCGCTTTAAACAGGCGATGGCCGGGGCGGATAGCGTGATGGCGCTGGATGCCGCAGGCTTCTAAGAAAACGCGATAAATGAAAGAACCCGGGGCGCGACCCCGGGTTTTTTATGCCTCTTGCGCTTTTTCCGGCGCTGTGGTGATGATGTTCATGAAAACGGTCCACGTGGGTGGACCAGTATTTTGTCATTGGAATTTTATAATTGGGCGATGCCGAACCGGCTTTCCGATTGGATCATGATAAAATTGCGGCATTGAATGCCCGCATAGCGGACGACCTTTATGTGCAAGGCTGGTCCATATGTCCCGATTACGTTCCCGAAAATTTACGCACGGCCCTTCTGGCCGATCTGGCCGCACAGGAAGAAGCCGGGCGCCTGACTTTGGCGGCTGTCGGGCGTGATGCGGCCCAAACTGTGGAAACGGCGATCCGCAATGACCGCACGTTGTGGCTGGCCGGGCGCGATCTCGCGCCCGCGGCCTATCTGGATTTGATGGGGCGTTTGCGGCTGGATTTGAACCGCCGTTTGATTTTGGGTCTGTTCGAATATGAAGCGCATTATGCCCGGTATGATGCGGGCGGGTTTTATCGCAAGCATGTGGACGCTCTGCACGGTGAACGCAATCGTGTGGTTTCCACCGTCACCTATCTCACCCCCGATTGGGTGGAATCGGATGGCGGGCATCTGGTGCTGTACGATGCGGTGGATCAGGACCGGGAAATCACCCGGGTGCTGCCTGTGGCCGGAACCCTGGCCGTGTTTTTGAGCGAGGATGTCCCGCATGAAGTCCTGCCCCCGGCGCGGCCGCGTAATTCTATTGCCGGGTGGTTCCGGTGCAACCCATCCGGCGAAGACCGGGTTGATCCGTTGCGGTAAAAGCGTATCTTATTGGGCATCTGTCATTTTTTAGCAAATGGATGCCTGCCATGAACCTCGACGAAGCCACCAATCAGATCAATCAAAAAATCGCCCAATCCCCGGGCCTGAACGCCCGCGTGAAATTTAATTTTGGCGATGACGGGATTGTTTTCGTTGATACAACGCAAAGCCCGCCTGTGGTGAACCATGATGATGCCGACGCGGATGTTACGCTGACCTGCGCGCTGGCGACATTCGCCGGATTTTTGAACGGATCACAAGACCCGAATATCGCCTTCATGATGGGCAAGTTGAAAGTGGCCGGGTCGATGGGGCTGGCGCTGAAGCTGAATGCCCTGCTTGAGGGATAAATCATGAATCTTTATATCCGTCTTCTGGTTCTGCTTATTCGTGGTTTGTTTTTTAAACCGCGCATCACGGATATGATGGCGGTGCAATCCTTGCGCTTCAATGTTCTGCCCAATGATCTGGACAGCAATATGCACATGAACAATGGGCGTTATCTGACCATCATGGATCTGGGGCGGTTTGATTTGATCCTGCGCAACGGGCTGTTGCGGGCGATGATCAAGCGCAAGGCTATCCCGGTGCTGGCGTCGGTGTCTACGCGCTATCGTATTTCACTGGCTCCGTTTGAACCCTATCGTCTGGAAACGCGCGTCATCTGTTGGGACCCGAAATGGGTGTATATGGAACAGCGTTTTGTGATTACCAAGGGGAAGAAGGCCGGAGCCGTCGCCGCGATTGCACTGGTTAAAGGCGGGTTTTATGATCAGGTGGCCAAGCGCACCGTGCCTACGGAAGAGTTGCTGGGCATTATCGGCATGAAATTCAAAAGCCCGCCTATGCCCGATCATGTGCGTGGCTGGGTTGAGGCTGAGGATGCCCTGCGCAGCGTGACGGCGGAATGATAAAAATGTAATGCGGTCGTAAAATTAAAACCGACATTAAAAAAGCCCCGGATTTTTTCCGGGGCTTTTTATGTATCATCCGTTCAAGGATTAGAATTTGTATGTCATGCCGAGAGCCAGAATGCCGACGCTGCCTTCTGTTTTGGCGCGCATGTTACCTGCACCAGCGCCTGTGGTTGGGTTAGCTGCACCACGTTGGAGGTTGATGGTTCCGTCTTCAACAAAGATATATGTGCCAGCCATATCTAGATCGATTTTTTCATTCAGGGCATAGGTTGCGCCGGCCGAAATCCATGTGCGATCTCCATCTGGAGTGCGACTGGTGCGAAACTCGTCTGTGGTTGGTGTTTCGTCAAATTGTACACCGCCACGTACTGTCCATGCGTCGTTGACCATGTATTCGGCACCAACGGCAAACGCCCATGTGTTTTGATAGTTTTGCTGAACGCTTGAGGCAACGGCACCGCTGTCACGAACGGCGGTGATAGCGTCAAAATTGCTCCAACCGAACCAAGTGGCCTGCCCCTGAATGGTCAAACGATCATTTAGCTGATGAGATCCGCCGAAGGTAAGGTGGTCCGGTGTGTTGAGCTTTGCAGATCCATTGCTGCTTTGTGATGCAACAATGTTGCCTGTTGATAGCTGTTTAACCTCGATTTTGCCGTCCAGTTCATGGTGAACTTCGGATTTATAGCTCAGGCCAAAAGTCGTGTGATCCCATGGGCGGAATTGAATTCCTAGGCTGTAGCCATACCCAAAATCATCTCCTTCTAGCTTGCTTTGTCCTTCACCTAAGCCGAGGCCCACTAAGTTCACGCTGTTACGCAGATCTGCGTCGCTGTGCTGGATGTTCACGCCTGCACCAATCGAAAACATCTCATTGATTTTATAAGCAATAGTCGGCTGCACATCGATAACGGCTAGTTCTGTTTTTGTGGAGTCAAAACGGCCAAACCATGTATCGCCGTAGTCACTTGCCAAACCGAACGGCGCTGTTACACCAATACCGAACCAGAGATTATCAGTTGCCTGATAGGAAACAAAACCATTCGGAACTGGTGTTGGGTCATACGGATTGCCGCTTGATCCACCCAGAGTCATGCCTAGAGGAGCCGTTGATCCTGTGTCCTTCACTTTGGAATCGGGAATGATCACGTGCACGCCCGCCTGTGCCTGCAGGCCCGGCAATTGCGTCATGCCGGCCGGGTTGAAATACACCGTGCTGGCGTCGTTCAATGTTGTGGTGGAGCCAGAGAAGGCAGAACCCAAACCGCGAACCGATTGTTCCTGAATGTAGAAACCGGCCGCGTTGGCGGCGGATGCGCCGACAATCAATGTGGCGGCGGCCATCAAGCCGGTGCGGATGATCGAAAATTTTGTACGTGACATGGTCTAGGGCTCCCCTTGTTATACAATCATGGATATCGAAAACGGATATGTCAGGATAAGCGATTCGGACGGATGTGCAAAACGGCGCGAAACGCGTCGAAGACTCATATATTCTAATGATTTTTTGCACATGCAACAGGATAGATTATGCGGCGTCGCATCAAGATTTATGGCATGCGCCGATATGAAAATTGTGCGTGCTTTGCATCGTGGTTTATGTGCGATAAACTGCATCTGTCATGACATCACACGGGCCATCACCTTCATCCTTGAAACGCCATCGTATGCGCCGCGCTTTGCTGAAAATCGCGGTTTTGTTGATTTTTGGGCTGGCGCTTTGCGCGGCGTTTGTTGTTTCGCTGGATGACACGATGCTGGCCACGATCAAGCATTCATTGTCAATGTGGTCGGTGCTGGTGCTGGTCGTTGCCATAAACATGGTGTCGGCGGCCATCTTGCTGGCTTTGTATATGGCCTGGTGCTGGGTGCGGTGTGATTTAAAAAATGAATCCGAATCGGGGAACGATTCGGATTCATAAAATCTCTCAGATAATACAGGCGTGAATTATTTCGCATTTGCATTGATGGCATCGGCAATTTGGCGGGCGGTGCTGTCCGTGCCGAAAATCGCCTGCAACCCGCCATCCGGCCCCTGCAGATAGATATAGGATGAATGGTCCATGGTGTATTCGCTCATCGTTTCATCCTGCACCTTCTGCGCATAGACGCGCCATGCGCGGGCGGCGGTGTTGATATCATCCTGTGTTCCGGTCAATCCGATCAGGCGCGGATGAAATTGCGCAACATAATTCTTCATGACGGCGACCGTGTCGCGATCCGGATCAATGGTGATAAAGACGGGCATAATTTTTTCAGCTTTGCCTGCATCCGCCAGTTTCAGGGCCGCACTCATCTTTTGCAATTCCGTCGGACAGATCGACGGGCAGAAGGTGAAGCCGAAATAAATCAGCGTCGGGTGGCCCGCCAGATTTTTTTCCGTGAAGGGCTGACCATTGTGATCCGTCAGGGCAAAGGGACCACCAATATCCGCGCCAGCCACACCGTTACTTTTTACCGCGGCCTGCGGCGTGGGGCCATGCGCACTCTGGATCTGGATCAGTGCAATGATACCGCCAATCGCCACGGCGGCGATGGACAGCAGGGCAAGGCGGGCGAGGCGGTTTTTCAACATGAGCAGGCTCCTTTTCAGTGATTTTAAAAAGCATGCCCACCGTTGAAATGCAAGCAATCAGCCATAAAAAGTGGCCCGGGAAGGGGGTTCCCGGGCCACGAACGCGAGCAACGCTAGAAACGCAGAAAGGGGTGTGGGTGCGTTCTGTTATTGTATTACAGAACGTCCAGCATCTCTGCGACCAGCGGGTGGCGCACGATATCCACCTGCTGTAATCGGACAACGTTGATGTTCGGTACGGCTTCCAGACGGTGTGAAATTTCTTTCAACCCTGAAATACCGTCCAGCAAATCGCTTTGGTCGGGGTCGCCGGTAATCACCATGGTCGAATGCCACCCCAAACGTGACAGCAACATTTTCAATTGCGAGTACGTGCAGTTCTGCGCTTCATCAATCACCACGAACGCGTTGTTCAATGTGCGTCCGCGCATGAAACCGACCGGGGCAATTTCGATGGTGCCGTCCTGAATCAACTGGCGCACACGTTTGCCTCCCATGCGGTCACCCAACGCGTCATACAGCGGACGCAGGTACGGGGCCATTTTTTCGTGCATGTCACCCGGCAGGAACCCCAGTGATTCACCGGCCTCCATCGCGGGACGGGACAGGACGATGCGTTCCACCGCACCGGATTCCAGCGCATCAACAGCAGCGCAAATCGCCAGATAGGTTTTGCCCGTTCCGGCAGGGCCGATGGCCAGAGTCAGGTTTTTTTCCTGAATGGCCTTCATCAATGCATCCTGGCCAGCAGATCGGGGTTTGACGTTTTTGACGAATTTTTTGTCCCGCGCGCGGTCGATTTCTTCATCCAGCGGGTGCCAGTCCATATCGGCGGTATTTTTCTTGTGTCCGTATCCTTCGTTGTTAATGGCCTGCAGGTGGGGTTTGCTGTTTTTGCGGGCTTTCTTGGACATGGTGAACTCCTTTCAGGGGTTCAGGTGGGGGGAACGAGAAAACGCAGAAGACATGCAAAATCAACCCCGGTTGAAACAACAGCGTGGTTGATCGGGCATTGGTGGAATGGGGGATGTGAAGGGGGGAGAAAAGGACTTGGAAAAAGGGCCGAAACCGTCTGTGGCGAAGCGAGAGCTTGCCGGGGGCAGGTCGGGAATGAAACCATTCAGAAGTCGGGGCATAGGCCTCCTTATCTGGGGGGTGATTCGGTCCTTAATATCTATGGTATCAGTGATTTAGCGGGCTCCAAACAGATTATTTATTTGACATAATTATAAAGTGTGTGGTAGGGTCTTTTATCCTCGGAACAGAGGCTCTCTACGATCTTTATAACTAAGGTGTGCGTTATGGCGGGTGTCTTGAAAAAAGCGGGTTCTGTACTGGGTTCAATTTTGCTCGGTGCGTCGGTGTATTCCTTTACCGATGTGATCCATGATGTCGCCGGGCCGAAGCTGGACCGCTTTTTGCTGCCGGATCATTTTTTCAACGAACAGAAAAAAGAAACGCCGCAGGGGCGCGAAGCGCTCGGCCTGCTCGCACTGGGCACAAAATTTTCCGTCGACGCGTTACAAAAATTGACACCGGAAGATGTGTGCCATGTGGCGAAGGCGAACGCACTGATGAATGGCGATGCGTTGAACGACGAAGGGCGCCATGCCGACACGTTTAATGACTGCAGCAACAGCAAGATTGATTTTTACCGCAATGGCGCATTGATTTCCATGGGTGCATCCATGGGGCGCGATGGCGTTGCGCGCTTGAATGATGCGGATTTATGCCATTTGACCAGCATTGCTGAAACATTTGGTGAAACAACGGGTATTGCAAAAAATGCCGGTGCCGTACCGGCCGCGTCGGATACGCTGTCGCTGTTGCAATCGAAATTCAAAAATTGTGCCGATGGCCGGACCTTAAGTGACGATGTGCTGAACCAGCATGTTCAAAATACCATCGTGTCCCAGCTTTATAATCGTGCGCCGTAAAATGTGACATTCAACAAAAACCCCCCGGATCAATCCGGGGGTTTTTGTTTTTATCCTAGTGGAGCAAAGAATTTATACACCCCGGCGGCGATTTTCTTGGCTATGCTGCGCTCAACGTTGATCAGACGTGCGGTTTTATCTTTGTCGAAATCAAACCGGGATGGATCGTTTACAAACACAATGGCCAGCGGATCGCGTGATTGCGGCATGGCCGTCATCATTTTATGCGCCAGATAGACACGGTCATCCTTGTCCATCGTATCGTGGCTGAAATCATGCGCCTCGCTACCCCCGGACAGGCCGGCATCGGTCGAGGCAAAAGCGACGCGTTCAGGGCGCAGGCCTTTATGGTCGCTGTCGCGTGGGATGAACACATGGGCTTCCAGGCCGTGATCCATCAAATGATAAATCCGCCATTGCCCCATCTGGCTTTGTAGTGTCGGTGTGACCACCTGGTTAAAATCGGTGTGCTGATGCATGCAAGATCCTTTCCCCGTTATCATAGGGGGCATTTCTTACTTTTTTGTGAGGATCGGCCGGGGTTTAAAAGGCCCGAAAATCAAGGTGTTGCGGCTTGCTGCGCTTCCAGTTTTTCCAGTCGGGCACGCAATTCATCGTTTTCGGCCTTCAATTCCTGCACCGCCTTGACCAGCGGCACCACCACGGTGGCATAGCTCATGGATTTGGCGTCTTCGATGGTTTCCTTGGCCCCGTCTTCGGATGTGATTTCGGTATCCGGTCCAATCCCGACCAGCTCAGGTAGAACCTGCTCGACCTCCTGCGCGATGAAACCCATCTCGCTTTGATCTTCGGCCTGCGCATCACGCCATTTATAATGCACGGGATTGAGTTGCATGATGGCGGCCAGACCTTCATCGGCGCTCAACGGGACGATGTCTTTTTTCAGTCGTTCATCCGACGCGTTATACCAGGCCCGGTTTCCACCGCATCCATTGGCGTTGGCGGCGGCTTCGCAATAAATGCCAAATCCGGATGAACTGCCGGACCGGCCATACACACCGTAATTCTCGCCCGTCGTTGCCGCCGCATTGGCGGTCACCGCGCGGGAGAGGGGGCTGGCCGTGGTGAAAGATCCGCCGGCGGTCACGCCGCTGGTGGCTGTGGCATATGCAAAAATGCCCGTTCCGCCGGTGCTGTCCGATTCAAAATAGCCGCCATAATTTGCGCCGGTTGTCGCCACCGCATTGCCGTGAATGGCTTTGCCTGCCGTGCTGGATACAACGCCATAGACGCCCGTTGTCGCGCCGGACGTCGCGGTGGCATTGCCGACCACGCCGCGCCCTGTCGTGCTGTTATTCACGCCAGCCACGGCATTATGGGCCCCTGATGCGCCCGACGCGTATCCATAGAGGGCTGATGCGTTGTTGGCTGTACTGTTGTTGGATGCATAAATCGACTGCCCTGTATTGGCGGTGTTGGTGGCGGATACAGTCAGCACTTGACCGCTGGTTACCGATGAGGAGGTTATGACCATCCCGTCACCCGTGGTCATGCTGTTCCATTGCCATGTCTGGGTGTTGGCGGCGTTGTTGATGGTGTTGGCTGCTGTGGCGGCGGTCAATGCGCTCAGGGCCAGGCTGGTCTGGACGCAGTTCGCCCATGCTCCGCCGGAATTTTTACATTCGATGGTCCCGGCGTTGTCGCGAATACCGTAACCGCCACTGCCACGCGTGGTGCCCCAGTTGAGGTACATGTTGGCGGCCAGGCCAATATCGTCTGCGGAATATACGCCCCATCCGCCACTGGCGTGCGTGTTGATGAAATATCCGCCATATCCGGTGGAGCTCGCGGATCGGCCATAGACACCGTAGTTTGCGCCCGTGGTGGCGTAGGCCAAGCCGTAAAGACCATACCCGGTTGTGCTAGCGTTCGAAAAATATCCGCCGTAATTTGCGCCTGTGGCGGCGGTTGTTTCGGCAAAAATTCCATATCCGGTCGTGCTTGCGCTTGCAAAAAGTCCGCCGTAATTTGTGCCCGTGGCGGCTGTGGCTGAACCCCGAACGCCTGTCCCGGACGTGCTTGCTGTTGTGCCAAAGACGCCGTAATTTGCACCAGTGGTCGCGGCCGCTTCACCATAGACGCCCCGGCCGGTCGTGCTATTGCTGCGGCCATAAATACCGTATGTGGTGCCGCTGGATCCAGAGGCCTCACCATAGATGGCCATGGCGTTTGTGCCGGTGCCAGCGTTAATAACGCCCAGGGCTTGCCCAGTGGATGATGTGTTGCTGACCGATACGCCCAAAAGGGTTCCGCTGGTCAGTGTGCTGGACCCGATTTCCAACCCGTTCTGGGTCGTAATCCCGTTCCAGCCCCAGCTTTGGGTGTAGGTGGTGTTGTTGATGGTTTTGGTCGCCGTTGCGGATGTCAGGCCGGAAATCGCCGTGCCTGCGGCCATGTTGATCCAGCTGGACCCATTGCAAAATTCCCACGTGGTGGACCCGTTATAGCGAATGCGGCCTAACTTGGCCGCTGTGCATGATCCTGTGTCGTTCCCGACCTGAAACAAGGACGCGCCCGCGCTGGTTTGTTCCAGCGCGTTTTGCCATGTGGTGCCATTACAGATCAGGGTACGGCGGGGCATCTGTTCCGGCCCGCCGGTTTCCTGAACCGCGCCATTGATGGTACAGGCATCGCCCGGCTGGGCTTCGGCGTGTGCGGGGGTGGCGTGCACCGAGAACGCCAGAACAGAAACAGCACTCAGAACAAATAAACGAAACACACTCAACTCCATGCGGCCCATTTTCGAGGCGGGTTGTAGGGATTCACAAAAAAGATGCTTTACTGAAATGATATGTTTTTCGTCGAAATCAAGGTGTTAGGGCCTGATCTTTGGGTTAGGTTTGGTGGGCCAAAGGTCTGGTTTGTCTATTTTTCCGCGGCGGCCTCCAACGCCTCTACCCGGCGTAACAAATCCGCATTGAGAGCGTGCAGGGCGTCGTTTTCGGCCTTTAATTCCTGTACCGCTTTGACCAAGGGGACGACTATGGCGGAGTATTGAACAGCTTTGGGGTTTTCGATTGTTTCTGTCGATCCATCCGGTAGTGTGATTTCTTTTGGTGCGGAATCTTCACCGACGATTTCAGGGATGATTTTTTCTACATCCTGCGCGATAAATCCGAGAGATTTTCTACTATCGTCCGGTTTCTCTTTCCAGTTATAGGTGACGGGCTTGAGCTGCATAATGGCATCCAGCCCATATTCGTTTTTAAGGGGTTCGATATTCTTTTTCAGGCGAGCGTCAGATGTGGATGTCCACTGGACGGTCGCGCGGCATCCATAATCATCATATGAATCACAAAATATTGCGACTCCATTCGTGCCCGCATTTCGGGCGTACAAGGCAGTGTTTTGGCCGGTGGAACCCGATGCGTTGATGTATAATAAACGCCCTGTTCCTGTGGTTGCCGTTGTTGATAGGGTCAGGCCGTTGTTATTTCCCAAACTGTTCCACGCCCATGCCTGTGCATAGGCGGCATTGTTGATCGAATTTGCGGCTGTGGCAGCCGTCAATCCAGACAGGGCCGCACCCCCTCCGCCGCTGGCAATATTGGTCCACGCCCCGCCGCTGTTTTTGTATTGCAGGGTGCCCGCATTGTCACGTAACCCATATCCACCGGTGCCTTGTGTCGTGCCCCAGTTGAGGTACATCCCGGCCCCCAATCCGACATTGTTGGTCGAATATAGTCCCCAGCCGTTTGCCGTGTTGGCGAAATATCCGCCAAAGCCACTGGCGCTGTCACTGCGCCCATGGACGCCATAATTGACACCGGATGTCGCGGTGGCTGTGCCGTTAATGGCGCGTCCGTCGGTGCTCTCATTCACACCATAGACGCCAAATGTCGTGCCAGTTGTGGCTGTTGAATGACCCACAACGGCGTGACCCTCCGTGCTGAGATTCACGCCATACACGGCATAGGTGGCCCCAGTCGTAGCCGTTGCGGAGCCGAACACGCCGCGTCCGCCTGTGCTGGCGGTGGTTCCATGGACGCCGTAGTTCAATCCCGTGGTGGCCACGGCGGCGCCGGATACACCGATTCCCGTTGTGCTGCTGGTGGCCCCGCGAATGCCGAAGGCGGTCCCCGATGCTGCCGTGTTTGCGGCATAGACCCCGTATCCACCGCTGCTGGTGTTCAGGAAATATCCGCCGTAATTGGTCCCTGATGTGGCTGTGGCTTGGCCGGAAATGCCAGCCCCACCAGTGCTGGCGTTTTCGCCGTATATGGCGGCGGTGACGCCGCTGGTGCCCGTGCTGATCGCGCGAATGGCTGTGGCACCATTACCTGTAGCGTTTGTGGCTACACCAATCGCATTGCCTGTGGATGCGCTGTTGGTGACGGCTACGCCCAGCAGGCTACCGCTGGTCAGGCTGTTGGATCCCATTTCCAGGCCGTTTTGTGTGGTAATCCCATTCCAACCCCAGCTTTGGGTGTAGGTGGTGTTGTTAATGGTGTTGGTCGCCGTTGCGGATGTTATGCCGGACAGGGCCGTTCCCCCAACCATATTGATCCAGCTGGACCCGTTACAAAATTCCCATGTGGCCGACCCGTTATAGCGAATGCGGCCCAATTTGGCCGCTGTGCAGGATCCGGTATCATTGCCAACTTGAAAGAGCGACGCGCCTGCTGTGGTCTGCTCCAGCGCGTTTTGCCATGTGGTGCCATTACAGATCAGGGTACGGCGGGGCATCTGTTCCGGGCCGCCGGTTTCCTGAACCGCGCCATTGATGGTACAGGCATCGCCCGGTTGGGCCTCTGCGTGTGCGGGGGAGGCGTGCACCGAGAACGCCAGAACAGAAAGAGTACTCAGAACAAATAAACGAAACACACTCATAAAACTCCATGCGGCCCATTTTCGAGGCGGGTCGTAGGGGAACTATACTTTAGACAGTTTCAGTGAAATGGAGGGTAGAGGGGTGTTTTTCAAGCGCCTACGGCCTGTTCCTAAGGATATTTTGGGCCAAAAAAGAACCCCCGCACCGGGTGGGGCGGGGGTTCGATGGTGTTGTGTGTGGCTTACGCGGCGGAGCTTTCGCCGTCGCTGCCGCCAATTTTCTTGCCGTAATTGCCGGAGAAGACGGAATCGTCAAACACGTCTTCCCATGCGCCTTCGGTCGATGCGCGGGAATATTCCGTCGCACGGTTTTCGAAGAAGTTGGCGTGCTCCGCCCCGTTCAGCATAATGTCCATCCACGGCAGCGGGTTTTTCTCAATCCCGAAGACCGGGTCCAGATTCAGCTGCTGCAAACGGCGGTCGCCGATATAGCGAATGTAGTTTTTCACTTCCTGCGGGGTCAGGCCTTCGATCTCGCCGCCCTCGAACGCCAGGTCGATGAACGCATCTTCGAACCCGACAATGGTTTTGCAGGACTCGGTGATTTCGCGTTTCAATTCATCGTCCCAGATATCTTTGTTTTCCGCGATGAACGCGTTGAACAATTTGATCATGGACAGGCAGTGCAGGGTTTCATCACGCACCGACCATGTGACGATCTGGCCCATGCCCTTCATTTTGTTGAAGCGCGGGAAGTTCATCAGGATCGCGAAAGACGCAAACAATTGCAGCCCTTCGGTAAAGGCACCGAACATGGCCATGGTTTTGGCGATGTCGCGGCGGGATGCCATGGATGCGCCCTGCATGTAATCGAATTTGTCCTTCATTTCCTTGTATTTCATGAAGGCGGAATATTCGATCTCCGGCATGCCGATGGTGTCCAGCAAGTGGGAGTATGCGGCAATGTGCACCGTTTCAATGTTGGAGAAGGCGGACAGCATCATCTGCACCTCAACCGGGCCGAACACCTGGCTGTAATGCTTCATATAGCAGTTATTCACTTCCACGTCGGATTGGGTGAAGAAACGGAAAATCTGGGTCAGCAGGGTTTTTTCCGCTGCGGTCAGTTTGTTCTTCCAATCGCGCACGTCTTCGGCCAGCGGCACCTCTTCCGGGATCCAGTGGATGCGCTGCTGCGTCAACCACGCCTCATAGCACCAGGGGTACAAAAACGGTTTGTACACATGGCGTTCCTGCAACAACGGGGATGCGGCATTGGTCACATCGTCAATGGGCGCGCGAGTGGCAACATTCTGGGCCATGAGGGTACTCCTTGGGTCTGGCGGTTTGGATAGAAGACGTAGAAACAGTTGTGACGTGATTGGCCGTGGAATCCGAGTCTTTTCACCCGCTCGTCCACAACATCACGAAAATCAATATATAGTGAATTTTTTGATTGATAAACACTATATATAGACATTCTGGGGAAAAGACGGGGATAGAACGGGGGATAAGATGATAGCGCTTTTCATAGTGTCTTTGACCCATTATCCTGCCCGCCATGCGTATCATTTTGATCAGACACGGCGAATCCGAAGGCAACGTGGATTGGAACACCTATTCCCGCATCGGTGACCCACAAGTGTCATTGACCGATAATGGCTGGACCCAGGCCCGCGATGCGGGCGTGTTCCTGCGCGATTGGTTCAATGACCCGGCGCGCGGCAACCGCCCGGGGCGCTGGCCGCATGTTTGGCATTCCGGGGTTGGGTCCGAATCCCCCGATGCGCCGTCATGGCCCCATATATATGTCAGTTCCTTCCTGCGCACGCGGCAAACCTTGTCCGGCATTCTGACCGGCATGGGGGATGATGCGCTGGCGGGGGATTACACAATTCGCGAAGATGCCCGTTTGGTGGAACACAGTTTTGGCGCGCTGGCCTATATCGATGCGCAAAAGGGGTTCTTGCGCCGTAAATTTGCCCAGGCCCTGGCCCACTTATCGACCCAGGTGCATAAGCACAGCGCCTATCTGTCCGCGCCCCCCTTTGGGGAATCACCGATGGCGGTGCAAATGCGCACATCCGACTTTATCGGTAGTTTGCATCGCGCCCACGATAAAAACGATACCGACGATATTATGATCGTGGCGCATGGCGGCGTGATCAAGGCCTTTATGATGCGGTGGTTCCATTTGCCGTTATCGGCGTATGATGATCTGAAAACGCCGGGGAATTGCGATGTGTTCGTGATCGAAAAACCCGACCCCTGCCAATGCAATGGCGCCAATACAAAACCCAACTGGACCATCACCCGCATTTATGACGGCGAATCCCGCATGGCCGCGAATAACAACCCGTTGTCACAGGTGAAGTTATTTGCGGATGGGCGTTTGCCAAAATTTCCGGATCGACTGAACGGCGGCTCGCGCTGATTATTAGTTACAGGATGTAACTGGCGATCTCATAACTTGATTTGTACCGCCGTATGACAATCCAACAAACACGCCGTTGCCAAAACTGACATCCTCCCAGAACGTTGCTTCCGGGGCGGCATGCGATGTCCATGTAATGCCGTCCATGGATGATGCGATGCGATTTGTGCCGTTTGCTGCAACCGCTACAAATATACCATTCCCATACGCCAACCCTTGCCAGTTGTTGGATTCTGGCAAAGTACCAGCGGCCCAGCTGATGGCGTTTGTTGAGTACATAGCGGCCGTGCTTGCTTGAGCAACGGCTACAAATCTTCCGTTACCATAGGTGATGGATGTCCATAAACTGCTTCCAGGTGCGTTTCCGGACGTCCACGTTGTTCCATTTGTGGACGTCATGATACGATTTGTGCCGCCGTTTGAAACGGCGACAAATGTGCCCCCGCCATATGTGACAGACAGCCAGACGTTCGCCTGCGCGGCGCTGCGCGCGGTCCATGTTATGCCGTCGGGCGATGTCATGACGCGGTTTGTGCCGTCGATGGAAACGGCGACAAACAATCCATTTCCGTACGTGACGCTATACCATTGATTTGCTTGCGCTGCCGTGCGCGCGGTCCACGTGATGCCGTCGGGTGATGTCATGACACGGTTTGTACCGCTGCTGGCTACGGCGACAAACAATCCGTTTCCGTATGTTACGCTACGCCAAACGTTGGCTTCTGCGGCTGCGCGTGCGGTCCATGTTATGCCGTCGGGCGATGTCATGACGCGGTTTGTGCCGCTACTGGCTACGGCCACAAATATGCCGTTACCATAGACGGCCGATCGCCAGGCGTTGTTTTCCGCTGATAAATGCCCGGTCCATGTTGATTCAACTTTTGGACAGCAACTCCATCCTGTGGCGGCCATGGTTAATCCCTGACCGATCGCGCAAGTGGGCACCGAGGCGAAGTTCGCCCACGCGTTGTTGTAGCAATAGCTCCATGCATTGCTTGCGCTATCGTAACGCAGGCGGCCTTCTTTTGCGCTGTCGCATGCGCCGGAATCGTAATCGGTCTGGAACAATGTGCGGCCTGTGCTGGCCGTTTCCTGCACCGCTTGCCATGTTGATCCATTGCAAATCAACAATCGTCCGGGAATTTGCTCCGGCCCGCCGGTCCATGTGGATGTTCCCGCCCCGGAACATGCGGCACCGGGTTGGGCTTCTTGGGCTTGAGTGAACGTACTGGCGCCGATCACGGACAAAAACAGGGCGATGTGAAAAAATTTTAATTTCATGAACTTGTCCTTATGGGCAAATCGCTATGGGGGACCGCATTGTGGCCCCATACAGGCCAATTGAAACAAGCGTGCTACTGTTGCTGGCCACTTGGAAAAAGTCTTCGTATCCTGGTGTGTTGCGCAGGGTCCATGTAATACCGTCTTCTGATGTCGCAATCTCTTGCCCGGCGGCCCAAGCCACAGTGATAAATTTCCCTGCGGCATACGTCACGTCTTGCCATTGCTCTGCGGCGATTGTGCGTGCGGTCCATGTGATGCCGTCGGGGGATGTCATGACGCGGTTGGTTCCCGTTTGTGCGACGGCCACAAATTGTCCGCCGCCATATGTGACCGATGTCCATTCATTGTTTTCTGCGGCTGTGCGCGCGGTCCATGTAATCCCATCGGGCGATGTCATGACGCGGTTGGTTCCCGTCCGCCCGACGGCGACGAACAGGCCGTTGCCATAGGTCACGTCGATCCATTCCTCTGCGATTCCGGTGCGTTCTGTCCATGTGATGCCATCGGGGGATGTGATCACTTCGGTTCCTCCGCTATAGCCAACCGCAACAAACAAACCGTTGCCATGGGCGATGCCGGCCCAGTAATTGTTGGCGGGTGATGTTCGGGGCGTCCATGTAATGCCATCGGTTGAACTGGTCAGGTCGGTCACGGACCATGATCCGCCAATGGCAACGAATGTCCCGTTCCCGTATGTCACGGTGCGCCAGCCCCAGCCGGGATCCGGGGCTGTGCGCGGTGTCCATGTGATGCCATCAGGGGAGGTTCTGAAATGATTGGAATCAACAAAGGATTCCCCTACCAAAACAAATAATCCATTGCCGTATGTCAACGCGCCCGGGAAAAGATCGTTGCTGCCCGGAATATTGCTGCCGCTGGTCCATGTGGTTCCGCCCTCTGGGCAACATCCCCAACCCGATCCGGTCATGACATATCCTTGCCCAACCGCACATGTGGGCAGGGTGGTGAAGTTGGTCCATGATCCGCTGCGGCAATAGGACCAGAGGTTGGTGCTGTCGTTAAAGCGCAGGCGGCCTTCCTTCGCCGCTGTGCAGCTGCCGGTGTCATTGTCCACCTGGAACAGGCTTTTTCCATCCGTGTTCTGTTCCATAAACGTGCGCCATGTTGATCCATTACAAATCATCACCCGGCGCGGCATTTGTTCGGGGCCGCCGGTTACTACAATTTTTCCTGATGGTGTGCAGGCGGATCCTGGCTGTTCTTCCTGCGCGTATGCGTGCAAAGAAAATCCTGCAAGGCTTATTATCATCGTAGCATGCAATAATATTTTCATCGCTTTTCCCATTACGGACACGGTACATCAATGGAGTACATTATCGTATTTGTTCCGGACGTGGCCGTGGCCACAACCTTTCCGCCACCATTGGTCACAGACATCCAATTGCTTGCTTCGGGGGCCTGATACAATTGCCACGTTACCCCATCCACAGATGTTGCAATCCTGCTGGTTCCGTTATTCGATACGGTAATAAACTTAGTCCCATTAAAGGTAATCGAGCGAAGGAAATTCGTTTCGGATAATGTGGCCTGTGACCAGTTTATCCCGTCTGTCGATGTAAAAACACGACCACCAGAACTGACGCCCGCAAAACGCCCATTGCCATACGCTATAGAATATACAGCCGGGTCCGTTCCCGGCAAAAACCGGGATGTCCATGTAATCCCATTGGGGGATGTCATGACACGGTTTGTCCCATTCGACGAAGTCGCAACAAACAATCCATCACCATAGGTAATCGCCATCCACGCATTATCTGCGGCTGCCGTCCGCAACGTCCATGTCACCCCATCGGGGGATGTCATGACACGGTTCGTACCATTTGACGAAACCGCAACATACAAACCATTGCCATACGTTACACCTTGCCAACTATTGCTTTGCGGAACGGTCCGCGCTGTCCACGTCACCCCATCAGGGGACGTCATGATCCGGTTACTGGTGGACGATGTCGTAACAATGAACAGATTGTTACCAAAAAAAATCCTATTCCACGCCAAATTTTCTGGGGCTGCACGCGCAGTCCAATTAACGCCATCGGGGGATGTCATGATCCGGTTTGTACCGTTTGTCGAAACCGCAACAAACAAACCGTTTCCATACGTTACATTGGACCAGCTGTTGGCCTCTGGCGGAGCGGTCACAGCCCAGCCCATTGTCGGGCAACATTCCGGACCAGCCACACCCTGCGTTAAACCCTGCCCTGCTGCACAATTCGGAAGCCCAATCGCTTTCCAGCTGGAATCGTGGCAATAGGTCCACGCCCCCCCAACAAAACTTATTCGCCCCACCTTTGTGGCGTCACAGGCGGTGGCGTCGCTGCCAACTCTGAACAAGCTACGCCCGGCTGTTGTGCGTTCATCCGCCAATACCCATGTCGATCCGTTGCACACCAAGGTGAGATATGGCACCTGATCGGGTCCGGCGGCACGCACAACCGCCCCGGCCACGGTGCAGGCATCACCCGGTTGTTCCCCAGCGGCCCATGATGGCTTGGCGGAAGACAGCACGCACAGCATGATAGCAACGGACAGGATCGTTTTTTTCATCGCGCCTTATTCCCGGGCTTTCAACGCTTCGATTTCGGCCTTCAGCACTTCAATTTCTTTTTGCTGTTCCTTGATGGCTTCGACCAGCGGGGCGATCAATCCGGTGTAATTCATCGACAATGTGCCATCTTCATCGTTGGCTTTGTGGACCAGGTTGGGATAGATTTTTTGAACATCCTGGGCCGAAAAACCATATTCGGTGTCGTGCGTATTGCTGTCCTTCATGGTGAATGAAATACCCTGCAGTTGCGTGATTTTTTCCAGTGATGAATCCAACGGCTTCACATTGTCCTTCAACCGAATATCCGACATGTCACGCAATGACCCGGTATATTCCAAATCACCCTGTGCCCGCAGGGCCACGCCCGTGGACGTATTGGTGAAATATCCACCATATCCGGCGGAGCTGGCGGATGTGCCATAGACGCCGTATGTTGTGCCGGTTGCAGCGGCGGCCCAGCCATATACGCCGCGCCCGCTGGTGCTGGAGGCGCTACCGTAAACGCCAGATGTTGTGCCGGTGCCTGATCCCGCACTGCCACGAACACCGTTACCGCTTGAACTGGTGCTGGAACCGTAAAGGCCTATGCTCAAGCCGGTGGTGGAGGTCGCAAAGCCGCCTACACCGTAGCTTAATGCGCCAGTGCTGCTCGTTTGGGCATAAATCGGACCGCCGGTGCCTGTGGTGTTGCTGTTGATAACGCGCAGGATATTGCCATCCGTCAATGATGTTGAGTTCAACACCAAACCATTGCCCGTTGTCAGCGTGTCCCAGTTCCATGTTTGCGTGAAGTTGGCATTGGCGATTGTGTTGGTCGCCGTTGCCGCGGTCAGACCGGACAGCGATGCACCGCCACTTCCTGCGCACGCGGCCCATGCTCCACCAGAATTTTTACATTCGATCGTTCCCGCGTTGTCGCGAATACCGTAACCGGTACTACCGCGCGTCGATCCCCAGTTGAGATATTTTCCGGAGGCCAGACCCATATCATTCTCAGAATAGACGCCCCAGCCATCGGCGGAGTTGAAGAAATATCCTGCGTATCCAGTGGCGCTCGTGGCCTCCCCTCTAATGCCATACCCGCCCCCTATCCCGAAAACGCCCACGCCCGTGGAACTGTCACTTTCAAAATAGCCGCCGTAGGTCAGTCCGGTCGATGCTGAGGCTGTGCCCTGGACGCCTCTGCCATTGGTGCTGCTGGCGTTCCCGCGAACGCCAGTTCCTAAGTTTGTTGGGTGCGCGAATTCGCCATAAATACCTACACCATAGTCAGCATCACTTATCCCCGAGACGGCAGTATCGTACGTTGTTCCTGTCGCGTCTGCGTAAAAAGCCTTGCTATACAAACCTGTGCCATCGAATGTTAACGATGCGCTGGCTCCGAACAGTCCACCGCTATTAAACTGAATTTCTCGGTCGGATCCTGCGGCTGACCCGCCGCCGCCCAACGCGGTCCAGCTTCCGGCTGTGGCGCAAACCTGGAATGTATCGGATGCGGCCAGATATTGAATCGATCCCTCGCGGCTGGCATCGCATGCTTCGCCGCCACTGCCGATTTTCAATGTGCCATCGATTTCCAGTTCTGTGTCCGCGACCAGATTGGTGGCGGGAATGGTAGAATCAATCACCATCTTGCCGCCGAATAATCCCATCGTGTTTGCGGCGGAAAAATTCACGGCGTTCTGGTTGCCCATGAAAATGCCAAAGGATTGCGCGCCGGATACTTGCGGTTTTATGGCTGGGGCTGTGTTTGTTAGCCCAAAGCCAAACGATCCACTGCCTGTCGTGGTTATGTTGACGTCTCTGCCGGCGGCGAAGCTATGAGAGCCTGCGGCGATTGTGTTATACCCCATGGCGGTACTGGAAACGCCGCTGGCTGTTGTTTGAGCCCCCATTGCGACACCGAAAGTGTTGCTGGCTGTTGCGTCGAATCCCATCGCGACACTAAAGATTCCGATATTGGCATTATCCCATTGTGTGCCGCTTACAGATCCCACGCGGAATGCCGATGTTTGGAAGTCAAAGAACATCCGCGTTCCGTTTCCGGATACGGGAACGCTTGCGATTCCCGTGGTGGATGGTCCGGCCAACAATAAATCACCATCCGCCATCAATTTGAATGTGCTGGATGTACCAAACGCGCCCCCTGAATTAAATTGAATTTCCCGGTCCGCGCCTGCGGCTGACCCGCCGCTCCCCAATGCCGCCCATGTCGATCCGTTGCAATATTCCCATGTCGATGTGCCGTTATAGCGCATCCGGCCCAGCTTGGCCGTGGTGCACGATCCGGTATCGTTGCCAATTTGCAGGAGAGAGGCACCGGCCGTGGTTTGTTCCAGTGCGCTTTGCCACGTTGTGCCGTTACAAATCAACATGCGGCGCGGCATTTGTTCGGGGCCACCGGTCGATCGCACCGCACCGTTGGTGGTACACGCATCGCCCGGCTGGGCTTCCTGTGCGTATGCGGATTGCGGCAGAACGAAAAGCGCGGCACTGGCCAAAGCAAGCAGCACAAAACGACGTTGCATCAAAAAATATCCCCCCGGTGTGATGCGTCATGGCAAAAAGCCATAGCGCGTGCGGGGGCGAAAAGGTCGTTTTTGATGATCCGTTTGAAATCAGATTTAAATGGGCCGAAGACGTTAAGAACAGAAAAAGTGGCCGGCCTTTTAAAAATACGCGAGAACACTCCCGAGAAAAAAGAGAGGGCATCTCTGGTATACGCTTCGCGGGAAGCGGAACCAGTCACGACCGATGCCAGCCGCTGATTCAAACGGGGATTTCCGTGCCCCCCGGATCACATGATTCTCATCATGCAAACCATATACTATGGTACGGGTCCGTCTGGTTTTTGTCAAAATTTACAGGGAATCCCGCGCTTTTTTATGCGCGGTGCGGAAATGGTGGATTGGGGCTTTGGAAAAACCCGTCTTATTCTGCGGATTTTTCCGGGTTTGGTTAATGAGGCGTTAATGTCCTCATTCAATGCCCTTATTCAACCCCCCTTATTCAACCCAGGCCACACGCAACGCGTTGGTCGATCCCGGCGTGCCGAACGGCACCCCGGCGGTCAGGACCAGGCGTTGGCCTTTCTTTGCCAACCCCTGAATCGCGGCCTGTTCCGTGGCCATCTTGACCGCGTCGGCGAAGGATGTGACGTCCGGCGTGTACACGGCATGCACGCCATAGGACAGCATCAAACGGCGTGTGGTCTGTGCCGAATGCGACAAGCACAAAATCGGCATCGCCGGGCGCTGGCGCGCGGTACGCAGCGTGGTCGATCCCGATGATGTGTAATTGGTGATGCAGGCGGCGTTGATTGTCTGTGCCACCTGACAGGCCGCAATGGTGATCGCGTCCGACGCATCGGTATCCGCATCCGGATGGTCGGCATCCATAATGCGGCGGTACAGATCGTCGGCTTCGACGTGCTGGCAAATACGGTCCATGATGGATACGGATTCAATCGGATATTTCCCGGCGGCGGTTTCGGCGGACAGCATCACGGCGTCGGTGCCGTCATACACGGCGGTGGCCACGTCACTGGCCTCCGCCCGGGTCGGGGCTGGGCTTTCAATCATGGATTCCAGCATCTGGGTCGCGACGATAATCGGCTTGCCGGACTGGCGTACCTGCCGCACGATTTTTTTCTGCAGGGCGGGCACTTCTTCCGGCGGAATTTCAACGCCCAGATCACCACGCGCCAGCATAATGCCATCGACCAGATCGAGGATGCCGGCGAACAATTCAATCGCGGAGGGCTTTTCAATCTTTGCCATCAACGCGGCGCGACCACCGATCAGTTTTTTGGCTTCGGCGACATCTTCCGGGCGCTGCACGAAGCTTTGTGCGACCCAATCCACACCCATATCAAGGGCTGCGACCAGATCCTTGCGATCCTTTTCGGTCAGGGCCGGAATGGGCAAAATCACACCGGGTACGTTCACGCCCTTGTTGTTCGACAATTTCGTGCCGCTGACCACTTCCGCGATCAGGAAATCCGCGCCCTTATCAATAATCTTCATCCGCACCTTGCCGTCATCGCACAGGATGAACGCGCCGGGGCTCAGCGTGTTGATGATTTCCGGGTGCGGCAAATTGACGCGGGTGTCATCGCCCTCGGTTTTATCCAGATCGAGGCGCAGTTTTTGCCCGGCGGTCAGCGTGATGGACCCGTCTTTAAATCGGCCAACGCGTAATTTCGGACCCTGCAAATCGGCGATGATGGCGATGGGGCGGGCCAGTTTGGTTTCCAGTCCGCGAATAATTTTCACGCGTGCGGCATGGTCGGCGTGTTCGCCGTGGCTGAAGTTCAACCGCACCACATCAACCCCGGCCAGAACCAGTTTCTCGATCATCTCAATATTCGCCGATGCGGGGCCGAGTGTGGCGACGATCTTGGTCTGGCGTTTACGGATCAGGGGGCAGATTTCAGTGCTGGTCATAGCGAAAGCCTTACGGGGTTCGTGCAGGGATAGATCACGCCCGCTTTATATCAAGTTTTGGCCCGATTGGCGTAAAAATCTTATGGTTCCAGCTTGATCGCGCGGATGGGGGTGGGACCGTCCACGCCCAGCAGGGCACAAGCCAGACGGTAAACGCTGTCCGCCGGGCGGTCGGTGTTGATCCGGCTCCATTCAATGGTGCCCAGATCAAAGCCCAATTGCATGGTCACGATTGTGGAATCGGCATCCGATACATCCCCCACCCGGGCATCGACGCGGGTTTTCAGCGTATCGGGTGTGGCATCCAGCCAGATCCCGTGGAATCCCGCGCCACAGGCGGTGGCCCGGTTGGCGAAGCTCCGGCGCTCGACGGGCTTGGCAAAGCTCATATCGACAATCACGATCCGTCCGGCGCGCAAATTCTCTTCCATCCGGCTGGCCAGCGTTTCGTAGGTCTTGGTGCTGAAATCGCGGCTATAGGCCTCGGGCGGCAATTTGGTCAGCGGGTCCACGCCCCACAATTCCTTGCGAATGGAATCGGACCGCAGCCAGACCGCGCCGGTTTCCGCCGCCAATCGTCCGGCCAGCGTCGATTTGCCTGATCCTGACAGCCCGCCAATCGCAATCATAAAGCCGTGTTTTTCCATAGCCGAGTCACGTTCCGTTCAGTGTTTTATGCTGGCCGCACCTTACCCCCATGGCGCGGACCCCGGCAAGAAATACGAATCGTGCCTTTTGTATCGCATTGAAAAGATTGATGTTTTTGCCCGCGAATCGGGGGCGAATCAGGGGTGGATTGGGGGGCGGTCTGACCCCATATCAATCATGATTTCCCTGTGGTGGATCAGGGACTTAAGCGGTCATTTGCGGGGGTATGCGGCCCGCGCTGTCGCGGGCAGGGTCTTTTTCCGGAAGGTGGCTGGCGGCACAGATGGACACAAGATGTGGTGCCGATATGGAATGCAGCCTTTCGATATTCGTGAAAGATGATTTCGTTTTTGGGGATAAAAAAACTCTGCATAAGACTCATTTTAGGACTTGAACTCACACGGCCACGGGCGTTTTTAGCGTGTGTTTACGGGGGTCAGTCGCGGACACTAGGAATTTTGTCATCTTGGTGGCAACCACGACATGTAGTAGGCTGTATTTGTGATGACCGCAATGGATAGTGGTTTTATCCACACTATCTAACAAGCCCCGACAGCCCGCCCCGCCGTGTCCACCCCCAAGGTGGCCGAGGGAGAGTTTTTGAAATTTTACAGGAGTAGCATGCCATGTTTGACGTCGCCCAAGTGCCCCAAGGCAACCGTATCCAGATTGACCGTTCCCGGGACGCCAACCTGACCGATTTCGGCAAGGCCACGCTGGTTGACCGCTACCTTCTGCCCGAAGAATCTTTCCAGGACCTGTTTGCGCGCGTCGCCATGTATTACGGTGACGATTCCGCCCACGCCCAGCGAATTTATGATTATATTTCAAAGCTGTGGTTTATGCCGGCGACGCCGATCCTGTCCAATGGCGGGACCAGCCGCGGCTTGCCGATTTCCTGCTTCCTCAACGAATCCGGCGACAGCCTCGAAGACATCGTGGCGTTGTGGAATGAAAACGTCTGGCTGGCGGCCCGTGGCGGCGGTATTGGCTCCTACTGGGGCAATGTGCGTTCCATTGGTGAAAAAGTGGGCCGCAATGGCAAAACGTCCGGGATCGTTCCGTTCATTAAGGTGCAGGATTCTCTGACTCAGGCCATTTCCCAAGGGTCCTTGCGTCGTGGCTCCGCCGCGATCTATCTGCCCGTCTGGCACCCGGAGATCGAGGAGTTCATCGAAATCCGCCGTCCGACCGGGGGTGATCCGAACCGCAAAGCGTTGAACATGCACAACGCTGTCGTCATCCCGAACAGCTTTATGCACGCTGTTGAGAAGGACGAGGAATGGGCCCTGAAATCCCCGAAAGATGGCCACGTTGTTGGCCGGGTGAAGGCGCGCGATCTGTGGATCCGTATCCTGACCGCCCGGATTGAAACGGGTGAGCCCTATATTCTGTTTATCGATCATGTGAACGACCGCATTCCGGCGCACCATAAAATGGCGGGCCTCAGCGTAAAGATGTCCAACCTCTGCTCGGAAATCACTTTGCCGACCGGGAAAGACCCGCTGGGCAATGAACGCTCGGCTGTGTGCTGCCTGTCGTCGCTGAACCTCGAACTGTTCGAACAGTGGCAGGATCACCCGACCTTTATCGAAGACGTCATGCGTTTCCTCGACAACGTGCTGACCGACTTCATCAACAAGGCGCCGGATTCGATGAAACGGGCGAAATATTCCGCGATGCGTGAACGCTCTGTTGGTCTGGGCGTGATGGGGTATCACTCCTTCCTGCAATCGAAAATGATCCCGATGGAATCGGTGATGGCCAAGGTCTGGAACCGCCGCATGTTCCAGCACATTAAGCGTCAGGCTGATGACGCCTCCGTGAAACTGGCTCACGAACGTGGGGCCTGCCCGGATGCCGCTGATTACGGCATTATGGAGCGTTTCTCGAACAAGATGGCGATTGCGCCGACGGCGTCGATTTCCATCATCACCGGCGGTGCATCCCCGGGGATCGAGCCGAACGCCGCCAACGCGTACAACCACAAAACTCTGTCCGGCTCCTTTGCGGTGAAAAACCCGTATCTGGAAAAACTGCTGGAAGAAAAAGGCCTGAACAATGATGACATCTGGTCGTCCATCTTCACCAACGAAGGATCGGTCCAGCATCTGGACTTCCTGAGCCAGGATGAAAAAGACGTGTTCAAAACCGCCTTCGAAATCGACCAGCGTTGGTTGATCGAACATGCGGCGGACCGCACGCCGTTCATCTGCCAGGCACAAAGCCTGAACGTCTTCCTGCCGGGCAACGTGCACAAACGCGACCTGCACCGCATTCACTGGGAAGCATGGGCGAAGGGCGTGAAGTCGCTGTATTACTGCCGTTCCAAATCCATCCAGCGCGCCGAATCCGCCGCCAGCTGGGCGCGCAGCAAAGAAGGCCAAAAGCCCGAAGGCAACCGCGAGCCGGAACTGGGTGAGGACAAAAAATACGACGAATGCCTGGCTTGCCAGTAATCAGGCTTCAGGACAAACCCTGACAGTCGGACGTGACGGAATAAAAGGGCCCCAATAGGGGCCCTTTGTTTTTTCGTATCCTTTTGAAAACAAAACGGAAAAGACATTTATTGACATAAAAAATTGCTTTCGATAAAGATAGCCTTCACCCTTATCAGGCAAACCCCAAGGAGCCAGATACCATGATGGATGCAATCCTTCCGCAGGATGCGACGGAATTGCTGCAGGACGCCCTGACGCAAAATATCGTCAGTGTTGCGCGCGGTGATGTGGCGTTGGAACAAAAGATGCGCGAGGCGATCTGGTCCCATGGGCTGAGCGTTGCGGTTGGCCGCGATGAATTGATGGCCCGCGCGCAAAAGATGTTTGTTCCGGGTGGGGTTCTTGAACATTATCGCGCGTTTTCTAATGACGTGTATCAAGTGATCCAGACGACGGTGATGGCCATGGGTGCCTGTGATGATGGCATGAATCGCTTTGCCAATCCGGGGCCCTTTACTGTGCGCAATCTGGTTGTGGCGTTTAATCGTTATGCGACCAGCCATGTGGCCGCCAGCGGTGAATATGCCATGCGTCAGGATTACGAAGGCACGGTTTTTTATCTCCCGTCGGGCGTGGGCGATAATGACAAAGTGCGCGACCGGATGAAGGAAGGCCGTTCCATTCATGTGTCGACGTTTGTCTTGCCAAAGGCGATTGATCAATCCATCCACGCGAACGTGGCCATGGTGTTTGAATCCCTGCAACTGACGTTTGATTCCGTCGGTCGTCCGCTGGCGCAGGATTTGCGCCCGGCCTGTGCGATTGAGGGGACGAAAGAAACCATGTTGCGTCTCGACCATGTTTCGTTCGGCGGTACAATAAACCCGTGCGATTCCTGCTCGTGCGAAAGTAAAAAAGGCCCGTGGCCGCGGTGATGATCGCGTGGCCCGGAAGATTTTAAAAACCGAAAAAAGAGAGAGTGTGTTATGAAACTGCAGAATATCTTTAAAAAGGCCGCGCGCTTGTTTGGGGCTGGGCCGCAATTCTATTGTTATGTTGATGGATTCGACACAGCGATCAAGCGGATGGACAACAATACGTTCGAATTGCGTATCCGGGCGAATGGAAAAAATCCCGACTATCCGGCCGCGGATCAGGACATGGTTCTGCGCGTTGACCATGACACGGAATGCCGCCGCGGCTTCGTTGATGGCCGTTTGTTCGTTGAGAAAAATACGAAATACAAAGCCTTTGAGCTGGTCGAAGCTTTTGATTCCGCGCGCGCTTATCATGGTGTTGTCCTGCGGGCGAAAATCACGACCTTTGGCGGATACAGAACCGAGGAAAATCTGCGTCTGGTTCCGCGCCAATCCACGATCACGCTGGCGCAAAAACAAAACCAGCCTGATGCGACGATTTAAATAAAAGGATTTGGTGATGACCCTCAAAACATTGTTTCGCGCTGCTGCCGCGCACCTGTTTGGTGGCCCGGTTGTTCAGAAGAAAATTGATGGTTTTGATGTATCGCTGGATCGTCAGGATAACGGCTGCTTCGTTTTCCGTGTTCGTGCCAATGGCCAAAATCCGGAATATCCGGCACAGGACGAACCGGTGCTGATGAGCTTTCGCCGCAAGGCGAATCCGGGAAGTGGGACCACGAAGGCGATGCAGGGGCCAGAGGTGATCGTTCACAATTCGGCCCGTTATGTCGGGTTTGAATTGGTCGAGGTTTTTAACAACGGCAAGGATTTCGTAGGCCGTTATACGCCCGATCATCACGGTGTTATCCTGCGCGCGGATATTGTCTATGCGGATGGGCAAACGGGCTCGGCGGCCATGGGGGCGTGGGTTCGTAAGTCTGATCAGGAAAAGCCAGACTGGAAGAAACTGGGCCGTGGTCCCATGATGATATAACCGAAAAAGAAAGAAGCCCGGATTTTTGATCCGGGCTTTTTTAGTTGAACAGGGAACTTAAAACTTCAAAACCTAAACCTTACTGGGCTGATGCCAGAACCGTGCCTTGCGGTTTGTTGTGCAGCCACCACGCATCGCGGTTGATCGAGAAGATCGGGCGATACCGGCTGGTCAGCGAATTCGCGGTGCGCACGCTCTTGTTCTGGTTGTCCAGGATCAATGCGCCGTCATCCGTATACACAACCAAAACGGCGTGCGGAATGTTTTTTTGCAAATCATGCACAATGGCGATGCGCAGGCGGCTTTCCGGTACGCCCAACGCGCGCAGCATGGTGTATTTGGCAATCGCGTAATCTTCGCAATCACCGCCCCGGGCAAAGAATTCAACCGGGGTGGCCCAGTAATCGCTGTTGCCGTAGTTATCCTTGTCCTCGATATAACGGACAGCGTTTGCGATGGTATTCACGCGGGCGGCCATGGCGTCCAACGGCAAACCTTGCAACGGCTCAATCTCGGCCTTGATGGTTTTAATGCTGGATTTTGCGGATGCGCCGCCCATTGCGGTTTCAAACCGCACGAACATATCCGTCCATTTTGTGAACGGTTTCAAATTCGTGGATTGTTTTTCATTCGCACCGAACAGGTTCGGATAATAATTCACCGGTGTAAATGCGCTGTTGGCAACGCTGGCCAATGTGACCTGCGCCGGCAGGTCGCGCACGGATGCGGCGTTGGCGCGTTTGATGCCAAACATCGTAAAGCCCAAAGCAATGGCAAGGGATGCAGCCATCAGGCGCAGTGTCATTTGCTGGGCCAAGGCGCGGTACAAATCCTGACGACGGATCATGCGTTCGCGGAGCAGAACGCGACCCAGAGGCTCAGACGCGCCAGATGTTTTTTGGCGGGCCAACGCATAGCGCAATTCCTGCGGCGTTAAGGCCCCGGTGTAAACCAGCACTTCGCCCAGACGATTGCGGTCAACGGATACTTTGATCCGGTTCAGCACGCCACCCTGGCTGTGTGATTTTAAAGATGATCCGCCCGATTCAAAACCCACTCAAAAACCCCGAAAATTCCCCGAAAATTAAGCCCAAACCCGTCTTTTGTTCCTACCATTAAAGCGGAGAAACGTTGACGAAACCTAAACAAACAGGCAAAAAGAGACGGACTGGCGCAAATCGCCGATAAAATGCTGAAAAAACAGGGGCTTGCCCTGTAGATCCTTTGGATATTATGACGCGCAATTCTTTGCAAAATGCAGTCGTGGCCGTGATTGGCGACATCATGCTCGACCGGTATGTGACCGGCGATGCCGTGCGCCTGTCGCCCGAGGCCCCGGTGCCGGTTTTGTCCAACACGACAACGCGGGCCGTTTTGGGGGGCGCGGGTAACGTTCTGGCCAATCTGCGCGGGCTGGGCGTGCGTGTGCATCTGGCGGGTGTTGTTGGCGATGATGCGGATGCGGGCGCGTTGCGCGCCATGATGGCCGATATCGGTGCGGATGCCGCCGGATTGCTGGTGGCAACCGATCGCCCGACCATTGTGAAAACCCGGTTTATGGCGGGCAATCACCATCTCCTGCGTCTGGATGCCGAAGATGCGCGGCCTGTGGGCGACGATGTCGCTGCGCGCCTGATTGCGCAGGTGCAGGCTGCATTGAATGACGGCGCGCGCGCACTGATCCTGTCCGACTATGGCAAGGGGACGTTGACGCCTGCGGTCATTGCAGGGGTCATTGATGCGGCCCGGGCCAAGAATATTCCGGTTCTGGTGGACCCGAAGGGGCGGGATTATTCTATCTATCGCGGGGCCAGCATCGTGACGCCAAACCGCAAGGAACTGGCCGAGGCCACCAACAACCTGCCCAATGCCACGGATAGCGACATTGTTGTGGCTGCGCGGCATTTGATCAAAACATCCGGGATTGATTGCGTCATCGCCACCCGGTCCCAAGACGGGATGAGCGTGGTGCGCGCCGATGGCACACCCTTGCATTTGCGGGCGCAGGCGCGCGCGGTGTTCGATGTCTCCGGTGCGGGCGATACGGTCATTGCCACGATCGCCGCCGGTCTGGCTGCGGGCATGGATCTGAATGATGCGGCCCATCTGGCCAACCGGGCTGCTGGCATTGTCGTTGGCAAGGTTGGCACCGCGCCGATTTTGATGGATGAACTGGAATCCGCTGACGCCATCAGCGACATGATCGCTCCCGTTTGCGACAATTGGGATGATGCCGCCAAAATCGTTGAGGGCTGGCGGGCGCAGGGCCTGAAAATCGGCTTTACCAACGGCGCGTTTGATATTCTGCACCCGGGTCACGTGACCTATCTGGCGCAGGCGCGCTCGCGCTGTGACCGTCTGGTGGTCGCCCTGAACTGCGACGAATCCATCCGCCGGTATAAGAGCAAAGACCGCCCGATCAATGACGAAGACTCCCGCGCGCAGGTTCTGGCGGCGCTGGGCGCGGTCGATCTGGTGGTGATCTTTGGTCGGACCAAGGAAGAGGATGACAAGGCTGAGCTGATCATCCGCCGCATCAACCCGGATGTGTTGGTGAAAGGCGCGGATTACGAAGGCAAGCATGTCGATGGTGCGGATTATGTTCAATCCCGCGGCGGCGTGGTCTGGCTGGCTCCGGTGGTCGCGGGCAAAAGCACGACCGCGATCGTGAAGAAGTTGCAGGGGCAGGGCTAAGCAATTTTCCGCCTGCAAAGACTGTATTTTCTGGGTAATCCCTGATAGCATGAACCGGTCTGGCGTTCTGCCATGCCGCCCTTCTTGATTCTTTTTGCGGCCATCCACTGTCTTTATAGGAATTTGACCATGCCTGCTTTGTCCCGTCTGGTGCGCGTTTTCACATTGGCTTCTGCTGTTGTTCTGGCGGGTGGGCTTGCGGCTTGCGCTGACACCACAATGCCAACGGGTTACACCTATCATAATGAAGTGTACAAGGCGCCTCCGGGCAAGGAAGCGTCCAAACCGGCCCACGTCGTTGGTCAGGGCACGGCTCCGGCCATGGTTGTTGATCAGGCTCCGGTGCAGCAAACCGAAGGTCTGCCGCCCGGCTTTACCAATGCTGATATCGATTCCCTGACCGTTGTGGCCGAAGATCTGCTGGCCAAACTGGTGCGCAATTTCGGCCGTCCGATGGAGCCGACGATGGTGATTACACATCCGGCCAACACCAACCGCGATGCGGCCATGGAAATGGCCCTGCGCCGCGCGATGCAGAATCAGGGTATTCCAGTGTCGACCGCGGCGGGCGAAGGTCCGTTCTCTTTGGGCTACGCGATTGCTGACCGGGCCCAGAACGGCGCCGGGGCTTATACGCTGGACGCGGAAATCTTCCTGGTCGTTCAGGGACAGGAAATCACACGTCAGCATGGTTCGGTGGATGTCTCTGCCGCGCCGGTTTACATGAATAATCCGCCGGTTCCGGTGGCTGATGTGTCCAGCGACCCGATTGTCGTTGATAGCGGATTCTAAAAAGCAGGAGCATGCGATGATGTCTGTTCGATTGCCATCGCTGGTTCTTGGGGCCTGCGCTTTGCTGGGGGTTGGTGGTGTGCTCAGCGCGTGTGCGGTCGCGCTGGCGGTGCAGGATGAATTGTTCGATACTTCAAAAATCAATCTGACGGATTCGTCTTATGCGGCGGCGGATATGCTGGCGCAACAATCCCGCGCCCATGTCAATGCGGCGACACCGGTGCAAATCTTCCCGCTTTATGATGTGGCCATTCCTGGTGAACTGACCCCATTCGGTCAAACCGTATCGAACCAGTTGGGCGCACGGTTTGTGCAGTTGGGATATAACGTCTATACGGGCGGCCTGCCGCCGGACAGCGTGCCGTCCACCATTATGGCCCCGCAAGTGGGGGTCGGTGCGCCGAAACCTGTGATGAAAGGCGTCACGCCATCATCCGCCAGTGGCATGGGTAAACCCGGTCTGGTGCAGATGTATGGGTCCTATGCCCGCGGCAAAGACCATATTATGATTTCGCTGCAGATGATTCAGGCGGAAACCGGACGCGTTCTGTCGGCCTACGATTACACGCTTCCGGCAACGCGTCAGTTGCGTGAAATGAGCATGACAAAAGCGGAGCGGGATCAACTGGCGACCGGCATGGCCTATAGCGCGACCACACCGCCGCCGGAAACGGCCGCGGCGAACCAGCCCGCGCATCAGGCCAAAGCAATCTATCCGTCGGCCGCGACCACACCGCCTTATGCGCCGCCCGCGCCTGTGACCGCGTCACAGCCGATGCCGCTGACGAAATAAGGCTCAGGCCTTAACGCGCCAGAATAACCTTGTAAAAATGCTGCGTATTGCCGGCCCCGGTGCAGGTAACGCACGCTTGCGGTGCGGGGGTAAAGGTAAAGCTGGATCCATCCATCGTATTCGGCGCGACGGCAAACACGCCGCTGAAACGCACACCCGATGAATCATAGACACAGGTGCCCGTATCATTGGTCGCGCCCAATTGCCCCAGTGATTTATTCATGGCTGTGCAAAATTCTGGCGTGACATTGGGCAAAACGGCGATCAGATCGGCAGCATCCGTTCCCACATCCGGCGCGGCAGTCGTGCCGTAAAATTGCCAGGCCGTACCGTCATTGATTCCGGCGGGCGGGTCCAGATAATCCGCGCCACCGCCCTGGACATGAAACACTTCGGCGGATGGGGTGGTGCCGTATGTGCCGTAATCGCTGTGTGCGTCCGGATGGGCGAAGCTGATGGCGGATTCTTCGCGCACATTCTGGTACGCAACTTCCGTGGCGCGCGCCAGTGCGCTGGCATTTTGCTGCACCTGGGACACCTTGATGACCATTTGTTCGGCGTCGATATTCGCGCTTTCCGATCCGCCGGATCGCAAGGCGGCCGTCACCAGGCCAATCAGCGCAATCCCCAGCAAGATGAAGAAGATCACGTTACCGGATTCGCCAGATTGGGGGCGTGATGGGTTGCGTTTTTGCTGCATGGTTTAATCCAGGAAAATATCATCCACCGGATCAAGCCCGGGGGTCGTATTATACTGTGAAAAATCATTGATACCGACCAGGCGCAGGGCGCTTTCATCGGTGTAATGCTGACCGGTTTCAAATCGTCCATTGCATCCGGTCAGGATGGCATAGGCGGCCTCGGCAACAATTTCGGGTGTGCGCGACGCATTATAGGCATCGGCGAAAAACACGCGCACGGCGTCCGTGGCGATCAATGTTTGCGGCCACAGCGTGTTGGCATGGATATGCCAGTCCTTAAATTCCGCCGCAAACCCCATGGTCAGCAGGCTCATCCCATATTTGGACAGGCTATAGGCCGGGCACCGCCCGATCCACTGGCTGCCCAGATTGAGCGGGGGGGATAGGGTTAAGATTTGTGCCGGGGAATCAGCCGTGGCGGATTTTTGCAGATGGGGCAGGGCGGCTTGCACCACGGCAAACGTGCCGCGCGCATTCACATCCATCATCAAATCATATTTGCTCATCGGCGTGTGGGGCGTGGGGGCGGCGTGGATGGCGCTGGCGTTATTCACCACCATATCGATCCGGCCGAATGTTGCGGCAATGGTCTGGATCGCACCCGCAACCACATTTTCATCGCGGATATCCACGGCCAGCGGCAAAGCGCGCCCTCCTGCCTTTTCCACGGTGTCGGCGGTGGTGTGGATGGTGCCCTCCAGTGTCGGGTGGGGCGTGTCGGATTTGGCCAGAATGGCGATATTGGCTCCGTCGCGCGCGGCCCGTATGGCAATCGCGGCACCAATCCCGCGGCTGGCCCCGGTGATGACGATCGTTTTATCTTTCAGCGACGTCATCGGCAGATCCTTACTCAGAACGCGCGGGGGGAAATGGTCATGCAATCCGTGAAATACCGACAGGCTTCAATGGCCTGGTTGCGGGAAAATCCCTTGATCCTGGCGCGGAAGACGGTGCTGCTTCCGGCGCTTAAGGGGACGATCACCGGCTGGGCCACCTGGGCCAGTTGCGGCGGCAATTTCCCCTGTGAACTGGTCAAAAGCTGGTCGGTTTTCATGCGGTTGGTGAACGCACCAATTTGCACCGACCATGTATGTTCCGTACCGGATGTCACAATCGGGGCGGTGGTGGTCATGCTTTGCGGTTGCAGGGCGGCCTGCGCCGCGGGGGTGCGAATGACTTGGGGCTGAACCGGTTGCTGCGTTGGGGTCTGTGGCTCTGCGCGTGATACGGCACCAGCATTGCGTAATGCATTGACGGCGACCATGCCGCTTTCAATCCGTGTGGATGCGGTCGGGTCGGAATCGCCTGCGCCCATCATCTCTTCAAAATGGGTGGCGGCCACAACGGTGGTGCCTGTTTCCGTGCCCGGTTTGCGGTTTGGAACCGGGGCCGGGGCTGTGGCGCGGACGTTGGTTTGCGCCATCATCACCTGACCCGTGCCGATTTGTTTGAAACCGCGATCCAGCAGGTCGGCCACATGGGCGTTTCGGCTCTGGGTCGTGCGGCCGCCGAAGACGACAGCGATCAGGCGGCGGTCATTGCGCACAGCCGTGGCCGCCAGGTTGAATCCCGCCGGAACGGTATAACCGGTTTTCAGGCCGTCCATCCCGGCATAGGTGCTCATCAGCCGGTTATGGTTGTGATAATTCACGCCGTTATAACGAAAATTCTTGGTGCTGAAGAAGCGGAAGTTCCGTGGCTGGTTGTAGATGATGTGACGCGACAGGATGGCCATGTCCCGCACGGTTGACACCTGTGACGGATGGTGCAGGCCCGAGGCGTTGCGGAATGTTGTGTTGCGCATCCCGATTTCACGGGCGCGGCGGGTCATCATGCTGGCGAAATTGGATTCCGTCCCGCCCACGGCTTCGCCCAATGCGGCGGCCATGTCGTTGGCGGATTTTGTGACCAGCGCCAGAATCGCATCTTCAACCCGGATGGTGGACCCGGCTTTCAATCCGATCTTGCTGGGTTGCATGCTGGCGGCGTGTTGGGAAATGCGGATGCGGGTGTTCAGGTTCATCTCGCCCCGGTCCATCGCTTCAAACACCATCAGCAGCGTCATCATCTTGACCAGCGATGCGGGGTACAGGCTTTTGTCGGCATAGCGTTCATGCAGGATTGCACCCGTATCGGCATCCATGACGATTGAGGCGTAACGCGGGTTGTCTTGTGATTTCTTCTTCGCGGCATGGGCCGGGGTCGCGGCCAGCATCAGCCCGGCCATCAGGCCCAGCCCGAGGGCGGTGGAAAAAAATGTGCGAGCGTGCTGACGGAGAGTGGCCACGTCGTATCCCATTGTGGAAGAGATCCTGTATGCTTTTCGTTTCTTGTACGCGTCATGGCCCGATGGTCTGGCCCCATGGCAGAGCCAGATCGCAACCACGGCGGGTCCGACTCATAAGACCATGATAGGCGGGCAGACCCTTAAAGTCTATGAATCCGCTCGAAAAAATGCATACAGCCTCAGGGATAGACCACACCCCGAATCACGGGGCATTTTTTTCATTTTGAGAAGCGTTGTGCGTTGCACCATTTTTTCCCTTGACGCTCCAGGGGGTGCGTGTTACCTTGGTATTGTGCAATGCATCATATTCTTTGATAAATTATAAGCAAAAGGATAGGGAGAGCCACCATGACAGCGAAAAAAGCAAAAGCACCCCAAAAGAAGACCTCCAAAACCGCCGCCACGAATGTCCGCGCGCTGAAGGCCTCTGTTGAAACGCAATCCACTGAAATTACGGAGAAAATCATGACAACGACCAAAGCCACCACCGCCAATTTTGAAAAACTGACCAAGGACGCGTCGGCGCTGGGTCAAGAACAGGTTGAAGCGCTGACCCAGGCCGGGTCCGTGTTCGCCAAGGGTGTTGAAGACATCCTGAAAACCTACGTGTCCATCTCTCAGGACGCGGCCGAGAAAAATGCGGCTGCCCTGAAAACCCTGATGGGCTGCAAAACGATCAACGATTTCTCTGCCGCACAGACCAAACTGGCGCAGCAGCAATTCGAAGATTTCGTCGCCGCGTCGACCAAATTGTCCGAACTGGGCCTGAAGGTTACGACCGAAACGCTGGAGCCGCTGAACGCGCAGGCCAGCAAGGCGATTAAAAAAGCTACGGACGCCCTGGCCGCCTAAGACCCGCGCCACCGTCCTGCCCGAGTCCCATTCCAAATGGTGACCTTCCCAACTGCTCGTTCCCTTGCGGGAACGGGCATTTTTCTTTGTCGGGGCCGTTGATCTTTGTGCAGGCTGCGCAATTTTGTTACAGAATGCAGGGGTAAAAGGGTGCAAAACAAAAGGATTCGGGATTGTTTTGATGATTTTTAATTTTTCCTGATTCTGTTCATAATTCGTTATAATATTGATGGCAGTTTCCGCGCCCCACAGAAAAAAGACTTTTGAGAGAGCGTGTGAGCAATGACCAGTTTTTGGATTGAAGACGATATGGATTTCTGGCTGATGGCCCATGATGATGCCAACGATCCCCGACCGTTTTTCGGGCCGCATTTTGGCGACCTGATCAATGGTATGGGGGACGATCATGGGGACGATCTGCCCGATGATGGTGAGGGCGAGGAACGGCGTCAGGCTGGCCTGTTGCTCAAACCCCGGCCAAAGACGAAAAAGCCGTCCATGTACAAGGTGTTGTTGTTGAACGACGATTACACGCCGATGGAATTTGTCGTCCACGTTCTGGAACGGTTTTTTTCCAAGAACCGTCAGGAAGCCACCGACATCATGTTGCATGTTCACCGCCGCGGTGTCGGCATCTGTGGCATCTTCACGTACGAAGTTGCCGAAACCAAAGTGGCCCAGGTGATGGACTTCGCCCGCGCCAGCGAACAACCCCTCCAATGCACGATGGAGAAGGAATAAGGGTGAATATGAAAACACCCTGATTTCATTGATCATTCTTCATCTTTTATCAATTCGAATCGCTCCATACTCAAAATAAGCCCTGTGCAAGGGTGCGGGTCGTTAACTTTGGCCCGAAAATACTATATTGATAGAGACGCCAACCCTTTCCGCACCCGGACCTCGCCATGCTCTCACGCAATCTTGAAAAAACGCTCCACCGCGCTCTGGCTCTGGCCAATGATCACGGCCATGAATATGCGACGCTGGAGCATTTACTGCTGGCCCTGACCGATGATCAGGATGCGATGGCGGTATTGCGGTCCTGCGGCATTTCGCTGCCGGATCTGAAGGATCAGCTGGCGCATTATCTGGACAATGAACTGACCTATCTGGTCAATCGCAACGGCGAAGAATCCAAACCGACCACGGCGTTCCAGCGCGTTTTGCAACGCGCGGCGATCCATGTGCAATCCTCGGGGCGTGAGGAAGTGACCGGCGCCAATGTGCTGGTCGCCATGTTCTCGGAACGTGAATCCAATGCGGTCCATTTCCTGCAGGAAATGGACATGACCCGCTTTGATGCGGTGAATTACATTTCCCACGGCATCGCCAAGGTGCCGGGACAGAGCGAAATCCGCCCGCCCGAGGGCACCGAACCGGGTGAATCCGCTTCCGGTGATGACAAGAATGCCAAGCCGGGGCGCGATGCGCTGGAAACCTATTGCACCAATTTGAACAACAAGGCGCGGCGCGGCAAGATCGACCCGCTGATTGGCCGCCATGAAGAGGTTGATCGCACGGTGCAAATTCTCTGTCGCCGGTCGAAAAACAACCCGCTTTATGTGGGTGATCCGGGCGTTGGTAAAACCGCCATTGCCGAAGGGTTGGCCAAACGCATTGTCGATGGCGAAGTGCCAGACGTTTTGAAAACCGCCGTGATTTATGCGCTGGATATGGGTGCGTTGCTGGCGGGTACGCGTTATCGCGGTGATTTCGAAGAGCGGTTGAAGGCCGTTCTGGGCGAAATTGAAAAGGTTGATAACGCCGTTCTGTTTATCGATGAAATTCACACCGTGATTGGCGCTGGGGCCACGTCGGGCGGGGCGATGGATGCGTCGAACCTGTTGAAACCGGCCTTGTCGAACGGGTCTTTGCGCTGCATCGGGTCGACGACGTACAAGGAATACCGCAATCATTTTGAAAAGGACCGCGCGCTGGTCCGCCGGTTCCAGAAAATCGATGTGAAGGAACCGAGCATCGAGGATGCGATCAAAATTCTGAAAGGGCTGAAGCCTTATTACGAAGAACACCACAATGTGAAATACACCAATGATGCGATCAAGGCGGCGGTGGAGCTCTCTGCCCGCTATATTGGTGATCGCAAATTGCCGGACAAGGCGATTGATATTATCGACGAAGTTGGTGCGGCCCAGATGCTGGTGCCGGCGTCAAAACGCAAGAAAACCATCAATGTGAAGGATATTGAGGATGTGATCGCGGTGATCGCGCGCATTCCGGCCAAGGCGGTGAACAAAGACGATCGCACATTGTTGAAGAATCTCGATCGCGACCTGAAAACCATGGTGTACGACCAGGATCAGGCGATTGCGGTGCTGTCCGATTCCATCAAAATGGCGCGCGCGGGTCTGCGCGATGCGGAAAAACCGATTGGGTCGTATCTGTTCAGCGGCCCCACCGGGGTTGGTAAAACCGAAGTGGCGCGGCAACTGGCCAAATCGCTCGGCGTTGAATTGAAACGCTTCGACATGTCGGAATATATGGAGAAGCATTCGGTGTCCCGTTTGATCGGTACGCCGCCGGGCTATGTTGGCTTTGAACAGGGTGGCTTGCTGACCGATGCGATTGACCAGAACCCGCATTGCGTGTTGCTGCTGGATGAAATTGAAAAGGCCCATCCGGACCTGTACAACATTTTGCTGCAGGTCATGGACTACGGCAAACTGACCGATAACAACGGGAAAACGGTTGATTTCCGCAACGTCATTTTGATTATGACGACCAATGCGGGCGCGGCCCAGATGGCGAAATCGCCGATCGGGTTTGGCCGCACCATGGAAATTGATGGTGACAATGATGAAATCCGTCGCCTGTTCACGCCGGAATTCCGCAACCGCCTGGATGCCATTGTGCCGTTCCAGAATTTGAAGCCGGAAACCGTGGCGCGTGTCGTTGATAAATTCGTCATTCAACTGGAAGCCCAATTGGCCGATCGTGATGTGACCATCGTCCTGTCGGATGAGGCCCGCGCCCATCTGGCCGAAATCGGTTATGACCCGGCCATGGGTGCGCGTCCGTTGGCGCGTGTCATTCAGGAAAAAATCAAACGCCCGCTGGCCGAGGAATTGTTATTCGGCAAATTGACCAAGGGCGGCGTCGCCCATGTCGATTTCAAGGGCGGTGAGCTGATTTTCGATTATGAAGAGGCCCGCAAATCCGGTGCCCGTGAGAAAATCGACCAGGACTAGACCAGGGTTCGGCTGGCCGATTTACAGCGGTCTGGACCATCTTTGACCCCCGCCGGAACCCCGGACGGGGGTTAAAAATGGCTGAAATCAGCCAAAGCAAGAATATTTATTTCCATAAAATAAGATAATTTTCTTGGCACCCCTATGTAAAATCTCTATAAATTTCAAACAGGTTCAAAAACAAGAAACTTCTTTTGAGTAGGGACAAGGGATCGCCATGGAACAATCTGAAAATATGCGCCTCACCTTATTGCGCACACAGGACATCGCCATCGCACACGGCAACCAGATCATGATGCCGGAACATTTGTTGTTGGCGTTGCTGGATGATCCCGATTGCAAAACCGTTTTCAGTGCACTGAAAGTGGATGTTGCCAAGATCAAGGAAGAGGCGGAGCATTTCATCGTCGAACATTTCGATGTCAACCCGCGCCCGCTGCAGGATATCGACCTGGAAAAAAGCAGCGCGATGGGCACGATTTTGAATCGCGTCTATTACGAGAACACGACCAAAAACCCGGGCACCATTGCCAACAGCAAATCGCTGTTGCTGGCCTTGATGCGCGAACGCGGTTCAAATGCCGCGTATCTGTTGGAAAAACATGGCATCGGCAGCGCCGAAACGCTGGATAATTTCCTGACCCACGGAACGACGGTGAATCCGAAAGATGCCGCGGCGACGGATAATTATGGCCTGAGCAAGCGCAAGAACCCGGCGTCACAGCAGGGTGAGGAAGAAGAGGACGAACGTCCGCCGTTGGAACAGTTTGCGGTGAACCTGAACGAACTGGCTGCCTCGGGCAAAATTGATCCAGTCCTGGCGCGTCAGAATGAAATTAACCAGACGATTGAGGTCCTGGCCCGTCGTAAGAAAAACAACCCTATTCTGGTGGGTGAACCCGGCGTTGGTAAAACGGCGGTGGCCGAAGGGCTGGCGATGGATATCGTGAATGGCAATGTGCCGGACCAATTGCTGGGCGCGACATTGTATTCGCTCGATTTGACGGCGATGACCGCGGGATCGAAATATCGTGGTGATTTTGAAAAACGCCTGAAGGCCGTTTTGACCCAGCTGGAATTGACCCCGGGCGCTATCTTGTTCGTCGATGAAATCCACATGCTGATCGGCGCCGGTACGGGCAGTGACAGCAAGATGGATGCGGCCAACATTATGAAACCGTATCTGTCCAGTGGTCGGGTGCGTTGCGTTGGGGCGACGACGTATGCCGAATACAGCAAATATTTCGAAAAAGACGCGGCGATGAGCCGTCGCTTCCAGAAAATCGATGTGGCCGAACCGACCCCGGCACAGGCCATCGAAATTCTGAAAGGTCTGAAGAAACATTACGAAACCTTCCACGGTGTGACCTATACCGATGAAGCGATTGAAGCCGCGGTGAAATTGTCGGTCCGGTATATGACGGATCGCCAGTTGCCGGACAAGGCAATTGATTTGCTGGATGGGGCCGCCGCGCACCGTATCGTTGAACCACGCGCCACGAACGTGATCGACAAGGATGAGATGGAAGACACTGTCGCCCGTATCAAGCGCCTGCCGAAAAAGGAATTGTCGGGCGACGGGCTGGAAAAACTGCGCACGCTGGATTCCGATCTGCGCCAGGCCGTGTTCCAGCAAGATGCCGCGATTGATGCCCTGACCGATGCCGTATTGCTGGCTCAGGCTGGCCTGCGTGACCTGAATAAACCGAAGGGCAGTTATCTGTTCACCGGTCCAACGGGTGTGGGCAAGACCGAAATGGCGAAACAGCTGGCGGCAACGCTGGGCACGCAATTGGTGCGCTTTGATATGTCTGAATTTCAGGAGAAACATACTGTTGCGCGCCTGGTCGGGTCACCCCCGGGCTATGTCGGCCATGATGAGGGCGGCGAGCTGACCAATGCCGTGACCAAGCACAATAACTGCGTGCTGTTGCTCGATGAAATTGAAAAAGCCCACCCGGATGTTCTGAAAGCCCTGTTGCAGGTGATGGATGATGGGCGTTTGACGGATTCCCATGGCAAGACCACGGATTTCCGCAACGTGATTTTGATCATGACCAGCAACTTGCGCGATGCCGAAGTCAAAAAGGTTCAGGGCATCGGGTTCCATACCGAAACGCGCGAAGAAGTTCTGCGCGCGGATGAGGTGAGCCAATTCCTGCCGCCGGAATTCCGCAACCGCATGGATGCGCAAATCCGTTTTGATTACCTGAAGCCGGAAACGATGGGCTCGATCGTTGATAAATTTGTCAAGATCTTGGGTGGTCAGCTGGCGGAACGGAATGTCAAAATCGACCTGAGCGCCGATGCTCGCGACTATCTGGCCACCAAGGGTTATAACCGTGACATGGGGGCCCGTCCGATGGGCCGCCTGATCCAGACCGAGATCAGCACGCCGCTGGCGCGCCAGGTTTTGTTTGGTGAGCTGGCCAAGGGTGGTGCGGTTCTGGTGGATACCGAAGGACAGGGCCAGGATAAAAAGCTGCGCTTCCTGTTCAACGATGCTGCTGTGGCCAATGACAATAATCCAGCGGCGGCCAAGCCGGGAAAAACGCGCCGTCGTAGCAATGAAATGACGCCGAAATAAAGTGGTGACAGACAGAATAAAAAACCCGCTTGAACAGCGGGTTTTTTATTGGCCTATCGTGCGATCAGGACACTGTAAAACACATAGGCGTCGTCAATGACCCCGCCATTGCCCTTAAAACATCCGACCCGCTTGCCATCCAGCGTGGCGGTGTTGATGGATTCGCCATTTGGGTATGACCCCTTGAACGGCACGCTCAGGTCAAAACCGGCGTCATCCTGCGGCGGCTCGGTCAAATCATCGGTGATGCCCAGTTTGGAATTCACGGCGATACAGGCCTCACGCCGGACAAAGGGCAACACGGCCAGCAATTCATTACACGGTCCCGTCGGGGAACAATCGGTGCCGACCCCGGCGACACTGTTGGCGCCAGTGATATGCCATTTTTTATAGGCGGGGTCCGTGGAATAGCTGGAATCTAGCAGATTGTAATTCGGGTTCTGGAATGTCGCGCCGCCACCCAGCTGGCTGAACACCAGATTGGCGGTGGGGCAGGCGGTGGAGAATTGATAACTGTTGTCGTCCCACCCGGAATCATGGAAGCACACATCGTTTTCCGTCAGACCCGTAATCGTCAATGTCGTGACCGCACGGCGCAGCATGTTCGAATAATCGAACAATTCCGTAGCCCATAAATCGGCGCGTTCCTTGTTGATGGTTTGCGCACTTTCCCGCCCCGACCTGGATACGGCAAAGCTCAGCGCGGCCAGAACGGCGATGGCGATAAAGATATAAATTAAAACGCTGCCGCGTTCTGATTCGCGGTGCGGTGGAATAAATGGTTTCATACGCACGATTCTACCAGTATCAAAAACACCATGTCCATGGCGTTGAAAAAAGGTACGATAATGACCGATTTTCGCGTTTGCGTAGCGCCCATCCTTCTGTCTTTGAAATCCCACAATGACCGCCCGTTTTAAAGGGGAAAATCATATGTTTGGTGTCCATCGCAAGATTAAAGCCTGGGAACAGGTGGGGTTAATCTCCGCCGATCAGGCTGTATCCATCACCGCGTTTGAACGCGACCGGCAAAAGGGTCGGTTTGCGGGCGGTCTGATGGGGCTGTCGTTGTTCGCCATTCTGGTGGGCGTATTGATGGTGATCGGGGCCAACTGGAACGATATTCCCGATGCGGCGAAACTGGTGGTGCATGCCGTTTTGAACATTGGCGCGGCGGTGGCCGTGTGGCGGTTCCATGCCCGCGGGATGGATGTGTGGCGGGAGGGGGCCGTGCTGGTTCTGGCGGGGCTGACACTGACCTTTATGGCGCTGGTGGGCCAGATTTATCACCTCAATGGCGGGGCGGGCGGGTTGCTGGCGCTGTGGCTGATCGTGATTTCGCCGTTTATGGTGATTTATGGCCGCACGATGCTGACGGCCATTCCCTGGGTCCTGGCATTTCTGGGCTGCATCCCGGTGATCATGGATCAATATCTGCACGATCTGCCCGATATCTGGATGTTGTTTTACAGCTTGGCCGTGGCTGTGTGGTTGCCGCTGGCGATGTGTGCCGATGGATTTACGCGCATGTTCCGTGCCTTCCGCCCCATCTGGGCGTTTGTTGTGATGCGGGCCGGATTTATTTTGCTGACCTTCACCGGGATGATGGCGACAATGCTGTGGTATGTCGACCGCGCCAAGGAACTGGGCACCATCGCACGCGATTCCGGTATGGAATATGGCACGGCCTATCTGGTTGCGGTTGCTGTGCCTTTGATCGCACTGGCGGGCATGGCGGTGCATTACGCCCTGTACAACAGCCGTGTTGAGGACCGGGCGTTCTATCGTGCCACGCTGGGCTATTGCGGATTATGTGTTGTGTCTGTCTTGCTACCGTTCCTGATCCCGTCACCGGATTCCAGCTTTATGGCTGGTCTGACGTTCATCGCGTTCTGGATTGGTGCGGGGTGGTATGGGCATTTGACTGGGGCCATGCGTCTGGTGACGCTGTCGGTGACGCTGATCGGCATTCGCATCTACGTCATTTTCCTTGAGGCCTTTGCCGGGTTGATGACCACGGGATTCGGCTTGATCATTGCCGGGGTGGCCATGCTGGGCATGATTTGGGGCTTGCGCCGGGCCAATCGTTACGTGCGGTCTTTATCAAACACGCAGTCTCATTCCTCGGGAGGTCAGTCATGATCGGTTTTTGTGCCTGTTGCGATAAAATTTCCGAACCCATGCGCAAAATAATCATGCTGGCGGTGCTGGTGTTGCCGTTGCTGGTGCCCGGATTACTGTGGGTCAAGGCGGCGACCGACCAGACGGCGGGTCCGGTCTGGACCGTGAAGATCGCGGGATACGATCCACGGGATCTCCTGCATGGCCGGTATATCCAGTTTCGTTATGACTGGATGGAGGCGGATGCGGGCGTGGATGCTGCGTGCGCGGATAATGATCCCAATTGCTGCCTGTGCCTGAACGGCAATCAGACTTTTATGAATGTGACGCGCCTGCAATGTGATGCGCCGGATGCGGATCGTTTGTGCCAAAGCCGCATTCCCGCGTCGTCCGCCACGGGGCCGCAAAAATACTTCATCCCGGAGGAATTTGCGGCCGATCTGGACCGGCTGGTCGTGTCCGAACCGGATCGTTTCATGATGGAAATCGCGGTGCCGGGGGCGTTCGGCGCGCCTGTGATCCGGGGATTGTCGCTGGATGGCATGCCGCTGCGCGATTACCTGCGCCAACATCGCGGCACGGACGGGTTACAGGAATAATTTTTTAAACGCTATATTCAGAACGCGCAATTCGGGGTAGAATCATTCCCGTGTTGCGCGTTTCTTTTTTCCCATTTTTCTTCTGACTGTCCTGAATTTCAAAAAATTATAATGGCACGCACGCTGCGTGGTCCTTCATGCTTGTCCTGTGGGGGGATTTTTACTCATGGCTGGGATTTCACATACACAATCGGCGCCGGAAAATGTCGTGCCGCTGTCCGCGTCCGGGCGGTATCAGGGCGGCCGCGCACCGATCGATATCACATCGCATCTGGTGACACTTGTTCTGGCGTTTGTTTGTATTGTTTTACTGTGTATCGCACCGCTGATCATGCGCGGGTTTCTGGTGTCCGTGTCCGATCCGGGTTTGATTTTATACGGATTCTGCACGGTTCTGGCGTTTCAATTGTGGGGCGCTTTTTTGGCGCAAATCCGTTTCTTTGCGGCCGATTTCAAGCATTGTGCCCGGGGCTTGTGTCTGGCCATGGTGGTGGTGCCGTTCCTGATCCCGATGGCCAGTTCGATTTTTGTGCAGGCGGGATTGTTCCTGCTCTTCTGGATGGCGGCGGTGTGGTACGGCATGCTGCACAGCGTGTTCAGCCGTGCCTGATTTCAAATGAGACGATAAAAAACGCCACCCGGTTTGATGCGGGCGGCGTTTTTTCGTTGGGGTGTTTGTTTGAACGGCGATTTAAAACGCGCTCGGTTCCGGGCGGTTGTCGCGGTGATGCTTGTTGGCCAGACGTTCGGCCTCGGCAATGCGGTGTAATATCTTGGCGCGTTTCGGGTCCATTGTGGGTTTGATGTTCATATCCGGATATTCGATCTTGTCGATCAGGCCCATATCCTTGGCTTCTTCGGCGTACAGGAAATAATCCTGCTTCATCACGGCGTGATACAAATGCGCCAGCGCCGTCATTTTCAATGTATCCGGCGTCCATGTGCCACCGGATGTGGGGGCGGTTTTTTGCAGATCGGCCATCTTGTCCGCGACTTTTTTGTCAAAAGCCGGGCTTTTCGCCGCGTCAAACGCATGGGCGGCGTACACCCAGGCCATGCGGCGATAGGTGTGTTCGATTTCGTTCTGGCTGATGCCCATTTCCGTGGCGTTGCCCTGTGATCCCCCAGACGGCTGGTGGATCATAATACGGGCATTCGGCGCAGCGCGACGCTCACCGGGCGTACCCGCAACCAACAGGATGGAAGCCATGGACGCAGCCATGCCGGTGACATAAGTGTTTACCGGGCATTCCAGCGATTGAATTGTGTCATAAATTGCCATGCCGGCGGTGACCAAGCCACCACCCGAATTGATCATAATGGTGATCGGCTCATCCGGGCTGGCGGCTTCCATGCGCAGCAGATGCAGGCGCAGCGTGATGGCCAGTTCCTGTGTGATTGGCCCCTCCAAAATCAAGATACGCTCCTGCGGCGCGGCGGATACGACCTGATTAAAATAATTGGGCGGTGTGGGTAGGGGGGCCGAGGCGGTGCGTGTGGCTGGCGCTGTGGTAGGGGCCGGGGCCGAGGATTGATTATCGTTTCCGGCAACGGCATCGAAGGCGCTGTGTGCGCCCTTGCGGTCTTCTAGCATGTACTTCTCCCTGTTTACGCCCCGGTTTTTTATAAGATGGGTGCGTCATTGTTATAAAAAGGGTACCCGAGACTTTCTGTTTCAACAAGGCTTTTCAAATAAATAAAAAGGACTACACTTTTTCTCGCTAATTTTTTCAGGTGTTTCTCATGAGCCGCGTTTCCAACAATCTTCAGGTCTTGATTGCCGAACAAAACGAAGACGACCGCGATCACCTCGCGGGGCTTCTGTATATGAACGGGTATGAGGTTGTCACCGCCGCCGATGGCGGGGCCGCGGCGCGCATTGCCGATACACGCAATATCGACATCGCCATTGTCGATCAGGCGATGCAGCCCAAAACCGGCTTCGATTTCGCCCGTCATTGTCAGGTCAAGGGTCACACATTCGGTATCATTATGATTACGGATGAACCCAGCACCGATCTGCTGCTGGAAATCAGTCGTTATGAAATCAAGCAAGTTCTGCGTAAACCCGTCGAACCCAACCGTCTGGTCGAAGTGGTGCGCCGTGTCTTGCGGTCGCACGGCAAAAATCCGGATGCCATCGGTGCCCACCGTGTTGAACGTGGCTATTCTCCCGATCAATTGATGGCGCGGGCCATTGCGCTGGCGCACCAGAACGCGCGGTCGCGTCTGGGCGGGCCGTTCGGGGCGGTTGTGGCCGATGCTGATGGGCATATTATTGGCGAGGGTGTGAACAGCGTGACCTCCCGTTGCGACCCCACCGCCCATGCCGAGGTGCTGGCCATTCGCCGGGCCACGGAAAAATTGGGCCGCACCGAATTAAAGGGCTGTACCCTGTATTGCAGTTCCGAACCCACGATGCTGGGACAGGCGCTGGTCATTCGCGCCGGGATTGAGAAGGTCTGCTATGCCCTGACCCATGCTGAAATTGCGGCGATGATGGGCGGGGATGATGAGGACCGGATCAAGGGCGAAGTGGCCAAGCCCATAGCCCAACGCTCCGTCGCCTATGAACAGCTCCAACACGACCAGGCTCAGGACATGGTGCGGATGTGGCAGGGCCTGTCCGGGAAAGTCGCGGATTAGATTTTCATATTATCGCACATCCCTTTGTCATCCCCGTGACAGTGGGGATCCCGAGGACCGGGATGGGTTAGCGCGTGTTGCTCCGGATCACGGGTCAGGTCCGGGATGGCGGGAACAGACGGGGCGCGCCCTGCGTCTTTCCCCGACAAAAGGCTTGATTTTCATGGGCTTTTGCGGCATCCATGGGGGGCTTTGAGGCGGGGCGGGAACGCTCCTTTTTTCCTTCAAAAGACGGGATGGATGTCCATGGGATTGTTTCGTGCAATCGGTCAGATGCTGGGGTGCCTGTCACCCGCGCATATTGGTTTCGTTACATTGCTGAGCGGGGCGCGCAGTGTGGGCCGCGACGTCTATGGCAACCGATATTACAGCGCCAAGGCCCGTCCGGGGTACAAGCTGGATCGCCGCTGGGTGATGTACAAGGGTGTGCCCGAAGCATCGAACGTTCCGCCGGAATGGCATGGCTGGCTGCACCATCAAACCGATGTGGTCCCGGCGTCAAACGCGGAATCGTTCCGTCGTCCGTGGCAGAAACCGCATATGCCGAACATGACCGGCACCAATCTGGCGTATCGTCCGCCGGGGCATGTTCTGTCCGGTGGTCAGCGTGATGCAGCAACAGGTGATTACGAATCCTGGACACCGCCGCAATAGTATAATTTAAACCGCGTTTTTGGGTGAATTAAGAGAATGAAACACAGTCTGATTGAAACGGTTTTGGGCGCGGTTGTTTTGCTGGTCGCCGCCGTATTTTTGATTTTCAGCTACAGCGCCGCGAATGTCGGTGATGTCAGCGGCTATACAATCAGCGCGAATTTTTCCTCCGTCGGTGGCCTGCGTGCGGGCGACGATGTGCAGATCAGCGGTGTGAAAGTCGGCACCGTATCCGCGGTCGAGCTGGACCCGGAAACCTATCTGGCCAAGGTCAGCATGTCGGTTGATCCGTCCGTGAAAGTCCCGGACGACAGCGCCGCTTTGATCAGCAGCGAGAGTTTGATGGGTGGCCGCTACCTGTCGCTGGAGCCGGGTTCGTCCGAAGACATGATGAAAAACGGCGACCGTATTTCCTATACCCAGGCTCCGCAAAACCTCGAGCAATTGCTCGGCAAGTTTATCTTCAGCATGCAGGGCGCGCCGAAAGATCAGAATGGCAATGGTGCGGAATCGGCTGATGCGCATCCGTAAGCGCGTCCGCCCGGTCGTATCGACGCTTCTGGCGCTGTGCGCTTTTGGGTTTGCCCTTCCTGCGCGCGCCGCGATGGACGACTTCCCCGTCGTGAAGCTGCAATCGCTGGACAAGGTGACGGCGCGCACAATGACATTCGAGGCGAATGTCGGATCGACTGTTAAATTCGGTACGCTCTACATTAAAATTCAGGCCTGCCGCAAAGCACCGCCGATCGAAACGCCGGAATCCGCCGCCTTCTTGCAGGTGTGGGAATTGACGCCGAAGGCCGAAGAATCGCAATGGATTTTCAGTGGCTGGATGTTTGCGTCATCCCCGGCTTTGTCGCCAATGGATCACCCGATTTATGATGTGTGGGTTTTGGATTGCCTGACCCATAAAACCGGGGAAGAGCCACCTGCGCCGGATCCTGCGGACGCTTCCGCCGCGCCTGAAGGTGCGGCAGCAACGGATGCTCCGGCAGCCCCTGTCGCGTCGGATACACCTGCGGCCGACACGGATATTCCCGTCGAGGAACCCCCGCCGTCAGCGGAATAATTTCAACACAACGACTACGACGAGGTCTGCGCGATAATCGTCGCATCCGTCGTGGTCGTCGTGTTGTTATTTATTGTATTAAAACGCGCGCGATTTGGTCGTGGGGTGTTGTGCGGGGGACGGCGTTGCCGCATCACCCTGTTGTACCAAACGCCAGGCTTTGATCCCGGCGTGTCTGCCCTGTGTATAATCGCGGGCGCAGGTTTCAAAGGTGGATTCGTTTTGGGCTTTGGCGGCGCGTGTTGCATCACCCACGCGGTCAAAAATCTGGTTCTGCGTGATGTGCTTGCGGGTCAACAGGCGGTCAATATGTGGCTGGTCCAGAACATGGACATCCGCCACCGCATGGGTGCGGATCGTGCCATCGGCGTGTTCGCCCTGCCATTGGCGGGCGGCCATGACGACGTAACGGGGGGTGTTGTGCGGGTCGGCCGCAGTGGCGAAGACGGGCAGGAAACGGGTTTGCGCCTTGAACGCATCGCGCGACAGGGTGGTGCCCCTCATTCCACCCACAACGGCCCCATCGACGGTCGCATGCCGGGTCCACGCCCCTTTCAGGCTTTGGGTGGATGCTTCGTTGTGTAATACGTCACGATTCATCGGCACGGTCCTCGACAATAATGATGTCTTTGAGTTGACCTCAGCCTATCAAATCCTTAACGAAGTGTCAATTTTTATGGGAAATATCAGGCAAGTCACTGATTTGTTGCGCGCATTGCGAACCACTCACGGACCAGCTGGTCCTCGCTTAACCCGGGATTCCGGCGCAAATTGAAATCTGCCGGGCGGGGGATGGCCTGATGCAGGCGGGCCAGATACTGGTCGCGGGGGATTTCATAGGCCCCGAATTGTTCCAGATGCGGGTTCAAATACTGGGTGTCCAGCAGGGTAAAGCCCCCGCGCCACAGCCGCGCGCACAGATGGATCAGGGCGGTTTTGCTGGCCCCGGATTCGCGCGAAAACATGCTTTCACCAAAAAACGCCGCGCCAATCGCCAGGCCGTAAAGGCCGCCGACCAAGGCACCGCCCGCATCCCGCACCTCCACCGAATGGGCAAATCCCGCGCGGTACAAGTCGGTGAACAAAGTGCGGATGCCGTCATTGATCCATGTTTGTGGTCGGTCATCGGTGCGTGCCGCACACCCGGCCATCACGCCCGGGAAATCCTGATCCACCGTGATGGTGAACGGGGATTTCAAAACGAATTTTTTCAACGAGCGCGGAACATGCAGGCCGACAATATCCATCTGCCCGCGCAAGGGCGGGTCATACCAGTAAAAGGCCTGTTCATCCGCCCGTTCGGCCATGGGGAACAGGCCCATGGCATAGGCGGTCAAAACATCCTGTATGGTGATGGGTGGGTTTGCGCTCATTCTATCAACCGATACATTCCATAATGTGCACGCTTTCTGTGGATAAGTTCCGCGCAATTTTTTGACAATCCATCCGTCTTAATTGTAACTTTATTAGGCCTTAACCGGCGAGACAAATTGAACAGGGAAAAAAACTTCCGTAAACGGGAGATCTAAAAAGAAACGCCGCCCCCGTCCGGGGCGGCTGTTTTTTCTTTAGCGCTTTTGAATATACCCTTACGGGCCGACTTCGACCCGGGGTGCATCCGGACCCACCAGCGCGATCAGGTCATCATCATTCACGCTTTTCTTCTGGTCGGCCAGATCCTTGAAGCGCACGAACGCGTCCTGCAACGCGTTGTCGCCCAGATCGAAGCCCAGCTGTTCCAGCCGGGCGCGGAACGCATGGCGGCCGGAATGTTTGCCCAGCACCAGTTCCGATTTATTCAAGCCCACGGATTCCGGCGTCATGATTTCATAGGTCTGCGCGTTTTTCAGCATGCCGTCCTGATGGATGCCGCTTTCATGCGCGAACGCATTGGCGCCGACAATCGCCTTGTTCGGCTGTACCGAAAATCCGGTGATGTCGGACAAGGCGTGCGACAGCTTGGTAATCATCGTCGTATCGATATTGTTCTTATACGGCAATGAATCGGCGCGTGTGCGCATGGCCATCACGATTTCTTCCAATGCGGCATTGCCGGCGCGTTCGCCGATGCCGTTGATCGTGCATTCAATCTGGCGCGCGCCCGCCATCACACCGGCGAGTGAGTTGGCAACCGCCAGCCCCAGATCGTTGTGGCAGTGAACGGACAAGATCGCCTTGTCGATATTCGGCACCTTGTTCAGCAGCAATGTAAATTTCGCCGCATAATCTGCGGGCAGGGCATAGCCCACCGTGTCGGGAATGTTGATGGTGGTGGCACCAGCGGCAATGGCCGTTTCAACGGCGCGGCACAGGAAATCATTTTCGGTGCGGCTGCCATCTTCGGCGGACCATTCAACATCGTCGGTGAATTGGCGGGCCAGCGTGACGCTGTCGCGAATGGCATCCAGAACCGCTTCCGGCTCCATCTGCAATTTATGTTTCATGTGCAGCGGTGATGTGGACAGGAAGGTATGGATGCGGCGGCTTTTCGCCGGGGCCAACGCTTCGGCGGCGGATTCGATGTCACCGCGCTTGGCGCGGCACAATCCCGCCACGGTCGCGTTTTTGACCGTTCCGGCAATCGCCTTCACCGCTTCCCAATCACCCTTGCTGGCAATCGGGAAACCGGCTTCGATCACGTCCACGCCCATCTGATCCAGCAATGCGGCCATGCGCAGTTTTTCATCATGGTTCATGGAACAACCCGGGGATTGTTCGCCGTCGCGCAAGGTCGTGTCGAAAATAATAACGCGGTCCATGGTCGTCATCCTTTTTGCTATTCGTCAATCTTGCGCGCATCGTCGACCAGCATGATCGGAATGCCATCGCGGATGGGATAGGCCAGTTTTGCCTGATCTGAAATCAATTCCTGCGCCTTTGCATCGTAACGCAACGGCACCTTGGTCAGGGGACAGACCAGGATTTCCAGCAATTTCGGGTCGATTTGATGTGTCTGTGTCATACGGGGGTTATACCCCGGTGATGCGGGCGGGATCAATGACAGAGTGACGTGTCAGACCCGTGGCGGCAGCTTGTGTGCAATGCACCGGATTGACGCACCGCCATATCCAGAATGGTCATAAACAAATCCGCCCGGGTTTTGCAGCAGGAGGCTTCCAGCAAGGCTTGTTTCTCGCCCGCATCCAGCGGGCAAATCATGGACAGGCAGGTGATCAGCTTGTTATCCGTCGCGCTTTCCACCGCGTTCCAGTCACAGGACAGGCCGTGCAGTTCAAAATAGCTTTCCAGCAAACCGCGCAAACGCGGGCGGTCGAGATTGAGACAGCTCACCGCGTCCAGATCGCTGGAGAAATCAGCCCAATCGGCTTGCACCCGGCGGTAGCCGTTGCGGCCCTGATCCAGTTCGGATTTCACGCGGAACCGGGCCACGCCCTTCAGCGTGACCAGATAGCGGCCATCATTGGTTTCAGAAAAATTCACAATACGGCCCGCACATCCGGTTTCGAACAAGGCCGGATGGGCATTGTCCGCACCGCGCGGTTGGATCATGCCGATGATACGATGGGATTTCAGTGCATCTTCAACCATGCTCAGATAACGGGGCTCAAAGATGTTCAGGGGCAACTGGCCATGCGGCAACAACAAAACGCCGCTCAGCGGAAATACAGGAATTTCCGCGGGCAAATCGTTCAATGTTGGTGGCAAGTCACAACCCATAGCCCCACAGCCGTTATTCAGAGAGTACGCACGTATTCCACCCGGTTAACCATACACAGTGTTAATCATATAGGCATTTTTGTTACAAGAAAAAGCCCGCGCGGTGACATTTTATTATAATTTTATGGTGCATCGCGGCGGGAAAAGGCCGGAAATGCGGGGTTTTTATGCAGTTTCTAACAGCAGCATTCCCGCGAAAGCGGGAATCCATGGGTCTGGCCGTTTGGATCCCCGTTTCACGGGGATGCCGCATAAAGCAGAATCACGAAAACAGAATCGATGACAATTGCCGCCGTGCGGCGGCCACGCTCTTGTCCGCCGGACCAATGGCGTCAAAAAACTGCAGCAATTGCTTGCGCGCTTTTTCGTCTTCCCACGCACGGTCACGGCGAATGATGTCCAGCAACTGATTCATGGCCTCTTCACGCTCGCCTGCGGCGAACAATGCCATGGCGTAATCAAATCGTGCGGCGTGATTATCGGGTGCTTGTGCAACGGCTTTGGCCAGATCGCTGGTGCCATTATCCGGCCCGGCCTGCACGGCCTGCCGCGCCAATTCAACGGCGGTGATGGCGGCGGAAAATTGTGAATTTTTGGCGATGGTGTCGGGTGCGTTTTCAATCATCCCGGCGGCGGTTTCAACATCGCCATCGGCGATGAAGGCGCGCACCAATCCAACAAACGCGGCGACGTTGTTTTCATCTTCTTCCAGCACGGTGGAATATAAAACCTGCGCCTGTGTCGGGTTATTGTCGGCCAGGGCCTGATTGGCGGCCTCCAGTGTTTCGGGAATATTCACCGCATCCGGTTTGCTTTCGCGGGCCAGCTGCACCAATTGGTCCATCAGCTTTTTAATGTCGCTGGCCGGGCGGTTGCCGGTGAAACCGGTGATGGGTTGACCACCGAAAAATGCAAACACGGTCGGAATGGATTGCACGCGCATCGCCTGCGCCAACTCCGGGTGTTCGTCGATATTCACTTTGGCCATGCGCACTACGCCCTTGGTGGCGATGACGGCTTGTTCCAATGTGGGGCCCAATTGTTTGCATGGTCCGCACCATGGGGCCCAGAAATCGACGATGATTGGCGTGTCCATCGATGCGCGCATGACGTTGGCTTCGAAATCCTCTGTGCCGACATCGAAAATGGCATCGTTCGCGGCGGTGCTGGTGGCCGCATCATTTTTTTGCGCGTCTTTGGAATTGCCGAATAACATGGTCTTTATTCTCCTTCAGGAGCGGTAGCACTGAGATCAAGGATCAACGGCGTATGCCCGGTTGATTCGATAAAGCGTACAAGGTCTTGGGGCGCAACGCCAATGGTCATGGTGTTGACCATCGGGTGGAAATTGACGGTGGTGGCCCGCATGATCGTATCATCCAGCACCATGGTCACGGCCTGTGCGGTATCGTTGATAATCGCGTATGGGCACACCGATCCCGGCCGCACACCCAGATTGGCCCACAAACGCTCCGGCGATCCAAACGACAACCGTCCGCAATCAAGCAGAGCCGACAGTTTCTTCAAATCAATCTTGGTTTCATTGGCAGCAGAGACCAGAAACATGGTTTCGCGTTTATCGCGCACGAACAAATTGCGGCAATGCAGGCCAGGAATGTCTTTTTCAAATTCCAGCCCTTCTTCCACCGTAAAGAACGCCGGGTGGTGCCACGTCGTATACAGGATGCCCAGATCGTCCAGCCGCTTGAACAAAGCGTCGGGCGTGGTGGGTAAATCGGTGTGGTGCTGCAGGTTTTGTGCTGTGTCCATGGGGTTTCATATCAGTCAAAAATGCTGTTTTTCAAGCACCTTGCCCCAAATAGATAAAATTTTAAGGAAAATAAAGCGGGTGGTAAGGCTTTTTGCGTATAAAGAGGGGGTGTGAGTATAGGGAGAGACCAAGATTATGAGCGCACCTTTATCGCGTTACGAAGGCCCTGAATTGATGGCTCGTTTGGCCGGGATCCAATCCCTGCAGACACTGGCTGGTACGCAGGGGGCTGGCGTGATCGCCAATTTTGCCCGCGAAAACGGCCTGGATCAGGCCGCGCCGAAAGCGCCAGAAACCACCGCCCCGGCCGCCGAACAACAAGGCTGGACCCAGATTCTGGGCAATAGCGGCCCCTCCAATAATACACCGGGGGCCATGTAATCCATGAATGTTGAACTGGGTAAATTGCCGGATGGGGGACTGGTCGTCATGTGCGATTCACATTTCCCGCATGAAATCCGCCGGATCGAATATTATCGGGACCAGCGCCTGATGATGCTGGTCTACGACGCCGATCATGAAGGCGATTTGATGCACTATGAACTCTCCGACGTCTGCGCCAACACGGTCGAAAACAGCCCCAACGTCATGATCGTTGATCATTCGCCGGGCCGGAAGCTGTATGGCTACGACGTTCCGCTGGTCCAGATCGGACTTTAATTTCCGTAATCAAAAAAACACAAAACACATAATCTGTGTTTTTTATCCTTGCAATCGCCGGATTCATGGGTATATTCCGCGTCTGTTGAAGCCATGAAATGCGGGCGTAGCTCAGGGGTAGAGCATAACCTTGCCAAGGTTAGGGTCGCGCGTTCGAATCGCGTCGCCCGCTCCATGGACCTTCCAACAGACCAACAAAAAAGCGGCTCCTTGCGGGCCGCTTTTTTGTTGTCTTGGTGCTTGTGTGAGTCAGGCACAGGCCTGCGCGTGTGGTTTAATCCGGCGCAGTTCCGTGGCGGGAATGGCGCGGTGCGCCTCCATCAGGTCATAGGCGTTTTGCAGGCGCAGGAAAAACCCCTCGGACAAGCCGAAATACCGCGCCAGCCGGACATCTGTATCCGCCGTAATGCCGCGCCGCCCGCGAATGATTTCATTGATACGGTTCGCGGGCACGTCAATCGCCTTGGCCAGCGCATTTTGCGACAGGCCCAGCGGCTCCAAAAACTCCACGGCCAAAATATCGCCGGGGTGAGGGTTTTTAAGGTGGGTGGTCATGGGCGACCTCGTTCCTTAATGGTAATCTGTGATTTCAACATCAAACGCATCGCCGTCTTTCCAAACAAAGCATATGCGCCACTGATCATTGATCCGAATGCTTTTTTGGCCTTTGCGGTCACCCCTTAAATCCTCCAGCCGGTTTCCCGGCGGAATTTTCAGGTCGTCCACGGTCTGTGCCGCATCAATCAGGCGCAATTTCATCAACGCCCGATCCTGCATATCCCCCGGAAAGCCCCGTACTTTCAAGCCTTCCCAGATTTTTGCTGTGTCCTTACAGGCAAAAGACCGGATCATGTATCTGTTTCCAGTATAGCAATTGTATGTATTCCGTACAACATAAAAATATTCATCTTAAATAGGGGCGTTAAGTTCTGGCCAGAGGATTGCGACTATTTCCCCTTCGCCTTCCGAACCTTCCGCCATTCATTCACGTTATTCTGATGCTCGGTCAATGTACGGGCGAAGACGTGGCCGCCTTCGCCGTCGGCGACGAAATAGATGTAATTGTGCTGCTCCGGGTGCAGGACGGCGTCGATGGAGGCTTTACCCGGGTTGGCGATGGGGCCGGGGGGCAGGCCGGGGTATTTGTACGTGTTGTACGGTGAATCCGTATCGGTCAGATCCTTGCGCAACAGGCGGCGGCCCAGCGGGCCCATGCCGTCATCCTTCATATCGCCCTTGGTGATCGCATAAATCACGGTCGGATCGGATTGCAGCGGCATGTTCATGCGCAGGCGGTTGATAAACACACCGGCGACGCGTTTGCGTTCATCACCGATTCCGGTTTCCTTTTCCACGATGCTGGCCAGTGTCACGGCCTGTTCGATCGTGTCAAAGGGCAGGCCGGGATCGCGCGTTGGCCACATCTGGGTGATGGCGTCCGTCATCGCGGTTTGCATCTGGGTGATGATTTCGGTGCGGTCCTGGTCTTTCAAAAAACTGTATGTTTCCGGCAGCAAGGATCCTTCGGCCGGAATGTCTGTGATGGTGCCGGATAATCCGTCGGTGCCATTGACGATTTTTACAATCTGATGGCTGGTCAGCCCTTCGGGCACGGTGACGCGACGTTGCACGACATCGCCACGCTCGATTTTATCAATGACGCTGCGCATGGAAATTTGCGGGGCAAAGGCATATTCGCCAGCTTTTAAATTGGTATGGTGCCCGGTGATGCGGGCCATAGCCTTGAACAACAAGGCATCTTCAATCACGCCCTGGTCTTCCAGTGTGGCGGCAATCGTGCTGACGCCCGATCCGCGTGGAATGATGATGGATGTTTCGGTTTGCAGGGGGCCGGCCTTGGTCCAGCCGCTCCATCCATACACAAACGCGCCAGTTCCGCCGACCACACAGAGTGTGGTCCCCAGAACCAGCGCGCCGAGAAAGAATTGAACGAAGCCGTTTTGAAACTTGCTGGGTTCCGCCATCCTGCCGCCTGTTACACGGACCGGATGATCAGGCTGGCATTGGTGCCACCAAAGCCGAAGGAGTTGGACAGGGCCGTGCGGACCTTCTTCTCCTTCGCCACTTTCGGCACCAGATCCAGGCCCTGGCAAGGTTCAGATACGTTTTCAAGGTTCAGCGTCGGCGGCAGAATGCCGGTCTCGATCGCCTTGATTGTGTAAATCGCCTCAACCGCGCCCGCCGCGCCCAGCAAATGGCCGATGGCCGATTTGGTGGATGACATGGACAGGGTATCCAGATGGTTGCCGAACAGGCGTTTGACCGCCGTGCATTCCAAACCGTCACCCAGCGGTGTCGATGTGCCGTGGGCGTTGATGTAATCAATATCACCCGGGTTCAGTTCGGCGCGTTTCAACGCCGCCTGCATCGCGCGGAAACCGCCATCGCCGTTTTCCGCCGGGGATGTGATGTGGTACGCATCGCCCGACATGCCATAGCCGATGATTTCGCCATAGATTTTCGCACCGCGTTTTTTCGCGTGCTCGTATTCTTCCAGAACAACGATGCCTGCGCCTTCGGCGATGACGAAACCATCGCGGCCTTCGTCAAACGGACGGGATGCGGCGGTCGGGTTGTCGTTATAGCCCGTGGACAAAGCGCGTGCAGCGGCAAAGCTGGCCACGCCCAGACGGTTCACGCCCGCTTCGGCGCCACCGGCGACCATCACATCGGCATCACCCCACATAATCAGACGGGCGGCGTCGCCAATGGCGTGCGTACCGGACGCGCAGGCGGTGACCACGGAATGGTTCGGCCCCTTCAGCCCGTGCATGATCGAAACGTGACCCGAGGCCAAATTGATCAACATCGCGGGAACGGAGAACGGGGACAGACGGCGCGGGCCCTTTTCGGCCAGCGTCGTGGATGTTTCATAAATGGATTGCAGACCGCCAATGCCGGACCCGATCATCACGCCGGTGCGGTATTGGTCTTCGTCCGCGGTTGGGTGCCAGTCGGCATCGTTCAGGGCTTCTTCTGCCGCGGCGATGGCGTACATGATGAATGTATCCATCTTCTTCTGTTCCTTCACCGGAACGAACAGATTGGCGTTAAATGAACCGTCGGTCGGGTTTTCGTCGGTGGTCACCGGAACTTCGCCCGCAATTTGCGAGGCCAGATCGGACGCATCCATCTTCTCGATACGGCGAATCCCGCTCTCACTGTTCGTGATGCGATCCCAATTGCGTTTGACCCCCACGCCCAGCGGGGAGACCATGCCCATACCTGTTACGACAACTCGTCTCATTTCGAACCTCTTTCAAGCAGGCTATCATATCAGCAGAAAAGAAAAGCGCAGTCCTTTAATGAAAAGGGACTGCGACTTTAACTTTATAGCGTTAAAAACACCATGCCATGGAATTAGGCAGCGGAGTTTTCCTTGATGAAGCTGATCGCGTCACCAACCGTCTGAATTTTCTCAGCGGCATCGTCCGGGATTTCGACGCTGAATTCTTCTTCGAAGGCCATGACCAGCTCAACAGTGTCGAGGGAGTCTGCGCCCAGATCGTCAATGAAGCTCGCTGCTTCAACCACTTTGGCTTCGTCGACGCCCAAATGGTCGATTACAATTTTCTTCACGCGCTCAGCAATGTCACTCATCGCTTATTACCTTATTGTTGTTTCAGTTAAAGTCAGTTCGGGGGGGACTGTAGTGATCCTCTCTGCCGAAATCAACAATTTATATGGGCGTTATATCTTGGGCCCCAAATTAAGATTCTGGAAAATATAAAAACCAATGAAAATCAATGTCTTAACTGATATTTGTAGACAAATAGGGTGGAATTTGGTTAATATGTCGCATAATCAAGGAACGAAACGTTCTATATAAAGGGTGTATGGCTATGAGCAAACGTGATCAAGCAACGGCAGGCGGCAATTTCTCCATGGGCAGCACCGTGCGTGCCGGTGGCGAAGGTGGTGTTCTGACCGCCGCGCAAAAACGCTCTCTCCTGAACAATGCATCTGTTGCGACCCGCGCGCTGGCCGATAAGGGCGAAGCACTGGACAAGGCGCAAACCGGATCTGAATTCCAAACGGTCGAAGGCCAGTATCGTGCAATGGACGGTGAAAACCTGCTGAAAAGCATGTTCAACAATCCGCATCTGATGACCTTCTCGGCGCAAGCCTGGGCACAGACGAAAATGCAGTCCGAAGGGCTGGCCCGTCGCCTGAAGGATCTGGAACTGAACCCCGGTGAAGCCTCCCGTCAGGAAGTGGCCGCGAATGTTCGCAACACACTGGCGTATATGTCCGCCAACGGCATTACCGTTGAGTCGCTGAAGAAATACGAAATCGAGGACCTGCAGGAAAACCTGCGCCGTCTGGACCTGTTCCATGGCGATACTGACGGGTATGCACAATCCCCCGGTCTGGCCGGTGCGATCGGTGGTTTCGTGGCCTCTGATAAGGGCACGGAAGAGCTGCTGAAACGCGGTGCCAAGGTGATCGAAGATACCGCGCCGAAATTGTCGAAAAACCAACTGGATTTCGGCCCGGCTGCAAATGGCGACCTGAAACTGGATGCGCCGAAACCGGGCTCTCCGGTCATGGTCAACCGCCCGACTTTCGCGCTGGCGATGTAATCGGATACGAATTTAAAAAAGGGCCCGGTTGGGCCCTTTTTTCATGTTTGTTTTTTAGTCGGGCAGGTAATCCAGAATGTCCCGCAAATCATCAATCACGGCGATCACGCGTTCGGCGGACAGTTCGGCGGCGCGGCCCAATTTGTCATGCGATGACCCGGTGAAGCCCAGCACATCCATGCCGGCGGCCACGCCCGCGCGGGCCCCGAATTTGGAATCTTCAATCACCAGACACCGTTCCGGCGGCACATTGCCCATTTGCGCGGCGGCATAGAGGAACAAATCCGGGGCCGGTTTGGGGTGTTCGACTTGATCCTTGGTGAAAATGGTTTCTTCGGTGAAGAACACATCCATGGCGTTGATGGCTTTCACGCAATCAATCACGTTCATGCGCTCGCCGTTGGATGCCACACAGACGGGCACGATCTTGCTGACGATTTCGATTGTTTCATACGCGTGTTCAATGGGGCGTATATCGGTGGGGATGCGGCGGCTGACATTGCGGATGTAACGGTCGCGGAAATCATCCGGAAACACATGCCCGGTTTCATCCGCGATCAGCTTCATCAATGTCGGAACCGATGACCCGACAAAATGGGTCATCGCATAATCCAGCGTGTATTGCGTTAGCCCTTCTGCCGCCAATTCATCGCAAAACGCCGCATTATTGGCCAGCTCGCTGTCGACCAGCGTGCCGTCGCAATCAAAGATAACCAGATCGTACGCGGCCATTAAATCATCACCATGCCGCCATTCACGTGAATGGTCTGGCCGGTGACGTACGCGGCTTCATCGCTGGCCAGGAATACGGCTGCCGATGCGATGTCCTCGGAGCTGCCCATGCGGCCCATCGGGATTTTCGCGTTGATTGTGGCTTTCTGGTCATCGTTCAATGCGTCGGTCATGGCCGTGGCGATGAAGCCCGGGGCGATGCAGTTGATGGTGATGTTGCGGCTGGCAATTTCCTGTGCCATCGCTTTGGACCAGCCGATCATGCCGGCTTTCGAGGCAACATAGTTGCACTGGCCGGGGTTGCCCATCACGCCAACGACGGATGCGACGTTGATGATGCGGCCATTGCGGCGCTTCATCATGCCGCGTTGAACGGCCTGCGCCAGACGGAAGGTGGCGGTCATGTTGACGGCAATCACTTCGTCCCATTCTTCCGGTTTCATGCGCAGGGACAAATTGTCGCGGGTCAGGCCGGCATTGTTGACCAGAATATCAATTTGGCCCATGGCGGCTTCGGCGGCTTTCACCAGCGCATCCACGCCACCTTCGGCCCCCAGATCGGCGGGCAGGACATGGACGCGGTCTTTCAATTCGGCGGCCAACTCGGCCAGCTTGGCCTCGTTCCGGCCAGAAATGCCGACGGTTGCGCCCTGGGCATGCATGGCGCGGGCAATCGCGCCGCCAATTCCACCTGTGGCCCCGGTCACCAGAGCGCATTTGCCTGAAAGATTAAACATGATCGTATCCTTCCCTTCAAAAATTGAAGGGGCAGAATAGGGGGTTGGGGCGGGGGGGTCAATATAGGGGATTCCCCCGTCTTTCAGCATCCCCGCGCAAGCGGGGATCCAATGGATGGGTCGCGTGGATTCCCGCTTGCGCGGGAATGCTGAGGTGGAAAAACAGCCTACAAAACCCGTATGGGTAACCGCAAGGTGAGAAGATTAAATCGACCGTGCGGTTTTCAGGAAGGCAGCGATATCCGCCTGCAGGCGGTCGGATTCGCGGGACAATGTCTTGGCGATGTCCAATACGCGGGCGGACGATTCCTTGCCTTCGGCGGCCATGCCCTGTACGTCACTGACGTTGCGGGTGACGTTCTCGGTGCTTTGCGAGGCCTGCTGGATCGACCGGGCGATTTCCTGCGTGGCGATGTTCTGTTCGTCCATGCCCAACGCGATGGTGGATGAAATATCGTTGATGCGGTGAATGGTCTGGCCGATCCCGCGGATGGCGGCGGCGGCTTCGTCGGTCAATTCCTGCATCGTGCCGATTTGTTTGGTGATGTCATCGGTCGCCCGGGCGGTTTGTTCGGCCAGTGTTTTCACCTCATGCGCAACGACGGCGAATCCTTTGCCCGCTTCACCCGCACGCGCGGCCTCGATCGTGGCGTTCAGGGCCAGCAGGTTGGTCTGGCTGGCGATATTGTTGATCAATTCAATGATCGTGCCGACATTCTTCGCGGCATCGGTCAGGGCGTTGATCAGGCGGTCCGTCTTGTCCGCCTCGCTGGCGGCCTGTACCGCGATGGAGGAAGATTCGGAGACATTCGCATTGATCGTGCTGATCGAGGCCGAGAGTTCTTCGGCCGCGGCGGCGACAATATGTGTGCTCTCGGCGGCGACGGTGGCGGCGTTGGATGTGTCGATGGCGCGCGTGGTCGTGGCTTCGGTGATGCCCAGCATGCGTTCGGACGCGCTTTCAACGTCTTTTGCGGCGCTGGATACACTTTGTACGATCACGTTGACGCTGCCCTCGAACGTGTCCGCGTATCCACGGAACGCCGTGATTTGGCGTTCGGTTTCGGCGACCACATTGTTCACGGCCTTGGCGCTGCGGCGATAAATGCCGGGCAGGCCGCGTTCCAGAACCGGGCGGTAATACCGCCCTTCGCCGACGGCCTGCATCGAATTTGTGACTTCGCGGATGTACGCGTCGGTGATGTCGGCGACATGGTTGATGTCATGGCCCACCTGTCCCAATACGCCGTGTTCCTTGACGGATACGATGCGGGTTTCAAAATTGCCTTTGGCAATATCTTTTAAAACCGCGCTGTATTGGTCCAGCGTGGCGGCGGTTTTGCGTTGAAAGAAAACGGTGCCGATGATGCTGAGAATGCTGGCTCCGGCCAACGCATAGGGGACGTAGACCGGAATATCCTGATCCGCGATCAACAGCCCCAGTGCGGCAAAACCCGATACACCGGACAGGATGGCCAGTATTGAAGCCTTAGAGAGAGAAGATGAATTCATCATAGGACATTCCCGCCTTGGCCAGTGTTTCGTTCAGCAATTTGGTTCCGGCGTCCAGCGCTTCGCGCGGGCCGGAATGTTTGGCTTCTTCCGCCAGCAAGGCCTTATAAATCGGCTCGATTTTGGCGATTTTTTCGGGATCGGGCTTGCGGCGGTTGGAATGGTATCCGACCACGTTCATATTGTTATCGTAGCTGGGCGTGACGTGGGCAAAGACCCAGTAATGGTCGCCGTTGCTGGCCATGTTGAGGACATAGGCGAAGATTTCCTTGTTCGCCTGCAACGTATCCCAGAAGAGTTTGAAAATGCACCGCGGCATATGCGGGTGGCGGATGATGTTGTGGGGTTTGCCGATCAATTCATCCGGTGTCAGCAGGGACACACGCTGAAAGACATCGTTGGCGTAGATGATGCGCCCCTTGATGTCGGTTTTGCTGACGATGATTTCCTCATCGTCCCAAGGGCGGGCAATGCCCGTCGGTGTGATCCGGTGGTGTGTCAGGGTAACCCCCATTGTTACGCAGTCGTTCGTGGCCCCCGCCTTTTATCAAGCGGTTGCAACTAAGATTGTGTGCTGGGCGGGGGAAGTCAAGGTTAATTATCATCTTGATTTTTATTGATTTATTTTGCCTGAGCGGTGCCCTCCTGTAAGGTTTTTGTAAGCCATCTGTTTGCACAAAAAAGCCCCCGGCGGGCCATGCGGGCGCGCCGGGGGCGTGTTTATTGCGCGTTTATTTGATTATTTCAGTTGCGTGATCAGGGCTTCAACCTGCTCCGGCGTGCCGACCGATGTGCAGGCAATGTCGCCTTCAATCCGTTTGATCAGTCCGGCCAGAACTTTGCCCGCGCCGATCTCGGTGGCTTCGGTGACACCATTGGCTTTCATCCATTGAACCGATTCGCGCCAGCGCACACGGCCCGTGATCTGCTCGACCAACAGGCGGGTAATCTCCGCCGGGTCGGTCACGGGACTGGCGGTGACGTTGGCAATGACCGGAACAACCGGGGCGTTGACCGTGGTTTCGGCCAACGCGGCCTGCATCGCCTCGGCGGCGGGTTGCATCAAACGGCAATGGAACGGGGCGGATACGGGCAACGCCAATGCGCGTTTTGCGCCACGGCTGGTGGCCAGGGCGATGGCGGCTTCCACCGCGCCCTTGTGGCCGGAAATGACGACTTGTCCCGGTGCGTTATCGTTGGCGGCCTCGCAGACTTCGTTGCCGGACACTTCCGATGCAATCGCCATCACATCATCAAATTCCAATCCCAGAATGGCGGCCATGGCCCCCTGACCAACCGGCACGGCCTTCTGCATCGACTGTCCACGCAGTTTCAGCAGGCGGGCAGTATCAGACAACTTCAAAGCGCCCGCGGCGGTCAACGCGGAATATTCACCCAGTGAATGGCCCGCCACGTGGGAACAGACGGATTTCAAATCAATCCCGCCCTGTTTGGTCAGAACCGCCATCACCGCCATGGACACGGCCATTAATGCGGGCTGCGTGTTCTCGGTCAGGTTCAGGTCGGAGTCCGGCCCTTCGAAAATGATTTTCGACAATTTCTGGGACAGGGCGTCGTCGACTTCTTCAAACACCAGTTTGGCGTCGGGAAAGGCCTCGGCCAGATCCTTGCCCATACCCGGGAATTGCGACCCCTGACCGGGGAAAACGAAAGCGCGTGTCATTGATGAGCATCCTTGAAAAGGTTGGTTTTCTTAACATTTCCGGCCCTTTTTACCGGGAACGACCCGGTCGGGCAAGGGGGCCTTGGCTTGGAGGGGTAAAAGTTTGACGAAATATGAAAATAGCCATAATGTCATCCCCGGTTCATACCTTTTGATAAGGACATTGCCGATGGATGTACCTGTGAACACCGCCCGATCCTACCGCGAAGACTTTGGCCAGGCCGCGCTGGGCGATGATCCCGGCGTGCTGGCCATGATCCGCGACCCGCGTTTGAATCTGGCGGTGTGGCGGGGGGCCGCCGCGGCGGCGAATAATTCCTATCTCATGGATCTCGACATTTCCAAATTGTCACCGGATGTCCGGTGGACGTCCGACTATCGCCGCGAAATTTTGAATTACACGTGGCCGGTCCACCAATTGCGCGATGAAAGCCGTTTGCTGGCGCTGGATTACGCGCTGGAGGATGCCGGCTTTCCCGAAGGGAGTGGTGGGCGCATGGACATGGCCCGCACGATCATTGATCTGGTCGGGCATTTTGCTGCCGTGTGCAAACCGAATGGCGGCAGTGTCGGAACATCCTTGATGGCCTTTCAGCCCTCTGAAAATAATTTCTGGCATACGGATAAGGGGGATCTGCTCGGCCTGGTCACATTGCGCGGCGCGGCGGGCACCTGGTGGCGGCCCGATTGCACGATGCGTGAAAATGGACGCGATATTGAAGCCACCCCGGTCCGCGCCAATGATCCGCTGGCCCAGGCCACGGCACCTGGCGACTTGCTCCTGTTAAAATGCCGCGATACCGATCAAGCCCTGATCCACGGCAGCCCACCGGTGCCGGGGCAGCGGCTGGTGATGGTGATGTGGCCGTTTTGATGGGCCCACCCGTCTGCCTTTCACCCACATCACGTAAGTTCGTGATTGTTCGCAAACCTCTTATGGTTGAACATTGATCTGTGCGCAATTAACAGATTCATTCACGGGGGAGTCATGCCGGGTATTCAGCCAACCTATGGGATCATTGAAACGGGCCGCAATGTGCGGGCCTTTACCAAGGGCCATCAGCAGGAATTCTGGGCGTTGCTAGTGCCCATCTTGCCGTGGATTATTGGGCTGGATCTGGTTGATGTCTTGGGGAATATGATGTGGCCAGCGTTAAAGGGGAAATTTGTCTTTGGTTCGCTGGTCGCGGGTTATTTCTGTGCGTGTTTTATAATTGGTTGGCATCGTGTTTTGTTGCATGGGCCGGAGCGTGCCAAGCCCGTCGACCCATTCCATCCTGAAAAAAGCGATCTGGCTTTTATCGGCATGGGGTGGTTGCTTGTCGTCGCGGGATTTGCGCTGGTTGTTTTTTCGACGGTTTTGGGAGCGGCGCTTTTCTCCGCTGTGTCGTTGCGGCCTGCTGTCGGGCTTTTGACGCTCGCGGCGATTCTTGGTGTCCTTTATTGCGGGTATAGACTTTGTTTTTACTTCCCGGCCAAAGCTGTCCGCTCGCATATGTCTTTCAAGGAATCGTTTGACCGTACCGATGGATATGTTTGGCGATTGCTCTGCACGCCGTTTGTTGGGGCCTGGCGGCTTTTTCTGGGGTGTTTTGCGTATTCTTTTGCTGTCGGTTTTATCGCGGGCTTTATTGGTCATGTGATCGGTGTACAGAAGGGCGTGCCTGCCCCGATGGGGTTCCAGTTTTTTGTCGGCTTGTTGCAGCTGCCGATGGCGTTCTATTTTATTCCTTTGTTCACTGCATTTGGCGTTGGCGTGCTGTCGAACTATTACCAATATTCATTACAAAATGATCCGCAAAGACACGAGAAGCCGCGCGGGCGGTGGCGACGTGTTGAGCAAGGTGAGTAAGCATTTTAAAAACAGCCCTCTGAGAGAAATTGCAGGGGCTGTTTTTATGTATGCGCCAAAATCCTTACCGGGCCCTACGACCGGAATAACATTTCCATAACATTAAGTTTTCGCATCCCCGCCCCGTGCGGGGATGTTGCTTTTGGGGGCGGGGCGCGGGAATTTTTCGGGGGAATGGCCGGGGTGTAGGCGGAATGGGGGTGGGAATCGCTTTTTTCCAATAAAACGCCGGAATTTCCTTGATTCAGGGGCCGGGATCCGTATAGTGCCCCCGTTCTTTAAAAGAACCTCGCCAGCACCATGGTGGTGTTGGCTGATGGAACCTAGGCCGGTTGTCTGGCCTGGATTTCTGAAACCCGAGAGGAGAAACGAGTATGCCTTTCTATGAAACCGTGTTTATTGCACGGCAGGATCTGAGCGCGACGCAAGTCGAAGACCTGACCAAACAATTTTCCGACCTGATCACCAAAAACGGTGGCAAGGTTGTGAAAACCGAAAGCTGGGGCCTGCGCACGCTGGCTTACCGCATCAAGAAAAACCGCAAAGGTCATTATGTTCTGATGGAACTGGACACCCCGGCTCCGGCACTGCTGGAGATGGAGCGTAACATGCGCCTGAACGAAGACGTTCTGCGCCACATCAGCGTTCGTCTGGACGAACTGTCCAAGGGCCCGTCGGCCATTCTGGGCGGCGATCGTTCCAACGATAACGATTTTGACAAGGAAGCCGCATAATGTCTGAAGAGATGCAAAAATCCGCTGGTGGCCCGGCTGGCCGCCGTCCGTTCTTCCGTCGTCGCAAGACGTGCCCGTTCTCTGGTCCGAATGCTCCGGCAATCGACTGGAAAGACGTGCGCACGCTGGGCCGTTACATTTCCGAGCGCGGCAAAATCATGCCGAGCCGTATCACGGCCGTATCGCAGAAGAAGCAACGTGAACTGGCTCGCGCTATTAAACGTGCCCGTTTCATGGCTCTGATGCCGTATGTCCGTCAGGAAATGGACAGCGCCCCGCGCGGTCCGCGTCCGGAAGGTCGTGGTGAAGGCCGTGGCGAATATCGTGGTGGCGGTGAATTCCGCGGCAACGATCGCGGCGATCGTGAACCCCGTGGCGAACGCGCTCCGCGTTCGTTCCAACAGTAATCGAGTGGAAGGAGTATAGATCATGGCGAACATGGAAGTGATCCTTCTGGAACGCGTTGAAAACCTGGGTGCAATGGGCTCTCTGGTGAAGGTAAGGCCGGGTTATGCCCGCAATTACCTGATCCCGCAGAAAAAAGCTCTGCGCGCGACCCCGGATAACGTGGCCCATTTCGAAGCCCAAAAAGCTGAACTGGAAAAACGCAACGCGGAAAAACGCGCTGACGCCCAGAAAGTGGCAAAATCCCTGGAAGGCAAGACGATCGTTCTGATCCGTCTGGCGTCCGAAGGTGGCCATTTGTACGGTTCCGTCACCACGCGTGACATCGCGGAAGCCATTGCCGACCAATTGAAAGCCACCGTAAGCCGTGGCCAGGTTGTCATGAACACCGCGTTTAAATCCCTGGGTCTGGCCCCGGTCAGCGTTTCCCTGCACCCGGAAGTGAAAGTTGACGTGATGGTCAACGTTGCACGTTCGGAAGAGGAAGCCGCAATCCAGGCCAAAACCGGTAAAGCGAAACTGGCTGCTGAAGCCCGTGCCGCTGAACTGGCAGAAGACGCAGCGGCAAAATCCGCTCTGCTGGATGACGAAGCCCTTGCTGTTGAGCAAGAGCGTTCCGCAGAAGCCGCAGCCAAAGCTGACAAAAAGGCCGCGAAGAAAGCCGCTAAATCCACGAAACATGTGGATGATGCCGTTGAAGCCGCCGACGAAGGCGAAACCGCCTGAGCCTAAAACAACAGGTTCGGCTGTTTCTCCCCAAGGGATATAGCTGATTACGGAAGCCCGCAGGTCCTACCAGCCTGCGGGCTTCTTCTTTGCCGGGGGTTTCCGACCATCCCTTATCCCCGCAATTCACATGGGGGGTGTGATGCGCTTGTGGCGTGTGCGCGGGATTTTGAATAGAGTGCCGCCATGAGCACGACAGCAAACACGAACCTTGCCCGCAAGGATGATATTCCCCTCAACGATCCGATGGTTTCGGCGGAGCGGAATTACCGCACGCTGCCGCATAACCTGGAGGCGGAGCAGGGATTGCTGGGTGCACTGCTGGTCGATAACCGTGTGCTGGAGCGCATCGACTTTCTGAAGCCCGCACATTTTTTCCATCCCGCGCACCAACGCATTTTCGAAGCGATCCAGCGTTTGATTGAGCGCGGTCAGACAGCGTCACCGGTGACGCTGAAAGGGTATTTTGAAACCGACTCTGACCTGTCATCCGTTGGTGGCACGCAATATCTGGCTGATCTGGCCAGCGCGGTGATTACGGTCATCAGCGCGACGGATTATGCGCGCAATCTGTATGATCTGCATTTGCGCCGCGAACTGATCGCGCTGGGCGAGGATGTGGTGAATGATGCGTTTGAACAAACAATCGAACGCGACGCGACCAAGGCGATTGAGATGGCGGAAAACCGCCTGTTCATTCTGGCCGAATCCGGTGATGGCCGGAAAGGGTTTGTGACGCTGAAGGATTCGGTCGCGCGCGCGATTGAAATTGCGGACAAAGCCTATAAGACCGATGGTCACGTCACGGGCGTAACCACGGGGCTGCGCGATCTGGATGAAAAACTGGGGGGTCTGCACAATTCCGACTTGCTGATCCTTGCGGGTCGCCCGTCGATGGGGAAAACCACGCTGGCCACCAACATCGCGTTTAACGCGGCGAACCGTTATGCCCAAACCGGCGGCAAGGAAGGGGCGGTTGTCGGGTTCTTCTCTCTGGAAATGTCATCCGACCAGCTGGCAACGCGTATTCTGGCGGATCAGGCGGAAATTTCCGGTGACTCCATCCGTAAGGGCAAACTGACCGAAAATGATTTCCGTCGCTTTGTCGAGGCATCGCACCGTCTGTCGCAAGTGCCGCTGTATATTGATGACACGCCGGCTTTGTCGATTGGTGCTGTGCGCACGCGCGCGCGCCGTTTGAAACGCCAAAGCGGCCTGGGTTTGATTGTCATTGACTATTTGCAGCTGTTGCAGGGCTCTGGCTCGCGCCAATCCGCTGAAAACCGCGTTTTGGAAGTGTCGGAAATTACCCGGGGTCTGAAGGCGATTGCCAAGGAACTGGATATTCCGGTGATTGCGCTGTCCCAGCTTTCCCGTGCGGTGGAACAGCGTGATGACAAGCGCCCGCAATTGTCCGACCTGCGTGAATCGGGATCGATTGAACAGGACTCGGACGTTGTGATGTTCGTGTACCGCGAAGAATATTATCTGTCCCGGGCCGAACCCGAACCCGGCACCGATAAGCATATCGAATGGCAACAGAGGATGGAGCAGCTCCATAACGTGGCCGAAACCATTATCGCGAAACAGCGTCATGGCCCGATTGGAACGGTGCGGTTGTTCTTCGACGGCAACCTCACCCGCTTTGCCAATCTGGATCATTTCCATGGTCCGACACAGGATTACGAATAAGAAAAACCCCCGCACTGGCGGGGGTTTTTTCTATCGCTCAATCAGAACCTTATAATAATGGTAGGTGCCCGATGCCGGGGTGCCACCCCCTTCGAAACAGCCTTCGTTACGGCCAAAAATTTCTCCTCCTGCGGACGCAATCGCTTCGCCCGTGGTGAAGGTGCCGGAAAATTCGGGGTTGTTGATCCATGCGCTGCCTTGGTCTTGTGGCGGCGGCGTGACGCCGGATGTAATTTCCTTCTTGCGGTTAATTTCCATGCAGACGTCGCGTTGGATGTAGGGAACAATGGCAATCAGCTCCAGATTATCAACGTCGCCGTTACAGGTGGCATCGTTGCCCAGCCCGACACCGGGTACGCATGATCCGCCGGTAAACAACCATCCGCCCCAATGGGGTTGGGATTGCTGGCCCCAATCCAGCCATTCATCGTTCGGGGCGTTGTATGAAATGGCGCCGCCCTTGGGCATATAGACTTTGCAATCATCCACGGCGCAATTCGGATTGGTGTAATTGGCGGATGACAGGAACGGTGTTTCAAAGCTCATCACATCCGGCCCCATACCCTTGCCCACGCGCATGCGCAGGATAGCGGCCTCGATATCGCCGCCATACTGGGCCAGTTGCGATGCGGCCAGTTGAATTTTTTCCTTGTTCGCATCTGTGCCCCCGCCGCGTGTCTGGACGACGGCGAAGCTGAGTGCGGCGAACAACGCGACGGCAATCAGGATCAGAAACAGGACGTTTCCACGTTCATGGAGGCGGGAGGATTTCGCAATTTTATAATTACGCTGATTCATCATAATTTATGGTACCGCAAAACGCCTCTGACCCGAACGGGAAACTATGATAAATTATCGCCCATGATGATGTCTGATCCGTTAACAGGCGGTCGCCTGACCATTGATTTAAATGCAATATCCGCCAATATCCGCCATTTTCAGGATGTGCTCGGCCCGCATTGTGCAGTCGCCGGTGTGGTGAAGGCCGATGCCTATGGGCTGGGGCTGGTGCCTGTGGCGCAAACTTTGCGCGCCTGTGGGGTCAAAACGTTTTTTGTCGCCACGCCGGATGAGGGCGTCACGCTGCGCGGTCTGTTCCCGGGGGCGGAAAATATTGCGGTTCTGGGCGGGCTTTATCCCGGCGCGGCGCAGGATTACCGGGCGCATCGCCTGACCCCGGTGCTGAACGATCTGGGGCAGGTCAGCGCGTGGCGCAGCTTTGCCGCTGGGGCGCCTTGCATTTTGCATATCGATTCGGGAATGAACCGCTTGGGGTTGGATGCCGCCGACCGTGCGGCGATTCTGGATGACCCGACGCGCCTGACAGGGCTGAACCTGCATCTGGTGATGAGCCATTTCGCCTGTGCCGATGAGGCCGATCATCCCATGACGGCGCGGCAATTTACCCTGTTCGATGATGTGGCCCGGCGGGCTTGCCCGGGTGTGCCGCGGTCCATCGCCAATTCATCCGGCGCGATGCGTCTGCAATCCTATCATCTGGATATGGTCCGGCCCGGCATGGCGGCCTATGGCCTGAACCCGACGCCGGAGACGGCCAACCCGATGGCCCCGGTCATTCGGTTGCAGGTGCCGGTGTTGCAGGTCCGCACCGTTCCCGCCGGGGACAGTGTCGGGTATTCTGCCACATGGCGTGCGGAGGCCCCGACGCGGGTGGCCACGGTCGCGCTTGGCTATGCCGATGGGTTCCTGCGCTCGTTCAGCGGTCGCGGTGTGCTTTATGCAAATGGCGTGGCCTGTCCGGTTCTGGGGCGGGTGTCGATGGATCTGGTCACGGTGGATGCGGGTGCTGTGCCGGGCCTGAAGCCTGGCGATATGCTGGATGTGGTTGGTCCGGGGCAAGGCGTGGATGACCTGGCGGCCCAGGCGGGGACCATTGGCTATGAAATCCTGACCAGCCTTGGGGCGCGGTACCGCCGCACCTATGTCCATCCGGGGATTCAGGCGGGCTTAGCGTCCGAAAAATAATGGATTTTTCGGGCATTTGCGGGTAAGAAGACTTCCGTATTCAAAGCAGATGGACAATGTGATTATGACCAGCGAAGCCAAGATCGAGACGCCGGGTATTTCAGGAGGGGGGTCGAGCAAACCCCCGCTGCACAAACAGATCCACGAACATCCCATCACGGAAAAATTGCTGGATGCGTGCGAAACCATCGGCGGGACGATTATGCGCCTGATCCGCGGTGCGGGGCGTTTGTCCCTGTTTGTCGGCCAATCGGTGGCGCATATTTTCCTGCCGCCCTATTTTCCGCGTCTGGTTTTGCGCCAGCTGATCGACATTGGCTATTACTCTCTGCCTGTCGTCGGTATGACGGCGTTGTTTACGGGCATGGTGCTGGCGCTGCAATCCTATACCGGCTTCACCCGCTTTAACGCCGAAGGGGCGATTGCCGGCGTCGTCGTTTTGTCGATGACGCGCGAACTGGCCCCGGTGCTGGCCGGTCTGATGGTGGCGGGCCGCGTGGGCGCGGCGATTGCCGCCGAAATTGGTACGATGCGCGTCACCGAACAGATTGATGCGCTGACCACCTTGTCCGTCAATCCATTCAAATATCTGATCGCGCCGCGCGTACTAGCCGGTACGTTGATGTTGCCGTGCCTGGTTCTGCTGGGGGATATTGTCGGCGTGTTCGGCGGCTATATCGTCAGCATTTATAATCTGGGCTTTAATCCGGGTCGGTATTTGTCGCAAACATGGGATGTCGTCGAAAATATCGACGTGATTTCCGGTTTGATCAAGGCGGCTGTGTTCGGTCTGATCGTGGCGGTGATGGGGTGCTATCACGGTTACAATTCCGGACGTGGGGCCCAGGGTGTTGGCGCGGCCACCACGAATGCGGTTGTGTCGGCGTCTATCCTGATCCTGATTTTCAACTATCTCCTGACGCAGGTGTTTTTCTCATGACCGGAACGACGAAGCTGCATCTGTCGAATGTCTATAAATCCTTTGGCTCCAAACGCGTTTTGCAGGGCGTGGATCTGAACGTTCAGACGGGCCGGTCGATGGTGATTATCGGCGGGTCGGGGACGGGCAAATCCGTCATGCTGAAATGCGTGCTGGGCATTATCCGTCCGGATTCCGGGTCCATTCTGATTGATGGCCGCGAATCTGTGGGGTTGGATTCCGCAGGGCGTGATGAGGTCATGCGCAAATTCGGCATGTTGTTTCAGGGCGCGGCGCTTTTCGACTCGCTCAAGGTCTGGGAAAATGTGGCCTTCGGCCTGATCCATGGCCGTGGCATGGACCGCCACAAGGCGTATGAGATTGCCGTTGAAAAACTAATCGCCGTGGGCCTTGATGAAGCCACCGGCCATCTGGTTCCGGCGGAATTGTCGGGCGGGATGCAAAAACGTGTCGGCCTGGCCCGTGCCATTGCAACATCCCCGGAAATCATTTTCTTTGATGAGCCGACCACGGGTCTGGACCCGATCATGGCCGATGTCATCAATAACCTGATCGTGAAATCGGTGAAGGAACTGGGTGCCACTGCCTTGTCCATCACGCATGATATGGCCAGCGTCCGCAAAATCGCCGACGATGTCGCCATGATTCACGAAGGCCGCATCATCTGGACCGGTCCGGTGGAGCAACTGGACAATTCCGGCAACCCGTATGTGGACCAGTTCATCCACGGCCGGGCCGAAGGGCCGATTCAAAGCGGTATCGGCAAGGCGGCGTAACGTCTTTTAAGTTGCCACCATCTTCATATCATCCGGCAAGTCGCGGTCGTGAATGGGGGCGTAGGCGTCGGTGTAGGTTTTCGGGAATCTGAAATCCCACCATTCGGCGGGCAGGGGCAACATCGGTTTGTTGTGACGCGCCGCCGCCATCATCATGCACTCTTCCAGAAATTTGCGGTTATCCAGAACATGCGCGGGCAAATTGGTGTTGGCGCGGGCAGCCGGATTATCGGCGGGGTTGGTGGTCAAATGGTCGAACACCGTGCCCATGTCGATTAAAACACCATTATCATCGCACGGCGTAATATCCACCGCCATGGCGCGCGGATGCCCGCCCATGCCGGGCGGGGACAGCAGGCGTGGTTCGACCAGCCATTGCGGGTTGGCCTTCACGATGGCGGTGTCCTGCATCATCGCTTGCGCCTCAACCGGGCGCAGGCCGTCCTTCAAAATGAAAATCCATTCGCGCTGGGCATAGGCGATTTTGGCGGCATCGGCGACAATCGCGGCAAAATCGCGGTGCAGCCAGAATCGCGCCGTTTCGCGGTACAGCGCCCGGCCAAAAATATTTTCCGGATGGTTGATTTGCGCATAGACCAGATCCACCCGCAACGGCAGGCCGTCACGGGCCGCCCATGCGCCCATGTCGATCAAATCGGTTGCGGGAATATGTTGTGGTTCCATGTGTGCCATCCTTGCGGGTTGATCCTGCCGCAAAGATGGTCACAATGGAAGTGTCGTTTTAACCGCCCTATATTATTCCCATGATTGGTCTTATGCGCATTTTATTGATCTCATTGATGGCCCTGATCCTTTGCCCTGGTATCGTGCATGCGGATGATGATCCGTTTACCGTTGAAACGGTGGCGGATGATTTCGACCATCCCTGGTCTTTGGCGTTTTTGCCAGATGGCGATTTTCTGATTACCGAGCGAGGGGGAACATTGTGGCGTGTGGCCCGTGATGGCCAAACCCGCACCGAGATTAAAGGCGTTCCGCGCGTTGTGGCACGCGGGCAGGCGGGGTTGTTTGATATCGCACTGGACCCCGAATTTACCAAGAATAATCGCGTCTATATCGCGTATGCCGGGCAGGGCAAGGGTGGGTTTGGCACAGAGGTTGCGCGGGCGCGCCTGTCCTTGACTGATGCGATGCTGGTGGAAACAAAAATCCTGTTCCGCGCTGCGCCGAAATCGGGATCAGAGCAGCATTTCGGCGGGAAATTATTATTCTTGCCGGATAACACATTGTTGCTGTCATTGGGTGAACGCTATGACATGCGTGAGGCCCAGAACAAGGGCAATCACCTTGGTGCGATCATCCGGATTGACCGCGATGGAAACGTGCCGGACGACAATCCGTTTGTGAAACAGGATTACGCCAGACCGGAAATCTATTCCTATGGTCATCGCAACGTGCAGGGCTTGGCCCTGCAGCCGGGCACAGGCGTGATTTTTGAGCATGAACACGGGCCGCGTGGCGGGGATGAGGTGAATATCATCAAGCCGGGCCGCAATTACGGTTGGCCGGAAATCACCTACGGCATTGATTATACCGGGTTTAAAATTACCGATCGCACGGCCGCGCCGGGCATGGAACAGCCGTTGATGCACTGGACGCCCTCCATCGCGCCCAGTGGCATGGCGTTTTATGACGGGGACTTGTTCCCGGCATGGCGGGGCCATTTGCTGGTTGGTGCGCTGGCTGGGGAATCCCTGCGCGTGCTGGCGGTGGATGGTGAGCGAATCGGGCGGCAGGATACCTATCTGAAAGATCTTGGTGAGCGAATCCGCGATGTGCGGGTCGGGCCGGATGGTGCCGTTTACCTGCTGACCGATTCGTCGGATGGGCGGTTATTGCGGCTGGTGCCAAACCCGTAATCCTTTTGCGATAAACACGCCCTTTGTGGCCTTTATCCTGCCCGATTCCTGTGCGATAAAAGAGGCATGAAATGGCTCTATTATTCGATTCTGGCGTTGTTCTCCCTTGGCATGCTCGGCTTGATCGCCGGGGTGGCTGTTGTCGTCGTGGTGATCAGCACCTACAGCCGGGATTTGCCCGATTACAGCGCATTGAAAGACTATAATCCGCCGGTGACCACGCGCATTTATGCGGGTGATGGGCGGCTGATGGAGGAGTATGCCGCTGAAAAGCGCATTTTCGTTCCGATTGATTCCATGCCCGACCTGGTCAAAAACGCCTTCATCGCGGCGGAAGACCAGAATTTTTACACGCACCAGGGTGTAGACCCGATTGCGATTGCGCGTGCCGTTGTGACCAACTTCAAGAACGGGGGGCGGCCACAGGGGGCATCAACCATCACGCAACAGGTCGCAAAAAACTTTCTGCTGACCAACGAGGTGAGTTACGAGCGTAAAATCCGCGAAGCCATTTTGGCTTTCCGCATGGAAAAGGCGATGAGCAAGGATCGCCTGCTGGAGCTTTATCTCAACGAAATTTTCTTGGGCCAGCGGTCTTACGGTGTGGCGGCTGCGGCGCTCAACTATTTCAACAAATCTTTGTCTGAGTTGAGCATTGAAGAGGCCGCGTATCTGGCTGCCTTGCCGAAGGGGCCGAACAACTACAGCCCGACGCGCCATTACGATGCAGCGATTGAACGCCGCAACTGGGTGATTGATCGCATGGTCGTCAATGGATATGTGGACGAAGCCCAGGCCGATATTGCCAAGGCCAAGCCGCTGACCGTGGTTGAACGCGGGGCCGGTGACATCGTGCGTGCTCCATATTTTGCTGAAGAAGTCCGGCGTGAGCTGGAAGCCCGCTATGGCAAGGATGCGTTGTATGAAGGGGGCTTGGCTGTGCGGACGTCGGTGAACCCGACATTGCAGGCGATTGCTGAAAAATCATTGCGCGACGGATTGATGGCGTTTGACCGCCGCCGCGGCTGGCGCGGACCGGTGTTGCATCTGGATTCGATTGATAACTGGGCCGACCGTTTGGCGATTGTGCCACGTCCAGAGGGCATGTTGCGCCACTGGGATCTGGCGATTGTGACCGAGGCATCGACGGATGCGGTGAAAATTGGCCTGGCCTCAGGCACGCGCGGTGCCCTGAACGCAGACGATGTCAAATGGACGTCATCCAAACCGCTGATCGTGGGTGATGTGGTGATGGTTGAAACCGTCACGGACAAAAACGAAGAGGGGAAAGAGAAAAAAACCATCCACCTGCGTCAGGTGCCGAAAGTGAATGGCGCGTTGATTGCCATGGACCCGCATACGGGCCGTGTGCTGGCGATGCAGGGTGGATGGCATTTTGACAACAGCTCCTTCAACCGCGCGACACAGGCGCAACGCCAGCCGGGTTCGGCGTTCAAGCCGTTTATCTATCTGGCCGCGTTGGATAGTGGTTTTACACCGTCCACGCTGGTTCTGGATGCGCCGCTGGTGATTGATCAGGGGCCGGGTCTGCCGAAATGGCGTCCGACCAACTATTCCAACGAATATTACGGCCCAACCCCGATTCGTGTCGGTGTTGAAAAATCCCGAAACCTGATGACGGTGCGTCTGGCCGATTATATCGGCATGGACAAGGTTGCGACCTACGCCGAAAAATTCGGTATTTTTGACAAGATGAAAACCAACCTGGCCAATTCGCTGGGGGCGCAGGAAACAACTGTGCTGGATATGACCGCGGCCTATGCCATGCTGGTGAATGGCGGGAAAAAAATTACCCCAACTTTTATCGACCGAATTCAGGATCGCCGCGGTAAAACGATTTACAGCGATGACACGCGCCAATGCGGCGGGTGCGGGCCGCTGATCGAATGGGCGGTGCAGGATGCGCCCGTGGTTCCCGATACCCGCGAACAAATCAACGACCCGCGCACGGCATACCAGATGGTGTCCATTCTGGAAGGTGTCGTGCAACGCGGGACGGCGGCGAAAATCCGCGCGCTGGATATTCCGCTGGCCGGCAAAACCGGCACGACTAACGATTCCAAAGATGCATGGTTTGTTGGGTTCTCGCCCGACTTGGCCGTGGGTGTGTATATCGGTTACGACGAACCGAAATCACTGGGCGCCCGGGAAACGGGTGCATCGGCGGCCGTGCCGGTCTTTAAAGACTTTATGGAGGGCGCGTTGAAGGACCAACCCGCCACCCCGTTCCGTATTCCGCCCGGCATCCGCCAAGTTTTGATCAACGCCGAAACCGGCGCGCGCGCCCGTCCCGGCGACAAGAAAACCATTTGGGAAGCGTTCCTGGCCGGAACGGAACCGACCGATAAAATTTATATTCTGGACGGCAATGGCATTTCCGTGATGTCCAGCTTCCAGCGCGATCTGCCTTATGAGGGCACGGCGGCGGATCAGCCGTGGCAAAGTGACAGCGATCTTCTTTCCCCCTATACCCAGCCGATGCCTGATGGCAGCGTGCCGGGCGTTGTGGTGGATGAACAACAATTTTATCCTACCCAGCCCTATGGCCCACAGCCGGAAACCAGTGGCGGATCACGTCCGCAATCGGTGACGACGGGAACGGGTGGTTTGTATTAAGGCGAATGGAATAAACACATGACGGATTCTTCGGACGTATCCATGACGGATACATTTCTGGTCGGTAAATTGTTGCTGGCGATGCCCAATATGGGCGATTCCCGCTTTCAAAAAGCGGTGATTTTCATGTGCGCGCATGATGACAAGGGTTCCATGGGTCTGGTCATCAACAACCCGCTGCCGGGTGTGGAGTTTTCCGAATTGGTTGCCCAGCTCAACGTCGCCAATGATGATGTGGATGAAGATATTCTCTACAGCCTGCAAGTGTTGAGCGGCGGTCCGGTGGAATCCGGGCGCGGGTTCGTTCTGCACTCCGCCGATTTCGCGCAGAAGGATACCGTGCGTGTGAAAAGCGATATTCATGTCACCGGTACGCTGGATGCCCTGCGCGAAATTGTTCAGGGGCGCGGGCCGGAACAAATGCTGTTCGTGCTGGGATATGCCGGGTGGTCGCCGGGCCAATTGGAACAGGAAATTCAGGATAATGCCTGGCTGATCACCGATGCTTCCGCCGATTTGGTGTTCGGTGTTGATGCCGCGCGCAAATGGGAAAACGCGATTCAGCGCATGGGTGTCAACCCGGCGATGTTGTCGGGTGCTGCGGGACGCGCTTAGAGGGCGTGCCTACGGCGCGTCGCCCGGAATAATCACGATTTTGCCTGCCCCTGCTGTTCCGCCCTGAACGCCGTTGCCCGGTCCGCCATTCGCGGCCAAGCCGCCACCCGCGCCACCATTGCCGCCCAAAATGACAGTTCCACCACTGATGCTGTATCCGCCGCCGCCGCCGCCATGCTGGTTGCTGCATGCGCCGCCATTGGTGGATGATCCGCACGATCCGCCGTCATCGCCCCGTCCGCCCGCGCCACCCCATGTGGAGTTCGCCCCGTTATTTTCTGATCCGCCGCCGCCCGCGCCGCCATAGGTTGCGGCGGTGCCATTGGCCCGCCGGTTGCCGCCACGCCCACCGTTATACGGTGATGTAATGCCGCCATTCCCGCCTGTATCCAAATTGGGGCTGATTCCCCCGCCGCCGACAAAGACGCTGAAGTTCGCGCCGGGTGTGACGGTCACGGTGGCTGTCGCATAACCGCCGCCACCACCGCGGGAATTGCTGTAATTTTTACCCTCGGTTCCGCCACCGCCACCGCCGCCGCCGGCCACGGCCAGGAGTGTGATATCACTGACGCGAACAACGGCACTGGCCCCGCCACCACCGCCCGCGCCGCGCGATACGTTGTTCAGTGCGCCGCCACCACCCGCGCCATAGGCGTGGATGGTGATTTGTTCGCAATTATAAGGAACGGAGTAGGTTGCCGATCCCGGCGTCGTGTATTCAATCGGCGTTGAATCGCAGGGCGGGGTTTGGCCAATCTTGATCCACTGGTCGCCTTCGCAATATTGCAGGGCGCTATGGGTGGTGTTGTAGACAAGATCCCCGGCGGTGCCCACCGGGCCCGTGCATCCCGCACCACCATCACCCGGCGCGCCGGCGGCATACCATGCCGTGCCGTCGCAATATTGCAAAACATGGCTGGTTGAATTGTACATGATCTGGCCTTGCACGCCGGCTGGCGCGGTGCATGTGGGGGTGACCATGTTTCCCTTGGGGAAGCCAATCCACACATAATTGTCGCAATAAGCGGGCGTGTTTGTTGTGCTGTTCCACACAATATCGCCCCCGATGCCAGCGGGGTTTGCGCAGGCGGCGAGCGCGGTTTCAGCGAAAGCGAAACAGCCACAGGCCAGAATCAATAAAAATTGTGGGCGCATTGGATCAGTATAAATAGTTTTTTAAACCGCAATCGCGGTTTAAAGGTTTGATGGGTTTTTGAAAGATCCCGTCATCGTTGTATGAGGATGCGGGTATAACTACGCCCGAGAATACAATAGAGGCGTGAGTCTGATCCTGATTCTCATCGCCGTGGCGAGCGCGGATCGTTTTTCGAGCCAATCCGCATTCTGTTGCTTATTGTATGCAGAAATGGGGCGATGCGTAAAGCCCGTTTTAATCAAGCTGGAATATTCAATGTTGATCCGGGCAGTGTGGTTTTCCAGGTTTCGATGCTCAGGCCGAACAGGATGTGGTCCTGCCATTCACCGTTGATTTGCAGATAGCGTTTTGCATATCCCTCTTCTTCAAACCCAAGTCGGGTCAGCAGGGATTTGCTGCGGCCATTATGCGGCACGCATCCGGCGTTAATTCTGTGCAGCTTTAAAGGGCCAAACGCATGGCCAAGGGCCAGCATCGCGGCCTCGGTCATATATCCCTGACCTTGGGATTGTTCATCCAGCCAATATCCCATCGACGCATATTGTGCGGCCCCGCGCACAATATTGTTCAGATTGATGGCCCCGATCAGTTGCAGATTATCCAGCCGAATGATCAGAAATGGGCACGCATGCCCGGTGCGAATATCGCGTTGCTGCCGGCCTAAGCGTCTATTAAAAGCGGCTGAGGTCAGCGCATCATCCGGCCATTTGGGTTCATACGGCTGAAGATAGGACCGGTTGCGCGTACGCGCCGCAATCCACTGGTCCATGTCACGCCGCTCGGGCGTGCGGATAACAACACGTTCACCACTCAGTGATAAAGAAATGGATCGTGCAGAAGGGGCCGCGGGGCGCAGTAAATTGGCAATGTTCATGCGGCCCCCCTTCGTTAATCCTTAAGCGCGCAGGCGGGCGCGTAAAGATTCATAGGATTCCAGTTGCTGGAGCGGTCCAAGCGCCGCCACGGTCGGAACCGTTGCAAAAATTCGCTGGGACAAGCGCAAAATATCATCGCCCGTCACAGCATCGATCTTGTGCAGCAATTCAGCGACATCCAGTTTCTTGTCGAAATAGATCAGGTGTTTGGCCTGTTGCCCGGCACGGGTCATCATGGATTCGCGCGCCATCAGCAATCCGGATTTCATCTGGGTTTTGGCCCGTTTCAATTCGGCGTCGCTGACCACGTCATTGGCAATTTTTTTCAATTCATCGCAGACGACCGGGATCAATTCACCCAGACGTTCCGGGCCGGTGCCTGCATACACGGCAAACTGGCCATCATCGGCGTAGGAGCTGTGGAAGCTGAACACGGAATACACCAATCCGCGTTTTTCGCGCACTTCCTGGAACAGCCGTGATGACATGCCGCCGCCCAGAATGGTGGACAGGGCCACGGCGGCGTAATAATCCTCGTCATGGCGGGAAATGCCCTGGAACCCCATAACGATATGGCTTTGTTCCAGATCCTTCTCCGCGCGGCTTTGTCCGCCTGTATAATTGGCGGGCTTGGTTGTGATGTTTTGGTCCTTGGGCAGGGCGTTGAAACGCTCCATTGCCATTTTGACCAAGGCGTCATGCGTAATATTGCCCGCGGCGGACAGCACCAGATTTTTCGGCGTGTAGCAGCGATTGACGTAGCCCTGCAACGTATCGCGCTGCATGTTTGCAATAATATCGTTGCGGCCCAGAATGGGCGCGCCGAGCGCCTGATCGGGGTAGGCCGTTTCCTGATACAGATCGAACACCAGATCGTCGGGCGTGTCGTTGCTCATCCCGATTTCCTGCAGGATGACATCGCGTTCGCGCTCAACCTCATCATCCGGCATGGTGGTGTGTTGCAGAATGTCGGACAGAATATCCATCGCCAGCGGCGTATGATCCTTTAACAGATGAACGTGATATGCGGTGATGTCGCGGCTGGTGTACGCATTGACATTGCCGCCGACATCCTCGATCGCTTCGGCGATTTGGGCGGCGGTGCGGGTTTTGGTGCCCTTGAACATCATATGTTCGACCATGTGAGCGACGCCGTTATGGACCATATCTTCGTGGCGTGTGCCAACGGCGGCCCAAACGCCGATCGCCACGGAATCCATGGACGGAATTGAATCGGTAACAACCCGGAGACCCCCGGGCAGGGTTGTGATTTCAATGCTCATAACGTTTAGAGATAGATCAATCCTGGGGTTGCGGCAAGGGTCAGCGCGAATAAGGGGTTAGCGGCGAATCGCTTTGGCTTCGTTACGGATATAGCCCTGCACCTTACCCAAATCGTTGGGCAGGACGATGTAATGTTCTGCCTTGCCCAGCAGGCCATCCAGAACAGCGGGCATGGGCGGGCGGATGCCAATGGCTTTTTCCACGGCATCGGGGAATTTGGCCGGGTGGGCACAGGCCAGCGCTACGACCGGAACGGACGGATCATCCCGCTTCGTCATCGCACCATACAGGCCAACAGCCGTGTGCGGGTCGATCATGATGCCCGATTGCAAATAACATTCGCGCATGGTTTGTAACGTGGTTTCATCATCACAGCGTTGCGCGGTGAATTCGCGCTTGGCCTTCTGCATCGAATCCGGGTTCATAATAAAGGCCTTCTGCACCTTGAACGCATGCATCAGTTTCTTGAGGCCATCATAATCCCGGCCCATTAAGTCGCACAGGTAGCGTTCAAAGTTACTGGAAATCTGAATATCCATGCTGGGGGACAGGGTTGGCATGACCCGTTCCATCCGCATGTCACCCGTTTCAAAGAACCGGGTCAGGATATCGTTCTTGTTCGTGGCCACGATCAATTGATCGATGGGCAAGCCGATGCGGCGCGCGCACCATCCGGCATAGACATTGCCGAAATTGCCCGTGGGCACGGCGAAGGATACCGGGCGATGGGGCGCGCCCAACGCCAGCGCGGCGGTCGCGTAATACACGATCTGCGCCATAATACGGGCCCAGTTGATGGAGTTGATGGCGGACAAATTTAAATCCCCGCGCATTTTCGCATCGCCCAGCATGGTTTTCACCAATGTCTGGCAATCATCAAATGTGCCCTCTACGGCAATGTTAAATACATTCGGTGCCTCCACTGTCGTCATTTGACGGCGTTGGATTTCCGATGTGCGTCCCTTGGGGTGCAGGATGAAGATGTCGATATTCTTGCAATTGCGGCAGGCTTCAATCGCCGCCGATCCGGTATCGCCCGATGTGGCGCCGACGATGGTCAGGCGCTGGCCTTTCTGTTCCAATAAATAATCGAACAGCCGGCCAATAAATTGCAGGGCGTAATCCTTGAATGACAATGTCGGGCCGTGGAACAATTCCATGATCCATGCGGATGGCCCAACCTGAACCAGCGGGGCCACGCAGGCATGGTCAAACGACCCACCTTCATACGTGTCCTGCAGAATTTTGAACAGAACGTCCGGCGGCACGGCCTTGCCGATAAACGGCGTCATGATTTCCATGGCCACGTTGGTATAGGGCGTGCCCGCCAGATGTGAGAGCAGGTCGCGGTCAATCTCCGGCCACATGTCGGGGATATACAGCCCCGAATCGGGCGCCAGCCCGGCCAGCATGACATCGGTAAAGGATTGCGGTGTGCCCGGACCCCGGGTGGAAACATAACGAATCATAGGGGTATTTGAGCATAAAAAGCTTATTGATTCATTAGGGAAATGAAGGGGATGGGGCCACAGATGGGGGCGCAACCCCCACCCACCGGATACCGACGAAAGTCGGTATCCGGTGGGTGAATCGTCTGGATTCCGGCTTTCGCCGGAATGACGAAATAAAAATCCATGTTAGTCCGTGGTTTCCAAAAAAGAAAAACCGCCCGGTCACAAGGACCGATGGCGGCGAAGTTAGGGTCAAAGTTTAGGCAAAAATCTAAGGAATGGACGGCCATCCGCGCGTGGGTTTTTTACACGCGGGGCGGCGGTGTGGTCAGCCGTTCAAAAATCATATCCATGCATTGCTGGTCGAAAATCTGGTCCTGCCACTGGTTTTGATCCAGCTCGTTTGCCTTGATATGCAGGCGGCCCCGGTCGGACACGATTTCCCAGCAGGGCGGGTTTTGCAGGATCATATTGTCCAGCGCATGTTTGATGTTGAAGATGATCGGCTGCTGTTGCCCGCCAATATCCAGACGCGGGCCCAGAACGCGGTAGGACAGGCCGATGCGTTGCAGGGCATAGAGCTGGTCCGGGTCCATCACGCAGACGCAATCGGTCAGGCCGTTATCCAACGCCCCTTCAAACGCGGCGCGCAGAAGGCCCAGCGGCGCGAACGGGATAACCCGACGGATAAACACCGTTGTGCCATCGGCGTTCATGCGCACGGCCTGGTCCTGTTCGTTATAGCTGGGCAACACGCGGCCATCGCCCGGACGGCGGCGGAAATCCCGCGTCATGCACAGGCGGGACACTTCGCAAAAGCGATGGACCCGGTCCGGCATGTGTAACAAGGGGTGGTCGCAAACGAATTGCAGCGGAAAACTGCTCAACGGCCGATCTGTGCGCGGCATGACCACACGCACCGTGCCCACCGGTTCGTCCGTCATTTTGTGATAGAGCAGATAGTGCAGTGAATTATCGTCGAACGCGTCTTTCTCCATCGCGCTGGTCGATGCACCGCTTGTTTGTTCCATATCGTTATCGACACAATAAATTTCATATCGAAGTCGGAACACAATTTCCTTCAAGGCATTGGTATCAGCCTGAATAATGCGAAACGCTTTCTGGTACGCAGGATAGAAAGATTTGGATCGCACACTGTCCAGACATGTGGCCAGAAAATCCTGGGTCGACATGGTGGAAACCTCCAAATAAAACTGTTTCGGTTTAAAATTTAATTTCACAAATAGTCCCAGCTTTATACTACGCGCTTTGGCTTACGATTTTTTTAATTAAATCAACGTGTTGTCGTAAATTTGATGGGGATTTGAATAAAAGGCGATCTGTCGCAAATTGCACAGCGCCGCATGGGGCGGTGCGATGGGCGAAACCATTTGAAAATAAACCGGAAAACAAGAAAGGCGGTCACTCATCTGGACCGCCTTCCTGGCATGGAACCCGGGCCGTATTGGCTCTTGCGGGTTCCTGTCTTTATAAACATCAGCCTCGATTAGTGCTGATGATGATGCCCGTGGTGATGGCCATGACCGCCACAGCACCCGCCGCCTTGCGGTTTCTCGGCTGCTTCGGCCTTGCTGGCCCCACAACAGGATTGGCCTTCTTCAACGCGCTTGGCGTGGGCGCCGCAGCACCCGGATTTTTGTGCGGATTCGCTTTTGCTACCGCCCAGCAATTCTTTGATTTTCGCAAACATGGTGTCCGTTCCCCTTTGAATGAATAAGATGGGATGGTCCGATTTTTGATTTGCCAGATCCGACTTACTCAAACTTGGCGGATCAATCGCGGCCATCCCAGTAATGATATGGGGTTTCCATGGGGATCGGCAAGGGGATTCGCCAAACCCCCCATACGGGGGAATAGGGGGGCATGGCCCCCTGAAAACGCACGTTTTTCCGCTTTTCTTTGACTTTTCCGGCCCCCCTCCTGTATGTATGCGCGCATGAGCGTTACATCCCATGCCACGAAATTTGCCGCCCCGCGTACCGACGCGGCCGGCCGCATTGCCCTGATCGGTCTCACCCTGCCCGAAATGATCGCGGCGCTGGAGGAACACGGCCTGCCCAAATTCCGCGCGAAACAGGTTTGGCACTGGGTTTACCACCGGGGTGTGACCGATTTTGAAGCGATGACCAACCTGCCGCGCGATTTGCGCGATACGCTCATCGAAAAATTCTCCATTGAACGCCCGGGCGTGATGACGGAACAAAAATCCACCGACGGCACGATGAAATGGCTGCTGGTCATGGCGGATGGTCAACAAATTGAAATGGTCTTTATCCCGGAGGCCGATCGCGGAACGCTGTGCGTATCATCGCAAGTGGGCTGCACGCTGACCTGCCGCTTCTGCCACACGGGCACGCAGCCGCTGGTCCGCAATCTCGGGCCCCATGAAATCCTGCAACAGATTATGTATGCCCGCGACGTTCTGGGCGAATGGCCGGTTGCGGGTGAAAAGAAAGATGCGAACCAGGGCCGCGACCTGACCAACATCGTTTTGATGGGTATGGGTGAACCGCTCTATAACTACGCCAACGTGGCCAAGGCGATGCAGATTTGCATGGACGAAGACGGTCTCGGAATTTCCAAACGCCGCATTACCCTGTCCACATCCGGCGTTGTGCCGCAGATTGTTCAATGTGGCGAAGAACTCAACGTCAATCTGGCCATTTCCCTGCACGCGCCGAACGATGCGGTGCGCAGCGAGATTATGCCGATCAACAACAAATACCCGCTGGCCGAATTGCTGGATGCCTGCCGCAACTATCCGGGCCTCAGCGATAATCGCCGCATCACGTTTGAATATGTGATGTTGAAAGACGTGAATGATTCCGATGATCAGGCCCGCGAACTGGCGCAACTGCTGCGCGGTATCCCGTGCAAGGTCAATTTGATCCCGTTCAATCCGTGGCCGAACAGCCCGTATGAATGCTCCAGCGGCAACCGCATCCACGCCTTTGCCCGCATTCTGAACGGCGAAGGCTATGACGCCCCGATCCGTAAAACCCGTGGTCAGGATATTCTGGCCGCCTGCGGCCAGCTCAAATCCGAAAGCCAGCGGGCGAAGCCGACGGCTTAACACTCATCTTCTTGTCATTCCCGCGCAGGCGGGAATCCATACGATGCTGCATCTATGCCCTATGGATCCCCGTTTTCACGGGGATGACAGGTGAAAAACGCCAACAAAAAACCGCCGACCCGTTGGGTGCGGCGGTTTGTTTTTGTGGGGTGTGTTGGATCAGTTCCCAACAGCGGACAACAACGTCACCGCATCAATCACCTTTTTGCTGGCTTCGCTAATCAGCAAGATATCCTTGTCCACTTGAACATATTGATATCCGCGCGGGGCCGGGGACAACAGGTCGCGCAAATCACGCGGCAGGGGCATAAACCGCACATCATCCGGCAACGGGTACCCAACGCGATATTTCTTCGCAATACCGGGTGGCAGGCATCCGTTATTCTTCTTCGCCAATCCCGGTGGGCAATCCTTGCGGTAATTACGATTCAAATAATCGTTCAACACACGGCGGTCCTGATCCCCAATCAAAATACTGACCAGATCATCGTCGCCATGGCGGCCTTCATGCCCCCGGTCATCGCCGCGATCATCATGCTGGCCCTGCACATGCTCCGGCTTGCCGTTGCCTTTGCCACCTTTGTCGGCCATGGCGACGGATACAAACGCCCCCATAACCAGCCCAGCCGCCATAAAGGCAACCAACCCGTGTTTCAAAACGGAACGCAGATCCATTGTTTTTATGTATGCGGTCATATCACGCTTCTCCTCAAAACCTGATTCCGGGCCCGTTCCGGCCCTCCTTCTTTCAGGGTGAGGCCCGTTTATGGCGAAAATAAGGGGTGGTTTCGCAAATAAAAACAGGGGGATGCCAATGCGTCCCCCTGCGTCCAATCCCGTAATGGGTAATGTTTCGGGCCTATTTCCCGGCCTTGCCATGTCCACATGATTCATCATGCACATGGTCATGCCCGCAATCGCCGTGATCATGGTCATGGCTGTGATCATGGTCACAGCACGATCCATCAGCGTGATGGTGGTGGTGATGTCCATGATGATGGTGGCTCCCCACACTCAACCCGGCCATCCCCGAAAACGCCGACCCCGGCATCGTGCTGGAACCCATCAGGCTGTTTTTAATGAAGTTGAATTTGCTGGTCATTTTGTTGTCCTTTGCTGTGGTTTTTTATACTGCTTGTTCCATGATTGCAATTTTATCTTCGATTTCTTTTATGAAGGCGTTGCTTGCGCGTTCGATTTTTTCTTGCATGAAATCGATGCTTTTTTGAATTTTTTTGAAATCCTTTTGAGACAAATTTCTATCTAGTTCTTCTCTCATGCTTGCAAGTGCTGCGTACGTGGGTTTTGTGGTGTCTAAAAGGGCTTTCATGCAGTTTTTCAAGAGCTTTATTCTTAAGATTAATTCTTCTTTGTGTGCACTGTCGTGCTGTTCTGAGTGCGCTTCAAAGTCTAGGCAGGATTTGTTGTATTGCTCGGTGTGTAAGGCCCAGAGATCTGGAATGTCCTCTTTTTTTGCGTTGTATTCATGCATGTTTTCTGTAGCAATTTTCATGCCTTCGAGGGCGATATCGATGCCTTGTTTGTGGAACGCGACCTTACCGCTACATTCCTGTAGGAGGAGGGCATCCTTTCCTAAAGTGAATAGGCAGTCACCATATTGCGCGGATAATTTGGAATAAATATCGATAACTTCTGGTGATGCAATTGCAAATAATTTGTAAAATTTTTCGCTGTATTCTCTATCGTGATCCTCTACTTCTAGAGTGCCGTTTTTCGAAAATGAGTTTATCTTGTTTTGAGAATAAGAGAGGTATTCTATTCCTCCCATATAAGCATCACGAATGAGCTTGTGTTTTCGATCTTCTCTTTTTCTTTTGTTTTCGTAGAGATTGTTAAGAAAAATACCTAATAAAGTTATGAGCGCGGCGTTAGTGGCGCTTATGACAGTCCATAAACCAATGACGTTCTGGGGTGCTATTAAGGTTTCGAACAAAGGCATTTGCTCTCACTCCCACTCAATCGTCCCCGGCGGCTTGCTGGTAATATCATACGTCACCCGGTTAATCCCCGGCACTTCGTTGATAATCCGGGTGGCGACTTTGCCGAGGAAGCTGTGGTCGAAGGGGAAGTAGTCGGCGGTCATGCCGTCCGTTGATGTCACGGCGCGCAGGGCGCAGGCGTAGTCATAGGTGCGGCCATCGCCCATCACGCCGACGGTGCGGACGGGCAGCAGGACGACGAAGGCTTGCCAGATGGCGTCATACAGGCCGTGGCTGCGGATTTCTTCGAGGTAGATCGTGTCGGCTTTGCGCAATATATCCAGTTTCTCGCGCGTGATTTCGCCGGGAATGCGGATGGCCAGGCCGGGGCCGGGGAAGGGGTGGCGTTTGACGAAGTCCGGGTGCATGCCCAGAGCAATGCCAAGCGCGCGCACTTCGTCCTTGAACAATTCACGCAGCGGTTCGACCAGTTTGAATTTCATGCCCTCGGGCAGGCCGCCGACATTGTGGTGCGATTTGATCGTGACGCTGGGGCCGCCGGTGAAGCTGACCGATTCAATGACGTCGGGGTACAATGTGCCCTGGGCCAAAAATGCGGCATCGCCAACGCGGGCGGTGCAGTTATCGAACACTTCGATAAAGCTGGCGCCGATGATTTTGCGTTTGGTTTCCGGGTCGGATACACCCGCCAGACGCGTCAGGAATAAGTCCGATGCATCTTCGTGGATCAGCGGGATGTTGTAATGTTCGCGGAACAGGCTGACGACCTGCTGGCTTTCATTCGCGCGCATCAGGCCGGTATCGACATAGATACAGGTCAGTTGATCGCCAATGGCTTCGTGCAGCAGCACGGCGGTTACGGATGAATCAACGCCGCCGGACAGGCCGCAGATCACGCGTTCCTTGCCCACCTGTTTACGGATTTTCGCGATCATTTCATCGCGGAAGGACTCCATGGTCCAATCGCCGGAGCAGCCGCAGATTTTATGGGTGAAGTTTTTCAGCAATTGCCCGCCATGCGGTGTATGCACCACCTCCGGGTGGAATTGCACGCCATAGAAGCGGCGTTCATCATTCGCAATGAAGGCATAGGGCGCGCCGGACGATTGCCCGATCACGCTAAACCCGGCGGGCAGTTTGGTGACGCGGTCGCCGTGGCTCATCCACACTTGTTCTTTGGCGCTGACGGTCCACAGGCCGTCTGTGATGGGGGAGGCGGTGACGATGTCGATATGGGCGCGGCCAAATTCGCGGCCCCCGTCCGTTCCGTCGGTTTCGGCATGGTGGCTTTCCACCTTGCCGCCCAGTTGTTCCACCATCGTTTGCTGGCCATAGCAGATGCCGAAAACGGGCACGCCCATGGCGAACACGCAATCCGGGGCGCGGGGCGATCCGGCATCAGTCACACTGGCCGGGCCACCGGACAGGATGATGCCCTTGGGGCCAAAGTCGTAAATTCGTTCATCGGATGCCGCGTTAAACGGCCAGATTTCGCAATACACGCCGTTTTCGCGCAAACGGCGGGCGATCAATTGTGTGACCTGGGACCCGAAATCCAGAATCAAGATCCGGTCGTGATGTCCGGTTGCGGAGGGGATCGGTTCATGGGCGGTCTGGGCCGCGGCGCTGTCATTTTGCATGGCAAAACATATAGACGAAATTTTGCTGGAAACCAAGCATATTGCCTGTGCTATAAGGGGTTTATGACACACTACAATGCCGACTTTGTGAGCCATCTTCTTCCCGATCTGGTTGCTGCCTGTGATGCGGCGGCGGTGCACAATGTGCGCGCGGGGCATGGCGGGCCGTTCGGGGCGTCGCTGTCGGTGTATCATCGTGACACGGGTGCGTTGGTGCCCGTGGTGGGTCCGGTGTGCAATGCGGTGCTGGAAACCGGACTGGCCGGGGCGCATGCCGAGGATCAGGTGTTGCAGCCGGCATGTCTGCGCGCGTTGCGCGATGCCTTGCAAATGATCGGTCGGGATCATGCGATTGTCGTGCTGGCCTCCAGCGGGGAAAGCTGTCCAGCCTGTTATTCCAAAATTGAAATCGTCGCGCGTGCGTTGATCGCGGACGGGGTGATTGAACCCGGGGCCTTTGTTCTGGCCTATGGTGCATCATACGATGATACACGCACCGTGGCGGGGTTTAATGATGAACCCTATCACGCCGATATGGCCGGACCGTTGGAAAACCGCATGATTCCGTGTGTGCGCGGTGATGAAGAATTGCCCGTTCCCGCGCGCGTCGTCATGCCGGATGGTGTGGCCTATGACGGGGCTGATGCGCGGACGGCGCAGGGGACGCCCCTGTTCACCCCGGAAATTCAGGCGATTTACACTGCCTGTCGGGCGCAGAAAAAATCCGGCATGGATGAACCGTGGAATTTGCGGCGGGCGGTGTTGTACACCACCGCGCCCATGATCGGGCCGCTGATGTATGCGGAATCGCAATGGGCGAATATCGGGCGCATTGTGCAATGTGATGGACCGCAGACCGCGGCCGAAGCTCCGGATGTCAGCAACGATGCCCTGTTCGCCGTGGTGGCCGCGCGGCCCTATAACAAGGCGGGCACGGCTGTGCATGTTGTGCGGGTGACACCCTTTGCCAATCTGGCCCAGCATGAATGGGCGCGGTTGAGCGATGCGGGGCAGGTGGCCCATTATAACGGGATCGAAGCATAAAAGACGGACCTGCCCCGCTTTGCTGCACCTGCGTAATTTGTTTGACAATCCGCGCCCCTATTTTCTATAACCACAACCGTTAATAGAGACCCACACGCCCAAAACCCGGAAAAGAGGTTCGGCGCCCCATGATGGGAGATGTGGTGATAAGGATTGTGGACATGACCCCGCTTAAAACACTCGTGCTGGCCTTTGTACGGGCCGATCAAACCCCTGTGCGCATTGATGTGGCCGATATCGCCGCCATCACCGTGGTGAAGAACACGGATATTCATTCTCTGCACATGAAAAACGGTGATACCCATTTCGCCGTGGCCGGCCCCGCGACGGATACGCTGGCGCATATGGATGCGAAAACCATTTCCATGCGCGCCCCGTTTGGCGATGCGGTTTATATCGTGGCGGATGCAATTGAATCCATCGGGCCGAATGCGCAATGTGCGGAAGACTCCATCCGCGTGAACGTCACGGGTGGACATCGCTTGGCCGTTTTGGGCCAACAAAAAGATCTGTTCCAGAAATTGGCGCGTTAGGCTTTTTAAAGTTTTGTCATTCCCAGCGGAGCGAAGAAAGCCGTAGGCTTTCTGGAGCGACGGGAAGGGAATTCAGCATGATGCGTGAGCACGCTTTCGCGTGCTCTCTTTTTAATCCGGATCCCCGCACGGCGTTTCGAAGCGCCAAGGGGCGCTTCTCCACTGGTCGGGGATGACGGTGTGTGGTTAGTGGGCGGGTGTGGCCTGTGGCCAGAAGCGGGATGTCGGATTATGCAACTCGTGATCCGAGAATCGGGCTTCGATCTTTTCCAGCGTTTTGCGATCAATGCTGTGGTGACCGTCCAGAACCAGCGGGGCCACATAAACCGGTTGGCATCCGCCTTCGGCGGTTTTGCGGAACATAACGCTGGGTGGTGTGGTGTCGATGGCGACGCGTTTGGCGTGATCTTTGGCGTAACGCGCGGTCTGCACGATCATTTTTGCGGCTTCGGTCAAATTGGCGTCGTGGCGCATGCATTCATGCGGCGCCTTGTGCATTTCATCACCGGACAAAAATGCGGCGAAGGCACGGGCCTGGCCAAACATGGTCGTGCATAATTCGTCCTTGCCAAATTTGTGGAACGGGATCAGCGGCTCCATCATGGTCAGATAAGACCGCTCGCTCAATTTAATATGGCAGAACACGCGCGGCAAATGCGGGTTGTGATGGTCGTGGTTGCGGCAGACTTCCGCAAAGGCCATGGCGACATCCGGTACATGGCACAGACGAAAGATGTGTGATTCATCGGGTGAGAGTAAAAGACCCTGATCTTCCGCGATCCACATATAGCCGGATTCTTCCCGCAGGCTTTGTGCGGCCTGGGTGACGGTCTTGCCCGTCAGGTTTTTCAACTGTGCTGCCATGATTGATGAAATTCCTACGCCATTCTTTGTTGCGACGTTGTTCGAAATATCACACATTTTTACGCTCTTATGGAAAACTCTGCAATAATCAGGTTGTTTTTCTTTTGAAATCAGTGGTTTATGCTGTCTTTCGGCGCAGGATTGCGGCGAAAAACCCGTCCGTGTTGTGGCGGCGCGGGGACAGGCGCATAAACGGTGCGCCCGGTTTGGCGGCCAGCTTGCTGCCCATATCCGGCAAGGCTTCGGCAATCGGCCAGATTTCAAAGTCCGGGTGGCGGGCCAAAAACGCCTCGATCTGGTCCTCGTTCTCACGCGGCAGGATGGAGCAGGTGGCATACACCAATCGTCCGCCCGGCTTCACGGCACCTGCGACCTTGTCCAGAATTTCGGCCTGTGTCTGCACCAGTGCATCCAGCGACGGGCCAAAGGCGCGCCAGCGTGTATCCGGGTTGCGGCGCCATGTGCCCGTGCCACTGCACGGTACATCAGTCAGAACGACATCGAATGTTTCCTTCTGACGGCGCAGCCATTTGCGGTGACGCTCATCCGACAGCGGGCGGATCTCGATGATGTCGCTGGCATGGGCGCGGCGGAAACGCGGACGGGCGCGTTCCAAACGGGCTTCTTCCAGATCCATGGCGACGATGCGGCCCTTTGGGCGGCGTTCGACCTGCATGGCGTTGATCAAAGCCAGCGTCTTACCGCCAGCACCGGCACAGTAATCCAGAACCTGCGCGCCCGGTTTGGCGTCGCACAGATACGCAATCAGTTGCGATCCTTCGTCCTGAATTTCGACATGGCCCTTGGTATAGGCTTTTGTTTTCGACAGGAATGCTTTGTTCCGCGCGCGCAATGTCCATGGGCATAACGGCGCATCATCAACCTCAACCCCGTCCTTCGCCAGCGAGGCGCGAACCGCGTCGCGGTCGGTGGCCAGCAGATTCACGCGCAGGTCGAGCGGTGCCGATGTCAGCATTGCTTCCATCTCGGCCGCGAAATCCGCACCCCACAACGCGCGCAAGGCGTCTTCGTGTTGGGGCGGGCATTCGACGCGGATGGCCTCCGGCATGTCCGGGTGGTTCATCGTGTGTCCGGTGGCGGCACGGATTAATTTCAATTCGTCGTCATTCAGTTCTTCGGGGTCGTATTTTCCGCCGTTGAACATTTTTTCCAGACGCGGGCCATCCATGTTTTCGCCCAGCATCATCCACAAAATGGCGCGGGCCCGGTTGGTGTCCGGCGCGGACAGATGATCCATCCACCAGTTCAGGCGCGCCTTGGCGCGGACCATGTTGTACAGGCGCTCAACAATCTCCGCCCGGTCCTTGGAGCCGATATATCGGCGGAAGCGCATATAGTCGCCCACCGTGCCATCCATGGGGATGCGGCTATGATCGATTTTGTCCAGAATGTCTAAAACGGCCTTGAGCCGTGCGCCCGGTGTCATGATGGGCGGTTTTTGCCACAGATGGACGCGAAAAGTACAGGAAATTCGGCGTAAAATGAAAAACCCCGCCGTTGGGCGGGGTTTTTGCATCGGTCGGGCCTGCGCCCGGGCCGAAATTATTCAGCAGCGGCCGGAGCAGCAGCGTCAGCAGCCGGAGCAGCTTCTGCCGGAGCAGCAGCTTCTTCTTTCACCAGTTTGCCTTCTTTAACGTTCAGGGTCTGGCCATCAACGGTTTTGTGTTCGCCATCCGGAGCAGCCGTGCGGTTGCCGTCTTTGTCCAGAACGAATACAGCGTCAGCCTCAACCACAACGCTCGTGCCATCGGCCAGCGTGTAGGTCAGGATGGTTGCTTCTTCAGCAACAGCCGGGGCCGCTTCTTCAGCAGCAACTTCAGCCTTCATTTCAGTGGCCGGAGCAGCATGGTCGTCCGCTTTCGCAGCAACCGGGGCAGCCAGAACAACAGCAGCAGTCAATACACTCAACAGAGCCTTCATAATATGTGTCCTCCTCAGGAACAAATGTGCGGTATGCGATTCCAATATAGGATTTGATGATGAACACAAAGTGAAAAAATGGGCTTAGTTATTGAATGTCATGATAAAATCACAATTCAGGCCCCGCTGACACAAAGCCGCCACAATGTGGTGCCCGATTATGCAGAATCTTGTTTTTTCATTGCTTGGCATGGGCCAGAATCGGTTTGGTGTCACGCCATCCGAAGCAGACTTCGCGCGCTTTGCGGGCCCCGGCCTCAATATCGCGCTTACCGATTCGCTGTCCACCCAGTGTTGTGTAAAATGCACCGGCGCGCTTGTTCGCCTCCAGTGCCCATAAACACATGGATTTATGCTTCATGGTCAACAGCGATTCGGTGGCGGCCTGCATCAATTTCAAACCATGCCCCTGCCGCCAATATTCCGGCAAGATATAGATGGCATAGATTTCGGCGGTATAGAGCGGACGGATCAGTGATACGCCGGGTGGCGGGGTTTTCAATTTGCCAAAACTAACCACGCCCACGGGCGTGCCGTCGTCCAGACAGGACACCAGGGCATAAAACCCGTCACTGTCCAGCCATTCGCGCCATTTGCCGCGATATTCGTCTTCGGTCTTCGCCGCCAGCCATTCCGGGTCCACAAGGCCCTCATAGGTGGCGTGGAAACCGCTGACCAGAATGCGGGCCAAAACGTCAATATCATCGTGTGTTGCGGCGCGAATTGTCATTCTATCCATTTGTACTAGATCTTTAGGCGTGTAGAGTGCCCATCAGTTTAATCACAAAAACAAAGGAAACCCAAACCATGAATACAAAAACCCTTTTGATCATTGTGACCATCATTCTGGTCGGTGTTCTCGGTTATGTTGGATATCAAGAAACCCAGAAACCCAAAACACCGGGCGAAAAAATGGAAGCCGCGATGGAACAGGCCGGTGATGCGATTGGCGAAGCAGTCGAAGATGCTGGCGAAGCCATTCAGGAATCTGCCCCGGCGCAACCGGCGCAGTAATTTTTTAAATTTTGAAAAACAGCGGGTGCCTTTGGCCCCGCTGTTTTTTTGTAACCACAGATGGACACGGATCAACACAAATGAAATCCGTCATACCGGCGAAAGCCGGTATCTTCTGCCGCCATCACAGTTCAAAAAATTTTCTTAACCTCAGGAAGATCCCGGCCTGCGCCGGGATGACGAAGATCAAATCCGTGTTGATCCGTGTCCATCTGTGGTTTTTCTTTTATTCACTCTGCCGATAATTCGGCGCTTCCTGTGTGATGGTCACATCATGCACATGGCTTTCGCGGTATCCGGCGCCAGTCATGCGCATAAAGTCTGCACGTTCGTGCATGGCGGCGATGGTTTCGCATCCGGTATATCCCATCGCGGCGCGCAATCCGCCGACCATCTGGTGCAGGACGTTGCCGACGGGGCCTTTATACGGCACGCGGCCCTCAATCCCCTCGGGGACCAGTTTTTGTTCCTGTGTCACGGCCCCTTGGAAATACCGATCGGCTGATCCACGCACCATCGCCCCGACCGATCCCATGCCGCGATAGGATTTATAGGATCGCCCTTGATACAGCACGACATCACCCGGTGCCTCGTCGGTTCCGGCGAACAGGCCACCCATCATGACGCAATCGGCCCCGGCGGCAATGGCCTTGGCCATGTCACCGGAAAATTTAATACCGCCATCGGCAATCACGGGAATGCCGTGCGGGGCACAGGCCGCGGCCACATCCATAATGGCGGTCAGTTGCGGCACGCCGACCCCGGCGACAATCCGCGTCGTGCAAATGGACCCGGGGCCAATGCCAACCTTTACGGCATCGACGCCCGCATCAATCAACGCGCGGGCGGCGTCGCCCGTGGCGATATTGCCGGCGATAATCTGCATATCGCCCTTCACCGCGCCCCGCACGCGGCGCACGGTGTCGAGAACATTTTTCGAATGGCCATGGGCGGTGTCGATGACCAGAACATCCAGCCCGGCATCCTCCATCATCACGGCGCGGTGTAATCCGGTTTCGCCCGTACCCACGGCGGCGCCGACCAGCAAACGGCCCACGCGGTCCTTGCTGGCCTGTGGGTTCAGGTCAGATTTTTCAATGTCCTTCACCGTGATCAATCCGGTGCATCGCCCGGCATCATCGATGACCAGTAATTTTTCAATACGGTGCTTGTGCAGCAAGCGGCGGGCTTCATCGCGGCTGACATCGGCGGGCACGGTGATCAGATGGTCGGCGGTCATCAATTCACGCACCGGCTGGGCCGCGTTTTCGGCAAAGCGCACATCGCGGTTGGTCAAGATGCCGACCAGCTTGCCGCTGGATTCTGTCACGGGAATGCCGGAAATACGATGATGCCGCATCAAGCGCAACGCCTGTTCCAACGTGGCATCCGGTTCAATTGTAATCGGGTTATCGACCATGCCGGATTCAAACCGTTTCACGCGGCGGACCATGTCGGCTTGCTGTTCCGGTGTCATGTTGCGATGAATGACGCCCAGCCCGCCCGCTTGTGCCAATGCAATCGCCATCTCGGCTTCGGTGACGGTGTCCATCGCGGCGGACAGGACGGGAATGTTTAAGGTGATCGATTTGGTCAGGCGTGTGCGTGTATCGGCATCGGCGGGGTGAATGTCCGATGCGCCGGGGACCAGCAGGACATCATCAAACGTCAAACCTTCACGCATTGTTTTTTGGGGGGTGTGAACGGATGGGGTGGCCATGGTCAAAATCCTTTTCCGGTTGGATGCCCGTGAGATGCCCGTGGGATGCTTGGGGCGGGGGCGAGCGAATCTTGACGCTCATTTATAGAGCAGGGGGGTGGAATAGGCCAGCCGCATAGGCCGGGAATGACTCGTTTATTTCCAATGTTCTGGAAAATGCGAAATAAAATTACCCAAAATTGTGCAGATGCGAAATTCTGCATCAAATTTGTCAAAACACCCTTTAAAACAGCGATTTTTGTACGCACTGCACTGCAACAGGCGTATTCTATGGGTGTCCACTTTGGATCACTGATAGAGGGTAAAACGATGCGTAAGTCATTCGACGATGCAAATAAAGAAACTGGGGCACAGACCCCGGACATGTCCGCCGCCGAAGCGGTGATGATCAACATTTTTGACTGGGACTTTCACAAATCCTATGACGGCCAGCGCCTGGACCGCGAAGCGCGCAAGACGCTGGATAAATCCCTGCAAGCCAACATCCGGACCCTGTGCCCGAATTTGGGTGAAACGAATATCCTGTCCACCTATTCCGACCTGTTGATCGACGGCCATGCCGGCGGTCTGGATCAGGTGATGGAGCTGACGGAAAAAGTGATTGATGCGTGCCTGCGTGCCCAAAATGGCGAGCGCAAAACGCTGAACGATCTGGACCGTTTCCTCAGCAAAAAACTGGAAAAGATGGAAAAGCATTTCGGCAACGGTGATGCGGTGGAAAGCGTTCCGCTGCACGTTGTGGCCGAGGCCATGGACTCCAGCGAACAAGGATCGAAATATCACGGCGCGTTCAAACAATCGGCGGAATTGAACACGATGCGCAAAATTGTTGATGAAATGCCGAAAGGGTCCGTCCAGAACAAGAAGCCGGGCCTGTTCGATTTCCTGCGCCGCTAATCTGTTTCATGTGAATTAAAAACCCCGCCATTTGGCGGGGTTTTTTGTTATTCGCTGATGCCCTTGAACCCGGTGGCCACGACATATTGTTCGGCCGATTCCTTGCGGCTGGCTTTGGGTTTGATGTGTTTCACGGATTTGAAATCGCGCTTCATGCGGGCCAGCAATTCGGCCTGCGTGCCGCCTTGAAACACTTTGGCGACGAACGATCCGCCGGGTCTCAAAACTTCCAATGCGAAATCATACGCGGCTTCGACCAATCCCATGATGCGGATATGGTCGGTGGATTGGTGGCCCGTCGTGTTTGGCGCCATGTCGGACATGACCAGATCGGCAGGACCATCCAGTGTGGTGATCAGCGCTTCGGGTGCGTCATCGTTCATAAAATCCATCTGCAGAAAGGCGATGCCCGGCAGCGGGTCGATGGGCAGCAGGTCAAGGCCCACAACGTGTGCCCCCTTGGCCGCGGCCACCTGGGACCAGCCGCCCGGGGCGGCCCCCAGATCAATGATGTTCATGCCCGGGCGGATCAGGTGCAGCTGCTCATCCATCTCGATCAGCTTGAAGGCCGCGCGGGAACGGAAGCCAGCCTTTTGCGCTTCCAGCACGTAAGGATCATTCAGCTGGCGTTGCAGCCAGCGGCGGGACGAGAGTTTCAAGCTCTTGTTCTTAACCTTCACGTTGCGCTGGTTGCCGCGCAAATTGCCCGTTCCAGACCCGGATCCTGACCCTTTTTTCTCACTCATCTCAAAACACCATCGCAAGCATCGAAACACATAGGCCCAGTACATACAGGGACAAGGTCGCCGCCAGAAAGATTACGCCCCTTGTATGCGGGGAAAAGTGCGCCAATACAAGAAAAACCCCTATTAACAGGCCATAAATGATCAATCCGCGTTCATAAAGACCCATATCGAGCCAGTGGAGAATGCCATCGCCCTTGCCGATGGACTCCATAATCTCGATTTGTGTCCGTAAGGTCAGGATACAGGTCAGAATGAAGGCCAGGCTTTTTAAAACCTGCCCGCGGTGAACCACCACCATGGCAATCGGGATCCAGATCAGATCAATCCATTGATAGAGGAGGGCGGTCATACTAAAGTTATGGGTCCGTTCGGGCTGTCATTGCGTCATCTTTGCACCATATTTATCAGAAATGCTGGGATTCATGAAATTGTTCCGTCGTCGCGGGGTGCGCCCTGTTCTGGGTTTTGTGATGGTAACCGGGCTGTTGCTGGGCACGGTCGGGGATGGCTTTGCGCAAAACGGCCCGACGCTCATCCGTGATACGGAAATCGAAAAAACCATCGAAATGTGGTCCGAGCCTGTGGTGCGGGCCGCCGGGCTGGACCCGAAATCGGTCAATTTCATCCTGGTTCAGGATTCCAGCCTGAATGCCTTTGTCGCCGGCGGGCAGAATGTTTTTATCTATACCGGCTTGATTCAGCGCACAAAAACACCGGAAGAGCTGATCGGCGTCATCGCCCACGAATTGGGCCATATCAGCGGCGGGCATTTGATCCGCACGCGGCAGGCGCTGGAAGAAGCGTCCTATGAAACGATTCTGGGGGCTTTGATCGGGATTGGCGCGGCCATTGCCACGGGCGATGGCGGAGCGGCCAGCGCGGTGTCGATGGGGTCGCGGTCGATGGCGGAACGGCGTTTTATGGCGTTCAGCCGGGTCCAGGAATCCAGCGCGGATCAGGCGGGCCTGTCCTATATGTCCAAGGCGGGCCTGAACGGGGCCGGGTTCCTCAGTTTTATGAAACAGATGGAAAATGAAGAATTGCTGCCCGCCAGCCAGCAATCCGAATATGTCCGCACCCACCCGCTGACCCGGGACCGGATTCAGGCCGTTGAAACGGTGTTGCAGGGAAACAGCTTTGATAATGCCAAGCCCGTGCCCGCGTCGTGGAACGAAGAGCATGCCCGCATGATTGCAAAGCTGGTCGGCTTTATCACGCCGGAGCAGGTGCCGTGGGTTTATGCCGACCGGGATACATCAATGGCGGCGCGTTATGCCCGTGCCATCGCCGCCTATCGCCAGAACCGCGTCACGGACGCGCTGGGGCAAATGGACGCGTTGCTGAAGGATGAGCCGGAAAACCCGTATTTCAACGAACTGAAGGGCCAGATGCTGGTCGATTTCGGCAAGGTGAAAGAGGCCGTGCCCTTCTATCGCAAGGCCGTGACTCTGGATGCGGATGCGCCGTTATTGCGCGTATCCTACGCCCATGCGCTGATCGAGTCGAATTCGTCATTGGATGAGGCGATCACCCAGTTGCAAAAAGCCCTGCGGACCGAAACGCGTTCACCGCGCGTGCATCGCCTGCTGGCCACCGCTTACGGCAAACAGGGCAATGACCCGATGGCGCGCCTGCATCTAGCCGAGGAAGCGCTGCTGCAACGAAATAACGACTATGCAAAACGTCAGGCCGAAGTGGCCGCACAAGGTTTGAAAAAAGGCTCCGCCCCATGGATTCGGGCGCAGGATATCCTGAGCCATGTTGAACAAAGTGCCGATAAAGATTAAAACTTAACCCGACTTGTTTCACGCGAAAGGACATACCCGTGACCCTCTCTTCCAAACTGCGCCTCTCTGCTGTTGCTGTTTCCGTTTTGGCCGTATCGGTTGCGGGCTTTGCCCTCGTGCCGCACGCCGCGACGAAAGACGTCTTCACCGCCGATCAAAAGGCTGCGTTGAATGACATTATCTATGACTACCTGATGGAAAACCCGCAGGTGATTATGGAAGCCGTGGCCAAGCATCAAGTCGATCAGGAACAGGCGCAGGTCGATGCGATGAAAGAATTGATTGTGACCAAGAAAGACGCGTTGTTCAACGATGCGGGCAAGCCCGTGGCGGGCAATCCCAAGGGCACGGTCGTGATCGCCGAGTTTTATGATTATAATTGCGGGTATTGCAAACACGCCTTTAACGACATGGCGCAAATCCTGGAATCGGACAAGGATGTGAAATTCGTCATGATCGATTTCCCGATCTTGTCCGAAGGGTCGCACATGGCCGCGAAATATGCTTTGGCTGCCGGGAAACAGGGCAAATACTTTGAAATGCATTCCAAGCTGATGAAAATGTCCGGTCAGTTGCGCGAAGAGCAAGTGCAAGCTATGGGCAAGGATCTGGGGCTGGATGTTGAGCAGATGAAGAAAGATGCGGAAAGCGCCGACGTGGCCAAGCAGATCGAATCCAACATCGCTCTGGCCCGCGAACTGGGCATTAGCGGCACGCCGGGCTTCATTATCAATGAAACCCCGGTGCGTGGCTATCTGGGTCTGGAAGGCATGCAATCAATCATTGCCGAAGAACGCGCCAAGCTGGCGAAGAAAGACTAACGATCTGGAAACGCTGAAAGACCAATGGGGGCCATAATGCGACGTATCCTTGTGTGGGGGTTGGGCGGTTTTGCGATCCTGCTGGTCTTTCTGGCGACATCCATGACGATGCGGACATTGTCATGGAAAAAAACACAATCCCATATTACCCAGGCCGTGGCCGGTCAGGTGATGCACGCGGCGGAGCAGGGCGACCCCGTCATCCGTATCGTCGCCCTGACCCGGTATGGCAGTTGTGACCCCTGCATGCAGGCGCATCAGGCCCTGACCCAGGCGCTGGCGGATGAGGCGGCTGGCGCCGGGGATATTCAGGTCATTGTCCAGCCTGTCCCGCTATCCGATCCACATAACCAGCGTCTGGCCCGTCTGGCCCTGGCTGCCGGGCTCCAGGATAAATTTGCCCCGTTTCATGATGCGCTGATGAATTATGATGGTGCGCTGACCGATGATGTCGTCAAAACACTGGCGATGGATGCCGGGGTCGATTTTGATCGGCTCAATGCCGATATGAATGACCCGCGCGTCGATGATGCGTTGAATGCCGGACGCGCCTTGATGGATGCGGTAAAGCCACCGGCCCTGCCGTCTTTTGTCTTTAATGATCATCTGGTCTTTGCACCGCCGAAGGACGGCGTGTTCAAATCATCCGATTTTCTGGCGTTCTTTAACCATGTTCGTACCACCCCGTCCCGATAAAGGATCAATCATGAAAATGCGTTCTGCGGCCCTGATGGCCTTGATGTTGAGCGTTTTGTCCTCTGCCGCTTATGCCGATGTGATCGTGCATGATGCCTATAGTTTTGCCACCGTATCCGGCACAAAAACCGGGGCGGTATTTTTGACCGTTGGGGCGGATGCGGCGGATCGTTTGATTGGTGCGGAAACGCCGGTGACCAAGCGCGCCGAACTGCATACGCACGAAGATGACAACGGTGTCATGAAGATGCGCAAAACTGATGGTTTTGATGTTGGTGCCGATGCCGGCCTGACGTTAAAGCCGGGCGGTCACCATATTATGCTGTTGGATTTGCCCCAGCCGTTGGTGAAGGATCAGACCTTCCCCCTGACGCTGGTGTTTGAAAAAGCGGGCAAAGTTGAAACGACCGTTCTGGTCCGGGCCGCGGGCGATGTTCCGGCGGATCATGACCATGGGCACGATCACGGTGCCGGGCATGACGACCACGCCGGGCATGCGCACTAGATGAAAAAGATTCTGGTCCTCAACGGGCCGAACCTGAACATGCTGGGGCGGCGCGAACCCGATATTTACGGCACGACAACGCTGGGCGATATCGAGGCGCTGTGCCGTGCGGCGGGCGCCAAGGCGGGGCATGAGATTGATTTCCGCCAATCCAACCATGAAGGTGTTCTGGTCGACTGGATTCAGGAGGTGGCGCATGACCCGGATCTGGTTGGTGTCGTGATCAATGCGGCGGCCTATACCCATACGTCTGTGGCGATCCATGACGCGCTGAAGATTTTGCACGTCCCGGTGGTGGAGGTGCATCTGTCCGACCCATCCACGCGGGAGCCGTTTCGGCACATTTCCTATGTCGAGCCGGTCGCTTCGGCCGTGTTCAAAGGGATGGGGCCGCAGGGCTATCTCCTTGGAATTGAACACTTATTGTCAAATTGACAGGGGGGAGGGTGCGGTTCCCCTTTGACATTTCCCGCATCCTTCTGTAAGCAAGTGCACGATTAAACCTTATGAAGGCAGGGTATTGATATCCCATGAAAATTGACGAAAAAGCCATCCGCAAGCTGGCGGAACTTCTGGACGAAACCCATCTGACGGAGATCGAAGTCGCCGAAGGCGAACAGGTCATCCGCGTTGCACGCGGTGGTGCCGTGTTCAGCGGCAGCGCACCGATGCCGGTCAGCATGGCGTCCGACCCGACCATTCCGCAGGCCGCAAACCTGTCGGCGCCGTCGACGGTTGCTGGCAACCATCCGGGCGCTGTTGTTTCGCCGATGGTGGGCACCGCCTATCTGCAGGCTGAACCGGGTGCGCCGTCCTTTGTACAGAAGGGCGCAACGGTGAAGGCGGGTGATACGCTGCTGATTATTGAAGCCATGAAGGTGATGAACCCGATCAAGGCCCAAAAAGGCGGCGTTGTGACGCAAATCGCTATCGAAAACGGTCAGCCTGTTGAATACGGCGACGTTTTGATGGTCATCGAGTAAGTAGCGATAAGAAGCGGACATCATGTTTAAGAAAATCCTGATTGCGAACCGGGGCGAGATTGCCCTGCGTATCATCCGCGCCTGTCGCGAGATGGGTATTCAAACTGTGGCTGTTCACTCGACCGCTGATGCCAATGCCATGGCTGTGCGTCTGGCGGATGAAAGCGTCTGTATCGGCCCGGCACCCTCACGCGAAAGCTATCTGAACATTCCGGCGATTTTGACCGCGGCCACCGTAACGGGGGCTGAGGCCATTCACCCGGGTTACGGGTTCCTGTCGGAAAACGAACAATTCGCTCGCATGGTCGAAGAACACGGTTTCGTGTTCATCGGACCGAAGCCGGAACATATCGCCACGATGGGCGACAAGGTGATGGCCAAGAAAACGGTGAAAGCGCTGGGTTTGCCGGTTGTGCCGGGGTCCGAAGGGGCGCTGGAATCGGTTGAAGAAGGCTTGGCATTTGCCAAGGAAGCGGGTTACCCGGTCCTGATCAAGGCCGCATCCGGCGGCGGCGGCAAGGGTATGAAAGTGGTCCGCAGCCCCGAAGAGTTTCAGGAAGCGTATTCCACGGCCCGGTCCGAAGCCAAAGCAAACTTTGGCGATGACACCGTATACGTTGAAAAATATCTGGAGAAGCCGCGTCACATCGAAATCCAGGTATTCGGTGATACGCATGGCAACGCCATCCATTTGGGTGAACGCGATTGCTCCACCCAGCGTCGCCACCAGAAATTGGTTGAAGAAGCCCCGTCCCCGGTTTTGAGCGCGGAAGAGCGTGACCAGATCGGGTCGCTGGCCGCCGAAGTGATCCGCAAAATGGGCTATCGCGGCGCGGGCACAATCGAATTCCTGTACGAAAACGGGCAATTCTTCTTCATGGAAATGAACACCCGGATTCAGGTGGAACACCCGGTCACGGAAATGATCACGGGCATCGATTTGATCGCCGAACAAATCCGTGTGGCCGCGGGCGAGCCGTTGAGCGTGAACAAGGACCGCATTCATTTGCGTGGTCATGCCATCGAAATCCGTATCAATGCCGAAGATCCGGACACGTTTATGCCGTCCCCGGGCACGATCACGCAATTCCACGCCCCGGGCGGTTTGGGTGTGCGGTTTGATTCCGCGATTTATGGCGGCTATCGCATTCCGCCGTACTATGACTCCATGGTGGGCAAGCTGATCGTGCATGGCCGCAACCGCGATGAATGCATCCGCCGTCTGCGCCGTGCCATCACCGAAACGGTGGTCGAGGGCGTGAAGACAACATTGCCCCTGCAATTGTGGATCAGCGAACAGCCGGAATTCACGTCGGGTGAATACAATATTCACTGGCTGGAAAAGAAACTGGCCGAACGCTAAGCGCGGTGGTTTTCAGAGAATAAAAAAACGGTCCCGATCGATTTTCGGGACCGTTTTTTGTTGTTTCGTTTGTCGCTTATTCGGCGCCCAGAATGCTCGGGGGCAGGGCGTTGCCGAAATTGTCGTCTTCATCTTCGTCATCCATGCCATCGGTGGCGGGTTGGGCGTTGGCCGCAGTGCGCGGGCCGCCGGCGCGTTGGATGGCGTTGGCCAGCATTTCCAGTTCCAGGAAATGGTCGGCCTGACGGCGCAGTTCATCAGCCACCATTGGCGGGCTGGTTTTGATTGAGGAGACAACGGTGACGCGCACGCCCTTGCGCTGAACGGCTTCGATCAGGCGGCGGAAATCACCATCGCCGGAGAACAGCATGATGTGGTCGACATTGTCGGCCATTTCCATCATGTCGATGGCCAGTTCGATATCCATATTGCCTTTGATCTTGCGGCGGCCCTGGGCATCAACGAATTCCTTCGTCGGTTTGGTCACCATGGTGTAGCCGTTATAATCCAGCCAATCGACCAGCGGGCGGATCGGCGAATATTCCTGATCTTCGATCAGAGCGGTGTAATACAGCGCCCGAACCAAGCGGCCCTGATCCGCCGCCCATTTCAGGAGCAGGCGATAATCAATGTCGAATTCCAGCGCGCGCGCGGCGGCGTACAGGTTCGACCCGTCGATGAACAAAGCAAGCTTCTCTTCAGGATAGAAGGGGATGTTTGCAATCTGGTTTTTTTGGCGACGCATGATGCTATGTGTTCTTTCTGTACAAAATCAATCGGTTAGCATTTTTAGCAAGGATATTATGAGCCTTGGCAAAAAAATATTAGCAGTTCTTCATATAAGGATATTCTACATCATTTCAACATAATATGAACCAAAAAAGCAAATTTTCCCAAGATGCTAGACCTCGGCATAGGCAGGTGGAGATAGGCCGAGGGATGCCGCGTGACAAGGGGCGGTGATGACAGACCCGGGTTGTGCGGCGTGTATGGGTCCACGTTATGGATTTTGGGCCGCTTCGGGCTTGCACTTTTGTCCACAACCCCGTATAAACCGGGAAGTTTTCAAGGATTTTCCCTTTAAGAAGGACCCACGAATGGCACGCGTTACCGTAGAAGATTGCGTTGAAAAAGTAGCAAACCGGTTCGAACTGGTCATGCTGGCCGCCCAACGGGCGCGCAAAATCGGCTCCGGCGCGGCTTTGACGCTGGATCGCGACAACGACAAAAACCCGGTTGTGGCTTTGCGCGAAATCGCCGAAGAAACCGTTGGCGTTGAAGATTTGAAAGAAGAGCTGATCCGCAACAACCAGCGCGTCATCGAAATGGACGACAGCGAAGACATCATCGACCAGATGGATGGCGAAGAAGAGTGGAATGCGCTGGCCGCCCAATCCGCCGCGATGGATCTGGATCGTGATTCCGATGATGACGACGATTTCGGTGACGACGATGGCGAACCGTCGTTGGAAGATCTGGCTGGCGGCGTTCCGGATGGCGATGACGACCTGTAAGCGGGTCCGCGCGTAAGAATTCGTAAAAAGCCGGGGAAACCCGGCTTTTTTATTCCCGTATCCCCTTTATATTACTGAAGTCGTTTTTCATCCCGCGTGGTGCCCTTTCCATGAGCCTGTCCAGCGATCTGGTCGACCAGATCAAGACCTATAATCCCGACATCGACCCCGCTTTGATTGAGCGGGCGATCGAATATGCGCGGGTGAAGCATGACGGGCAGGTCCGCGCCTCGGGCGAGCCGTATTATACGCACCCGGTTGAGGTCGCGGCCATTCTGGCCGATATGAAAATGGACCCGGCCACGATTGTGACGGCCATCCTGCATGATACGCTGGAAGACACCGATGCGACGATGGAAGAGTTGAAAAAACTCTTCGGCGATGATGTGGCCAACATGGTCAACGGCGTCAGCAAACTGTCCCGGATCGAAGGCCAGACGGTTGAGGGCAAGCAGGCGGAAAACTTCCGCAAGCTGGTTCTGGCCATGTCGGATGATATTCGTGTGCTGTTGGTCAAGCTGGCCGACCGGTTGCACAATATGCGCACCATTCACCACATCGCGAAGCCGGAAAAACAGCGTCGCATCGCGCGCGAAACGCTGGAAATTTATGCGCCGCTGGCGGAACGTATCGGTATCCACCAGATCAAGGAAGAATTGGAAGACCGCGCCTTTGGCGTGATGAATCCGGAAGCGCGCGAAAGCATCACCAACCGCCTGTCCTATCTGCGCCAGGAAGGCACGGATATGGCCGATACCATCATCAAGGCGTTGAGCAAGACGCTGAAAGATGCCGGGATTAACGGCGTTGTGCTGGGGCGCGAAAAAACGCGCTATTCCATCTGGCGCAAGATGCAGCGCAAGAACGTATCGTTCGAACAATTATCCGACATCATGGCGTTCCGTGTGTTGGTGGATAATGTTGAGCAATGCTACCACGTGCTGGGTATCATCCACAGCCAGTATCCGACCGTGCCGGGGCGCTTCAAAGATTATATCTCGACGCCGAAGCCCAACGGTTATCGCTCCATTCACACGACGGTGATCGGTCCGGAAAACCAGCGGATCGAGGTGCAAATCCGCACCAAGGACATGAACGAAGAGGCCGATCTGGGCGTGGCCGCGCACTGGGCGTACAAGGGCGGTGCATCGAAAGCGGATATGAAAGATGCGCGCCAGTTCCGCTGGTTGCGTGAATTGCTCGACCTGATTGAAAACGAACAGCGTCCGGAAGAGTTTTTGGAGAATACCAAACTGGAATTGTTCCAGGATCAGGTGTTCGTCTTTACGCCCAAGGGCGATTTGATGGAGTTGCCGAACGGGTCGACCCCGGTCGATTTCGCCTATGCCATTCACTCCAACGTCGGTGACCGTTGCACAGGGGCAAAGATCAACGGACGGATTGCGCCGCTGAACACCAAGCTGCAAAACGGGGATCAGGTCGATATTATCACGGCCAAGAACCAGACGCCGTCACCGACATGGGAACGGTTTGTGGCCACCGGCAAAGCGCGGTCGCACATTCGCCGTTACGTGCGCCAGCAACAGCGTGATGAATATGCGACGCTGGGCCGCGCGATGTTGCAGAAAGTGTTTCAGGCCGAAGGCTACGAATATAGTGAAAAGGGTCTGGCCGGTATTTTGAACCAATTCCGCGGGGCGGAAGTGGTCGATGATATTCTGGCCGGGATTGGTCAGGGCAATTTCGTGGCCCGCGACGTGTTCCGCGCCATTTTCCCCAGCCACAAGGCCGCACCGGCGCGCAAGCCCAATGAAATGGATGTGGCCGAGGCTGGCGTAACGGGGCGCAAGGCGGAATCATCATCCCGCCCGATGCCGATTAAGGGGCTGATCCCCGGCATGGCCGTTCACTTTGCCCGTTGCTGCCACCCGCTGCCGGGTGACCGGATCGTCGGGATTGTGACGACGGGTAAGGGCGTGACCATTCACACGATTGATTGTGAAACGCTGGAAAACTTCGCCGATACGCCAGAACGCTGGCTGGACGTATCATGGGGTGATGGCCCGGATTCACCGGAATCGCATATTGGCCGGATTGATGTGACGATTGCCAACGTGGCCGGGGCGCTGGGTACCATTTCGACTGTGATCGGCAAAAACGGCGGGAACATCACCAATTTGAAAATCACGAACCGGTCGCTTGATTTCTGGGATATGATTTTGGATGTCTATGTGAACGACATTAAACATTTGAACAATATCATCGCGGCCCTGCGCGCGACGCCACAGATTGCGTCGGTGCAACGGTCCCGCGGGCGATAGCGGGTTTGTGATACGCCATCATGCTGTTTCGCCGCCGCACCAAGCTGCACCCGATAAAGCGTTTGCGTGAAATACTCTGGCCATCCATGGGGTGGGGACGGACATGGGATTATATCCGCCACCGCATGTTCCGCCGGTCCGATTCATCCTATTCCATTACGGCGGGTCTGGCGGCGGGTGTGGCCGTATCGTTCAGCCCGATCATGGGGACGCATATTGTTCAGGCCGCCGGGGTCGCGCTGGTGACACGCGCGAACGTTTTTGCCGGGGCCATCGGGACATTATTCGGTAATCCGACCACATTCCCGATGATCTGGTGGGCGTCTTACCAGTTGGGGGCGTTTATCATCGGTCTGTTCTGGGATGTTCGTATGGTCGAATTGCCCGACCATATCACCTTCGCCTTTTTGATGGCGCACCCGTATAAAATATTCCTGCCGATGATGGTGGGTGGGTACACGCTGGCGCTGGTGTCATGGCCGGTGGCGTATCTGATCTGTTATTGGCCGGTGAAGCAGATGCAGAAAGCCTATCACGCGGAACGCTTGCAAAAACTGCGCGACAAGATTTTGCATCGTGAACACGCCGCGCGGGAAAAGGGCGATAACACCGATTAGCTTGGTGTAATCACCACACGACCATGTCCGGCCTGGCCGCAACTGTTACCGACATTTCCGCCCGTTCCGGGACCGCCATTGGCGGCTGCGCCGCCTGTGCCGCCGGACCCGGCACTGCCCTGGGTCACCGTGTCGCCGATGCCGCCGCCACCGCCGCCATTCAGTGTGGCGCCACAGGCCCCGCCGTTGGTCGATGTGCCGCAGGCATATGTCGCATCCGCGCCGCCTGCGCCGCCATAGCTGGTGGTTGATCCGTTGTTGGTTCCATCGCCGCTGCCGCCTGCGCCGCCATAGGTGGATGATCCGCCGCCCCATCCAGCGTCGCCGCCACCACCGCCGCCATAAACGCCAGCCTTGCCAGCGGCTATATCGCCACCCAATCCCTGGTCTCTGCCTCCGCCGCCACCGGGGCCGCCCCGGGCGGTACAGGCGTTGTAGCCGCCTTCACCGACGATGACGCGCAACATGGTTCCGGCGGCGTAGCTTGTTGTCTTCAGTGCGTATCCGCCGCCCCCGCCGCCACCCCGCGTTGTTGAGCTGTTGCCAGCCCCGCCGCCGCCACCGCCTGCGACAACCTGAATTGTACCGTTGGCCAACTGGACCGCACTGGCCCCGCCGCCGCCGCCTGCGGCCGTTGTGACCGCGCCACCCCCACCGGCCCCATAGGCCGCCATGCTCAATGTCGTGCAACCGGATGGCACGGTATAAAGATGTTCACCCGGCGTATCGAACTGAATTGGTGAGCAGGGTGTCGGGGTCAGCTGGGCGGTGGGGGTGATGGTGATTTTGCCATCGCCGCCCTTTTGGTTGGTGGCGGATGTGCATGGCGATCCAACCGTTGCACCCGTGCCCGTTCCGCCTTCCGGGGTTCTGCCGCCGGGGCCTTCCTTTCCAGGGCCGCCGAACAGGACGATGTCGCCCGTGCCGAATCCGCCGCCGCCAGCGGTTCCATAGGCCCCGCATTTGCCGCCATTGGTGGATGTGCCACAGATGTAAGCCGGGTCTGCGGCGCCTGCGCCGCCATTGGTTGATGTTGCGGTATTGTTGGTGCCATCGCCCGTGCCGCCGCCGCCGCCCTGCGTTGATGACCCTCCGCTCGAACCGGCGTCGCCGCCGCCGCCGCCGCCATAGGTAGAGCTTCCGCCATCGTTGCCTTCGGGGGCTGTTCCGCCCATAACGTATCCGCCAATACCGCCGCTCCCGCTACAGCCGTTATACCCGCCGCCGCCAACAACGATCAAAAGCTCGTCACCCGCGCTCAGCGTTGTCTTTTTGCGGGCATATCCGCCACCACCGCCGCCTCCGGCGCCGCCACCGGTATTTCCGGCCCCGCCGCCCCCCCCTGCGCCAATGGCGATGATGGAAGAGTCCGACATTTTTTCAACGCGCGACGATCCGCCACCGCCACCGCCATAGGTACTGTACCCGGCTCCGCCACCCGCGCCCCAGGCGTCGAACGTCAGGTTGGTGCAACCGGACAGGACGGTATAAGAATGTTCCCCGGGTGTCGTGAAGGACACGGGTTCACAGTCGTAGGGGGGTGGTTGATAGCCCGAGACAAAGACCTTCCAGCTGGTTCCATCGCAATAGGAGTAGTTCTTGTCCGTGGGGTTATAGCGCAACGTGCCTTCGATCGTGCTGTTGCAGGTTTGCGAATCGTAGGCAATACCAATGCTGCCAGACACGTCCAGGTGAACGATGGGGCTGGTCAGGCCAATCCCGACATTGCCTGTATTGTAATACAGCTCCGTCAGGTCCGATGTGTTGCGGCTCCATAACGATCCGGAAAATTCCCGCCACGTTGTTCCATCGCAATAAAGGTGCGCTTGCAATGCGGTTGAATATTGAATAGATCCGCTGGCGGCGGTCGGGCTGCTGCATGCCGCGTGGGCCGTGCCGGATACTATTCCAGTGCTCAACAGGCACGCCAGAACGAGCATTCCGTGGGATCGCCTGTGATGGGTTTTTGTGTTGGTCATCTGTGCGTGTGTCCTGTTGTGTTTAGAAGGGTCGAATGACAACTTTGCCATTGCCGCCGCGTGCGCATGAAGAACTGTCCGTTGCCCCTTGTCCCGGGCCATTATTGGCGGCCGGTCCGCCCTGGAATGAATTGCCGTTCAATCCGCGCAGGACGAGATCGCCAATGCCGCTACCACCGCCCCCGCCGGATTTTTCGCCACCACAAGGACCGCCATAGGTGGATGTTCCACACAGGTATTGAGCGTCCGCTCCACCTGCGCCGCCATAATCGGTTGTTGACCCGTCATTGTTAACGCCGTCGCCACCGCCACCGCCGCCACCATAGGTGGATGCGCCGCCCCGATATCCGCCGCCATCGCCGCCGCCGCCGCCGCCATAGGTGGAGTTTCCGCCATTGCTGTTGTTGCCGAATGTGCCGCCATCCGGGTTGCCACCTGTCCCGCCATTGGTGCCGCATCCGCTTTCGCCACCTTCGCCGACAACGACCAACAGGTTATCGCCTGCGCTCAGCGTGACAATTTTTTTGCCATACCCGCCGCCGCCGCCGCCACCTTGTGCCGATGAATCACCGGCCCCGCCGCCGCCGCCCCCGCCGAGTGCTATAATGGTATTGGATTCATCCTGAACGCGGGATGATCCACCCCCGCCGCCGCCATAGGTGGAATATCCACCCCCGCCGCCTGCGCCATAAGTCTCAATCGCCAGATCTTCGCAGCCGGGCAGAACGGTGTAGGAGTGCGACCCCGGTGTTGTGTATTCCTGTACGCTGCATGTTTCGATGGTGGGTCCGGCCAGTGCCTTCCAGCTTGTGCCGTTACAAAATTCAATATTTTTCGCCGCGCTGTAGCGCATGACCCCTTTATATGTCGCATTGCAGGCAGTACCACTGTCGGCCAGGCGCAGGCCTCCATTGACGGCCAGTTTCAGGCCCTGCGAGTTGGTTGTTCCGATTGCGACATTGCCGGTGTTGTAATAAATGTTGCTGCCGCTTTGGACCCATGTAACCGTCCCACCGGCCATGGACAGCCAGTTTGTTCCATCGCAATATTTGAATTCGGTCGTGCCGGAAAACCATTCCAGCGTTCCGGCCAGCGCGGTGGGCGAAGAACATGCGGCATGCGCGGGTTTTGCCAATGTGCCGGTCAGAACGGCACAGGCCATCAGGCTGGTGATGGCCATCAGGTGGGTGTTCTTCCGAATATTTTTTATGCGCTGCTTCATGATTTATAAAATTTCTTATCTATTGTTGGGGCCGGATCACGACTTTGCCATCGCCACCGCGATTGCAGGCGGACGCCGGGGCTCCCCCGGTTCCGGTTCCGCCCCCGGCTGCGGTTCCACCGGCACTACTGTTTCCGCCGGAACCTTGTAGGGCGACATCGCCGATCCCATATCCGCCACCGCCGCCCGATTTTGATCCGCCACATGGCCCGCCATAGGTGGATGTGCCGCACAGATACGCAACATCCGCGCCACCCGCTCCGCCATAGGTTGTTGTGGACCCGTTATTGTCGACTCCGTCACCACCGCCGCCGCCGCCGCCATAGGTGGATGTGCCGCCCCGGTATCCCCCGTCACCGCCGCCGCCGCCGCCATAGGTGGAGTTTCCGCCATTGCTGGAGTTACCCAGCGTGCCCCCTGACGGGTTTCCGCCGGCGCCACCATTGTTGCTGCATCCATTCTGGCCGCCTTGACCGACATAGATGTTCAGCACGTTACCCACGCTCAGCGTCATCAATTTCTTGCCATAGCCACCACCGCCGCCGCCGCCGGGGCCGCCGGCATCACCGCCGCCGCCGCCGCCGCCACCACCCAGCGATACAATCGTGCTGGCCGGATATTCGATGCGGGATGAACCACCGCCACCACCGGCATAGCTGGCCCATCCACCGCCGCCACCCGCGCCATAGGATTCGAGAATCAGATTGGTGCATCCGGCTGTGACGGTATAAGTATACGACCCTGGTGTTGTGTATTCCGTTGTTGGGCATGTGGATGGTGTGATGCCGGAAAAAGATTTCCACGATGTCCCATCACAAAAATCGACGGTGTTGACGCTGCTGTAACGGATCGCGCCCTCACGGGCGGTGTTACAGGTCACGCTGTTGTCGCCTATGCGCACACTGCCGCCGACATCCAGCATGACGGCGGGATTGCTGCGGTTAATCCCGACCATGTCGGTGGTGTAATAAATGTCTGAACCGCTCACGACCCATGATCCGCCCGTGCCGATCACGACCCAATTGGTGTTGTCGCAATATTTAAATTTCTGGTCAGCGGTGAACCATTCAATCGCGCCCTCGCCTTTTGCAGGAGAGGTGCAGGCGGCATGGGCGGCGTTGGGGACGAGGGCGCAAAATCCCGCGATCGCGATCATGCATATGATCGTGTGACGTGGTTGTGTTTTCAGAATGGAAGGCACAGACGCCGCAGCGTCTGCTCTTAAAACTTGGGCGCGGCCTGACACGGAAAACCCCCTCCTGCCAGAAATTCAAAACGGTCTTTTGAATTCGCCTAAGTTTTCGCGCCCGACGATCGTGATGATGCTAAATCTACCTGCAGCAGATTTATTTTATGCTATTGTTTTAAATAAAGTTTTACCCGTCAAGAGCGCTGTGCGCACGGGTTTGCATATCCAGTAAAATCAATGGGTTGGCTGTTAGTACGATGATTATTGGCACGGGATCAGACCTGATCGATATCCGCCGGATTGAAAAAACCCTGGCCCGGTTCGGGGATCGGTTCATTTTGCGCTGTTTTACGGAAACTGAGCGCGCCAAGGCCGAATCCCGCCGGGGGGCGGGCACGCATATTGCGACCTATGCCAAGCGGTTTGCCGCCAAGGAAGCCTGCTCCAAGGCGTTGGGGACAGGCTTTGCGGAGGGCGTTTTCATGCGGGATATTGGCGTGGTGAATGATTCTTTTGGGCGGCCGACCTTGCATTTAACCGGTGGGGCAGCCAAACGGCTGGCCGCCATGGTGCCCGCGGGGATGCGCCCCGTGATCCACTTGACGTTGACCGATGAACCGCCCTTGGGGATGGCGCATGTGATGATTGAAGCCCGGCCCCAGGGCGAACCGGATATTTAATGGATTTTGGCGGAAACATTCGATAAAACCTAGCCATGACGTACACGGATCCTTCCAGAACAGAGAACCCCGCGATGAGCGATCAAACGCCCGCTGACCAGCAAGCCAATCAAAAGTCAGCGCCAAAATCCCCGCCGCTCAGTGCCAGCGAAGAGTGGAGCGAATTTATCAAGACAGCGATGATCGCTGTGGTTCTGGCCCTGTTGATCCGCACATTCCTGTATGAGCCGTTTAACATTCCCTCTGGATCGATGAAACCGACATTGGAAGTGGGCGATTACCTGTTCGTCAGCAAACCGGCCTATGGTTATTCCCGCTATTCTTTCCCGTTCGGTTTGGCCCCGATTGAGGGCCGCGTGTGGGCCAAGGCCCCGGAACGTGGTGACGTGGCTGTCTTCAAGCTGCCGACCAATCCACGTATTGATTATATCAAACGTATTGTCGGCATGCCGGGTGATACGGTGCAGGTGATTGATGGCCGTTTGTATATCAACCGCCAGATCGTGCCGCGTGAATCCGTCGGCTTGAAACGCGTGGACGAAGATGGGTCGATTGTGGTCATGACCGAGTATCTGGAAACGCTGCCCAACGGTGTCGTGCATAGCATTTACGAAGAAGGTGACGACCATCCGCTGGATAATACGCCGGAATATACGGTGCCGGACGGGCATTATTTCGCCATGGGCGACAACCGTGACAATTCACAGGACAGCCGCGTGATGAATCATGTCGGCTTTATTCCGTATGAAAACATTGTTGGCCGCGCATCGTTCCTGTTCTTCTCCACCAACGGCAGCGCGTCGCTGGCCGAGGTGTGGAAATGGCCCGGTGCCATTCGTTACAGCCGCCTGTTGATGTCTGTCGAGCCGGTGAAGGTTGAGGCCCCGGCAGCGGCGTCAACCCCGGTTGCGGCGGATTGATGCCCATGGCGGGTGCACCCGACATGGATCAGGCCATGAACGATCTGCAGGATCGTTTGAACCATCGTTTTTCCAATCCGGATTTATTGCGCGCGGCGCTGACCCATTCATCGACGGGTGCGGCGGTGAATTATGAACGCCTGGAATTTCTGGGCGACCGGGTCATGGGGTTGGCCTTGGCGCGGTTTCTGTTTGATATTTTTCCGCATGAAAACGAAGGCGACCTGGCCCGCCGCCATGCGGCGTTGGTCTCGGGATCAACATTGGCGCGTGTGGCGAAAGGCATCAATTTGGGTGATGCGCTGCATTTGTCCCATGCCGAACGCGCCGCGGGTGGGGCAGAGAATGACAATATTCTGTCCGATGTGGTCGAGGCGATGATCGGGGCTCTGTATCTGGATGCCGGTCTGGACCCTTGCATGTCGGCCATTCAATCCCTGTGGGGTGACTTGTTGCAGGCGGATCTGACCCCGCCGCGCGACCCGAAAACCGCCCTGCAGGAATGGGCGCAGGGGCAGGGGCATCCACTGCCGCGTTATACGATGATCGAACGCTCTGGCCCGGACCACGCGCCGATTTTTACAGTGTCAGTCTTTGTCGAAGGGTTCGACGAAGTGGCAGAACAGGGCACATCCCGCCGTGCGGCGGAAAAAGCGGCGGCGACCCGTCTGCTGAACATCATAGAAAAGGATAATCGTTCATGACCGAACGTTGTGGCTTCGTTGCCATCATTGGCGCCCCGAATGCGGGCAAATCAACCCTGATCAACCGGATGGTCGGGGCCAAGGTTTCCATCGTCAATCGCAAGGTGCAAACAACCCGCATCAATGTGCGCGGCATTGTCATGATGGATGATGATGCAACGCAGATTATCCTGATCGACACGCCGGGTATTTTTTCGCCCAAGCGCCGCCTGGATCGCGCCATGGTCGCCGCCGCATGGAACGGTGAAGCGGATGCGGATATTACCGCCCTGCTGATTGATGCGTCGAAGGAGGGGTTTGATAAAGACACCCGCGCGTTGCTGGACACCATCGAAAAACGGGTTAAGGATGGCGCGGTAGGGGATCGGAAAATCATCCTGCTGCTGAATAAAATCGACCAGATGCCTGCCGATCAATTGCTGAAAATCAGTGCGGAATTGAATGATCGTATCCCTTTTACGGCAACCTTCATGATCTCTGGCCTGAAAGGGCGCGGGGTTCAGGATGTTCTGGACTGGATTTCAAAAAACATTCCGGAAGGCCCGCACCATTATCCGGGTGATCAATTATCGGATTTGCCTGAACGCCTGCTGGCGGCGGAAATCACCCGCGAAAAAATCTACGACAATTTGCATCAGGAATTGCCCTACGCCGCCACGGTGGAAACGGAAACGTGGGAAAGCTTTGATGATGGCAGTGTGAAGATTTCACAAATCATCTATCTGGCCCGCGAGGCACACAAACCGATCATTCTGGGCAAGGGTGGCTCGCGATTGAAGACGATTGGCATGCAATCGCGTAAAGAGCTGGAATCCCTGCTGGAGTGCCGCGTGCATTTGAAATTGTTCGTCAAAGTGAAAGAAAACTGGATGGATGATCCGGATCGTTACAGCGTCTGGGGGTTGGATCCCGGCGCGTAAGGCGGTCAACCGCATATAATCCTGTGCGCGAACGCATAAATTCTAAAGCGATGCTGAAAAGCGTCGCTTTTTTATTGCGACCGATTCGCGGCTTGGAAAAATCACGTTTCAAGATTCGTCGCAAGTGCGAGCGTTCAAATGTGTGGATAAAACGCGCGGTGATTCGCAGGACTCTGGACCAGCGAATCACCCACCTGTTACATTACCCCCGCTGCACAGAATAAATGATTTTCTTTTTTGAATCAGGGCTTTGTCCTGATCAATGCGTGTGTGTGACGACTTTAAAAGAGATTTCAAACGGGGAGACTATAAAAATGAGCTGGACCGAAGAACGCGTATCTCTTCTAAAACAGCTGTGGGGCGAGGGGAAGTCCGCGGCGGAAATTGCGAAAGCCTTGGGCGGGGGATTGACTCGCAACGCCGTGATCGGCAAGGCGCACCGCCTGAAACTCTCCAACCGTGTATCCCCCATTCAACAAAATAGCAAAACGCCTGATGCTGCTCCGATCGCTGTGAAAGCGACGGTGCGTGTTGTGGAAGAGACGGCCGCGCCCGTGCGTGCCGCCGCGCGCGTTGCGATTGCCATTCCCCAAGCCGCCAATAACGGCAAGGGTGTCAGCATGGTTGAGTTGAAGGATCGCATGTGCCGCTGGCCGGTTGGCGACCCGAAAGATTCCAACTTCCACTTCTGTGGCTGTTCTTCCGAAGCCGGTCTGCCCTATTGCGGTGCGCACGCGAAGATCGCCTACCAGGCCCCAAGCCGTTCCCGCCAGCTGAACGCCGAGGATTTCGAACGCGAAGGCAGCGCGGTGCACGCCGAAGAAGAATTGAAAGACGTCGTGCGGGCGTAATCCCGCACGCTTTAAAAAGGATGGGCGGGCCTGAACCCCGCACGCGTTAAAAAAGGTGGGCGGGCGTAATCCCGCACGCATTTAAGAAGGTGGGCGGGCATAACCCCGCACTTCCAAATCCGGATAAAAGAAAAGGGCCCTTGATCGGGCCCTTTTTATTTTCATGCGTGTGATGATTTAGCCATCCATCAATTCGAAATCAATGACTTCGCGGCCCTTGGCCACGGCGCGCACCTGCATGCGGACGCGTTGGCCCGGTTCCAATCCCATGAGGCCGTGGCGTTCCAGGCAGGCTTTGTGAATGAAAACGTCCTTGGCTTGATCTTCTGGAATGATGAACCCGAAACCTTTTTCCGGCTTGTACCATTTCACGGTGCCGTCCATGGTCACGCCCTTTTCCGGTCCGGCGTGATCGCTGATCGACGGGCCGCCGGATTGAGGCATGCGTGGCGCGCTGGTCGGCATTGCAGTTTCCGGCAGGGCTCCCAGATCAAGAATTTCTGTGACCTCGGTCACCATGGCGCCGCGCGGGCCGCGTTTAATCCGGCACATCAGGTCGGCCCCATCACCCAGAGCCGTTGCGCCCGCGCGCTGTAACGTCGTGACATGCAGAAAGGCGTCAATGTCTTCGCCATCGGGCACGACAAACCCAAAGCCCTTCGGTCCGTTGAACCATTTTAATTTGGCACGCACAGCGGGCAGGGTGTCTGTTTGAAAACCGTCTTCACTATTACCAACAAAGTGACTCATCTTATTCGATCCAGTATGAAATGCTTTGTTTAAAACAGAATTCGTCGGACAGTTGACGAACCCGGAATCGGGCGAAAAAAAATTTAAAAATTTAAAAACGATGCCCGATCTTTTCGATCTTGTTCCACCGTTGTTCCACCCTATCTGCCGGTAATGATGCGTTAATCTTTGTAAAAAATCCAGCTTTTATTCCAGAAAAACAACACTTTAGTATTCTCTAAACTAGGAAGTGCGCATAAAAACGGGGGCGTATGGCGATGGCGGCGGACGGGTGTGTGCAGGGCGTAAAAAATTCTTCTTTTTGACTCAAAGCGATGGCCAAAAGCCCTGCGGCGCACTAGTATTTTTACGTGATTCTTCAAAGGGTTAATTGTGCGTCGCACAAAGTGTGGTTTTGGGGCGTGTGCATATCGTTATCATTTCAAACCGAATGTCCAATTGGGGGTTTTTATGTCTGTTGAAACCATCTCGCCTGCATCGTCCTCTGCGCAATATCCGTGGTTGTCGCATTATCCGCAGGGATTGAACTGGGGCTGTGACATCGATATGGGGCCCGTACCGGCCATGCTCGACAAAACCGTGGCGGCGCATGGTGCCTGGCCCGGCATTGATTTCATGGGCAAGGTCTGGAGCTGGGCCGACATCGGCGCGCAGGTGGATGCGCTGGCCAAGGCGTTTCAGGATATGGGCGTGGTCAAGGGCACGCGCATCGGTATGTTCCTGCCCAATTGCCCGACCTTTATCGTCGGCTATTATGCCGCGTTGAAGGCGGGCGCGACGGTGGTGAATTTTAACCCGCTCTATACGCCGCGTGAATTGAAGCACCAGATCGAAGACAGCGGCACGACCATCATGCTGACGCTGGATCTGCAGATGCTGCACCAGAAGATGGACGAGATGTTGAAAACATCATCGTTGCAAAAACTGGTTGTGGCACGCTTTACCGACATTCTGCCCTTCCCGAAAAGCCTGCTCTTCCCGATTTTCAAGGCCAAGGACAAGGCGAAAATCGCACCGAGTGACAAGATTGTCTGGCTGCATGAAATCACGGCCGGCGGTGGTAAACCCGCCCCGGTGTCCATTGATCCGATGAACGATATCGCCGTGTTGCAATATACCGGTGGCACGACGGGCACGCCCAAGGGCGCGGCCCTGACCCATGCCAACGTGACGGCCAACGCCCATCAATGCAGCCTGTGGCTGGGTGGGCATGGTGGTGACGGGCAACAACGCATGATGGGCGTCCTGCCGTTCTTCCACGTGTTCGCCATGACCGCCGTGATGAATTTCAGCGTGCGCTCCGCCTTTGAAATCATCATCCCGGCGCCGCGTTTTGAGCTGGATATCACGCTGAAGGCGATTGATAAGAAAAAGCCGCATTATTTCCCGGCCGTTCCGGCGATTTATAACGGCATCAACAACCACCCGAAACTGGCGGAATTCGACCTGAAATCCCTGCGTTATTGCATTTCGGGTGGCGCGCCGTTGCCGGTCGAGGTGAAAAAGGCGTTCGAACGCAACACCGGTTGTGTTGTGGTTGAGGGGTACGGCCTGACGGAATCCGCTCCGGTCGTGTGCGTCAACCCGATCGTCGGCGCGAACAAGGCCGGATCGATCGGTATGCCGGTTCCGGGCACGATCGTTGAGATCGTCAGCACCGAAGACGGTGTGTCGCTGGTGAAACAGGGCGAGCGCGGCGAATTGTGCGTGCGCGGCCCGCAGGTGATGAAGGGCTACTGGAACAAACCGGAAGAAACCGATCTGGTTCTCAAAGGTGGTCGCCTGCACACCGGTGACGTCGCCACGATGGATCAGGAAGGCTATGTCTACATCGTAGACCGGATCAAGGATCTGATCATCACCAACGGCTATAATGTCTATCCCCGCAATGTCGAGGAAGCGATCTACCTGCACACGGGCGTCGAGGAGTGCATCGTCGCCGGTGTTCCGGATGATGAACGCGGCGAGGCGGTGAAAGCATGGATCAAGCCGAAGGCTGGTGTAACATTGACCGAAAAAGACATGCTGGCGTTTCTGGCGGACAAAATTTCCAAAATCGAAATGCCCCGCCACATGGAAATCCGCGAAACCCCACTGCCGAAAACCATGATCGGAAAATTGTCGCGCAAAGATATTCTGGCCGAGGAAAAGGCCAAACGCGAAGCGGCGTAAGGATAGAGCGAGAATGAACAAAAACCCCGGATCATCTCCGGGGTTTTTTGTGTTTTTACAGTGCCGCCGTTTCCCGCTGGCGCATGTGGCCGCCTTCGTGGAAGCGGCGGGCGGTTTCGGATTTTTTGGCGTCCGGGATCAGCGTGTCGCTCAGCAACACCTGCAACGCATCATCCAACCCGCCCTTGGCGTTGGTGTTAATGGCGGCGCGTGTGTTGTGGGCGTTGGGGCCCAGAATGCGCAGATCGGGGTCGATGGCGACCATTTGCGCGGCAAAGACCTGCTTCATCGCTTCGCGTTCCAGGCAATGAAACACATCGGTGCGCACCCAGGCGGGGGATTTTGCCGTTTTACCCAGGGCGGGCAAGCGGCTGAGCAAGCGGTCCAAATCGCGGCAACGACGGGTCTGGAACGCATCGGCCTCCATCCACGCCCAGCAGAGTTCGCGCGGGTCACTCAGTTGCATGGCCTTGGCGCGCTTCTTACCATCGTCGACATATTTTTCCAGTGGGCGGCGCGGGTCGTAATCGGCGCGAATGCCAAAGCCCAGTAAAATATCGGCCCGCATCGCGCCGCGCGTGCCGATGAGGTATCCATCGAATTGCGTGCGGAACGGTTCGGGGTGGCGGCCCAGAATATGGGTTTCGAAATCGAAATCCTCATGCCCGTGGGTCAAAGCGCGGTAAAAATTCATGTAAATTTTGGCCAGCGTCACGCGGTCCACATGCCCGATCATCGGGTGGCGCAAACTGCCCTCAATCACGATGGTGGCGTCACTGGGTCCGTCGGTACGCTGGAGCGTGTTGGGCAAGGCCTGCCCGCCAAAGGCGGTCAGCAGGGCGGTATCCACCAGATGGTTGTGGTGACGTATGGTCAATGCCTTGTCCAGCAACAATTCCATGTTGATGTGATACAGCGGCACTTCGTCCAGCAACGTGGCCAGTTTGTACACGCCCGCCGGTTCATTCATATTCAGGATATTGGGTTGGGATGACAACGTCATCGCGTCATCGCTGTGCCCGTCACAATTCGGCGTTTTGGCGGCGACGGTGACCAGAATTTGCGCCGGATCGGTTCCATCCGGCGCATCGGCCAAAGCGTCAATCAGATCGTTGATACAGAAATAAATGCCCACGGGTGTGCCTGATCCGGTTTTATCGCGTGTTCGAATCAGTGTAGAGCATTCTGAGGCACACTGCATTCATTTCCTGCGTGCAACCTTGTCATCCCGAACGAATGTAAGGGATCTCCTCTTGATGAAGGTGAGATCCCTTACATTCGTTCGGGATGACAATAAGGTGTTGGGATTACGCCCGCAATTTGCCGCCGGTTTTCTCGGTCACGCCTTTGATAATCTTGGCGCTTATGTCCTCAATATCCGCATCGGTCAGGGTTTTGTCTGTCGGTTGCAGGGTGACGGCGATGGCGACGGATTTGTGTCCGTCTTCAACGCCCTTGCCCTGATACACGTCAAACACCTGAATGTCGGAAATCAGATTTTTATCGGCGGATTTGGCCGCGCGGATAATGACATCGGCTTCCGTATTCGCGGTGACGATAAAGGCGAAATCGCGGCTGAGCGGCTGGAACGGCGACAGGGTCAGCAACGGCTTGGCCGCACTTTTGTTTTTCGGTTGCGGAATGGCATCCAAGAACACTTCAAAGCCCACCACCGGGCCCTTTACATCCAACTGGTCCAGCACCGCCGGGTGAATTTCACCGAAATGGGCCAGAACGACTTTGCCCAGACGCAGCGTGCCACTGCGGCCCGGGTGGTAATAGCCCGGCGCATCGCGCGTGATTTGCGCATTGGAAGATACGAACCCGCACGCATCCAAAACGGCGCAGGCATCGGCCTTGGCATCAAACGCGTCCATGGCGCGGCTGGCGTGCGGGCCCGACCAATGACGGGGTGCGGCATTGCCGGCACGCATACCGCTGGCCACAATGGCCTGGCCTTCGACCTTGGCGCTGCGGAAAATCGGGCCGACTTCGAACAGGGCGCAATCGGCAAAGCCACGGGCGCGGTTGCGCGATGCGGCTTGGATCAAATTGGGCAGGATGCTGGGGCGCATCGTGTTCAGTTCGCTGGAAATCGGGTTGGCCAACGTCAGCAACGCGGCTTGGCCGTTATCATTCACGCCAAACGCATCGGCCACGGTGCGGTCCATGAAGGACCATGTCACGGCCTCGTCCATGCCGCGGGCGGCCAGGGCGATGCGGCTTTTGCGCATGCGGGTGACGTTCGGGGTGTCGGCGCTGTGCGTGACGGTCGTGGTTTTGGTCAAGGAAATTGCGGGCATGTTATCCAGCCCGTAAATGCGCAAGACTTCTTCAACAATATCCGCGCGCCCTTCAATATCGCCGCGCCATGCGGGCGGGATGATGGACAAAGATGGGGCCGTGCCGGATACGGCAAAGCCGAGCGCAGTCAGGGTTTTGATTTGCTGATCAACGGCAATATCCACGCCCGTCAGTTTTTTGGTCAGGGCCGGGTCATACGCAATGGTGCGCTTCCATTCCGGCACCGATCCGGCGGTGATGACATCGCTGGCCTCGCCGCCGCAGATTTCCATGATCAGGCGGGTGGCGATTTCCATGCCGATTACCGTGAATTCCGGGTCGATGCCGCGTTCGAAGCGGTAACGTGCATCGGAATTGATCTGCAACGCGCGGCCCGTGCGGGCGGTGCGGTTCGGGTCGAAATAGGCGGCCTCGACATAGACGTTGACCGTTTCATCGGCCACGCCCGTGGATGTACCGCCAATAACGCCGCCCAGACCCAGAACGCCGGAATCGTCGCACACGACGACCATGCCGTCGTCCAGCGTGTAGGATTTGTCGTTCAGCGCGTCCAGCGTTTCGCCGGATTTTGCGGTGCGCACAACAATGCCGCCCTTTAATTTGTCGGCATCGAAAACGTGCAGCGGACGGTTCATGTCCAATGTCATCAAGTTGGTAATGTCCACCAGCGCGGAAATCGGACGCAGGCCAACGGCTTTCAATCGATCCTGCAGCCATTGCGGTGACGGACCGTTTTTCACGCCGCGGATATAGCGGCCCAGAAACAGCGGGCAGTGATGTTTGGAATCAGTGCTGAAATCCAGCGTCACGCCAATCGGGTTTTTAAACGTACCCGCAACCGGGGTTTCATTGATCGGTTTCAGCGTGCCCAATCCGGCGGCGGCCAGATCGCGCGCGATTCCGCGAATGCCCGCACAATCGGCGCGGTTCGGGGTCAGGCCAATTTCAATGATCGGATCGTTCAGGCGGTAGAGGTCGGCGAATTTCGTGCCAATCGCCACATCATCGGCTACTTCGATAATCCCCTCATGTGCGTCGGACAGGCCCATTTCCCGTTCCGACACCATCATGCCGTTGGATTCCTGTCCACGGATCACGCCTTTTTTCAGGGTGATGCCCGTGCCCGGAATGTACGACCCGGCGGGGGCGAATACGCCCTTCATCCCGGCGCGCGCGTTGGGGGCGCCACAGACGACCTGTAATTTTTCCGATCCCGTATCGACCATCAACACTTGCAAGCGGTCGGCATCCGGGTGGCGCGTGGCGCTTTCGACCTTGGCGACGAAAAACGGTGCGAATGCCTTGGCGCGATCCTCAACCCCGTCCACTTCCAGACCGACAGCGGTCAGGGCGGTGGTGATTTCATCCAGCGAAGCGGACGTATCCAGATGCTGTTTCAGCCAGTCGAGGGTCAGTTTCATAAAAGTCTCCAGCGTACGGTCATTTTTGACCCCTTGTTTATAGAAAAAATGACGCCGGGGGGGAAGGGCAAAGTGCTGAAAACAGGGGATTTTAAGGGGCTATAGGCCGCCGGGCTGTGCCGGGGCGGGGGCTGTTGTGGCATAGGGGCGGGTGTGTGCCGGTTCGGTGGAGGCTGGCGTGTTGGTATTCAGGACGTCCTGATGCTCCGCCATCTGCTGCCCCAGCGGCCCGGCCATTGCGGCCCCTTCTGCGGCCTGTTCCGGGTTCAATTTTTCAAAGGCGGCCAGATAGCGGTCGGCATAGGCCTTTTGCAACGGGTCATCGTCATACAGGCCGCTATCGCGCATGGCGCGGGCAAACGCATATTGCGTTTCGGGGTAGTTGCCCCCGATTTCGGCCCCCAGATGGATATTATCGGCGTGGCTAAAGGGTTTGGTTAATGTGTCCGCCGTCTGGGATTGTTCCTGATGACGCAGGGTGATGGCGTGGGCAATATCCGGGTCAAAGGGGTGATAGGTGGCCACCATCAGGGCTTTATCGTTCTTCAAGTCCTTGCGCTCCTCCGCGCCCATGCTGGGGTCGCTCAGGATCGCGGCATAGGAGCCCTGGTAAGCGGCACCAATCATGGCGTTGGTTTGTCGGAAAAAGCGGTCGATGGATTCGGCGTGGTCCTGAAAGCTGGCGGTGCTGTCATGGTCACCGGCGGCCAGCAAGCCCGTGTCGTGATCGTGCAAATGTAATGCGGGTTTGGCCGCATTGGCAAAATCATCATGCAATGTATTGATCACGGCGATATCGCGCAGGGCTTGCGTAATCGCCACGCCATCGGGGTGAATATCAAGCCCGCGATCACGCATCAAATCATACCCGTAAAATCCCTGCTGGTCGGCCTGTACTTCGCTTTCCAGCTGGATCTCGGTGAAACGGCTTTGATTATAGGCGTAGATATGCCCGGCCTCATGCGCCAGCACCATCGCGGTGGCGCTTTTCTGATCCATTTCGGACGGGCCCGCCAATACGGATCCGTTTTCCGACAGGTTGTAATAAATGTCCAACGGTACGGGCAATTGCGGGGCGAGAATGATGTGATAATGTTCGCTGTCTTTTTCAAAGGCGAAAGACACGGCCCCGTAATTTCCATTCTGATTCATGGCATCGCCCAGGGCGATGAAATAATCCTCCTCGGGAAATTCGCCCGGGTCGATCAAACTTAAACCTTCATCCTTCATCAGGTCTTGCAGGCCGTCCGCATACATTTTTACGCCACTTAATCCGTCCTCGATGGTGATTTTATCCGGGGCAGGCATGGCGTCATTCTGCGTCAGGATGATGACATTCCCCCCGGCCACATCGGGCAGATGTTCGGCAATATCTCCCAACGCCGCCAATGTTTCCGGTGTCGCCAGCAAGCGGTGTCCGTCGGGTGATGTGATGGGGGTCAATTTCGCCATTGCGCGCGGCCTTTATGTTCCAAAGCCAGGGGCGGCGGTGGGTTTTTGGGATGCGAACTCTGTTTGCTCCTGGATTGTGGCGGGCATATGCACGGCGGCTTTTTGCAGGTCGGCATGATAATCGGGTGATAATTCTTCGGTGGCGCTCAAATATTGATCAATCAGTTTTTTCTGCATCGGTTCTGCGTCAAATGTGCCCTGATGGTTCATTTGTTTCAGAACGTTGAAAAACAGACCCGGTGTTTCGTCCATATGGGCGATGGATTCCGTATAGGTCTGGCCGCTATGTGATGCGTAATGCTGGACAACTTTTTGTGCGATATCGACGGCATCACCGGAAATGCTGGGCGGAATATGGTCGTGATGATCCGTCTGCGAATGATCGTGATCATGTTTATCATCAATATAAATGCCGGTGGCATGGTCGAAATCCATCTTGGAAAAAATGGTAATGGATCGCGCCTGTGTGATTGTTTTGGACATGACGTCATACATCTCGGGGCGCTGTGTTTCATTGAAATGACGGCGCAGGTCGTCCAGCCCGGCACGGTCGGCGCTGACTTCGCGCTGGAATGTCGTTCCCTCACGATTGACGCAGTGGTCCATTTCGTGGGCCAGGATGAAGCGGGCCCAATCCTGATCCGTTCCGGGCAAATTGTCGGGCAATTTTTCTTCCGGTACGCCGGACAGCAAGTTCACGGTGTAACGGGCGGTCATTTCCTCGGTTGGCAGCATGATGACGCAGACATGCCGCGACGGATCATCGTCACGCGGCATGGCATGCGCGACGGGCGATGCCGATGTATGGGCCTGATACAGCATCAGCATATAGGTTTGGTCCTGGTTGTTCACGGGGGCGGTGTCGCCGGTGAAGCTGGTGGCGTTGTTGTGGTATTCGTCAATTGTGGTCAGGGGCAAAACGCGGCTGCCGAAAAGGATGTTTTCGCGAACGGAATATTCATCCTGTAAAACGCGCCCATCCATAATCAGGACGTCCATATTGATCCGGTGGGGCAGGGATTCGGGGTTGATTCCCGCATCGCGCAGATGCGCGCGCGCCGCCGGCGGGGCATAAAGACGCACGGGGTCGGTGGCTGGCTCTGGCTTATCGGCGGTCATGGACGTCATAAAACTCTACTCTGGCCCTTTCTGATCTGCCCCGATCTTATGCAAAAAACGTTAAACAAGGCTTTATCGGCTCCATATTTTACGGAAAATTAGGGTTTTTTGCGTAAGGTGTGACCACGAGCACGTGCGTATCTGAATGCAAAGGGGGCCGATCATGGCGGGGCCGAATCAACAGGATCAAGAGTTTAACGTCGGCGAAGCCCAAGGGCTGATGCGCATGCTGGGCCTTGATACGGGTCCGGTGGACAATGATCTGGGACCGAAAACGACCGCTGCGCTGGATGCCTATCGCGCCCAACACAATATTCCCGATGGGACCAGCATGAACGATGTCATGGCCCATATGCGCGAACAGGTGCAAACCGATCCCAAAGTGATTGCCAATATGACCAGCGCCCTGCGTGACGGGGCCAACGGGCAGATGGATGTGAATGATGCCCGGGCCATTCAACATGTTCTGAATGCCCATGGGGCGGATTTGAAAGTGGACGGGATTGTGGGGCCGTTGACGGAAGGGGCGTTGCTGGATCAGGTCGGCCTGTTGGCCCCGTCACCGGACATTGACCCGCAACAGCAGGTGGCCTCCGCAGCGCCTGCGTCTGCGCCGTCTTATGATTTACCGCCCGCCGAACCCGCGCCGCCTGTGGTGGATGCGGGTGGGTCCTATGACATTCCGGTCGAAAGCACACCGCCGATGGTGGATGTGACAAATGTGGCCCCGGCTGTGACCGAGATGGCTGCGGCTCCGGCCATGAATGAAGGGGTGTTCACAGCCGACCCGGCCCCGGCCGCGCCAGCGATGAACCAGGAATCTGTTCGCAATTACGAACGCGGCACGGCCAGCCCCAGCTTTAATCACGGTGCATCGCATGGCGGGGCGTATGATAATGGCGTTCGCGTCCGTGGTCCGGGTTACGATATGAACAGTAATGGCGGCTTCCGCATCAACACACCGCAAGGCGGCATCAGTAACAGCGGCTTCCGGATCAATATTGGTGGGGTTCGCATGAATATGCGGTTCTAGCTGAGTGGCAGAACGTGCAGTGAGAAATCCAGCTTGATGCCAATGTCGCGGTACAATGATTGTGCTGCGGCATTTTTTTCTTCGGCCAGCCAGTATAGACGGGTCCATCCCGCCGCCTGACCCAAGGCGGCCAGTTGGATCACCAATTCCCGGCCCACGCCACGGCGGCGGGCAGAGGGATCAACGAACAAATCCTGCATGTAACAGGCATATTTCACACTGCCCGTCGTCGGATGCAGGATGAAATGACAGATGCCAACAATCGGCCCGCCTTTTTCAAGCCGGGCGCACAGGCCATGAACAGGGAAGGTCGGGTCGCAGATGCGCGCCCATGTGCTGGCGGTGACGTCGGGCGTGACCGTGCCCTCCATATTCGCCTGCCACAACGGCAACCACCCATCGTAATCGTCTTTATTCAGCGGTGCGATGATGGGTGCGGTCATGGGTCGTTATCCTTTAAAGGGGACAGTCTATCATCCCAGCCTCTTTATCGTCATCCCTGCCTTGTGCGGGGATCCGGAAAAGGCTGGGATAAGATTGGGGTTGTGGCTCCGGATCCCCGCACAAGGCGGGGATGACGGGAGGGGGTGGGTGGATGATTGTCTTATGGTCCTCTCTGGGCATCCCCGTGAAAACGGGATCCATGCGATGTGTGGAGAATGCGTCATGGATTCCCGCTTACGCGGGAATGCTGATGGTGAGGGGTAAGCTTTACCGTTAATCCGTGGCGCGGTTCGGGCGGTTCAGTGGATCGAAACCGTAATGCTCCAGCCAACGAACATCGCTTTCAAAGAAGGTGCGCAGATCGGGGATGCCGTATTTCAACATTGCCATACGTTCAATCCCCATACCGAAGGCAAAGCCCTGATATTCATCCGGATCGATGCCACAGTTTTTCAGCACGTTCGGGTGCACCATGCCGCATCCGCCAATTTCCAGCCAGCTGTCGCCGGCACCAATTTTCAAGCCACCATCCTTGCGGGAACAGCCAATATCCACTTCCGCGCTTGGTTCTGTGAACGGGAAGAAGCTGGGGCGGAAACGCAGCGGCAGATCATCAATGTTGAAATAGGCACGCACGAAATCCAGCAGGCACCCTTTCAGGTGGCCCATATTGGTGGATTTGTCGATCACCAGACCTTCGCACTGATGGAACATCGGTGTGTGGGTCATGTCGTAATCGGAGCGGTACGTGCGGCCCATCACGATCATACGGATCGGCGGTTTTTGTTTCATCATCGTGCGCACCTGCACGGTGGATGTATGGGTGCGCAGCAACTTCTTCGCCGCCTCACCCACTGCATCCGGATCATCCGGCAGATAGAACGTATCGTGCATTTCGCGCGCCGGGTGGCCGGGCGGGAAATTCAGGGCGGTGAAATTGTGGAAATCGTCTTCGATATCCGGGCCTTCGTTAATCACAAATCCCATATCGGCGAAGATGGCGGCGATTTCGTCCATCGTCTGGCTGATCGGGTGGATGTGGCCCTTGCGTTCAGGCCGCGGGGACAAGGTGATGTCGATGGTTTCGGCGGCCAGTTTCTGGTCCATCGCCTGTTTTTTCAGGGCGGCATCCTGCCGCGCGATCAGGTCGGCGATCTCGTCCTTCAGCACGTTCAGGGCCGCCCCGGTTTCCTTGCGCTCATCCGGGGTCATGGTGCCCAGATTTTTCATCAGCGCGGTGATGCGTCCGTTTTTCCCCAGCGCGGCCACACGCGCGGCGTCCAGCGCGGCCAGATCGGTGGCTTGTTCCACCATCTGGGTCAATTCGGTTTTCAGGGTGGCAATATTGCTGGTCATATCGGTCATATCGCTGTCAAAGGGTCCGGATCACGTCAAAATACGTCCCGTTTTTATCATTCCGGCGGCAAAAAACAAAGGGCTCGGTACGAAAACGGGTCGTTTTTATGCGTCTGGGCGCGGTGCCGGGGCTGTTTTTACGGCTTTGGCGGGTGCGGCCTGTGGCGTGGTGAAGAATTCATACGCATCCCGGTTGGCTTCCAGCACGATGCGCACATCCGGGGACAGCCTGGCATCCGGGTTGGATAGAATGGCGGTAATGGCCGCATGGCGCAGGGGTGCCATGATCATGTCGAAACTGTCCTGACGGTTGTTGTGGGCATAGGTGCGCAAAACGTGGGCGGCCTCGTGATGGGCCTGGCTGGCCCGTTCCAGGGGCAGGGCGGGGCCATCTAAAAAATCATGCGCCAGTGTCGGACCCATGATGTATTCCTTAATGGCCACGGCCTCTTCGTTTTGATCGTCCTGATCAGGGTAGGCGATATGGTTTTCCATGGCGTTCAGCACGCGCATGAAAATCAAGGACCGCACCACCGCCGGATCGCCGCCATCGTCCAGATATGCGCGCATGCTTTGCCTGTCAGCTTTATATTCAGCCTCAGCCCCATGTTTCAGGCCATCGCGGCAATGCACGGCTTCGTGATACAGGAACAGGCGGCGATATTCCGCCAACGTGCCGGGGAAATATTCAATTTTTGTTGGGGCATGAATAGGCAGCAGAGCGCCCCGTATCGTGTCCATGGTCAGGCGATCAGACGGGGTGAAAATGGTGCATTGAATCCACGGCCCGCGCAGTCTCATCGTGGCGACGCTGAGCATGCTGTTCGGCCCGACCAGATATTGTGGAGGCTGGAAACCGAAAAATTCGTAGTAGTGCCCCACCGTTCCTTCGGCCAAACGTTCATAAAGCTCGGGATTGGTTTGCGTGATGGCGTAGGATTTGGCCGCGCGTTGTTCGGGGAACAGAATGGTCAGATGGCTGCCCGCCAGATCGCGCAGCGTGTGTTTACGCGCATCAATAGTGCGCACCAGATGGTCTGTCTGGTCCCCGGTCGGGGCGATGATCAACGGGCCGGACAGGTTGAAACCAATCCACCCCAACCCGGCATACGCAAACGCCCGGCGCACGCGCCCCATTTTTTTAAATGAATCCATCGGCCACATGGGGCCAGCCCTTCTCTACTTTTTCTTTTAGGCGTATCAGGGGGATGGGGGCGGGGCAAGCAAAAAGCCCCGGAAAAAATCCGGGGCTTTTTATTCGTTCAAGGCGCTTTGAAATTAAGCGGCTTTTTTGCCAGCTTTTGCCAGAGCATCGGCGGCTTGTTTCGCGATGATCGCGAAATCGGCCGGGGCCATGGCGGCGATGTCGGCCAGAACCTTGCGGTCCAGCTCGATACCAGCCAGTTTCAAACCGTTCATGAAAACGGAGTACGTCATGCCGTGTTCGCGGGCACCGGCGTTGATACGCATGATCCACAGGCTGCGGAAATTGCGTTTCTTCGCGCGACGGTCGCGGTACGCGTACTGACCAGCTTTTTCAGCCGATTGACGTGCGGTTTTCAGGCAATTGCGACGACGGCCATAGTGACCTTTCGTTGCGGCAAATACCTTTTTCTTTTTGGACTTTGTGTTCGGTCCGGCGGTAACGCGTGCCATTATTGACCTCCCTCAGCTTTTTTCGGGTTGCGCTTCGGACGCACTGCGCGTGTCAGCTTTTTCAGGCTGTACGGCATGTGGAAGGTCAGCGTGTTCACACCGTCCGCTTTGAACATCGTCAGAATCTTGCGTGCTTTACGCTTCATCTGTTTCGGTTTGTTCATTTGCATGTGGCGCATTTTGGCAGGTTTAAATTTAACCTTGCCCGAGGCGGTTACGCGAAAACGTTTTTTCGCACCGCTCTTGGTCTTCATCTTCGGCATTTTCCTCTCCTTTTTCAGGGGGTTACAACGTGCGGGGGCAAGGCATGCCGAATTCCAGGGCCAGCCCTCGCGTTACGAACGGCTATATAGACGCCCATCGGACGGAAAATCAAGCAGAATCCATAAGAAATTGGTGCGGGGGCTGGCTTTTAGGCGGGTTGGGACAGGGATTTGAGGAATCCCAGGATTTCTTTTGCCATAATGTTTCTGGCGTGGGTGGTTTTCAGCCCCTGGTCGCCATCGGCATATCCGGTGATCTCCAGCCGCCCGGCGGTTTTACTGCCCGCCTTGGGGCCTGCGGTTCCGGTGCGGAACGCGGCTTGGACCAGATCGACCTGAACATTCTGGACCCCCGGAACCTTGCCCGGGTCGGACCACAGGTCGGATTCACCGTAATGGATTTGTGTTGGGGTGGTGATCCGGCTCAGCAATTTTTGCAATTTATAATCCCGCACCTGCCGCATGAAGGGCAGGCCCAGTTCGGCATTCTCCACCGCGACATGGTCGAAGCCGGCAATTTCCGCCATGGCAATCTGTTCGGTCAATGGGGCCAGCCAGCTTTTTCCCGGATCAAAAATCGGCCACAGGAACACCAGCCCCGCAATGTGATCACGCCACGCATCGGTCAGGGCGGTGAGGGTGTTGAGCGCCCCCAGCCCCTCGGCCACAATCACGATGCGGTTGAATTTCATGTTATCCCGCGCCCATTTCAGGATGGACAGTAAATCTTCGAACGCGGTTTCCAGTGTGTAAAATTGGGATCGTTTGCTGCTGTCACCGCAGCCACGAAAATCGAAACGCAAACTGTCGTATCCATTCACGTTCAGTTGCGCGCTTAACTGCCCCAGGACATCGCCAAAATTTTTGCGGTCGCCGGGGAACCCGTGGACCAGAATGACCAAGATATCGGATGGCGTTTTTGTCTTCGCCGGATCGTGGATCGCGGTGACCCAGTCCTGTTTTCCAATCGGTATTTGAAAGGGCTCGGTCATGCTTGCGGGGGTTCCGTTGGTTTGCGGTGCCCTCCCCCAGAGGGGGAGGGATAGGGTGGGGGATATGCGCTTAGATGGATACGCTTGATCCCCTCCCCCTGCCCCTCCCTATGGGAGGGGGGTTAAGCGCGGCGGGCTTTTTGTTCAGCGATCGGGGCGCTGTATTGCATGGTCAAATCCCATGGGAAGTGCAACCATGTGTCCTGGCTGATTTCCGTGACGTATGTGTCGCATGTCGGCTTGCCCTTCGGCTTGGCATAGACCGCGGCGAAATGCGCATCGGGCAACATGGTGCGGGCGATTTTGAAGGTGTTGCCGCTATCGACCAGATCGTCGATGACCAGCCAACCTTTGCCCGTGCCGACACCTTGCGGCAGCTTCAGAACATCGGCCTTGCGTTGGTTGGTGTGGTCATAGCTGGCGATGCCCAGCGTTTCGACCAGGCGCACATCCAGTTCACGGGCAACGATACAGGCTGGAACCAAACCGCCGCGCGTAATCGCGATAATGCCAACCCATTTTTTGGGCATATCCAGACGCCAGGCCAGCGCCTTGGAATCTTCGTGGAAGCGATCCCATGAAATAAACAAATCGCGGTGTGCAGGGGCGGTGGCTTTCTTCGTGCTTTTTTTAGCGGCGCTCTTTTTTGGGGCGGCCTTCTTCACGGTTTTTTTGGGGGCGGCTTTTTTTGCGGGGGTTTTCTTCGCTTTGGTTGCGGTGGCCATAATGTCTGCTCAATCCTGTTGGGTGCGGGGTGATTCAACGGATGTTCGTTTTACCCCATTTGGTATGAAAAAAACAGGCTTTTGGCCGCTGGTGCGGGTTTCAGGCGGCGGGGCCGTTGCGGTCCAGCACGGTGATGGCGTCAATCAGCCACGCTCCGTCCACCTGGGCTTTCAGCCGGATGATGGCGGTCACGGGTTTATGGTCACTGCCAACCATCCGCACCTGTTGCAGGACAATGCCGCCGGGCAGGATGGCACGATCCATCAATGCAACGGCGCGGTGGCTGTAGACAGGCCAGTATTCCATGCGCACGTGGCCCAGCAGGCGGGCGGGATCAATCGCCTTGCGGCTTGTATCTTGCTGGGCCAGATTTTCGCGGAAATCGCGGGTCATAATGGCGGCGCATTGCGTCACGTTGCGCATGCGAATGGCGCTAAAGGCGGTTTCAATCGCGGCCTGAATGGTGGCGTCATCCGGTGTGCGGTTCGGGCTGTAACGCGGCGGGGCCATGACAGCAACGCGGTGCAGCGTGACGTCGTTCATTTGCGGAGGACCGATGAAGGGGCGGCTGGCGGCATCGCTGTCCATGGCCAGAAACAGGCTGACCACTGTGGCGGCCGCGATCAGGAAGCAACGGAATATGTGAATCGGGGTTTTAGGGTGCCACATTGCACATGCTCCACGGAGAGCGGCCCTGAAAACGGTGATCGGCCACATTCTCTGTCCGGCGGATTGTTTTTCCGCCTCGCGCGGGTCATAGTGTGATCGAATAAAGATGATCAAACGGCAATGACTTGCAGGCGGGATACAGTTCCATTTTATGCCCAGACACATTAACCATCTTTTAACGGCTTTGATTTGCCTGTGTTTTTGCGGGGTTACGCACACGATCGCACGTGCGGAACCGGTGGTGCCCGCCGTTCCGGCGGTTGAGGTGGCGGCCGAAGCTGTGCCCGATCGCATGGGGCATGGCATCGTTTTTCTGGAGCTGTTCACATCCGAACAATGTCCGTTCTGCCCGGAAGCGGAGCGCAATTTCCGTGACCTGCTGGGGCAGGATGGCGTGATGGGGTTCACCTGTTCCGTTGATTATTTCTCCACCGGAACCGATCCGCTGGCGCGTCCCTTCTGCACCGCGCGGCAGGATTTTTATATGGACCGGATCAAAACGGGTCCGCGTTATACACCGCAACTGATTTTAAACGGTGTGTCGCACATGTCAGGCCACAAGATCCAAGACGTGGCCGTTGCGTTGAAGGGCGCACAACAAAATCCGGCAACGCGGTTGAATATTGTGGCCGGATCAACGCCGGGGCAGTTTGACATTATCCTGCCCGCCATGACCCGTGCGGCAGAGGCCAAGCCGTATATGCTGCGTATTGCATTGGTGAAAAAGCAGATGGATGACACCAAGGCCCCGCATACGAACCAGATCCGCCAATTGATCAATGGCGGGGATTGGAACGGGTCCGCGACCGCGTGGACAATCACGCCGCCGGCGGATCCCGATGCGGACGCGTTTATTGTCTTTGTTCAAGACCCGGACACAGGCCGGATTGTCGCCGCCGGGACGAATGGTCTCTCGCGTTAAGTCTTGTAAAGGTTCCTCATGCTTGAAAAAATCGTTTCATCCCGGATATTCAACCGTTTCATCGTCACGGTGATTTTGGTCAATGCGGTGATGCTGGGCATGGAAACCAGCGATTCCATTATGGCGGCGCACGGGCCGTTGCTGCATGCGCTGGACCGGGTTGTGATCGGCATTTTTGTGGTCGAGCTGGCGATGAAGCTGACTTTATGGCGTGGTTCATTTTTCCGCAATGGCTGGAACGTGTTCGACTTTGCGGTTGTGGCCATATCGCTGATGCCGATGATTTCGATGTTCTCGGTTTTGCGGGTGTTTCGTGTTTTTCGTGTTTTCCGTTTGATTTCCGTCGTGCCGCAAATGCGCCGCGTGGTGTCGTCGCTGTTCCGCGCCATTCCGGGTATGGCGTCGATCCTGGCGGTTCTGCTGGTCGTGTTTTATGTCGCTGCGGTCATGGCGACGCAAATTTTTGGCCATACGGACGACCCTGTGATGGAGGATTTGTTCGGGTCCATCGGGGATTCCATGTACACATTGTTCCAGCTGATGACGCTGGAGGGGTGGTCGGCGGATATTGCGGAACCCACTATGGTGCATTATCCGTGGTCGTGGGCCTTCTTCGTGGTGTTTATCGTGGTGACGACCTTTGCGGTTTTGAACCTGTTTATCGGCATTATTGTTGATGCCATGAACATGATCCATGATGAGGAAGATATCGCAAACCATCATCAGGTCGCGCGGCAGGAGGATATCGATTCCCTGCGGGCCGATATTGCGGAATTAAAGGCGCTTCTGCAAAAACGCGATTAAGGGGCTGTTTAATGGGCGGTGGCCCAATTTTTGCCCCATCCGGCTTCGGCGGATAATGGCACGTCGATATGGGCAACCGATTCCATCACATGCTTGACCAAAGCGGCGGTTTGTTCGATTTCGGCTTCCGGTACTTCGAACACCAATTCGTCATGCACCTGCAACAACATGCGCGCGGATAATCCGGCCTGTTTCAATGCATGGGGCATGCGAGCCATGGCCAGTTTCATGATGTCGGCGGCGGTGCCCTGCAATGGGGCGTTAATGGCCTGACGTTCGGCAAAGGCGCGCCATGCGCCGTTCTTGGCATTGATATTGTTGATCACGCATTTGCGGCCATAGACGGTTTTGATAAATCCGTTTTTGCGGGCCTCGTCCTTCTTCGCTTCCATGTAATCCTGAATTTCACGGAAACGGGTCAAATATTTGCGAATGAATTCATTGGCCTCGCCGGGTTCGCACCCCAATTGCTTGGCCAACCCCCACCCGCTGATGCCATAGATGATGCCGAAATTGACGGCCTTGGCCGCGCGTCGCAATTCCGGCGTCACTTGATCCAACGGCACGCCAAAAACCTGCGATGCGGTCAGGGCGTGAATGTCGACCTTGTCGATAAAAGCCTGTTTCAATGCCTTTACATCGGCCAGCGCCGCGGCCAGCCGCAATTCCACTTGGGAATAATCGACGGACAGTAACACGTGGCCATCTTCGGCGATGAAGGCTTCACGAATGCGGCGGCCTTCGTCCGTGCGGATCGGAATGTTTTGCAGATTTGGGTCGGATGATGACAGGCGGCCCGTATTGGTCCCCGCCAGCGAAAACGACGTGTGCACGCGGCCCGTTTTCGGGTTGATGTCGTTCTGCAAGGCGTCGGTGTATGTGGATTTCAGTTTGGCCAGCTGGCGCCATTCCAAAACCTTCTCAACGATCTCAATCCCTTGTGCGGCTAAATCCTCCAACACGTCGGCGGCGGTGGACCAGTCGCCGGTTTTGGTCTTGCTGCCGCCCTGTAAGCCCATTTCGTCGAACAGGACGACGCCCAGTTGTTTCGGCGACGCCACGTTAAATTCGTGACCGGCCAGTTTATGGATTGCGCTTTCCAGCGTGGCCAGTTTCATGCCGAATTCATGGCTCATCTGTTTCAATACGGTGGTGTCGACCTTGATCCCCGTGCGTTCCATCTCGGCAATGACGGGGACAATCGCGCGTTCGATATCTTCATACACGCTGACCATTTTTTCCTGTGCCAGACGTGGTTTCAAAATGCGGTGCAGGCGCAGCGTGACATCGGCATCTTCCGCCGCGTAATCCAGTGCCTTGGCAATATCCACGCGGTCGAACGTGACCTGATTTTTTCCGGTTCCGGCGACATCGTTATATTTAATCGTTTCATGCCCCAGCATCAGGGTGGACAGTTCATCCATCCCATGGCCGTGTTCGGTGCCATCCAGAACGTAGGACAGCAGCATCGTGTCATCGACGGGCGTAACGTTGATGCCGATGCCGGCAAACATCTGCAGATCATATTTAATGTTGTGGCCGATTTTCAGAACAGATTCATCTTCCAGCAGTGGTTTCAGCACCGCGATGACATCTTTCAGGGGCAATTGCGGGATGGTGGTATCACCCCCACCCAGCAAATCCACCTGTCCCTTGTGCCCCACGGGGATATAGGCGGCCTGCCCCGGCGTAATCGCCATGGATATGCCGACCAGATCGGCCATCGCCGGGGTCAGGTTGGTGGTTTCGGTATCAACCGCAACCATGCCCGCTGCGCGGGCCTGATCCGCCCAATCTTGTAACGTTTTAATGTCGTTGATTAGGGTGTAGACGTTTTCGCTGATGGGTGTGTCACCCTTTGTGGCATTCCCGCGAAGGCGGGAATCCATGGATGGGCCGGTCTGGATTCCCGCTTTCGCGGGAATGCTATCAGGGGAGGAAGGGGCATCGTGCTTCAGTCCCAAACGAGAAATCACAGATTTAAACCCCTGTTCGGCCAGAAACGCGACCAATGTTGGGCTGTGCAGATCGCGGGCGCGCATATCCTCAAACGCAACCGGAACCGGGGCGTGGTCGTCCAGTTGGACCAGACGGCGTGAAATGCGGGCTTTCTCTGCGTTCTCGATCAGGGCCTCGCGGCGCTTGGGTTGTTTGATATCACCGGCGCGGGCCAGCAATTCATCCAGCGATCCATATTCGTTGATTAATTGCGCGGCGGTTTTAATGCCGATGCCAGGCACGCCGGGCACGTTGTCGGACGGATCGCCCGCCAGTGATTGCACATCGACAACTTTGTCCGGGGTGACGCCGAATTTTTCAAACGCGTCTTCGGGGCCCATGAATTTCGCCTTCATCGGGTCGAAGATGCGCACACCATCGGTCAGAAGCTGCATCAAATCCTTGTCACTGCTGACGATGGTGACGGTTTTACCCTGTTCGCGGGCCATACGGGTATAGGTGGCGATCAGATCGTCCGCCTCAAACCCCTCCATCTCCAACGCGGGAATGCCGAACGCTTTGGTCGCCTCGCGGATCAAGCCGAATTGCGGTTTTAAATCCTCCGGCGTTTCATCGCGGTTGGCTTTGTATTCCGGATAAATGTCGTAGCGGAAATTCTGGCGCGCGGCATCGAAGATGACGGCGATAAACGGCGCATGCATATCGGCCAGCAATTTCGTCATCATATTGACGAAGCCCAAAACGGCCCCCACAGGCACGCCGTGCGGGTTGGTCAAATTCTGGGGCAGGGCGTAATAGGCGCGGAAAATATATCCGGACCCGTCCACCAGAAAGATTTCGTTATTATCGGTTACGTTTTGTGCGTTTGCCTGTGCCATGGGATGAACAATGGCGCAGGATTGTGATCAAGTCCAGAGGGCTGACGGTTATTGTCCCAAACTGGCCAGATCCAGCGTCAATTGATGCTTGGTCACGGGTTTGAAATACAAATTGGGACCCATCGGTTCAAAGGTCAGGGTGTTGTCGACCAGCGAGACCTTGAACGAATCCATCCGCCCCGCGGCCCAGAATTGCAGAATGCGGGGTTTGTCGCCAACCAGCTGGTCCAGCGCCAGCGGAATATCCAGCGTGGATGTTTTGGTCGGGCTGCCGCAATCATCCTGTTTTTCCTTCGGATATTGGGTGATGTAATACGGGCCGGTGTAAATGGTCATGGAATCCTGTTCCGGAATAATCATGTGCAGCATCGGTGATACACGACCGCAGAAATGATAAGCCACCGGCGTGGTTAATCGCACCACCACCTCGTCCACGCGATTAGTCTTGGAGGGTAGCAGGCTCATCGTGACCGCTTTGGGCATGATTTTTCCTTCACCATACAGTGGAGGATAGAAAGATTTATTGCTGAACGATGTTTCCGGTTCATTGGTGTCGTATACGCGTTCCGGTGTATAGCCACGTTCGATCAACATGCGCAAAACGCTGTCCGGTCCGGCGAAATGGGCGGAGCCGATAACGATGAAATCATCCCCTGATCCGTTCAGTTCGCGGATAATCGCATCCGTGATGCGTATATTCCGTTCCGGCATCATGGCGCTGTACAGTCCAGGCATTTTCCGGCGCATGTCGCCATTGGCCAGTTCATCCTGTGTTGGTAAATCGCCGTTCAGCCACGCTTTTTGCAGAGAGTCGATTTTATGGTCGCTTTTTTCCGCTGTTTCTTCCAGCAGGCGGTCAACGGTATAGGTCAGGTAATCCATCTGGTCCGCATCGGGCAGGTTGGAAAACAGCAAATAATGGTCGCGGATTGGTTCGATGGCCTTGCGCGGGATGCCAAGGGCACTGGTCTCCAGAATATATTCAACGCCACCCGTAATTTTACGGCGTTTGTATTTCTGGGTTTTGTCTGTTTCCTTGTGGTTGTTCTGCATTTTCGCGCCATAAAATTCCGCGCTTAAGGCATCGGCGGCCAGCCAGGGTTTCATGCGGTCCAGATCGGTCCATTGCAGGCCGCTCTCGGCCATCAATTTTTCCATTTTTTCCCGTTGTTCCGGGGTCAGGCGGCGGGACAGGCTGGTGCCTGTGTCAAACGAGCTTAGAGCCTGTTCCCGGCGCAAAGACGGATCAAGCATGTTGGTGTAGGTGGATTCCAGCCACAGCGTATCTGATTTCGCCAGCGCTTCGTTAAACAGCGGTGTACGCCATTTCATGTGCTTTTCAATTTTATGGGCGGACCCAAACATATAAATCGTTGAATCCTGATCGCGCAGAACGAACATCGCCGGTTGCGGCGGATATGCGGGATCGGGTTTGTACAGATGTTCGGCCGGGTCCTTGGCGTGGGCTGCGCCGCTGGTGATCAGCGCGCAGAGGGCGGCGCTCAGGCAAGCTATTTTGAAACCACGCATGAAATAAAATCCCCGGTCTTGAAAAAGGCGATTGGAAGCAGGAGAGAAGAAAAAGAGAAGGGCCGGGGTGGACAGCCCCAGCCCTTAAAAAATCGTACGCATGGTTATTTTATACAACGTAGGCGTTAAAGCGAAGTTAAACTGCAATTTCAAATATTTACATAATGTGATGACAGGGTGGGGCGTTGGTTGGTGCGGACCGGATTTACGCCGTTTTTGCGGGCACGCTGTCCTCGATAAAATCCAGATCGACGTTGCAGGTCTCCCGCATGCCCCACAATGCGGCGGCGGCGATGGCGTAGGTGGCGAGGCCCACAATCATGGCCGCACTGACCACGCCCAGATCGGGTTTCAGCATGACGAACGCGGAGATGACCAACGCCCCTGTGCCGCGCACGAAATTGGGCACCGATGTCGCCACGGTGGCGCGCAGATTGGTGCCGAATTGTTCAGCGGCAGAGGTCAGCATCAACACCCAGAACCCCATCGAAAACCCGATGGCGAAACAGAAGGCGTAGTAGGTGGTCGGGCTGATGCCGTTCAAATTCAGGAAGATGATGGTCAGGATCGTGCCCAGCCCCATGAACAGACCGATCACTTTTTTCCGGCTGTGCAGACGTTGGCTCAAAATCCCACTGACCCCATCGCCGACGGTTAAACCCAGATAACACAGCGGCAACGCGGTTGCGACAGACAGCGGCCCGGTTACATTCATCGCCGCGCCAATTTCCGGGGCGAACGTAATCAACACCGCTACCACGAACCATGGTGGCGTGCCAACCAGAATACAGGCGATATAACGCTTCATCCGGCTGGCGGAGGTGAGGAGCATTTTCAAATCCCCGCGCTTGATCGTGTCATCATCGCGGACAGTTTTGAACATTTTGGAATCAGACAACGATACGCGCAGCAGCAGCAGCGCCAGCCCCATCACCCCACCAACGATATAGGCGGTTTCCCACGGCAACATATGTCCGGTGAACCCGGCGGCCACGCCGCCCATCACGCCGACCGTAGCGACGATGGTGGTGCCGTATCCGCGCAAATGACGCGGCATCATTTCACTGACCAACGTAATGCCCGCGCCGATTTCCCCGGCCAAACCAATCCCGGCCAGCAGGCGGCACAGCGCATATTGCGGAATATCGGTGACAAAAGCATTGGCAATGTTGGCCAGCGAATAAAGCAGGATGGACCCGAACAAAACCTGTTTCCGGCCGACGCGGTCACCCATCACACCCCAGATCAACCCGCCAATCAAAAACCCGATCAATTGCATGTTGAGCAGAAGCGCGCCGCTGTCGGTCAGGGAGTCCCCGGACAGGCCAAGGTCCTTCAGGCTGGCGACGCGCAACACGCTGAACAGAACCAGATCATACACATCGACAAAATATCCGAGCGCCGCGACAAAAATCGCCAGCGTCAACATGCGGTCGCTTTTCAGCGTGGTCCATAATTCGCCCATGGTGTTTCCCTTCGTTCATTCCTGCGCGTCATTCCGGCTTTTGCCGGGGTGACGGGTTCTGTTGGACAAAAGGGTACGTGAGCATGGCGCAAAGGGCAATTGTCACCCGTGTTGCAGGTGCGCATGAAAAAGCCGCCCGGTGAAGGGCGGCTTTTTAAATGGTGGGACCGATCTTATGCGGCGGCCTTGTATTCAATCTGTTCGGCGGCCAGTGTTTTTTGATAGGCCGGGCGGCTGCTCACGTCTTTCAAAACGCGCTTCACATTCGCGCCCAGCGTGACCGGCAGGCCCCAGTTGGCAATGACGGACAACAAAATGTCGGCCGCGGTGACTTTATCACCGGCCAGATATTTCGTGGTGGCCAGGCGGGCGTCCGCCTCATCCCACAGGGTTTGGATACCAGCAAGGAACAAGGGGACCAGCTGGGCCTTTGTCGCCTCATCCAGCGTTTGTTTGTTCAGCCAGAACATCCGCGTGCACGCCGGGTGCAGGGAGGCATTGCACCACATCAGCCATTCCAGCGCCTTGGCCCGGGCAATGCCGGATGTTGGCATCAGGTCATTGGCATGGGTGTCGAGCAGATAGGTGATGATGGCTGCGCCTTCTTTCACCGATTCACCGTCCACGAGCAACAAAGGAACTTGACCACGCGGGTTGAGTTTCAGGAAATCGGGTGCTTTCAAATCATCCTGCTTCACGGCCTCAAACGGGACGTTCAGTTCGTTCAGGATCACGTGCATCGCCATCGAGCAGGCACCCGGTTTGTAGTAAAGTGTATAGGACATAATGTTTCCCCTTGTTGCGTATGGACCGCTTTCAACCTAGGCCATCACCGCCGGGGTTCAAGGGGGGCGTTTTATCTGTATGTAAAAAACCCTCCCGGCGGGCCGGAAGGGTTTTTAAAGTTCGATTTTTTAAGCGGGTCTTAGGCCAGCATGGCATACAGGGCCACAGCCGCCGCGTTGGATACGTTCAGGCTGGCAATCGGTTCGTGTGTCGGCAGGCGGACCAGCACGTCACAATTTTCACGCACCAGACGGCGCATGCCCGGGCCTTCGGCGCCCAGAACGATGACGCATTTCTCCGGACGGTCCAGTTCGGCGATGGTTTTTTCGCCACGCTCGTCCATGCCAATGGTTACGTATCCGTCTTCCTTCAGCTTTTCCAGCGTCCGGGACAGGTTGGTTTCATAGGCCACGTCCAAATGGTCCACGGCACCGCATGCGGTTTTGGCCAGAACGCCGATCAATTCCGGCGCGTGCATTTTCTGCATCACGACACCGGTTGCGCCGAACGCCGACGCCGAACGCAAAATCGCGCCAACGTTATGCGGGTCGGTCACTTGATCCAGCATGACAATCACACTGCGCTCTTTTGCATTGCCGCTGATGATCAGGTCTTCGACCGATACATCTTCCAATTGGCCGCAAGCCAAGGCAATACCCTGGTGCACGGCACCCGGCGGGAACAGGCGATCCATGTCGTCCTTGCTAACCGCCAGCGGTTCCGGACGGTTCAGGCCGGCTTTCGCCGCTTCTTCCAGAACCGGGGCGAATGTTTCCATCGCGGCTTCGCTCAAATACAAAGCGTGGATGTTGCGGTTCGGGTTCAACCATGCGGCGCGTACGGCGTGCATGCCGTACAGGTTCGGGCGGTGGCTCGGGCGCCCGCCAGCCTTCAGGCGCATTTGGTCGCGCTTCGGCTGTTCGACGGCTGTGTCCGTGGTTTCTACGTCTTCACCACGGCCTTTGAACGGGGCGCGGCCTTCATGGCGGTCATCACGGCGCGGTTTGCGGTCAAAACCACCATCGCGTTGCGGGTGGTCGAATCCGCCTTCACGACGCGGTTTATCAAAACCGCTTTCGCGGCGGGGGCGATCAAACCCACCCTCACGGCGCGGACGATCACCATACGGACGATCTTCACGGGGACGGTCGAAGCCACCTTCACGACGTGGTTTATCGAAGCCGCCTTCGCGACGAGGCTTGTCAAAGCCGCCTTCACGACGGGGGCGATCACCATACGGGCGATCAGAGCGCGGACGATCAAATCCCCCCTCGCGGCGCGGTCTGTCAAAACCACCTTCGCGTTGCGGGCGATCACCGTAAGGACGGTCGGAACGCGGGCGGTCGAAGCCACCTTCACGGCGGGGCTTGTCAAAGCCACCCTCACGACGTGGTTTGTCAAAACCGCCTTCGCGGCGGGGGCGATCACCATACGGGCGGTCGGAACGCGGGCGATCATCGCGGGGACGGTCAAATCCACCCTCGCGGCGCGGCTTATCGAAACTACCTTCGCGGCGGGGTTTGAAGCCATCGCGACCACCGTCACGGCCACCAGAGCGTCCGCCTGTGGATCGTCCTGTGGATCGATCTGTGGGTCCTTTGCCTGCGCGTGGGCCGCGACCGGGGGGATTTTGTCTGGGTGCCATGGGTTTTTTCGCTTTTTCTCTGTATTTTACGGGTGGCCTCATAAATCATGTCTTGACAGAAAATGCAAAAACCTTTTTCTTCACCGGGCCTGTTCAAGGGCATGGAGGGGTGGCCGAGTGGTTAATGGCACCAGACTGTAAATCTGGCCTCTTACGAGTACACAGGTTCAAATCCTGTCCCCTCCACCATTTCATTGCGGGCCCTCTCCCGCAGATGGATGAAGCCAAAAAAGCCCGCCTTGTGCGGGTTTTTTGCTTTTCTGGGCTTACGCCTGGTTTTTATTGTTTATTGTTTTCAATATGTTAGTTGGCGGCTGCAGCGTTTCGGGTGTTTTGGTTGGCCCTTGAAATGCCACATTCCGGGATTAAATATGGAAGAGTAAGCGGGCCGGGCCCCTCTGGCGGCAGACCATAATATGTCAGGTTTGCCGTGATGTCGGACCGCATCGGGAAGGAATTTCCGGTGTTGGTTCGTTCTATTTTCATACCCCCACACCGAAAAACCTCCCGAATAGGCTGAAAACTCAGACTTAAAGGAGGAACCATGTCATTTCAGCATTTCAAGTTTATTATGTATAACTATAGTCGACTGATATATAACGACTATTTTTAAAATTTTGCGATTATGTGTAAGAAACTGTGTAAAATTAACCTATTAAGGTGTTTAAAAACTCTCAAAGTTGCGCTTGATAAGGACTTACCTCGGACCGCATACGTTTATAGGTCATAGCTGGGGTCAGAGGAATGCCGTTGCTTGGGCACGTCATTTGCGCTGGCTCTGCTGAAAGCCCCAGACATTTTCGATTCTTGGGGTGTTTCAGGTTCGTAAGGTTCTTGTTTGTATTGTGGCGGTATATCTTCGCGCTTGTCCTGCGCTTCTGTTTTGACCTTCTCTTTCACCGTTTCATAAGTGGTTTGCTTGCCGGACGTTGCGCCTGATTGGAACGCACCCTGCAAGCTTGAGTCATTATTACTGCTGTTATCGGGCATTTCTACGCGATGCCCGCGCATACTTAATTCGTGGTCGATATGCTGGCCGAATGACCGCATTTTTTCATTAGCAGGAATAAACCAGTCTTTCCGTTCCCGGTTTTGCGGCGGGGCATGGAATGGCTGGTTTGCTATGTGTCCTTTTGCATCATGGGTGATCGTCTGTTTGATTTCTTGTGCTTGTACAACAGGGTTTTGGGCGTTAAAGACCTTTGTAATGCTGGGTATCTCTTTGCCTTCTGTCGGCTTGAATTGTTCCGGTATTCCTTCACGCAATAAAGCCGCTTTAAGGGTTATCTTGATTTTGGATTCCTGCGTGGTAACGGCTTTTGCTTGCGGCTTCTCTGCAAATTGAATTGTCGGACTTTTCGCTATCGCTTTTTCAATCGAAACGACAAAGGTTTTGTATTTTATATAGCTGGCTTGCATGTTCTCCAAAACATGCAAGCGGGTCCGCATGGTCTGGATTTGATCGTGAATGCCAACACGATAAGACCGGCCATAGCGGAAATTTTGCCGGACTATCCGGGTTTGATATTCTTGATTTGATAGTTTCAGGGCACTGCGATTCAGGATGCGGGTGAATAAAAGCTCTTTTGAAAATCTTATAATCTCGGTAATCGCTTTCTTGATCGCGGATGGCAGACTCGTTTTCGTGTAGAGATTTTCAAAATGATGCACCCGCTTATCCAGCCGGGTCATTTCTTTCTCGATAGTCTGAATCTGCTCTACCAGCGGAATATCCGGCCATTGGGTGCGTTCCGCGTTCAGCCGCTTGATTTCCTCGACCAGTTCAGCCCGGCTGCGGTTCTGGTCGATAGCCTGATAATCAACCCGGCTGTCTTTTTCAGTGTCTTTGCCCGTATCTTTCCCGGTTTCTTTTTCCTGCTCCTTGGCCGGGGCTGGTGCAGGGGATTTGTCACCGGACCCGGATGACTGGCTGCCTTGTTTTCCTTCCTCCTCATCGTCGCCGTCATCGTCCGTATCATCCTCTTTGCGGTTCTTATCGGCGGCTTTACCTTCCGGCCCGATATGGATTTGCGGGATACGGTCGATGCCCTGGTCTTCCAGCGTCCGGCGGTCGATCTGGATGTCTTCAAAACCCGCTCTTTGCAGCGCGTCATTGGCGAGGGTTTCCCAAACCTTGCGGATCAGCTCAATCTCATGCGGGCCTTTCTCCTTATCGTCCAGGACGCGGGTTTTAGCGCCAAGCCCGTCTTTTGTGATTTCGCGGGTGGTGAATAGAAGATGGGCGTGATGATTGCGGGGGTCGTGATCGTCACCGGGGACAGGGGAATGCAAGGCACCATCCACGGCCACGCGGTAGCGTTCGACCAGCCACCCGGCCATATCGCGGACAAGGGCTTCGCGGGCCGGGGCTGGCAGTTCATGCGGCAAGGCCAGAATAACCTCCCGCGCCACGCGGGAATTCTTACGGGTTTCAGCCCGTTCAGCCGCGTTCCACAACAGGGCGCGGGTGTAGGTGGTTTCAGGGGCACCAGCCGGGGCGACGATGAAGGAAGAAACAACGCCTTTGCGGTTTTGATAACGGTGGGTATGTCCGGCGCGTTCATCGTGGATAACGGCTCCGGCGCGGTATGCGGCGGCGGCCACGGCAGAGTGGCCGTCTGACCGTGAGAACACCCGCAATGAACAATGATAAATCGCCAAGGTTTCCCCGAAACCTTTCTTTCCCCATGGGCGATTTATCGTTGTTCATTGTGTTGTCGAATCGCCCGGCCCCAAACAGCCGGGCGATTCGACAACGATGCGGCGCAGCCGCATCCAAGGCCCGGCAGGGCCGCACCCTTAAGCACTGCAAACGCAGTTTGCGTAAGTGCGCTCTTAAGCCCTTCTTCTATTCTGGATGAAATCTCTTAAGAATCAGAAAACGCCCTCAAGGGGGCCGTTTGCCATGTTCTTCCGGCTATGGGGTTGCCGAGGTCTGATCCCCTCCTTTTAGGCTGATTCTGGTGCTTTACTCAAGGCAGGGGATGGGGTTTTGGCTATGTTTTCCAGTGCTTATTCTAGACTTTGACAAATATACGGAAATCCCGTAATATGAAGAATATGCGGAATATAGGAGGTTGCCATGATCGAGATTCCAGCCACAGAATTTGCTAAGAATTTCGGGCGGTATAAAGAACTGGCGCAACGTGAAACCGTTGCCATTACCAGCCACGGGCGCACCAGCGGGTATTTTGTATCGGAACATGAATATGCCGAATATACCCGCCTGAAAGCCCGCGCCGTCAAAGCCTATGATGTTGCTGAACTGCCGGACAACCTGGTTGCAGCCCTCAAAACCGTCAAGATGGATTCTCGCCACGATCACCTGAATGATCTTCTTGACGATAAAGGCTAGACGGGATGCCTTTACCGGAGCCGGAAGTCGGCCTTGTCATTTCCTATGCCTATCTCTGGCGGCATGAGGCCGAAGCCGGGCAGGAGGAAGGGGTCAAAAACCGCCCCTGCGTCATCATTCTTTCCATACAGGATCAGGACGGCATCAAGACCGTGACCGTGGCACCCGTCACGCATACACCGCCCCAAGACCCGGAAACGGCCCTTGAAATCCCCCCGCGCGTAAAAAACCATTTGGGGCTGGATATGGAGCGGTCATGGATCGTGCTGAACGATCTGAACGTCTTTGCATGGCCGGGGTTTGATTTGCGCCCTGTACCGGGTGCGCAGGGGCGGTATGATTACGGCTTCCTGCCCCCGGCCTTGTTCAGTCGCGCTGTAAAGCAATTACTCACTCTGCGGCAAAAGAAACGGACAAAGATACAGGTGCGGGATCAGGAGTAGGGAGCAAACGCATTGTTAGCCTTGGTGAATATGTATTTCTGTGTAAAAGCCTATTGTTAACTAACTATAGCGATGCTATATCTTTACATATGCGCATCTTACTCATGATCCTTGTTTTTGCTATTGGATTCAGCGGCTTTCCAGCTGCTGCCTATGCATTTTCAAAGGACTCATGCGATTCTGCAATCCTTTCCCAACTAGCAGATACAAACCATGAGGGGTGCTCTGATCATCACCAAGATCAGAAAGAGAAGGCCAGTCACGATAAGGCAGAAAAATCAAAATGCCTCGATTGTGCCCATTGCTGCACTAGTCATGCATTCAATGCATCAAGTTACTCTCTAAAGTTTCATCTGGAAGCCAGAAAAGTTTTCCCTATATTGAAAGATCGCCCTATTGGCGATTACCATTTTTCTCTTTTACGCCCCCCAAAAGCTCTCGTCTGATTAAAGGGATTCCGGCCTGATTAGGCCCGCCCCTTCACGCCGCCCTGCAAAGGCGGCATTGCGATTGATGCAATTTAATCACGACAAGGAACTTCAAAATGATCGTTTCTGCAAAACGCCTGCTTCTGGCGGGGCTTCTGGCGACTACCTTTTTAATATCTTCCCCCACTTTCGCACAAACGGTTGATGTGCCCGCAACGCTTGTTCTCGATCAGGCTATAGCGTGGGCCTTGGAACATTCGCCCGTGCTAGGCGCATCAGCAAGCCGTGCCGACGCCGCTAATGCCAGCCGGTCACAGGCGGGCGCGTTGCCAAACCCGGAAATATCTGTTGAAGCTGAAAATATTTACGGTGACGGTCCTTATGATGGAGTGGACGTTGCAGAAATCACCTATGGTGTTTCGCAACTTGTCGAATTGCCGGGGAAGCGCGGCAATCGTATCCGGGTGGCCGAAGCAGAAAAAACAAAGATTCATTATGCCAGCGACGGCGCGCGGCTTGACCTGATACGGGACGTCACAATCGCCTATGCGGAATTGGTCGCCGCGCAGCGTGACCTTGCCGTGATCGCGGAAGAACGCAACCTTGCGGCGGAAGTGCGGAACAGCGTCGCCGCCAGAGTGGATGCCGGAAAAGAGCCGCCTATTCAAAGGAACAAGGCGGAGATTGAGCTTTCTTCAAGCGATATTGCGCTTGAACGCGCGCGCCGTTCCGTGAACACAAAAAAGAAGGCGCTGGAAATTTTAATGGGCGGTAATTTAGGCGATTTTACCGTTGACGCACAAACCCTTCCCGCGCCCACAGAGCCGGAGCCATTCTTATATTATAGGGAGCAGCTTGCCAGAACCCCGGACGTTAAAAGCTTTGAGGCCGATGTTACACAAGCGCAATCCATGCTTTCCTTGGAAAAAGCCAGTGCTTTCCCCGACCCGACAGTGGGCTTTGGCGTAAGACAATTCCGCGAAGATGATCGCCAAGCTTTCGTGGCAGGCGTTTCATTTCCGCTTCCGGTCTTCAATATCAATCGCGCGGGCATACAGCGCGCCGGGCATGAATTGAACGCCGCAAAACTGGAACAGCGCGGTGGAGAATTATCATTAGAAGCGTCTCTAACGGAAGCTTATGAGAATTTTGTGAGCGCATACCGCGAAGCAAGCACCCTGAATGATTCCGTACTGCCGGGAGCCGAGGAAGCTTTTTCATTTTCCCGGCAGGGTTATGACGCGGGAAAATTTGGCTATCTGGAGGTCCTGGACGCGCAGCGCACTTTGTTTGATGCCCGCAGGCAATATAACGAAGCCATTTTCGATTATTACCGCCAGCGCGCCACGATCGAACGTATGACCGCAATTCACGCGCATGAAAACACGTCTAACAAGGAATAAAACCATGAAGAAAACAAAGTTAAAAACATTTCTGATTGCGTCGGTGGCGATTGCCGCATTGCTCGGTGGGCTTGCCTATAATGAATTCACGCCACCGAGTTATGCAGCTGAGGAACATGGCGACGCACATGCCCATGAGGAAGGTGAGGAAAGCCATGATAAAGGCGAAGAAAAGCACGGTCACGCCCATGAAGAGGAACACGGTCACGGCGGCGAAGGCAGCCATGCGGAAGAGGGACAGGTTGCTTTAAGCGCGGCACAAATCGCGGCTGCGGGTATCAAGGTAGCGGTTGTCGGCCCTGGCAAGCTGGCGCGCGAGGTTTCAGTACCGGGCAGGATCGTCGCGTCTGCCGACCGCATGGCGCAGATTGTTCCTAAAGTTAGCGGCACTGTTACAGAAGCCAGAAAGAATTTAGGCGATACGGTCGAGCAGGGCGAAATACTGGCCCTGATTGAAAGCCGGGAAATGGCAGAATCTTTTGCGGATTATCTGGCCGCAAAACGTGCCGAAGAACTCGCCCGCACGAATTTCAACCGTGAAAAAGGATTGTGGGATAAGAAAATCACGGCGGAACAGGATTACTTAAGCGCAAAAAACACGCATCAAGAGGCCAAAATCCGCCTTGATCTGACCCGCCAGAAGTTACAGGCCTTAGGTCATGATTCCGATACGCTTAAAGCCTATGAAAGCACCAATGCCGACAGATTGCGGTTTCATGAATTGCGCTCCCCCCTGCCGGGGCGCGTGATTGCGCGTGAATTAACGTTAGGGGAATATGTGGATTCCACGCATTCCGCCTATACGGTTGCGGATTTAAGCACGGTCTGGGTAGAAACGGCCATTGCGCCGGGCGATCTGGCTTTCGTTAAGGAAGGACAAGGGGCCGTGATAACGGGAAGTGGTGGCAAGGCTGAAGGAAAATTGATTTTCGTCAGCCCTGCCATTGACTCTGAAACGCGCTCTGCCAAAGCCATTATTGCACTGGACAATGCAGACGGCGCGTGGCGGCCAGGTGAATTTGCAAATGCCGCGATTGTGACCTCCGCCCAGGAAACAGATTTGATTATTCCGAAAGAGGCGGTGCAAACCATTGAAGGCAAGCCTGCCGTCTTTGTACGAACGGGCAGCGGCTTTGAAAAGCGCGACATAACGATCGGCCGGGAAGATAGTCGCCATGTGGAGATTATCTCCGGCGTTACATTTGGCGAACCCGTTGCCGTGTCCAATACCTTCACACTCAAGGCCGAGCTTGGAAAATCCGAAGCTGAACACGCCCACTAAGAAAGCTGGTAATTATTATGATTGAACGTATCCTTAAATTTTCTATCGCTCACCGGCTGTTAATCGTCATGATGACCGCCGTTCTGGCCGCTTATGGTATGTATTCCCTGAGCAAGCTTCCTATCGACGCCGTGCCGGATATCACAAACAATCAGGTGGCAATCAATATTGAAGTGCCGTCTTTGTCCCCGTTCGAGATAGAGCAGCAAGTCACTTATCCTATCGAAACGGCAATGGCTGGCATTCCCGGCCTAGTCTATACGCGGTCGATATCTCGTAACGGATTTGCGCAGGTCACGGTGATTTTCAAGGATAACGTCGATCTTTATTTTGCGCGCGCGCAGGTCAATGAACGTCTGGCGCAGGCTAAAGAGTCCTTGCCGGAAGGCGCGGAGCCGCGCATGGGCGCGATTTCAACCGGTCTTGGCGAGATCTATATGTGGACGGTCGAATATGAAGACCCGAACGCGCCTTATACCACGCCCGAAGGCCGGGTGCTGCAAAATGAATTTGAAAAAGCCATGTATCTGCGAACGGTGCAGGACTGGATTATCCGTCCACAGCTTAAAACCGTTCCGGGGGTTGCGGAAGTGGACGCCATTGGCGGGTACGCGCAGCAATATCATGTGCAGCCAGACCCACAAAAACTAGCCGCGCTTGGTCTGTCTTTTTCCGATGTGATCGAGGCGCTTGAACGAAATAACGCCAGCACCGGCGCGGGATTTCTTGAACAAAAGGGAGAATCTTATGTTGTGCGCGCAGACGGGCGGCTGGAAACGATTGAACAAATCGGCAATGTCGTTTTATCAACCCGCGGCGGGATTCCTTTATATGTGAAAGATGTGGCAAATGTTGCGCTTGGCAAGGAATTACGGACAGGAAGCGCCAGCGAAAACGGGCATGAGGTCGTCGTAGGGACGGCCATGATGCTGAAAGGTGAAAACAGCCGGATTGTTTCCAAGGCTGTTGACGCAAAACTTGCGGAAATCAATAGAACTCTTCCCGAGGGTGTCAAAGCAAAAACAGTCCTGAACCGCACCAAGCTGGTAGATGCAACGATTCACACGGTACAAAAAAACCTTGGTGAAGGCGCATTGCTGGTCGTTGTCGTTCTGTTTTTGCTGCTTGGAAATTTCCGCGCAGCCCTGATTACGGCGCTTGTTATTCCTATCGCCATGATGATGACCGCCACCGGCATGTTGAAAATGGGTATCAGTGCGAACCTTATGAGCCTTGGCGCTCTGGATTTTGGCCTGATTGTGGACGGCGCGGTGATCGTGACTGAAAACTGCTTGCGCCGTCTGTCCGAACGGCAACACCATGAGGGACGTCTTCTAACCCTGTCGGAGCGCATGGAAGAAGTGATGGAGGCCAGTCGCCAGATGATTCAGCCCGCCGTTTTCGGACAGGCTATTATCATCACGGTTTATTTGCCGTTGCTGACCTTCTCGGGCGTTGAGGGCAAAATGTTTGAGCCGATGGCTATGACGGTCATTATCGCGCTGGTCGCCGCCTTCATTCTGTCCATCACCTTCATTCCGGCCATGATCGCCATATTTATCCGTGGCAAGGTCGAGGAAAAGGAAAACCGTATCATTGCGAAAGCGAAATCCGCTTATGCGCCTATGCTGAATTGGAGCCTAAAAAGACCAAAAACGGTTATTCTCGCCGCGCTTGCGTTTTTTGTGTTTTCAATGCTGGTGGGAACGCGACTAGGACAGGAATTTATCCCGACGCTCGATGAAAAAGATATCGCCATGCACGCTATGCGTATCCCCAGCACCGGTATATCCGAATCCACGGCTATGCAGCTGCAAGTCGAAAAAGCAATCAGCGTTTTGCCGGAAGTGGCGTTTGTCTATGCCAAAACCGGCACGGCTGAAATGGCCGCCGACCCTATGCCGCCGAACGTATCGGATACATTCATTATTCTGAAACCTAAAGATGAATGGCCGGATAAATCCATGACCAAGCCTGAATTCATTGAAAAGCTCGCCAAGGCCGTCGAACAGGTGCCGGGTAATAACTATGAATATACCCAACCTATTCAAATGCGCTTTAACGAACTGATCGCGGGCGTCCGCAGCGACGTGGCGATCAAGGTTTATGGCGATGATTTTGACGTCATGAGCGCAACAGCAAATAAAATCGCCTCTGCCTTGCGTAGGGTTAATGGCGCAGCGGACGTGAAAGTCGAACAGGTAACAGGCTTGCCCATGCTGGATATCGACCTGAATAAAGGAGCGATCGCCCGTTATGGCCTTAATATCGGAGATATTCTTGATCTGGTTGCGGTGGCGATAGGCGGACAGGAGGCGGGCCTCATTTTTGAAGGCGACAGGCGTTTCCCTATCGTGGTGCGTTTGCCAGAAGAAATCAGGCAGGATATCCCTGCGCTTGAAAACCTGCCCGTTCCCGTACCGCATGAAAACGGTGGGCGCGGCGCGTTCGTGCCTTTGAAGGAATTGGTCAGTTTCCGCCTTTCCGAAGGGCCGAACCAGATTAGCCGCGAAAACGGCAAACGGCGCGTGGTCGTACAGGCCAACGTCCGGGGCCGGGATATAGGCTCTTTTGTGGCAGAGGCACAGGATGTGCTGAATGAACAGGTTAAAATTCCTTCAGGCTATTGGCTGGACTGGGGCGGACAGTTTGAAAATCTTGAGGCGGCGCGTGCCCGCTTGATGATCGTCGTCCCCGCGTGTTTTTTCCTGATTTTCATGATGCTGTTTACGGCCCTTGGGTCGACCAAACAAGCGTTGCTCGTCTTTAGCGGCGTTCCGTTGGCGATATCGGGCGGCATTCTGACCTTATTTTTGCGCGATATGCCGTTTTCAATTCCGGCAGCAGTAGGTTTTATCGCCCTGTCTGGTATTGCTGTGCTGAATGGCCTGGTGATGATTAGTTATATCAATCACCTTGTCGCAAAAGGTATAGCGACCAGCGAGGCGATTGTGCAGGGGGCCTTAACGCGCCTTCGGCCCGTTCTTATGACCGCGCTTGTGGCTTCGCTTGGTTTCGTGCCTATGGCTTTGGCAACCGGTACCGGGGCCGAAGTACAAAAACCGCTGGCAACCGTCGTCATTGGCGGCCTTGTCACGGCCACGTTACTGACTTTGATTGTCCTGCCTGCGCTTTACAAACTTTTCTCAAAGAAAGATCAGGCTGTTGCGGATGAAGAGTTTTTAGAAAGCATAACCCATTAACAAGGAGAAAAACGATGACCAAGACTTTAGGAACGCTTCTGGTGGTTTCACTCTTGTCTATACCATCCATCGCCATGGCAGATGACAAGAAAGAAGTGCCTGAATACTTACAAAAGAAGTATGATCGGCGCGTCGAAGATATGAAAAAATTTGATAAAAACAAAGATGGTGTCCTGCAAGCTGAAGAACTTCGGGAAAGCGTGGCAACGAAGTTTGACGCGGCGGATATTAATAAAGATGGTGTTATTTCCGAACAGGAACGGGCGGCTTCATTGGATAAATTTAAATCTGAAACGGGCGGCGCTTATGGTGAAGCATTAAGCAGGAGCCAGACAAACAGAATTAAGAATCGTTATAACAATGCGGACAAAAACAATGATGGAAAAATATCCCAGGAAGAATATCAGGCCTACATGGAAAAACACCAAACGAATTTTGATCGTGATGGTGATGGCGTGATTTCCAAGAAAGAATACCGCCTGGATGGAGAAAAACTACCCAGTTCATATGTTCGCAAGCTTAAAGAAGATTAATTATAGAAGCGAATTTTTTAACCCTGACAGGAGTGAATAGAATGAAACGAAGACTGCTTTTAACGACACTATCCGTTCTGGCTTTATCATTTCCGGCATACGCAGAAGATGGGCATGGCCATACCGACGATAAGGCACATGCTCATGAATCTTCCGGGGCGCATAGCGACGGACATGGTCATGATGACGGAAAACCTCATTTTTCGGTCGCCAGGCCGGACAGCACGGAAGCAGCCTGGAATTTAATGAATGAAACCATTATTGCGGCTCAAAAGGCTATCGAAACGGATGATGCGAATGTTTTGCATGAATCCGGTGAAAAGCTTGAGGCTGCCATTGAGGCCCTCCATGGTTTTGCCGATAAAGGAAATGAAAGACTGGGACAGGCCCTTGGGCAGCTTACAAAGACGGTTGATCGTTTTCACCATGCGGCAGAAGATAACGACAAAGCGGGGGCATCCGAGTCCCTTTCTCTTTTGGTTTCACAAAAGGATTTGGTGAAATCACTTTATCAGCCATAACCGGGACAACGCCCTGATTAAATGACAGAGAGAGCGCGGATTGAAAACTGCGCTCTCCCGTAATCAGACTATAGAAAGTAAGATATGAGCGAACACCACCAGAATTCTAAAGTGTCATCCTGTTGCAGCAGCGGGAAGAGCATAAAGTCGCAGGAAAAAAGCTGGTTGGGGAATCCTCAGATGCGAATGACGGTATTGTGCGGCACGGCGCTGGGACTTGCCTATATTATTGGCTTTCTAATTCCTTCTTTAGAAGATATCGCGTTTCTGGTCGCTCTTGCTGTGGGACTAGTTCCTATCATGCGCCGCGCTTATGACGGGGCCAGACAAGGAAATCCCTTCACCATTGAAATGCTTATGACGATTGCGGCAACCGGGGCGTTCTTTATCGGTGCCACGCAGGAAGCTGCAATGGTCGTATTGCTGTTCCTGATTGGCGAATTGCTGGAAGGTATAGCCACGCGTAAGGCGAACGCCAGCATTCAGGCCCTTGCGGCGCTTATTCCTAAAACGGCTTTTTTGGAACAAGACGGAACAACAAGCGAGGTTCTGGCCGAAACTTTATCTATCGGTTCCGTTATTCTGGTGCGGCCCGGTGATCGGGTTGCGGCAGACGGTGAGATTATCGAGGGCGAAAGCGCAATAGATGAAGCTCCCGTCACGGGTGAAAGCGTGCCAAAGAAAAAGAAAACGGGCGACGTGGTTTTCGCGGGAACAATCAACGGCGACGGTGTTCTGCGTATTCGGGTCACGGCGTCGGCCAGCGACAATACGATCGCCCGGATTATCAAGCTTGTCGAGGAAGCGCAGGAAAGCAAGTCGCCCACGGAACGATTTATTACTCGGTTTTCGCGCTATTATACGCCCGCTGTGTTGCTGCTCGGTTTTTCGGTGGCGGTTATTCCGCCCCTGTTCATGGGGGAATCATGGTATGAATGGATTTATAAAGGGCTGGCAATTCTTCTGATAGGTTGTCCCTGCGCCCTTGTTATATCCACGCCTGCCGCTATTGCCGCCGGACTGGCGGCGGGCGCGCGGCGCGGCCTTCTCATGAAAGGCGGCGCGGTACTAGAGAATTTACGATCTGTCACGCATGTTGCCTTGGACAAGACCGGAACAATCACGGAAGGCAAGCCGGTCGTTACAGATGTAATCGCATTGGGGCGTACAGAGCCGGATATCCTGTCGCTTGCTGCTGCCATAGAAACAGGTTCCTCCCATCCTCTGGCACTTGCCATTGTCGCGCGGGCAAAAGCTGCACAAGTGAATATTCCAATCGCGTCGGATTCCAAAGCCATTGCAGGGAAAGGCGTTTCAGGGAGTGTGGCCGACCAGACTGTCTATTTATATTCCCCATCGGCGGCGCAAAAAGTGGCCCCGTTGAGTTTAGATCAAATATCCAAGATCGAGCTTCTCAACGATGAGGGGAAAACCGTGTCGGTTTTGCTTGTGGACGGAGAGATTGCGGGATTATTGGCAATTCGTGATGAACCGCGCGCAGATGCACTTGAGGGGCTTAAAGCGCTAAGAGATGCAGGAATTGTTACGCTGATGCTGACCGGCGATAATCAGCGGACGGCGGATGCTATTGGCAGAAGCATGGGGATTTCGGAAATTTACGCGCACATGATGCCGGAAGATAAACAGGCCATTATTCAAAAACTGCAATCTAGCGGTTTTATCGTCGCCAAGATAGGCGACGGCATTAATGATGCGCCCGCCTTAGCCGCGGCAGATATCGGCATTGCTATGGGCGGCGGCACGGACGTTGCCTTGGAAACAGCGGATGCTGCCATTCTTCACGGCAGGGTTCTTGATATCATTAATATGATTTCCCTGTCTAAAAAAGTGATGGAGAATATCCACCAGAACATTGTAATTTCCTTGGGTTTAAAAGTCGTATTTTTAATCACGACCATTGCGGGTATTACAGGATTATGGCCCGCCATTCTGGCCGATACAGGGGCAACCGTGCTGGTAACGGCCAATGCAATGCGCCTTTTACGCTGGCGAGGAAGGATTAGTTAGGAGGAAGATATGAATGAAGCTGTTTTTCTTTCGATTATAATTCCATTTTAAAAGTCTAATCCGCAATAAATAAAATGATGGAAAAAGTGGGATTCGAGCCCATCGGTGAGGTTTATCCCCACGATGGTTTTCAAAGCCGGCAGTTTAGAAAGTCCCTACGATAATCTATGAAAAAGTTTATAGACTATAGAATACATGTAAGAAAATATAAGGGAATCTCTCCGAAAATGCAGTTCAGGATTGCTTTCATTTATGTCGCCAAGCGACTAGTTGGCGATTAGGGGCAAACCCATCGCCTTGGCAGAGGGTGTTCACCCTCTGTTTAGAGGTTGACCATCCTCGTCGAGGATGGATTGAAAGTCTTTTTCTATCTGTTTGCCTGTTTTGGATCTGCGCACGTTGATTACCGAGGCGTCCAGCATGTTTTTGATGTGTGATGCGTAGTATTTTTCGATCATCTCCACACTGGTGCGACAATTTTTGGCAATTTGATAGATGTCTGCTCCCTCCATCAATCGCATACAAATATAGGTATGGCGGAGACTGTAGGCGGTGCGGCGGTTACCCTCGCGGTCAAATTTAAGACCCAACTCGTCAAGAATTGTATTGAATAATTGTCTGTGTGTTTTAGGAAATAGGTTGTCTGTTTTTTGTGGATTGTTTCGTTTGACCAGGCGTTCAAATGGTTTTACGGCTCCCGGCATACTTTTGCAGTAACCGACACCGCGTTTTCCTCGAACACTGATTTCTAAGATGGTTTCGCCTGTACCAGCATCATCAACAATGACAACGTCACGAAACTCAAGGCGCATGGCTTCATCGGGGCGCAGCCCTGTATTTGCCATGAACAATACATAATCGTGTAACTGTTCGGATTCCCATTGATAGCGTTTTCTTAAAGGGGATTTGGCACGCTCACGCGTGGCTTCGTATAATGTTTTATATTCTTCTGGGGAGAACCAAGCACGGTGAGAGATTTTGCCGGAGCTTCTATAGGGCTCTGAAAAATCTGGTAGGTTGGCAAGCCAGTTATGGCGCAGGGCTACCTTTAGGGTTTGGCGTAGGGTTACGATTTCTTGGTGGATGGTGTTTCGGGCTGGGGGTTTCCCCCAACGCTCTGCTGCTTTTTCAAGACGATAGATTCGATATTCCTGTAATTGTCCGGCGGTGATCTCGGACAGGCCCATTTCGCCAAAGAAGGGGATGAGGTGGGCGTTGAGTCTGCGACCGTGGCCTTTCACATACTCTTTGTTGCGGTGGCCTTCGGTGATGATTTCGTATTCGCGTAGGAATTGATCTGCGGCTTGTTTGAAGGTCTTTTCATCTTTCATCTCGCCCCGGCGGTGTTTGCCGAATAATTCCAGATACCAGTCCTCGGCAAAATCCTTGGCCTTGGCAAGGCTGGTTTCTTTGGTGCTGACGCGTCTGTTCTTGCCGCCGAGATAGGTTGAGCACTGCCAAACCTCGCTGTTTTCGCGCTTATAAACGTGGAGTTTGCCACCCATAAGGGTGTGTTTTGCTGATTCTGCCATCAAGAGCCTCCACCTGTGAAAATGTGTAAGTCTTGTGTAAGTATAACGCAGAATGTTTACGAGGGGAAATTATCCCATAAGTTATTGATTTAATTGGTGGCCCCGACCGGGGTCGAACCGGTACGTCCTTACGAACGAGCGATTTTAAGTCGCTTTTGTTCAAATCCGCCCGTATTGAGGAGCAGATTGAGCGGGAGCAAAAACGCCCACGGCCAGACTGGATGCGGCTTCTCAAATTAAAAAAGCTCCGCCTGCTGATCCGCGACCGTCTTTACAGGGTCGCGCAGGGTCGTGACGTGTGGAGGGGGCCTATTGCCCCCACGGCTCAGCCCATTCCGGTCCGCGTCAAATGGCGGCGCAACTGATCCCCTGATTTTTACAACAATGACAACGAAGGAAAGGTGTTATGCCTCTTTTAATATCTCCGATTGACGGGTCGCCGATGCGACAGATCCACCGCTATGGCATTGAAATCGATGTGTGCCCTACATCCGGCGGCATCTGGTTGGACAGGGGTGAGCTTGAGAAGCTGATGGCGATTATCAAGGACGATGTAGTGAATGAATCATCCGCCGCATATGCGTCTTCGCGTCCGGATCATCGTGCCCCAAAATATGGACGCGATGATGACGACGATGATGATCGCTATGAAAAAAATTATCGTCACCATGGGAAGAAAAGCAAGTTGTCGCGGATCGTCGACATCTTTGACTTCTGATTTTAATGGGGCGAAGGGGGGAGTCCTCTTCGCCCTTCCTTATTGAGGATTGGGAAAATGGATCTTTCGCTAGATTTTTTAAATCTGATGTTCCTGGGCAAGGAGGCCTGGTTGTGGCTTCTCTTCATGGGGATTGTTGTAACGCTTTTGGTTGTTGATCTGGGCATTTTACACAAGGACAATCACGTCATTGGCGTGAAAGAAAGCCTGTGGATGAGTGCAGGTTACATTACCATTGCGCTGATTTTCGGTGGCTGGGTCTGGTGGGAAATGGGCCGGGAATCCGGTATGAATTACCTGACCGGATTTTTTGTCGAAAAGACGTTGGCGCTGGATAACATCTTTGTAATCTCGCTGATCTTTACGTACTTTGCCGTGCCGCAGATATACCAGCACAGGGTTTTGTTCTGGGGGATTCTGGGCGTTATCGTCCTGCGCGGAATCATGATCGGGTTTGGGACCGCATTGGTCAGCGAGTTCAGCTGGATTCTTTATGTATTCGGCGCGTTCCTGATCCTGACCGGGATTAAGATGATGTTTTCCGGCGATGAAAAAAAGGATATGGGGGACAGCAAGATCATCAAATTCTTGCGCCGCCATATGCGGGTGACGGATGAAATCCACGGCCAAAAATTCTTCATCAAGAAAGAGGACCCGAAAACCGGCCGATATGTACGGTATGCGACGCCGTTATTTTTGGCCTTGCTGATGGTGGAATTCGTCGACATCATTTTCGCCGTCGATTCCGTTCCGGCCATTTTCGCGATTACCACGGATCCGTATATTGTTTATACGAGCAATATTTTCGCGATTCTGGGGTTGCGGGCGCTGTATTTCGCCTTGGCCGCCATGATGCATCGGTTCGTGTATTTAAAATATGCACTGTCGGTGGTTCTGATCTTTATTGGCGGAAAAATTTTCTGGAATCAGCTTGTGGGCAAGATGGACCCGGGGCTGTCGCTGGGAATTACCCTGACGATTTTGGCCTCCGGGATTATTTTCTCCCTGCTCAAGACCCGCAAGGAAATGCGCGTGTCCTGAAATCATGTGCAAGGCGGGCGCCGGGCGGGGATACCCTGTCTGGCGCTCGCCTTTGCATGAGGGCCAGAATTACAAATAATTCATAATCAAAATAGCCTTATGCGGGCTGCATGAATGTGTGTAATATAATGATCCCATGCGCATTTTAATTATAGAAGACGAGCCAGAAGTTCTGTCCTACCTTGCCAAAGGGATGAGGGAGGCGGGCCATACGGCCGATACGACCGCGAGTGGCAAGGAGGGATTGTTCCTGGCCACCACGGAAAATTATGACGTCCTGATCGTTGACCGCATGTTGCCTGAACTGGATGGCTTGACCGTGATCAAAACCATACGAGGGGCCGGAAACACGACACCCGCCTTGATCCTCAGTGCGCTGGGGGAGGTGGATGACCGGGTGAAGGGTTTGCGCTCGGGCGGGGACGATTATCTGGTCAAACCTTTTGCCTTTGCCGAACTTCTGGCCCGGGTTGAAATTCTGGCGCGACGAACCGGGAATGGCGCGCAGACGGCGGAGACAATTCTGGCCGCGGGTGACTTGACGCTAAACCTGTTGTCCCGAAAAATTACCCGCGGATCGCGTGACATTGATCTTCAGGCCCGTGAATTCAAACTTTTGGAGTATTTGTTGCGCCACAAGGGGCAGGTGGTAACACGCACCATGCTTCTGGAGCATGTGTGGGATTATCATTTTGACCCACAAACCAATGTGATTGACGTTCATATTTCCCGGCTGCGCCGCAAGATCGACGAAAACGCAAAAAATCCGTTGATCCATACTGTGCGCGGTGCGGGGTATATGATCCGGGATGAATAGTATGATGACTGGCCGTCGCTATATCAAAAGCTCCAGCTTCATCATGGCGATGCTGTTTACCATTTTGTGTGGTGCGGCGGCTTTGAGCCTTGGGTATTTCATCAACTATTTCGCACGCGGACATTTTGAACAAAGCACGGAAGCCGTGCTTGAATCCGAAATTCGTTATCTTGAAGAAAAAGTGGGCCAGCCCTCCCTGCCCATGAATCCCGGCCGGCTTTATCTCCCGCTGGATGATGATGGAACAATCCCCGGCGATGTGCAGCCTGACCTTTCGGTTTTGCGTGAAGGGATTTTGGTCTTTGTTTATCCGGAAGATGGGCGTCGGTATGCCGCAAAAATCCATCAGTTCCCGGATGGGCGAAGTCTTCTGGTCGGGTATGACATTACCGAGATTGTCCATGATTTTCGTTTTATGCAGTGGATTGGTATTTGCAGCATTGCGTTTGTCATGATCGTTGTGTTCGTCAGCTATATTATCAGCGTGTTCGTCGTTAAGGGCACGAACAAGATCGCAAATACGGCGCGCGAAATTATCGAAACGGGCGATTTGACCCGCCGCATTGATATTGGATCACGCTGGGATGATCTGGGAAATATGACGACCGTTTTGAATATGCTGTTATCGCGTATTGAGCAGTTGATGACCGGTGTGCGGCAGGTGTCCGACAATATCGCCCATGATCTACGCACGCCATTGACGCGACTGCGCCAAAAAATTGAATCCACAAATGGTGAGAAGAAGGATGAGCTTTTGAAGGAGGCGGATCATCTTCTGTCCACGTTCAATGCGCTTCTGAGAATCTCGCGTATTGAGACAGAGCGGCAGCGCAGCCGGTTTCAGGCCATCGATCTGTGCGATGTGGTGCGCGATGTGGTTGATTTTTATGAGCCGCTAGCGGAAGAAAAAGAAATCACTCTTGATCTCTCCTTAAGTAGCGCGCCGATGGACGGGGACAGGGATCTGCTGTTTCAGGCCTTTGCCAATATTCTGGACAACGCTCTCAAATACACCCCCGTGCGCGGCACGATTGGGATTGTGCTGGAGCATACAGGGGAGTGCATCCGCCTGTGCGTGACGGATAGCGGCCCCGGTGTGGCCAGCACGGATTTGGACAAGATTTTTGAGCGTTTTTACCGGACGGAAGCAAGCCGCAGCACGGCGGGAACCGGATTGGGGCTCAGTCTGGTTGCGGCGGTTGTCGCGCTGCATAACGGGCAGGTTCGGGCCGAAAACACCTCGGACGGGTTTTCAATTATTACCATTTTGTAATTATTGATCCATGGACGCGTAAGTCCGCTTGTCGCATCATAACCAAATGAAAATCGCAATTATCGGTGCTGGAATTTCCGGGTTGGGAGCGGCATGGCTGCTCCGGCACACCCATGATATTACCGTTTTTGAAAAAAATGCCTATGTCGGTGGGCACAGCCGGACAATTGATGTTCCTGCGGATGGCGCGACGGTCCCTGTTGATACAGGATTTATCGTTTTTAACGACTGGAATTATCCCAATCTGTTCGAATTGTTCGATCATATCGGCGTGCCGTATGAAAAAAGCGACATGTCGTTCGGCGTGCGCATCGGCAATCTGCTGGAGTACAGTTCAAACGGGCTGTTCGCGCAGAAAATCAACATGCTGCGCCCTGCGTATTGGCGCATGATCATTGATATTCTGCGGTTTAATAAGCGCGCCGAACAATATTTGGAAAAAGACCCGTCGGTGACACTGGGCCAGTGCCTGGACGAATTGAAGATGGGGGATTGGTTCCGTCGCTATTACCTTCTGGCCATGGGGGCGGCGATCTGGAGTTGCCCGATCAACACGATCCTGGACTTCCCTGCCGCGACCTATGTTCGGTTTTTCAAGAATCATGGGTTGCTGAACATTAAAAATCGCCCGCAATGGTACACGGTCAAGGGAGGGAGCCGTGAATATATCCGTCGCCTGACTCAGGATTTTTCCCATCAGATTCGTGCCGGGATCAGCATAAAAAAGGTAATCAGCCAGAATGGCCAGATCAGGCTGGTGGATCAGGACGGTGCGGATTATCTTTTTGACCAGGTTATTTTCGCCTGTCATCCCGATGAAGCCATCGGGATGATCCAGGATCCAGAGGCCGAAACGGCAGCGGTTATCGGCAGTTTTCGGTATCAGGAAAACAAAATTGTGGTTCATGGCGATACAAGTTTTATGCCACGGCGCCGCGCCTGTTGGGCCAGTTGGATTTACCTGAATGATACGCCCAGGGACGATAAGTCCTCTGTGTCTTTGAGTTATTGGATGAACAATCTGCAATCATTGCCGACATCAACGCCGATTTTGGTGACGTTGAATCCGGGCCGTATGCCGGAATCGTCCCGGGTTTATGATGAACATATTTTTCACCATCCTGTCTTTGATGAATCGGCCATTCGTGCGCAGGCGCGAATAGACGCAATACAAGGCCGCAACGGATTGTGGTTTTGTGGGGCTTATCAACGTTATGGTTTCCATGAAGATGGGTTGTGGAGCGCGGTTAATATTGCGCGCAAAATGGGGGTGGCGATACCATGGTCGTGACCAGCCCCCAGCTTATGACCGGCCATGTGATGCACGGGCGGTTGTTCCCGCGTAAAAATCATTTTCGCTATGGCATTTATTACCTGGCCTTGCCGCTTTCGATGCTGGGGAAAATGCCCGTTCGCTATAATGCCTTCGGGGCGATGAGTTTTTACGATCGCGATCATGGGAATGGTACAGATGGCGGCCTGGAAGAATGGGCGCGGGGCATATTGGGGCAATCGAATATCCATCTGGATGGTGACATTATTCTGGTCTGTATGCCGCGCATTTTCGGCTATGTGTTCAATCCGGTCAGTTTCTGGCTGTGTCACGATAAATCAGGTGTCTTAAAAGCCGTGTTGTGTGAAGTTCACAACACGTTTGGTGAGGCGCATACATATCTGTGTGCGCATGATGATGGCCGCGCCATAACGCCTGATGAAACCCTGACGGCGCAGAAAATTTTCCACGTTTCGCCCTTTCTGGAACGGGAAGGGCATTATGAATTTCGTTTCGATTCCACAGATGATCGATTCAAGGTCTGGATTGATTATTACGATGGAGAGGGACAGAAAAAATTGGTCACGACGCTGGCTGGATCCTATATCGCCATGACGAAGCAATCATGCCGCCGTATGATCTGGGCTTATCCATTGATTACCCTCAAGGCCATTACGCTTATTCATTATCAGGCGTTAAAGCTGATGATGAAGGGCATTCGGTATATCCCCAAACCGCCGCAGGATCCGCGCCATGTCAGCGCGACCGGGAATCTGAAAAAAATTTAATGTTGATGTAACCCAGGCTCAAGGCCGCAGGAGATACAATTTAATTATGTTGGAAAAGCTTGCATCAGATCAGTTATTTAAGCGTCTGAATTCCCTGGAATCCGGCACGCTGACGGTTACGACGCCCGATGGCAAAACCCGCGTGTTCCAAGGGCGGAAGCCGGGTGAGACAGCGCATCTGGAGCTGCATGATTGGAGCGTGGTGACCAATATGATCTGTAAGGGCGATATTGGTCTGGCCGAGGATTATCGCGCCGGTAAATGGCAGGCGGACAATCTGGTTGATTTTACCGCGATCGGATTAAAAAATCGCCGCGCGCTCGATGGGTTGATTGCCGGCAGCAAGATCATGCGAACGGCGTCGATGTTTTCTTATCTGGCTAGAATGAATACGGTGAAGGGCAGCCGTCGGAACATTCATGAACATTACGATCTGGGGAATAATTTCTATTCCCTGTGGCTGGACCCAACGATGACGTATTCATCGGCTCTTTACAAAGATGATTCCGAAACCCTCGCGCAGGCGCAGACGAATAAATATGACCGGATTCTGGACCGTATGGAGACTGCGTCCGGGCGTGTGCTGGAGGTTGGATGCGGATGGGGTGGATTTGCGGAGCGCGCCCATGCGCGCGGCGATTTTGCGTTGAAGGGTATCACCCTGTCTGATGAACAACATGATTACGCGAAAAAGCGGACTGCCGGGTATGCCGATATTGTGCTGGAAGATTACCGACATCAATCCGGCCTGTATGACCGCATCGTTTCGATTGAGATGTTTGAAGCGGTTGGTGAACGTTTCTGGCCCGCTTATTTTAAAAAGCTGGGTGATTTGATGAAGTCGGATGGCAAGGCCGTTATTCAGACAATTACAATCAATGACACGGATTTTGACCGCTACCGTGTTGGCGGTGATTTTATCCGGAGCTTTATCTTTCCTGGCGGAATGCTTCCGTCCCCGTCGCGTTTCCGCCAGGAAGCTGCAAAAGCTGGCTTGAAAGTGAAGAACGAATTCTTCTTTGGCCAGGATTATGCCAGCACCTTGATCGAATGGCTTAAAACCTTTGACCAAAAGGTGGATCAGGTCCGTGCCCTTGGTTTTGATGATGGGTTTATTCGCCTGTGGCGCTTCTACCTTGGGGCTTGTGCGGGCGGTTTTCGTGCGGGCCGTACAAATGTCATGCAGGTTGAGGTTTCCCATGCGTAGCGTCGTGCGGACCGCCTGCGCGCTGGCGATGATTGGAATTACGCCGGTTTATGCGGCGGAGTATGTCAGCAACCATGTCCCGGAAGCGAAGCTGGTCGGGCAAGGGCGGGCACAGGTTTTGCTCTGGGATGTGTATGAGGCGAAGCTTTATGCGCCGCGCGGTGTTTATGATCATAACAAGCCTTTTGCACTGGAATTGAATTATCTTCAAGAATTGGAAGGTCGCAAAATTGCCGACCATGCCGTGAGTGAAATGCGCCGTCTTGGATACGGAAACGAGGTCAAGCTCGCGGCCTGGCATGACCAGATGAGCCGCATTTTCCCCGACGTATCCCCGGGCAGCGTGATCACAGGTGTGTATGTTCCCGGCGGTCCAGCGATTTTCTTCGAAGAAGACAGACAGATTGGACGCGTGAATGATCCCGCGTTCGGTCGCGAATTTTTCCGTATCTGGTTTGATGCACAGACCAGCACGCCCGCCCTGCGGCAGAGTTTGTTGAATTTGAATCATTCACGAAAGGACTACGATCATGAATCGCCTGAAAAATCTCATTCTTCTGGGGGCGGTCATGGTTCTTAGTGCCTGCACATCACCGTCGTTGAGCCATTACGACAACACGACGCCAACGCTTGATATCAAGGAATATTTCGACGGGCCCATTCAGGCCTGGGGTGTTGTTCAGGACTGGCGTGGCAACGTGACGCGTAAATTCGACATTGAAATGGTGGGGTCATGGGACGGTGACACCGGCACGCTGGAAGAAGATTTTGTCTATGATAATGGCAAGACACAGCGCCGTGTATGGAATATCACCAAAATTTCCGACAAGGATTATGAAGGCACAGCCAGCGATATCAAGGGCAAGGCCCGTGGCCAAACCAATGGTAATGCTGTGCAGTGGCAATATCAGATGAACCTTGAGGTTGATGGAAAAACATATCTTGTCACGTTCGATGACTGGATGTTTGCCATGAAAGATGGCGTCTTGATCAATCGTTCATACATCAAAAAATTCGGGATTACGGTGGCCGAACTGACGATCTTTATGAAGAAGAAATAAAACGATGGCCCGGCGCGTTCCGATGATTCTGGCCGTGTTGGCCATGTTTTGGGTTGCCGCCTGTGCGCCGACATCGTTTTTTGTGGCCAATATGCCCGTTGCGTTCACCGATGCGCAAAAATATGCCGACATTTCCTATGGCGCGGAAGAGTGGCAGAAGCTCGATATATTTGTGCCCAAAACCGTTTCCGCACCAGCGCCAGTTCTGGTTTTCTTCTATGGCGGTCGATGGACGTTTGGTAACAAGGAACAATATGCCTTTGCTGCGCTTCCGTTCGTTGAGCGGGGGTATATTGTTGTTATTCCCGATTATTCCAAATACCCACGGGTTAAATTCCCCACCTTTGCCCAGGATGCAGCCCAGGCCACGGCGTGGGTTTATGACCATATTGGTGCGTATCATGGTGACAACCGCCGTCTTTATCTTTCGGGTCATTCATCTGGTGCGCATCTTGCGGCGCTTGTGGCAGTTGATCCGGTCTACCTGCAAAATATGGGCAAGGATCGGACGATTGTGTCCGGATTCGCCGGGTTGGCGGGCCCTTATGATTTCATCCCCGAGGATGAAGATCTAAAAGACATGTTTGGCCCGCCAGAGCATTACCCGCGCATGCAGGTGCCGACATTCGTGGATGGCCACCAGCCACCCATGCTTCTGCTGCATGGGGCGGATGACGTTGATGTTATTCAACGTAATCTGGATCGCTTGAAAGCAAAAATTGATGACCGTGGTGGTGTGGTTGAATCGAATATTTACCCCGGCATTGACCACAAGGAAATCATAGGCGCGCTGAGCTGGGTGTGGCAAGATAAAGCCCCGGTCCGCGATGATATGATTGATTTTTTCGAAAGACATAAATGAAAAACTATACGGGAAAGACGGTATGGATTATCGGCGCAAGTTCGGGAATTGGCCACGCCCTTGCCCAGGAATTGCATAACCGTGGTGCGACCTTGATCCTGTCGGCACGGGATGATGCGGCCTTGTCGCGATTGAATGGGATTTTGGATGGGCGGCATAAGGTCATCGCATTTGACGTTACAGATCAGGATAAATTTTCAGAAGCCTTCAAGGCTGTCGGTACAATTGACAGTGTGATCTATCTGGCTGCAACCTACACGCCCGGAAAAATTGCCGATATCAAGGCGGCGGATGTGGAAAAAACCATGTCCATCAATCTTGAGGGAGCGCTGACATTGCTGCGCCATGTGATTCCACATTACAGGGCACAGGGCTTCGGCCAGATTGCCCTGTGCGGCAGTGTCGCAGGATATAGGGGATTGCCCGGCGGGCAACCATATAGCGCGACAAAAGCGGCCATCATCAGTATCGCAGAATCCCTGCGTGCTGAGGTAGCGGATGACAATATTGATGTCCGTTTAATCAGCCCCGGGTTCGTCAGAACGCCGATGACGGATAAAAATGATTTTGCCATGCCAATGATCATTGATCCGCCAGCGGCGGCGCGGGCGATTGCCGATGGGCTGGTGGGTAGACGCTTTGAAATTCATTTTCCCAAAAAATTTACGTTTTTGATGAAGCTGTTGCGGATTCTTCCCTATCCGTTTTATTTCCGTCTGATGCGCGGGATAAAGCGATAGGCCGCCATGAAAACGCTTCGTCTTATTCTGGGGGATCAGCTTTCGCACGCTATATCCAGCTTGAAGGACTGCAATCCGGAAAGCGACACGATTTTAATGTGCGAAGTGTGGGACGAAGCGACCTACGTCAAGCATCACAAAAAGAAAATTGCCTTTTTATTTTCTGCCATGCGGCATTTCGCCGGGGAACTCGTGCAATCTGGATTTCGTGTGTGTTACACAAAGCTGGATGATGCTGACAATGCCGGATCCTTCCGCGGTGAAATCCGGCGGGCGTTGGCTGGCGAACTGTTTGACCGCATTGTGGTGACGTTTCCGGGTGAATATCGCGTCTTGAAGGACATGGAAGCGTGGGCGGAAGATTTTGGCGTTGCGGTGGATATTCGCCCGGATGATCGCTTTTTATCGTCGCCTGAGGAATTTTCCGCATGGGCTGCCGGGCGCAAGCAGCTGCGCATGGAATTCTTTTATCGTGATATGCGCAAACGTCATGCGATCCTGATGAATGGCACTGACCCTGTCGGCGGGCAATGGAATTATGATCCGGATAACAGGCAGCCGCCAAAGGACGGAATAAAAATTCCAAAGCCGTTCAGCGTCCCGCCGGATGAAATCACCCGATCCTGTATAAATCTGGTGGCGGAGCGTTTTGGTGATCATTTTGGCGATCTGGAACCATTTCACTACGCTGTCACACGTGATGATGCGTTAAAAGCCCTTGATCATTTTATGACAGAGCGGCTGGAAAATTTTGGAACATATCAGGATGCGATGTTACAGGGTGAGCCATGGATGTTTCATTCGCATATCAGCTTTTATCTGAATTGCGGCCTGTTGCTGCCGCATGAGGTGATTATCCGGGCCGAGGAAGCCTATTATAATCAAATCGCTCCCTTAAATGCGGTCGAGGGCTTTATTCGCCAGATCTTGGGCTGGCGTGAATATGTGCGGGGCCTGTACTGGCTGAAAATGCCGGACTACGCCCGTGAAAATTATCTTGGGGCGCAGAGGGCGTTGCCGTGGCTGTATTGGTCCGGTGAAACAAAGATGAATTGTCTGCGCCAATGCGTCATGGAAACAAAAGCCCATGCCTATGCGCACCATATCCAGCGCTTGATGGTTCTGGGGAATTTTGCACTTCTGGCCGGGTTGGACCCGGATGAGGTGAATGAATGGTATCTGGTCGTGTATGCCGATGCCTATGAATGGGTGGAAATGCCCAATGTCAGCGGCATGATCCTGTATGCTGATGGCGGTCTTTTGGCCAGCAAACCGTATGCGGCTAGCGGCGCCTACATAAACCGCATGTCAAATTACTGTAAAAATTGTTCATACAAAGTTGCGAAAAAGAATGGCGCCGATGCGTGCCCGTTCAATTATCTGTATTGGGATTTCTTTTTGCGGCATGCGGATGTTTTTCGAACCAATCCGCGCCTGGCGCATACCTATCGTACCCTTGGGGCCATGGATGATGAAAAAAAAGACGCGGTGCGTGCCGATACAAAACGATTTTTCAGGATGTTGGATCAGGGCGAGAGGGTGTGAAAGGCTGGAATATTTGCGATAATGCGGGGCCGGCCCAAGAAAAATTGATTGATTCAATTTTTTAATCTGCTATAAAAACTGCCATGAACGTCGATTTTACCCATCTGCTCAAAGATCATAACCTCAGTCTGACCGCCGTACGTTTGGCGGTTTTGCAGGCGTTGCATGATCATCCGCATTCCGATGCGAACACGATTTTCGCGGCGGTCCAGCAGCGAATTCCAACCGCCACATTGCAGGCCGTATACAACAATCTCAACGCCCTGACCGAGGCCGCGATCATTCAGGAGATCAAGCCCAAGGGGCGGGTGTCGCTGTATGAAACCCGGGTGGGGGACAATCATCATCATATTGTCTGCCGTACGTGCGGCCATATCGAGGATACGGATTGCAAGGGCCTGGCCCCGTGCCTGTCCCCGGCCAGCACCCATGGTTATGCCATTGATCAGGCCGAGGTGATTTTCTGGGGCGTCTGTCCATCGTGTCAGGAGTCCTCTGGTCAAAACACTGCGTCAAACACTCATACAGGAGACAATCATGAAAAATGCCGGTAAATGCCCCGTTATGCATGGCGGGATGACCGCGATGGGTAAGTCTGTGATGGATTGGTGGCCGAATGCGCTGAACCTCGACATCCTGCATCAGCACGATGCGAAAACCAATCCGCTGGGCAAAGATTTTAATTACCGCGAAGAGTTGAAGAAACTGGATGTTGCTGCGCTGAAAGCGGATTTGCGCGCGCTGATGAAGGATTCGCAAGAATGGTGGCCCGCCGATTGGGGCAGCTATGTCGGGATGATGGCCCGCGTGGCCTGGCATGCCGCCGGGTCTTACCGCAACACCGATGGTCGTGGTGGTGGCAACACCGGCAACCAGCGTTTCGCCCCGCTGAACAGCTGGCCCGATAACGTCAACACGGACAAAGGCCGCCGTCTGTTGTGGCCCATCAAGAAAAAATACGGCAATAAAATCAGCTGGGCTGATCTGATCATGCTGGCCGGCACCATGGCGTATGAAGAAGCTGGTTTGAAAACATTTGGTTTTGCCTTCGGCCGCGAAGATATCTGGCACCCGGAAAAAGACATCTATTGGGGCGATGAAAAAGAATGGCTGGCCCCCAGCGATAGTCGTTATGGCGATGTAAAAAATCCATCCACGTTGGAAAACCCGCTGGCCGCGGTGCAGATGGGATTGATCTACGTCAATCCGGAAGGTGTGAACGGAAAATCCGACCCGTTGGCGACCGCTGCGCAAATGCGCGAAACCTTCGCCCGGATGGGGATGAATGACGAGGAAACTGTGGCCCTGGCCGCCGGTGGCCACACCATTGGCAAATGCCATGGCAACGGCAAGGCGTCGGATTTGAGCCCGAACCCGGAAGCCGCAGGCCCGGAATATCAGGGGTTGGGGTGGATGAACACCAAGGGGCGCGGCATTGGCCGTGACACGATGGTCAGCGGCCTGGAAGGCGCATGGACGACCAACCCGACGCAGTGGGATAACGGCTTCTTTAAAATGCTGTTCGGCCATGAATGGGAATTGCGCAAATCCCCGGCGGGGGCGACGCAATGGGAACCGGTTTCGATCAAGGAGGAAGACAAACCCGTCGATGTCGAAGACCCGTCCATGCGTCACAATCCGATGATGACCGATGCCGATATGGCGTTGCGCGTTGATCCGATTTATCGCGAAATTTCCCTGCGCTTCATGAATGATTTTGATGCGTTTTCGGATGCATTTGCCCGTGCGTGGTTCAAATTGACCCACCGCGACCTCGGTCCGAAATCGATTTATATCGGCCCGGATATTCCGCAGGAAGATTTGATCTGGCAGGATCCGATTCCGGCGGGAAAAACGACATATGATGTCAACGCGGTGAAGGCCAAGATTGAAGCCGCAGGGTTGAGCGTTTCCGAACTTGTCACAACCGCATGGGACAGCGCGCGGACCTTCCGCGGGTCTGACCGTCGCGGCGGGGCCAATGGGGCGCGCATTCGTCTGGCCCCGCAAAAGGATTGGGAGGGGAACGAACCTGCCCGCCTGTCCAAGGTTCTGGCTCTCTATGAAAAAATTGCCGCAGACACAGGAGTCAGCGTGGCCGATGTGATTGTTCTGGGCGGGAATGTTGGAATTGAAAAAGCGGCGAAAGCGGCTGGATTCAATGTTACGGTTCCCTTTGCCCCCGGCCGTGGCGATGCCACACAGGCGATGACGGATGCGGAATCCTTCGCCCCGCTGGAGCCGATTCATGATGGTTACCGTAACTGGGTCAAAAAGGATTACGTTGTCAGCACCGAGGAATTGATGCTCGACCGCACCCAGCTCATGGGACTGACGGCGCCGGAAATGACCGTTCTGGTCGGCGGAATGCGGGTGTTGGGTACCAATCACGGTGGCACGAAGCATGGTGTTTTCACCGACCGTGAAGGCGCGCTGACCACGGATTTCTTCGTCAACCTGACAGACATGCACTATACATGGGTGCCGGCAGGCCAGGATTTGTACGAAATCCGTGATCGCAAAACCGGTGCGGTGAAATGGACCGCGACGCGTGTCGATCTGGTGTTCGGGTCTAACTCCATCCTGCGCGCCTATGCCGAGGTGTATGCCCAGGACGATAACAAAGAAAAATTCGTCCACGACTTCATTGCCGCATGGACCAAGGTGATGAACGCGGATCGGTTTGATTTGCTCTGATCTTATAAATGGTGAAAAGATGAAAAGGTGTCGCAACGGCCGTTGCGACACCTTTTTTATGGCGTCTGCGGGCCGTTAAATGGTTCTGATAGAACAAAAAATATGCTATGAAAAAGCGGGTATTGTTTTTCATTTCCACCGCATACGGACCACCATGTCGAACGAGATTTTGATTATTGCCTTTTTGCTGCTGTTGAACGCATTTTTTGCATTGTCGGAAATGGCCATTGTGTCGTCCAGCAAGCCCCTGCTGCGTCAATACGCCAAACAGGGCAAAAAGGCGGCGCAGGCGGCGTTGGACTTGGCGGAAAATCCCGGGCGCTTTTTGTCGACGGTACAGGTGGGCATTACATTGGTCGGGATTTTGGCCGGCGCGTATGGCGGCGCGACGATTGCCGAAAAATTAAAAGAACCGTTCAACCAGATCGAGTTCATTTCACCCTATGGCGAAACGGTTGCCGTTATGCTGGTGGTGGGTCTGATTACTTATTTTTCCGTTGTTGTCGGTGAGTTGGTGCCCAAGCAGCTGGCGCTGAACAATTCAGAAAAATTCGCGATGCTGGTGGCACCGCTGATGAAGCTGGTGTCAAAAATCTGTACGCCGGTTGTGATGGTATTGGAATTATCGGCTCGGTTCCTGATGATTGTGATGCGGATTAAGCCGCGGGACGAGGGTGTTACCGAAACAGAAATCACCGCCATGATCGCCGAAGGTGTGATGAGTGGCGCGATTGAGGGTGAAGAACATGATGTGATCCGCCGTGTGATCCGTCTGGGGGATCGCGATGTTAAATCCATCATGACCCACCGCACCGATGTCAGCTTTATTGATGTTGATGACAGTTTTGCAGATGTGTGCCGCAAAATCGCCGAGGCCGGGCACTCCCGCTACCCTGTGATTGATAAGGACAAGACCCATGTCTTGGGCTTTGTTAAAGCCAAACAGATGTTGGCCGGATATAAAAAAGATCAGGATTTCCGCGTGCGCGATTATATGCAGGATGTCCTGTTCGTGAATGAAAGCACGTCTTGCCTTGATGTCCTGGGCCTGTTTCGCCGCAAGAGCCTGCATATCGCGGCGGTGATTGATGAATACGGTACGTTTGACGGGCTTTTTACGACGTCAGACTTGTTGGAAGCGATTGTGGGAATGATGCCCTCCAACTATGACCATGATGAAGGGCCGTTGATTGTCCAGCGCGAAGACGGATCATGGCTGGTCGATGGGCTGACACCGATTGAAGAAATTCACATGGTAACGGGGATTGAGGATGTTCCTGCCGATGATGATTATGAAACCATTGCCGGTTTTGTGATGATGCATCTGCGCGGATCATTAAGCGCCGGCATGTCTTTTGATTTCAAGGGATACCGCTTTGAAATCATCGATATGGATGGATTGCGGATTGATAAGGTTTTGATTGCGCGCACGGCCGCATCGCTAACGGATGCGTAAACGTTCATAGGATGGGCCTCTAGTCTACGACCTTTTTCACAAATTCAGACTTCAGCCCCATGGGGCCGATGCCCGGAATTTTGCAATCAATATCATGGTCGCCATCGACCAGGCGGATATTTTTGACCTTGGTTCCGACTTTGACCACGTCGGACGATCCCTTGATTTTTAAATCTTTGATAACGGTGACGGTATCGCCATCATTCAAAACTGTACCGTTGGCGTCACGGACAATCTTTTCATCTGGGTCCTGTGCGGTTCCGGAAATTTCAGCGGACCAGGCATGGCCGCATTCTGGGCAGTTATATAAAACGCCGTCATGATAGGTGTAGGAAGATTGGCATTGTGGGCACGGCGGGGGTGTATTCATACGGGGCCTCGGTTTGAAATCGGCGTTGCGAATCACTATAAAGCCTGCCGCATTAATAAAAAACCCCCGCATGTGGTGCGGGGGTTTTCTTTATATGCTGTGTCTTATTTCACGATAGTGAGTTTGTCGACGTCAATTTCCGGGCTTTCCATGAAGTCTTTTTCGATTTCTCCGGTGATTTCGATCATGGTTTTTTCGTCAACGGCAGCGTTTGGAAAATCATCATGATCGATGTCAACGCGGATTTTCCCGCTGTCGTCGGCGAAAATGTATTTTTCCTTGCCGACTTTTTCGACCAGATGTCCGCGCAAGGTGACATCCTGATCGTCGTGGCCTTCGCTCAAAACTGCGGCAACCGTGGAGGGGGCTGGTGTGCCTGCGCCCGGTCCCGTATATTCGGCTTGTGCGGCCGTGGCCAATCCCAGGGTTGCGATGGTGGCGGATAATAAAGCGATTTTTTTCATGATTTCTCTCCTTCTGTGGTGATTTTAAGCTGTTTTCAGGCTGTTCATGTCGATGACGAAGCGATATTTCACATCGCTTTTCAACATGCGTTCATAGGCGTTTTCGATGTCCTGCATTTTGATCATCTCGATATCGGCGGTGATGTTGTGTTTGGCGCAGAAATCGAGCATCTCCTGCGTTTCCGGAATGCCGCCGATCAAGGATCCCGCCAATTGACGGCGCTTGAAGATCAGATTCCCGACGAACGGCGATGGGTGTGGCTCCGATGGGACTCCGACCAGGGTCATCGTGCCGTCACGTTTCAACAACGCCATAAAAGCATCCAGATTATGCGGTGCGGCCACGGTGTTCAGGATGAAATCAAAGCTGAGCGCGTGTTTTTTCATGTCCGCGCTGTTTTTTGAAATAACCACTTCATCCGCACCCAGGTCCAATGCAGCCTGACGCTTGGATTCCGATGTGGTAAAGGCCACGACATGGGCGCCCAACGCATGCGCCAGTTTGATGCCCATATGGCCCAGCCCGCCAATGCCAACGATGCCAACCTTTTTTCCGGGGCCAACGTTCCAATGGCGTAACGGGGACCAGGTGGTGATGCCCGCACACAGCAACGGAGCCACGCCGGCCAGATCGGATTCGTCATGGTTGATTTTCAGAACGAAATGCTGATCCACAACGATATCGGTGGAATAGCCGCCAAATGTGTTATCGCCACGGCCGCTCATCGTGCCGTTATAGGTTCCTGTAAAACCGTCGGGCCCTTCGCAATATTGCTCCAACCCGTCTTTGCAAGACGGGCAGGTACGGCAGCTATCGACCATGCACCCGACGCCGACAATGTCCCCGACTTTAAAATTTTTGACGTTACCGCCCGCCTGAGTGACCCGCCCGACAATTTCATGGCCAGGGACCGACGGAAATTTCACGCCACCCCATTCGCCACGGGCCGTATGCAAATCGGAATGGCAGACGCCGCAAAATAAAATATCGATCGCGACATCGTTGGCTCCAACCGCCCGGCGTTCCAGCGTGAAGGGAGCCAGTGGCGTTTTGGCGGTTTGTGCGGCGTAGGCTTTGGTGGACATAGCGACAGATTCCTTCTTTTAAAAATGGTCGTGGCCAAAATGTGAACGTGCGGATAAAACTAGATGGGTTTTGACAATGGGCAAGAGGGCTTAAAAATGCCTAAAGAAAAGCAACGCTGTGGCTGGGCTGGGGCGGGATTCGTTGAATCCGGGGCTGATTATTACATTCATTACCACGATGTGGAATGGGGCGTGCCCGTGCATGACGACCGCCACCATTTTGAAATGCTGATTCTGGAAGGTGCGCAAGCCGGCTTGAGCTGGGCCACGATTTTGAAACGGCGCGAATCTTATCGCAAAGCGTTCAAGAATTTTGATGTCAAAAAGGTTGCAAAAATGACCGATGCGGATCTGAACGCATTATTGAAAGACAGTGATATTATCCGTAATCGGCTGAAAGTGTTCGGGGCGCGGAAGAATGCGATTGCATTCATGGCGATTCAAAAGGAATTCGGCTCCTTCGATGCGTATGTCTGGCAATTTGTGGAGGGCAAACCCATCAACCATAAACGTAAAACGATGAAGGATGTTCCAGCCCAAAGCGTGGAGTCCGTGGCGTTGTCCAAGGATCTGAAAAAACGCGGCATGACGTTTGTTGGGCCGACGATCATGTATGCCTATATGCAGGCGATTGGCATGGTCAATGATCACACAATCGATTGTTTCCGCCATAAACAGGTGTGATACACTACCCCCACAAAAAGGAGGAAACCATGGTTCGGATGATGATTTTAATGGGTGTGGCCACGCTGGCGCTGGCCGGATGCCTGCCGAAAAAGGACAAGGATACAGGGAATGCGGGGGCCTCTGACGCCCAGCAAGCGGAAGCAGATTCACCGGACTTGGCAACATTGTCCCAGGGGGCTGTGATTTTTAATTGCGGATCAGTGATCGTGCAGGCCGCTTTTGACGGGCAGGACAAGGTCGTGATGATGGTGGGTGATCAAACATATCATCTGCAATCGGTTGTATCCGCATCGGGCGCGAAATATGAAACGGCCTCCGGCGTCACGCCTGCTGCCATGTTGTGGAGCAAGGGGGATGAGGCGCTGGCGAATATTCCCGGTCATGGCGAGATGAGCTGCCAGGTTCAGGGCGCAAAAATGGGCACGCCCGATAGTGTGAACCAGATCCCGGCGCAAACATCATCCGTGCAAAACACCGAATGGCAGGTGAAGATGATGAACGATACCGCTCCGGTCGGGGACCGTCCGTTGACCGTGCGTTTTGATGATCAGGGGCGGATTAGCGGGTTTGCCGGCTGTAACCGTTTTAACGGGACGTATGAGCTGAGCCGTGATGGTCTGGCCATCAAGCCGGATATGGCGATGACGCGCATGGCGTGCCTGTCCGACGATGTTGCACAGCAGGAAGCGGCTTTCACCGCCTTGCTGACCAGCATGACAGAGTTGCAGGCGCAGCGGGATGGGACGGTGATTTTGCGGAATGCTCAGGGGCAAGAAATTGTCCTGCATGTGCCGCCGATGCAATAGACAGGTTTTTATTCAGCTGTAATGATAAAAACCCCCGGCTGGAAAGGCCGGGGGTTTTTGTATTCGGATCAGCCTTCGGCGCTAAACTGGTCAAAGGCGCGCAGGGCGTCAGCCGCGTACATCAACGCCGGTCCGCCGCCCATATAGGTGCACATGGCGACCACTTCGGCGATTTCCTGTCGCGTCGCCCCAAGATTTTTCAGAGCCTTGGCATGAAAGCCGATACAGCCATCACACCGCTGGCTGACGCCGATGGCGAGGGCAATAAATTCCTTGGTTTTCTTGTCCAGCGCACCATCGGCGGTCGCGCCCTTGGCCATGGCGGAAAAACCCTGCATCGCATCGGGGGTCAGGGTGCGCAATTCGGCCATATATTGCGAAATATCCTGGGTGAGCTGTTTGTAATCTTTTGTCATGGTGACATTCTCCTTGATCAATTCATAAAAATATAATATCATAAAAATATAAATTGTAAAGGGGCATTCAATGCACGATATGCTGGCACAGGCCGACAAGGCCGCCGCGTTCTTAAAAGGTTTGTCGAACGGTCACCGTTTGATGATCCTGTGTCATTTGCTGGATGGTGAAAAAAACGTCAGCGACCTGATCACCCTGACGGGTATTCCGCAAACATCCATGTCGCAACATTTGGCGAAATTGAAACGCGAGGGCATTGTGACCTATCGCCGTGAGCATCGCATCCTGTATTACACCATCGCCCAGCATGACGTGGTGCAGATCATGGGCATTCTGTATGAAAAATTCTGTACCCCGCAAACCAAGAAAAAAGGTGTGAAATGAGCGTGAACAATATTGATGCGCAAACCGCCCATCGGTGGCTGTCATCCGGTGAGGCCATTTTGATCGATGTGCGCGAAGCCGATGAATTCAGCGCAGAGCACATCGCCTGTGCAGCGTCTGTGCCGTTGTCCCGCATTCCGGACCTGTTTGATCAAATGGCTGTGCCGAAGGGGCGCAAGATAATTTTTCAATGCCTGATGGGTGGGCGCGGAGGGCGCGCCTGTGTGGCGTTGCCCGCGGATCGCGTGGGTGATTATGAGGTTTACAACATTGAAGGCGGAATCACCGCATGGAAGCATGCGGGCTTGCCCGTCGTCGGTGCGGCGAGCCCGGCACTGTCAATTTTTCGTCAGGTTCAGGTGATTGTCGGGGCGCTGGTGGCGGCGTTGGTGATCGTTGGTTTTCTGGGACTGACGCTGGGATTTGTGCTGGCGGGGATTTTGGGGGTAGCCTTGTTTGTGGCGGGGCTGACCGGATGGTGCGGTCTGGCGATGGTGTTGCGGCGTATGCCCTGGAACCGGGCCTGATCGTTCCGGGGTGGGCGAAGGTCCCGCTTTTGGCGTGTTATATGGAAAAATTTTGAAAAATCAACGGGCTGGGTTGCATACCCCAGCCCGTTCCTTCATCCTTTCTTAGGCGAAATAACGCTTAAATGGAATCAGGCCGTCATCCACAATCGAATCCACGCCGGACAAGTTTGCTGTGAAAGTCAGATATTACGCGATTATTGGTTTTCTGATCCTGGTTCTTCTGGTCAATGTGCTGGGGGTTTTGCCCTATATCCAGTGGTCCAGCTTTCGCAATGCTGATGCACGGGTGACGGTGGACTACATTGTCATCGGTGAATTGCACCACCTGATGAATACGATGCAGGACATGGAAACCGGCCAGCGCGGGTATATCCTGACCCGCGACCCGGATTTTCTGGGCCCATTTCTTCATCTCTATGACATGCGGGTCGATGAACTGGATTTTGCCGATGATGGCCGGATCGTCTCTGCCCCGTTTCTGGATCAGAGTGTGGCTCCCGCCCATATCGTGGATGAAATCCGTCATCTTGAACAGAAGCTGGCCGATGATGCGGACAGTCTTGCGCTGGTGAATGATCTGCGCACGCTGGTAGATCGCAAGCGTATGGTGACGAATGATACGCTGCGGCTGGTGCGGGATCGCGGGTTTGATGACGCAGTTCAGAATATAAAAAGTGGTCAGGGCAAGGCCGCAATGGACGATATTCGCGCGGTTGTGTCACAGTTGATCGCTATTCGCGAAGAATCCGCCCGCACAATGCTGCATGAAACAGATTTGCGCATGGCGTCGTATTCCCGCTTTGTGATTGCTGGCAATATTGTTCTGGGTGTTTTGTTGCTGCTGTCCTTCTGGGGGTTGGCGGCCAGTCGTGAGCGCGCCATTCGTGACCGTCGTCGGATTGAACGCACCGATGAACAGTTGCGCGCGTTTATCCGTCACGCGCCCGCTGCGATTGGTGCCTTGGACCGCGATCTGCGTTTCGTGATCGCCAGTGACCGATGGTCCAGCGAATTTGACAGTCATTGGTATCGCAGTGCCACAGGCATGGAGCTGAAAGACGTTTTGCCGTACCTGCAAACACGTGATGACTGGAAACAGGCGGTCGAAAAATGCCTGAACGGCGAAACGGTTGTGGTTTCCGAAGACAAGATTACCCAGCCCGGGCGTCCGGCTGTCTGGGCGCGATGGGAATTGCATCCCTGGGGCAATGTAAAAGGCGGGCAGTCGGACGGGATCATTATTTCCGTCGAAAACATTACCAAGCGCAAAGACATGGAGCGGATGAAGGACGAGTTCGTTTCAACCGTCAGCCATGAATTGCGTACGCCGTTGACATCCATCCGTGGGTCGTTGGGTCTGGTCGCGGGCGGTGTGGCGGGCGTCTTGCCGCAAAAGGCACAGGAGCTGGTGGATATTGCCTATAAAAACTCAGACCGCCTGATCCTGCTGATCAACGATATTCTGGATATGAACAAGCTGGAGGCGGACCAGCTGGAATTGAATATGGCCCCGCATGATATGGGCATGGTGTTACAGGAGATGGTCGAGGCCAATCAGGGTTATGCCGATAAATACGGTGTACAACTGGGGCTCGGTCCGGCCCCCGGCCCCGTTTCCGTCCTGGTGGATCAGCACCGCTTTCAGCAGGTTTTATCGAATCTGGTTTCCAACGCGATTAAATTTTCCCCCCGTGGGGCGACGGTTGAGGCCGGGTATGTCATTGACGGATCGCGTGTGCGCCTGCATGTGCGCGACCATGGCCCCGGCATTCCGCGGCAATTCCAATCGCGCATCTTTGAAAAATTCGCACAGGCCGATTCGTCCGATGCCCGGGCCCAGGGCGGGACCGGATTGGGACTGAGTATTGCCAAGGGTCTGTGTGAACGCATGGGCGGATGGATGTACTTTGAAACGGAAGAGGGGCAGGGGACGACGTTCTTTATTGAACTGCCCGTCTATAACGCGGCAGAGACGGCCAATGACGAAGACCCGCTGGTGGACCAGTTGAAAAAATCCGTTCTGCATGTCGAAGATGACCCGGATTTTTATCGCGTTATCCGCAGTGGACTGGAACCGCAGATCGTCGTGCGTAATGCCCGTACATTACGCGATGCAGACATTATGATTGACCGGCGCGATTTTGATTTGATCATTCTGGACCTGCGTCTGCCCGATGGCAGTGGTTTGTCGTTGCTGGAGCATATCAAGCATAAGGATAAATGCCCGATCGTGGTGATCTCGGCTTATGACATTCCGGATGATATCAAGCCGCTGGCGGCGGCCTGCCTGGTCAAAGCGCGGACGCCGGAATCGGAAATGATCGAAATTATTAAGACCCTGCTGGGTGAAACCGATAAAACCGTGACGGGATGGAAGAAATGACAAAGGCCCCCCTGCAACATATCTTATATATTGATGACGAAGAGGACATCCGCACCGTGGCGCAAATGGCGCTGGAAATGGTGGGCGGCATGAATGTGGCCGTGTGTTGTTGCGGGCGGGATGGGCTGGATGCGGCCCGCGCCAACCCACCGCAAATGATACTGCTGGATGTGATGATGCCGGACATGGACGGACCGGAAACGTTTGCGGCCCTGCGCGCGGACCCGGAGTTGGCGGATATACCAGTGGCCTTTATGACGGCCAAAATACGACCGGAAGAAATTTCGGACCTGATGCGTTTGGGTGTGGCGGGGGTCATTGCCAAACCGTTCGATCCCATGACGCTGGCGGATCAGGTGCGCAATGTTTGGAATACATTTCAGGATAAATAGAATTTTTCGAAAGAGACAAGTATGACGAATCAGCATAATCCCGATGACATTGAAATGGTCAAACGCCCTTCGTACGAGGAGACGTACCAGAAGCTTTTATACGAATATATCCGCCGGCTCGAAAAATCGGTGGAGGCGATTGATAACATTCTGGCGCAACGCCAGTTAAATCCTCTGACCAAGGATGATTTGCTGCGCGCCCAGATGCTGGCGCATGGCATGTCCGGGTCGGGGGCGACGTTCGGATTTTCGGCGGTCAGCGATGCCGGGCGCAAGGCGGATGTTTTTCTGGAACGTTTGATCCGTGCCATGCCTGATGATGGCACGATGGACGATGAATCCTATCCCGAATTCGAAATGCTGATGAAGGTGTTGCAGGGCACATGCCGTAACGCCGTCAGCAAAGGGGGCGATAGCCCGGCAATTCCAAAGGACCAGGCCGCCGCCCGTGACGGGCATGTGAAGGATGTGCTGAATGTCCTGATCGTTGATGATGATGAGAGTTTGAGCCGGATGCTGTCCTTGAAGCTGGCGCAGAAGGGAATTCATGTTATCAACGCCCGTGACGGTGCGTCTGCGCTGTCACAATGTCAGAAGGGTGTTCCCGACCTGATCATTCTGGATATTATGATGCCGGGGTTAAGCGGGCATGAGGTTTTGCGCCGCTTGAAACAGGATCCGACCTATGTCGATGTACCGGTGGTCATGCTGACCGGGCGGGCCCAGCAACAGGATGTCGTCGGCGCGCTGCATTCCGGTGCGATTGATTATGTGGTCAAGCCGTTCGATCCGGACCATCTGGTCTCACGCGTGGAAAAAATCCTGGATGCCAGCCGTTATACTGTTTTGATCGCGGATAATGACCCGTTGATCCTGCAATTGCTGGAAAGCAAATTCCGCAATCGTGGTTTTAAGGTCGTGCTGGCCGGCGATGGCAAGGATGCGTTCGACATTATCCGGGTTAATCCGCCCGACCTGATTATTCTGGATGTGATGATGCCCGAGGTGGATGGCATTTCCCTGCTCAAACGGGTGCGGTCCAATACGGCAACTGCAGACATCCCCGTCATTATGCTCAGCGGTCATAAGGATCAGCGGGATATTGACCGCGGGATGGAGGCCGGAGCGCAAGATTATGTCGCCAAACCATTCATGCCCGACGACCTGATTGCCCGGACCCTGCGGGTCTTGAAAGCTGGGGTTTCGGCCGAGGATTCCGACCGTGAATAGCGTGGGGATAGACAAGCCTTCCATTTGTCATATCTCGATTGCCGTGACGGTCTGGCGCGCTGGCAAGATTATTGCATAGGAATTTCAGCATTTTGGCGGACGATCTGGCCCGCTCTGGTGCGTGTCTGGCGAATCAAGTAGACTAAACCACACAGTTTATATACAAGGTGGGCGTGAACCACACGTGCGCTCGCGTATAAAAAGGCAAAGGGTAATATCATGGCAAAGCGTTTCATCATCGTCCTGATTCTGGTCGGTATCCTGTTTGCGGGGCTGATCGGGTTTGACATGTTCAAGAAGAAGATGATGGGGCAGTTCCTGGCCATGATGTCGCACCAGCCCCCGGCCCCGGTCGTGGTCGTGACAGCCGACAAAAAACCCGTGTCCCGCACATTGGATGGCATCGGCACATTGGAAGCCGTGCGTCAGGTGACCGTATCGCCGGAAGTGGGTGGCCGCGTGACCAACATTACATTCGAAGCCGGCGTTCTGGTGGCGGCGGGCGATTTGCTGGTGCAGCTGAACGATGAACCGGACAAGGGCGATCTGACCCGGTTTCAGGCCCAGGCAAAATTGGCCCAGCAAAATTTGACCCGGTCCAGCAAGCTGGTCGATGTGGCATCGACCCGGTCCACCGTTGACCGCGACCGTGCCGAATTGAACGAAGCCGAAGGCGGCATCGCCCGGACCGAAGCCGTGATCCGCCAGAAACAAATCCGCGCGCCATTCGATGGTGTGCTGGGTATTCGTCAGGTCAATCTGGGGCAATATCTGAACCCCGGTGATGCGATTGTGACGCTGACCGACCTGTCTGAATTGTTTGTGAACTTTACCCTGCCGGAACAAACGCTGGCCGATATCGCCGTTGGACAAGCGGTGGAGTTGCGCGTGGATGCGTACCCGGCTGATGTGTTCATCGCAAAAATAAATGCGATTGAACCGCAAGTGGGTGATGAAACCCGGACCGTGAAGGTTCAGGCGATCCTGGGGAACGAAGACGGTAAATTGAAACCGGGTATGTTTGCCCGCGCGACGGTGCTGCTGCCCGATGGCGCGGATCAGGTAATCCTGCCGGAAACGGCCATCGACTTCACCATCTATGGTGACTCGGTCTATATCGTGACCGAGGGCAAGAATGAAGCGGGTGAGGCGACCCTGACGGCCACGCGGAAATACGTCAAGACGGGCCCCCGTTATAAGGGCGAGGTGGTCGTGCTGGAGGGTGTGAACGAAGGGGACCGCGTCGTTACGGGCGGTCAGCTGAAGCTGACGTCCGGCGGGGCCGTGACCATTGCAACCAAAGACACGTTGGCCGAAACAACCAAGGCCAACGAAAACAGCGACCGCAAGGAATAATCAATCCGACCCGCGCCACCTATGGCGCGGGGGCGTAACCTTCTTCAAGTGTTCAAAGAAACGGGAAAGACCATGGTTTTCACCGATATTTTCATCAAGCGCCCGGTTCTGGCCGTTGTGGTCAGCATCCTGATTCTGCTTGTCGGTCTGCGCGCGGCCTTTGATCTGCCGATCCGTCAGTATCCGGAAATCGAACAGGCCGTGATCACCGTGACGACCAGCTATCCCGGTGCGTCCCCGGAATTGATGCAGGGTTTCGTGACCACCCCGATCGCGCAGGCCATCGCCACGGCGGAGGGGGTTGAGTATCTGGTCTCCAGCTCGTCCCAGGGGCGGTCATCGGTCGCGGCACACTTGCGCCTGAACTCCGACTCCGACAAGGCGATGGTCGATATTCAGGCCAAGCTGAACCAAGTGAAATATTTGATTCCGCAGGAATCGAACGACCCGATCATCCTGAAATCCACGGGTGACGTGTCGGCCATCATGTATATGGGCTTTGCCAGTGACGAATTGCCGACATCGGCGATTACCGATTACCTGATCCGCGTGATTCAGCCGATGCTGGCCACGGTTGAGGGTGTGGCGTCCGCCGATGTGATTGGCGGGCAGACGCTGGCCATGCGGATCTGGATGGACCCGCAAAAAATGGCGGCGCGAAAAATTACCGCATCCGACGTGGCACAGGCGATCCAGGCCAACAACTATCAATCCGCGCCCGGTCAGATGAAGGGCAGCTATATCATCACCAACATCGAAACCAATACCGATCTGGTTGATGTTGAAGAATTCCGCAACATGGTTGTAAAAACCGTTGATGGGTCGATTGTGCGGATGCGCGATATCGGTACCATCGAAATGGGATCGCAAAACTACGATCAAGCCGCGCTGATGGACAGCAAGCGTGCTGTTTATATCGGTGTGAACGCCACCCCGACCGGTAACCCGCTGAACATCGTCAAGGAAGTGCGGGCGATGTTGCCGGAATTGGAAAAAACCATGCCACCGTCGATGGAGGTGGCTGTTCCGTTTGACGTGACCATCTTCATTAATGCCGCCATTCATGAAGTGCAAAAAACCCTGATCGAAGCCATGGCGATTGTTATGGTTGTGATCTTCCTGTTTTTGGGGACGTTCCGTTCGGTTATCATCCCGATTGTGACCATTCCGCTGTCGCTGATCGGCGCGGCGTTCCTGATGCTGTCATTGGGGTTTTCGATCAACCTGCTGACCCTGCTGGCCATGGTTATGGCCATCGGTCTGGTGGTGGATGATGCCATCGTTGTCGTGGAAAACGTTTTCCGCCATATCGAAGACGGCAAAACCCCGGTTCAGGCCGCCATTCAGGGCGCCCGTGAAATCGTCGGTCCGATTATCGCCATGACCATTACTTTGGCCGCCGTGTATGCGCCGATTGGGTTTATGGGGGGCGTGACGGGTTCACTGTTCAAGGAATTTGCCTTCACATTGGCCGGGGCCGTGATTATTTCCGGTATCGTCGCCCTGACCCTGTCGCCGATGATGTGTTCGGTTCTGCTGAAACACGGCATGAACGAAACATGGTTTGCGCGCAAGGTCGATGCAACGTTCAGCAAGTTGGAACGATTTTATGCGCGCCGCCTGCACGGCACGCTGGAATTCCGTCCGGTGACCTTGTTCTTCGGCTTCTGCATCCTGATGTCGCTGGGCTTGCTGTTCGGTGGTGCCCGCAGTGAACTGGCCCCTGAAGAAGACCAGGGTATTGTTTTGACCGCGACCAAGGCACCGCAATATGCCAACCTGGATTATTCCATGGCGTTCGGGCGCGAGGTTGAAAAAATCTTCCGCGCCGTTCCCGAGGTCAGCTCGACCTTCGTTCTGGTCGGCACCGATGGGCCCAGCAACGGCTTTGGTGGCATGTTGTTGAAAGACTGGTCGGAGCGGGATCGGTCCGCGTCGCAAATTCAACAGGATATCCAGCAACAGGTGGGTGCGATTGATGGGGAACTGGTGTTTACCTTCTCTCTGCCGGCTCTGCCGGGGTCCACGGGCGGTATGCCGGTGCAGATGGTTATCCGTTCGACCGAAGGGTATGAAACCGTTTACCGCGTGATGGAAGATCTGAAAAAAGCGGCGGCGGAAAGCGGCATGTTCATGATGACCGACTCCGATCTGAACTTTAACACCCCGGTTGTTGAAATCACCATTGACCGGAACAAGGCGAACCAGCTGGGCATCACCATGCGTGATATCGGCGATACATTTGCACTGATGCTGGGTGAAAACTATGTGAACCGTTTTAACCTGGATGGGCGGTCCTATGACGTTATTCCGCAGGTGCCGCGTGCCGACCGAATTACGCCGGAATCGTTGACGCAATATTATGTGCGTGCCGGCAATGGCGATATGGTGCCGTTGTCCACCGTGGCCAGCGTCAGCATGAAATCCTCCCCTGACAAACTGGTCCAGTTTAACCAGCTGAACTCCGCCACCTTCTCGGCCATTCCGATGCCGGGTGTGGCGATGGGTGATATTGTCAGCTTCCTGCAGGCCAAGGCGGATGAAATCCTGCCTAAGGGGTTCAGCTATGACTGGATGAGCGATTCTCGCCAGTTTGTGAACGAGGGTAGCCAGCTTTACATCACGTTCGGCTTCGCCATTATCGCCATTTTCCTGGTTCTGGCGGCGCAGTTTGAATCGTTCCGCGATCCGTTGGTCATCATGATGACGGTGCCGCTGGCCATGTCCGGTGCACTGTTGCCGTTGTTCCTTGGTGTCGCGACCATGAACATCTATACCCAGATTGGTTTGATTACCCTTGTTGGGTTGATTTCCAAGCACGGGATTTTGATGGTCGAATTCGCGAACAAGGCCCAGGTGGAACATGATCTGGACCGCCGCGCCGCGATTGAGGAAGCCGCCCGTGTGCGCCTGCGTCCGATTTTGATGACCACGGCGGCGATGGTCGTGGGTCTGATCCCGCTGGTTCTGGCCGACGGGGCCGGGGCAGCCAGCCGTTTCTCCATCGGTGTGGTGATTGTGGCCGGGATGCTGATCGGGACGCTGTTCACCCTGTTCGTGCTGCCGTCCGTATACACGATTCTGGCAAAAGATCACCGTGCCGCGTCCAAATCCACCCGCGCCCAGCAACTGGCGGCGGTTGACGCGGAATAAGCCTATATCGGACCTTACGAAAAAGAGCGGTTAAATCCGCTCTTTTTTTGTGCCTGTCTGGAACGGGGGCGCAAATCATGGCATCCTGCACGAGCTATGACGGATACGCCGATTTATCAACCCAAACGCGCCATGCACGCCGCGATCGCCTCGATCGTGACGGTCAGCGTGCTGATTGTTATCAAGACAATCGCCCTGTTTATGACGGGGTCGGTCAGTATTTTGGCTTCACTCATCGATTCTCTGTCCGATGCGGTTGTGTCGGGGATGAATGCGCTGGCCATCCATATTTCCCTGTTGCCCGCCGACAAGAATCATCGCCACGGTCATGGCAAGGTTGAGGGGTTGGCAGCCTTGTTGCAGGCGGCCTTTATTACCGGAGCCGGGGTTTTCCTGGCGTTGGAATCGGTGCGCCGTCTGGCGGAACCACAGGATATTCAAGCCCATGGCGTGGCCATCATCGTCATGGCGATTGCCATTGTGCTTTCCGTTGGTCTGGTGCTGGTGCAAAATCGCATCCTGCGGGCCGCGCCGTCCCTGGCGGTGCAGGCGGACCGGGCGCATTATTCATCCGATATCGTCGTCAATGGCGGGGTGATTGCGGCGCTGGCCGTGCAATCCATGGGGGGGCCGTGGTGGATTGATCCGGTTTTTGCCCTGGGTGTGGCGGGCTGGTTGGGATGGTTGGCGTGGGGCATCGGGCGGCAGGGGATCGACATGCTGCTGGACCGCGAATTGCCGCGCGAAACCCGGACGCGGATTGAGGAGATCATTCGCGCCGAGCCGCGCATTCACGGTATCCATGATCTGCGCACCCGGGCATCGGGAATGCAGATTTACATTTATTTCGATGTCGAACTGGACCCGGACATGAAACTGATTCACGCGCATGATATTACGCGCGATATTGAAATTGCATTGGTGCGTGAATTTCCGAATGCCGAAGTGATGATCCATATGGACCCGCTTGGTGATATTGACGACAGTCGCCATTCCGTGCCGGGGGTGCATCATTAATGCGCGTGATTTGTGATATTGGCGGAACGCATATTCGTCTGGCCCAAGACCACGGCGGCCGTGATCCGGTTGATCCGCGTCGTTATGCCGTATCCAATTTTTCCGACCTGTATGATGCCGTTGAATTTTATTGTATGGAAACGGATATCCATGATCCGGATTCTGTGGCCGTTGCCGCCGCCGCGAATGATGCGGGGGATGGGGTTTACCGGTTTTTCAACAACGAAGGCTGGGCGATTGATCCGGCGGCCCTGCGCAAGCGCGGTATGGCTCTGGACGGCGTTATCAATGATTTCGCGGCCTCTGCCTGGGGCATGACGTGCGTGCCGGACCATGCTTTGTACGCCATTCGGGGGACGCAATCTGATCATCATTACCCGCGTGCCATTCTGGGCCCGGGGACGGGGCTGGGGTTGGCCTATGCGCTGCCTTTGGAAAACGGGCGCTGGCGCGTGCAGGGGACGCATGGCGGCCACATGATGGCGTCGTGTTTGAATGATGAACATCATCTGATTTGCGAACTGGTTGGACGGTTGAATGGCCATGATCGCATGGTCATTGTCGAAGATGTGGTCAGCGGCCGCGGTTTACCGACCCTGTACCGTGCCGTGTGCCAGATGAACGGCGATGAACCACTGCCGCTGGAAAACGCGGCCCATGTTCTGGATTATGCCGATAATCCGTCGGTGGTTGAAACGTTGCGCCTGTTCCATGAATTTCTGGGGCTGTTTATGCACAATGTGGCGATTACGTTGGAATCGTATGGCGGTTTATATCTGGATGGCGGGTTGACGGCCCGTCTGTATGAAAAGGGTTTGTTTGATCATGCGCGTGTTTTGGACTTTATGACCCTGAAGCCCGCGCCGTCGGTGAAGGCCGATCTGGATAAAACACCCGTGTTTATCGTGAATGATCCGTATATCGCCCTGCGCGGTTTGATTGCCATGGATCGCAGTAACAGAAAGAATGGATAGATGACTGAGCGTATTGCCTATCTGACGATTGATGATTCACCGTCATCCCGTATGGATGATATGGTGGATGCGCTGGAGGCTTCCGGTGTTCCGGCAATTTTCTTTTGCCGTGGGGATTTGCTGGAAAAAAACCGTGCTTCGGTCACGCGTGCAATTAAAAAGGGATTTATCGCCGCCAACCACGCCTATAACCACCGCCGTTCCAGTCAGATTTCATTCGATGAAATCACGGCGGAAATCACGGCGACGCAAAAATTGCTCGACCAATGCTGGGCCGATGCAGGTATGGATACATGGCCGAAATATTTCCGCTTTCCCCACATGGATCGCGGTACGGGCGGTTGGGTTGTAGATTTTCAAAAGGTTCCCGACGAACATCGGGATATTCTGATTAAATTGTTCGCCGATGGTTTGAACGTGTCGATGGACCCGCCCAGTGAAGAAGCCAAGGGGAAAAAGGCGCAATTGCAATTGTGGCTGAAATCCAACGGCTTTACCAAACCTGCCTTTAACAATGTCGCCCTGCCTTGGTATCGCGATACCGAAATGGCGCAGGCGATTGATGCCATGTTTACTTTTTCAACTTCGGATTGGATGATTACCCCGCGGCATAAGGGTAATTGGCCCTATAAAACGCTGGATGATTTGAAGGCGAAAATTGATAACGATCCGTGGCTGCAACGCACCGATACGGCGCATATCATCCTGGCGCATGATCAGGCCGATATTGTCGATGACACGCTGGCTTTGGTCGACCACATGTTGGATCGCGGCTTTAAATTCAAAATCTGAACGTGCAACAAAAGGGTGCAAACATGACAACACAATATTTCGTACGGGTGATTGGTGATTACGGCCAGTTGGGCGATATGGCCTTTGCCGAGGTGTCTGACCGTCTGGATGCGCAGTTGATGGATATTCCGGGCGCGCATTTCAGCGTGCGTTTGTCGTCCGTTCCCGTCTTCGACACGATCGCCACGGGCTTTATGCTGGCGCAGTTGGCGGTGAATTCTCCGCTGGGTGACCGCCATATTTTCTACGTCAATACGGCCCCGCGCAAGGACAAGGCGCAAGCCCGCGTCGATAACGAAGGCGAAGGTCTGGTCTACGCCAAATTGAAAAACGGCGTGCGGGTGGTGGCGGTGAACAGTGGTTATTCCCTGACCCTGATCAAACCGTTCACCGATTCCATCCGTTTGATTAAGGTTTCTGCGGCGGGGTCGCAATTCCGGTCCCGGGATAATTTTCCGGTGGCCGTGGGAGCGATTGCGCGCGGGGATGAAAGCCTGTTGGGTGATGATGTCACCCACACCGTGCCGGATGCGTTGCCGAAAAACGTGGTTGTCTACACCGATGGGTACGGCAATCTGAAGTGCTCGATCGATCCCAAGGATCTGGATGCGCATCACGGTGAAAAGGTCACCGTGGAAATCAATGGCCGGGAACAGGTGGCCATGGTCGGCACGGGCATTTTTGCCGTGGCGGATGGTGAATATTGTTTGGCCAAGGGCAGCTCGGGCTGGGCCTTGCCGGACGGATCGCGCATGGAATTTGCCGAAATGGTCAAACGCGGCGGCAACGCCTCGAAAAGCTTCGGCACCCCGCCGGGCGGGATTAAGGTCAACTGGCGCTAAAAGGCCTTTGAAGATTTGGAAAAAGCCGCTGATTTCAGCGGCTTTTTCTTTATTCTTGCGCAGGCGGCGCGGGGTGTTATAGCGTCGCGCCCATCAAACAATAAAAAACGAACTGGGGCGGGGCATTATGACCCTTACAAAAATTTTCTGCGCGGCTGTGGCCGGGCTTGGTTTATCCGCGGTGCAGGCGGCCGATCTTGCGGCGACCTTTGATCATGCGGGCCTGAGCAAGCGGCTCGGCGCATCCTGCGCGGTGCAGGAAATGCAGCGTCGCGCCGCGATCATCCCCGTGACGTCCGGCCTTGATCCGGCACCGGAATACCGGACAAAGGGGCTGACCTACGTCATGCAATCGGCCCATTTCGATGCAAAAATGCACGCGCGGGCCGATAAAATTTACGCAACCATCCCGCACCATACACGGGCCCTGACCTATAATGATGGCGGTGTGTTTGTGTGGTCGCGGTACGGGTTGGCGGAATCGTTGCCATCGCGCAAAAACGCGGCCAATGGCTACACCACGCCGGGGCTGTATTTGGAATATGAACGCCGTCTGTATTTTCCCTTCATGTTGGCCGATGTGCGTAAAAACAAAAACGGCACGTACCGCTCCATCGGGTTTTACGAAGAACCCGCGCGCGGTGTACGCATTGCCAACCATGAAACGGGTCATATGGTGGATGATATTCTCGGTAATTACAGTTTTGAACAAAGCGGCACCCGTGCCGAAGGTCGCTTAACCGACCGCCGTGATTATCGCACCGCCATTGCCGACGATCTGCGCCATATTCGCGGGACAAAGCCGGATGTGGTGGCGTTGGATTATTACATGCCGATCCGTATCGGCGGCAAACAGGATGAAGGCCAGCGCCTGCGCCGTGAAGTCTTCGCGGAACTCTGGGCCGAAGCCTCAGGGCAGGGGGGTAGCAACCTGTCGCGCCATTATCCGCGCGCCTACGGGGTTGTGAAATCCTATTTCGATTATTTGAAGAGTGTTTATGAAGCGGGCGGATCGGCTTGCGATTACCGCAAGGATGGCCGGGCGGTTCCGGTGTTGAAACGCTGAAAAAATAAAGCCGTGGCCTACATCGGCTTTATATCCATGGCAAAGGCGCGTTGCGTGACATTCGATGTTGGCTGGTCGGCTTCCGGCGGCTTGCGGCTATCCACCTCAATTCCGCTTTGATCCAGTTTTTGCACGACCTGATCGGCCATGTCGATCATGCCCTCAACGCCCATGCCCAGCTTATATTGTCCGGCCACCTCTTGCGCGCATTCGCGGGTGGCGGCGATTTTGGCGGTGCGTTGCTCGGCGGGCGACAAATCGGCTTGCGCCTGTAAATGCAATTCCTGTGTGCTGGCGCTTTGCATCGCGCCACTTGCAATTTTTTCGGGCAGGTTTTGCACCGCCTGTTTCGGGTTGGCAAACGGGTCGCCCTTGTCGAACACAACGGATTCGACATTGCTCATCACGTAACTTTCGCCCGTATGAATATTCTCCAGCGCGATCACGCGGCCATACAGCGTATCGGTGTTTTCCCATGCCGGGGAATTGGCGCCCGGATATTGTGTGGCGTGCGGCATCACCGCCTTATAATCCTCACGAAAACCGGGCAGAACGGCGACGTCGTGCCCCGCGTGCCCGTTCATGGTTTCACGGTCACGACCCGGATCGGATGGGTCGGTGTTTTTGGTTGATCCGTTGGACAGGAAAATATCGTCCTTCTCGCTGCCATTGAACATGTCCTTGCCGTCACTGCCGGCATAGGTCGCGGCCCCGTTACTCCACGCCACCCCCGCGCCCGATTGCGTTGCGGTCGGGGCAATAACCTTCCCGGCCTTGCCCACGGGCTTCAGCGGGACATCCTGGTCCGGTTGGGTGGCATTCGGTTCATCGGCCATCGCGGTCCAATCCTCATGGTTCTTCAGGGGAATTGTGGGCGAAAAGCTTTATGATTCTGTTAATTGGCCCGGATCGCGGCAAAACGGGCGGAAAACCGTGGATTTCGGTTTGATTTTTGCCCCTTCGTGCTTTAGATATGGTCCATCCAATCGGAGCGCGGGTGTAGCTTAGTGGTAAAGCTCCAGCCTTCCAAGCTGGCTATGAGGGTTCGATTCCCTTCACCCGCTCCATTTCTTTTTCCGCAGATGTTCACCACAATTCGCTGATGTTTTGCAAGTGATTGATGCTATTGCATTTTTCACGCGATTGGATAACCGTGGATTCGTCCTTGGTTGCCTACAGTCAGAAGAATTGGGGGTACGTTTTAGGGGTACAGTTCAAGAGATGGGGGTACGATGAAGCTGACGAACAACGATTGCAAGTATGCGGAAGTCCGAGAAAAGCCTTACAAACTGGCCGATGGCGGCGGTTTGTATCTGCTAGTCAAGTCCAACGGCTCAAAGCACTGGCGGCTGAAATACCGTTTTCTGGGCAAGGAGAAGCTGCTGGCGCTGGGGCCATACCCCTCATATCGCTGGCTGATGCCCGTGAGCGCAGAGATGATGCCAAGCGCCTTCTGGTCGATGGCAAAGACCCTATGGCCCAGAAGCAGGCTGCGCAGCGCACGGCAGTCCGCAACGCCCAGAATACCTTTAAGGCCGTTGCGCTCGAATGGCATGAGAGGCAGCTCGACCGTTGGAGCGAAAACCACGCCCTCAACGTCATGCGACGTTTCGATATTGATATTTTTCCCTATATCGGTTCCCGCCCGATTGCTGACATTGATGCGCCTGAGTTGCTGGAAGTGCTGCGGAGGATCGAAAAGCGCGGCTCACTGGACGTGGCGGCGCGGGTAAAGCAGATTTGCGGACAGGTTTTCAGGTACGGCATTGCAACAGGGCGTTGCAAGCGTGACCACGCCGCCGATCTTAGGGGAGCCTTGAAAACAGCCAAGACCCAGCACTATCCAGCGCTGGACATCAAGGAAATGCCGGAATTTCTGAAAGCGCTGGAGCGTAATGAACCAAGGCTTTTCAGCCGCACGCGCAAGGGAATCCGGCTACTGATGCTGACCTTTGTTCGCACCAGTGAATTGATTAAGGCGACATGGGATGAGTTCGATTTGGAAGAGGGCCGGTGGGTGATCCCCGCAGAGCGTATGAAGGTCGGAGGTGCGCATACCGTACCGTTGTCCAGACAGGCCATAAAAATCCTGAAAGAACTGAAGGAAGAAACCGAGCATCTCAACGTCAAATGGGTATTTCCAAGTCAGGTGCGTCCAAAGGAGCATATGAGCAACAACACGCTTCTCTTTGCTATCGGTAGGCTGGGGTATAAAGGGCGCATGACGGGTCATGGTTTCCGTGCGCTGGCCATGTCCACGATCAAGGAAAATCTGGGGTATCGCCATGAGATTGTTGATCGTCAGTTGGCACATGCCCACAAAAGTAAAATTGACCGCGCTTACGACCGCTCCAAGTTTCTTCCTGATCGCATTGTGATGATGCAGGAATGGGCCGACTATCTGGATTCAGTGGAATCTGGAGGCAAGATTGTTTTTGCGGATTTTAGAAAGAAGAGAGCATAGACCATGATTTTTAAAATAGATGAGAGTGCGTCTATTACAGAGCAGGCGGCAGAGATGATGAAGACATTTCTGCGAGCTGATGCAGAGACGCCGAGAGTTGGTCAATGGAAAGATAAATACAAACGTGATGTAATGCGATTGATTTGGGAGTGCCATCTTGAAGAAACCGCGCCGCCTGTTGATCTAGTCATGCTAGTTGGTTGTTTATTCGGAGATCGGCATGATTGGCCTGTTGCAAAGTTTGCCGCTATCAGTTTCTTGGCGCAGAACTACGAACCAGTGCAGCTTGGGCAAGGTTTACCAGAGGGTGCGAAAACCGGAATCTCTGAGATTCTGAAAGAGCATGGCGGAGTGTTAAAGGCCGCACGCCCTTTGGATGATGAGGCTGGCAATGACGAGCGTGATTATCGTCGTACGGTAGACACCTGGGCCAAAGAGCCGCTTTTCCTGTATTTGTGGGCGCAGAAGTATGACAGGTATCAGACCCGCAAACATGATCGTACCGCCTTGCTAGCTGTAGCGAAAGAAGCTCTGGCAGCTTCCAACTCCGAAAATTCCTGATTGGGGAGAATTTCGCGTTTTCTCCCCAGTGCCGCTTAGGTTCGCGGTCTTTTATCTTGATTCGTACACGGGCTGAATGATTCACGCCTGTACGAAAAGAAGGAGAAAGATATGACGAAACCTAAAGAAAGGGCACTTTATTCTGTGCCTGAGATCATCGAAATGGTTGGGATCGGGCGCACGCGGCTGTATCAGGAGCTGAACAGTGGGCGACTGAAAGCAGTCAAGATTGGCAAGCGTACCTGCGTAACGAAAGCCAGTCTCGAAACGTGGCTATCGACACTTGAGGGATACCTCCCCGAAAAGCAGAGGGGGAATGTCCATGCACGCCGCAAATAATATGCAGAATTTTGAAGAAGCCATGCGATTTCAAGGGCTGGTTTGCAAGGAGCCTATCGTAGCCGATGGCAAGGTTCATCGATTCCATGTTTCTGGTGACAAGCCAGGGAAGAACAACGGATGGTATGTCTTTTACGGTGAGGTTGGCGTTTATGGATCATGGAGGACAGGTGAAAAGTTTACTTGGTATTCCAAAGGCTCTCGTGTGTCGGATCAGATTCGTGAACATCTAAAAGCCCAGATCGACAAAGCAAGAAGTGACTATAAGGTCGATCGATATAAGGATCATATCACTGTAGCGGAGTTGTCTCAGAGAAAATGGTTCAGTGCGTCGCCCGTAAATCCACAACACCCTTATCTGACAACAAAGCAGGTAGGGACGCATAACCTGAGGCAAATAAAGAACCATTTGCTTGTACCGCTTATGGACTTTCATGGGATGCTCTGGAACTTCCAGACCATCTATGCCAATGGAGAAAAGCGTTTTGAATCCGGTGGAAGGGTAAGCGGTCTGTATTGCCCCATCGGATTGGACACAATGAACAGCTTCTCCAGGTTGGTGATCTGTGAAGGTTGGGCAACAGGAGCAAGTTTGCACGAGGTTCTGGGGGACTTTGTTCTTTGCGCAATGAACGCAGGAAACCTTGTGAAAGTAGCTCAAGGGGCGAGAGAGCGTTTTCCCGATGCAAAAATTATCATCGCCGCTGACAATGATCGTCATACGCCTGGGAATCCTGGCCTGACGCAAGCATTGAAAGCAGCACAGCAAGTAGATGCCACAGTGATGATGCCAAAGTTCCCAGAGGGCGTTGATGGCACGGACTACAATGATGCAGTCAAACTTGGCTGGAAGGGTGAATAACATGGTCAATGATATACGTGAAATATCCATGATCCCGGAGCTAACTGATGACGTTACCAACGTAACAGACGTTACAGATAAGGAATTGTTGTGTTTTTCTGAAACACAGGTAGGGGATGGTGACGTAACAGACGTTACGTCACAAGAAGCCACCCTGCTGACCAGCACAGTTATTCAGCCTGGAGATATCCCGCCACTGCCGGAGCTTGTGGAGCCTCACATACCGCACGAGAAGCGTCCTTGCTGGCATGTCTATGATGATTTCACGAGGTTGGATAATGGTAAGTTGATGCGGCCTGGCACTTATTACCTTAACTATGAAGAGGACAGAGATGGCAACGTAACGCTTATTGATAAGTGGGTTTGCAGCCCCCTGCACATTGAGGCGCAAACGTCCGACAGGCGTGATAATAATTTTGGGCGTTTCCTGCGTTTTAAGGATTCCAAGGGCCGATGGAAAACGTGGGCCATGCCGATGGAGCTTTTGCGTGCTTCGGGTGAGGAGCTGCGGGGCACACTTCTTTCGATGGGTGTGCTGATCGACCCATACAATTTTCGTGAGCTGTCATGCTATCTCTTGCAAACCGTAGCGCCCAAAAAACAGATTAACTGCTCACTGCAAACCGGATGGTATGGACGACATGCCTACGTTTTGCCTGACCAGGTTATCGGGCCAGATGCGGATCAAGTCGTCTTCCAGAGCAATCAGGCAGCTTACGAGGAGTTTTGTGCAGCAGGCACACTACCAGCATGGAGAGAGAACGTAGCGGCCAAGGCCGTAGGAAATCCTATGCTGGCTTTGGGTCTGTCCAGCGCCTTCGTAGGGCCGTTGCTGTCACTCACCCATTCGGAGGGTGGAGGTATCCACATGGTCGGAGATTCTTCTTCCGGCAAAAGCACCATAGCCCGTGCCGCATCCAGCGTATGGGGCGGGAAAGAATATCGTCGGAGCTGGCGCACAACTGCAAATGGCTTGGAAGGTGCGGCAGCACTGTTTAACGATGGTTTTCTTGTCCTTGATGAAATTAGCGAGTGTGATCCCTCGGATGTAGGAGAAATCGCTTATGCCCTTGGTAACGGCTACGGGAAACAACGGGCCAGCCGTTACGGATCGGCAAGGCCGGTAACACGCTGGCTCACTTTTGCGCTCTCAAACGGGGAGCGGAGCATTGCTACGGCGATTAAAGAAGGTGGCGGCAGAGTAAAAGCCGGTCAAAGTATGCGCCTGCTCGACCTGCCCACCAAGCGTAAGTACGGTGTTTTTGATGATCTGCATGGTTTTGATCATGGTGCGGCGTTGTCTGAATATATTTCCAGCGAGGCGCTGCTTAATTACGGCCATGCGGGTCGCGTTTATCTGGAGCGCCTTACTCACGACGACCGAAATTTCAGTGAGCGCCTCCGGCAAATTAAATCGCTCCCCGGCTTTCAAGCCAACGGCGCAGAAGGACAAGATAAACGTGCTGCCGGACGTTTTGCACTGATTGCTCTGGCGGGGGAGCTGGCTACGGAATACGGCATCACAGGCTGGCCTCCTGGTATAGCAACTGAAGCGGCCATCATCGGTTATCACACATGGAAGGCGCAACGCGGCGAAGGCAGCGACGAGAAACGTCAAATCTTTAGTACGCTGCTGGATTTCATTGAAAGGCATGGTGACAGCCGTTTTTCGGACATGGATGATAAAGATAGCGATAAAATGGTGCGCGACAGGGCAGGATACTGGCGCGATGAAAACGGCGTACGCACATACTACCTAAACGCCGATGGGATGAAGGAAACACTGAAAGGCTTTGACTTCAAACTTGCTCTCGACCTTCTGGAACAAAACGGCATCATCCTACCTAGGAACAGCCAAGGCGAACGCGCCCATCCCATCCGCGTTCATGGTAAAACCGTGCGGCTCTACAGGGTTGACTTTGAGAGCTTGCAGAACGACGGCGCGCCTATATATCCGGTTCAATATCCCGAAACGTAACGCGCTGTACAAACAGAGTGTTACAACTACGCTCTTGAGTTTGTTGAATGATACGGCTGTAACGCCTGTAACGTCATTTACATTAATGGCAACCGTCTATGATGCCCTTCATACCAGAAGTCGTAGCCGGTCAGTATGTATTTGCAGGCGCGTCGTACTTCAATCCAGAAAGCACGATCATGTTTATCTTGAAAATCGTCAAACTGGCGAAGGGCCACATAGATCAGTGCGTCTTTCCCGCGGAAGGCTATAATTTTCTTGGCCACGTCATAAGCATCATCTCTAAACGAGCAGACGACATTCTCCATCTCCAGATTAAATGACAGCTGCTGCATATCACCAGGGTGGAATAAAAAGGGCGTCCAGCAGGTCTTCACCTGATATGTCACGGGGGTCTTCTCCACGAGATAATGCCCTCTCTTCAGCTACTCCTTGAACCTGACTGGCGACACTTAATGGCAGGCCAATATAAGGAACGCTGGCAATCAAGATTTCCGGCAGAGAATAGGCCGCTGATTGTGCGATCATAAATGGCGTAAATGTGATTGGGTCTGATTGCTTACGATCCGATAAGAAAGACGCGGTGAGATTAATAATCATTAAAACCAACAAAACTGCTGCTGTAATTTTCACGCGGGTTTGTATTTCCTTTCGGCGTACGATTTTTCTAAACGCACTCCTTATGGCCAAGCCTCCTATGAAAATGAAAATTGGCGACAGCATAAGGCCGGACTCTTCAAGCCCCAAAACCACAAGCAGTACGCGATCAATAATTATCAACGTCGCAAGTGCCAAAACCGTCACAGCTGTGAAGGTACAAAGACGTATAGATATGTCCTTGGCTTTTATTACTATTTTTGAGGACAGCTTTACCTCTTCATTTTGAGCAATCTCTATCACATCGGATCTCCCACACGGCCATAGACAACAAGCTCGCCAGATTTAAAGCACGCATAGTAACGGTCAGAATAATCGCCAGGGCGGCGGTTCCAGAAGTCGCGCCACATGCTGTAGAAATAGCAGTCCCCTTGGCCCTTGATCGCAGCGGAACTGTCAGGCTCGCCCATAATGGCACGCACCTGATCTTTGGTCATACCCAGCTCAAGCTGGTTTGTGGTGGAACGCGGATTAGCGCAGCCAGAAAGCGCCAATACGGTGATCAAAATGCAGATATATATTTTCACGTCATTTCCTTTCATGTACGGAAAACCACCAGAGCTGTCCTGCCCTGGTGGCTGGGTGTTTTCATCCGTATCAAGTGAAACGGCGCGATGCTTTTGGGCTTGCGCCTTGGACATGACATCGCCACCCAGCCGTGAGCTGAGTAGCGACACATTTCCGGCAGTGTCTTTGCCGCACTTGATGGGGATGAAAAGCCCCAGAGACAGTTTTTTGCTGTCTCCAGCAACCACGTTAAAGAAACGCGCCTGGATTAACAATCCTGATCGAATTTTTGAGGCGATTTTCATTGATAAAAATGGATGAGAAAAAGCTAACCTTGTACGGGCAAAGAAAAAGAACGAGTCCCTACAACGCTTTAGAGTGCACAGTCGGAGCAGGATTCAAGGCGAGTTTTGGTGACACTGCGGTGAAACGCTCTGACAGGGCTAAAAAGCGGCTGAAAACAAGCTCTTTTACTTTCAGCGCCGGAGCGTGCATGAGGCCAGGGGGCAGACACGGTCCTGCTCGAATCCAAGGAGAGTATGTGGTTGAATCTTAAGACGGGCATTACCGACGCCCGTATGAATAACCATAATCGCAAGAATATAAAGTGTATTGCGTAACGATACACAATACAGTATGGTGAGTTAATAGGGAGATTCGCCATGACAAAAAAGAACCAGACCGACAGCCTACATCCCGGCCCTTACATAAGGGAAAATGTTCTGCCTAAGGGTATGAATGTAACTGAGGCGGCCAAAAGGCTGTCTGTGGGAAGGCCGGCGCTTTCCAATATGCTGAATGGAAAAGCCGCATTGTCGGCGGACATGGCGGCCAGGATCGAACATACGTTCGGTGCGAGTGCTCATAAACTTATGGATATGCAGGCCGCATACGACGCTGACCTTGCCAAAGGCAAGGTGGGGGAAACGACAAAACCATACGTGCCTCCGTTTCTTCAGCTCAAGGCGAATGACATTGAAACATGGGCGGGAACTCTCACTGCTCGTGCGAGGCTCTCCGTATTTCTTAGAACGCTTGTAAATTCAACCGGCATTAAATTAGAGAAATGTGAATTTCCAGGAAACGATGATTCGGAGCGCCCTGGGTGGGATGGATATGTAGAGGCCGGTGATGTGACCCCTTGGATACCGGCCGGAAAATCCGGATGGGAGTTTGGGGTTAATCAAGAACCAAAAACCAAAGCTGATGGTGATTACGCTAAAAGCGTTGATCAGACACCTGCGGATGAACGCAAGGAAATCACCTTTGTGTTTGTTACGCCCAGGCGGTGGCACGGCAAAGGCGAGTGGGAGAAGGAGCGCAAGAAAGAAAAAAATGGAAAGACGTTCGGGTTTTTGATGCCAGCAATCTGGAAGAATGGCTTGAGCAGTCAATTCCAGGACAGGCGTGGTTCGCCAATGAAATTGGCCTTCCGTCCGAGGGCGTGCGTTCATTAGAAGCGTGCTGGCAAGAATGGCTAGCGGACTGTGCTCCGCCTCTCTCGCCTGAACTTTTTGTTCCTGCCATCGAAGGATTCAGGCCATCAGCCAAGAAAAAACTATTAAGCGCGCCAGGAGAGCCTTTGATTGTAGCTGCCGATTCGACGTTGGAAGCCCTCGCGTTCCTGCATTGCTTGTTTTCACAAAACGATTCTGAGCTGTCGCATCTGCGTGATCGCGTCATCGTGTTTGATAAGCCTGGTCAACTGACAAAGCTGGCATCGCAGTCGCCGCATTTTGTTGCTGTAACTGCCAATCGGGAAGTTGAGAAAGAGATAGCGCAGCACGCGAAAAATCTTCGTTCGATAATTCTGTACCCTCGTAGTGCCATCAATAACGAGCCGGATATAGCTCTTGAACCTCTAACTTACGAACCCTTTAACAAGGCCCTAAAGAGCATGGGGTGTAACGATGATGAGATTAGCCGTCTAACCCATGAATCAGGCAGGTCGCTGACAATCCTTCGTAGGCGCTTATCCAAAACAAGAGCGATTCAAACACCATATTGGGCATCGGATCAGGGTACAGCAAGATCGCTTGTACCGTTTGCCTTTGCAGGCGCTTGGAAAACAAGGAATGACGCAGATAAAGTTATAATGGAGCTTTTGTCGGGTCAATTCTCGTATGCAGAGCTAGAACAGCAAATAGCGGCATTGCAGCAACTTGAGGATTCCCCAATCTGGTCTGCCGGATCGCTCCACGGCCTTGTTTCCAAGATTGACGTCATGTTCGCTATCAGCAAGGACATTACTGAGCCTGACATTCAGCGTTTCCTGAATGTGGCGAAACTTGTCCTATCAGAAGACGACCCATCTCTGGATTTACCTGAAGATCAAAGATGGGCCGCTGGCATGTACGGAAAGAGCCGCGATATTTCCTCCGCTTTGAGAGACGGTATATGTGAAACGCTTGTGCTGCTTGCTGTCTATGGGAATCAGATACTGAAAAATCGCCTTGGCGTCGATCTGGAAGTAAGGGTTGGACATCTCATTGAAGAATTGTTTACCCCGCTTACAATCCGAACCTTAGAAGCTAGCTCCGGCGATTTACCCATGTACGCTGAGGCCGCACCGAAGGTATTTCTGAATATCCTGGAGCGCGACCTTGAAAGCGCTGAACCGCAATCCCTTCTTTTAATGCGCCCTGTTAACACCGGTTTGTTTGGTCGCTGTTATCGTTCGGGGTTGCTGTGGGCTTTGGAGGGATTAGCATGGTCTGAAGAGTATCTAGTGTCCACAGTCTTAATTCTTGGGCGCTTGGCTCAGCAAGAAATAGACGACAACATAATGAACAAGCCAAGCGCCAGCTTAAGCTCGATTTTTCGTTGCTGGATGCCTCAAACGGCTGTCTCTATTGAAATACGCATAAAAGTCCTTGAATTGTTGGCACAAAAGTTTCCCGATGTGGCGTGGAAAATTTGTGTTGAACAATTTGATGGAAACTCTCGGACGGGTCACTACAGCCATAAGCCACGATGGAGAACAGACGGGCACGGATATGGGGAGCCTGTTACACGGGGCGAAGCTAGTAAATTTGCGCTCCACGCATTAAACATGACAATTGCCTGGAAAAATCATAATCGGGAAACTTTGGCTGATTTGGTTGGTTGTCTGCGTTGGCTTGATAAAGAAGACCAAGATAAAATATGGGATCTGGTTGAACAGTGGAGCAAGCAGGCTTCCGATGAAGATAAGAGTTGGATGCGGGAAAAAATCCGTATGAGCGCTTTTACGCGGCGCGGTCTAAAACATGGAAAGGCCGGAAAGGATTTAAATCGAGCAAGGACGCTATATGAATCCCTAATGCCCTCTGATGTGATTCTCAAACATGAATGGTTATTTTTAAAGCATTGGATCGAAGAATCCGCTGACGAGCTTGAAGAAGATGAAATGGATTTCAAGAAGAGGGACGAGCGCATCCTGGCCATGCGAACAGAAGCCTTAGCAGAAATTCTAGCCGCGCGAGGTATGCAAGGTGCTCTAAAACTTGCCGAGAAAGGGGAGGCCGCAAATTTAATTGGTTGGATTATTGCTCGAATCTATGAAAATCCTACAGATTTTGTACAGGCTATCCGTTTTGTTCTGGATCGTGGCCCCCTCTCGGAAAGTTCTTCTCGCCGGTTTCTTACGTATGGTGCTTTGTCGTCTCTGCCTGAAGATCGGGCCTTAAAAATCATACCAGAGCTTTTAAAACATCTTCATGATTCTGAGTTGGTTCCTGTTCTTACTCTCTGCCCGTTTAACAATTCCACTTGGAATGAGTTGAGAGGCTTGGATGACGAAGTGCAGAACGGGTACTGGCGCGATGTTCCGGCAAGCTGGTCGCATAACACAAGCGAGGAGCTTCAATATGCAGTAGATAAACTAATCGAAGCCAAGCGTCCTCGAACAGCCTTTCATCTAATTCGTTTTGACATGGAGAAGATTCAGCCGAAACAGATGGTAAAGCTGATGCGTGCGATAGGGGCGGACGATGATGAGCCTACCGACTGTTATAAGCTAGAATCGTACGCTATTCGCGATGTGTTTGAGCGCCTGAATAGAAGCGGTGAGATTGCTGTTGATGATCTCGCTGCTTTGGAGTTCAAATATATTGATGTTTTCGATACTGAAGACAGTCATATTCCAAATCTGGAAAACCAAATCGAAAAAAACCCGGAAATGTATGTTCATGCTGTTGTCTTTGCCTACAAGAGAGATGATGGCGGCGAAGACCCTAAAGGTCTTCAGGCAAATGACGAAGAGCACAAAGAAAATAGAGCTGTTGCCGCCTATAAGCTCCTAGAAAGGCTTGCTCGAATACCTGGTCACAATAAGGATGGTGAACAGGATTCAGGGGAAATAGTAAAATGGGTTCGACAAGTGCAGGCGGGCTGTAAAGAGCTGGCACGTGGAAAGATAGGCGACCACGCTTTAGGCAAGCTATTTTCGACAGCTCCGGCTGGGGATGATGGAATATGGCCATGCAAACCCGTTAGAGATGCTCTGGAACAAGTCCTCAACGAAGAAATGTCCGATAGCTTAAAAACAGCCCTTTACAATAAGCGCGGAGTGCATTGGCGCGGCGAAGGCGGCGATGAAGAGCGAAGACTGGCAAGTGAGTTTCAGCAGTGGGTTAGTGCTCTACAGTTTACACACCCTAAAATCGCAAAGGTTTTGAGCCGTTTAGTTAAGACCTACCAGCATGAAGCGGAGTGGCAGGACACAGAGGCTGTTGCAAGGCGACGGCTGAGATCGTAACGGGAAGATGCAATGGGAAGAAGTCGCAGAAAGAAACAGACTGAAACTGTAGAGCCATTTGATTTCTCAAAAATCACAATACCGGAACATCGTTCTGAATCAGAAATTTGGGATAGCTTGGAAAAGATATGCGTCTCGCCAGGATACGTTCACGCCTTAGCTTTTCTATGCTGGAGAGATAATTTTATCGGTTATCAGGAGGGGAATTTTAAGCCGACCGACCTCGATAAGATGAAATCTTCAGAGCGTCTTTTGCGCTCAGAGCTATCCTTGCTTATAGGGCTGATGGTAAAAGCACCCATTGATTTTGCGTGGCCTACGCCACAAGCGGTTCAGCATTATATCGACGAAACGGAAAAACTTATGGCCGAACTGCACAAGGCTATGAGTGCCGTGCTTTGGGCTAATTTCAAAGAAACTGGCTTTGATCCCACCAAGAACCCGTTCACGCACGGTATGGCTATGCGTGAACCGTTCTTCTATGCGAGCGAAGCCGCTTATATGTTTCAGTACAGGGATTTTTCTCCCGAAAGATATGGTCGAGATGAGGCATGGTTTCAGGAAAAAAAAGGATTCGCGCCGAGCGATGTGAAGAAGATCATTGACGCTATTTCTGAAATCCAGCTTGAGAAATTCCAGTCCTTGCGGGAGCATATAAAACCTGAAGAGATGGAAAACTTCACTCTTCTCCCAGCTTTCATGTATTCAGAGAGCGCAATCGCAGAGGCTTCAGGATGTTCAGTAGAGACGACAAGGAATGTTCTGAGAGCTTTTTCTCCTCAATCACTACCCTGCAATCAATCTTTCAAAACTGTTGGTTCATTTAACGAAGTCAGTGCCTATCCCATCATCCCTGTGGGAGAGGGAAATCATTTGCTCCTCCAGAATTACAGTTTGGCCGAGAGTGCTTACGAAACGCCTGCCTTCTGGATGAGTAAAGATGCTGCTTACGCTGAAACGGCAAAGAAAAACCGAGGATTCTTTACTGAGAATTTTTCGGCAAACAGGCTTCGGCATATCCTTGGAACCGATCATGTTCACGAAAACGTCTATATTATGAAAGGCAAGAACAGGGTCGGAGAAATTGACGTTCTGGCCTTGTATGCGGATCGCGCCATCATCTTGCAGGCCAAGTCGAAAAAACTGACAGAGGCGGCCAAAAAAGGTGACGATCACGCGATCAAAACCGACTTTCAGAAGGCGATTCAGGACGCATACGATCAGGGATTCAAGTGCGCTGAGTTGATAGGGGATGACGAGTACCGTTTAACCGATGAGCAGGGGAATTCTCTCACCCTGCGCAGAAACTTTGCCGAGATTTTCGTTTTCTGTGTCGTATCAGAATACTATCCGTCGCTAGCGCGGCAAGCAGACCAGTTTCTGAAGAGAAGAGAGCATGATGTCATCAGACCTCCTTACGTCATGGATGTGTTCTTTCTGGATGTCCTGTGCGAAATACTTGATACACCCCTTCAATTCTTCAATTTTCTACATCGGCGCGTCGGTTCGGAGCGCGTGAAATCTGAGAGTGAACTGGCGGTTCTTTCGTATCATCTCGCCTATAATCTGTGGTTCGAGGAAGGATACGACTTCATCGATCTTGGAGAAGATTTTTCTGTCCATCTTGATGCTGCCATACTTGCGAGAAGAGAGGGATTACCAGGGGAGAGAACTCCAAAAGGAATTTTAACCAAGCTGCAAGGCACGTTCTTTGATCGCCTTATACAGCAGATTAGCAGATTGGAGACAGATAACGTATTAGAGCTTGGTTACTTTCTACTCGAAATTAGCGAGGACGGAGCAAATCAACTCGCACAAAGTTGTGAGACGATTATGACCCAAGCGCGGCTAGACCGCCGTGCGCACGACGCTACTATGGGGTTTGCGAAGTCAGGCATAACGATACATTCCAATTATCTGGATAAGAAAGAAGCTGGCCAGCGTCTTTTTGCCCACTGTTCAGCGGCTAAATATCGACAAAAAGCCGAAACATGGTTCGGGGTAGCTCTAAATCCTGAAACTGGTGATATTGATTTTGCACTTGGCTTGAAATCGCCATGGGAACAATCCAACGACATGGATCATGTCATCTCCCAGTATTTCCCTGCGGCGCCATATAAAAACATGAAGCAAGCCCTGAAACACTATCAATCCCAGTCAAAGCGCAAGGTTGGCAGGAATGAGCCTTGCCCCTGCGGAAGCGGTAAAAAGCACAAAAAATGCTGCTTGCGATAAATTTCCTACAATCTGTCGCTCAATACCCGGATCGGGAAATTTTTTAGCCGCCCATCGGATACAGAAAAAACTGCGTGTCTGGAACCGCCCCGGAGGGGTGCTTCGCTCATAAACCTGATACCAGGGGCCGTTTTTTTGTTCTTGGGCACTGAGACTGGTTGCTTTTTGAAACCTAATTCGGTTACGATTGTCAGTGAACGATCACGGACGGAAATGGGCTTGCTTTGATGGTCTGGGGGTATGTTCGGGGGTACGATTCAAGTTACTGCCCCTGCATATTCAACCACTACAGACGCTTACGCTTCAAATGTGAAGACCTTCACCGCTCCAATTCGGATCAAACAAAAACCCTCCCAATCGGGAGGGGTGTTTTTGTTTGTTTTGTTTGGTAGGGTCCTACGCCGTCTTAATCGAGTCAATAAACGTCTGAATGCTCTTTTTCAGGGTTTCGGAGCGTTGGGCGAGTTCTTCGGACACCTCGCGCACCTTGCTGGAGGTGGTGCCGGTTTCTTCGGTGGAGTGGTTCACTTCCGTGATGTTGCGGACCACGTCTTCGGTGCCGACGGCGGCGTTGGCGACGCTGCGGGAAATTTCCTGTGTGGCGCTGCTTTGTTCTTCCATCGCGGCGGCGATGGAGGCGGACGCGGCGGTTAAATCCTCGATCACGGTGGAGATGTTGTCGATCATGCTGACGGCATCCTGGGCCTGGGCTTGCATGCTTTCAATCTGTTCGCGCACCTTTTCCGTGGCTTTGGCGGTTTCGTTGGCCAGTGTTTTGACCTCGCTGGCGACCACGGCAAAGCCCTTGCCGGATTCCCCGGCGCGGGCGGATTCGATCGTGGCGTTCAGGGCCAGCAGGTTGGTCTGCTCGGCAATTTCCGAGATGATCTGGATCACGTTGCCAACGGCGTTGGCGGTTTCTTCCAGTGTTTTCATCTGCGTCACGGCGGTTTCGGCGGCGCGCTGAACATCAACCGATTGCTGGCTGGTTTTGTTCAACTGGACGCTGATTTCATTGATGGACGCGGTCAGCTCCTCGGTCGCGGCGGATACGCTTTGAACGTTCGTGCCGGTTTCGCTGGCGGCTTCGGTCACGCGGGATGACAGATCCATGGTTTTGGATGCGATGCGCGACATCATGTCGGATGCCGATTGCATGTCCACGGTGGCCTGTTCCAGCGCGCTGGTGGTTGCGGTGGAATCGTCGCGGAAACGGGCGACCAGCGCCTCGATCTTCTGCGCGCGTTGCAGGCGGGCCTCGTCTTCCTTGCGCTGTTGTTCCTGAAGCTTTTCATTCTCCAGCCCGTTATCACGGAACAGCAGCAGGGCGGACGCCATCTGACCCACCTCGTCCGTGCGGTCGGTGTCGGTGACGGAGACATCCCATTGTTTCTGGACCAGCCGATTGGTGACGCCGACCAAGCGGGCCAGCGGCTTGCTGATCATCTGGACCAGGAAGATCGACACGGCCACGGTGGCCGCGAACATCAGGATCGCGCCGACAATAACAACGATACGCGTTGTCGCCATCACACGGCGTTGCGACTGTGCACTGTCCTGTAACAGTTGGGTCAGCGGCGTGTTAATCGCGTTCAAATGTTCGGTCATGGTGCGCTGGATCGCCGCATTTTCTTCGGAGGCTTGAATCAGGCGGGCCAGATCGACGGTTTCGGGCCGGGTCATGTAGTCCAGCTGTTTGGCGACAATGGTGCTTTTCCATTCCGCAATATCGGCATAGATCGCTTCGCCCTTGGTGACGTAATCACCGCCAAGGCTTTTCAGCAGGGTGATGGTGTCGTTTTTCTCGGTTTCCAGCTGGGCCTGTTCCTTGAGGTACAGGTCACGCTTGGCCAGATCGCCGGAGTTCAGGAAGTCGGCCAGCGATGTTTTCACTTCGGCCAGATCGCGTTCGAGAGCGTACACGTCTTCCTGCACCCGGTTGACGGATTCAACGTATTCCAGATTTTTCTGCAGGCTCAGCACGCTGACAAGAATATAGGCGCCGACGGCAATGCTGATCAGCATTGTAAAGCCCATACCCAGAAGCAGTTTTTTCTGTAGCGACATATTTTTTAACATGATTACTCACCTGTCGATTCTGCGGGCTGGGCGTTATTTTCAGGGGCCGGTGTGGCGGCGGGGGTTTCAGGCGCTGGCGTGGCCTCCGCGGTCGGTTCCGCTGCAGGCTGGGCCACAGGTTCGACCACAGGTTCTGGCGCGGGCTCTTCGGCGTCCGCCGTCTTCACATCCTTACGGGCCTGCATGCGGCGTTGCAATTCGGTCAGGTTGACTTCAACCGTCACGGCACCAATCGCGGTGCTGCCACTTTCATCGGCGATGGCCAGATTGACCTGGGCGTTCCAGGTCATGGTGCCGTCGTTAAATTCGGCGTCATCGACAAACACGGCGGTGGGGCCGACGGGGTAGGTTTTTTGGAACTTGCCTTCATCCCCCTGCCAGAAGTCGGAGGACAGGTTGCTTTGCCCGACATTCAGGCCGTTTTTATCCATCACGAAAATTTCGGTATACAGGCCGGAGGAGTGCGCCTGAACCCGGGTGAGGTAGGTGGAGAGGGGGTTGGACAGGGTCGCGGCGACCAGCGGCTTTTCATCCGCCTTCAGCTCGGCCACCCATTGTTGGTCCAGCGCGGTAATCGCGGCCGGGTCCAGATCGCTGTATTTCTGGTTCTGGTTCAAAATCGACAGGCGGACAATGTCGCGGTCGATAAAATCGCGGATTTCGCCAATCAGGTCCTCGGACACCAGCGCACTGGTCGGTGGCTCGGCATAGGCCGGCAGGGCCGTGGTGAAAAACAGGCCAGACACGGCAAACAGTCCGGCAATGAGGGGGCGATATGGTGGAGGATGCGACATTCGGTATAACCTTCATTCACTACGCAGGTTGGGTACTCAGGAATAAGATAGTATCATTCTTCGCTGAGGCATGTATTGAGATTGTCCCATACGAAATCTTTATTTTTGGTTTCGGCGATGGGGCGCGTTCTGTATAATGCCTTGTTCTTAAAGATCTTTTAATGGGCGGTTTCGGCGCATTATGGCTTTCCCCTTTCTGGTGCCCGCATGGGTTCTTTTTGGTTGCGGTGCAGCAATTCTGTCGGCGGTTTTGATGCTGTTGCAGGAACGTTTGCGGGTCGATGGCTATGCGCTGGCCATCTGGTGCAAAATTGCCTGTGTGTGCGTCACCTTGCCGTTTGTGCTGGTCAACGGCCTGCCGACCCAGCCGTTATTTTACCTGTTTCTGGGGGTGGGGGCGGTGCTGTGGTCGATCAGCGACGTGGTCTTTTTTCGCGGTATTCCGCAGGCCGGGGCCGGCGCGGTCAGCCGGGTTCTGCCCTCCTCGATCCTGATCAGCTTCCTGCTCTGGTTCGTGATTGACCCGGATTTGCTGCGCACCTATCTGGGTCAGCCGTGGGTCTTTGCGGGGATTGCGGTGGTTATGGCGCTGTGGGCGTTTTGTGCCAGCAATCTGCGCAAATGCCCGGTGTCGATGGGGGCGTTGCGGGCGGTGTGGTTCGTGCTGTTTGCGGCGTCGATTGGGCCGTTGCTGGCCAAGCTGACCACCCAGAATGCGGCGATCGAGCAGGGGCCTTATGCCTATGTTTTTGTTGAAGGTTTGATGATGATCACACTGCTGGGGACCTATGGGTTGATCCGCCGGCCGATCACGCCGGGGGTCTTTTTTGCGCCCGCGACGATGCGGGGCGGAATGCTGATCGGCATGGTCATGGCGGCGGCGGTCCTGCTCAGCCTCTATGCCTATTATGCGGCGGATAACCCGGCGTACGTCCCGGCGGTGAAATTGCTGGATGCGGTCATAATCCTGGGGGTTTATGCCGCCATCGGCCGCCGGAATAACGGCGATATCTGGTCCGGGCTGGGGGTGGTGGCCTGTGCGGCGCTGCTGATCGCCCTCAAGAGCTTCGTCTAGTGGCCCGTTGGATGAGGGGCTGGGGGATTATGGTTATGGAGGGCGCTGTGGCCGCGCCCTATGAAAAACCATGAAAAAGATCCATAAAAACCGCGGCGTTAAAACCAGTTGACACAGCGCGTCAACTTTCTTAAACCCTCACCTTAATGCGCTGGAGGCGTCCGTTTCCGCCAATGTCGATAGGGTGCCGCGCTATTTTAACATTTCCAAAAACTTAGGAGAGACTAGAAATGGCAAAGGGTAAGTTTGAGCGGAATAAGCCGCACGTAAACATCGGCACGATTGGTCACGTTGACCATGGTAAGACGACGCTGACGGCCGCGATTACGCAACAGTTTTCGAAGGAAGCGCTGGCGTATGACCAGATTGACAAGGCTCCTGAAGAGAAAGCCCGTGGTATCACGATTTCCACGTCGCACGTTGAATATGAAACCGCGAACCGCCACTACGCGCACGTTGACTGCCCGGGCCACGCTGACTATGTGAAGAACATGATCACGGGTGCGGCACAGATGGACGGTGCTATTCTGGTTTGCTCCGCTGCTGACGGCCCGATGCCGCAGACGCGCGAACACATTCTGTTGGCCCGTCAGGTTGGCGTTCCGGCGATTGTTGTGTTCATGAACAAAGTTGACCAGGTTGACGATGCAGAACTGCTGGACCTGGTTGAGATGGAAATCCGCGAACTGCTGTCCAAATACGAATTCCCGGGCGACGACATTCCGGTGGTGAAGGGCTCTGCTCTGGCCGCTCTGGAAAAACGCGATCCGGAAATTGGTGAGAAAGCCATTCAGGCTCTGATGGAAGCTGTTGATGCTTACATCCCGACCCCGGCCCGTCCGAAAGCAAGCCGTTCCTGATGCCGGTTGAAGACGTATTCTCGATCTCTGGCCGTGGTACCGTTGTAACGGGCCGTGTTGAGCAGGGTATCGTGAAAGTTGGCGAAGAGATCGAAATCGTTGGTATTCGCCCGACGCAAAAAACGACCGTTACGGGCGTTGAAATGTTCCGCAAACTGCTGGACAGCGGTGAAGCTGGTGACAACATCGGCGCTCTGCTGCGTGGTACGAAGCGTGAAGACGTTGAGCGTGGCCAGGTTCTGTGCGCGCCGGGTTCGATTACCCCGCACACGAACTTCACGGCTGAAGCGTACATTCTGTCGAAAGACGAAGGTGGCCGCCACACGCCGTTCTTCACGAACTACCGTCCGCAGTTCTACTTCCGCACGACGGACGTTACGGGCATCGTAACGCTGCCGGCTGGAACGGAAATGGTTATGCCTGGCGATAACGTAAACTTCGAAGTCGAACTGATCTGCCCGATCGCGATGAACGAAGGTCTGCGCTTCGCTATCCGCGAAGGTGGCCGCACCGTCGGTGCAGGCGTTGTTGGCAAGATTGTGAAGTAATTTTTCACGATCAACCGATCGAAAAATAGAAAATCCCCACCGCGAAAACGGTGGGGATTTTTTTATCGTTCGACCCGGCCCCAGCATTCCCGCGGATTCCCACTTTTTCGCCCTCGCGCCGCAAAAACGAATCCAGTGAGTGGTTAATAATTTCTGAACAATTTCTTGTTGACACGTTGTTTGTAATGAAATTAGGTAAATGACGCTTATGCAAAGAAGAGCGAATTTAAAAAACGACCAGAAGCAGGGAGAATGCTATGTCGAGTAACGAATCCATTGGGATCTTGGGACAACTCCAAGACGATTATGTCAACAAGCAGCAAGATGCTCCGATTTCCCTGAGCGAATATCTCGATCTTTGCAAACAAGATAAATGGGCTTACGCCAACGCGCACGAGCGCCTGTTGAAAGCGATTGGCGAGCCGACGAAGCTGGACACCAGCTCCGATCCGAAATTGTCCCGTATTTTCAGCAACCGTGTTCTGAATGTTTATCCGGCATTCTCCGATTTCTACGGTATGGAAGATACGATCTCCGAAATCACCAAATTCCTGAAAGCTGCTGCGCAAGGTCTGGAAGAAAGCAAACAGATTCTGTATTTGCTGGGCCCTGTTGGTAGCGCGAAATCCTCTCTGGCCGAACGCTTGAAAGAGCTGATGGAGCAAGAGCCGTTCTACACATTGGCTGTTGAAGTTGATGAGCTGGATGAAGCTGGTGAAAAAACCGGCAAAAAAGTTCTGGAATACTCCCCGGTGAACGAAGATCCGCTGGGTCTGTTCGATCCGAGCCAACGCGTTGGTGGTCGCACCGTTTCCGATATCATGGAAGAAACCTATGGTATTGAGCGCCGCTACATGAAGGGCATTATGTCCCCGTGGGCTGTGCAGAAGCTGAAAGAATTTGACGGTGATCGTTCCAAATTCCTGGTTGTGAAACGCTGGCCGTCCAAACTGGATCAGGTTGGTATCTCCAAAACCGAACCGGCTGACGAAAACACCCAGGACATTTCCGCATTGGTTGGTAAAACCGATGTTCGTAAACTGGAAATGTACTCCCAGAAAGATCAGCGTTCCTTCGCATATTCCGGCGGCCTGTGCACAGGTAACCGCGGTATCATGGAATTCGTTGAGATGTTCAAGGCGCCGATCAAGACGCTGCACCCGTTGCTGACCGCAACGCAGGAAGGCAACTTCTCCAGCCCGGAAAACATCGGGATGATTCCGTTCAACGGCATCATTCTGGCCCACTCGAACGAATCCGAATGGACGAAGTTCCGTAACAACAAAGAAAACGAAGCGTTCCTGGCGCGTACCTACCTGGTGCGCGTACCGTACACGCTGCGCGTTGACGAAGAGCTGAAAATTTACCAGAAACTGCTGAAAAACAGTGCTCTGGCCAAGGCTCCGGTTGCGCCGGGTACGTTGGAAATGCTGGCCGAATGGTCCGTTATGACCCGTCTGAAAGAAACGGCGCACTCGACCGTTTACTCCAAGATGCGCGTCTATAACGGTGAAAACCTGAAGGACACCGATAAAAAAGCCAAGCCGTACACGGATTACCGTGACGAAGCCGGTATCGAAGAAGGCATGGATGGGTCCGACACCCGTTGGGCGTTCAAAACCCTGTCCAAAGTCTTCAACGAAGCCAGCGACGAGGTCAGTGCCGATCCGATCCGCCTGATGAACGTTCTGGAAGATCGTATCAAGAAGGAACAATTGGCTGGTGAAGTTGCGGCCCACCGCATCAACCTGATCAAGGAATATCTGCTGCCGAAATATGTTGAATTCGTTGGCAAAGAGATCAGCACCGCGTACGTCGAAAGCTACAAAGACTTCGGTCAGAACAAGTTTGACCAGTATGTTCTGTACGCAGATCACTGGATCCAGGATCAAGATTACCGCGATCCGGAAACAAACCTGACGCTGACCCGCGCCGATCTGGAAGAAGAGCTGCAAAAGTTCGAAAAGCCGGCTGGTATCATGAACGGCAAAGACTTCCGTAACGAAGTTGTGAACTATGTTCTGCGCGCGCGTGCCAACAATGGTGGCAAGAACCCGGCCTGGACATCGTACAAGCCGCTGGCCAACGTGATCGAAAAAGGCATGTTCACGACGATGGAAGAAATTCTTCCGGTGATTTCTTACACCGCAAAAGCGGATAAGAAAGCGCAAGAGCGTCACGAAGAGTTTGTGAAGCGCATGGACGAAAAAGGTTACACCCCGGCTCAGACCCGCGTTCTGACCGAATGGTATAGCCGCGTGCGCAAGAACAAACCGACAATGGGTTAATTTTACGACCCTATTTGAAATCGAATCTGGCGCAGCGCGGAATACAAACCCATTGGGGAGGGTATTCCGCGCTGTGTTCATTCCGATGGAACGCCGTGAAAAAGCTTGCTTTTTTGGCCTAAACCGCGTTGCATAGCGTAAACAATAAAAAGAAATCTTCAGGGAGAAGAGCTGTGAGCGAGATCATCGACCGTCGTGGTCAATCCAGCGGGCAAACAACCGCCAGTCGCCGCCGTTTTCGTGAGCGTTACAAAGGTTACATTAAAAAAGCTGTCGATCGTGCGATCAGCGATGGCAACGTCACCGACATTGGGGCCGGTGGCACGGATGTCAGCATTCCCAAACGTGATTTGAAACAACCACACATCAGCCACGGTCAAGGTGGTGTGAATGATATCGTTCACCCGGGCAACAAAGAGTTTGTCGGTGGCGAACGTTTCCGCCGTCCGAATGGTGGTGGCAGCGGTGGCAATGGCGAAGGCGCCGGCCAGAACGGCGGCGGTGAAGATGATTTCACCTTCCACTTGTCCGAAGAAGAATTCCTGAAATATCTGTTCGACGATCTGGAATTGCCGAACCTGGAAGAAAAACGCGAAGCCGACCTGACGAAATATAAACGTCAGCGCGCTGGTATCGTGTCCTCCGGCCCGCACAGCAAACTCGATCTGGCCCGTTCCAAGTCGGAAAAACTGGGCCGTGTGATGGGGATGAGCGCGAACGCCAACCGCAAAATGCTGGCCTTGCTGCAGGAAAAACGCGAAATTCTGCGGGCCTATGCACCGGATTACGTTCCGCCTGCCGACCCGGCCAAGGTGAAAATCGTCAAGCCGACCGAGATGCCGATGGCTCAGCGTATTCGCGGGATCAAAGGACAGATCGTAAAGTTGAGCGCGGAATTTGGTGCGGCTGTTCAGCCGAATGATGCCAAGCGCATGGCTGAAATTGATACCGAAATCAAAAAACTGGCACCGGGCCTGAAAAACGCGGCTGCCTGGAACGAATCCACCGACCTGAAATATCGTTTTGATACGAAAAAGCCGCTGCCGAACTCCAAGGCTGTGATGATTTGTATCATGGACGTATCCGGTTCGATGACGCAGGAGCACAAGGATCAGGCGAAGATTTTCTACTTCCTGCTCTATCGTTTCCTGAAACGTCACTATTTGAAAACGGACATCGTTTTCGTGCGTCACCACACCGAAGCGAAGGAAGTGGACGAAAAGGAATTCTTCTATGGCCGCGAAACCGGCGGGACGACGGTGTCTTCGGCATTGCAATTGACGCGTCAGATCATCGACCAACGTTACGGCGACGGCAACTGGAACATCTATGGCGCGCAGGCGTCGGACGGTGACAACTGGGCTGATGACACCCGTGCGTGCAAACCGATGATCGAAGATCTGTTGAAGGACATGCAGGCTTATTTCTACACGGAAATCACGCCGCGCGATCACCAGAATCTGTGGCACATGTATGCGGAAATTCAGGCCAAGCACCCGGACCAATTCTGGATGGGTCAAATCCGCAACCGTCAGGAAATTTTCCCGATCTTCCGTGAATTTTTCCAACGCCGCAGTGCCGGTACGAATGTCAGCGCAAATTTGCGCCCGGCATCGCTGGACATGATTTAATTGCCAATTCGGCTGAACGTTAAAAACGCTGCACGATAAAAAGAGTTAAAAGATGGCAAAAGAAAAAAGAAAACAGAACAGGTTATGGGCTTCCGCGAGAAAATCGAGGATTTGCTGAGCAACTATGTCGATGGTCGTGATGTCTTTAAAAAGGCGGATGACTGGGATTATAAGCTCGAGCTGGTTCCCGGGGCCGAGGACAAGGACATTCCGCGCAACTGGATTGAGCTGGCGGACAAGGTCATTTCCATTCTGGCGCACGATAAATACGGTCTGGATACCTATAAAAACCGCATCGAAATTATTTCTGCGGAAACGATGCTGGATCTGTACGCATCCGTTGGGCTGCCGGAAAGCTATCCGCACTGGTCCTTCGGGATGCAGCGTGAACAGGAAGGAAAGTCCTATAACCAAGGGCGGTCCGGTCTGGCGTACGAGATCGTGATTAACACCGATCCGGCGATTGCCTATTGCATGGACAGCAACACCAAAACCATGCAGATGCTGGTCATTGCTCACGCCAGCTATGGCCACAATTCCTTCTTCAAGGGCAACCACATGTTCAAGCAGTTTACAAAACCGCGGAACATTCTGGCGGATCAAGCCGCCATGTGCGAAGCCGTTCTGCGCTATGAAGATAAATACGGCCAGGAAGAAGTTGAAAAGGTTCTGGATGCGGCGCATGCCCTGCAAAATTATGGCGTAAACCGCTATAACAAGCCGAAAACGCGCACCCCGCAGGAAGATGCCGCCCGTCGCGCCGAACTGGAAGAAATGCGTCAGCGCAACGTAAACCCCTTGATGGACAGCCCGGTCTTCCGCGACGCGTTCAACAATGTTGCAAACGACAACGGCGAAAAACAATTGTTCCCCGCCGATCTGGAAGAAAACCTGCTGCGCTATGTTGCCGCCTATGCCCCGCATTTGCAGGAATGGCAGCGTGATCTGGTGCGCCGGGTCAGCGACCTGTCTCAATATTTCTATCCGCAACGCCAAACCCAGGTCATGAACGAAGGCTGGGCCAGCTTCTGGCACTACACGATCATGAATGACCTGCATGAAATGGATTTGATCGACGATGGAATGTCGATGGAATTCGTCCAATCGCATTGCGGCGTTCTGTTCCAACCGGAATTCGACAGCCCGTATTACAGCGGCTGGAACCCCTATGCGCTGGGCTTTGCGATCTACCAAGATATCAAACGTATGTGCGAAAACCCGACCGACGAAGACCGCGAATATTTCCCGGACATCGCCGGCAAGGAATGGCTGCCGACGCTGAAATGGGCGATGCAGAACTTCAAGGATGAAAGCTTTATCGAGCAATTCCTGTCGCCGAAAGTGATCCGCGACATGGGTATGTTCAACATCCATGACGACGAGCTGGAGGAGTTCCTGGTCGTTGATGCGGTTCAGAACCGTGACGGTTACAAGGTGATTGCCGAGCGCTTGGCGGCCCAATACCGCCTGGCGGAGCGTGAGCCGGCGATTGAAGTAGCGGGTTACAATTACCGCGGTGACCGCAGCCTGACCCTGCAGCACAAAATCTTTAAATACCGTCCGCTGCACGAGGAAAACACCAAGGGCGTGCTGAAGCATTTGTACAGCTTGTGGGGCCATCCGGTTGTTCTCCACTCCGTTGATCCGGAGTCAGGCACCGTTGGCGCAACGATCTCTGTACCGACCAATGCGGCGGAACGTGGCCTGAAAATCGGCGATAAGATGAAGTACAACATCTAATCCCGTTCAAATTTATTCAAAACCCCCGGTCTTTGGCTGGGGGTTTTGCTTTATGAACGGGGTGTGGGTTATAATTTTCACTGGAAATCAGCCCCCGGATATGGTTAAACAGGGGCCTTGACGCGCTAGGGGTATAGCTCAGTTGGTAGAGCGACGGTCTCCAAAACCGTAGGTCGAGGGTTCGAGCCCTTCTGCCCCTGCCATTTTCTCAATTAAGATAGGTGGCCTTTTGTTTTGCGTGCAAGCGCACGTGGGCCCTGCCATTTTTCAGACAATTCAGCCGAAAAATTTACGCCGCAAACTGTTCATCCACCATCCGGCGGACCATCGCGGGGTCTTTTTCTTTGTTGATGCGGTCGCGAAATTCGTTCGCGCCGGCCATGTCGGTGGCGTACCACGACAAATGTTTGCGGGCGATGGCGACGCCTTTGAATTCGCCGTAATAATCAATGATGGCGTCGTAATGGTCCTGAATAAGGCGCAGGCGGTCGGCTTCGGGCGGCGGGGCGCTGGCGGTGCCGGTGCGCAAATAATCCATCGTCTGTTTTAACACCCATGGCTTGCCACAACTGCCGCGCCCGATCATCACGCCATCCGCGCCAGAGGCTTTGAGGGCGGCTTCGGCATCTTCGGGGGTCAGGATATCGCCGTTGATGACCACGGGGATTTTGACGGCGTCTTTCACCGCGCGCACGGCATCCCAATTGGCTTCGCCCTTGTACATCTGGCACCGCGTACGGCCATGGACCGTGACCATTTGTACGCCAACATCTTCGGCCATTTTGGCCAGTCGCGGGGCGTTTAAATTGTCCGCGTCCCATCCCAACCGCATTTTCACGGTGACGGGAACGTTTACGGCCTTCACTGTGGCTTCCATGATGGCGCAGGCCAGCGGTTCATCCTTCATCAGGGCAGAGCCTGCGAATTTTTTGACGATCTTTTTCACCGGGCATCCGAAATTGATGTCGATGATGGCGGCCCCGCGCCCGACATTGATTTTGGCGGCCTCGGCCATGATGTCGGGTTCGCACCCGGCCAGTTGCACAGCCATGGGAAATTCTTCGGCGTAATTATCGGCATTGATGCGGAGGGATTGGGTTTCCTCCTGCAATGTCGCGCGGCTGGCGATCATTTCCGAAAAGACCAGGCCCGCGCCATGGCGCTTCACCAACCGGCGAAAGGGCAGGTCGCTGATGCCGGACATGGGGGCCAGAAACACGGGGTCCGGAATGTCGATATTGCCAATCAAAAAGCCCATAGCCGGGTGGTGCCTCACTTATGCGGGTCTAGGGTCCGTTTTATGCCTTTATCCGCTTATGAATAACAGAGAAAAGTGCGGTGGGCGCTGGCGTGGGCCTATTTTTCACTGGCATTCTGGCGCGCCTTGGGCTAAAAATCCTTATCTTATTTCCCCGACAATCTGGTTCTTCGACAAACGGCCTCGCCGCGATACGAACCTGTGGTGGAAAAGACCCGCGTTAAACTGCGCTTAAAGGATTGATTGAAATGGCAAAATTGAGCCCTGTTACATATTTCCGTCAGGTGAAGGCCGAAATGAAAAAGGTCACCTGGCCGACCCGCAAGGAAACCACGGTCAGCACGATCGCCGTGTTTATCATGGTGACGATTGCGGCCATCTTCCTGTTTACCGCCGACCAGATCATTGCCTTCCTGGTGCAATTCATCATCGGTCTTGGTGCGTAATACGATTTCGAAACAGATTTAAACGAACAGCAAAAACGAAGAGAGATTGAAATGGCAAAGCGTTGGTATGTGTTGCACGTCTATTCCGGTTTTGAAAACAAGGTTGCCGAATCCCTGATGGAAAAGGCAAAGAAACACGGTCTGGAAGATCGTGTTGAGCAGATCATGGTTCCGACCGAAGAAGTGATGGAAATGCGCCGTGGCCAAAAGGTCAACGCCGAACGCAAATTCTTCCCGGGCTATGTTCTGGCCAAGCTGGATATGAGTGACGAAGTCTGGCACTTGGTGAAAGATACACCGAAAGTGACGGGCTTCCTGGGCGCGGGCAACCGTCCGTCCCCGATCAGCGAGAAAGAGGCCGAGCGCCTGCTGAAACAAATCCAAGAGGGTGTTGAGCGTCCGCGCCCGAGCGTGATGTTCGATATCGGCGAAGAAGTGAAAGTGGCCGAAGGTCCGTTCGCATCCTTCAACGGTGTTGTTGAAGATATCGACGAAGAAAAAGGCCGCCTGAAAGTATCCGTTTCCATCTTCGGTCGCGCGACCCCGGTGGAACTGGAATTCACGCAGGTTGAAAAAATCGCCTAAAGGGTTGCCTATCCGCGTCGCCCCCTCTCCCATGGGGAGAGGGTTGGGGTGAGGGGGAAGGATGTTTATTGCGAGGGGTTGATTGTGCCGTCTTTAAAAACGGACTTTGAAACCCCTCCCCCAACCCCCTCCCTCTGGGAGGGGGTTTTTGTTGTGCATATCGGCCTTGGGGGCGGGGCGGGATAATCGTTTTGCCTCGCTGGACTGGCGGTGCTAGGCTTCAAAAAAACATGAAAAGAACAGGAAGCGTTATGTCGAACCCTCTCTCTCTCGAATTCGCCCGCGTGCGGGATATGGCCGCCCAGATTCAAGCGCTGAAAGCCCCGGTTGTCGGCGGGTTTCGGGGGTTTCACCCGGATCAGGGGCGTTGGACCATCAGCCTCCGGGCCGATGATGCGCGGGATGACGGGGCAGGGGTTGTGACGCTGGGCGAGGATCTGGCCCGGGCCGTGGCGGGTCATTTGGCCGCATCGGACGCGATGGCGGACCGCAAAATCGCAAAAATCATTGAAATTCAATTGGATAGCCTTGAATCCCTGAAGGGGCAGGACTGGACCACACCGGCGGCCCAAGCGGGTGCGGATACGGGCCGGGCGCGGGTGCGTGCCGGCATGCGTCTGATTAAGTAAGGCGCCGGCGCGGTCCCCGTTTTGGGGACTCTTTTTGCTTGATTTCATAAGGCGGAATCCCTATGGTGCCGCGTCCTTTGGTCCGTTTTGCGGGCCGGGGGCGTGGATCGTGGGAGGCTGTCAGGGTGGTTTCAAGACCATTCACCCGGCCGTACCACGGACCCGTTTGCTTTTGAAAAACGGAGGAAAACAATGGCAAAGCAGATTACTGGCTATATTAAGCTCCAGGTAGCGGCTGGCTCCGCTAACCCGTCGCCGCCGATCGGTCCGGCGCTGGGTCAACATGGCGTAAACATCATGGAATTCTGTAAGGCGTTTAACGCCAAAACAGAAAAGCTGGAAAAGGGCATGCCCATTCCGGTTGTGATCACGGTGTATCAAGACCGCTCCTTTACCTTCATCACCAAAACCCCGCCGATGACTTTCTTGATCAAGAAAGCCGCTGGCATTAAGTCGGGTTCCGGTACCGTGGGCAAAGGTCCGACCGTTGGCAAAGTCACCCGTAAACAGGTGAAAGAAATTGCCGAACTGAAAATGGTTGACCTGAACGCGAAGGACATCGAAGGCGCAATGCGCATGGTCGAAGGTTCCGCACGTTCCATGGGCGTTGAAGTGGTTGGAGGTTAATGATCATGAGCAAGAAAATGAAAGCCGCTCTGGCTCTGTTCGATCGCACGAAATCCTACACGGTTGAAGAAGCCGTCAAGGTTCTGCAGAACGCCGCAAAAGCCCGCAAATTCGACGAAACGTTCGAAATCGCCATGAACCTGGGCATTGACCCGCGTCACGCCGACCAAATGGTCCGTGGCATGGTTGAACTGCCGCACGGTACAGGCGCGAAAGTTCGCGTTGCTGTTTTCGCTAAAGACGCAAAAGCCGAAGAAGCGAAAAAAGCCGGTGCCGACATCGTTGGTGCAGAGGATCTGGTTGAACAGGTTCTGGCTGGCAACATCAACTTCGATCGTTGTATCGCAACGCCGGACATGATGGGCCTGATGGGTCGTATGGCGCGCGTTCTGGGTCCGAAAGGCCTGATGCCGAACCCGAAACTGGGCACCGTAACGATGGATGTTGCGAAAGCAATTGAAGCCGCCAAAGGTGGTTCCATCGAATTCCGTGCGAACAAAGAAGGTATCGTGCAAGCGGGTGTTGGCAAAGCATCCTTCGCCGAAGGCAAGCTGGTTGATAACGTGAAAGCGTTCATCACCGCGATCCAACGCGCGAAGCCGGCTGGCGCACGCGGCAACTACATGAAGAAAGTGACCCTGTCCACGACGATGGGCCCGGGCATGAAAATCGACCTGAGCAGCGTGGCCGCGGAAACCTCCGCAGGCAAAGCCGCCTAAGCGATGATGTAAGTGTTCGAGAAGCCCCGCCCCAAAAAGTTTGAGGCGGGGCTTCTTCTTTATCTGGTGTAACAAAAACGAAGGAGACGTGAACGATGTATGGATTTGACAAGACCCGCTATAAAACATTGCATCTGGCCGCCGCAGAGGCGGCCCAGCGGATTTATGCCGCCGGCATTGCGATCTGGAATGACCAGATTGGCCCGGGCGGGAACAATGTCATGGCCAATCACGCGGCGCACGCCTTTGATGATACGGATCTGGCTGTGATGGATCATTGCACGGATCCGCTGGCCCAGACCTGGTCTCAGATGATCCGCCTGCGTCAGGATTTTGCGCGTCATTCATCCAACGATACGCTGGTTGAAATTTATGGTTTGGCGCAAACGGCCAAAGCGCTGGGCTGGACTCCGTCCTCCGAGCCATACCGCCGCAACGGCCCGCGTCCGGTGTAACGGGATCGATCAAGACAAAGAAAGGGGCGCGATCCAATTGATCGCGCCCTTGTTCTTTTTGTCCGGGGTGCGCGCTTTAGAACGCGTGGGCCTTGCCGGCGTGAATTTTGGCGTAGAGCGTGTGGTTTGCCTCCAGCTTGATCTCACCCTCAGTTTTTACAAGCATAGCGCCGCGCTGATCGTTGGCTTTCAGCCAGCCCAGAACAAACTGGTCGGCCCCATTCGGGTTCTTTTTATGGGCTGTCGTGAAAGCCAGTGTCAGGGCTTCGATGGAATAAGTGCATTTTTGTGCGGCTGTGTTCGCCATGGCTGTTTTATCCTTAAGGATTGAAGGTTGCCGTTTATAGGTGGTTTTCTATAATGCCAAGGACCCAGCGGTCAAGATTTTTCGTATGAAAGACCTTAAAGACCTTGACGCATATGCGGTTTTTCCCCTATAACCGCCCGGCATACGGGGTATGGCGACATATCCCACCTGTCCAAGACTGCCGGTTTCTGGGGTTAACCCATTGTAAATCCAGCATAGATAGGAACATAAAGCGGATGAATAAGCGTCGGTTTTCCGGCCTTATGCGCCATTTTGTTTTCCATGATCAAGGTTTTGGCGGGATGTATCGGATGCGGTGCATCCCTTTGTTGTTTTTAACCCGGGAGAAAACCCATGGATCATGCCCAAAAAGCACAAATGATCGAAAAGGCGCAAATCGTTGCTGAAACGAAAAAGCGTTTTGAAGACGCCAACCTGGTGATCTTGACCCAAAACAAGGGCACCAGTGCTGAGCAAGATCGCAAGTTCCGTAAGAGCCTGCGTGACGAAGGCGGCAGCGTGAAGATCGTAAAGAACTCGCTGGCGAAGCGTGCCTTGGTTGGTACGAAATTTGAAGGTCTGGTCGCTTCCTTGAAAGGCCCGATCGGCATCGTAACCTCGAAAGACCCCGTTGTGGCGGCTCGTGTTGCACACGCGTTTTCCAAAGAAACCGATGGTAAATTGGAAATCGTTGCAGGTGCAAGCACGGACGGCGTGATGGATCTGGCGAAGATCAAGTACCTGGCTACCCTGCCGTCTCTGGATGGTCTGCGTGGCAAACTGGTTGGCCTGTTGCAGGCACCGGGCGCTCAATTGGCCCGCGTGACCAACGCATACGCAACCAAAGACCAAGCCTAATACTGAAAATTAAATCAGCTTTTTTATAGGAGAACGAAAATGGCTGCTAATCTTGAGAAACTCGTAGACGACCTGTCCGCTTTGACCGTGCTGGAAGCAGCCGATCTGGCGAAAATGCTGGAAGAAAAGTGGGGCGTTTCCGCCGCTGCTCCGGTTGCTGCTGCCGCTGCTGGCGCTGCTCCGGCTGAAGAGAAGGACAGCTTTGATGTTGTTCTGACCGACGGCGGTGCAAACAAAATCAACGTGATTAAAGAAGTTCGCGCCATCACCGGCCTGGGTCTGAAAGAAGCAAAAGACCTGGTTGAAGGTGCACCGAAGCCGCTGAAAGAAGGCGCTGCTAAGGCTGACGCAGAAGAGATCAAGAAAAAGATCGAAGCTGCTGGCGGTAAAGTTGAGTTGAAATAATCAAAGATTATTTCAACGAAATCCCCGCGAAAGCGGGGATCCAGTCGAATAGGAACGCCCCACCGCAAGGTGGGGCGTTTTTATTTTTAACCACTCTTTGTCATCCCGACAGAGCGGAGCGACGAGGGACCTCACCTTGTTGCTGGCCGCAGAAAGATGAGATCCCTCGCATACGCTCGGGATGACAAGATCTGTGGGTTTAAAAGGCCGGGCTCTTTACAAATACGGCATGTTCGGCAAATCGGCCTGCGGTGGGGCGAAGAAGCGGTAGCGCATGCAGAAGAGGGCAACGTCCTTCGCGCTCATCCGGCTGGGCAGGCTGGCGGCGGTAGGGAGGCCTTTGATCTGGGGCGGGTTGAAATCGGCGAACAGACCCTTCATGCCTTCCTCGCGCATAATACCCTGAATCTGGGCCATGGTTTTAATCCAGGCGCCGAACAGGGCCGGGTCATCGGTTTTGCTGTCGCGGCGTTCCTGGCGGGCTTCGCGGTCGATCTGGTTCATGCGGGCGCTGATTTGCAGCCACAGGCGCGAAACCTGATCGGGGCAGGCGTCGCGCATACTGGTAAGCAATTGAAGTTCTTTGCTTTTCCCGAACAGATTGCCATAGGTTTCGCACAGATTAATCATGGCTTCGGTCAGGCCAAAGGCTTGATCTGGCGTGCTTTTTTCAATGGTCAGGTAGTTCTGGATGATTTCGATCAGGGGCTCTTGCGTGCCCTCGTCTTCAAACTGCACCAGGGCCTTGACCGCCTCGGCCAGACAAATCTCGGCCCGGCCCATCGGGCTGGCCATGGCATAGGCCACGTCGTTCCATTTGCTGCGGAGACTGTGCCACGTTTTGGTCCAATCCATGATCTGTAAAATCCCTGTGTCTATAATGTGCCGACAAGAAGCGTCGAAAATTTTTTCGCCTCATAGCACGCCGGAAAATTTTTTCATAACGATTTCTTCGTTGCCGGAGGGGCGGGGCGTGTTTCTGTGGAAAAACCGCTTGACTTGGCCCCCGCCATCCGCCATATATCCGCCCACAGTCCCTTGTTTTTGGGGCGTTTTTAACCCGGGGCCAGCGTGAACGCACTGACACGAGCCAGGTAAAAATATAATCTTTTCAACCGCTTCAACCTTCCGGGCGCATGGGAAGGGTGATGGCGGTGATGTCCTTTTGGGCACGTTTTGGACAATGACGTCAGCGGGTGAATCAGGCCATCCGCGGGCAAACTGATGGGCGAAGGAAAGCACAATGACTGCTGAAAACACCAATTCCGAAAAAAATTCCCCGAAAAAAATCATGGCCGCTAAAGCCAAAAGCACGACGAAGAAAGCCGCAACCACTGCGCCGTCCAAACCCCCATCACTCTATCGCCCGCCTGTGGTGATTACCCGCCCGGCTGATGCTGTTGACAGCTTCACGGGCCGGAAGCGTATTCGTCGTTCGTTCGCGAAAATCCGCGAAGTTGCGGCGATGCCGAACCTGATCGAAATTCAGCGCCAGTCTTATGAGGCGTTCCTGCAGGCTGACGTACAGCCGGAAGACCGCAAAATGCAGGGTCTTCAGGAAGTGTTCTCGACCGTGTTCCCGATTAAAGACTTCGCGGACAAGGCTGAGATTGACTATGTGCGTTATGAGCTGGAAGAGCCGAAATACGACACCGACGAATGCCAACAGCGCGGCATGACCTATGCGGCCCCGCTGCGCGTCACGTTGCGCCTGTCTGTATTCGACATTGATGAAACCACAGGCCTGCGCTCCATCCGCGACATTAAAGAACAAGATGTCTACATGGTGGACATGCCGCTGATGACCAAAAACGGGACGTTCATCGTGAACGGCACCGAGCGTGTGATCGTTTCCCAGATGCACCGTTCCCCGGGTGTGTTCTTTGACCACGATGGTGGCAAGACGCACGCGTCCGGTAAATATCTGTTCGCGGCCCGCGTAATTCCGTACCGCGGTTCCTGGCTGGACTTCGAATTCGATGCGAAAGACTTGATGTATGTTCGTATCGACCGTCGTCGTAAGCTGCCGGTGACCACGCTGCTGCGCGCGCTGGATTCCTCCATGACGGCGGATTACCGCGCCAAGTGCGAAGAGAACGATCAGCCGGTTGATCCGCTGATGGTTCAGGGGATGAGCAACGAAGAAATCCTGCGCACCTTCTATGGTGTTGTGACGTATTCGAAAGAGAAAAAAGGCTGGAAAACCGCATTTGACGGTGCCCGTATGCGCGGCGTCAAGCTGGACCACGACCTGATCGACGCCAAAACCGGCAAATCGGTTCTGGATGCTGGCACGAAAATCACCGCCCGCGTGATCAAGCAGCTGGAGGAAAAAGGCCTGAAAGACATGCTGGTCGAAGACGCCCAGCTGATCGGCCAATATCTGGCGGAAGACATCTTCGATGCGAAAACCGGTCAGGTGATCTTCGAAGCTGGTCATGAAATCACGGAAGAAGAGCTGAAAGCCTTCGACAAATCCGGCGTAACCGATATTCCGGTTCTGGCCATCGATCACGTCAACGTGGGCCCGTATGTTCGCAACACCCTGCTGGCCGACAAGTGCGATACCCGCGAAGAAGCGTTGATCGATATTTACCGCGTCATGCGCCCGGGTGAGCCGCCGACAGTTGAATCGGCCCAAGCCCTGTTCGACAGCCTGTTCTTCGACGCCGAGCGTTATGATCTGTCGGCTGTTGGTCGCGTGAAGATGAACCTGCGCCTGAACCTGGATGCGGAAGACACTGTTCGCGTTCTGCGCAAGGATGACATTCTGGCGATCCTGAAATATCTGCACGGTCTGAAAGACGGCGCAGGCGAAATCGACGATATCGACAACCTCGGTAACCGTCGTGTGCGTTCCGTTGGCGAATTGATGGAAAACCAGGTTCGCGTTGGTTTGCTGCGTATGGAACGCGCAATCCGCGAGCGTATGTCTTCTGTCGATATCGACAACTACATGCCGCACGATTTGATCAACGCCAAACCGGTTGCGGTTTCGGTGCGTGAATTCTTCGGTTCCAGCCAGCTGTCCCAGTTTATGGACCAGACCAACCCGCTGTCCGAAATTACGCACAAACGCCGTCTGTCCGCGCTGGGCCCCGGCGGTCTGACCCGCGAACGCGCTGGCTTTGAAGTGCGTGACGTACACCCGACCCACTATGGCCGTATCTGCCCGATTGAAACACCGGAAGGTCCGAACATCGGTTTGATCAACTCCTTGGCCACCTTTGCCCGCGTGAACCAGTACGGATTCATTGAATCCCCGTACCGCCGCGTTGTGGATGGCAAAGTGACGGACGAAGTCGTTTACATGTCCGCCATGGAAGAAGCCAAATACACCATTGCCCAGGCCAGCACACCGCTGAGCAAAGACGGCAAGTTCCTGGATGATCTGGTTTCCTGCCGCCAAGCCGGTGAAAACTTGATGGCGACGCCGGATACGATCAACATGATCGACGTGTCCCCGAAACAGATCGTGTCCGTTGCTGCGGCGCTGATCCCGTTCCTGGAAAACGACGACGCCAACCGTGCTCTGATGGGTTCGAACATGCAACGCCAGGCCGTTCCGCTGCTGCGCTCCGATGCGCCGCTGGTTGGTACGGGTATGGAGGCCGCCGTTGCGCGTGACTCCGGCGCTGCTGTAACGGCCCGCCGTTCCGGTATCGTGGTTCAGGTTGACGCAACCCGCGTTGTTATCCGTGCAACGGAAATGACCCGCGCGGACGAGCCGACCGTAGACATCTACAAACTGTCGAAGTTCCAGCGTTCCAACCAGTCGACCTGCATTACGCAGAAGCCGCTGGTGAAAGTTGGCGACCAGATCAAGGCTGGCGACATTATCGCTGACGGTCCGTCGACCCAGTTCGGTGAACTGGCTCTGGGCCGCAACGTGCTGGTCGCGTTCATGCCGTGGAACGGTTACAACTTCGAAGACTCGATCTTGCTGTCCGAGCGTATCGTTGCCGAAGACATCTTCACCTCGATCCACATCGAGGAATTTGAAGTGATGGCCCGCGATACGAAACTGGGCACCGAAGAAATCACCCGCGACATTCCGAACGTTGGTGAAGAAGCGCTGAAACACCTGGACGAAGCCGGTATTGTACACATCGGTGCCGAAGTTCAGGCGGGCGACATTCTGGTTGGTAAAGTGACGCCGAAAGGTGAATCACCGATGACGCCGGAAGAAAAATTGCTGCGCGCAATCTTCGGTGAAAAAGCAGCCGACGTAAAAGATACCTCCCTGCGTGTACCGCCGGGGGTAACGGGTACAATCGTTGAAGTTCGCGTGTTCAACCGTCGCGGCGTCGATAAAGATGCCCGCGCACTGTCGATCGAACGGGCTGAAATCGAACAACTGGCCAAAGACCGTGACGACGAACGCTCCATTCTGGAAGGCGGCTTCTATGCCCGTCTTGCTGAAATGCTGGTTGGTCAAACGTTGGCCGCTGCGCCGAAGCAACTGGACCTGGCGAAAGGTTCCAAGATCAAGCAATCCGATCTGGAGTCCATCAGCCGTGGCCTGTGGCGTCAAATTGGCGTTGAAAACGAAACCCGCATGGAAGAAATCGAAGCCATGTCGAAGACCTTCGACGATGCCGTCGATGATCTGAAGGCCCGTTTCGAATCCAAAGTTGAAAAACTGCAACGCGGTGACGAACTGCCCCCGGGCGTGATGAAGATGGTTAAAGTCTTTATCGCCGTGAAGCGTAAAATGCAGCCGGGTGACAAAATGGCCGGTCGTCACGGGAACAAAGGTGTGGTGTCCCGCATCGTTCCTGCCGAAGACATGCCGTACACCGAAGATGGTCAGCCGGTCGATATCGTGCTGAACCCGCTGGGTGTTCCGTCCCGTATGAACGTTGGTCAGATCCTGGAAACGCACTTGGGCTGGGCTTCGGCCAACCTGGGTAAACAGATTGGTCAACTGATCGATTCCTTCGCGGACCGCAAGGCTCCGTCCGATGGCGACGTGAAGAAGCTGAAAGAGCATCTGAAGGGCGTCTACGGCGACAAGGAATATGACGAAAAAGTCACCAAGCTGAGCGATCAGCATCTGGTCGAGATGGCGAACAACCTGCGCGGTGGCGTGCCGATGGCAACGCCGGTCTTTGACGGCGCGGTTGAAGCCGACATCGACGCCTTGCTGGCAAAAGCTGGTCTGAATACATCGGGTCAGGTGCGTTTGATCGATGGTCGTACGGGTGAATATTTCCACCGTAATGTGACCGTTGGTTACATCTACATGCTGAAACTGCACCACTTGGTCGATGACAAGATCCACGCACGCTCCATTGGTCCGTACTCCTTGGTCACGCAGCAGCCGTTGGGTGGTAAAGCCCAGTTCGGTGGCCAGCGTTTCGGGGAGATGGAAGTCTGGGCCCTGCAAGCATACGGCGCTGCCTACACCTTGCAGGAAATGCTGACCGTCAAGTCGGACGACGTGGCTGGCCGTTCGAAAGTCTACGAAGCGATTGTTCGCGGCGAAGACAATTTCGAAATCGGTATTCCGGAATCCTTCAACGTTCTGGTGAAAGAACTGAAGGCTCTGGGTCTGAACGTCGACATGAAAAACAGCGGCACTTAATTGCCAAGCCGGTCGCGGCATAAACCGCGACCGGGTTTTTTGAAGAGATAGAACGCTTTTTTTAGCCCTTACGGGAGTGAACGATGAACGAACTGATGAACCTCTTTGGCCAGCCGACCGGACCGCAGTCTTTTGACTCCATCCGGATTTCGATTGCCAGCCCGGAACAGATCCTGTCCTGGTCCTTTGGCGAAGTGAAGAAGCCGGAAACCATCAACTACCGCACATTCAAACCGGAAAAAGACGGTTTGTTCTGCGCCCGTATCTTTGGTCCGATCAAGGACTATGAGTGCATTTGCGGCAAATACAAACGCATGAAGTTCAAAGGCATCATCTGCGAAAAGTGCGGCGTTGAAGTCACGCTGACCAAAGTTCGCCGTGAGCGCATGGGCCACATTCAACTGGCATCGCCGGTTGCCCACATCTGGTTCCTGAAGTCCCTGCCGTCCCGCATCGGTTTGATGATGGACATGACTTTGAAAGAGCTGGAAAAAGTTCTGTATTTCGAATCGTACATCGTTCTCGAGCCGGGCATGACCCCTCTGAAGCCGTTGCAATTGCTGACGGAAGAAGAGTTCATGGATGCCCAGGATCAGTACGGCGACGAAAGCTTCGAAGCCGGTATCGGTGCCGAAGCGCTGAAAAAACTGATGACCGCGATTGATCTGGATGCAGAGAAAATCAAGGTTGAAGAAGACCTGCGCGACACATCGTCCGAAGCCAAGCGTAAGAAGCTGGTCAAGCGTTTGAAACTGATCGAATCCTTCCTCGAATCCGGCACCCGTCCGGAATGGATGATTATGGATGTCGTTCCGGTTCTGCCGCCGGAACTGCGCCCGCTGGTTCCGCTGGATGGTGGCCGTTTCGCAACGTCCGACCTGAACGATCTGTATCGTCGCGTGATCAACCGTAACAACCGTCTGAAGCGCCTGATTGAACTGCGCGCTCCGGACATTATCGTTCGTAACGAAAAGCGTATGTTGCAGGAAGCTGTGGACGCGCTGTTCGACAACGGCCGTCGTGGCCGCGTGATCACCGGCGCCAACAAGCGTCCGCTGAAATCGCTGTCCGACATGCTGAAAGGGAAGCAAGGTCGCTTCCGTCAGAACTTGCTGGGTAAACGCGTCGACTATTCTGGCCGTTCGGTTATTACCGTTGGTCCGGAACTGAAGCTGCACCAGTGCGGTCTGCCGAAGAAGATGGCGCTGGAACTGTTCAAGCCGTTCATTTACCACAAGCTGGAACTGTATGGCCTGGCCACTACAGTGAAAGCCGCCAAGCGTATGGTGGAAAAAGAGCGTCCGGAAGTTTGGGATATCCTGGAAGAAGTTATCCGCGAACACCCGGTCATGCTGAACCGTGCGCCGACTTTGCACCGTCTGGGCATCCAGGCGTTTGAACCGACCCTGATCGAAGGTAAAGCGATTCAGCTGCACCCGCTGGTCTGCACGGCGTTCAACGCTGACTTCGACGGTGACCAGATGGCCGTTCACGTTCCGCTGTCGATTGAATCGCAGCTGGAAGCACGCTGCCTGATGATGTCCACGAACAACATTCTGTCCCCGGCAAACGGTAAGCCGATTATCGTTCCGTCGCAGGATATTGTTCTGGGTCTGTATTACCTGTCGATCGCACTGGACAAGCAAAAGGGCGAAGGCATGATTTTCCGTGGTGTTGGTGAAATCCAGCACGCCATCGCGGAAGGTCACCTGTCCCTGCACGCGAAAATCAAGTGCCGTTACCACACGGTTGATGAAAACAACCAGCCGGTAACGCTGATCGTGGATTCCACACCGGGCCGTATGATGATTTCGGAACTGTTCCCGCGTCATCCGGAACTGCCGTTCAGCCTGATCAACCAGCCGCTGACGAAGAAAGAAGTCTCGAACCTGATCGACATGGTGTATCGCCATGGCGGCCAGAAAGAGGCGGTGATCTTCTGTGACCGTATGATGAAGCTGGGCTTCCGTCATGCGTGCCAGGCCGGTATTTCCTTCGGTAAGGATGACATGATTATCCCGGCCGCGAAGGAAGCTTTGGTGAAAGAAGCCGAAGACAAGGTCAAGGAATTCGAACGTCAGTACCAAGATGGTCTGATTACCAAAGGCGAAAAGTACAACAAAGTCGTCGATATCTGGTCGAAATGCACGGATGACGTGGCCGATGCCATGATGAAGGGCATTTCCAGCTACGCCGACGGTACGATGAACTCGGTTTACATGATGGCCCACTCGGGTGCTCGTGGTTCCGCAGCGCAGATTCGCCAGCTGGCTGGTATGCGTGGTCTGATGGCGAAGCCGTCAGGCGAGATTATTGAGACGCCGATTATTTCCAACTTTAAGGAAGGTCTGTCGGTTCTGGAATACTTCAACTCCACCCACGGTGCCCGTAAGGGTCTGGCGGATACGGCGTTGAAAACGGCAAACTCCGGTTACCTGACCCGTCGTCTGGTTGACGTTGCACAGGATGCAATTATCACCCAACACGATTGCGGTACGGAAAAAGGCGTAACGATGCGCGCTGTGATGAGCGGTGCGGACGTGATCGTCAACCTGGGTGAGCGTATTCTGGGTCGTACGGCGGCAATCGATGTGAAAAACCCGCTGTCCGGCGAATTGCTGGTGGCCCAGGGTGATCTGATCGACGAAGTGAAGGCCGAAATGATCGAAACCGCTGGCGTTGACAGCGTTCTGGTCCGTTCGGTTCTGACCTGTGAAAGCGCGATCGGCGTTTGCGGCAAGTGCTATGGCCGTGACCTGGCCCGCGGTACACCGGTGAACGTTGGTGAAGCTGTCGGCGTTATGGCCGCACAGTCAATCGGCGAGCCGGGCACACAGCTGACCATGCGTACGTTCCACATTGGTGGTGCGGCCCAGCGTGGTGCGGAAAAATCCTCTGTCGAAGCTCCGGTTGAAGGCACGATCGAAATCCGCCACCACAACGTTGTGAAGAACTCGGAAGGCGTAACGATCGTTATGGGTCGTAACACCGAAATCGTTGTTCGCGACGCCAAGGGTAACGAAAAGCTGGCTCAACGCCTGCCGTACGGTTCCCGTCTGCTGGTGAACGAAGGTGACAAGGTCAAGCCGGCCCAGAAACTGGCCGAGTGGGACCCGTACACCATCCCAATCCTGACGGAAAAAGACGGTGTGGCGCACTATTACGACCTGGTCGAAGGTCTGTCGATCTCGGAAAAAACCGACGAGGCAACCGGTATTTCGTCCAAAGTCGTGATCGACTGGCGCTCCCAGCCGAAGGGCGGCACGCTGAAACCGCGTGTATCCCTGCTGGATGCCAAGGGCAAGGTTATTACCCTGCCGAACGGTCTGCCGGCGAACTACTATCTGTCCGTTGATACCATTCTGTCGGTTGAAAACGGTGCGGAAGTTCGCGCAGGTGACATTATCGGTCGTATCCCGCGTGAAACATCCAAAACGCGTGACATTACCGGTGGTCTGCCGCGCGTGGCCGAACTGTTCGAAGCCCGTAAGCCGAAAGATTTCGCGATTATTTCCGAAATCGACGGCCAGGTGGAATTCGGTAAGGACTACAAGTCCAAGCGTCGTCTGATCGTGAAACCGGCAGATGCGCAGGCTGAGCCGAAGGAATACCTGATCCCGAAAGGCCGTCACTTGGCTGTGCACGAAGGTGACTTCGTCCGCCGCGGTGATGCGCTGCTGGACGGAGCGATGGTGCCACACGATATTCTGGACGTTATGGGGGTTGAGGCTCTGTCCGACTACCTGACCCAGGAAATCCAGGACGTTTACCGTCTGCAGGGTGTTAAGATCAACGACAAGCACATCGAGGTGATCGTTCGCCAGATGCTGCAGAAAACCGAGATCCTGACCCCGGGTGACACCACCTTCCTGGTTGGCGAACAGGTTGACCGTGATGAGTTCGAAATCACCAACCAGAAATACATCGAAGCCGGCAAGATCCCGGCGACGGGTAAGCCGATCCTGCAGGGTATCACCAAGGCCTCTCTGCAAACCAAATCGTTCATTTCTGCGGCTTCGTTCCAGGAAACGACCCGCGTTCTGACCGAAGCGGCAACGCAAGGCAAGATGGACACCCTGAACGGGTTGAAGGAAAACGTGATCGTCGGGCGTCTGATCCCGGCCGGTACCGGTTCCTATATCAACCAGGTCAAGAAACTGGCCGCCCAGCGTGACCAGTTGGCCATCGCCGCCCAGCAAGAGGCCGAGGCTCTGGCCCACGCCGATATGCCGGCCATGGGTGATGATGCCGGGATGGACAAGGCTGCAAACGGCTAAGTCCTGCCACGCTTAAAGATTAAAAACGCCCGGGCCGATGTCCGGGCGTTTTTTTATGGTCCGTTTTGTGCGGGCTTTGCTGCGCTTTATATGGGGGTACGCGGGGTGCGCGACCCGATTCCATAAATAAGCAATAAAATTGCGCTTTCCATACTTGCGTCGAAACAATCTTATGGCATACGATTGGCTTCAACAATAAAACAACGATCAACCGCTTCCGGCGCGTTGTTCAGGGTACAAACGGGTTTCTAAAGGCTAAAAAGCGATGCGGGGTCAACCCGCCGCATTTGGGGCAGGGGAAGACAGTGGGAAAGCAAGAAAACGGCTCATTTGAGCCGTTTTTTTATGGTTCAAAATGAATCGGTTTGCGCGGGTCATGACTCGCTGTGTAAAAAAACACCGATACACCATAAAAATCTTGAGGATTTCGTAAACAATTGCTTGACGCTTCCGGGGGGCGAATGTATATTCCGCGCGTTCGCATACGGATGGGCTGGCTGTAGGCCGCTGTTTTCCTAGGTTTTTCGATGGAAAGCGGGTTAAACGCAGCTCAGATTTTTTCGCCGGTTTCGGTGAAAAAAGAGGAATAAAAAGCGACGCGCCACGATTTATAAGGCACCCGCAAAGCGGCCCACCACCGGGACGCAGGCATGGGTGACCTTCCGAAAACGTAAGGGCGCTGGTTTTTGAAGCCAACCATCTGGAAAACAAACGATACAATTTTTGAAGGGCTAAACATGCCAACCATACAGCAATTGATCCGTAAGCCGCGCGAAAAGGTAGTAGTGCGGAAGAAAAACCGGGCTCTGAAGGGCAATCCGCAAAAACGTGGCGTTTGCACGCGCGTTTATACGACAACCCCGAAGAAGCCGAACTCCGCTTTGCGTAAAGTGGCCAAAGTTCGTCTGACCACCGGGATCGAAGTCATTGCTTACATCATGGGTGAAGGTCACAACCTGCAAGAACACTCCGTCGTGCTGGTGCGCGGTGGTCGTGTGAAAGACTTGCCGGGTGTTCGTTACCACATCATCCGTGGTGCGCTGGATACCCAGGGCGTTAAAGACCGTAAGAAGAGCCGTTCGCACTACGGCGCGAAACGTCCGAAATAATTTTTCAGGAGCTGAAATAGAATGTCACGTCGTCACGCAGCAGAAAAACGCGAAATCCTCCCGGACCCGAAGTTCGGTGATCTGGTCCTGTCCAAGTTCATCAACATGGTCATGGAAGATGGTAAGAAGTCGGTTGCTGAGCGCATTGTTTACGGTGCTCTGGATCAGGTTCGCGTAAAGCAGAAACTGGCCAATGACAACGAAGTTATTGCGTTCTTCAAAGCCGCTCTGGACAAAGTGAAGCCGCAGGTTGAGGTGAAGTCCCGCCGTGTTGGTGGTGCGACCTACCAAGTACCTTGCGAAATTCGCGCTGATCGTCAGCTGGCTCTGGCCATTCGCTGGTTGATCGCTTACGCCCGTGCCCGTGGTGAAAACACCATGACGGATCGTCTGGCTGCTGAAATGATCGAAGCTTGGAATGACCGTGGTGCCGCCGTGAAAAAACGCGAAGACACCCACAAAATGGCAGACGCTAACAAAGCCTTTGCTCACTATCGTTTCTAATACCGGATTTTGGATCTTAAGATTATGACACGCGAAACACCGATCGGCCGCTACCGCAATATTGGCATCATGGCACACATTGATGCCGGTAAAACCACGACCACCGAGCGCGTTCTGTATTATACAGGCAAGTCGCACAAAATCGGTGAAGTGCACGATGGCGCCGCGACCATGGACTGGATGGAGCAGGAGCAGGAGCGTGGTATTACCATTACCTCTGCTGCGACGACGGCCTTCTGGACGGGTCCGGACGATGGCGAGCAGTATCGCGTTAACATCATTGACACCCCGGGTCACGTTGACTTCACGATTGAAGTTGAGCGTTCCTTGCGCGTTCTCGACGGTGCTGTCTGCTTGCTGGACGGTAACCAGGGCGTAGAGCCGCAAACGGAAACCGTATGGCGCCAGGGTGACAAGTACAAAGTTCCGCGTATCATTTTCGCGAACAAAATGGACAAAATCGGCGCAGACTTCTATTTCTGCATCGACACGGTTCAGAAACGTCTGGGCATCAAGCCGATGGTTCTGACCCTGCCGATCGGTATTGAAAGCGACTTCGCTGGTATCGTTGACCTGATCGACATGAAAGCGATCATCTGGGACAGCGAATCCCTGGGTGCAACCTTCCAGGTTGTTGACATCCCGGCTGACCTGCAAGCAAAAGCTGAAGAATATCGCGACCGCCTGATCGAAATGGCTGTTGAGATGGACGACGCTGCAATGGAAGCGTACCTGAACGGCGATATGCCGAGCATCGAAACGCTGCGCGCTTGCATCCGTAAGGGCACCATCACCGGCAAACTGGTTCCGATGATGTGCGGTTCTTCGTTCAAAAACAAAGGTGTTCAGCCGCTGCTGGACGCTGTGATCCGTTACCTGCCGTCCCCGCTGGATGTGGGTGATGTAAAAGGCAAAAAAGTCGGCTCCGACGACCCGGACACTCGTCCGCCGTCTGATGACGCACCGTTCTCCGCTCTGGCTTTCAAAGTGATGAACGACCCGTTCGTTGGCTCTTTGACCTTCGCCCGTATTTACTCCGGTAAACTGGAGTCCGGTTCTTATGTTCTGAACTCTGTGAAGGACAAAAAAGAGCGTATCGGCCGTATGTTGCTGATGCACGCCAACAACCGCGAAGAAATCAAATACGCCGAAGCCGGTGACATTGTTGCGCTGGTTGGTCTGAAAGACACCACCACGGGCGACACGCTGTGCGACTCTGCCAAGCCGATCGTTCTGGAGCGTATGGAATTCCCGGAACCGGTTATTGAGATTGCGGTTGAGCCGAAATCCAAAGCCGACCAAGAGAAAATGGGTATTGCTCTGCAACGCCTGGCTTCTGAAGATCCGTCCTTCCGTGTATCGGTGGACCATGAATCCGGTCAGACCATCCTGAAAGGCATGGGCGAACTGCACTTGGAAATTCTGGTTGATCGCATGAAGCGCGAATTCAAAGTGGAAGCCAACGTCGGTGCACCGCAGGTTGCTTACCGCGAAACGATCACCAAGGCGTTCGAAGTCACCTACACCCACAAGAAACAGTCGGGTGGTTCGGGTCAGTACGCTAAGATGACCGCCGTGTTCGAACCGCAAGAAGCCGGTGCCGGTTATGCGTTCGAAAACCAGATCGTTGGTGGCGCAATTCCGAAAGAATACATCCCGGGCGTTGAAAAAGGCCTGATGGGTGCAAAAGACACCGGTATTATCGCTGGTTTCCCGGTCGTGGACTTCAAAGTCCGCCTGATCGACGGTGGATACCACGATGTTGACTCCTCGGCTCTGGCTTTCGAAATCGCCGCTCGCGCAGCGTTCAAGGAAGCCATGGCTGCCGCTGGCCCGCAATTGCTGGAGCCTGTGATGAAAGTCGAAGTTGTTACCCCAGAAGAATATATGGGTGACGTGATCGGCGATCTGAACAGCCGCCGTGGCCAGATCAACGCGATGGAAGATCGCGGTAACGCAAAGGTTATTATGGCGAGCGTGCCGCTGGGCAATATGTTCGGTTACATCAATAACCTGCGTTCCATGTCCCAAGGCCGCGCGCAGTACAGCATGGTGTTCGACCACTATGCACCGGTACCGCCGAACGTAGCCGAAGAAGTGAAGAAAAAGCTGGTGGCTTAATCACCGCCTGACGACAACAGAAACTGACGAAACAACCTGATTAGGTTTTGAAGAGGAAAAGAAGATGGCAAAGGGTAAGTTTGAGCGGAATAAGCCGCACGTAAACATCGGCACGATTGGTCACGTTGACCATGGTAAGACGACGCTGACGGCCGCGATTACGCAACAGTTTTCGAAGGAAGCGCTGGCGTATGACCAGATTGACAAGGCTCCTGAAGAGAAAGCCCGTGGTATCACGATTTCCACGTCGCACGTTGAATATGAAACCGCGAACCGCCACTACGCGCACGTTGACTGCCCGGGCCACGCTGACTATGTGAAGAACATGATCACGGGTGCGGCACAGATGGACGGTGCTATTCTGGTTTGCTCCGCTGCTGACGGCCCGATGCCGCAGACGCGCGAACACATTCTGTTGGCCCGTCAGGTTGGCGTTCCGGCGATTGTTGTGTTCATGAACAAAGTTGACCAGGTTGACGATGCAGAACTGCTGGACCTGGTTGAGATGGAAATCCGCGAACTGCTGTCCAAATACGAATTCCCGGGCGACGACATTCCGGTGGTGAAGGGCTCTGCTCTGGCCGCTCTGGAAAAACGCGATCCGGAAATTGGTGAGAAAGCCATTCAGGCTCTGATGGAAGCTGTTGATGCTTACATCCCGACCCCGGCCCGTCCGAAAGACAAGCCGTTCCTGATGCCGGTTGAAGACGTATTCTCGATCTCTGGCCGTGGTACCGTTGTAACGGGCCGTGTTGAGCAGGGTATCGTGAAAGTTGGCGAAGAGATCGAAATCGTTGGTATTCGCCCGACGCAAAAAACGACCGTTACGGGCGTTGAAATGTTCCGCAAACTGCTGGACAGCGGTGAAGCTGGTGACAACATCGGCGCTCTGCTGCGTGGTACGAAGCGTGAAGACGTTGAGCGTGGCCAGGTTCTGTGCGCGCCGGGTTCGATTACCCCGCACACGAACTTCACGGCTGAAGCGTACATTCTGTCGAAAGACGAAGGTGGCCGCCACACGCCGTTCTTCACGAACTACCGTCCGCAGTTCTACTTCCGCACGACGGACGTTACGGGCATCGTAACGCTGCCGGCTGGAACGGAAATGGTTATGCCTGGCGATAACGTAAACTTCGAAGTCGAACTGATCTGCCCGATCGCGATGAACGAAGGTCTGCGCTTCGCTATCCGCGAAGGTGGCCGCACCGTCGGTGCAGGCGTTGTTGGCAAGATTGTGAAGTAATTTAAGGTAAAGGAACCGAACTATGGATACGCAAACCATTCGCATCCGCCTGAAGGCTTTCGACCACCGCGTTCTGGATCAGTCCACGGGTGAGATCGTCAACACGGCCAAGCGTACCGGCGCCCGCGTTCGCGGTCCGGTTCCTCTGCCGACGCGTATTGAGCGGTTTACCGTTCTGCGTTCGCCGCACATCGACAAGAAGTCGATGGAAGCGTTCGAAATGCGCACCCACAAGCGCCTGATCGACATCGTCGATCCGACCCCGCAAACGGTTGACGCGCTGATGAAACTCGACCTCGCCGCTGGCGTAGATGTTGAGATTAAGATTGGTCAGGCTGCTTAATAAGCGCTGACACTGGATCACAAGAGGACGAAGACAATGAGAACTGGTCTGATTGCACGCAAAGAAGGGATGACACGGATCTTCGACGAAGAAGGCCGTAGCGTTCCTGTGACTGTGCTGAAAATCGATGGCTGCCAGGTTGTGGCTGTTCGCACCGAAGACAAAGACGGCTACACCGCTGTTCAGTTGGGTGCTGGCGTTGCAAAGGTAAAGCGCACGGCGAAAGCCCAGCGTGGCCACTTCGCGAAAGCCAAGGTTGAGCCGAAGAAGAAAGTTGCGGAATTCCGCGTTTCTCCGGAAAACCTGATCGAAGTTGGTGCAGAAATCTGCGCAAGCCACTTCGTTGCTGGCCAGTTGGTTGACGTCACGGGCATCACGACCGGTAAAGGTTTTGCTGGCCCGATGAAACGCTGGAACTTCGGTGGTCTGCGTGCAACACACGGTGTATCCGTGTCGCACCGTTCCCACGGTTCCACCGGTCAACGCCAAGATCCAGGTAAAGTCTTCAAGAACAAGAAGATGGCCGGTCACTTGGGTGCTGAGCAAGTCACCACACAGAATCTGAAAGTGGTTGCTGTTGATATCGAAGACGGTCTGATCCTGGTTAAGGGTTCGGTTCCGGGTACGGATGGTCAATGGGTACGCATTCAAGATGCCGTTAAGGTTCCGGCTCCGGCCGATCTGCCGAAACCGGCAGCCCTGAAAGGCGCAGCAAAGGCAGCTCCGGCTGTTGAAGCCGCCCCGGCAGAAGAAGCAGCTCCGGCTGAATAACGAATAGAAGCATTTATAGAAGGACGTGGAACCATGAAGGTTGCGGTCAAGAATTTGCAGAACAAAGAGGTCGGCCAGATTGATCTGGACGATGCAATCTTTGGCATGAGCGTACGGAATGACATCCTGCACCGGATGGTTCATTTCCAGCTGAACAAGCGTCGCGCCGGTACGCACGACACCAAGGAAATTGGTGAAGTGAGCGGTACGGGTAAGAAGCCGTTCAAGCAAAAAGGTACGGGTAATGGCCGTCAGGGTTCCCTGCGTTCCCCGCAAATGCGCGGTGGTGCAGTGATTTTCGGACCGACCCCGCGTTCCCACGCGACGGATCTGCCGAAAAAGGTACGTGCCCTGGCGCTGAAAACCGCGCTGTCTGCAAAGGCAAAAGCCGGCAAGCTGATCGTTCTGGATCAAGCTGTTGCCGACACACACAAAACGAAGCCGATGGCTGAGGCGATGAAGGCTCTGGGCCTGACCTCCGCTGTTATCGTTTGTGGTGACGAGGTGGATGCGAACTTCTCCCGCGCGACGGACAACCTGCCGCGTATTGATGTTCTGCCGAGCCAAGGCGCGAACGTGTATGACATTCTGCGTCGTGACACGCTGGTTTTGACCAAGGATGCCGTGGCCAACCTGACCGCGCGTCTGAGCAAATAAGATAGAGGGATCAAGACAATGGCAACGAAGGCGAAAAAAGACGTGAAAATTGCTGCTTGGATGTACGACATCGTACGCACGCCGCTGATCACTGAAAAAGCCACCATGGGTTCCCAACACGGTCAGATCACGTTCCGCGTGCCGATGACCGCGACGAAACCGGCTATCAAAGAAGCTGTTGAAGCTGTCTTTGAAGTGAAGGTGAAGGGTGTAAACACCTCGATCCAAAAAGGTAAAAACAAAATTTTCCGTGGCCGTTTGGGCCGTCGTAGCGACGCTAAGAAAGCGATCGTGACGTTGGAAGAAGGTCAAACCATCGACGTCGGCACCGCCGCGTAATTGGTTGAATGAAGAGATTGAGAGCAAAGGGCTAAACTGATGGCACTGAAAAAATTCAATCCCGTGACCCCGAGCACACGCGAGCTGATCATCACTGATCGTAGCCAGCTGTGGAAGGGCAAGCCGGAGCGCTCCCTGACCGAAGGTCTGAACAAGACCGGTGGCCGTAACAACTATGGTCGCATTACGTCATGGCAACGTGGCGGCGGTCACAAGCGTCGCTACCGCGTTATTGACTGGAAGCGTCGTAAGTGGGACATGGAAGCCACGGTTGAGCGTTTGGAATATGACCCGAACCGCACGGCCTATATCGCTCTGATCAAGTATGTTGACGGCGAAATGGCGTACATCATTGCTCCGCAACGTCTGAAAGTTGGCGACAAAGTTGTTGCTGGCGAAAAGACCGACGTGAAGCCGGGCAACGCGATGATGCTGAAAAGCATGCCGGTTGGTACGATCGTTCACAACGTTGAACTGAAACCGGGCAAAGGCGGCCAGATGGCTCGCTCCGCCGGGACCTATGCTCAAGTTGTTGGTCGTGACCAAGGTTACACCCAGATTAAACTGGCTTCTGGTGAACTGCGTGTTGTTCGTCAGGAATGCATGGCCACCGTTGGTGCAGTGTCCAACCCGGACCACTTCAACACCAATGATGGTAAAGCTGGTCGCACCCGTTGGCGCGGTAAACGCCCGCACGTTCGCGGCGTTGTTATGAACCCGGTCGATCACCCGTTGGGTGGTGGTGAAGGTCGTACCTCGGGTGGTCGTCACCCGGTTACGCCGTGGGGCAAGCCGACCAAAGGTGCAAAAACCCGTAAGAACAAAGCGACCGATAAATTCATTATCCGTCGTCGCAAGAAGTAAGGTTTTAGGAGAGCTTAGACTATGGCACGTTCAGTCTGGAAAGGTCCGTTTGTTGATCGCCACGTTCTGCAAAAAGTGGAAAATGTGCGCAGCAGCGGCAAAAAAGAAGTGATTAAAACCTGGTCCCGTCGGTCCACGATTCTGCCGAACATGGTAGGTCTGACCTTCGGTGTACATAACGGTCAGAAATTCCTGCCCGTTCTGGTGACCGACCAAATGATCGGCCACAAGCTGGGCGAATTCGCGCCGACCCGTACCTACAAGGGTCACAGCGCCGATAAAAAAGCCGGCAAGTAATTAGCTGATAAGCGATTGAAGCAGTAAAGGACGAACCCAATGGGACAGGATGCAAATAAACGGCGCGCAGCTGCCAACGAAGCCCAGGCGATGGCCAAATATGTTGGCTCGAGCCCGCGTAAGCTGAATCTGGTAGCGCAAATGATCCGCGGCAAAAGCGCGGCCAAGGCGCTGGTTGACCTGGAATTTTCCACGAAGCATGCCGCACGCGATGTACAGCAAGTGCTGAAAGCTGCCGTGGCGAATGCGGAAAACAACCATAATCTGGATGTTGACCGTTTGTATGTTGCCGAAGCCACCGTTGGCAAATCGGTAAAAATGCGCCGCTTCCGTGCCCGTGCACGTGGTCGCGTAGGTCCGGTTGAGAAGTTTTTCAGCAACTTGACCATCGTTGTGCGTCAGCGCGACGCCGACTAAGCGAATAAACAGAGCGCATATAAAAGAGATTTGAAGGAGCAATAAGGTTATGGGTCAGAAGGTTAATCCTATCGGTATCCGCGTCGGTATCAACCGCACCTGGGATTCCCGCTGGTTTTCCGACCGCAACTATGCCGACCGGCTGGTTGAGGATCTGAAGCTGCGCGAATACGTGAAAGACAAGCTGAAAGCCGCTGGCATCAGCAAGGTCATCATTGAGCGCGCTGCCCAGAACACGAAAGTGACGATTCACGCGGCTCGCCCGGGTGTGATCATCGGCAAAAAAGGCGCCGACATTGAGAAACTGCGTAAGGATCTGTCGATCCGCGGCGGTTCCGATGTTTCGCTGAACATTGTTGAAATCCGCAAGCCGGAAGTTGACGCACAGCTGGTTGCTGAGGGCATTGCCCAGCAGCTGGAGCGCCGCGTGTCCTTCCGTCGTGCAATGAAGCGCGCCGTACAAAGCGCACTGCGTCTGGGTGGCCAAGGGATCCGTGTAAACGTATCCGGTCGTTTGGGCGGTGCTGACATCGCTCGTACCGAATGGTACCGCGAAGGCCGCGTGCCTCTGCACACACTGCGTGCTGACCTGGACTACGGCTTTGCCGAAGCACTGACGACCTTCGGGATCATCGGCGTGAAGGTATGGATCTACAAGGGCGATGTCCTGGAACATGATCCGCTGGCCCGCGACAAGCGCACTGAAACGACCCCGGCTTCTACCCCGCGTGGTTAATGACTGAATTTGAACGATTGAAGATGTGAGCGAAGACGATGCTGCAACCGAAAAAGACAAAATACCGCAAACAGCATAAAGGCCGTATCCACGGTCTGGCCACCAGCGGTGCGACTCTGGCTTTCGGCTCTTATGGCCTGAAAACCCTGGATCCGGATCGTCTGACCGCGCGTCAGATCGAGGCAGCTCGTCGTGCGATCACCCGTGCGATGAAGCGTCAGGGTAAAGTCTGGATCCGTGTATTCCCGGACGTCCCGGTATCCAAAAAGCCGCTGGAAGTGCGGATGGGTTCCGGTAAAGGCGCCCCGGAATTCTGGGCTGCACGGGTAAAACCGGGCCGTATCCTGTTCGAACTGGACGGTGTACCGGAAACTGTTGCTCGTGAGGCTCTGAGCCTGGCTGCGGCAAAACTGCCGGTTAAAACGAAATTCATTGCCCGTATTGGCGAATAAGCCCCGGGCCGAGTGTTAGGAGACGCGATATGAAAGCGGAAGACATTAAAGGCAAAACCGCCGACGAGCTGAAAAAGATGCTTGTTGACCTGAAACAGCAGCAAATGACCCTGCGTTTCCAGAAAGCTGGCGGCCAGCTGTCCAATACGGCACAAATCCGTGGCCTGCGCCGCGATATCGCCCGTATTCAGACGGTTTTAGAACAACAAAAAGGCGGTCCGACCGCGGCCAAGGCGAAAAGCCCGAAATCCGCGAAAAAGACCAAAGCCGCATAATAGAGATACGTAGGTAAGGAGCAAATACATGCCACGTCGCATTCTGGAAGGCAACGTCGTCAGCGACAAGATGGACAAAACCGTTACGGTTCTGGTCGAACGCCGCACGATGCACCCGGTGTACAAAAAATACATCCGGAAATCCGATAAATATGCTGCACATGACGAGCAGAATATGTATAAAGTCGGCGACCGCGTGCAGATCGAGGAATGCCGTCCTATCTCCAAGCGCAAATCCTGGCGCGTGGTGGCAGGTCTGGGCGATGCCGCGACCCGTCAAGCTCCGGAAGTGACCGAAAAGGCCGCTGCTGAGCCGAAGGCGAAAAAGGCTCCGGCGAAAGCTGGCGCGAAAACCGCCGCAGCAAAGAAACCGGCCGCGAAGAAAACCGCAGCCAAGAAAAAAGACGCCTAATTAAGGCGAACTGAAACGACCAAGTTTGAACGATTAAAGAAGGCAGAACGATCATGATCCAGATGGAATCAGAACTCGATGTAGCCGATAACAGCGGCGCGAAACGCGTTCAGTGCATTAAAGTACTGGGCGGGTCTCACCACAACTCCGCGAATATCGGTGATATCATCGTTGTTTCGGTAAAGGACGCCATTCCGCGCGGCCGCGTTAAAAAGGGTGATGTTCACCGCGCGGTTATTGTGCGCACGGCCCATGGTCTGAAGCGCGCGAACGGTGAGAAAATCCGCTTTGACAGCAACTCTGTTGTGCTGATCAACAAGCAGGGCGAGCCGATCGGAACCCGTATCTTTGGCCCCGTGACCCGTGAGCTGCGTGGCAAGGGCTACATGAAAATTATTTCTTTGGCGCCAGAGGTGCTGTAATGAGCAACGCAAAATTGAAAATCAAAAAGGGCGACAAAGTCGTCGTTCTGACTGGTAAAGACAAGACCAAAACCGGTGAAGTTCTGAAGGTATTCCCGGAAGACAACCGTGTTCTGGTTCAAGGTATCAACCTGGCGAAAAAACACACGAAGCCGTCGGCGACGAGTGCAGGTGGTATCGAGACCAAGGAAATGCCGATCCACGCGTCTAACGTGGCTCTGATTGATCCGAAGTCGAACAAGCCGACCCGGGTGGGTTACACGACCCTGAAGGACGGTAAAAAGGTCCGCGTAGCACGACGCTCCGGCGAAACTCTTGATAAATAAGTGATGAAGGATACGGCGATGACAACGAAGCCCCGTTTCCAGGTGATGTACGAAAAAGACATCAAACCGGCGCTGAAACAAAAATACGGTTACAAGAACGATATGCAGATCCCGCGTCTGGATAAAATCGTTCTGAACATGGGCGTAGGCGAAGCCACGACCAACCGCGCACACATTGATAACGCTGTAAACGATCTGGCAGCGATCTCCGGTCAAAAGCCGCTGATCACGCATGCTCGCAAAGCGAACGCCTCTTTCAAAATTCGTGAAAACATGGCGATCGGTTGCAAAGTGACGTTGCGTCGTGCGCACATGTACGAATTCCTGGATCGTCTGGTCACGATCGCGCTGCCGCGCGTTCGCGACTTCCGCGGCATCAATGGTCGCAGCTTTGACGGTCGCGGTAACTACGCGATGGGCCTGAAGGAACAGATCGTGTTCCCCGAGATCGACTACGATAAAGTTGATCAAATGCGCGGGATGGACATCATCATCTGCACCACGGCGAAATCCGACGAAGAAGCAAAAGAGCTTCTGCGCGGTTTCATGATGCCCTTCCGCAACTAATACGATTGAGATATTTGGAGGAAAAGGCCTATGGCTAAGACATGTTCAGTGATCCGGAACGACAAACGCCGCAAATTGGTTAAGCGTTATGCAACCAAACGTGCTGCGCTGAAAGCCCAGATCAGCGATCGCTCGGCATCCCCGGAAGATCGTTTCAAGGCTGTTCTGGAACTTGCGGAACTGCCGCGTAACTCGGCGAAAAACCGTGTTCGCAACCGTTGCGCGCTGACCGGTCGTCCGCGTTCCAACTATCGCAAGTTCAACTTGTGCCGAAATGCACTGCGTCTTCTGGCATCCCGTGGCGAACTGCCTGGTGTGACGAAGTCGAGCTGGTAACCAGCGGCTGGTCCTTTTTATAAGGGGCCGCACAGGACCAAACGAAGTTTTTTTAAGAAGGAAGAACAAACGATGTCAATGAGCGATCCACTTGGAGATATGCTGACCCGCATCCGTAACGGTCAAGGCGCGAAGAAAGAAGTCGTGACCTGCCCGGCCTCTAAACTGCGCGGACGGGTTCTGGACGTTCTGAAACGCGAAGGCTACATCCGTGGCTGGAGCGAAACGAAAAACGATCGCGGCCATGCTGAGCTGCAGATCGAACTGAAATATGACCAGGGCCAACCGGTGATCCAGGAGATCAGCCGTGTGTCCAAGCCGGGTCGTCGTGTTTACGTGAAAGTGACGGAAATTCCGCGCGTTTACAACGGTCTGGGTATCGCTGTTGTGTCGACACCGAATGGTGTTATGGCCGACCACGAAGCCCGTGAACAGAACGTTGGCGGCGAAATTCTCTGCCGCATCTTCTAATTTTGAAAGGTTGAAGACGATGTCCCGGATTGGCAAAAACCCCGTGATCGTTCCCGATGGTGTAACCGTCGAAGTTAAAGGTCAAGACGTGAAGGTCAAAGGCAAGCTCGGTGAGCTGACCCTGACCGTGCATGAAGCTGTGTCTGTAAAGCTGGAAGAGGGCGGCAAGCAAGTCGTTCTGGCCCCGCTGTCGGAAGAGCGTAAGCTGCGCATGTTGTGGCCGACCTTCCGCAACCACATCAAGAACATGGTTGTGGGCGTGAGCGAAGGCTACACCAAAAACCTGGACATCCAGGGCGTTGGTTATCGTGCGAACCTGCAGGGCAGCACGCTGGTTCTGCAACTGGGTTACAGCCACGACATTCAATACGCTGTTCCGAGCGACATTAAAGTTGCCGTAGACAAGCAAACGAAAATCAGCATTTCTGGTATCGACAAACAAAAAGTCGGTCAGGTTGCTGCGGAGATCATCTCCTACCGTCCGCCAGAGCCGTACAAAGGCAAAGGTATCCGTTACGAGGGTCAGCAGATCCTGCGTAAAGAAGGCAAGAAGAAGTAAGAATTAGAGGCAAGAGGACCGTATCATGGCCAAGGGTTTGACATCACAACAACGCCGCACGTTCCGGACGCGCAACAAGCTGCGTCAGGTTAACGTAGCACGTTCCGGGCAAAAGCTGGCCCGTCCGCGTCTGTCTGTGCATCGCACCGGCAAAGGCATCTATGCCCAAGTGATTGATGATGTGCGCGGCGTTACGCTTGCGGCAGCATCGTCCATGGACAAAGAGCTGAAGCTGAAAAACGGCGGCAACAAAGAAGCAGCTCACAAAGTGGGCAAGCTGGTTGCTGAACGCGCGAAGAAAGCTGGCGTTACGCTGGTTCAATTCGACCGCGGTGGTTACGTCTATCATGGCCGTGTTAAGGCTGTGGCTGACGGTGCCCGTGAAGCCGGCTTGGAATTCTAAGAATTTATTGAGGAGCTAAGGATCAAACATGTCCAGCGCAGAAGCAACAGCAACACCATCTGAAAACAAACGCGAACGCGGTGGCCGTGATCGTGATGGTAAAGGCGGCAAACGCCGTGACGACCGCAACAGCAACGAGCCGCGCGAGCGCGAAGAGTCGGAGCTGATCGAGCGTCTGGTTGGTATTAACCGCGTTGCCAAAGTGGTTAAGGGTGGTCGCCGTTTCGGTTTCGCCGCTCTGGTCGTTGTTGGTGATGGTAAAGGCCGCGTTGGTTTCGGCAGTGCCAAAGCCCGCGAAGTTCCCGATGCAATCCGCAAAGCCACCGATCAGGCCAAACGCGCCATGATCCGCGTGCCGCTGCGCGAAGCCCGTACACTGCACCACGATATTGCTGGCCGTGATGGCGCCGGTCGCGTATTCCTGCGCTCTGCCCCTCCGGGTACCGGTATCATCGCAGGTGGTCCGCTGCGTGCGATTTTTGAAGCCCTGGGCGTTCAGGACGTTGTGGCCAAGAAAATTGGTTCCAACAACCCGTACACCATGGTGAACGCGACTTTCGCTGCCCTGAAAGGCATGCAGAGCCCGCGTCAGGTTGCATCCCGTCGCAGCAAAAAAGTTGGCGACATTGTTGCCAGCCGTGAAGCCGCCCGTGGTGCCGCTGAGCAAGCGATTGCCGCAGCTGAAGAAGAATAAGTCGATATACGTTTAATATAGAGGACCGATCCGATGTCTGAGGAAAAAGCGAAAAAAGCAGCCCCGAAAAAGGCTGCGGCTAAATCCGGTAAAATGGTACGCGTGACGCAAATCCGCAGTGCAGCCGGTCGCTATGATTATCAGGAAGCCACGCTGAAAGGCCTGGGCCTGAACAAGATCAACCGCTCTCGCGAACTGGAAGATACTCCGTCCGTGCGTGGCATGATCAATGCGGTACAACACCTGGTGAAAGTTGAAGACGTCGCCTAATTGGCCCGTCTTTCTGTGAAGGAAAGGTTTTAACGATGAAACTCAATGAGCTGCAACCCCAAGAGGGTTCCGTTAAGCGCCGCATGATTGTCGGTCGTGGTATCGGCTCTGGCAAAGGCAAAACTTGCGGCCGTGGCGTAAAAGGTCAGAAAGCCCGTACCGGCGTTTCGATCCAAGGCTTCGAGGGTGGTCAGATGCCTCTGTACCGTCGTCTGCCGAAACGCGGCTTCGTGAACATTTTCGCAAAAGATTATGCGGAGGTGACACTGGCTCGCCTGCAGGAAGCCATCGACTCCAAAATTCTGGATGTTAAAGGCGTTGTTGATGAGAAAGCATTGGTGAAAGCCGGTGTGATCCGCCGCAGCAAAGACGGTGTTCGTCTGCTGGGCAAAGGCACGCTGAAATCCAAGATCGACCTGAAACTGTCCGGTGCGACCGATGCGGCTGTGAAAGCTGTTGAGAAAGCCGGCGGTAAAGTCGAAATCTCCGTTTTCGTGCCGAAGCCGTTCGGTAAAAAAGCCACTGGCGCGAAAAGCGGCAAGGCGAAGAAAAAGAAATAATTGGCAGCTCCGTCGGAGCGCTGAAAGAGATAGAAGCCCGGTTGGAAAAATCCACCGGGCTTTTTCTTTTTTATGGTGTGCCCGAGCGCTGTGCTGCTTTTGGGCGTCGGGACGGGAAAAAGACTGTTATCCTCCATGCTTAGGGCTTGTGTCGGCCTCCCGTTTTCTCTAAACCTTTAAGGGTCTGCGCGCCCCTTTTGGGCTCCGCGCTCTTTCGTGTTTTGTATCGTATTGATCAAGGTTTGAAGCGATGCCATCTGCCGTAGAACAGCTTGCAAAAAATGCCAATTGGGGTGCGCTTGCAAAAGCAACCGAGCTGAAAAAACGTTTGCTGTTTGTGATTCTGGCCCTGCTGGTTTACCGGTTGGGGACATACATTCCCGTGCCGGGAATCAACCCGCATGTGTGGGCCGAAATCTTCACGCAAAAGGGTGGCGGTATCCTGGACATGTTCAACATGTTTTCCGGTGGCGCGCTCCAGCGTATGACGATTTTTGCGTTGAACATTATGCCGTATATTTCGGCCTCGATTATCATGCAGCTGGCGTCATCCATGTCGCCAAAGCTGGAGGCGATGAAGAAGGAAGGCGAAAGCGGTCGCGCGAAGATCAACCAATATACCCGCTTCCTGACTGTGATGTTGGCGACGGTGCAGGCCTATGGTCTGGCCGTTGGTCTGGAAAGCATGCAGGGTGCAAGCGGCTCTGCTGTGATTGATCCGGGCATGTTCTTCCGTATCTCGACGGTCATCACCATTGTTGGCGGTACTGTGTTCCTGATGTGGCTGGGTGAACAAATCACCGCGCGCGGTATCGGTAACGGCATTTCGCTGATCATCTTCGCTGGTATCGTGGCCGAATTGCCGCGCGCTATTGCCAGCACGCTGGAACTGGGACGTCAGGGAACGTTCAGCTTTATTGAGCTGTTCATCATGGCTGCGATGGTTGTTGGTGTGATCACGTTCATCGTGTTCATGGAACGCGCACAACGTCGCGTGCTGGTGCAATATCCGAAGCGCCAGATTGGCAACGGCATGATGGCGGGTGAACAAAACCACATCCCGCTGAAGCTGAACACCGCCGGTGTTATTCCGCCGATCTTCGCATCGTCTTTGCTGTTGCTGCCGTTGACCATTGTTGGTTTTTCCGGTGCATCGGGCAATGATTTCACGGCGACGCTGGCGCAGTGGCTGCAACACGGTTCGCCGACCTACATGATTTTGTATGGTCTGCTGATCGCGTTCTTCTGCTTCTTCTATACCGCGATTGTTTTCAATCCGACGGAGAACGCGGACATGTTGCGCAAGTATGGCGGCTTTATTCCGGGTATCCGTCCGGGTAAGTCCACAGCGGATTATCTGGATTACGTTCTGACGCGTATTACGATGGTGGGTGCGGCGTATCTGTGCCTGATCTGTCTGTTGCCGGAAGTGCTGGTCGCGAAATACAGCATGCCGTTCTATCTGGGCGGGACCAGCTTGCTGATCGTTGTGTCGGTGACGATGGATACAGTCGCGCAAATCCACTCCCACATGATCGCCCATCAATATGAAGGGCTGTTGAAGAAAGCAAAATTAGGAGGCCGCCGTCGATGATGAATTTGATTCTTCTGGGCCCACCGGGCGCAGGCAAAGGCACACAGGCAAAAAAGCTGGAAGACAAATACGGTCTGAAGCAGCTCTCCACTGGTGACATGTTGCGCGCCGAGGTGGCCGCCGGCACCGATCTGGGCAAACAGGCGAAGGCCGTGATGGATGCGGGTGGATTGGTGTCCGATGACATCATCATCGCGATGATCGAAAACCGTATCCAGCAAGCCGATTGTGCCAAGGGCGTTATTTTCGATGGTTTCCCGCGTACCGTGGCACAGGCCGCGGCGTTGGAAACAATGCTGGCGAAAAAAGGCCACCCGTTGCTGGCCGCAATTGAATTGCAGGTTGATGAAGCCATTCTGGTCGATCGTCTGAATAAACGCGTTGCTGAAATGCAATCACGTGGCGAGGCCGTGCGGAGCGATGACAACGAAGAAACGCTGCGCAAGCGTTTGCAGGAGTTCCGCAACAAAACTGCGCCGATCATTCCGTTCTATCAGGGCAAGAGCCTGCTGCGTTCTGTTGACGGCATGGCCAGCATTGATGTCGTGGAAGCCGCGATTGATAAAATCCTGGTTGGCAGTGGTGCGGGGGCCGCGCCCAGTGCGCCGTCGGCCCAACACCCATAAAATTTTAGGGAGCCTCCAGACGAAAATCCGGGGGCTCTTTTTTATTTCAGAGATTGATTTTTTGACGAGGTTTGAAATGACACAATTGGTACAGGTCAAAGATTATGACCCGATGATGATGGATGACGCCGATCTGGCCCCGATTTTTAACGCGGTGGCCGCCACGGTGAATCCGAATGAGTTGCAGGCCTACGTCGTGGCGATCGAGGCCCGCGATGGTGCTCCTCTGGCTCCGGCGGATTTGCACAGGATCGCCCATTATCCCAAAAGCCTGGCGCGCAGCTTTTCGGTCGTGGTTTCGGCCAATCTGGGGATTGCCCTTGGGGGGCTGGGGCAGGCCCATGACGTGCCGACATTGACGCAGGCCCTGACCCAGGTTCGTGATGATGGGGTGGCGCATTTTCGGGCCCAGCGTCAGCCGGAACGGACCGCGCATGACCGGGCCCATAATGCGCATGTCATGTTAATGGGGGCTGTTTACCGTTCTTATTGCGATGAGTTGATCCTGAATCTGCCTTAATATTTTCCATAAATATTAAATTCGGGCAAAAACGCGGTTTTGCGATCGTCTTTTTGTGGTTTTAGGGGGCGGGTTTTGCCAGGAATCGGTTTTCCAATAAAGGGCCGTAAAAACCGCAGTTTTCCACAGCTTTTTCTATTGACGCGGGTGCGGAAATAGCTATACTCCGCCCGTCTTTCCCTGTGGGAAGGACTCTCAATTCCGTTGTAAATCAGCGGCTTGAGGTTGGTATACGAACCGGCGTCCCCCGCATTTTGCGCTTGGGATTTTACGGTTCGGTTTGAAATCGACAATCAAAGGAGAAAGAAAGTGGCACGTATTGCTGGTGTCAACGTTCCCGATAAGAAACGCGTTCCAATCGCGTTGACTTACATTCACGGGATCGGCCGTACGACGGCGTTCAAAATGTGCGAAAAACTGGGCCTCGATGTTCAGCGCCGCATGCACGAACTGACCGAAGATGAACTGAACCTCATCCGTAAAGAAATTGAAAACGGTGGTTTCCTGATCGAGGGTGACCTGCGCCGTGAAATTTCCCTGAACATTAAACGTCTGATGGATATGGCTTGCTATCGCGGCCTGCGCCATCGTCGTAACTTGCCTGTTCGCGGCCAACGCACCAAGACCAACGCGCGCACGCGCAAAGGTCCGGCGAAGCCGATCGCAGGTAAGAAACAAGCAACCAAGAAATAAGTAACGGAGGCATAAGATCATGGCTAAGGCTGAAAAAGCTGGCGTTCGTATGCGCCGTAAAGAACGTAAGAACATCACCTCTGGCGTTGTTCACGTGAATTCTACGTTCAACAACACCATCATCACCATCACCGACGCACAGGGTAACACCGTGTCCTGGTGCTCTTCGGGGACGATGGGTTTCAAAGGGTCTCGTAAATCCACCCCGTATGCCGCACAGGTTGCCGCTGAACAAGCTGGCCGCAAGGCGCAGGAACACGGGATGAAAGAACTGGATGTTGAAGTGAAGGGCCCGGGTTCGGGTCGTGAATCCGCACTGCGCGCTTTGCAGTCGATTGGCTTCACCATTCGTTCGATCAAGGACATTACGCCGATCCCGCACAACGGCGTTCGTCCGCGTAAACGTCGTCGCGTTTAATAAAATTCTGGTCCGGTCCCTGCGCTTCGCGGGGGCCGGGTCTTCTCTTTGCGTTACGATATGATTCTGAAAGACTGTTGAGATAAAGGGGATTCACCTTGATACAGAAAAACTGGCAGGAACTGATTAAACCGTCGAAAATTGACATCGAACATGGCTCTGACGCCCGTTCGATCGGCAAAATCGTGGCCGAGCCGCTGGAGCGTGGTTTTGGCCTGACGCTGGGCAACGCCCTGCGCCGTATTCTGCTGTCCTCTCTGCAAGGTGCGGCTGTTACCGCTGTGCAGATTGATGGCGTTCTGCACGAGTTCTCCTCCATCGAAGGCGTTCGCGAGGATGTAACGGACATCGTTCTGAACATCAAAGCAATCGCTGTGCGCATGCACGTTGAAGGCCCGAAGAAAATGCGTCTGCACGCTGAAGGTCCATGCGAAGTGACCGCCGGCATGATCGAAGCTGGCGCTGACATCGAAATCATGAACCCGGACCTCGTGATCTGCACGCTGGACAAGGGCGCGAAACTGAACATGGAAATGACGGTCAACACCGGCAAGGGTTATCGCCCGGCTGCGCTGAACCGTCCGGAAGAAGCGCCGGTTGGTTTGATCCCGGTTGACTCCGTGTTCTCCCCGGTTCGTAAAGTTTCTTACGAAGTTGAAAACGCCCGCGTTGGCCAAATCACCGACTATGATAAACTGACGCTGAACATTGAAACCAATGGCGTGATTTCTCCGGAAGATGCCGTGGCCTATGCCGCACGCATCATGCAAGACCAGTTGCAAGTCTTCATCAACTTTGAAGAGCCGAAAGCCGCTGAGTCCCGTGAAGAAGCACACGAACTGCCGTTCAACAAAAACCTGCTGCGCAAAGTTGACGAACTGGAACTGTCCGTTCGCTCTGCAAACTGCTTGAAGAACGACAACATTGTTTACATCGGTGACCTGGTCCAGAAATCCGAAGCCGACATGCTGCGTACGCCGAACTTCGGCCGCAAGTCGCTGAACGAGATCAAGGAAGTGCTGACAATCATGGGTCTGCATCTGGGTATGCAGGTCGAGGGTTGGCCGCCAGAGAATATCGAAGACCTGGCCCGTAAAGTTGACGAGCCGTTCTAATCAGATGAAGGGATGATCGGATGAACAGATGATCGGTTTTATTTTTCCGATCATCCGGTAATCCGGTCATCTGATCATCTTAAAAAGGGCATGGTGCCCGCCTCTGTCCTCAATGCTTGGTTTTTTGATCGGCATGTTGATAGAAAACACAATGGTTCTTCCGAGGAAGACCGCAGACGTTGGAGTGAAGTAAATGAAACACGGTATTAAACAGCGTAAATTGGGCCGTAAAAGCCAGCACCGCAAAGCCACATTCGCAAACATGTCGGCCGCACTGGTGAAACATGAGCAGATCACGACGACTCTGCCGAAAGCCAAGGAACTGCGTCCGTTCACCGAGAAATTGGTAACGCTGGCGAAAAAAGGTGGTTTGGCCAACCGTCGCCGCGCAATCGCAATCATGCGCGACGAAGTTCAAGTTGGTAAACTGTTCGACGTTCTGGCCGATCGTTACAAAGACCGTAACGGTGGCTACATCCGCATCATGAAAGCTGGCTTCCGTTATGGTGACGCCGCGCCGATGGCTGTGATCGAATTCGTTGATCGCGACGTATCCGCAAAAGGTCAGGACAGCGGTCCGACCATGCTGGGTGAAGACGTAGCAAGCGAATACGAAGTTGGCGAAGAAGGCGAACTGAAAGCCGCCAAACCGAAAAAGGCCCCGGCAGCGAAAAAGCCGGCCGCAAAGAAAGCCGCCCCGAAAAAGGACGCCGCTGAAAAGAAACCGGCCGCTAAAAAAGCTCCGGCCCAGAAAAAAGATGGGAAAAAAGAAGCTGAAAAAGACGCGGAATAATCCCGTTTTCAGTTTTAAGGAAACAAAGGCCACCGTTTTGGTGGCCTTTTTTCTTGTGATTTTTGGAGCAGGGTTTTGGGGTGGATTCATGTATCATAGGATATGATCAGCGCCCCGGCCTATCCGAAAGATTTGCCTGTATTGACCAGCTTGCGGTTCTTCGCCGCGATGGTCGTTGTGATCCATCATTTTCGTTATTTTACGCCGTTTGATCCGTTGGCCTATACGGGTTTTCTGCATGAAGGTTATCTGGCGGTTGATTTCTTTTTCATCCTGAGCGGTTTTATCCTGACCCATGTTTACGGGCCGGAATGGCGGGCGGGGAACATGCGGGTGCGGGATTTTGTCGCACGGCGTTTTGCGCGCATCTATCCGCTACATTTCGTGACCTTGCTGTTTATGGTCGTTGTTGCATTGACGCCGTTCCGTTTTGGACCCGTGGGGCTGTGGCCCGGCGAGTTTCCGCTTCTGTCATTGCTGAACAATTTTTTGATGATTCAAAGTTGGGGGATGGAAGGTGGATTAACATTTAATGTGCCGTCCTGGTCGATTGCGGCTGAATGGTTTGCATACCTGTCTTTTCCTCTGGTTTTGCCTGTCATGATGGGGTTGCGGCCCGGGCGAGCGTTGCTTGTTGTTGCCGGGTTGTATGGATATGTGTGGTTGATGTCCTTTGGTATGGATCCAACGCGCCCCTTTACGACATACAGTTTTGATTGTTCGATCTTGCGGGTTATGCCGGATTTTATTCTGGGTATTGCTTTGTACCGCTGGTCTGCAACCCGCCCTGTTTCAGGGGCTGCCGGGGTTCAGCTTTTTGCGGCGGCTTGTCTGGCTGTTGCGCTGATGCACGTGCGGGCGCCTGACATTGTTTTGATCCCGATTTTTTGCTGGATGATCCGTTTGGGGGCGGATATGTCGCGGGTGCCAGAGGGGCAGGCCCCTGCGGCACAGTCCGGCTGGCTGGCGCATAAATCTGCGATTTGGTTGGGGGATATTTCCTATGCGCTTTACATGGTGCATTACCCGGTGATGGTTGTTGTCTTGCTGGGGGCGCATATGGTGCTGCCCGGGGATCTGTATGCGGGGTTGTTCCCGGTCCTGGCCTTGGCTGTGGTTATGGTCAGTCTGGCTCTTTCGGCTTTTCTTTACAGAATCCTGGAGGTTCCTGCGCGCCGTTCTGTTTATGCGATCCTGATGGCGAAGCCCCCCTTGAGACGTGCACCCGATCATCCTAAATAATAGAGGCTATGACCCGTTTTATTGCATCCTTGTTGGCTGTCCTTTGTTTGTCCGCCCCGGCTTTGGCGCAGGACATCCCCCGTCTTGTCCCGCAATCACAGGCGCAGATGAATCTCTCTTTTGCCCCGCTGGTGCAAAAGGTGGCCCCGGCGGTGGTGAATATTTATACCAGCCGCACCATCACCCGCCGCGCCCATCCGTTTATGAGCGACCCGTTTTTCGAACAGTTTTTCGGTGATGCGTTTCCGTACTCTGGCGGCGGATTGACGCGGCAGAAGGTTGAAAACGCGCTCGGGTCCGGCGTGATCGTCGATGCCGCCGGTGTGGTGATTACCAACGTTCATGTGATCGACGGGGCGGATGAAATCCGTGTGGTCTTGGCCGATGGGCGGGAGTTTCCGGCGCGCGTCAGCGTGCGGGATGAACCCTCCGACATTGCGGTTTTGCGCGTCGATGCAGAGGGTGAAAAACTGCCCTTCGCGCCGTTGCGGGCCAGTGAAACGGCGCAGGTGGGGGATCTGGTTCTGGCCATTGGCAATCCGTTTGGTGTGGGCCAGACAGTGACCAGCGGTATTATTTCCGCTTTGGCGCGGTCCAGCCTGAACATCAATGATTTCAATTTCTTTATCCAGACCGACGCAGCGATTAACCCCGGCAATTCCGGTGGGCCGCTGGTGGCGATGGATGGTGGTGTAATTGGCATTAACACGGCGATTTATTCCCGCGATGGCGGGTCGCTGGGCATTGGCTTCGCCGTGCCCTCCGAAATGGTGATGAGCGTGATGGATGCCGAAGAAAACGCCGTCGATGGCAGCCGCAGTGTGGTGCGCCCGTGGCTGGGGATTACGGCGCAAAGCGTAACAGCGGATATTGCAGAATCTCTCGGCCTCGATCGTCCGGCGGGTGTTCTGGTCGCCAAATTGCATACCGCCAGCCCGTTGCACAAAGCTGGTGTGAAGGCAGGCGATTTAATCGTGGCGGTCAATGGCCACGCAATCGCCGATCCATCGGAAATGAAATACCGCATGGCGACAACCAAAATTGGCGGCAAGGCCGACATGACGATTATGCGTCAGGGCAAGACGCGTGATGTGAAGGTGGCCGCCATTGCGCCACCGGATGAACCGGCCCGCAAAAAACAATTGATCAAGGGTGAAAACCCGCTGTCCGGCGCGACTTTGGTCAACATGAATCCGGCGGTGGTGGCCGAGCTGGGCTTCGGCGATGCCAGTGACGATCACGCGGGCGTTGTTGTGATTGGCGTCGAGGATCGCTCCATCGCGACACGCTTCGTCCGCCCCGGCGACAAGCTGGTCGAGGTCAATGGCGTCGCGATTGAAACGACCGATGATGCCAGACAGGCGCTGTCCCGCGCGGGGCGCGGCGGCATCTGGGCCATCACGCTGGAACGCAATGGCCGCAAACAGCAGATTGTTATTCGGTGACGCGGGTGAGCCTGCGGCCCGATTGTGGAATATGTCAATAATGAGCGCTTGTCTTTAGGGTAAAAGCCCCGTATTTTGCCCTCTATGGCCACCTTGTTTGACCCCGCTGAAACCCCGGAATCCGACGATTCCCATGCCAATGGCCCCCGGCCTTTGGCCGATTTGTTGCGCCCGCGCGTCTTGGCGGGTATTGCGGGGCAGGACCATTTAACCGGGCCGGACGGGGCCATCGGGCGGATGGTGGCCAATAACCGGATTGTGTCGATGATTTTGTGGGGGCCGCCGGGCTGTGGCAAGACTACGCTGGCGCGCATTCTGGCCGGACATACCGATCTGCATTTCGAACAAATCTCGGCCATCTTCTCCGGCGTTGCCGATCTGAAGCGCGTGTTTGAATCTGCGCGTCTGCGTCGCCGCAACGGCAAGGGTACACTGTTGTTTGTCGATGAAATTCATCGTTTCAATAAATCGCAGCAAGATGCGTTCCTGCCCGTGGTGGAAGATGGAACGATCACGTTGATCGGCGCGACCACGGAAAATCCATCCTTTGAATTGAATGCGGCATTGTTGTCGCGGTGTCAGGTGTTCGTCCTGAAACGTCTGGACGATGCAGCGATTGAAAAATTATTGCAGGCGGCGGAAACCCATATGGAACGGGTGTTGCCGCTGGATGATGGCGCGCGCGATGCGTTGAAAGCCATGGCCGATGGCGATGGGCGCTATGCCCTGACCATGGCGGAGCAAGTGTTTGCGCAAGCCCGCGAAGGTGATGTGTTTGACATTGCCGCATTGACCGCCTTGGTCAATCGCCGTGCGCCGTTGTACGATAAAAAAGATGACGGGCATTACAATTTGATCAGCGCACTGCATAAATCCGTGCGTGGATCGGATGCGGATGCGGCGCTGTATTGGTTCTGCCGTATGCTGGAGGGGGGCGAGGACCCGCGGTTTATCGCGCGCCGCATCACCCGCATGGCGGTGGAAGATATTGGCCTGGGTGACCCCAGTGCACTGACCCAGGCCGTGGCCGCATGGGATACCTATGAACGGCTGGGCAGTCCGGAAGGGGAATTGGCGTTGGCACAAGCCTTGGTCTATATGGCCACCGCGCCGAAATCGAACGCCGTATATAAGGGCTATAACCGTGCCAAAGTGGTGGCGCGGGAGACCGGGTCGCTGGCCCCGCCGGCGCATATTCTGAACGCGCCGACCAAATTGATGAAAAATCTGGGGTACGGGGCGAATTATGCCTATGACCACGATGATCCGGATGCTTTTTCCGGCCAAAACTATTTTCCTGACGGCATGGCGCGCGAAATCTTCTATAATCCTGTCGAACGCGGATTTGAACGTGAATTGCGCAAACGGGTCGATTATTGGGCCAAATTGCGCGCGCGGAAAAATGCGGAAGGCGAAGAATAATGCAGACCATTCTGGCGATTGCCGCAGGCGGCGCGATTGGATCGGTTCTGCGCCATATGTTGAATAATGGCGTGGCGGTTCTGGTGCCATCCGGATTTCCGTGGGGCATTCTGGCGTGCAATGTCATCGGATCGACATTGATGGGTGTTTTGGTTGGTTTGTTTGCCTTGTCCGCCGAAGCCTCTGCGCCATGGCGGGCGTTTTTAATGGTTGGGGTTTTGGGCGGATTTACGACATTCTCCGCTTTCTCTGCCGATACGATTTTGTTGTGGGAGCGTGGCGCATTCGGCCAAGCGGCGTTGTATGTCGCGCTCTCCGTTGGTTTATCGCTGGCCGGGCTTGTCGCCGGGTTGGCCTGTGTACGAGGAATTCTGTCATGAGTGACGACGATCAATTTGCCGACGATCAGGATCTGGGCGATGTGTCCCCTGACGAAAACCCATCAGATGAAAAATCGAGCGGCGTGCGCCAGATCGTCGTTGAAATGGGTGATGATGGCCAGCGTCTGGATCGTTGGTTGAAGAAATACGCGCCGGATCTGCCCTATGCGCTGGTGCAAAAACTGATGCGCAAGGGGCAAATTCGTGTTGATGGCGGGCGTGTGAAAACCGATACCCGTCTGAATGCCGGGCAAACGGTGCGTTTGCCGCCGGCCACGACGGCGTCGGCGGGCAAGACGGATATATGGTTCCGTCCGCATCCGGGCGATGCGGATTTGATCCGGTCCATGGTGATTTATGATGACGGCGAAGTGATTGCGCTGAACAAACCCGCTGGCATCGCGGTGCAGGGCGGCATGAAAATCGCGCGCCACATTGACGGGTTGTTGGAACATCTGGCGGACCGCGACGGCGTGAAGCCGAAATTGTGCCACCGTCTGGACCGCGATACGTCCGGCGTGTTGCTGTTGGCGCGTGATCGCGAAACGGCGAAGCGTCTGGGCCGCGCGTTTGAGGGGCGCAATATCCGCAAATATTACTGGGCTCTGACCGCCCCCGCACCGCAGATGAATGACGGCGTGATTGATGCACCGTTGATCAAGGGTGAGGGTCCGTACAAGGATATGATGATCGTTGATGCCGAAAACGGAAAATTTTCCCGCACGGAATTTCAGGTGATTGAACGCGCTGGCCCCGCTGCCGCGTTTGTGATGTTCTGGCCCCGCACGGGCCGCACGCACCAGATCCGCGTGCACGCGGCGGAGGGTGGCTTCCCTCTGATCGGCGATGAAAAATATGGTCATGCCGATCCGGAGAAGGATGACGCGCGCATCAACATGATCCATGACATGAACCTGGCCCCGCGCTTGCATTTGCATGCCTGGCGGATTGTGGTACCGCACCCGACGCGCAAGGGTATGATCGAGGTGACGGCACCGCTGGCTGATGATCTGCGCAAAAGCTGGAAAGCCTTTGATTTCCGCCCCCAGATCGACCACGATCCCTTTGCTGATGTCGAGATTTAATCTATTTATATCAATGGGTTAATTTCACCTTTGAGGCTTTGCATTCACGGTCTTGGTGCTATACTTAATCCAAGGCCCCATGAATCTAAAAGAGCAGTGTAAAAAATGAACGATTTCCTGTCGTCGCCGTCCCGGAATTTGCTTCTTGCCGGTGGTTTGGCTGTGGTTCTGCTGGGTGGTTTGACCGCTTTGGTTCTGGCCACCAACAAGCCGGTGGAAGAGGCGCCGAAGGGCGGCCTGCTGGCGTTTGAAAAAACATGCGGCGCGCCTGCCGATGTGGGCCGCGCCATTCCCGATGAATGCAAAACCACCGATGCGATCAACGCAACATTCGGCATCAATTTGATGCAGGAGATCGAGCGCATTCATGTCCGCATGGTGTCCACCGCGCGCCGCATTGAATCTGGTGAACTCTCTGATCCGGCGAAATATGATGCGTGCGTGGCCGAAGAACTCTGCGCGCCTGTGCCGTTGTTACCGCCGGATGTGGATGTTGCCGCGCTGGACCCGCAATCCACCGATTACCTGACCGAACGCACGGCGTTTTGGGGGTTGGTTGAAGATCGCGCATTGGGCCGCGAAGTGTGCCAATTTATCCGCCCGTGCGATATCGCCATGAAAACTGGCGCGATGCAGTTTGAAAGCGTGATGCCACAGGTGCAAAGCACCCCGGCCCCATCCGCCGATCAAATCATTATCCAGCAGGATACCACCGCCGATGAGTAAGCGATCAAAGGGCAAGTTTTTCCTGCGCTTGCTTATGGTGTTTGCGGTGGCCATCGCGGTCAGCCTTGGCGCGCTTTACCTGTTGGGTGGGGACAAGGCGACGCTGCGCGCCGGGCTGGAGGGCAATTTGTCCCAGGCCAGTGGTTATGATGTGCGGATTGGTACGCTGAATAACGCATCCTTCTTCCCGTTTCTTGAAATTGATATTGCCGATGTGCGGTTTCATCAGGCCGTTCCCGGTGTGGTGATTGATGCGGGTCGCGTGCGGGCGCCGGGCCGTGTTGACGCCGTGACCGAAAAACCCATGCCCGGGCCGGTGGTGGCCACAATCGATTCCGCCCGTTTGAAAGTCAGTTTTGGTGATTTGATCCTGTCGCGCACGCGGTTTCGTGTGCTGGATATCAACGGCATTCGCGTCGATCGGGCCACGACGGGGTATCGTGCGATTGCGCTGGACCGTGTGGGGATTGATGCGGACCAATCGGCGCTGGTGATAGCGGGAACATATGGCGATGACGCTGTTTCAGCTCGTCTGGACATGCATAATGACGGCAGCGCGAATTCCCCGATCTGGCGGGTGGCGGATGATGCGGTTTTGACGGCATCGGTGGGGGCTGTGTCCTTGCAAACCGGGTTTGATACGGGGTTGCTGGGGGGCGCGGTACTCAACATTACCCAATTTGGATTGGCCGGGCATCCGGCGACGGGCGCGGTGAAAATCGGACGGCATAATGGGGGGCTGCGCCTGGCGGGTGAACCGGAATTGACGCTGGGTGGCGTAAAAATCGCGCCCGATATTACCTTTGGCGATACGTCCGAGCATGCGGCCCGGGTCCACGGTACGGTCCGCGTCTCCGGTGCGGATGCGGCGGCGACGGAGTTGGCGGACCTGTATGCGGCGTTGGCCGCGCTGGCCACGCCCATTCCGGGCACACAGGCGGCGGAAAAAGCGGCCTTGTTCTGGGGTGATGCGCTGGATCATATTCAGGTGAACGAGAATGAAATGGCCGATGAATCGGTTTCCCTGCGCACCAGCGCATTCCTGAAAATTTTGCAATCGGCACCGGCGGAATCCGCGCCATGAAACGTTTTTATAAACTTGTGACATCACAGGCCGAGCCGGCAGGTGGGTTTTCCATCCGTCTGGATGGAAAACCAGTGAAGACACCATCGGGCCAGATGGTTGTGGCACCGGTGTCTGCGTTGGCCGATGGGATTGTGGCGGAATGGGCGGCGCAGGGGGAGAACATCGTTCCCGATACCATGCCGTTGACGCAAATCCTGATCACCGCGATTGATCGTGTGGCGGGCGAGCGCAAAACCATGACCGATATGGTGGCCGTGTATCTGGATACGGATTTGCTGTGCTACCAAACCGAGGACCCGCCGGAACTGTCCGCGCAACAGAATGCGGCGTGGGCCCCGGCGCGCGATTGGTTTGCACGCGTATCGGGTGTGGCGTTGATCGTAACGCCGGGCCTGTCCGCCATCCGCCAGCCAGAGGCAGCCCATAAATACGTGCGTCAGGCCATGGATGCCATGGACCTGTATCAATTCACCGTGTTCCAGTTGGTGACGGTGGTATCGGGATCGATTGTTCTGGGGCTGGCCTTTATGGATGGGGCCGTGACGCCAGATGATGTTTTCATCGCCGCGAATGTCGAAGATTTATACCGTGCCGAGATTTATAACGAAGCTTTGTATGGCCCCGCCCCGCATCAGGAAAAGCAGCGTACGACGATGCGGGCGGATTTAAACGCGGCGCGTGATTTTCTGGATCGCTTGAAGTCTTGAATTAAAACGGGTTTTTCGGGTGGGCGATGCGGTATCCGCCTAGGGCGCGGCGCAAGCCCTTGGTCAGGCGGTAGACGATATACAGATAACCCGGTGCCCCAACGGCCAACGTCAGGTTTTTGAGTTCACGGATCATCGGATCGTTCATATCACCTTCGGCCATCACACTGGCCAGATCGCCAAACTGGGCGAACGTATAGTGGGTGTAAACGTAATATCCGCCAATGGCCGTCGCGACGAAAATCAGGGCGGAGAACATCCACAAGGTGATGTTCAAAAACGACATGTGATTGGCCAGCAGGCTTTCGCGTTCGGCCCCACGGCGCAGAAACCCAATCATGCCCCATGTGAACAACAGCAACAGGCCGGAAAACAACGCCACACCCGCATGGGGGGTGAGTTGCAGGATCAGCGACGCGCACAGCGTTCCATAAACGGCGGTCACCGTTTTCTGGTCTTTGTTGGGGGTGGGTTTGTCATGCTTCGGGTTTTGATCCGGAATGTCGATCTCGGTCATCACGTTCTCCCAAACAGCCGTTCGATGTCTTTTAATCCTAAAGTAATATAGGTCGGGCGGCCATGATTGCACTGGCCGGATTTCGGCGTGGCTTCCATCTGGCGCAGCAGGGCATTCATTTCATCGACATTCAAGACCCGGCCTGATCGCACCGACCCGTGACAGGCCATGGTGGAGAGCAGGGCGTTGATGCGGTCTTCCAACCCTTGTGTGCTGCCCTGTTCGGCCAGCTCGTCACAAATATCACGCACCAGACGGGAAATTTCCGCGCGGCCCGATAACAAGGCGGGCACGGCCTGTACCGCCACGGCATCCGGGCCGAACGGTTCAATGCGCAGGCCGAGTTGGTCCAGTTGCTCCGCCGCCTCCATCAGCCGCGCGATATCGGTATCGTCCGGTGTGATGATTTCGGGAACCAGTAATCCTTGGGATTCAATCTGGCCCGCCTCCATCACCTGCGCCTTAAACCGTTCATAGGTCAGGCGTTCATGCGCGGCGTGTTGGTCGATAATCACCATGCCGTTTGCGGTCTGGGCAATGATGTAATTTTCATGGATCTGCGCGCGCGCGGCACCCAGTGGGAAATCCTGATCCTGAAGTGCCGCAATGGTTGGCGCGGTTTCGGATCGCGCAGCGGGTTGCAGGGTGCTTAAAGGACGGTAATTTTCATACGCGCGTTCCGCCAGTCCGTAGGAGGGGGCCGGTGTGTAGGAATAAGCCAGATTTCCCGTGCCATAGGATGGCGTATGCGGTGCGTTGCTGGTGGTGGATTGTAATGCGGCCAGGGTACGGTCGGATAATGTTGTGGCCGATCCCTGACCCGCTTTCTGCATCATCGTGTGACGGATGGACCCGACCAGCAAGCCACGCACCCCGGCGGAATCACGGAACCGTACCTCGGCCTTCGCCGGGTGGACGTTGATGTCCACTTCGGTGGGCGGCAGGTCGAGGAACAGCACAGCGACAGCATGACGATCACCGGGCAGCAAATCGGCATAGGCCCCGCGCATCGCACCCTGAAGCAACTTGTCGCGCACCGGGCGGCCATTGACGAACAGATATTGGTTTTGTGATGTCCCGCGCGACCATGTCGGCAGGCCGGCATAACCTTCCAGTTTTACACCGTCGCGTTCGGCTTCAATCGCCACCGTATTGGCGGCGAAGTCAGCGCCAAGCAACGCGGACAGCCGTTCGCGCCGCTGGTCCCACAAATCACCTTGCGTTGCGGCGGGTAAAGACAGGCTGAGTGCGTCGTTATGGGTCAGGCGGAAGCCAATGGCCGGAAACGCCATGGCCAGGCGCATCACGGTGTCTTTTACCGCGGCGTATTCGGCCTTATCCCCTTTCAGGAATTTCAGGCGGGCGGGCGTGGCGTAAAACAAATCGCGCACTTCGACGCGGGTGCCTTCCGGGTGGGCGCTGGGGATGGGGGCGTCTTTACGACCGCCTTCAACTTTAATTTCCCAGGCTTCGTTCGGGGTTTCGCGCGCGCGGCTGGCGATGCTCAGGCGGCTGACCGCGCCGATGGAGGGCAGGGCTTCGCCGCGAAAACCCAGCGTGAAGATATTCAGTAGGTCATCGCCCTTTAATTTCGATGTAGCGTGGCGGTCGAGGCAGGCGATCAGTTCGTCATGATTCATGCCGATGCCGTTATCACTGATGCGGATCAGGCTTTTACCGCCATCGCGCAAATCGATGGCGACCGAGGTTGCGCCGGCATCAATGGCGTTTTCGACCAGTTCCTTGACAGCGGCGGCGGGCCGCTCGATGACCTCACCGGCGGCGATCTGGTTGACCAGTGTTTCTGGCAAATGACGAATGCGCATAGGGGCAGATTAGCGGCTGGGGCAGGGGGAGTCAGCCCAAAAATCGGAAAAACCCGGGGTTTTACCCCAGTTTGCGGTCGCTGATGACGTCATTCAGCAGGGCGCCGTGGAAATCGGCATTATCCAGAATCGCGCCGGTTAAATCGGCCCGGCGTAAATCGCAATCATGCATAACGGCATAGGACAAATCGGCCCCGACCAGCAGGCAATCGGCCAGCACGGCATTGCTGAGAATCGCATAGCGCAGATTGGCCCCGGACAAATTGACCCGTTGTAACCGTTTCGACCCATCCGGGTTGGGGAAGATCAGCGGCGACAAATTCGCCCCGACCAGATTGGCGCGGGAAAACAACCCGTTCTTCAACGACGTGCCACGGAAATCGGCATTGGCCAATTTGGTGTCACGGAAATCGGCGCGGTCCATCACCGCGCTTTGCAGGCTGGCCCCTTGCAAATCCTGGTTCAGGAAGTTGGCCCCAACGGCCTTCACGGCGGTGAGCGAGAATTTTTTCAAATTCAAAACATGGCGCAAATCATAACCGGATAAATCCAGCCGCGTGCCCGATTTTCCCGCCGTTGCAATCCATGCCGTGTGTTCTTCCAGCAATTGTTCCAGCGTTTTTCCAAGCGCTTCCAGCTTGCTGCCCATGCGATCTTCGGTCAGGGCGTCATCCATATTCAGGCCGGCCGTTTCGGCTTCGTCCAGCTTTGTGCCGGAAATAATGGATGATTTCATGTTGGCGTTTTTCAGGTTTGACCCTGTAAAGTCCGCACCGGACAGGTTGGCACCCTCGAAATTCGCGTGGGAAAAGTCGGCGTCGTTGACGATGACACCTGACAAATCGGCGTCGGAAAAGTCAGCATAATTCGCACTGGCCCCGGACAGGTTTGTTTCGGACAAACGCGATCCGCTGAAAATCGTTTTGGCTTTGGAATTGTTGATGCTGCCCGACAATGTTTTGTTTGTCGGGTTGCGTTCCAGGATGACGCCTTCGCGCATATCGGCCTTTTCAAAATCGGCCCCGGTCAAGTTCGCGCCGACAACGGTGGCCCCTCGGAAATCCGCCCGTGCGAAACAGGCGTTTTCCAAATTGGCCCCACGCATGTCACAGGCAAAAAATGACACACCCTTGAATGTGGCATTCGACATGTTGGCGTTGATCAGGATGGACCCGGTGAAGTCAGCTTGTGATAAATCGCCCTTGCGGAAATGCAGGCCCGACAGATCCTTGAATTTCACAACGGCACGTGCGCCGCCGCGTATGCCGCTGATAAAGCGCATATGCTTGCGGATGATTTCATCCAGCTCGGACTGCGTCAGTTTTTGCAGGCCAGTACTCATCGGGCGGGGTATCCTCACACACGCAATTCTTGCGATTTATTCTTATTGGTTCCATCCATCCTACCGGAGGGAGCCTAAAAAATATTAAATATCTGGGTCTTAGCGCTGGATTTTAGGCGGTCAGGGACAGCAAAATGGCCCCGGCGGGGTCGATTTTTCCTTGGGATTCCGGGTTTTTCCCAGAATCCAGTACGGAATTGGCAAGAATCTTGCCCAGTTCGACCCCGTACTGGTCAAAGGAGTTGATGCCCCACAGGATGCCCTGAACGAAAACCTTGTGTTCATACAGGGCGATCAATTGCCCCAGATGGAACGCATCCATCCGGTCGAACAGCAAGGTGACCGACGGGCGGTTGCCGGGGAAGGTTTGGTGCGGGTTGTTGTTGGATTCACGTTCACTGCGCCCGGTCATCAGCGCCTGCGCCTGCGCAATCATGTTGGCGAGCAGGATGTGGTGGTGATCGGCATAGGGCGCGAGGCTTTCGCGGGACCCGATAAATTCGCATGGCACGATGTCGGTGCCCTGGTGCAGCATTTGATAAAACGCGTGCTGGCCGTTCGTGCCCGGTTCACCGAACACGATGGGGGCGGTGGCATAGGGCAGCGTTTCGCCATCACGGCTGACGCGTTTGCCGTTCGATTCCATATCCACCTGTTGCAGGAAGGCGGGCAGGTGAAGCAAATTCTGGTCATAGGGCAAAACGGCCAGCCCGGAACAGTTCATAAAATTTCGGTTCCATACACCGATTAAGCCCATCAGAACGGGCAGGTTTTGATGCAATGGCGCGGTTTGGAAATGCCGATCCATGGCATTCGCACCATCCAGAAGGGCGCGGAAATGATCAAACCCCACCGCCAGTGCGATGGATAGCCCGATGGATGACCACAGGCTGAACCGTCCGCCAACCCAGTCGCGGAAGGGCAGCATATTATCCGGATGAATGCCGAAGGCGGTCACGGCCTTTTCATTGGTGGACAGGGCGATGAAATGCTTGGCAATCGCATCGTCCTTTTTCAGTTTGGCCAGAAGCCATGCGCGCGCGCTTTGTGCGTTCTTCATGGTTTCCTGCGTCGTGAAGGTTTTGGACGCGATCAGGAACAACGTCGTGGCCGGATCACATCCGTGCAGGGCGTTGTGCAAATGGGTGCCATCGACATTCGACACAAATTTCACGGTGATGCCATCGACATGGAACGGGCGCAGCGCCTCGGCCACCATTTGCGGACCCAGATCCGACCCACCAATGCCGATATTGATGATGGTGGTGATCCGCTTGCCTGTATAGCCGGTCCATGTGCCGGAATGAACGGCGTCGGTGATGGCTTTCATCCGGTTCAGGACGTCATGAATGAACGGTACAACGTTTTCGCCATCGACCATGACGCTGTCCTTGGCCGGGCGGCGCAGGGCAGTGTGCAAAACGGCGCGGTTTTCCGTTGTGTTAATGGACGCACCGCTGAACATCCGGTCGCGCCAGCCTTCCACGTCACAGGCGCGGGCGAGGGACAGGAGCAAGCCCATCGTATCGTCATTCATGCGCTGGCGCGAAAAATCGGCATACAGGCCGGGCAGGGACAGGCTCATCGCCTTCACGCGCCCCTCGCCCACCAAATCATTCATATGCACGTAACGCATGGTGCGCGCATGTGTGTCCAACGCCCCCCATTCGGGCAGGGTATTATTCAACATTGGGCAAATCCGTGCGGGTTGTGGTCGGTGTGATGCCTTCGGGCTTGCCGACAATGACCGTGGTCATCGCATCGGGGGTCAGCAGGCGTTTGGATACTTTGGACACATCATCGACCGTAATCGCGTTATAACGTTCGGTAATGCCGTCCAGATAATCAATCGGCAGATCATCCAGCCGCAGGCCGAGGATCAACCCGGCAATGCCTTGCGTCGAGGTCAGCGCCAGCGGCATGGATCCGGTCAGGTAATCCTGCGCCGCTTTTAATTCATCGGCGCTGACCGGTTCGTCCCGCATTTTGGTCCATTCAGTTTTGATCAGGCCCAAAACTTCACCGGCCTTGTCATTGCGGGTGGATGTGGACACGCTCAGCGCCTTCACATGGTCCAGCTGGTACATGGAGGAGTAGATGCCATAGGTCAGGCCGCGCTTCTCACGAATTTCTTCGGTCAGGCGGCTGCCAAAACCGGAGGAACCAAGGATAAAGTTCATCACCTGTGCGGCGTGATAATCCGGGTCGGTGCGGTCAATGCCGCCCTGCATCATCTGGATCGATGTTTGCGGCACGTCCTTGTCGAACAGGGTGATGGTATTGGCGCCCTGAATGGTTAAATCCGCTGTCGGCGGAATTTGTGATTTTTCAGGCAATGCGCCGAACATCTTGTCCAGCAGGGGTTTTAATTCGTCTTCCGAAATATCCCCGGCGACGGCGACCAACAGATTGTCACGGGCAAAGCTGATGCGTGTGAAATTTCGCAGATCATCGGCGGTGATGGCGGCAAAGCCACTGACCGTTCCGCCGCTGTTCATGGCGTAAGGGTGCCCGGCGAAGGCCACATCATTCATAATGCGCGCGGCAATCCAATCGGGATCAGAGAGTTGCGATTTAATCCGGCTGATATTCGCGGCCTTCATCCGGTCGATCGGGTCTTGGTCAAAACGCGGCGATGTCAAAGCCTTGGCCATCAAGTCGGTGGCCAGATCGCGGTGACGGGTCAGGCTTTTTAAGGAGCCAAAGAAATCATCGCGGCCCACGTCGAAACGCAGGGTAATTGAATGATCGGTCAGGGCTTTTTGAAACGCCTGGGAATCCAGATCCGCCGCCCCTTCATCCAGTGTGTTGGAGGCAAGGCGGGCCAATCCTTGCTTGTCCTGCGGATCCAGCGAGGCACCCGCCCCAGCAAAAGCAAATTCAATAGCGATGGCCGGGACCGAATGATCTTCCAAAAACCATGCGGTGATGCCACCGTCGCTGGTCACGGACCGAATATCGAGGAAGCGTTCCGTCGGCGGTGTGATCGTGGTGACATCGGCCGCCCATACGGGGGTGGTTACGGCGAAAATCAGAACGGTGCTGAGGATCAAGGATTTCATGGCGTTGCCTCTGCTGCGTTATCATTGGCCGGGGGTTCTGTTGGTGCGGCTTCCGGTTCGTCCTCGGTCAGGATTTTATCCGGGGTCGGGGCGGGGAGAATCCACCCCGTTACACCGCGGCCATGCGTGCCCGCCGGTTTGATCAGATATTGCGCCACGCGTTTAATATCGGCGGCGGTCACCGCATCAATATCATCGGCCCAATATTCGACGTCATCAATCGTGCCGCCGGTGGTAATGGTCTGGCCAAAAATCATGGCCGGGCCCTGCAAGCTGTCGCGGGCCAGGGCGGCGCTGTCTTTCATGCGGATTTTTGCGGTGGCCAGTTCATCATCGGTTACGCCGTCGCGGGCGAATGTTGCAATGACGGTATCGGTTGCGGCTTCAACCGCGTCCATCGCCACGCCATCGGCGGGAATGGCGTACAGGGATGCGGTGGAATCGTCCCATGCAGTGGGGTTGTAGGAAAACCCGGCCCCGACGGCGATTTTCTGTTCTACGACCAACGATTTATACAGACGTGATGACGCCCCATCGGACAGGATGCTTTCCGCAACCTGCAATGCGATGGCGTCGTTACGGTTTTGGCGCAAGGACGGCACGCGGATCATGCGCTGGAATACAGGCTGATGGACGCGGGCCGATTGCATGATGATGCGGGCTTCGCCGGGCACATTCATCACCGGCGGTGTTGTGCGTTCGGGCACCGTCCGGGCGGGCACAGCGCCATAGGTTTTTTCAATGATCGGCAGAATGTCGGCCAGTTTCACATCACCAGAAATCACCACGGTGGCGTTATTGGGCGCGTACCATTTATTGTGAAAATCCATCGCGTTTTCACGGGACAGTTTGGCGATTTCATACGGCCAGCCAATCACCGGAATGCCATAGGGATGCCCGGGGAACAGCGCATTGCGCATTTGTTCGTGCATCTGGGCGTTGGGGTCGCTGTCGGTATTTTGGCGGCGTTCTTCCAATACGACATCGCGTTCGGACAAAACCTGATCCGCGGGCAGGGTCAGGCCGCGCATCCGGTCGGCCTCCATCGTCATGACATCGTCCAGACGGTCGGCGGCGATGGATTGGAAATAGGCGGTGTAGTCCTGGGACGTAAAGGCATTGTCATTCCCGCCCATGGCGCGCACGCGTTTGGAAAATTCACCGGGGGGAACATTTTCCGATCCCTTAAACATCAAATGTTCAAGGAAGTGGGCGATGCCCGATTGTCCGGCGGGTTCATCAATCGCGCCGACGCGGTACCAGACCATGTGGCTGACGACGGGTGCGCGGTGATTGGGAATGACCACAATGCGCAGGCCGTTGGTCAGAGTGGCCTCTTCCGCACCGAAGATTTTTGTGCGTTGCGGCAATTGAGCATCGGCAACGGCGGCGGCCGGGGGCTGCACCGCAGTTTGGGTTTGGGCCCAGACCGGTGAGGGGATCAGGAAAAAACCAATAAAAACAGGAATCAAAATGTGTTTCATGTCTTCTGGTTTACCCGAGAATCGGGGCAAAGCAAAACCCCAAATGGCAGGGGTTTAAAACTTTGACATAACTTGCAAAAAGACGCTAATTTCGGGCCATGAAAACGCATGATGCATATAATTGGGGCTTGCACGACCAGACCCGGGCCGGAATGGCGGGGCTTGCCGAATCCGTGAATGCGCTGACCGTATCCTCCACACCGCAAACGGTGGCGCTGGTGCAAAAATTGGCGCTGAAAGAATCGTTCAATGCGCGCGCCGGTCGGTTTGGCCTGATGCAATATCAAGTCGCATGGCAGGACGCGGTCACGGTTCTGCTGGGCAATATGCGCAATCATGTTGTCAAATGTAACACCCGCCTTGAAACGATTGGCCGCCACATGGCATCGGTCATCGGTGATTTCCCGGAGGCGGAATATGACGCAAAATTGCGACAATATATTCAGTTCTGGGGGCAGGCCGCGCTGGAGCAGAAACAGCAGGCCCATGCCAGCAGCAATATGCTGCTCGCCATTCCGAACATGGCCGAATTTGCCAAGCAATCCGCACGCCGCACGGAAATTGAAATGGATCGCGTCCATTTTCTGACCAGCAGTGCCTTTGATGAGGTGGCTGACCGCCGTGATGATGGCGTACCCGCCTCCGGCGATGAGGCCGCGATCCGGCGGGATCGGCTGGCAAATTCCTGCGATTCGCTGGCGGCGCAGGCGTTGGATCATGCGGTGTTGAAACAGAAAATATCCCAGCGGGCCGTGGTTTGCGCCGCGTCCGAACGGGTGGCGAATATCAGCGGCGATGAAGATGTGTCGATGCTGTTTACCCATTTGGCGCAGGCCTTGACGCGTGGGGTCGGGAACGATCTGGCGCTGGCGGAGCAATTACTGCGTGGAGCGTATTATGCGCGGGATGTACAACGTCCGGCGTTTCTTTATAATTTCAAAAAGTAAAAATGACCGGCAAAGCCGGCGTAAAAACAGGATGTCTGGGATCTGCTATGAAGCCGTATAACTGGAATTTGCACGACGCCACGATCGAAGCCTTGCGCGAATTGGAAAAAACGCTCGATCAACTTTATGGCGATGCGCCTGTGCCCGTAACCACGTTTAAGGACTGGGCGCTGGAAGCCGCCTTCAATGCGCGGGCGTCGAAAAATGAATGTGACCGTGCCTACGCCGGAATGAAAGATCTGGATAAGATCATCGCCGGACGCATTTTGGGCGCTGTGCGCAAGGGTGGCGTTTTGGCGTCCACGGTGACCAATTACATCAAAACCATGATCGAACATTGTCCGCAGGAGCAAACGGTGATTGACCGGATGCGGCGCGATCGCCTGTTGCGATTGCAGTATTTGCAGGAATTGAATGTACAGGTGCTGCCGGCCATGCCGGTTTTTCGTGGCGAAACGGCCAGTTTTTCCGATTATCATACCACGCTGAAAAACTTCCTGCTGTCGGCGCGCCAGATTGATGAAAACCACCGCGACGTGGCCGCCCCTTTTATGCAGGACAAGAACGCCCGCCCGTCGGTGGGTGATTTGAAAATGTCCCTGGGCAAGGTTATGGATGCGGCGCTGGATCTGGCCAGCCAGCAGGCTGATCTGGCGAAGGACAGTCTGTCCATGGCGTCCACGTTGATGGTCATCAAGAATTATCCGAAGACGATTCAGGTCACGCCTGAGCTGGACCAGCGTCTGCATGGGTATATGACGTTGGCCACGGAAATGTCCCGTTCGGCGCGGTTTAATCTGGCCGTCGCCCGCGAGGACGTGTCGTTGCAGTTCCTGATGAACAATCTGGATCGCCCGGCCTTCCTGTATGCCTTGCCGCGTGGTGGCAATGTGCGCAGCGGGCCGACCGTTCCGCCGCCGCGATCATTGCCGTCGCCCTGATCTATAAAACAGAGCGCAATAAAAAAACCCGCCATGATCTGGCGGGTTTTTTATACGAAACAGGTTTGGTTTATTTGTCCTTGATCGACGGTGTTTCTCCGTCGGTGACGGGCTTGCCTGCTTCCGCGTTGGTGCGAATGCGCTCCGCTTCGGCGGCGGGGTTGACGATTTGTGCTTCGGTTTTGCCGCTGCCCAGACCCAGAAGGCGGGTCGCGACCGGTTTGTCTTCTTTGTCGGAAATGGTGGCCTCGGCATCAACAACGCCGCGAATGGATGGATCGGCATAAACCCCGCCGGTTTGTTGCAGCAAGGCGGCTTCGGCGCCGCTGGCCTGCGTGCTGCGGGCTGTTTCACCCAGGACGGCATTACGGGCTTCGTCCGTGACGGCGATTTCCTGCGGACGCGGGGCCCCCGGGCGCGGCGGGCGGACGGTGTAATCCGGCGGCATTTCCAGCGGGGCGCGTTTCACAACGGCGAATTCATCCGGCGCCTGACGGGTCAGGCCCAATTGTTCCTTGGCCCCCTCGCAAGCGGATAAGGACAGGGCGCATCCAGCGATGATGATGGCGCGGGTCAGTGTTTTGGTCATTGCGATACACCTTTGTTACGTTTCGGTTTCAAGAATAGCCCATCAATCAGGATCAGGGCAATGCCGATGGAAATGCAGGAATCGGCCACATTAAAGGCGGGCCAGTGGAAACCGGCGACATGAACATCCAGAAAATCGATCACGGCCCCGAACCGGACCCGGTCAATCACGTTCCCGGCGGCCCCGCCGATGACCAGGGTCAACCCGGTGGCCAGCCAGGCGCTTTTCGCCCGGACCAGCCAGACGGCAAACGCCGTCATAATCAACAGGGATACGATGGTCAAAATCGCCGGGCCGTAATCATGCCCCTGTGAAAACAGGCCGAAACTGACGCCCCGGTTCCACACCATGACCAGATTGAAAAACGGCAAAACCTCGATCTGGGCGAACGGGAACCGATCCCCTGCCGACAACAGCCAGTTCAGGAACGGCATCGCCGTGGCGGCTTCGTTCGCTGGGGTGACCAGCGGTTTGATCATAATTTCCGTGATCCACCATTTGCTGATCTGATCCAGAACCAGCAAAACGCCAATCAACGGAAACGCCACGCGGGCATACGGGGGACCCAGGAGCATGATAAATTACGCTGCTTTCTTGTTCTGTTGATACCATTGTACGGCGTCCGCGTCGCGGGCCGACAGATCCGGATATTCCGGGTTTGACCCAACATCGGGCACGATGCGCCAGCTGCGCTGGCATTTTCCGCCTTCGGCTTTTGTGAAGACAACGGCAACACCGGCCACATCGTTCAACGTAAACGCATCCGCCGGGGCGGTGTCGGTTTTCACGGTGGCTTGCGATGTAATGCACAATTCCGCCAGATCAACGCCCGCGACCAGCTTGGCCATGTCGGCGTTCAGGTAGATAACCGGGTGTGCCTCCAGTGACGAGCCGATGGTTTTATCGGCGCGTTTGGGTTCCAGCGCGCCCAGAACGACACGGCGCACATCGCGCAGCGCGTTCCATTTCGCGGCCAGCGCGTCATTGCCCCATGCCGCCGGAATAACCGGGAAGGTGCGCAAATGGACACTGTCCAGATCCTGGTCAAACACACCACGCGGACGGAAGTTCCACGCGTCTTCGGCGGTGAAGGCCAAAATCGGGGCCAGCCATGTGACGAGGCAATCAAAAACCTTTGCCATCACCGTGCGGCAGGCGCGGCGTTCAAACAAATCCGGGCGGTCGCAATAGAGGCGGTCCTTACGAATGTCGAAATAGAAGGCGGAGAGTTCGTTCGCACAGAAATTGTGCAGACGGTGCGCCAGACGACCAAATTCATAATTGGCCACATGACTGCGCACATCGCGATCCATTTCGGCCAGCCAGTGCAGGACCAGCTGTTCCAGTTCCGGCATGGTTTTGTAGTCCGCTTCCGGCACCATTTCGGATTTATCAAACCCGTCCAGCGCGCCCAGCAGATAACGGAACGTGTTGCGGATACGGCGGTATAAATCGGCTGTGACCTTCAACGTATCTTTGCCGATACGGATATCTTCGCTGTAATCCGACAACATGGTCCACAGGCGGATAATATCCGCGCCGTGTTCATCCATCATCTTCAGTGGGTCGACAACGTTGCCCAAGGATTTGGACATTTTGTAACCCTTGTCGTCCAGCACGAAGCCGTGGGTCAGAACCGTTTTATACGGCGCATGCCCGGTCGTGCCGCATGATTCCAGCAGGGAAGAGTGGAACCAGCCGCGGTGCTGGTCCGATCCTTCCAGATACAAATCGGCTTTACCAACGCCGGCGAAATCCGGCCATGTTTTGGTGTCGCCCAGAACGAAGGAGTGGGTGGAGCCGGATTCAAACCAGACATCGACGATGTCGAACACCTGGTGGTAATCCTCGGCCTTGTACTGACCGCCCAGGAAATATTGCGCGTCATGTTTCCACCACGCATCAGCGCCTTCGCGTTCAAACGCATCGGCAATGCGGGACAGGACGTCGGCATCCTGCAACACTTCGTCCGTGTCCTTGTGCACGAACAGGGCAATCGGCACGCCCCAGGCGCGTTGACGGGAAATGCACCAGTCGGGGCGGTTTTCAATCATCGCGGTGATGCGGGCTTCGCCCTTGGCAGGGACCCACCGGGTGTCCTTGATCGCGGCGATGGCCAGATCACGGACTTTTTTACCGTTGTTCATCGGCTGGTCCATGGTGATGAACCATTGCGGCGTGGTGCGGAAAATCACTGGGGCCTTGGACCGCCAGCTGTGCGGGTATTCGTGTTTGATTGACCCTTTGGCCAGCAGCGCGCCAGCCTCATCCAAGGCTTTCAGTACGGCGAAGTTCCCGCCGCCCATCTCGCCCTTGTCGGTCAGCACTTCCATCCCAGCAAACAACGGCACATGGTCGCGGAATTTCCCGTCATCGGTGACGTTGTCGGGAATATCCTTCGCGCCGAAATGTTTCATGTACAGCCAGTAATCGTCTTCACCATGGCTGGGGGCAATATGCACGAACCCGGTCCCGGTATCATCGGTGACAAAATCACCGGCCAGAACGGGTACGTCAAAATCGTAACCCTGCGTGTGCAGCGGGTGGTCGCACACGGTTTTGCTCAGGTCGAAGGATACAGGCGCCTGCGTCCATTCTTCGATATGGGCTTTCGCCTTGACATCATCGGCCAGTTTTGTGGACAGGATCAGCGTATCGCCCACTTTGGCGCGCGCCTCGTCCTTCACCGCTGTGATGGTATAGGCGGCATAATCCATTGCCGGACCAAATGCGATGGCGCGGTTGGACGGCAGGGTCCACGGCGTGGTAGTCCAGATGACAACGTATGTATTGGCTTGCCCACGGACCGGGAACTTTACCCATACGGTGATGGATTTGTGTTCCTTATATTCCACTTCGGCTTCGGCCAGAGCTGTTTTTTCAACCGTCGACCACATCACGGGCTTCACGCCCTTGTACAATCCGCCATTGGTGGCGAATTTGTGAATTTCGCGGACGATCCCGGCCTCGGCCCGGTGGGTCATGGTCAAATACGGGTTTTTCCAATCGCCGTTGACGCCCAGACGCTGGAACTGCGCGCTTTGTACATCAACCCATTTTTGGGCAAAGGCGCGGCATTCGGCGCGGAAGGAAATCGGGTCCACGTCGTCTTTGTTTTTCCCGGCGTTGCGGTACTGCTCCTCCACCTTCCACTCGATCGGCAGACCGTGGCAGTCCCAACCGGGGACGTACGGGGAGTCGTTGCCCATGGCTTGGTAAAAACGATTGACGACATCTTTCAATGTCTTGTTCAACGCGTGCCCCATGTGGATGTCGCCGTTGGCATAGGGCGGGCCGTCATGCAGCACCCATTTCGGACGCCCGGCGGATGTTGCGCGGGTCGCGCGGTACAGATCCATGTCCTGCCATTTTTTCAAAATTTCGGGTTCGCGCTTCGGCAATTCCCCACGCATCGGGAAATCCGTTTTCGGCAGGAAGACGGTGTCCTTGTACTTGTCCGCGTCGCTCATTTTCGCGCCCTTGAAATTCTGAAATGGATGAAGGGGGCACTATTGCCAAAAACCCGCAGAAAATCAAGGTTTTGGTCCGGTTTTGCCTTGATTTTTGAGGGGCAAAAAGTTTTTCTTTGCATAATTGGGCCATTCAGATTGCAAACAGTCATTATTTTTCATAATTTAAGAGGGCTGCTCGTGGGCGATAAACAAGACGTGAATCTGACGGAAGACGCTAAAACATTCCTGGATGGGCTGGCGCTCAAGCATATGGCTTATTCTACAGTGGCCTTGGCGCTGACATTTGCCATCAACACATGCTCGGTCAAAGAGGAGATCCAAGAAAATACAAAGGCGGTTGAAGAGCAAACGCGGGCGATTCAAGAACAAACACGTGCTCTGGAAAACAAAAAATTTATTGTTCCCGCTCTACACGCTCGTTAATTGCAGGGCGGCGCCTTCCCTAAGATATCCTGTGCCTGATCGCAATCCTGTTTGATTTGCGCGATCAGGGCGTCAAGCCCGTCAAACTTCGCCTCGCCGCGCAGGCGGGCAACCGGGCGGACGCGCAAAGTCTTGCCGTAAATATCGCGGTTAAAATCGAACAGATAATTTTCAATCCGTCCAACCTTCAACTCAAACATCGGGCGGATGCCGATATTGGTGGCGCCAGCGATCCATGGCGCATCCGGCCCGTCCTCGACAATTTTCGTCCATGTCGCATACACGCCATAGGCCGGGTGCAAGGTATCGCCCAATGGCACGTTTGCGGTGGGGAAACCCAGTTCGCGGCCTCGTTTATCACCTTGTTCCACCACGCCGCGCATTTCCCAATCCCAGCCGAGCAACGCGTTGGCCTCGGCAATATCACCGGTGCCCAGGGCTTGGCGAATGCGGGTGGATGAAATGTCGTCACCATCATCATCGTCGGCGATTTTATCCATCACGGTGATGGGGATGCCCGCCGCGTCAATCATGGCGGCGTCACCCTTGCGCAATTGACCAAAACGGAAATCACGCCCCACCACAACATGTGCGGCGTTCAGCCCGTCTTTCAAAACATGCTGGATGAAATGGTCGGCGCTCTGGCTGGCGAAGGGCCAGTCGAAATTCAGGCTGATCAAAATATCAACACCATGGGCCGCCAGACGGTCCGCCTTTACCCCGGCAGGTGTAATACGAAATGGCGGGTCATCGGGCCGGAAGATGTGGCGTGGATGCGGTTCAAAAGTCAGGACCGCCAGTTTGCGCCCCGTGTTTTTAGCGATGGTGCGGGCCGCGTCAAACAGCCCGCAATGCCCCCGATGGACACCGTCAAAATTCCCGATCACCACCACGGCGTTCCGGGCGGAGTCGGGCAGGGAGGTGTAAGACTGATACTGATCCATAAAATTCTCTTATCATACCGCCCCTGCCTGCACGGGAATGGCGTTGTAAGGCGGGGAAAACGTCTTATATACTCTCTGTGGTAATAGGGGACAGGCCAATATGCAAGAGCGGGAAGTAAAAATATGAACGGTGCCGATCTGGAATATGTTGCCCATGGCCCCAAAAGTGGCCAGGCGAAGAAGCTGGTGGTGCTCCTGCATGGTTATGGTCGCAATGCCAAATATATGGACAAGATGGCGCTGGCTGTCTGTGCGTTGATTCCTGATGCGTTGGTTGTGGCGCCGCATGGGCCAGAACAATTGGTGGTTCCGCATGGGATTGGCAAACATAATGGTGATGTCCTGCACATCCCGCAGGAGGTTCTGGCCGGAAATGATGGCAACGACCCCGCGATGCTGCGTCAATGGTTTGCGATTGATGGCGACCTGAAAACGCTGTATCCGCGCATGGTCAATATCGCGCGTGTGATGAATGAATTTATTGATGCGCAACGTGATTTGCTGGGGCTATCGGATGCCGATGTGGCGTTGATGGGGTTTTCACAAGGCGGCGGTGTTGCGCTGTTCACGGGATTTACGCGCGGGGCGGAACTGGGCGCACTGGTGGGGCATAGCTGTATTTTCTTCCATGATCCGGCGATGACGGCGACGCCACAGACCTTGATGATTCATGGTGACAATGATCCGGAATTTGGCGTGGCGGCGTATTTGGCGGCGTTTAACGCGGTGTCCGCTTATACCAAAGGCCGGGCGACGCATCGCGTCGTTCCCGGCCTCGGTCATTATACCAGCACCGCATCACGTGCGGTGATTGCGGATTTTATCCGCGATCAGCTTTGCCCGTAATTAACGCTTGGCGCGTTTGCACTTCGGATAATCACTGGCGTTTACGCGGGTCCATGTCTGTTCCTTGCCGAACAGGGGGATGCCGACATAACCGCTGACGGCCAATGTACCGTCATCGTTCATTTCCATCTGGCCGTCGTACACATCGCCTTCGTCAGCCTTGTAAATCTTGCCATCGCCCCATTCATTCGCGCTCAATTTTTTCAGACCATAGATAATCGGCAGACCGCACATTGGGCGATTGTGCAAGGCGGCGTCGGGATTTTTATCGTCAAACTGCATCCCGCCTTCAATGATCCAATGAATGTAGCCGCACATCATGGATTTGTTTTCCTGGCAGGGCTCGACCGAAACGACCGAACGTTTGTTCTGGGTCAGCCATAATCCTGTTGGGTCGGCTTCGGCACGGGCGGGTTGTGTCATCGTCAATCCGATCAGCAGTGAAAAAAGACCGGAGGCAAGAATGGTGCGCATTGGTAACATGGTGGTGATCCTTCTTTTTCTTCGTTTTATGCCCTTTTGAAACAGGACAGGCAAAGGATACGCCCTTCCCGGTAAAAGTCAAAAGCGAGCTTTTACCCGTGGGGGGCACGGGTATATTCATCCAAGCCACAAAACATCCTCCAACGCCTTGCCCAAGGCGCGTTCATCCAGTTTGGTCAGATTTTTGTCAATCTGCGCAATGATGGACCGCTGCACCTGCTTGCTCATCGCAGCGCGCAAGTCGCCCAAGGTACGAGGTGCTGCGACCAGGATGATACGGTCGAATTTTCGCGCCGTGTCGGAGTCTTCAAGAAAAACGGCCAGGTCGTGTGCAAAATCCAGTGCGCTGGCGCGCTCCTGCTCCATATGCGGTTCGAATTTATGGTGAATGGTGCCGCCGCCCGAGCTGAATGACCGCCCGATTGTTCTGTTGTTCAGTTCAGATTGCAAATTTTGTTCCGGTGAGGCTTCTCCAATCAATTTCAAATGTCGGTCAATTTTTTCGAAAATACGCGCGCCGTGTTTATCCGCAACAACAATCCATACGCGCGGTGATTTGATGCCGGCATGCAGGGCCATGGGTGGTGCCGTAACACCGCGATTTTGCTCGGCAATTTGCCCGGTCAGTTTCATGATCCGCTCTCCTTCGCTGCAAAATAAAATGTAAAGCCACACAAGGGAGGATAGCGCATAAACCCCCACTGGCCAGAGGGGCGGTTGTGCAGTGTTTTTGGTCTTATTTTTCTGTTATAACGGGGTGCGTTTTCAGCGTGCGACAGACAAGGGGAAAGCCTGATGAAATTGATATTGTGCGCGACAGCCCTGATTGGATTTTTTTCGGTCGTTCTGGGGGCGGCGGGCGACCATCTGCTGGTTGGTGACTGGTCCGCAGCGATGGTCGAACGATTTGATGTGGCGCTTCGGTATCATCAGAATTATAGCATCGTGCTTTTGGCTGTGGCTTTGTACGGCATGACCCGCGCGGTACCATCACGCATTCTTATAGTCGCGGCGTGTTTGTTTTTAGTGGGAACGCTGATTTTCTGCGGCACGCTTTATGCGTCGCTATACTGGCAAGCCGCCGGCCTGACACTCGGTACGCCTTTGGGCGGTCTCAGCCTGATGGCTGGCTGGCTCTCACTGTTCCTTTATGCCATCCGCGCGGCGCGATAGATCGAGTGTGATAGACACAAAACCCCCATTAAAAAACCCCGCAAATATTGCGGGGTTTTTTAAAAAATGGTGGCGGCGGAGGGACTTGAACCCCCGACACAAGGATTATGATTGAGCCGCCGTTACTCTAGGGATTGTTCGATATTAACAGGATCAAAGGGCTAATATGTTGAGTTTATTGGAATTTGATTCCTTCCTCTGTTTGCTGTTAACGAGTTCGTATAAGTTGAAATAGCTAGGGTTTGTTACCCTGCCCGCACCCTGCGGCAAGTATACGAGTGTTTATGGTGATGATCGGCGGGTGCGATAATGAATAGTCACGTCTACGATTTTATCGAATATATCGCTAAACATGGAAAAGTTAATGCTGCCCTGCTGTTTGCAAATGATCTTTTCAGCAAAATCATTTTTGCTACAACTAAAACCATCTGCTGGCCCTTTATCCGGATGAAACTTCCTTCCATTGATATCTTTGTCAAAAACGCTTTCCTCAAAATAGTGTTCAATACAGGTGGATTTTCCATTTTTTTGGGGAATTGGTATGACGTATAAGTTTCTTGTTACCGTATAAAACGGCTTATCTCCCAATATCGGCGTTTTAGAGTGTGTAATTCCCTTGATGGCTGGGAACAGTTTCTCTGTGGGCTCATTGTCATTGTCGACGATAATAATGACGGGGTGTAGCAATCCACTGCATTTATAGGGGGTACAACTTTCATTGTACTCTCGGATTAGTTTTGCGAGGTCGCCACATCCGCCACCCAAGTTTAAAATGTCTAGGGTTGTATCAGAATAAGTAAAAAATTTAATTCTAAAATCAAAGCCTTCTGAAGTTTTTTCAATTAGGCCGGGATACTTTAGGTGTAATGATTTGAGGGCGCACTTCAAATAAATGGGGTCTGTTTTTCCCTCGCAGATTATCAATGGTCTGTCAATGTAGTAAAAGTTTATAAAAAATAAGAACTTTCTATATAGTGATTTAATTGAAGACTCGATTTCTTTTCTTTCTGCGATTCCTAATTTTTTATCTCTGTCATGTCGAACTTGATATACGAAATTCAGCATGCCTTGGATTTGATCCAAGGTTTTATATTTCCTATCTTCTTTTTTCTCTTTTATTTTTTTCGGCCTATAAAAAATTTTATCGAGTATTCTTTGTAGGTAAGAAATTTTTTCATTTTCAGGTCTCTGATAAGCAATTTCGTAGCACCCACCAGTGCGGAAGAGTGTATGGCATTGTGCCCTTAGCGTTTTGTACAGTTCTCGTTTTACGTTTACCTTTTTGTTTACTACGAGGCTTGTGACGTCCTGCCTTGACTCTTGGTATTGCATTCTGGTCTTTTTTTCATTTACGAAAAATCCAGACTTTTCTATTTCTTGTTTGATGCTGTTGCTTAGTTCCCAGCTTTTTTTAGAAAACAGTTTTTTATGTGCGATTTCTTTTGGAAATTTTCTTAAATCGGATGAAAATGTTATATCATCGGCATAGCGTGTATATGTGCAGGAATACTTCTTTGCAATTTTTATGAGGCGAACATCTAATAAATGACCAATTAAATTAGATATTATAGGAGAGCAGGGGCTCCCTTGCGGTAACTTTCCTTCGTAGCAACATATGTGGGCAATTGCGCTTGCTACGTCTGGGTCGAGGTTAAAGTTTTTATTTTTTATAAAAAACCCGCGTATTCTCCCGAAATTAATGCTTGGAAAAAAGTCTTTCAAATCTAAATTTAACACCCACCTTTTTCGCCGATGAGGGCGTGCGTTAGTGATGATGGATCGATCTTTTGTGAATCCATGGGCGGCAGATGAGAATTTCTTCTTTCCCAATTTTTGTTTTTCAAGCTCGCCAATTTCTTCTATACAGTCTTGTAAGTATTTTGCGAGCTGTTTCTGAATATAAGAAAGCTGGTCACTTGGCGCATCAATTTTCCTTTCTCCCCCCGTCTTTTTGGGAATGGAAAAACTGGTGTACTTATTTTTTTCTGGGACTTTGTATAAAAAATAGGCAAACGTATCCGGTTTTGATTTTAACAATCGTGCTAAGTCAGATACAGAATTTGCTGATTTTAATGCTGCTAGTTTTGACACTTAAATTCTCAGAAAAATGGCTTACGGACACTCTTTTGCCTGAGGGGGTGCCCTCATCATAGCATGCGGGTTGAATGTAGCAGCTTACTTGCCTAACATTTTTTTCATAGATTGCGAATCACAATCAAATTTCTGTCCGTAAGCCTTTGCGTTTCTTATACATGGCTTAGGTTTGAGGGACAACAATTTAAAGGCTTTTAGGGTATGGAAAATAAGAAAATTAGTAAAAAACAAGCGGCGCGGCGACAGCTTGACGCAGCGATAGGGTGGTTTTTTGAAGATGGAGATTATCTTCCTATATACAACATAGCGTCTTGCGTTTTTGTGATTACGGAGGACCTCGCTAGAAAAGGCAATATAAAAGACAAGACGTTTTATGGACTGACCCTTGAAAGTTCTGGTCTCGACCAATTAAAGGCACTTAAGCGCGAAATGGGTATGAAGCATGGCTTTCTAAAGCATGCGGACCGTGGTGATTTATCTGAGATAAATGACGTAACTGAGATGCAGCTAGCTGCAATTCTCTTTTTTGCCGCCAAGAATTATAGTTGCCTGTTTCAAGAGCAGAGTGTCCAGATGGAGCTTATCGAGGCGTTTATGTATTCTGCAGGCTGGCTTGATGAGTTCCAAGAAATAGGGCTTCATGAAAAATATTTGGAACAAATTAATCGTTATAAGCTGATTGCCAAAAGTGAAGGCACTGGTAGGCTAAAACAAATTATGCTGAGTCAGCTTTATACAATTAGAAAGTTATCGCAGAAGCGCGCCTAAATTTATTTTTTCCATTTAATAATGGAGAAATACTGAATAAAGCGGGCCTTTTTATTATCTATTTCTGTCGGGTTTTTGCAGGTTTTTATAGCCCCTGCGGAGCCTTCAAAGGCCGTTTTCTTTGAGATATAGAAAAAGCTGTCTTATGGTTTTGGCGAAAGGATGTGCCCAAACCATGCGCTGTGTTCTAACCGACAAAAAAATAGCCTCGATTAAGGCTGATCTCAAAAGGCAAGAACTTTGGGATTTATCTCTTCCGGGCTTCGGCATGAGGGTGGCCAAAGGTGGTCAGAAGACCTTCTTTGTAATGTGCCGTGATAAGGGTAGGCAGCGGCGTATATCCTTGGGGCGTTACCCTATTATAACTTTGGCTGAAGCGCGTGATGCAGCAAGGGACAAGCTAAGGCTAATATCTCAAGGTCTATCGTTGGAAGATAAAAAGCCAGAGGTGATGACGGTCGAGCAGGTTTTCAATAACTTTATAGAGCTGTACGCCAAAAAGAAAAACAAGGACTGGCAGCGAACGCAAGCGCGTTTGGCAAATACCCTTATCAAGGAATATGGGCCGCTTGATATCCGAGAAATCACACGGGAAAATATCATCGCCTTATTGGATAAAATAGTAGCCCGAAATGCGCCCATACAGGCCAACCGGGTGCTGGCGGGTGTCAGCAAGTTTTTTAAGTGGTGTGCTGAGCGAGGGTATATCGAAAACAGCCCTGTTTTGTATATCTCCAAACCTGCGAAAGAAAATCCTCGTGACCGTGTTTTGTCTGACGATGAGGTTGCCTTGATATGGGGTGAGGCGGACAAGATGGGTTATCCTTTCGGCTCACTGCTCAAAATTCTCATTTTGACTGGTCAGCGCAAAGGCGAGGTTTCTGATATGCGCTGGAGCGAAATAAACCTGAAGGACAAAATCTGGACAATTCCTAAGGAGAGATCAAAGAATGGTCATGCGCATGCTGTTCCTTTGTCGTCTCAGGTCCTAAAAATCCTTGAAACTGTACCGAGGTTTTTGCATTCTGACCTTGTGTTTACCACGACTGGAAAGACCCCGGTTTCGGGATTCGGTCGAGTTAAGGCCCGGCTTGATGATGCAAGCGGTGTGAGCGGTTGGATTATCCATGACATACGCCGCACTGTGGCCTCTGGAATGGCCCGGTTGAAGGTCTCGCCATACGTTGTAGAAAAGGTACTGAACCATATATCGGGTACATTCTCCAGCGTTACGGGAGTGTACAATCGGTATGGCTATGATGATGAAAAGAGACGTGCTTTAGAAATTTGGGGCATACACATAGAGGATATACAAAATGAGCGAGCTAATAACATTAGACGAATATTTTAACCTTATTGGGAAAGAGCTCGTCCCCTCATATTCAAATGAGGCTGTATATTACTACTCAGAGCGTAAAAAAGAGCTGGCTCATCTTCGCGATCAAGCGCGTCAAGTTTACAAGGTCGCACTTAATAAAATTTGGGATTATGGGCGCGTGAAAGTTTCGATGAGGTTGGAGCAGGGCTACATAGACCCTCCTTTTTCTATAGAGGAGTTTGATTTTGCTCACTCTGGCTGTGTTAGTTCAGGAGGAGATTACTACCGTTGCAAACTTGAGATTGAGAATGATACGCGGGGGCGTCCTAGGCTATATGATCTAGATGATATTATTGCAGAGTATGTAACAAGGAATTATAGGCAAGCAAAATTGCCCTTAAAAGATATCAAAGCTATAGCGGTTATTAGCCATGTAGCAGAATTTCATAGAAAGAAAGGTGTTAAGATCCCTAGTGATGGCACCATTAGAGCTTGTCTACATAGGCTTTATCCAGAGTGTAAAAAAACCTCTAGAAACTCCAAAAAATAATATTGTATTTATTGAAATCGCTAATTTTTTGGAAAGACGGTAATTGCTCCTGATGAAAGGAGAAATTACATGTCAAATTTACAAATACTAACCCGTCGCGATTTATACGAACTCGGAATCTGTTTTAGTAACTCCCATCTTCTCTATCTTGAGAAAATTGGCGCGTTTCCTAAGCGCGGATACCTGTCACCACAGAAGGTCTTTTGGAAGGCCGATGAGGTCCATGAGTATCTCTCTGGGCGCTTTGCTGCGCGTGGGGGTGTGCAATGATAGAGATTACAGAAAAAATGCGCTCAGATCGGGTGCTGATTGCTGCATTGGCTTATGCCGAAGCTGGGTGGCGCATCCATCCTCTTAAGCAGGGAAGCAAGGAGCCGTTACTAAATAAATGGCCAGAAAAAGCAACGTCAGATGCGAGCACCATAAAAAAATGGTTCAAGCAATATCCCAGTGCAAATGTAGGGGGGATACCTCCTACAGGCACCTTTGTTCTGGATATTGATGGTTCTGCCGGGAAGGAATCTTACAACTCTCTTGGGGTGGGTATCCTTACGGCCAAAGTAGTGACGCCTAATAATGGAAGCCACCGATATTTTGCTGGTAAGGTGTCTAAAAGCCAGATTGGGATCTTGAAAAATCTGGATCTTATGGCTGATGACGGAAGCCGGTATCTGGTTTTGCCGCCAAGCAAAATCAAGGCAGGCGGGTATAAGTGGGGCAATGGGCGAGCTATCAAGCCGATTAAGGGCCATCATTTGGAAAAAATCGAGGCTATTCTTTGCTCGGATGACAGCAAGGTAGAGGCTTCGGGCAATGTCGGTGAGGGGGCTCGAAATGAAACGCTTTTCAAAATTGCCTGTACCTTAAGACGTAAGGGGATCAATGATGATTTGCTCCAAAAATCTTTATTGGGACTAAATAGAACGCTATGTGAGTTGCCACTGTCAAAAAGCGAAGTTCTGCAAATTGCCGATAGCAGTGCCCGTTATGCTGAGGGGCATGAAAAGACGTACGCTGATATGGCTGGTGTCAAGAAAGAGCCAGTCAGATGGTTCTGGTTTCCTTATATGGCTAGAGGGTGCATGACAATTATTGAGGGCGCGCCGGGGCAGGGAAAATCTTATCTGACCATGTATCTTGCCGCCCTAACGTCATCAGGTGGGACGCTGCCCTTTAGCTCGGAAAAGATAAAGGCGGGTAGGGTTCTCATATTGAATCCTGAAGATGATCCTGCAAGAGGGTTACGTCCTCGATTAGAAAAGTGCGGGGCGGATTTGAGTGAAAACAAAATCAGGTTTCAAGAAAAGTTTGTCCCTATGGACCAAACTGGGATCGAGTTGCTTGAAACAGAGATAAGCTCATATCGACCAGATTTGGTTATTATTGACCCGCTTTTGACCTATATGACGGGAGATATGCATCGTTATAATGACTCTACTCAATTCATGACAGACATTGACCAGCTCGCTCGTGAGTATGACTGCTGCATTATCGGCGTTCGCCACCTCACAAAAGCGAATAATGACGATGCCTCAAAGCGCGGGATTGGCTCGGTTGGGTTTGCTGCGCGGGCACGGTCTGTCCTTCAAGTGGGGAAGGCACCTGATGACGACGAAGAGAAGGCAATGGGTCATGTTAAAACAAATCTGGGTGAGTACGGAAAAACCCTTACCTTTTCGCTTGAGGGTGGTGGTCGCGATGATGTTCCTAAGTTTGTTTGGGAAAGAGAAACGGACTTTCCGGCTGACGCTTTGAACAAGCCTAGGGAACCTGGTCGACCTAGTGAGCAGGAATATTTGCAGTTCGTATTGCGCCAACACCTAATGGCGGGGCCAATGAAGGCTGAAATTTTGATGGTTAAGGTGCAGAACGAAGGGATCGCCTGTAGTCTGCGTGCTGTCCAACGTGCCTTAAACGAAATCGCGGAATGTGAAGGCAAGGGGCCAAAGGCAAAATGGATGTTAAAAAAATAGTCGTGCCAAAAATGAGTGTGCAAACAGTTTTGGCACGACCTGACTAAACTAACTGGCTGTCTTTTGGCTCTCAACGGGTTTCAGGACAGCCAGCGCTTCATCCAGCCCTTTTGATCCCTTTGCCCATGCCCACGGTGCCCTGACTGCGCGGCCTTTGGATATGTTGGGGTATTTCTTCGCATCCTTGGCTGCTTCCCTGAGCAGCATGCGCGACAGGCGCGGGTCCAGCTTCTTTTCTTTGCATATTTGTTTGAGTGTTACCTCTTCAGTTTTTTCATTATCCATAATCAGCTATCCTTTGCTGGATGTGGTTACAGCGATGAAATTAAGATGAGGCTCTGGCGTGCGTCAGTGAAAACCTCCGCACACGGGCGAGAAAACTCGACACGGTGATTGATAGTCAGGCTTTCTAGAGGGCCCTATACGCTCATTTATTGGCGTTTGGCCGGGTATGGCGGCTTGTCGGGTAACGTGTGGGTATTCAAACACCCTGTTTTTCCGCTCTTGATGGCCTATGGAATCTGCTGGGAGCGTTCGGTCTTCCATTCCTGATGAAATCAAACTACTCTCATCCATGAAGTCGCTACGCACGGCTTCCGGGCTTTACAACCCGTCAGAATGGTTGCGCTGACCAAAACAGTGCGTCCTTGACCGTATGGTCGGGGAGCTTGGGCTATGTCCAAGCCTCCGGCTAAAAGCCCAAGGATCGTTTCTGACGATTTGTAAACTCCCCGATCACCAGTCAAGTTTTGAGCGGGGGCGCACCGCGCGGGAGTTTGTCGATTAAAACGCCAGATGTCATATTTTCAGAGTGGTATGCGTGGTATGAGGTGAAAACCATTCCGGACGCTAATAGGTCTGGCCTGTACATAATTGCACGGTTTGAAGAGAAGCCGTCAGGTGTCGCGCATCCAAATGTTCAGGAGCTTATTTATATAGGCGAAACGCATGGAAAATCACAAAGTATAAGGAAGAGGCTTCAGAAATTTTTTCAAGCTTCCAAAGTCGGTGGAAAGTTCCATAAGCATAGTGGTGGTAATCGCTTTAACCGTACAATAGGTGATGATTTGACCAATATATACGCCGCTATTTTTTCGCCAAATATTGAGGATGATCGGTTCTTAACGCCATTTATTTTATATGCTGAGCGAAAATTGATCTGGGATTACGTGGTGAAGTGGGGTGATACTCCACTATGTAATGAACATTGAGGTGATCCGTAAGTTGCCGATCTTAATAATCTGTTTCCTGTAGCGCTTCTACATTTATGTAGTGCGCTCTAGTGCCAATAACGCTTACATCATATTCGCATTTATATTCTACGATTCCTTCAGAATTCTCTTCATTATCTAACTGATAGTGCAGTGAGAGGTGAGTGTTGTCTGCATATTTTCTGTACATGGCCTCTTTTAGCTGCTCTTTTCCTAAGATTATAAAGCAATTTGTATCTGCTGATCTCCATGCGAAGACGGGTTCATTATAAAGGTGTTTTCTGTAATTCTCCCCATATTTTTCTTGGAAGATTTGCTGGAAATTGTGGCCAAAATCGATAGGTTTAATCCCGACCTGATCGCCGATGTTGTGCTCCCAACTGTTTAAAAAATCTAAATATGTGGTGCTGTCTAATATAATTGGTGTATAGCCATTTTGTTTAACTTCATTAACTGCAGCCTTAAAATTCTTCCAGAAGTCCAAGGGTGTTCTGGGGGTATAATTTTCTTTTCCAAGCTTTTGTAGAGCAAGGGATAGCGGTAATTTCAGTATTTCGTTAAGGCATGTGTCTGTATAGGAATCCAAGGAGCCATCCGGCATGGTTTTAATGCAGGCCTGATGTTCAACAAAAATTTCTTTTGGGCATCCTCCGATTCGAGCATTTATCATCATTTCCAATGGGTTTATTGTGTTAACGCTATGGCATGTCGTGAATAAACTTACAGGAAACTTGTGCTGAATTTCTTGGAAAATTCTAACCTCTGCCCGACCTCTTTCTATCTCTATTAGTCTTTGCGAAATGGGCGTTTCCTTTAAAACTTTTATATAGCGATTATTGATACGATCCTTGATGCTTTTGATATGAATTATGATTGTGCGCTTGTAGTACTTTGCTTGCGCAGCACTAATTTCCTTATTGTGATTGAACAAATAGATGTCTTTGATTTTTTCTGTGCTTTGACGTTCTATAGTCCCAATAAGCATTTGCAGGGACGTTGATACATTATGCGCTTGGTCTGCGTTTTTTGAGAGTTCAGGCAGTAAACCATCGATTCTATGGCTTAATAAAAATTGTCGCTCTTGGACTTTGTACGCGTAGGAAAGGATTAAATTAGAAAATGTTTCATATATATAGTTTCCTCCTCCGCTGACGTACACTCTGCCCGAAATTTTGCTGCTATCAAAAGGATTGTTAAAGCCTCTACCAAGTTTTTCTGTAATGCTTGCTTCGTACTGACGAGAGCTCTTTATTCTAATGAAACTACAGAGCAAATCAAAGCCGTCGGATAGTTGTCCATACAAGCCCGGTGTACGAGAAACATTATCAATTGTTCTCTGGTGGTATAATGAAGATGCAATTTCTTTTGGAAACGATGTATCGTTTTCATCGGAGTGTCCCCACAAGAGACCGTATAATGCTAATGTTGTATCAAACCATAAGTTATAGGTTATTATTACAGCATGAATCTTTTGTTCTTCACCGATTAGGGATTCTGGTGCCTCTATAAGGTCGTGGAAATTCCTTGAAAATATTTCAAGGCTTCCTTTCTGCCAATAATTGGTTTGGCTTATGCGATATAAACGCTCATTCCAACGTAAGTGAGTATCTATAAGCCAGAGAGCCCCCCATTTGTCGCCATTTGAAACGCATCGACAAATTGAGTATGCATTTTCTTTTAGATGAGCATCTAAATCTTTGAACCGCTTTCTTTCAATAGGCTGCTCTTTTGCCACCAAATGAAAAGTGATTTCCTGTTTGAGGCTCTCCCATGCGCTTATATAAGTTTTTATGGCTGATATGTATGTGTTCTTCAAATGAGTTGGGAGTGTAATTTCTTCTCCGGGTATGGGTGGTGTTGGCAGATTTGAAATAGCCTGTTTGAAAACGTGATGCATTAAAACGTAATGAGCCATTGTTGCCCACTCAACAGCATTTCCAGTAATCCTTTGAGGAGAATAATCTACAATTCTTTCATATATTCCTCGAATACAGTAGTAGCAGTATGTTTCATAAAATCTGCTGTCGATCTCGATTTTAGCAACACATTCAGTTATGATTTGTCTATAGGGATTATTCCAATCCATGAACTGTGCCATTCCCCATCCCCAAAATGGTGAAGTGGAAAGGGTTGCGTAATTGTCGTTTGTATTACCTGATACGCCACTTCTGGTTATAAGATAGGTATGCGCGTCTATTAAAAATTTTAACTGATCCTGAAAGTCTTCATGTGCGCCGTTTCTGATGCTTTCTAGAGCCGGGATGCTTAAGTGATGCAAAATTTCTTTAGTTTTAGGAGTGTCTCTTTTCTCGTTATCAGTGCCGTTAGAAATTATTTTGTCATATAAGTTCTGAATGAAGCCTTGAAAACATAGCGCTTTGGTGTCTTTCGTCGACTTTACGGCCACATCTAAATTTCTTCTAATTTCTGCGGGCAGTAAAATCTCGCCAATGTAACTTAAAAGTAACGCAAATCTCCTCGCAGGAAAGAAAAATGATAGAGAGACGAGAACCAAACGAATTGTTCCAATAAGGTTGAGCGAGAACCATGAAAATGATAGCCAAAATGTAGCGGCGGTTATTTTAATTGATAGCACAATTTGTATGCTTAAAAATAGAACGAGCAAGAGGCTGCTGATTGTAAGGTGAATAACCTTTGACCAATACAAAAATGCTTTAAAAAAAGTATCTTGATTTTTGAATAGCTGTTCAACTAGCGCGAAGATAATGGGTATAATAATACCTACCACGGCGGCTTGAGTTGGTATTGATGTGATGAGAAAGTCGTTGTAGTTTTTCACCGCCTCGTTTGAAAGGTAATCGCCGATAGGGTATGCATATGTCACTATTGCAGTGATGGCGGTCGCTAACCAAATTACTGAAAAAATATTGGATAGTGAGCTTTTGTAAAAATGCTTTCCACGCTTCCATCGTCTCATATACAGTTTTACATGACAGTAGTAAGTGAGGGGCTTGTTAAGCTCTTTTATAAAAGTCATGGGCGTCTAATCTCTGTGCTAATTAAAATGCAATGACAATAGCGTATTGCTCTATTGGTGCGGAAGCCCCTGCACTCATGCGCGCAGAAGTTCATTTTGCTATGAAAGAATGATTGAATGGTGGCGGTGGAGGGACTTGAACCCCCGACACAAGGATTATGATTCCTCTGCTCTACCGGCTGAGCTACACCGCCATGGTGCAAAATCAATATTCGTTACCCCTGTGTTACCCTACAGAGGAGACGGGGTTTTTATAGTCTATAACGCCTTGGTTTGACAAGGCATTCGGCGATGCTCTGGTCGAGACACAAGGATTATGATTCCTCTGCTCTACCGGCTGAGCTACGCCGCCAACGGGGGGTTTTATGACGCGGGGCGGCGGAAATGTCAAGCATGGCGCCGTATTTTTCCGGTCTGACCTGTGGGGTGGTGGTTTTTGGCGGAAAATTGCGGGGTTGAACCTTAAAAAAACCGGGCGGTTGAGGTGGTTAAGGGGGCGGCCATTGCCGTTCGCCAGGGTGGGGCTACCTGACTTGGTAGGGCGGATCGACGTGTGCAGCGTTGTGGAGGCCAGTATGACAACCAAAGATAAAGTGCTTTTTATTCTCACCTCGCATTCCAGGCTGGGTGATACCGGGCGCGTGACCGGGTTTTTCTTCGAAGAAATGGCGGTGCCGTATTATGCCCTGCTTCGGGCCGGGTATGATGTCGACATTGCGTCGATCCGTGGTGGCGCGGCCCCGGTCGATCCCGCCAGCCTGAAGGACACGGGCGAGAATGATCCCGCCGTGGATCGGTTTTTGAACGATACAAAGGCCATGCGAAAATTATCGACCACGAAATCCATCGACCGGGTGGATGTCGATGCCTATGTCGGGGCATTCATCCCGGGCGGACATGGCGCGGCGTGGGATATGCCGGGCAATGACGTGTTGGGATCTATTTTGTCCACCATCTGGGCGCGGGGCGGCGTGATCGGGGCCGTGTGCCACGGTGTCAATGCTCTGATCGGCGTTGTGGATGAACGTGGTGTGCCGCTGGTCCAGGGGCGCGTGGTCAACGGGTTCACCAACAGTGAAGAGCGGGCGGTTGAGCTCGATCTGGCTGTGCCTTTCCTGTTGGAATCACGGTTGCGTCAATTGGGTGCGCGGTTTGAACGGGGCGATGATTTTCATGCTTTTGCCGTTCATGACGGGCGCTTGGTGACGGGGCAAAACCCCGCATCATCCCGCGCGGTGGCCGAGGAAATGATCGCCGCACTGGATGTGCAGCGGAAACAGCGGGCGGCCTGATTTATGCCGCCAATGGAATATCGCTGTGTGCGGTGGATTCAATCCACCCACCGCCGATCATGCGGTCATTGATATAGCAGACGGCGGCCTGCCCCGGGGAAATGCCGTACTGCGCGTCGTTCAATTGCACGCGGGCATGGCCTTCATGATCCAGATGCAGGGTGGCCGGAATCGGGGCCATGACAGACCGGAATTTCACCATCACTGGAATATGGTCCACACCTTCGCCGTCCAATGCGCAGGTGGGTGATGCGCTGGGTGCAGGTGGTGTGTCGATCAACCAGTTGCCGTCTTTTAAATTCAGTATGTCGCGTGCCAGGGCATCCTTCGGGCCGACAATGATGCGGTTGCTGGCTGGGTCAATGCGCACGACATAAAGCGGATCGTTATTTTCACTGACACCGCCGCCAATTCCCAATCCTTTGCGCTGGCCGATGGTGTAGCCGACAATACCCTCATGCCGGCCAACCACGCGGCCATCAATGTGCACGATGTCGCCGGGTTGCTGGGCCTGCGGGCGCATTTTTTTGACGATGCCGGCGTAATCGCCGTTTGGTACGAAACAAATATCCTGCGAATCCGGTTTATCCGCGGTGATCAGGCCTAAACGCTGGGCATGCTGGCGCGTGACATCCTTGGTCCAGCCGCCAAGCGGGAAGCGCAGGAAATCCAATTGTTCTTGTGTCGTGGCAAACAAGAAATAGCTCTGGTCCTTGCCATGGTCATGCGCGCGGATCAACTCGGCGCGGCCCGTATCCGGGTTTACATTGCGTTGAATATAATGGCCCGTGGCCATGCAATCGGCGCCCAAATCGCGGGCAACGGCCAGAAGGTCTTTGAATTTCACACTCTGGTTACACCGCACGCACGGAATTGGCGTTTCACCGCGCAAATATGAATCGGCGAAATCATCAATCACCTGTTCGCGGAAATTGCTTTCGTAATCCAGAACGTAATGGGGGAAGCCCTTCATCTCGGCCACACGGCGGGCGTCGTAAATATCTTGGCCCGCACAGCACGCGCCCTTTTTTTTCAGCGCGGCGCCGTGGTCGTACAATTGCAATGTCACGCCAACGACGTCGTACCCTTCCTCGGCCAACAAGGCGGCGACAACGGATGAATCAACCCCGCCCGACATGGCTACGACCACGCGGGTGTCTTTGGGGGCTTTGTTGATGCCCAGGGAATTTGGCTGAATCTGGCTCATGGGGCGGAATATAGGGTTTTTCCGCAGAAATGCAAGGTTTTTGCCATAATGTGAGGGCTTTAATAGGCCATGCTGCCAAACCCAGCCCCGAAATCAGGCGGTGGACCGGAAGAGGGGCCCTGTGGGTTCTGCTCACGCTGCGCGGCCCGAATGGCCCCGTTCAGGGCGTTGCGGGCGGCGATATTGACCTGGGCGGCGCTTAAATGTACGCCCCAGATGGGGCTCATGCTGCTGCCCACCACGCTGATGCCGTGGTCGCGGGCGTGGGCCGTGTCGTACCGTTCACCATGGCCGTGCCCGTTGGTGGGCGCGCGGCGGATCAATTCATCGCGTTCCATCTGGCGTAACAAATTGCCCGGTTCATCGCGGACCGGTGTGTCCCAGTTCGAATGGTACGGTTTGCAGTTCATAAAACCCGCGACCCGCACATTATACAGCCCCTGGTCCAGATTGGATCGAACGGGCACGGAAAAACCACGGGCGGCGGATGCGACCTGATCCATCACAATGCGGCCATGGGATTCAAACAATCGCCCTTGCGCGCGCAAATCTTGGTACAGGGCAATGTCCTCGGGCGCGGAGATGCATTTCAACTGCATCGTCGCATCATCCTGCAATTGCTGGAACGCCAATTCCGCTTGTCCTCTGGTCAAGGCATCGGGTTTGTGATGATCGGCCCAGCTTTTGAAATATTGCATGGCATAGGCCGCGATATAATAAATCGGATATTCCGGTCCAAATCCGCGTGGGTTTTTTTCGGGGTCTTTCAAATCTTCCAGATCGCGATCCAATGCGGCCTTGAGTGTGGCGAAGCTGACCCGGGCGGGCATGGATTGCGTCGCGAAATGGGTGAAGTGATAGGGCAGGCCATCATGTTCATCCAGATCCGGTCCCACCGACCACGGCGTGCGGTTTGATGCGTTGACCAGAATGTATTTTCCGCGATATCCCAGTTCCTTTTCCAGCAGATTGATACCGTCAAAAAACGAATTGCCGGGGCCAAAACACAGAATGGTGGATTTTGGGTCATTAAAATCCAAACCGGATGCGCGCACCGATGCGATATCCGACGGATTGGCGATGAACCCGGGTGCGCCGTGCAAATGATCCATGGCGGTGTTGCGCGATGGGCCGGGGCTGGCGATCAGATGATGCGTGCGGATTGTATCGCCGCTATCGGTGTACAGGGTCAGAACGCCGCGATCATCACGCGTGACGGCATCGATGCGTGCTGTGATGGTTTCAATCGTGATTCCCTGGGCTTGCGCGCGGTTCATCGTGTCGGTGGTCAGATCGCGCATGAATTCGCCATAAATGCGGCGCGGTACGCACTGGTTCATATCGGCTGAGGGGTGGTGCGCCATATAAAATTGCGTGAACGCGTCGGGCGCGCACAGGCTGGGCTTCAACGCATAGGCCGGGCCGCTGGTCAGCAGGCAATCAGGTTGATCGGGGTCAAACGCGGCGCATCGGCCAAAAAATCCCTTCGCATCCACCCAGATGATTTTGGGCGTGGGCAGTGTGGGGTCGGACGCTTTTAAATCTTCGAAATGGGACAGGATATCGTGCAGGGCGATTGTGCCACACTGCCCACCGCCCAGAAGGGCGATGGTTGGGGGAGTCTGGTTCTGGTCTGCCCCGTTTGTTACTGGCGCGTGTGTCATTGGCTTAACATACGCCGGATCGGGGGCGGGTGGCAAATTTAACATAAGGAAATGGGCCCGTTTTATCAGGCCCATTCTTCCCCTATAACGATTAAAAAATGGCGAATTTCGCCTAAAATCCGGGTTACCAGCCCGGTTTGGACCCCGAATCCTATGACCAAGCCGGGTTGGAACCCGGCAGGGCGACAACCAGCCCGTCCAGCTCGTCCCGCATCATGATCTGGCACGACAGGCGGGAGGTTTTTTGCAGGTCGAAGGCGAGGTCGAGCATATCTTCCTCCTCCATGCTGACATCGCCCGTGTCGGGCAGAACCTTGTCCCACCAATCCGGGTGGACATAAACGTGGCATGTGGCGCAGGCCAGTGACCCGCCACACGCGCCTTCGATCTGTTCAATATCATGTTTCTGCGCAATCTCCATCACGGACAGGCCGTTGGGTGCGTCCACCACTTTGGGGGTTCCATCTTTCATGATGAAGGTCATGGTCGGCATGGGTATCAGTCCTCTAGCTTTTAATCTTGTCTTTTAATCGGGCGTGCATGGTTGTCCATGCGGCGATGAAACGGTCGATATCGTCGGCTGTTGTGGCCCATCCCATGGAAATACGCAAGGCCCCCATGGCGTCATTGTCGCTGGCGCCCATGGCTTTCAGCACATGGCTGGTCTTCACCGTACCGCTGGAGCAGGCCGAACCGGATGAAACGGCAATGCCCGCCAGATCCAGCGCCATCAATTGCGTTTCCGCCGGAATGCCGGGCAGGCCGATTTGCGTTGTGGTGCCCACGCGCGGTGCATCGTGCCCGAAAATTTTCAAACGCGGTTCGATGGCCGAGAGTTCACGTTCAATCCGGTCGCGCCAATCGGACAGGGTTTTGATTTTTTCCAGATCCTTGATCGCTTCATTCGCGGCAATGCCAAAAGCGGCGATTCCAGCGACGTTTTCTGTCCCTGCGCGCATGCGTTTTTCCTGCCCGCCGCCATGGATCAGGGCCTTGATATCCGCGCCGGGCGCGATGATCAATGCACCAACGCCGTGCGTGCCACCGATCTTGTGCGCGGACAAAGCAAGGCTGTCGACTTGCAGGGCAGAGAAATCAATCGCGATTTTGCCGGCGGCTTGAACGGCGTCGCAATGCACGCGCGTTTGCGGTGATACACGGCGGACCAATCGAACAATCTCGGCCACCGGTTGAATGACACCTGTTTCATTGTTGACCAGCATGACAGCGATCAACGCCACGGGCGCGCCGTGTGTCAGCATCTGCTCCAGTGCGGCAAGATCAACAACACCTGACGACGTGACGGGAATGCGCTCTGCGCTCGGGGCTGCCTCCAGCACGGATGGATGTTCAATCGCGCTGACCAGAATGCGTGCGCCAGTGAAGCTTTTGATCGCGATGTTGTTGGATTCTGTGCCGCCGCTGGTAAAGGTGACGTAATTGCGATCGCACGCGCAGAGGGTGGCAATTTGTGTGCGCGCATCCTCAATCATCTTGCGCGCTTTACGCCCAAAACCGTGAATCGATGATGCGTTTCCTGTCTGGGCCAGGGCCGCCGTGATGGCCGCAATCACCGCCGGGCGCGTGGGCGCCGTGGCGTTATAATCCAGATAAACGGGTCCGTTGTTCAAATTGTCGGTCATGACGGGCCGGAGAATAGGGGAATCAACAATAAAATTCAATGAATTACAGGAAAATTTTGGACTTTTGGCGCGGGGCTTGCTATACCCGGGGCCATACCAGAGATAAACGAAAATCGGGGCAGTGCCGTTGATTTCCGGGGGTATGGGGCCTCCGAGCGGTTTTGAACCGAAACAAAGAAGACCGAAGAGTCAGGGGAATTTATGCCAGAGATTATTTTCAACGGGCCGGCCGGCCGTCTGGAAGGCCGTTACGTCCATGCGAAAACGCCGAACGCGCCGTTGGCCCTCGTCCTGCATCCGCATCCGGAGCATGGCGGGACGATGAATAACAAAATCACGTACCACATGTTCCAGACATTCGTGGAACGCGGATTCTCGACTCTGCGATTCAACTTCCGCGGCGTTGGCCGCAGCCAAGGCATCTATGACCGTGGCGAAGGTGAATTGTCCGATGCCGCATCGGCGCTGGACTGGATGCAGGAATTGAACCCGAATGCACCGTATGTGTGGGTTGGTGGTTTTTCCTTCGGTGCGTGGATCGGTATGCAATTGCTGATGCGCCGCCCGGAAATCCGTGGCTGGATCAGCGTATCGCCCCCGGCCAACATGTATGACTTCACCTTCCTTGCCCCGTGCCCGACCTCGGGCCTGATTATTCAGGGCAACAAGGACAACATCGTTCCGGAACCGCATGCCGAAAAGCTGGTGCAGAAACTGCGCGCGCAAAAAGGTATTGAGGTTGATTACCGCGTTGTTGATGGTGCAAACCACTTCTACAACGACCGTATCGACCAGATGGTTGGCCATATGCACGATTACCTGAACCGCGCCGATGCGGGCCGCAAGGTTGTCGTGCCGCCGAAGCTGATCAGCGCGGCTTAATCCGTATCGAAACAAAATAAAAACCCGGCATCATCGCCGGGTTTTTATTTTTTGGCTGATTTTTTTAAAGTGCTTTGACCGCTTCCAACACTTCATCGGCGTGGCCGGCGACTTTGACCTTGTTCCAGATTTTTGCAATCTTGCCATCCGCATCGATCAGAAATGTTGTGCGTTCGATGCCCATATATTTTTTCCCGTACAGGCTTTTTTCTACCCATACGCCGTATTTCTCCGTAACCGTTCCATCATCATCGGCGGCCAGCGGGAAATTCAGATCATATTTTTGGGCGAACTTTACATGCTTGTCCACGGCGTCGCGGGATACGCCCAGGATGGCGGCCTTGGATTTTTTGAATTTCGGCAAATTATCGCGAAAGTTACAGGCCTCGGTCGTACACCCGGGTGTGTCGTCTTTCGGATAAAAATACAAAACCAATGGTGCCCCTGCATAATCTTTCAGGCTGATGGTATCGCCGTTCTGGGTCTGCATTTTAAAGGCGGGGGCCTTTGATCCTTCTTTCAGTACGGGCATGGTTTTCTCCATCGGTGGGGGCTCTGTATGGTTAAACATGGCATTCCGGACGTTTCGGTCAAGTGTTCTTGAAAAGTCCTGTTGGTTCCGGTGCTTGGCCGGATTATGATGGCGGCATTGTTCTATGGGGCATTTGGGTGAACCAGCGCACTTTGGGTATTCTACGGAAAATCGGTCTCGCCACTGTTGAGGTGGTGATGGTTCTGGCCGTCTTGCTGGTTCTGGCGGTCGTGGCCTTGATGTTGCGCCTGCAGGCTGGGTCGCTGGATATTGCCTTTGCCAAATCCTTCCTGCAAACGGAACTGAGCGAGGTCAATCCCGCCATCGCGGTGGAGATGGACCATGTCTTGCTGGAATGGTCGCAGATTGATTCCCGCCCGCGTATCACGTTGCAGAATGTTCGCCTGATTAATCGTGCCGATAACCGGACGATGCTGGGCATGGACTCGCTGGGTCTGTCGTTGGCGCGTGGACGTTTGCTGCTGGGGCAGGTTGTGCCGCGTGCGGTGTTTATCGATCGTCCCTTGCTGACCCTAGTGCGAACGGCGGATCGTAAATTTACCCTCGGGTTGGATGACGACGCGACGCCCGACACAGAGATGCCGGAAGCGCAAAGCGAATTTCTGTTTAATCTGCTGGATACGCTGTCACAGGATGTTGATGACATGCCTGCCGACTGGCCCATGAAATCGTTGCGCATGGTGCGTGTCACCGGCGCGCGCATGATGGTCGAGGATTATGCGGTTCAGCAATCATGGTTGATCCCGCGTCTGGATTTGATGTTTCGCAAGGGACGTGACGGATTGCTGGCCACATCCACGCTGTGGATTGAGCAAGATCGCGGCGATGCCAACATTATGCTGGATGCGGCCTATGATCCTGATACTAAGACCCTGCTGGCACGATTGAACGTGCAGAGCATCTCAACTCCTTTCCTGGCCACAAAATTCCCGGAACTGGCGTGGTTGCAGGGGCAGGATATTCCATTACAGGGCACGGTTGAGCTGGCGATGGACAGTGGATTATCCCTGCACACCGCAAATTTCAACCTACAGGCTTTGACGGGGCAGGTGAATTTGCCTGACCTGTACGATGCGCCGCTGGCGTTCCAGAATATGAATGTCAAAGCATCCTTTAACCGCGCGGACCGTATCTTCCATATCGAAGATGTATCGGTGCAGGTTGGCGATCTGGCCGTATCGGCGCAGGCCGATGTGTCCGGCAATCCGGATGTTGGTTTTACCGCGCCGATCACATTGCGCATTCCCGATTTGCCGCAAGCCAGCGTGGCCCCGCTCTGGCCGAAAGTTTTGGCCGAAAAATCCATCACGCCATGGGTGCTGGATCATTTGTCCGGCGGTCGTGTGCATGATGCCGAAATCAAAGTGTCGTTGAAGGCGCAAAAATCGATGGCACTGGAAACGGATGAAGCCGTTGCCGGCGAAATGGATGTAACGGTTGATGCGCTGACCGCCGATTTCGGTATCGAAAACATGGATATCGATTATCGCGCCCCGTTGATGAAGGTGAAGGCCGCCAACGGATCGGGTCATTTTGATATTAAAACGGATACGCTGTCGTTTAAAGTGAACAAGGCCGCCTTGGGTGATATGGCGGTGTCCGAAGGCACCGTGATCATCGATACCGTGACGGGCGAGGGGGTTGGCACGGCGGATATTGATTTGCGTCTGACGGGTCCATTGAAAACCGTATTTGAATATATCCGTGCCGAACCGATTGAGGCGGGGCGTGATTTCCCAGTGCCGCTGGAGAAGATAGCGGGTGATGCCGATTTGAAAATCGGGGTTGATCTGCCCACCGCAGAGCACGTGAAAGAAGAAGACGTTAAAGTCACCGTAGATGGAACGTTGAACAATGTTGTGATGCCGGGGCTGGTCAGTGGATTGGACGTGGCGGGCACGGGGTTGGTCATGAAAATGGCGGGCAACGAGGTGTCAGTTGAAGGCCAGGGGAAAATTTCCGGACGCGATATGAAATTCCGCTGGGCTCAGTTCCTCAGCACGGCGGGCCAGCCCTATAATTATCAGGTTGTTGCTGAAACGGTGATTGACCCGGAATTGCGGGCGCATTTCGGGGCGGATCTGGCGGACTGGGTGGCGGGGTCTGCGCCCGCCAAAATTACCTATACTGAGAAACAGGACGGTCATGTTGCCATTGATCTGAATATTGACGCCACACCTGCAACGCTGATGGTGAAGCCGTTCAAGTACGAGAAGAAACCGGCGGTTCCAGCCACGGCATCGGCACGGGTGAATCTGGCCCCGGGCGGCGTATTGCGTGATATTCAGAATTTGTCCATCACGACGCCGGATGCCAAGGTTGACAATGCAGTTCTGAATTTCCGTCAAGCGAAAGAGGGGCCGCAAGTGTCCGGCGGACGGTTCCCGAATGCACGTTTGGGCGCCACGCGCGGGACGCTGGAATTTACACAGGGTACTGATGATATTCTGCGTTTGAATGTAACCGGGCAATCGTTTGATGCGCGCCCGTTCCTGGATAATGATGGCAAGGCCGGGCAACAGCCGGCACAGGACGGCCCGGCGATTGTGGCGTCGGTTCAGGTTCCGGTGATGCTGACCAACAAGGACCAGTCGATCAAAAACGCCAAGGTCGATCTGGAAATGGATCGCCGCAGCGAGGTGACGAAGCTGGATGTGGATGCAACGGTGGGCAAGGGGACGTTGACCTTCCGCTATAAACCGGACAGCACGGGCCGCATGGTTCTGACCATCGACAGCAATGATGCGGGTGCGGCGCTCAAGGCGTTTGGGTATTACGAGAACATGGTCGGTGGCACCTTGCGGGTTGATGGTCAGCCGCCGCAAGGCCTGTATCGCGGAAAATTGCAGGGCCATGCTTTGATTTCCAATTTCCGTGTCGTCAATGCCCCGGTTCTGGCTCGCTTGCTCAGTGCCATGAGCCTGCCGGGGATCATGGAATTGTTGGGCAGCGATGGTATTGATTTTACCAAGCTGGAGGGCAACTTCGTCTGGGAACAGCGTTATGGCGGATCGTTGATGACCATTCTGGATGGCCGCACGGCGGGCTCCGCCATGGGGCTGACGTTCCAGGGTACGTTGGATGAGGCCAAACAAACCATGGATATCAAGGGTACAATTGTCCCGGTTTCGATGGTCAATGATTTGATTTCCAGCATTCCGCTGATCGGGGACGTCATTACGGGCGGGGGTGGTGCGGTGTTTGCGGCCACCTATACCATTCGCGGCCCGACCAGCGACCCGACAACCACCGTCAATCCGCTGGCCGTTCTGGCACCGGGATTTTTACGCAAGCTGTTCTTTGAATAGGATAAAGAAAAACGCGGAAAGCATGCTTTCCGCGTTTTTAATAGCGATTATTAATTGATGGGTTTATCCCTTCACCCGCACCAGCGCATGTTTTTTCTTGCCGGAGGAGATTTTGATATATCCCTCACCGGTCAAATCATTGGCTGCAATCGTGTGGGCGACATCGCTGATCTGTGCATCATTGACGCGGGCACCGCCGCCTTGGATCAAACGGCGGGCGTCACCTTTGGACGAGGCCAGTTCCAGATCACACAACACATCGACCAGCGCGATGCCGGAATCCAGAACGCTGCGGTCATATTCAATGCTTGGCAAATCACCGCCAACGCCGCCTTGTTCGAATACTTTCTGCGCCGTTGCGGCGGCTTCGTGTGCGGCGGCTTCACCGTGGCATAGTTTGGTGGCTTCGAACGCCAGAACCTTTTTGGCTTCGTTGATCTCGGAGCCACCCAGGGCTTCCAGCTTGGCAATCTCATCCAGCGGCAGCATCGTGAACAGGCGTAGGAATTTGCCAACATCGGCGTCCTCGGTGTTGCGCCAATATTGCCAGTAATCATAGGGGCTGCACATATCACCGCGCAGCCAGACCGCACCGTTTTCCGTCTTGCCCATCTTCGCGCCCGATGCGGTGGTCAGCAGCGGGCAGGTCAGGACGAACAATTCGGCGTTATCCGCGCGGCGGCCCAGTTCAACGCCATTGATCATGTTGCCCCATTGGTCCGATCCGCCCATTTGCAGGATCGTGCCATAACGGCGGTGCAGTTCGACGAAATCGTACCCCTGCATGATCATGTAGTTGAATTCCAGGAAGGTCAGCGGCTGTTCCCGGTCCAGACGCAGTTTGACCGAATCAAAGGTCAGCATGCGGTTGACGGTAAAGTGCGTGCCATACTCGCGCAGGAAATCCATGTAGTTCAGGTTCAGCAACCAGTCGGCATTGTTGACCATGGTCGCGGCGTTGGGCGCGGTGTCATAATCAATGTAAGACGCAAAGCTTTCCTGAATACTGGCGATATTGGTTTTGATTTCTTCTTTGGTCAGAAGCGGGCGGGTTTTGTCCTTAAACGACGGATCGCCCAGCATGGCCGTGCCGCCACCCATCAGGGTTACGGGTTTATGGCCACATTTCTGGAACCACATCAGCATCATGATGGAAATCATATGTCCAACGTGCAGGGACTTGCCCGTGGGGTCATAGCCGACGTACGCCGAGCATGATCCGGCGGCCAGTTTTGCGTCCAGCCCGTCAAAATCACTGCACTGGTGGATAAAGCCACGTTGTTGTAAAATGTTCAGGAATTCGGATTTATAGCTGGCCATGGTGCCAAGTCCCGGATATGTAAGCGTTTATTGGTATTTTTCCGAAATTGTGATAGCAGGAAGCCATGCAAAAGCCAAGAGAATACACGGTTATCGGCCTGATGTCGGGCACATCGCTGGATGGGATTGATGCGGCGCTGATCCGGACCGATGGCGCGGATTCCCTGACACATCTGGGGTTTATCACGGTTCCTTATGAAGATTCTGTGCGGGATGCGCTGCGCGCGTGTCTGGGCCGCCGTGTGGACAATGATGGCACCGTGGCGCGGGCGGAAACCCTGATGACCAAGGCGCATGCGGATGCGGTGCGAGCGTTGCTGGCGCAAACGGGTGTGGCTGCGGCGGATGTCGATCTGATCGGTTTCCATGGCCAAACGATCATGCATGATGCCCCCGGCGGGTTTACATGGCAGATTGGCAACGGCGATTTGCTGGCCGCCGAAACCGGCATCGATGTCATCAACGATTTCCGCACCAACGACGTGAAACATGGTGGGCAGGGCGCGCCGCTCATTCCGCTGTATCACCGCGCCATGGCGGCATCGTCTGGTTTAGATCTGCCGGTGGCGATTTTGAATATTGGTGGTGTGGCGAATATCACATGGATCGGTGCGGATGGACGGTTGAGCGCGTTTGATACCGGTCCGGGCAATGCCATTATCAATGACTGGACGCGCAAGCATACGGGCGCGGAATTTGATCTGGATGGCCAATTGGCAAAATCCGGAACGTTCCATAACGGCATTGTGCGCGGATGGTTGGGGCATCACTATTTCCGCGTGGCACCGCCCAAATCATTGGACCGCGATGCGTGGCACGTTATGGGTGATCTGGTCGGGATGAATGCTGCGGATGGTGCGGCGACGTTGACCCGTTTCACTGTTGAATCCATCGCCGCCGCACGTGACCATTTGCCCGCAGCGCCAAAGGCTTGGTACGTGGCTGGTGGTGGCCGTTTAAACCCGGTGATTATGGATGGGTTGCGTGACGTTCTGGGCGTGCCTGTTCATTCGATTGATGATCTGGGCTGGAACGGTGATGCGGTCGAAGCCGAAGGCTTTGCGTGGCTGGCTGTGCGGTCCTTGCTAGGACAACCTTTGTCCGTGCCGGAAACAACCGGATGCAAAATCGCGGTCAGTGGTGGAAAATTGCACCCGGCCCCCGGAAAAACGATGCGCGTGGGTTAGTTCTTTCAATGCCGCGTATCGTTGCTGTTTCTTCCTCTGCATTAAATGACGCCGCGCAAATTTTGCGTGATGGCGGGTTGGTGGCCATGCCGACCGAAACGGTCTATGGCCTTGCGGCCAATGCGCTGGATGGTGTGGCGGTGGCCAAAATTTTCGCGGCCAAAGGGCGGCCCGGGTTTAACCCGTTGATCGTGCATGTGCCGGATGTCGCGGCGGCGGAAAAACTGGTCGTCATGAATGATGCGGCGCGCCTGATCGCTGAATCCTTCTGGCCGGGGCCGTTGACGATGATCCTGCCGCGGGCGGAACACTGTCCTGTATCCGATTTATGCTCTGCGGGGTTGCCAACGCTGGCCATTCGCGTGCCCGCGTTGAAAGCGACACAAGATTTATTGCGAGCCTGTGCCGTGCCGCTGGCCGCGCCCAGTGCCAATAAATCCGGGTCCATCAGTCCGACCACGCCGAAGCATGTTGCCGATTCCCTGGGGGATACGGTCGATATGATATTGGCGGCCGGGGCGTGTGATGTGGGGTTGGAATCCACGGTTCTGGATTTGTCGGGTGACGTGCCCGTTGTCCTGCGCCCCGGTGCCATTACGGCGGAGCAGATCGGCCATGTTCTCGGGTGCGACGTTGGGTATGATCTGGGTGATCATGGTGGTGCGGATGTAAAATCACCGGGACAGTTGCTGCGCCATTATGCGCCCGCCATTCCACTGCGCATGCGTGCGGTGGATGTTGCGCCGGGTGAGGCTTTGCTGGCCTTTGGTTCCACGCGGTTCATGGGCTTGCGCGGAGGCGGTGCGGCCAGTGCGTTGCCTGAGCACGCCCTGCGGAATTTGAGCGAGAATGGCGATTTATACGAAGCCGCATCCAATTTGTTCCGCATGATGCGCGAATTGGACAATGGTCAGAACAGCGGTATTGCCGTGATGGATATTCCGGATACGGGCGTCGGTCTGGCCATCAATGATCGTTTGCGCCGCGCCGCAGCTGGCAGTGTGAAATAAACAAAGCGCCGCAAAAATCTGCGGCGCTTTTCCTTGATTGAACCCAACACCGAATGATTATGCGTTGATCTCGAACGCATCCATCGCGCGGACCGGCTGTTGTACGGCGGGTCTGTACATGATGGTGTTCATCATCAGCGCCATCATGGCGATGAACCAGAACATGTCATCATCCGTCTTTTGGGTGTTTGGGGACGCCTTCACCGTTTGGTGGGCGCTGCGCGCGCGTCCTTCACAGCATCCCTGCATGGCGCGAACGGCACGGCCAAAGCGACCGGACAGAGCGTGACCACAGTGAAAGCATTTGCGAAGAAAACGTGTCATTTGGACCTCCTATACTTGTTTGTCCATGTCTATTTTATAGCAAAAGGCAACGCGTATTTCAAGTATAAAATTAAACAGTAAACTATAAATTAAATACAAATTAACAATCAGTATTTGGTGTTAACTAATAATATTCAATCTATAAATACAGTATTCGTATCTGTATTTATTTATAGTTGATAATAATCATTCAAATTCCGAAATTGAATATTTGTGGGTGGGGTGTTGGGGCCCAGAAAATCCTGCTCAAGAAATCCGGCCCAAGAAAAATCCCGAATGCTTGCGCATCCGGGATCAAGGTGGGTCTGGAGTTGGAAACTGGGGCTTACGCGCTGATCGATGTCATTAAACGCGGGCGCATGATGCGGTTTTGCTGGCTTTCATCATCATCGTCTTTCTTGCGTTGATGTGTGGCGGCATTGGCGGCGGTTTCGCCCGGTGCGCTTAATTGGGCCATCGTCATCACGGTAATCGGATCGGTGATCAATCCGCCGGTTGGAACAGCATCGCGTGATTTTTCATCGCTCAATAACGACAGTGATGATTTCGCCATCGACAATTGTGCATTGGTCCATAACGATCCGGCGGCGGACATTGTGTTATCGTCTTCGCCAAATTCCAAATCCCGTGTGGCGATAAATTGCGGGCGCGGTTGAATGCGCAACCCGTCACCATTGGCGTCCAGCGTTTTAAATTGATCCGGTTTGCGTGATGGCACACCGGGTGCCAAACGATTGGCGCGCAGGGCATCGGTGTCGATGCTGCCGTCACTGCCGAATTTTTTATCAAAGAACGCGTACACTTGCGCCAGCGATTTGGCTTGCCCGGTTTTTGCGTTGTAGAAAACGTTGTAATTGGCTTTCGCGGCTTTCGGGAACAAATCGGCGGCGGCTTGCAGCGGATTGTCCTTCATCGCATTTAAAAAGGCGGTGGCTTGCCCCGCGCCAAGGAAGTGGGCGAAGTACATTTCGGTCGCACCGATATCGCCGTACCCCTTATCCAGATTTTGTTGCATATAGGCCTTGTTATCGGCGGCGAATTCCGCCGCCATGTAGGAGGCGATTTGCGGATCATCACGCAGGGCCAGAATTTCTTTGCGGGCGGCTTTGTCGGCGACTTTGTAATTATCGGAAATTTTGTCGGCGTAATCACCCAGCCCGTATTGCGCGCCATGGTCTTTCACCATTTGAAGCCAAGTGCGCTCAATAAACTGGTACAGGCCGCGGGCGGAGCTGGTCTTGGCCTGGGCGTCGGTATCGAAACTGCTTTCGGCGGCAGCTTTTTCCATCAAATAGGCAAAATCAACCCCGGTGGCGGTGCTGGCCTTGTGGATGGCGGCGGTCACGTCCGCGCCGGCCCGCTGGCTCAGGGCTTCTAAATCTTTGTTATATATGGCATTTCCGCTTAAATTCATGGCTTTTTGTCATATCATCCAAAAGGGTGGGGTGGATCAAAATTTCACCCCGTTCGGAATGATCATCGCAAGGACCGTGCCAGATGGGTTCCGAATCGCGCCGCGCCCGATATATAGTGAAAGGGCCCGATTCGGGCGTCTTATGCCAACCCCTTCGTTGACCTGGATTTTTTCGAGATGACTGATTACACGCCCCCGCAAAAGGATATGGCCTTTCTCCTCAACGATGTGATTGGCCTGGGGGGGATTCCGGCGGCCGCCGATCTGGATGCGGAAACGATTGATGCCATTCTGGGGGAGGCCGGAAAACTGGCGCGCGATGTTCTGGCGCCACTCAATCACACGGGCGATCAGGTTGGTAACGTATTGAAAGATGGCGTGTTAACCACGCCGCCCGGTTTCCGCGATGCGTATAAACACTATGCCGAAGGGGGATGGAATGCGGTGCCGTTCGATCCGGATTTTGGCGGGCAAGGTTTGCCGTGGGTTGTGGCCTTCCCGGTGATGGAGATGTGGCAGGCCGCCAATATGTCGTTTGGCTTGTGCCCGTTGCTGAACCAAGGCGCGGTGGAGGCGATCCACAGCCATGGGTCCGATGAATTGAAAGCGGCCTATCTTGAAAAACTGATTTCCGGTGAATGGACCGGCACCATGAACCTGACCGAACCGCAAGCCGGATCGGATCTGTCCGCGATTACGACGCGTGCGGTGAAACAGGCGGATGGCAGCTATAAAATTACGGGGCAGAAGATTTTCATTACCTACGGCGAACATGATTGGGCGGATAATATTATCCATCTGGTTCTGGCCCGCACACCCGATGCGCCGGAGGGGGTGAAGGGCATTTCCCTGTTTATTGTGCCGAAATTCATTCTGGATGAAAACGGCAATCCCGGCGCACGCAATGATGTGAAATGCGTCGGCATTGAACACAAATTGGGCATTCATGCATCCCCCACCTGCACCATGCAATATGGTGATGCGGGCGGGGCCGTCGGCTATCTGGTCGGTGCGGAAAATGAAGGTCTGAAATACATGTTCACCATGATGAACAATGCCCGCCTGTGCGTCGGGTTACAGGGCGTGGCCGTGGCCGATCGCGCGACCCAGGCCGCAATTGATTACGCCAAGGGCCGGGTGCAGGGCCGCGCATTATCGGGTGCAGGGGATCGCGTTGCGATCATTCATCACCCGGATGTCGTGCGTATGATTTTGTCGATGAAGGCCCAAGTGGAAGCGGGCCGCGCCATGGCGTATGAAGCGGCGCGCGCGTTGGATCTGGCCCACGCGGGGGACAAGGCTGCACAGGCGCGCGTGGATTTCCTGACCCCGATTGTCAAAAGCTGGTGCACCGATATGGCGGTGCGTGTTACGTCCATCGGCGTGCAAATTCACGGTGGCATGGGGTTCATCGAAGAAACGGGTGCCGCGCAATATTACCGCGATGCGCGCATCCTGCCGATTTATGAGGGCACCAATGGGATCCAGGCGGCCGATCTGGCCTTCCGCAAAATTTTGCGCGATGGTGGCGCGGCGGCCCAGGCGTGGATGGACGATATGGACGGTGTGTGCACCCGATTGGATGCCGCCAACCAAAATGGCCTGAAGGATCTGGGCGCGGCCTTGAAATCAAATGTTGTCGCGTTGCGTACGGCGACCACGGCCTTGGTGCAATCCGGGGCCAATGACCCGGACCGCGTCGGGGCGATTGATGCCCCGTTCCTGCATGCCTTTGGCACCGTATCGGGTGCGGCGATGATGGCGCGCCGCGCGCTTGCGGCGCAAAATGATACGGTGGATGCCGCGTTCCGGGCTACGCAGATGGATATGGCGACATTCTATTTCACGCACATCCTGCCCGAAGCGGATGCGGCGTTGAAAGTCGTGTCGCACGGTGCGGATGTTGTGACCGGGTTTGATATTGCGCGCCTGTAACGGTGCGGCTCAGATTCAAAAAAGCCCCGGTCTGTGCCGGGGCTTTTTGTCTATGATGCCTTAATATTGCACATCCGGATCGTTGGTCGCGCCGTAACCCGGCATGCCACATTCCAGCATGGCGTTTTTACGCAGCCCGCCAATATAATCATTATTCATGCGGGGGTTTCGTGTGTAACGCTCGGCCACCTTGTTCGCGGTGCAACGGCAGAAATCTTCGTAATCCGGGCGGGCCCAGCTCATATACTCCGTGCAGCTTTTGTAAACATATCCGGCCACGCCCGGCGTGTTCGGGCACATGGTGTTGACATCATTCATGATGATGTTCCGCACGGCATAGGGGCCGCGCTTGATGCGTTCATCCAGATATTTTACGGCGATGCAACGGCAATCCTGGAATGCGGAAAAATACGTGTTGTCACTACATTCCTTCTCGACGCTGACCATTTCATCCAGCAATTCCTTGGGCAATTCTTCCGGTGGAATGTCGGCGACGCTGCGCGGGCCGGGAACTTTCGGGGCCAGAATGGTCAGTCCCGTGCCCGGTGCGGGTTGGGCGTTTGTTTTTGGTGTGGCGGTTGGGTCCGCCGCTACAGGGGATTTGCCCGCGGCATCGTCGGCGGCAATCCGGCCTTCGGTCACATGTTGCGGGGCGCTGGGGATGCCCAGCCGTTCAGACGCGGCATCGGCCCCGGGCGGCGGGGCGGACAACGTATCCTGCGCCAGAGCCGGCGCGGACAAAGACAGGGCCAAAAACAGGGTCAAAAGCAAATGTTTCATGGGGTTATCATACCATCACCGGGTAAATAGAAAAATAACCCATCCGCATCGGAACTGGAAAAAAGGGCGTAAAAATTGAGATGTAAAAAAGCCGGGCTGTGAGGCCCGGCTTTTTCGTATCACGTCAAATCTTGCGGGTTTATGCGGCGGTTTTGTCGCCCGTTTTTTCCCCGCGGATTTTTTGCCACAATCCCTGGATCTGGGCCGCGGCGGCCTTTCCGGAATCGGTGGCGGCCTGGTCGGCGTTCTGGGCTGTGCCCCGGACCGTGTTGGCGGCCGGGTTGGCGGGTTTGTGCAGTTTCCCAGCCTTTTCCAGTTCCTGCATGCGGCGCATTTTCACGCGGCGTTGCTGTTCAACCAATTCGGCCTTCAGCTCTTCGGCTTGTTTCTGGCTGTACTGGCTGGTCAGCAGGACTTGCTGGGCTTGTTTCTGCCACTGGTCGCGCTGGGCTTTGTTGTCTTCCAGCTGATCTTTCAGCGAGTCGACTTGCTCTTCCAGCATTTTCACGCGCATTTTCAGACGTTCAATCTCCAGCATGTCGGCGGCGCGTTTCAGCTCGGCCTCGGCGCTGGCGTTGTTTTGCAGGGCGGCGTGGCCGCTGCCTTGTGGCAACAGGCCGAACACGCGATCCAGTTCGGATACGTCAACGGTACGGCGGCCATTGGCGTCCACTTCGAACGACAATTTGCCGGTGCCCATCGCCCGCTGGATCGTGGATTTGGATCGGCCGGTTAATTCTGCGGCTCGTTGTGCGCCTACTTTTGCCATGGTGACATCTCCCCCTCTGTGGTCGGATTTTTAAAATGCGTTTGGTTATTTTTTCTTGCTGTCTTCTTTTTCCAGCTTTTCATTCAGCAAGCGGGTCAGGCGTTGCCACTGACTGCCCGAGAACAAATGGGCATACAGGAACGGCAGCCAGCCGCGCTTGCGCCATTCCAGAAAGTCCTTGTCATCCATCTGGGTCAGTTTCTGTTCGTCCAAAATGCGGAAGCCGGCGAAGTTGATGCGGCGGTTTCCGGCCACAACGATTTCGGCCTTGCGGTCGACCAGCAATCCGCTGGCGGCCAGATAGCGCGAGAACTCCAGCGTTTGCTGGGCTGCGGCGTGATAGGATTTGCAGAATTCCAAAGCGTTCTGGGCCAGTGCGCTCGGCTTGCCATCGGTGTCGAAAAATTTCTGTTCGCCGTTTTCTTCGGTGACTTTGTCGTTGATGTCAACGCACAGGGTCAGCTGGTCGCTGCCCGGCAGTTCCGAGAAGATGAACGGGTAACGGCGGATGTATGCCGGGATGTATGCGCCTTCTTCCCATGTGCCCTTGTTGTTCACGAACAGGTTTTCATTGTCGCGCAGACCCATGATCGCAACCGGGGTTGCGTTTTCATCCGGGCTGAAGGCGATCGGGTAGAAGTGGCACACCTGCGGCATCTCGATCATGTTGACCGGAACGGCGTTCACGTCGGACGCATAATCAAAACCAAAATTCTTTTTCAGCGCCAGGTTCGCGTGGCGTTTGGAATCCAGCGGGGCCGGATTGGTGTAAAACAGCGGCATCGGTCGGACTGTGCCGTCGTCCTTCGGGGCGGTGTTCTTGTCGACCATGGGAATGACCTTTCGCGTGTCTTAATTAAGTGGTGCAATTTTTAATCTGGAATGGCTTCACTTAAGCAAATGCGCCCCTGTGGATCAATCCAAAAGGGGGGGGGAGGGCCGTTTTATCCGCAAGGGCCGGTGGATATCTGTGGGGGTCAGTCGAAGGTCAGGCGGTAGCGCAGGGCCGCGTCACCATAGGCGATATAGGAGGGCAGGCGGTCCCGCGGGGCGGCGAATACAACATCGCCCCCGTCTTTGAGCCGCTGCATATTTCCGCCTGCGGCCTGTAAAATCACCAGATCTGCGGCAATATCCCATTGATATCCGCCCCCTTTTTCCAGTGTTTCGTCCCGGCCCGTGCCAACATGCAGATCGGCTGTGCCCTGTGCCACCTGCAGATTACGGGGCAGTCCGGGGCGGATTGCCGGGGTTTCCGGCAGGCGCAGGATGTCGGCCAGCCGTTCCCGGGTGGCGTCATACAGGGCCGGGTCGGCATGGGTCTGGTTGAACAGGACGCGCAGGGTTCCGGCTTCTTCTGCGGGGGTGGCGGGGCGGGTCTGGATCGTGTGGACCGCGCCTGACCCGATCTGGCGCATTGCGGGCAGACCGGCGGCTCCCATATAGAGGACGTCCTGCACCGGGCTGTAGACCACACCAATGACCGGGCGTCCCTCCGTGATCAGGGCAATCTTGACGCAGAAACCGCCCGTGCGGGCCAGAAATTCCTTGGTCCCATCCAGCGGGTCAACGACCCAGTAGGGGGCCCCGCTGGCGGTGCTGGGGTCGGTGTCGTTTTCTTCGGATACGACCGGAATCGTCGGGGTCAGCTCGGTCAGCGCCTGGACGATATAGTCGCTGGCGGCCTTGTCGGCGGCGGTGACCGGGGAATTGTCGTCCTTCATCTCCAGTTTCAGCGCCGCTTCATCCATATTCGCATAATAATGCATGATGATCGCCCCGGCGTGCTGGGCGATCAGGCCGACAGGGGGGAGCAATTGTGCGGCGGCGGCTTTATCCATCAGTTGCGGGCCATCTTGGTTTCGAGGTTGCGCAAGGAGATTTCAATATTCTGGAAATACTGTTCCAGATTACACGGTCTCAAGCAAGGAAAAATGTCCCGGGACAGGTGCAATCTGTGGCGAAAGATTAATCATTAAATCGATCCAATGCAATGCAGCAATACAGCGTGTCCCGTTCCCCGCCCTGTTCCGGGTGGGGCAAATCGGTTAAGGTTTTGGTCCTATGGAGCAGGACCATTTAACCCAGCTTGAAAACCAAACGTTGTACATTCTGCGCGAAGCGGTGGCGCAGGTGGGGCCGCTGTGCATGCTCTGGTCGATGGGCAAGGATTCAACGGCCTTGCTGTGGATGGTGCGCAAAGCATTTTTCGGGCGGGTGCCGTTTCCGCTTGCGTTGCTGGACACCGGGCAGGAGCTGGCCGAGGTTTATGAATTCCGTGACCGTTTGGTGCGCGATTGGAATTTGCCCTATATCACTGTGCCGTGCCCGCCGGAATCCGAAATGGATGCAAGCCTTCCCCCCGCGACCCGCGCGGCGCAGCGCAAGAGCGTGGGTTTAAAAAATTTTATCGCACAGGAACAATTGCGCGGCGTCATTGTCGGCATCCGCCGGGATGAACAGGCGTTACGGGCCAAGGAACGGGTTTTTTCCCCGCGCGATTCCTTCGGTGCATGGGATGTGCGCGAACAGCCGCCGGAATTGTGGGAGTGTTACCGTCCCGTGGTCCCCGATGGTGGCCATGTGCGGATTCATCCCTTACTGAACTGGACCGAGGCCGATATATGGCGTTATACGCAACGGGAAAATATCCCGTTTGTGCCGCTTTATCTGGCGCGGGATGGAATGCGTTATCGGTCATTGGGTGAAAAAAACATTACCCATCCGGTGCGCAGCGATGCCGCCAGCATTGATGATATTATCCGCGAACTGGATCAAATCCGCACATCGGAACGCGCCGGCCGGTCGATGGATAGTGAAACGGAAAATTCTTTCGAGCTTCTGCGTACGCGGGGGTACATGTGACCCATGCCCCTTTGCGCATCGTTATGGTTGGGCATGTGGATCATGGTAAATCCACGTTGCTGGCGCGCCTGTTGCATGATTGCGGGTGTTTGCCCGATGGGGCGGTTGATGCGGCCCGGGCGGCATCAACGGTGCGCGCGAATGATGATTTTGAATGGGCCTATCTGCTGGATGCGTTTCAGGCGGAACGGGATCAGGCAGTGACCATCGATATTACGCGCCGGATTCTCAAGGCGAATGGCCAATCGTACATTTTAATTGATGCGCCGGGGCACCGCGAATTCCTGCGCAATATGGTGACCGGGGCCAGCGATGCCGATGCGGCCATTCTGGTTGTGGATGCGGCCGAAGGGGTGTGCGACCAAACGCGCCGCCATGCATTGCTGATCCAGCTGATGGGCGTGCGCCATGTGATCGTCGCGGTCAATAAAATGGACGCGGTTGATTATGCGTCCGCTGTGTTTGACCGGATTGCGGCGGATATGCGTGACCTTCTGGCGGGGCTGGATCTGGCGGTGCAAGTTATTGTTCCGGTGGCCGCGCGTCATGGGGTGATGTTGTACTCTCGTGGCGACGAGATGGGGTGGTATGACGGTCCCACGATTGTGGAGGCGCTGGGACATTTGACGGTTCCGCCCGCGCGGCATGATGGCCCCTTGCGCTTTATCGTTCAGGATATTGACCGTCGTGATGGCCAGCGTGTGATTGTCGGGCGGGTTGATTGCGGCGTTGTGCGGGCTGGTGATCGCGTTTTGCTCTCGCCTCTCAACGAAACAACCGCGATTGAGAAGATTGTGGTCTGGCCGGAAGATGAAGAGCGCATCGCGGCCCATGCTGGGGATGTCGTTGGGTTGGTTTTGTCCGACCGTGTGTTCGTCGAGCGTGGGCATGTGATCAGCCATCTGGACCACGCCCCGTTTCTCAGCAATGTTTTTCGGGCGCGCCTGGTGTGGCTGGGTGATGCGGATGTACGGCCCGGTGATGTCTATACCGTGCGTGTCGGCACGCGCGAATTGGTGACCAGTGTGCAGGCGATTGAGCGCGTGGTCACCGCCGATGATTTAACCCCGCATTATCATGCTCCATCCGCCCCGCGTCATGCGGTGGTGGATATGACCTTGCGCGCGCAGGGCATGATGGTTCTGGATTCCGGGCATGACGGGGCGATCCTGTCACGTCTGTGCCTGTATGATGGGCCCGATCTGGTGGCCGGGGGCGGAATTGATCTGTCCGGTTATCTGGATCAACGGGCGCGTCCGTCTGGTGGGGCGGCGAATTTGCATGCGGTGCATGGGCTTGTGGGTGCGGCGGAGCGGACGGCCCGCATGGGGCATCGCGGCGCAGTGTTCTGGCTGACGGGCCTTTCGGGCGCGGGAAAATCGACGCTGGCCATGCGGGTGGAGCGGGCGTTGTTCGATCGTGGCTTTGCAACCTATGTTCTGGATGGCGACAATGTGCGCAGCGGTCTGACCGCCGATCTGGGGTTCAGCCCCGTGGATCGCAGTGAAAATAACCGCCGTGTCGCCGCCGTGGCCGGGTTGATGGCCGATGCGGGGTTGGTGGTTTTAAGCGCGTTTATCTCTCCCTTCCGTGCCGATCGTGACCGGGCGCGCGGGTTTGTTCCGGCGGGGGTTTTTCATGAAATTTACGTCCGTGCCGATTTGGCAACATGCGAATTGCGCGATCCCAAAGGTTTGTATAAAAAGGCCCGCATTGGGCAGATTGCCGATTTTACCGGCATCGACTCCCCCTACGAAGAACCGGAAAACCCGGACATGATCGTGGATACGCAAGCCCACGATATCGACCATTGTGTGCGCATGATCGTCGATTACGTGATTGCAAAAACAAAAAATGAAAAGGCGTAAGCATTCATGAATAAACTATTCGACCCGGCTTATTATGGGGCCCTGTGCAATATGGTCCGCCGCGCGGCCATTGCGGCGGGGGATGAAACGCTGAATTATTTCGACGAATCCGGTGTGCCCGAAACGATGATCAAGGCCGATGGATCACCTGTGACGCTGGCCGATCATGCGGCGGAAGAAATTATTATCAAGGCGCTGGCCGATATTGATGAGTCGGTTCCCGTTGTGGCCGAGGAATCGGTGGCGGCGGGGCGTATTCCCGATCTGGCGGGTGTGACGCGTTTCTGGCTGGTCGATCCGCTGGATGGGACCAAGGGCTTTATCAGCGGCAGTGGCGAATATTGCGTCAATATTGCCCTCATCGAAAACGGCGTTCCGGCGTTGGGCGTGATTTATGCGCCGGTGGTTGGGGAATTGTTCGCCGGGTATGGCGCGGAAACGGCGCTGCGTTACATGGTGGATGATGATCAGGAAAAGGACATTGCCTGCCGCCGTGCGCCGCGCAACGGGTTGACCGTGATGACCACACGGCATCATGGTGATGTGGATCGCTTGAATGGTTATCTGGAATCGCTGAAGGTTGAAAAACTTCTGAAGCGCAGTTCCGCATTAAAATTCTGCGCCATCGCCTTTGGCAAGGCGGATTTGTACATCCGCGCAGGGGAAACATCGGAATGGGACAGCGCGGCCGGGCATGCCATTTTGCTGGCCGCGGGTGGGAATGTGGTGGATCAATCCGGCCATCCCTTAACCTACGGCCACGCGGATCGCGGGTTTAGAAACCCGGATTTTGCCGCCGCGTCGGACGATGTTTTGCCGATGCTGGACGGATTGTTCTTTACGCGCGCCGCTTGATAAAAATCACCGGGGCCAACTGTTCGATCACGCTGCGCTTGATTTGATCGGTGTAGGGGATTTGTGGTGCGTTTTCTTTTTCCGGGTCCAGCCATCCCTGCACATGCACCCATGTATCATCTTCGCGCACCAGACGTTTGATGGTGGATGCGCCGTCATTGCGGCGGATCAACACCGCATCACCCGTATGCGCCCGCGTGTTGGGGGAGATGATGCAGATATGGCCGGGGTGAATCCCCTCTGGCACCATGCTCAACCCGCTGGCGACCACGGCGTAGAGTTCCGGGTCTGGCCAGTCCAATGTCGCGTTGATTTTATACCGCACGGGATTGTACCACCCCTGTAATCCGCATTCGGCAAAGCCATAAACCGGAACGGGATTATGCGCGGGTGATGATTGTTCATCCATCCCGCCATAGACCAGCCAGTCGAGCGACACATTGCCCGCCGTGGCCAGACGGATCAGCGCGCCGCGTGTGGGTTCGCCCCCCTTCAGATAGCGTTGAATAGCGCCCAGCGATAATCCGGTTGCGCGCGCCAGTGCGTTCTGGCCCCCGGCGCGGGTGACCAGGCGTGCAATACGCGCGATGAAATCGGAATCTGTTTCAGTGTCGATGTCTGATTGTGGTGCCATGAATCAAAGATACACGCAAAAATTGTTTTTGGTCTTGACCAAGGGCGGTGCCCGGGGTTACTTTTATAAAAGTTGATTGCAACTTTTATAATTTTAAAGGATGGGGCGGGTATGGCCAAGGATAATCGTAAGGAATTGAATATAAATGAAAAAATTGGCGAAAATCTGCGCCTGCTGCGGCAGGTGGTGGGGCTGTCCCAACGGGATCTGGCCGATATTCTGGGCGTGTCGTACCAGCAGGTGCAGAAATATGAGGCGGGATCGGACCGCGTCCCGGTGGAGGGGTTTGTCCGCCTGCGCACCACATTGGGCATTTCCATGGATTCCCTGATCGCGGATGAACCGGATTGGGTGCCCGTATCCAATGATCTGGTGGTGGATGATGACGCACGCGGCCCCACGGGGATGCCCGAATCCTATGACCCTTTTGTCCTGGGGCAGTATCTGCAAAAACGGGTGCGCGGGGTCAAACCTCCGGCGGAGGGGTATAAAATTGCGCGCGTTGTGGACGTTTTATGCGCCGTATAATCAGCCCGGCGGGCGCTGAGGGGGGGTGCAGGGCGCGGGTGACAGGACAGGGCGGAGAATGGTACAAGGGGTGTGGTTTTAAATCCCCCATAACACAGGAACCCGAAAACCGTGCCGCAACCCTCTTCGACCGCTCTGGATGATCTTTTGACTGTGCGCGATTTTATTCGCTATGGCGTCAGCCGCATGATTGAAGCCAATGTGGTCTTCGGTCACGGGACGACCAATGCCTATGACGAAGCGGTTTTTATGGTGTTGGAGGGGTTGCATCTGCCCGTGGATCAATTGGAACCCTATCTGGATGCGCGATTGATCGGGGCCGAGCGGGAAAAGATGATCAGCCTGATCAATGCCCGCATTACCACGCGCAAGCCAGCGTCCTATTTGCTCAACCGGGCCTATATTCAAGGTATTCCGTTTTATGTCGATGAACGGGTGATTGTTCCGCGATCCTATATCGGTGAAATTTTGTGCGCCGAGGATGGTTTTATCGGTATTTCCGATCCGTGGGAGATTACATCGGTGCTGGATTTGTGCACGGGGTCCGGGTGTCTGGCCATTCTGGCCGCACATTTGTTCCCGAATGCAACGGTAGATGCGGTGGATCTGTCCAAGGATGCGCTGGCGGTGGCGGAACTGAACGTGAAAACGCTGGAGCTGGGGGATCGCGTGAATCTGTATCAGGGCGATTTGTTTGCGCCGCTGAAGGGCAAAACATACGATTTGATCATCACCAACCCGCCTTATGTCGACCCTGATGAAATGGCTGTGTTGCCGCCGGAATATCGGGCGGAACCAAGCATGGCACTGGATGGTGGCGGGGACGGGATGGATATTGTCCGCCGTATTCTGGCCGAGGCACCGGATTACCTGAGCGATGATGGTGGGCTGCTGTGTGAAATCGGCACGGGGCGTCACATCATTGATGATGAGTATGCCAACCTTCCCTTCCTCTGGCTGGATACAGAGGATAGCCAGGGTGAAGTGTTCTGGATCACCCGGGATGAAATGCTGGAGGCCTGATCGTTAGAAGGGCCAGAATTTCGGGATCACAACCATCGATACCGCGAACATGATCAGGTTCATCGGTATCCCGACGACCAGAAAATCCTTAAACTTGTACCCGCCGGCCCCATAGACGAATGTGTTGGTCTGATACCCGATCGGCGTGGCAAAACTGGCGCTGGCCGCGAACATGACGGCGACCAGGAACGGCTTGGGGTCCAACCCCAGTGATGTGGCCACACCAATTGCAATCGGTGCCAACAAGGCGGCCACGGCGTTGTTGCTGACAATTTCGGTCAGCACGGATGTCAGGATATAAAACACCGCCAGAATCATCAGCGGCCCGCCCAGCGTTTCGGCCAACTGGACCACTTGATCCACCACCAGTGCCGCCGCGCCCGTGCGTTCCATGCCTAATGACAATCCCAGCATGCCAAAAATCAGGAACAGGATAGACCAGTCGATGGTTTTATAAATATCGCGCGGTTCGATACAACGTGTGACCGCGACAAAAAACGCGCCGATAATCGCCAGTGCCGCAATGGGCATGACATCCAAAGCGGCCAGCCCGACCACGGCGATCAGGGTCAGCACGGCCAGTGGCGCCTTGTTCCGGCGCATCGGTTGTTCTTCCTGCACCGTCAAATTGACCAGGCCGCTATCCTCGAACAACTGTGTCATGCCCTGGATCGGACCTTCCAGCAACAGGGCGTCGCCCATTTGCAATTGCTGGCGTTTCGGGCCGCCGATGGCGGTGCGGTGTTCAGCCTGATGCACGCCGACGACGTAAACGCCATAATTGCGGCGGAAGCGTAGCGCGGATACCATTTTACCAATCAGGGGTGAGTTGTTGCCCACGATCCCCTCGACCACGACGTTTTGGGACGCGCTGACCGGTTCGAAATCGCTGATCGTGCTGGTGTCGAATTCGACCGCGCCGGATTCCTTGATGCCCAGAATTTCTCCGGCGTTGGTTTCCATGACGATGCGGTCGCCGGCTTTCAGCAACAATTCGTCCAGATGATCCTTCATGGAATCGCCGTGGCGGATCACGTCCAGAATATGTGTGTCCTCACCCTTGTTCAGCATCGAACTGGTCAGTTTCTGTCCGATCAGGGCCGAGTTATGCGGGACCAGCAACTGGGCGATATATTTTTTACCCGTACCGCCGCCGATCATGCTGGATAGCGATTGCCGCGCGGGCAGCAAATGGCGGCCAATTAACACCATAAATAACGTGCCGACAGCGGCCAGAATCAGGCCGGGGGCCGTGATTTCAAACATGGAAAAACGGGCCGCGCCGCTATTCTCGGCGATCCCGCTGACCAGCAAGTTGGTGGAGGTGCCGATCAACGTTGTGGTCCCGCCCAGAATGGCGGCATAAGACAAGGGGATCAAAACCTTGGAGGACGCAATATCCATCTTGCGGGCCAGTGCGATCAGCACGGGGGTCAAAACCACAACAACGGGCGTGTTGTTCATGAAGGCCGAGATGACCAGCGCCACAGGCGTGACGGCCAAAATCAGGCCTAACTGTCCCTTGCCCGCAAAGCGGTTGATACTGCGTCCCAGATATTCAACGCACCCCGTGCGCTCCAGCGCGGCGGAAATAATGAACATGGCACCGATGGTGATGGGGGCCGGGTTGCTGAACACGCTCAACGCGTCTTTGGTGGTCAGGATGCCAGTCAGGATCAGGATGGCCAGCGCGCCAAGCGCGATAATGTCGGGCGGCATCCGTTCCATCAGGAACGCCACAAAAACCCCGATGATCAGGCCGTAAATCAGCCAGATGTCCCAGGCGATGCCGAAGAATTCAATACCACTCATAAACCCGATCCCATGTCATTGCGGGGTCATACTACCAAAGGATGGCCCTTCAATTATATAGGTGTCGGCTCAAGGATCTGTATATATCGGCTAATCTTTTGATTTTTATGCAAAAACAACCGTAACGCCGCGGCGTTTGAAATACGATTGCATCATTTTGCGGCCCTGACGGTTATTTTGCGGCAGGCGGGTCGGGTCGACGGTGATGCTGGCCGCGCCATTGGTTTTCAGGGCGGATTTCAACGCATCAATGCATTCATCAATGTTTTCGTTATCGTTGTCGAGAGAGGCGTAAACTGCTTCCAGCGCTTGTTCGATCGTCATGGTCCGCTCACCGTCATTGTGCGTGTTTATTATGGTGTATGACTAGCACAGGCGCGGGCGGTGGAAAAGGGGGCTTACCCCTTGAAGCGGCGGAAAATGTCCAGCGTTTCGGCGCTGATATGGTGCTCGATGCCCTCGGCATCAAATTCGGCCGTATCTGGCGGCACGCCCAGCCGGATCAGGAAGGCCAGAACGATTTCGTGCCGTTCCTTGCATTTTTGCGCCAATGTACGGCCCTTGTCGGTCAGAAAGATGGAGCGATAGGGTTCGCTGTCCACGTATCCTTCGTCTTTCAGGCGAGAGATGACCTTGCTGGCCGTGGCGTGGGACACGCCCAGCCGGGCGGATAAATCGCTCAGGCGTGCTTCTTGTTGCGCATCGATCAGATCGGCGATCAGTTCCACATAATCTTCGGTGGTTTCGGTCTGGTGCGCTTCGCGCACGCGGGAAAACCATTGCGATTGGGTTTGCGGGTCGGCCAGAACCAGTTTTTTCTTCTTGGGTGTCATGCGTTTGCCTTTACCGTTGTGCGGCGTGTGGTGGACCACACCAAAGCCCCCAGAAAGAACAGGGATTGAATAACAACAATCAATGGGGCCGTCGCCGCATCGATGTGGAAACTTATAATCGTTCCGGCCAGACAGGAAAAGACCGAAACACCAACGGCCACCATCATCATGCGGTCAAATGACCGGGTGGTCAGAAAACCGATGGCCCCCGGCGCAATCAACATGGCGACAACCAGAATAATCCCCGCCGCCTTCAATGCCGAAACGATGGTCAGGGCCAGCAGGGTGAGCAGGCCGAAATGCAGCAATTTGATCGGCAGGCCCAGAACGGCGGCATGCGCGGGGTCAAAGCAATAGAGCATCAAGTCGCGACGCTTTACCGCCATAATGGCGGTCACGATGGCGGCAATGGTTCCGGCTTCGACCATATCGCGGGTGGAAATGCCCAATACGTTGCCGAACAGGATGTGCAGCAAATGCACGTCGGTTTCAATTTTGGTCAGCAGGACCAGCCCAAGCGCAAACATGCCGGAAAACAAAATGCCCATCACGGCGTCTTCTTTCACCCGGCTGTTGTTCTTTAAATACCCCGTGCCGATGGCGCAGAGCAGGCCTGCGGCAAACGCGCCGATGGCCATGGGGATACCAGCGACATAAGCAATGGCAATGCCCGGCAGGACGGCATGCGACACCGCATCCCCCATCAGGGACCAGCCCTTGAGGACGAGGAAGCAGGAAAAAACCGAACACACCACCCCGATCATGGTGGAGATGATGAGCGCGCGCTGCATAAAATCATGCGACAGCGGTTCGATCAGAAATGAGTACAGCGTGTCCATGTCCTATACCCCCATTGCGGTGTTACGCATCGCGCGTTTGCGTGGCACCAGCCCGTATTTCGGCGAAAACAGGAATGCGCCGAAAAACAGGATGGTTTGCAAACACACAATTAACCCGCCCGGATTGGCGTTCAGGTAATAGCTGGCATAGGCCCCCATGGCGCTGGTCAGCGTGCCAATGACCATGGCAATGGCAATCAAGCGGCCAAAACGGTCGGTCAACAGATACGCCGTTGCCCCCGGCGTAACCACCATGGCGATGACCAGGCATGCGCCCACGGTTTGCAACGCAGCCACGGTCGCGGCGCTGAGCAAGGTGAAGAACAGGATTTTCAACGGCATGACATGCAGGCCGATGGATTGGGCGTGCTTTTCATCAAAAAACACCGCCATCAAATCCCGCCATTTTAAGGTCAGCGCAATCAGGCAGATCACGGAAATAATCACCACTTGCATCACGTCGGAATCGGAAATGGCCAGAATATTGCCCAAAACGATGGATTGAATATTCACCGCCATCGGGTTAATGGACACCAGCAACAGGCCAACGGCAAAAAATGTGGTGAAGATCAGCCCGATAATCGTGTCTTCGCGCAATTTTGTTTTCTGCCGCACCAGCGCCATGCTGCCCGCGGCCAGAAGCCCCGCAAAAAACGCGCCGACAGCGTAAGGCAAAGCCAGAAGATAGGCCAGCGCCACACCGGGCACGATGGAATGCGCCAGCGCATCCCCCATCAGGGACCAGCCCTTGAGCATCAGGTACGATGACAAGAACGCGCAAACGCATCCAACCAGGGCGCTGACGCCGATGGCTTTCACCATATACATATAGGTAAAGGGTTCGAGCAGCAGGTCGATCATGGCTTATCGCGTCCTGTTTTCACGATCCGCTCACCGCCTTGTTCTCCGTACAGAACCAGCGGGCGTTCATCATCGGTCAACACCGTGACACACCGTGAATCTTCGTCATCATGCAGATCGCGACCCGCCAGTTGCAGGTGGCGCAACATACCGCCAAAGACTTTGGTCAAATTGGCTTCGGTAAAGGTGGTTTCCACCGGGCCATAGGCGACGACCGTGCGATTGATCAAAATGACCTCGTCACAAAAACTCGGCACACTGCCCAGATTGTGGGTAGAGACCAGAATCATCCGCCCTTCGGCGGCCAGTGACCGGAATAATTCGATCAGGGAGGCTTCGGTTTTAATATCAACGCCGGTGAAGGGTTCATCCAGCAGGATGATCGACCCACCCTGGGCCAGCGCACGGGCGACGAAAATACGTTTTTTCTGGCCACCGCTCAGCTCACCAATCTGGCGTTTTTTGTAATCAAACATACCGACGCGTTTCAGAGCGCTGTCCACCGCGTCACGGTCGGGTTGTTTCGGGGTGCGCAGGAAACCCATATGGCCGTACCGCCCCATCATCACCACATCTTCGACCAGCACGGGGAAGTTCCAGTCCACTTCCTCCGTCTGCGGGACATAGGCGACCATATTTCGGCGCAAGGCCTGCTTCACGCTTTGCCCGGCAATGGTCACCGTGCCCGTGGTGGGGGTGATAAACCCCATCATGGTTTTGAACAGCGTCGATTTCCCCGCCCCATTCACCCCGACCAGGCCGCAAATCACCCCGGAATGCAGCGTGACATTGACGTCATGCAGGGCGCTGTGCCCGTTCGGGTATGTCACGCCGACATTGTGCAGGTGAATGGTGGCGTCGTTCATTATTTTTTCTCCGCTGTTTTCTTCATGGCCGCTTGAAACCCTTCGGCGATGGTCCGGGTGGTGACCTTCAGCAAGTCCAGATACGTCGGGACCGGGCCGTCTTCTGTGCTGAGTGAATCGACATAGAGAACGCCACCATAGGCCGCGCCTGTTTCCGATGCGACCTGCTTTGCCGGGCGGTCCGATATTGTACTTTCACTGAACACGACCGGGATATTTTTTTCACGCACGCGGTCAATGACGGCGCGCACCTGTTGCGGGGTGCCCTGCTGATCGGCGTTGATCGGCCACAGATAAACTTCTTTCATCTTGAGATCGCGAGCGAGGTAGCTGAACGCCCCTTCGCTGGTGACCAGATAACGTTGGTCTTTGGGAATATTCTCCAGCATCGGGGTCAAATCGGCCTTGATGACACGGATCTGGTCGGTGTATGCGCGGGCGTTTTTGTTATAAATATCGGCATTGGCCGGATCTGCGGCGATAAACGCTTTGCGGATATTGTCGACATATAAAATGGCGTTTTCCGTCGACATCCATGCGTGTGGGTTGGGTTTTCCGGTATAGGGGCCTTCGTAAATCGAAATAGGTTCAACCCCGTCGGAGACGACGACGCTGGGCACGTCTTTCACATCTTGCAGGAACCGTTCGAACCAGCGTTCCAGATTCATACCGTTCCACAATAAAATATCGGCCCCTTGGGCGCGGATAATGTCTTGCGGGGTGGGTTGGTAATCGTGAATTTCGGCGCCGGGCTTGGTGATGGATTCAACGATGGCGGCATCGCCCGCGACATTGCGGGCAATGTCAGCAATAACGGTGAAGGTGGTCACGGCCTTGATTTTTTCCTGATCCGCCGCTCGGGCCCCATGGGGTAACACAAGCGCCAGCACGAGCAGTGATAAAGCAGCAGGGCGGAATGAAAAAATCGGCATAGAGGGTCGTGACATTTGTTGTCGCTCCTTATAGAATTTAGGGCTATGTTCAATATTTAGCATAGGCTAAATTTATAAGCAAGAACTAAAACCGCCATAAGGGATCCGGCATGAAGTTATCGTATTGTTTTTATTCTATTTTATTCGCTGGCGCCCTGTGCGGTTCCGGTGCGCAGGCCTAGAGCCTCAGTGCCGATGTGCTGATGGAATTGCAAAGCGAAAGCGGTGTGGATTCATCGAATGATGATAACCACCGCACCAATATGTTCTTTCGCACCGAGGTTGCGCCGACGCTGACCCTGAATGATCGGTTCTATATTGATGGAACGTTCGTGCTGGAGCCCGTGCGTGACCCCGAACCGGGCGATGATTTATTTTTTGAAGATGAAGGAATCTATGCCGAGGAAATAAAACTGAATTTTATCCATGGGCCGTGGCATGTGTTTGCCGGGAAATTTAATCCCGCTTTTGGTTTCGGCTGGGAATGGGGCCGTGGAATCTGGGGCGAAGATTTTGCCGAGGATTACGAAATCACCGAAAAAATCGGCTTTGGCGTGGCGCATGCGTTTGAAACCGAAACGATGGGTACGCATACATTAGCAGGATCGACGTTTTTCGCCGATACAACCGTTTTGAGCCAGTCCATCATTCGTGGACGCGGCACGGTGGAAAAAGAAGATGGCGGCGCGTCAAATACGGAAGATTTCTCCTCCTTTGTTGCCGGGCTGGATGGTGACAATGTCGCCGGTGTGGACGGGCTTTATTATAAGCTGGGCTATCGCTTTCTGGGCGAAGGCGATGCCGATCACGCCACAGGCGGTGCCGATGAATCCGGCTGGGTGGCCACGCTGGGGCATCGTATTGGCATGAGTGATCGCGTCGATCTGGATCTGTTTACCGAATATACCGACATTCAGAATTTTGGTGGCGTGGATGGCGAGGATCGCGATTATCTGAGCGGCAGTGCAAAGGTGATTATGGATGAACGCTGGAACCTGACGTTGGCGCATACCATGCGAAATATTGATGTATCCGGTGCGGATGATATTGACGATCATTTGACCCAGGTGTCCGCCGGATATGATTTCCAAAATGGCCTGACACTGGAGGCTGGGTGGAAGAATACAGAAGAAGACAATGTTGATGATCATATCATCGGTTTTCTGGCGCGGTATCAGTTCGGTCTGTAGGATTTTGTAACCAATAAAAAACCCCGTCCGGCGCAAACCGGACGGGGTTTTTGTATGAAAATCTTACATACCCGGCAGAGAGAAGCTGTCCGAGTTAATCAGGTCAAACACGGTTTTCTTGCGTTTGCTGTAGGTCGGGCCACCGCTGTCCAGAACGGTGTCAACAACCGGCTCTTTGCCAGAGCAGGTGTTGAAGATCATCTGGACGTTGTAGTTGAAGCCCTTGGTTTCTTTCTGCCAACGGATCGGGTTGTTAAAGGCATATTTGCCGTTATCATCCGCATACTGGAAGCTGGACCCTTGCAGGCATTTCAGAACATCAGCGGTCAGGGTGGATTTCACCAACGGCATCGCGTTCGGACCAGTGCCTTCCAATGCGCCACGAATTTCCGAACGGTCCATGTTGCGCAGTTTTTTCGCCTTCACGCCCAAAATGTTCAGAACTTCGGTTTTGGTCACGACTTTGTCGGTGCCGGTCACGGATTTCAGTTTGTCCATGCGAGTCAGAAAATCTTTCTCGTCCTTGAACAGGTCGGTGTTCACGCTATCGCCACCGCCCGGTACGCCAACGCCCACAGCGGCGCAACCGCCAGCAACGGCCAATGCGGTGCCCAGTGTGGCTGCTTTCAGAAATTTCGTCATTACGCTTACGTTGAGTGATGACATGGTTGTCCCCTGTTAAAAGTGTCAATTATGAATAAGGATGGGGACGGTGCCGCAGCCCCTTGTATTTGTCAAAATACAAGTGTGATGCGATGCAAAACTTATGAAAAAACAAAGTTTATCTTTTGATTTACCCGATTTTCACCGGTGAAACGAAATTATCCGGCTTTAGGGCCAACAGGGAGCATGTCAGGTTTTGGACGATATTTTCCGCCGTGTTGCCCATGATGAATCCGACGATGCCACCGCGGGCGACGGTGCCCATAATCAGGACATCAATACCATGGTTGCGGATCAGGGACGGAATGGCATCCTCCGGAATGCCGCGCAGGTGATGCACGACCTGCCGATCCGTTTGCCCGGCCTCGTCCAGCAGACCTTGCAACGCTTCGCGATGTTCGGCGGCGCGAGCGCGAATGTGATGTTCGATTTCATTTTCAGGCCGGCTTAAAAACGCGCTATCGCGCAGGGCGGCCTCGTACGGCAGGTCCCAGCATGAAATAATGTTGAGTGTCCCATTGCACGTATCGGCCATGGCCCGCCCCAATTTCAGCATTCTGATCGACAGTGCGTGGGCGGATGCGTTCGGGCTTTCCGGATCAATGGCGACGGCAACGCTCATATTTTCGCGCGAATCCGGGATCGGACGGCACAGCCAGACCGGGCAGGGGCATTTGCGCAACAGGGCCATGTCCAAGGCCTTGAACCCGGCGTTGCCGTCCCGTACGTCGGCGTCCTTGATGATCAGATCGTGTTTGCCTTTTATCGCATGTTGAATAATGCGAATGGCCGCGGTGCTGCCGCCTTCAATATCATAGGTGATGTTGAGCGGTGTATGTGGTCCATGCAATGCGGCGGATGCGGTTTCAACAAGATTGCGCGTGTGGGTCAGGATCAAATCATCCAGTTGCTTGCGGTAGTCCGGCATGGCATCGGGCATTTCAGGGACCAGAATCAGGATTTTCAGCTTGGCGTTGTTATTCCGGGCCACGCTGATGGCTTGTTTCAGGCCTTCGGCTTTATGGTCGGTTCCGAGGGTAACAAACAGGATATTGTGAAAATTATTCATAATGTTGGCAACCTTTCCTGCGCGTAAAACAACACCCGTGAACGATAAAACGTTCACGGGTGCGTGTAAATGTATAAGGCGAACCGCTCCCGGTTGTTGGCCGGTCGTGTTGAATTTACGGTGCCGGGGCCTTGGGCGCGTTTTTCTTTTGATCCAGGGCCGCCGTCTGTGCCGGGGCCGTCACGCCGCAGGCTTCGTTCAGGAACGGTTTCAGCATCACCAGGATGTTTTTCAACACCTGGGTCGGTCCGGCGCTGGTGAACTTATGCTTGGCGGCGTTCGGGCCGTCAACATACAACAGGACAGAGCCAAAGAAGCGTTTGCCCGATACCGGGTCGTCGATTTCAAAGACGAAGGTGGCGGTGCGGTTCTTGACCTCGGCAGAGGTCATGCCGCCGCCTGCGGTAAAGAATTTGTCGCGGTTGTCGCCCGTCCCGGTTTTTCCACCAACGTTCAGAACGCGGCCATCATCCAGAACAACTTTCCCGGCGCGGAAACCCGTACCGTCACGCACGATCAGTTGCATGGTTTCCAGTGCAACGTCTGCGACCTCCTGTGGCATGACGCGCACGGATTCTTCCGGCTTGCGGGTGTAGGCGCGTTCGCGTTCCTCTGTATCCGGGGCCAGTGTCATGTCGGTGAAACGGATGCTGGGTTTACGGATGCCGCCATTGACGATGATGCCGGAAAATTCGGCCAGAGCCGCTGGCGTGTCGCCGGAATCGCCCAGGGCGGAGCCCAGTGACGGTGTCATCTTTTCAAAGGAAAACCCGTTTTTCGCCCACATTTTGTGAATATGGCTGAAGGCGTCTTCTTCCAGAATGATGCGCAGACGTTTGTTCTGGGCTTCCATTTTGTGGGGTTTCAACAGCCATGAATAAATATCCTTCATCACTGTTTCGCCCTCTGCGTTTGAGGCGGTGGCGGCGGCGTAGGCATCGCTCCACGACAACGGCGTATTCGTCTTTGTGTTTTCGTGGGCCAGCCACAGATCCAGCGGGTGAACCTTGGTGATAAAAGCCAGATCGTTCAGGTTGAATTTGTTGCTTTGCGGATCGCGTTTCCATGGTTCGTACACGAAGCGTTCCGGGTCGTACATGGTGTACATCGCCTGCATCTTCTTCATGACTTTTTCGTCGGATGATTTGGCGACCATATGTTCGATCACCGCGTCATCACTGGCGTCCGGGTTATCCTGACGATATTCAATCTCGTGCAGGCGGTTGGCCATATGTTCAACGCTACCCTCTGGGAAAATCATGCGGTAGAGGGCGGCAATCTGGTATTGGGCACGGTTGTCGCGCTTGTTGACCAGATCTGTGAAGATGTCATCCCGCGATTTATCTCGCTGGGCATTCCAGGCGCGGTACAGGAAGACCTTGCCTTCCTTGTTGATGAATTGTTCCAGGTAACGCGCGCGTTGCGGGCTGTCCGGATTGGTAAAAATGTCGTCGGGAACGTCCATTTTATGTTCCATCGTGAAATTCACGATGTCGCGCATAATCCGAACGGACGGCAGGTTGTGCGAATTTTGTAATGTTTCGCGGACCGTTGGAACGCGGCCATTTTCGTCATTTTTGAAGTTGTTGAAGCGGTGGATGCCGCCCCCGGTGAAGAATGTTTCACCCGGGTTGGCCGAATAACGCCGTTCCATCGACGCGTCCAAAAGGGCACGCAGGGACAAATTCGGTTCATCCTTGGATTTCTCCGCGATCAGATAGTCAATAGCCCACCGGCTTAAATTGTCTTTGTACTGATCCTTGGCTTCTTCCAGTGCAAACACGTCCTTGCCGGACAATTGTTCATGCAGATAGGCCATGCATTCCAGATAGGTGACAAGCGTGCGCAATTTTGCGGTCGAGCCCAATTGCAGCTTGGATCCTTCGTTCAGGTTCAGGGCACCCTGGTAGGTGTCCGTCTGAACGCGCAGATAGTTGGCTTTCTCGCCAGCCTCATACAGGGTGAAAGAATAGGTGATATCTTCCAACCCGGTTTCTTTCAGCATGGGGTAGCCCAGCAATCCTGCGGCGCGTACATTTTCCACGTCTTTCAGGCCGTGCAGGAATTGCGTTACGGCTTCGGATGCATCCTTGTTGACCGTGGTGATGGCCGAGGCGTCGGTGCGATCCAGACCATACAGCCCGGTTTTGACGCCAAGTGCGTTCATCATCTCAATCCGCAGAGACATTTCCGTCTTATTATGCGGGACGGCCATTTTGCGTTTGATATCTTCGGATTTGCTGAATTCCAGTTTGGCATTCAGCGCAGCATCGCGCATCCGTTCGGAAATAATCCCTTCGCGGGCCAGGCGGGGCAGGAGGTTATCGACCCGCGCGTTCAGTTCGTCACGGCCACGAGTGCGCAGCAAGTATTCGGACGGTTTCTTGATCGACAGAGCCAGATAGAAGGCTTCGCGGAAGGCTTGCCCGGCCTCGGCCATTTCGGCGTCGTCCATCGTGGATTCATCTTTGGTCAGCAAGTGGTTCAGTTCCGCGAAATCGCGGCCAAACCACAACGCGATACCATCGCCAATCCCCTCAACGTCGCCTTGCCCCGGGTAGGATGACAGCGGGATTGAGTTGATATAGTCGAGCGCGATGTCCTTGCGGACTTCGGTGGTGTCTACGCCGTCTTTATAGGCCCGCGCGGTCGCGCTGGCCATTTGCTGCAATTTGTCGATCGGGCTTTCGGTGCGGCCGCCGCCGGAATATTTATATTTTTCCTTCTGCACGGCGGCGGTGGACCCGCCGGGATATTCGCTGGCCACGCCCATTTTTTTCAAAACCTGATGGAAGGAGGCTTTGGCAAAACGATCCCATTCAACGGCGGGGTTTTGTTTGTCCGGGTGATCGGCCAGCAATTCGGCGTTTTCAACGAACAGCAGGGCGTTCAGTAATTTTTTCGGTACATCGTCGAATGTCTTGTAAACATTGCGCGGGAATCGGGCCTGATACATGGTGTCACCGGTATAGTCGGTGATGGTTGCGCCGGCCTGTTGCTTCTCATCCTCAAGCAGGTTGAGCTGGATGCCATGAATGTTGCGATCGTACCACGGTGCGATAAACGACCGTTCCCATTTGCCACGGGCGGTCAGTGTCTGGTCATACGCGGCGAAATGGCTGTATCCGCGGCGATCATCGAACGGGCCCTTGGCCGGCGGGAAGATCAGCGGGTCGGTGATTTTGGTCGTAAAACGCTTGCCGCTGGCGATTTCGTTAAAATATTTGGATTGCAGATCGCTTTCGTGAACTTCATACAACCCGAACAGTCCCGCCGGTGTGCCAACAATGGCGGTCCCGGCAACGGTTCCGATCATCCATTTTCGGAACGTTGATTTCTTTTTCGGCGTTAGTGGCGGCGCGGTGTGACCTTCGTTTGCGGTGCTGTCGTTGGTCTGGTTGTCGTTGTTGTTATGATCTACGCTCAATTTTTGACTGCCCGCAGTTTGAATCCTGCGGCGCCTCCCTGTGGTTCGCATTCATGTACGATTGGAGGGCAAATTACACCGCCGTCAGGTCAATATGCAAATAAATTGCAAAAGGGCGAAAATGTGGCGGCGCAGCAGGGCCGCTATGGTGCTAAACCGATCAGTTTACGTCGTTTGCGACCGTCTTCAATATGTTCAAAAACCCAGAATCGCGGTATAAAGCCAGCATCATAAAAACCATGAACAATCATGCCGTTAGGGCCATAGACTGCCGGATAGGCTGGCGGTTTTGAAACTGGAATTTTCGATGCGTATCTGGCCCGGGCCGTCACCGCTGGTTTTGCTGATGCCGTTGTGTCTGGTTCTGTCCGGATGCTGGGGCGGCGGGGATGTGCGGACGGCGTACAGCCTGTCCGGGGTGGACGGGGTGTCTGATGCGGCGCTGGCCCCGTACTTGCAAAAAATCGTTGATGATCGCCTGAGTGGTGATTTTGAGCTGGGCGATGATGTCGCAGACAATCAGCGCCGTGAAGCCTATCGCGAACAAATGATCCTGGTCGATCTACAAAAAGCCATGCGGGCAAAAGGATATTATGACGCGACGATCCAATATGCCGACGATTCCGCACGTCCTTTTACCGGAACATATAATATTGCCGCGGGTCCGCTCTATACCATCGCGACGTTAACAACCAACCCGCCGCATTTTTCTACGGTCATGGGGGATGATGCGCTGAAACCCGGCACACCGTTGGATGCCGCCTCTGTTCTGGTTTTGCAGGAGATCGTCAAAGATCGCATCGCCAAGGATAAATGCTATTTCACCCTGGATGTGAAAAACGAAGTTGTATTGAACCCCGATACGTATACGGCCGATGTTACGTATCGTGTTGATGTCGGGCCCGAAGCCAAGCTGGGCCGTGTGACGTTCAGCGGGCAAGACAGCGTTAAAACCTCTTATCTCGACAAGCTGGTGCCGTGGAAGGAGGGCGATTGTTACCGGGAGGCGCGTATCGAGCGCCTGAAAAATGCGCTGATGGAAACCGGGTTGTTTTCACGGGCTGAAGCGGTTCTGCCCGCTGCGCCGGATGAAAACGGAATGGTTGCGGTTGATGTCCGGCTGTCCGAACGGGCCCACCGCACGGTGAAGGCGGGTTTGAGTTATTATACGGACGAGGGTCTGGGCGCGACATTCGGATGGGAACATCGGAATTATTTTGGCGCTGCCGAAAAACTGACCACGACGCTCAGCCTGTCGACTTTGAAGCAAAGCCTGTCCGCGGATGTGTTGAAGCCGTTCTTCCTGCGCAAGGATCAGAGCCTGTCCCTGAATACTGAAGTGCGGCGGCAGGACACCGATGCGTATGAAGAGCTGGGTATCGATGTTGGTGCGTCCATCAATCGGACTTTTAACAAGCGTCTGAGCGGGTCAACGGGTGTCAAGCTGGGTCTGACACAGATTACAGAGGATAATGATCGCAAGGATGGCGATGATCTCTATGGTCTGGTGTCACTGCCGAACAGCTTGACCTTTGATAATCGAAATGACGCCCTGGACCCGACGCGGGGTTGGCGGATTGCCGGAACGGTTACGCCGTTTTTCGACGTGCTGGGGGTGAGTGATCCGTTCCTGAAACTGGAATTTGGGGCCAGTACATATTGGGCGATGGACGAAAAGAAATGGTCCGTTCTGGCCCTGCGCACCAATATCGGCAGTATTGTAGGCAGTGGAACCTTTGACATCCCCCCCACAGAACGTTTTTTTGCCGGCGGCGGTGGATCTGTGCGCGGTTATGGGTATCAGGAGGTTGGCCCGAAAGATTCCAACGATGACCCCGTCGGTGGCCGATCAATGGTGACGGGCAGCATCGAAATGCGCCAGCGCTTTACGACGAATTTGGGCGCGGTGGCCTTTGTGGATGCGGGCACTGTGGCAAATGAAGCGTGGCCCAAGATGAATGATGTGGCCGTTGGTGCGGGGGTTGGTGCCCGTTATTACAGCGGATTTGGCCCCATTCGGTTTGATATTGCCGTACCGCTGACGCAGAAAGACGATCTGGAATCGAATTTTCAAATTTATATCAGTATCGGGCAGGCGTTTTAAATGCATGTAAAAACCATTTTGAAAAAAACGGGCCATGCGGTGCTGGAGGTTATGTCCTTCCTGCTGTTGTTTGTCATGCTGGTTCATGTCCTGATTGCGGTTGGTTTTGTCTGGCTGGGCACGCCGGGCGGACAAACAATGCTGCGCAAGCAGATCAATCAGGCGTTGGATGGAACAGGGTATGTTGTTGACTATCACGCATTGTATTATAGCGCGATCACCGGATTGAACGTGACGGGGTTGCGGGTTGATGACGCGAACGGTGTGATTGCGGACGCGGACCGGATGACGATACGGATAGGTCTTTTGCCCCTGGCCGCGCGCCATGCGGCGGCCAGTTTTGATGCCGGGTCTGTGACAGTGCATCGCTTGCCCGCCGGGTCAGGGGATGAAGAGGGTGAAAAAGCAACGGGGTTCACGATCCCGGATTTGTATTTCCGCAGCCTGTCGCTGGATCATCTGCGGATCAAGCGGCTGGATCTGCGTGAAGGCGTTGTCGGGCCGGCTATGGTTTTGGCACCGGATCTGACGATCAAGGTGGACCTGTCGTCCGGTCTGGCCGTTGATCTCAGGGCGGCAATTGCGCAGATGGATGACACGGTGATTGCGTGGATGCCCGAAGCCGTGCGCGTCAAAGGGATCGTTGATACACAAAATCTGCGGGCCGATCTTGAAACGCTTCGGGTGGAGTCGGTGTCCTATACCGTTGAGGGGGCGGGACGTGCCGATTTACATGATGGTGGCGATGTTGATTTCACCCTAGCGGTAAAAAGTTCCGATCTGCGGCCCCTGACGGGCGAGGGAGGGCACGCAGACATGCAAGTTCATCTGCGTGGTGTATCCGATGACCCGACACTTGATGTCTCTGGGGCGTTGGTGATGGATCGTTTGGTTGAAAATGGGTTGCCGCGTCTGGATTTGACGGTCACATCACGCAATATTGTATCCGCGCCCGCTGGTATGGTGAAGATGGCAGGGCGTTATCACGACGTGGACCTACAGGCGGCATTGGATTTTTCTTATGATGCGTCGCAATTGCATATTTCCAGTTTGACGTTGAATGGGCCGGATTTAAAGGCCGGCGGCAATGGCATAATCAATGTATCGACAGGGCTGATCAGCGGGGATATTCACGCCGATGTGGGGGCGCTTGCGACTTACGCGCCATTGATTGGGGTTGATGTTGCGGGGCAGGTAAAACTGAACGCCAGCTTTGCGCCAACGGCCGCCGCGACGCAGGCTGTGACGCTGGATGCGGATATCAACAGTGCGCGCTATGACACATACAACATTGATCGCCTGCGTGTGAAAGCGGCGCTGGCGGATCTGCAGAAGCGTTGGCCGCAGACCATGGATGTGGTTTTGAATGGTGCCAGAATATCCGAAACGATTGCCATTCAATCCATGACCGCCAAAATCGCGCAGGATGATGCAGGGCATTATCGGCTGAATATCGATGGTTCCGGCACCGTGCCGCAGGCTTTGCAGGTGAGCGGTGGGGCGAACCTGTCCGCACTGGATCAACCGATCCCGTCGGCGCGGGATATTGATATGACCGTCACCATGGGAACGTCGTCTGTGCGATTGACCGGGGATGTTGTTGACCGGGTCACGGCCCTTAAGGCGGCGGCAAATGATTTTAAAATGGCGGATGTCCCGGCTTCACTGCCGGTGACGCTGGCGGAAACGACACTGACGGGGGTGGTTGATATTACGGGGCCGCTGGATCAACCGGTGGTGAGCATGACGGCGCAATCCGGTGATATTGTGGTTGCAACGGATGTGCCGGCGATCAGGCTGAGCGCCAAAGGAGGGTATCAGTCTGGTGCGGGGCGTCTGGATGTCAGCGGTACTGGCCCGGCGATACAAACCCTGTCGGCGCAGGTGTCTGTTCCGTTGGTGGTCTCGCTCTATCCGTTCGCTTTCACCCTCTCGGATCAGGCTCCGTTAAACGGAGCGCTGAACGCTGATCTGGATAGTACCGCTCTGGCCGGGCTGGTTTTACCGCCGGGGCATCGGCTGGCGGGGGTTTTGCGCGTTGATGGGACGATTACGGGTACGTTGGCCGCCCCGGATGCGCGTGGAACGGTCACGTTCCAGAAGGGTATGTATGATTACGATCAATATGATATTGCCCTGCGCGACATTGATATCGCGGCTGATCTGGATCGAACCAAGGTCAAATTACGAACATTTTCTGCCAATGATGGCAACGGCGGAACCGTTGCCGGCGATGGGGTTTTTGACTTTGTGAATATGGCGGCTACGGCGATGACCCTCAAATTGGATCAGGTGCGTTTGGTGAAGAGCAATCTGGCCGATGGCACGGCGGATGCCGATTTGGCGCTGAAAGGACGTTCGGACGGTTATGATGTTACGGGTACGGTCACGCTGAATGATTTTAACGTCGCGATCCCGGAGAAATTTCAGACCCAGATTCCGGAATTGAATATTGTTACACCAGAGAGCAGCGTGGCGCAGGACCCGCTGCTGACAAAAATTACTCTGGATGTCAAATTGCGCGCGCCGCATCGTATTTTTGTGCGGGGCTGGGGGCTGGATGCCGAATTCGGGGGTGATCTGAACGTTACGGGTACGGCGGCGGCACCCTTGGTGAACGGAACATTTGAATCTATTCGTGGCCGGTACGAAGAATTTGGCAAGCGATTTGAACTGGCGCGTGCCAATTTACGGTTCCAGGGAGCTATACCGCCATCCCCTTATCTGGATGTTGAGGCCACGCATGATACCGGGGATGTGAAGGCATCGGTTCTGCTGAGCGGGCGGGTGAGCGAGCCGAAAATCAATTTCGTATCTGTGCCAGCCTTGCCCGAGGATGAGGTGATGTCGCGTATTTTGTTCGGTAAAGATATGAGCCGGATCAGTGCGTTTCAGGCGGTGCAATTGACACAAACATTGCAGCGTTTTTCCGGCAAAGGCGGCGGGTTTGATCCGGTGGGGATGGTGCGCGAGATGACGGGCCTGGATGATATCAGTGTTGAAAGTGATGATGATGGCGCGACCACCGTGGGTGTTGGAAAATATTTGACCGACCGTGTCTATCTGCGTGTTGAAAACGATACTGGCGGCACAGGAAGCGCCGCCAGTATCGAAGTCGAAGTCACGCCAAGCATATCGGTCGAAAGTTCCGTGGGTCAGGATGCACAGGCCGGTGGCGGCATCTTCTGGACCCGCGATTACTAAACCGCGGCGCTCATCTTTCTGCCCTCGTTGGCGTAAATGCCATCGGAGGAGAATTTGTAGCCCAGGACACGCACAGATTGGATCATCCGCGATTCGGGGCGGTGGTCGCCCAGTTTTTTACGGATGCGTGCAATTTGTGTATCAATCGCGCGGTCGGTTACGTTGAAATTACCATTATGCACCTTGTCCAAAATCTGCTCCCGCGTCAAAACCCGGTTCGGCGCGGAGACCAAGGCTTCCAGCAAATGGAATTCCTTGATCGTCAATCCTGCGGATTTGCTGTCGCGGTCAAACAGCTGGAACTGGCTTCGGTCGAGGACCCAGTCACCAAACTGGATACGGTCGCTGTTGTGCGATGTGGCGGCGGCCGCGCGTTGGAACAATTCGCTATGATGACGTAATTGCACCTTGATCCGGGCAAACAGTTCATGAATCTGGAACGGTTTGCACAAATAATCATCCGCACCGGATTCCAGCGCCTTGATTTTCGAGGCCAGATCGTCGCGGCTGCTGATCATGATGATGCGGGCGTCGGTCAAATCACGGATATGGGGCAGGGCATCAATCCCATTCCCTCCGGGCAACATGTGATCCAGCAAAATCAGGCTGGGTCGGCACGTGTGCAGAATTTTCTCCATCTCGGCAATGTCACCGGCGACCAGGACATTATAATTTTGATATTGGAGGGGTTCTTTAAGTATTTGTTGGACCAACGGGTCATCATCGACAATAAGAATAGTGTGTGTCGGTGTCTTCATTCTGAATCTCACGCTCACTAAAAAATAAATACGCGGGTACTCAAATTGTTACTCCCCCCATCATATCTGATGAACCTTATATAAAGTATGAACGTTGGAATCAGAGACTTAGCGCTTAAGGATAGCTTATATACCCTTAAGTATAGTTTTTAGGGGTTCCGTAAAATCGCTGGCTCGTCACCGTGGTGAGGCGATTTATCAATCCGCTCAATATTTTACGAAATATTATCCACAGGTTGCCCTGATTCGGGCTCTGTCCGGTCTCTCGCGGCTCTGTGCGTTTGTAACAAATCTGTAACAAACCCGGCATCGTTCTGTAACACGGCTTTGCGACCATCATTTGATAGAGCGGTCCAGAATGGGTCCGCCCCCCTTGTAATGCCAGATCAACGCCAGTGATGGGACGCAAAAAAATGAAATTCTTCAATGACCGAAAAATCAAAACTAAAATTTTGGCACTGGTTGCGTGTTTGTTGATTTTCATGATGGCCTTGGGGGCTGTTTCCTATTCCGGGCTATCCAGTTTGGATGAAAATACAAATCAGATGATGGATCAAACGACACGCGTTCGTTCCGTGAACCGTGTTTCGATTGAGTTGGCTGGTTTGATGTATTCGGAAATGTCCATTCCGATGATGGATGATGTTGAAACCGTCCGATCCGCAGAAGTGAAGTTGAAAGAATTTAATGAAGTGTACGATGAACGAATGGTTGTTCTTCGTGAAAATGCAACAGCAGATCAAATAAAGATGCTGGATGATTTGGAAAAGAGGGTTGATCTGTTCCGTTCGCAAATTGCTGTGACGTTGGCCGAGGCTAATTCAATTTATGCAAAAAATGAAAAGGAAGATGATACGGACCTGAAAAGTTCGATCGTGAAGAATGAACAAAACGCTATGAGTATTGAAGAATCGCTTGAGGCGTTGGCCGTTGATTACCGCAGCGGTATCGAGCGAGAGAATAATGAGGCAACAGAGTCGGCTAAATCCGGGAAAATGGTGATTATTTCCATGTCAACGGCGGCAACGTTGTTTGGCATGTTGTTCGGCTATCTTTTGTCTTCGCAAGGAATTGCTAAGCCGTTGGCGCGATCTGTCGATGTTCTGAAAAAATTGGCCAACAACGAATTGGATGTTGAGGTGAAGGGGGCAGATCGCAAGGATGAAGTTGGCGATGTGGCCCGTGCGGCGGAATTCTTTAAAGAGTCTTTGATCAAGCAACGCGATATGGTTGATGCCGAAAAACGCGAGCAGGTATTGAAAGAACAGCGTCAAAAACGCGTTCAAGAACTGATCCAATCTTTCGATATCAATGCGACGCAAACGGTGTCGACGGTGGCATCTGCATCAACGCAGTTGTCACAGACGGCGGAAAGCATGTCGAAAATTGCCGATGAAACCAACCGCCAGTCGGTCGAGGTGGCGTCTGCATCGGAACAAGCTTCGCACAACGTGCAATCTGTGGCCAGCGCGGCCGAGGAAATGGCCGCAACGGTCCAGGAAATTTCCCGTCAGATCGCAATCTCCAACAACATGGTGCAGGACGCCATGACCAAGGCCGAAGCCGCCGATGCGTCTTCGCGCGAATTGGTGGATATGTCCAGCGCCGTGGGTGCAATTGCAACGTTGATTGAGGATATTGCCGGTCAAATTAACCTGCTGGCCCTGAACGCAACCATTGAATCCGCCCGTTCGGGTGAAGCCGGTAAAGGCTTCGCCGTTGTGGCGAACGAGGTGAAAAACCTGGCCACGCAAACCGCAAAGGCAACCGAACAGATCCGTCAGCAATTGGACGGCGTTCAGAAAACCGCTGTGAATGTGGCCGACGTTCTGCTCAGCGTACGCGAAGCGATTGGCAAGGTCGATGAAACGTCCGCCACGATTGCCGCGGCGGTTGAGGAACAAGCGGCCGCAACCCAGGAAATTGTGTCCAACATGAATACAGCGACACAAGGGGTTGAACAAATTAACGGCGGAATCTTCTCCATCAAAGGCGGAACGGATTCGACCACAGCGGCAACGCGCGAAGTCTTGGATGCGGCCCGGATGCTGTCGGTTCAAGCCGAAAAAATGGACGGGGAAGTTAAATCCTTCCTGCGTGATATTCAGGCAGCGTGATCGGGCCTTTCCATACTGGCCTTTTGATTAAGTAAACTTACATAAATACAAGTAACAATGAGGTGTAACCAATGACTGTTAATCCGGCGCAAATGCAAGTTTTGATCGTTGATGATTATAAAACGATGTTGCGTGTGATCCGTAACCTCTTGGCCCAGATTGGTTTCAAAAATGTTGATGAAGCCACCGACGGGACCATGGCGTTGGATATGATGAAGCATAAGAATTATGATCTGGTCATCTCCGACTGGAACATGGAGCCGATGACGGGGTTGGAGCTTCTTAAAACCGTGCGGGCCAATGGCAACGATAAACTGCCCTTCATCATGGTGACAGCGGAAAGCAAAATTGAAAACGTGGTTGCCGCGCGCCAGGCCGGGGTAAACAACTATATCGTCAAGCCGTTCAGTGCGGAAATTTTGAAAAGCAAAATCGCCGCCGTTCTGGGGAGCTTCTGATATGAGTGGGGAAGCAGAGATCAAAGGGGGGGCTGATACCTTGTATCGCCGCGATCAGGTTGTCACCATCGTCAATTCGGTCATCGGGAAAATTCAAAGCCCGCAGGGCATTTCGTTCGATGTTGTAAACAAAGAACTGAACAGCCTGAAAGACGCGATCGAAACGATGCGCACAGAATTGCAGGCGGCCCAGCCGAACGCCATTCAGAAAACCCATATCCCAACGGCAACGGATGAACTGGACGCTGTTGTCGAAACCACGGAGAAGGCCACCGGATCCATCATGGATTCATGCGAGGCCATTATGGGTGAGATTCAGGGCAGCGACCCGGAGTTGGTGCAAAAGATTGAGGCCCATATTGTCAGCATTTATGAGGCCTGCACGTTCCAGGACATCACCGGGCAACGCATTAAAAAAGTCGTGACCGCCCTGAAAACCATCGACCAGAAAGTCAGCCATATGTTGCAGACGCTGGGCGAGCGTTTCGCGCATTTGCGTGATGAAGACCAGGGCGATGCGGCCAAGGAAAAACCCAGCCTTTTGAATGGCCCGGCCCTGCCTAACCAAGGCGGTGTCAGCCAGGATGATATTGACCGCCTTTTGGCAGAATTTGACAGCTGAAAGGGCAATGCAGAGGACCCCGTCATGGATGACTTAATTAACGAATTCCTGACCGAAACCAACGAAAGCATTGGCGCGTTGGATAATGATGTGGTCCTGCTGGAGCAGGATCCGGGCAATATGGACTTGCTGTCAAAAATCTTCCGTATTATGCACACGATTAAAGGCACATGCGGATTTTTGGGCCTGCCGCGCTTGGAAAAAGTGGCGCACAAGGCAGAGGATCTGCTGGGTCTGTTCCGTGAAGGGAAAAAGACGGCTACGCCAGAAAATATTTCCCTCATTCTGGAAGCGTTGGACCGCATTAAGGACATTCTGGATGGTATCGAAAAAACCGGCAATGAGCCGGAGGGGGATGATAGTGTCCTGATCGCACGTCTGGAAGCCGCCGCCGTTGTTGGTGATGATGCGACTCCCATCGTTGCGGCGGTGGAACCAGAACCCATGCCGGAACCTATCGCGGATGATCCGACGGCGGGGATGGAATCGATTGATGACTATGTCCCCATTCCGGCCAGCGCCATGGGGGTGTCCAAACCGGAAGCGCCAGTTGAAATTGCTGCCGAAGCTCCGGTTGAAACGCCGCATGTGCTGAACGTACAGCCGCAAGCGGCCGATAAAGCCGCGGCCACGGGTGAGCATGGCGAAGTGCGTGGGGCGGCTGCACAGACACTGCGCGTCAGCGTTGACGTGTTGGAAGAATTGATGACGATGGTCAGCGAATTGGTTCTGACCCGAAACCAGATCCTGCAAATTTCGCGAATGCAGGATGACAGCACGTTGTCGTCGTCTCTCCAGCGCCTGAATCATATCGTCTCCGAGTTGCAGGAAGGCGTGATGAAAACGCGGATGCAGCCTGTGGGCAATGCCTGGGCGAAATTACCGCGTATTATTCGCGATATTTCCTCTGAATTGGGCAAGAAAATTGACCTGGATATGCAGGGTCAGGAAACGGAACTGGATCGCCAGGTGCTGGAGATGATCAAGGATCCGTTGACCCACATGGTCCGCAACGCCGCCGATCACGGGATTGAAAACCCGGAACAGCGTCGCGCCGCTGGCAAACCGGAAACCGGTAAGGTCAAGCTGAATTCCTATCATGAAGGTGGCCACATCATCATCGAAATTTCAGATGATGGCCGCGGCCTGCCGATGGATAAAATCAAGAGTAAAATTGTCCAGAACGGGTTGGCGACCGAGGCCGAGCTGGCCAACATGTCGACCCAGCAAATCCAGCAATATATTTTCCATGCCGGATTTTCCACCGCCGAAAAAATTACATCCGTATCCGGACGCGGTGTCGGTATGGATGTGGTGCGATCCAATATTGAGCAGATTGGCGGATCGATCGAGATGAAATCGATCGAGGGGAAAGGGTCGACCTTTACCATTAAAATCCCGCTGACGCTGGCGATTGTTTCGGCCTTGATTGTGGGTGTTGGTGAAGAGCGTTTTGCCATCCCGCAACTGGACGTCCGTGAATTGGTCATGGTCAATGCCAACGGGCCGAACAAAATTGAGAAAGTGAATGACTCGGAAGTGTTCCGCCTGCGCAACCGTATCCTGCCTCTGGTGTCCTTGCGCAAGCTTATGGGCCTGCCGCAGCAGGAAGGTTCGGTGGAGCGCGCGCGTCACATTGCCGTGATCAAGGTTGGTGGATTTAACTTTGGTTTGATTGTTGAGCGTGTGTTCGACACCGAGGAAATCGTGGTCAAGCCGCTCTCCAGTATCTTGCGCCAGCAACAGGTCTTCTCTGGGAATACAATTCTGGGTGATGGTCAGGTGATTATGATTTTGGATCCGTCCGGAATCATGAAAACGGCGGGTATTTTGGACAATATGTCCAAGCAGGCCGAAGAAGATGCCGAGGCCGAAGCCAAAGAAAATGTCATGGAAACACCGCTTCTGCTGTTCCGCGTGGGCAGCAAGGGGTTGAAGGCTGTGCCGCTGAAGCACGTGACGCGCCTGGAGGAAATCGAATTGTCCGAAATCGAGCAGGCGGGCGATCAGCGCGTGATTCAGTATTACGATACGCTGATGCCGGTGTTTTATGCAGGTCGTGCCGAGACGTTGCCGAAGGAAGGCAAGCGTCCGGTTATTGTGTTTGCCGCTAAAAATGGAATTGCCGGATTGATTGTTGACAAGATCATGGACATCACCAATTTCCGTGGCGAATTCCAGATCAAGTCGGATGGTCCGCTGGCAGGCAGTGCGATTATCGAAGGCCAGGCCGCTGATATTATCAACCTGACCTATGAGCCGGAAACGAAAACGGCATCACCTGTCATTCAATCCATCAATCATAATGGCCATGATGCCGACGAATTCGGGATGTATCAGGGGGCTGCAGAATGACACATGTAAAGTCGAACGAATATTTGACCTTTATGCTGGCCGGGCAGTTATTCGGGGTTTCGGTGTTGCAGGTCAATGATGTTCTGCGATCGCAGAAGACCACGCGCACACCGTTGGCCCCGCCGACAATCGCCGGAATCATGAATTTGCGTGGGCGCATCGTGACCGTCATTGACGTACGCCGATGCCTCAATCAATCGCCGGCCAGTGATGGGTCCGGCGGCATGAGTGTGGTTGTTGAGCAAAACGGGGAATTGTTTAGTTTGATCATTGATGCCGTTGGCGATGTTTTAACGCTTGACGAAGATAATATAGAACCGATTCCGCCAACCTTGGATGCCGCGTGGAGTGCTGTGGCCGCGGGTGTCTATAAGCTGCCGGACCAGTTGCTGGTGACATTGGATGTCAAAAAGCTTCTGGCGTCGGCGCAGTTTTACGAAAACAGCCTTGTGGAGGGTGTCGCATGACATTTTGCCTGATTGTTGATGATAGTGCGACCATCCGAAAAATCGCACGCAAAAGCCTGGAAGAATTCGGCTTGGTTTGTGAAGAGGCCGAAGATGGCGTGTATGCCTATGAATTCTGTCAGAAGCAAATGCCGGGCATGATTCTGCTCGACTGGAATATGCCGCGCATGAATGGCCTGGAATTTATTGAAAAGCTGCGCGGCATGGAAAACGGTAATGCGCCGAAGGTTCTGTTCTGCACGACGGAAAGCAGCATGGATCACATCATGAGCGCCATGAAAGCTGGTGCGAACGAATATATCATGAAGCCGTTCGATCAGATTATTCTGCGCACAAAGCTGGTTCAGCTCGACATTCTTGAAGATGTGGAGGCGTAATGACCGCCATTACGACCGGCCCGCAAAGTCCGCAAGAGGCGCCGAATATCCGCGTGATGATCGTCGATGATTCGGCGGTTATTCGCGCGGTTATCACGCGCACCTTGACGCCGGAGCAGGGCATTGAGGTTGTTGGAACGGCCCCAAATGGTGATTTGGCAGTCAAGGCGATTGCACGATTGCAGCCGGATATCGTCGTTTTGGATATTGAAATGCCGATTATGGACGGGCTGACGGCCTTGCCTTTGCTGCTCAAAGAAAAGCCGGACGTGCGTGTTCTGATTTGCTCAACCCTGTCGGCGCGCGGCGCGGATGTGACGATGAAGGCGCTGGCCCTGGGGGCCACGGACAGTATTTTGAAACCGGGCGGTGAATCAATTTCCAGCGCGGCGGATTTCCAGCGTGATCTGGTGCGTGTGATCCGGGTTCTGGGCCGGCCACGTAAAAAATATGCACCAGCCAATCACACGAATGGGGCTGATGCAGGCACGGGTGCGGCGAAAAAACTGTATCCGCAGACCACCGTAACGTTACGCCCGCATAAAGCGCCATTGCCGCCGAAAATTCTGGCAATTGGCAGCTCCACCGGCGGGCCGAAAGCGTTGATGGATATGCTGAAGGGGTTGAAAAACTTTCCCCTTCCCATCGTGATTACCCAGCATATGCCGAAGACATTTACGGCGATGCTGGCGCAACATATTGAACAAAACTGCGGGATTCCGTGTTTTGAAGGGGCTGAGGGAATGGTGTTGAAACCGGGGTCTGCCTATGTGGCGCCGGGTGGACTGCACATGATCTTTCAGAAAGGTACAGGTGAATATCCGGTGATTCATCTGGATTCGGGGCCGCCGGAAAATTTCTGCCGCCCGTCGGTGGATGTGATGCTGCGTAGTCTGGTTGATATTTATGGATCGCGAATTCTGACCGTCATTCTGACCGGTATGGGCAGTGATGGCTTGGAAGGGTGTCGCAAAGTCGTCGATAACGGGGGCAACGTTATCGCACAGGACGAAGAGACATCCATCGTATGGGGTATGCCGGGGGCCGTGGCAACGGCCGGGCTATGCTCTGCGGTCCAACCTTTATCTCAATTGGACGTGACAATTAAAAAGCTTGTCACAGGGTCATAACGCAGCAAGGGTGTAGAGTAGTATGGAAGTAGCTGATTTCGAGTTTTATAAGGTCTTGCTGAAAGATAAATCCGGGCTGTCGATTTCGCCGGAGAAAATCTATCTGCTGGAAACCCGTCTGGCCCCGGTGGTGCAGAAATGGGGCCATGGCACGCTGGATCGCATGACGCAGTATTTGCGCATGAAGCGTGATGAGGCGGTCATCAAGGATGTGGTCGAAGCGATGACCACAAACGAAACATTGTTTTTCCGCGACGATCGGCCCTTCAAACATTTCCGCACGGTTATCTTGCCGGAAATGTTGAAAAACCGTGCGAATACACGCAATTTAAAAATCTGGTCGGCGGCCTGTTCATCCGGGCAGGAGCCGTATTCGATTGCCATGACGATCGAAGAAGCCATTTTTGAAAAAACGGCCTGGAGATTTGATATCCTGGCCACTGACATCGCCGATTCCGTTCTGAAACAGGCGCAGGAGGGATTGTATAGCCACTTCGAAGTCCAGCGCGGCCTGCCGATTCAGACCATCATGAAATATTTTACGCAGGACGGCGATCGCTGGCGCGTTAATGATAATTTGCGCAAGATGATCCGGTTCCAAAAATTCAACCTGCTGGAGCGGATGGCCAGCGTGGGGCAGTTTGATATTATCTTCTGCCGCAACGTGCTGATCTATTTCGATGAGGAAACGAAGAAAAAAGTCCTGAATGGGCTGATGCAACAATTGGCCCCGGACGGGTATTTGTTCCTGGGCAGCTCGGAAACGGTTTTGGGCCTGTCCCAGAATTTGAAGCCCGTTGCGGCGTGTCCGGGCCTGTATACCGTGCAAAAGGCAGAAGCTGTGTCGCGTGAACCTGTAACCACAACCCCGAAGCCGACGACTATGGCACCTTCGTTGTCCAGAGTTTAAGGCCGTTTTTGACGGGTGGAAAAGGATCCGTATGGATTACAAACTGTGTTTTGTGGCCGGTGGCGGCGCGGAAGCCCGTGAGCAAACCAGCCGGATTGTTCGCGATAACAATCTGTTGTGCATTGAAATCGATACGATTGACCAGGTGATTGATGCGTGCAAAACCATCATCCCTGAAATGATTGTTCTGGATGATGAACATTCATGCGTTGAAATTAACCAGTGGGTTGGAAAATTACGATCTTTGCCGCGTGGAAATGGTCCGACCGTTTTGTTGCGTGAACCGCAAAACCACATCAAAGATTGCAAAGAAAATGCAGGCCGATCGGTGGATCGCCTGCACGTTCTTCACAATACGCATTTTCACGAAGAATTGCGGTTCTTTCTTCAGGACATCTGACTGTCCGCCTTTGCTTTTCCACGCTTCATAAAATCCTCCAGCTTGCGCAGCAGGACATAGAAGGCCGGCGTGAAGATCAGGCCGAAGAAGGTAACCCCCAACATCCCGTAGAATACCGCAATCCCGATCGCCTGACGCATTTCCGCGCCGGCCCCATGGCTGTTGACCAACGGCAGAACACCCATGATGAACGCGAAGGAGGTCATCAGAATCGGGCGCAGGCGCAGACGGGACGCCTCCACGGCGGCTTGCATGATTGTACGGCCCTGATGTTCAAGCTCGCGGGCGAACTCCACAATCAAGATCGCATTTTTGCACGCCAATCCCGCTAGGACGAACAACGCAATCTGGGTAAAGATGTTGTTGTCGCCCCCGGTGAAATAGATCCCCAGAATGGCCGACAAAATGGCCATCGGCACGATCAGGATCACCGCCATCGGCAAGGCTAGGCTTTCATATTGCGCGGCCAGCACCAGGAAGACGAGGAAGATACACAGCGGGAAGATAAAGATGGCTGTGTTCCCTGCCAGAATCTGTTGGAACGTCAATTCCGTCCATTCAAACGTCATGCCGGGGGGCAGGGTTTCGTTCAGGATTTTGGTAATCGCGGCCTGCGCCTGACCGGATGAAAATCCCGGTGCGGCATCCCCGTTCAAATCGGCGGAGCGGAACGCGTTATAGCGCATGGCCGTTTCCGGGCCGAATGTTTCGGTCACGGTGACGACGGATCCGAGCGGAACCATTTCCCCTTCAATATTCCGGGTTTGCAGGCGGAGGATATCCGCCGGGTTCGACCGGAAATCACGATCGGCCTGCGCTTGTACCTGATAGGTGCGGCCAAACTGGTTGAAATCGTTGATATAGAGCGATCCCAGATAAATCTGCATCGTGCGGAAAATATCATCGATGGGAATGCCAAGCTGTTGCGCCTTCGTCCGGTCAACATCCGCAAACAATTGCGGGACGTTGACGTTATAGCTGGAGAAGATGCCGCGCAGAGCAGGATCGGCATAAGCCTTGCCCAACACGGCCTGCACCGTATCGTTCAGGGCCTGATAGCCTTGGTCAGCGCGATCTTCGATCTGCAATTTAAAGCCACCAACACTGCCCAACCCTTGAACCGGCGGGGGCGGGAAGATGGCGATAAAGGCATCGTCAATCGCGTTAAATTTGGCTTGTAATTGCTGGGCAATGGCAAAACCATTCAGGTCATGGCCTTCACGCTTGTCAAAATCGTCCAGTGATACGAACACAATGCCCGCGCTGGATGAATTGACGAAGCCGTTGATGGACAGGCCCGGGAACTGCACCGCACCCTTCACGCCGGGGTGGGCCAAGGCGATTTCACCCATCTGGCGGATGACATCCTCAGTCCGTTCCAGCGTTGCGCCAGCCGGAAGCTGGGCGAAACTGACCAGATATTGTTTATCCTGTGCCGGGACGAATCCTTTCGGTACAAGGTTGAAGCTATAGATGGTGGAGGCGACCAGCGCGCCGTAAATCACCATCATAATTGCCTTGCGACGGGTGAAGACGCCGACACCTTTGGCGTATCCGCTTTGCCCTTTGTAGAACATCTTATTAAATCCGCGGAAGAACCAGCCGAACAGGAAGTCCATGACCTTGGTCAACCAATCCTTCGGTGCGTCATGGCTTTTCAACAACAGGGCGGACAATGCCGGGCTGAGCGTCAGGGAGTTGAACGTGGAAATCAGCACGGCAATCGCGATGGTCAGGGCAAATTGCTTATAAAACTGCCCGGTCAGGCCACTGATGAACGCAATCGGCACGAACACGGCGCACAGAACGAAGGCCGTGGCTAGAATTGGCCCGGTCACTTCTTTCATGGCCTGCATGGTGGCTTCGCGTGGGGATTTTCCTTCCTCAATATTCCGTTCGACGTTTTCAACCACGACGATGGCATCATCCACCACGATCCCGATGGCCAGAATCAAGCCGAACAGGGACAGGACGTTAATGGAGAACCCGAGCAGGTGCATGACCGCGAACGTCCCTACGATGGATACGGGAACGGCCAGCAACGGGATCAGAGATGCGCGCCATGTTTGCAGGAAGACAATAACGACAAGGACGACCAGCGCCACGGCCTCAAGCAGGGTGTGAATGACGGCCTTGATAGAATCCTTCACGAAGACGGTCGGATCATAAACAATCGAATAATCGACGCCTTCTGGCATGTATTCCTTCAATTCCGCCATGGTTTTGCGGACGTTTTTGGAAATGTCCAGGGCGTTGGCGCCAGGGGATGCAAACACCGGAATGGCCACCGCTTGCTGGTTGTCCAGAAGCGAGCGCAGGGCGTAGCTTTGCGCGTTGATTTCAACGCGGGCCACATCGCTTAGGCGCGTGACAACGCCGTTGGCATCACGTTTGATAATAATTTGTTCGAATTCTTCGGCGGACGTCAGGCGGCCCTGGACGTTCACGGGCAATTGAACCTCAATAGCGTCGTCATACGGGGGGCCCCCAATCATGCCGGCGGCAACCTGTACGTTCTGGGCGCGCACTGCGTTGACCACTTCGGTTGCGGTTAGATTTCGTTCGGCTACCTTGTCGGGGTTCAGCCAGATGCGCATCGCGTAATCACCCGATCCGAACAGGCGGATTTGGCCTACGCCTTCGATCTTTGCCAACTGGTCCTTAACATTCAGCGTGGCGTAGTTGCGCAAATACAGCATGTCATATTGGTTGTTGGGCGAGCGCAGGTGAACAACCATGGTCAAATCGGGTGAGCTTTTCACGACCGTGACACCCAGTTGGCGGGTGACCTCGGGCAAACGCGGCGTCGCCTGGGCCACACGGTTTTGCACCAGCTGTTGCGCCAGATCGGGGTCAGTGCCGATGGCAAAGGTCACGGTCAGGCTGAGGTTACCATCCGTTGTTGCCAGCGAGTTCATGTACAGCATATCTTCCACGCCGTTGATTTGTTCCTCCAACGGTGTGGCCACGGTTTCGGCAATCACGGCAGGGTTGGCGCCGGGGAATTGCGCATTGACCACGACGGATGGCGGGACGACCTCCGGGTATTCAGAAATGGGCAGATTGGGAATGGCCACCAGACCCGCCATGAAAATCAGGATCGAAATAACCGATGCAAAAATCGGACGGTCGATAAAGAAGCGAGAAAGATTCATGGTCGGAGTCCTTAATTAAATAAAATTTTCGTCATTCCCGCGAAAGCGGGAATTTAGAGTTTCTAGGCGCAGGTTATCCCGGTCTTCTGGATTCCCGCTTTCGCGGGAATGACAGGAGAGTGTGGGTTACGCTCTATTTGTGGGAAGCAGAGGCGGCATTGTCGCCTGTTCCGGCGCTGGTTTCAATCGAGGCCAGCGTTTTTTCAAATTGCGGGGCGACATCCATGCCCGGGCGAATGCGGATAATGCCGTCGGATACAATGGTTTCGCCTTCATTCAAACCGGACAGCACAATCCGCTTGCCGGCGACGCTGTCGCCCAACGTCACTTCGCGGTATGCGGTTTTTCCGTCATTGCCGATCACGTAAACGAATTTACGATCCTGGTCCGTGCCAATGGCACGGTCGGAAATGGCGATTTTATTTTCGGTCGACGGGCTGCCCATGCGAATGGTCGCAAACATGCCGGGCAACAATGTGCCATTTTCATTTGCAAACAACGCGCGGGCGCGAATGGTGCCGGATGACGTATCCAGGCGGTTGTCGAAACTGTGAATAAAGCCCTCGACCATCACTGTGCCGTCACTGGCCATCAGCTGAACCGGAATTTTATTTTCCGACTCTGTATCTCCGGCAATGGTGCGCACATGAGTCAGATAGGTTTGTTCGTCCACTTCAAAATCGGCGTAGATGCCGTTATCGGATACGATGGAGGTCAAAACCGGTGCGTTCGGGCCAGCTTCGACCAAGTTACCCTTGGTGATTTCGGCGCGGCTGATCCGCCCGGAAATGGGGGCCTTAACAAAAGCGTGATCCAGATTGATCTGGGCCTGTTCCAAGCGCGCCAGGGCGGCATTCACATCGGCTTTGGTGACTTGCACGGTGCTGACACGCTCGTCGTATACGCGTTTGGGAATGTCATCGGTTTTGACCAGACTTTCGGCGCGGGCCAATTCTTTCTGGGCCAAATCGGCACGGTCACGCGCAGCATTCACTTCGGCGCGGGCCTGATCGACGGCGGCCTGATACGGGCGCGGGTCGATGATGTAGAGTACGTCACCCTCGGTCACGATCTGGCCGTCGGCAAAATTGATATCCTCAATGCGGCCACTGACCTGTGGGCGGATTTCGGCATAATCAACGGCTTGCAACCGACCAGAGAAATTTTTCCAAATGGTCAGCGGGGCGCTTTCAATTTTTGCGGCGGCTACCGGCATCGCCTGCGGGGCGGCGGCGGGCAGCTCGACTGTGCTGGCTTGCGCAGAGGTGTTGGCATAGAACAGAGCCCCGGCGCTGCCCATGGCGATAAGGGCAACGGCACTGGCCAGCAGGATGGTGCGTTTGGATGGGATGGTCATATTCAAGTCTCCGTTTGTTGCACTGCTTCTATTTGTATTGACTGATTGGTCAAGTCCTTGGTCCAAAAAAACGCGGGATTCCCGCGACTTAAGCCTGTTTTGGGCCTTTGGCTCTTATTCTATTTAGGCGGCATCCGCCGCGTGATCAGAATCTTTCAGCCCCAACAGGCGGAGCAGTCCAGATTTCAAATTCCGTTCCAGATGGTCCAGCGAATTTTGAACCCGTGCCACCAGCATTTGTCCGGTGATGTAGTCCAATATTTCGTCGGCGCGGGCCTTGCAATCCGTATCTTGGGGGAGCAATCCCTCATTCACCAGATCGCGGATCGTGGCTTCGTAATACCGCTTCTTAAACGCAAAGATCTGTTCGATCTTGTTCTTGATAATGCTGTCCGTTCCGGCCAGTTCGCACCCCAATGATCCGCTGGGACAACCGCAAACATGGCCCACTTCACGCAGCATTTCCGCCTGTTTTTCAACAATCAAGTCGGCCAGCATGGTCAGCCGTTCTACCGGCGGGCGTGAGGCCGAAAAAATCATATCGTAAATCGGGCGCAGGACAGCCTCTTCATGGTCCAGCGCGGCAATGGACAAATCCGCCTTCGAGGGGAAGAAGTGATAGAAGCTCCCCTTCTTGACATCGGCGGCTTTACAGATATCGTCCACACTGACCGCGCCGTAACTGTTCATCCAGATCAGTCGTCCGGCTGTATCAATCAGTTTTTGGCGCGTATCTGTCGTTGCTTGGCTCATACTCTTACATTATCAAGACTTGACCGGTCGGTCAACAAAATTTTGATCCAATCGGTATATATTTTATAATGCTTTGATATATATGGGCATTATTCGGGTTTGCATAAGGTTGTTAGTCTGTGCCATAAGGCTTGCGCACAGAAAGGGCGTACAATGCTGAATATCTCCAACCTGACCTATAATATTGGTGGCCGGACCATCATCGAAGAAACCACCCTGAATATTCAGGACGGATGGCGCGTGGGCGTGGTTGGCGTCAATGGCGCGGGTAAATCGACCCTGTTCAAACTGATTACCGGGGCCCTGCATGCCGATGGCGGCACGATTTCCTTGAGCAGCCGCCAACGTTTGGGCGTGGTGCGTCAGGATATTCCCGAAACGGATATGCCGTTGATCGACATGGTGCTGTCCGCCAACGAAGAGATGGCGCAGCTGTGGAAGGAAAGCGAAACCGCCACCGACCCCGATCGCATCGCCGAAATTTTCCAACGTCTGGGTGATATGGATGCGTATGCCGCGCCATCGCGCGCCGCGACGTTGCTGACCGGTCTTGGTTTCCGCGAAGATCAACTGAGCGAACCGTTCTCGTCTTTCAGCGGTGGCTGGCAGATGCGGGTGATGCTGGCGTCTGTTTTGTTTGTGGAGCCGGATTTCCTGTTGCTGGACGAACCGACCAACCACTTGGATTTGGAAGCAATCATGTGGCTGGAGACATATTTGATGTCCTATCCGCATACGCTGATGATTATTTCGCACGACCGCGAATTGCTGAACAAATGTATCGACCATGTGATCCATGTCGATAAAAAACAATTGATGCTGTATAGCGGCAACTACGACACGTTCGAACGTGAGCGCGCTGCGCGTCTGGGCATGCAACAGAAAATGTTCGAGAAGCAACAAGCCGAACGGGCCCACATGCAAAAATTCATTGATCGGTTTAAAGCGCAGGCCAGTAAGGCCCGGCAGGCCCAAAGCCGTGTGAAGGCAATGGAGCGTATGGATCTGGTCGATGCGGTGATCGCCGACCGTGCGATTAAGTTCAATTTCCCCAACCCCGATAAAATCGCCCCGCCGATGATTTCCATTCGTCAGGCGGATATCGGGTATGTCGAGGGCAAGCCGATCCTGCGCCGTGTGCACGAAAATATTGATCCCGATGATCGGATTGCGTTGCTGGGTGCCAACGGGAACGGTAAATCAACGCTGATGAAGCTGATCGCCGGAAAATTGGGCATCATGGGCGGTGAGGTTGCACGGTCAAACAAATTGCGCATCGGGTACTTCTCTCAGCACCAGACCGAAGAGCTGGATGTGACCCAAACCCCGTACGAAGCCATGCGCGATCTGATGGCCAAGCATAAGCCGGATGTACGCGAACCGGTGGTGCGGGCTAAACTGGGCGCGTTCGGGTTTTCCAAGGATCTGGCCGACAATAAAATCGGATCCCTGTCCGGTGGTGAGAAGGCGCGCCTGTTGTTCGCGTTTATGAGTTTTGATGCACCGCATCTGCTGTTGCTCGACGAACCGACCAACCATTTGGATATTGATGCGCGTGAAGCCTTGGTGCAGGCGTTGAACGCCTATGAAGGGGCCATCGTTATCGTCAGCCACGATCCCAATATGGTGGAACGTGTGGCGGACCGCCTGTGGCTGGTGAAAGATGGCGCGGTTCAGAATTTTGACGGCGATCTGGAAGATTACCGGAAATTCATCGTCCAGACCCGACGGGAAGAGCGTAAAGAGAGCAAAAAGGAAAAGGTCGCCGAGGTGAAGCCGTCCGTGGTGGAGGAGCCCAAGCCTGCCCGCGTCAATCCGCACAAAGTCACCAAGATCGAAAAGGAAATTGAGCGCCTGAATGCCGAGAAAGCCAAGCTGGAATCCAAAATGGCCGACCCCGATTTCTACAAGGACGCCATGCGCGCCGCCGACGCCCAAAAATCATACGCAACCATTGTGGCTCAATTGGAAGAGCAGGAAGAATTGTGGTTAACGGTGAATGGGTAATTCGCGCTTCAGTGCTCTGAATAAAAAACGGCCCATCATTGGGGCCGTTTTTTATTATCTGCGCATTTTAGAAGTTTTTCGACACGCTCATAAAGAACCGGGGATCCTGGTCCTTCATCGTCTGTACGCTGCGGTCCAGCGGGACGGCGACGGTCATGTCGATGTTTGTGCTGCTGCCGATTTTTGCGCGGACGCCGACGCCGGCGGAGGTGGCCGTGTTGGCCTTGTCCTTGGCGTTTGTCGGGTCGTCGTTCCAGACACGGCCCGCATCATAGAAGCCGTACAGCTGGTGGCTGTTGGTGATGCCGAATTCGCCCGGCAGGTTCCATTGCACTTCAACCTTACCGGCGATGCCTTCGTCGCCGATGATTTCGGACGGGTCATAACCGCGACCATAGCCCATACCGCCAACGCCGAACTCTTCCGAGCTGAGCAACGGGCCGTTGGACAATTGTCCACGGGCGGCCAGCAACAGGTTCCATTGGTTGGCCAGACGTTGCAGGCGCTGGACTTCCAAATTCAGCTTGGTGAAGCGCGGGTCGCCATCGGGGCGAGATTTATTCGGGTCGTTCTTGCTGCTGGCGCCCAGAACGTCCAGCCCGTGGGCCAGTTCCAGATCCAGCACGTTCAGACCGGCGCCGAACACGCGGTCCAGTTTCTCCAAACGCATCCCTGTGCGCAGGGCGCGGATGTTATCCGTGCGGGTGTCTTCGATATTGTTGCGGGTGTCCACATCGCGCATGTCAAAGCTGAACATGGTGTACAGGTTTGTGTTCCGGCTGCGGATTACAGGGTAGTTCAGTTCAATGCCTAAGAAACGCGCGTTCCCCTTCACGTCGAATTCATCCAGCGTATAGCCCGGTTCAGTCGCGGTGTAGGAGGCGTCGAAATCCAGACGCAGGCCACGTGTGCCGATCGGTTGCGAATATCCGGCAGCAAAGTACGCCAGTTCCATCGGTTGACCCGGGTCCGGTGCCAGTACAGCCTGGGCCGTCAGGCGTTCGTTGTTGCCCAGCATGGAGTTCAAAGCGGCCGCGCCCGAGAACTGAATCGCGCCCAGATATTTGGTGCCGTAGTTGTCGATGCCGACAACGGCTTCGAACGGGTCACGTTGGACCAGAATGTTCAAATCGGCGGCGCCAACATTGGCCGCGTTCGGGGCCAAAACGCCACGGGCCGATACACCCGGCAAATCGTTGATAAACAGCAGATAGCGTTCCAGATCGGCAATGTTCAGCGCATAGCCTGCCGGAATACGGCTGGCGTAACCGCGGATCAGGTTCATCGCGGCTTCGGTTTCCGCCGGAGCACCTTCTTCCAGTGCGACATTGACGCTGTACAGGTAACCTTCAACAACTTGCAGGCGGACATTGCCGCCTTCGATCGTTTGTGGCGGTACGATAACCTGAGTCAGGATGTAACCATCATTGCGGTACTTGTTGGTCAGCGCCGCAGCGATGCCGTACAGGTCAGCCAGCGAAATGGTCTGGCCAACAGATTCGGCATACACACCACGCAACTCGGATTCTTTGTAGGCGGTTACGCCATCAAGGCGCAGATTGTTCAAAGTGAATTGAATGTTTTCTGAACCGGCGGGTGCGGCCTGTGCTTGCGGGCGGTCAACTTCGACGGCGGGCATTACGGCGCGGTCACTGAAATCCGGTCGCGGTGTTTGTTCTTGTACACGGCCTGGGCTGGCAGAGCCGGTTTGTGCGGTCGGCACCTGCGCGTATGCAGCGGTGCTCGCCCCCATCAGGGCGGCCAGAATCAAAGCGCGAAAAGAATAGTGGCGGATCATGGTATGGTGCCTGTCTTTTTTTAGAAATCAATCAAACTGTTAAGCCCCTCTTATTAGAGCATTGGCCGGGGTTTGAAAACACCCCCGATTGTGTTTCCCCGATTATGTTTTGGCCGGTTGGTGCGACGCACAATTTGAGGGGGTGTGTGGAGCGTCAAAATTATTTTCATAAGGCTTTCCGCCATTTCTGTGAACAAGGCGGGATAAAAGGTTAATTTTCCTTAATCATTTCTTGTCATCCGCGCAGATTTGGGGGTATACAACCCCATCCAAATTCAAATGATTCTGCCTTTCTGCGTACCTTGCCCGGCGCACCGCGCCACGGGCCAATACATGACACGTAATTATTCACCATTGGGCGACCAAGACGGGGACTTTATAAAATGACAACACAACGCGGCACCGTAAACAAATTCCTCTCCACTTCGGCCCTGACACTGGGCTTGATCGCATCGGCCAGCGCGACCGCAAACGCGATGGATGCAAACACAACACCGACGGGGGAGCAGATCGTTGCCGGTTCCGCGACAATGGATCGTCCAGATGCCAGCACGCTGAACATCAACCAGAACACGGACCGTGTTGTCATTAACTGGGATTCGTTCAACATCGGCTCCAACGCCAAAACCGAATTTTTCCAACCGAATTCCGGATCGCTGGCCGTTAACCGCGTAACGGGCCGCAATTCCGATCCGACCCAAATTCTGGGAACGTTGAAGGCCAATGGCCGCGTCATGGTGCTGGACCGTAACGGTGTTGTTTTCGGTGCGGGATCCCGCGTTGATGTGGGCGGTATCGTGGCCTCCACCGGTGATGTGAATGATGCCGCCGTGATGCGCGGCGATACCAAACTGGAACTGTCCAATTTTGGTGATGCGTCCGTTGTGAACAATGGCACGATTTCTGTGACGGGTGCCGGTCTGGCCGCTCTGGTCGCGCCGCATGTGGCCAACAATGGCGTGATCGAGGCGCGTCTGGGCAAAGTTGCTCTGGCCGCTGGCGGCGAACGCGCGACGGTTGATCTGTATGGTGATGGCCTGGTTGAAATTGCCGTTGGCGGTGCCAAGGGCAAGGCTCTGGCCGAAAACGCCGGTGTTCTGTCCGGTGCGACCGTTCTGATCACCGCGCAAGGCGCGAAAGAAGTCGTGGACACGGTCATCAACATGTCCGGCGTGGTGCAGGCCACATCCGCAACCGTATCCGGTGGCAAAATTATTCTGGATGGCGGCAACGCAGGTAAAGTGAAAGTGTCTGGCACGATTGATGCGTCTGGCGCAACGGGCGGCGGTGATATCAAGGTGACTGGCGAAGATATCGAAGTGACCAACACGGCCTTCGTCACGGCTGATGCGACGAACACCGGCAATGGCGGTTCCATCTATTTCATGGGTGGAAATAAAGCAATCTATAGCGGTAATTTCGCAGCGCGCGGCGGTTTGAATGGTGGTAACGGCGGTTTTGTTGAGCTGTCTGCTAAAAATGCTCTGGGTTACGATGGTGCTGTGACCACGATGGCTGTAAACGGTTTGGCGGGTTCCTTCCTGCTTGATCCGGAATTTGCCATTATTCACAGCGGATGGCTCGATCCGATCAGCTGGTATGATCTGATCATCAAAGCTGAAAATCTGGCTGATGACATGCACCGCAATGGCACTGTTACGGTGCAGGCGAACCAGTTTATTGATGTTGGTACCGATTTGCCGTTCTTTGGTAATGGCGACATCAATCTGGCCACGTACAATTATCAAACATGGGGCGTAACCGGATACATCAATTTCTTTGGTATCCAAATCCCGGTTTACGGTTTTATTACGCATAGTGGTAACGCAAACCCGGGTAACCTGGTTCTGGATGCCAATACGGTGAACTTTAACAAAAACTTGCTGATGGGAACCGGGAACCTCAGCGTTCTGGCGGATACGATAAATCTGAAGAGCCAGATTAAAGGTACAGACGGCGTCAGCACGGAATTGCTCGATCAATCTCGTATCAGCAGCACAGCGTCTCTGGTGAACGTTCTCTCTCCGTCGGCTATGATCCAGCAGGGTGTTTATCTGGCCGCAAATGGCGGTACGGTTGACGTGAAAGCGGGCACCTATAACCAAGGTGATATTCAAATTGATAAGGCCTTGACTGTATTGGGTGCGGGGAATGGCCAGACGGTTGTCGATGCACAGGGTTATGGCTCTGGCTTTATGATTAAATCCAGCAATGTGACGTTGGATGGCTTCGATATTCGTCGTAATCCGTCCAACAACAGCTGGTCTGGTTCCGGTGTCTGGGTGTTTGGCAAGGGCTGGGATACGGCCGCGAACGCAATCGACAACATCACCATCGGTGATAACGGCACGGGCCGCGGTGGCAACAATATTTCTGGCGGATTCTATGCTGGCATTTATCTGAGCCAAGGAAATGTTCACGATGTGAACATTGTTGGTAACACGATCAACGGCGCGCACACGGGGATTGAGAGCAACTCATCATATCAATACGGGAAGTTCGGTGGTCTGAATGTCGTTGCGAACACGATTTCCAACGTTCAGAACGGCATGGGGTTGAATTTCCTGACGGGCAATAACTATGTTGCCAATAACATTCTCTCCGGCGTCGTTTATGCAAATATCTGGGGTGGCATCTCGGATGCAGGTGCCGCTCTGCGTGTTTATAACAACAGTTTTGATGGCAACGCCCAGCGTTTGATCCAAAATAGCCATGGCTTCACGGTGAACGCTTCCGGCAACTGGTGGGGTACAAATAACGAAGCCACCATCGCGTCTAAAATGACCGGTTCTGTCGACTTCACTCCGTTCATGATGGGCGGTGCGGATACCAGCGCGGCGCGTGGGTTCCAGGGTGATTTCTCCAATCTGTTCGTGACCGCTCTGGGTGCGCAAACCGGTACGGTTGGCCGCGTTCAAGAAGGCGTGGATGATGTAACGGTTGGTGGCACAGTGACCGTGGGTGACGGCACGTTTAATGAAAACGTTCTGGTCTATAAATCCATGTTGCTGAAATCCGCAAACGGCATGAACGCAACCACCATTGCTGGTGTAACGGGCTTGGGTGCTGACTCGGTTATCAAAATTACGGCCGATGATGTAACGCTGGGCGGTGTTGGCCACGGGTTCAATCTGGTTGGTAACGGTCTGGGCAATGGCATCAATGTTGCCAATGCCGATGATGTGTCCGTTGTTGGCAACAAAGTCGGCGGTTCCGCTGGTCCCGCAATCAACGTATCCAGCAGTGATGCCGCCAACATTGCGGGCAACATTGTTCTGAACGCTGGTGCCAATGGCATCCATCTGGATCAAGTGAATGGTGCGACCGTAACCGGTAACACTGTTTCCAATGCGGCGTTCTCCGGCGTTCAGGCGCTGTGGGGCCGTGATCTGGATATCAGCGATAACGTTGTGGCGAATTCCGGTGCAAACGGCATCGCTTTGATGGCTGTTGGCGGAACGAACACAGTTGGTGGAAATACAATCAAGGGCACGGGTGTTGACGGCATTTATGCCAACAATGTGGCCGGGCTTGTGGTCGATGGTAATACCATCGGAACGTCGGCGGCGGCGATTGCCAACAACGGCATCAATGTTGAATATTCCGCTGGCGCGATTATTCGCGATAACCGCGTTAAAAATGCCGGCAATATTGGCATTAACGTAAACCGCAGCGCAGATGCCTCTGTTTTGGACAACATTGTTCGTGATGTGTCCGCAAACGGTATTAACGTTGCGTATTCTGATGATGCCAATGTTGAAGATAATACGGTCGTGAACGCCGCCAAGACTGGCATCAACATCAATCGCGGATCGAATATCACTGTATCGGGCAACACTTTGCGCGATATCGGCAACCAAGGCATCCGCACGGATCAGGTCCAGACGTTGAACGTTCTGGGTAACGTCCTGCGGAATGTCAGCTGGTCCGGTATTGAAGTTCAGGGTGGCAAGACCGTGACCGTATCCGGAAACAATATGGACGACGTACGTGGAAACGGCATCCAGATCAGCAGCAGCCAAGGGGCGGTTAACCTGCTGGACAACGTGGTGTCGGATATTCGCTTGCACGGTATTGTCGTAAATACGGCACCGGGTGCTGTTGTTGTTGATGGTAACCGCGTGACGGATGCGGGTGAATTCGGAATTTACACCAACGGCAGCAAAAACGTCGTTGTTTCCGATAACCGCGTTTCTGGCGGTAAGAACGGCATTGTTGTTCAAAACGCGGCGGCCAGCGCCAAGATTGAAAACAACGTTGTTTCCGGCGCGTCTGATGCGGGCCGTGTTGCCAGTGGTTACCAAACCGCAATCGGCATTTTGGTGAAGGACAGTGCCGGGGCCGTGAGCGTGACGGACAACCGGTCCAACGCGAACACGGGCGATGGTATCCGCATCCTGAACACCGATGGTGCAGTGGTGTCGGGCAACATCACCAATGATAACGGTGATAAGGGCATTATCATCAATCGCAGTGATAATGCGGTTGTTGATGATAACCGATCCAACGGCAATGCAACCGGAATCTGGGTTGAGTTGAGCAATGGCGTTGATTTAACCAACAACGTTATCCGCCACAGCAAGGTGGATGGTATTCACCTGCGCGACAGCGATAATACGCTGGTTCAAGGCAACCAGATTCTGAGCAACGATCGCAACGGTATCTTTGTTGAGCGTAGCGATAGTGCCGACATCTTCCGCAACACGATTACGGGTTCGGGTGGATATACGGGCGTTAAAGTGGAAGGCTCCAGCAACACGGATATCGGTGCAACCGATCAAACGTCCTGGGTACAAACCGGCTTCTGGCCGTGGCAGGGGCATTTCGTTACCACCGTTCGCGGCAACACCATCACCAATTTCGACAATGGTGTGACGGTTGCGGGCGGCAATGATAACGATGTCGTTCGCAACACAATTTCCGGCGTTGATTATGGTGTTCGTCTGTCCGGCGCAACCAATTCGGATGTTCTGGGTAACGATCTGACGGGTAATTCCATCGTCGGTATCGAAGTTGTTGCGGGCAGTCATAACGCTGTGATCGACAACAACACGCTGGATCATTTCGACACGGGTATCGTTGTAAACGGCAGCAACAATGTTGATGTCACGGACAACGACCTGACCGATGTTGGTTCCGGTATTGTTGCGGATGCGTCAAATGGCCTGCGCGTAACGGGCAATGATCTGACGGGCCGTTATAATGGCGGCACGGCGATCAGCGTGACCAACAGCGATGATGTGATCATCGGTGGTGGTACGTTCCTGATCTTCCCGTTTGACGTGAACAGCGCCGAAGGCTTCCGCGATGGTATCTACGCCAATAACGTCAGCAACCTGCACATCCGCCAGAATGACCTGACCGGTTATGGCCGCGGCGTTGGTATTGATGTTCGCAACAGCGATGGCGCGATTGTCGGTGGCGTTGATTTCCTGACCAGCTATGGCAGCGATGTGGATGGTTACAACAATGGTATCCGTGTGATCAGCAGTGATGATGTGGAAATCACCCAGAACGATGTCAGCAACAGCGCTAAAAACGGAATCATTGTCCGCAATAGCGATCGTGCCAATGTGTCCAGCAATGCTGTCACCTTCACGGGTAACGATGCCATTACAGTAAATGGCAGCCGTGATGCCGTGGTTAACGGCAACATGGCCTTGTTCTTTGGTGGCGATGGTATCGTTGCACGGAACAGCGGGAAAATCGAAATTGCGAACAACATTGTTGGTCTGGGCTGGGGCAACGGGATCGCGGTTGATGGCGGCAACAAAGCCCATATCCACGGCAACCTTGTTGGTTTGCTGGGCGGCGATGGTATCGTTGTGGCCGGCGCTGGTAACAGCCTGATCGAAAACAACCTGATCGCTCTGGTCGGTGGTAACGGCGTTACGCTGAAGCCTGGCAGTGGCTATGATTTCAGTGATGGGTCAGAAGTTCGTAACAACACCATTATGTTTGTTGGTGGGAACGGTGTTGATTCATACGACACATTCGGTCTGGTGGTGGATGGTAACACCATTACCAATGTGGCCGGAAACGGTGTGAATGTGGAAATCAGCCAGGACACGAAGATCGCCAACAACGTAATTGATGGCTTCGGCGGTCACGGTATTGCTGTTGATGATGAAAACGGGTCTGTCGATATCGCCTTTAACACGATCCAGAATGGTTCTGGTGATGCGATCAATGTTCGCGATTCGGAAAATGTTCTGATCCGTCGTAACTTGATCAACAATGTCGGGTCCGACGGTATTGATGTTGCAAACAGTGATGTGGTCGACATCCGCCGTAACGTGATCGATAATGTCGGTGCCGATGGCGTTGATGTGTCTGACAGCGGCGTTGTAACCATTCGCCGCAACACGATCAGCAATGTTGGTGATAACGGGATTGAGGCCGACGGCAACCGTCGTGTTCGCATCGCCCGTAACGACATCAGCAACGCTGGCGACAACGGCATCATGATCGATGACAACAACCGCGTTCGTATCGTTTCCAACCTGATCACCAATTCCGGCAATGCTGGCCTGTATGCGGCTGGTGCGGATAATGGTGTGGTTATTCTGGAAGACAACGTCTTCACGGGTAACCCGATCGGGGCCTGGTTCGAAAGCGGTATCATTGACCTGACCGGTGCGACCAACACCTTTAACGGTGGCGACATCGGCATGCGTTTTGCGCCCGTTGGCAACCCGAACGACCTGACGCTGGTTGGTAACACGATCGGCACCACGACGTTCAATGGCCAGTCGCAATACTACATCGAACTGGCAAATGCGGCGTTCTTTGCGCCGGGTCTGCCGACCATTCTGAACGGCTTGGATGCGTCGTATGACGGGTTTGTGCCGAATTCGGTGGGTGGCATTTTGACCAAAGCGCAATATGACGCGATTGAGTCGAAAATTTACCACTTCAACGATGATGGTTCTCTGGGTCTGTTCTTCTTCGGTGCCGTTCCGGGTATCGATGACGAAGACGTCTATAACCGTTATGGCGATCTGAACTGGGCCGGTGGCCGCTTCCGTATGACCATTCTGGGTCTGCCGAGCGTTCCGGGCGCAGGGGCGAACCGTGTTGGCGCCAACAGCGCCGCCGGCCAGCCGGGATTCACGGGCAACGTCGCTGAATTCCTGGCCAACCTGGCTCCGGCCGCGGGTGGTGATGATCAACAAGACGGTCAGCAGCAGCGTGGTCAGTCGATCAGCATTGCGGGCCAATTGGCGGATCTGGAACCGGCTGCGGGCGGTGAAGGTGGCGAAGTTTCCTGCTGGAGCGATGCCATGAACCAGGCTGCGGGTGGTGGTGCCGTCAGTTACAGCTTCGGTGGCTCGATGGAAGAGTCCTTGAGCCAGGCTGCGTCATGCGGCGGTGCCATTTAATCCACGCGAAATATGAATATAAAAACCCCGCTGTAGTGGCGGGGTTTTTTCTTTATGGCTTTTGATCCTGTTCCCGATTAAAACCAACGTCATGGACACGGATGTCGTAATTATTGGGGCCGGGGCGGCCGGTTTGATGTGCGCGCTGACCGCTGGCGCGCGTGGGCGGCGCGTGCTTGTGCTGGAACACACCGATAAAATTGCCGAAAAAATCCGTATTTCCGGGGGCGGGCGGTGCAATTTTACCAATCTGCATTGCGCGCCGGATCGGTATTTGTCCAACAATCCCCATTTTTGCCGCTCGGCCCTGAAGCGCTACACCCAATACGATTTTATTGATCTGGTGGCGCGGCATAAAATTCCGTATCACGAAAAAACGCTGGGGCAATTATTCTGCGATGATTCCGCCCGTGACATTATTGACATGTTGGTGCGCGAATGTGACCGGGGAGGCGTTGATATTCAAATTTCTACGACCGTGCAGGCGATTGACCGCGACGATGCTGGCCGTTTCATCGTGACGACATCACGCGGCGTTGTGGATTGTGCGTCGCTGGTTGTAGCGTGCGGTGGGTTATCCATCCCCAAAATCGGGGCCACGCCGTTCGGGTATGAAATTGCCAAGCAATTCGGTCTGAACATCATTCCCACGCGGGCGGGTCTTGTGCCGTTGACCTTCGACCCGGCGGTGCTGGACATGACGAAAGACTTAAGCGGTGTGTCCGTTGATCCCGTGCGCATTCAATCGCAATCGGGCATGGTGTTTGATGAAGCGATGTTGTTCACCCATCGCGGTATCAGCGGACCGGCTGTTTTACAAATATCGTCCTATTGGAATCCGGGCGAAGATATTTCGATTAATATGCATCCGCATGGTGATGTTTTGGTGTGGTTGAAAGATCAACGCAAAGCGCAGCCAAAATCGATGTTGCAGACCGTCCTAGGGGATATTGTCTCCAAACGGTTGGCGCAGAAGATTGCCGAGGATATGGATGTCGAGGGTCGCATGGCCGATTTGTCGGATAAAATTTTAAGGGCTGTGGCGAGCCGCATTGCCGATTGGCGTGTCAAGCCATCGGGCAGTGAAGGATACCGTACAGCCGAAGTCACGCTGGGCGGCGTCGATACGGATGATGTATCATCCAAAACGTTTGAGGCCAAAAACGTGCCCGGCCTGTATTTTATTGGCGAGGTTCTGGATGTCACCGGCCATTTGGGCGGATTCAATTTCCAGTGGGCGTGGTCGTCGGGCCATTGTGCCGGGCAGGTTGTTTAATGCTCAACAGCATCGTCCACACCGATGCCTGTCTGCGCCCGCAGGTGCAGGGCGTGGAACACGGCGCGGTCGGTTTGGCCGCGATCTGACCGATCGGTGACCGAAAACAGCCAAATCCCGACAAAGGCCGCCGTCATCGAAAACAGAGCCGGGTATTCATACGGGAAAATCGGTTCGTCATAGCCCAGAACACTGACCCATACGGTTTTGCTGAGGATCATCAGAACAACAGCGACGCCCAAGCCCATCGATCCACCCACAACGGCGCCGCGCGTCGTCATGCCTGGCCAGTACATGGACAGAAGGATGATGGGGAAGTTCGCGCTGGCCGCGATGGCAAAAGCCAAACCGACCATAAAGGCAACGTTTTGTTGTTCAAACGCAATCCCCAGGAAGATCGCAACGACGCCCAACCCAATGGTCGCCATTTTGGATACACGCACTTCCTGTTTCTCCGTGACATTGCCGCCCTTGAAAACGCGGGCATATAAATCGTGTGAAATGGCCGAGGCCCCGGCCAGTGTCAACCCGGCGACCACCGCCAGAATGGTGGCAAAGGCCACGGCAGAGATAAAGCCGAGCAGAATGTCGCCGCCCACGGCATGGGCCAATTGCACGGCGGCCATGTTATTGCCACCGACCAGCGCGCCATTACCATCGACGTAGGATGGTTGCCCGGTCAAAAATACAATCGCGCCAAACCCGATGATAAAAGTCAGGATGTAAAAATAGCCGATAAAGCCCGTGGCCACGACCACGGATTTGTTGGCGGCCTTGGCATCCTTCACAGTGAAAAAGCGCATTAAAATATGGGGGAGGCCGGCGGTGCCGAACATGAGCGCCATCCCCAGCGAGATGGCGGATATGGGGTCCTTCACCAACGTGCCCGGGGCCATAATGGCCGCGCCGCTGGTGTGTTTTTCAACGGCGGCCGCGAACAAGGCAGGCAGGTTGAAATGGAAATGCGCCAGAACCAGAACCGCGACAATGGTCGCGCCGCCCAGCAATAAGACAGCCTTGATCAGCTGCACCCATGTGGTGGCCAGCATGCCGCCGAATGTGACATAGGACACCATCAAAACGCCGACAATCACAACGGCGGATTCGTAGGGCAGGTGGAACAGAACTTCGATCAGTTTTCCTGCGCCCACCATCTGGGCAATCAGATAAAGGCACACTGTGGCCAGCGATCCGAATGCGGCCATGATGCGGATGGGGGTTTGTTTGAAACGCAATGACGCCGCATCGGAAAAATTGTATTTCCCTAAATTCCGCAAAGGTTCGGCGATCAGCAGCAGGATGATAGGCCAGCCCACAAGGAAGCCGATTGAATAAAGAAGCCCGTCAAAGCCAGAGGCAAAGACGAGCCCGGAAATCCCAAGGAAGGACGCCGCCGACATATAATCGCCGGAGATTGCCAGGCCATTCTGCCACCCGGTGATGCGCCCGCCCGCCGCATAGAAATCAGATCGCGTTTTTGTGCGCTTGGCCGCCCAGTAGGTGATGCCCAAACTGAGCGTCACGAACAGGAAGAAAACAATAACGGCGGTTACATTCAACTGATCCAGATTGGCGAGAAACTCACTCATCGTGCTTCGCTTTCTGATAAATCGTATGCAGCAAGGGTTCAATCAGGGTATTCGCGTACCAGACATAGAAGGCAGTTACGGCAAACGTTAAAAGGATCAAGCCCAATCCGAAAATAATACCGACCGAGGTCAGGCCGTTTTCAACAATCGGCCGCCCCATAAAATCCGGAGCATAGGCGACCAGAATGATAAATGTGTAATAGGCAATCAGAACAATCGCGGCCAGCGGGGTCGTGATGGCGTTGCGGCGTCTGAGCAATTCCGCATATTCCGGCATTTCGGTGATAGATTTCTGAAGATTTTCATGCATCGGATCACTCCATCGGTTACGCAGCCTTGGGTATTAAAATGTCCCTGTTTCCCGATTTTAACATGGCGAACCTGATGAAAAGACTGATTATGTCATTAAAGTTGTGTTGCGTCGCACTAAAATGGGGCCGTTTTTCCCAAAAAAATGGCGAAAATCCAAGGTTTTTGCCGAGGGGCATTTTTCTTGACGGGGCTTGTTTTACGCCATAACTATGGGGATTATTTTATGGCAATAGAGGGCGGGGAATATGTCACTGCGCGACAACAATAAGGGTAAGGGACTGGTCGTTACGTCCAATACGGGCTTGAAAAAAACACATGGCGCGGTGGCGCGCCCGAATACGTCGGGGTTGGAAACGCTGAACAAGCTGGCAGTGCGCGATGTTTCCACGGCGACCAAGGGCCGCGGGCGTATTGGGTTTATTATCGATGCAACGGCCAGCCGGGAGAGAAACTGGACTGAGGCGCAGGACATCCAAGCCTCAATGTTCCGTGAAGTGGCTGCGGTTGGCACCATGCGATTGCGTCTGGTTCATTTTGGTGGCGGTGATCTGACCGCGCACGAATGGAAATCCAATCTCGACGATGTTTCCGCTGATATGAAGCGAGTGTCCTGTTCTGCCGGAGTGACGCAGATCGTTGAGTCCCTCCAATGCTTTGTCAGTGAGAATGAAGCATCGCGTGCCAGCAGTATTATCCTGATCGGCGATTCTTTTGAAGAAGATATAAACGGGCTTGACGCGATCGCAAAGGAACTGGCGATTCAGAAAATAAAAGTTTTCACGTTCCTTGATGGTCACGATCCGCGCGCGGAAAAAGCTTTTCAATCCCTGTCCCAAATCACGGGCGGAGCCTTTGCCAAGTTTGGGGCCAATATGCCGTTGAAAGATCTGTGCGAGGGGGTTGCCCTGCTGTCTGTCGGCGGAACTCAGGCCTTGCATCGTCTGAAAAACCAGCAAGCAAAAACCTTGCTATTGACGGCGCAGCCCAAATAATCCAACCGGATAAAGGCACAAAGCATGAGTGATCAAGACGAATCCGATCATAAAAACGATCAGGACAAGGTTGAAAAATTATATACGCGTCTGGGCAAAATCATGGCGCGTCTGCGCGATGATTCTTCCGACGAGGAATTGCTGGTCTCGCTGCGCCATACTTTGTCCTATATGCGGAAAATCAACGAGCTGGAGGAATCCTTCCTCGCTCCCGGCGATCATTACGAACAGCTGTCGTTTGAACGCATATACACGCTGGCATCGTCTGGCGGGTCGGACAGCCAGTTACAGGAACTCGCCGACGCCAATTCGTCCTTTGCCGAAGTGAACCAGCTCCTGACCGAAACCATCCAGAATTTGACCTATCGGCTCGATGCGATGAAGCGTCAATCGGCGGATGAAATTATTGGCCGTAAAGACGGGTCTTTTAACTTACGGTCCGATATTAAATCTGTGATGAGCGATGTCAGTGCGCTGATCGTCCGTCTTGAAAAAACACTGCCCGTATCCATCAGGGACCGCAACGGTGCGCCGGACTTATCGGGTTTGCGTCTGGACGAACAATTTGTACGGGATCTGGCAGGGGGCCAGGATATCAGTGCCGATCTGATGCGTCTGGCTCCGGATAGCCTGTCATGGGCGGGGGCTCTGCTGCGAAAGACCGGTCTGGCCTATGATTATAAAGACGTTTCGGCCTTGCGGCAGTTATTGTCCATCGTCCTGAAGGCGAACCGGAAGCTGGCAGATTTGAATGCAGATATTCTGCCGAATGTGCAGGAACAGCTGAACCTTGTGCGCGAAAATTTGGCGCTGGTTGAGCTATATGCCGGGCATGATGAACGCCAGTCGCCGCAATATAAAGAAGCGTTAGAGCACATTGAGCGGCTTGAATCCGCATTGGATCAACGTGCGACCCTGCAGGGATCGATTGATGATTTGCAGGCGCAGCTGAATGATATGTTGTCACAACATAAAGCGATGAAGATAACGCTGGATTCGCTGAATGCGGAGATTTTTTCCCTGCGGGAACAGCGGCATGAGCTTAAAAGCGATCTGATCCAGCGGGCCTGTGACGTGTTAACGGGGCAGAGGGTGCAAAGAGATCGACCTGCACCGACGAGTGAAAAATCTGGAATGTCTTTCTGGCAAGGCATGCTTGGCGGCGGATCGGCTCTGCATCAAAACGATAATAATTCGCCCCCAGCCCGCGACCCGGCTCTGGACGAACAACCGTTGTCAGCAGAGCAGATGGCGTTAAAAACCAGAGAGCGGGAGATTGCACGTTTGCGCGCTGATCTGGCGCGTCTCAAAATCGACCATAGCGCCGAGATCGCAGAACTAAAATCCGCACACCGCACAGAGCTGGCTGGTGCCTTCTGTCTGGCCGCAGAGACTGAATCCGGACGTCTGGTTCAGCGTCTGGAATCTGAAATTGCCGCCCTGCGCCAGGTTGCGTTGCAGGCGGATCAGGATTTGCAGAAATCCCAGCAGGATAAGGCCGCATTAGAAACGCGCGTGGAAACATGGGTGCAGTCTCAACCCGCGTTGGAAGCGCAGGTTGAAAAATGGCAAAAACGCTATGCCATCAAATCCGCGTTTATTGCCGCGGCCTGCGGTGTTACGGCTGTGGCCGGATACGGGGCCGGGGCCGCCATTTTGGATACGATGTCGCATGGAACGATGATGGCCTGGTATTTCGGCCTGGCGACGGCTGTATCGGGTGTGGGTGGTTTTATTGGGGCCAGGGTTTCGGATGTAAATCGTTCGCTCAAACAGTGCACGAAAATTGGCGTTGGATTTTCCTGTGCCGGGGCTATGGTGGCCGCCGTTGGTACGGGGCCGATCGTTTTCGATCGCCTCTACCACGAGATGGAAAATGAACGGAATATTCATACCGAAAAACGCAAGATTTTTGAATCTTGCGCTGTCGTTCCTTGCCAGTTTCAGAAGAAGGATGATGGAACCTATGAAATTATTCGTCCGGCCTCATCTGAAATAAGCAAAAAATCAGCAGCCGTTGTGACGGCCCAACGGTCACAGGCATTATAAGGGCGTTGATATGAATCACGTAGATTTCAACGATCTTTACAGCCGCGATATCGAAAAAGATCTGGGTGATTACTGGGCGCTGGATCAATACAGGGCACTGCAATCGCATCGGCGGATCTATGACGCGCAGGCCCATATCTATGCAGCAGCGGCGGTTAAACAATCGGCCCGCGGAAAATTTTTGTCTGAATTTGCGGAAAAATCGGGTGTTGGATTACAGCAATCCATGTCGATGCCCAACGGTACGCTGGCGCATTATATACACGGCGAAAATTCGAATCAGCCGGGAATAGTTGAATATGCGTCCTTTTTGACCCCGTCAATTTTGGGGCATGAATATCGCCATGCGTGGCAACATTTAACCGGAACCATGGCTATTCCTGCGGGGTCGCCGGAGGAAATGATCCTGCGTGACCGGTTTATCGAGGCCGACGCCCGTGCCTTTGAATTTGCAACGGCCGTTGAATATATTACGGCGGTCGGCGTAAAGAACAATTATGCCCGCTGCATGCTCGGGGCGATGGAAAGTTGGAGCAAAGAGATTCTCCGTTACAGTGAGGACGAAGTCCTGCGCTTGGGGCAGGATGCCGAAGCGCTAAAACAGGCGATGCGGTATGTTTTTGACCGCTGGATCAGTTTAACACCGCGCGCCGAAATTTATAATACGCTGTCCATCGAAGCACTGGAGAAAACGCGCAAGCCCGGAAGGTTGTCCCGCTTGTTCAAGGGGCAGGTTCTGGATGTGGTGTTTGATATGCTGGACCCCGCAGCACCGCCAGAAAAGATGTTCCAGTATCGTGGTGTAACGCCTGCGTTTGTCGATGGTTTGGTGAAACGGTTGGGGCAGATGGATGAAACCGGCGATGAGAATTATCTGACCCAGACAGCAGGGCTGCCGTTTACCCATGATTTTTATACGCGGGTCCATGATTTTCGTCTGGAACGTGTTGCGGCGTCGCTGAAAATTTAGGGGTATTTCTACTGCCCGGACGCCAGTCGGGTGGGGTGGTAAATAAACCCGTTCGCGGCATAGGGAAATCCAAACACGTTATCGTGGGCATTCCAAAACCGCACGCGCGACCAATCATTATTGGTGGAAATATCCTGTACCCGCATGGAATGGTAAAGGGCGCGTCGTGTTTCGCGGTTGTTGCCCCAGTTTGTGTGGGTCACGTTGATGTTACGGGAATCGATAACGTCTTTCACAACCGCGACATGGCCATGGGTCATTTTTTTCGTGCGCGGTAAAACTAGAACGGCACCAGGAGCCGGGCGTTGGCCACGTGGATAATTCTGTGCCGCCGCCTTGTTCCACCAGCTATGCGCATCACCAAATAAATCTATCCCCGAGACCCTGCGTGCATAAGGCACGCATTGCTCTGGCTTGCGCAGCATGCTGTATGAGGCCATGGGAGCCGGCGCGGGCGCAATGTCGGCGGTGGTTGCCGTTTGCGGCGTGGCATCCCTGTAACTCCACTTCGCTGCCGGTGGGGCGGAGCGTGTGGTGGTGCAGGCGGACAGCAGCATTAAAGCGGGAATGATAAAGATAACGGGGCGCATGGCCCCATTCTATGATTTTTGGGGCGAGAGTTCACCCCCTGAAATTTATTTACATATTTTTATGGCGCATCATACGTCATCACGGACCGGGCGCGCATGCCGTTCCATTGAAAGTCATTGAGGAATTTCAGGTCGATCAGAACCGCGAAGCCCTTCACATTATATCCGGCATCCTGGCACAATCCGGCGGTGGCTTTTAACGTGCCGCCGGTGGCCAGAACGTCATCGATAATGATGACATTGCCGCTGCCGGGTTTCAGGTGCAATTTCGCCGTGCCGTATTCCAACGCGTATTCCGCCTCGGCATAAGGTTGCGGCAATTTCCCGGCCTTGCGCGGCATGATGAAATTTTTCTGGCAATGGGCGGCCAGAGCTGAGGCGAAAATAAAGCCACGCGAATCAACGCCGGCAAAGCCATCAATGTCGGCCAGTTCGTGCGCGGGAAACAGATCGGCGAAGGCATGGACCACCTCCGGAAATTTTTGTGCCAGCAGGGGTGAGATGTCCCGGAAGACAACGCCGGGTTCGGGGAAGTCGGGAATGTCGTCGATATAGGCTTTAAAGGGCATGGCAAGCTCCTGTCCGGTGATGGCCCGGGAGAGAGTGTAGCGCCCCGGCGCGCGGGTTTAAAGTATTGCTTTTGTTTTATAATTTTTTGCCCTTTTGGGCGGCCCCGTTTTATTGCGAGGGGACGGCGTTTCGTGGTATAAATGAAGTAACGCACGCGTCTATGGCCCTTCTCCCAAGATGTTAAGGTTATGCAGCGACGGAAAACTTGATAATTAACCGGGCTCCGTGCCCTCTTAATTGGGTTTGACGATCATGCATCACACATTCGGGGCCACAGCTCCGTCACAGGACCATTCTACATTCCCGCAAATCAACGATCTGGCCCGGTATATCCGGGATACGAAACCGCGTTACCCCGTGTCGGTGTTGCGCCCTGATGTTTTGATGGATAAAGCGCGCGAATTTACGACGACCTTCCCAGGCGACGTTCTGTACGCCGTCAAATGCAATCCGGATGAACGGGTTATTCAGTCCTTTATCGCGGGTGGCGTACGCAATTTCGATTGCGCGTCGATCAACGAAGTAAAATTGATCCATCGTCTGATGCCAACGGCCACGATTTATTTCATGCACCCGGTCAAGGCGCGGGAATCAATTTATGAAGCGTATCATCATTATAATGTGCGCCGCTTCGTTCTGGATTCCGCCGACGAATTGCAAAAAATCGTTGATGTGCTTGGGCCGGTCGATGATCTGATCTTGTTTGTTCGCATGGCGGTGCCAAAGGAAAAGGTGGCGGTCGATTTTTCCGCCAAATTTGGCGCACAGCCGGTTCTGGCGATTGATTTGTTGCAACGTGCACGAGGGTATTGCGTGAAACTGGGCGTATCGTTCCATGTGGGCACACATTGCCTGCAAACGCAATCTTATGGCCGTGCGGTTCAGGCCGCGTTGGATGTTATTACCGCCAGTGGTGTGCATGTCGATGCGCTGGATATTGGCGGTGGTTTCCCGGCCAATCTGTCACCAGATAACCCGCCACCGCCGTTCGCGGATTATGTGGCCGTGGTCAATGATACGCTGGCGCGCAATGGTCAATCCCATCTGCATTTGCTGTGCGAACCGGGGCGCGGTCTGGTGGCCGCCGGTGGGGCTCTGGTCGTGCGGGTGGAATTGCGTAAGGGCGATTTGTTGTACCTGAACGACGGAACTTATGGCGGCATGTTCGAGGGTGGGCCGACGGCAGATTTATTTTATCCCGTCGAAATGGTTCGGGTGGGGGGCGCGCAGCCGTCTTCCGACTTGGTGCCCTTCCGTTTTGCGGGCCCGACCTGTGACTCCATCGATATGATGAAGGGCCCCTTTATGTTGCCAGCCGATATTGGTGAAGGAGACTGGATCATTATTGACCAGCTTGGCGCTTATGGCGAGATTAGTCGCACGCCTTTCAACGGGTTTGATCAGGTTATCAAAATTGAACAGGTCAAAGTCAGGCAAAAAAAGAGAGTGCGCAGGGTTGCGTAACCAGAAAAAGAGAAAGGCCCGTTTTTACGGGCCTTTTTTATAAGCGTTGGCGCTATGGAATTGTATAGTCGGTGCTCCATGCGAACCAGATCGCTTGCGCCTGAAATCAAACAAGCGGTTACGAACGACAGGATTGTAACCGGTGAAAGCATGTCTATGGCTTTATATCTTCCATATCTTTGTCGTACTGATAACGGAGTTTTCATATTTCTGGCCAGTGCCGGGGCCCTGACATTTTTCTATGATCGGGGGAGAAACTGACGAGTGATCCGTATATAGTGGTGCCCACAGATTCTACCCCAACACTGACAGCGGGATGACGCGCAATGGATATGATTTACTGGGACCACTATTACAACGCTATTCTGGCTTTGAATTTTCTGGTCGTCATCGGGTTGTTTACGTCATTGCGCCTGTTTTCCGGGGTGATTGCGCACATTCATGCCTCTGATGAATTGCTGTGCAAGGATAATCCGGCGTTTGGTATCTCTCTGGCATCGACCACGCTGGCGGTGACAATTGTCCTGAGCGGCCTGGTGTATGGCCGTCCTGATAATACAATTTTTCACACGGTCGCGGCGGTTGCGGTGTTTGGGGTTCTGGGGATCGGTCTGATGGCCCTGACCCGGATCATTTTTGATCGGGTGACGTTGCGCGATGTTTCATTGCGTGACGAAATTGTTGGCGGCAATGTGGCGGTGGCGATTGCGGACGCGGCGAATATTCTGGCGGCAGCGATTATTATTCGCGCTTTGATGGTGTGGACCACGCCGGATTCGGTTGATGGGGCCATCGCCCTGTTGGGTGGTTATGCCGTGTCGCAGGTTATTCTGACGGTCGTGACGTGGATCAGCATTAAAATTTTCCGTCCCGGCAGCAATGGCGCGGGTTTGCAGGATTATTTGAAGCAAGACAATCGGGCGCTGGCCTTGCGTTTTGCCGGGAAGAAAATTGGAACGGCGTTTGCGATTGCCATGGCCGCGCAGATCGTTGTCTATGAAGTGTACGATATTGTTCCTTTGTTGGCGGCCTGGTTTGTCGTGTCCATCATTGCCGTGGCAGTGTGGCGCATTTTATGCCTGATTGCGGAAAAAATTATTCTGTTCCGCGTCGATGTACAGTCCGAAGTTCTGGACCAGAGAAATATCGCTATCGGTGCCTTACAGGCGGCGATTTACATCTCCCTCGGCATTTTGATGTCGTCGCTGTAAGCGGTTAAGGAGAATGGGGCGATGAAACTGACTTTTCTCGGTGCAACGGAAACGGTAACCGGGTCCAAATATCTTCTGGAACATGGCGGCAAAAAATATCTGATTGATTGCGGCCTGTTTCAGGGGTCAAAGGAACTACGCTCGCGGAACTGGGACGGGTTGCCCGTGGCCCCCAACGCGATTGACGCGGTCATTCTGACCCATGCGCATATTGATCATAGCGGTTACATTCCCAAACTGGTCAAGGCGGGATTTCGCGGCCCCATTTACTGTACCGATGCGACGTTTGATCTGTGCAAGATCCTGTTGCCCGATTCTGGCCATTTACAGGAAGATGACGCGGCCGAGGCCAACCGTTACGGGTGGACCAAACATCACCCGGCTTTGCCGCTTTATACCGAAGATGATGCGCGCGAATCCCTGCAATATTTCCGGCCCTTGTCTTTTGGCACACCCCATGGGTTGACGGATGAGCTGAGTTTTACCTTCCACCGGGCGGGGCATATTCTGGGGGCTGCGTTTGTCCGAATTACGGATGGATACACGTCGGTTTTGTTTTCCGGTGATATTGGCCGCCTGCATAACCCGGTGATGAAACCGCCGGCAAAGATGCAGGATGCTGATTACCTGGTTCTGGAATCCACCTATGGTGATCGCCTGCATGACAAGGACGACCCGACCGATGAAATTGAAGCGGTGGTCCGACGGACGGTGAACCGTGGCGGAACCGTGGTCATTCCGGCCTTTGCTGTAGGGCGGGCTCAGGCCTTGCTTTATCACATCTATGTCCTGCGCAGTGAAAACCGTATCCCGGACATTCCCATCTTTCTGGACAGTCCGATGGCGATTAACGCCACCGATATGCTGAAACGCCATATGAGCGATCATCGCCTGTCCGCCGAGGAATGCGATGCGTTATGCAGCGTTGCGCGCTATACCCGTACAGTTGCAGAGTCCAAGGCGATTAACGAAAACAATCGCAATAACAACATGCCGAAAATTATTATCTCGGCCAGTGGAATGGCGACTGGCGGCCGCGTGTTGCATCACCTGAAAAACTATATTGGGGATGCAAAGAATACGATTTTACTGACCGGGTTTCAGGCCGCTGGAACGCGGGGGGACCGTCTGGCCCGCGGGGAAAAAGAATTGAAAATCCACGGCAGTATCTGGCCCGTGCGCGCGGAAATTGCCATGCTGGACAGCATGTCGGCCCATGCCGATTATGCCGAGATTTTAAGCTGGCTGGGGAATTTTCAATCGGCCCCACGCCGCGTTTTTATCACCCATGGTGAAATCAATGCCGCCAACGCCATGCGCGATAAGGTCGAAGAAACGTTCGGGTGGAACGCGATTGTGCCGTCTTATATGCAGAGCGAGGATTTATGACGCAAATACCCAACCAACCTGCAGTGTGTGACAAGGCGTGCAGTGGCGGGGCTTTTGCAGATGATGGGCGGCCGCGCTTGATCGTTGTAACTGGTGGCCCGGGCGCAGGGAAAACGGCTGTGCTGGAAATCATCCGCAAAGATTTGTGCGAGCATGTTGTTATCCTGCCCGAAGCGGCCTCCATCGTCTTTGGCGGCGGGTTCTGGCGTTTAAATACAACGCTGGGCATTCGTGCGTCGCAACGCGCCATTCTGCATATTCAGCAGGAACTGGAATCAATCGTTGAGGGCGAAAAGAAATGGCCCGTTGGTCTGTGCGATCGCGGGGTTCTGGATGGGCTGGCCTATTGGCAGGGTGATGAGGCTGATTTCTGGGCGGCGGCGCAATCCAGTCTGGCGGCGGAATATGCGCGGTATCATTGCGTGATCCATTTGCGCACGCCGACGGAAGAACATGGCTATAACCATGATAACCCCCTGCGTGTTGAAACGGCGTCACAGGCGGCGTTGATTGATGAAAAAATTCATAAAATCTGGTCGGACCATCCGCGCTATCACATGATTAACAGCCACCCTGATTTCCTGGTCAAGGCCGAGGAGGCCGTGCGCCACATTATCCGGGAATTGCCAACCATCTGTGCGCAGGTGGCGGCGGCCTAGATCTTCCTAGCGACAGACATTGACAGTCACTGTCTTGATCTTGTTGTCGCGGCGATAGGTTTCGATTTTTTCCCGTGCCGCCAATGTTGTTGGGTAAGCGTGCTCGGTCCGAGCCCGTTCCCGGGCCAGGCCAGGAAATGTTTTTTCAATCAGCGCGGTCATTAAAGCCAGTTTTTCCGGCTTCTCATTGTTCAGCAGTCGAATAGGGAATTTCGGTTCGGCGGCGATATAATACCGCACATAATCTTCAATCATCGATGCTTGCTGTTCGTTGCAAAAGTCGTCGAAGCGGCTTTCTGCCGTCACGTCGTAGTCATAGGTCTGGCACAATTTCCATGCCTGTTTGAACAGGGACCAGTTTTGTGCCTGCCAGATATGGGTCATTTCATGTGCGAACAGACTGATGGATTCTGGTTTTGTCCTGTCGCTGTAATCATGCGCATGGTGGCCATGGTAAAAGATGATGGATCGCGGGCTGATCGTTTTCGCCTCTGAACATTTATTGGGATCCTGATCCAGATATTTATTCACGACGGCTGTGTTCACCTGTCCGGCGAAAATCGTATGCACCAGATCTTGCTCCCCCGTGGTGAGCGGGTAGGGTGGCTCGGTAAAAGCGGCGCAGCCAGACAGGGTGCCGCCCAAAATGACAGCGGCCATGGCAGGGGTGGTCCGGGCGCGGAAGATGCGGGTCAAATAGGATGCGGTCATGGGTTTAAGTCCCTGTTTTTATTTGTTTTTCATAATTTGGCTACTATAGGGCAGTTCTTTTTGGGCTGTCCAGAAAAAAGCTCCGAAGCGGTTCACGTTGCCATTTGAGATGGTTTGACGTAATTTTCCGGCGTTCCAAATAAGAGGCCCGCCATACGGACCCGGAACAGGGAGCAGGACATGTTGATGGATGTTTTTACGACGACGGGGGACCGCGCCGCGCTGTTGGCGCATCGGCGGCACACGCTGTCTGCCCTTTTTCGTGATAATGCATATCCGACATTGACCGTTGATGCGGCCCATACCCACCAAAGCATGGACGGTTTTGGATTTTCCCTGACAGGGGGCAGCGCCATGTTAATAGCAAGGCTGGCGCCATCTGCGCGCCAGGATTTGCTGCGCGAATTATTTACCCGAGACGGGCGGGGGATCGGTGTCAGTTTTCTGCGTTTGACGATTGGCGCATCGGACCTCAGCACCAAAAGTTATTCTTACAACGACCTTCCTCCTGGCCAGACGGATTTTTCCCTGTCGCGTTTTGATATTATGGCGGGGGATGAACATGTCATCCCCGTGCTGAAAGACATCCTGTCCATCAACCCGGATATACGGATCATGGCCAGTCCGTGGTCTGCGCCGCCATGGATGAAGGATAATGGCAGTTTCGTGGGCGGGTCGTTGAAACCGGACTGTTATGACGTGTATGCGCGCTACCTCGTCCGCTATCTTGAAACGATGAAGTCGCATGGTATTCCCGTTCATGCCATGACGTTGCAAAATGAACCGCATAACCACAAAAACGACCCCAGCATGGTGATGACCGCGTCCGCACAGGCGGATTTTATTCAAAATCATATTGGGCCCATGTTGCAAAAATCCGGTTTGAATACACAAATTTTGTGCTGGGATCATAATTGCGATGAACCGGATTATCCGGTCGCGGTCTTATCCGATCCGGCGGTTAAACGCTATGTGACGGGGGTTGCCTTTCACCTCTATAACGGCGGGCCCGAGGCCTTGTCACAGGTTCAGGCCCTGCACCCGGATCAAAAAATGTATCTGACCGAACAATGGGTGGGGGCCGATGGCAATTTCCGGGACGATCTGGCGTGGCATGCGCGCAATGTTTTTATTGGTGTGATGCGCAATGGCGGCCGTGCTGTTCTGGAATGGAACTTGGCGTCTGATCCGGCTTGCGGGCCGCATACGCCGGGCGGTGAACCGCATTGTGTTGGCGCGTTGACGATTGATGATCAATCCATCACGCGCAATGTCGCGTATTATCTGATTGGCCATGCCGCAAAATTCATCCCACCGGGGTCTGTGCGGGTTGAGTCCAATGATCATGATATACTGCGCAATGTGGCATTCCACACACCTGATGGGCGCATGGTCATGATGGTGTTGAACGACAGTGATCGAAACCAGCGATTCAATATCCGCCATGGCGAAAAACAGGCAACGATAACCCTGAAGGCTGGTGCGGTGAGTACGTGCAGCTGGTCCGCGCCCTAGAGCTTATCAAACATATTGAAATGGCGGGGGTGGCGGCGTAAACGGGCGGTATATCGCCGCAGGGAATGTGGTTTTTTCCATTGTACCCCGATCAACCACTGTGCCGCCTTTGATATCCAGATGGCGTGTATGGTAAAGCATCAATCCACTGCGGTGCGCGATGCTGACAATCGTGGCGTCAGGCAAAATTTCGCGCAGGCGTTTGTACATCAGATCCTGTAAATCTTCATCCAATCCCGATGTGGCCTCGTCCAGAAAGACCATGTCGGGTTTATGCAGGAAAATACGGGCAAAAATCAGACGTTGCTTTTCGCCGATCGATAAATCGCGCCATGATGTGTTATTGCGTTCTTTGTCGTGCAGATGCGGTATCAGGTAATCCAGTTCCGCAAGTCGCAGGGCTTCGGTTACGTCCTCATCGTTGTATGCGGTGGCGTCGCTGCTGGGGTATATGACGTTTTCTTTGAGCGTGATATTCCCCTTAATATGTGGGGTTTGTGACGCGAAAATCAGCGACATACCGGATGGTAATGTGACGTGACCGTCCCCATGTTTCCACAGTCCGACAACCGAACGCAGTAAAAGCGATTTCCCACTGCCGGATCGCCCGGTCAGGAGGATGCGTTCACCCCTGTTAATCTGCAGATTCGGGATGTTCAGGATGGGTTCATCACGAACAGAGTTTTGCAATCTTATATCGCGCAGGATGATGGATTGGCCATTTCCGCTTTCCACCTTGATGTTGGCGTTCTTGCCATGGGCGGTGTAAAAATCCTGCGGGTCTTTTGAAAGTTCGATTTCATGCGCGAATTTGGTCATCAAATTAACGCGTGTCTGGATTCTGAATATGGCCTGGCTGACCTGCATGGGCCAGGCCAGGCTGTCACGCAGTCGGTCCAGAAAATTGACGTAGGTTAAAACGTCGCCGGTCGTTGCAATCTGGCCGATTTTATATCCTATGGCACCCACGCCCCACGCGACCAGTTTTGACATGTCGTTATTGATGCCCAGCAACGCGCCAATCTGGGCCTGCATTTTTTCAAAACTGATCCACCGCCCTTTGACCGCGTCGAAATCGCTTTTCAAATTTTTGCGTTCAACATTCTGGTCGTTATAGGATGCGATCTCACTCGAATGTGAAAACATATTGGTCAGGTTGCTACGCATTTCGCCCTGGGCGTGAACGTAATGCTCGCCTAGTCGAACGCTGGGCTTCCCGGTCTTGCGCAGCATGACTGTTCCGATCGCCGCGCACACCAATGCCGTGCCGGCGCTGGCCCAGAAAAAGGGTGACGGGGCCGCAATGGCGAGACCTGCAGCCTTGGTCGCGATCGGGCCGGTAATTTGGTAAAGCGTGTAAGTGGCCGCCAGCAGGTTCAAAAATGCACGCAGGCCACCCGTATAAAGTTCGACAATCTGGCTGGCCAGGACGTCGGGGTCTTCGGACAAACGCTGGTCCATATTCGGGACGGTTTTTGAATTATTGATATGAAAGAATGATTTTCCTTTCAGGACGGCATTACCGAACTGTTCCGTCAGATAGCCGCGCCACCCAATAATCAAATGGCGTTCAAGGAAGTAGCGATAGTTCCATACCCCGGCAAACCCGATGCCCAGCCCGACAAATTTTAAAACCTCTTTGCCCAGGGCCATGGCGTCGAAATCTGGCGAAGCCAGGGCGTTCAGAAACGCACCGGGCCATTTCAACATTTCCATGCCCAGGTAAATATCGGCAAAGGTCAGGGCCGTCATCGCCGCCAGCAAGCCAAAGGCTTTATATTTCTGGTTCGATTTCCAATAGGATGAAATAAGCCCACGGGCCGTTTTCATCTGTGCGATGTCGTCGGTGTGGGATGTGCTGGCCATCAAACGGGCACGGATTTTCGCGCCCAGCCCGGCCTCGGATGCTGGATCGGGTCTGCTCACTTTCGCGAACATGCGGCGCAACCATGGTCGCGCCTTGTTGTTTGGCCCCTGATCTTCGATTGTCTTATACCTTTTATTGAATAGGAGGGTTCTAAGGGCATTCCCGGGCCCTGACAAGATAATTGGCGGGTGTTCCCCGGGAAATAATTGTGCGTCGCAAAAAGGTTTGTTGCGTATAGGTCGCACCGCAATGAAAAGGCCCACTTTTTATATTGGACAAGCCGCTTTTTCCCCATTATCGCTATGGCCCTATCATTAAAAAACTTAAGCCAGCAGGGTATCGAAAATGTCTTCCACGAACGACATGCATGCATTTGTGACCGATCTGATGAGCCGTATGACGCTTGAGGAAAAAATCGGTCAGATGAACCTGACGCAACCGTCACATGGTGATGGCGAGGATGAAATTGTAACGGGTGAAGCCAAGAATAATGGCACCGAAGAAAAAATTCGTCAGGGTTTGGTGGGTAGTATTTTGAACGCGCGCCGCCCCCATGTTGTTCGCCGTTATCAGAAAATTGCCGTTGAAGAATCGCGCCTGCAAATCCCTCTGATTTTTGCTTTGGATGTCATTCACGGCCATGTCACCGCGTTTCCGACGCCGTTGGCGCTGTCTTCCAGCTGGAATATGGATCTGATTCAGGAAACGGCGCGTCTGGCGGCCCGCGAAGCGGTGGCCGATGGTATCAAGCAAGTTTATTCCCCGATGGTGGATATTGCGCGCGACCCGCGTTGGGGGCGCATTGCCGAAGGTTCAGGTGAAGACCCATATTTGGGATCGCGTATTGCCGAAGCAATGGTCCGTGGATATCAAGGCGATGATTTGTCCGCGCCGGATTCCGTTATGGCCTGCCTGAAACACTTTGCTGGTTACGGTGCGGCTGAGGCAGGGCGTGATTATAACACGGTGGATATGAGCCGGTTGAAATTGCAGGAAACGATCCTGCCGCCATTCCGGGCCGGCGTGAAAGCCGGAGCAGGCAGCATTATGAACGCCTTCAACGACCTGAACGGTGTGCCCGCATCGGCGGATAAATGGCTGATGACCGATGTCGCCCGCGAAGATTGGGGGTTTGACGGTTTCTTCGTGTCTGATTTCACCGGCATTAATGAGATGATCAAACATGGCGTTGGTGATCTGAAGGCCGTATCCGCACTGGCGGTCAAGGCTGGACTGGATATGGACATGGTGGGTGAGGGGTACCTGACCACCCTGAAGCAGTCGATTGAAGATGGCAGTGTATCCATCGACGATATCGACCGGGCCTGCCGCAAGGTTCTTGAGGCGAAATACAAACTCGGCCTGTTCGATAACCCGTATTACGGCATGGACCCGGCCAATCCGGAAAAAATCCATCTGGCCCCGGAAACCCGCGCTGTCGCGCGCGAAGCGGTGGTGCAGTCCTGTGTTCTGCTGAAAAATGACAATGCTGCCCTGCCGCTGAAACGTGCGGGTACAATTGCTTTGATTGGCCCTCTGGCGAATGACAAGCGAAACATCCCTGGAATGTGGGCGGGGAATACCAATATCGACGCCTGTGTATCGATTATGGATGGCCTCGTTCAATCCGCCGGTGATCAGGCGAAGGTTTTGTATGCCAAGGGTGCGAATATCACCGACGATCTGGATGAAGTGGAACGCCTGAACATCTTCGAGAAAAAGGATGCTCCGGTCAAAAATGCGATGATTGACCCGCGTTCCCCGGCTGACATGCTGGCCGAAGCCGTTGCCGTCGCGTCGCAGGCTGACGTGATCGTGGCTGTTGTGGGTGAATCCAAAGAACATACGGGCGAGGCGTCCAGCCGCACCAATATCGATTTGCCGCAAAGCCAGCGGGTTCTGATTGATGAATTGTACAAAACCTCCAGAAAGACGGGCAAGCCGCTGGTTCTCGTCGTCATGGGCAGCCGCCCGCTGACATTGGGATGGGAACGTGAACATTCCGATGCGATGCTGATGGCATGGCATGGCGGAACAGAAATGGGTAATGGTGTTGCTGATCTGTTGTTCGGTGATCGTACCCCGTCTGGCAAGTTGACGGTGACATTCCCGCGCAATGTGGGGCAAATTCCGATTTACTACGCCCACAAAACAACCGGTCGCCCGTTGACGGCAGATGGCAATGATGCCGGCGAATGGAAAAAATTCCGTTCCGCTTATCTGGATTGCCGCAACGATCCGGAATTTCCGTTCGGCTTTGGCCTCAGCTACACGAATTTTAATTACAGCCCGGTCAAGGTGAACAAAGACAGCCTGACGGGACATCAGAAGTTAAAAGCATCCGTGACGCTGACCAACACGGGGGCGTATGCGGGCGAAGAAACGGTTCAGCTTTACATCACTGATCCGGTTTGCTCCCGCACGCGTCCGGTGAAGGAGTTGAAAGGCTTCCAGAAAGTTTCATTGCAGCCAGGTGAGCAAAAAGAAGTGATCTTTGATATCACGACCGAAGACCTGAAATTCTTCATCACCGAAAACAAATTCGGCTGGGAACCGGGCGATTTCATCATCCACATTGGCACCAATGCCCAAGACACACAAACCGCGACCGTGCATTGGGAAAAGTCTGCCTCTGTAAAGCGCCCCAAATGCGGCCCGCAGCCTTAATTTTTGAATGCCTATGCAATGTGAAAAGGGCTTGCAACAATGCAGGCCTTTTTCATTCTATGGGTGCGCCTAGCGCTTCCGCGTCATAAATTTATCCAGTTGATTGGCGAATTTTTCGCGGTCTTTGGGAGTGAATGGGGCGGGGCCGCCGCGTATGTCCTCCATCAATCCGCCGCGCAGGCTTTCCATCAAATCCCGCATCGCCAGAATTTCGCCAATATTGCTTAAATCATAAAGCTCTCCGCGCGGGTTGAGGGCAAAGGCTCCTTTTTTAACGATGGCGGCGGCCAGGGGAATGTCGGCTGTAACGACCATATCGCCCTCTGTGCACAGTTCGACGATTTTCTGGTCGGCAACATCAAACCCGGCTTCGACTTGAATAAAGCTGATGTTCCGGATGGGTGGGATGAACAGGTATTGGTTGGCGACCAGCGTAATGGGTACGCCCGTTCGCTCCGAAACTTTGAACAATAACTCCTTGATCACCTTTGGGCAGGCGTCTGCATCAACCCATATTTTCATACCAACGCTCCTTATTTAGGCAGTGTTATCTTGTCTTTGCCCAAGATAATTTTTTTATCCTTATAAAGCTGGCCAATCGCCTTTTTATAATTCGCCTTGCTCACCTGATAGCGCTTAAAAATTTCTTCTGGCGGGCTTTTGTCGGTCAGCGTGGATGCGCCGCCATTTTTTTTAAGGTCAGCCAGGATCTGTTGTGTCAACGTCCCGCGCATCTGTGCGCCCTGCTGCTGTAGCGCCAGGTCGATCGCGCCATCGGGGCGAATATCTTTGATATATCCGATGATCTCCTGACCCACATGTATGGGGGTGATGACATCGTTATTATGGATCAAACCCAGATGCGTGCCGTCAATAACGGCTTTGTATCCCAATGGGCTGCGGCTGGCGATCAACAGGTCAACTGCCTGATTGTCAATAAAATACCCATCTGCATATTCGTTCAGGAAATTATCCAGCTTGCTGCTCGCGCTGATGCGGCCTGATTTGTCTTCAAAAATATAAACGACGTATGATTTGCCGATTTCCATGGGCGCGCGCTGTTCTTTAAACGGTGCGAACAAATCTTTTGATAATCCCCAATCCAGAAACGTGCCGTAAGAATTGGAATCAACCGCCTCCAGATAAGCGCATTCCCCCATCTCCGCGAAGGGCTGTTCCGTCGTTGCAATAATGGTGTCTTCGGAATCGAGATAGAGGAACACATCCAACCAATCCCCAACCTTGCAATTGTCCGGCACATACCGCGCCGGCAAAAGGATCTCCCCAAAATGCTCACCATCCAGATAAAGTCCGAAATCGACTTCTTTGATGATCTCTAACTGTGCCGTTTTGCCAATGGAAAGCATGTGTTCAAAAACCTTTGCGCGGGCGTTGAGTGAAGGCAAATTTGGGGGTGTCCTGGGGCACCATATCCTGTTGGGATGATGAAACGCAAAGGATACAGATTAACGACCCCGGGATCCGGGTCTTTGATGATGTCGTGGATGCATGTGGAAAGGGGCTGTGTGATCACATTTGTCGTTACTTCGCTCAGGTGGGCGGGGGGATTATAAGCTCTTTTGAGCCTTTGACTCTTGTCTCGTGATGCCCGCGCAAAAATATTTTCCATACTGTCGGCGCTGTCGATTGCGGCAGTTTTTTTGGTTTGGGCCTGGGGCAAGTGGGGGCAGAATAAAGATCTGCATCGGCAAAACGGTCACGGCTGCCTAATTCGGCGGACACTCGAAAAATCCTGTTTAGAGTGGGCATTCAGAAGTAAGATGATGCTATGCAAGATATTATTCTAAAACCGCTCAACCTAAGAGCTGAACGTTCCCTCGCGCTTACAGCATTTACAGTTTTGGGCATGGTTCTGGCTATTGCCAGCCTCCTTCCTTTTGAAACGATAGTCTCCCGTTTTGCCTCGGTTTTGGGTATTGGACTGGTCTATGTTGCTGGTGGTTTGCCTGCGGCCCTGCGCGCCCTGACGGCTCTATGGACAGAGCGCATTCTCGACATCGATCTTCTGATGGTCGTGGCGGCTCTCGCAGCAGCGGCCGTCGGTGCGCCATTCGAAGGTGCGGTGCTTCTTACGCTCTTTAGTCTTTCGACGACGCTTGAAGAGCGGGCATTTGGTCGGGCGCGGCGCGCCATCGAGGCCTTGATGGCGCTTCGCCCTGAAACAGCCTTGCGCAAAGCGCCCGACGGTACCTTCGAAGAGGTTCCCGCTGCTCTGCTCCGTGTGGGCGATATCGTTGTTCTTCGCCCAGGAGTGCGCGTTCCCGCCGATGGGACGGTTCTCAGTGGACATGGTGCCCTCGATGAAGCCAGCATCACAGGCGAGTCTATGCCGGTTAGCAAGAATCCGGGCGCGCCGGTTTTTGAGGCAACCGTCAACCTTGACGGCGTACTGGAGGTAAAGGTTACTAAGGCTCTTGCTGAAAGCACAGTTGCGAGAATGATCGCGCTGGTAACTCAGGCGCAAGCGGCAAAAGCCCCGTCTGAGCAGTTCAGCGCGTGGTTCGGACAGCGTTACACGATTGCAGTTCTGACCGGGGCCGTTCTTGCTTTCGCGGCTTTCTATTGGTTGGGGCGCGATTGGGATGAAGCCTTATACCGCTCTGCGACTCTGTTGGTAGCCGCAAGCCCTTGTGCAATAGTGATCTCTGTCCCGGCAGCAATCTTATCGGCGCTATCGGCGGCGGCGCGCGGCGGGGTTTTGTTTAAGGGCGGCGCGGCAATCGAAACACTGGCTGCGGTGGATATATTCGCTTTTGACAAGACGGGTACGCTGACCACGGGGCGCGCGGCTGTGACCGGAGTGGTCGCGCTTGATGGAAATCAAACGCGCTTCCTGTCACTGCTCGCTGGTCTTGAAGCGCAATCAGAGCACCATAGTGCGGATGCAATCAGGCGAGAGGTTTCGACGCGCGGTATTGCGTTTGCTCATGTCGATGATGTCGTTAATCGACCGAGTGCCGGAATTATTGGCCGCCATGCGGAAGGGCAACTCTGGGCGGGTAATCCTCGACTGGCAGAGCAAATGGGTGCTTCGCTCGATTATCCTGATTTAATAAGCCTTTCCGAAACATCGCAAACCATAATTTATCTTGGGCTTGGTTCCAAGGTGTTGGGTGCGGTTAGCATCGCGGACCAACTGCGGCCCACATCGGCCCGGGCGCTTTCAGCGCTAACGCAAAGGGGTATCAAGCGGATTGTGATGATGACCGGTGATCGTCGTCTCGTCGCCCTGCGCATAGGTGGTGAGCTCGGTTTGAAGGCGGATAGCATTTATGCCGATATGCTGCCCGAAGATAAAGTGCACATGGTGGGCAAGCTTGCAAGCGAAGGAAAAGTTGCTTTTGTCGGCGATGGCGTAAACGACGCCGCCGCCCTTGCGCGTGCGGATGTAGGTATAGCCATGGGCGCAGCGGGGTCTGACGTCGCTCTTCAGGCGGCAGACGTTGCGCTCTTATCCGAGGATATGGAGCGTCTGGCTGCAGCACATGATCTAGCCAAGAAGACAGCTTCGATCATCCGACAGAATCTGGCATTCGCTATAGGTGCGATGATTGTCCTCGTTACGAGTGGATTGTTCTTCGATTTACCGCTTCCCTTGGCCGTGATTGGCCATGAGGGCGGAACCGTGCTGGTCGTCTTGAACGGATTGCGTCTGTTAACAGCATCATCGGTGCGCTCTGGGTAAAACGGAATTTGCGGGGCTGATGGAGAATCGGGGTTCAGGAGTGGACGTCAGAATTCTCAGTGGTTTGGCCAAACGAGTGCGCAGCAAGAACCCCGCGGATTGCGGGCCTCACGGGGGTATTTATCTCTGGGTATGGCGGAGGGTGATGTAGTTGGCTGTGGTGCCACATAGATAGTCACTGACCTTAGCCTCGCCGTCAGTACGATAAGCGTGCATATGGCAATAGATGTTCGACTCCTACCCCCATTCCCTGTTTATCAGGCAATTAACAGGGAAACACCCCTGAAATACTCTCCTTTTTGACCCGCATCCCTCGCCCGGCAACAATCTCACTCCGAAAACACTCTTCCTCATTAGGTACTTGTCGTATTACCGCCAGCAAATGGTAATTTTAACGAACAGGGAATTTAGGCGGAGCCCTTGTGTTACAGGGGAAAGAAACAGCGCTTTGAAAGGGAAGGATTTCCCGTTATTTCAACGGGTTAGCCGAGAAATAGTGGCGGCGGTGGGGTGTGGCGCAGGCGTTGATTAATATGAAGAATGTGCTGTGAATGTATCCCCATTGTAACCTTTGGGTTATTTTCTTTAATATCGGTGGTTGTGCTATAAAATCTTCGGGCTGGTGAGCCTGTATTTTTATTGAGTAGTTTTATTAAGAAAAGAAAGAGTTGGGCAATATGCCAAAAGTGGCCGTCAATGATCCCTATGATGTGTCTTTAGGCCTATCCATTCGTAACATACGTCGTTCGAAGGGGGTAAGTATGGAAAATCTTGGTCAAGCCCTGGGGGTTTCGTATCAACAAGTTCAAAAATATGAAACGGGGGCGTCACGTATATCAGTCAAAGCGCTGAGCCAAATTGCGGCGTACCTTGATGTGGAGATTGTTGCGTTTCTACCCAATCAAAAGCAATCCAAGTATGAGGCGGCTCGCCTCTATGTTGAGGCGGACGAAGAAACCGTGCAGTTGATTAAATATTGGCAACGTATCAGCGTGTTGCGCATACGAAAATTCATTCTCGCTTTTGTAAAAGAGATGCTCCAGGCGCAGACGCACGTTCTCTAGGTATAAAGCCTAAAATTTAATTAAAATGCTATCTATTAATCATAATCTTATCAGGTTGGGGCTTTAGACTTCCATGTCTTGGGGGAGTTACCATTATAAAAACTTTGTCTATTTGTGCGGCGCGGTTCATTTAAAGACAGCAGGTCTCAGTTAAATGGATTTGACGGAGTTTATTTATGAGTCAAACAAATGCTCATCTGCTGATGAGCTGACCAATAAATTTTTGCGATTTTTACACCAATTCGGATTTGATCGCTTTGTAATGAGCGAAATGTCACATGACTCCCGGACAGACAAAGAAAGCAATCACGGCATATTGGTCAATTATCCGCAGGAGTGGATGGAGCACTATGTCGCAAATCACTATATTGATCACGATCCCGTATATCAGAGGGCTCTGACGGCGCGCAGACCGTTCACATGGAAGGAAGTTACGGAAGATAAAAAAAACGCCTCTATTCTCAAAAAAAGTGATGGAAGAGGCTAGGGAGTTCAATCTTCATGACGGTGTTGCCCTAACAATTTATCAGCCCCTGGGTGAAATGATTGGTATGGGCTTTTCTGGCTCCGAAACTGGGGTACGAACAGATGTTGATGCACTGAGCATTATCAATGCGGCATCTCACCAATTTTTTATCGCCTATAGCGATTTCATACAGAAAAAATCAAATCTTCAGAGCGAAGTTGTTTCTCTAACTCCCCGTGAGGTTGATGTGCTGTTTTGGATGGCGCGCGGCAAGACGCGGGGAGAAATTGCTGATATTCTCGTTATTAGCGAATCTGCGGTTAAGCGCTATCTAGAGGCGTGTTTCCGGAAGCTTTCCGTTAATAACGGGGCATTGGCCGTCGCAAAGGCTCTCCGTATGGGCATTATTAAACCTTACTGAGTTTTCATTTTTATATAATTCTTCCTTCTCTCCCCTGGCCGATCGGCCAAGTTACAGCGTTACCCAATCTTGCTTATCTGTCCCTGACAAGGGGGGAGAATGGTTGTAGCTGTTTCAATCGAGAATGCGCATGAATATGGGGATATTATTCCCTCCATATATCGTCTGCGACACCAAGCTTTCCAAGTGCGTCAGTCCTATGATGTCCCATTTTATAAGGGTATGGAATATGACGTTTATGACACACCGGCAACAACCTATCTAGCCTGTAGAGATGAATCAGGCGTTGTTCGTGGTTGCACGCGTTTATTTCCAACGACCCGCCCTTATATGATTGAGAATTTATGGCCCAACGCTGTCACCAGTATGTCTTTGCCTCATGCTGAAGATATTTGGGAATGTTCTCGCTTTTGTATTGATAAAAACCAGTCTGTTCATATACGCCGGAAGATTCATGGTGAATTGCTAACGGCTTTTCTGGAATTTGGTCTTGAAAACAATATCTCATGGATGATTGGCGTAATGACTCCGCCAATTTGGAAAGCTGTTTTTATCAGGTCTGGGTGGCCAATTGAATTTCTTGGGCCCATTCATCAGTTAAATGAGCGAGAAGGAATCCTCGTGGGAAAAATTGATATTAATAAAAAAATACTAACGTCAGTTCGCGAAAAATTTGGCGTGCAAGGATCTGTTTTTGAAGAAAATAACGCAAAGCAAGAACGCAAGAGAGCCTGATGAAGACAGAGGAAGTAAAATATAATCCGAAAGAATTGGCTGAAAATATTGAAAATGCCATGTGCTGTGCACGTTGGTTGGTTCGGGAATTTGAAAATATATCGTGTGATGGAATAGCTTCAATATTTGAACGTGCGGTCAAAGACGCTGAATTTTTGATTCAGAAAATGTCTATTTCGGATGATTTGCCGCGTTCGTGTTTTGAAAGCATCCGTCAGAAAGAAGCCAATATGATCCATGGCATTCTTGTGCGCTATGCGTCCATAGATGATGAAGTTCTTAGAAAAAAGATTCTTGATAGTATGATGGCGGCAGCAAATGCAGGCTACGAATAAAAAACCACTTTATGAGTTTTTAGTTTTTGAAGCAGAAAAAAATGGACACTCTGCGCGTGATCTTCTGAAAATCATGATGCTTTCACGTGAGTCTGATGTGCGAGAGAGTATACTTTTCCGCCAGGGACGAGGGCAGTTTTGTTTGCCAAGTGCTGGACATGAGTCTCTTGTGGTAATAGCTCCTCATATTAAAAGCGGTGATAGTGTTTACTGTTATTATCGGGATCGCGCGCTCTTGCTTAGTATGGGCGTGCCGTTAGAAGATATAGCGCTAGGATTCTTCGCTAAAGCAGCTTCCAGCAGCGCCGGTCGGCAGATGTCGAGTCACTTTAGCTATAAGCCTTTAAATGTAATGTCTTGTGCTACCCCAACGGGGCTTCAGTGCCTGCCGGCTGCAGGGCATGCATGGGCTAATAAAATGCAACGATCTAATGACGTTGTCCTGTGTTGCATTGGTGATGCAAGCACACGCCAAGGTGAATTTTTTGAAGCTTTGGCGTTTTCTATCCAAGAAAATTTGCCGATAATATTTATTGTTTCGGATAATGGCTACGGGATCAGTACACCGACGCAGGATATCAGCCCACTCGCACTGGGGCTTTTGCCTGCGGATAGAACGCGTGTCGTAAATGGACGGGATGTGAGCTCCGTATATGAAGAATTTTCAGATATTTTTTCTCAAGTCCGCTCTGGCAGGGGGCCACAGATTGCCTGGGTGAAGATGGATCGTATGATGTCTCATACCTCATCGGACGACCAGTCGCGCTATAGGCCTGAGGATGAGTTAAAAGATATGGTGTTGCATGATCCAATTGTGGCTCTTAAGGATTCGCTTTTGAAGTACGGAGTGATCACGGGCGAAGAATTCGATGCGTTGGATGCTGTGGTCAAAGATGAAGTTAAAATGATCTACCACAATGCGGAACAAGCGCCGTCTCCACAAATTGAGAATATTAAGGATAATTTATGGTCTCCAAGAAAGAGTTTACAGCCAAAATCTTTTGAAAATACATTCGAGGGCAATGAGTGGAATATCATTCAAGCGTTTAACGAAACGCTGACGAAAATTATGCAGGATCGTGATGATGTCCTCGTCTTTGGAGAAGATGTAGAAGACCCCAAAGGGGGCGTTTTTGGTTTGACGAAGGGGCTGTCCTCCCGTTATGCGGGGCGTGTGGTTAATTCACCATTGGCCGAGGCAACGATTGCTGGCATAGCCTCAGGAGTGTGCCAAAAAGGGTATTTCCCAATTTTTGAGCTGCAGTTTATTGATTTTGTTGGAACAGCGTTTAACCAAATCGCAAATCAAATAGCTACCTTACGGTGGAGAACAAATGGCGATTATAAGTGTCCCATGATTATATACGCCCCATGCGGGGGTTATATATCAGGTGGTGGCCCATGGCATAGCCAAACGAATGAATCTTGGTTTGCACATATCCCAGGTTTAAAAGTTTATATACCTAGTGATGCGAATGATGTCGCTGAAATGTTACATTTTTCCGCCTATGGCGATGACCCGGTTCTCTTCCTTTTGCCTAAAAATTTGTTTCAGAAAAATTTTCCGGTACGACGCGAAGCGCAACTTCTTATCGAAAGTCCCAGTTCGAAAAATCATGGCCAACATGTGACTATTGTGACGTGGGGAAATTGTGTTGATATTGTTTCCGACGCCACGGTAACCGTGTCTGAAGTGGGGATTCAGGTTGAAGTTTTTGATATTCGCTCAATCGTTCCGTGTGATTTATCTTCGGTGAAGCGTTCTGTCTCTAAAACGGGACGACTTATTGTCGTTCACGAAGATAATAAAACATGCGGTTTTGGGCAGAATGTTATTAGTGAGATTCTCTCTGATCCTGACGTTTTCTCTGAAATGTACCATGCACCGGTCCTTGTCTCACGCGATGATGTATTGATTCCATTTAATCGTATACAAGAGCTATCAGTTTTACCGGATGCTGATGATGTAGTCATGGCGATTAAAAAAGTTATGGGAGTTTTGTGATATGGATGGTGCCTTGGAAATCACAGTTCCTAATCTTGGTGAGGGTGTTCGCTATGTAACGGTAAAAAGTATATTGCGCTCAAACGGCGAGTTCGTTCGCGAAGATGAGGGGGTTATTGAAGTTGAAACCGATAAAGCTGTTGTCGAAATTCCATCTCCGACAGATGGGTGTGTTTGCAATATAACCTGTAAGCCAGGGGACATTCTCCCCGTGGGATCAAATCTCTTGATTATACGAAAAAATCTAAAAGGTGAGGGCGAAACAACGTTTTTAGCCTCTAATCAAAAAAGAAAAAAGGATAGTGTTCCGTCAAAAAATATTAATATAGAAAGCGGTAATAGCAAAAGGGAAGAAACGCTGTCCGCGTGTCAGCAGGCCCTCGTCGGATCAATGAAGAAATCAGCCGCGATTGTTGTTCCTGCAACGGTTGAGCGAGATATTTCTTGGGATTTCATTGATCTCATAAAGAAACATTTTCGAAAAAATGAAAAAAATGTTGTTCCTCGCTCTATGGAGATCATCTGTTGGGCAATATCAAAATCAATCGAAAGGTTTGATAAGTTCAAAATTAAAATTGATTTTGACGATACGATTATTTTTTCGGAAAAGACCATTCTCGGCATTGCCGTTGCGGATAATAATGATGATCTTCTCAATCACGTGGTATCAGTATATCAGTGCTCTGACGTTATCTCCTTCGTAAATACTTTTCGTTCTTCTTTGGTAAGACGTGAAAAGGGTTATCACTCTGTATCCATTAGCGACATGTCATCGCTAGGCGCGCATCGAGCTACGCCCGTAGTAGTGCATCCATCCGTGGCAACAATTTTTATTGGATCACCCTTCGATATATTTACAAAGAATGGATGGGGCAGGAAGGCATCGTTGTCCGTTACGTTTGATCATCGCGTAATGAACGGTGCCTATGTTGCGGCGTTTCTAGTGGATATTGAGGACAATATAAAGGCTTACGCTAAATTACTGGGGGTTTAGTATGTGTGCAGTGGATCTTGATACCGAACGCAATTCACTCTCTGATTTCGTTGAGAGTATCCTTTTTGATATGGGTGATAAAAAGCGCATAGACTATAGGAAGCTTGAAGCCGATTCTCCGGCGTATGATGTGATCTATGAGAAAAGCGTTCGCAGAAAATGCTTGAATCTTATCTATATACTGGATGAGATTCGACAAGAGATGGGTTATACGGGCAGTAGATGCGTTGACTTATTAATAGAGATGGAAAGATTTCTCCGTCTAAGAAAAATTCATGGAATGGATATTGATGATAGTGTCTTGCAAGATTTGCTTGTGGGTCTTTCTGACGATGTTATGGCTGAGAGCGATTTTGTAGCGAATCGCTTATCGGCGTGGGAGTACAAAATTATGAAACGTAAATTTCGACACTTGGATCCTTTAAGTGGCAAGGATGAGTTTATCTGTGGATTGCGAAAATTTGCGTTTAATTTGCAAAATAGTATATGCGCCGGGTTTATTGATTAGAGATATTTTGCCTATAAAAACTCCCGTAAAATGAGAGTTTTTATAGGCAAATTACAATCTTGATTGCGGATTTTGGTGAAGGATTTTCATACCACATGTTATCACATCCGATATGGAAATATCGCTTATGTTTCACTGCTTAGATAATCTAGACAGCACTCTTAAGTTAATGTCCTTTTTCCATTTAAGCTGTTTTTCGGTCAGCAGCCTTTTCTTCATAATGCTGATATAAAAATCTCGATCCTTCAGAAAAATCCAATTTTTTTGAAATGCATATTGAAGGGCTTCTGCGCTAAGTGACTTCGTTACATCTTTCTTAATGCGTTTGACAGATTGAAAAATCTTATCAGAATCCAAGCCCATAAATTTTTTGACACAAATATTTCCCACTCTGGCTGTATTGCCATTGTTTTTGTTTTTAAGAATGCAGACCTCAATAATGGGCGTGTGTCCACATAAACAAGTTTCTGGCTCATCCTCAAAATATACATCCTCCAAATGCCATTCTAACTTAGCTAAATCCCAGTTTTTGGAAGTGCTTAATCTAATTATTTCTTCTGCGATTTTGTATTTATTCATGTCAATTTTCCCGGCATAAATCAGATGATTTAATATCTATGTAATGATTTCGCATGTGATTATATGTTTTCTCTACTTATACCGCATGAAATTGAAGCTCAAATATCAAGATTTTATTTTCGTTATTTTTCGCCATAGCGTTTATTGCGGCTTTTTGGATATACACTTCGTCATTGGCCAAATTAAACGTCAAGAAATCATTATATGCCCCACTTAATAGGCACTTAGATAATTCCATTGAAATCCCATTTTTTAAAAGACAGATTACTTTTTGATCTGAGCTTCCATATTTTATTCGGTCATAAAATGGCCCCTCGATTAAATCTAGATCGTTTAAAGCATCAATGTATTTCATCAAATTATAATCAATAAAATCCTGCTCTTCTTTAATCTTTACAATGGCTATATTGACACGCTGTTTATTGTCTTTTTTTCTTAAATCAATGTATCGGGGAAGATGTTCGTTTTCAAATCGCGTTATTTCTCCCCAAGAACTACCCACGTATACGGGTATTTGTTCATGTGGGCGTGCTTTTTCTTCCAACTCTTTCCAATAGTGAAGAAAAGAATGGATCATCTGGTTGTATGATGTTCCGTTCATTTTCCAATCAAGAAGCATGGCGTAAAATTTTCTTGCAGCGCCATGTTCTAAACGCGCAAATTCACCATTCTCTTCTTTTAATTGGACGTCCTTGATGAATATTCTATAAATCGTTTCTAGTAACGTATTAACATCACCTACCGCCTCTTTGTTGATAAATGACTGATGATTCAGCAGAAGTGTTGCTTCATTTAGGTGAATATCGAAATCGTGAATATTGTTTTTAAAGCACGTTTTGGCGATATCTGAAGTCACATATCTGATTTTGTCAAAGCCGTTTTCTTGGAGTGCTTTATCTATAGCTCCTTCTTGGATATTTTCTATGTACTCTAAGGCGGCTCTAATTTTTTCTAGTTCATCTTCATTTTCAGGTGATTTTTTTAATAGAAGATTTTCTACCTCGTCACGGTCTTCTGATTTTATTTTTGCCTGATCACTCAAAAAATCATGGGGTGGTTTTTTGGTAGCATATTCACCATGAATCAGATATATTTCCGGCTCTAGCATACGCAAGTTTCCCGTTTTCTCAGAAAAAATTTCACTGAATCGGCAAACACGGCCCGTAAGATTTTTAAAAGACGCTCGTGACAGCATGCTTCTGCCGCGCTTTGTTGATAATAAAAACATTTTTTCTGCCGGAATATTCACGCCCTCCAGAAGGGTGGATGATGTTACGACGAACGAGAATTTTGCATTCTCAGAGAATAGGGACTCAATATATAGCCTGATAATTTCAGGCATTCTTCCATGATGGTAAATGATTCCTTTTTTTAAGCATCCCAGTAGTTTGTAGTCAGGGTGTAAAAACTCTGCGATTGCTTTGTATGAATCATTAAAGATTCCAGATTCGTCTCCGGACATCTCAATATCAGGAGAAGTGTTACAAAGCTTAACGGCCGCAGATTCTACATCGCGCGGTTTGTTGAGGTATATAATGTTTTTTTCTGCTTTGTGTGCCTTGATAAATTCAAATTCCGTAAGCGGAACGTTTTCTTCTATGATAGTGTTTCTGTCCATGAATTGATCGTAGAAAGAAAGATCTTTTGTGCCTTTTGCATCGTATACGAAATATTTTTCTATCTTTATAAACTCTTTTGCGTGTGCAGACTTCAGTTCGTATTTTGAATATGGCGATTCAAGGCTTTTTGCACTGGCGATAAAGGGGGTATAGAACTTAAGTTCCATGTTTGGGTTTCTGTGTTTCAAAACTAATAGCACCTGTAATAAAAGTGCGCCTCTTTCGTCTCCTGATAGAAGATTATGTGCTTCATCTATTAGTAAAACATCGAGTGAGAATTGTGGGTCTTTTTGGATCAGCCGGAATAGTCTCTCTTGTGTTAGGGTCGATATAAAAAATTTATCTGCCTTTTCCCCATGCTGGAACATTTCTGGATGAGTAAGGATCCTTTTTGCTGTTGTTGTAATGGGTTGGCTTTCTAGGAGGCGCCGCTTTGTTTGAGCTAATAAGGCTTTGCTTGGGACGATAATGCAAATTTTTTTATCGAGATTATCTTCCACTTTGGAAATCATCATTTCTGATTTCCCGTACGAGGTCGGTGCTACTACAAGTGAATCAGCTATGATGGACTTGCTAAAATCAAGAAGCCTTTTTTGTTCAACCGATAGATATTTATTGCCATCTTTAAAGAATGTTTTGTAGGCAGATAGGAAATTCCTCAAAAAGCTTCTATCTATATCGTTATCGTTTAGATATTCGCGCTCGATAAATTTGGCTACTGGGATAAAACCAGCGTTTATGGCGATGTCATATAAAGGCTTATAATCTTTAAATTCATTTGCGTATCTAACAATTATTCTATATCCAAGACGTTTAACGCCATCGTCGCCTCTGTTAAAGAAAAATACGGCCCATTTAAGTAGTTGCAGTTTTTCACTCTCTGACAGGGAGGCGCTATTTCCGCAGAATAATTTCTCATAAAGGTGCTGAAATGCACTGTCTTCATAATTTTTTTTAATTCTGAACCCGCTTAACGTAATCGGTTTAAGCATTTTCTGCCTCTTTTTCTAGAAAGTTAGCTACCTTTTGGTGCGTTTCCTTTTGAATGGAAAAGACGATAATTTCTTTAAAGTGGGCACTGTCTTTAATTTTACTAAAGAATCCTTGCAGTGATTTCAGAGAAACGGGACTAGTAGGAGTCTCATACAAAACAGAAATTAGGATGGCATTTTTATCCTTACTTGTGGCGCCGGCATCGTTAAGCGGAGAGTCAAGAGAAAGGAGTTGTTTTACTGTTATGGATTGTGCTGACCCAAGAACTAACGTCACATCAATTAAAGCGGAATCCCAGAGACTTCCTCGCCCTTCTAGAAATTTATCTCTTAAATCTGTATTGGCTCTTTCAAGAAGGACAGTGTTGGCTTCGTTCGAATCGTCATTTGCATTTTTATGTCCGGATTTTACTTCTGAATACCACACTGATTTTTCAGAGAGATCGCAATAGATGATGTCAAATCCTTTCTTTATTGAGCGCTCTTCCTTGTTGAAGTAAACAGAAAGGCTGGTCAAATTTTGAAAGATATCTGGAATTAGGACATGTGCGAGAAGTTCGCCTATCAACCCTTTTTTTGTATTTTCATCTTTGGACGTATAGCGATCCATAAAGTTTTTTAGAGTCGGCTTATAAGCATATTGCGGAATGGGTTCTTCTGATGTCGATTTTCCGTGTGCGATGGCTGTCAGATTTTGGCGAATCTTCTCTTGGAGAGATTCGCTAAAATTTTCTATCTTACAAAGCGTGTTGCCATCCTCACTTTTCTCTATGACAACCCCTGTAAGTGGCGTGTTTGTGTGACTTTCCAACTGCTATCCTCTGTACGTGTGCCTCAGAAATTTCTTTATAAAAGCAGAGTGTTATGCTCATTTAATGTGGCGGGACGGAATAGGAATTTTATCCTTGATTGGCGTTCGCATCCTATGGCATTAATGGAGTATAAAAACAACTATAAGGAGATTAGAGGTGGGGTTCAATTATAAGATTTATCGGGATGCGCAGCTTTATCTGTCAGAGCGTGGTGAGCCCATGCTCCTTGAGGCTATGAAGCTCGCGGATATGTTTGCCCGTAAAGGGGAGATTGAGAAAAGCCATTATTGGCATGAAATCACAGAGGCTCTGCAATTTATCATGATGCCGAAAGATTTGGCGGGGGAGACGATCCATTGAAACTTGCTCTTTCTGTAATGTGCGCATTGTTGCTGTGCGTGGCACCTGGCTTCGCAAACGGTGCGGCTCCAGCATCAGCTGAGAAACCGCAGCTTTGCCTTGAGAACGGTTCTGCCTGCGAAACGCTCAAGGTTGAGAAAGATACAGGGGCTTTTTTCAATAATCTGAAGTTCGAGCGCGCTATTGATGGCGATACCTTTGTTGCCAGCGGGCATAAGATCCGCATATGGGGCATTGATACACCAGAGAAAGATGAGGTTGGCTACCTTGCTGGGAAGATGCTGCTTGAGGCTCTGCTGAAAGACGGATACTTGCTTTGCAAATCGATTGAGAGGGATCGCTATAAGCGGGACGTAATGTACTGCACGATCGATGATCTCGATGTTGGGTCCATGATGGTTCAGGCTGGGATTGCCAAAGACTATACGCGTTATAGCGGTGGATATTATCGAGTAGAGCAAGCTAAGGCTAAGAAAGAAAAGCGCGGGCTTTGGAAGGAGCAATGGCTTCTGGATGAAAAGAAAGAGAAGAAATGAAAATAATTGCGATCTTTATCTTCACTTTATTGAGCTTTTTACCGGCCGCTTACGCCCAATCTGATGCTGAGATCAAGGAAGTGATTATCCAGCAGTCGGTCCAAAGTTATCCGGGAAGCTGTGCGTGTCCTTACAACAAGGATAGAGCTGGACGGAAATGCGGAGCACGAAGCGCTTATAGCAGAGCTGGTGGATACTCGGTGATTTGTTATCCGAGTGATGTGACGGACCAGATGGTTTCGGAATTTAAGGAGGCGAGCCGTGGGGTGCTCTAGGGCTGAGAATTTTCCAGATTTTTTATTTATGTAAATCAATATTTGCCAGAGGATTTTTTGGGAGGGTAAGTGGGGGCTCTTTCAATATGTGCACGTAAGGCGCACTCCGTACTCATTAACTCACTGTAAATTTTATGTTTTTGGCTCAGTGCTAGCTACGGATAGATTAAGCTTCTTATCATTAAGTTAGTAAACTATACTACATTCTTTGGTAGAGGCACGAGTGCAGTACAATTGTGTTCTCATCTAGAGGGTGCGCCTTAAAGTTTTTTTAAACTTCTGGCTTTATATTAAAAGTGATATAGAATGTACCGTGTCGACTACACAGATGAGGCAAAAAGCGAGATTCGTGAGTTTTTTCAGGATGATCCCATAGAGGCTGGGGTGCTTGTTGCTGCGTTGGAAGAGCTTAATAAGCAGGATTATCCACCCGATGAGCTCCTGGTTATTTACAAAAAGGCTAAATATCCGAGTTTTGAATGTGGCTTTTTTCTACACGCTTTCGAAAAAGATGGGCTGAGGATTTGGTCGTTAAAGGTTTATTTGAATGATGCAAAATCAGGGCATCCAGAGGCCATTGGGATTAGGGCATTGATCGCGCCATGTCACAAACACAAGAAATATATAGTTTTAGCTGCTCGGGCAAGGCGCCGGGATGTCTGCTATAAAACAAAAGGGGAACGATATGAAAAACTTGTCAAGGACTATTACGCCTTCGGGTGTGATCAATAATGCCGCTTCTCGCCCTAAAACAAATGGAAACAACGTTGTCCATCGCAACTTTTATTGTGAGGTTGATTATGCAGAAACTGTAGGGCTAACATCTCATCAAGATTTTTTGGCTGAGTTGGCGGATTCGGGATTTGAAAATGCAATACGGGACGGCAGAAAACGTTTAGGTGCCTCCCTTTCTCACGCATCACCTACGCTGAAATCCTTACGTTTGCAGGCAGGGTTGAGTCAGGCAGATCTTGAGGAGATGACGGGGATACGCCAGTATCAAATATCCCGCTACGAAGCAGGAAAAGATTCTCCAACTGCAGCAAACATGCAAAGGTTGATTGGCGCCTTAAACACTGATATCGCGACTCTTTGGGTAGCTGCTGGGTATAAGACATGACCAGTAAAATTGTTTTATTTTGTGATGATGTTCGTTTTGAGGTTGGTAATAAGGTTTCGTTGATTGGTGTATACGATGAGCGACTGCTCGTCCCTCGAGGCACCCCCGTGTTGCCTCAATTGACCGTGTTTATGCGTCTAGAAACTACTGAGGCGTTGAGTAGGGAGATGTCGATACGGGCAACATACATGGGGAAGGATATGGTCGCTGATCATGAGGGTATCAAGGCGGTGGCGTTATCAACGAATAACAATGGAAAATATATCAATATAACGCTTAGTGTTTCCCCCATTACTGTAACCGGACAAGATGATTTCATAGTGTATCTATTAGAAAATGGAGTTGAGGGTGACCCAATCGCTGTTTTGCCGATTAGGTGGGATTCTGATGAAAACGACAAAGGCAGCGCTCAGTAAATTTTTAGACAAGCGCCAAAATGATTTTTTTAGAGGTTAGGTTTTCTAGTTGCGTAGCTTTTGTCTTTTTGAACGTAGTGCCCTCAAAGAACCCCCAAATCTTCTGGATCGACGAGTAATACGAATTCTTCTGCCAGTTCGCTCGTCGGCATGTGACTAAGGATAAAATTTAAGGCGGCGCGATCCCCCTTTGCCGCTTTTAGAACGGCGTTTTTGGCCAAAATTTCCCGTGCAGTAAGAATGGTTGTTTTTCCATTTTCTCGAACATGAATACGCTCATTGAGTAAATCTTCTATGACCCTGTTGGTGTTTCTGGAATGGTGTGGACGGCCACGCGAAGGGCTTTTATTCTTAGGTTGATATGATTTTTCAGTCATCGTAGCCATCCTTTGTTTCTCTTCGTGGAACAAGTTTGATCACACCGCTTCCTGATTTTTGCTTTCTGTTGAGTGTGTTAAGGAGAGTGTTTGCGGCTTTAAGGTCTCCTTTCAGAGCTTTGTTCCTTAAATCTCTGAAAATCGCCTCTTTCATTGTTATTTTTCTTTTCTTTGTTCCATCATTCACCTCTATCAGTTGAGACATCTCATCAAGTATCAGCTGCCCTATATCGGTACTTTTCTTTGGTCTTCCCGCTGGATTGCCTGATTGTCCTTTCTTGAATTGGTTTTTCTTTGGCGGTTTTCCGTACCCGACTTCATAATCATTCATCACGACCTCCATTTTTTAGGGTGGCTGAAAATGCCTGGCCCGTTATCTGGTGGATAGCTTTTTTTCCGGTCATCTTCTCATAGCGTTTTATCGTGACATCTACATAACGAGGGTCCATCTCGATAAGACATGCATGTCGGCCTGTTTGTTCTGCTGCGAGAAGGGTGGTTCCGCTGCCTCCGAAGCAATCTAGGACTATGCCATTTCTATGCGAGCAATCCTGTATGGCATCTGCAACCATCTGGATTGGCTTTACGGTTGGGTGATCGGCCAGATCTTCCATCCGATTTTCACTGAAGGTATTGACGCCGGCATAATCCCAAACATTTGTGCGATAGCGCCCATGTTCGCCTAGCATGATGTTGTTTACGTGCGGTTTCTTTCCGTTTTTGAAAACAAAAACCAATTCGTGTTTTGACCTGTACAATGAACCCATTCCGCCATTTGTTTTATTCCAGATGCATAGGTTTTTGAGTTCAGTGAAAATTTTCCCTGCTTTAAGAATTTCCTCCATATGCCGCCAATCCATGCATACATAATGGATGGATCCGTCAGATGAAAATGAAACTAAATTGCGGAATGTTTTTTCAAGGAACTCAGTAAATTGCGATGCGCTCATCTCGCCTGATGCCATCACAAAATCATCGTGCTGTATTGCTCCAGCACCACATACATGCCCAGCAACGGGCACGTTGTATGGCGGGTCTGTGAAAACAAGATCTGCTTTCTTATTACCCATCAGAGCTATATAGGTTTCTGGATCAGTTGCGTCTCCGCAGATGATTTTATGTTTTCCGAGTAGCCAGATATCTCCAGGTTTTGAACTGGGTTTTTTTGGAACATCTTCAGTAAAATCATCAGTGGGTTTTTCTTCTGATGAGCTCTCAAGGAAAAGATCGATTTCTGGAGTCTCAAAGCCTGTAATCGTAAGGTCGAAATCTAGATCAAGGCTTGAAAGGTAGCTGAATTCGAGAGCGAGGAGATCTTTATCCCAGCCTGCGTTCTCCGCCAGTTTGTTATCTGCGATAATGTAGGCGCGTCGTTGAGCCTCGCTCATATGTGATAAACAGATTGTGGGCACACGCTCTAGCCCTAGTATCTTCGCCGCTTCAAGTCGGCCATGGCCCGCGATCAGGCTGCAATCATCATCCAATAAGAGTGGATTGGTGAATCCGAACGTCCGGATGCTTTCAACAATTTGTTTTATTTGTTTCTGTGAGTGCGTACGCGGATTCTTCGCATACGGCTTAATCGTACTGATGGGTAAGTATGAAACTTGTAGATGGGTACTTTCGTTCAGAGATTTTAGGGTGCTTTTGGTCATAATAAATTCCTCCGTATCTGAAGCGGGTTAAAAACTTCATGCGGAGGGAATTCTATGGACGATGAATGAAGGGGTATTTTTAAGGTGGCATGAGTAGCAAGCCTTGATCAATCATAAAATTTTATAACCCATTGATATTACTCGTTCAATCTTCATTCATGTATCATTCAACCATAGTTCAGGCTCATTCGGCGTGATGATGCCTATCCATATGATTTTTCTAGAAAAAGGCGGAAACCCAATATCCCCATTTTGAAATCTCTATGATTTGTTTTTAGGCTGAAGCTGCGCTTGTGGGTAAGTTTCAGCCTTGCTCTACGATGTTAATTGTCAGCTTTCCTTCGGGGCTGATTTCACAATAGGCATCGAATGTCTTCTTTAGCCCAAACGCATTCTTCGCGGAAAATGTCTGTGTTATGCGCCGGGTTCCGTTGCCTGAAACATTGCTGCCATAACCACTGACTCTGTGAATGTTGAGCGTCGATGGGTTATGCACTGATGCTGTAATCGCATCGATACACATTTGCTTGGATTGTTCTGCGGGAAAGCCCAACGGGTTATAGCTTCCGCTGGTAGGGCGCGTGCTATTGATCATGTTGATGCCGACCAGCACGGTAAATCCAATTAATCCCCATGCCAGAGGCCGAGGAACATCACCTGGGCGTTTTGCTGGATGTTTCTGGCCGCAATGTGGGCATGTTTTGGCTTTCCGCGATACTTCACGGTGGCAGACGTGACATTCAGAAAGTTTACTGTTTTCTTTTGACATTGATTTTCTCCCTTGAGTAAAAAGCCACCAGAACATGGATGCTCTGGTGGCCGGGAGTTTAGAAGCCGTAGATACACGACCGCGACGACCTTTAGCCGAGGCTTGGACATACGCCATCGCCTCCCGGCCATAGAGGGCCGAGGGCGATGTGATGACGGACACATCATCCGGTATCTAAGGGGTTCTAAAGCCCCGGACCTGCCAGATGCAGATCCGCACCAACATTACCATTGTGTTTGTGGGTAGCCAACTAATTCTGCAAATGACTTAAAATGTTGGCTGTTAGGGGAAACAAGAGAGATTCTCTATGCAATAGTGAAGGTTTCCCGTGCATTAGTAAGACTGGACTTCCCGCCCAAAGGAAGCATGTATGGGCCTGAAAAGGAGGCCTGTATGCGGGAACATCACGAATTTCAGCGCAATAATTACAATACAACTCATATGTCTCTAGGAGAACTACGCCAGAAATGGGCTATTGCCTGGGGAATGCCACCACATGCCAAAATCGGACGGACGATGTTGGCAAAAAGCCTGGCATATAAGCTCCGAGAACAGGAGGCTGGTGGATTGGATCCAGAATTACGGGGGCGTCTTAAAAAATTCGTATCAGCGTATAAACGTAATCCGCGATGTTTCGATGATAATATTCAGCGCTTGAAGCCCGGAACGCGGTTGGTGAAAGTCTGGAAAGAGAAACGCCATTCGGTTCTTGTTATCGCGAATGGGTTTGAATATGACGGGCGAATATATTCAAGCTTGTCAGAGGTCGCGGCGACGATAACTGGATCGCGTTGGAATGGGTGGGTGTTCTTCGGCATCAAGAAACACAGACGGAATACTGAGGTTATTAATGAAAGGACCTCTTAAAAACTGCGCCATTTATACACGCAAATCATCTGACGAGCGGCTGGATATGGAATTTAACAGTCTGGATGCGCAGCGTGAATCCTGTCTTGCCTTTATCGCAAGCCAGAAATCGGAAGGGTGGATTCCTGTCCTTGAACAGTATGATGATGGTGGGTTTTCAGGCGGCAATATGGATCGGCCCGCACTGAATCGTCTGCTGGAAGATATCAGGGCCGGTAAAGTTCATACAGTGGTCGTCTATAAAATCGATCGCCTCACACGTTCTTTGATGGATTTTTCCAAGCTGGTTGAAGTGTTTGATGCTCACGGCGTTACGTTTGTCAGCATCACGCAATCATTTAACACGACGACTTCCATGGGGCGGCTGACCCTGAACGTTCTGCTATCCTTTGCACAGTTCGAGCGTGAAGTTGCCGGGGAACGCATCCGAGACAAGATTGCTGCCAGTAAACGTAAGGGTATGTGGATGGGCGGGACATTACCATTGGGGTATGACGTTGTGAATCGATCTTTGGTTGTCAATCAGAGAGAAGCCGAAAAGGTTCAGTTGATATTTCGGCGATATTTAGAATTAAAAAGCATCAACGAATTATACAAAGACCTGAAATGCCGGGAAATCAAAAGCAAAACCAGAATTTTGTCTTCGGGAGAATTGGTTCCAGGCAAACATTTTAATAGAACATCCCTTCACTATCTCCTGAGCAATCAGATTTATATTGGAAAAATAAAGCACAAAGAAAATATCCATGATGGAAACCATGAGCCAATTATATCTATGGATTTATGGCATCAGGTTCAGGCGCTCTTGATCAGTCAGGCATCAGCAGCGCGGGGACAGAAGAAAGTTAAGGAGAAGAACCCGTTGCGTGGCCGGATCTTTAGTGCGGAGGGCTTTCAATACTATCCAACCTATACAAACAAGCCGGGGCGACAATATCGCTATTATCAGGTGAAATATCCGGAGGGGGCAGAAGGGGGAGTAAAGGATGCGCTATATCGCCTGCCGGCTCATGAAATTGAAAATCGGGTTGAGAGGGCCATTCGAGCAGAGCTGTCGGATTTGAAAATGGCAAGCGCGCTTTTGACTATCCCTGAAGGTACGGGTCAGCCTTTATTGCGGATGGTATTGGAGAGGCATGATCGGATTACGGCCAACGATCTATTGATGGATGCTGTGAACAAAGTGACCATTGGCCATGAGCAGATCGTGATTGAGTTAAAGATGCAGGAACTCATACGTCTGTTGGCTGATACGGGCATTGGTGGCTTACCGCAGGATGATATTCCAGAGATTAAAGAAATTCAGGCTGCTTACATCACGCGTCGTGCTCACAAGGGCAGTATCATTATTGACGCTCATAATCGGGATAAAAAAGATCCTCTGGATTTGCCGGGCCATGAACTGAAGAACCTAATCCGGGGATTGATCTGGCGGGATGAGCATTTCGGTGGGGCGACCATCCGGGCGATCGCTACTCGGGAAAAGCTCTCTGACGGGTTTGTTGGGCAGTGCATTTTCAAAACATTTGAGTTGGCTTGATCGTTCGTTGTTTGTCGGATTTATTTCCCTGTACTGCCGATTAAATTCCCTGTTTTTTAAATGCACTTTTCCGGCTTTCGCTTGTGTTTCTGCCGTTTTTCGATGTTCAATTCCTGAGTATTTTTAAAATACGCTGTTAATTCCCTGACAAACAGGGAATTGGACATTTTCGAACTTTGCTCAGGGTAAAGCCCGCCAAGCCGGAATTTGCGGGGCTGAGAGAAATGGGGTTTCAGGGATGGAAATCGGGATTCTCAGTGGTTTGGCCAAACGAGTGCGCGGCAAGAACCCCGCGGATTGCGGGCCTCACGGGGGTATTTATCTCTGGGTATGGCGAAGGGTGATGTAGATGGCTGGGGCGCTAGGATTCGAACCTAGGAATGGCGGTACCAAAAACCGCTGCCTTACCGCTTGGCGACGCCCCAATAACCATGGGAAAACCGGGCTTGTTTGCCGATTTGTGTGGTGATCCGGCTGGATCAACGGGGGCCAAACTACCCAAGCTTCATGCGAAATGCAAGCCCCGAGAATCAGGGAAATTTAGTTTATGTTATGAAAAACAGTTGGCGGCCCGTGCGGGGTGGGGTGTGGACAGAATCGGCGTTGTTAACACATTCGTTCTTGGTCATATTTTCCAAAATCGGCTATAGTCCCCGGCATAATCCATATTTGAATTTAAAAAATTGCCGGGATCGGCGGAGCCCTTTGTGGGGGCTTGCACGTCGTCCCGTGATGGGAGTGGGGACCGCATGAGCAATCAGGCGCGTAAAGCACCGGACGACCGCAACGCGGTGGTCGTATCTTTGTTGAATCAATTGGCGGATCGTTTGCACAAAAGCGAACATGAGCGCCAGCGATTGCTGTCCGCAATCGGCGACCTTGAAACACGTTCGGATCAGAGCGAACGCATCTTCCTGACCCTGCAAGACAAACTCAGCAAACAGGATGCAACAGATATCAGCATCCTGCGCCGTCAATCCGAACTGGAACAAATCTGGAAAGACACGCTGGAGCGTCTGAACCGTGCCGAAGCCATCGCAACCCGTATGGAAGAGGCGTTCGAGATGCAGGAGCGCCTGGCCCGCCGCTTGGAACAGGCCGCGCAGGACAAAGTGCGCATGCTGCGCAAAATCGAAGCCATCGAACAATCCGTAGAGCGCACGAACGAAGCCATCCGCACCGGTGCATTGGTTCCGGCGGGGCAGCCATCGCGATCCATTTTTGTAGCGGAACCCAGCAACCAGAATGCCTTCTGGTGGCAACGTGCGGTGCGTGTGAACACAACGGCACTGGTCGGTGTTCTGGCGCTGACCATTCTGGCCGGATACGGCGTCAGCCAGTGGGACCGCTGGCGCGTGCAATTCATGCCGACGCTCACCCTGACGCAGGGCGAGATCGAACAGGTGGCGGATCTGGGCGCTGAACACGCCGCTCCTGTTCTGGATGCGACGACCGAGGCGCAATCCGATCCGTTTATTGCGGGTCTGGATGCTACGCTGAATACGAATGAAGATGAACTGGCGGCCTTTGGTGCCGCCGATCCTGCGCTCGTTGCGGATGTGGCCAGAGAAGCCGCAGGCGCATTGAAGGTTGAAGACCTCTCCGACATGATGGATGTTAATCCGGATGCTGTGGCGGCCGCGCTGAATGCGATTGAGCCGGGCGAGGCGGGTGTCGTTCCCGATCTGGAACAGGACGTCGCCGCGATCGCCGCGCAAACCAAAATAGACGCCCCCAAAATGGATGGCGCCCCGATTGAGCGGGCCGAAGATGTCATGATCGTCGATCCGGTGCCGACCCAAACCGTGAAAGATGATGGTGATGCAACGGCTGTTGCAGACCGTGCGGATATTGAATCCTTCCTGCGTGCCAAACGCGAAGGGCTGGCCCCGCTGGCCGAGCGGATGACGCCGGATGCGTCCTTGCCCGCCGTGATTAAAAATGTTGAAGACAAAGCCTTTGCCGGTATTCCGGAAGCACAGCACGATCTGGCCGCAATTTATACCGCGGGTCATGCTGGGGTGAAGGTTGACTATAAACGCGCGGCCCTGTGGTTCGAAGAAGCCGCCGCGCAAGGCATCGCCAATGCGCGCTATAATCTGGGCGTTCTGTATCATCAGGGGCTGGGCGTGGACAAAGATGTGGCCACAGCCATTCGCTGGTACCGCGCCGCCGCGCAACTGGGCCACCCGGAAGCGCAGTATAATCTGGGCATCGCCCATATCGAGGGTATCGGTACCGCCTATGACCCGCGTCTGGCCGCCAGCTTCTTTGAACAGGCCGCCAATGCCGGCATTACCGAAGCGGCCTATAATCTCGGCCTGATCTATGAGAATGGCCTGCTGGGCGCCGTCGATACGAAATCCGCCATCTACTGGTACAAAAACGCCGCTGATCGGGGCAGCCCGGAAGGCCAGGTTGCACTGGACCAGTTGAGCGCCGCCCTGAATATGAGCAAGAAACAGGTGGCCAACCTGTATGAGGAAATGAGCCGTGACCGCGATCCGGCTGGCGCGATGCAGGACACTACACCGGCCATGACAACACCGCAAAAACGCAGCGACGCGGCGAAGCCGGTGACGAATATCGTCAAAACGGCCGCTACCGAACGCACCCGCCCGCGCGCTGAAGATATCGCGCCGGCGATTCCGCGCCTGTCTGCGGCGGATGCCGCGTCACTGGCCGGTGAAGGGGCCGTGAAAAGCGACCAGAGCCTGACCGCGCAGGTGCAGGAGCAGTTGATGCGCCGGGGTCTCTATCCCGGTCCCGCCGATGGGATCGGCGGACCGCTAACCAGCGATGCCCTGCGTACCTATCAACGCGACAATGGGTTGAAAGTTGATGGTGTGGTGAATGCGGATGTTCTGGCGCATATGCTGGAGACGCAAAACTGAGAGAGTATTTCAGGGTCAGAAAATGATCCCGTGTGAAACCCACCATCCCGGATGGTGGGTTTTGATTTTTGCGGCGGCCTGCTCCGCTGCGGCGGGGGATGCGAACAGGCCGAAGCATGTCGCCCCGCTGCCAGACAGGCGCGCCAGCGCGCAGCCATCCATTGCGCCGAGTGCGTCCAGAATGGTGCGAATGGCGGGAACGGTGGCGGTTGCGGCGGCGGTTAGGTCATTGCGCGTGGAGCGCAGGGCCGCGATAAAATCACCGCTGTCCTGCCATTGTGGATCAGCCACCAACGGAGCGGAGAAGGGTGCCTGGTCTTGGGCATAGGCACGGAAGACACCCGGGGTGGGACAGGGAACCAGTGGATTGACCAGCACGATGTCCATACCTGCGCCCAGACCCGCCGGAATGGCGGGGGCCGGTGTAACCACATCGCCAATTCCGCGCATAAAAGCCGCCGTCCCGCGCAGGCAGACAGGAACATCCGCCCCCAACGAGAGGGCCAGGGGCGCGATGAAATCCGCGTCCGGATCAACGCGCCATAATTGGCACAGTCCCCGGATGGTGGTGGCGGCATCGCTGGACGCGCCCCCAATCCCGGACGCCAGCGGCAGGTTCTTGCTCAGGTGTATGGCCACACCCGGATTTGCCCGGCCTGTGGCGCGCGCCATGGCCCACGCTGCCCGTGCGACCAAATTCCCGGATTGCGGGCTGGCGTCCATATCGGGTGCGGTGAAGTTTTTTGCAAACGGGCCATCAATGCGTAACGAAAATTGATCAGCCGGTGTGATGGTCAGGCGATCGCCAATGTCGGAAAACCCCACCAGTGAATCAAGCAGGTGATATCCGTCATCCCGGCGCCCGGTGATGTGCAGATATAAATTGATCTTGGCGGGTGCGAGATATGATAAAGGGCCCATGTGGCTTTTTACCACACCGGGCCCCCCAATCAAATATCAGATCATTATTGGGCCGTATCGACCGGGTTGGTGCTGGCGGCCTTGATTGCGGGTTTGGTCTGGCCCGATGAGGGCAGGCCGTTTTGCAATTTATCGCCCAGCGTGATGATCAATTCCGCATCCTCGGTCGTGTCGGCAAAATTACGGGCGCGTTCCCATTGGAAACGGGCTTCGTTTTTCCGGCCCACCGCCCAATACGCATCCCCCAGATGGTCGTTGATGGTCGGGTCATAGGGTAATAATTCGACGGCGCGTTCCAGATGCTTAACGGCTTCCGGGTATTGGCCGAATTTATAGTGCACCCAGCCCAGTGAATCGGTGATGTACCCATCATTGGGTTGTAATTCCAGCGCCCGGGCAATCAGTTCCAGCGACTGGTCCAGATTTTTCCCCTGATCCGCCCAGCCATAGCCGAGATAGTTCAGTAAATACGGCTGGTCAGGGCGGAATTTCAACGCGGCCAGCAGGTCTTTCTCTGCCGCGGGCCAATCGCCAACCTGTTCCAGGCACATGCCGCGGGCATAGAGCAGATGCCAATATTCATCCGGCACATCCCCGCCCAAGGCATCGATGGCGGCATTATATTCAACCAGAGCCTTGTCATACATTTCATGCCCGCGATAAATGTCACCAATGCGGGCCAGCGCATCAACATCGCGGTGAATGTCATACATCGTGCGCAGGCGGCGTACCGCCTCATCCGTCTGGCCGGATTGATCCAGCATATCGGCGGCGGCATATTGCGCCTCGGCCCAGGCCGGGTGTGTTTGCGGGATCTTGTCGAATTGTTTCAGCGCGTCCTGATATTGTTTGGACCGGGCGCTGGATGTCGCCAGAATAATGCGGGCCTCGGCCAGATTGGGGTCCAGCCCCAAGGCCATGTTGGCGAATACGCGGGCGCTGGCGTCGCTGTTTTCCTGGAACAAAATGCGGGCCAGATCAAACACGGCCTGCGCCGCGCCCTGGGCCGGCGTGGCGATACGGTGGGACGCCAATAACGGGATGATGTCCTTGTCGTCTTTTAACGCTTCGATTTTTTCATGCACCAGGGCGGAGCCAATATCCTCATCGCGCAGGGCGGTGTAAATCTCCAGCGCTTCTTTCTTGTTACCGGCCAGTGCGAATAAATCCGCGGCGCGTTCATATTCCTCGGCGGTCAATCCGCTGGGTTGAATAATAACGCGGGCAAAGGTTTCAATTTCGGACTTATCTTTTTTCAGATATTGGGCCATCAACCCGCCGTGATAGGCATGGATGGTCGTCCCGGCCAATTCGGCCTGATTATATGTGCCGTTGCCAACACGGGCCCAGTTGGCCAGCAGCGGCACAACAAATTCCGCCATATCGCCCTTGGGCAAACGATTCAGCACCGCAATGGCCTCATCATACTGTCCATTCACAATCGCGTTGGAGGAGAGGATGAGGTAAGCGAGCGGGTCTTGGTCGCTGGCTGTCGGGTCTTGAGCCTGCGTGATCATTTCGGCGCGTTGTGCGGCCAGTGTGAAATCACCGGACCCAAGCGCCAGCACCATGGCGCGGCGGATCAGTTCAATATTGTTGGGATCGCGTTTCAAAACGCCGCTCAAATAATCGCTGGCGGTACGCCAGTCATTTTGTGATTGGGCAAAATGCGCAATCAGGTAATCACCCGTCGCGTTCTTGGGGACATCGGGAATGAAGGTCGGAATGATTGCGGGAACGACATTCACCGGGTTGCCGCTGGCATTCAATGTCGGGGCCAATTCTTCCAGAACATGGTCGGCATCGGTGTGGGCGGTGGTTTCTGTTGGGGGTGTGGGGGCGGTTCTATCCCGATGGATATACTCCCACACACCGCCAATTCCAGCGGCGGCCATGGTTCCGGTCAACAGCACGGCCAGAACCGCGCGGGGGGCTGATATTTTGATCATGGCCTTATTATAAGTCGCAAAGGTTAACGTTTTCCCGCGCGATTTCGGGTGTATGTCCGTTTTAAATCAACACGTTACATGTTCGAATAGTTCGGCCCGCCGCCGCCCTGGGGCACTGTCCATTCGATATTCTGGGAGGGGTCCTTGATATCGCAGGTTTTGCAGTGAACGCAGTTCTGGGCGTTGATAACAAATTTAGGGCCGTTTGCGTCCTCGACAACCTCATACACGGCGGCCGGGCAATATCGTTGGGCCGGTTCGGCGTAGCGGGGCAGGTTGACGGATACGGGAATGGACGGGTCTTTCAGTTTCAGGTGCGACGGTTGGCCATCTTCATGCATCGTGTTGGACAGGCGCACGGAGGTCAGGCGGTCAAAGGTCAGCACGTTATCCGGTTTCGGATAATCAATTTTCAAATCATCGGTCGCCGGTTTCAGTGAGGAATGATCCGCATGATTTTTTAACGTGTAGGGCAACAACCATCCGCCCACCGTCTGGAACGCGGCGTGGATCATGCCGATCCAGAACCCGAAATTGAATCCGGGGCGAATATTGCGCACCTTCTTCAACTCCGGCCAGATCCAGCTGGCTTTGATATTGTCGGTATAGGCGGTGCATTCCGCACTGGTGGCATCACCGGTGGTGAGCAGGTCATACAATGATTCCGCCGCCACCATGCCGGATTTCATCGCGGTGTGGTTGCCCTTGATTTTCGGCACGTTCAGGAAGCCCGCCGTATCCCCAATCAAAATCCCGCCGGGGAAGGTCAGTTTCGGCAAGGACTGGAACCCACCTTCAACCAAGGACCGCGCGCCATAGGCAATGCGACGCCCACCTTCCAGATATTTGCGCACATCCGGGTGCGTTTTGAACCGCTGCATTTCAGCGAAGGGGGACAGATAAGGGTTTTGGTAATCCAGCCCGATGACAAACCCAATCGACACCTGGTTGTTGTCCAGATGATACATCCAAGACCCGCCATAGGTTTTGGAATCCATCGGCCAGCCAACGGTGTGGATGATCAATCCTTCGCTATGCTTGTCGGCGGGAATTTCCCAAATTTCCTTGATGCCCAAACCGTATGTCTGCGGGTCCGAATTTTTGCGCAGGTCATAGTGCGCGATCAGCGTTTTGGTCAACGACCCGTGGCACCCTTCGGCAAAGACGGTTTGCTTGGCATGCAATTCAACGCCGGGTTCGAAATGATCGGTTTTGTTGCCGTCTTTATCCAATCCCATATCGCCGGTGGCCACGCCCATCACCGCACCGGCATCGTTGTACAACACTTCGGCGGCGGCGAAGCCTGCGTAGATTTCAACGCCCAGCTCCTCGGCCTGCGTCGCCAGCCAGCGGCCCAGCATGGAGAGCGAGATGATGTAATTGCCGTGGTTATACATTTGCGGCGGGGTGGGCAGGCGGAAGGATTTGTTTTTTGTCAGGAACAGAAAACGATCGGTCTTCGCCTGCACATGCAATGGCGCGCCCTTATCTTTCCAGTCCGGAATCAATTCATTCAGCGCGCGCGGTTCAAACACCGCGCCGGACATTAAATGCGCACCAACTTCGGACCCTTTTTCAATGACGCACACCGAAATATCCGTGCCGCGTTCCGCCGCCAGTTGTTTCAACCGGATGGCACAGGACAGACCCGATGGCCCGGCCCCGACGATGACAACGTCATATTCCATGGATTCGCGGTCTGTGCGCTGCGCGGTCATCTCAAAAGGCTCCTGCTGTTTTTTGATTTTACGTATTGTGTTCGGTGTTGTTTTTGCGGACGGGGTCCGGTAAGACTGGGGATGTTACCACAACTATAATGTTTTTAAGAGAGCGATGGCCGATCTGCAACGCCAGACATACAAAGCCGCCCTGTCCTGGTATCTTGATGCCGGGGTGGATATCGCATTGGGTGATGACCCGGTCGATCGCACGGCGATGCCCGCATTGCCGGTGGTGGAGGACGCGCCCGCCGCTTCTGTTCCAACCGCGCGTACGCCAATATCGGCCCCTGCTGTTTCTGAATCCGCCTTTATCGGCGCCAGCGAGGCCCGGGCGGAATCCCTGAAACTGGCCATGGCCGCGAACACGCTGGATGAATTGCGCGAAGCGATTGCCGCCTTTGACGGCCTGTCCCTGAAACGCACCGCGACCAATATGGTGTTCAGCGATGGCAACCCATCCGCCCCGATTATGGTGATTGGCGAAGCCCCCGGCGCGGACGAAGACCGCCAGGGCAAACCCTTCGTCGGTGTCAGCGGCCAGTTGCTGGACCGGATGCTGGCCTCCATCGGCCTGAACCGCGAGGCCGAGGATGTGGCCCACGCCGCCTATATTTCTAACATTCTAAACTGGCGACCGCCGGGCAATCGCACCCCGTCCCCGGCCGAGATTGAGGTCAGCCTGCCCTTTATTGAACGCCATATCGCGCTGGCTCGTCCGCGTCTGCTGGTCTTTGCCGGTGGGGTTGCGGCCAAATCATTGCTGGGCAGTGGGGACACCATCTCTCGCCTGCGTGGGACGTGGCATAATTATGTGCCGCAAACGGCGGAAATGCGGGCCGGATTTACGCCGATCCCGGCTATTGCCACCTATCACCCGTCTTATCTGCTCCGCACCCCCGCGCATAAACGGGCGGCCTGGGCCGACCTGCTGATGTTGCAGGCCAAGGCCCGTTCTCTGGGTGTGTTCTAGGGTCATATTTGTGCAATAACAATGGGTTAGTGTTTTTATAACCCCCCTCTGGCTGGACATGACCCCCGCCAAAGGCTATCATAGACCCCATCATGAAATTGGACCGGAATTTGATTGTCACGCTGGGCGTGGGGCTGTTGCTGGCGCATGCTGGCGCGTGCAGTCCTGCCCGGGCGGATGATGACCGTATCGCCGGGTCTAAGGGGCGTACCTATAACCTGACGCTGGGCACGATCTATGCGGGCGAGGGGGATGCACAGGTGGCCTTGCCGGTTCCGATGATCGTCGATGAACCCGATATTGACCCGGCAGATATCCGGGCCGCCGCGGGCGTGGCGGGGGCGGCGCCTGTATCGCCGTCCATCATTCCGGCCTCCCTGCCGCCTGCGCCACAGGCTAAACCCGCAACGCCAGAGCCGAAGAAAACGGCGACTGTTCGCCCCGTTAAAAAGCCCGTTGCCCCACCATACCCGGCCCGCAAGCCGGATCAGGCTCCCGTTGTTGAAACCGCTCAATCCGCCTTTGTGGCCCCGCTGCCGGAAGAAAAGCCAGAGCCGGTTGTGGCGGTTGTGCCGAAGGTTCCCGAACCCGATCCCGCGCCTGTCATTGTTGAGGCCCCGGCTGTGCAAGAACCGCAAGTGGACGCGGTGCAGGAGGCGCAGGCTGAACCGCCGTTGCCTTCCATCATGCCCATGGTTATTCCGCCGTCTGAACAATCGCTGCACCCGTTGCGCGATGGTGATGTGGCCCTGTATCGCACCATCTTCCGGGCGCAAGGGGAGGGGGATTGGAAAGAGGCCGATGCCGCGCTGGGGCGGTTGAAGGATAAACGCCTGCTGGGCCATGTTCTGTATCAGCGTTACGTGCACCCGTCCTATCGCACACGGTACGAGGAATTGCGCGCGTGGCTGTCGGCCTATGGCGACCACCCGGGCGCAGACCGGATGTACAAACTGGCCATCGCGCGGCAGGGCAAGGGTGAGCCTGCACCGGATCGCCCGCTCGCGGTGTCGGGCCTGCCCGCCAATGTGATGCAAATTCTGTCGGGCCGCGGTGATACCTATGTCACGCCCCGCAAACGCAGTGCCGGGCAGGACAAATTGATCCGCAGTCTGACCCGCATGATCGGGGCCGATTTGTCCGATGGTGCGCCGACGCGGGCTTTGAAAAAATTGAATACCGACAAGGTCGCTGAAAGTCTGGACTCAACGGAAAAAGACCAGATTCGCGCCCAGATTGCTATGGCGTATCTGGTGCTGGGTAAGCCGGATGAAGCGTTGCAATTGGCCCGCGATGCGGCGTCACGCTCCGGCACGCGCGCACCGATGGCCGGGTGGGTCGTGGGGCTGGTGGCATGGCAGAAAAAAGATTTCAATCTGGCCGCGCGCCATTTCGAATTGGCGGCAACATCGTCTTATGCTGATTCATGGATGCGCTCTGCCTCGGCCTATTGGGCGTCCCGGTCGCATTTGCGCAGCGGTCGTCCGGCGGATATGACGCGGTGGCTGGAACTGGCGGCGCGGTATCCGCGCACGTTCTATGGTATCATTGCCACGCGCGCGCTGGGATGGGATTACGATTTCAACTGGTCCTCGCCGGAATTCACCAAGGCGCATTTTGAAAAGTTGATTGCCATTCCCGGTGCATGGCGGGCCATGGCGCTGGTCGATGCGGGGCAAAACCATCTGGCGGAATCGGAACTGGTTCGTATCAAAACGGGCGATGATGAATTCCTGCGCCAGGCGTTGCTGGCCTATACGCTGCATGCGAAATTGCCGGGTCTGGCGATGCGGCTGGCGGCCTCGTTCCCCAATCCGGAAGGGGGGTTGTATGATGCGGCCCTCTATCCGCTGCTGCCGTGGCAACCGCGCGATGGATACAGTGTTGATCGGGCTTTGATCCATGCCATCACGCGTCAGGAATCCCGTTTTGACGCCTTCGCCCTCAGCCCTAGCGGCGCCGTGGGGTTGATGCAGTTGATGCCGAAAACGGCCAGCTTCATCACTGGGGCGGAACGGTTCAAAAAGAAGGATGGGAAGTTCCAGTTGCGCGACCCCGAGGTCAATCTGCAGATTGGCCAGCGTTATGTGGACCATTTGCTGGGCTTGGCCCGGGTGAAGGGTGATCTGCTACATATGGCCGTCGCCTATAACGCCGGGCCGGGCAATCTGGCCAAGTGGCAGGAGGGACTCAGCGCGAATGTGAAAGACCCACTGCTGTTCATTGAAACCATCCCAGCCCCGGAAACCCGCAACTATGTCGAACGGGTGCTGGCCAATTACTGGATCTACAGCCTGCGTATGGGCCAGCCGACCCCGTCGCTGGACGCCGTAACGGCGGGCCGCCCGGCGCGGTATCTGGCCATGGATACGGGGCACGAAGGGGATACGGGACGCCAGACCCGCCTGACCGCCGCCCGCTAAGGGCGTAAAACCCTGTAAAAATCACGCATTCACCATGGATTTTTGGGCCGCAACCGCCTAATATCGGCGGTCCAATTGACCCTTTATGCATAAATGAGCTGGCTATGACCAAGACCGTTCAGGATATTCGTTCGACCTTCCTTGATTTCTTCGCGGACAAGGGGCACCAGGTGGTGCAATCTTCCTCGCTGGTGCCGGATAATGACCCGACGCTGATGTTCGCAAACTCGGGCATGGTTCAGTTCAAAAACGTTTTTACGGGTGTTGAAACCCGCCCCTATAACCGCGCGACCACGGCGCAGAAATGCGTCCGCGCCGGGGGCAAGCATAACGATCTGGACAATGTGGGTTACACGGCACGCCATCATACTTTCTTTGAAATGATGGGGAACTTCTCTTTCGGTGATTACTTCAAGGAAGATGCGATTGCCTTCGCGTGGGAAGTGGTGACCAAGCGTCTGGATATGCCGAAGGACAAGCTGCTGGTCACGGTTCATTCCAGCGACGAAGAAGCCGCCGCCATTTGGCGCAAAGTTGCTGGTTTTTCCGATTCCAAAATTCTGCGCATCAACACCAATGATAACTTCTGGATGATGGGTGACACGGGTCCGTGCGGTCCGTGCTCGGAAATCTTCTATGATCAGGGTGACAAACTGGCTGGTGGTCCTCCGGGATCCGCGGATCAGGATGGTGATCGTTTCCTCGAATTCTGGAACCTCGTGTTCATGCAGTATGAACAGGAACCTGACGGCAATGGCGGTCATATCCGCAAACCGCTGCCGAAACCGTCCATTGATACGGGTATGGGGCTGGAACGCACGACCGCGCTGGTGCAGGGTAAGTTCACCAACTACGACATCGATCTGTTGCGCGCGATTATTGAACATTCTGCCGACCTGACCGGCGTGTCGCCGGATGGGGCCATGGCGCCGTCACACCGCGTCATCGCGGACCATTTGCGCGCCAGCGCCTTCCTGATTGCCGACGGTGTGATGCCGTCGAACGAAGGGCGTGGCTACGTCCTGCGCCGGATCATGCGTCGTGGGATGCGCCATGCCCATTTGCTGGGTGCGCGCGATCCGCTGATGTTCCGTTTGCTGCCGACATTGGTGGCGAAGATGGGCGAAGCCTATCCGGAATTGAAACGCGCTGAAGCGCTGATTTCTGAAACGCTGAAACTGGAAGAAACCCGTTTCAAACGCACGTTGGATAATGGCCTGAAGCTGCTGGACGAAGAAACCGCCGATCTGCAAAGCGGGCAGGCGTTGGGCGGCAATGTCGCGTTCAAGCTGTATGACACGTTCGGCTTCCCGCTGGACCTGACGCAGGATGCCTTGCGGGCCCGTGGTATTGATGTGGATCTGGATGGGTTCAACACCGCCATGGAAAAACAACGTGCCCAGGCGCGCAAAAACTGGGCCGGGTCCGGTGACGCGAAAATGGATGCGGTCTGGTTCGACCTGCTGGACAAGGTCGGGCCGACGGAGTTTCTGGGTTACGAAACCGAACATGCCGAAGCCCAAGTGCGCACCATTGTGAAAGATGGTGCGGTGGTGGATGCCGCCAATGTCGGCGATACCGTTCACATTCTGGTGAACCAGACGCCGTTCTACGCCGAATCTGGCGGTCAGGTCGGTGATACGGGCGTGATCCGCACGGCGGGTGGCGCGGAAATCACCGTGAATGACACGCGCAAGATGCTGGGCAAATTGTTCGTGCATGTCGGTACGGTCAAGGCCGGGACGCTGAAAAACGATGATGCGGTTGAACTGGTCGTTGACCATGACCGCCGCAGCGCGATCCGCGCGAACCACTCTGCCACCCACTTGCTGCACGAAGCTTTGCGCCGCGTTCTGGGCAATCATGTGGCCCAGAAGGGTTCATTGCAAACGGCGGATCGAACGCGTTTTGACATTTCCCACAACGCCGCGATCACGCCGGAGCAGATTGCCGAGGTCGAGCGCATGGTGAACGAAGAAATCCGCGCCAACACGCCGGTGGTGACCCGCGTCATGCCGATTGATGATGCGATGGAATCCGGGGCCATGGCTTTGTTCGGCGAAAAATACGACGACGAAGTGCGCGTGGTCTCCATGGGCACGGTTGCGGATGGGGCAAACAAATCCTATTCCGTTGAACTGTGCGGTGGTACGCATGTGAAACGCACGGGCGATATTGGTCTGCTGAAAATCGTATCCGAATCCGCCGTGTCCGCCGGCGTACGCCGGGTGGAAGCCGTGACGGGCGCTGGCGCGTTGGCTTACCTGAACAATCAGGAAAAGATGTTGCAGGCCGTGGCCGATGTTCTGAAAGCCGGTCCGGCGGATGTGTTTGAACGTGTCCGCACCTTGATGGATGATCGTCGCCGGATGGAAAACGAAATGTCCAACCTGCGTCGTCAAATGGCGACGGGCGGTGGTGCGGGTGCATCATCGGGTCCGGATGTGAAGGATATCGGTGGGGTGAAGTTTACCTCCCGCGTGCTGGAGGGGTTCCCGGCCAAGGATCTGAAGCCGATGGTTGATGATTTGAAAAAGAAAATCGGCTCCGGCGTCATTACGCTGATAGCCACGGATGATGGCAAAGCGTCCATCGTCGTTGGTGTAACCGATGATCTGACAGCACGGGTCAGCGCCGTTGATCTGGTGAAAACCGGGGTTGAGGTGCTGGGCGGCAAGGGTGGCGGTGGTCGTCCCGATATGGCGCAGGGCGGTGGTCCGAACGCCGATGCCGCGAATGATGCCGTGAACGCGATTGAGCAACAACTGGCATCGTAATCATCACGAACAATAAAAGACAGAAACCCCGGCATGACCGGGGTTTCTTTTTTTCGTGTGGTGTTTGATTTCACTCTCTGTGTCATTCCAGCGCAGGCGGGAATCCATACAATCCATGCCATGGATTCCCGTTTTCACGGGAATGACAGCGGGGGAGTGTGCATGAGGAAGATTTGTTACGGGGCCGGGTGAAAAACCGGGCGTGTATAAACAGATGGTGTCGGGACGATATTGATGGTGGTGGTCGATGCGGAAGACAGGCGGAAGGACAGGGCAATGGAGCGGTCTGGAATGGACGAGTCGATTTTGTGTTCCATGCAAAACGCGTCAAACATATCCTGGGTCAGCGGTTCGCCATCGCCGTGTTGAATATCAATGATGCGGACATCTTTGCGCAGGAGGGCATTCTGTTCTTCATCGGCGACCCATGCTTGCAAGGCGCGGCGTTCCGGCGTCATCACCAGGATGATGCGCTCGGTGCCAATGCGGTAATATTCCTTGATATGCGGGGTCATCTGTATATGCCGTCTGCGTCATTAAAATGTACGCAGGTCATATACCCTTTACATGCTGCACTGCAAGCTTTTGGGCATGCGGGATTCGCATGGCTGGTATCCGCGAAGCGTGTCCAAGCCCAGCTTGGCCGCGATTTCCGTGTTCAGCTCGCCACGCTTTTGCATCAAGTCATTGTATTTCTTGTCTGATGCATGCCATTTCTTTTCCAGATTGCGGACTGTTTCCGGGCAACCGGCCATATCCATGGCGTTTTCGAAATACTGGCGGCGGATCAGTTCGCTGCGGGCTTCCTCGTACACCTTGTGCGATTTCTCGTACACGGCTTTGGTGCCCTTGTGCAGGAACTGCACTTCACAGATATGGTAGGATTCTTCACCCGTATCCAGCGTAATCGGCAAAGCGATTTTCACATCCAGATTGCACAGGCCCGGCTTTTTCGCGCTCGGTTTGCTGAACGTGTTGTCGACATCCAGAATGTTCAATGTCATGGCGTCCGCCCCTTTGCCCAGGGTGGCTTCGCCGGGGCGGCCGAAAATATCGATCGCCTTTTTAATCTGGTTCAAATCCTTCAACAGGACGCGGGCGCGGCTAAAATCGCAGTTCAGGGCCAGATCGCCTTTTTCCTTGGTCTTGGCCATGGCACGGCCCAAATCCTTGGCCGGGCCGATTTCAAACTGGCCCTTCATTTCCGTGCGCAGGAGTTTGCCGATTTTTTCCAGCGATTCCTGAGCAATAAAGGCCTCGGTAATCAGCAATTCGCCATTGGCGTGCGGCTGGCGCGGCGGTGCACCGGCAGCGGCGGCGTTAAAAGCTTCGGTCAGGGAACGGCGTTTGATCGCGGGCGCGGGTGCGGCTCCAGCGGCGGAATCGGCAGAAAATGCAAGGCGAACAGAGCTACTCATCGTGGATCCCTATAAACTCCCTCAAAACCCAGTACTCTTTTTTCTTGTTCTTGGAGGCCATCCTAACAGGAAATTTCTTAATTTTCTTCATTTTTATTGGAAAAAGACTGAAATTCAGCCCCGCAGGCTGCGCAGGGCTGTTTTGGGGCCGATTTGAAACATTGCAATTCGCACAAGGCCCCTCTATAACCATGTCCACTTTCCGGGGGAAACCCGCAAATTTATCAGAGTTTAGAAGAGGATAGCCAAATGGCGATTGAACGTACTTTCTCCATCCTGAAGCCGGATGCAACCCGTCGCAACCTGACCGGTGCCATTAACGAGCGTTTCGAAAAAGCGGGCCTGCGCATCGTGGCCCAGAAACGCATCCACATGACCGAAGCTCAAGCGGGCAAATTCTATGAAGTTCACAAAGAGCGCCCGTTCTATGGCGAGCTGGTGAAATTCATGACCTCCGGTCCGGTTGTTGTTCAGGTTCTGGAAGGCGAAAACGCTGTTCTGAAAAACCGCGAAATCATGGGCGCCACAAACCCGGCGAACGCCGATGCCGGCACGATCCGCAAGGACTTTGCTGAAAGCATCGAAGCGAACTCCGTTCACGGTTCTGACTCGTTGGAAAATGCCGCGATTGAAATCGCGTATTTCTTCGCCGGGTGCGAAATCGTCGGCTAATCGCCTTTACGAATTTAAAACGCCAGTCGGGAAACCGGCTGGCGTTTTTTTAATTCTGCAGCCACTCGCCGATCACCTTGTGTGCGCGGATACCTGCGGCGGGCAGGGCGCTTAAAACATCGGGCAGGGTGTCGATCTGTCCTTCTTTGACGGCCTTTTCCGCATGTTCGGCAATCAGGCTCAGTTCCTGCAGTCCGAAATTGCCGCACATGCCCTTTAATTCGTGCATACGTGCGCGGATGGTGTCCATGTCGTGGGCGTGCATCGCACCGTTTGTGTGGGTGATGATCTCGTCGATCTTTTCCATCAGGCCCGCCATCATTTCATTTAACGATGCCTGATCCATGCTGCCCTTTAATCCGTCCAGCAGGGTGGAATCAAAAACAATCGTGCGGTTCATGGCGGGCGGCGGCGGCAATTCTTCCGTGCGTGTCATGATGTCATCGAAATCATCATCGAAAAAATCATCGCCCAATTCTGCATCTGTGGATGCATCCAAAGCCTGAACAAACGAATCTTCGTCCAGTTCATCCTCGCTGATGGCCAGATCAAGTGGCGTTGGATCATCCTGTAAAGCGGCCTGCATAATCGGGGCGCGTTCAGCGGTAATCGGGGCTTCCATGATATCGTCAACGGGGGTGTCGATATCCGCCACTGCATCAGATTGGTCCATCTGGCCGGGTAAAATCGGGGCATCGTCTTCGATCATGTCTTGCGGATCCTCGATCGAAACGACGGTTTCATGGACGGGTGTAAATGTATCGCTACCGCCGCCATCGTCTTCGACAATGACGGGATTGTCGAGTTTTCCGCGCAGGACTTTTTCGATTTGGGCTTTCATCTGGGCGGGGTCGATGGGCTTGGCCAGGTGTCCGTTCATATTGGCGGCGTAACATTGACGAATATCATCGTCCCGCACATTTCCGGTCAATGCAATCACAGGCAAATGTGATTTTTGCGGCACGCGCATGGCGCGGATGGCGCGGGTGGCCCCCATGCCGGAAATGCCCGGCAATTCGATGTCCATGAACACCATATCAAAATCATGGCTTTCGATGATTTTCAGTGCGTCCTCACCACTGCCGCATGTCGTGGGTTTGTGTCCCATGCGGGACACAAATTCCTGCAACAATTTCTGGTTAATCTCGTTGTCGTCCACGCACAGGATGCGCAGGGACTTGGACGGGGCGGCCCCGGATTCGGACAGGGATTTGTTCCCCGGTTCCTGAACGCCAGCGGCGTGGCCGTGTTCCATCGTGATCGTGTAGAAGAAGGTTGATCCTTGCCCTTCTTTGGAATTGATCGCGATGGTGCCACCCATGGCGGTGATCAGGCGTTGGCAAATGGCCAGCCCCAGCCCCGTGCCGCCGAACTTGCGGCTGATACTGGAATCGGCCTGAGCAAAGGGGTTGAACAGGTTTTTCTGTGCGTCCGGCGAAATTCCGGCTCCGGTGTCGCGCACCGCGAAATACAGGCGGTGATGATCGGCGTCTCCCCCTTCGCGCCGGACGACAATGGTCACGCCGCCTTCGGATGTGAATTTGATCGAATTCCCAACCAAATTCAGCAAAACCTGGCGCAGGCGTACCGGGTCGCCTTTGATAAAGCGGGGAACATCCGGGCCGATTTCTGTTGTCAGGCTGATGGATTTTTGTGTGGCATGGCCGGACATCAATGTCACCACGCCGTTGATCATGCGGTGCAGGTCGAAATCGACATTCTCCAGATCCATTTTTCCGCTTTCGATTTTTTCGAAATCCAGAATGTCGTTCAGCAGGGCAATCATGGCGTCGCCCGAATCCTGAATCGTGCGGGCATAATCGACCTGATCGCGGGTCAAATGCGAATCCAGCAACAATCGCACCATACCCATGATCCCGGTCATCGGTGTGCGGATTTCGTGGCTGATGACGGCCAGGAAAGCGGATTTAGACCGGTTGGCCGCGTCGGCTGTTTCCTTGGCGATGCGCATTTCCTCGGTTTGTTTCAATTCGCGTTCGCGCAATTCTTCCAATGTCTGGCGTTCGTGCTCAATCACTTTCAGAAGGCGTGCGTTTTCAACCGATTCTTTTGTTTGTTTCAGGCGCCCCAACGCATCCACATCGTCTTCGGCCAGGGATTCATCGCTGATATTTTCCACATCCTTCGCCCAGCTGCGGACGAAGATACCGATGATAAAGACCGGCGCCTGGATGAACAGGGCGATCCAATAGGCATTGACCATGATCGGGGTTGGCGGAAGGATGCCGAGGACGGCCAGTCCTGCGGTCAGCGCTCCGGCAAATCCAATCAGCCATCCCGTGCCCATGATATTGGCGGCGGGCGTTCCGGCATGCCCTTGGGCGAAGCAGAACAGTGATAAAAACGCCAAAGCGGCAACAGGGATACCCGTGATCAGCATGGGGCGCAGGATCGATGAATCCGGGATCGCCATTGTGCCGATGGTGATGCTGATACCAATCAGCAGGATGCACCCATATATAATCAGCTTTTCAATCGTCTGCCCGCGCGACAGGTTCAGGAAGAAACGGCTGAGCAACAGGGCGATGGCCACAATTCCGGCAAACAACAGCGGTGATGTTTCACTGGCCAGCGGTGCGGGATCATAAATGACATCGTTCTGGATCATATAGGCCGCCATATTCGCGGCATAATACACCATAAATCCCCCCGCAATGATCATGCGGCGGAAGATCAGCGCCCCTGCAAACAACCCCAGTAAGGCAATCAGTCCGGTGCGGATCATCGCGCCGGTGCGCCATGGATTGTTCTGGGCGTCAAAGAACGCACGGTCTGTTTTGAGTGTCGGGGCCAATGTCACCGGGCCGCCGCCTTCGGGTACAACATACAAAACCATCAAAGCCTGACGCCCTACGGGCAAATCGAATGAGATGGCTGCGCCTTGCGTCGGAACATCTTTGGGGGATGGTGCATCGGCTGTGGCGGTTTTGATGGCGGTCAGGATGCGGCGCTGGTTCAGGTGGTCATACAGATAAATCTGTTGCGCCACGCCGTAACGGCCATCGCCGTGACGGCCCAACGATAACGTCCAATGTGATGTGTTGCTCTGGTTGTTCAGGGCGAACACCATCCAGTGCGGAACGGGTTTTGTGCCCAGCGTGATAATCGATTGGCCGCGCAATGCGCCGCGCATGCCTTTCATATGGCGGTCGATCAGGCTGGCATAGCTCATTTGCCCCAGCGGGTCGGGGGTGATGAACAGGTTGTTGTTCAGATCGTATGAATCCTGCCCATCGCGCAGCGTGATGGGGGCGGGCAAGGCCGCCAGATTACCGGCACTTTGGGCCAAAACCGGAAAAGCAGGCAATCCGACCAGCCAGATCAGGGTTAAAACCCACAAACGCACCATCACCCGCATGGATATGCGGGGGGCAGGGGAAATGGAATGGATCTGTGTCTTGTGCATGACGGGCCCCGGATGTGCCCGGTGGACTGGGTCCGGGCTGGCATCCTCCCGTATCATGCGGGGAAAAAGTTACAGAAGAGTGAAAGGTTTTAAGGGCTTAGCCGGGGCATGCCGCAGGCGGCAAAAATCCCCCGCCGCCGTGGGGCCCGGGGGGAAAGCGCAGAAATCCGCCAGAATTTTAGGGATTAGAGCAGGAACAGGGCCATCAGGGCCAAAATGACCACAACGGCGATAATTCCATATTTCGAGTAATGCACAAAAGCGGCCCACAGATTCCGGGCATCCGCCAGGGCGGCCGGATCGACGTCAACAGCGGTGGCAGGGGCGTGGTGGTCGTTATGGTGGCTCATGATCGGCTCTTCTACATAAAGAATGACTGCCTCATCCATACCCTTAAATGCCCATCTGGATCAAGAGGGCTGGATCGAAACCCCCGGGAATGTCATAAAAGGGGGCCATATTCCGGGCCAAATCGCATGGTACAGTCGATGTCCTGGGTATGATCCATTAAGAGGAACGTTGCGACCGCCATGAAGACCCTGTTGAAACATCGTCATCTTGCTTTATCTCTGGCGCTTCTGTGCGGGATACTCGCGGCCCCGGCCGTGCGCGCACAGGGTACAGAGATTGCCGCAGAACCTGTTGCGGGCGCGGTTGAAATGGTCAGTGACCCATTCACCGTCGCCGGCGTCGAAGTGGATGCAACCGCCAAAAACGCGGTCGAAGCGCGCGAAAAAGCCTTCGCCGAAGCGCAGGTCAAAGCGTTCACGCAATTGGCTGAACGGCTGATGCCGGAAGATCAGCGCGCCGGGTTCAAGGCCCCGGATGCCGCCACCATTTCAACCATGATCAATGATTTCGAGGTAACGCAGGAACGTCTGTCCGCCGTGCGGTATGTTGGTACCTATACCTTCCGCTTCAATGCCGATTATGTACGCCAGTATTTGAATATTCAGGGTGTCAGCTATACCGAAATCGCCAGCAAGCCCGTTCTGGTTCTGCCGTTCTTTCAGGTTGGAGCCAGCCAGGTGTTGTGGCGTGATACAAACCCGTGGCTTCAGGCGTGGAACCGGTTGGATCAAACCGGTGGGTTGGTGCCGGTGGCGGTGCCGTTGGGCGATGTGCGCGATGTTGCCAGCATCGGTGATAATGAAGCGCTGACCTATCAACCGGCGGGTCTGGCGGACATGCTGGACCGTTACGGCGCGAATGAAGCTGTGGTTTTGATGGCTGCGCAGAGCGCGGGCGGGCAGGGCTTGGATGTTTTGATCTATCGCACCGATCGGTCCCAGCCGGAATATGTGCAAACGCTGAACATTCCCGCAGGTGCGGATGGTAATGCATTGTCCGATGCCGTGTTTGACCAGGCCGTGCAAGCCGTGCGTCAGGCGTTGCAGAAAGAATGGAAAGCGCAAACCGCCGTTGCCGTAACGGCGGATCCGCAGAGCGTGCTGTCTGCCCGTGTGCCCTTTACGACGATGCAGCAATGGGTGGAAACCCGGAACGCGCTGAAACGGGTGCAGGGTATTGCCGATATGCGCATCCTGTCCGTAACGCCGCGCGAGGCCCGCGTTGAATTTGTGTTTCAAGGTGGCGAAGACCGCCTGCGTCTGGCGTTGTCACAGGCCGATTTGATTTTGTCCCAGCCCTCTGTCGTGACATACGACCCGACCTATGGCGATATGGCTGCGCCACAAACCTATGACTTGATGCTGAAAAAATACGGGAGCCCCTATCAATGACATTGCGCGCACATATGATGTTCTGGACCGCCATGGCGGCCCTGTTTCTGGGGCTGGTCTGGGCTCTGGGCGATGTGCTGGTGCCGTTTGTCATTGGTCTGGCCATCGCCTATCTGCTCGATCCGGTGATGCAGCGCCTGTCCCGCACGGGTATGCCCCGCGCGGCGGCGGCTTTGATTATCCTGCTGTCGTTTTTTGTTGTTGTGATTACCGTTCTGGGTTTGATTATCCCATTTGCCTATCGTGAAGCGGTGCAATTGGCCCAGGCTTTGCCGGGATACGCAGAACAGGCGCGTGTGGCCCTGCAACCTTATTTCGAAACATTGCAGACCCGGTTTGGCGCTGGCGATATGTCTTCCTATCAGGACATGGTGCAAAAATGGCTGGGCCGTGTGTTCAGCGTTGGCGGTGATCTGGTCGGCGGAATTTTGAGTGGCGGACAGGCCTTGGTCGGCATGATTGCGCTTTGCGCCCTGACGCCTTTGGTTGCCTTTTTTATGATGGTTCAATGGGAACCGATTACACGCTGGATCGACGGTATGATCCCGCGGGGGAGCTACACCGTGATTAAAGACTTGTTGCACGATATGAACACCAAGCTGGGCGGTTTTATCCGTGGGCAATTAACCGTGTCCTTTATTCTGGGCATGGCCTATGCGCTGGCGTTGACGATTGCGGGTTTGAATTACGGATTTTTGATTGGTGTGGTCACGGGCATTTTGTCGGTGATCCCGTATGTCGGCTCGACCTTTGGTCTGGTCACCAGTTTGGGGATCGCGTGGTTCCAGACGGGCGGTGACTGGTCCTATATCGGGATCATCGCGGCGATCTTCCTGACCGGGCAGTTTATTGAAGGCAATTTCATCACCCCGCGCATTATGGGCCAGGCCGTCGGCTTGCACCCGTTGTGGATTTTGTTTGCCTTGCTGGCGGGGGGAACCTTGCTGGGGCTGGTGGGCATGTTGCTGGCGGTTCCGGTGGCGGTGATTGTCAGTGTGCTGACCCGTTTTGCCGTGCGTCAGTACAAATCCAGCCTGTACTACAAAGACGGCGCGGCTGTAACGCCGCCCGCAACAGTGGATGTGGCCGTCGATCAGGATGATCAGCCCAAAGACGGGGATCAGCCACAGTGAGTAACGCCAGCGTCCAACAACTGACCTTCGATCTGGGGCACCGTACGGCCCAGGGGCGGGATGATTTCCTGATCGCGCCCAGCAATGCCGATGCCGTGGCATGGATTGATCGTTGGCCCGACTGGCCCGCCCCGGCTTTGGTCCTGCACGGGCCCGCAGCCTGCGGGAAGTCACATTTGGCGGCGGTATGGGCCGATCAAACGGATGCGGTGGCGATTGCGCCATCCGATCTGGCCAAAATTCCGGCGGATGAATTGTTTGCGCGTGGTCCCCATCTGGTCATTGACGGCGTCGATCCGTGGATTGGCGACCGTGCCAGTGAAACAACCTTGTTCCACCTCTACAACATGGCGCGGGAACAGGGGCATACGATCCTGCTGACCTTCCGCACGGCACCATCGCGGTTGGATTTCATTGTGGCGGATCTGGCCTCACGTCTGCGTGCGGCCCCGGCCGTGGCCATTCATGCGCCGGATGAAACTCTGCTGGGCGCGGTTTTGGTGAAAATGTTCGCCGACCGCCAATTGCAAGTGGGGCAGGATGTCATGACCTATCTGCTGCCACGGATGGAGCGGTCATTCGCGGCGGCGCGTGATCTGGTCACGCGGGCGGATGCGTTGGCGCTGGCGCAGAAGCGGGCGATTTCCGTGCCGCTGGTGCGCGATGTTCTGACGCAGATACAGGACGAATTTTAATCGACAATCTCACCGCGGAAATCTTTTCCGGGGATTAGCAGGTTTTTCAAATCGCATTGCGCTGGCAACAGGCTGGCCCATGAATCAATTGGGCAATCCAGCGCGGCCATCGTGCATTCCCGGTAATCCAGTTCCAGCAGCATCAATAAATCCGGCGGCCCCAATCCGGTCAGGAAACGGGCCAGCCCGTGAACCGACGGGTTATGCGATACCAGCATGATATTGCGGTATTTTGAATCCACGCGTTTGATGTGGTCGTATAATTGTCCGGTCGTAGCGAAATACAGTCCGCTGGCATAACCGACGGGTGTATCCGGTCCCAGCGTTTCCTGAATTTTGGCCAGCGTCTGGCGCGTGCGGCGTGCGGGAGAACAGAGGATATAATCCGGCTTAAATTCCATCCGGTCCATCAATTGACCAAGTGCGCGCGCATCGGCCAAGCCCTGACGGGTCAGGGGGCGGTGCTTGTCATCAACCCCTTGCGGGGATGCGGCCTGTGCATGACGGAGAATGTAAAGCTGACGCATGGGTACGATCCTTGCCTATAAGAATAAACCGATAAGGTTAAGGATCAAGCATGTAAATTGCGAATTATGCCGCTTCATCACGGGACCACAGCCATGCGGCACCGCGCACGCCCGATGAATCACCATGGCGGGCTGGGGCGAGGGCGGTGTTGACGTGATCCGAGAAGATATAGCGGCCCCAGATTTTGGGCAGCAGATCGTACAATGCATCAACATTGCTCATCCCGCCACCCAGGACGACGATATCGGGGTCGAGGATGTTGATGACCCCGGCCAACCCGCGCGCCACACGGTCGGCATAACGGTGCAGAGCGGCCACGGCCTTGGCCTCACCCGCTTTCGATGCGGCAATGATGTCGTGGGTGGATATCGCCTCACCCGTTACGCGGTGATAATCGTTTTTAAATCCGGTGCCGGAAATCCATGTCTCCAGACAGCCGCGCCGCCCGCAATAGCACAACGGGCCCGGATATTCGGACAATTTCACATCGTCGGTGAAGTAGGTGTGCAGCGTATCGGTGACGCCCGGTGCGGATTCGAACGCGCTGTATAATGATTGTGCATCGGGGTTATAGACGGTGGGGTACGGCAACGGGTTATGCCCCCATTCGCCACCAATCCCGTTAATGCCCGGCACGGCGCGTCCATCCACCGCAATCCCCGCACCGCATCCGGTGCCAATGATCACAGCGAAGACGACGGATTTTCCCGCGCCCGCACCATCGGTGGCTTCGGACACGGCTAGGCAATTGGCATCGTTTTCGGTCCGGATCGGGCGGCCCAACGCGTCGGACAAATCCTTGTCCAGCGGTTTGCCGATCAGCCATGTGCTGTTGGCATTTTTAACAAGGCCAGTATCGCGTGACACGGTGCCCGGAATGCCGACACCCACGGTGCCGGTTTGGCCCAGCGTGGCTTCCGCCTGTTCGACCAGACTGCGAATGGTGGTGATGGTGGATTCGTATGATCCCTTTTGCGTCGGTACACGCTGGCGGTACAATTCCTTGCCGTTGTTTTTATCCAGGCAAATAATTTCCGTCTTGGTCCCGCCAAGGTCGATGCCGATGCGCATGATGATGCAGTCCGTGTGTTTTAAGGAATCAATTTCTTGCAGATGGCCCGCAATTGCTGAGCATTATACGCGTGATAATGCGCATTCGGTGCGGCAAAGGCCGGATCATCCACAATTTGAATGACGGTGCATCCGGCGGCGACCCCGGCGGTGACGCCGGTTTTGCTGTCTTCAAATACGATGCAGTCTTCGGGGGCAACGCCCAGACGTTCCGCCCCCATCAAATACGGGTCCGGTGCCGGTTTGATCGGGCGGCCCGCGGCCTTGACATCATCCGCGGTCAGGACGAACTGCATGTATGGCAGGCATCCAGTGGCGGTGATGTTCGACAGGGCGATATCGGTTGGGGAATTGGTCACGGCCGCGATGGGCATTTTGTTGCGGATGATATGATTGAAATTATCGACCATGCCGTCGCGCGCCACAACTTCGAACGCGCGTTGCAGATAACCCTTTTTGACTTCCATAACGAAATCATCGGCGGCGATGTTGAAGGTCTTAAATTGTTGGGCCAGCCAGCCATGAATGAAATGATCGTTGGTTCCGGCGAGGATCAGCCAGTCCTGCTTTTCAATTTTTCCGCCATGGGCGGCGGCGACATCTTCCAGCACACCGCGGTTGCGTTGCTCGCAATCGGCTGTGGTGCCATCAATATCGACTAAAACGGCTTGAAACTGTCCCATTGTGCCCGCCCCTGTATTGTTCTGTTTTTAGGATGCGGGACTGTACTCCAAACGGCAGGAACCGGGCAAAATTATTGGTTGTTGCGATGCAAAAATCGGCGGAAATCAGCGTGTTGGTGTGGGCGGCCGCGATGGTTGCGCGGTCTGGATCAGGTTCCATTCATACCCGAACACATAGCGCGACAGGGATGCAGTCTTGAACACACTGGCCAGATAGGCGCGGTCCCGCCGGTTGAGCGGTGTGCCGGATTCCGGGATCAGACAGAACGTATCCTCGATCTGGTTTTTGAATCCTTCATCACTGAGGAGTTTTTTCATTTTGATCGTGTTGGGATGGTCATCACCCAATGCGGTGCACACGCGCATGACACGATCAAGATAGTTTTCCAGGCGCAGATTGTTGGCGCACAAAATGCGATAAAGGGGCCACAGCGCTTGTTCCCCGGTGCCCCCGCGTACAGCGGCGGCAAAGGCGGGAAGTAATGTCACGCGCAATTCATAATGGTCAATGCTGTCTGATGTGTGCCTGTCATCCATGATCCGCAGACTAGCCGTCATGTGCTGTCATGGCCAGATGAATTGTTTTTGCAATGCGGGGATTGGGGTTATTGCACCGGAATCCGGCGGATACCCTGGCGCCCATCAACGCCCAGGGCGATCTTGCCGTGTTTCAGGGCCAGGGCTTCGCGTCCGAAAACTTCAAACCGCCATCCCTTCATCGGGGCAACGTCGGCATCGTCATCACGGGCAATGGCTTCCAGTTCGTCCGGGTCGGCGATCAATCGCGCGGCCACTTCATTTTCGGCGGCGACAATGCGCAGGAGAAGCTTCATCATCTCCACCACCGGCACCATCGACATGGGCAATGGCTTTTTCTTCTCAATCACCGGGACCAGTTCCTTGGGCAGGGCCAGCCCAGCCTCGACGGCTTCCAAAATGGCTTTGCCCAGTTTGCCGCGTGCGACATCTTCGCCGATATTGCGGATATGTTTCAATTCATCCGGTGTGCGCGGGCCATGCACGGCCAGGTCGGCCAGCGTCTCATCGCGCAGGATGCGCCCGCGCGGAACGTTACGGCGTTGGGCCTCGCGCTCGCGCCATGCGGCGACTTCTTTTAACACGGCCAAGGCTTTTGGTTTCTCGGTGCGTAGTTTAATGCGCTTCCACGCCGTGTCGGGCGGGTTGGTATAGGTGGCGGGGTCGGTCAGGATGTTCATTTCCTCGTTGACCCAGCTGGTGCGATCACGTTTTTTCAAATCGTGATCGAGCTTACGGTATACATCGCGCAGCCATGTCACGTCATCCAACGCGTATTTGACTTGTTTGTCCGACAACGGACGGCGGGACCAGTCGGTAAACTGCGCGCCCTTGTCCAGTTTCTGGTGGCAGATTTCCTGCACCAGATTGAGGTATCCAATTTGATCCCCGAACCCGCACACCATGGCGGCGACCTGGGTGTCAAACACAGGTGTGGGGATGGACCCCATCATGTTAAAGAAGATTTCCAAATCCTGTCGCGCGGCGTGGAACACTTTCAACACGGCGCGGTTCATCATCAATTCATACAGCGGCGTCAGATCAATGCCCTCGGCCAGCGGGTCGACGGCATAGGGTTGACCATCGGGCGAGGCAACCTGAATCAGGCATAAAACCGGGAAATAAGTTTTATCGCGCAGGAATTCCGTATCGACCGTTATGAACGGGTGCTGTGCCAGATCATGGCACAGGGTTTTTAATTCATCGGTCGCGGAAATAATGGTCATTCGCTTTATGGTAATAGTGTGAAGGGCCGGATCATATTGGCAGAAGCCCGCCTGATGGTCCAGAGCTAAGCCATTATTCCGGCCTCGGGCCGTTCTTGTCCTTATTCCGGGGGCGCAAGGTATAAATATTGCCATCCTGGCTGTACAGGCTGGTGCGGTCGAGCGCAGCCTGATCCATTGGGGCGGGGGTGTAGGGGATATCGGCTGTATCGGCGGCTGTATTGGCACTGGCGACGATGGGGCCGGTTTCCGATGTCCGCTTCCGCGAGGCGGCCAGAATATCCTCAATCAGGGCCCAGCCCATATTGACGCATGTGGTGACCTGTTCCCGGGCAATCACATGAACCAGCGCCCCGTGCTTCTGCAGGGCGACGTGGCGGAACGCACCGGAACAATGGCTGTTCTGAAAGATGAAACCGGACAATTCCATGCTGATTTTCGAGGATTGGCCATAGGTTTGCAGGACGTTCTGCTTGTCCTGTGCGGTGGTTGGCGTGGCGGCGCGGAACGCGCGTGTCAGGTCAATAATGCGATCAATGTCGTCCACGATGCGCTGGTGCACTTTTTGGGGGGCGTCTTCGGTCCCGGCAAAGGGGGCGCAATCGGCGCGGATGGCGCTCAGGCGCTCCTCCTGAATGTCCAGAAGCTGCTTAAATTTATCACTCAACATAACGCGATCCCTGACTTTTTATTGTAAATGATTATGAATAACTGCGCTTTTAGCCAAGGGGATAGGGTTTGTCACGCTTTTTTGCGCCTTTTGGGGGTGAAAACCCCATTGTTTCTTGAATTTCCGGGGGCTTAGGGCTATTGTCCGCCCCTGTATTTCTTCACTTTTGACGGGGTTTTATGACCATGCACGCCTATCGCACCCATAAATGCGGCCAACTGACGAAAAAGGACGAGGGCCAGACGGTGAAACTGTCCGGCTGGATCCATCGCAAACGCGACCATGGTGGTGTGCTGTTCATTGACCTGCGTGATACGACGGGCCTGACCCAATGCGTGGTGGACCAGGACAGCCCGCAATTGCAGGAAATCGAAAAATGGCGCCCTGAATCCGTTATCACGATCGAAGGTCGTGTAAAGGCGCGTCACCCTGGCACCGAAAACGCCAAAATGACCACGGGCGATATCGAGGTGTATATCGACAACGCCATCCTGCAATCCGCCGCTGACGTCCTGCCGTTGCAGGTCGCGGACGAAGACAACGCGGGCGAGGACATCCGCCTGAAATACCGTTTCCTCGATCTGCGCCGCGAAGGGATGCACAAACGCATCCGCCTGCGCAACAACGTGATTGCATCCATGCGTCGCCGCATGTGGGACCAAGGGTTCCAGGAATTCAACACCCCGATCCTGACCGCGTCGTCACCGGAAGGGGCGCGTGACTATCTGGTGCCGTCGCGTCTGCACCCGGGCAAATTCTATGCTCTGCCGCAAGCGCCGCAGCAGTTCAAGCAATTGCTGATGGTGTCCGGTTTTGACCGTTACTTCCAAATCGCGCCATGCTTCCGTGACGAAGATGGCCGTGCCGACCGTCTGGCCGAATTCTACCAGCTCGACGTTGAAATGGCGTTCGTGACCCAAGAAGAAATCTTTGCCACCATGACCCCGGTGATTGATGGCGTGTTCAAGGATTTCGCCAACTGGACCGGAACCGATCACCGCGTTGAATGGTTGCCGAACCTGACCTATGCCGACGCCATGTCCAAATATGGTTCGGACAAGCCGGATCTGCGCAACCCGTTGATCATCGTTGATGTGACCGAAGTGTTTGCGCGCGAAGACGTGACGTTCAACGCGTTCAAGGGCGTTTTGGCCAAAGGCGGCGTGGTGAAAGCCATCCGTGCGCCGGGTGTGGCCGGCCAACCGCGCAGCTTCTTTGATAAGCTGAATGACTGGGCCCGTGGCGAAGGGGCCGCAGGTTTGGGCTATATCCAGATCGAAGGCGGCGAAGGCAAAGGCCCGATCGCGAAATTCGTTCCGGCTGAGGCGCTGGCCGTGCTGAAAAACATTGCCGGCCTGCAAGATGGCGATGCGATCTTTTTCGCCTGTGATATGCCGGAAAAGGCCGCGAAATTCGCGGGTAAGGCTCGCGACCGTATCTGTGATGACATGGGTGTGCGCGAGAAGGGCGTTTACAAATTCTGCTGGGTCGTTGATTTCCCGATGTACGAAATGGATGAAAAATCCGGCAAGGTTGATTTCTCGCACAACCCGTTCTCGATGCCGCAGGGCGGAATGGATTCGCTGGAACACAAAAACCCGCTGGATATTCTGGCGAACCAGTATGATTGCGTGTGCAACGGCTTTGAACTGGCGTCGGGTGGTATCCGGAACCACAAGGCCGAGATCATGGAAAAGGCCTTCGCCATTGCCGGGTATGGCAAGGATGTGCTGGAGAAAAAATTCGGCGGTATGCTGAACGCCTTCCGCTACGGCGCACCGCCGCACGGTGGCTGTGCCTTCGGGATTGACCGTATCGTCATGCTGCTGGCCAACGAACCGAACCTGCGCGAAGTCTATGCCTTCGTGATGAACGGCGCGTATGAAGACCAGATGATGCAGGCCCCAAGCGATCCGACCCCGGAACAATTGCGCGACCTGCATTTGAAAGTTGTTATGCCGGTGAAGGTTGAAACGGCGGAAAAGAAAACCGCTTAATCGCCATATCGATTAAGAATTGACCCCCGGTGTGGATTCACGCACCGGGGGTATTCTTTTGCCGTTTTTCGGACGGTATCTATTGCACATCCTTGATGGCGATTTTTTTCGTTTCCGGGCGTGCGGCCTTGTTGCGGCCAATGCTGACGGTCAGAACGCCATCTTTCATCGTGGCCTCAACCGCATTCTCGTCCGCGTCGTCGGGCAGTTGTAGCAGGCGTTTAAAGCTGCCGTAACGGCGTTCGATGCGATGGAACGTTTTTCCTTCGGTTTCCGACTCAATGGTTTTCTGTCCCGACAGAGTCAGCAGCCCATCTTCCAGCGTGATGTCCACATCCTTGCGGTCCACGCCGGGCAGATCAGCGGCAATGATATAGGCCGCATCGGTTTCGCTGATATCGATATTCAGCCCCAGCGTCCCGCCGGTCATGGCAGAATTCGGCGATACCGTGCGGTCAAACCCGTCGCTGAAAAAGCTGTCGAATAATTTGTCAACTTCGCGGCTGAATTCTTCCCATCCGCGCAGGCCCGGATGATCGGAGGTCAGCGTTTTGCGTTGAAACGGTACAAGATTTGAGAACGCCATTGTGGGCCTCCTACGTGTGTTTTTTCCAAGACTTGTTTACGCAGGCTGGAACGGGTCGCCAGTATTCACGGACCCCACACGCTTTACGCGACACGGCTGGCCTGCAAACCACCCGATAGAAGTGATTTAGGCACTTGGTGTAAAACGTCAAGCTGTCCCGTAGATATGACAGTACGGGATCAATCTTACAGAAAAATTACAGAGCTTAAGGAATTAGGGCCGGGGGCGTGGATATTTACGGGCACGTGTGTATTCAGCGTGACGCAAATCCTGTTCTGCGGCCAGAGCAGCATTGAATTCCGCATTTAAATCATGCGTTTTCGTATATTGCGAAAAAGTGCCGCGCAAATTCAGATTGTTACGCATAAAGCTAAATTTTTCGAATAAATCTTCCATTTGCGACGTTGGGTCCGGCAGGTTCACCAGTTTTTTATCCTGCACGGGGTCCTGCCAGTAGTTGTAATCTTTCACGCTCATCTGCAACAGCCACGGTTCAAAATCTTCGCTGCTGAATGCGGCGTTGATGTAATCGGTGATCATGTCCAGATTTTCGCGCAGGTTGTTCCAGGCATCCAGCCGCCGTCCTTCACGGTCCGGCAGGATCGAAAACAAACGGTCGATGGCTGGATAGAAGAGTTGTGCGCCCCGTCTGATTTGCTGATGCAAAGTGTGCATGGTCACGGTATGGGCCAGCGGTTGGTTGTCGCCGCACAGCGCATAATCGGCGGGCAGTAATCCGCAATAATTCGGCGATAACAAATTGGCCCCATAGCGGATCAGATTTTTTACGGCCCGGTCAATGCTTCCGGCGTGCATATCGCTTTTGGGTTCCAGATGGATTAAATACTGCAACGCTGTGCCGCCCAGCGGGTCGATGGGATGGTCTGGGGCCAGGCCTTGTTGCATCAGCCCGCACATGGCGACGTGATCCAGGCTCTTCAGCGCCTTGTTCCATGGGGCGCAGACCATGTCTTCGTCCATCAGGGGAAGCAAGGCGGTGTTGAAAGAGCTTGTCAGCGACAAACGGTCAGGCATCTGATTTTTTGCTCCTGAAGCGGGGCCCAATCCCCGTTTTTCATATTTATGGTTTTAAGGCCACGCTGAACGAAAAGCAAGATTTTCTGAAAAGGTTAATTTGGGGGTCGGTTGGCCCCCAAAAGAAGAGCCCGGCTTGCATGGGGGACGCAAGCCGGGCTGGGGGATCGCCTGTTGCCCTGGGGTTTGGGGTTGGGTCAGGGGGCAACACGGGGTGGCGACTGGAAAACCATGGAATGGTGGGCGGGGTTAGGCCCCCGGATATTCCCGGCGCATTCCTTCTTTTCCCCCTATCGGTTGGCCGGGTCCGGCACGGATGTGCTGTGGACCGGGTATGAAAGGGATCGGCTGCGCGCGGCCTTGGTCTGGTACATGCGCGCATCGGCATCGCGGATGATCAAATCAATCTGGTCCCCGGCACCGAAATTTTTCAAACCGACACTGGCGCGGATCGGGATCAAATCGCCATACCAGGCCAGTGACAGATTGTTCAATCGTGCCGCAATGGTTTGGGCGCGGGCGGTGGCGTCATCGCGTGTGGTGTTGGACAGCAACAGGATGAATTCATCCCCACCCATACGGGCGGCGGTGTCCATGGCGCGAATTTCATTCTGCAATGTCCGGCCCACCAGGCGCAGGCACGCATCACCCGCCAGATGGCCGTGTGTGTCGTTGGTGGTTTTGAAGTTGTCCAGATCAATCATCACCAACAGCCCGCCATTTGATTTACCGCGATTGCACAGATCCAGCTCGCGTTCAAAGGCTTCAAAGAAACCACGGCGATTTTTCAACCCGGTTAGATCGTCGGCCGTGGCCAGATCTTCCAGCATGAAAATGCGCTCCTGCTGGGCACGAATTTTGGATTCGGCTTGGTCGATAATGCTGTTGGCATGGCGGAGCAGGGCGACAGTCGCGCTCATCTTTCTCCACCATCCTTCGCGCTCCATATTGTGGTTGTGAACCAGATTGGTGATGATCTTGTGCTGTTGGTCGGCGTGATCCGGATCTTGATGTCCATTCCCGACGGGCCGCGCGCGGGTGACGCTGTCGCGGTACATGCGATTGACCAATGTGGTCGAAATTGGATTGGTCCCGGTGTTGGTGACCAGATCCTGTTGCGTTGGATATGTGATGTCGGTTGTCATTGCTACGCATTCCCTTCCGTCGAATACACCCCTTATTACGAACCGGCGTCCCCTTGTGGGGTTGATTGCCCGTTCGGTTTTAATATTGCGAAAGCTGTGCCAGTTTTTGAGGGGTTAAAATTGAGCGTTTTCAAGGGTCTGGCGCGTGGCCTGCCGGGCGGGCGGGGCCGGAATGGCGCGTTTTTCCCGGTCGATTATGGACACTAGGCGTTTTTTGCCCGGTTGGTCCCCGCCCGCTTTTTCGGGTATGATGCCGCAGTAGTCGTTTTCATGAAGGGCGTATAGATAAAGCCAATGATGCGGATTTGGACACTTATTCTGTTGGGCAGTGTGGCTGTGGCGGGGCTGGCGGCGTATGGCGCTGTGACGTTCCTGCGCGACGTGCCGGGCGCTAACGTGTCGCTGGATGATCCGGTGATGGGCGCGGCCCGCGATGAAAAGCCGGCCAAGTCCGCCAAAGCCCGCAAAAACCTGGCGCAGGTTTACAAGGATGAAATGGCGAGCATCGTCCCGCACAAGGCCATCTATAACATTGAGATGGTTGAGCGCCGCAGCGGGTCACAGGTTTTGAACATCAGTGGTCAGATGTATTTCGAATTGAAAAAGACCTGTGATGCGTGGATCAGCGATCATCGTTTTAACATGCTGTATGAATACGCCGATACGCCGCCCATGCGGATTACCAGTGATTTTGCGACGTATGAACAACTGGACGGTGACACGTTTGATTTCACATCCCGTCGTCGCCGCGATGGTACGGTGTTCCAGGAGTTGCGCGGCCGTGCAACCGTTGATTCCAAGGGCGGCAAGGCTGAGTTCAGCAAACCCGATGGGTTGGATTATCGTTTGTCGCCCGATATCTTGTTCCCCATGGGGCACACATTGGCCACGTTAAAGGCCGCACGGGATGGTAAAACGTTTCTGACCCTGCCCATGTTTGATGGCAGTGACGAAGAAGGCCCGGTGGATGTCAGTGTCTTCATCGGCAAAAAAATCAATGCCATGGATGAGCGCAGTTTCGGCACAACCGTCGACCCAACATTGGTCAACACGCCGGCATGGCGGATGCACCTGGCGTTCTTTCCGCAATCCAATCCCGAACCGCAATCGGATTACGAAATGGATGCGGTGTTCCACGACAATGGCATGATCAGCCATATGTATGTCACCTATGATGAATTTTCGGTGACGCAAAGTCTGGTGGCCCTGGAAAAACTGCCCGTCGAGGATTGTGGGGCCGTTGGCGGCCATCGCAATGGTGCCCAGCCCAAGTCGGTGAAATAAAGCCCCGAAATAAAGATCTGCAATATGGTAAGTGCGCCGTTTTCTTAACGGTTTGGCAATAACTTGGGCCCTATCTTTGGGCAGGGGAATCCTTCCAAAGACACCATCCGGGCGATTCGTCCATCCACGGTAAGCCTTTCTGAAAAGATTTGAGCGCGCATGACAAAAAAAGTCCTGATTGTTGAAGACAACGAACTGAACATGAAGCTGTTCCGCGATTTGCTGGAAGCCCATGGCATTGCCACGGTCGACACCAAAAACGGGAACGAGGTTCTGGATCTGGCGCGTCGCGAAAAACCCGATTTGATTTTGATGGACATTCAGTTGCCGGAAGTATCCGGGCTGGATGTGACACGCTGGCTGAAGGCGGATGCGGAATTGAAAGTCATTCCCGTGATCGCCGTAACGGCCTTCGCCATGAAAGGCGATGAGCAAAAAATTCGTGAAGGCGGGTGCGAAGATTACATTTCGAAACCGATTTCCGTGATGCATTTTATTGAAACGATCCAGAAATATCTGGGCGCAACACAGTGATTTTGTGAATCTGAACCATGTCTGCACGCGTTCTTGTCGTTGATGATATTCTGCCGAACGTAAAGCTTCTGGAAGCCAAGCTGTCCAGCGAGTATTACGACGTTCTCACCGCGACCAGTGGGGAGGAAGCGCTGAACCGTGTGGCACAGGACAGCCCCGATATCGTTCTGCTGGATGTAATGATGCCCGGCATGGACGGGTTTGAAGTGTGTAAACGGATCAAGGCCAATCCCGCGTCGGCGCATATTCCTGTTGTCATGGTTACGGCCCTGACCGATGCGGCTGAACGCATTCGCGGACTGGAAGCCGGCGCCGATGATTTTCTGTCCAAGCCCGTCAATGATGTGGCCCTGATGGCCCGTGTGCGGTCACTGGTGCGGCTGAAGATGACGGTGGATGAATGGCGTGTGCGTGAAAATACTGCGACGCAATTGGGTGTGACCGATGACAACAAGACGGTCATGGATGAATCTTTTGAAAACGCGCGCATCCTGCTGGTGGAAGATCAGAATTTCGAAACCGACAAGATCACCAAGACGTTTCAGGTGGATCAGGACCATATTGTATCCGTTACCGGTGGCATGGCTGCGATCGAAGAAACGTCGAAATCCGATTTTGACCTGTTGATCGTCAGTCTGAATTTAAAATCCGAGGATGGCTTGCGCCTGTGTTCGCATCTGCGGTCCAATGAACGTACACGCGCCATCCCGATTTTAATGGTCGCCACGGACGAGGATATGCAGCGTATTGCCCACGGGCTGGAAATTGGCGCGCATGATTATATTTTGCGCCCGATCGACCGGAACGAGCTTCTGGCCCGTGCCCGCACACAAATTCGTCGCAAACGGTTCCAGGACCGCTTGCGTGCGAATTACGAAATCAGCCTGTCCATGGCGCTGACCGATTCTCTGACGGGCCTGTATAACCGTCGCTATCTCGAAGTCCATTTGCAGAAATTGCTACAGAAAAACGAGCAGTCGAAGAAGACGCTCTGCGTTCTGATGATGGATATTGATAAGTTTAAAGGCGTCAACGACACCTATGGTCACGGGGTGGGGGACGAGGTTTTGAAAACCTTTGCCTATCGCGTGAAAGATTCGTTGCGCTCGTTTGACCTTGTCGCCCGGATGGGGGGCGAAGAATTTGTGGTGATCTTGCCGGATGTGACGGATGACATGGCTCAGTTTGTGGCTGAACGTCTGCGCCGCTCCATCGGGGACAAGCCGTTTAATGTGAATATTCCTGCGGGCGCTCTGACTGTGACGACGTCAATCGGCGGGGCGATTATCCGTTCTGGTGACCACACGGTCCAAAGTGTGCTGGAGCGGGCGGATAAATGTTTGTACGCGGCCAAGAATGGCGGGCGGAACGTGACGATCTTTGAAGATATCGGCCCGCTGGACCCGGACAAATTCCGGCAAGAGGCCCGGCAGATGATGGAATAATAAAAAGGGCGCCGATGGCGCCCTTTTTGAATTCATATGCAAATCCAAAACTATTTTTTGGACTCTTATTTCTTTGAGGGAGGCATTTTCTTCTGTTCGAACAGAACGTGCGCGCCTTTTTTACCGGTTTCCGGGTGAATGGCCCACGGGTCGAACTTTTTCAGCTCGAGCTTCTTGCCTTGCGCTTTCGCGTTTTGTTTCGTGTAGTAACGGAAGCCCGTACCTGCGGAGCTTTCCATGCGCACTTTAACGGCGTTGCCTTTTTTAGCCATTTTCTCGGTCCTTCAAGAACACTTACAAATTTGAAATCAGGTCGTCATATTGCGGATTTCGCCCGGAAAGTCAACAAATGAAATGGAAAATATCCGCGCTTTTCGATGGCCAAACCCATAAAAAATCCGGGAAAGTCCCGGATTTCTTAAGGTTTTAGGATTTTACCCGTTTTTGGGGGCCTGTTTCCGGTCCTTTTGGGCCATGGGCTGAAGGGTCCCGCCTTTGGGGTAGGTATACCCGTCCATGGCGATGGAGAAGGTTCCGGTCAGCGGGTTACAGGACAAAATGCGCACCGGCACATTGTCGTTGATCCCGATCACCGTGCCCATATCGTCCACCAGCTGGCGTTTCTTCATATTGATGCGGAAATCATCCGCCGGGACAAAGGATTTGTCGACGGTCAGTTTCAGGGGCGTATTTTCAAACGCCAGAACCAGCGCACCATCCTTTTTGATGTCCTTCAGCGTGGCCTGATGCACCGGGCCTGTTTTATGCAGGAAGGCCAGGGCGTAGCGGTCGGTGGCGATGCGATACACGGCATCGGCCTGGTTATCCAGTGCATTGATCGCGGCGGCCTGATTGAACATGGATTTCAAATCAACATCCTTGGCCATGCCGCCTTCGCCCAGATTAAAGGCAGAGATCAGTGCGCGGTGAACCTGCAAATCCGGGTAACGGCGGATGGGCGAGGTGAAGTGGCAATATGTTTTCAACGCCAGACCAAAGTGGCCCGTTTCGTTAATGGCATATTCGCCACGGTTGATCAGCTTCATCGCGGCCGAGCGGATTTTATCATGCTTGTCGGCATAGGCCGGATCATCCAGCATTTTGTTGATATCGGCCAATGTCCATTCTTCGCCATGGCGTTTGGTGATGCCAGCAGCGGAGAGCAGGGCTTTGGCTTTCGTCACTTGGTCTTCGGCCGGTTCTTCGTGCACACGGGTCATAACCGGGTACTGGCCGTGGGCCAGCAAGTCCCGCGCCACGACACAGTTGGCCAGGCACATTAATTCCTCGATCAGCTCACGCGAACCTTCACGGTTGTCGTCCTTCACGAAGCCGTTGACGAAGCCATCCGCGCCAATCGTGCTGGACATTTTGCCAAAGCTGAATTTCAGCTTGCCACGGTTCATCGCATTCTGGTTCAGGATTTCATAAACTTCGTGCAAGGGCGGGATCAGCGTATCGGCAACGGATGGAACGCCGCTTAATTCACCGGCCAGAAATTCATCCACGCCTTCATAGGTCAGGCGCGCGCGGGAACGGATAATGGCGCGGCTATAGGAACTGTCCAGTACATCGCCATCCTTGTTCACGCGGATATGCGCAACCAGCGCATAGCGGTCAACATTCGGTTTCAGCGAGCAGGCCTGTTCAGACAATTCATTCGGCAGCATATGCACCGCACGATCCGGCGGATAGACCGAGAAACCGCGGGATAAAGCCTGATCGTCCAGCGCACTGCCCGGGCGGACATACCAGGCGACATCGGCAATCGCGACATTGACCAGATATCCGCCAACATTATCGGCGGCGGTGTCGGGTTCGGCATGAACGGCATCATCGAAATCGCGTGATGTAATGCCATCAATCGTCACGAACGGAATATGGGTCAGATCCTTGCGCACGGCGGAACTGTCAACGGTTTGAACCACGGTTGTGGCCTCGGCCACAGCGGCGGCGTCATGCGGCTCCTTGATTTTAAAACTGTTCAGAACCGCCGTTGTAATGGTGGATGCTTTGAACGCATCGGGGTCGGTTGGGGTTTGGTCGTTGGTGGCGGCAATGCTGACTTTGATCGATTGCGCGGTCGGGGAAATATTCCGGCCCCGCGGTGCGCCGCCATTACCGTTGCTGTTTTTGCGTCCGTTGTTATGCGCGTGGTTGTTATTGGTTTGTTTTTTCTTAGCCACGATGGATACGCTCCCTGTTCTAACTGGGTTTAGAGTGGTGCAAAGGGGGGCGGCCGTTCAATACGCTAACGGCGCTTTTTCCCTCCACGTTTTGGTCCGCCCGGCTTTTTGCCCGGCTGACCATCCGAAGCACCCCGAAATCCGCCGCCTTGCCCTTTGCGGTGGCTTGGCTTGCCGGACCCCTTGCGCGGGCCGCCTCTATGGAATGGTTTCTTCTTAGAGGGTTTTCCAGAATTATGCAAAGTTTTCTTGAAGGTTAACCCGGGAATATCGGCCCCTTCGGTGCCAATAACCGCGAAAACTGTCCCTCCGGTCAGGGGGTCGGCTTCTTTAAGCTGCACCGCAATAGAGGCGCCAAGGCGGTAAATCCGGCCCGAACGCTGCCCGATCAGGGCGTGCTGGTCTTCGACATGGTCATAGAAATCGTTGGGCAGGGTGCGGATGGGCACAATCCCGTCCGCGCCGCTTTCATCCAGCGTGACGAACAGGCCAAAGCGGGTCACGCCGCTGATCCGCCCCGAAAACTGCGCCCCCACTTGGGTGGACAAGAAGGTGGCGGCAAAGCGGTCCACCGCATTGCGCTCGGCTTCCGCCGATGTGCGTTCGGTTTGGGAAATGTGGTCGGCGATTTCTTCCATCTGCACGACTTCTTCATCGCTCAATCCGCCGGGGCCGAGGTTCCACGCGCGGATCAAACTGCGGTGCACGACCAAATCGGCATAACGGCGAATGGGGGATGTGAAGTGCGCGTATTTTTCCAGCGCCAGACCAAAGTGCCCGATATTGTCCGGGTGATAAATAGCCTGCGCCTGGGACCGCAGGATCATCTGGTGCACCAGATGGCCGTAGGGCAGTTTATCGGCCTGACGCAAAATGCCGTTCAATTGCGCCGGGCGAATGACTTGCCCACGCGGCAAAGACAGGCCAAAGCTGTCGATAAAATCGGCGGCGGCGTCAATCTTCTCCGGGCTGGGGCGATCGTGAATGCGGTACATGCACGGGGCTTTACGGGCCTCCAGCGCCATGGCCGCGGCCACGTTGGCCAGAATCATAAATTCTTCGATCAGTTTGTGGGAATCGTAGCGCGCCCGCACGGCCACGCCGGTCATTTCGTTTTTATCATTCAAAACGATTTTGCGTTCGGGAATATCCAGATCCAGCGCGCCGCGCTCATTGCGCGATTTTTGCAGGACTTCATACACTTCATACAGCGGGTTGATGACCTCATCCATCAACGGTCCGGTGATGGCATCAGGTGTGCCATCGCGGGCGGCTTGGACCTGTTCGTAAATCAGGCGAGCCTTGGATCGCATCAATCCGCGCACGAATTTGTATTTCTGCAGATTGCCGTGATCGTCGATCCACATATGCACGGCCATGCAGGCGCGGTCTTCGTTCGGGCGCAGCGAGCAGAGATCGTTGGACAACGCTTCCGGCAGCATCGGTACGACGCGGTCGGGGAAATAGGTGGAGTTGCCGCGACGATAGGCTTCGCGGTCCAGATTGCTGTCCGGGCGGACATAGAAGGCGACGTCAGCAATGGCGACGATCAAATGGTACCCGCCATTTTCGGTATCTTTTTCGGCAAAGACCGCGTCATCGAAATCGCGCGCATCAATGCCGTCAATGGTGACCAGCGGCCAGCGGCGCAAATCATCGCGCTTGTCCAATGTCGGCACCGTCATTTTTTCCGTTTCGCGGATGACCGCGTCGGGGAATGTTTCGCGCAAGCCGGCTTCGTTCAACGCCAGCAGGCTGATCGCCTTTGGATCATTGCGCGATCCAATAATTTCCTTCACGCGCACCTTGCCGTTGCGCACGCCGCGGCTGGGCTGGATTTCGGCGACGACCAGATCGTTTTCATCCGCGCCGTTCAAATCCTTCTGCGCGATGTCGAAATCAAACTTGGCCTTCTTGTTCGCGGGGCGCAGGATAAAGCCGCTTTTCGTGCGCACGACCAAACCCATGACGCGGCCGCGTTCGGTATCCAACTGGCGGATCACGCGGGCTTCGTACATGTTCGGCGCAACGCGGCTCAGTTTGACCAGCGCGCGATCGCCGGGGGTAAGGGCCGGGTGGCCCTTGTTCATGTCAGGCGTGATTTCAATGCGCGGGGCAGGGCCTTGATATTCCTCGCTCCAATCCACCGGGCGGGCCAGCGTGTCACCGTCCAGATCGATGTCGGTGACTTCGATAATGGCCACGGCGGGCAGGGCTTCGGGAATGGCGTAGGCTTGGCCCGGTTGTTTGATGATGATGCCGTCATCTTCCAGCATGCGCAGCGCGTCTTTTAATTCGACGCGTTCCTGCTCGCCGCGGATGTTCAGGGCTTCGGCAATCTGGCGCTTGGTCAGCGGCTCGGGACTGGCGTTGAGGAGGTCGGTAATGGCAGAGGGGTCAAATTTTTTCATATATAAATGGATAGCACGAAAGCGGTCTTTTGTACGGAGAAACGTGGGGCGATAACAAAACCGGCCACCGATTTTTGGCGGTGGCCGGCTTGCTTGTGTGTGCGTGTGTAGCGTTTTTAAATGTACGCAGAAAACTCAATAACGTTGCTTTGGTCTCCGTCTGCGGCTTCAGGCATCAGCATTTGAAACCCGGTTTCCAGCTCCTCCCCGAGCAGGCTGGCGATGCGGTGGATGTGGCTGATGGCCTTTTCATCCAGCGCGGCGTCATTTTGGCCGCAGAGGAACAGAATCGCATGAATATGATTTACATAATTCTTGCAGCGATCCAGCGCCAGCTGACCACACATCAGTGTGTTGGCATCCATGGTCTTCCCCCCTTCAAGGTGTTCCATTGATCAGTGTGTCAAAATTCAACGATATTTGAACAATATTCCGAAAATCATACAATTGCAACAAAAAACGGTACAAAGTTCAATTTCTTTTGAATTTAGTTCGTGGTAGACTGATTCTATGATTACGAAAGAGCAATGTCGGGCCGGGCGCGGCCTTCTGGGGTGGACACAACAGGACCTGGCCGATGCGGCGGGGATGTCCAAGACGGCTATCAACAATTTCGAACGGGGCACGAATGATGTCCGGGCGGAATCGCTGGAATCAATCCGTCTGGCGTTTGAACGGTCCGATATCGAATTTGTGGGTGACTATGGTGTGCAACGCCGCCGGGACACAGTCAAGGTCCTGAAGGGGGCTGATGCACTGCCTTTATTGTGGGATGATATTTTTGAGACGATGAAGGCCAGCGGGGGTGAGGTTTTGATCGCCAACCTGGACGAACGCCGGTCCCACGAATCGCACCCGGACAAGCTTTTGGCGCATTTGTCGCGGATGAAGGCCCATAACATCACTGAACGCCTGCTGGCGTGTGAGGGCGATGCCTATTTCGTTCAACCGGCTGAATATTATCGTTGGCTGCCGCGCGATGTGTTCCGCGCGGGGATGAGCTCGTTCATCTATGGCGACAAGGTGGCTCTGCAATTATGGCAGGAAGCGATGATCATCGTCGTGAACAGCCGGTCCGCCCATGAAGCGGAAAAACAGCGGTTCGAATATCTCTGGGGCAACGCCATCATCCCTCCGTACGAATCCTCAAAAAAAGATGCAAGCTAGTTGCGTTTGCAACCAAAGATTGTATAATCCGGGATATAGGTGCAGGGCACGGGAACGGTTTTCATTGTGCTAAGCGGTTTTTCGTATGAAAAATTTGATGACCTGATCCACCGGTCCAGCGCGGTCCGGGACGACACCTATCTGAATGCTCCCATTTATTATGTTTTGACCGGACGGCGCGGCGCATGGCTGCACGAAGGCTATGGCGCGGCCATGGTCGTGTGCCGCGATCCGCATAATCCCACGGGCCTGCTGGCTTTCCCCGAGATTGGACAGGAAGCGCGTGGGCGTTTGGCGGCCTCTGTTCTGTGCGGGTTGGACCCGCCACCCGGCGGGGTGCGCCTGGCCCGGTTTACGGACCAGGATCTCGCCCAGTTGGAAAATGCGCTCCGGGCCCGGCGGGATGACCGCGTGGCCCGGATCGAACGCATTGATGAAACGGTGATGGATTGGCGCTATCCGGTCCATGTGCTGGACACCGCGCGCGTGGCGGAGATGAAGGGCACGGCCTTCATGAAAATCCGTAACAAATGCCGCAAGGTGGAAGATGACATTTCAACGCTGTCCTTGTCCGATCCGCGCGCGTTAAAGGCTATGCGTGCCGCCCAGAAATATTGGGAGGGGTCCATGGTTCTGCGCGAACTGGACGATATGGATTTATCGACCTATTACACGATGCTGTTTTCCGTGATTCAAAAATGGCCGCATTTGTTTGGTGGGTTGGTGTTTTTGCGCGGTGATTTTCCGGTTGGGTTCACCGTGTATGACCGCCCGTATATGGGCACGTCAAATCTGCTGGCGAATTTGAGCGATGCCATGATTTCCGGACTGGCGGATTTTCAGGTTGTTGAAACATGCCGGGCCATGGCGGCGGATCATATCGCATGGATGAATTTTGGTGGGTCCGAAACCGAAACGCTGGATAAATTCAAACGCAAATTCATGCCCGTTAAATCCATCACCATCCATTCGGCGGAGGTGCATTACGAACCACGCTTTGATGTGAATGTGCGCACGACGGCGATTTTGGCGGATCAGATGGCGGCGTATTAAAAAGAAAACCCCGAACAGATCGGGGTTTTCTTTTTTGTTATTCTTTCGCGGCGGGTTTCTTGGTTGCCGTTTTCTTTGCAGCGGGTTTTTTCGCTGCTGTCTTTTTGGCCGCCGGTTTCTTGGCGGCGGCTTTTTTATCCGGGGCCTTTTTCTTTGCCGCTGTTTTTTTCGGTGCGGCGTCGTCGCCATCAGCTTTGGCTTTTTTCTTGCCCCATCCGCCACGGCGGCCACCGCCATTGGCGGCGCGTTCGGCCTTGGCCGCGATCAAATCAACGGCGCGGTTGATGCCGATGGTCAGAACGTCATCACCCTTCGGAATTGACGTGTACGACCCCTGATGGACCAGGAACGGGCCAAAGCGGCCAATGCCCGCCTTGATCATTTCTTTGGTTTCCGGGTGCAGGCCAACCTCGCGCGGCAGTTCCAGCAATTTCAGGGCGGCGGCCAGATCAATGTCTTCCAGCTTCAGGCCCTTTGGAACGCCTTGGCGTTTTGGTTTTTCTGCGGTTTCTTTTTTCTTCTTCGCTTTGCCCTTGCCCTTTTTCGCGGTGCCGTCTTCGACCTCGGGGGCTTTTTCTTCGACGGCGGGGGCGGGCGGGGCCTCCGGCGGGTCAATCTGCACATACGGGCCGTATGGACCACGGCGCAGTGATACGGCACGACCCGTGACAGGATCATGGCCCAGAATTTTCGGAGCGTTGGCCAGTTGGGCGGCCAGACCGCTTTCACCGCCGGCTTCGCCACCTTCGGCGTTCTCATCCGCAGATGGAACGACCAGCGGGCGGGTATAGCGGCAATCCGGGTAATTGGCACAACCGATAAAGGCACCGAATTTCCCGAGCTTCAGGGACAAGCGCCCTTCGTTACAGGCCGGGCAGATGCGCGGGTCTTTGCCGTGTTCAACCACTGGGAAGAAGTGGGGGCCAAGCTCGGCATCCAGATTGTCGATGACTTCGGTAATGGTCAGGTTTTTGGTATCGCCGACGGCCTTGCTGAAATCCTTCCAGAACTGGGCCAGTGCATCTTTCCAATGGGCCTGACCTGCGGCAATGGCGTCCAGCTCTTCTTCCAGTGTCGCGGTAAAATCATAATCGACATAACGGGTGAAGAATTTCGACAGGAAGGTGGTGACCAGACGGCCGCGATCTTCCGGAATGAAACGTTTCTTGTCCAGACGCACATAATCGCGGTCCTGCAACACTTGCAGGATGGATGCGTATGTGGACGGGCGGCCAATGCCCAGTTCTTCCATTTTCTTCACCAGCGATGCTTCCGAATAACGCGGGGGCGGCTGGGTGAAATGCTGGTCTTGGGCAACGTCGATCAACTTGGTCGCATCGCCCTTGTCCAAAACGGGCAGGCGGCGGTTTTCTTCGTCGGTTTCATCATCATCCTGACCTTCTTGATACAGGGTCAGGAAACCGTCGAATGCAACGGTGGAGCCGGTAGCGCGCAGGACGACATCGGTGGTGCCATCGGAAATATCCGCGCCCACCTGGTCCATCACGGCGTTTTCCATCTGGGACGCCATGGTGCGTTTCCAGATCAGTTCATACAGGCGCGCCATTTGATCATCGACATACATGCGGACTTCGTCCGGTGTGCGCGACAAATCGGTGGGGCGAATGGCTTCGTGCGCTTCCTGTGCGTTCTTGGCCTTGGATTTATACAGGCGCGGCGCATCGGGCAGGTATTTCGGCCCGTAATTCGATTTAATCACATCACGGCATTGCGTCACCGCGTCTTCGGACAAGGTCGTGCCGTCGGTACGCATATAGGTGATCAAGCCAACGGTGTCGCCGTTGATCTCTGTGCCTTCGTACAAACGTTGGGCCAAACGCATGGTTTGGGACGCGCCAAAGCCCAGTTTGCGCGATGCTTCCTGTTGCAATGTCGATGTGATGAACGGGGCCGGCGGGAAACGGCGGACCTGTTTCTTTTCAACATTCTGCACGACCAGATTTTTACCGCGAATGCGGTTGGCGGCGGCGGTGGCTTGGGCTTCGGACCCGATATCCAATTTGTCCAGCTTGTTGCCGGACAAGTGGGTCAGGCGCGCGGTGAACGGGGCGCCGTCACGGTTGTGCAATCGCGCTTCAATCGTCCAATATTCATCGGCGCGGAATTTTTCAATTTCGGATTCGCGTTCGCAAATCAGGCGCAGGGCCACGGATTGCACACGCCCCGCAGAACGAGAGCCGGGCAGTTTACGCCACAAAACCGGGGACAGGTTAAACCCGACCAGATAATCCAGCGCACGGCGGGCCAGATACGCCTCAACCAACGGGGCGTCCAGATCACGGGCGTTTTTGAAGGCTTCCTGAACCGCTTTCTTGGTGATTTCGTTGAAGGTCACGCGGAAGACCTGTTTGCCCTCCAACAGTTTTTCGTCCTTCAACAGTTCCTGTACGTGCCATGAAATCGCTTCCCCTTCACGATCAGGGTCAGTCGCCAGATAGAGGGCTTTGGCCTTTTTCACGGCGCGGCGAATGTCGTTGACCGGTTTTGCGGCGCGATCGCCCAGTTCCCAAAGCATGGCAAAGCCATTTTCCGGGTCCACCGAGCCATCCTTGGGCGGCAGGTCACGGACGTGGCCGTAAGAGGCTAAAACCTCATAATCCGGGCCAAGATACTTATTAATGGTCTTGGCCTTGGACGGGGATTCAACGATGACGAGATTGGAAGCGCTCAAGTGAAAATCCTGCCTCTATATATAAAGTGTCCTTTCAGGGAATGACACGGGTTGGGGCGTTCGTCAACAGGGTGGTTTTTATGAAAAATACAAAAGCGGCGATTTTGTTGACATAACTTTTAATCGATGATTAGGGTGGGCCCTTGAACAGATTTCGTATCCGTCCGGTTTGGGCGGGGAAAGAGACCATGGTTATGAAACAGTCAAAAGTAACGCTGGGACAAACGGCCCTGTTCTATGCGACGATGATTACGATCATCGGGGTGGCTCATCTGTGGAATGAAAACAAACGTGAACAGGACGCACGCGACAACGCCAGCCCGGATGTGATGGTCGATAAATATTGTGATCGTTTGACGCGCGACGCCAGCGCGTTCCATGATCAATTTACACGCCGTGCGACGGGTGAGGCCAAGGACGTTCTGTTTGAACTGACCAAGGATGATTGTCTGAAAATCATGGCGGCGAAGAAAGCTGCGGCCCCATCCGGTCCAGTACCGAAATAACTATATCAGTTTCAAGCGTAAATTTGCGCGATCGTGAAAGCGAACACCATGGTCCGTCCCCTCAATCAGGGCGGACCATTTTTCATGGATGTCGTCATCCATGATGTGGCCCAGAAAGACCGTGCTGTCGCAATCCGTTGATGGGTTGGTGGCATAAACCGTGCCATTATCATTCATAAAGAAATAGGCCGATTTACGCGCACTGCGCGCGCCGGGTTCAATAGGTAGATCGGGGAAGCGACGGCACAGTTCGTTCATTGCGGACTGAAACCGCCCGGGGGATAATTCAAAATCAATCCGGTTCATGTCTCCGCGTTCGGCGGGGATGAATTCATAGATGCTCCACCGCGCCAATGAATTGTGTTCACGGTTTGCGAACGGCAACAACGTGTCGGCCAGTGTCGGCATGGCATGCAGATTTTTGGTGCAGGCCACGGTGTTGATCTTCAATCGTATGCCCGCATCCAGCACGCGCGGAATGATATCCAGAACGTGGGCGAAGTGTTTTTTGTTTCCGCGCATCGCTGTGTGGGTGTCAGCGTCGCCCTCCAGCGGCAGGCTCATGAAACTGACATAACGTTGCAGCAGGGGCAGGGTGCCTGCATTCAAAAGTAGCCCATTTGTATCCAGCTGGATTTTCATGCCGTGGGATGCCGTGTGCGCAAAGACGGATTCCAGATCGCGGTCCAGCAGCGGGTCGCCGCCGCCAAAGGTGATCAGTTCCGCGCCCATCGCGGCCGCACGGTCAATGGCGGCCAGCCGGTCGGTCAGCGCGGACCGCACCCCATTGAATGGGATGTAGCAAAATTGGCACGGCATATTGCACCGTGCAGCGTAGTTAAAAATGACCCGGGTTGGCTTGAGCATGGCCGGATCATGGTAAAGCTTATGGAAATTTGCAAGCTTTTTGGGCGGGTGCCTGTTTTCAGGCCGCCAGCCGGACCACCCGGTTCCCGGGCAGGCGTTGGACCCGGCCCGCCAGTTCCAGGGTCAACAGGGCGCTTTGCACCGTGGCGGTGGAATGACCCAGCGTGCGGATCAGGTCGTCGATATCAACGGCGGTGGTTGATAGATGATCCAAAATCGCTTCGCATAAATCGGCGGGATTGGACGCGGGACTGGTTGGGATCGGGCGTACGCCCAAATCCAGCATCATGTCCAGAATGTCATCGTCCAGATCGGCGAAAACATCGTCGTCATGTTTTGTCTTGTCGTCGTGGAAGAACCCGGTTGCGCGGTCAAACAATCCGCCTGGGATGACGCCTGCCGCTGTGTGAAATTCGTCCGGCTGCAATGTACGCAGATCGTCCAGAATGTCTTGCGCGCTGCGGACCATAACCGCGCCGTCGCGGATCAGGCTGTTGGTCCCCTCGGCGCGCGGGTCCATCGGGTGGCCGGGCACGGCGAAAACATCGCGCCCCTGTTCCGCGGCCACGCGCGCGGTGATCAGTGAACCGGAGCGCAGCGAAGCCTCCACCACCACAATACCCTGTGATAATCCTGAAATCACGCGGTTGCGGCGGGGGAAGCTTTGGGCAAAAGGTTCCTGCGCTAGCGGGCTTTCCGCGACAATCAATCCTTCTGCCCGGATGGAATCGTACAGTTTCTGGTTTTCCGGTGGATAGACGATATCAACGCCGCCCGCGACCACGGCAATGGTGCCGCCGGACAGCGATCCTTCGTGTGCGGCGGTGTCAATGCCGCGCGCCAGGCCAGACACAACACCGATGCCCGTTGCCGATAAATCGGTGGCCAGTTTGCGCGCAAAATTGCGTCCGTTCATCGACGCGTTGCGCGCGCCAACAATCCCGACACAGCGGCGTTTCAACAATTCGATATTGCCCAGCACGGTGATCACGGGTGGGGCGTCCTCCACCGCGCGCAGGGGGGCGGGGTATCGCACATCATCGGCGCACAGAATCATGCAGCCCATTTTGTGCAGGGCGTTTAATTCGTGGTCGATATCGGCCAGGGGTGCAGGTGTCAGCTTTTTTTGCTTGCCGTGCGCCGGTACCAGATCGGGCAGGGCGTCCAACGCGGCGCGGGCGGTGCCAAATTTTTGCAACAGGCGGTAAAAGGTGATGGGGCCAACATGCGGCGTGCGCGCCAGCCGGAGCCAGTCGCGGATCATATCGTCATCAAAATGCGACGTTGCGGCATGTTCGTGTATGCGGGCCATACCTAAGTATGTATCACCCGTTGGGGGTGAAATCCTGCCTAAACCTGGAGGTGTGGGGGATATGCACAGTTTTTGACAAAAGTTTTAAGTATATGTAAACCGACATGTATGCCGGAAACCGCCCCAATACCGATTTTGCGCCTGCCCACCCTCCGCTCCCGTCTGCTGTGCGGCGCTGGGATGGTTTTGGCCCAGTTCGGAGCGCCCGCCGGGCTGGCCATGATGGCATCGGCGATGTTTGGGTTTGCTCCGCTGGTGGGGCTGGGCGTTGCGGGGGTGGCGTATGGGGCCGCTTTAATCCGTGCGCTGCAGATTGAAAGCGATCGTGATTTTGACCGGGCCTATGCCCATGCGCCAACGATTCCCGCGGTGCAGGACATGGTGGCTTTTTTGGCGGGCCGTCTTGGGTTGGCTGCGCCCCCCGTGCGTTTGATTGATGATCGGGATTTTCATGGCCTGAACATGATCGGTGATGTGGCGGCAACAACCGGAACCGCAATTTACGTGTCGTCCCGTTTTAAACGCATGCCCTGTGCGGAACGGACATTTGTTCTGGCGCATGAAATGGCACATATGCGGGCGAATGATGTGCGTGTGCAGATTCCGATGCGCGTCGCCGTTCAGGGATCTCTTTTCCTGAGCGCGATTGCGGGTCTCGGTTTGGCGGCCGCCGTTGTTGCAACAGGCGGATCCATCGGTGCCGCGTTGTATGGTGCGTCATGGGCGGGATTTTTCTACGTCCATCATTTCGCGCAGAAGGCGCTGGCCGCCAAAATTGTGCGGGGACAGGAATATCGCGCCGATGAAAATGCATTACGCCTGACGCGGGATTTTAATGCGGCCGTGTCGTTGATTGATCGGCTGGACGATACGGGCCCCGGTGGTATTTATGAAGAGGATGCGCCGGAGCCATCGATGTCCACTGCGATGGAAAAATTATTCGGCACGCACCCGGTGCGGGATGACCGGGTTAAAGCCCTGCGCAACGTTTGGAAAGGCATAGTGACGGCTGATCCGTCTTTGCAAAAACCGCGCCCACGGACCATTATTGCGACTCCGCGCCCCTAAGCGTCTTTTTTCTTCTTCCCGATTTTTGGTTCTTCGCCTTTCAAGATGCGCTGGATGTTGGCCTTGTGGCGGATCCAGACAAAGGCGGCGACGCCCGCGCATACGGCGGCCAGTTTGATATCGTGATAAATCACAAATGCCGAAACGGGCATTGAAATCATCGCAATCAAGGCCGACAGAGAAGATATACGGGAGATCACGGCGACGACCAGCCATGTGGTGCACGCAGCCAGACCCGTAAACGGAGCCAGTGCCAGAACCATACCCAGCGTGGTGGCCACGCCCTTGCCGCCCTTGAATTGCAGCCAGATGGGAAAGCAATGACCCAGAATGCTGAACAATCCGGCGGCCATGGCGGCATCGAACGATCCAAAATGGTTGGCGATGAACACGGCCAGCGCGCCCTTGCCCCCATCCAAAATCAACGTCAGAAACGCCAGCGGTTTATTGCCCGTGCGCAGCACGTTGGTGGCGCCAATATTGCCGGATCCGATTTTGCGAATATCGCCATATCCGCCCAGACGCGCCAGCACCAACCCGAACGGGATCGAGCCCAGCAGATAGCCAAAGACGGAGAAGAGAAGAACGCTGGTCATTTATGGTACGTCGTTTCGTTAGCGGTTGATTAAAAGGTCGAGCACGGCCATGCGCACGGGGACGCCGTTGCGCACCTGTTTTAAAATCAGGGATCGGGTCGGGTCATCGGCGACGTCATCGGCAATTTCCACGCCCCGGTTCATGGGGCCCGGATGCATGACGCACGCATCCGGCTTGGCCAGATCCAGACGATCGATGGTTAGGCCATATTGATTGAAGAAGGCAATGTCGGATGGCATGCGCGATGGGTCCATGCGTTCCTTTTGATTGCGCAACATCATGACAATGTCGCAACCGGGCAAGCCCGCGTCCATTGATGTGAATTTTTCAATGCCAGCGGCCAGCGGTTTTTCCGGCATCAGGAAGTCGGGCGCAATCACGCGGACCTTTGCCCCCAATCGGGTCAACAGGGCCATGTTGGATGCGGCGACACGGCTGTGCGCGATATCGCCGCAAATGGCGATGGTCAATCCTTCGATCCGGCCCTTGGCCTGACGGATGGTGAAGGCGTCCAACAACGCTTGCGTCGGGTGTTCGCGCCATGAATCCCCGGCATTGATCACCGGGCATTTGACCATGGAGGCCACATAATCGGGCGCGCCATATTCGGAATGGCGGATGATGATGGCATCTGGGTCGTATTCGGCCAGCGTCTGGATTGTGTCTGAAAAACTTTCGTTCTTTTTGATCGAACTGGATTCAACGTCCCAGTTAATGACATTGGCCCCCAGACGCAGGGCGGCCGTTTCAAACGATGTACGCGTGCGGGTGGAATTTTCGAAAAACAGATTCATCACAATCCGTCCGTTTAAGGAGGGGGTGATGGGCTGGCCCGCATTGATCTGATCGGCATAGGTTTGGGCGCGTGATAAAATGGCGTCAATATCCGCGTCGCTTAAATTCTGTATGCCGGTGCAGTGTTTCATTTCAGTGTTGGTCCACAATGTTACGCGTCATCAGGGCTTGGATATCCGCATCATCCATCTGCAACAGGCTCTGCAAAATATCGCGCGTATGTTCCCCACAAATCGGCGGGGGGAGGCGATAATCGACGGATGTGTCGGACAGTTTCAGCGGGCTGCCCACCAAATGGATCGGTGTGGGGGACAGCGGATGGTTCATTTCAATGTTCATCGCGCGGGCATCAACCTGCGCCATGGCGAACACCTGATCCATCTTGTTGACGGGGCCGGCGGGCACGTCAATGTCGCGACACAACGACACCCATGACTCCACACTGCGTGTTTTCATGGCGGATTCGATCATGGGCACCAGAATGTCGCGGTGCTTCACGCGGGCTTGGTTGCGGGCGAAGCGCTCATCATCCGCCCATTCGGCATGGCCAAGGGCGGTGGCCAAGCGTTTGAATTGCGTGTCATTGCCAACGGCAATCACCATCCATCCATCGGCCGCTTCAAACGCTTGATAGGGAACGATGGTGGCGTGGGCATTGCCCTGACGTTTCGCAACGGTGCCGGATGTTAAATAATATTGCGCAAGGTTGGTCAGGCCCGCCAGTGTGCAATCCAGTAAGGCGACATCAACATGTTGCCCTTTGCCTGTTTCCTTGCGGGCGTTCAGTGCGGCGAGAATACCGATGGTGGCGTAAAGCCCGGTCATCACATCGCTGAGTGCCACGCCGATTTTCATGGGCTGACCGCCGGGTTCACCCGTAATCGCCATCATGCCGCCCATGGCCTGAACCATCAGATCATAACCCGGCTCGCTGGCCAGTGGGCCAGTGTGACCAAACCCGGTGATGGAGGCACAGATAATATGCGGATGGCGTTTTTGAATGCTGGTCCAACCCAGCCCGTATTTATCCAACCCGCCCACTTTGAAATTCTCGATCATCACATCGGATTTTTCGAGCAAGGCGTGAATGATCTCTTGCCCTTCCGTCGTCGTGATATCGACGGCGAGGGATCGCTTGTTCCGGTTGGCGGACAGGTAATAGGCGCTTTCGCTGGTGGGCGCGCCGTTTTCATCCAGCAGATAGGGCGGGCCCCATTTGCGGGTGTCGTCGCCCTCACCCGGGCGCTCAACCTTGATAATGTCGGCGCCAAGGTCGCCCAGAATTTGTGTGCAAACCGGCCCCGCAAGCACGCGGGAGAGGTCGAGAACGCGGATATTGCTCAGTGCGCCAGTCATTGTTGTTTACCCCCCGATCCGGAAATGCATGTATTGATAGGCCCCGACACACAAGATGCCGACAACGAAGCCGGGGCCGGCGGGAATTTGCAGGCGGGATAGCTTCATCGGGCCGCCTTCGCGCCGCGCGGTCAGGGCGGCGACGCCCAGCCCGTGCAGTAACCCGGCGGTTGCGCCAAGGGTCAGAGCCAGTGTGATGCCCTCAGTCCCTAACCATAATCCGGCGGCGCCCATCAATTTCACATCGCCGAGGCCGAGCGCGTCTTGGCCATAATAACGACTGCCAAAATAACGGATAATCCATAATACGCCAAAGCCGAGGGCTGCCCCGGCGATCATGTCGGGCAAAGGCAGGGATTGGGTGGGGGCGACAAAATGGAAAATGATGGCGAGCAGAGCAAAGGGCGCGACCAAAACGTTGGGCAGCAGCCAGGTTTTCAGATCAATGATGGCCAGCGCGATCAGCAATCCAATCGCGCCCGCAAGGCATAACAGCGCCACCCAGTCCAACATGCCAGTCTTTCCATCGGTTTATGAGGCGGTTTATCGGGAAAAACGATGGGGCTGACCCTACACCCGGGCGGGGTGGGGCTCAATATGCGGGGGCATGGTGATTCACAGCGATTTTACGAAGCTGAAGCAATCGTTAATATTTGCGTGTCGCGGGCCGGAAACCACGGATTTGCGCCAAAAGCGTTTGCATCAAAGGGGTTCCTTGTTTACCCTTGTTATGATTTATCCGGTTTGGCGAATCACGTCAGACCACCCTCCAGTCCTTCTTTTGTTCCCGGCTCGTCCCATGTCCGCCGCCCAGATCTTAGTTGTCGAAGACAATGATTTTGTACGGATGCAAATCGTCCGTTTTTTGAAAGATGCCGGACATGAAACGGTGGAAGCAAAAGACGGCCACGAAGCACTCGGGTTGATGAGCGCCAATATTGCGGCGGCTGTTGTCGATGTGCGTATGGAGCCGATGGGTGGATTGGATTTTATTCGCGCGGTGCGCGGCAGAGATTTGGAAACGCCGGTCATTCTTGTGACGGGCGATCAAACGACCGATTTGTTGGAACAGGCGGCCAAGTGGGGTGTCGGTGCTGTTCTGATCAAGCCGGTTGTGAAAGACAGGTTGATTAAAGCGATTGAACGGGTGCTGGTGACCCGGGGGACATGATGATGAATACACACGCACGCAAGATGCAGAACCGTAAAGGTATGGCGCGACAATTGATGTCGGCTGCGTTGTTGCCGTTGATGTTGCTGGGCTGTGCGCAGGCGAACGTGCCGGGCGCGCGCGATCTGGATATTCCCGCGCCAGCCTTTGCCGAAGAGCGCAAGGAAGCCATCAACGAACGCCCGGACAGTGTGATGTATCTGCCACTGGGGCGCGATGTTCTGATCCCTGAAATTTCCATGGATGATCCGCTGCCCAATGACATGGTGGGGCCGCTGGAGCTGCGCGGTGAAACTTTGGCCGGTGCGTTGCAGTTGATTTTGGCGGATTATGATGTGCCGCTGGCCTTTGAAAGCAACGAAGGTCTGACGCGCACCATCACTGTGGCGAATTTGCGCGGACCGTTGAGTTCCGTCGTGAATAAGGTCTGCGGATTGGCTCAGCTTTATTGCTCGTTCGAAGATGGTGTTCTGGTCGTGAAAGAAAGCCAGACCTTCACCGTAAAAATCCCGCCGATCAGCCAAGATGAATCGTTCATGCAGAACGTGGCCGCTGGTCTGGCGGCAATTGTCGGGACGTCGCCGATTATCGACAGTTCGACCCGCACATTGGTCTATACGGCGAACCAAAATTCTGCCGATATGGCGTTGCGGTATTTCCAACGCATGCGCGCGTCGACCGCGTTGATCGTGTTTGAAACCTATATTTGGGAAGTGTCGCTGAACGCTGGTAACGCCACGGGTATCCGTTGGGATATGCTGGCCGATCTGGGCAAGTTTGGCACCGGGTTCAGCATCAATGATGCAACGCTGGGCGAGGGGTTCACCAACCCGATCAGCATCGGCCTGCCGACGACAAAGGGGATTGAGGGTGCGGATGGTTCCTTGAGTGCCCGTGAAATTTTCAACTTCCTGTCACAATTTGGTGCGGTGAAAACCGTATCCCAACCGCAAATTACCGTTTTGTCAGGGTCTGAGGCACGTTTGCGCGCGGCGGAACGCCAGAACTATGTCGCGGAAATCTCCGAAACTCTGGACAACGGTCAATCGACCACGTCGGTCAGCACGGATTCGGTGGATACGGGCTTTACCCTGACGGTCGGCAGCGCGTGGGATAACGCGACCGTCTATGCCGATATTGAAATCGCCCTGACCGATGTTTTGGAGATTGAGGATTTTGCCTTTGACTCCACCGGCGGTGGGTCGACAACCATTCAGTTGCCGCGCACGACCGAGCGTGAATTGAACACCCAGGTGCGCGTCCGTCCGGGCGATTCCGTTCTGATCGCTGGACTGGTCCAGGAATCGGACAATTTCAATACCAACGGTCTGGGGCTGATGGAGCCGATTGTGCCCACCAACCGTTCGACCGTAACAACGAACCAGGAATTGGTCTTCCTGCTGCGTCCGCGTGTGGTGGTGTACACGAATTCGGAAGAAGGGCAGCGTAATGCCATTCGCGGATCGGCCATGCCGACCCCGTCCGATGCGCCGGTAAATCCGGACGTACCGTCACCGGGGCAAACGCCTTATGTGGCACCTGCGCCTGTGGCGACATCAACGGGCGGTGAGGCGTTCGTTTCGCCTGTGACGGAGGCCAATGTTGCGCCGATCGCGCCTGTTGTTCCCGCGGCCGGCGCGCCGATGGATTCGTCGGTCGAGGTTGCGCCGCTGGATACGCAGCGACCGGCAACGCTGGCCCGCGACGCACGCATGACGGCACCGTCTAATAACGGGGCTCCGGTGGATCTTCTCGAATCCGGCCGGCTGACCGGAACATATTGATAGGTAAATGATCCGATGATGACATTATTGAATATGGCCCCATCGTCCGCACACACCCTGATTTCACGGGGTTTGCGTGCATGTGTGATCGGCGCTGTTGGCGCAGGGTTGTTGTGGACCGGTTTTTCATCGCAGGCCGCCGCGCAGAGCGCATTTGATGATCCGGGCCGGAACGTGACGGGCAAGGGCGGTGTGATCGGTGACTTGACCCCGGTTCAGCCCAACGTCGATACGGGCCAGATTTCACTGGGGTCCACGGCGCAGGTCGTGGTGTTGTTCCGTAACGACAGTGGGCGTCCGTTGCAGACGGGTGCCATCAATCTGTATCCGTCATCCAGCGTGTCCGCGTCTGTGGCGATCAATGAATGCCAGGGATCGTCGCCGGACGATATGCTGCCGCCCGGTGCCGTGTGCGCCATTGGTCTGTCGGTCAAGGGTTTGCAGGCAGGACGTTTTCGTATTGAAATGCTGATGCGCCACAGCGGGACCACCCGTCTGGTCACCGCCACAGTCGTGGGTGACGTGCAGGCGAACGATGATGATACCGATGTGTTCCGCAGTGATATCGAAGCCATCCCAACGGAGCTGGATTTCGAAGATGTCGACACCAGCCAGCCCGTCGTCAAACCGGTCGTGTTCCGGAACATTACGTCCGAGGCCATTGATATTGAAGCCATCTATGTTGAGGCTGCCGATAAATCGGGGATCAGCTTCCGCACCGATTGCGCAAAATTGGGGCCGGGGCAGGCCTGTATCGTGTCTGTGATCTGGTCACCGATCCTGCGTGGTCAGGTGTCTGGCGTGCTTGTTGTTGAACACTCTGGCCCAACCAGCGTGGCCAGCGTACCCATTTTGGGCGAATTCGATCCGGAAGATCTGGAGCAGGCCAAACCGTTCCCGGAAGCAATCCCGGGCAAAGGGTTGTTGGTATCCTCTCAGGAAGAAGTGAACTTTGAAACGGGCGTGTCCACATCTTCCGCCATGACGGTGTCATTGGTAAACGCGGGTGATGTGGCTTTGACTCTGAATGACATTCGTTTGTCCAACACGGATACGGGGTTGTCGATTTCGAAAAATGGCTGTGCCCCGGACATGATGCTGGAACCGGTGCAGGCTTGCCCGTTGACGGTCGTGTGGAATCCGGTGCGTGAAGGGGCGATTTTGGATGACATCCAAATTATGCACGATGGCGCACGCGGCATTCTCGTTCTGCCGGTTCGCGGGACGGCCACGGGGATTGTCAGCAAGGATAATCAGGCTGTTCGTCTGGCCGAAACGGTTGTGACCAGCTCGTCGGGTGAAACGCGTCAGGAAATTATCGTTCGTGATAACGATATTGATCCGGCCACGGTGCTGGATGGTTTCGCGGTGACGTCACACTCACCAAAACGGGCTATTATCACCGGCCCGGGTGGCAGCCGTATCGTCTTTAATGGCGAAGAAGTTGTTATTGGTGGTTTCCTGTGGAACGTCAATATCCGTTCCAGTGGCGTTGAATTCCAAAGCGGTGATGAAAAAGTTCTGTTGCTGTTTGATCGCGCTTTGTCGTCCAATTCTGTGAATGTGGGCCCGGGCCGTTCATCGTCATCGACCACATCATCTTCGTCGACATCCTCGTCGTCCACCAGCGCGACACCAACGCCATAAGGACCTGAAGCGATGAGCGATCAGGACTATCCAGACGACCAGAACCACCCCGATGCTTTCCCTTCCTATGAAGGGGAGGAGCGCCGCATGCCGGGTGAGCGCATTGACCGCCGTCAGGCGGAACAAGGTGCGCCCGGTGGGATGGAGCGTCGCATGTGGGCGGATCGTCGCCGGATGCGCGCGAACGAAGGCCGCGAACGTTATCTGGACATGGTGCAGAAGGAACGCGCGATCCTGATGGATCAGGGCGTGTCCCGAACTACGGAACAGTTGCTGGAAATGGCCGGGGCTACGGTGGCCGGTGGTGCGGAAGCCGAAGAAGAGGGCTTGCGTGACCGCGCGTCCGGGGACCAGCTGCGTTCGATTTTGCCAGTGCAATCGTGGTTGCCGCTGTCCATTCACCTGATCGGTTTACAGGATGGCGTGTTGCGCGTTGCGCCCCTGCACGAACTGAATGATCGCCAGATCAAAGCCTTGTTGTCCACCGCAAACCGGTCCGGCCTGGTTGTTGAGCGAATTGAGATTGAGGTTTGGGACCGGGCTGAGTTACTCGAAACACTGCGCGCTGTGCACGATCTGTCTGCGGACCGGACGGAGAAGACGCTGGCGCAATGGTTGTCCGATACGGACAATGGTTTGCTGCTGAACCAATTCCAGCGCGATATGCTGGCCGAAGCGTTGCAGATGCGCGCATCGGATATTCACATTTTGCAGGATAACAACCCCGATACGCCGAACTGGATTCGTTACCGTATTGACGGTGACATGATCCCGATGCACTTGCTGCCGTCCGATGCCATGGCGCGTCTGACGACATTGATCAAACGGGATGCCGGTTTGAACTTCGGTGATCGAACGACACCGAAAGATGGTCGTTTTGCCTTTATGTGGCAGGGCCGGAACATCGATATTCGTGTGGCTGCCGGGCCGCAGGCGCAGGACGGTGAAAAAATCACATTGCGTTTGCTCGACCGCGCGTCACTGAAGGGGTTTGACGAATTGTTCCGCCGCCATACGGATGTGGCGGATTATTTGTCGCAGTTGTTGTCGCCCGATATTAAGGGCGGTGGTGGTTTGATCCTGCTGTCCGGTCCGACGGGTTCCGGTAAAACTACAACCTTGTATGCGTGCGTTCAGCAGATTGACCGTCGCCGTCGCCACGTTCTGACGATTGAAGATCCGATTGAATATGAATTGCGTTACGCGACGCAGTGGCAGGTTCGCCCCGGTATGCCCGGTGGTGAGTTTGCTGACTTGATCCGCGCCGCGATGCGTCACGATCCCGATTATATCGTGATCGGGGAGATGCGGGATGGCGATACGGTTGAAACCGCATTGCGGGCCGCCGAATCCGGCCACACTGTTATTTCCACCATTCACGCCGATACGGCGTTGCAGACATTTGAACGCCTGCGTTCATTGATGCCGCATGAACGGGAGCGGTCATCCACCTTTACCCTGGCACAACAGGTGAAGGCCATCATGAACCAGCGTTTGGTGAAAACGCTGTGTCAGGGATGCGCCCACAAAACGCGCGCCGGCGAGGCGATGAGCCAGGAAGAAATTTACATGCTGGGCATTAACCCGGACGCTATCGTGCGTACGCACAACAGCTCGGGCTGTGATCTGTGCAACCGCACGGGGATTATGGGCCGGACATTGCTGCTGGACGCCGTGATGATCCCCATGGGCCCGGCGCAGCGGAACCAGATTTACGAAGCGCTGATGTCCAACGTGAACGCGGTGTTGCATGTCGGGGGCGTGATTGTCCACACGCGCCGCGAGGGGCTGGTGGATCTGGTCCTCAGCGGGTTGGTGGATCCGAAACTCGCGCTCTCGAATCTGGAAAATTAAGCTTTTTGCCGTTATAATAAGGGGCAGGGCAAACGTGCCCGCCTTGGTCTAGAGTCCAAACCTGATTTATTCAAGCTATGCAGCAATGGGTCGCCGAAATTGCGTATGATTCCTCCAGTGGGCCAAAAACCGCTGTGGAATCTTTTTATCTGCCGACGGCGGATGATGTGCGCCGTGCTGTGTCGAAGAAGGGCGGTTACGTCCTCTCGATCCGTCCGCATGAACGCTCCCCGATGGAGCGGATGCTGGCACGGTCCACATGGTGGCAGGTGCAATTGTTGCGCGGGATTCAATTCCGGTCCACGGCGACATCGCCGGGCGTGGCGTTCTGGCGGATTATTCAGGCCGAAACCAACCCGATGCGCCAGAACATTCTGGCTCCTGCGCGTGAAGCGTTGGCGCGTGGCCTGGGCGTGATTGACGCGCTCAAAGCGTTGCGCATTTTCGACCACGGCACCATTGCCATTCTGGCGGCCAGTGAACGGGCGAACAAGTTGCAGGATGGTATCCCGCACGCGATCCACTCGATTACACAGAAACGCCGCAACACCCGCGCCATCGTGGCCACCATGTCGTGGCTGGCGATCGACGTGGTGTCGATTGTGCAATCGCTGTTCTGGGGCCGGGGCATGGTTCTGGACTGGTTCAAAAACAACGCCCCGACCGACCCGGCGGAGCAGGAAAAATTCACCCGTGTGGTCGGGCAACTGGCGCTGACGTGGGATATCCTGATTTTTACGGCTTTTGCCGCCGGGGCCTTTATGGCGTGGGCGGTTATCTCCTTCTGGATTAACAAGGGGAAAACCGACTGGCCGACGGCGCGGATTGTACGGAAAATCCCGCTGATCGGCGCCTATTTGCGGGATCTGGGTTTTGTGGATTCGATGATGGCCGCGGCGCGTATGTTGCGCGGGCTGGTGCCGATTTCCGATACGCTGAAACAATCATCCGAAGCCACGACGGTGCCGGAGGTTGCGGCCTATTGGACCGAGGCCAATACCGAGCTGGAGCGTGGGGTCGGGCTGGGGTCGGCGCTGGACCGTGCCCCGCTGAGCCGGAGCGAGCGTATGGAACTGGCCAGCTTGTCCGATCTGGGACAAGTTGCTACAGTATTGGAGTCAATCGCAGAAATGCGTGCGGCCGCGGCGAAGACGAAGCATAGCCTGATCGTCTGGATCGCGTTTGGTCTCACCGGTGTTTACCTCACCATCGCCTTTGGTAGCGCCATTTACGCCCTGACCGTGATGAACATGAGCATGGACAGCATGATGGGCGGCCTGATGAGCGGAGCAATGTAAAATTATGGCTTTCCCGACGAAAGACACATTGAAAAAAATGACCCGGGCGGGTGCAACGCCGGGGGCGTCCGTTGGCGCGGATCAGGGGCCGGCGCGTATGCGACCGGGCATGGCCGACATTATCGCGGGCGAGGCGAAGGATTTCCGCACCGATCTTTCCCCTTTCCTGCCGTCTGAAATTTTTGGCGGATCGTTACCGCATATTCCGGGAACGGAAGAGGAGGCGGTCTGGAATGCCGCGTCCCAGGCGTGCGGTACGGAACGTGTTCATTATTGTTACACGGTCGATGACGGGCGCTGCTGGTACTTGGCCGTGCCGTCTGTGGCCCTGGCCAGTGCGCCGGATACATGGTGTCCGCTGGCGGCGGCGTTGCCGGGAAACAGCGAATACTGGGATCGTGAAACGGTTTACCTGTATGAACAGGAAGGTATGGCCAGCGCCTTGCGGTGGGATCCGGAAACGGCGCGGATGCAGGTTTATATCGGCGCGGCGCGTACATTGTTGCCGCGTATCCAGAGCATGGATGCGAACTTTGTCACCATCAACCCGGATGTTGCGACCATCATTCCGTGGCGGAACCGGGCCCTGCGTACCGAAAAATTGTCGCGCGCAACGGCGATGGTGTTGCTGTATTCCGGGTTGGCTGTTTCGTTTTTGGCCGTCGGTGTCATTGTTCTGCAATTCCTGATGACGGGGTTTGTCAAACGCGACCTGGCCAAGGTGAAGGCGGACAGTGAAAAACTCTCCAACGATCTGATGATCAATGCCTATGGCGCGTTGCAGTCGGACACCATTCGTCACATGGTGCGGATTCAGGAGTTGCTGGACACGTTGCGCACGATCGAAGGAACGCTGGTGCGTTATGAGGTTAAGGGCGGCAAGGTTGAGTGGGAAGCGCTGGTGCCAAAATCGTTCAGCCAGGGTGTAGGGCCGATTCGTGGAACCATCAAACCGGGGATCGAGGGCGATGGCCGGGTGCGTTTGGTGGGAACGTCGTAACACTGTGATGGGGGCGTTTTCCAGATAGTGCGTCCTTGTTAATAAAGGCTTCAGATTGGTGCTGTCGCAACATGCAAAAACACGTCTAACGCCTTTAAAGAGCTTTTAAATCTTTGTCTTTAAGATATTATATTAAGGTTCATAAAGTCGGATCAACCGACAGGAACTGATCGGGTCAAAGGGTTATAATTTTGGACTTCAAGTCGTTCGACTGGCGGTCGCTTCAAAAATATATGAAGCCGCAGGCCAGTGAAGATTTAAACCGCTTTTTGGAAAACCTGCCACAAACGGCGGGGCAGAATGCGTTGATTGCCGCGGGCATTGCCTGGGCCGCCGCTGGCGCGCTCGGCCTGTATGCCACCATCCAGACCCAGAAAATGATTACCCTGCGCGCTGAACTGAAACAGGTTGAGGCGCTGAAGCCCATGGTGCCAAAGGTGACGGATATCCCGGTTCCTGCGGCCGATGTCAAAAGTTTTGCTGAAAACCTGGCGCAAATTTACCGGGGCCTGAAAATTCAGGCTTCGGGATCCAGCATTCAGGTGACATCAGCGGACACATCGCGCTTTGCCGAATTTCGCGAAGCCATCGGCCATATGCAAAATGGCGGCGCCGGTTGGCGTGTCACGGTGGATCGTATGTGCGTGGGCCGCGAATGCGACAAAGATAAATTGATTGCCCTGTTGAAGGTGAATAAGGTTTCTGTCGACAAGCCGAATTAATATTTATGGTGGATTGTCGCCGGATGTCATTGCATACTACCGACTGAAACATTTTTTCGAGCGAAAGAGGAGTGGAAAATGACCACAACAATGATTGAAAATAAACGTTCGGGGGAGCGCGGGAACGTGCTGTTCCTGATCCTGATCGCGGTGGCCTTGTTTGCCGCCCTGTCCTACGCCGTAACGCAATCCACCCGTTCGGGTTCGGGTGACGCGTCCGGTGAAACCAACTTGATTAGCTCAGCGCAGCTGACACAGTATCCGGCTGGCATTCGGACTTCAATTGTCCGGATGATTATTGCCGGTGCACAGGTTGAAGACCTTCTGTTCAATCCACCGTCGGATTTTGCTTCAATCGCTGGGGAAGAAAACTACGGTGTGTTTCACCCGCAAGGCGGTGGGTCAGTGTTTACAAATGCATCGGCTGATATGTTAGAAGCTGGTGCTGATGGTCGTTGGTATTTTAACATGCAGGCCGAGATTACAAACGTTGGTATCAACGGCGCAGGGGGGAATGACTTGATTGCTTTCCTGCCTGGTATGTCTAGAAACGTTTGCCGAAAAATTAACGATGAGCTTGGGATTGTTGCTACAGGCGGTAATGATGCGAATGGTGACGCTATTCCTACCGGGCCGAACTATATTCCGACGGGAGCTCAAGAGGGTGGTAACACCAACTATATGAACGAAGGTTACACAGCTCCGGGTTCGGCTGCGGTAACGATTGGTCTCGATTTTACAGGCCAGCCGTTTGGTTGCTATGATGCAAACAACTCTGGTGACTACGTCTACTACCACGTTCTGGTTGAACGGTAAGCAGAGTGCGGGGGGGATCCCCTTGCATTGACCTGTTTCGCTTGAGTTTGAAAGGCTGGTCGTCCAGGGTTGGATGGCCAGCTTTTCTTTTGTATAATGGTCACAGCGGTATTTTTAAAAAGGTGATTAAAATGGGTGTTGGTTCGGCGAAAATACAACAGCAAGATATGCGGAAGCGTGAGCGCGGCAGCGCGCTGGTCTACATCCTGATCGCGATTGCGTTGCTGGCGGCGCTGACGCTGAGTTTTATGGAGCCATCGGGCCAACAGACGCAGAGCCAGAACACCTTTAAAACCATTTCTGAAATTGAATCACAGGCGGAGTATATCCGTACCGCGATTCAGGAATGTGTGATCCTGCACGAAAAGGGGGATAACACGATTGATAACAGCCCGACAGGCAGTGACCCGGGGGCGAATAAAAAATTCCCCATCAAGCCCACATCGACGCACTTCACAGGCGCAACCCCGCCTGCCGATGCCGATGATTTTGTTGAATATCTGCGTTGCCCCGGTAATCCTGGTGATGATCAGGATCACAAACGCATTTTTACGGCCGAGACGGGAAAATTCCTGCCGCCGCCGCCACCTCTGTTTGAAAAATGGGAATATTATAACGGGGATGACGGGATTTTCTTCTGGACCCACACGACGAAGAGCGACTCTTATCTGCAAACGGCTTTGGCCAAGCTGGAAGAAAAATTTGGCAAGTGTGAGGCGGATACAATTGTCGCGGGCGGGTCGGCGGTGGATCTGGATACTGACGGTAGTGTTGAGTGCCCAGCCAATTCCACATGCTTCCGCGTCTGGATGACAATTAAAGGTTCACCGACCGTGTTCCAGGAAGCTGGCTGTCCGAATTGATTTAGGTTTCGTTGGGTTTATCTTCATTGTCATACCCGCTTTCCCCCTTCGCATAAAGCTACGGGCGACGAAGTCGCGGGCATGACAATCGATGGGGATTGGGCAAATGCCCGCCATATTGCTTTGTTTTAAATCAAAATATCATATCACAACGCCGCAACCGCCGCCCGTACGGCTTCAAATTCCTTGGCGGCGGAAATAATCAAATCGGCATTGATCACATTATTTTCCGCGTCACTTTGAATGCGGGCGGCGATATCGCCCAGGCGGTTGCAGCAGGCCGATCGTGCGGCCCCTTTCAGGCTGTGGGCCGTTTCGCGAATGTCGGCGTAGGACCCCGATGCGGCGTCGCGTTGCAGGGCGTCGATTTGTGCGGCGGTCATGTCGACAAACATGCGCATCATGTCGATGGCTTCGGCGGGGTCTGTGCCCATCTGCTCGCACAAGGCGGGAATGTCGATGGAGCCACCAGGTGATGCCGTGGTGGTCTGTGCGGTGTTGGATGATGCGGGCGCATCGCCCCCTTCGTTCAATAATCCCCAGCGGATCAGCAGGCGTTTAAATTGCCCCAGCGATACGGGCTTCAGCAAACATTCATCAAACCCATAGGCCAAATAGGTCTGGCGCTGTGCCATCTGCACGTCGGCGGTGAGGGCGATGACGGGCATATGAGAATCGTCGTCACGGTCCCGTTCGGAATCACGAATGGTGGCCACCACCGTATATCCATCCACACCCGGCATATGCAGGTCGGTGAGCAAGATGCCGTAGAGCCCGGTTTCGAGGGCGTTCAGGGCATCTTGTCCATTCACCACGAAATCGGCATCGACGCCCAGTTTTTGTAACTGCCGTTCCAGAACGGCGCGCACACTGGCGGTGTCCTCGGCGATCAGCAGGCGGCGCGGGCCGTCGATTTTGACGCGGCTGACCTTGCTGGCCACATCCATCACGGCGGTGCCAAGGCCCAGACGGCTGGCCGGTTTGGCGAGGTAAGTGACGCCCAAAGACTGCAATGTGTGTTGCAGGCCAATATCATCCCGCACCGTGTACATGATTAGCCCCATAAAGGGACGGATTTGCATGATGTTACGGATCAGATCAATGCCCAGCCCGTCGGGCAAGCCCTGGTCAATCACGGCCACGTCGAACGGCCGGCGTTGGATCAGATCCATTGCCTCGGCGACAGTGCCACAACTTTCAACCGTCGCGCCCATGGATTGCAGAGACTTCACAATCTCGCGCGCACCCTGCGGGTGATCCTCGACCGACAAAATGCTGAGCCCGTCCAAAGCTGGCAAATTCACGGTCGGGGAATCGGTTGAAACCTGTTCCGTCGGAATTTCGAACCAGAACACGGAGCCTTCGCCCGGCGTGCTTTCAACACCGATTTGCCCGCCCATCAATTCAACCAAACGGCGGCAGATGGACAGGCCCAAACCCGTCCCGCCAAATTTGCGCGATGTTGTGTTGTCGGCCTGGTTAAACGGTTGGAACAACCGCGCCATCACCTCTGGCGTCATGCCCATGCCGGTATCGGCCACTTCGATGCGCAGGATGATGCCGTTGTCTTTTGGCTGTAATACTTTGGCCTTCGTGCTGACACGCACGGTCACGGACCCGCTTTCTGTGAATTTCAACGCATTGCCCGCCAGGTTCATAATAATCTGGCGCAGGCGTTTGGGGTCGCCAATAATAACGAACGGTACATCGGATTCGATGTTGTCGAGCAGGGAGACGTTCTTACCGATAACACGGACCGAGAGGGCTTCTAAAATCCCGCGCACCAGCGTACGCACGGGAACTTCGAAAACATCCAGCTCCATCTTGTTAGCATCAATCTTGGCCAGATCGAGGATGTCATCGAGAATTTCCAGCAAGCCAGCGGCGGAGCCACGGGCGGTATCCACCATATTTTGAATGGCGGCGGGCGGTTTTTCTTCGGAGATCAGTTCGAGGAAGCCATAGACCGATTGCATCGGTGTACGAATTTCATGGCTCATGGTGGCCAGAAAATTTGACTTCATTTCGGCGGCCTGGTCGGCCTCCTGCACGGCCTGTTGCAATTTTGCTTCGGCTTCTTTGGTTGCGGAAATATCCGTGATCCACAGGGCGTAGCAGGCAGTACCTTCGAATTCCGTTTCACTGATCGTAATTTTGGCCCAGCGTTGGCGGCCATCATCATCGTCATAGATGGGCAGGGTGATGTCGCGCGGCGGTTGCCCGTTTTTCAGTTTTTTGACCAGATCGCAGATCGACGGGCTGGGCCAGATTTCATCCAGCGACCGCCCAATCACATCAAACGGTCCGGCAATGGCGGGGCCCTCCACGCCCTTGGGCGGGCGCAGCATGTAAATCATGGCATGGTTAGCAAACAGAATATCCAGCGCGCCCCCATTATCGGCGGCGTCGTCATGGCGCAGCAGGCAGAGGCCCAGCGGCACATTTTCAAAAAATTCCCGATTTTGCGTAAGGCGGGACATGGTGGGTCGTATAGGCCTGTTTTAAGAGGGGCTTGTCTTCCAAACCCGTTCATCCTATCACAAGGAAGGTTAATTTCATCTACCGGAAAATGAGGGTTCTTATGGGTTACAAAGTGGCGGTTGTCGGGGCTTCGGGCAATGTCGGGCGGGAAATGCTGGCGACGCTGACCGAACGGAATTTCCCGGTGGATGATGTTGTGGCTTTGGCTTCCTCCCGGTCGGCGGGGCGCGAAGTGTCCTTTGGCGACGATACGCTGAAGATTCAGGATCTGGCGAAATATGATTTCAAAGGGACGGATATCGTCCTGTCATCCCCCGGTGCGAAAGTGTCGGCGGAATTTGCCCCGCGTGCCGCCGCGGCCGGTGCCGTGGTGATTGATAACACCAGCCATTTTCGCATGGACCCGGATGTCCCGCTGGTCGTGCCGGAGGTGAATGCCTACGCAATTGCCGATTATAAAAAGAAAGGCATCATCGCCAACCCGAATTGTTCCACCATTCAAATGGTCGTGGCGTTGAAACCATTGCACGATCTGGCCATTGTGAAACGCGTTGTCGTATCGACATACCAATCCGTATCCGGCGCGGGCAAAGACGCAATGGATGAGTTGTTCAACCAGACGCGCGGCGTGTTCATGAACAATGCGCCCGCACCGGAAGTGTTCACCAAAACCATCGCCTTCAACGTCATTCCGCAAATCGACATGTTCATGGATGATCACATGACGAAAGAAGAGTGGAAGATGGTGGTGGAGACGAAGAAGATTCTCGATCCGAAAATCAAAGTTTGCGCCAACTGTGTGCGCGTTCCGGTGTTTATCGGCCATGCCGCGATGGTGAATGTGGAATTTGAAAATGATATTGATGCTACCATGGCCAAACGGGCGTTGCAGGGCGCACCGGGCATCACCCTGATCGACCTTGAAAGCGAGATGGAATACGTCACCCCGGCGGAAATCGCGGGCGAAGATAACGTGTTCGTCAGCCGCGTGCGCGAGGATGTGACGGTCGAAAATGGCCTGAATTTCTGGTGCGTTGCCGACAACTTACGGAAAGGCGCCGCCCTGAACGCCGTGCAGATTGCAGAAATTCTGGTGCGGGAGTATATGTAATCGCCTGACAAAGCCGGGCACAGGGAGCCCGGCCCGATAATAAAAAAAGAAACAGGAGGCCCGCAAATGAGCGCCCCAGTAAGAAGCAGGGAAGTTTTAGTCCATCCAATGATCTACCGGGCCTATCTGGTCCTGTATCTTGAAAGCTGTGCGTTGTTAAACCGTATGGATGCTGTGCTGGACAGCAGATTGCATCAGGCCATTATGGCGGAAGCGATTGATCGCGGTTTTGTGATGCCGGATGTTGAATCCATGCGCGAAAAAACAAATGCGCTGCGGATTGCGATTGCCATGTCGCCTGATCCGCATGATGTACGGCTGTATAAAAACAATATGCTGTTGATGCCGGTCAAAACGGCGTGTGCGTTTTATAACGTTGCGGCCCGTGGCCAGGACATTGTTGAAGATGTTTTTTATGCCATCGAAAAAACGCAGTATCTGCCCTGGTTTACCGTGCTGAAAAAACGGGGTGAACCCTATGCCGGCCCGACCAGTCTTCAGGAAGTGTTCAACGTTTGGGCCAATCTGGAACGCAGTGCGATCAGCGAGAAAAAATACGCTGCCCCCAACGCCTTGCCGCGCAGCTGGTTCGACGCCCAGCCTTAAGAAAAGCTTGTTTCCTAAGTGTTTTAAGGCCTCTGGTCATTTGCGGCCAGAGGTCTATTCTTACTGGGGAACACAAGGATGTCGGTCATGATCAATAGACGTGCATTTTTATCCGGTCTTGGCGCTGTGGGCGCCGCCACCATTTTGACACAAGGAGCATGGGCCATGGGTCTCTTCGGCGACAAGAAAACGACACAGGATGCCAAGTCTTTTCCCTTCACCCTGTCTGATGCGGAGTGGAAAAAGCGCCTGAGCCCTGAGGCTTATCATGTGTTGCGGGACCATGGGACCGAACGGGCCTTTACGTCGCCCTTAAACGATGAAAAGCGGGCGGGCGTGTTTCATTGCGCCGGGTGCGATCAGGCTTTGTTTAAATCATCCGATAAATACAATTCCGGCACGGGCTGGCCGTCCTTTACCCAGCCGATTACACCGGACGCTGTCGGAACCTCGACGGATTATAAAATCGGGGTGGGGCGGACCGAGGTGCATTGCGCCAATTGTGGCGGCCATCTGGGTCATGTGTTCGAAGACGGGCCGGCCCCGACGGGCCTGCGCTATTGCATGAACGGTGTGGCGCTGGCGTTTAAGTCAGGGGAATAATTCTATCCATTTGATTTAAAACAAAAATCATCTTTTAATTTTGGGGATTCTCCGGCGAAAGAGGGTTGCATTCATGCGGCGCAGTATTATTATAACCGCCTGAATTCAATCTGTTTTTGTCTTTTGCCGGAGCGTCCATGCAACCGACCACATCCACCAAACGGCCCCGCCCGTTATCCCCCCATATTCAGGTTTATCGCTGGGAAATCACCATGGCCCTGTCCATCCTGCACCGGATGAGCGGCATGGCGCTGGCCATTGGCGCTTTTGTGCTGGTGTGGATGCTGGTGGCTGCGGCCATCGGACCAGAGGCGTATGCGTTCTTCCAGAAGGCGGCCTCCCATCCGGTGGGCACACTGTTTCTGGTCGGCTGGACCTTTGCGCTGATTTTCCACGGGCTGAATGGCATTCGCCACCTGTTCTGGGATATCGGGCGCGGTTTTGAAATTAAAACGGCGAAAGAAAGCGGCTGGCTCGTTCTGGTTGGCGCTCTCGCCGCCACGGCGGCGTTGTGGTGGTATGTCTGCCCATGGTCCGATGTGGATTCCATGCTGATCGCGCTGAAACAATTCTAATAGGGCTTTTGAACATGTCGATGAAATGGAACGATACACCGCATAAAAATCCGCTGGCGCGTGCGCGCGGTCTGGGCGCGGCCCATTCCGGTGTAACGCATTGGTGGCACCAGCGCATTACGGCCGTGTCCAACCTTGTCCTGATGGGCTGGCTGATCTGGACAGTCACGCAAATGCCGGTGTGGACGTATGAAACGTTCACCGTATGGCTGGCGCATCCGGTCAATGCCGTGCTGATGATCCTGACGATCCTGTCGACCTTCTACCATGCCGTTCTGGGCACCCAGGTGGTGGTTGAGGATTACGTGCATAACGAAGGATTCAAGATTGTGAAGCTGGCGGCGATCCGCCTGGCATTCATTGCGGCTGGCGTTGCCGGCATTTTCTCCATCCTCAAAATCGCATTTGCGTAAGGGCGCATAATCATGACCAACGCGTATCAAATCGTCGATCATTTCTATGATGTCATCGTTGTCGGTGGCGGTGGCGCGGGTTTGCGCGCCACGTTTGGCATGGCGGAAAAGGGTTTGAAAACCGCCTGCATCACCAAGGTGTTCCCGACGCGGTCCCACACCGTTGCGGCGCAGGGCGGTATTTCCGCGGCACTCGGCAACATGGGCGAAGATGATTGGCGTTTCCACTTCTACGACACCATCAAGGGGTCGGACTGGCTGGGCGATCAGGACGCGATTGAATATATGTGCCGCGAGGCGATTCCGGCGATTATCGAACTGGAACATTACGGCGTTCCGTTCTCGCGCACACCGGAAGGGAAGATTTACCAACGTGCCTTCGGCGGCATGACCACGCACTACGGCAAGGGCACGGCCCAACGTACATGCGCGGCGGCGGACCGGACGGGCCACGCCATTTTGCACACGCTGTATCAACAGGCGCTGAAGCATAAGGCTGAATTCTTCGTTGAATATTTTGCGCTCGACCTGATCATGACGCCGGAAGGCGAATGTGCGGGTGTTCTGGCGTGGGATTTGAACACGGGCACGCTGCACCGCTTCCGCGGTCACCAGACCGTTCTGGCGACGGGCGGTTATGGCCGCGCGTATTTCTCCTGCACCTCGGCGCACACATGCACGGGCGATGGCGGCGGCATGGTTCTGCGCGCTGGTCTGCCGATGCAGGACATGGAATTTGTTCAATTCCACCCGACGGGCATTTACGGTGCCGGTTGCCTGATCACCGAAGGTGTTCGTGGTGAAGGCGGTTACCTGACCAACAGCGAGGGCGAGCGTTTCATGGAACGTTACGCGCCGAGCGCGAAGGATCTGGCGTCGCGTGACGTTGTATCCCGCTCCATGACCATCGAAATCCGTGAAGGGCGCGGCGTTGGCAAGGATAAGGACCATATTCACCTGCACCTTGAGCATCTGGACCCGGATATCATCCATTCCCGCCTGCCGGGTATTGCTGAATCCGCCCGCGTGTTCGCTGGCGTGGACGTGACGAAGGAACCGATTCCGGTTCTGCCGACCGTTCACTACAACATGGGCGGTATTCCGACCAACGTGAATACCGAAGTGCTGAACCCGACCGCCAATGATCCGCACCGCGTGGTGCCGGGTCTGATGGCGATTGGTGAGGCCGCATGCGTATCTGTTCACGGCGCGAACCGTCTGGGTTCCAACTCTCTGCTCGATCTGGTCGTGTTTGGCCGGGCTGCGGCGATCCGCGCGGCGGATATTGTTCGTCCGGGCGCGCCGCACCGCGCTCTGCCGTCCGATCATCTGGATGGCGCGCTGGCGCGTTTTGATGGCTACCGCAACGCATCGGGTTCAACCCCGACGGCGAAGCTGCGCCTCGAAATGCAGAAGGCGATGCAGGACCACGCCGCCGTGTTCCGCACGGGCGATGTTCTGGCCGAAGGCTGTGAGAAAATCGCGAAGTGCTTTGCTGCACGCGGCGATATCGGCGTGACCGACCGTTCGCTGGTGTTCAACACCGATCTGGTTGAAACGCTGGAGCTGGATAACCTGTTGTATCAATCCGTCGCCACGATCCAATCGGCCCTGAACCGTCAGGAAAGCCGTGGCGCGCATGCGCGTGAAGATTTCTCCGAACGCGATGACCAGAACTGGCTGAAGCACAGCGTGACATGGGTTGGCGCAGATGGCAGCCACTCCATCGGCTACCGTCCGGTCAATCTGCACACCCTGACCGACGAAGTCGAAGCGGTCCCGCCAAAGGCGCGTGTGTACTAAGGATTAACAAAAAGCCCCCGGTGATCGGGGGCTTTTTTTATGTCGTGTGGTGCGTGAATTACTTCTGCGCATCCAGCTTCAACACCCCACCAATCGCATAATCATGCTTGGCCATGTCGGACAGGATGATTTTGACGTGTTCCGGGGTGACGTTGACGGTTTCGCACACGGCGGCGGTGACCTTTTCGACCAAAGCGCGTTTTTGGTCCACGGTGCGGCCTTCGATCAAATGGATCTGGACGATGGGCATGGGGGTATCCTTTGTTTAAGTCAGGGTTATAAGCTGGGTTTGAGGATGCCAGAGTGGCGGGGCGTTGAAAAGTGCGGGATTGGGGGCGGAATCCCGCGGGGCAGGGGTTTACAGGGCGCGGCCCCTGTGGAATCAGTATGAAAAATAATAAAGTACCACTTATCAGGGAGTAACCGGGCCATGATCCCCGTTTTTGATTTGCGTGACTATGATGCCGATCCGGCCGCCTTTGCCGCCGCCTTCGGAAAAGCATTCCACGATTTTGGGTTTGTCCGCGTGCGTGGTCACGGTATTTCAAAAGACATCATCACCCAGGCCGAGGACAATGCGCGCCAGTTTTTCCGCAAGCGCCCGGCAACCAAAGACCGCCATCAGATGCATGGCAATGAGGGGCTGATCGGGTATTCGCGCAACCATGAAACGGCGCGCGGGCAAGATGTTCCCGATATGAAAGAACAATGGAACATTCGCGCGCGGTTGCCGTCGGGTCATCCACTGGCCGGGCAAGAGCAAAAAATTCTGACTGTGCCGCGCCAATCATCCTTCAAACCATCGATGATGTCGTTGTATTCCGCGTTTGAAGATTTAACCGCCCGTGTGGTGAAGCCGCTGGCGGTTTATATGGGCGAGGACGAGGCCTTCTTCGATGACAAATTACAGGATAGTTTAAGCATGATGCGCCTGCTGCATTACCCAAAGGCGGGTAGCGCGGCGAACCATCTTGATTTGAACTTCCTGACATGGCTGCGCGCGGATGAACCGGGCCTGTTCGTCACGGCGCGTGATGGCCATGAATATGCGGTCGTTGCGGAGAGCGATGACGAGCTGATCCTGAATGGCGGCATGATGTTGGGATTGATGACCAACAATGATTTGAAACCGTCATGGCACCGTGTTGAGGCGCATTCCCCGCGCCAGACAATCGTGTTTTTCGTGCACCCGAATCCGGATGTTATCCTGACCCCGTTGAAGAAATTCAATCAGGTGGCGGATGGCGTGCGGCCTGATTATTTCCCGCCGGCGGGCGCGGATGGGCGGGTGGCCGTTTCGGTGCGCGATTTTGTGACCTGGCAGATCCAGCAGATTCATAAGACGAAAGACGCCCCTAAACCGTAAGGTCAGGGGTGTTTTATTGCTGTTTTAACTCTTTTCGTGGTATTTTGTTGCGATAATTGTCGTATTCGTCCCGCGAAAGGATGCGATTTTGGCCTATTATAACGAAATTCCCAAGGTTCGCGCCGCCACCTGGCATGATGTCGAGGCGGAAGAGCGCCGCCGTGGCGGGGGCTCTGGCGGTCCGCCGGACCCGCGTCGGAGCCTGTGGGAAGCGTTTAATGATAAAGTCAACGACATGACCCGGGATTTGCGGCTGAAGGCCCGCAAGGCCATTGGCGACGAGATCCAGCGCCTGCAGACGGAATTTCAACCAACGCTGGATACCGCGCAACGCGCGCGCCATGATGCCCAGATCGATGATTTGAGCCGCCGTTTTACCACCGTGGTGAATGGCGGGATCAAAGGAGCCTGTGTCGCCGTGAACACATTGCGGTCTTTGAAGCCGGGCTCGATCAATCCGTCCTGACATCCTCCCCTGAAAAATCGATCTAACCCGCACATTTTTCACAGGAAAAGGGCGTTTTTTCGCCTTTTCTTTGCGTCTGCAAAAGCGTACTTTAAAGGAAGCGTAACCGCTCCCGATTTATACTGTTTTATGGAATATTCGACGGGCGGGTTTTTCCAACAAACTTCAATGTGACGTCTGCCATCATGGTTCAATTGTCTCTGCCTCAGCATTCCAAAGTCAAACCCGGTCGCACGGTGAAAGCCGCGGGCGAGGGCGCGAAGAAGAAAAAAACGTTCAAGATCTATCGCTGGGATCCGGAGAAGGATGAGAACCCGCGCGAGGATCGCTATGAAATCGATCTGGAAAAATGCGGCCCGATGGTTCTGGACGCGCTAATCCATATTAAGAACGATGTCGATTCCACGCTGACTTTCCGCCGCTCCTGCCGCGAGGGGATTTGTGGGTCCTGCGCGATGAACATCGACGGGAAAAACACGCTCGCCTGCCTGAAGCCGATCAGCGAGATCAGCGGCGACGCCAAAATTTCTCCGCTGCCGCATATGCCGGTGGTGAAGGATCTGGTCCCGGACCAAACGCACATCGTTGCGCAATACCAATCGATTGAACCGTGGATGAAAACGGAATCCCCAGCCCCGACGCGCGAACGTCTGCAAAGCGCGGAGGATGCGGACCTGTTGAACGGTACTGACGGGCGCGGTCCGGCAGCGTGCATTCTGTGCTTCTGCTGCTCGACATCCTGCCCCAGCTATTGGTGGAACGGCGACCGCTTTATGGGTCCGGCCATTTTGATGCAATCCTATCGCTGGGTTATCGATTCCCGCGACGAAGCCACGGGCGAACGTCTGGATCAATTAGAAGATCCGTTCCGCCTGTATCGTTGCCACACGATTATGAACTGCACCAACGCCTGTCCGAAGGGGTTGAATCCGGCGAAGGCGATTGCCGAATTGAAGAAATTGATGGTGGCGCGCCAGGCCTAACCGGGCGTCCACTTTAAAAAATAATTTATCAGGAGGATCAGAATGGAATTTTCAGGCTTTGCGTTTCCGATCGTTGAAACCGTTGTATCGGGCATGGCGGCCTTCCTTCTGGGTCTGCTCTGGTATCATCCGAAGGTGCTGGGTAAAAAATGGGTGGAGGCCCGTGGCAAGGGACTGGGTGACATGCAACCCACGCCGTTGCCCATCGTTGTGTCTTTCATGCTGTGGATGATGGCGGCGTTCTTCTTCTCCTTCTTCGTCGTGGCGATGGATATTCATTCCGCTCCGGGCCTGATTTCTCTGGCGTGTTTGCTGTGGGTGGCGTTTGCGATGCCGCCGACCATTATGGGCGCGTTTTATACGGGTTATCCGCTGAACGCCGTGGCCATCGACAGTGCGTATCAACTGGGTGGATATTATTTGTTCGCGGTCACGCATATCGTGATGGCGGATTTGTTGAAAGCCGCGGCATAAGCAAAAGAGATTTTTTAAAAAGCCCCCGTAATCGGGGGCTTTTTTATTATGCGGATATCAACGGGGCAGTCGGCTGGCCAACGTATCCGCCGCCAGCCCGTCAAAATACAAAACCTTGTTCCGGTCCGTGTGGCCGCTACGAATTTCAATCGCGGTTTTGGGGTGTTTGAGTGTTTTGGACAGGAGCTTGATCAACGCCTCATTCGCTTTGCCGTTTTCGGCAATGGCGGTCACGCTGATTTTCAGGACATCGCGCCCCTGTTCATCCGTCATCCATCCGCGAAACCCGTCTGACGATGCGCCGGGGGACAGGCGGATATGCAATACAGCACCGTTTAAATCGTTATTTCGTGCCATATTTTTCTGACTTCATTTTCTCTTTCGCAATCACGCGGACATGGGCTTGCCCGGTGCGGCCTTCGTACTTCTCGTAATATTGCTGGTGGTAATCCTCTGCGGGCCAGAAGGTGGGGGCCGCCGTTACTTCCGTCACGATGGGGTTTTTATAGATCTTTTCGGCGTTGATCCGGGCAATGGTGTCCTCGGCGATCTTTTTCTGTGCCTCGTCATGATAGAAAATGGCGGAGCGATATTGTGATCCGTGATCGACCCATTGCGCATCCTTCGTCGTCGGATCATGGGCGCGGCGCAGGAAGTGATCCAGCAATGTCTGGTAATTCGTTTTTGTGGGATCGTAATAAATTTCCAGCGCTTCGGCATGGCCAGTGCGGCCCTGGCTCACTTGTTCATAGCTGGGATGTTCAACATGGCCCCCGGCATAGCCGGAAACGGTATAAACAACGCCGGGCTGTTTTCTGAATTCACTTTCCAGACACCAGAAACATCCACCGGCAAAGGTCGCTTTTGGAAGATTGTCGGGCATGGTACTCACCAAATCAGGGTTGTTGGGTTTGGCCGTCACGGCCCCATCGGTCGCTTTTGCTGCAACCGCATAAAAAGCCAGCAAAATCGCCAGCAAAATCAGCGGGAAGAGGCGGGATAATGGGGGAATCCGGCTTTTCATTTCAGGTCCAATCGTTTAGCTATTATAACTATCTAATTCATTGGAAACAGGAGAAAAGGCCCCCTATGACTGGGTCTTCCGGTATGGCCACAACAATGGTCCCATCGCCGCCTTTACAGCTTGATCGCACAACACGGCGATCAATTGCGGCATGGTGCCTGTATGATTGGGCGAACTCGGCCTTTGCCACAGTGATCATTACGTTCATCTTCTCCGTCTTTTTTGCCCGCAATATTGTCGGTAACGAAGTATCGGGCACGGCGCAGTGGGGTATGGCGATTGGCATATCCGGTTTGATCATCGCCGTGCTCAGCCCGATTTTGGGGGCGATTGCCGACCATTTTGGTGCGCGTAAACCCTGGGTCGGGATTTTCAGCGCGATCTGTATCGTCTGTACCGCCCTGATGTATTTTGGCGAGCCGAATGGTTCACCGGGCAATATTGCTTTTGTGCTGACGCTCTTGGTGATGGCAAACGTCTCTTATGAAATTGCCTTGGTGTTCAACAATGCCATGCTGCCGCACATTGCCCCGCATCGTTTGATTGGGCGTGTGTCCGGGTGGGCGTGGGGTATGGGGTATATGGGCGGATTGATCTGTCTGGCGCTGTCTCTGTTTGGGCTGGTCGGGCTTGGTGATGTTCCGCCCTTTCTGCCTGTGTCGGAGGACGGCGGCCAGAATTTGCGTCTGGTCGCGCCGCTGGTGGCGATATGGTTCGGGTTGTTTACCATCCCGATGCTGATCTGGACGGGGGATGTGGCGCGGTCAAAAATTTCCATCATGGAATCCGTGCGCCGCGGCCTGCGCCAGTTGAAAGACTCTGTTCATACCGTGGGGCGGCAGAAAAATATGGTCCGCTTCTTGATTGGCAGTGCGATTTACCGCGACGGGTTGAACACGTTGTTCGCCATGGGCGGGCTGTACGCGGCGGCGACGTTCGCCATGTCGTTCACCGATTTGCTGATCTTCGCCATCTTGCTGAACGTGTCGTCGGGCATTGGGGCGGCCTTGTTTGCGGGCATGGATGATGACCGTGGATCGCGCCAGACGTTGATCTTGTCTCTGGCCGGGCTGATTTTGGCTGGGGCGGCTGTCTTGCTGGCGCAGGATAAGATGCTGTTTACGTTCCTGGCGTTGGCGCTCGGCCTGTTTATTGGCCCGGTGCAATCGGCCAGCCGGACCTATGTCGCCCGTTTGTCGCCGCCGGAACTGGTGGCGCAATCGTATGGTCTGTATTCCTTTACCGGGCGGGCCGTGGCGATGGTGGGGCCGTTTGTTTATGGCCTGGCTGTGGCGGTTTTTGAAACACAGCGCGCCGGAATGATCAGTATTTTGCTGTTCTGGATTGTCGGGATGGCGTTTTTGTTTACAATTCACGATGAAGAAGAGGAGTCCGAGTAATGAGCATTTTTGGCCGCAAGAAAGAACATGAAAATCTGGATATCGCGATTGCCGAATCCACCAATATCATTCTGAACCGTTTGAACGGGATGCAGCCGAAAATCGCCGTGATTTTGGGTTCCGGTCTGGGCGGTGTGGCCGATGCGGCGGATGTTGTGGCCACCATCCCATACACCGATTTGCCCGGCTTCCCGCGCCCCAGTGTTGAGGGCCATGCCGGCACCCTGATCGCCGGTACGATTGATGGTGTTCCAGCCATCTTCCTGAAGGGCCGCGCGCATTTGTACGAAGGTGTGGGTCCCGCCCCGCTGAAGGTGATGATCCGCACCATGAAAACGCTGGGGGTTGAGGTTTTGTTCCTGACCAACGCGGCGGGTTCGTTGCGTCCGGAAGCGCCGGCGGGTGAATTGATTGCCATTGCCGACCAGATCAATTTTACGGGTCTGAACGTTCTGGCGGGGCCGAACGACGATGCATGGGGCCCGCGTTTCCCGCCGATGGATAATGCCTATGATGCCGAATTGCGCGGCATGTTGTTCAATGCCGCGGCCGCCATTGGTACGCCGTTGATCGAGGGAACCTATGCCGGTTTCCTCGGCCCCACATTCGAAACCCCGGCGGAAATCCGCATGGTGAAGGCGATGGGCGGGGATTCGGTGGGCATGTCCACCGTGTCGGAATGCATTATCGCGCGTCATTGCGGGTTGAAGGTTGTTGGGTGTTCCGCCATCACCAACATGGCCGCTGGGATGGGTGACGAGGCTTTGAGCCACGATCAAACCATTGAATGGGCGGCAATTGCCGGGCAAAAGCTGACCAAACTGGTTCTGCGTTTCATCTCTGACTGGGGTGTGCAAAAAGGTTTGAAGAAAGCGGCATAATCAACCATGACCATGCGGACAAAACATTCACCAAACTTCAACGAACGGGCGGGCGGTGTTGCGCCCACCGTTTTGATCCTGCATTACACCGGAACAAAAACGGCGCAGGATGCCGAAGATGTGTACATGGACACGAACCCGCCGAAGCAAAAATCGCCGGGGCCGGTCAGTCCGCATTACATGATTGATTATGACGGTACCGTCACGCAATTCGTGGCGGAAGATAAACGCGCATGGCATGCCGGTGCGTCATGGTGGGATGGGCGCGATGATATCAACAGCCATTCCATCGGCATTGAAATCGTCAATCCCGGCATTAATTACGGCTACGTCGATTTTACGCAGGCGCAGATGGATGCGTTGCATGTTTTGGTGCAGGGTATTTTGTCGCGCAATCCGATTCCGGCCCATTATGTTTTGGGCCATTCCGATATTGCGCCGACGCGCAAACCGGACCCGGGTGAAAAGCTGGATTGGGCGTGGCTGGCCGCGCGCGGCATTGGCCTGTGGCCGCAACCGGACCAGCGTGATTATGATCTGGGTGATATCTTCCTTGGCAATGCGGCGGATTTGCACCGGGCGTTGACGGAATATGGGTATGACCCGCGTTTGAAGCTGGATGAGCTGATCCCGGCGTTCCAACGCCATTTTCAGCCCGATGCCTTCGTTGACCCGGCCCGCCGGGGGCGGAGCGACCGGGAATTGGCGGCGCGGCTGCATTGGCTGTTGCGGATGAAAAACACGGCCGCCAAGGCGCCAACGCCATAATTTCTTGCAAAACCATACGATTTCCCCGATGGTGGCGACGCCAGAGGGTCGGATGGCCGCGCCTGTCGCAAGATGGGTGAGGAAAGTCCGGGCTTCACGGAAACACGGTGCCGGGTAACACCCGGGCGGGGCGACCCGACGGACAGTGCAACAGAAAACAAACCGCCGATGGATCTTTCGGGATCACAGGTAAGGGCGAAACGGTGCGGTAAGAGCGCACCGCGGACCTGGTAACAGGGACGGCATGGCAAACCCCACCGGACGCAAGACCGAATAGGGGCCGCATATGGTGCGTTTCCGCATCGCGGCCCGGGTTGGTTGCTTGAGGTGCGTGGTAACACGCATCCCAGATGAATGGCCATCATCCATCTTCGGATGGATACAGAACCCGGCTTACAGACGCTCTGGTTTTTTTATTTCATTTGTGAAAAGCCGCCCTGAAAATGGGGCGGCTTTTTTCTTTTCTTTGTCATCCCCGCGAAAGCGGGGATCCAGAGCAATAGGGCGCATATTGTCCCGGTCTTCTGGATTCCCGCTTTCGCGGGAATGACACATCAGGGTGGAGCGAATTAGCCCCAGAGTTTTTGATAGAGGTCCAGCACCTGATCGAACCGTGCGGTTTCAACGGCCGTGTGCAAAATGGTGCCCACATACAGGCCGCCATTAATGGCCAAGGTCAGAAGTAACAGAATAGCAATCATGGAAAATCTCCCCACACACAAATGATGGGCGCGGTATTGCGCCCGTTTTCGTTTTTCACACACATGTCCCGGTTCCACACACTGTCGCCAGGACGATCGATGGTTTACCATAACGAATCTTGCGGAGCAATCAATTTTTTCATAATAAAATTTCGTTTTAGCGGGGTGGTCAGCAAAGCTGTGGATTTCTGCGGGTTTTGAGGCCGGTGCTTACGCGGGCGGCAGGGGTGTTGGGTGGCTGCTGGGGGGTAATTCAAAAACATGGGGGTCAATCTGTGGATAACTCTGTGTGTTGGGGTGGGATAAGCCTGTGTTTCGGTTCCTGAACGGGTCGGGCGAAAAGCGATTTTGATGCGGTTTTACAAGGGTTCCCTGCATTTCTCTTTTCCCCATTTTGGGGGCGCCTCTGTGGATAAGCGGGGTGCCCGAAACCCTTGGAAAACCGGGGTTTTTGGGTGGTGCGTCCGTTGAATTCCATGCCATCCCATGATATCCCATATAGAACCATGTTTCACCGTGGCGGGCGTTCCGTGATTCGCGCTTGTCAGGACTGTGAAGCTGGCGCCGGCCTTCGACCTTCTTTGACATGAACCCTTTGCAGCAAACGGAACGCATTCGTCCTCCATGGCGTTGTTTCTTTCGACATACATCAATCGCGTTGACCGCAAGGGACGGGTATCCGTTCCGGCGGCGTTTCGCACCGCTCTGAGCGCACAGGCGTTTCAGGGCATTGTTGTATTCCGTTCGCCCGTTCATGCCTGCCTCGAAGGATTTGATGGTGCGAAGATGGATGATCTGGCCACGCGCCTCGATCAATTCGATTTGTTCTCCGCCGAACAGGATGATCTGGCCACCGCCATTTTCGGTGATGCCACGCCGATGGCGTTCGATGGCGATGGCCGCGTGACGTTGACGCCGGATTTAATTGCGCATGCCAATATTGCGGATCAGGTGGCGTTCGTCGGTTTGGGTCGTAAATTCCAATTGTGGGAACCATCCGCCTTGAAAGCGCGTCAGGTTCACGCACGTGCCAATGCGCGGGATAAAGGTTTGACGCTGCCCTCCATCATCGGGGGGGCCGCATCATGATTCAGGATACAGCGCCGCATATTCCAGTGATGCTGGATGAAGTTTTAACGGCATTGGCGCCCGTTGCGGGCGAAACCTACGTTGATGGCACGTTTGGTGCGGGCGGATATTCCCGCGCGACGCTGGACCGCGCACCGGGATGCCGCATCGTCGGGATTGATCGTGATCAAACCGCGCATGACCGCGCCGTCGCGTGGAAGGATACATACGGCGATAAGCTGATTTTGTTACACGGCACGTTTGGCAATGTGCGGGATCTGCTGGATCAGGCGGGCATTGACCGCGTTCAGGGCTTTATGTTGGATATCGGTGTATCGTCGATGCAGATTGATAATGCCGATCGTGGTTTTTCATTCCGCTTTGATGGTCCGCTGGATATGCGCATGGATCAAAGCGCGGGCGAAAGCGCCGCCGACATTGTCCGTGATATGGATGAAACCGATCTGGCCAATCTGATTTACAATTACGGCGAAGAGCGCCATTCCCGCCGCATTGCCCGTGCCATAGTTGATGCGCGTGTCGTCGCGCCGATTGAAACCACGGCCGCATTGGCATCCATCGTTGAAAAAGCCATGCCGGGCCGTCGCAAACCCAATGACATTCACCCGGCCACCCGCACGTTCCAGGCCCTGCGCATCGCCGTGAATGATGAATTGGGTGAGCTGGAGCGCGCTCTGGCCGCGTCCGAACATATTCTGGAGGAGGGCGGGCGTCTGGTTGTCGTCACCTTCCATTCTCTGGAAGATCGTATCGTCAAAAACTTCTTCAAAACGCGGTCGGGTGATGTGCCTGCACCGTCCCGTCACGCACCGATGACCGCGCTCAGCGATCATCCGGCACCGACCTTCCGTCTTACGCAACGTAAGGCGATTGATCCCACCGATGCCGAAACTCGGCGCAATCCCCGTTCAAGATCCGCAAAATTGCGGAGTGCTATCCGTACCAATGCTCCGGCATGGAGTGAGGAAACATCCAAAAAATTTGCGAAAGGGGGGCGTGGATAATGCGCATTCGCCTTTCGTCGATTGTTTCGCTTGGTTTAGCCGGGATGGCAGGATTCATGCTGTTCCAGACCAGTCAAAACGTCCAACAGGCCGAGCATCAATTGCGCGGATTGAATGCGCAACTGACCAAAGAAGGCGAAGCCCTGCGCGTCTTGGAGGCGGAATGGGATTACCTCAATCGCCCTGACCGATTGGAAGAATTGGCACGCCAGCATTTGAAGATGGAGCCGATTGACCCGGCTCTGCTGGTGCGTGATGGTGGGGCGTTGCCCGACCAGATTGAGCCGATTATTCCCGCGCGTAAACCCGATCCAGCGTTGCGCCGCGCTGTCCTTGCACCATCCACTCCTCCGGCGGGTTCTCCGCCTTCTGTTGCTGCCCACGATCCTGTGGCCTCTCCGGCAACATCATCTCCCTCGTCTGAAAATTTTGATACGCTGATCAATCGTCTGACCGATACGGAACCATCAAGCGGAGGGGCGCAATGAATCCATCCCCGTTCTTCCGTCAAAAGGTCATGAAGCTGATCGGGACACGGCGCTCTGCGCTCGATCTGGCGCGCGGGCGAATCATGTTTATGCGGCTGTGCTTTGCCTCGGCCTTCGTTCTGGTGGCTGTACGTGGGTTCGACCTGACGATTTTGCAGGGTGAATTGCCGCGTTTGAGCCAAGGGTTGTCCAGTGGATTTTCACAAGAATCATCCCCGCGTGATTATGCGCAGGGGGCGAAGACGGCACCAACGGCTTTGCGTGCCGATATTGTCGATCGCAACGGCGTTATTCTGGCGCGATCCGTGCAAACGGCATCACTTTACGCCGATCCGAAATTAATTCCGGACCCGGAAGGGGTCGCGCGCGATCTGGTCAAGGTTTTACCGGACCTGTCCTATGGCGATGTTTTGAAAAAATTGCAGCGTGAGGGGCGTTTTGTCTGGATCAAGCGCAACCTTGCGCCTCAAGATCAATACGCGGTTCTTGGTCTGGGGCATCCGGGCCTGTCCTTTGAAACCGAAGCCAACCGTTTGTACCCGCAAGGGGCCTTGGGGGCGCATTTGGTGGGCTACACCAATGTGGACGGCAACGGTCTGGCGGGGGTTGAGCGCAGTTTCGACAAAGTGTTGAAGGCGGGTAAGGAGCCCGTGCAGCTGACCATCGATGTGCGTTTGCAACACGTTCTGCGCCGTGAGATTTCCCGCACGATGAAGGAGTTCAACGCCAAGGGCGGCATGGGCGTGATTATGAACGTGCATGACGGCGAAATTCTGGCGGCTGTATCGCTGCCCGATTTCGATCCGCACAGCGCGGGATCGGCCAAGCCGGATAATTTGTTCAACCGCCTGTCACTGGGCGTGTATGAAATGGGCTCGACCTTCAAGCTGTTTTCGACCGCGGCTTATCTGGAATTAAAAAATGCACCGATTGGTCAGACCTTTGATGCGACCAAGCCGCTGACCATCGGTCGTTTTTCGATCCGGGATTATCACGCGCAAAAACGCGTTCTAACCATTCCTGAAATCTTCATGTATTCGTCGAATATTGGGTCGGCCTTGATGGCCCAGGCTGTGGGGACGGATGCATTGAAAAATTTCTATGCTGATCTGGGTTTTATGGCCCCGGTCAAGGTGGAAATTGACGAGGTTGGTCAGCCGATTATCCCGTCGCCATGGCGTGAAACCAGTACCCTGACGGCGTCTTATGGTCACGGTATTGCGGTATCGCCTTTGCATGTGGCTGCGGCGGCATCGTCGATTGTTAATGGCGGTCTGCGCGTTAATCCGCATGTAGTTTTGGATAACATTGCAGATGATAAAGAAAGCGCATCTGTGCGTGTTGTGTCGGCGGAAACGGCGCACCGCATCCGTCAATTGCTGCGCCTGACGGTCAGCCACGGTACGGGTGGTAAAGCCGATGTTCCCGGCTATATGGTGGGCGGAAAAACCGGATCGGCGGAAAAACCGGGTGCGCGCGGTGGATATGACCGAAAGCGTTTGCTGTCTTCATTCCTCGGTGTCTTCCCATCAGATGATCCGGACTATGTCGTCTTGGTGATTGTGGACGAGCCACAGGGTAACAAATCGACCTATGGCTATGCCACCGGCGGCTGGGTTGGGGCTCCCGCTGTTGGGCGTGTGATTACGGCGATGGCTTCGGTTCTGGCCTTGCCGCCAAAAGATGTCCCGCCGGAAAAAGATATTTCTGCCGAACTGGTTCGCTATGTCCATGATCCAAAGAAGGCGGGGGAATGATGGCCATGATGCTTTCAACCCTGATCGATGATTATGCAGGGCCAGATATCAATATATCCGGCATTGCGCTGGACAGCCGGGCGGTCAAGCCGGGCTACGTCTTTATCGCTGTTCCAGGGGCGAAAGTCGACGGACGTGATTTTATATCCGCTGCGATTGAGTCAGGGGCTGTGGCCATCGTTGTTCCAACCGGGACAACACCCGATGGGAAGGCCATTTTTATCACGCATGATCATCCGCGCCATGTGGCCGCGATCATGGCCGCCCGATTTTATGGGCGCCAGCCAGAGATGATTGCGGCGGTGACTGGTACCAACGGCAAAACATCAACCGCACATTTCACGCAACAGCTTTGGGCTGGGTTAAATATGGCCTCGGCCAGTTTGGGTACGATCGGTGTGCGCGGTACGCATTTTAACCGTGACGGGTCAATGACAACACCGGATCCGGTATCGCTGATGGCGCTGATGGCCGAGATGGCCGATGCGGGTGTGACCCATCTGGCGATGGAAGCCTCCAGCCACGGGCTGGATCAAAACCGTCTGGACGGTGTGCGCGTATCGGCGGCGGGGTTCACCAATTTGACCCGCGACCATCTGGATTATCACGGTGACATGAAAACCTATCTGGCGGCCAAGGCGCGTCTGTTTTCATCCGTTCTGCGCGATGGTGGCACGGCGGTTTTGAATGCAGATGATGAGGCATTCGGGGCGCTGGCCGATATTTGCAAATCGCGTGGCCTGCGAATGTGGTCCTATGGGCAAAAGGCGCAGGATATCGTTTTGAAATCCCGCGCTTTGCGCCCGGATGGACAGGATTTGCAGATCAATGTTCTGGGGCGTGATTACACGGTGGCGTTACCGCTGGTCGGGCAGTTTCAGGCGATGAATGCGTTGTGCGCGCTCGGTCTGGCTATGGCCGAAGATATTTCCCGTGTGGATGCGTTGGTCGAGGGTCTGTCCCGCCTGCAGGGGGCACCGGGGCGGTTGCAGAATATTCCCGGTCATCCGAAGGGGGCTGCGGTCTATGTCGATTACGCGCATACGCCGGACGCGTTGGTCAATGTTTTGCAATCATTGCGCCCGCATACGGTTGGGCGATTGGTGTGCTTGTTTGGCTGCGGTGGAAATCGAGACAAGGGAAAACGCCCGGTGATGGGGGGGATTGCCGCTGATCTGGCCGACCATGTCATCGTTACCGATGATAATCCGCGCTTTGAACAAGCCGATGTCATTCGCGCCGAAATTATGGCCGGTGTAACCGGAAACCATGCCGAAAATATCGGCGATCGTCGTGCGGCCATTCAACACGCCGTACACATGTTGAAAAAAGGGGATGTTCTGGTCATTGCCGGCAAAGGGCATGAGCAGGGGCAAATTATCGGGAATCGAGTGGACCCGTTCGACGATGTCGAAGAGGCCACTACAGCAATTTTGAATATCGGGCTTGGGGAAGCATAAGAATGTTATTTTGTAAGCATAGGCAGAAGCCGGCATCACACGTGATCTGGAGTGCAGCGGACGCGGCGAGAGCCACGAACGGACGTTTGCTGGGGTCGCAGGATTGGGCCGCCACGGGCGTTTCGATTGATACGCGCACATTGCAGCCGGGCGATTTGTTTATCGCGATCAAGGGCGATGCCAGCGATGGGCATGCCTATGTGAAAATGGCGTTGGAAAAGGGTGCGGCTGCGGTCATGGTTGCGCGCGCTGTTGATGGCCTGCCTGATCATGCTCCAGTTTTGATGGTGGATGATACATTCAAGGGAATGCAGGCCTTGGGCCAGGGCGCGCGCAATCGCACGGGTGCAAAAATTATTGGTGTCACCGGTTCGGTTGGTAAAACCGGAACGAAGGAAATGATGGCTGTGGCCTTTGGTGCCCTGGGCCAAACCCATTACAGCAAGGCCAGCCACAACAACCATTGGGGTGTTCCGCTGTCGCTGTCCACCATGCATGCGGGATGTGATTACGGCATTTTTGAAATGGGTATGAACCATGCAGGCGAAATATCAAATCTGACGCAACAAGTGCGCCCGGATATTGCGATCATTACCACCATTGAACCGGTCCATATCGAACATTTCGGCTCGACCGAAGCTATTGCCGCAGCGAAGGCAGAAATTTTCGAGGGCATGGATGCGCACGGTGTGGCCATTTTAAACGCCGACAATCCGCATTTTGACCAATTGGCACAGGCCGCGCGCAAATGCGGCGTTGGAAAAATTCTGTCCTTTGGTGGCGGCGAAGATGTTGATGGGCGGTTGGTGGAATGCCTGCTGGCCTCCAACGGGTCGCGCGTGAAGGCCGTAATCTGCGGGGAGGAAGTGTCCTTCACCCTGCTGATCGCCGGACGCCATATCGCCATGAATGCAATTGCCGTGTTGCTGGCGGTATCCGCCGCCGGGGGCAATGTGCGTAAGGCCGCGAAAGCATTGGAAAAAGTTCAGCCGCCGGTGGGCCGTGGTCGCCGCGAGCGCATCAATATCGGCGATCGCCGTAATCCTGTCACATTGATCGACGAAAGCTATAACGCATCCCCCGTGGCGATGCAGGCGGCGTTCAAGGTTCTGGCCCTGATTGATCCGGGCCGTGGTGGCCGCCGTATTGCGGTGCTGGGTGATATGCTGGAACTGGGGGCCGATGGCGCGCGCCTCCACGCGGATCTGGCTTTGCCGTTACAGGCCGCCGATGTGAATCTGGTTTATACATGTGGGGCGTTGATGAAAAATCTGCATGATGCCCTGCCGCCGGAACAGCGCGGCGCGCATCGTGCGACCAGTGCGGAATTAGCTGAAATCGTGCCCGAAGTTCTGGTGCCAGGCGATGTCGTGATGGTCAAGGGATCACATGGCAGCCGGATGGATGTTGTGGTGGAAACACTGCGTCACCTGCCACAAACGCGAAAACAAAAGAAAAACGCAAACACATCACGCCGCGAGGTCGAAGATGCTTTATAATTTGCTGGCCCCGCTGGGCGATGATTTTATCTTTTTCAACCTGTTCCGGTATCTGACCTTCCGGACCGGGTGCGCCATTATGACGGCGCTGGTGATCTGTTTCCTGATCGGCCCCGGCATGATCCGTTGGCTGAAATCCAAACAGGGCAGCGCCAGCAACATCCGCGAATATCTGGAAGAAGCCCACGCGAAGAAGGCCGGTACGCCGACCATGGGTGGGTTGATGGTCCTGATCTCCGTGACCATCTCCACATTGCTGTGGGCGGACCTGTCCAACCATTATGTGTGGATCGCACTGATGGTCATGGTCGGGTTCGGCTTGATTGGGTTTGGCGATGATTATCTGAAACTGACCAAGAAAAATTCCAAGGGGCTGTCAGGGAAATTGAAACTGGTGGCACAGGTGAGCATTGGTTTGATTGCGACTCTGTGGGTCATGCATGTGGCGCCGGAAACGCTGAACCATCATGTGGCCATTCCGTTCTTTAAATCGCTGTTCCTGAATCTGGGGTGGTTCTTCATTCCATGGGCGGTTGTGGTCATGGTTGGTGCGTCGAACGCTGTCAACCTGACCGATGGTCTGGACGGTTTGGCGATTGTTCCGGTGGCGATTGCGGCGGCATGCTTTGGTCTGATTGCTTATCTGGTCGGTAATGCGATTTATTCCGACTACCTGCAAATTCCGTTTGTTCCGGGCACGGGTGAACTGGCCATTCTGTGTGGCGCATTGGTTGGTGCGGCGATGGGATTCCTGTGGTACAACGCGCCCCCGGCGATGGTGTTCATGGGCGATACCGGATCATTGTCCATGGGCGGTGTTCTGGGTGCGATGGCGGTGATTACGAAACACGAACTGGTGCTGGCCATTATTGGCGGTCTGTTCGTGCTGGAAACTGTATCTGTGATTGTTCAGGTCGCATCGTTTAAATTAACGGGCAAGCGCGTGTTCCGGATGGCGCCGCTGCACCATCATTATGAGAAAAAAGGGTGGTCGGAACCGACCGTTGTGATCCGTTTCTGGATCATTGCTGTCATTCTGGCTTTGATCGGGCTTTCAACATTGAAATTGCGATGATTGATCTATCGTCTATAGCCGCCGGTCTGGGTGGTCGTCCTGTTGCGGTGTTCGGGTTGGGGTTGTCCGGCCTGGCCACCGTTTCGGCTTTTGTGCGGGCGGGTGTCTCCGTCACGGCATGGGACGATGATGAAACCAAGCGTACCCAAGCGGCATCCGAAGGCGCAACGATCAGCAATCTGGCGCTGGCCGATTTGTCCGGTTTTGCCATGTTGGTGGTGGCCCCGGGCATTCCGTTGACGCACCCGGAACCGCACGTGGTTGTAGCGCGGGCGCAGGATGCGGGCGTTGAAATTCTGGGTGATGTCGAATTATTGCACCGTGTTCACCATGGCCGTAAAACCATCGGCATCACCGGCACAAACGGTAAATCGACAACCACAGCGTTGATTGGGCATATTTTGAATGCCGGTGGCGTGACCGCATCCGTCGGCGGAAATATTGGTCGTGCGGCGCTGGATATTGAATTGCCGCCGAAAGATGGCGTGATCGTTCTGGAATTATCATCCTATCAATTGGATTTGTGCCCGACCTTTGCGCCCGATATTGGCGTGCATATGAACTTAACGCCCGATCACCTGGATCGCCACGGCGACATGGCCGGATATGCGGCGGCGAAGATGCGGATTTTTCGCGGGGCCGGGGCGGCCATTATCGGTGTGGATGATGAACCGTCCCGCGCCATGTTCAAACAGGTGCAGGATACGGGTGATCGCGATGTGTACGCGATTTCCGTCGTGAATGCGGTGGAACGCGGTGTTTATGTATCAAACGGCGTGTTGTTTGATTGCATGGATGGGGAAGCACGTGAGATTGGGTCCGTATCCGCATTGACGACCTTGCCCGGTGTGCATAATCACCAGAATATTTGTGCGGCCTATATCGCCACGCGTCTGTCTGGTTTGGATGCCGATACGATTATGAACGCCATCAAAACCTATCCGGGCTTGCCGCACCGTCAGTTTATGACGCGGGTGATCAATGGTGTTGCCTATGTCAATGACAGCAAGGCCACCAATGCCGATGCGACAGCCAAGGCTTTGGTTTGCTACCGCAATATCTGCTGGATCGTTGGGGGCAAGCCGAAGGATGGCGGGCTGAACGGTCTGGAGCCGTTTATGGATCGCGTCCGCAAGGCGTTCGTGATTGGCGCGGCCATGGATGATTTTTGCAAGTGGCTGGACAATCACGGCGTTGAATATGTGCGCAGTGAAACGCTGGACCGCGCGGTGAATGATGCCCATATCACGGCGCAGGCCGCGCGGGGTGAACCGGGCGGGGCCGGCGTTGTGTTGTTGTCCCCGGCCTGTGCGTCGTTCGATCAATTCCGGTCCTTTGAACACCGGGGCGATGAATTCACGAAAATGGTCATGGCGCTGCCCGAAGGGGACAAGGCATGATTGGATTATCCACCAACCACGCCCGCACGGGCCGCATGTTTTCCCGGACCGACCAATCCATCGTCGGGCAATGGTGGTGGACGGTGGATCGCGTGTTGCTGTCCATCATGCTGGCCTTGGCCGGGATCGGGATTGTGATGGTGGTGACCGGATCGCCGCCGGTGGCGGAACGGCTGGGGTTGGACCAATATTATTTCTTCAAACGCCATATGGTGTTTTTGGTGCCATCACTTCTGGCGATGATCGGGCTGTCGATGTGTTCGCACCGGACCATCTGGCGTATTGCCAGTGTTATTCTGGCGGGCAGCATTTTGTGTATGGCGTTCGTTCTGGTCGCCGGGGCGGAGGTGAAGGGCGCGCAGCGCTGGATTCACTTGCCATTCGGATCCATCCAGCCCAGTGAATTTGCCAAGCCTGCCTTCGCCGTTGTCATCGCCTGGTTCATGGCGCGGCAGAAGGATCAGCCGGGATTCCCGGGGGACCGTCTGGCGGCGGGGCTGTATGCGTTGCTGATTTCACTGCTGATCCTGCAGCCCGATTTCGGGATGTCGATGCTGGTCACCGCGATTATTGTGGGGCAGGTGTTTCTGGCTGGTCTGCCGTTGCGTTTGGTCGTTGGGCTGGGCGGTGTGGCGGCACTCGGCGGTGTGGGGGCTTATTTCGGCCTGCACCACGTGCGCAGCCGTATTGATCGCTTCCTTAACCCCGAAACGGGTGACACGTACCAGATCGATCTGGCGCGTCAAGCGTTTCAGGAGGGTGGCGCGTTTGGTGCCGGCCCGGGGCAGGGCACGGTGAAACTGGCCATTCCCGATGCCCATACCGATTTCGTGTTTTCGGTGGCGGGTGAGGAAATGGGGTTGGTCCTGTTGCTGATCATCATCGGCTTGTTCGCCTGGGTGATTTTGCGCGGGCTGAACCGCGTGATGGATTCGGATAACATGTTCGTCATTCTGGGCACGGGTGGTCTGCTGACCATGTTCGGGTGCCAGAGCTTGGTCCATATGGGGTCGAATCTGGCCCTGATCCCGACCAAGGGGATGACATTGCCTTTCTTAAGTTACGGTGGATCGTCGCTGGTCGCCGTGGGGATCGGGATGGGGTTTTTGCTGGCTTTGACCCGGCGGCAGGGGCGGTCGACCATCGCCAAGGGCGGAATGGCCCCGAAAACCCAGATGAATGCCTCCTAAACCTTTGGGATAAGACGGGTTTGTGGCATGATGCGGGTCTGTACAGACCCGTTTTCAGGCAGTAAAACGTCATTATGACAGATACATCCAAACTGATTCTTTTGAGTGCCGGTGGGACCGGTGGCCATGTGTTCCCGGCGGCGGCGTTGGGGCGCGATCTGATTTCGCGTGGCTATCGCGTCGAACTGGTCACCGATGCGCGCGGCAGCAAGTTCGCCAATATTTTCGAAGATATCCCGGTTCATGTGATCAGTGCGGGAACGCTGGGCCGTGGTCTGGTGGGCAAGGTGCGCGGCGCGGCCGGACTGGCCCTCGGGATTATTCAGGCGCGCAATCTGGTGAAGAAATTGAAACCGGTCGTCGTTGCCGGGTTTGGTGGGTATCCGTCTTTCCCCGCCGTGTTCGCGGCGCAGGGGATGAGGATTGATACAATCATCCATGAACAAAATGCGATTGTTGGGCGCGCCAACGTCATGCTGGCCGGGCGAGCCAGCCGTATTGCACTGTCCATGCCGCATGTGCATGGGTTGGAACCGGCGGATAATGCCCGCGCCGTTGTCACGGGCAATCCTGTGCGCGAAGAAATTTCGTCTTTAAGCTACAAACCATACCCCATCATCCAGCCGGATGGCATTCTGCGCATTTTCGTTATGGGTGGGTCGTTGGGTGCGCACGTGTTTTCCGATGTGGTTCCGGCGGCGTTGTCGCGCCTGTCCCCGGATTATCGCGCGCGGATCGAAGTGGTTCAGCAATGCCGCGAAAGCGACATTGAAAATGTACGCCGTATTTATGATGCAGCCGGGATCAAGGCGGAATTGGAAACATTTTTCCGCGATGTGCCGGACCGTTTGGCGCATACGCATTTGGTGATTGGCCGTTCCGGTGCCAGCACGGTGGCCGAGGTGACCGCCGCCGGCCGCCCGGCGATTTTCGTGCCGTATCCGCACCATGCCGACCAACAGCAAAAAGCCAACGCCGATATGGTAGCCGATGCGGGCGGAGCATGGGTGATGACTCAGAACGGGTTTACCGAAGAAGCATTGTTGGCTCGTGTTGAAACGTTCCTGCAAAACCCGCAAACCTTGTTCCGTGCGGCGGAAGCAGCGCGCAGCGTTGGCCGCCCGGATGCGGCGCGGCGCTTGGGCAATTTGGTGATGGCCGTGGCCTCTGGCTGGGACGGCGAAGCGATGCGTCCGCAAGGGCCGACGCCCAGTAATGAGGATAAGTAAGATGCGTATTATTCCCTGCGACACCGGAACATTGCATTTCGTCGGTATCGGCGGCATTGGCATGAGCGGGATCGCCGAAATTTTGCATGGCATGGGTTACAGCGTGCAGGGTTCGGACCAATCCGAAAACGCCAACGTGCAACGCCTGCGGGACAAGGGCATTCACGTGTCCATCGGCCACGCGGAAGAAAATTTGAAGACGCCGAAGGGTGATATGGCGGCGGTTGTCGTTGTGTCATCTGCGGTGAAATCGACGAATCCGGAATTGGTTGCCGCGCGGGATGCGCGTCTGCCCGTTGTGCGCCGGGCGGATATGCTGGCCGAATTGATGCGTTTGCGCCGGGCCATCGCCATTGGCGGCACGCACGGTAAAACCACCACGACATCGATGGTGGGTGCGATGCTGGAATCCGGCGGATTGGACCCGACCGTGATCAATGGCGGTATCGTCAATGCCTATGGCACCAACACGCGTATGGGCGTTGGTGATTGGATGGTGGCCGAAGCGGATGAAAGCGATGGTACATTCACGCGCCTGCCCGCAACGCATGTCGTTGTCACCAATATCGACCCGGAACATATGGATCATTACGGCGATTTTGATGCTGTGCGTGAATCCTATCGCCAATATGTACAAAACATTCCGTTTTATGGTTTCGCCGTTCTGTGCCTCGATCATCCGGAAGTGCGCGATCTGGCCGAATCCGTCACTGATCGCAAAATCATCACCTATGGCTTTGCCGATGATGCGGATGTACGCGCCGAAAATGTGCGTGTTGAAAATGGTGTGTCCGTTTTCGATGTGATTTTCGATGATGGTTTGACCTTGTCCGATATGCATCTGCCGATGTTGGGTCTGCACAACGTGCAGAATTCTCTGGCGGCACTGGCCATTGGTCATCAATTGAATTTTGCCGAAGAGGCCATGCGCGAAGCTTTGGCGAATTTCGCCGGGGTCAAACGCCGCTTCACCCGCACGGGCGTGGTTGATGGCATCACCGTGATTGATGATTACGGCCATCACCCGATTGAAATTACGGCGGTGTTAAAGGCCGCGCGCATGGCTGTATCGGAAACAGGTGGCCGTGTTCTGGCCGTGATGCAACCGCACCGTTATTCGCGTTTGTCGTCGTTGTTCGGTGATTTCTGTGCGTGCTTCGCCGATGCGGATTATGTGTTTATTGCGCCCGTCTATGCCGCCGGTGAAACGCCGATCAATGGTGTCGATCACCAGATTTTGGCGGAAGGGGTTGAACAATCCGGCCACCATCGCGTGGCCGTTCTGGCCGGACCCGAAGGGTTGCCGGTGGCGATCAATGCCGTGGCGAAACCGGGGGATTATGTTGTTTGTCTGGGGGCTGGGGACATTACCAAATGGGCCTATGCTCTGCCGGGGCAGATTGAAAATTTACGCGGCCTGACGAAAAAATCGGGAAGCGCTGCGTAAACCCTGCCATGACAAAACCCGCCGTTAAAATTGCATCTACCCAATTGCCGTCCGTGCGCGGACGCTACACCGACAATGCCCCGTTGGGCAGTGTGGGGTGGTTCCGGTGCGGGGGTACGGCGGATGTGCTGTTCAAGCCGGCGGATCTGGATGATCTGGTGGCGTTTTTGTCGGCGTGTCCGGTGGATATTCCCGTGACGACATTGGGCGTTTTGTCCAACACCATCGTGCGTGATGGGGGTTTGCGCGGTGTTGTCATCCGTCTGGGCCGTGAATTTGCTGATATCCGCATTGATGGGATGGACGTATTCGCCGGGGCTGCGGCGCTGGATGGCAATGTGGCCAATGTCGCCGCCGATGCGGGGCTTGCGGGATTGGAATTTTTAAGTGGTGTACCCGGTACGATCGGTGGCGCGTTGCGCATGAATGCGGGTGCATATGGAACGGAAACGAAAGATGTTCTGGTCCGCGCCACGGCGGTGGATCGTGCGGGGTGCGTGCGCCAGTTGACGCTCGCCGATATGCACATGACGTACCGCCATACCGATGTGCCAGAGGATTGGATTTTCACGCACGCCGTGTTCCGTGGAACGCCGGGCGATGCCGACACCATTCGCGCCCATATTGCCGACATTAAAACCAAGCGCGCGACGACACAGCCGATCCGCGAAAAAACCGGCGGATCAACCTTCGCCAACCCATCCGCCGATGAACTGGCCGCGGCGGGATTGCCGGAGGGAACGAAGACCTGGCAATTGATCGACCGCGTGGGCGGCCGGGGTCTGACCATCGGCGGGGCGATGATGTCGGATTTGCACTGTAATTTTATGATTAATACCGGAACGGCCACGGCCGCTGATCTGGAAAATCTGGGGGAAGAGATCCGCCGCCGTGTGCTGGATCAAACCGGTGTGACGTTACGGTGGGAAATTCGCCGAATTGGTGATGTTTTGCCCGATCCGGCGCTTGTCCCCGACCCCCAACATCTGCAATGATGGTAACAGGTCACGAAAGCGAAAGGGGCTCATCATGGCGAAGAAGGTTGCATTGCTGGTTGGCGGTTGGTCTGCCGAGCGTCAAGTGTCTCTGGATAAAGGTAAATCCGTCGAAAAAGCCCTGATCGAAGCGGGCTATGACGTGACCGTTATTGATGTGAAGAAAGATATTCCGGCGCTGATCGCCGCGCTGACGCCGAAACCGGATGCGGTTTTCAATAACCTGCATGGCCGCGGCGGCGAAGATGGCGTTATTCAGGGCGTTTTGGAAATGCTCGAAATTCCTTACACCCATTCCGGCGTTCTGGCATCCGCCATCGGGATGGACAAGCCGATTGCCCGTCGCTTGGCCGCATCGGTTGGCGTGCCAGTGGCCGAAGGTCGCGTCGCGACGAAGGATGAAGTGCTGTCCGGCAAAGTCATGGATGCGCCGTATGTTGTGAAGCCGACGAACGAAGGCTCCAGCGTGGGCGTGCGCATCGTGCTGGAAAACGACAATCATCCGCCGCTGGATGCGGATAGCTGGGTTTACGGTGAAACCGTTCTGGTTGAACGCTATATTCCGGGCCGCGAATTGACCGTGGCCGTTCTGGACGGCGTGGCCCAGGCTGTGACCGAAATTGTATCCCAAACCCGTTTCTTTGATTACGAAGCCAAATACCACGACACCCGTACATCCTACGTCATGCCGGCCCCCGTGCCGGATGATGTTTACAACACGGCGCTTGACTACGCGAAGCGTGTCTACGATGTTCTCGGGTGCGAAGGGCTGGCCCGCTGTGATTTCCGCTATGACGATTCAAAGGCGGGTGCAACGGGATTGTGCTTCCTCGAAATTAACACCCAACCTGGATGCACGGCTGAATCCATCGGTCCGTCCCAGGTTATTCGCAACGGCAAAACCTTTGCCGAACTTTGTGCCCACCTTGTGGAGAATGCCCGATGCCACGCTCTCGATCAGGCAAATCAAACGGCGCACGCCGCAGCTCCGTCCTCGGACGGCGCAGCCGCAACGCAAAAAAAACGCGCATAATTAACGCGTTACGCCGTTTTGGTTTTATCACCGCGTTGGTCGTGACCAGCGCGTGGGGTGGTGCTTGGCTGTGGATGTCCGGCACGGTGACGCGCACGATCGATAATGCCGAACAGGCCTTTCAATCCTCTGCCGCCGAAGCGGGTTATGCTGTACAGAATGTTTTGGTCGAAGGCCGCGTGAATGCGGACCCGGATGTTTTGCTGGGGCTGATTAATGTGCGCCGGGGCGACCCGATTATGGCGTTTGACCCGGCCGCTGTGAAAACCCAACTGGAACGCGTGTCCTGGGTGGAAAGCGCCCACGTGGAACGCCGTTTGCCCGATACGATTTATGTGCGTTTGACCGAACGTGCGCCGCTGGCGTTGTGGCAACATCAGGGGAAAATTCGTCTGGTTGATGGTAAGGGCGCCGTTCTGGCCGAAACAAATCTGGCGAAATTCCGCGATCTGCCCTTGATTGTGGGCGAAGACGCGCCGTTCCATGCGGCTCCGCTGATTTCTTTGCTGGGCGGTGAGCCCGATATCCGCGATCAGGTGGAGGCCATCACATGGGTGGGCGAGCGTCGCTGGGATTTGAAAATGAAAAATGGTGTTGTTGTCCGTCTGCCGGAGGGGGATGTGGCATTGGCGCTGTCCCGTCTGGCCAAAGCCGATGCCGAAGATGGTCTGCTGAAAAAAGACATCACGATTGTTGATTTGCGTGAAGGCAATCGCATCACCGTGCGCACCGCGCCGGGGCGTGTACAGGAATATAAAGCCAGTTTCAGCCTGTCTGGCGAGAATGATATTTAAGGGTATGAACGGCGTATAAGCTTATGAAACACAAACCAAAACCAAAGGGCTCCGTCCTCGCTGCGCTGGATATTGGCAGCAGCAAGATCGCATGCTTTATCGCGCGCATTATTGATGATGAAGGCGGGTTCGAAGTTTTGGGCATCGGCCATCAGGCGTCGAACGGGATCAAGGGCGGTACCGTTATTGATCTGGAGGCCGCCGAGGCCTCCATCCGTCAGGCGGTGAACGCGGCCGAACACATGGCGGCGCAGACGATCAAGGGTTATCCCTTGCGCGAAGTTGTTATCAACGTGCCCGGCATTCACGCGCAATCGCATTCCTTTGGTGTTGATATCGACGTTCTGGGGCATGAGGTCACGGACCATGATATCCGCCGCGCGCTGGCCCGCGCACAAACGCAGGCGCTCAGCACCGATCACGAACTGGTCCACACGATTGCGACGGGATTTACCGTTGATGGGCATGGCGGCGTGCGCGATCCGCGCGGGTTGTTTACGCAAAAAATGCAGGCCCATATCCATCTGGTCACGGGGGATACCGGGGCGCTGCGCAATATTGCAACCTGCATTGAACGCTCGCATCTGGACATAACGGCGATGTGCCTGTCGTCCTACGCCGCTGGTCTGGCCAGTCTGGTCGAAGATGAAATGGATCTGGGCTGCACTGTGATCGATATGGGCGGGGGCGTGACGTCGTTGGCCGTATTCCAAGGCGGATCAATGATTTATGCCGACTCTATTCCCGTCGGTGGCCAGCATGTCACCAGTGATGTGGCCCGCGGTCTGACCACCACCATGGCGGCGGCGGAGCGGTTGAAAACCCTCTATGGCTCGGCCATGGCGTCGTCCACGGATGAAAGCGAACTGATCGACGTGCCGCAAATCGGCGAAGACCCGGATGTTGCGCCCAACCATGTCCCGCGTTCTTTGCTGGTCGGGATTATCCAGCCGCGTCTGGAAGAAATTTTTGAATTGGTGCGGGCGCGTCTGGATGATTCCGGGCTGGGTTCGGCCATCGGCCGCCGTGTGGTGTTGACCGGCGGGGCCAGCCAGTTGCCGGGGCTGCGCGATCTCGGTCAGCATGTGCTGGATAAACAAGTGCGCTTGGGGCGCCCCTTGCGCGTTGGGGCCTTGCCCGAAGCGGTCAGCGGCCCGGCCTTTGCCACGACGGCGGGGCTTTTGACCTTTATTTCCGAACATGCCGATGAAATGCCTGCCGCCATCATGGCACAGGCGGAACCGGGCAATCTGTTCGACCGCGTGCGCCTCTGGCTGCGGGAAAACTGGTAAAATCCGGTGGTTGGGGTGGGATAAACCCGCTATAACCACCCCTATGGCAAAACCCAATATACGGACATGGAGTGGGCGGATCGAATGGCTGCGCGCACAGGCGCGTGCCAGCTATCATGCGGATGGCATGGTCAATCACGATGCGATCTGGCAACCCACGAACGATGTTCCCGCAACCCGCTATGCCACGTTAAGCGATGCATTTAATGCTTTGAATCAATTGGCGCCTGCCTATTGTAATCTAGGTGGGAATTTGGCGATGCGGGCGTGGGGTCCAATGCCCGATGCTGTGCAAAAACGCATGGCCGACTTTGTCGCCGATCAGGGCTATACCGATTTATCCTATCTGGGGAATGGTGGGCGCGCCGTGGCGTTTCGTGCGCGGCATGGGGCCAGCGGTGAAATGCGCGTTGTTCGGGTTGAGGCTGATCATAATTGCCGCCAACTGCGCCCCGTTCATCCAACTGTGTTGCAGGCTTTTGTCAGTAACCAGAATATGTTGGATGATTTTGATCAGGTGCGCATTGAAATGCTGCCCGAGGTGGTGCCGCTGACGCGCTTGCCCGAACGTGTGGGTGCGAGGGGTGATCGTGCCTATACCAATGCCATTCTGGATCTGTCGTGGGGGACGAACAAAGCCTATCCGCGCGACTGGTTTGATTATGATTCCGAACCCCAGAATGTCGGCATTCTACCAACGGGACAGGTTGTGACCTTTGACCCGGAAATTTTCATCGATGCGGATGCGGCCCAGCGGCGTCGTGAATTTGAACGCCATCACCGCAATCCGCGCGCCGAATTTTGGGCCACGTTGTACGGGATTGCGCCCTAAAACACCTGTGCTGTCGGCGTTTCCTGATCATCCCCATGGTTATCCCGTCCTTCATCCCCTGATGCCTGTGGACGAATCGTATTGAATCCATGCACAGAATCAATATTTATCCACAGGAAAACGTTGTGTGACTCTTTCCGAATCAAGGTGGGTTTGCCACACTGGGAAAGTCTTGAGTCGGATGAATCACTTAGCGGTTCGTCCTCATCTGAAAAACAATAAATTAAACGGGGGAAATGGCGCGTATTTCTGGGCTTTTCCGCGCTTCTGTGGCGCGAAGGCTCTTTTAAAGGCGAATCATCCCCCATAGAATCACGAGTAGTCAACTCCACCGCGTCCACGGAGGTCCTTTCCAAATGATCAATGTAAGAATGCAGCACAAAGAGGTTAAGAAATTGTCTCCGAAAATTACGGTCGTCGGTGTCGGCGGCGCGGGCGGCAATGCCGTCAATAATATGATCACCTCCGGCCTGGAGGGTGTGGAGTTCGTGGTCTGCAATACCGATGCGCAAGCGCTCGATGGTTCCCTGTGTGAAAACAAGGTTCAGTTGGGTATGGCCGTAACCGGCGGTCTGGGCGCGGGTGCGCGACCGGAAGTCGGTGGCGCTGCGGCTGAAGAATCTCTGGATGATGTTCTGCGCTTCCTGGATGGCGCGAACATGGCCTTCATCACGGCCGGTATGGGCGGTGGTACGGGAACGGGCGCTGCACCCGTTATCGCGAAGGCGTGCCGCGACAAGGGCATTCTGACCATCGGTGTTGTGACCAAGCCGTTCCATTTCGAAGGCGCCCTGCGCATGAAGATGGCCGAGGCTGGTATTGCTGAGATGCAAGACTATGTCGACACGCTGATCGTCATTCCGAACCAGAATCTGTTCCGCGTTGCGAACGAAAAAACCACCTTTGCCGATGCCTTCAAAATGGCGGACGGCGTTTTGCAATCCGGCGTACGCGGTGTGACCGATCTGATGGTTATGCCGGGTATGATCAACCTGGACTTTGCCGACATCCGCACCGCGATGATGGAAATGGGCAAGGCGATGATGGGGACGGGCGAAGCCACTGGCGAACGCCGTGCCGTTGAGGCCGCCGAAGCCGCCATCAACAACCCGTTGCTGGACGACGTATCGATGAAGGGCGCCCATGGCGTGATCATCAACGTGACCGGCGGTTACGACATGACCCTGTTCGAAGTGGACGAGGCCTGTAACCGCATCCGTGACGAAGTTGACCCGAATGCCAATATCATCTTCGGTTCGACGTTCGATGGCACATTGGATGGCGTGATGCGCGTATCCGTTTTCGCAACGGGTATCGATGTTGAGGCTGTTGCCAAATCACGTGGCCCAAAAAACGTAACCAACACGGTTCTGAACGCGCTGACCAGCGCACAACAGGCGGAACGCCGCGTTGATCGCACCGCGCGTCCGGCTGATGCTGTTGTGGCTCCGGCTGCAAAGGTAACGGCTCCGGCACAAACGTCCGCGCCGGTTCGCCCAACGACGACGCATTCCGCTGTATCGGCTCCGGTTCGCACGGCGGCAACGTCGGCTGTTTCCGGTTCAATGGTTGGTTCCGCTGCGCGCAAGATGGACCAATCCGTTGAAATGGACATGTTTGAACAGCAGGCCGTTGAAGTGGCTCCGGTTCGGGCCTATGTGCAGGAACAAGCCCAAGTGCAGGTTCAGGTCCAGGAAACCGTTCAGGCTCAGCAATCGTACTATCATCAGTATGAGCAGCAAGCCGCACCGCAACCGGTAACCCGCCCAACGCAAGACTCGATGCGCGGCAGCCGTTACGGTGAATCCTTTATCCCGCCGCGTGCCGTTGAACCGGAACGCCAGCCGGATGTTGTGTCCTATGGCGCTCCCGCACCGATGCACCGCACGGTCGAAGCTCCGGTACAACCCTCTGGTCTGACCCTGCGTCCGCCATCCGTGGCAACGCAACAGGCGGCCCAGCCGAAAAAACGCACCCCGTCCATTTTCGAGCGGTTTACACGCCGCCACGAAGAAGAGGACGTGCTGGATGTTCGTGAACAAGCCGCTCCGCATGCTGGCGAAAACCACACCAATGCGGGTGGTCTGCGCGCCGGGCACCATGCTCCGGTTCAGCAGGCACTGGCCATCGATGCGCCAGTAGCCACCAAGCCGGGTCTGCAAAATGATGAAGACCTGGATATTCCGGCTTTCTTACGTCGCCAGGCCAATTAATCCCTGATTTCATCAGGGGCGTTGGCCTCTCCTTCCAAGGGGGTTGGTTTATCCAACCCCCTCTTTTTTTGTTGGGAGGGTGGTTGGGGTTTGGTCTATTAAAATCAATGCGTTAGCGTTTGTAACAAACCGCAATAAAGCGTGATTTGTTTTGGAAAATCAGAGTCTTATATAGTCACTTTACGAGATCTCTCTTTCCAATGGGCCGGGCCTTCCGGTGGTGTAATACGCGTATGCAACAGACTTTGAAATCATCCGTACAATGCGTTGGTGTGGGCCTTCATTCCGGGGCCGATGTCACCATGGTGATCAACCCGGCTGGGGCGGATCATGGCATTGTGTTTGTTCGGACCGATGTGACGAACGGTGATAACCGCATTCCCGCCCGCTGGGATCATGTGGTCGATACGCGCATGTGCACGGTGGTCGCCAATAAAAACGGCGCCAGCGTTGGAACAATCGAACATTTGATGGCTGCTTTGCGTGGTTGCGGCGTGGATAACGCGCTGATCGAACTGAACGGCCCGGAAATTCCGGTGATGGATGGTTCGTCCGCACCGTTCGTGGCCTTGATCGACTCCGTCGGAACGAAGGCGCAGGAAGCCCCGCGCCGCGCCATCCGCGTATTGAAAGAAGTCGAAGTGCGTGACGGCGACAAGGTCGTGCGTCTGCGCCCGTCCAACGGGGCCGTGTTCGGCGGCGCCATTGATTTTAACCACCCGTCCATCGGGCACCAGACGTACCAAACGCGTCTGGTCAACGGCAATTTCCGTCACGATATTGCCGATGCCCGCACCTTTGGCTTCGTACAGGAAGTCGAGGCCCTGCGCGCAGCAGGTTTGGCACGCGGCGGTTCGCTGGATAACGCAATCGTGTTGAATGACGCGGGCGTTATGAATGATGGCGGCCTGCGGTTTGCGGATGAATTCATCCGTCACAAATTGTTGGACGCGATCGGTGATTTGTATCTGGCCGGTGGCCCGATCATCGGGGAATATGACGGGTTCAAGGCTGGTCATGCCCTGAACAATCAGATCCTGCACGTTCTGTTTTCCACGCCGGGGGCCTGGGTTCCGGTCGATTTGTTCGTCGAATATGATGCGATGAATGATGGTGTGTTGTCCGCCGTTCCGGATGATGCGCGTGTTGGTTCCGTGGCGATTGCCTGATCCTAAAAACATGTTCCGGTGCGGATCGTTTCGCAATCGCGCCGGGCTTTGATTTCCATGAAAAACAAGATGTTATGCGACGTACTTCAAGACTCTCTTGACGATGGGCTTGGGGCGTGTTTTTTATCGCGTTTTCGTCAATACGATACGAAGTAGAACCTCTATGTGGCCCTTTCGAAAAAAAACGAACCAGAGCGTATTGAATAATGCGGGCGTGCCTTGCGATGTTTTTGGCCGTGTGCGTGAAGGCTGCCGCTTCGTTGCCGATCATGCGCAACATGTGACGATCAATGACTGGGTCTTGCGGGATTATGCGCAAACATTATCGCCGCGCGCGCCGAATAATGTTCTCGATCTCGATTACCATTACGACAGCAACGATCTGGAATCTCTGGCCGCCTATATCATGGCGCTGGAGGCAATCAATTTTGGATCGGGGTATGAAGCGGCATTGGTAGAGGAGGGGTGGCGTCTGCGCGACCATTCCATTTACTACACCGTGTCCACCGCGTTGAAATACCATTTTGACAGTCAGGGGCCGATGGATGCGGCCACCATGGCGAATTTAAGTGTTTTGGATTGTCACCGCATGTTCGGTCTGCCCCATCGCACGGTAGGGACGGAGGTGGCGGTGTTGTTCGCCGCCGCCCTGAACGAACTGGGGACCTTTGTCCGCGATCATTTTGATGGATCGTTCCTGAAACTGGTGCAGGATGCCGATGGGCACGCGGCGCGGCTGGTGTGCCGTCTGGTCGAATTGCCGGGGTTCCAGGATGTTCACAATTATCATGGCCGGGCCATCCCGCTGTATAAACGGGCCCAGATCGCGGCGGCGGATTTGCATCTGGCCTTCGTCCGCCATGGCCGCCCCTTGTTCGGGGATATGGACCGTCTGACCCTGTTTGCCGACAATGCCGTGCCCCATGTGCTGGTGACCGACGGGGTGTTGACGCTGTCCGACGATCTGGCCGCCCGGATTGCCGCCGGGGTGTTTATCCCCGCGGGCAGTGACGAAGAAATCGAACTGCGCGCCTGCGCCGTTGAGGCGGTGGAGCGCATTTGCGCCATCAAGGGCGTGCGGGTCATGGATATTGACCATGTGCTGTGGCACCGTTCGGTTGAAGACCCGCGTTATATGGCCACCCCGCCGCATCGGACCCGGACCCGGTTTTATTGAAAATCAACCTGTTGACAAGGGGGCTTTTCTGCCCCGTCCCCCCTTTCAATCCGGGGGGCTTCGGGCTATGAATTTCAATGGATTTCCGTTGATTTTGACCGGGTGTGTCATGAAGCGTTTGAATAAAATTCTCCCCATCCTGTGCGTGCCGGTTTTGCTGGCTACGGCTGCGTGCTCCAGCACGGGCAACAAGGAAGACACAAAGACCGAAGTCGATACGCCGGTGGAAACATTGTACACCAATGCCGCCGCCGCGATGGATGCCAAGAATTACCGCGAAGCCACCCGCCTGTTCCAGGAAGTTGAGCGCCAGCACCCGTATTCCGAATGGGCCGTGCGCGCGGAATTGATGGCGGCTTATGCCCAGTATGAAAGCATGCGGTATGACGAAGCCATCCTGTCGCTGGACCGGTTCGTTGAACTGCACCCGGGGCACAAGGACATTGATTACGCCTTGTATCTCAAATCCCTGTGCTTCTATGAACAAATCAGTGACGTGGCCCGCGACCAGTATATGACGGATGAGGCATTGAAGGCCTTTGACACGTTGATCCGCCGTTTCCCGGACAGCCGTTACACACGTGATGCCATCCTGAAACGCGATCTGACGCTGGATCACTTGGCTGGCAAGGAAATGGAAATCGGGCGTTATTACCTGACCCGCGGCGAAATCAACGCCTCCATCAATCGTTTCCGTGTTGTCGTACGGGATTACCAAACCACCACCCACGTGCCCGAGGCGCTGCACCGTCTGGTCGAGGCCTATATCACGCTGGGCCTGACGGATGAGGCCACGCGCGTGGCGGCTGTTCTCGGCTACAACTATCCGGGCAGCTCGTGGTATGAAGATACGTATGAATTGCTTGACCCCGCGATGCGTCAGAAGATTATGGACGAACGCGGCTTCGTTGATCGTACGGTCGATTCCCTGTTTAAACCGAACTGATGCATCTGGGGTTGGTGAATGCTCGTCACGCTGACCATCCGCAATATTGTTTTGATCGACCAGCTGACGGTCGGGTTTGACCATGGCTTTTGCGCGCTGACCGGTGAAACGGGGGCGGGGAAATCCATCCTTCTCGACTCGCTCGGTCTTGCCTTGGGCGCGCGCAGCGATTCCGGTCTGGTCCGAAAAGGGCAGGATCAAGCCAGCGTCACCGCCGAATTTCACATTGATTCCAAACATTCTGTTTTAACGCTGTTGAACGAACAGGGCATTGCGGGCGATGACACGCTGATCCTGCGCCGTGTGCTGGGGGCCGATGGGCGCAGCCGGGCCTTTATCAATGACCAGCCCGTGGGTGTTGGCCTGTTGAAACAGGTGGGCGACCAATTGGTGGAAATCCATGGCCAGTTTGATACGCACGGCCTGCTGGACCCGACAACGCACCGCGATTTGCTGGATGATTATGCCGGGTTGCATAACGATGTGCGGGCCTTGAACCGGCAATGGAATGCGTGGTCCGATGCCCGCGCGGCGTTAAAGACGGCACAGGTCGAAGCCGAAAAAGCCCGTGCGGAAGAAGAATATTTACGCCATGCCGTTGCCGAGCTGGACAAGCTGAATCCCGAAGAAGGGGAGGAAGATGCTCTCCTGACTATCCGTGAAACCATGAAGCATAAGGCGCACGTACTCAGCGCGTTGGACGAAGCGTGGCAGGCCATCAGTTCCGATGACGGCGCGGAAATGCGGATTGCCGCCGCCGCCCGTGTGGTCACGCGTATTGGGGACAAGGCTCCGGCCTCCATTGATCCGGTTCTGGCCGCGTTGGATAATGCTGCCAGCGCGCTGCAGGATGCCGTGCGCGATATTGAATCCATGACGTCATCTTTAAGCGATGGCGACATGTCGTTGGAAGCGGCGGAAGATCGCCTTTATGCCCTGCGCGGGGCGGCGCGTAAATTCGGGTGCCGCCCGGATGATTTGCCGCGTTTGCATACCGAGATGACCGATAAATTGCGTCTGGCCGATCGGACCGATGATATTCTGTCTGGCCTGATGAAGGCGGTGGAAGGCGCGCGCGCAGAATATAAAGCTGCGGCCCAGAAAATTTCCGATGCCCGTATTAAGGCCGCCAAGAAAATGGATACGTTGGTTGCCGCCGAATTGCCGCCGTTGAAATTGGACAAGGCGCGGTTCTTTACGCGTGTGGATGCGGTGGATGATGAAACACTCTGGGGCCCGACGGGTATGGACCGGGTGCAGTTTCTGGTCGCCACCAATCCGGGGTCTGATCCGGGGCCGTTGAATAAAATTGCATCGGGCGGTGAAATGGCGCGCTTTATGCTGGCGCTGAAGGTTGTGATGGCCGATACGGGTGCCGCTCATACGCTGATTTTTGACGAGGTGGATACGGGGATTGGCGGATCGACGGCGGATGCCGTGGGTGAACGTTTGGCCCGCCTGTCGGGGCAGAAACAAATTCTGGTCGTCACCCATTCGCCACAGGTGGCCGCGCGCGCCAACCATCATTTGATCGTGATGAAGTCGGGCGGAGCGGATTTGACCACGAAAATCATTCCGCTGGATGAGTTGGCCGAACGCCGCGAAGAAATTGCCCGCATGTTGTCCGGCGCCACCATCACCACCGAAGCCCGCGCGGCCGCGGATCGATTGCTGGAAGCGAAGGCGGGGTAATGAAAACTCTAACCGTCACCCCGGCGAAGGCCGGGGTCCATTCAATCTATCCTATGGATACCGGCCTTCGCCGGTATGACGAAGGGGGTGTATTGTGAATAACTCCCTTTTCAACACCCCACCCGAAATTATCGCAGAATATAAAAATCTGGTGAAAGAGCTGGAACGGCACGACATTGCCTATCACCAGAACGATGCGCCGGATATTTCCGATGCTGAATATGACCGGATGAAAAAACGGTTTTTTGATATTGCCGCGCAATATCCGGAAATCGCATCCAAAAAAGATTTAGACAAGGTCGGTGCCCCGGTCGCCGCCGGATTTAAAAAGATCCGCCACAGTGTTCCCATGTTATCGCTGGGCAATGCGTTCGAAGATCAGGATGTGACCGATTTTATCGATCGTGTGCGCCGTTTCCTGAATTTCAGCGACACAATCGCCGTGGTGGCGGAGCCGAAGATTGACGGGTTGTCCTGTTCCCTGCGCTATGAAAACGGTGTTCTGGTGCAGGCCGCAACACGTGGTGACGGGGCCGAGGGCGAGGATATTACCGCCAATGTCCGCACCATCCGCGATGTGCCGCAAACATTGAAGGGCACCGTGCCGGATGTGTTGGAAGTGCGCGGTGAAATCTATATGCGCCGTGATGAATTTATGGCGTTGAATGCGCGACAGGAAGAACAGGGGAAACCCGTCTTCGCCAACCCGCGCAACGCGGCGGCGGGCAGTGTGCGGCAGCTGGATTCATCCATTACCGCCGCGCGTCCGTTGCGATTTTTTGGCTATGCGCTGGGGGATATATCTGCGCCAATTGCCGATACACAATGGGGTATTCGCAAGGCATTGGTGGCAATGGGCTTTGCCGAGGCGGAACCGGCGCAATTGTGCGAAACCACGGAACAGATTCTTGAATATTATACCAAGGTCATGAATCTGCGCCCGGATCTGGATTACGATATTGACGGCGTGGTGTACAAGGTGGACCGCCTTGATTTGCAGTCCCGCCTCGGGTTCGTGTCGCGTGCGCCGCGTTGGGCCATCGCCCATAAATTCCCGGCGGAACAGGCCGTGACCATTGTGCATGGCATTGATATTCAGGTGGGCCGGACGGGGGCGTTGACGCCCGTGGCGCGGTTGGAACCTGTCACGGTCGGCGGTGTCGTCGTGTCCAACGCCACCCTGCACAACGAAGATGAAATCGCGCGCAAGGATGTGCGTATTGGCGACCATGTGGTGATTCAACGCGCAGGCGATGTAATCCCGCAGGTGGTCAGCGTGGTGATGGATAAGCGTGAAAAAAACGCGAAGCCATACGAATTCCCGCAAATCTGCCCGGCCTGTGGTTCCCCCGCCGTTCGTCCCGAAGGGGAAGTGGCGCGCCGTTGCACGGGCGGTATGATCTGTCCGGCGCAGGCGGTGGAACGATTGAAACATTTCGTATCCCGCGATGCGTTCGATATCGAAGGGCTGGGCGATAAAATCATTCGTGAATTCTGGGATGATGGTCTGGTTCGAGCGCCAGCGGATATTTTTACCCTGCAGGAACGCGATCGCGGCAGTCTGACGCCCATTCGCGCCCGCATGGGGTGGGGGGATCAATCGGCGAAGAAATTGTTCGATGCGATTGACGCACGCCGGACCATTCCGTTGGATCGTTTTATCTATGCCCTCGGTATCCGCCAAGTGGGGCAGGCCACAGCCAAACGTCTGGCCGCGCATTATGGCACGTTTGATGCGGTGTATGACGCGATGCGGGCAGCGTATGATCCGGAATCGGATGCAGTGGCCGATTTGTTGCGTGTGGAGGATGTCGGCCCCAGCGTGGCCGAGGATCTCATTCGTTTCTTCAACGACAAGAACAACCATGCCATCGTTGATGATCTTCTGGCCCAGTTGACCATCGAGCCCTATGTTGCGCCACAGGTGGGGGACAGCCCCGTGGCAGGGAAAACCGTGGTCTTTACCGGCACATTGGTCACCATGACACGGAACGAGGCCAAGGCCCGCGCGGAATCGCTGGGGGCCAAGGTTGCGGGGTCCGTATCGAAAAAAACGGATTACGTCGTTGCGGGTGAAGATGCCGGGTCGAAACTGGCCAAGGCCCGTGAATTGGGCGTGAATGTCCTGACCGAAGCCGAATGGGCGGAATTGATTGCGGGGCTGTAAACCTTAATGTCCTGCGACGCCCTTGCGGGCCTTCAGCGCATGCAGTTTGCGCATGGCTTCTTCAATCTCGGCCGGGTAATCACGGCGTTCAACGAATTCACCGCCGCCCGTGTTGCGGGTCATCGACATTTCCAACGCGCGGGTCAGCATATCGGCGACCTGTACATCTTCCTGCTCCAGCGCCAGTTCCAGCGCATACAGAATGCGATCGCTCAGGCGCACTTCGCGCTGGGCTTTTTTGTCGATCGGGGTGGTCATGGTTGACTCCATTTATTGTTCTTCTTGTTTTTAAAAGGGCGTGCGTTGTGTACGGATTTTGTTGTGCTGTAATAATTCGTCAAAACCGTTGAGGAAGGCATTCCGGATCGGGTCGCGTTCCATCAGGATTTCATGCAAAGATTCCTGCAGATCCATCACCTTTGCATGGGGCATGCGTGCGGCGGCCTTGTGTGTGGCGCGGTTGTCGACCAGTTTTTCATTTTGGGCGCAGGCCAGGAAACAGGGCGTATGAATATCTTCCAGGATGTTTTTCTGTTGCAGCAGGGCACAGGACCGGGCCGCTTCATACAACCAACGGAACGTGACGTTTCCAACCTGTAACGCGGGGTCAAACCGGCTCCATGCGTTGTGAATGGCGGCTCGGCCCGGGTGGGATGAAAAAATGTTGCGTTTCGGGTCATCGCGTTCGACCGGGGACCAGTCTTTACCGCCGAAAACATACTGTGTCCCGGCAATTTCATTAAACAATCCCGTCAGCAGCAGGTGCACGCGCTGTGGCATGATGTTCAGGGCCTGTATCCCCAGCATCGGGGCCGAAAACGCGGCACAGGCAAACATATCCTGATGATGTGACAGATAGCGCAGGCCGATATTCCCGCCCATAGAATGGGCGAGCATGACCAGCGGAATGCGGCCCACGTCCGGCTGAACCGCGGCGTGTTTCACGTACTCGTTCAGGAAGAAATGCAAATCGGCGACATCATCGTCAAAGCCGGTGGAGTAGCGACGGTGTTTATTGTTTAGATGGCGGTGGGATTTTCCCTGCCCCTGCCAATCCAGAACCCAGAAGGCCAGATTGCGGTCCAGCATGTCGTGGGCCAGTTCAAAATATTTCTCACCAAATTCGGATAAGCCAGGCAGGCAGACGACGACCGCATCCGGAATTTTGTCACGCGGGCTGACCGTGCCAAAGCGCAGGGTGCGGCCTTGCGGATTCGTAAAATTATGCCACCGCCACCCATCGGGTTGCAGGAAGCGGGGATTAAGATCGGGATGATCTGTTTTACGGTCCATGGTCTGATGCTAAGGCCCAAAATGTGACAACTCAGAAGGGTAAATCGGCCCTGTCCCTTATGCAAGGAGGAAGGCCCCGTCTCCCTGGTTTTTATGGTCTTTTATGCGGCGTTTGGCGCGGCTTGCGGGGCCCGTGTCACGATCTGGGCCGGATCTGGGGGCGGCGCGGGCGTTGGTGCGTTGCGGCGATTGTAAAAATCATGCACGGTCGCCTCCAGGAATCCATTCACGCTGGATGCCCAACGGGTATAATTCGGCTCATCCTGAAGCCACAGGCTGTGTCCCGCCGTGGGCAGGGTGATGTGCTTTGCGTTGGGCAGGGCTGCCGCCGCACGGGCATGTGCCCCATTATCAACCAGCGTTTCGTGCCCGGCGCTGCCGATCAGGACGGGAATGGTGACCTTGCGCAAATTTGTGGGGTCATTCAATTCCTTCACGGTGTCATAAACGGAATTGATCCATCCAAAACTGGGGCGTGCGATATTGTGTTCCGGGGCATTGGCCCGCACGGCGTTGCTCCACACTTCGCGCAAATTGTGCATGCCGACGGTGCGGCGCCCATCTTCCTCACGCCATTGCCCGACTTTGGCCAAAACGCCTTCCAATGCGGGGACGGGGCGATCTTGTAAACCGATATGGGATGCGGCGTTAAAAATCGCGTGTACCAGCGGGCGCGCCCATGGCCCGGCTCCCAGGCGGTGAATGTCAAACATCGGCGCGCTCATCACTGCGGCGTCAAAAACGCCGGGATGGCGTTGCAGATACAGCATGCCGGGGTGCCCGCCCATGGAATGGGTCGACATGATCAGGGGTGTATTTTTATCGTGCTGGACAACGTTACGAACAAATTGGTTCAGATCGCGCACGTGTTGATTCATGCCCTGTGCGTCGACCAGATGCGGTTTGTCGGGATTGTCGCGGTCGGATCCGCCAAAGCCCTGCCAATCCATGGCCCAGACATTGAACCCCTGCGCCTGATATTCCTTGATCGCTTCGTAATACAGATCAACAAACTCACCATAGCCATGTGTCAACACGACGGTACCGCGTGGCGATTCACCGGGGGCCGTATGGGCGGGGATTTGTGCATAACGAATGCGCTGATTGTCCGCGTTGACGAACATGGCTTCGTGCCAGCCCTCGGGCGGCATGCTTACGCGATTGAAACTGTCGGTCAGACTCCGGATTGCCGGCATATATTTCCCCCACGCAGAACCCGGTGACTCTGTCCGGGTTAATCCCTGTTTATGGCCTGTTTTTTTGTGATGCCCTTGTTTTAGCAGGGCGGGCCTTAAAACTTGGTTTCATTGTTATGAAAATAGGCGAAATTGTCAAGTTTTCGGGGTTTTGCGGTGCGAAGTCCGTATTAAAAAAACCCCCGGATCAGGGGGGACACTGATCCGGGGTTCGGGTTCACGGATTGTTTTGTGACAGGGCCACCAACGGGGGAGGAGGAACAGACCCAAAAACAAATCCGTGCGGGGAACGGTTTGTGCTTACTCGGCTTTCGGCGCTTCTTCTGCCGGGGCCGCTTCTTTCGCTGCTTTCTCTTTCATCTGCTCGCGCTTTTCGTGCATGCGCTCTTTCATCTTGGCTTTGCGCTGCTCGTGGGCTTTGCCAATCTCATCCTTGGTCAATTTGCCATCATTGTTGGCGTCCATGGTTTTGAATTGTTCAGCGTGCTTGGCCTGAAATTCTTCCAGCGACACATCGCCGGATTTATCGGTGTCCAGGGCTTCGATCATGCGTTCGCCAGCAGGCGGGCGTTTCATCGCATCATTGGCGGCGTTGTCCGCGACATTTTCGGCGCGCACAGACACAGGCACACTCAGTGCGCTGACCAGAACAGTACCCAGAACGTATAATTTGATATTTTTCATTGATCCCACTCCGATTGATGATCCGACGGTTAAAAACCTTATGCTCTCATTCTCGCGGCCGAAAGGGGCAAAAATGGGGCGCAAAATGTGATTTTTGCGCCCCATTTGGTGTATTTTTGTGGTTTTTCTATAAGGACTTAATCTTCCAGCCCCTTCACAATGCTTTCCGTCATGGCCTTGGCATCGCCCAGCAGCATCATGGTGTTGTCCTGATAGAACATCGGGTTGTCCACACCGGCGTAACCGGAACCGAGGGAGCGTTTGACGAACAGCACCGTTTTCGCCTTGGCCACGTCCAGAATGGGCATGCCGTAAATCGGTGATGTCGGGTCGGTTTTTGCGGCCGGGTTTGTAATGTCGTTGGCCCCGATGACGTAGACGACGTCGGTTTGCGCGAAATCGCGATTGATGTCTTCCAGCTCGAACACCTCGTCATACGGTACGTTGGCTTCGGCCAGCAACACGTTCATGTGGCCGGGCATGCGGCCCGCAACGGGGTGGATGGCGTATTTTACGCTGACGCCTTCTTTCTTCAGAATGTCGGCCATTTCGCGCAGCGCGTGCTGGGCCTGGGCCACGGCCATGCCGTATCCCGGAACCACGATCACGCTGGAGGCGTTTTTCATGATATAGGCCGCATCATCGGCGGATCCGATTTTGACCGGGCGATCACCCGCATCCGATGCCGGGCCGCCGGACGCCGATGCGTCATTGCCAAAGCCGCCCAGCAGAACGTTCAGGAAAGACCGGTTCATGCCCTTGCACATGATATAAGACAGGATCGCACCCGATGCCCCCACCAGCGCGCCGACGATGATCAGCAGGTTGTTATGCAGGGTAAAGCCAATGCCCGCCGCCGCCCAGCCGGAATAGGAGTTCAGCATCGACACGATCACCGGCATATCCGCGCCGCCGATCGGGACGATCATCAAAACGCCCAGCGCCAGGGCCAGCACAACGATGGCCATAAACCAGAGGCCGCTTTGCGTTGCGCACAGCATGATAATGAAGAACAGCAACAAACAGCCCAGCAAGGCGTTCAGTTTATGCTGACCGGGGAAGGTCAGCGGCTTGCCGGAAATCGTGCCCTGTAATTTGCCCCATGCGATAATGGACCCGGTAAAGGTTACCGCACCAATCGCCGTGCCCAGCGCCATTTCAATCAGGCTGTTCAGGCGGATCGCCCCGGATTGGCCGATATTATAAGCCTCCGGATTTGTAAACGCGGCAGAGGCCACGAATACAGCCGCCAGACCCACCAGCGAGTGGAACGCCGCCATCAATTGCGGCAACGCGGTCATCTGGATTTTTAGGGCGATGCCTGTGCCGATGGATCCGCCAATGGCGATCGCCGGGATAATCCAGAAGTAAGAGACCACGCCCGGCATCATCAATGTGGTTGCCACGGCCAGCGCCATGCCCACCATGCCGTAAACGACGCCGCGGCGTGCGCTTTCCGGGCTGGATAATCCGCGCAACGCCATGATGAAGCAGACGGACGCGATCAGGTAGAAGAGGGGGGCAAGCGAGGCCATTTTTATCTATTCCTAAAACAGGGTGTTTCGTGTGTATCAGCCGCGTTTGACGATAAAGCCCAGCGGGCGCAGTTCGAACAACAGGGCGCGGACATTCGCGGTCGGCACAGATCCATCCGCAATCGGGTCGTGGATGGACCAGCTATCCTTGTAAATGGTCGCGCCATGGCGGGCCAGAATACCGGAGATGGAGTTAAACGCATTGCTGAGGGAGCTTTTCTTCTCCCACAACGCATAGCCGTTGATGGGGCCGGTATATTCGATGGTGATGTCCATCGGTTTGGACGGGTGCGGTTTCATGTTCATTTTTTATGCTCCCTTTTTCTTGAACATATGCAACATGCGCCGCGTGATGATGAAACCGCCAAAGATGTTGACGGAGGCCAGCATCACGGCCAGAAAACCAAGGATTTTTGAAAACGAAAAATCGGACGGGCCCGCGGCGATCAACGCGCCGACGATGATCACCGATGAAATCGCATTGGTAATGCCCATCAATGGCGAGTGCAGCGCGGGTGTCACCTTCCACACCACGTAATATCCGACGAAGCAGGCGAGAACGAACACGGTCAGCCCGGTGACCAGAAACGCATCACCGCCATGGGCTGCGCCGCTGTCGGAAATACTTTGTCCGGCCTGCATGGCCAGTGTGGCGGCCTGATCGGCCAGTGCGCGGGCGGCGTTGGCCAGATCGACGGCACTGGTGCTGATGTCAGTTTGGGTTTCGCTGGTCATTGTGCGGCTGCCTTCTCTGTCGGTTGTTCTTTTGGTGCTGGTGCTGGTCCGCCAAATTGCGGGTGGATCAGTGCACCGTCACGGGTCAGGGCGACGCCCTTGATAATATCGTCATCCCACGGAATGTCCTTCGCGCCGTCTTTATTCAAGACAAGGCCGAGCAGGTTCAGCAGGTTTTTCGCATACAGGGCCGAAGCATTGGCGGACAGGCGGCTGGGCACGTTGCGGTGGCCAATAATTTTCACGCCATCAACGTCGACCACTTCGCCGACTTTCGACAGTTCGCAGTTTCCGCCTTGCTCCACGGCCAGATCAACAATCACCGATCCCGGTTTCATGGTTTTCACCATGGCGGCGGTGACCAGTGTTGGGGCTTTGCGGCCAGGGATCAGCGCGGTGGTAATCACAATGTCCTGCTTCGCGATTGTTTCGGCGATCAGGGCCGCTTGTTTCGCCTTGTACGCATCGGACATTTCTTTGGCGTATCCGCCGGCGGTTTCGGCGGCTTTGGATTCGTCATCTTCAACCATCACGAAGGATGCGCCGAGCGATTGCACCTGTTCCTTCGTCGCCGCACGCACGTCGGTGGCGGATACGATGGCGCCCAGACGTTTGGCGGTGGCAATCGCCTGCAACCCGGCAACGCCAACGCCCATAATAAAGACGCGGGCCGGGGGCACGGTGCCCGCAGCGGTCATCATCATGGGGAAGGCGCGGTTGAAATGTTCGGTAGCATCCAGAACGGCCTTATACCCCGCCAGGTTCGATTGGGACGACAAAACGTCCATCGCTTGCGCCCGGGTGATACGCGGGACCAGCTCCATCGAAAAGACATCGACGCCCTGTTTGGCCAGTGCGGCAATCAGGTTTGCATTCTGGTACGGGGCCATGATGCAGGCCAGCAACGCACCCTTTTTCATTTTTGCGGCCTCGTCGTCGGTCGGGGCCTGTACCTTCAGGACGATGTCGGCTTGGGAAAATCCATCAGCGGCGGTGTCGATAATGGTTGCGCCCGCATCCGTGTACAGCGCATCGGGGATGGATGATTCAACACCGGCCCCTTTTTCAACGCGGACCGCGCACCCTTGCGCGATTAGTTTTTTGACGGTCTCCGGCGTGGCGGCAACGCGGCGTTCGGCTTGGGCGGTTTCTTTGGGAATGAAGATGGTCAGACTCACGGTCGTAGAATCCCTTGATAATTCCGGCCATGGGGCCGGAGGTCTGCTTGAAAAGAATCGGTGTTCTGAAAAATCATTATGGTATTTTGTTTTTCGCCTGATTCTCTGCGCGTAATCGCGCGATAAAACCATGGCAGATATGGCGCTTTTTGTGAAGCCTGACCCCCGGGAATAGCGGTGTTCTTGCACGGGTATCCATGGCGCACCGCACGCGAGCGGTGCAATTGGTCTCCATCTTGGTCTGCGGCCTTGCCTGTTGTGTCGTTTTTGTTTAGATTCAAGGGGCTATTCTTTGTTCTTATAAAACGAACGCGCCCCTGTATGTCCATGTCATTGAAATTTTTTCCGGCTTTCTCTCCGCGGGCCTTCTTGTTGGCGCGTACGGCAACCTTTGCTGTTCTTGCGGGGGTATCGGTTTTTGGTCTTGCGACGGGCGCGCGGGCAGAAACATTGCAAGAGGCGATGGTGTCGGCCCTGAACGCGCACCCCACAGTGCAGGCAGCAATGAAAAGCCGGGATTACTACGCCGAAGAAAAACAGGAACAGCGCTCCGGTTACTTCCCCGAGCTGAACGCCAGTGGATCCATGGGCCGGATTTATGGTGACAACAGCACCAGCCGCGGTCTGACCGTCGAGCGGGGAGCGGGCTATTCCTGGCTGTATGAAGGCAGCGTCGCCGTGCGCCAGACAATCTGGGACGGGTTGGAAACGGTCAATCGCGTTGGGGCCGCCGATGCGCGTGTGCGGTCTGCTGGAAGCAATGTTGCCGATGTACGGGAAAATCTGGGCTTGCGTGTTGTGCTGGCCTATCTCGATGTGTTGCGGACCAAAGAAGCCGTAACCATGATCACCGATCATAACAAGCTGATTGCCGATTACCGCACCCGTATTGATTCCATGGTGGAGCAAGGGGCTGCCGATGAATCCATGGCGGTGCAGGCGCACGACATTCAAATTCAGCTGGACAGCACACAGGCCGATATCGAAGGTGAGTTCGCCAAGGCCGTTGCCGAATACCGCGAAGTCGTGGGGCAGGTGCCGACCGATCCGCTGGTCCGTCCGGATTTGCCATCTGGTGCGGTTTTGGCCAGCGTGGATGAGGCCGTTGCCATGGCGTTGCAGGAACATCCGGCCTTGCGCGTTGCCGATGAAACAAAGGAAGCGTTCGCGCGTGATGCGGATGCGGAAAAAGGGGCCCTGTACCCGGATTTCAGTGGTGAACTGTCCTATCTGAAAAAAGATCAAGCCGATATTATCGGCGGCGAAGTGGTTGATGCCAAAGCCGTCGTGCGGATGGATTGGACATTTTCGACGGGCGGGGCGGAATTGGCCCGCATTCGTAAAGCGACCAGTCGTTATGCCGAAAGCCAGGCGCGCCGCGATGAAATCAGCCGCAATATCGAGCGTCAGATCCGCACGTCTTATGCCGAGATGCAGGCCGCCAAGGACCGTCTGGACAATGGCCGCGATCGTGTCGGCGTGACCAAGGATTTATTGACCACCTACGAAAAGCAGTTCGAGGCGGCGAAGGTCACGTTGCTGAATCTGTTACAGGCGGAAAACAACAATTTCAATGCCCGTCTGGGTGTGGTGAATGCCGATTACCGCCATTTGGCTGCGCAATATGCCGTACTGGCCCATATGGGGTATCTGCAGGATGTGATGAGCATCGTATCCGCTCACGAAAACGCGCAGGACGAGGCGCGTGCAGAGGCTCAAATGGCAGATCAAGCGAAGTCGGGCGCGGCGCATGAATGACGCACCCGTGGATTCGTCGATACAGACTCCTGTAATTCCTGCGGCGCAATCGGTTGACCCGTTGCTGAATTGTCTGGTCTTCCTGACCGGGCATTTCGGTCATGCCCGTTCCGCTGAGGCCCTGCATGCCGGGATGCCCTATGATGAACGTGGCATGGGACCGAATTTATTTTGCGAAGCTGCGGGGCGTATTGGCCTGAAAACCAGCATCGTTAAACGCAAAACTGTGACGCATATTTCGTCCTATGCCTTGCCGGTTGTCCTGGTGATGCAGGGGGGCGGGGCGTGTGTTTTGCTGGCGCTGGAGAGTGATAAAAATACGGCGCGCGTCTTCCTGCCCGAAACCGGGGCGGAAAAAGATGTGGCGATTGATACGCTGGATAAAAATTACGGCGGGTATGCAATTTACATTCATCCGAATGCGGAATTTCATGACCCACAGGCCCCGCATTTACAGGATACCGACCGTCACTGGTTTTGGGGCCCGTTTTTGAATAACAGCGCAATTTACGGACAGGTCGGTTTGGCCGCCGTGATGATCAATATGTTCGCGCTGACCAGCCCGATTTTCATCATGACGGTGTATGACCGTGTTATTCCCAATGCGGCGGTGGAAACCGGATGGGTTTTGGGGATCGGGGCGCTGACCATTTTTGGCTTTGACTTTCTGATGCGGACCTTGCGCGGGTACTTCATTGATTTTGCCGGGCGTAAAATTGATGTGGTGGCGGCGCGGCGTATTTATGGGCAATTGCTGGATATGAAACTCTCGGCCCGTCCGCCGTCGGGTGGGGCGTTTGCCAACATGCTGCGTGAATTTGATTCTGTGCGTGAATTTATGACATCGGCAACGCTGACGACGCTGGTTGATTTGCCGTTTACCCTGCTGTTTTTGGCGGTCATCTGGGTTTTGGGTGGGCCGATTGCGTTGTTGCTGGGCTCCTTGATCGCTGTGGCTGCGGCTGTGGGCTGGATGGTGCAAATTCCGTTGCAGGCGGCAGTACGTAAAACCATGTACACGGCGGAAGCCAAGCACGGCCTTCTGGTTGAAACCATTCATGGGTTGGAAACCATCAAGGCCATTGGGGCCGATGGGCGCTTGCGCGCCCGTTATGGCGAAATGGCGGCCGATGCCGCGGCGCATGCGCAAACATCGCGTTTTTATTCCGCCATGGGCGTGAATATTGCCACCTTCCTGCAACAGGCGGCCAGTGTGGCGGCGGTGTTGCTGGGTATGTATCTGGTGCGCGACCAATCGATCACCATGGGCGCGTTGATAGCGTGCGTGTTGCTGAGCGGCCGGGCCATCGCCCCGATCGGGCAGATCGCCGGATTGATGTCACGGTATCACCAGACGATGCGAGCCCTGAAATCGCTGAACGAATTTATGGCCAACCCGGTGGAACGCCCGCCGCATAAAAATTTCCTGCACCGCCCGGTGCTGAACGGGAAAATCAAATTTGAAAATGTAACTTTTGCCTATCCGCATACGGACCGCGATATTTTGCGCGACGTCACCTTCACCATTGAACATGGGGAAAAGGTCGGCATCGTCGGGCGTGTTGGGTCGGGTAAAAGCACCGTAGCGCGGCTGATTACCGGCCTGTATGAGCCGAAGGCCGGCACATTGTTTGCCGATGATACCGATTACCGTCAGATTGATCCGGCGGATTTGCGCCGAAACATCGCCTATATCGCGCAGGATATCGTTCTGTTCCGTGGATCTGTGCGTGAAAACATCTCCATCGCTCGTCCGCAGGCGACCGAGGAAGAAATTCTGGCCGCGTCTATGGCCTCGGGCGTGCATGAATTCGTATCTCGCCATCCGATGGGCTATGACGCCCCGGTGGGTGAACAGGGTGCGGGCCTGTCCGGTGGTCAGCGTCAGGCGATTGCGCTGGCGCGTGCCATGCTGCTCAGCCCCGCCATCATGGTGTGTGATGAACCGACCAATGCCATGGATATGCAGGCCGAGGAAGCCTTCGTTCGCCATATTCGCGGGCAGTCCGAAGGCAAGACGTTAATTCTGATTACGCACCGCCAGCATTTGCTGACGCTGGTGGATCGTCTGATCGTGATGGATCAGGGGCGTGTTTTGATCGACGGACCGCGCGACAAAGTCATTCAGGCTTTGGCCCAAGGCGTTTCTGCGCCGAAGCCCGGCCCAAATAACGGAGGTGCCGCATGACCATCCGTGAAACCGATTATATGTCTGAATTGGAAGCCGCAACACGTATGCGCCCGGCGCGCGCGTCGGCCATTATGCTGTACAGCGTTTTGGGTTTGATTGTTCTGTTCTTCCTGTGGGCCGGATTTTCCAAGGTTGATATGCTGGTCCGTGGTCAGGGACAGGTGGTTCCGACCAGTGAAATACAGATTGTGCAAAGCCTGGAAGGCGGGATTTTGCAGGAGTTGATGGTCCGTGAAGGGGATCGTGTGGCCAAGGATCAGGTGCTGATGCGCCTGTCCGATGTGTTTTATTCATCAGAGCAAGGCGGCGCACAGGCGCAAAGCCTGACCCTGCGGGCCAAACGTGCACGGCTGGAGGCTGAATCGACTGGTGCGGCCCTGACCTTACCTGCGGATGTTGTGAAGGACGCGCCACAAATCGCGGCCAATGAAAAGGCGCTGTATGAATCACGTCAACGCGAATTGGCCAACGCGACATCCATTACAAAGGATAAAATTGACAAGGCCAATGCCGAGATTGCCGAAACCAAAGCGCAAATTAATCGTCTGGGGTCCAGCGCCGGGCTGTTGAATCAGGAACTGGCCATTACCCGCAAAATGGTTGAGCAAAAAGCGGTGCCGAAGCTGGAGCAAATTCGCCTGGAGCGCGAATTGAATGACATTCAAGGGCAATTAAATGCCAACCGTCAAAAAATGACCGGGTTAGAGGCGCAATTAAGCGCGGCAAAAAAAGAAGCCGAAGACCAGCAGGACCGTTTCCGTTCGCAGGCCCTGAGCGAGATGAACGCCGTTGAAACCGAAATTTCCCGGTTGCAGGAAAGCCTGAAGTCGATCGGTGACCGGGTGTCGCGCGCCGAAATTAAGTCCCCCGTTGATGGCGTGGTGAACAATATCGCCATTCAAACCATCGGCGGTGTGATCCAGCCAGCCCAGCAATTGGTGGAAATTGTCCCGGCGGAACCAGAATTGAAAATTACTGCCCGCGTGTCACCAAACGATATTGCATTCCTGGATGTTGGTCAGGACGTCAACGTTAAAATCAGTGCCTATAACGCGCAGCGTTATGGCAGTCTTCATGGCAAACTGGTTCGTATTGGCGCGAACAGCATTGCCGATGCAGAGGGCAATACATTCTTTGAAGTCGAAGTGCAAACCGATAAAAATTATCTGGGCACGGCGGAAAATCCGTTGCCGATTACGCCGGGTATGGTGGCGATGATTGAAGTGGTCACGGGTCGCCGTACCATTCTTGAGTATCTGGCCAAGCCTGTTTTAATGGCGAAGGATAAAGCCTTTACTGAGATTTGATCGCTGATGATGCGTCTTGCCATCAACCGCTGGTTCCATTTATGCCTGCTGCTGGTTTTGGTGGCGGTGGCCGTGGGTTTGAGCTTTTCCAATGCCCGCTGGCGGCAGGAAATCCGGCACTTTACCTTTGATTACTATAATATCCTGAAACCGCGTGATCCCGGCAATAATGTGGTGATTGTCGATATTGACGAGGCGTCGATGGCGCGGCCTGAATTGGGGCAGTGGCCATGGCCGCGCGACGTGTTGGCGCAGTTGGTTGAAAAGCTGAATGAACAGGGCGCACTGGTCATTGCGTTTGATACTGTTTTTCCTGAACATGACCGGGTTAGCCCACAACGTTTGCTCTCTTACATCCCGACGGAAGACGGGGCCGGTGATTTGCGTGCGGCGATTGAAAAACTCCCCGATAACGACACGGTTTTTGGAGAGGCCATCGCCAAGGCAGGTAATGTTATTACCGGTTTTTCCTTCGTCACCGAAGAAACCGGGAACCGCCCGATGCAAAAAGCATTTTTCAGCCAGAAAAATGCCGAACGTTACGTTCGCATCATGAACAATGCCACGGTTAACTTGCCTGTGATCAGCAAGGGAGCCTATGGCGAGGGCAGTTTCTTCGTGACTGCTGATACAGACGGTGTCATCCGTCGTGTACCGATGGTGGTGGCGATGCAGGATCAGGGAAAAGATGGAGGGAACATTTCCTTTTTCTACCCATCCTTGTCGTTGGAGGTTGTGCGATATCTTCTGGGTGAAAAAGCGCTGTCGATCGAATTGGCGGATGAACGTTTTGCCGAACTGGATTCCAGCCGTTTTGGGGTCGAAGGTTTACGCTTCCTGAAAAACAAATTGCTGATCCCAACGGACGCACAGGGCAACTTCCTCGCCTATTTCGCCAAATCGCGGGATGATTGGTATGTGTCGGCGGCCAGCATTCTGGACGGCACCGTTGATCCATCATTGATCCGCAGCAAGATCGTTTTGATTGGCACCAGTGCCATCGGGTTAAAGGATATCCGGGCCACGCCGCTGGATGTGTTTCGCCCGGGGGTTGAGGTTCACCTGAACATTATTGACCAGATCCTGCAGGAAAAATTTCTGCACCGCTCAATCGAGGTGGAGGGACTGGAGGCTGTGGCCATTCTGGTTGCGGGATTGTTGATTGTTGGTCTGGCGCCGTTTATTGGGGCGTTTGGTCAGGCGGCGATGGTCACCCTGTTGGTTGGGGCGGCGTGTATGGTGGGTGGTATGCCTTCCTTAATCATGGCCAGCTGATCGATGTCTTTTACCCGTCACTGGCCCTGGGTGTAATTTTTATGGCATCGGCCTTGCTGGCCTATATCCGGATGGAGGCTGACCGTCGTCAGATCCGTCAGGCCTTTGGTCTGTATATCTCGCCCGATTATATGAAAGAACTGACCAATGATCCGGACAAATTGCGTCTGGGTGGTGAGGTGCGCGAGCTGTCGATCATGTTTACCGATATTCGCGGTTTTACCAGCATATCGGAACGCCTGAGCCCGGAAGAGCTGATCCAGTTGATGAATGATTTCCTGACGCCGATGTCATCGCTGGTCATGGAAAATCGGGGCACGATCGACAAATATATGGGCGATGCCATGATGGCGTTCTGGAATGCGCCGCTGGATGATCCGGATCATGCGCGCCGCGCCTGCTTGACGGCGTTGCAGATGAATGACGCCTTGGCCCCGATCAATGCCGCTTTGGCGGACCGCGCCGCGCAGAACGGTCAAAAACCTCTGGTGTTGAGTGCGGGCATCGGTGTCAATACCGGCATGACCTCTGTCGGGAACATGGGATCGAAACAACGCTTTGCGTATTCCGCCCTGGGGGATTCGGTTAACCTGGCCTCCCGGCTGGAAGGACAAACCAAGACCTATGGCGTGCAAATCCTCGTGTCGGAACGCACAAAAAAGGCGGCGGGGCCCTTGGCTTTTGTTGAGCTGGATTTATTGCGCGTGAAAGGCAAGACAGAGCCCGTGCGCATCTTTACGCTGGTCGGTGATGAAGCCTATGCAAAAACACCCGACTTCATGACATGGATGACCGCGCACCAATCCATGCTTGATCTGTACCGGGCGGCGGATTTTGACGGTGCGGAACAGGCGCTAACCCAGGCTCGATCGGCCTCTCATGCGCGACTGGATGCATATTATGATATGTTCCTGGCCCGTATACGGACCTTAAAAAACAACCGCCCCGGCGATGGCTGGGACGGTGTTTTTGAAGCAACGTCGAAATAAGGATCAGACGGCTACAGCGACGTTTGTGTCGACATACAGCTGGTATCCACCCATTTCGAACACATTGTAATCGGTTCCGCCGACGCTGGATGTCCCCGTTTGCGTGAACCCGGCGGCGGTCAGCGATTCAACTGTTCCACCTTCGTACAATTGCAGCGAACCAGTCAACGTCCCTTCGGTGTTGATATAAAGCTGGTTGTCGGCCGATTGTTGCAACAGTTTGAAAATGTCGGCCATGTCCATTTTTAATGTGCTCGAGGCCTGCATCAGGGTGATCTCCTCGACATTCATCAGGCTGTTGCTGCTGAATGATCCATCGGCACCGCTCAAGTCAATAAGCCCAGAGGTGTTCAGCTTGACCTGGTCATATCCCGCCCCGCCATCAACGTGGCGTGTGTTGGCAGAGAAAAGGGTAATGACATCATTTCCTGCGCCGCCATTGATGGCAATGTTCGAGAATGCACCGCCATCGGACAGGGTATCATTGGCGTATGTCCCTACAACGGCCTGACCCGCAGCCGTTGCTGTGGCACTTGCGCCGGTGACCACGGCTTGCCCGCTGGAGGTCAACCCGCCATCGGATTGCCCGTACATCAGGTACAAGCCACCATCGCCGCCATTGCTGTCGGGCGTGCCGATGGCAAAATCGTCATATCCGTCACCGTTCAAGTCACCAAGAGCGGTGATTTCAACGTCGAACGGGTCGGTTGTGGGGTTGCCCAGTCCCAAAGCCGGATCGGCGAGGTTGATACGGATGTGTTCGTACTGGTGTTTTTCCAGTGTCAGGTTATCCAGATCGATGGAACCGGCCACACCGGCACGGCCGTAAATCACGTAAATATCCATCGTTGAATCGGTGCGCACGGCAACGGCCATATCATCACGGCCATCGCCGTTATAATCGCCAACGCTGCCGCCGCTTTCAATTTTCGAATTGGCGTCACTGGCCGTGATGCGCAAATCCGATACGGTGCTGATCGTGGCGGTGCCGCCAGACAGGAATGTATTTCCCTCGCCAAATATCACGTGAACGGTGTCGGTTCCGCTTTCATAAATGGCAAAGTCGTTTTTATACCCGCCATTCATGTCACCCAGATTGAGCAGGCCCAAGCCGCCGTCGGACCCGGTTTGCAACCCAGTGATTTTGAACGGGTTGGCGGTGTTCAGCGTGTTGCCGCCGTTATAAATCCAGACCTCACCATTTACGGCTCCGGCTGTTTTCGGTACGGTCACGGCGAAATCGTCAAACCCATCCTGGTTCAAATCACCCAGACTGGCCGCTTCACGGCCCAGGTTGCTGTTTGTGGACGGGCCGTTAATGACGTAGTCCGGCGTGGCCGTCAAAATATTGCTGAAGTCACTGCCACCCAGATAAATCCCGGCCTTGCCATAAACGGAGGCGCTGGGCGATGTAATCATCACATCGGCATAACCGTCGCCGTTAATGTCGCCAATGCCAATGGCTTCATGGCCAAAATGGCTGACGCCGGAGGAGCCGTTAATGCCGGATACGGTGCCATCACCGCCAATTAAAACGGCACGGCCTTCACCGCTGGCTGTATTTCGTCCACCGACGATGTAATCCAGACGGCCGTCGCCATCCACATCACCAACGCCGTTGATCGACAGGCCTTCGGTATTGTCAAAGCCCAATGTCGACAAGCTATATTGTGAAATGTTGCCGCTATTATCATCCAGGAACAATGTATTGTCGCTGGCGAAAATATAATTGGCTGTACCATTTCCATCTGTATCGCCCACGGCTGCGACTGCCTGCGCATGGTGCGAACCGGCAGAGATGGACGGGATATAACGCCCATCGGCTGTGGACCCTGCCGACAGAATGTCGTTCAGCGAGATATTCGCTTCATCCATAACCGGGGCGGTGTTGGCGGTTGATGCCGTGCGTCCGCTGGATGGTTCGGTAACGCTGATGCTCAGATTATAAGTCTGGTTGGCCAGAACATGCAGGGCTCCGGCCGCGGTCAGCACGATATTGGCCGAATCCGGTCCCGTGGATACCAGCTGGAACAGCGGATCCCCACCACCGCTTAACGGTGAGTTCAGAACAAAATTCAGCGTTTCGGTATAGGCCACGGTTGTTGACACCGTTCCAACCACAACGCCGGACAGGCTGATATCGCTCAGGTTGCCCAGCATGTTCAGATTCAGGGCCAGAACCGGTGGCGGCGGTGTCGTGACGCCACCTCCACCCGAGCCTGTTCCTGCATCCGTGCCCGTGCTGGGCAAGGCGGAAGGATCGGTTGGTGATGTTGTGTCTGTTGGCCGTGTTGTGGTGAGGGCCGGGGCGGTGTTGGTTGTGGTCGACCCCAGTGCGCTGCCCACCGTGTTAATCGCTGTTCCTACGGTGCTGCCCGTCGACCCGGCGATGTTGGTCAGGGTCGTACCGCTATCAACGGCGCGATCAAAGCCACTATCCAGTCCGCCTGTCATGGTGTCATCACCGACCAGGGCTGTATCCGTTACAGGGGCGAGGTTTAACGCGCCATCCTGTTGCGGGGGCGCGTCCGTCGGGGCGCTGTCCTGTGCTGCGCCGGATTCGTCGCCTTCGGGCACGGTGGTGTCCGATGCATCCGGGGCGGCGGCATCGGCGGGGGCGTCGCCCGCATCGTTTGCAGCCGGGGCGTCGCTTGTGCCAAAGGCGCTGAATAAGGTACCGGATACGGATTTCACTGCGCCGTAATCATCGGTCACGCGGCTGGCATCCAACGTGCCCTGATAGGCTGGTTCGCTATTTTGCCCCGTTAAGGTGACAGTTTCGAATTGTTCGGCCAACGTGCGTTCACCGGCTTCGGTACGGACGACGATGGCCCCTTCGACCACGGTAATCTGGCTTTCACCACTCGGATCAATGTCACCCATAATGGTCGTGCCGCGAATACCGATGGAGCCGACAGGCGTATCAATCGTCACATCATCCGGATCTTCACGCCCGATCAGACCAGACGTAAATACGAACACGCCCTTCAGAACCGAGAAATCTGTTTTGCCCGAGCCACTGGCCGGATCAAAAACATATTCATCAATGGCCAGCTTGGCGTTTTCAGATACGGCAAAGCTGGTTTCATCAATGAAGGTGATATTCACCGCGCCATCGCCCTGGGTTTCAACCACGTCGCCCTGGAATATTTTTGTTCCCAGCGTGATGGTTTCCGTTGTGCCATCGGCCCGGGTGACGGTTGCGCTGCCGTTCAATTCGGTGATTTCGCCAACGGGGCTGACATCATCGACGGATCCCATTTGTGCGTATTGACCGGCGGTTTCGCTGTGAACGAAGGATTTTACCATCGCGGGGCTAAGGATGGCGCCATTCGGGCTGCTGAGGACGGGGGCGGTGTCTGCGGTGAAATAATTTTCGATGGTGATGGTTTGACCATCATCATTGCGCAGGGTCAGATCTTGCCCGTCACGTGTCATCGTGACATCCGTGATGAAACTGGAATCAGGCAAATCTATTTTCGTCTGCCCGCTGGCATCGATTGTTTTCACGGTTCCCTGATCGGAACTAGAAACGCCCTCGACACTGCCATCAACATTCCGTGCCATCTTTAAACCCCTTTGATATTCCCCAAATTCACCCGCGAAATCCCCATTGTGATCCGCGATGCACACGATGCGGACCGGTGCATACACCTGTGCCGCATTCTCTCATTATCCCGGACATTGTTTAATTTCGTGTAATTATTGTCCTGCATTTTATTGAAATCTTTGAAGGACTTGAGCCGGATATAGATAAAATTTTATGCACCAAAAAATCCGCAGAAAACCTGCGGATTTTGCTGGAAATTCATACGGGTAGGGTCGGGGCTAGGCCCGCAATTTGATGGGCTGATAATTGCGCAGGAATTCGATGACGTCTTTTTCCGGCATCGGTTTCGCAAAATAATACCCCTGAACCTTGTCACAGCCCATATCCTGCAGCAGGCGGGCTTCCTCAACGGTTTCAACACCTTCGGCAATAATCGACATTTTCATGTTTTTGCCCAGCCCGACAATGGATTTCACCAGTTCCAGGCTTTTTTCATCGCGCTGCATCGCGCGAACGAAGCTTTGGTCCACCTTCAGTGTATCAATCGGGAAGTAGTAGAGATAGCTGAGCGAGGAATAGCCCGTGCCGAAATCGTCGATGGCGATGCCCATGCCGGCATCTTTACACATCTGCAACATCGCTTTGGCGTTGTCCGGCTGCTGGATCAGCAGACGCTCGGTGATTTCCAAACGGACCTGCGTCGGCAAAACATCGCTTTCGCTGATGATATTGTAGAGGTGGTCAATAAAATTCTCCGACGCGAAATCGGTCGAGGAGAAGTTGACGCTCATATACATTTCACGATCGGCGCCCACGCGGGCTTCGATCCGGCGCAGGGCGCGGCATGATTCACCCAGCGCCCAACGGCTGGCCTGAACAATCAATCCATTCTTTTCCGCAATGGGAATAAATACACCGGGGGAAATAAAACCCTTCTCCGGATGGATCCAGCGCATCAAGGCTTCGAACCCGACAACGTTTCCACGCGTCAAATCAATGATGGGTTGATAGTGCAGGGACAGTTCGCCGTTTTCCAGCGCAGTTTGAAATTCGTTTGCGATCTTGATGGATTCAACCACATCGGCTTTTTCCGCCAGATCCTGTTCCAGCATTTCCGGCGGCGGGAATGAATCGCTATCGTGTAAAATATCCGCGCGCGTCAGCGTGTCGCGATAACGGGTCAGGATCACCTGCATAATCATTTGCATGACGGGGTCGGTGCCCGTCAGGCGGCTGGTGAAATCCTCCATCGTGATTTCCAGCATCTTGCATGGTTTCAACGCGCGCACGGTCGCGGTGCGCGGTGCGCTGTCAACAATGGCCATTTCGCCAATCAACGCGCCGGGGCCACGTGTGCCAACATGTTGCACACGGCCATCGGGTTTTTCGATCAGAATTTCGACGGTGCCTTCTTCGATGATATAGGCGCAATCGCCCGCATCACCCTGGCGCATGATGATTTCGCCGGTGTCGAAGCTGCGTTTGGAATGGCTGGCGCCGTTTGAATCGGATTTTGTCAAAGTCGAAGTCCGCAGTTTTTGAAATGATGGTCGCAACAGAGTGTTCGGGAATTTCCCCCACACCATAATGGGGCAGGTCGGTGAATGGATGGTTAACAAAACGGATGCAATCGTACGAAATCAATCCTTTGCTGGACGGCATCGCAGATTGCTTCCATAATTATCGACGGGGGCGATATGAAGGGGACATATGTATGATATCGTGGATCGTTCTTTTACCGCTGCTCTATCTCACCTTCCGGGCCAAGCAGTTTGCGGGGGATTTCCTGTTGCAAACGGATTGGATGGCGATGAACAAGGGCGCGCCCGGGCTGGCGGGATATACGGCTCTGGCGATCCATGCGGCCATTCATGGGGCGATGACATTTTTGATAATGTTGGTCTTCGCGCCGGGCCTGTGGTGGCTGGGATTGGTGGATTGTGTCGTCCATGGGACCATTGACCGGACCAAGGGAATCATCACCCGCCGCTATGGCTGGGGGCCGAATGATCGGTGGTTCTGGTGGTCCTTTGGCTTGGATCAGGAGGCCCACAACCTGACTCATTTCGCTTATATCATGCTTGTTTTACTGAGCGTGGCGGCCTGATCCTTCCTAGTGCATTGATAAATATACGTTTTCTTTCTCAAAAAAGTGCGGCAGGAACGCTTGACAGGGGGGCGGGCGATGGCTATTGTGCGGCCTCTGTAGGAATTTTGGACATATATGGAATTGTGCCATGAAAGTCGTGAACTCGCTGAAAACGCTGAAATCCCGTGACCGCAACTGCAAAATGGTGCGTCGCCGTGGCCGCGTATACATCATCAACAAGAAAAACCCGCGCATGAAAGTGCGCCAGGGCTAATTGCTCTTGTGACATGGGATCAGAGGCTGGGACACCGTCGGTGCCGCCAGCCTTTTTTCATGTCCACGAAAATGAAGAATAGCAGGTGAAAAGCCATTTTTTCTCTGCTATACAGAATAAAGAAGACCATCCCTCCTTTCTCGATTTTTCGGACCATCATCCATGTTCTCTAAGCTTTTCGGTTTTATGTCGAATGATATGGCCATCGACCTTGGCACGGCCAACACGCTGGTTTATGTGCGCGGGCGGGGCATTGTTCTGAACGAACCCTCTGTTGTGGCCATTTCCATCAATGGCGGGAAGAAAGATATTCTGGCCGTCGGGAACGAGGCCAAGCAAATGCTGGGCCGGACACCGGGCAACATCGTTGCCATTCGCCCGCTGCGTGATGGCGTGATCGCCGACTTCGAAGTGACCGAAGCGATGATCAAGCATTTCATTCGCAAAGTTCACAATCGTCGTTCTTTCGTCTCACCGAAAATGGTGATCTGTGTTCCGTCGGGGTCCACTGCCGTTGAACAGCGCGCGATTATCGAGTCCGCTGAATCCGCTGGTGCAAACCGTGTTGGTTTGATTGAAGAGCCGATGGCCGCCGCAATCGGTGCGGGCCTGCCGGTGACAGAGCCGTCGGGGTCGATGGTTGTTGATATTGGTGGCGGCACGACCGAAGTTGCCGTTATTTCATTGGGTGGTATCGTGTATGCGAAATCCGCGCGCGTTGGCGGTGACAAGATGGACGAAGCCATCATCGCCTACACACGCCGCGTGCACAATTTGTTGATTGGTGAAAGCACGGCCGAGCGTATTAAAAAAGAAATCGGGTCCGCATGTCCGCCCGCCGATGGCGAGGGCCGCCAGATGGAAATCAAGGGCCGCGATTTGATGAACGGCGTACCGAAAGAAATCATGATCAGCGAACGCCAGATCGCCGAAGCGTTGGCCGAACCGGTTGGCGCGATTGTCGAGGCGGTGAAGGTCGCGCTGGAACACACGCCGCCGGAACTGGCCGCCGATATCGTGGACAAGGGCATTGTTCTGACCGGGGGCGGGGCGCTTCTGGGCAACCTCGACCACGTCCTGCGCCATGCCACCGGGTTGGCCGTGACCATTGCCGACGACCCGCTGTCCTGCGTTGCGCTGGGCACTGGCCATGCGCTGGAAGAGGAAAAGGCCCTGAAAAACGTCCTGATTGGTAGCTACTGATGGCGTTTTACGCGTGATTTGAAAGCCCGGCCTTCCGTAAGGATGCCGGGCTTTTTTATGGCCCACAGCCGCCGTTTGTTGAAAGATGGGCTAATCGCGGAAAATATAGACGGGCATTTTACATACATTTGAAATCAATACGCGTCGTATTTGAATCGATGTGCGTGGACGAATGTTGAAATTTCCGGTAGATTAAACATTGGAAGGTCTTGAAACGGCTTTCATATTTGTTTTACCTCTTTCGGTGTAATTTTCTCTTCAGGAATATCATTTCGTCCGTCCGAAAGGGGCGCTTTAAAGGTCAGGGTTTTGAGAATACGCACGCGCAGCAGAGGAATGACCCGGTTACTGTCCCTTCGTTTGTGGGGAACGCGGACTCCATCGCTCGTCTTTCTCGCCACTGGCGTTATCCTGTTTATGGCATCGGCAATGAACCCGGCAACGTTGCAGGGGGTTCGTCTGGCGGCGACCGATGTGGCTGCGCCGTTGATGGCCGCGGTGAACACACCGTTCCGTGTGGCGGCTGATTATGTGACGGCCGTGACGGGGCTGGCCGAATTGCAGGCGGAGAATGAGCGTCTGAAATCTGAAAATGCCCGCTTGCGCGAATGGTACCAAACCGCGCTCAGCCTGAAATCCGAAAATGAATCGCTTCAACAATTGCTGAACCTGAAACTGCCGCCGCCGTATACCTATATTACGGCGCGTGTGATTGCGGACGCGGGCAATACGTTTGCGCGCAGTCTGTTGATCCTTGCTGGGCAGAATGACGGCGTGATCAAGGGGCAGGCCGTGTTGTCGGGTGAAGGTCTGGTCGGCCGCGTGATTGAATCCGGTGGCCGTGCCGCGCGCATTCTGTTGCTGACCGACATGAACTCGCGCGTGCCTGTGGTTATTGAAGGATCTGATATCAAGGCTGTGGTCGCTGGCCAAAACAGTGCGACACCGGCGCTGATCCACTTGCCGCGCGATCATGAATTACAGGCTGGCGCGCGCATTGTTACATCGGGTCATGGCGGCTTGTTTCCGCCGGGTGTTCCGGTTGGTTACGTTGTTCTGGGTGATAATGGCCAGGTCAGTGTCCAGCTTCTGGCGCAGGCCGATAATTTGTCTTTCGTTCGTATCATTGACCGTGTACTGGAACGCACCGTCCTGGACAATCTTGCGGAAACGCCTGCGGTTATCTCACCTGCTGCCGCGCCTGCGCCTTGATCCATCATGCGAAGACGCCGTTCGCGACAAATTTCAATCACCAGCATTGATGCTGCCCTTCGGTTGACGGTCCCGTACATCCTTTTGGCTGTACTGTTCCTGTTGAACGTGACGGCGCTGCCCGTTCCCTATATGGGGGTGGTCAAACCGTTCTTGGTGTTGATGCCGGTTTATTATTGGGCCGTGTATCGGCCAACCTTGATGCCGCCGGCGCTGTGCTTCATCGTGGGCATATTGCTGGATATGATTTCCGGTACGGCGCTGGGCGTAAACGCCATTTCCTTCGTACTGGTACAGATGATCGTGCGGGATCAGCGCCGTTTCCTGATGGCGCAGCCATATATCACCACGTGGGCGGTTTTCTCATTCGTCGTTGGCGGGGTGGCGTTGTTGCAATGGGGCCTGTATGGTCTGGTTGATATGGTCTGGGGGCCGTTGATGCCGGTCATGGTGGCCGCAGCGATGACGGTCTTCCTGTTCCCGGTGATTACGTTGTTCCTGATTTTGACCCACCGCCTGTTGCCCTCATGAAACGCAGACGTGACAAGGACCGGAGTATGTCGTTTACCCGCCGCGCGCTGCTGATCGGTGCGATGCAGGGCGGGTTGATGACGGTTCTGGCCGGACGGCTGGCCTGGTTGCAGGTGGTCGAAGGGCATCGGTATAAAACGCTGGCTGAAAATAACCGGATTAACGTCAAGCTGCTGGCTCCCTCACGCGGTTTGATTCTTGATCGCTACGGTGTCGCGCTGGCGGAGAACAGCCAGAATTTCCGCGCGCTGGTTGTGCCGGAACAAACCACAAATCTGGAACAGGTTCTCAATACCGTGGCCAGATTGATTCCCTTGAAAGAGGGAACGGTGCAGACGGTTTTGAAAACGGCGAAAAAATCCCCGCGGTTTGCGTCACTGGAAATTCGCGACAATTTGTCGTGGGACGAGGTTGCGACGATTGAAGTCAATCTGCCCGATCTGCCCGGTGTGTCGATTGATGTGGGTGAAGTGCGGTATTATCCGTTGGGTGAGGCCGTTGCGCACATGATCGGTTATGTGGGTGCGGTCGACAAGGCGGACCAGACCACTGACGATCCGTTGTTGAAAATGCCGGGATTCAAAATCGGCAAGACCGGGCTGGAGAAAGTTCTGGACAGTGAATTGCGAGGCCGTGCCGGGGCCGCGGAGGTCGAAGTCAACGTGGTCGGGCGCGAGGTGCGCGAGCTGAGCCGCAAACCGGGCGAGCCAGGGCGTAATGTCACCCTGACCATTGATTCGGAATTACAGGATTATGTGCGTGAGCGTCTGTCGGTTCAGCGTTCCGCCTCGGCGGTCATTATGGATGCGAAAACGGGGGCGGTGTATGCCATGGCCTCGGTTCCGTCTTTTGACCCGAATGAATTCAGCCGGGGGCTGACCCCGGAAACGTGGAACCGCCTGTTGGCCGATCCGGGTGTACCGCTGAACAACAAGGCCATCGGCGGGCAGTACCCTCCGGGATCGACCTATAAAATGGTGACGGCCATGGCCGGTCTGGAAAGCGGCGCGATTACGCCGGGGCGCCGTGTATTTTGCCCCGGCCATTTCAATATGGGCGATACGCGGTTCCATTGCTGGAAACAGGGCGGGCACGGCAGTGTTGATCTGGTGACGGCGCTGGCGCAATCCTGTGACACGTATTTTTATCAGGTCGCGCTGGATATCGGCATCGACAAGATTGGCGAAATGGCCAATCGTTTTGGTCTGGGCGTGATGCTGGATACCGGATTGGCCGAAGAACGCAAAGGTCTGATTCCGACACAGGCCTGGAAGCGGTCCCATCTGGGCCAGCCATGGCATCGGGGGGAAACGGTTGTCGCCTCGATCGGACAAGGATATGTACAGGCAACGCCGTTGCAACTGGCCGTGATGACGGCGCGGTTGGTGAATGGTGGCCACGCGGTAATGCCGCAATTAACGGCCATGATCGGCGATGTTCCGGTTGAGAAGAAAGAATGGCCGTCCATGGGATTTAATCCGGCGCACCTGGCGATCGTGCGTGACGGGATGGAACATGTTGTCATGTATCCGCGTGGCACGGCCTATGGTTCCCGCATCACGATCGAGGGCATGGAGATGGCCGGCAAAACCGGAACATCCCAGGTTCGCCGGATTACCAAGGAACAGCGGGCGCTGGGCATCAAGAACGAAGATCTGCCCTGGAACCACCGACACCATGCGTTGTTCGTCGGGTATGCCCCCTATAATGATCCACGTTATGTTGTTTCGGTCGTTGTCGAGCATGGCGGCGGTGGTTCGGCGGTGGCCGCACCGATCGCCAAAGATCTGATTTTGATGGCGCAACAGCGCAATCCGGCGGCGCGGGTTGTATCGCCCGACGGGCATGGGATTGCCCCAGCGCCCATCAAGGTGAACAACACCACGACACTGAACGCAGATCCGGCGGATGCCGATATTGAAATTGAGGACGAGGTTGCGCCGGAATCCGAAGCCGTCACACCCGAAAGCGAACCATCACCAGCGCAGGGGGCGGGATAATGCTCGGCAGTTTCGATCTTCAATCCGGTCCGACCTTGTCGCAAAAGCTGGCCAATATGAATTGGGGGCTGATTGTCCTGATTTCGCTGGTGGCCTTTATCGGAATTGCGGCGCTCTATTCCGCAGGCAACGGCAATATGGACCCGTGGGCGTCGCGCCAAACGGTGCGTTTTATCTTCTGTATGGTGGCCATGATCATTGTGGCGCTGATTGATCAGCGCTTCTGGTACAACATGTCGTATCTGATTTATGCCGCCGGATTTGTCATGCTGATCTTCGTCGAATTTATGGGGCAGATCGGCATGGGTGCCCAACGCTGGATCAATCTGGGCTTTATGCAGATTCAGCCATCGGAATTGATGAAGCTGGCACTGGTCATGGCGCTGGCGCGGTATTTTAATGGGGCGCGGTCCGAAGATTTGCGGCGTTTAACCTTCCTGATCCCGCCCGCCTTGTTGATCCTTGCGCCTGTCGGTTTGGTGTTGTTACAGCCAAACCTGGGTACGGCGGTGATGCTGGTGGTGGACGGGGCCGCGTTGTTCTTCTTAGGCGGCGCGCCGATCTGGCTGTTTATCGTCGGGATTGCGGCGGGGCTGGCGGCCATTCCACTGGTCTGGCATTTCTATATGCACGATTACCAGAAACAACGCGTTCTGACCTTCCTCGATCCAGAGGCCGATCCGCTGGGCTCTGGTTACCACATTATGCAATCGAAAATCGCGCTGGGGTCTGGCGGGATTGAGGGCAAAGGCTTCCTGAACGGCAGCCAGAGCCACCTGAACTTCCTGCCGGAAAAACAAACGGACTTTATTTTCACGCTGTGGGCCGAAGAATGGGGTCTGACCGGTGGCTTGGTGTTGTTGGGCCTGTTGCTGTTGATTTTCATATACTGCGGCTGGATTTCGTTCCGCTGTCGCCATGTGTATGGGCGCTTGCTGGCCTTTGGTCTGATGGTGAACTTCTCCCTTTATGTGTTTATCAATATTGCTATGGTTATGGGGTTAATCCCGGTTGTGGGGATTCCGTTGCCGCTGGTGTCCTATGGTGGGACATCCATGCTGGCGGCCATGATCGGGTTCGGTTTGATCATATCCGCCAATATTCATCGCGATAGCAAATTGCCGCGCAACTGACGTAACGACGAAAGGAGCGGTTTTCAAAAGCCATGGAATGGATGTTGGACCCCACAATGTGGGCGGGTTTCGGGACGCTGGTTCTTCTCGAAATTATTCTGGGTGTTGATAACCTCGTCTTTATCGCAATTCTCGCCGATAAACTGCCCCCGCATCAGCGTGATAAGGCCCGTGTGATCGGCCTGATCCTTGCGCTGTTGATGCGCGTGGTTCTGTTGCTCAGTATTTCGTGGATGGTCACGCTGACCGCGCCATTGTTCGCGGTCATGGGAATGGAATTTTCCGGTCGTGATCTGATCCTTCTGGGGGGCGGTTTGTTCCTGTTGATGAAGGCCACATCGGAAATTCATGGCCGGTTGGAAGGGTTTGGTCACGGGAACAGAAATGTCAGTGTTGTTCCCAGCTTTGGCGTCGTGGTGGCCCAGATCGTTGTTCTGGATGCCGTGTTCTCGCTGGACGCCGTGATTACCGCGGTGGGCATGACCCATGATGTCGGTATGATGATTTGCGCGGTCACGGTGGCGATCGGCATCATGATTGTGGCCAGCAAGCCGCTGACCCGCTTTGTGAATGCCCACCCGACGGTGATCATGCTCTGTTTGGGTTTCCTTCTGCTGGTTGGTTTCTCTCTGGTCGCTGAGGGGATGGGGGCGCATATTCCGAAGGGGTATCTGTATGCGGCCATCGGTTTCTCGCTTCTGATCGAAGCGTTCAACCAGACGGCGTTGGCCAAACATCGCCGTCGTCTGGCCGATACAACAGATTATCGCCAGAAAACAACGGATGCGGTTTTGCGCCTGTTGACGGGCAAGGGAACCACGGGCCATGACGATGACGGGGTCAGTGAAATGGACATGATCTCGTTGATGAAAAACAATCCAAACACGGATATTTTCAAACCCGAAGAAGAAAAAATGATCCGCAGTATTCTGGCCTTGACCAACCGGGATGCGCGATCGGTTATGACACCCCGCCCGGATCTGCACTGGATTGATCTGGATGATGAACCGGACGCCATTCTGGCGGAAATTGAATCCAGCCCGTACTCGCGCATTATCGCGACACGGGGTGATATTGATAACGTTGTGGGCATTATCGACAAGGATGATCTGCTCTCGGCCTATATCCGTGATGGTGTTCCGCATATTGACCGCACGCTTCACGCCCCCCTGACCGTGCATGAAACGACGGATATTCTGCGCTTGCTGGAATTGTTTAAGGAACATCCGAAGGACATCGTTCTGGTGGTCGATGAATATGGCGCGACGCAAGGCGTGGTCACACACATGGATATTCTCGAAGCGATTGCCGGTGAAATTCCGGGGCTGGAAGATGTCGCCTCGGCTCCGTCTTATACCGAAACGGCCAAGGGATATACGATTGATGGTCTGACCCCGGTCGAAGATGTGCAGGAATTGTTGAATCTGCCGGATTTGCCCGATGGTGATTATGCCACGGTGGCCGGATTGATCCTGTCCCAGGCCAGCCACGTGCCGGATATCGGCCATACCATGACGATTGGGGATTGGACCCTGACCGTGGTTGAAATGGATGCTCGCCGGATCAAGACCGTTGAGGCCGTACAAACCGGGCCATCGCATTAAAAATCCGAGTAATAAAAAGACCGGAGCGATCCGGTCTTTTTATTGGAAAAATTGTGCGGTCGAAGCTTATGCCGCGTCGCTGAAGGCCACGCCCTTGTCGCGCAGCAGATCTTGCAATTCACCGCTGGCGAACATTTCGCGCATGATGTCGCAGCCGCCGATAAACTCGCCCTTGACGTACAATTGCGGAATGGTGGGCCACTGGGCGAAATCCTTGATCCCCTGACGGATGCCGCTATCTTCCAGCACGTTGATATCCTTGAAGGCGATATTCAGTTGGGTCAGAATTTGCGCAGCCGCAGCGGAAAAGCCACATTGCGGGAACACGGCGGTGCCCTTCATAAACAAAACAACATCGTTGGCGGTGATTTCGCTGCGGATGCGGTCGAAAATAATATTATCCATTCCTCGTCACTCTCTTTCTTTACGCAGTGTTTCTGATTCCATTATTCTTCTGGCGGTACTGCGGTTTGGATGGCCAGTGCGTGCAGCTCGGCCCCCATTTTTCCCTGAAGCGCGGCATAGACCATCTGGTGCTGCTGCACGCGGCTTTTCCCGCGGAAGGATTCCGACACGATATACGCCGCATAATGGTCCCCATCACCGCGCAGATCGGAAATTTGAACCTGTGCATCGGGGATGCCCTGGCGGATCAAGTCTTCAATGGCGGCGGCGGTCATGCCCATGGCGTTACTTCCGTATCCTTCTGATGGGTTTAGCATACTCACGCGCTCAAAAATGCGCAAGTTTTCGCGGACTTTTCAGCGGCTTTTCCGGGAGTTAAATAGAGACTTTGGAATAGCTTTCCAGTTCTATCGCCTGTTTATCCATGATTTTTGGGACCACTTTGAACCCGTACAGGGCCGCCGTGGCGACCATAAACACCATGGCCAGGATGATCAGCCGGTATCCCCGGTCTTTCATGGCCATCAAAAAATCGTCGGAGAGGGCGGCCTGGGCCCGGTGACGGCGGGCATACACCACGCTGGGCAAGAGGGTCATAATCAAAGCCACCGGGATGTTGACCACGAACAGCACACATAAACACGCCATCCACCACACCAGAACGGCGGTGCGTGCGCGCCCGGTGAACAGGCGGTCCGCCTCCCGCGCCATAAAGAAAACGATGCCGATGACCGCCCCGATCAGGCCGATATTGTTCAGCGGGTAATCCGTCGCCGCCGCCCCGGCCAGCATCAACCCTGCAACGGAGAGCGGAATATCCAGCTTGATGCCGCGTTTCAGCGTGGGGAGGGAGAATGTCGCCATCTTTGTGCGCCTATCCTTGTGCCTGTTTTTAAAGGGTCTTTAAGCCATAGCAAGGGAATCGGGCCAGCGGAAGCGGCTTGCGAAGGTCTCTGTCTGGCTGGCTTATTCTTTCATCCTACCATCCCGGTTCGCAAAACGCGAAAAACGGGGGTGGGGCAGGGGTGGTTTGGGTGGTGAAAAAGGGCGAAAAAATGGCATGATGCGCCGCAAAAGACCGAATTTTCGGAAAAAATGCTGATATTCGCAACTTTATTACGTGATTTTGTAGCGAAAGGATGGATTATTGCTTGCATCCCCAGTCCCGCTTGGCTAACAATTCTCCCATACCAAATTTGAAGAGGTGGTCACGCCCTGTGCAAAAGTCCGCGACAGAGACTTCCCACAGGCGCACGTTCGAAGGTTACGGGTCCGATTAAGAGACCCAGCCGCGAGTTGGACTAGGGAACACAAAACAAAAAAATTGAATATAAAAACGTCCCCGTTTTACGGGGCTTTTTTAATCGGTCACCCGGTTTGGGGTTATTCCGCCATGATCTGTTCTTTGGCCGTTTGGGCGAACTGGTCCAGCATCGTGTCCAGCATGTGGTCGGAAATATCCAGCCCCTTGGCATCAATATCCGGGCGGACCTTGCGTTTCACATCGTCAAATCCGGCTTCTTCCAGGTTGGCGGCGACGACTTCGCCGGCATAGGTGGTGGCATCGGCACCGTTCAGGCCCAGCTGTTCCGCAACCCACAGGCCAAACAGCTTGCAGGTGCGGGCTTCGACCCGGAAGCGCAGGCCTTCGTCATGGGCGAATTTGTTTTCAAAAGCGTCCTTGCGGTCATTAAAGCTCGACATACTGTCCGGTCCTCTTGGTCGGGGTTAAAAATGCGAATTTCGGCCCAAATCTAGCATTTGAAAGCCGCTGAATCCATGGTTATATAGGGGCCTTATCGACCCCATTCTGTAAAGTTGTGCCCATGATGTGGAACAAAGACCCGCGGACGTCAAGACGTCGCGTGATTTATGAAGGCGCGGCCAAGATCATCTATGAAGGACCGGAGCCGGGAACGGTGATCCAGTATTTCAAGGATGACGCCAGCGCGTTCAACAATTCGAAAAAAGCCGTGATCGCGGGCAAGGGCGTGTTGAACAACCGCATTTCCGCGCATTTGATGACGCGTCTGGAAACGATCGGCATTCCGACCCATTTCCTGAAATCCGTCAATATGCGCGAACAGCTGGTGCGCCAGCTGGACATGATCCCGTTGTCGGTTGTTGTACGGAACATTGCCGCCGGTCCGGTGTGCCAGCGCCTGGGTGTGAAAGAGGGGACAATCCTGCCCCGCCCGGTGGTGGAATTTTATTACAAGAAGGCCGAAAGCGGCGACGCGTTGGTGAACGAAGACCACATCATCGCGTTCAACTGGCTCGACCCGTATGAGCTGGACGAGCTGCTGGCCATGGCATGGCGGATCAATGATTATTTGAACGGCCTGTTCACCGGGGTTGGTTTGCGTCTGGTCGATTTCAAATTGGAATTTGGTCGCATGCACGGCGAATTCGGGGAATTGTATCTGTTCTTGGCCGATGAAATTTCACCGGATAATTGCCGTCTGTGGGATGCGCAAACGGGTGAGAAGCTGGACAAGGATCGTTTCCGCCATGATCTGGGCGGTGTGATCGAAGCGTATCAGGATGTTGCCAAACGTCTGGGCCTGGTGCCGCAGACGGGCATTATTGATGGCGGCAACATCAACGAACAATTGGCGGCCTCATTGGCCACGATTGAAAATGATCTGGGGCAGGAACGCCAATTGCGATCCATCCCCAAAGGTCCAACGCCGGGAAAACCGCGCAAGGCCTAATTAAACGGGCTTCATTGAACAGGGTATAAGACAATGGATATAAAAACATTGGTTGATCGCGTTTCCACCGCAATCCGTGCGGGCGAGCGTGTGCAGATTTTCAGCGATTTTGATGACACGTTGTGCCAGTCCGGCAATGACCCGTTGCGGGCCAAGATTGATCGCAATGCGTTGGTGGGGATTCGGTCGCTGATCAATCATCCGAACGTGTCCTTTACAATGATTACCGGGCGGTCGGCGGCAAATATGCTGGCCCGCTTGCCCGTTTCGCAAACAAAACCGCCATTCCACATCATGGGCAGTCATGGAACGGAATTGATGCGAGCCGGTGGCACTGTCATCGAAAAACTGCCTTTGCCGACCGGGGCCGATTACATCATTGAACAGTTTAACAAGGTGGCGGGGGCGCTGGGTGCGCTGACGCCGGGGCTGATCGTGCATTACAAACACGGATGCGTGAATATTGATGCGCGCAACATGATTGACAAAAATCCGCAAGCGCGCGCCGCCATTCTGGCCGAGGCGCGTGGCGCGTTTGAGGTCATCCTGCAATCACCCCATCATCCGGTGGTGAATGGTGAAAAAATATTTGTGATCCACAGCGATACGGAACATGACGTGACGGTGTTGTCCGAAGTGTTCAACAAGGGCTATGCGATTGATAACGCCGATTATGTGGATCGCAACGCTCTGACCATCTTTATGGGGGATAGCCTGTCCCCCGGCGGCAATGACCGCGCGGCGGCGTTGCTGGTCAGTGATGCGCAAAAATTCCCGCAAGGTGTGGTGATTCAGGTGCGCAATGGTCGCGCCCCGGATATCAAACGCACCGCAACGCAAGGTGGGGCGGATATTATCCTGAACCATCCATCGGAAACGGGATTGTTCCTGCTGCACACGGCCCGCGCGGCAAAGGCGCAACCGAGGCCATAAGCTTAGGGTTCGAATTGTTCCCGCAAAATCCGTTCATCCAGCATATGGTCGGAATCGTACAGGATTGTGAACGGGGTGGTGTTGTCCTGAACAATGTCCACCTGCACCACGTCGCGCATTTCTGTGTAATCGGCGGTGGCGCTGACCGGGCGTTTTTCGGCTTCCAGAATTTCAAAGCGGACTTTGGTGTGGCTGGGCAGCAGGGCCCCGCGCCAGCGGCGTGGGCGGAACGCGCTGATTGGTGTTAAGGCCAGTACATTGGCCGACATTGGAATAATCGGCCCGTGGGCGGAAAAATTATACGCGGTTGATCCGGCGGGTGTGGACACCAGGACGCCGTCACAGATCAGTTCCGGCAATCGTTCAACGCCATCCAGCGCAATGCCGATTTTCGCGGCCTGACGGCTTTGACGGAGCAAGGAGACTTCGTTAAACGCCAGCGCCTCGACCGTGCGGCCGTTTTTGTCCTTTGCGATCATTTTCAATGGGTACAGCGTAATGGCGCGTGCGCCCTGCAACCGGTCCAGCAGATTGTCGGGGCGATAGGGGTTGAGCAGAAAACCAACCGACCCACGGTTCATGCCATAAACCGGCTTGTTGTGCTTCAGCGTTTTATGCACGGTTTCCAACAACGTGCCATCACCGCCCAGAACGACGATGACATCCGCATCCGCCACACCGGTTTGGCCATGGGCCGCGGTTAAGGTGCGGATCGCATCCTGTGCTTCATCGGTGTCGTTGGCTGTAAAATGAATCCGCATCAATGGGAAATTCCTTCTTTCACTTGGCCGCCATGGGCGTTGGACCAATCTTCCGGCGCGTGCAGGAATTTTTCAACTTCATCCAGCGTGGCGGTGTCAAAATAATTACGTTCCCGCGCCACGGCCAAAACATCCCAGAACGTGGTCAGCGCGTGCAGCGTCACGCCCATGGCTTTCATGTTGGCTTCGCTGGACGGGAAGATGCCGTAATGGAAAATGACGAAGGAATGATTGATCTGTGCCCCGGCGGCGCGCAGCGCGTCAATAAAGACCTTTTTGCTGGCGCCATCGCTTTGCATGTCTTCGACCAGAATGGCTTCTGCGCCTTCTTGGTCCATGCAGCCCTCGATCTGGGCCATGCGGCCAAAGCCCTTGGGCTTTTTACGGACATACAGCATCGGTTTGTTCAACCGTTCGGCAATAAACGCGGCGTAGGGAATGCCCGCCGTTTCACCGCCGGCGATATAGTCAACGTTTGGGCATTGGCTGCGGATAATATCGGCGCCAAAATCCATCAATTGCGTGCGCTCCGCCGGGAAGGCGATCAAGCGGCGGCAATCGGTGTACACCGGGCTGGCGCGACCGGATGTGAAGATGAAAGGATGTTCGACGTTGAACAAAACGCTTTTGGTATCCAGCAAGATTTGCGCGGCAATCTTTGCGATCTCTTTACGGTCTGTGCTCATGTCTTGGCCTGTGTTTAAAAAACGTCCCATGACTTTAACCGAACCAGCCGCGCGTGCAAGGCGGCGATCCGTGCATACAGGGTTTTCAACGGTTGATCGGATGGGTTTGTCCGGCGCAATTGCCGCAGCCGGGTAAAGTGGTCGAATAAATCCGCGGCCAAGGCGGGTGGCGGGCCATAGAGCGCGGGCGGGGCTGCGCGGGTGCGTAAAGGGTGCGGCATCGGCCCATCATAGCGGGCGTTGGTTTCGGGCGAAAACATAGAAATAGGATAATATTCCTTTTCACAAAGGTCAATCTATTCGTGCTTTTCTCTTTCTGGCATCCCCGTGTAAACGGGGATCCATGGATTCCCGCTTTCGCGGGAATGCTTCTGTGGTGTGTGGTGGTGCCGACTACGCCGCAAGCGGTGTCGTTGATTTAGGCCGCAAGCGGTCGGGCGCCCGGCTGGCGCAGGATTTCGGTGGCGTGCTGCATGCCTTGGGCACAGCAGGCTTCCAGATCCATGCCTTCGACCAGACCAGCGATAAACCCGGCGGAAAACTGGTCGCCCGCGCCGACCGTATCGACGATGTCGGCGGGTTTCAGGTGGACGACGGACGGGATGCGCGAAATTGCGTCCTTATGGATCAGGGTGACGCCGCGATCACCCATGGTGATGACGCAGGATTGGCCAGAGGCCAGCGCGGCGCTCTCCATCGCCTCGATCGTGTCGGCGTTGAACAGGACCTTCATCTCTTCATGGTTGCCAACGATAAAGGCCAGACGGTCCCCCATCAGCGCGGTGATCAGGTCGCGATGGTGGCCGGTGACTTCGGTGTCGACCAGATTGAGGATGATGCGTGCATCATCCGCCGCATATTTATCCAGAACGGCATGAACCATTGACGGCTTATCCGTTCCGGCGGTCATGCGGAACATATTGGTTTCGATATAGACGATCAGCGGGCGCGTGGTGTCGCGATCCGGCAGCGTGTTTTCAGGCAGGAACCAGCTGGCCATATCGGTGGCCAGAACGAAGCTGCGTTCTTTATCCGGTGTGATCAATGTAATGCACAACGATGTGTGTTTTTTCACATCCGTCACCGGGTGATAGGCAACGTTGTACGATTTAAAACCGTTGCGGAAAATATCGCCGTAAAAATCGGTGCCAATCATGCCGCAGAAGGTGGTGTCGACATCTTCCAGACCTAAACCACAGGCCGTATTCGCCGCGCATCCGCCGGGCAGATAGAACGGACGGTTCAGATAGCCCATCAGGTTGAGGAGGGCGTCGCTGCTCAACACCGTGGTCGTGCCCTTGTCCAGACTGTGGCGTTCCAGAAATGAATCATCAACATGCGCGATGACATCAACATTGCAAACGCCAATACAAAGAGCAGCGGGGGTATGCGACATAGGTTTACGCGTCCTGATTTTTCATTTGCGCGTCATCGCGCGCATTCAATTGGTGTTCCAATGCCGCGCGGAATTGGTCCGCGTTGGCGATAAAGGGGATCATCATCACGCGGTTACCCGTACCGGTCACAACAACGCTGGCATAACCCAGCAAGCGGCCCATGATGGTGCGGGCCAGTTGGACGCTTTCGATGCGGTTCATCTGCACCTGCACGGTGTCCAGGTTGATGATGCCGAAGCGGATGATGACGTTTTTGTTGGTCAGGGCCAGCAACAAATAATGCTTGGTCAGCGCGGCATAGATCAATGTCAACGCCGTAATGATCAGCATGAAAACGCCCAGATTAAACACGGTCAGCAGCAGGATAAGGCTCAAGCCCCCCAAGGCGGCGGCCTTCCAGTAAATGCCGTAATGGATCTGGCCCATCAGGGTCAGGGTCTCACCATCGCGCAACAGGGTGCGGACGTACAGATCGCTGCGGCTTTCCTGGTTCACCGGGCGTGTGTTTTTCCTGACTTCGGTCATGGCGATGCTCTCTCCACTCTCGGGTTTCGCATGGTTTAAAGGGTTTTATTCTGGCGGGCAAGCCCGCGTGTACTCTTATATAGAGAGTAGGGGCTTACGCTTATTGGGTGGCCAGTACGATGCGGCCAATCCATGCTGTGTCGGCGGCGGTTATCGTTTTCTGCTCGTTGCCGGGCAAGGTTAAGTCCCAGCCGTTTTTCTGAACGGTCTTGACCACGCCACACACCAGCCCATCGCGGCGGGAGAACAGCAAAACGCGGTCCCCGGCGGTCATTTCACAATCGGCATCAATCAGCAGGTCCGCCCCTTTGCGGAACAACGGTTCAAACCGTTTGTCATCAATATGGGTCGCAAAACAGGCCGGGCCATAGTGCGCGGCGGATGCGGCGATCCGGGCTGGCGCGATTTTGTCCTTGTCTTTATTGCCTTTTTCGCGCGTCCCGGTGGGGTTGCGTCCGCCGGCCAGCGTGGCCAGATCCAGCAACGGTACGCTGGCGGCGGCCTTGCCTGTGGCTTCGATCCCCCCCATCGACAGGAAATCCCCGACGGCGCAGGCCGTGACGGACAGGATTTTGGCGATGGATTCAGTCGATGGCCAGCGCGGCTTGCCGCTGGGGCTGACGCGCTTGCTGCGGTTAAAGGATGTCGGGTCGAGCCCGGCCTGACGAGCCAATCCCGATGCGGAATAGCCCCGGTCTTTGGCCAGGCGGTCGATAGCGGTCCAGATTTGATCGTGGGTAAACATAGGAGAATAATCCCATCATATTTTTCGCCCGTAAACCAAAAAAGAAAGGAACGTTTTCCTATTTTGGGCTTGACAGGGCAAAGTTTCTCCGTCATAAAGAACAAAATGAGAACAAAGCGGTATGGGGCCGTGCATTGTTTGAGAACATTATACGAACCTTTGTGTGGAGTAAAGGCATGGCGAGAGACCGATATATCCCGAACCCCGTCACAATCGCAGCGGCGCAGCCCTTCGATTCGATGGACGCGCTCTGGTTCTGGTTCATGCAGGCACAGCAGGCGCGCATCGACGGCGCCAAATCCCTGCAGGGCGCTGGCCTGGTGGCCCGCCCGTGCGAACCGATCGATGTGCTGCGCGTTCTGGACCGTCTGCACCGCAACCGTTCCTTAAGCATGGATCACATGCTGGTCCTGCGCCATTACGGGCTGCGTATGCTGCCGCCCGATCCGCGCCGCGCGCAGGAACAGCGCGCCCACCGTCTGTGGACCGAAGCCATGGCGGTGATGGAACAACCGTTTATTGACAAGGGAATTTTAAGCCCGCGCGCCGACATGGTGCGGTTTTGGGGTGGGTCCGTTGTCGTTCCCATGCATGTATTACAGGAGGCCGCAGAATGAGCATGATGTCCAAATTTTCCAATTCGTCGTCCAACCGTCAAAACGCATGGGTGGTGTTCACCGGGGAAACGGATTTGCCGTGGTTGCGCTTCCTGCGCCCTGGGTTCCGCCATTGCTTCGTTTTGTTGAATGACGGGCGGCACTGGCTGTCGTGCGATCCGCTGGCCAACAAAACCGAAATCACCGTGCATCATGTTCCGGCGGATTTCGATTTGCCGGCGTGGTTGGCGGGGCGGGGGCAACGCGTGGTGCCGACCACTGTGCGCCAGGCCCCGCGTCGCTGTGCGCCACCGATGCCGTTCACGTGCGTCGAAGCGGTGAAACGCATTCTCGGCCTGCATGACCGGTGGATTATGACGCCGTGGCAATTGTATCGCCATATCGCGACCGCCTGATTTTTTAAACCAACATTGTTATCGAAGGAGAACACGATGGGAAGCTTTGCTTCGCGTCCGAAGACGCCGTCTGTCCAATATGTCCCGGTCTATACACCGACCCCGACCACCACCACACCATCCCCATCGGCGGGGACGGATACCGGAACGACCACGCCGACCGATGATGAAACACGGTCCGCTCAACGCGCGGCCAGCCTGCTGGAGCGCGGGCGCGGACGGCTCAGCACGATTGCCACGGGTTTCCGCGGTTTGTTGTCCCAAGGGGACACCCCGCAACGCAAAACCTTGTTGGGAGAATAATGATGGTGGCGAATTTTGTTCTGGATGCCGCGAAACCGGATACGGCGATGGATGCAACGGCGCGTGATGCTTTGATGCAGCGTTTTAACGCGGCGAAATCACGCCGATCCCAATGGGAATCGCTGTGGCAGGATGCGTATGATTACGCCTTGCCGCAGCGTCAGGGTTTTGGCGGTGGCATTCGCCCCGGCGATACGCGCATGGATCGTCTTTATGATGCCACGGCGCTGGATTGTGTCGAACAATTGGCGGCCAGCCTGCTGGGCAATCTGACCCCGCCATGGACGCAATGGTTCGGTCTGAAACCCGGCCCGGATCTCAGCGCATCCGATGCCGAACGTCTGGCTCCGGCGCTGGAGAAAGCGGCACGGACGATTCAGGCGCATCTGGACCGCTCCAACTTCATCGTTGAAATTCATCAATGCTTCCTCGATTTGATCGTTGGCGGAACCGCGTGCCTGTTCGTGGAAGAATCCCCACCGGGATCGTTCTCCGCGTTCCGTTTTACGGCGGTGCCCTTGCACCAATTGGTGCTGGAGGAGGGGGCCGATGGTTATCTGAACGGCCTGTACCGCGAAGTGAACATGACATTGGCGCAATTGCGTGAACGCTATCCGCTGGCGGACTTGCCCGCCGATGTGATCCGCAGTGGTGAACGCGATGCCCAGGCCCGGTTCCCGGTTCTGGAATCCATCCTGCCTGACGGGCGCGGCGGATATGCATTACAGGCCACGCTACAATCTGCGGGCAGCAATGCCACAGTGTTGAAACAATCGCGCATGGCGGATACGCCGATGATTGCTTTCCGCTGGTTGAAATCGCCGGGGGAAATCTATGGCCGGTCACCGGTGATGAAATCACTGCCCGATATTAAGACCGCGAACAAGGTTGTCGAGCTGATCTTGAAAAATGCCACCATCGCCGTGACCGGGATCTGGCAGGCGGATGATGACGGCGTTCTCAACCCCGCCAACATCGAACTAAAACCCGGTGTGATTATTCCGAAAGCGGTGGGGTCGCAAGGGCTGAAGCCGCTGGAAATGCCGGGGCGGTTCGATATTTCGCAACTGGTTCTGGACGATCTGCGCGCGCGCATCCGTCACGCTTTGTTGACCGATCGCTTGGGGCAGATTTCCGATCGCCGTATGACCGCGACGGAAGTTCTGGAACGCTCCGGTGAAATGGCGCTGCTGCTGGGGGCGACCTATGGCCGGTTACAGACGGAATTGATGACGCCGCTGATCATGCGGGCCTTCGCCATCCTGCGTCGCCGGGGTGAAGTGCCGGATATCGCCATCGATGGCCGTCTGGTCACGCTGGATTACCGCTCGCCGCTCGCCCGGGCGCAGGGGCAACGTAACGTGCAGAACACGCTGAGTTGGTTGCAGGCTGTGCAGGCCATGGGGCCGGAGGCTCTGGCCGCTGTCAATCTGCCACAGGCCGCGCGATTCCTGGGCGATGCGCTGGGCGTGCCGTCCGACCTGATCCTGAACGACGTTCAACCGGCGTCGCAAGCCCAACCCACCCTTGATATGGAGATTTTGAACGATGAACTTCTTGCCAATGACGAAGCATCTGCCCGTGCCGCCGCATCTGTTTTCTAGAGGTGATGAGGCCCCGGCAATGACGCAACAGGATATCGACCGCCTGTTCGCGCGCTGTTTTTCCAGCGATGACGGGAAAAAAGTTCTGGCCCATCTGCAGGTGATGACATTCGCTCGCGCCCATGGTCCGGATATCAGCGACACGCATCTGCGCTATGCCGAGGGGCAGCGGGCATTGGTCGCCTCGGTCATGCGCATGGTCGATCGTGGCCGTTCAAGTCGTTAATTGAAAACTTTTAATGAAAGAAGGAGAAAGACAATGAGTGTTGATAATTTACTGACCCCCGAAGACGAATCCAAAATGGATGCGGAGAATGCAGGTGCGATGAACGCTTCTGTCACCGATCCTGCGCGTCCGGCGGGCCTGCCCGATAAATTCTGGGACGTCGAAAAACGCGCTGTGCGGGTTGAAGCGTTGGTGCAATCCTATCTGGCGTTGGAGAAAAAACTCTCCACCATGATCGCCCTGCCGGGCGAGGGCGAAGATCGCAGCCGTATCCACCGTGCGCTGGGCGTGCCGGATACACCGGATGCGTATAATGTGCGGTGCGACCACGGCCTGTTCACGGCGGATGCGGATTTGAACAAGCGTATGCATGAACGCGGCTTTACGCCGGATCAGGTGCAGATGGTTTACGATCTGGCCGCCGAGAAAATGGTGCCGATGATCCTGGAGATTGCCGAGGAGTTCAAGGCCGACCGCGAGGTTGACCGTTTGATCTCTGCCTTTGGTGGGCCGGAACGCTGGGCCGAAATTTCACGCCAGCTCTTGTCCTATGGCCGAAAAAACCTGCCGCCGGATGTGCTGAACAATCTGTCGTCCAGTTTCGAGGGCGTCATGGCACTGTATCGCATGATGCAGGGCGGCGAATCCGCGCTGGATCATGTGGGCGGCAAGGATGCATCTGGTCTGGCCCCGGATGAAAACGCCCTGCGGTCCATGATGCGTGACCCGAAATACTGGCGCGACCGTGATCCATCCACGATTGCGCAGGTCACCCAAGGGTTCCAGCGCATCTATGGTGGGACCGAATAAACGGAATATGGGCCGTTCTCTTTGCATGGGGGATGATTGGGCCCATAAAAAAATCCCCTCCGCCGTATGGTGGAGGGGATTTGATTATTTTAAAGGCCGATCAGATTTGCGAATTGGCGAATTCGGCGGCGACGTGGTCGTCGATTACTTGTTGGAACGCGCGGCGGATGGTCTGGCTCAGCGGTTCGAACTCAATCCCGACATGGTCGGCGGTTTTGCGAATGACGGTGCCGTGCACGTCGATATCAATGATCGTGTTGCGCAGTTTGAATTTCAAAACCATGTCGACGGTCTGATCAATCCCGAACAGGCGTTCATCGGCCATGATCTGCAATCCGCCGAAGCTCCAGTTTTCAACGGGGAAAATTTTCCCGTTCACGCTGGCGACACAACGGTCGGCGTGACGGCGGGGGTAGCGGCGGCGTGTTTCGGCGGCATCATTGCTGCCATTGGCGCGCAGGCCAGCGAGAAGGATATTCAGCATGCTCTAACTCTCCATCGGGCGCGCAAAAACACACGGGAGCGCGACCCTTTTGTACGGAATTTATTTCCGTAACGCGGTTAATATCAGACCTCTATTGCCGCATGCAAGAAAAAGACGGGCGGGAAGGATTGTTTGTTTTTTTATGCCCAATTCCAGTCTTTCACACCCTTATATAATTTTCAAAAAATAAATTGCCAGTTTTAAAAATAGAGATTGACAACTTAGGAATTTAATCCTAAATTAACTCCTGTCGACGCCCTCATTGCGTCCGCTGTCTGGGAATGCCCTTGGAAAAGGGTCCGGCTGCGGGACATGACGGCTTTGATCTCCCTTTGAAACTTCGTGGTGACGGACAACGGTGCGGTATGCGTGCCGCCCGTCGCCATGGTTTTTTTGGGTGTTCCCACCGGGTTTTCTTTTGTGGCCGTGACGAACGACAACCGCCCCCGGTTTCACAACGTGTTTTTCATCAACAACATACAGAACGAGGAAATGTCATGGCCACATCCATTGACCAGGCCTTTATCAAGCAATTCGAACGCGAAGTGCATGAATCCTACCAGCGTATGGGCTCCAAACTGCGGAACACCGTGCGCACCATCTCCAACGTCCAAGGTTCCAGCACCGTCTTCCAAAAAGTCGGCAAGGGCGTGGCGTCGACCAAATCCACCCACGGTATGGTTCCGGTGATGAACCTGTCCCATTCCACGGTGGAAACCACGTTGCAGGATTATTACGCCGGCGACTGGGTTGACCGTCTGGACGAACTGAAAACCAACATCGACGAACGTCAGGTTATCGCCAATGCCGGTGCTTATGCTCTGGGCCGTAAAACGGACGAGCTGATCATCAATGCCCTGGCCACGGCCAGCACCAACGTGGTGGCGGACGCAGGCGCCGGCATGTCGATTGCCAAAATTCTGGAGGCTTTCGAACAACTGGGCGAGGCCGATGTGCCGGATGATGGCGAGCGTTATGCGATTGTTGGTTACAAACAATGGAGCGAATTGCTGGCCACCGACGAATTCACCAGCGCCGATTATGTCGGCCCGGATGAATTGCCGTTCCGTGGGATTCAGGCAAAACGCTTCCTGGGGACGTTGTTTATTCCGCATTCCGGTTTGCCGATTGATGGCACGGGTGTGCGGTCCTGCTTCTGGTTCCACAAAACGGCCATCGGTCATGCGTCGGGTTCGGATGTTCAGACGGATATTACGTGGCACGGCGACCGTGCGGCGCACTTCGTCAACAACATGATGAGCCAGGGTGCATCCCTGATCGACGGTAACGGCGTTGTTGTCATCGAATGTGACGAAACCCCGTAATCGTCTGTGCAACCATAAAGAAGAAGGACAAAAACAATGGCTTTCAAAGCAAGTGATTTAAGCGTTCTGGCCTATGCCAATAATTTCACGTTGTGGCACTACACCACCGTGGATGCATCTGGTGTGGTTACCGGCGCTGGTTATTTCAACACGGCATCCGACATGATGCGCGTGAATGATCTGATCATCGCCAATCTTGATACCGACGGCACCCCTGCGACGAAATTTTATATCGTCACCGGGAACAGCGGCGGCGCCGTGACGATCGCGCTGTACAGCTAAGGCTGTGTAGCCGGTTGCCGTGATGGCGGGCTTGCGCGGATCCGCGTGGTAATCGACCATTTTGGTTCCTCTGGTCGGTTCATGCGTATGACGGGCGACGTCCATTGTCGTCGGTATCGGGCCACCCCGCCGGATTGTTTGTTTTTCATTCAATCCGGCGGGGCAGGGCCCCATTCTTTTACATTCCACATTCTATGATTGAAGGCAGGCTTTCAAATGGCTCTTTCCGATATTGCCCTGTGCAGCCGGGCGCTGATCCGCCTGGGCGCGGCACCGATTACATCGTTTCTGGATGGCACGGCCGAGGCCGATATTGCCGGGGCCTTGTTCGGGCCGGTTCGCGATGCGTTGCTTTCCGCCTATGGCTGGAGTTTTGCCACGGGGCAGGTGGTCCTGAACCCCGATGTGACTGCGCCTGCGGCGGATTATGCCCATGCGTTTCATTTACCGTCCGATTATTTACGGGCGTTATCCGCCGGAACGGCGGGGCGCGGACGCGGTTTGAATTACCGCATCGCCCGCGGGCGGTTGCAGGCCAATTCGGATTCGGTCCTGCTGACCTATATTTTCCGGCCGGAGGAAGAAGAATTTCCGCCCTATTTCGACGCGGCGCTGATCGCGCGGTTGAGTGCGGAATTCTGCATCCCCGTCACCGAAAACACATCCCGGGCCGAGGCGATGTTCCGTCTGGCCGACGGGGAATTCCAGCGCGCGCGCCAGATCGACGCGCAGCAGGACTCCCCCAACCGCATTGAAGATTTCAGCCTGATCGATGTGAGGAATTCATGAGCCGTATTCGCAACGTAAAAACCACTTTCACCGCCGGTGAAGTTTCGCGCAGCCTTCTGGGGCGTGGGGATTTGCGCGCCTATGATAACGGGGCGCTGTCTTTGACCAACGTATTCATTCAACCTACCGGCGGTGTAACCCGCCGGGCGGGGTTGCGCCATATTGATGTCGCGGCGGGGACGGGGCGTTTGATCGCGTTTGAGTTTAACACGGAACAAACCTATCTGTTGTGTCTGACCGACGGGCAATTGGATATTTATGCCGATGGCGGGTTTTTACAAAGCCTGTCCGCGCCGTGGGACGAGGACCAGATTGCCAATGTCGCCTGGACGCAGAGTGCGGATACGCTGCTGATCGTTCACCCGGATCTGACGCCCATGAAATTGGTGCGCGGAGCGGGCGGGGTTTTCAGCCTGAATGATTGGGCGTTCTTCGTTGACGATGACGGGGTGAAATTCCAACCTTATTATAAATATGCCGATGTTACGGTCACATTGACCCCATCGGCCACGACCGGGACCATCACCCTGACCGCATCGGCCAGCGTGTTTACCGAAGACCACGAAAACACTCGCCTGCGCGTGGCGGGGAAAGAGGTGAATATTACCACCTTTAACTCCCCCACTGTGGTGACGGTCAGTGTTATTGAAACATTGCCCAACACCAACGCGACCATTGATTGGATGGAGCAGGCCTTCAGCGCCGTGCGTGGGTATCCGGCCAATGTGGCGTTCCACCAGGATCGTCTGGTCCTGGGGGGCAGCCGTGATTTGCCCAATCGGTTGTGGTTTTCAAAATCTGGCGATTTGTTCAACTTTGACACGGGCACGGGTCTGGATGACGAGGCGATTGAATTTGCCATCCTGTCGGACCAAGTGAACGCCATTCGTGGCCTGTTTTCCGGCCGGCATTTGCAGGTTTTTACATCCGGTGCGGAATGGATGGTCACGGGTGATCCCTTGACGCCGACCAATGTGCAGTTGAAACGCCAGACCCGCATCGGGTCCTTGACCAACCGTCATGTGCCGCCGGTCAGTGTGGATGGCGCGACGTTGTTCATTGCCCGGAACAAGAAAGAGGTGCGGGAATTTATCTATACCGATATCGAACAGGCCTATCAGGCAACCGATCTGGCCTTGCTGTCTCGGCATTTAATTAACGATCCGATTGATCAGGATTTTGATGCCAACCGCCGTTTGTTGTTTATGGTGCGGGCGGATGGGAGGATTGCGACCCTGACCGTATATCGGGCCGAAGCCGTGGCGGCGTGGACCTTGCTGGAAACGGACGGGCATATCCTGTCCGTGGCCGTTGTGGGGGAGAATGTTTACGCGCTGGTCAACCGGGGCGAGGCCATTCATATCGAGGAATTTGACGATGAATTGTTTCTGGATGCCGCGTTGAATGGTGAATCAGAAACACCGACCGATACATGGGCGGGGCTGGATCATCTGGATGGACGCGAAGTGTCCATCGTAGCCGACGGCATTTTGCATGATCCGCGCACGGTGATTGACGGGGAAATCACGCTGGATGAACCGGCCAGTTCCGTCGTCATCGGTTTGCCCTATACACATATTGTTGAACCCTTGCCCCCATCCGCCGTGGCGGAGGCTGGGGCGGGGCGGGCGGTGCGTTTGATCGAGGCCATTTTTCGCCTGCAGGACACATCGGCTCTGCGGCTGGATGTGGGGCGGGGCCTGCGCGATATTCCGCTGCGTCATATCGGGGATATTGATCCGCCGGATGGGCCGCCGCCGCTGGTCAGCCGGGATGTATCGGTTCGGGCCATCGGGTGGAACACAACCGGGGCCAATCCGCTGTGGCGGATTGAACAATCAGCGGCTTTGCCGTTTACGCTTTTGTCTGTAACAACTGAAATGAAGGTGAATGATTAATGGGAACGCTTTCCTCCGCCGTTAAGGTTCTGGGCCAGTTCGGCAACATGGCCGGCAGCATCAGCTCGATTTACTCTGGCTATAACGCGGCCAAAACATTGCTGGGCGATTCCGATCAGAAGGACGCGCTGCGCCGGGAACAGGAATTGGCCATGCGTCAGTTGATTGAGGCCCAGAATGCCGGCCTGCAAAAAGCCGAAGAGCAGGCCGGGCTGGAGCGCGCAAAAATAACCGCCGATGCACAAAGCGCAGAAACGGCACGGCGCGCCGCATTGAAGCGCGCGATGGCACGACAGAAAGTACAATACGGTTCATCGGGATTGTCCGCGGTGGATGGATCGGGTGAAGCGGTTCTCCTCGGCATGTTTGAAGAGAGCGATCAGGAACGGCAGATGCGTGAGAGGCTTGATGGTCTGCGTAATCAGGCGATTGATCTGGATATTGCCGATCGCAACCGCATCAACGTTTTACAGCGCACACAGCTGCAGGAACGGCAAAAACTGGACACGATGCTGTTGTAACCCTTTGGATGGGGATAGGGGTTTAATATACGAAAACCCGCAGAAATTAACACTTTTCAACATGCGCTAACGCTTTGGAATACCATGCTTTTGACGGGTTAACTTGCGGCATTTGAGATAAATCATCTATAACACCGCCATCGTTAACAACAGCGAGCACGGAGTAATGATTTATCGACTGTTAGAAACTGTGAAAACAATCTGCACACATAAACGTTTTGCAATCGTTTTGCCGATTTGTTTTCTGATGCTGGGTATGCTGGCCGCCGGTGATGTTCTGGCCCAGAAATCCGAAAACACTGCTGGCTTCTGCCGTCCTGAAATTCAGGTTGGTACTGCACAGAATGGTGTAGCATCCTGGTATGGTCCTGGGTTCCATGGCCGTAAGACGTCCAGTGGCGAAATTTACAACATGAACGAGTTGACCGCCGCCCATCGCACCTTGCCGATGGATACAATGGTGAAAGTGACCAACAAGGATAATGGTGAAACCGTTATCGTTCGCATCAATGACCGTGGCCCGTATATTGGCAAACGCGTTATCGATCTGTCCCTGGCTGCCGCAAAGGCGCTGGATATGGATCATCAAGGTCTTGGCGATGTTGCCATTACCGTGATGTGCGAAAATAAAGGTCCGGTTGTTCCGGGGCAGAAGCCAGCGACGAACGCCTGAACCGTTTAAAACACGATTTTAAAAACCCGCCCTTTGTGGCGGGTTTTTTTGTGCCAAAAATTTGAGAAAGGACGACATATGCCCTCCGACCATATTAAAATTCCAGCCATTGAACCGATTGTCCGCAGCATCGCCGACGGGGTGCAGGATACATTCACCTATAATTTCCCCCTGTTCGCATCCGAAGACATGGTGGTATCGCTGAATGGGGCGGCACAGGCCTATGGCTTTACTGTCAACGGAGCGGGAAATACGGATGGTGGCACCGTGGTCTTTGATACGGCCCCGGCCAGCGGCGTGATCGTGACGCTAGAACGCCGTTTGCCGCTGGAACGTCTGACCGATTTTATTGAAGGGGGCGATTTTTCCGCCCGCGCCATCAACACGGAATTGGATATGCTGATGGCGGGTCTGCAGCAGGTGGACCGGATGCAGGGGCAGATGTTGCGCTATGGCGACCACGAAACGCCGGGCGACATCATCTTGCCTTCCCGCGCGCAACGGGCCAATCGGGCCTTGGGTTTTAACGAAGATGGTGACCCGATTGCCGTGTCGTTGGAAGGATCCATGGCCGCACCGGATTTTACCGCCACCGGCACGGGCGCAGAAACGCGCAGCAGTGCGGATAAGCTTGGTGATCTGGTATCGGTGAAGGATTTCGGGGCGGTGGGGGATGGGCTGGCGGATGACACGCTGGCTTTTCAAAACGCACTGGCTGCACATGATTATGTGTTTGTGCCATCCGGTACCTATTTGATCAGCAACACCGTGCAGGTGAAAAACCGTAAAAGCTTGATCGGGGCGGGGCAGAAATCGGTGATTCAAGCGATCAATAATAGTTTCGTCGCCGTGGAATGTCCGGCCGGGTACACGAATATTCAACATCTGCGGATTGAGGGTGGCAGTGTGGGGCTGCGCCTGATCGGGGTGGATGGGCCGTGTGTGCAAAACGCGGTGGCCGATGTCACCATCTGGCTGTCCACTATCGGTTTGCAACTGGATGGGGGCAGCGATACCAACAAGCCGTGTTACTGGAACAATTTCACCCGCGTTCTGGTGGCGCAGCCGGGCACGCATGGTATTCATCTGACCTTGTCGGGCGGGGGGGATACGCCGAATGCCAACCGGTTCCAATCCTGCCGCGTCTATTCGCTGGGCGCGGATATGACCGGGGCCGGGATTTATGTAGAACATGGGTCATTTAACAACAGTTTCGTTGATTGCGAAGCCAATGTGAAAGGCACGGCGGCGGCGTGTGTACGCATGGGGGCGGGCAGCAACAAAACATTGCTAGTCAATCTGTTCACGGAATCGAATAATGGTGTGCCAAACGTGCAGATTGATGCGGGATCGGAAGAAACGGCCATCATCAATTTATCGGCGCAGAGCGACGGGGCGGCGATTTATGATCTGTCCGGCGGGAATTACGACGCGGTCAATGCCGGGTGGCCGGATAAAAACCGCCTGCGTAAAACCAGTGTGACGGATTTGAAGGCCACATTGCTGCGCCATGATACGGAATTTATTGATACGCCGGGTACGACGCAGCTGGATTTGTCGCACTCCGTCCATCTGGTCAATGCCACGAGCGGGGCCATTCGCGTGGATTTGCCGAATGCCGGTGATGCGCCGGGGGTGGTGATGGTGGTCAAAAAACTGGATGACACATCCAACATCGTTACCATTGGTGAAGATGATGGCAATGGACCCGACGGGACGACACTGCAATTGGGCGGGCGGTATGATTATGCGGAAATGATTTCCAACGGCGCGGCCTGGTCGATCATTTCATCAAACCGCATGGCGGGAAACACCCGGTATTATGATGGGTCGGGGACGTATGACATTGATATGGCGGTGGATGTGTATCTGTTGTCCAGCTATGGCGGGGTGCTGACGGCCCGTTTGCCACCCGCCAATGCGGCCAAGGCCGTGGGGCGAAGCGTAACCATTAAAAAAGTCGATAGTTCCGCCAATGCCGTGATGGTGAGCGAACAGGGCGGATCAGGGCCGGACCAATACACGCAACCTTTATCCGGACAATATGACGCGATCACGGTCACATCGAACGGGTCGCAATGGTATATCGTGTCAAAATTCACCTAAGGCTTTAGGGAAGGCGTAACAAGAATGACAAATGACATGACGGGCGATGCGCGCGGGCGCGTCGCCCTTTTTTTACCCGATGCGCTGGCGCGGGCGCTCAATTCCTATCACGCGTTTTCCGGGGAAAATGTTCCGACGGATATCAAGGCGTTCAAGGAATACCACAATGCGTGCAAGGTCGCGATTGCGCATATCGATCTGCTGATCAAACTGGCGCGATGGGCGGATTTACCCAGTGCGGAAGATGGCCATGATGATCTGGCCGCCATGGTCAAAAACGCGGAAAGCGAATTGGCCGATTATCACGAAAAATTTGGCGAGGATGAAGGCGAACGGGAGGACGAAGAATGATCCAGAAAACCAACCCCATGGCCTTTCGTCTGTTCGTCGTTTTGTGGAACCAGCGTCAGGGGCTGGCCACGCCATCGGTGCATTTGTTTATGGCCACATGGCTGGAATCGGCGTGGCGCGCGGGCGATAATCGATTGTTATTAATGGCTTTTCGGTCGTGCGGCAAAAGCACTTTGGTGGGGTTGTTTGCGGCGTGGTTGCTGTATACCAATCCGGATTTGCGCATTCTGGTCGTGGCGGCGGAAACGTCGCTGGCACGGCGCATGGTGCGCAATGTGCGCCGGATTATTGAACGCCACCCGTTGACGCAAAATTTGAAACCAAAAAATGCGGACCAATGGGGTGCGGACCGGTTCACGGTCAACCGCGCGATGGAATTGCGGGACCCATCCATGGTGGCCGCGGGGATTACCGCGAACGCCACTGGCAGCCGGGCCGATGTGATTATTTGTGACGATGTCGAGGTGCCGAATACGTGTGATACGGCGGACAAGCGGCGTGATTTACGCGACCGTCTGGCAGAGATGGATTTTATCCTGACACCCGGCGGCACGATGTTGTATGTCGGCACGCCGCATAGCTGGTTCACGATTTACGCGGATAAGGCACGGAGCGAAATTGGCGAAGTACGTCCATTTCTGGATGGTTTTCGCCGTTTAAAAATCCCCGTTCTGGACCGTGATGGGAACAGCGCGTGGCCGGAACGCTACAGCGTGCAGGATATTGCCCGCATGCGTGCCAGCACGGGCGAAAACCGATTCCGCAGTCAGATGATGCTGGAACCTGTCAATATCGCCGAGGGGCGGTTGGACCCGGCGCGGTTGGTTCGGTATGGGGATGATGCGGTTTTTTCACCGGAATTGCGCCAATTGCATATCGGTGCGGCCCGCATGGTGTCGTGTGCGGCCTATTGGGACCCAGCGTTCGGGCGCAGTGGCGGGGACCGATCCGTTCTGGCCATCGTGTTTACGGATACGGATGGAAATTTATACCTGCACCATGTCCTGTATATGAATTGCGACGGTGCAACGGAAGATGAAGCCACCGCACAATCCCGCGCCGTAGTGGATGCCGTGAAACGGTTTCATGTTCCGGCGGTGACGATTGAAATTAACGGCATTGGTCGTTTCCTGCCCGCCATTTTGCGACGAGAATTGGCCAAGGGCCGTGTGCCATGCGCGGTGGTGGAGCATTCCAGTTCCCGGCCCAAGAATATCCGTATTCTGGAATCGTTTGAAACCGTCATGGCGGCGCGGTTGTTGCGCGTGCATGGCGATGTGTGGAAAACGCCGTTCCTGACCGAAATGCAGGATTGGACGCCGACACGCGATAATGGCGCGGATGACGGTCTGGATGCCGTGGCGGGGGCGTTGTCACTGCAACCCGTGCGGTTGCAACGGCTGGTTCCCGTATCGGGTGGTCCAACATGGCGTAGGGGCGGAACAACACACGAAGCCCGCACAGAATTTGAGGTGTAAAGGACATGGATAATTTTGCATTCGATATGAATTGGTGGGTCACGGCCATTCAAATTCCCGTTCTGGGCGGGATGTTCTGGCTGATCTGGCATATCCGCAATGAATCGGAAAACGCCGAACGGCATTTGCGGGATTTGATTGATACACGCCACAGCCAGATGCGCGAAGGGCTGGCGGCGTTCAAGCTGGAAGTCGCCAAAACCTACGCTTCGGTGACGGAGATGCGGGAGCTGGAATCCCGTTTGGTGGGGCATTTGTTGCGAATTGAATCGAAACTGGATGCCACCGCGTTGAAAACAGAAGCGCTGAACGCGCGGAAGGAGCGATAACATGGTCCGTTTTTTAAAGCCACAGGACAGTAAAACGCCAAAAACAACAAAAACCATTCTGGGCAGCATTGATGAGGATGCGGCGGTGGACATTCTGGCGCGCACAGTGTGGGGCGAAGCACGCGGCGAAGGCAGTGCAGGGATGCAGGCCGTGGCTGCCGTGATTGTCAACCGTGTGAAAGTGGCAGACGCGCATGGCGGAAAATTCTGGTGGGGCAACAGCATTATTGGCGTGTGTCAAAAACCGTATCAATTCAGTTGCTGGAACGACAATGACCCCAACCGGGCCAAATTGATGGGGGTAAGTGAAGCCGACATCCATTTCGCCACGGCCGTGCGTATTGCGCGACGGGCGGTGGCGGGGGTTCTGGATGATCCAACGTTTGGGGCCACCCATTACCATGCGGCGGGCATCACGCCGCCATGGACACGGGGCGAAAAACCACTGACGGTCATTGGCCGTCATATTTTTTACCGTGTGAATTAAGAGTTCCCCCTCCCAGAGGGAGGGGGTAGGGGGAGGGGATGGGATGGTGCCCATGATTGGCGTGTTTCGATCCCCCCACCCCAGCCCTCCCCCTTTGGGGGAGGGAGCATAAGGTTTTTTCAGGAGGATTGAACCATGGTTTCACCCGTTCTTTTACAAATGGGCCTGCCCGTTCTGGCCAGCATCGTGTCCGAGGCGTTGGGCACGATCAAACATCCGGCGGCGCAGGTGGCGTCAAAATCACTGGGTCAGGTGAGCGATGCACTCAGCATGGGCCAGATCACACCCGAGCAGATGGCCGAAGCCAACCGCCATGCCGAGAAAATGGCCGAGGTTGCGGCCCAGGAAAACGTGGCCGCGTATCAGCAGGTGAATGAATCCCTGCGCGCCGAAGTGGCATCCAGCGATCCGTATGTGCGGCGCATGAGGCCCACATTTGGATATTTGATGGCGCTGACCTGGGCGGCGCAAATGTTGGCGCTGGCCTATGTCATCGTGTTTGAAACGGCACAGGCGGATATTGTCCTGCAATCCATGGAGTCGCTGGGCACCATCTGGATGGTGGGATTATCGGTTCTGGGGATATATGTTTACAAACGCAGCGAGGAAAAGAGAATAACGCCATCACAGGGCGTTAAGCCGAGTATTAAAAATTCTGTCGCGCCTGCACCTTCTGTACAGACGCGACAGAATTACAAGGTCAATGAATAATATTAATGCAGGCTGGCTTCCCCGCACAAAGGTGCGCGGGCGGCGGCTTGCAGCATGGCGTAATAGACGCGACGGACGGTATCGGGGTCCAGATCGCTGACAGCCATGCCAGCATCGCACATATAAGTTGTCGGTTGTTCAGGGGTCAGGCGCAATCCAATATCGCGCAGGACGCGCAGGCCGGCGAAGAGGTCCGCATTCTGCGGTGTATTGTTGTTTTCTTTACTCATCTTCAATACTCCAGATCAGACGTAAGGGGGCTTTTGATGAACCTACTGCAAAGATCGTGCTAGACGAGGGGCCCCTATCCTTCGGATATAGGTTTTGGAAGGCTATGTGTTTGAATTAAGAAACTTCTTACATTCAAATATGCTGATATGCGTTTGTGATGAGCATATTAACGGCCTGACCCAGAGGATAGGGGAGTGGTAGCATTTTGGATGCAAAATGCAAAAAATGGCGCATTCGGCTTTGCAAAATGCTTGTAAGTTTCACGTAAGCTGTTGTTTATAATGGATATGTTCGCGCCATATCACATATAACCCTGCGCATGCGATGATCACCGATCCGGCGATGGTTGGGGTGGTTGGCAGTTGGTCGAACAGGATATAGCCCAAAAGAACACCCCAAATCATTTGCGTATAATGGAACGGGGCCACAATTGCGGTTTCGGACACGCGGGAAAACGCGGACGCGTAAAACAAAAACCCCAGGAATGACAGCGGCGCCAGCGCAAGGAACAAGGTGATGTCCAGCGCTGTGGCCGGCATCCGCATCGGTTCGCCCCAGATCACCATGGGCGCGTAAATAATGGTGCCGGCGATAAACGGAAAGAACGCATGGTGAATGGCGCGGGCCCCGGGGCCGATCTTGCGCACGATAATGGCGCCCATGCTGGTCAGGCAGGTGGCGATGAACGCCATAATCAACCCGATATTGTTATCCGCAAATTGCGGCCCGGCCAGAACGATAACGCCGATAAATCCGGCAATAATCGCCGCGATGCGGTGGATGCCAACCCTTTCCTTTAAAATCAGCATGGCCAAAAGCGTGACGATTAACGGAGAGAGAAATACAACCCCGTAAAAATCCGCCAGCGCAATATGTTGCAACGCCAGAATAATGCAGTACGCATTGATGGCCATTAAAACGCCGCGCGCGGTATAGAGCTTCCATTCAGCGGGTGCAAAACCGCGCCAGCCCTGTTTTGCCACAATCCAAAGGCCGCAGATCACCGCGCCGATGGCGGAGGATACAAACACGATTTGCGCCGCCGCATAATCCTGTGACAGCCATTTGGCCGTGGTATCAACCAGTGAAAAGAACGCCCAGCCCAGAATTCCCGCACCAATTGCGGACAGGTTGGTGCGGAAATGGTGATGTGTGGTGTTCATATCAGCGTGTAATCCGTTCGCGAATAATCGGATCGGATGAAAGGGCTTCACCCGGGGGCGCGATGGTGTAGGCGCGTTTGATAATCTCTTCGGCGCGTTTGATCTTGACTTCGTCCCGACCGACGATGACGCAGAGCGGGGCGGCGTCGCGGCCCACGCGTTCACCAATCGCGGCCATGGCGGCCATGCCGGTGCCGTGGTCGATTTTGTCGGTGACCAGACGGCGGCCACCATCCAGTTCAATGACGGCATAGCCAATCTGGCGGACATTGATGGATTGCACCACGCCGCCCTGATCGGGATAGACAGCATGTTCAATTGGGGCCAGTTTCATGTGTTTGTCGAACCGGTCGATAATATCGGACGGCCCGCCCAGGGCGGCGACCATACGTTCAAAGAAATGCGCGGCGCGGCCATTCTTTAAATTTTCAACACATTTCGCGCGGGCGTCTTCGATCGTATCCGCCAGTTTACCCAACAGCAGAAGTTCCGCAGACAGTTCGATGGTGACATCGTACAAACGTTGATCAATATTTTCATTGCGCAGGAATTCAATCGCCTCGCGCACTTCAATCGCGTTGCCGGCGGTGCGGCCCAGAACCTGATCCATATCGGTCATTAACGCGGTGCAGGGCAGGCCGCCACCATTGGCCACGCCGACGATGGATTCCGCCAATGCGCGGGCATCACCATAATCCTGCATAAATGCGCCGGACCCGAATTTCACATCCATCACCAGTCCATCCAGGCCCGCCGCCATTTTTTTCGACAGGATGGATGCGGTAATCAAATCGAGGCTTTCCACCGTGCCGGTCACATCGCGTACGGCGTACATGGTGCGGTCGGCGGGGGCCAGGTCCTTGGTTGCGCCAATGATGGCGCAGCCTTGTTCCTTGACCACTTTGCGGATTTTATCCAGCGGCGGCTGGCTGACATAGCCGGGTATGGAATCCATCTTGTCCAGCGTGCCGCCCGTATGGCCCAGTCCACGGCCCGACAGCATTGGCACAAACCCGCCACAGGCCGCGACGATGGGAGCCAGCATCAGCGAGACTTTGTCGCCAACGCCGCCCGTGGAGTGTTTATCCAGTACCGGGCCATCCAATGATTGGTCGGACCAGTCCAGCGTAATGCCCGATGTGGCCATGGCGCGGGTCAGGGCCACACGTTCAGTCACATCCATCGGGTTCAGGCAGGTGGCCATGCAGAAGGCCGCAATTTGCCCTTCGCCCACCGATCCATCGACAATACCACGGACAAATTGACCAATTTCGGCCTCGCCCAGCGGTTGGGCCTGACGACGGGCAATAATGATTTCCTGGGTCAGCATGCGATGATGTCCTGTTGGCTCTGCACAATCGTTGAAAAATACGGTATCCTGTCGTCCCAAGATTTAGCGGTTTTTCACCGTCTTGTCATCAATATCCATAATCTTATCCCGGAGTTTAAGGCAGGCCAATGGCATCACACCATTCCAATCACGGACCCCACGACCCCGATACTGAAAATGGCAAATCCATCGTCGTGATGATGCGGGATTTTTTCCGGCTGGAAGCGGCGGGCGGTATTGTATTGATTTGTGCGTCTATACTGGCGTTGATCATCGCGAACTCTCCGCTGAGTGGTCTGTATGATCACATATTAAATAATGTGAAATTCACTATCGGGTTTTCGGCGGCCGAGGGGTTTGACCTCGCGTTGCAGAAATCCGTGTTGTTGTGGATCAACGATGGGTTGATGGCGATTTTCTTCTTCCTGATCGGATTGGAGATTAAGCGCGAATTTCTGGAGGGTGAGTTGTCCAGCCGTGATCGGGCCTTGCTGCCGGCGCTGGCGGCGATCGGCGGTATGGCTGTTCCGGCGGCGGTTTTCTGGTTTTTGAACAAGGATTCGCCCGAAAATCTGGCCGGATGGGCCATTCCGTCCGCGACGGATATTGCCTTTGCGCTGTGCATTCTGACCCTGGTGGGAAATCGCATTCCGATCTCGCTGAAAATCCTCCTGACGGCTGTGGCGGTGATTGACGATCTGGGGGCGATCATCATTATCGCTATTTTCTACTCGCATGGTTTCAATCCTGAACCGCTTTATTTTGCGGCTGTGGCTTTGGCTGGATTGTTTGTCTTGAACCGTCGCAATGTGCTGCGTATCGCACCTTATATCCTTCTCACCTTCGTTTTGTGGATTGCGGTTTTGCAATCGGGCATCCATGCGACGTTGGCCGGTGTTATTGCGGCCATGTTTATTCCCCTGCATGGCAAGAAACATCCCGGAAAATCCCCGGCCAAGATGCTGGAACATAATTTGCACCCGTGGGTCGCATTTCTGGTCCTGCCGCTGTTTGGCTTTGCCAATGCGGGCGTGCCATTTGCCGGCATGGGGGTCGATGCCCTTGTTGATCCGGTCACGCTGGGGATTGCGCTGGGCCTGTTGCTGGGCAAGCAGATCGGCATTTTCGGCATGATTTTCCTGGCCATCAAAACCGGGCTGTCCCCCAAACCGCATAACGCCAACTGGACCCAGCTTTATGGTGTGTCCGTTATTTGCGGGATTGGTTTCACCATGTCGTTGTTTATCGGCGGTCTGGCCTATCACGATGTGCATATGCAGGCGGTGGTCCGTCTTGGCGTTTTGATGGGGTCGATCGCGGCGGCGGCGTTGGGGTATTGCATCCTGCGTTATGGCCCGACCAACATGCGACCCGATTGGCGTGGTAAGACGGCGGACGCGTCCCTGCATCAACGTATGACGCAACAGGTTGATTTTCTCTTTGGCAAACGAAAGGGCCAATCCAAATGGTAAGTACAAGTAAAACAAATCTGGTTCCCATCACTGTGGCACGGGGCGATGGTATCGGCCCGGAAATCATGGATGCGACGTTGAAAATTCTGGATGCGGCGGGCGCGGCGCTGGCGATTGAGGAAATCGCGATTGGCGAAGCGGTGTATAAAAGCGGCATCAAAAGCGGGATTGAAGATTCCGCATGGGATTCCCTGCGCCGGACCAAGGTGTTCCTGAAATCCCCGATCACAACGCCACAGGGCGGTGGGTTTAAAAGCCTGAACGTCACGGTACGGAAATCGCTGGGGTTGTTCGCCAACGTGCGCCCGTGCGTGTCCTATGCGCCGTATGTTGAAACCAACCATCCGACGATGGATCTGGTCATCGTGCGCGAAAACGAAGAAGATTTGTATGGCGGCATTGAATATCGCCATACACAGGACGTGGTTGAATCGGTCAAGATCATCAGCCGTCCGGGGTCCGAACGGATTATTCGCTACGCCTTCGAATATGCGCGTGCGAATGGCCGGAAGAAGGTCACCTGTATGTCCAAGGACAATATCATGAAGATGGCGGATGGTTTGTTCCACCGCACCTTCGATGAAATTGGCGCGGAATATCCGGATATTGAACAAAACCACATGATCATTGATATCGGGTCCGCCAAGGTGGCGGTTCAACCGCATATGTTCGACGTGATCGTGACCGAAAACCTGTACGGCGATATTATTTCCGACATTGCCGCCGAGGTCACGGGTTCGGTCGGTCTGGGTGGATCATCCAACGTCGGCACGGAATGCGCGATGTTCGAAGCCATTCACGGGTCCGCACCGGATATCGCGGGCAAGGGCATTGCCAACCCGTCTGGGTTGCTGCTGGGCGCGGTGATGATGCTGGTTCATATTGGCCAGAAGGATATTGCCACGCGGGTTCATAACGCCTGGTTGAAAACCATCGAAGATGGCATTCACACCGGCGATATTTACCGTTTGGGTAAATCGGTGGAGAAGGTCGGGACCGACGGGTTCTCCAAGGCTGTCATTGAGCGTATCGGTGCAACACCTGACAAATTACGCGCCGTTGATTACGGTGCGCCGGTGATTGGGGCCGCCGGGGGCATGGTTCTGCCGCCGTTGAAACCGCGCGTGACGCAGGACAAAAAACTGGTCGGCGTGGATGTGTTCGTGAACATTGACCAATGTGACCCGAACGGTCTGGCCGATCGTATTTTGGCCTTGGGCGTGAATGATAATGGCCTGGCCATGGAATCCATCGCCAACCGCGGGACCAAAGTCTGGCCCGACGGTCAGCCGGAAACATTCTGTTCCGACCATTGGCGTTTGCGGTTTATGAGCACCAGCGGCATCAAGCATGATGCCATTATGGCACTGCTGTCGAAATTCGATGCCGCCAACATTGATTTTATCAAGGTTGAAAACCTGTATAATTTTGATGGGAAACCGGGCTTTACCGCCGCGCAGGGTGAGTAATATTTTATAAAACAGATGAATTAGGGGCGCGGGCCAAAAATCCGCGCCTTTAATTTTTTGAACAGGGCGCAACCGCTGTTTTCATACGCTGCGCGCTGGGCCGGGTCGTCGGCCCAGGCCCCATCGTGAAAGCGGCGGTACAGGCGCCGGGTCATGGCCGTTTGGAACGCGAAAGCATCGGTTTCAATCGCCTGTGTACGATACAGCGATGGAATATTTCCGGGCATATAGCATTTTTCCCGGGTCAACAGATAGAAGAGCCGCGCGTCCCGATAATACGGATTTGATTGTTCGATCCGCCCGTCGTGAACCGCCATGGCCAGAGCGCCCTGAAACACATGCTGCTGTTCATGGTGCATCGCGCCGGCGGCCGCGGCAAAACTGCGCCGGAAAAAATAATTATCGTTGTGGGTATTGTAATAAATATGGGATCCCATGCGGTCCATGGCCGTGGCGATGACCGAGCCAGATGTGTTATTGAACACATTGCTGAAGGCATTGTGCTGGAACGCCAGAAAGAATTTCGGGTTCATATCACCATTTTTGCGCGTCATCGCAATATTTGCGAAGGACAATCCGGTCAGCATTTCACAACGCAGATCCCCAAGTTTTTGATGTTTTTCGTGCAAATGCTGTACGATTTTCAGGGCACGGATTTTTTGATCATCCTTCATCGTATGCCAGTTGCGTTGGGCATATTGCAATGTCTTGCTGCGTTTCATGGCGTCAGTGACATCATTCGCGACCTCGGCCATCTTGGTTTTATAAGCATCCGATAAACGAAAATGGTCCATTGCGGCGTGGATCAATGTAATGTCCAGCGGATAATATTCTTCGCGAACATAAGTGTTGGACGTCAGAGGGATGCCGCGGGCGGATAAGCGGGCCTGTTCGGCGCGCAGGATTTTGTATGTCAGGTTTTTTGCCAGCGTGATGCGGCTGAGATCATCGCCGTGGCGAATAATATTGATCTGATCTTCCAGAAGCAGTGCGTCGGCGGTCGACATGTGGCGCATATGCCGTGCCAGCAGGGTGACCAGCTGGGTCAGAGGATCAGAGTGGCCGTTATCATTCGCGTGCATAAGGGGGCCCTGCGCTAAAGTACAGGGTGCATATTATGGCAATAAAAAGAGGGCGGTCAAACATTCCGTGACCGCCCTCTAGTCCATTGAAATATTATGATTTATCAGGCTTCGGGGCCGCGAAACCATTTGCGGATCCGGCCAAAAAAACCGTCCAGCGTATAGCCATGGGCGCGGGCCTGGGCGGGGTCCTTGGCCCAGCCGGAGCCGGGGAAGGGGCGGCGCAAATGCGTTTCCATCAAATGTTGGAAGTCAAACGTGTCGCGTTCCAGGGCCTGTTTGCGATAGACGCTGTAAATCGATGGCGGGACGTAGCAATCATGCATTCGCAGGCGATAGAGCAATTCGGCATCCTTGTAATACGGGCTGGCCGGATCGATGCGCTTTTCGAAATAAGCCAGCGCCAGAGCGGATTGAAAAGCGTGCTGCTGTTCATGGTGCATCGCGCTGAGCGCCGTAGCGAAGCCGCCGCGCATAAAGCTGTTATCGGGGTGAATGTTATAATTGATGATGCTGTCCGGTGTGCCGAACATCCAGCCCAGAGCCTTGCTGTTAAAAATGCTGTGCAGGCTGTCACTGTGCGAGGCATATCCAAATTGCGGATTGTGTTGCCCGTCGGGCAGGGCACGGGCCTCGTTGTTGAAAACCACGCTGATGTTCTGGCTGGTTTGAATGCCATCCAATTGCTGAACCTGGGCGTGAATTTTCTGGGCTTTGCGCAAAACGGTTTTTTTCTGCGCCAGATCCATGCCGCTCCAATTATGCTGGGCGAATTGCATGTCTTTATCGGCGGCCATGGCCACGGCGATATTATTGGCGATTTCACGCATTTTCAGGCGGTATTCACCCGAATATTCAAAATCGGCGCAGAGTTTCAGCATCAGATGAATCTCGACGCCGTAGCGGGATTCGTCGACCGGGGTTTGCCACATGATCCCTTCCGGTGCGTCGCCGTTGGGGAAGAGGATTTTTTCTTCCTCGGCAAAGATGTAGTCGCGCAATTCCTGTATCAGACCCAGTTTTTCATCGGCGCTGCCGGATTTCAAAATCCGGTTATAGCGGTCGAACCGGGCCCGCAACGTGGGCATGTGGCTGTGAAAGGTTGAAGACAAAAACCGGGTGTTATCGCTACCCTGATTGGATAGCGAGGCGGCGTTTTGATTCATCATGTGGCTTCGTGATCCCTGTTCGAGAATCGTGATTATTATTTTTATGATGTGCGATTGAAGTTATGCACAAAAAAATTGTACGCGAGGATTCGCGTTTGATCAAGCGTGACAGGTCTTTTCGGGATTATGGTTTATGCGCGCAAGCGTAAGGACAGGCGTTCCTGCATCCGGTTCTGGATGTAATGCGTGTCCTGTTCCTTGTGCTGGATGCGGTAAATGCTTTGGATCGCATGGGTGATGTAGGCGCGTTCTTTGTGGAGTGCCCACATGATTTCAACATCGTGCGCGATGGGATGGCATTTGGGAATGCGTCCCTGGGCATACGCCAGCATCAGGGCCGATTGCATAACGTGATGTTGTTCGTGATGCACGGTGGATGCGGCGCTGGCAAAATCCCGCGCCAGAAAATTTGTATCCGCGTGCGTGTTGTAAAAAATTTGCGGGCGCAACGGTGGTGCCACGCCACTTTTTTGAATGCAGGCCTGTCCCAAGGCGCTGACGCCTGCGGCTTCGTCCAGATTGTCGCTTTGATAGGCCAGAACGATGGTGGCATGGGCCCCCGGTGCGGCGGGCGGCGTGCAGGCGCTTTGGTTGAACTGCATCGTCAGTGTCGGGGGTGCCTGAACCCCGGCGATGTTTTGCGTTTGCGCGTGGATTTTCTGAATGTGGTTCAGGGCGGTTTTGCGGTATACCGGGCCCAAATGCGGCCATGCGGCCTGGGTCTCGCGAACGAATTCGCTGCGCTGTAAGGCGGCGTGAATGGTGTCGACGGATTGGTCCAATTCGTTCAAATACGCATCGGAATAATCCAGCGTCTTGATAATCCGGCGCATCAGGGCAATTTCGCGCGTGAATTTCTTTTCATCAATTGCGTACCCGATAACGTCCGGGACAGGCAGGTTTTGGTCACGCAAAGATTGCCGTTCAGCGGCGTGGATATAAAGTTGCAGGTAATACAGGCTGGCGGCTTTTGCTTCCAGATCGGCGGAATCAAGGCTGTGATCCGCATCGTCGAGAAATTCCGCGTGCTTTTGAATCAGCACGCCATTCCTGAGCGCGATCATGCCTTCCCGGTCGCCATCTTTTTTGATGGGAACGGGCAGTAAGGCTTCGTCTTCATTATTATTGTTTTTATCTTGTCCCTGCATGGCGGGGAGTATGGCCAAATCGGCCAATAAATGACAAGGAAATTGTGCCAACCCAGCGTTTGAGCGGGTTAGGCGGTGATTTGTTGCGCCGCCGCAACCGTGTTGGCCAGCAGGCAGGCAATGGTCATTGGCCCGACACCGCCCGGCACCGGGGTGATGGCGGAGGCGCGCGGGACGACGGATTTGTAATCAACATCCCCGGTGATGGTGCCATCCGGGCGGCGGTTGATGCCGACATCGATCACGATAGCGCCGTGTTTCACCCAATCGGCCTTGACCATGCCGGCGTGTCCCACGGCGGCGACCAGAATGTCGGCCTGTGCGCACAGGGCGGGCAGATCGCGGCTTTTGGAATGGGCGGTGGTGACCGTGCAATTCTGGGCCAATAATAATTGCGCCATCGGTTTGCCGAACAAAATGGAACGGCCCAGAACAATGGCGTGCAATCCGGTTAAATCCGTGCGCACGGATTGAATCAGTTTCAGGGCCCCCTGTGGCGTACAGGGAATCATCGCATCCGGCGCGCCGGATACCAGCTTGCCGATATTCAACGGGTGCAACCCGTCAACATCCTTGGCCGGGTTTATACGATTGATCAGCGCGCGTGTATCAATGTGCGCGGGGTTCGGTAATTGTAATAAGATTCCGTGGATTGATTGATCGGCATTCAGCGTATCGATGAATGCGTCCACCGCACTCTGGGTCACTGTGGCGGGCAGGCGATATTCCGCGCTGTGGATACCAACGGATTCACAGGCACGAATTTTATTGCGGACGTAGATATCAGACGCCGGATCGTCGCCGATTAAAATAACCGCCAGACCGGGCAGAACCCCGCGGGTGCGCAAAGCCGCCACATCACCAGCGATCGATTGCCGTATGGTAGCGGCAATCATTTTTCCGTCGATGATGGTGGCGGCCCTGTTCGTCATTGTTGATGACTTAGCCTGTAATCGTAATGGCCGGTGCGCTGAAGAATATGCTGGCGATTACGCTTTGCAGCAGATAGATGCCGAAGATGATGATGATTGGCGTAATATCAATCCCACCAATCGGCGGAATGAATTTGCGCAGCGGGGCATAAACCGGTTGCGTAATGCGTTCGATCAGGCGAACCAGATTGCCGGCCTGCGGGTTACGGGTGTTGATCACATCAAACGCGATCAGCCAGCTGATAACGACGCCAGCGATGATAATAAAAAGGTAAATATTCAGTAACGTGATCAGCAATTGTCCAATGGCATGCATCATGGTCAAAAATCCCCGTATTCAGCCAGTTTCAGGTGCGCCCATCATAGTATGACAGGGCCAAAGATAAAAGGGCGAACGGGCGAATTTTCTGATAAAATTAGGGGGTTATGCGGATAAAGGTGCTGTTTTTTGCCGCCCTTGTGTGCGGTTTTGGTGTGTGCGGTTTCGGCATAGTGTGGCCGGCTGACCTGTGGGCGGCCAAGGGGCCGGTGGAATCGTATCCCTTGAAAATACGCAATGGCAAAATGGTGTGCCCGCCGGGTGTCCCGCCGGTTATCAATATCAATCCGGTCAGCAACCCCATCCAATATGATTTTTCGAAAAAATCGGCGGATTTAACCGCCGCGATGCGCCGTGAAAATAATTACAATCCCTATGCCGGCATGGCCGATACCGCGACGGGTGGCATGCGCCATGACGAAGTTGTGACATCGCTATCCATCGAATGGCAAATTTTTGAAAGCCCCGATCTGGGGCAGGCCTGCATGCAATATAAAAGTGTGAGCGTGACCGTCACATTGTCCCCCGTCGTTTACGTTGCCCAGGAATTTTCAAAACCCCCGTGCCGTGATGCGGTGATTGAACATGAATTAAAGCATATCGAAGTTGATCGCCGGATCATGAATGCGTATGTGCAGGCTGTGGGGACGCTGGTGAAGCGGGCGGTGGATCAAACCGGCGTGATCGGTCCGGTTTCCATCGCCGCGGTTGAAGATTACAAAACCACTACGCTGGAACAGGTCAAACAGGCGATGCGGGATCGCAAAGCCGCGTTGGAACAGGATCAATATAATTTACAGGCCGAGGTCGATTCACGCGCCGAATACGACCGGATCAGCGCCATTTGTAAGGGGCCGGTCAGGCTGGAGCGGTAACTTATCTATATTATAAGTTACTGATATATTCAAAAGGCGTATTTTAGAATGGGTCCAGAAATGTTGCTGGAATCAATACAGGCCGGGTTAATGGCCTCGGGGTTGTGGTTGGCGACGGGCAGTGTTCCCGGATGCCCCGTTCCGCCTGTTCCGAATGTCAGTGTCTATGCGGTGACTGCGGCGACCAAGATTGACGATTCCCTGCCGATGAATGTGCTTGAAACGTTTGAGCTGGATACAGACACAGCCAAATCGGCCACCAACATGTCGCACGCGAAAACAGGCGGTGTTATGCGCGGGACAATCGGAATTGAATACAGCATTGAAATGGATTGGCAGCCAGCGGAAACCGGTGGATTAAGTTGCCTGCATTTTTCGGAGGTGAATATTATCCTGACGCTGGAGCCGACAATTTTCATTGCGCGTGATTTCGCGCGGGGCGGGTGTGTTTATAATGCCGTTCGGGACCACGAAATGGAACACGTTGCGATTGATCGCACCGCGATTGAAGCCTATGCCGCGCAGATTGGCCGGGCGTTTGATTTCGTGTTCGAAGTGGACGGCAACCGTCAATCCCCACCAATCGCCGATAACGAAGTCACGGTGATGCGCAGCCGCATGCAACAAGCGGTCATCAACCAGACGGAACAGATTTTACGCGATATGTATGCCGATCGCATGGCGCGGCAAAATGCGCTGGATTCCCCGCAAACCTACGCCGAATTGATGCGTCAGTGCCCGGATGCCGTGGCGGAAATGGCGCGCTGAATATCGGTGCGAATGGGGTGGCCTTTGGGCGCGAATTTTAGGGCAGCTTCCATCTCCTTGCGCGCTGCGTCCATCGCGCCGGCCTTTTTTTCTTCCGCTATTTTCAGGCCATTGCTGAAATAGGCCGCCGCCAGTGCGAGTTGAATGTCCGCATTGTCCGGGCGCAGCGCGTTGGCGCGGGTCAGATGGGGAATGGCATCCTGCGGCCGTCCCGATTCAATCTGGATCGTACCCAGGCGCAGCAACAGGCCCGTATTATCCGGCTCCCCCGACAAAGCCTGCAATAAAACCAGTTCTTCCTGTTGTTTCAGGCGGATTTGCGCGCGCGGATTATCCGGCGTTTCAAACGCGGCGGCCCGGGATGGCGTGTCGGGTGATCCCAAAAACAAATATAGCGCCAGAACGCAAATTGCGCCCGTGATCAGCAATTTAATACCGGATTGCCATGTGGTGGCCGATTTCATCAGTGGGTCGGACAGGGCAACCATGATGATGGCGGTGACGATGGCGGTGATAACAAACAAAATCATGATGGATCGTCCATAGTGGATGCGCGGCGTAACGACCGCGCGGCAACAAAGCCGCCGATAACAAGAATCAGAACCGGCATGCCCCACAATATCCATGTGCGCGGATCCAACGGCGGTGTCATCAAAACAAAATCGCCATAATTACGGTGCAGTTCGTTGATAATATCGCTGTCGGTTGCGCCGGATTCAATGCGGTCGCGGACCAATTTGCGCATATCGCGGGCAATGGCGGCGTCGGATTCCGCAATCGTCTGATTCTGGCATACGACACACCGCAAATCATGGAACAACGCTTGCGCCCGACGTTCCTGTGTCGGGTCGGCGAGAGCCTCGCGCGGGTCCTGCATCGCCCATGCGGGCGCAGACAGCAAAATAAGAAAGAGAAAAACGCGGATCATGGGGCGTTTTCCTGTTTGATCAAGGGTAGGACCAGGCCATCAATGTCCGCTTGTTGGATCGGCCCGGTGATGCGGTGGCGGATGATGCCGTCCATATCAATGATGAAGGTTTCGGGTGTTCCGCTGGTGCCCCAAGCGATGGACAGGCCGCCATCGGGGTCGTTCAGAATGGTGTCAAACGGGTTCCCCAGCCGTGTGAGGAACGCATCGCGCTTTTCCGGTAAATCGCGAACATTGATGCCGATAATCATGACGTTGTCCATTGTCGCCATGGTTTTCAGCATAGGATGTTCGGCTTCGCAGGGCGGGCACCAGCTGGCGAAAAAATTCACCACGCGCACCGGGCCGGGGCCGCGGAAAACCGTATCGACAATCGCGGGGTCAAACCCGTCGGCAGTGTAGGCGGGGGCCTGTTGGCCGATCAGGGGACTGTTCAACACGGAAGGATCAGTGCCCTTTAACAACGGCACAACAGCCAGCGCAATCAGGAAGCCGAGCAAAACGAGCGGCAGGAGGAAGTATAGGCGTTGCGTGTTTGTTACCATGGTTATGATCCTCCTTTGTCTTTTCGATGCTGTCCGAACAATGCGAAAACTCCGCCCATAGCGATCAGGGCAAAACCGCCCCAGATCAGGGCAACCAACGGGTGGGTGGTGGCGCGGATGATCCACCCATTCCCCGGACCGGTTTGGTCCATCGTGTCCTGTTGCCCCAGTACGACGTAAATATCATCGCGCAGGGATGTGTGGATGGCGGCCTCGGTCGTGGCCATGCCGCCGACCGGGTAATAGCGTCGTTCGGGCGACAGCTTGATGGCGGTATCGCCCGTGCGTGCCGTGACATGCGCCATGATGGTGGAATAATTCGGGCCAAACCCGGCATCCACGGACTCCAGCGTGATGGTCCAGCGTCCGGCGGTCAGGTGTTCGCCCGGTTTTAAAATCTGCGCCGTTTCAATTTTCCACAGCGTGGTACCCACAATACCAATGACGGCCACGCCCAGTCCGATATGAGCCAGCCGCATGCCCCAGCCCGAGAGGGTGAGTTTTGCCCGGTGCGCCCATGTGTCGGCCAGCGTGGTGATGATGGCCCACAGGCCAAGCGCAAAGCCACCCAAGACGATAAAAGATGTTTCCGTTTGAATCGCGAAGATTAAACCAACGATGGCTCCGGTGATCAAGGCCGCCGTGGTCAATTGCCCGCGCACAGCGGTTAAGTCGGCTTTCTTCCACGCCAGAAAGGGTCCAACCCCCATCAGCAGGATCAAGGGCACGGCCAAAGGCAGGATGGTGGCATTAAAAAACGGGGGGCCCACAGAAATTTGCCCGGCATTCAGCGAGGACAGGATCAGCGGGTATAACGTACCGACCAGAATGGTGGCCGCCATTGCCGTTAAAATCAGGTTGTTGAGGACCAATGCGCTTTCGCGGCTGACCGGTTTGAACCCGGCATCGCTTTTCAAATCCGGGGCGCGCAGGCCGTAGAGCAGGAACCCGCCACCCGCAAACACGGCCAACAGGCCGAGGATAAACAATCCGCGCGATGGATCGGTGGCAAAGGCATGGACCGATGTTAAAACGCCGGAGCGCACCAGGAACGTGCCGAGCAGGGAGAAGGTGTAGGCGAGCAGGGCCAGCAAAACGCTCCAGCGCGGCAACGCCCCGCGATGGCGCGTGATGATGATGGAATGCAGCAATGCCGTGCCGCACAGCCACGGCATCAGCGATGCATTTTCCACCGGGTCCCAGAACCAGAACCCGCCCCAGCCCAGTTCGTAATACGCCCACCATGACCCAAGCGCGATGCCCGCGCTCAACCCCGACCATGCGGCCAGAACCCACGGGCGGACGAGGGCGGCCCAGTCGCGGTTGATCGCGTTGGTCAGAAGGCCCGCACACGCAAAGGAAAACACAATCGAAAACCCGACATAGCCCAGATAAAGCAGCGGCGGGTGGAAGGCGAGGCCGGGGTCCTGCAGCAACGGGTTCAAATCCATCCCGTCGGCGGGCGCGGGGTTCAGGCGCGTAAACGGATTGGATGTAAACAGGATAAAGGCCAGAATGCCCACCCCCTGCATTCCCTGTACGGTCAACAGCATGGCGCGCATGGCGTCCGGCATGGCTTGGCGCAGGGATAACGCGCCGAACAAAGCAAGGATCAGCACCCACAGGACCATCGACCCTTCATGGTTGCCCCATGTGCCCGCGATTTTATAGAGCAGGGGTTTCAGCGTGTGGCTGTTATTCACGACCAGAGTGAGAGAAAAATCCGACACCACGAAAGAATAGATGAGTGCGGCAAAGGCGGCGGTGATGGTCGCGCACTGGAACACAGCGGCGCGGCGGGCCACGACCAGCCAGGCCTCCATTCCGTCTTTACGCGCTTTCCACCCCGCGGCCATTTGCAGGGCGGCGCAGAACAAAGCGAGGATCAACGCAAAATGGCCGAGTTCCGCAATCATTGTTGTGGGGCCTCTTGTTTTTTGGCTTCAATGGCATCGAAATGCGGTTTCATGGCCTTGGCCACTTCCGGCGGCATATAATTTTCATCGTGCTTGGCCAGCAATTGCGTGGCGATAAAGACATGGTCGTTATTGATCGTTCCGGTGGCGATAATGCCTTGGCCTTCACGGAACAGATCGGGGACGATTCCGTCATATTCAATCACGACATTATTTTCATTATCGGTGATGGTGAAGCGGGTGATGGTGCCTTCACGTTTCACGGTGCCATACACAACCATGCCGCCGACGCGGATCGGACGGCCACCGGCCAGGGGCCGCGCACTGGTGGAGACCAGATCGGTGGGGCTCATGAAATAGGTGACATTTTGGCGCAGGGCGAACAGCAGCAATGCGGTTGCGACCGCCACACCCAGCAGAATAAGAACCAGAGCCACCAAACGGCGGTGTTTACGCGTCATTCTCGTCATCTTTCTTGATTTCGTGGGCGCGGACATAGGTGGCGATAACCAGAACGCTCAGGACAATTGCGGCAAAACCATACGATCCCCAGACATAGAGGCCGTAACCATTCATGGCGATAAAGGTTTCGAAATCCATCTTTCTTTCTCCTGTCGTCCCCCCGGCGAAGGTCGGGGTCCATCCGATCTATACTATGGATACCGGCCTGCGCCGGTATGACGGGTGTTGTTTATATCGATTCTGCCTGCATCCGCAGGGCTTTCATCCGTATCTTCCGGTGCGCGATGACAATGTTCAGGCGCGCCAGCGCCAGGACGATAAACATCGCCGTAAACGCACCCGCCATCAGGAACAACGGCGTCATCATGCTGGGGTCAATTGCGGGGTTAGCCATGCGCGTGATGCTGGTGATGCTGGCCGGTTGGTGCAGCGTGTTCCACCATTCGACCGAAAATTTAATGATCGGCAGGTTGATCAGGCCAATCGCCGCCAGCCATGCGGAGGCGTGCAAACCCTTGTCCCGGTCGTCATAGGCCAGATCGAGCGCGAAAATCCCGACATACAGGAAAAACAGGACGAGGACGGAGGTCAGCCGCGCATCCCACACCCACCATGTGCCCCATGTGGGCATGCCCCACAAACTGCCCGACACCAGACAGATGGCGGTGAACGCCATGCCGATGGGAGCGACGGCGCGAATCCACAATCCGGCCAGCATATGTTTCCACACCAGCATGACAATCCCCGCAACGCCCAAACTGGCATACGCCATCAACGCCACCCATGCGGCGGGGACGTGCACATACATGATCCGTACGGAATCATGTTGCTGATAATCCGGTGGGGATGAATACAACGCGGTGTACAGACCCGGGATCAGCAAGGCAACGCACAGCAGGGCCATCAAGGGTGTGACGATGCGGCTGATGCGGTTAAATCGTGTGGGGTTGGCCAGTTTCATACTCTTATCCTCTCGCCATACGCAAAGTGGCCGCCGTGACCAGCGGTGTCAACGGCGCGGCCAACGCCACGCACGCCCATAAAATCGCCATCGGCATGGTGGCATCCATTTCGGTAGCCAGCAAATGCAACGCCGCGCCGGAAAAAATCAGCACAGGGATATAAAGCGGCAAAGCTAGCACGGCCAACAACACACCGCCAAGGCCAGAGCCCAGACTTAACCCCTGAACCGCCGCCCCGATGAAGGTCAGCAGTAATGTCGCGGGCAGGAGGACGCCGAGAACAGAGTCAACGAACGGCAACGGCGCATTCAAAATCATCGCCATAAGGGGACAGAGGAACAGCAGCGGCAAGCCCGTGACGATCCAATGTGCCACAATCCGACCGGCGGTGTAGAGCGAGAGCGGTGCGGGGGAAAGAATCACAGCATCGAGCGTGCCATCCTCGGCATCATCGCGGAACAGGCGATCGAGATGGATCAGCGTGGCCATGAGGGCGGCCGCCATCAACACGCCGGGCGCAATGCGGGTCAATAAATCGGGATCGGGGCCGAGGGCCAGCGGAAAAATCGTCACCAGCAGGATGAAGAAGGTCGGCACCGCAATCATCCGCGCCGGGTTGCGGCGGGCCAGCGTTAAATCACGTTTGATTGTGGCGGTCAGGGGCAACATGATTTACGCGACCTCCGACATCAAATGATAATCGGGGGAGAGCGGGATGATCGTGCTGGTTCCCCATCGCGGCGGGCGGTGCGTGGCGACAATCGCGCATCCGCCATCGCCACAATGCGCGTGCGTGAGGGCGATCAATTCGTCCGCCGCATGATCGTCCAACGCTAGCGCCGGTTCATCCAGCAACCAGATCGGACGTGGCGCCAGAAACAAACGGCACAAGGCCGTACGACGGCGTTGCCCGGTGGACAGCGTGCCGACGATGCGGTTGGCCAGATGCGCAACTTCCATCCGGTGCAGGGCGGTGGCGATCATGTCGCCATCGGCGCGCACGCCCATCATGGCGGCCCAGAAGGTCAGGTTTTCGGCAACGGTCAACGCGAGCTTGAACGGGTTATCCGGTGCGATCCAATGGATCAGCGGGGCGCGGTCTTCGGGGTCCAGTTCAATCCCATCGAACAGGATCCGGCCCGCATCCGGCGTGATCAGTCCGGCAATGGTCTGGAGCAGGGTGGTTTTTCCGCTGCCATTCGCACCCGTCAGCGCGGCCAACTGCCCCGCCGGAACGGCAAAGGACAGGCCGTGCAGGACCGGAGTTAACCCCCGGTGCAACGCCAGATTTTCAGCGGATATCATCATGGGGGAGGTTGTAGCGTGGGGGTGCCCCGGGGACAAGGGGGCGCACCCTGTTTTCCCTCGTCATCCCGGCGAAAGCCGGGATCTTCCGGCCATAAGGGATGAAGACCCCGGCCTGCGCCGGGGTGACGGCTATCGCTGTGCGGGAAAAGAAAAATCCGCCGCCCGGGGAAGGCGACGGATTTTTTAAGAAGCTGGAACCATTTGCGAAGGAGGAAGCTGGAAAACTTCACTCTCACCCTTCAAGCTTGACGGCCAAATATGGCCAAATTAAGGGGCGTAGACCAAAGAATAAGGCAAAAATTGGCGGATTTCTGCGGTTTTTTGTTAGGGTTTTGTTAAGCGGTTTGGAACAGGGTTTTGATTTTTAACAGTTTTGGTGGTGGCCCAGGCGGGTGGGGCAATTGTGTCATCCCCTATGCGTTCGGGATGATATAGGGTGTTTTCGTAAATCGGGGCGACTTAACGCTCCATTAAACATCCCGTCCTACACTCCCTTGCGCGCAAAGTTTGCAAAACGTTCTCAACTGCATCCGCATGTGGGTGGAACACTTTGATTTTTGCGCCAGCATGCTAAGTTATCTGCACAATTCACCTGTCGAATTTTCAACCACCTCACTCTACGACCAAGGATTTCATCCATGACACGCACCGGACACGATAGCCTGAAAACCCGTAAAAGCCTGACCGTCGATGGCAAATCATATGATTATTTCAGTTTGCCAGATGCCGCGAAGCAGATCGGTGATGTGTCGCGTCTGCCGTTCTCGATGAAAGTGCTGCTGGAAAACCTGCTGCGTTTTGAAGATGGCGTGTCGGTGACGGTTGATGATGTGAAGGCCTGTCACGCATGGCTGGAGAACAAGGGCAAGACTGAACACGAAGTCGCCTATCGTCCGGCCCGCGTGTTGATGCAGGATTTTACCGGCGTTCCCGCCGTGGTCGATCTGGCCGCGATGCGCGAAGCGATGAAAGCACTGGGCGGCAACGCACAGAAGATTAACCCGCTGACCGCTGTTGATCTGGTTATCGACCACTCGGTGATGGTGGATGCGTTCGGTAATGGGGCCGCGTTCCAAACCAACGTGGACCGCGAATTTGAACGCAACGGCGAACGTTATGCCTTCTTGCGCTGGGGCCAACAAGCCTTCCGCAATTTCCGCGTTGTACCGCCGGGCACCGGCATTTGCCACCAGGTGAATTTGGAATATCTGGCCCAAACCGTTTGGGTGGAAAAGGATGAGGAGCGCGGCAGCAATGTAGCGTATCCGGATACGCTGGTGGGCACGGATTCGCACACCACAATGGTGAACGGTCTGGCCGTTCTGGGTTGGGGTGTTGGCGGTATCGAAGCCGAAGCCGCGATGCTGGGTCAACCGGTATCCATGTTGATCCCGCAAGTCATCGGTTTCAAAATCACCGGCAAGATGAAAGAGGGCACGACGGCAACCGATCTGGTTCTGACCGTGACCGAGATGTTGCGTAAAAAAGGCGTGGTGAACAAGTTCGTTGAATTTTATGGCCCGGGTCTGGACAACATGTCGCTGGCCGACCGCGCGACGATTGGCAACATGGCACCGGAATATGGCGCGACATGCGGCTTCTTCCCGATTGACCGTGAAACCATTCGGTATTTGACCTTCACGGGCCGCGATCCGCACCGTGCGAAACTGGTCGAAGAATATGCGAAGGCCCAAGGCATGTGGCGCGATGAATCGTCGCCGGAGCCGGTGTTCACCGATACGCTGGAATTAGATCTGGGCGCGATTGAACCGTCCATCGCTGGCCCGAAACGCCCGCAGGACCGCGTTGTACTGTCGCAGGCTGCGGCGTCGTTCAAAACCTATCTGGCCGACTCGTTGGGTGTGTTGCCGCATGATAATGGCGATGCGCGTATGGTATCGGAAATGCCTGAATCGTCCGATGCGGCAGCAAAACACGACACGACCCATGCCGTTCCGGTTGAGGGCACGGATTACAGCCTGAAACACGGTGATGTGGTGATTGCGGCGATTACGTCCTGCACCAACACATCGAACCCGTCGGTTATGCTGGCCGCTGGTCTGGTGGCAAAGAAAGCCCATGAACGTGGCATGAAGGTGAAGCCGTGGGTGAAAACCTCTCTCGCCCCGGGATCGCAGGTGGTGACCGATTATCTGGATAAAGCGGGCCTGACCACGCATCTGGATGCGATGGGCTTCAACCTTGTTGGGTATGGTTGCACGACATGCATCGGCAACTCCGGCCCGCTGCCGGATGCGATTGCAAAGGCGGTTGAAACGGGCGATTTGACCGTGGCGGGCGTTCTGTCCGGCAACCGGAACTTCGAAGGCCGTATCAACCCGCATGTGAAGGCCAACTATCTGGCGTCTCCGCCGCTGGTTGTGGCCTATGCGCTGGCCGGGAACATGAAAATCAATCTGGCGACGGAAGCGCTGGGCAATGACAAGGATGGCAAGCCGGTCTTCCTGAAAGATATCTGGCCGACCAACGAAGAAATCGCCGATGCGGTGAACCGCAACCTGACCTCTGCCATGTTCTCCAGCCGGTACAAGGACGTGTTCCTGGGGCCGAAGGAATGGCAGGCCGTGAAGGGTGGAGAGGGCGAAACATACGATTGGGATGCAAAATCCACCTATGTTGCCAACCCGCCATATTTCACCGGCATGTCCAAAACCCCGCCGGGGATTAAGGATATCAAGGGTGCGGCCTGCATGGCGTTGTTCGGTGATTCCATCACGACCGACCACATTTCACCCGCTGGTTCGATCAAGAAAGATTCCCCGGCTGGGAAATATCTGATCGAGCATGGTGTTGATGTGCGTGACTTCAACTCTTACGGCGCGCGCCGTGGCCACCATGAAGTGATGATGCGCGGCACGTTCGCTAACATCCGCATTAAAAACGAAATGCTGGGCGGTAAAGAAGGCGGTTACACCAAATACCTGCCGACCGGCGAAGAAATGCCGATCTATGATGCCTGCATGAAATACATCAAGGACGGCACGCCGTTGATTGTTGTGGCGGGCAAGGAATATGGCACGGGGTCATCCCGTGACTGGGCCGCGAAGGGCACGTTCCTGCTGGGCGTGAAATGCGTTCTTGCCGAAAGCTTTGAACGTATTCACCGCTCCAACCTGGTGGGCATGGGCGTTCTGCCGCTGATGTTCAAAAACGGTCAGACACGCCAATCTCTGAAACTGGATGGCACGGAAACGTTTGATATTCTGGGTCTGGAAAAGGGCATCAAGCCGCGCATGGATGTGACGGTCACGATCACGCGCAAGGATGGTTCGAAAGAAGAAATCCAGGCGCTGTGCCGCATCGATACGCAGGACGAGATTGGCTACTACGAAAATGGTGGCATCATGCACTACGTCCTGCGCGACCTGGCCGCGAAAAGCGCGAAGGAAAAAGTGGCGTAAGCCATTTGGGAAATAGAAAAAGGCGGGGATTATACCCCGCCTTTTTTATTGTTACGATGTTGGGATGAGATTGGGGGCGGGGATATATGTTTTCTCCATCGCCTCCAAATCCAGCGTTTTATATTTTTCGGGTTCTTGCAAAAGCGGTTTTGCATTGCGCGCGTTAAAAAATTCAACCGATTGTGTAAATTCATTCGCCAGCCGTTTTAAATGCGGCAGGGCCGGAATGTCCGGCATACCGGCGATTGCCTTGGCGACGTGATATCGCTTTTCAATTTTAGTGTCGATGGAAGACAATTCCTTTTTGTTGTGTTCAACAAAGTCGTTCAAGATATAATGCAAATTCGACATTGAACGTTGTTCGACAGCAGCGCTGAGGTAGGATGTTTCCCCATGCGCAATAATGTCGGATGTGGCATGGACAAAGCCACCTTTTGCGCCATTGATGACGCGCAAATTATAGGTGAGGTCGTTTATTTCTTTGATGGCCTCTTTTTTATCAGGGTGGGCGTAGGCCAAGGCCTTCAGGGCATAAACATCGGCATCGCCTTCGTTTGATAAATCGTGGGCTTTGCGGTCCTGATCGCCGTGGCGCAATTCATGCAAAAAGATATATTCCTTGAATAATTGCGCCAGTGTTTTGGGATCGGTTTTGGATTGATAGGACACATCATCAAATTTTGTAAAAGCTTCGATCGTATCGTCCATGTCAATCGCGCCGGGCGGGCGGACGAAGTGCGCTCTTTCGTTTAGCGATCCTGTGTTTTTGATACTAAACGCGTCAATTGAATGATATGGCGGAATGAATGTGGAGAACATCCTGTCAAATGCCAAATAATATCCCGCCGGAACCGAAAGGCCATAGGCGACCGCTTTGTCCGCCGGGCGATCAAGCTCTTTTGCTTCTTCTATGACGATGCGTGTCCCAAGCCCGCCAAGATGGAAAGGATAAAGCGGGTTGTAGCGATGATAGATGCGCGTGTTTTTGACGTGAAACAGATCCAGATACGCCGCAGGCATGTCATTGTCTTTGATGTAATCATCTACGGGCGTGCTGACGATGCCGGGTACAAGATGGGTGGCGACGGACAATAAAGCAGACCCCAGCAGGAATGGCGGGATGAATTTGGCAAACTTGGAAATCCGCATGTGATACCGTCCTGTTGCATTTTCGAGAGGGGACAATAGCACACGCTTAGTTATTATGTCAATAAATTGATTTTATCTATCTATATGATAAAGCTTAAAAAAATGGCTTTATGCTGGCTTTGTGTTTTCTTGTATAATTTTCCAGAATCGTGTAGTCTCCCCATCCATGACCCAATGGCGCGATGAATTTAACAAGGTTGCATTGACCGACGAGGCGCAGGCCCGTCGGATGTGTGCGCAAATGTGCGCCCGTAATCCCGATCTTCCCCGTTTGAAAACCATCGCTGTTGTCGGTGCCTATGAATTGGACGTGGGCGGCACGGGTGTGGACAGCGACCGCCTGACTCGGATCATGGAATATCTGCTGCGCAGTGGGTTTATGATTGATCCGGATTTTGAATTGGATCGCATCAATTTCCGTGATGGCCGCGATTTTCTGGCCGAGGATAAACAGGCGGATATGGTGTTTGTCGCGTTTATTCCCGCGCGTCACATGTATCGCATGACAACAACATATTCCCCGCAATTGCATGAACGTGCCGAAGGGGCGGAAAACTTCCATCAATTCTTTGGCCCGGCTTTAAGCCCGCACCATTCCTATGAAGGATGGCAGGATCGTTTGAAACAGGCGGGCACAAAATTGGTTGTGACCTATGGCGGGGCTTGCGAAATTGGCACCAGCAATCTGGCCGTTGCCAATGATGATACGGGGCTGCGTGTTGTTTTGCCGACGCCATCGTACAATGTTGGTGATTATGTTGGCCCGCCCATTCGTGACGATATTACATACGATATCGAAACAAAACCCGACTTGCGGTACCAGTACAACGATGCGGCGAATGATCTGCCATTGAAATGGCTGGGGTTTGCGGCGGATCCGGATTATCTCCGCGCCATGCGCGACCATCTGTCCCCCCATTCCGATCTGGCGCGGAATGTGCGCAAGCTGGCCCTATAATTTAGGGGCGGCGACAGCGGATAATTTCAACGATGAATCCGGCTGGTACGCGCGTGCGGCCAAGGTCTTAACCCGGCGCACATACGCATCCGGATTTTGCATGATTTTCGAAATCGAATAACCGGGCAATTCCATGGTTGATGCGGTGATATGCGGCAGCGTCTTCATATCATTCATATGCGTTTCATAAATATGCGCATGGTCCAAATTCATGGTCAGCTTGCCATGTTTCAATTTTGTCTCGCACGCCAGCGCATCCAGCAACAACGCATAAAACATCGTGTCATAGGGCAGGCCGACGGCCACGTCCGAACTGCGCATATGGACGGCGATATTCAGGCGGTCGTTTAAAACCTGCATCGTAAAATCAACCGGGCAGGGGACGAGCGCCTTGCTGTGCGCGTTCAGCCCATCTTTCCCCGGATGCCATGCGGACACCATGATCTGGCGGCTGGAGGGTTCGCGGCGCAGGACATCAATGGCCCCGGCCAATTGGTCGCGGCCAAATTCATTGCGCCAGCGTTGGCCATACGCGCCGTCAACCTTGCCATCCACGGCGAATTTGTCCCAGATTTTCGTGTGTTTTTGTAACCACGAAATATCCTCGGTCCCCATCAACACCCATGCCAGTTCGGCGGCGGCAATAGCCGGGTTCACGCGGCGCATACCGGGCAGGGGAATGCCGAATTTGATTTCCGCATTGATGTTGCGGTGGATCAGGGTGCGAACCACGCTTTCGGTGCGGGCATTGATCTGGTCCATGCCGTTATGCACGATCTCACTGACCAAATTCATGTAGCGATGGCTGAACACCCGGTCACCATGGGTTTGATAAGCGCGGCGGTTGGCTGCGTCGTCAATGGCTTTGTCTTCGATATAAAAATCGGGGAAATCCGGATCAATCACGAAATGCCCGCGCGCCACCAGCGCGAAGGCCCGTTTCCATGGGGTGCACTTGGGGTTTTCACGGATGATGTCGTGGATCGAATATACGGCCATGTTGTGCCCGCTTACGGCTTTGGCGTTGGGCTGTAGATTTTTCGCTGGCCGTAGTTGCGGCCAGATTCATTCATCCATTCAACCTGCTTGCGGTAATTGTCCCAGAACGTTTGAGCATTCATGCCGATGGCCTTAAAGGTCGATTTGGCGTTCAGATTGACGCCGGCATCATCGAGTTCTTCCAGCGCACGTTGATATCCCAGGAAAACCGGCTCCCATTTCGGGACGATGTCATGCGTAACCGCATAGCGGGCGAAGGTGAGGGCCAGCGACTTGCGAGAATTTTTCAGTGTCTTTTCGGTTTGATCCGTACGTTCCAAGACTTCCGTTTTCTGCGCCTTGTTAAAATCAGCCATCAAATTATCGAGTGTTTTTGCACTGTCTGTCGCCTGACGCAAATAATGGTCCAGCGTGCCCCGGTCCTTTGCGTTCAATACCTCTTTGGTCAATTCCTGCAGGTCGTGAAACGTGCGAACCGCATAATCGACTTTCAATGTGGCCTGATATTCTTGCAATCCGCCATTTCTGTATTCCGTCATAACAAAATCGAGCAGGGCGTTGTGGTAACGATCTGTTCCAATAGTGTCGGAATGATTTTCGATTGTAGCGGCGTGTTCGTTCAACAGGCGCAACAAGTTTTCTATCCCGTAATAGCGGCGACCGGGAACCAGCCATCCGCCATAATTGCGGGTATCGACCGTTTGTGTGCTCATAAACGCTTTTGTGATCATGTGGGTCGTGGCGATGAAGGCTTGTTCTTCAAACTTCGCCTTGGTCAGGCCTTTGTCGAGCAGGGCATAGGTCGCATCATCGTTCAGGTCATATCCGGCATCGGATAAATGTTCGCGAATTCTGTTCACGCTGTCGTAATGCGCATCGCCTTGCGGGTATTTGAGCGCATTGGTGTAGATGGCTTGGGCCTGTTCGATGTCGAAATTGCGCATGGCTCAAAAGTCCCTGTATCCCTGATTCATTATTGAAATATGACCAAGCGGCATAGCAAATGCCGGACGGTGGGGCAAGTTTATTTGGTTATGTTAATATGCAAGCGCGCAAAAACCGTGGATAACCCGGGAATCCGGGGGTGGTTTTAAGAAATCCTTGTGTGCCTTATCGCAATTATTCTAGGGTACGGGCCTATAACAAGAAAAACAGGGTTTACAGGATTTAAGGGGTTCGCCATGCCGCGTCCGATGGGTCATATCCGCATTCTTTTCAGCTCCCGCGTGCTGCTGGATCTGGAGGAAGCCGATCAGGTTTTCAAAGAAAAGGGCGTTGATGGGTACCGCGACTACATGCTCTGCACCGGCGCGTATGAGGCAGACCGCGATCCTGAACTGGGCTGCCGCCGTTTTGACAAGGGGCCGTTGTTCGATATGGCTCTGGCACTCAATCGTTTGAATCAAAAAGCGGGTAAACCGCTGGTCGAGCTGGGTATGTCGGCCAAGGACACGATTGATACCGGTCTGGTTCTCGAAAAAAATCTGAACGCCAGCGCATTGGCTGCGGCCCTGACCTATAGCACCAGCACATCGGGTGGCCCGGTATCGGAGAAAGCGCACCGTGCGTTCAAAACCGATCTGTTCCTGACACGCAGTGATTCCGATGCACAAGCCGCGATTGATCTGGGCATTGCCGCCGCCGTGATGAATTTTCCGCCGCAAGGCACATATGATTTCGACCACGATTTGCACCCGATCCATATCGTCGTTGACGGCGATGCCGTGGCCTTTGGCGACAGCGCCGAAGTGCGTTATCGCGAAGCGCTGGATACCGGAAAAACGCCGGAAGAAGGGCTGCAAATTTACGTCGATGGTGAAAAACGCGATATGGGCAGCCCGGTAGAGCAGGGCCCGTTTACCGCCTTGCTGACCAAGCTGACACAGCTGAACGCACAATTCCCGAAAGGGGAGGCTCCGTTCTCGCTCAGCCTCTTGACCGCGCGCGGAACGGAAGCGCGTGCACGGGCCATTGCCACGGCGTTGGATCACGGCATCGATTTCAACGGTGATTGTGCGTATGTATCCGGCGCCGCCAAATCTGATTGGTTGGCCGCGTACCGTCCGCATGTTTTCTTTGACGATCAACAAGCCCATTTGGGCCCCGGTGCGCATTTCTGCCCGACGGGTCGTGTGCCGTATAAAACCAATGGCCCGATGTATGAATATCTGAAACGCAAGGAACTGGCCGCGAACACCAACGTCCACCCGAAAGTGGCGGAAGCGCAGGTCAACGCGCAGGATATTGCGGCAAGCCCAGCGGCGGTGGTCGAGCAAAAGCCGATCAAACCATCGGCCAATCCTTCGGCCAAGCCGTCTTAAGCAGGCCTTATAAATCCCTCTCCTAAAGGGAGAGGGCAACAAGGCTTGGCTTTTCTGGAAGAAAAGCCATAGCCGCGTGGGTGAGGGGCTGCGTGGGTGGGCAGAGGGTTGCGAATTTTTCGTTGTGCATCGTACCCCCTCACCCGGTTCCGGTTAAGGCGCTGTGCGCCAAAGCCTGCACAACCCTCTCCCCGTGGGAGAGGGGCGGGGGATGGTGAGAAACGTCAGGTCACCCACTCGTTCTTATCAATGTCACCTGATTCCACGCGGCGTTGAATTTCATCGGCCAGTGCGGTTTTGGCGAATTCCTTGGCGGCGTCCATCATCTCGCTGAAATCCGGGCGCTCGGGGCGATAGGACACTTCGGCCAGTTGTTCGAACTGTTGGATCGCACCGTTCAGGCGGCCCAGTTTTTGTCCGGCTTCGCGCGCTTTCGCGGCTTCTTCCGATGCCGGGCTGATCAATTCATACAATTCTTTCTGACGCAGGAACCCGGCCTGGAATGCCAACTGGATGCCTTCCAAAAACGCGGCGGCGGCGCTCAGGCATTGTGACACTTTGGCGGGCGTGCCGCGTTTGGCGCGGGCGATGAAATTGAAAGTCGTTGTGCGGTTGGGGCCGCGCACAATCACGCCATTGCGGATTTCACCGTCATTTTCAACGGTGATGACCAGTGCAATGTTGGAATCATGTTCAATGGTGACCAATCGGCCGGCTTGTTTAAACGCATCTTCGGCGACGGATACGGCTTTCTCGTAACTGTCCTGGTTGCGCGCATCGCATTGTTCGATGATGTCGAGGAAGGGGTGGCGTTCGGCGTCGCCCGCTTCGTACACGACGCGGCCCTTGTTATACACGGCGATCCAGCGGTTGGGGTTGAATTGCTTTTCATACCCCTTGGTGATCGACAACCACGCAAATTCCCAATCAAACGGAACCTGACGGTTCAGGATGGGGCCGGTGTCTTGGAATTCCTGCACGATCTTGGCCGCCATGCGGGCGCAGGTGTGCATGTTCTGGGCGCGGATGACAAATTTTTCATGCACCGATCCATCGCGATTGATCAGCGGAATCACCATGCGGTTGGACATGGCGATGACGGGCGCTTTCTCCCCGGTCAGATCCTTGCCCTTGTTGGCAAAGGCATCCCGGATCACAAATTTTTCGCGTAATAGGGTCGTATTGAAATTTTTCATCGGTAGGGCCAAAAAGTAAGCGTTGCCGGCATCCTAACATACAGGGCGGGTGTGGAAAATTGGTAAAAAAGCGGGCGGATTGTCGCCAATCCGCCCAATTCCACACCATCTTATTATTCTTATTTTCCGTACTTCCCCCGTTTGTCCTTCACTGCCCCTCTGTTGTCATTCCCGCGAAAGCGGGAATCCAGAGCCATTAGGGTGTAATCTCTTCCTGGTCCCCTGGATCCCCGCCTTCGCGGGGATGACAAGAGGGGGATATTTATGCGGCTTTATGGAAGCCATAATCCTTCATTTTGTGTGCGGGCATGTCGAACTGTGCGGCTTCCAGACGGTCCAGCATGGCGCTGAAATGGGCAAAGCTGCTTTCCAGCTTCATGCGGGCGGGCATATCTTCGGCCCAGGCTTTGCGCATGGCTTTGCCAATAAATTCATCCATGGTCATAGGGGCGCGCTGCACCACCATGGTCAGGTCGCTTGCGCTGTTGCTTTGCGGGCTGGATGCACGGTCCCGGTTATAGGTATCGTACATATCCACCATCTTGCCGTAATCCAGATGCGCGGCCCAATCCGGTGCGCCCAGGGCGTCCATCACGGCTTCGCCATACACGCCACCCAGAAAGCTTTCGGCAATCAGGGTGCCCATGATGGAGTCGTTGCTGTCCATCCCGCGGCCTGTTTCGCGAACCAGTTGGGGACCTTTTGCGCCCGGTTGATCCGGGTTCGGTGCCAGCTTGTTAAATTCACGACGCAGGCCCGTCAGTACACCCTCAATATGCTGCCGTTTGCCCGAAGCGATCATGTTAAAGCCGTGTTTCATTTCTTATTTGCCCCAAAAGGTTTGTTTCGTTTTTCGTTACCCCCACCATAGCGGGGAAGGGTAAAAGGGCATTTAACAATGGATCAAATTTTATGTTTTAAATCAGTGTGTTAGTGGTATTTATCTAAAATTTTAGGCAAATTTTGCATAAGGCGAAAAATCGAGGCTTTTCAATAGGCTGGGCGTGATTTACGATCCCGTTGATTGCCGTTTCTGGAGGATTTTATGGCCCACACCGCCCATCACGACGACCACGCTCACGAAAAAAATTCACATCATCATGCGCCCGCCGACCCGAAAAAGGTTCTGCCCGGCGTGATTTTCGTGCTGGCGTTATTCTGGGGACTGACCTATGCGGGCCATTATATGTTCATCCAATCGGCCAAGGGCGGACACGATGCCCCTGTGGCCCATGGCGCACCCGCTGAAACGCATGGTGTGGAACCGGCCAAGGACGATGCCGGTCATCATTAAAGCGGGTGGCATTGATCGGCGCGGTTAATCGCGTACAATGGTATTTGAAATTTGTATTTGAGATTTTATATGCCACGCGAAGACCGCCGGATTATTTTTGAGCATGAAGAGGTCTATAAGGCCCTCTATTCCCTGTGCGTGCAGAAAGAATTGAAGCCACCACCGGCGGGCACGGTGGGCAAGGTGATCGTGCATCCAGTCGATCCGGCCAAGGTTCTGGTGCAAATCCGCGATGACCGCAAACAAACCGCGATTGATGTTGAGTTTTCCCGCGACTTTCTGGCGGCGGCGTTGATGCTGTTCTGCCGCGGCCACCGTATCCCGCTCCCCAAATCCGCGCAGAAGGCGGTGGAGCTGGACAGTGCGAATGTTGTCTTGCGGGTTTTGGTCTGAGCTTATTCCGCTTTTTTTGATCGCACGTCTTCCAACGCCGCACGATATAACGCGAATGCTTTCTTGCGTTGTTTTGGTGCGTGGCGGATCAGGCTGCTGTGCAGGGTAGCCATTTCCAGCAGCGGGTGGTCCAGTGTGGGGCCCAGGTGTTTTTCAACCTTCACCTTCATCGGTGCCAGATTGGTGCAAAGGGTGAGGGCGGGGTCGGCCTTGCCTTTGGCGACGTAGCCTTTGTCCAAACGTTTTTGTGTAATGGATGCTTTGTCATCCATGTTTTTCAGGAAGCTTTTCTTGGTGCCGTCACGTGATTTTTTATCGTCTTTGCACGATGCCGGAACCATGTCCGCGAATTTATGATCGAACAGATAGGCCATCACCGCACGCGCATCGTCGATGTCGCGTTTGACCTGTGTGCGCAATTGATCGGCGGTGGGTTGCAGGGCGGCGATTTTGTCTGGCGCGTGTTCGGTGCAAATGCGGTCGTAATGATCGAACATGGATTTGAATTGAATCATGTCATGCACGATCACCCAATAATCCTGAGCCACGTTTTGATAGGCGATGTCGCAATTGGACGCATCCGCCGCGCGTGCGGCAGAAGAGGTGGCAAAGCAGGCCAGCAGGCCCGCGCAGAAAATCGCGGTGCGGAATGACATTGTATTATCCATATAAATTAATGGGCCCACCATAGCAGGCGTGACAACCAAGGGCAATAAGGATAAGCCCTGACAACGGGATGGGGCATGAGAAAACGAGAACTCTCCCCCCTTTGCATTCAGATTCACAGCGTGTACACTGTGCTTGTGCGTTCGCACGATCTTCGATTTTTCCGCCTGATGAATTTTTCACCTTTGGGGGTTTGCCCATGCCGTCTTTTAAGACTCTGATTCTGGTTTCTGCCGCTGCGCCGATGTTGTTTCTGGCTGCGTGTGATGGGTATGAAGCTGTTGAAATGACCAACATGGTGCCGTATACGATGGAACGCACGGCGGGCAAGGGTGTGATGTATGTGCGCGCCGCGATGATGCCAGCCAAGGGTCCGGTGACGGCCCCTGTTGCGCCGCCGATGCCGGAGCCAGAACCCGTTGTTCAGCCCGCGCCGCAGGAAGCGGACAAGGTGTTCACCACCAAGATGGGCAAATAGTTTTTCCGTTGTGTATCTATGGCCCGTCTCCCTTCGGCGGGCCAACCCTCTTCAACTTTGCAAATCCCCGCCGGATTTTTGGCGGGGATTTTTTTAATTTGCGTGTGCGGATTGCGATTTATTTTTTGTCATTCCGGGTTTGACCCGGGATACAGAGGGGCTGGATAGAGATTTTCCCGGTCTTCTGGATTCCCGTTTTCACGGGAATGACAGGGTGGTGATGTATGAAAACCCCAATAAAAACGCATATTTTTTGCATCTCAAAAAATTGCATCAAAATTGATCCATTTTTGAAATGGTTTTGATTCTGATTTGTCGCGTGTGTGATTGAAAAGTTACGTCGCTTTAAGCGAGAGTGATTTAACATAATTTTGTAGGGTCGTTGATCCACGGGGTTTGCGGATCGCAAAAATCCAGACAGGTTGAGTTGAGTTGCTTTCAATTCGGGTTTTGCGAACTGCCTTTTATTCACGTTGTAAACCTGTCGCCAAATACTCCTCCAGGATGAAAGGGGAAGGTGGGTGTCATGACAATCACTGTCGAAACCTTTTTGGTGGTCGCATTGGCTTTTGCCGTGTTTGCCGCCGTTATGACGGTCGGGTCCAGCGTGGTGCTGGGCATCGGCTATGAACGTTTGCGTCACGGGTTCGAAACGATCCGCAAGCAGACGGGCTTTTTCAGCGATCAGATTTATCAGTTGGACCAGCGTGTGGACACGCTGGAGCGGAATGACGGTCAACCGTTGCGCCCCGCAACAACGGAGCAGACCGATACGCCGGATAACCATATCCATGCGCCAAAGGACTCTCCCGGTGTGCTGGTGGCTTCCAAGGCTGAAGCCATGCTGCTGGAAGGCGATTTCCGGACGGGGATGCGGTTACACTAAAACCGCGATCCGGGGATAGGCACGGATAATCTGGAACCAGAACGAGGGCGATCCAAACGGGTCGCCCTCTGTTTCTTTTTACTCCCTCTCCCTTTGGGAGAGGGTTGGGGTGAGGGGATTTCGATTTTTTAACACGACGAATCTGGTGCGAAATATCGTCGTGTTCGTCGTGCCCGTCGTGTTGTTTAACCTTACTTTTCCGCCCCGGACCGGTCACTCCCCCACCTCGACCCTCCCCCGTAGGAAAGGGGGAGGGAGTTAAGGGAAAGGACGGGGATTTTTGTGGTTTTTGGGCTCTTCCCGGTGCTATAAACAGGGCCTTGATAAGGAGCTTCACCATGACCGCCAACGCCGCCGCCATAGCCAATGATCAATCGTCCAGCACACTGGGCAGCTATCTGGACCGCCTGGCCCAGAATTTTGCGATTGAAATCGCGCCGGAGCCACAGGCCGCCCCGGATTGGGACCGCTATGTGATGACCTCCGCCGTGTGCAAGGCCGTGATGAACGATGTTCTGGCCGCTGCCGGGTTTGACGATGGTGTGGTTGGTCTGACCCGTCGCCAATTGGCCTTCTGCGTCATGGTTGATGTTATTCTGGCGCGCTTCATTGCGGGCAAGGTGAATTTGCCGACGCATGAACTGGCCGCGATGAAGGCCGCCGCCGAATTGGCGCGTGACCACGATGTCATGGGCAATCTGGATGTCCTGTCCCGCGTTGTTGAATACGGCATTGCGTGGCTGGGTTATATGGAGAAGGGCGGCAAGGGCGAAGACGGCGTGGCGTTTGTTGAATCGCTGGAACGTCTGCTGGCGGCCTATGCTGAAAACCCGGGCGCTGGTCTGCCGGACAAGCTGGTCAGCGGTGTGCAATCCCTGCTGGAAAGCGTGGGACAGGAAGCGGACCCGGTTGAACTCTCCGATGATTATGATTCATCCCCGTCTGTGGGCGGGTGCTGTGGCGGCGGGGCCAAGGCGGCGTCTGAAGACGGCGAATCGTCTCAAGGTGGCTGCTGTGGCGGCGGATGTGGCTGCGGCTAGGCGCCTGATCTAAAACCTCATTTTATCTGTTTGCATTTACGGGCCCGATCCTGTAAATGAAAATCATTCGCATTTCCTGAGTGTGGGAAGGCGGTGGGTGTTTCTTTGAAGGTACGGGCCAACCATGGCACAGAATACGGCGCTTTCTCTTCCGGTTTCGCATCATGACCTGTTGCTGTCGCATTTCCGTGCGGCGCATGATGTGTTGTTGGCAGAACAGGACCTGTCCCCCCGCAATCCAAAAATCAATTCCTGCCTGTCGGCGTTTGTTGCAGCGGTTCTGGATTGTCATTGCCATGATACGTGCGATCTGCTGGCGATGCCCGAAGTGGTCAGTAAACGTGACGCGATCCTGCCCAAACTGGCGCAGGCGGAATACGAGATGGAAAAATTCTTCGCGCTGGATTTCGCCGCGCAGGATGTTTTGACCGACGCTGATCTGGATCACTTTATCTATCGCGACAATTACGTTGAATTGGTCGCCGAAGAAATTGACGCCGCGCGTACGGCCAATGTTCTGCCGGATGATCGTCCGATTGTCTTCGTCGGTGCGGGCCCGTTGCCGTTCAGCGCTATCGACATGCATAAACAAACCGGTTTGAAAATGATCTGCATCGATTCCGATGCGGATGCCGTGGCGCTTTCACGCAAGATGATTGCGGCGCTGGGGATGCAAGATTCAATTGACGTCGTGCAATCGTCCGGCGAAGATTTTGATTATAGCGGTGCCGGTCTGGTGATGGTTGCGGCGCTGGTCAGCGCGAAGGATAACGTTCTGGCCCGCGTGCGTGATACGGCACCGGGCGTTGGTCTGGCCGTGCGTTCGGCAGAGGGTGTGCGCACCCTGCTGTATGAACAAGCCGATGAACATGCGTTGGACCGGGCCGGATATGATTACGCCGGGAAAAGCCGCATCACCGATACCATCATCAACACGACACTGTTTTTCCAACCGCGCCCCGTTTGATCCGCGTGCGAATCGCACTCTGAAACCGCGTTATTTTAGCCCTGTAAATCCGGTCCCAAAGGGATGCAGAGGGATGCCGGTTGTTGCGCTGCATATACCGCATTGCGGGGTAATATAATTTCTCCGCGCGATCATTTTGAAACATATCCTTGCGCGACGGGCGCGTAAAACGTCTAAAAAACGTGCTTTTTCGTAAGGCCCGCGCTCTTTCATCGTGCCGTAGGCTATCGCGCCGCAAAACAGAATAATCGTGACGGATATGCGGGGTTATGTTGATCTGGGCGCTTAGTAAGGATTTCTCACATCTAAAAGGAGATATTGATGACTCTGACCATCAATACGATGACCGACACTCTGAAAGATCACCCGGCGTTTGACGGTCACGAAACCGTGATCATGGCCGAGGATACCGATATCGGGTTCAAGGCATTCATTGCCGTTCACAACACATCGCGCGGCCAGGCGCTGGGCGGTTGCCGTTACTGGTCCCGCTACCGCAATGATGACGAGGCGATCACCGATGTGCTGCGCCTGTCGCGCGGCATGACCTATAAAAACGCTGTTGCCGATCTGCCGCTGGGCGGTGGTAAAAGCGTGATCATCGGCACACCCGGTACACGTCACCCGACCGCAGAAATGATGCAGGCGATTGCCAAGGCCGTGAACGCCATTTACGGCCAATACGTCACCGCCGAAGATGTGGGCATGAGCGTTGATCACATGTTGATCGCACGCGGTGTAACCCGTCACGTTGCGGGTCTGCCGATTGAAGTCGCTGGCGGCCATGCCATGCCGGACGGGTTGAACCCGGCCGATTACCCGCATGCCGATCCGTCCCCGTACACGGCCTATGGCACGTTCCAAAGCATTCGCGCCGCCGTGAAACACAAAATGGGCCGCGATGATCTGACCGGTTTGACCGTGTCGGTGAAGGGCTATGGCAACGTGGCCCGCACGCTGTGCAAATATCTGGCCGAGGCCGGTGCGGTTGTGACCGTATCCGAAATCGACGATGGCCGTATTGCCCAAGCCAAGGAAGACGGCTTTGCCGTTCTGGACAAGGGCGTGGACATCATGGCACACAAAGCCGACATCTATGCTCCGTGCGCGCTGGGTGGTGATATTACCCCGGACAGCATCGATCTGCTGGTGTCCGCGGGCGTGAAAATCGTTGCCGGTTGTGCCAACAATCAATTGGCCGTGATTGACCGCGATTCCAAACTGCTGACCGGCAAGGGCATTCTGTATGCACCGGATTACGTGGCGAATGCGGGCGGCGTGATTGCCGTGGGCATGCAACATGTCTGGAGCGATGTGCCGAACGCGGCCACCTTCCCGACGCATGACAAAACCATGATGCGGGTTGGCAACATCTATAAAACCCTGCTGGAAATCTTTGCCCGGGCTGAAACCGAGGGTAAAACCACGGCGCAAGTGGCCGATGAAATCGCGCGCGAGCGCTTTTCGGTCGGCAAATCCGGCAAGGTTGACATGGTCGCTGTCGCGGCCTGATCCTGCCCGATTTTACGAATTGCCGAAAAAGCCCCGGGAAACCGGGGCTTTTTCATTGGGGGCTTGGCCCAGAAGGGGGGACGCGGTAAACTGGCCATAATGTTCCCAAGCCGAATGAAGGTTGCCCCCGAATGATCTGGTTTATGCTCTGGCTTTTGTTGTCCGCTTTTGTGTTGGGCGCATTTTTCTGGTCAACACGAATTTTGATGAGCCAAAAACGGGCGTGGCGGAGCTTTGCCACGAAGCTGGGACTGCAATATAGCAACGGGGGGCGTTTGCTGGCCTCGCCGGAAGTGACAGGTACGATTGACGGGTTGCGTTTGAATATGTTCACCGAACGCCGGGCCGCGAACGACGCGCGCGGTGAGCGGTTTGTGACGGCGATTGAACTGGTGATGTCCAGCGCGATGCCAATGTCCGGTGCGATTTGTACCGCATCCATGGCGGAGATGGTCGGCGCGTTGCGTCTGGATGATGTGACGGTGCCGGAAGGCATTACCGAATGGGACGCGGGTTGGCGCGTGCGCAGTGATAATGTCGATCTGATGCAGCGTTTTTTAACGCCGCTGCGCTGTGACATCCTGAAGAAAATTTTCCGCATGAAGGTGATGGCGGCGTTGTACATTTTTGATCGTCAGGAATGCGTCCTGCGCGTTGAAACGACTGATCCGCTGAGCAATGTCGACAAGATGGAAAAAATTATTCGTGGTTTTATCCCGATGGTGAAATCCATGGCGCTGACGGCGGAAGAGCGCGCGAATATGCCCGCGTTACCGGAAGAGACGCAGCCGGCCCAGGCCGTTGTTCAGCAAGAAGCGCCGCAACAACCGCAACCCGCGCCGCAGGAAGCACAGCGTTACTATGCGCCTCAGGGGTTGGATGAAAACGCAACCGATCCATCGACGGAAAACTGAGCTTCAAAGCCCTGTAATGTGACCGGCTGGCTGTTGATGGTTAAATCAACGGGCTCTTCTCCCATGTTGAATACGCAAAGGATCGCCTGACCATCATGCGTCCGTGTAAAGGCCAGAACGTCATCACGATGTGTGTCGTGGAATGTGATGGTGCCGCTGACCAACGCCGCATGATTTTTCCGCCAGCGCAGGAAGGTGCGTGTGAAATGCAACGGTGAGGCCGGGTCTTTTTCCTGTGCCGCGACATTCAATGGTTTTTGCCCATCGGCAATGGGCAGCCAAGTATCCGCAGCCCCGGTAAACCCGGCCATTGCATCATTTGTCCATGGAATCGGGGTGCGGCATCCATCGCGCCCCTGCCATTTCGGGTACAAATAAACGCCCCACGGATCTTTCAGTTTTTCAAAGGGGACCGTGGCCTCGGGTAAACCCAATTCTTCGCCCTGATACAAAAACACCGTGCCACGCAGGGAGGTGAGCAGGGCGATCAGCATTTTGATAAAGGCTGGGTTATCGGTATTTTCGGCACCGCCCCAGCGTGTGGCAACACGCACCACATCATGGTTTGAAAACGCCCAAGATGGCCACCCGCCATCACTGGCCGCATAGGCTTCCAGTGCATCGCGGATATAGGACGCGCTGGCCTTCTGTCCGCTGATCAGTGAGAAATTATACGCCGTGTGGAAACGGTCATTGCCGCGCGTGTAATCGGCCCCGGCACCCAGGCCGTCTTTGTTAAACGCAATTTCGGCCACGCTCATCCGGTTGTCGTATTGGTCGAGCAACGCGCGGATACGTTTGACGAACACAATGTTTTCGGGACGCGAAAAATCATAAATATGATCCTGCATCGTAAACGGTGTCGGGAAATCGACGTTGAAGAACTGTGGTTTCGGATCATCAACGGGCGGATTATCGCGCAGCAGCGGATCATGCATATAGCAATTGGCAACATCCAGACGGAACCCGTCCACGCCGCGGTCCAGCCAGAATTTGAACTGCGCCAGAATGGCGTCCTGCACTGCCGGATTGTGCATGTTCAAATCCGGTTGGGATTCCAGGAAATTGTGCATGTAATATTGCCCGCGCCGCACATTGTATGACCATGACGGGCCGCCGAAAAACGCCTGCCAGTTGTTGGGGGGCGATCCATCCGGTTTCGGGTCGGCCCAGACATACCAATCGGCTTTGTCATTGGTGCGGTCTTCACGGCTTTCCAAAAACCATGTGTGTTGGTCGGATGTGTGGCTGGCCACCAGATCAAGGATGATTTTGATACCCAGTTCGTGGGCGCGTTTGATCAAATGGTCGAAATCATCCAGCGTGCCAAACATCGGATCGACATCGCAATAATCGGATACATCGTATCCGTAATCCTTCATCGGGGATTTAAAGAAGGGGGACAGCCAGATGGCGTCAACGCCCAGCGATGCGACGTAATCCAATTTTTCAATGATGCCCGGCAAATCGCCGATGCCGTCATTGTTGCTGTCTTTAAAACTGCGCGGATAGATTTGATAAATCACCGCGCCGCGCCACCAGTTGTTATTGGACATGAAAGACCCTGAATTTAAAAACCCGTCATACCGGCGAAGGCCGGTATCCATAGGATAGAGCGTATGGACCCCGGCCTTCGCCGGGGTGACGAATGGTGGGGCGGCATGAGTGTATCAAAAAAAGACCCCGCCGGGAAAGGGTGGGGCCAAAGGGACAAAAGAAAGACCCCGCCGGGAAAGGGCGGGGTCTGTTACGCAGGAGAGCCTTAACACTTATCAGTGTTCACTGCCGGCGAGACATTGTTCGGCAGCCTGGTCGTCTGTGGCTTATTCAGCCGCAGCACCAGAGGCAGCAGGTTTTTCGGCAGAGGCGTCCACATCCGCCGCAACCTGCATCTTTACAATTTTGTCCGGGTTTGACGGCGGTTCGCCGCGTTTAATCTTGTCCACGAATTCCATGCCGCTCGTGACCTGGCCCCATACGGTGTACTGACCGTTCAGGAAGGTGCAGTCATCGAAGCAGATGAAGAACTGTGAGTTTGCGCTGTTCGGGTCGTTGGTGCGGGCCATGCCGATTGCACCACGGTTGAAGCTGCGGCTGTTGAATTCTGCTGGCAGGTCCGGTTCATCCGAACCACCCGTACCAGTGCCGGTCGGGTCGCCCGTTTGGGCCATGAAACCGTCGATCACGCGGTGGAAGACGATACCGTCATAAAAACCTTCACGGGTCAGTTTCTTGATGCGCTCAACATGTTTCGGCGCATCGGTGGGGAACATTTTAATGGTCACGCGGCCATCTTTCAGGTCGAGATACAGCGTGTTTTCTGCGTCCTGCGCCATGGCGCCGGCGGTGGATGCTACGGTCATAATCGCGATACTCCCGATCAGCTGGGTGAAACGTTTCAACATTGTCTTCAGTCCTCTCCATACAAAGGATGAAATGTGCAAGGGGGTCAGAAATGCCACAGGCGCGTATGCCGGATCAAGGCCGGATTACACAGGAGAGAAATAAACCACAGGAAAATAAAAGGCCGTATTTATTAGGCTTTTCTTAGGTACTAACCGGGGATGCAGCGGGGGCCGCCCTTATCGCATTGGCAATTGCCACATCCGCCGGCCCCGGCTGGGGGCGTCATATCGTTGGCAGGGGTGGCGATTTGAACGCCGTTATTGCCCTTTTGGGGATTGGTTTTTTGGGCAATGGCCTCGTTATGGGCATCGACCATTTCAACGAATACGGTGCGTAAGCATTTGCCGCAATTGGGGTCCACCCCGCCAGAGCAGAGTTTATACAACGCCCGGATATCCTTGCGCTCGATCATGCGATCGGGGGCAAAGGTCTGAATGGCGTCTTTGACGGCCTTGTCGTTAAATGAATTGCAAAGGCAAACCCACATGATTGAAACCCATCCCTGAATAATATGTTCGGTTTAGTCCGAATCTGGGTCTGATCATAATTTAAATGCAAAACATTCTCAACAAGACGCTGAAAAGGCTTTGTTTTTCATAATGTTAAGTCTTTTGGGAGTTAACCCTTGGGGAAGACCCGGGCAAAGATGGCATCCCGCCGCGCGATATAGGGCGCAAAATCGAACAGGGCGTCCAGCTCTTCGGTGGTGAAGTGCAGGGCCACATCCGGGGTGTCCTCCAGCGCGGTGCGCAAGCTCAGCGTACCGTTGCTTTCCCAGACCTTCATGGCGCAGGCCTGAACGTCACGGTATGAATCTTCGCGGCTGATACCTTTTTGCGTCATGGCCAACAACACACGTTGGGAGAAGACGAGCCCGCCCAAACGATTCAAATTGTCCATCATCCGGTTTGGATAGATCAACAAATTATCGACCAAGCCCGCCAAGCGGTGCAACGCGAAATCCAACGCCATGCACGCATCGGGCAAAACGATGCGTTCCACCGATGAATGCGAAATATCGCGCTCATGCCACAGCGTGACATTTTCCATCGCGGGCACAACGGCCGCGCGCACGACGCGGGCCAGCCCGGTCAGGTTTTCGGACAGTACCGGGTTGCGTTTATGCGGCATGGCGGAGGAACCTTTTTGCCCGGTTGAAAAATACTCCTCAACCTCGCGCACTTCGGTGCGCTGCAAATGGCGAATTTCCGTGGCGATATTTTCGATGGATGATGCAATCACGCCCAGCGTGGCCAAAAACATCGCATGACGGTCACGCGGAATAATTTGGGTGGAAACCGGTTCGGGGCGCAGGCCCAGCCGGTCCGCAACGTATTCCTCCACCGCCGGGTCCACGGTGGCGAATGTGCCAACCGCACCGGAAATGGCACAGGTGGCGACATCGGCGCGCGCGGCGACCAATCGGTCCTTTGCACGGGCGAAGGCGGTGTAATGCCCGGCCAGGCGGATGCCGAATGTGGTCGGTTCGGCGTGAATGCCGTGGCTGCGCCCGACACATAATGTGTCTTTGTGTTCGATGCTGCGTTTTTTCAACGCGGCCAGAACAGCGTCCAGCCCGGCGATCAGCAGGTCAGCCGATTGCGTCATCTGCACCGACAAGGCCGTGTCCAGTACGTCGGATGATGTCATGCCCTGGTGCATAAAACGCGCCTCATCGCCCACATGCTCGGCAATGTTGGTCAGGAAGGCGATAACGTCGTGCTTGGTTTCTTTTTCAATTTCGGCAATCCGCGCGACATCGAATTTCGCCCGTTCACGCAAGGCGGATGGAACGTCCGCCGGAATGGTGCCCAGATCGGCCATTTTTTCGGCGGCCAGAATTTCAATCTCCATCATAATCCGGAACCGGTTTTCCTGGTCCCAGATGGCGGCCATGGCGGGGCGAGTGTAACGGGGGATCATTTTATTCGTCCTTCTTATTCAACTGCTTTTTTGTCATTCCCGCGAAAGCGGGAATCCATAGTGATTATCCGGTCCATCGTATGGATTCCCGCTTTCGCGGGAATGACACGAGAGATGTGTTCGTTATGTTTCCAACAACCCCAAATTCTTAAAGCTGGTGTGGCCGCCTTTGGCCACGATGATGTGGTCGTGAATAACGATGTTAAACGGTTTTCCGGCGGCCACGATGGTGTCGGTCATTTCAATGTCGGCGGCGGATGGGCGGGAATCGCCGCTGGGGTGGTTGTGGACCAGAATGATGGCCGTGGCCCCGACCTCCAATGCGCGCTTCATAATTTCGCGGGGGTAGGCGGGGGTGTGATCCACCGTGCCGCTTTGTTGAATTTCATCCGCGATCAATTCGTTCTTGCGGTTCAGGAACAGAATGCGGAAATGCTCTTTCCGTTCATGCGCCATGCTGGCCGCCAAATAATCCATCAACCGTGACCATGAATTCAAAACCGGCTTGTTCATCATGTCCTGTTTCAACATGCGGTGTCCGGCGGCGGCGATGGATTTGACCATGATGGCGGATGTTTCTGATAATCCTTCAACGGCCTGCAATTCGTTGATGGGGGCGTTCAATACGCCGGACAGGCTGCCGAATTGTTTGATCAGATCCTTGGCCAGCGGTTTAACATCGCGGCGGGGAATGGCCATGAACAACAGCAATTCCATCAATTCATAATCGGCCAGTGAATCCGGCCCGCCATTCACAAACCGTTCGCGTAAACGGTCGCGATGCCCGTGGTAATGGGGCGCTTCTTTGTCTGAACTGTCTTTGGTCGCGGGCTCAGACATAGGGGGGCTTTGTGTATCCCTTGGATGACAGGGTGAAAATTTCAAACCCGGTTTCGGTGACGGCCAATGAATGTTCGAATTGGGCCGACAATGACCGGTCCTTGGTAATGGCGGTCCACCCATCATTCATCACCAATGTTTCCCATCCGCCCGCATTGATCATCGGTTCGATGGTGAAAATCATGCCCGGTTCCAAAATGGCACCGGTTTTCGGGCGGCCATAATGCAAGACGGACGGCGCGGTGTGGAACACGCGGCCCAAACCGTGACCACAGAAATCCTGCACCACGGAAAAGCGCGCATTTTCGGCAACGGTTTGGATGGCGTAACCAATATCGCCCAGCGTGGCGCCGGGTTTTACGGCTTCAATCCCGGCCATCATGGCATCGTATGTCACATCGACCAGACGCCTGGCCTTCACCGACAATTTTTTGCCGATCATGTACATACGGCTGGTATCGCCATACCAACCGTCCAGAATGACCGTGGTGTCGATATTGACGATATCGCCTTCCACCAATTTCTTTGGCCCCGGAATACCATGGCAAACGACATGGTTGATGGATGTGCAGATGGATTTGGGGAAGCCCTTGTAATTCAGCGGTGCGGGGATGGCGCCGTGGGCGATGATGTATTCATGGCACAGCCGGTCCAGTTCCTCGGTCGTGACGCCGGGGACGCAGTGGGGGGTGATCATGTCCAGCACGTCGGCGGCCAGTTTTCCGGCCTTGCGCATGCCTTCAAAGGCCTCCGGTCCATGCAGTTCGATCCCGTCGGGGGAATATTGTGCGGCGCTCTTGCCCATTATGTGCTCATAAATTATTGTCGGTTTACGCGTGCGGGTTGTGTTTTGGCCCGCAACCGGGGCCAATATGCTATAATTGGCTCTCAAGTACAATCTTTCAAAGGGAAATCCGCCGTTTTCCGGCCTTTTTTACGAGTTTTGAACCATGCCGCAATACGAAAACCCCGATTTGTTTAAGGCCGCGCTGGTGATTATCGGCAATGAAATCCTGTCCGGGCGGACAACGGACGCCAATACCCCCTGGATTGCCGAGCGGCTGACCGAACGCGGCATCCTGCTGGCCGAGGTGCGGGTGATCCCGGACATCGAGGCCAAGATCATCAATACGGTGCAACAGCTCAGCGCCGATTACGATTACGTGTTCACCACCGGCGGCATTGGCCCGACGCATGACGACATTACCGCCGAAAGCGTGGCCAAGGCATTCGACCTGCCGTTGGAGCGCGACGAAGAAGCGTTCGCGGTGCTGGAGGAATATTACGGCCTCGAAAACCTCACCCCGCCGCGCGCGAAGATGAGCATGGTGCCAAAGGGCTCAACCCTGATCCCGAACCCGGTCTCCGGCGCGCCGGGCTTTATCATTAAAAACGTGCATGTGATGGCCGGCGTGCCCCGCATCATGCAGGCCATGATGGACCATGTCCTGAACCAGATTCAGGCGGGCAAACCGCTTCTGTCCAACACCGTCACCTGTTCCTTGCCCGAAAGCAAAGTGGCGGAGGAGCTGACCACCCTGCAAAACAAATATCCGGATGTTGATATCGGGTCCTATCCGCATTATCGCGGCGGCGTTCTGGGCCTGTCCCTCGTCATGCGCGCCACGAACAGCGACAGCTTGGACACGGTCACGCAAGACATCATCGCCATGATCCGCGCCCACGGCGACGAACCCCGCGCGCTCAGCGTTGGGTCGCATGGGCGGAATTTGGACGTGGTGTAACGTAAAAACCGGGGATTCCGCCCCTTTTACGTCTTTCCACCGCCCTTATTTCCCGCTAATCTGCCCCCGGCTTTCTACCGCCCATATCACCCGGCTGGCCCCGTGGCGGAACTGGTAGACGCAAGCGACTTAAAATCGCTCGCTCGTAAGGGCGTGCCGGTTCGATTCCGGCCGGGGCCACCAATTAAATCAATAAGTTAGTCAAAAACTTTTCCGCGTAAAAATTCTGCGATACACTTACACAAGACTTACACACTTTCACGGGTGGAGGCTCTTGATGGCGGAATCGGCAAAACACACCCTGATGGGTGGCAAACTCCACGTCTACAAACGCGAAAACAGTGATGTTTGGCAGTGTTCGACATATCTCGGTGGAAAGAATAGGCGTATCAGCACAAAAGAAACCAGCCTCGCCAAAGCCAAAGACTTTGCAGAGGACTGGTATCTTGAACTCTTCGGCAAACACCGTCGAGGCGAGATTAAGGATGAAAAGACTTTCAAGCACGCCGCAGACCAATTCCTGCGCGAATACGAAATCATCACCGAAGGTCACCGCAACAAGGAATACGTGAAGGGCCATAGCCGGAGATTGAAAGCCCACCTCATTCCTTTCTTTGGTGAAATGGGTCTGTCCGAAATTACCGCCGGACAATTGCAGGAATACAGAATCCATCGTTTGGAAAAATCAACCGAGCGCTGGGGAAGGCCCCCAGCCCGCAACACCATTCACCAAGAAATCGTAACCCTGCGCCAGACGTTAAAGGTTGCTCTCCGTCATAACTGGCTTGACCACTTACCGGATTTTTCTGAACCGTATAGAAGCTCTGGAAAAATCTCTCACCGTGCATGGTTCTCCCCCGAAGAATACAAAACATTATACGAAGCCACGCGTGCGCGTGCCAAATCGCCCTTACGAAAACGTTACAAGTGGGAATCCGAACAACTGCATGACTATGTGTTGTTTATGGCGAATACGGGGCTACGGCCAGATGAGGCCATGCGCCTTGAATACCGCGATGTTGTTATTGTCGATGATGTTGCAACGGGCGAGACAATTTTAGAAATCAGTGTGCGTGGTAAACGTGGCGTTGGTTACTGCAAAAGCATGCCGGGTGCCGTAAAGCCGTTTGAACGTCTGGTCAAGCGAAACAATCCGCAAAAGACAGATGTTTTATTCCCAAAAACACACAGGCAATTATTCAATACTATCCTTGACGAACTCAGCCTGAAATTCGACCGTGAGGGCAATCGTCGCACAGCGTACAGTTTGCGCCATACTTATATCTGTATGCGATTGATGGAGGGGGCTGACATCTATCAAATCGCAAAAAACTGCCGCACCAGTGTCGAGATGATCGAAAAATACTACGCTTCGCACATCAAAAATATGCTGGATGCTTCGGCCATCAACGTGCGCCGTTCCAAAACAGGCAAACAAGCAGAAAAAGATTTCCAATCCATCCTCGATGAGGATGGCCAATCAATCTAAACAGAGGGTGTAGACCCTCTGCAAAGGCGATGGGCTTGCCCTAGATGCCGCTTCACCAAAGGGAGGGGTGGGATGTGGGAGTTATGGCTTCTTATTTGGCACAGCGATGCAATACGGCTGTTTATCTTTGTTGGGCAACTCTGATAGAGGTTGGATAATATGGATATTGCGGCGACCGAGTATGCTTATTAAGCATAGCCCTGTCTCTTCTGGCATTAGTCCATCCTTCAATTGCACCTCTATGTACTATCCGCTTGATTGATGTGTTTCATTTGCTACACTACCTACAATAGCAAGTAAGGGTTGGCGATGTCTAAAAGCGGGTGGTCTTTGTCCATATCTTTGAAGATAAAAAGCCATATTATTTGCATATAAGCGTTAAGCCAATAATAGAAATCTCTGGGTGTCCGTATAAGGAGCATGTGAATGCAAATAAGAATGAAGCCATTTATTAAATATGCACTTTTGCTGTGCCTCGTATCCGCAGTTCTTATCTGCCTGATGTTTTTCTCATCTCATGTGAGTACTAAAGAAAAGGACTTCATTCATAGTATTCAATCCCAGCTCCATAATTCCGGTGATTGGGTTTTAGTTTCAGATCTGAATCCTTCCCCGTGGCTTTATGTGTGTGTGAAAGCATCTGACTCATTAAGTGGCTCTGTTGGGCCCGAGATAATGCAAAGAAAATTTGGTGATATGGTTCTTGGTATAGAAAAATTTCCCACAGCATATGCCACAGATGCTAGTTGGCTTGTTATCTTTTTTGATCCAAATAAATCCGTTGAGTATTTGAGTATACCTAATGATCATATCCGCGGACATGGAGCCAATCACGCTTCGAATGAAGAGTGGCCAATTTGCAAATCTCGATCAGACGCTATTTTTATGCTGACAGAAATTGAAAGCCAAAACGGGCAAAAAACAACCGGCATAACTTTAACAACAAAAAATCACATCTAATAAAAACAGAGCTTTATGGAGATTTACATGAGCATTGATTCTCTCAAAACATGGATAATTGAGGCGGCGGCAAAGGATGGGACAGCGCTTGCTGCCGGTCAAGGCTATGATTCAATGACAACAGATGACATAGAAAAAAGAAATGCGATCGTGCACACTCAAAAGAGCGCCGATGTTACGAGGAAAAGTAACAGCAGTAGTGTCGCCGAAGTCCTGGGGAACGGAAAAGAGTTGCTCGGAGATAGCTCGCCCGCAGATTTGTATAAAGATCAATATAACAATAAAGTTGGCAGAGATATTGCAAAGTGGATGAAGGATAATGGGTACACTAAAAGCAATGGCTATACTGACAAACAACTTGATGATGTAATGGATGACTTGGTCGTCGATGCATTAAACAGCGGGAAATTAATTGTTGACTCTGGAATGGATGGGGATGGCGTAGATCCACGCATAACAAACGGCACGCAGCCTGACTGGAGTGGGCCTTCCGGTAGTTGGCAAAATTCAGCTGCCGACAGGAACTATGATCACGATATTCCCGGGGTTCCTGAGTTCATTCCCAAAGGATGGACCGCGACACAACCAGCCCCATCGTCCGACCCGACTGATAAGGATAGTCCTCCACCTCCAATTCCTGGGCGAAAACCCAATGTTCCAAATGCAAACTCAGACGATTTAAACAACATTAATCCGGGTGCTGGAGATGGCGATGCCTCTGATGATGACGAAATTCCAAATGAGGCGAAAGAAGGCATAGGTGAAAACGAAGAGAAGCCAAGCCCTCTTGTTTTCGATATTGATGGAGATGGAATAGAGCTAACCAGCTTGGCAAGTGCTAATGCGGTTTACTGGGATCATGATTTAGATGGCTTTGCGGAGGCGTCCGGCTGGGTTACTGGCGGAGATGGTCTGCTTGCTTTCGATCTGAATGGCGACGGAATTATTAACAACTCATCGGAATTGTTTGGTAATCAAACTGGGCATGAAAACGGCTTTCTTGCCTTATCTGCATATGACTCTAATCTGGATGGGGAGATTACGTCCTTAGATGAAATCTGGAGCCAGCTGAGAATCTGGATTGATGTAAGTATGGAAGGATACAGTCAATCAGATGAGCTACACACCCTTGACAGTTTGCTTATAACATCAATTAATCTAGGTTACTCTGATGTTAACTATATTCTGAATGGGAATATCATTGGGCAAGAGTCTTCTTTTACAATTAACGCCAATACTCGTGACGTAGCCGATGTATATTTCTCTGTAAATGAAACAAACACAGTATACAATCAAGATTTCTCATTAAATGAAGTGGTCTTCTTCCTTCCTACTCTAAAAGGATACGGAGGGGTTGCCGCCCTGCATATAGCAATGTCAATTGACAGCGGCGCTGACGGGCTCTTGGAAATGGTCGCAGATTTTTCATCACAGGACACGGCTACTTTATTGTCATCACACAATCTTGAGGGTGATGTTAGAGAAATAATGTATCGCTGGGCTGGCGTAGATAGCGTCAATCCCACTAGTCGCGGACCCAATGTTGACGCGCGAGATCTTGCGTTCTTGGAGAAACTCACTGGTGATGACTTCCTGCAATTAGGATATTTAAGCAATCCGCGCCCACAAGCTGGTAAAGGATTGACGGAAACATTTAATGGGATTTTAGATAAAATATTATCCCAACTTGTTTTACAAGGAGATGTCGGGCAAGTTTTTGAAGATGCTCCTATTTACGATTACACTATAGGTAATTTCGAAACATTGGGCGATCTCAGCGCTGATTTTCTAGATGATTTAGTAGATATCGCGCTTGTAACACCAGACAAAATGCTTTTCTGGGAAAACGTTCTTCGTATTGTTGTAAATGCGAAGGGTGAATCAAATATGACGACGGCTGATATAAATGCTCTGGATGCTGCGATTTATGCATCCGACTCTGCATTAAGCTACACAAGCGTGCATGCAAGCGTGTTTGATGAAAATATGGTCGGGATTACCACTTACGGTGATAACGCGGACAATACAATCAGCGGAACTATCAAGAATGATCGTCTGTATGGGAATGCCGGAAACGACACCATCAATGGCGATGTAGGCGATGACCATATTGAAGGTGATGATGGCAATGATGTTATCGGTGGCGGATATGGAGATGACGTTATTTATGGAGGTAACGGAAATGACCAGCTGACAGGACATCAGGGTGGGGATCTGATCTTTGGCGGCAACGGTGACGACACCTATAACTACAACTTAGGTGATGGTTATGACACTATTCGTGAAACTGGCAATGCGGAGCTGAACGATAAGATTGTTTTTGGCGCAGGCATTGCCATTACAGATCTGACCTTCACACGCTTGAGCAACAATGACTTAAGTATCTTCATTGATGCTGCTGGCGGGCAAGGTGAAATTGTCATTGAAAATCAGTTCGATGTATCATCGTCAACCGGCTCCGTCGAAACCCTCGTGTTTTCAGACACCAGTACTTTTGACCTCACATCCTTGAACTTTACCTTAGTTGGCACGAATGCGGCAGAAACTTTGCATGGTGTGACTGTCGCCGGACAGAATGCAGATACGATCTATGGCGGCGGAGGCAATGACTTTATTTATGGGTATATCGGCGCTGATACTCTTTACGGCGGTGATGGAAATGACACGATCTATGGTGGTGGGCCATCGGTGACGCACTACGGTGAGACAGATAGTAATATTCTTCATGGCGATGCTGGAAATGATACTATCTATGGCTCATATGGAGTCGACCATATTCGTGGAGGAACTGGAAACGATATCCTGCGCGGAAATCGTGGAAATGATGAGTATTATTTCAATCTAGGTGATGGAAATGATTCCATTATAGAGGTAGATGCGTCTGGATTCGGTGTTACAGATACGCTGAATTTGGGAGATGGAATTGATACCGATGATGTCACAATTATTCGCGAAGGCTCATACAACCTGAAAATCCTGATTAACGGCGGGCAGGATGGCAGCATTACGCTTGTTGATCAGTTCAAGACATCATCAGGTGTAGGGGCAGTCGAATACATCAAGTTCCATGATACGACCATTTGGGATTTGACAACGATGAGTTTTGGCCTCGTTGCGACTGACGCAGCCGAAACAATACACGGTAATAATTCTGGCTCAGGAAGCCCTGACGATATTATCTACGCCGAAGGTGGAAATGATATCGTATATGGCTATCTTGGATCCGATCAGCTACATGGTGGCGATGGAAATGATGTTATTCATGCCGGAACCACATCAAGCACATACTACGGAAAAACCACAACCAACTATCTGTATGGAGACGCTGGAAACGACACCATTTATGGTGCCTATGGTGTGGATCATATCTACGGCGGTTCTGGTGACGATACCTTACTGGGACGCCTTGGGAATGATCATTATTATTATGTTCGGGCACAAGGCAACGACATCATTGAAGATCAAGGTGCTGTTTCCGGTGCCACCAATATTGACGTTATTCACCTGGATGAAAGCATCGATGCAAACGATCTAACTTATGTGCGCGATGGAAACTACAACCTTAAAGTCTTAATTAACGGCGGTAGTGGTGGATCAATTACACTTGTTGATCAATTTACAACAGGCCTTAGCGCAAAAGCCGTTGAGTTTATTCAACTCAGCAACGGCACCCAAATTGATCTGCGAAATATGGACTTTGTTTTGACTGCGACAGCGGCAGCGGAGACATTGTACGGTACGGAGGTCAATAGTCTGAAAAATGACACGATCTACGGCGGCGGTGGGAACGATACCATTTCTGGTTATCTTGGATCGGACACGCTGTACGGTGGTGATGGCAATGACCTTATTTACGGTGGCGGATCAAGCGGCACGTACTTCAATGAAACCGATAGCAACTACCTCTACGGCGAATCCGGAACCGATACAATCTGGGGATCGAACGGCGTTGATCACATATATGGTGGCGCTGATAACGATAACTTAAATGGTCGTTTGGGCGCTGATCAATATTACTATGCTCAAGGTGAAGGTGACGACATCATTACCGAATCCGGAAAGACAGATATTGATATTCTAAACTTTGATTCTTCAATCGAAGCCAGCGAAATATCCTATATCCGTGTGGGCAATACGGATCTGAAAATCCTGATTAATGGTGGATCTGACGGAAGCATATTGTTATCCGGACAATTCAGCATGTCAGGATCTGATGCCGGTGTTGAATTTATCAAATTGGATAACGACACGGAAATTGACCTCAGAACCCTTAACTACACCCTCACAGGGACGTCAGCGAATGAAACTCTGAATGGTACGTTGACTTACTCAGGGGGCATTGACACGATCTATGGCGGGGGTGGGAACGATACCATTTCCGGTTACCTCGGATCGGACACGCTGTACGGTGGCGATGGCAATGACCTTATTTACGGTGGCGGATCAAGTGGTACGTATTTCAATGAAACCGATACCAATTATCTCTATGGCGAATCCGGAACCGATACAATCTGGGGGTCGAACGGCGTTGATCACATATATGGTGGCGCTGATAACGATAACTTAAATGGTCGTTTGGGCGCTGATCAATATTACTATGCTCAAGGTGAAGGTGACGACATCATTACCGAATCCGGAAAGACAGATATTGATATTCTAAACTTTGATTCTTCAATCGAAGCCAGCGAAATATCCTATATCCGTGTGGGCAATACGGATCTGAAAATCCTGATTAATGGCGGAACGGACGGAAGTATCCTCTTGTCTGGACAGTTCAGTGTATCTTCGTCAGATGCTGGTCTTGAGCTTATAAAGCTGCACGACGACACGGAAATTGACCTCAGAACCCTCAACTATACCCTTACGGGGACGTCAGCGAATGAAACTCTGAACGGTACTCTGACTTACTCAGGGGGCATTGACACGATCTACGGTGGCGGTGGGAACGATACCATTTCTGGCTATCTTGGATCGGATACGCTTTATGGCGGCGATGGTAATGACCTCATTTACGGTGGCGGATCAAGCGGCACGTACTACAATGAAACAGATACCAATTATCTCTACGGCGAAGCCGGAACCGATACCCTGTATGGCTCCAATGGCAATGACTTCCTGTATGGTGGCGATGGTAGCGACACCCTTACAGGCCGCAATGGTGCCGATACGTTTGTTTTCCTGAATGGGGAAACAGGAGTAGACACCATTACCGACTTCAATGTTGGCCAAGGTGATGCACTAGACCTGTCTGATTTGTTGGGTGATTTTGATCCTCTGACCGAGGCCATTACAGACTTTGTCCAGATCACGGAAAGTGGCGGTAACTCTGCCTTGTTCGTTGACCGTGATGGTGCGGGCAGCACTTATGGCCTGCAGCAGATAGCGACTATTCAGGGTGTAACGGGCCTGACGGACGAAGCCGCTCTTTATACCAATGGAACATTGTTGGCGGCATAATCGAGTCTAATAAAAAAACGGCCCCCTCGTTTGCAAACGAGGGGGCCGTTTTTATTAACGCATGTTAACTATTCCCTCCCACGCCACGGATAAATCCGCTACAATGTCCCTGCCTTGCCTGAAAGCGGCTGGGCCGGACTGTAGTAGGTCCTTACTGAACGTATGGAAAAACGTAAATTACCGCCCTCGGTTCATATCGGGCCGGGTGGCGGCGGCGTATGTCCAATGGCTTCGGCCTAAAGGTCGTCGCGGCTGTTTCAGTACGGTCTACTAACACCCGGCCACCATGCCTTCAGGCATGGTGGTTTTTCTTTTGCCTGAGGGGTTAGAAATGAAGTCCGATCTGCGCCAGTTTGAGTGCCTGCTTTCCATGAACCGAACCCCGGAAGAGGAAGCAGGCTATCTCCTGGAACAATACCAAAACGAAGCCTTCGCAATCGCACAAGATTGCGCATCCCTGTTTGAGGGCGTGGGGAATGCCGAGGCATCATCCTACTGGAAACAGGTCTGTGATTGCCTTAGGCGGGGTTTGCATTAGCGCGCCATAGATAGCGTGGACGAAGTCGGTCACCATCCGGAATCCCTTAAATTCTACGAAACCCGCATGATAGCCAGCTAATAGAATTGTTTAACAACAATTCTGTCGGGATGGGGGCATGCCCCATCAGTGAATCAAATCGGGCCAACGGCCCGCACCGCCAGAGGGGCTTCTGCGAAGCCCGAAGCACGGCGGTAAAGCCATGCGAGCCAGCACCTTTTAGGAACTTCATCCCGCCCTGACATGGCGCAAACGGGGGGCTTTCTTCTCCCGATGCTGGGGCCGCCGACACTTCCTGAAGCCGATCTGTGCCCTTGTGGCTGATTGCGCCCGCACAGGGTCCGTTACGCGCGTTCTTTTGGTCTGCGTTGTGCCGCGCGCCATGCCCCGAAACGCATCCAGCAGGCCATATTTGCCCCGCCTTGGATAGGTACCGATCATGGCCCGGTGTTCCTTATGATCTTCTTAACTAAAAAGCGGCAATTATACGAAAATCGAACGATAGCCAGCTAATAGAATTGTCAGACAACAATTCCGCTGGCGTGGGTATAAGACCCACATTGAATCATGGAAGGCCGGGCCGAAATGGCCCCGTCGCCAGAGGTTTTGACATTCAAAACCGAACCACGGCGACAGAACCAAAAAGAAGAACCAAGGGGGGGCAAAAAACATTTGTGCCGCCCCCTAGAAAGATTCGTGCTCAAGCCCTTTGGGTAAACACTCAATGGCGAATCATTTTCCGGTGGGAAGATGGGGCCTATGACGTGCAATTAGTGGACTATCATTAGGAGGATTCCAATGGCCAAAATGATCGAATTGACCCATCCTGGTGTAATGCTAAAAGAGGACTTCCTTGATGGCATGGGCATACGGCCAGCAACTTTAGCAAAAGCCATCGGCGTTGATCGTGGTGCTGTGTCTAAAATTTTAGCAGGAGAGCGCGATATTAGCGCCGATATGTCCTTGCGCTTGGGCTTGTTCTTTGGTCAGAGTGAGGGGTTTTGGTTTAATCTGCAAAAAGACTATGATCTTCGCACGGCAAAGCGGGATCGTTTGGCTTTGTACAAGAAGACCATCCGCCCTTATGCCGTTTCTGCGTAAGTAAAAAACAGTAGAAAAAGATGGCCGTGCAACAGCTTGAAAATGCCATCATTGAAGCCGCTCCGGTTGGCGCTTTTAACAGTATAGACGAACGCCAATTCACCAAGTGACGGCGGCTTAGCTATTACCAGTTTTCAATGCCTGTATTCATTGGTTTACTCTGATACGACTGGATAATATCCAGAACATTCTTCCAATACTGCACGACCATAGTATCGTCTGGATTAAGAACCGATAGCATGTGATTTACCGTGTCCACAGCCTCAATTATGTCGGCGCACCCGGTCATAATTTCTTTGGCGGTCTCGGCTTCCTGTGTGGCCGGGACGGCATCGAGCATAAGTTTATTCTTGGCGTAATGATCCACCGCGCTTCTTGCTTCCGCATATGTTAGGCCGCAAATATTGATCAGAAAACGTAAGGCGCGAATGGCTGACCATTTCACAAAATTTCCATTCCCCAAAAAGACAAAAGTGCTTCCGAAATCACTGCGGTCAAGATGGGCCTGATGCAGGACGGCGGCTGGCTTCTCGCTCAAATCCCACCCTGCATAAGCTTCCCATCGCAACAATGCGGCGGCACTTTGTGCATCAATCTCGGTCATTGCCAACGGTCCAGATTATAGATTGTTTTGTCTGGGCTGATTTTAGAATGGTTGTTCAGTATGGCGAGCAAAAAATGCGGTAATTTACACAGTTTCTTACACATAAGCATAAAATCTTAGAAAACATTGTTTTTTATCAATGGGCTAAAATTATACATAATAAACTTAAAATCGCTCGCTCGTAAGGGCGTGCCGGTTCGATTCCGGCCGGGGCCACCAACTCAATGTGATTTCCTTTTTAGGCGGTCACGTCATTACCCGCACCTAATTAGGTAGCTACTTCTTTTCAATCAAGACATTCAGTGTCGCTACATGACGTCGTGGTTTGCGGAAAACAGATTTCTCTGCAGCGGTGTTTTTTGTTTCGGGATGGGGGATGTAAAGGTCAATTGTCTCGGTCTTTAACGCCGCACTGTCGGGGTATATGAGAGTTGTGTAGCTTGGCTTATTTTGCTGGGAGAATAAGAGTTCGTCCCCCATGCGAAATACAAATTCAGCCTCATGCTTTGAAAGCGTTGTGTCGATGTTGATGATGGTGCTTTTTTCTGGCGATGTTCCGTCGTTGAGAAAGGCAGTGGAGTTGCAGATCGTCCCATCGTCAGTGCATTCAAAGACAATTATCGATTTATCACCATCAAGCGGCCGCATGCCGATTTTGTAGGTGTCGGCATACGCACGCTTTCCTGCGGTGAAGGCAATCAACACAAATGTGCAAATGAAAAGAAGTTTTATTCTACCTTTTATAATCGACATATATGCCCCATTTAAAAATATCAAGGAGTGTGGTCTTTACCCGGATACGGGGCAAACCTCCCCTAATTCCCCAACCAACGCCCGCCCCCGTGGTGTCAGTGACAATTCCTTCCGCCGCCGTTCCGTCGCCGAAATATCCACACGGATCAGGCCGTAGGATTTTCCTTTTTTGCGGTGGTCGGAGAGCGCGCCGACGATCCGCGATACGGTCGATAATGGCATCTGCGTGCGCGTGGCCAGGTCGGAGAGGGAGAGGCCTTCGTCCGCCGCAATTTCGATCAGGCACAGCATGTATTGCAGTGGAAATTCGCCATCAATCCGTTGCCACACCTGAAGCAAGGCGCGGCAGCGTGTCAGTGTTTCCAATGTCTGCTGTTTGACCATGATGTGATCCGGGTCCATTTTCGATGGGTGGTGGCATCCATGGTCGCGATAAAACCCGGCGCGGTGTTAAAACGACCTGACCAAAAGGTATATCGATAATGGTTTCGTTGTTGCAAGTATTTTTTGCGAACAAAGGCATGAATCCGAACCGACGGTCCAGATCCAGGCTGAGGGCGTACAACCGCCCGAAACGCAGGTAAATCATTGAAATTCTCTCCCTTTTAACCGGCCACACACCGGTCCCATTGCGCAATCGGGTTGCAATGGTATGCACACACAAGCTCATTCATAGATTTTCATAAGGGTTGCCGTCAAGGAAAATTATTGGTCCCCATCATTGACGGCGCGGCCCCAATCCCTGGGGGGGCGACGTCAGTCGCCGGGGGTTGCGTATCCGCCCCGCGCATCAGGCGTAAATGCGCCAGCGCGAGCCCGTGGCTGGGCGATTTTTCAATCATGGTGTTGGCGCGCATCCATTCCGCAATGGTCATGGCCTTGTTGCCCATGATGACATGCGTGGTGGTAATGGCCATGATCGATGGCCCGCCCAGAATGGTGACGGGTGGGCGATTGATGGGGCAAGGAAGGCCGCTCACGTCGACGAACATATTTTTTTCAAAAATATCGCAATCGTGAAAATGCAATTCCAATGCCGATTGTGTATCAAACCTACAGCCCCGGATGACCGTGCCAAAAATATCGGTTCCGCCAAACAAAACGCCACTAAAATCACAATCAATCAAATGGGACTGGGCCATACAGGCCCCATGCAGCGCAACGTTTTTAAACGAGGCCCCCGTCATGCGGCATTCGGACAGATTGGTGCCGGTCATGTTGCTGCCATCAAAATTGACGTGGCGGAAATTACCACCATCAAAATCACCATGGCTTAGATCAAGACCGGACAAATCCGCGTGATGCAATGATACGCCATCCATCACCGCGTCCTCAACCGCGGCGCGGTGGTGTGTGCGGTTGCTTTTGTAAATCACGTGCCCCGATGCCGTGCGTAAAATAATCGTCCCCATAATGTTGTGCTTCCCCATTTTTTGTTTTTGTCTCCCGCATGACGTGATCCGGCCCCCATAGCCGGGCGAGGGGCACAGCGTTACAAAAACAGTTGCAAGAATGCAAGTAAAATAATCAACTGTGGGTTGTTAATGTATTGGGGCATATTTTGGGATTGATATTAAAGGATAATATTCCTATTATTGTGCCATCGCCGCCCGGATTCCCTAGTCCGGGCGGCATTTTTTATGCCGTATCAACCCGCAGGAGGGCCATTTTATGCCGATCGCCTTGTCCAAACCCTTTGCCCGCAACACACAGGTCGATGATTACGATGTGCGCCAGATTAAAAAGGCGCTGAACCGATTGGGATATTATGTGCCCGATGATGCCGTGTTTACGGCTTTAAAGCAGTTCCAGACGGATCATGGCCTATCGCCCAGCGGGATGGTGCGTCCGGGTGATGAAACTATAGCGGCCCTCAACAACGCGATCACCAACGCGCCCGATAGCCAATATATCTGGCGCACTGTGGGGGATGGGCGCGTGCGTGGCCAACATGCAGCATTGGCTGGACAACAACGCCAATGGAATGACAGTCCTGATCCGGGCGAGGATTTCAATTGCCGGTGCTGGGCCGAGCCAGTCAGCGCGACAGGTAAACCACAAGGCCCACTGGATTGCCGTGAAGAGAGGGATGCTGCGGATTTGGCGGAAAAGAAAGTTCAGGAAATCAAAGATCTGATTATTGGGTTGGCGGAAGATGCCCAAAAAATAAAACAGGAAAAAGATGAAATTATCCGTCGTTTGACGCAATTATTTGGAGGTGTGCTGGCGATACATATCATCAACTGGCCAGCAAAATGGCTGGATAATATGCATGAAGCCATTCGGTTCAATTTCGGTATTCAAATTGAAAACCAGCTGCAGGGGGAGATTGAATTTTTGGGCGAGCGATTAAAGCGTATCCGTGAAAAAATTCAGGAGAAGCTGGATCAGAGAGCAATATTGGATGTTCTGCTTGAGAAATCATTGGATGATTATACTGAAGCAGAAAAGCGCCTGGATGATTGTATGAGTAAGAAAAATGAATCTGGTGTGATATCCGTTTGACCCTGATGTTATGGGTGTTTTTTCGTTTGTTTGTGCGGCATTGTGTCGCTGTAGAGTTGCCAAGCTTCACCTCTGTCGCGGTTAATAAAAAGATATCCAAAAATTTCATGCGCCAAAATCATAGAATGATCCGGATTTGATTTGTCCATATAATGTTTTCCTAGGGCGATCAGATCCTCATTGCTCATTTTGCACATGTCATTGAACCATTGAATCTGCTCCTTCTCAAACGGCAATGCAAATTCACGGTTCATGTGTTTTCGGGTTCTCTTTTCTTGATCTCGAATGCATTCCGTCTGGTCTTTGACCTGTGGGGTCAGGAAAGCCAGGCCTTCGCGATAGAGGCGCATGGCCTTGCCTTTATCTTGTGCTACGCCCTTGCCTTCATCGTAAAGGCGGGCCAGTTGCCAATGGATATTGGTGTGCGGGTAGCCCGCATCGATCAAATATTGATAAAAGAAGGCACCAAAATCCGGGCGTGGTCCCAGATTAAACATCAAAATTTTTGTCGAGGGCGTTGTGGGACACAAGGCCACGATCAACCAGCGCCTTGGTGTAACATGCGGTCAATCCAACGGGTGTAAAAAGCGGCGCATAAAAATTCTCCATGCGGGCTTTTAACGCCTCCGTGTCCATCCACGTTACAAAAACGGGGCAGTATGGAGCGGGCAGCGTAGAAATTTCGTCCGATCGTGCGGCCGGGGCAGGGCGTAAAACAAGCAACGCCGCTACGGTCAGAATTAAAATGGAAAAAATAGCAATTTTTTTGAAAGGCATAAGCCGAATTATAGGGCAAGGACGGGGCAATGCAACGGCCATTGTTTCTTTGGCGGCAATGGCTTATCTCTATCCCCATGGATAACCACGACGATTTTCCCGATGATCAGGCCGTGCCCGCCGCCCTTGCGCGCGGGGTAGAGGTTGTTCGGGCGTTTGTGAAGACGTTGCCGGATGCGCCGGGTGTTTACCGGATGCTGAATGCCAAGGGCGATGTGCTGTATGTCGGCAAGGCCAAATCGCTGAAAAAACGGGTGGCGAATTATACGCAAGTGGCCCGTCTGTCACACCGCATTCAACGCATGGTCGCCGAAACATCCGAAATGATGGTGGTGCGCACGCATACAGAGGCCGAGGCCCTGTTGCTGGAATCCAACCTGATTAAAAAACTGAAGCCACGCTACAATGTTCTGCTGCGTGATGATAAATCGTTTCCGTATATTTTGATTACGGACGATCACGAATTTCCGCAGGTCATCAAACATCGCGGCAGCCGGTCACGCAAAGGGCATTATTTCGGCCCCTTTGCCTCGGCTGGGGCGGTCAATCGTACCATCGCCGTGTTACAACGTGCCTTTATGTTGCGCAATTGTTCGGATTCCGTGTTCGCGCAACGCACGCGACCCTGCCTACAATTTCATATCAAACGCTGCACCGCGCCGTGTGTCAACATGGTGTCGCGCGAGGATTACGCGAAGCAGGTGGAACAGGCGCGCGCCTATCTGACCGGCAAAAGCCGGGAGATACAGGAGCAAATGGCCGCCGCGATGCAGGCCGCCAGTGATCGCATGGATTATGAGGAAGCGGCAAAATTCCGCGACCGCCTGCGCGCACTGACCAGTTTGCAGACACGGCAGGATATCAATTTCGACGGTATCGGTGATGTTGATGCCATCGCGCTGGCCATGCGTGAGGGGCGCAGTTGCGTGCAAGTGTTCTTCTTCCGCGGTGGGCAGAATTTTGGCAACCGGGCCTATTTCCCGCGGCATGAACGGGATGAGGAACCAGAAACCATTTTGGCGGCTTTTATTGCGCAGTTTTATGAAAGCAAACCCATCCCGCCGCATATTTTGATCAGCCATGACATCCAAGATGCAAGCGTGATTGAAGATGCGCTCAATTCCCGTCCGAATGTGGAGCGCAAAACATCCATTGCGTGCCCGCAACGGGGGGAGCGTCGGCGCTTGATTGATTTTGTAACCAACAATGCGCGCGATGCGTTGGATCGGCATTTGTTGGAACGCGCGGGTGATGCGCAATTGTTGGATGGCGTGGCGGAATTGTTTGGTTTGGATGAACGCCCCAATCGCATCGAAATTTATGATAACAGCCATATCAGCGGCACCGACATGGTCGGCGCGATGGTTGTGGCGGGACCGGAAGGGTTCATGAAATCCGCTTACCGCAAATTCAACATTCGCGATGCCAGCGCGTCGGATGATTACGGCATGATGCAGGAAGTGATGAGCCGTCGTTTCCGCAAAGCACAGGAAGAGGGCAATGGCCCGGGGTCGGAAGACTGGCCGGATCTTCTGTTGATCGACGGTGGATTGGGGCAATTGAATGCGGTGATGGAAACATTGGCCGATATGGGCATTTCCGAAGAATTGAATGTCGTATCGATTGCGAAGGGGCCGGACCGCAATGCGGGCCGCGAAAAATTCTTTATGCCGGGCCGTGAAATGTTCCAGTTGCCTGTGAACAATGCCACCCTACATTACTTACAACGCTTGCGGGATGAGGCGCATCGCTTTGCCATCGGTGCGCACCGTACACGGCGGGCAAAACATATTGGTGCATCACCACTGGATGATGTGCCGGGGATTGGCGCGAAACGAAAGAAGGCGTTGCTGCTTCATTTCGGATCGGCACAGGATGTGGTGCGCGCGGGAATCGCCGATTTGGAAAAAGTCGAAGGAATCAGCCATGCGGTGGCAGAGCGCATATATGCGTATTTCCATGAGACGGATTCTTGAAAATAACTCCCTGATTCCCCATAAAACGCCCGATAACGCACTGAAAACGCACGCGAAATAAAGCGGGGGGAAACCCCCTGATTCCGGCTTGTCGCCCTATTGACCGGGTGCTAGTGTCATTCTGTTCTCGAAATAAAACAGATGAAAAAACAAACAGCGCGCTTTCCTGCGTGAAAGCCGTATTGTCTTTTCCGCGTTTTTAAATGGGCAAGACAGAATTTAACCGTCGGAAACTTTAAGAGGGTAACCGAAAATGAATTTCCACCAGAACCAAAAGGACCAGGCACAGACCATGAGCAACGAAACAGAAAACAACCAAGGCGCATCCTCCAACCAGGCCGCTGGCCAGGCGCGCCCGATCGACATTCCGGGTGGTCAAGCCGCTGGTATGCAACGTCCGGCCATGCAGCCGCCGCGCGTTCCGGGCGGTGGTTTCCCGGGTGGTCAGTCCTCCTATGGTTCTTCCCCGTACGGTCAACCGGCCGCGTCCTCAAACCCGTATGCTGCTGCTGCCCCGGGCGCAAAAGCTGGCGTGGTTGCTGATGGTCGTCGTCTGGTTATCGGCGAAGGCATCACCATCTCCGGTGAAATCGAAGCTTGCGACGTTCTGATCGTTGAAGGCACGATCGAAGCGGCTCTGAAAGGCGCACGCGTACTGGAAATCGCTGAGAGCGGCGTATTCTACGGCGCTGTTGAAATCGAAGAAGCCACCATTGCTGGCCGCTTCGAAGGCGACCTGACCGTCAATGGTCGTTTGACGATCCGCGCTTCCGGTTCCATCACCGGCGCAATCGCCTACAAAGAACTGGCTGTTGAAGCCGGTGCAACGCTGGACGGTAAAGTCACCCCGCTGTCCGCCAAAGGCGAAAAGCGCGAAGGCAAGCCGGGCCAAGCCCGCACCAGCGGTAAACAAGGCGGTCAACGTGACAGCGGCGCAGAACTGCCGTTCGCTGACAAAACCGCAGCTTCGGCGTAAATTTTGAGGGCCGGTGCCCGTTCATAAACATGAAAAATGGAATGAAGGGGCATCGATCACCATGATTACCAATTTTGAAACATTCGGAACGGGGCGTTTGAACGGCATTATAGGCCGGGCATTCGCCCCGTTCTGTTTCAATTCCCGTTTCCGTGTGACCTTGCGCTGGAACCGTCGTTTGACGTTGCGTCGTTGGCGCCGGTTTATGGTGCTGCCGGAAACGTTGCTGGTTGTGGCGTTGGTGGTGTTCGGGAATACGATTATGCCGGACTTCACACCGGGCCAGGCGGCTCAGGCGGCCATCGCGTCACCGTCCGAAATGACCGTTGTGTCCAAACGTGATGCGCGCGGGGTTCAGGCCCAGTTGCGTAAAGATCCTGCTCTGTTGTCGACCATGAATGCGGCGCAGGTCATTGGCGCGTTTTCATACGCCGATCTAGAACGCGAAGAGGGTTCGGTGCAGGTTTTGCAGTTCCGCGGCAATGAATGCGTCTTGCATGTTGTTGTTGATATGGATGCCGCATCGGTATCGCATTATGAATTCAACCCGCGCCAAACCGCCTTGTATGATGGGGCTGCGGGTGAACGCCGTGATGTTCGTGCCAATGACTGTGTGGCCGACATTCTGAAATCACGCCCTATCTGATTTAATACTCCGTTTTATCCTTGAATCCACACACATCGCGCACGGGGCACACCGGGCATGATGGCTTACGCGCTTTACAAATATAACGCCCATGCAGGATCAGCCAGTGATGTGCATGACGGCGGAATTCCGGTGGTATGACTTTTTCCAATTTGGCTTCAACCGCTTCGGGTGTGGCGCCGGGGGCCAGGCCCGTGCGGTTGGAAACGCGGAACAAGTGTGTATCAACAGCAATAGTTTCGTGGCCAAAGGCGATATTGAGAACAACGTTCGCCGTCTTACGACCCACGCCCGGCAGTTTGACCAATTCATCGCGGTCTTCGGGAACTTTGCCGCCATAATCGCGCACCAGCATTTCGGCGGCAGCCATTACATTTTTGGCCTTGGTGTTGTACAGGCCGATGGTTTTGATGTGGTCTTTCAATCCATCTTCGCCCAGTTTCAACATGTCTTGGGGCGTCTTGACGATTTTAAACAGTTTTTCGGTGGCCTTGTTCACGCCAATATCCGTCGCCTGCGCCGACAGGGCAACCGCGACCAGCAGGGTATAGGGATTGGTATAATTCAATTCCCCCTTCGGCTCCGGGTTTTCGGTGCGCAGGATTTCAAAAAAACGTTGGATATCAGCCTTTTTCATGATGCTCACTATACCAAAAAACGGATTGGAGGCGAGGGGATTTCCCGTTAGTTTCATGGCATGAACAATGATCAATACGCCATTATTTCCAACGCTATCGATTACATCGCGGCCCACTGGCGCGATCAGCCGGACCTTGAAACTCTGGCCGCACGGGCCGGGTATGAGGCAACCCATTTCCAAAAGCTCTTCACCCGCATGACCGGGGTCAGCCCGCATAAAATGGTGCAATATATGTCCGCACACAACGCGCGTGATTTGTTATTGCAAAATTATTCGACCCTAGACGCCGCATATGAAAGCGGGATGAGTGGGAATGCCCGCTTGCATGATGCGATGATCAATATTGTCGCGGCCACACCGGGCGAGGTGAAGCGCAAGGGGGCGGGCCTGACCATTCGTTACGGTTATCACCCGACGCCGATGGGCGATATGCTGATCGCGCAAACGGATCGCGGGTTGTGCTGGCTGGGCTTTGTGGTGGACGAAGATCCCGCCATCCCCATGGCGCGTTTGCGCCGTGATTGGGAATTTGCCGATCTGGTCGAGGATCAGAATGGCACGACCGACACCGCCCGTAAAATTTTGGAAATCTGGCGTGGGGCGGACACGCATTTGACGCTGCATTTATACGGCACGAATTTTCAGCTTCAAGTCTGGCAAGCCTTGCTGAAAATCCCCTGTGGCGCGAGCGTCAGTTACAAGGCCGTGGCCGATGCGATTGGGAAGCCAAAGGCGTCGCGCGCGGTTGGTTCCGCAGTGGGGGCGAACCCCGTATCATTATTGATCCCGTGCCACCGGGTGATTCAATCATCCGGCATCGTTGAAAATTACGGCTGGGGCACGCCGCGCAAGAAACTGATTTTGGGGCTAGAGGCCCAAGACGTCACGCATTGAGTAAAGTCCCGCCGGGCGGCCCTTCATCCACAAGGCGGCGCGCAATGCGCCCTTGGCGAACAGGCTGCGGTCATGGGCGCGGTGGCCCAGTTCGATGCGTTCGCCGGGGCCGAAGAAGCTGACATTATGCTCCCCCGCAACATCACCGCCACGTTGTACGGCGTAACCCACTGTTCCGGTGTTGCGTTTGCCGCTGCGGTCCATTGGCGCGTTGGGGCGGCCCGTGGCACGGCCCAGCATCAACGCGGTACCGGATGGTGAATCCATCTTGTTGCGATGGTGCGTTTCCATGATTTCGATATCAAACGTATCACCCAATCGCGCGGAGGCCTGTTCCACCAAAGCGGCGAGCAGGTTGACGCCCACACTCATATTCGCGGAATACAAAACGGGGCAGGTGGTGGCCGCCGTTTTCAAAACCGTCATATCGTTATCATTCAGCCCGGTCGTGCCGATGATGATTGGTTTCTTATGCGTCACCGCAATGTCCACATGCGCGCGCGTGGCGATGGGCGTGGTGAAATCAATCACCAGATCGTTTTCCGCGAACAGGCTGTTCGGATTGTCGGACGATTCACTGCCCGAACCAAAGGCCAGTCCCGGCCATTGACCGGATTGCAATTCATGGACAAGCATCTGACCCATCCGGCCCCGATATCCTGCAATTCCGACCTTGATCATGGTGATTTTGCCCCTGTGCGGTAAAAGTTCAACTTATTGTAATAGAATGATTTTCCGGCGCAACAGGGGATTTTGTTTGACGGGCATGGCGAAAATCCTGTTTCATAAGGGAACAAAGTCATAAAAAACAGGGTGTTGCACATGGGCTACGAAGAATCGCGCTTTATCCGTGAACTTAAAGAATCCTTCCGCCAAACCGCCGAAGGCCTGCGTGTGGGACAACGCTTCATGGGCATTGTCGAGGATATTGAGATCCATGCGGACAAGGGGCTGATCGTTTTCGATGCGCATAATGGCGGCATCATTGTTTCATGCGGCATTCCATTTGCCGCCATGGCCAAACATGAAATTCCGATGCGAGGCGATTCCGTTCAGGGATATTTGAACCATGCGGTTGAGCCGTTGGATCTGGGCCATCGTATGGTGATGGCCGTTGTGAAATTTGAAAATATCTCGGCGGGGGAACGCTCCCCCGATCCGGCGGATCGGCCAACGGGGAATGTTGTCTGGCTGGACAGTTCAACCTTCGCCAAAAAACCGAAACCGTAGATAAGAAAAAGGGGCCGCAGGCCCCTTTAATTTATTCTGTCAGATCGCTCCAAATATCTTTCATTTTGCCAAAGAAGCCAGAGGATTCGGGGCTGTGTTTGCTGGCCTCGGCACCGCCAATGGATTTATCCAGTTCTTTCAGCAAATCCATTTGCTTGCGCGACAGGTTCACAGGCGTTTCTACGAACACATCGATATACATGTCTCCGCGAGCCGATGATTTCAAAATCGACATGCCTTTACCCTTCAGGCGCAATTGCTGTCCTGACTGGGTCCCGGCGGGGATTTTGACTTTGGTACGGCTGCCTTCGATTGTCGGCACTTCGACATCACCGCCCAACGCGGCGGTGGTCATCGGAATTGGCACGCGGCCAAACAAATCGGCCCCTTCGCGTTTGAAGAAACGGTGCGGCTTGATGGCCAGCAGCACGTACAAATCGCCCGCAACACCGCCGCGGAAACCGGCTTCGCCCTCGCCACCCAAACGGATGCGGCGGCCATTTTCAACGCCGGGCGGAATTTTGATGCGCAGGGTTTTTTCCTTGCGCATACGGCCCGACCCGCTGCACTTTTCGCACGGGTCACGAATGATCGCACCTTCGCCGTTACAGGTGGGGCAGGTGCGTTCGATGGTAAAGAACCCCTGTTGCATCCGCACGCGGCCTTGGCCGGAACAGGTTGGGCAGTTTTCGGTGCCCGTGCCGGTTTTCGCGCCAGACCCACTGCATTTATCGCATGTTTCGGCCAGCGGCACCTTGATGGTGGCTTCCTTGCCGGCGAAGGCCTCTTCCATGGAAATTTCCATGGTGTATTGCACGTCGGATCCGCGTTGCGGGCCACCGGCGCGGCCACGTCCGCCGCCACCGCCATTGCCCATGAAGTCGCCGAACATATCTTCGAAAATGTCGGAGAATGCGCCACCAAATCCGCTGGCGTCAAAACCGCCTGCACCAGCACCAGGGCGGAAACCGCCGCCTTGTTCAAACGCGCTGGAGCCAAAGCGGTCATAGGCCGCTTTCTTCTGCGGGTCTTTTAAAACGTCATAGGCTTCGTTGATTTCCTTGAATTTCGCTTCCGCGGTCGGATCATCTTTATTCCGGTCGGGGTGATATTGCATGGCCAGCTTGCGGAATGCTTTTTTGATGTCATCGTCGCTGGCGCCACGTTCGATCCCGAGTGTTTTATAAAAATCTTTGTCGGCCATTTATTTTTCTAACCACAAGGTTTTTCGGACGTTCAGAAAAGAACAGCGCAGAGGAGGGATTGTGATCCGTTTATCCTCTGCGCTGTGTCTTATTGTGTGTTACTTGCTGGCTTTCTTGTCGTCTTCGTCGTCCAGCTCCAGGAAATCGGCGTCGACAATGTCGTCATCGGACGATTTCGGTGCATCGGCTTTCGCGGATGTGTCTGCGCCGTCATTGTCCGGCGTGCCCGCTGATTGTTCCTGTGCACGACGGTACGCCAGTTCGCCCAGCTTCATGCTGGCCTGAATCAGGCTTTGCGTTTTTTCTTCCAGCAAAGCTTGGTCTTCGGTGTCCAGCACGGCCTTGAGGTCGGCCAGGGCGGATTCAACATTGGATTTTTCATCCGCCGGAATATCCCCGCCCAGTTCGGACATGGTTTTTTCCGTCTGGTGGATGGCGGCCTCGGCCTGGTTGCGGGCTTCGACAACGCCACGGCGTTTTTTGTCGGATTCCGCGTTGGCTTCGGCGTCTTTCACCATTTGGTCGATGTCCGCATCGGACAACCCGCCGCTGGCCTGGATACGGATATTCTGTTCCTTGCCTGTGGCTTTGTCTTTGGCCGTCACGTGCACGATACCGTTCGCGTCGATGTCAAACGTGACTTCGATTTGCGGGATGCCGCGCGGTGCGGACGGAATACCAACCAGATCGAATTGACCCAGGAATTTGTTATCCGCGGCCATTTCGCGTTCCCCCTGGAACACGCGGATGGTCACGGCGCTTTGGTTGTCTTCCGCAGTGGAGAAGACCTGAGATTTTTTCGTCGGGATGGTGGTGTTCCGGTCGATCAAACGGGTGAACACACCGCCCAGCGTTTCAATCCCCAGCGACAGCGGGGTGACGTCGAGCAGCAGAACATCCTTCACATCACCTTGCAGGACGCCACCCTGAATCGCGGCGCCATCGGCCACGACTTCATCCGGGTTCACGCCCTTGTGCGGTTCTTTGCCAAAGAAGTCCTTCACCGTTTCGATGATTTTCGGCATACGGGTCATCCCGCCGACCAAAACAACGTCGTCGATGTCAGATGCTTTCAGGCCAGCATCTTTCAATGCGGCTTTCAGCGGGTCGATCGTGCGTTTGACCAGATCTTCGACCAGGCTTTCCAGCTTGGCGCGGGTCATTTTCACGTTCAAGTGTTTCGGGCCCGACGCATCAGCGGTAATGAACGGCAAGTTCACTTCCGTCTGCGTGGTGGACGACAATTCGATCTTTGCTTTCTCTGCCGCTTCTTTCAAACGTTGCAGGGCCAGCTTGTCACTGCGCAGGTCGATGCCTTGTTCTTTTTTGAATTCATCGGCCAGGTAATGGATGATGCGATCATCGAAATCTTCACCGCCCAGGAACGTATCCCCGTTGGTGGATTTTACTTCGAAGACGCCGTCGCCGATTTCCAGGATGGAAATATCGAACGTACCGCCGCCAAGGTCATACACGGCAATGATGCCGGAATTTTTCTTGTCCAGACCATAGGCCAGTGCAGCCGCTGTCGGTTCGTTGATGATACGCAACACGTCCAGACCAGCGATTTTACCAGCGTCTTTGGTGGCTTGGCGTTGCGAGTCGTTGAAGTAGGCCGGAACGGTGATCACCGCTTGCGTCACTTCGTGACCCAGATAGCTTTCCGCCGTTTCTTTCATCTTCTGCAGAACCATGGCCGAAATTTGGGCCGGGGCGAATGTTTCGCCATCAATTTCGACCCATGCGTCGCCGTTATCGCCCTTCACAATTTTGAACGGGGCGGTTTTGGCCATTTTCTGGACTTGCGGATCGTCGAAACGGCGGCCGATCAGGCGCTTGACCGCGTACAGTGTTTTTTCCGGGTTTGTGACCGCCTGGCGTTTCGCCGGCTGACCCACCAAACGCTCACCGTCTTTGGTGAATGCGATCATGGACGGGGTGGTGCGGGTGCCTTCTGCGTTCTCCAGAACCCGGGGGTCCTTGCCATCCATAATGGCCACGCAGGAGTTGGTGGTGCCCAAGTCGATACCGATAATTTTGCTCATTCTTTCCTCACTTTAAGTTGGCAAATGCAAAGGGCAGCCCGCCAGGCAGCGCCGCCCTCATTCCCTTAAGACCTGAATGTCAGGCTTTACAGAGAGGGAATATAGCACAAAGAGGGGGGCTGACCAGACCTGATGCCCCCGGAATCCCTTGATTTTTTGTGTAAAAAAGGCGGGGTTTTCCCGCCTTTTGTGAAGATCGCTGTGGATGGAGCCGTTATTGTGGGGATGGGCCGGTTTTCGGGGCTGTTTTGGCTGTCACCAGGTGCAAATCGACGATTTCCGCCCGGGTCAGGCCCAGATCCTTAACGGTGACCTTGCGGGCCACCATTTCGGCCCGAATGGCCGCGCGCAGGTCGTCGCCGACGTTGGCGATGTCGCCGCGAATGGCCTGGATCACATTCCGGGTGCGCAGGCTTTCATACGCTTCCATCCGGTCCTTTGTGGCGCGTCCGGAATATTCCGGGCCGTAATGCGGGCCGGGGTACATGGTCATGCCTTCGGAGAAACTGCGGGCGATGGATTTGAAAACATCCGTGATGCGTTTTTTCAATGGCGGCTTCGGCGCATTCATTTCGGCGGCGTGGCGTTCTTTTTGAATTTTTTCGGCACGGTCCAGAACGGCCAGTTTCGCCCCCGGACATTTTTCGTCCAGTTTTTTCAAGATGGATGCGCTCGGCAGGCTGTCAAAAAGGTCGTTGGTTGAAGCGCTGTGCGTCGACATGTCCATTCTCCGTTTAATTCAGCGTGTTAATTCAGTTGGGGCGTGGCTTTGTAATTTTGTATGGCCTTGTTAATGGCGTATTCGGCCATCGGGATCAGGGCCTGTAAAACCGGGCCGATATCTGTGCTTTCGCGTGTGCTGGCCAGCCGGATCATGGCGTTCAGGCGGCTGGACGCCGAATTGAAAATACGGCTGGCGGCGCGTTGGTCGTCGGCCGTATGGGCCAGAATGATATGAAAGTGGGGCAGGTCCTGTGGCTCGTTCACCGGAACGCGGGTGGCGTCGATAAAGGCGGATGCGGCGCTGAGTGTCGCGCTTAAAGCCGGGTTGGATTCCTTCAGGATATTATCGGTCACATCGCGCAGATAGGTGCGGCCCGTGTCCGGGTCGCGCGCGGCATCCGTTGCCCGATCAACCAGATCGGGGTCGTTGTCGGCCAGTTCATCGAGCATTTTAAAGATTTTTTCTTGCTCGCTGGCCGGGCGCGTCGCGCTGCGGGTGGACCGGGGCCCACCCTTTTTACCGGATTTTGATACCATAATATATCCCTTAGGGGTCAGAATTTACGTAAAATCGACCCTGAGTGCAAGTATTTAAAAATTACGCAGTTTTATCAATATGTCCCGGGCCGGAATCCGGGCCATCGCCGCCATCAACGGCACGGGAAACGCCCACACGGGCGGGGCGGAGCAGGCGGTCATTCAACACATATCCTGCTTCGACCAGCTGGATAATCGTACCCGCCGGTTTGCCGGGCATCGGGGCTTCGAACATCACTTCATGCTGGTGCGGGTCGAATGGAACGTTGATCGGTTCAATCTTTTTAATGCCGTTCTTTTCAAAGGCGCGCAGCATTTCGCGTTCGGTGGCTTCGACACCGACCAGCAGGTTTTTAAACAATTCGTCATTGCCGTTCTTGGCTTCTTCCGGAATGGATTCCAGCGCACGGCGCAAATTGTCGGCCACGGACAATAAATCGCGGGCGAACCCGGTGACGGCGTATTTGGTCGCATCTTCGCGTTCTTTTGCGGCGCGTTTGCGGGTGTTTTCCGCATCGGCCAAAGCGCGCAGGACATGATCCTTCAGCCGGGCGATTTCATCTTCCAGCGCGGCGCGTTCGTCCACAGGGGCGGCGTCACCACTCGTTGCGCCAGTGTCTTCACCTGTTGCGGTCGGGGCCAGCGGGTCGATGTTGGCGGGATCGTTCGGGGTGTTGTTGTTTTGATCGGTCATTGGTCTGTACTGCTTACGTATCGTTGTTGTTGTTTGTTTTTCTTATTCATTCATGCCGGGCTGACGGCCATAGATATCGACGGTGCGGCCATCAATGATAGTTGTTCCGATGGACACCGGATCTTTTCCGACAACCGTGCCCAACGCTCCGGTCTCATCGATATAGTAGGCTTGGCCGGCTTTTCCAGCGATGGTGCCAAAGCCCGGCATCGCACGATCCAGCCGTTTTAGCCCGTGTTGGGCCGCGAACTGATCCAGAGGACTGGTGATATCCGATCCAGCGGGGGCCGCAGGGATGGATAAAATCATCGTGCCTTTCGGATAGTACCAGAAAGTTAAGCCCCCGGTCGCAGAATCCGCGCCGCCTGCCGGCTTCACGCGCATTTGGCGGCGGGGCAGCAATTCCAAACGTTCTTCGTTCAAATTGACCGTGTAATAATCCATGTCATTGTTCACGGTGAAACGGATTTCGGCCACGTTGTTTCCATGCAGCAGCGCGCGGTCCAGCGGAATATCGGCATACGCATATTGGCGCGCCGTGGCGCAGGCGCCGCGATGTGTCTCCAGATTATTCTGATCAATGGTGTATCCATCAACCGTGATATCCAGATAAATCGAATTCACATTCATTTCGGTTTTCAACGGGCCGATGACCGGGCAGCCGCTGATCGCGTCTGGGGCCATCAGGCGCAGGACGGCTTCGCCCGTACCATCATCGGGGCGCAGCAGGCTGATGCTGACCGTGCGCGGGGTGATGGTTTTTACGTTTTCGTCCACTACATTGCCGGTTTCGGCCACGGCGCTGCCCGCCATGCCAATCAGCATAGCGGCGGTCAGAAATACGCGATGAAAACGGTTGAAAAACATGGTTGTTCCGCTCGTTGTAAATCGTGGGCGAATCGGTGTTGTAAACCACACGAAGCTATCGCAGGGGCGAATCGGTGTCCAGCCTTAAGGCGGCCTGTGTTTTCAATGTGTTGTGGATTGTTACCCCAGCAACCGCTCGACCACGCGGGACGTATAATCCACAATCGGGATGACCCGGCCATAATTCAGTCGGGTGGGACCAATCACGCCAATGGCGCCGATAATGCGGTCTTCGGACCGATAGGGCGAAATGACCATCGACCACCCAGAATGGCTGAACATCTGGTTTTCGGTGCCGATGTAGATTTGAATGCCTTGCGCGCCATGTGTGGCGGACAGAAGTCGCATCATCGTTTCCTGTTCCTCTAAAGCGGAGAGGAGGATGCGGGCATTCTCCAAATCTTCGACTGCGCGCACATCGTCCAGCAATTTGGATTGCCCGCGCACGATGATGACACCGTTATTTTTATCTGTTGGCAGAGCAATACCATCGCGGACCAATCGTGTGGTGATTGTATCCAACTGCGCCCGGTTTTCGGCGATTTCGCGTTCAATCAACAAACGTGCATCGCTCAATGTGCGCCCCGCTAGGCGATCGTTCAGGTAGTTGGCGGCCATAACCAGCGCCGATGATGTAATGTCGCGGTCAATATCCATGACGCGGTTTTCGACCAGCCCGTCCTGCATCACCAGAACGACCAAGGCCTGTGTATCCTTCAACCGCACGAATTGAATCTGACGGATGGGTTTGTCGGTTTTGGGGGCGATGACAATCCCTGCACTGCCCGACAGGCCGGAGATCATTGTGCTGGCTTGTTCCAATATCTGGTTTACTGAGCGGCCTGACGGGATGCAGGATGTTTCGATATATTGGCGCTCATCCGCGCTCAGATGCCCGACCTGCATCAACCCGTCGACGTAGAAACGCAAACCCTGTTGCGTTGGCATCCGCCCGGCGGAGGTGTGGGGGGCGTAAAGCAGGCCCGCTTCCTCCAGGTCCGCCATGACGTTGCGGATGGTGGCGGGGGAGATGCTAAGGCCCAGATTCATATCCATATATTGGGCAATGGTCTTCGACCCCACCGGGTCGCCCCCGGCCAGGTAGGAATCCACTATATAGCGGAAGATATCGCGCGATCGTTGGTTCAGTTCCGGGATCATGGGGGGATAATAATGTGTCCCTCCGGTATTGTCATCCCCGCGAAAGTTACCATTTTTCGTCATACCGGCGAAGGCCGGTATCCATCGGATAGGTCGTATGGACCCCGGCCTGCGCCGGGGTGACGGAGGGAGGGGAGATTGGGTGACAAAATGGACCGAATATGGTTAAAGTGCCCTCCGTTTCACTATAAAAGGACCAAAAGAATGACCAGACCTTCCGGCCGGACCCCCGATGCATTGCGCGTTGTTGAAATCATCCCGAACGTATCCAAACATGCCGAAGGGTCATGCATGGTCAAATTTGGTGATACGCATGTTCTGTGCACTGCGACGGTTGAGGAAAAGGTTCCCGGCTGGATGAAAAATTCCGGGGCCGGGTGGGTCACGGCCGAATACGGCATGCTGCCGCGGTCGACATCCAGCCGTATGGACCGCGAAGCAGCCAAGGGCAAGCAATCGGGCCGGACACAGGAAATTCAGCGTTTAATCGGCCGCGCTTTGCGCGCCGTTGTGGATATGAAGGCGTTGGGCGAACGTCAGGTGCGGATTGATTGCGACGTGATCCAGGCCGATGGCGGGACACGCACGGCGTCCATCACGGGTGGTTATGTCGCGTTGTGGATGGCCTGCGAACATTTGATCCGCATTGGCGCGTTGAAACAATCGCCCATCACGGATTCTGTCGCGGCCATTTCATGCGGTCTTTATAACGGTGTGCCGGTTCTGGATCTGGATTATATCGAAGATTCGTCCGCCGATACGGATGCGAATTTCGTTATCACCGGTAATGGCGGTATCGTTGAAATTCAAGGCACGGCGGAAAAAGATCCGTTTACCGAAGACCAATTTATGGCGTTGCTGTCGTTGGCGAAGCAGGGATGCAATGATCTGAAAGCCCTGCAATTGGCGACGAAGCAAGCGTTGAAGGCGGCGTAAACGCCATGGCTTTGCCAAAAATCGAAAAACTGGTTCTGGCCACGCATAATGCGGGCAAGGTTGCCGAAATCGGGGCGATGTTGGCCCCGATGGGCATTCATGTTGTGTCGGCGGGCGAATTGAATTTGCCCGAACCGGACGAAACCGAAACCACGTTTGTCGGTAATGCCTTGTTAAAGGCACATGCGGCGGCCAAAGTCACCAACCTGCCATGTTTGGCGGATGATAGCGGTCTGTGCGTGAATGCCTTGAATGGCGACCCCGGCGTGTATTCCGCACGCTGGGCCGGACCGGGCAAAGATTTTGCCATGGCGATGCAAACCGTGCATGACAAACTGGGCGCGGGTGATGATCGTTCGGCGTATTTCATCTGCGTTCTGGCGCTGGTGTATCCAGATGGGTCGGAATATGTGTTTGAAGGGCGCGTCAATGGCACGCTGGTCTGGCCCGCACGCGGTGTTGGCGGATTTGGGTATGATCCGATGTTTGCACCCGATGGCGAGACCCGTACCTTCGGTGAAATGACGCCGGCGGAGAAAAAGAACTATAGCCACCGCGCCATCGCCTTTGCCGCGCTGGTTGATGCGTTATGATGATCGTCCCGGATTCATCGGATTTGTTTGGCGTTTATATTCATTGGCCGTTCTGCGCGTCCAAATGTCCGTATTGCGATTTCAATTCCCATGTCCGTGAGCGCATCGACCATGCCGATTGGCGCAACGCGCTGGTCCGGGAAATTGAGCATTATGCGGGTCTGACGCGGGGGCGGCGCGTGACGTCTATTTTCTTCGGTGGCGGTACGCCATCGCTGATGGAACCGGAAACGGTGCAGGCGGCGATTGATGCGGTGGTGAAAAACTGGCACGTCGCCAACGATTTGGAAATCACGCTGGAGGCCAATCCGACGTCCATCGAAATTGAAAAATTTCGCGGGTTTCGCTCCGCTGGCGTCAACCGTGTATCGGTTGGCGTGCAATCCTTGCGCGATGACGATTTAAAATTCCTCGGGCGGTTCCATTCCGTTGAAAACGCAAAGGGCGCATTGGATATCGCGGCCAAGGTGTTTGATCGTTATACGTTCGATCTGATTTATGCGCGCCCCGGTATGACCGTGGATGCATGGCGCACGGAATTGGGTGAAGCGTTGGCCATGAATGGCGGGCACCTCTCGCTCTATCAACTGACCATCGAACCCGGCACACCATTTTTCACGCGGCACCAACGTGGCGAATTTCAAATCCCGGATGAAGACACTGCCGCTGACCTCTATGAATTAACGCAAAGCATGATGGCGGATGCCGGATTGCCCGCTTACGAAGTCTCCAACCACGCCGTGCCGGGGCAGGAATCGTTCCATAACCTGACCTATTGGCGCTATGGCGATTATGTTGGTGTGGGACCGGGGGCGCATGGGCGTTTGACATTGGATGGCGTGAAAACGGCCACACGGGCGCACCGCGCGCCGGAAATCTGGCTGGACCGGGTGCGTGATACCGGGCATGGGTCACATGATTTTGAACCTGTGCTGGCGGAATCGCGCTTGAATGAATGCGTGATGATGGGCTTGCGTCTGGATGAAGGTGTGCCCATCGCGCGCATTGAACGTGAAAGCGGTATGGATTTTTCATCCGCCATCGACCCGGTCAAAATCGCGGCCATGGTCGGTGAGGGGTATCTGGTCAAAACCGATACCCACATCATCGCCACGCCCAGCGGGCGGCAGCGGTTGAATGCGTTGTTGGGGTACCTTCTGGCCTGATTAAGGCTGTTTCATCAAACCGGGCAGGGTGGTCATATCCGTGCCATTCATCAGCATCTGACCTTCTTTGGTCAGTTCGATGTCATAGGTGCGCACGGCGCGCCCCTTTTCATCGGTGCCCGGTTGTTGCTGTCCCACCATTTGCAACATGGTCAATCCGGCCAGAACTTCGCCCATCTGTTGCTTTACAGCAGGGTCGGTGGCGGTTTCGGATTGCTTTTTCACCTCCGCGATCAATTTGTCAATCCCGGCCACTTCAATCCGGGCCTTGCCTGTGGCGCTCAGAACGCTCTGCATGTTGGCGATGACATCGCCGTTCATTTTTAAACCGTACAGGTCATTGCCAAAGCTTGTGTCCTTAATATTTACTGATGTTCCCGCATTGGTTAGAAGTTGCGGAATTAACATCATGGCTTGCAAGCCGGCCAGTTCCGCCCCGGCACCACTCTCCATGCTGCTCTTCAACGTTGAACGGCCGAGCTCGACCAGTTCGTTATACGGGACTTTTTGAATGGTGATATCGATCCGGCTTTCCGTTGGGATGGTTTCGGACTGATCCAGCTTTGGCTCAGCCATGAAGCCGTCGTAATCCAGCGACATGTTCAGGCTGACATCGTTGCTGCGGAACCCCTTCATGCCAAAGGCGGCGCTGATGGTTTGAAGGCTGAATTTTTGGGCCGGCTCTTCCCCTTTGGCAGGGGCGTTGACCTGGAAGTCATGCATGGAAAATTTTGTAAGCATGGAATCGCAGATATTGCCAACATAGCTCAGGACCAGATCATACATGCCCTGGACATGACCCGCACTGGGCACGGCACCGGTAGCCATGCTCTCGCTCATGGCGCTGATTTTGTCTTCAAAATCCTTGGCCATCGCGGGGGAAAAATCGGTAATTTCGCCAATCGCGTCGATCTTGCCGATTTTTACAAAGCCCGGCTCCTGCGGGCTTTCCACGGTGATGTTGCTGGCAGTGTAATGGCTGGGGCCGGACCAGTTGCCGTTGGCCCCTTGCTTCAGATTGATCCCGAAACGCGCCTCCGGCAGGGTGACGGTGACATCGGGGGCATTCTTTTCATCGTAAACGGTCGCAACAATATTTTTGTAGCGAGCATTTAATTGCACGAAGGTATTGATGTCGGAATGCCAGACACCACTGAGGGCCTGGTCGTCGAAGGTGACGCGAGCCTCGGGTTTTTTGTTGGCACCGATCATCGTCATCGGCTGGGGCAGGGCCCAGGTCATTTTCCACAAATTCGGCGCATCGCCCGGCGAGATATTGGCGGTGATGGTGCCAATTTCAAAGACGCTGCCATCGTCATACTGAATGCTGATATGCGGCAGGGTGGTGGCGTAATAATCGCCTGCGGCTTTAACAATAATGTCCCCCTTGGTCACCATGGTCATGTCGCCATCGGCGTTGACCGTATTTTTCTGGGTGTCCAGATAGTCGGCCACCAGTTTTTTCACCGCATCTGCCCCGGCGGGGTCCACGGCGGCGGATGCCGGGGCCGTTGAAATCATCAAAACGCTCAACAGGGACAGGGAAAACAAACGCGCGGTCATCATGGGTGCGGACTCCGATGGATTGGGAAAAACCGGGGCAAGACTAGCAGAAAGGAAACCGTGCATATAGCCCGCGAAGGGGCTTTTTCGGCTGATAATCCCGAAAAATATCGTATATCAATAGAGATTATGACAGGGACGCGAACAAATACCGCCGTACGCACACCCGGGCGGGTTTTGGCCGTTCTGGGGCCGACAAACACGGGCAAAACCTACACGGCGATTGAACGGATGCTGACGCACCATAGCGGTGTGATCGGGTTTCCGTTGCGTCTGCTCGCCCGCGAAAATTATGACCGTATTGTGGAACGCAAGGGCGTGCATGCCGTGGCGCTGGTCACCGGTGAAGAAAAAATTGTTCCGCCCCACGCGCGCTATTACGTCTGCACCGTTGAATCCATGCCGGTGGACCAGAAATTCGATTTTCTGGCCGTGGATGAAATTCAACTGTGCGGTGATCCGGAACGCGGGTTTATTTTTACCGACCGCCTGTTGCGGTCGCGCGGCATTGTTGAAACCATGTTCATGGGCGCGGAAACCATCCGCCCGTTGATGCAGGCTTTGATCCCCAATATCGAATTTGAAAGCCGTGCACGCCTGTCGCAATTGACCTATCGCGGGTACAAAAAACTGACCCGTCTGCCCAAACGCACGGCGGTGGTGGCGTTTTCGGTCGATGATGTGTACGCCAATGCCGATTTGATCCGGCGGCACCGGGGCGGTACGGCGGTGGTGCTGGGTGCATTGTCCCCGCGCACGCGGAATAAACAGGTAGACATGTATCAATCCGGCGAGGTCGATTTTCTGGTCGCCACCGATGCCATCGGCATGGGTTTGAACATGGATATTCACCATGTTGCATTGGCCGCCACGCGGAAATTTGATGGCGCGCATATCCGGTCGCTGGATAAGGCGGAGATCGCGCAAATTGCGGGTCGCGCCGGACGCCATGTCCGCGATGGTACTTTCGGGGTCACGGGTCCGGTGCCGGGCCTCGACCCGGATATGGTCGAGGCGATCGAGCATCATATCTTTGATCCGTTGCCCTTCATCTACTGGCGGAACGCCGATCTGGATTTTTCGACCATTCCGAATCTGCTCCGGTCGCTGGAGGTGGGGTCGGGGTCCAGCCTGCTGCAACGGGGCCGCCCGGCGGATGATTATGCCGCTTTGGCCCATCTGGCCCAGCGGGAGGGCATTTTACAGGCCGTTCAGGGGTCGGAGATGATCCAGCTGCTCTGGGAGGTGTGCCAGATCCCGGATTTCCGCAAAACCCTGTCCGAATCCCACCAAGCCTTTGTTGAACAGGTGTTTTTACACCTGAAAGGCCGAGGAACCTTGCCCGAGGACTGGGTGGAAACCCACATTTCCCGGCTGGATCGTGTGGATGGCGAGGTCGATTCCCTGATGGCCCGCATTGCACATATTCGCACCTGGACGTATATTACGCATAAATCGGAATGGCTGCAGAAAGCTGCCCCGTGGCAGGCACGAACACTGGCGATCGAAGATCGCCTGTCCGATGCCCTGCATGATTGTCTGACCCAGCGTTTTGTTGATCGCCGTTCGGCGGTGTTGATGCGGTCGCTGGAATCGGGTGGTCCTCTTCTGGCCGGTGTGCGGGGCGATGGCTCCGTCGTGGTCGAAGGGCACGAGGTTGGACATTTACAGGCCTTCCGTTTTATTCCAGACGAAGCCGCCGGCGGATCAGACCGCAAGGCAGTGATGACAGCGGCGCGCAGCGCCCTGAAACCGGAAATAGAGAGAAGATTAAAGATTATGCTGAATTCCGTACCGAAGCAGTTTCGCCTGACCGATGATGGTCAAATTTTCTGGCAAAAGGACGCAACCAATCCGTTGCCGGGTGAAGCAGTCGCGCGCGTGCGCAAGGGCGCATCCCTGATGAAGCCGGATGTCGATGTGATCGACAGCGATTTGCTGCAGGGGCAGGACAAGGCCGCGGTAACAGACCATATTCGTGAATGGCTGCACACCCACCATATCGCCACTGTGCTGGAACCGCTGAAAGCGCTGGAAGCCGAAGATGACAAAATCACCCCGGCCGTGCGCGGCATTGCGTGGCAGGTTTATGAAGGGCTGGGCATCGTCCCGCGTGCGCAGGTCGAAGAATTGATTGGTACGCTGACCCCGGAAGATCGCGCGGCCTTGCGTGCGCGCAAAATCCGTCTGGGCCCCGTTCTGGTGTTCCTGCCCGCGCTGAACAAACCGGCGGCGGTCCGCCTGCGTGCGCTGCTCTGGTCGCTGTGGCATGATAAATCCTTGCCCGCCGATGTGCCGAATGATGGCATGGTCTCCAAGATCATTGACGAAGCCGCGATTGACCCAGTGTATTTCCGGTCCATCGGCTACCCGGTCTATGGCGGTCGCGTGATCCGCGTCGATATGCTGGATCGTTTGATCAGCGCGATTTACGACAACGCCGTAAAGGGTGAGTTTCAGGCCAAACACGAAATGGCCGAATGGCTGGGCTGCTCCATTCCTGACCTGTACAAGGTTCTGGAATCAATGGGCCACAAGAAAGTGGAAGACAAACCGGTTGCGGTTGAAGCATCCGCTGAAACCCCGGCTGTACCGGACGCTCCGGCGGCTGAAGTAACCGCAGAATCCTTGATTGCCGAAGTGAAGGCTGATGATGCAACGGAAGCCAAAGCAGAAGAGGGCAAAGTCGAAGCAGCCGCGAAGCCGGTTCTGGCCACGTTCCGTCTGAAACGCGGCAAGGCGAATGAGTCCCGTCCGCCCCGCCGCGAACATAACCGTGAACATCATGAAAAGCGCCCGCACGGTGACCGTAAACCGGGCGGTGAAAAGAAATTCGGCGATAAAAAGCATGGCGATCGCAAGCCATTCAACAAAGGCAAAGGCGGCAAGCCGGAACCGCGTGAACGTAAAGAATATGTGATTTCCGCTGAAGCCAAAACCAAAGCGGATTCACCGTTTGCCATTTTGCAGCAACTGAAATCCGGCGACGGCAAATAATGGCCGTTCCAACCATCAAAACCCTTTTATGGGCGGCCATGATGGTTGCGGTTCTGGGCGTCGGTGCATCCGATGCCCGGTCCGAAGGGGCGCGTTTTTCCGGTGCCTATCTGCGCTATGTTTGCGGCGTGGATGGTGAAGGCAAGGAGGCGGTGCGCGGCGGCCATGCGGCGTGTCAGGCCTATATTTCCGGCGTGGTCGATTACCACAATCTGATGCTGTCCATGAAAATGGCACCCGAGGTGCGGTTCTGCCTGCCCGTCAATACATCGATGAACCGTTTGCATGCCGTGGTTCTGGCCTATCTCAACAAAAACCCGCAGCACGATACCTTTGTCGCGGCCCCGGCGGTTGTGATGGCATTGTATGAATCGTTCCCCTGTGGCGGGAAGAAGAAAAAATAATGTTCTCGCGTCGCCCGCAAAAACAATCATTTGATATACAACCTGATGAAAACGCGCGGTTTGTGCCGCGCGATTTTTACGACATTATTGTCCGCCGTTATCTTCCGGTGGTCAGCCTGACCTACATTGCCTCCATCATCGGCATCGCGTGGCGGATCGATGGGTGGGGCGGGTTCCTGCACTATCTGTTCGAAGATTCCTTCGCCTATAACACGGCGTTGTGGATGGCGGTGTTTGTATCCATCCCGGCTTTGTTCTGGATTTTCATTCGCGTGTCGGTGCGGTTTTCCGATTATGCCGATATCTGGTACAAGGGCATGGCGGGCCTGTTGTGCCTGACTTTGATCATCAGTTTGGTACTGTTCCCCGAATGGAACATGGTCACGGGCTTGCGCCTGCGCATGTTTATGGTCGCATCCATCCCGATGTTCTTCGTGCAATACTGGTTCTTCGTCCGTGGCGGTTTACCGGGCAGTGTGGCATGGCCACTGACGATTATCGCCAGCGTATTGCTGATTTATGGCTTGGTGATTGTTTAAACCCTTGCCAATGCCCTATGGAGTGATGTTAACCGCCCGCCCCGAACTGGTTCATAATCCATCCCAGCACCAGAATTTGCGGCACGGTCAGCAGCGGCAAGGACAGCGCAATCTTCCACGATTTCGTCATATCGCGCAGGACCATCATCTCGGTATAATCTGTCGATACCCCGGCCATCAGGAAGGCAAAGCCATTCCCCGGCGCGGCGGCGCGGGTGACTAGGTCGGCCCCAATCGGGGTGGACCCTTCGGAACAGACCTCAATCAACGTCGTGGCGAGCAAGGTCAGGAACAAGCCAGCAATCGTCGGCCCAAACCATGTGGCAAACGTATCCATCGGTACAAAGGTGCGGATCAACGCGGCCAAAACGATACCGAAGGCCAGCCAACGCAAAACCATTTTCCCGTCCATCCAGCCATGGCGCAGAACATCAGCGGCAAAGCTGCGGGTGAATTTGAAATGTTTCAAACGCGCTTTGGCATCGGCCATCATGTTAAACCCATCCGGTAAATTCGTTTTGTTCGGGTTTTCCGGCAATATGCCCGCCCGGGTCAGGGCCAGATACATAAAGCCCGTAACAATCGCAATGACGGCGGAGGCCAGAATAAACACCAGCGTCCATTTGAAACCGACCATGGCGATCAGGATCAGGGTGAGAGAGAAAGAGTTCCACGGGCTGGCGATCAGGAACGTCATCACCTGACCCAAACTGGCACCGCGTTCATACAATTTCGCGCCGACCATCAAAATCCCGTGGGAGCAGAGGTCGAGCAGCAATCCGGCGGCGGCCGCACGGAAAATGCCGCCAACACTATCGCCGCGCCCCAGCATCGCCGTGAAATATTCACGCGGTACGCGGCTCATTAAACCAACGACGACAAGTCCGAGAATAACGCCCCACCACATCATGCTGACCAGATCGAGAACGGCATGGCCAAAATGATGAACCAGCGGTGCGGTAATATCCAGGCTGTTGCAAATCAGGTGTGCAGACACGCCGGCAATAATAATAGAACCAGATCCCCAGAGCAGGTAATCCGGGCGTTGTTTTTCCGACGGCATCGCGCAACAGCCAGACATATCCGTCGTGCCGCCATGATCATGCCCGTGCCCATGAACATGACCCGCAGTGGCGGGGGCCGGCGTAGGGGCGAAGACATCTTTTCCGGAACAGCAATTCTTCATGATTTAATCCAGTTCAAAACGCTTAAACAGATCTTTGATCTCTTCGATCATTGTGGCGGCTTCGTCTTTGTCGCCGCTGGCAATTGTGCCGGCAACGCAGGAATGCAGATGGCGTTCCAGAATATTGGCCTCGATGGTTTTGATCGCGGCGCGAATGGCGCGCAATTGGGTGATGATGTCGGGGCAATAACGCTCCTCGGTAATCATCTTCTTCACCCCTTCAACCTGTCCGGCAATGCGGTTCAGGCGCGGAATCTGGTCCGTGTGGGCGGCGTGTTCGTGCGGGTGCGCAGTTTCAGTCATGTTCTGTCTCCATATACCCCATTATATACCCTGTGGGGGTATCTTCGTCAAGTACCCCTGCAGGGTATAAGGCCAAAAAAGCCCCCGGCTATAAACCGGGGGCTTTGCAGGCCGATGTGTTGCCGTCGCCTATTTCATGAAATGAATGACCGTGCGGCGGTTTTGCGGCTCGTGAACATCGTCCGCTGTCGGCACTTTCAGGTCATTCTGACCGTGAGCCTCCAGGTCCATCGCCGTGTTCGGGATGCCACGCTGGCTCAACGCGGCAGACACCGCCATGGCCCGGTTGGCAGACAACTGGTCATTATAATCCGCCGCGCCGGACGTGTCGGTATACCCGGCCACAATCACGGTGCTGGGTTGATACAGCGCAATGTCGGCAGCGGCTTTATCAACCATGGCATTGGCCTGCAGATCCAGAGCCGTGCTGTCCAGTGGGAAGAAGATTTCATAGCTGGACACAACTTTCGGAGGCTCGGGAGCCGGTGGCGGAGCGGGTGGGGGTGGTGGATCTGGGATTGCTACGCGGTGATACAATTTACAATCCACGTATTTTACCTCGGGCGGAAGCTCGCGGTAATTTTGGCACGGCTCGCGTTCTTCGTAATCTTTATAAATACGCAACATGCCGCGCTCTTTTTCGGAAACGCTTTGCAGGTATTGGTAATCAACGCGTTTCCATTCATATCCGGCCGCATGCGCCGCCGTCGATGCCAACAGCATCACCGCCGCCACACCGGGCAAAATATAAGATGGTCTAAACATTTTTTTATCCTTTCGATCTTCGGTGTACACCTGATATCGACCATTAAGGGTAGTACATTCAGTCTACAGGGAAACCTTAAGGATAATATTTTGGGGGATAGGTTTATTGCGCGGTTGTTGCGTTTTTCAAATTAGCTAATGAACATAGCGCAGATTTCTGCGGTATATGGCGTGTATGTGCTCGATGTTTGAATTTAATTTAAATGCGTTTGAATGCGGCCGTGGGCATAGAAAACAAGCCCCGTTATAACGGGGCTTGTTCTTTGATTATGCGGCGTCCTTAATATCGGCACCTGAGAATGATAAGCCTTCGTGCTCCATGATCTCCGCAATAATTCTAAAAAGATTTTCGGACGTCGGGTTGGACTTTTCTGTCAGCATTTGCATCAGTCCCTTACCCTTGTCAGTGCGGCCGAATTTTTCAGCCAATCCTGGAAACCCGATCGTTGCATTTACAATGTCGCGCAGCATGATGCAGGCAAGCGGTAATTGACGGTTGAACAAGCAAAGAATCGCGTTCGCCAGATGAGCTTTTAAAAACTCCCTGTCATTACGTAACTCTTCTACGATCACTTCATTTGCGTATCTCATGATATGTCTTCCTTTTTACTCAAGGCATTTTTTTGCCGTTTATAGTCTTTGAGGTAAGACTTTGCGTTTTCAATTTCCCTTTGCTGATCTTTTTTGCTGCTTCCTCCAAGCAATATGATGATGTCCTGTCCATCGTTATAGAAGTAAATGCGATAACCGGCTCCAGCCTGAATGCGTTTTTCTTTTAAACCCCCACCAAGTGATTTGACGTCGCCAGGTAGGCCGCGCTCCATGTTTAATTGAGCCATGACGACGGCTGATTTGGCTTTGGGGTCTTTGATACGTTGCAGAAACTCTTTGTAGGGTTCAACGCCGTGTTCTGTTCTATAGACTAACAGTTTAATCATCTGCTTATTTTCCTAATAGTAAGTTAAAACTTACTAATTTTTTTTCAATGAGGCAACAATTCCTTTTTTTGAATACGCAGATACGCGGCAGAGTGGGGGAATAAAAAAGCCCCCAAACGGGGGCTTTTATTTAAATGGTCGGGGCGAGAGGATTCGAACCTCCGGCCTCTACGTCCCGAACGTAGCGCTCTACCAAGCTGAGCTACGCCCCGATCCAAGCAAGGCCAGAGAGGTAGCGTAAATCGGGCCGGGCTGTCAATTGGCTTATTGAAAAACAGGCGAAAAAGACCATGAAAAACCCCCCTGATCCGGGGGCTTTGTCGGTTTTGGTCGGGGTGTTACACCCTGTGGGCTTAGTGTTTCAGCTGGTAGATGAAATAAGACCCGCTTTTATTGTCCTGCGGAACAGAGCAGGTGCCGGCTTCGCGGTCGACCGGGAAGGCTTTTTCCGTGCCTTCGCGGACCAGGGCGCCATCAAATGCGCTGATAATCTGCACCGGGTATTTGGCACCTTCATCAATCTGGCAGAAGGCTTTATCCGCGGAGATTTCGCTGTCTCCACAGGCCACCAGACCACAGGCCAAGGCAAAGGCGGATGTGGCACCGATCAGTTTTTTGTTTACGCTCATAATACGCACCCTCTATCAGAAATTTTGTTTAACATAATCCATATTTTTGTTCACCGCAAGCGTTTTTAGGGGCTTTGCGGGGTTTGGGCTAGAAAAATATCAAAAAAATGAGGAAATCCGCCAATCCTAGCCTTTGGCATAGAGTGCGTGTTGTGTGGCCGGGGCGGTGCAAAAGAGGGCCGGGGTGGGCCGGGCGCAACCCGGCAATCAGTGATCGCGCCCAACGGCAAATGACAAAACGTCATCCAGCGCATCGCGGACGGCGTTTTTCGGGGCGGTGTGCAGGGCGGTGCGCGCCTTGGCTTCGTATTCACGGGCCAGTGCCAGGCCACGATTTAAGGCATCATGCTTGACCAGCAAGGCTTGCGCGGTGGCCAGATCGGCGTCCGTCTGTTCGCGGCGTTCCATGGTGCGGGCCCAAAATTCGCGTTCGGTTTCATCGGCGCGTTCCAGTGCCATGAGCACGGGCGCGGTCAATTTTCCTTCGCGGAAATCATCGCCGACAGTCTTGCCCAATTTTTCGCGGTTGGCGCTGTAATCCAGAACATCATCCGCGATCTGGAACGCCATGCCGAGGTAATACCCGAAATCGCGCATGGCTTTTTGCGCCGTTGCATCAGCGCCCGCAATAATCGGGCCGACTTCGCACGCGGCGGCGAACAGAGCGGCGGTTTTGGCTTCGATAATCGCCGTATATTTTTCCATGCCCGTGGACAAATCATTCGCGGCGGAGAGTTGCAGAACCTCGCCCTCCGCAATGGTGGCCGATGCGTCGGACAGGATGCGCAACACATCAATCGATCCGTCATCCACCATCAACTGGAATGAACGGCAGAACAGGAAATCACCGACCAGAACGCTGGCCTGATTGCCAAACACCATGTTGGCCGATGGCTTGCCCCGGCGTTCGATGCTTTCATCCACGACATCATCGTGCAGCAGGGTGGCGGTATGGATAAATTCAACGGCGGCCGACAATCCAAACGGACGGTCGCCGGTGTAACCGTAAAGGCGCGTGCAGCCGAGTGTGAGCAGGGGGCGAATGCGCTTGCCGCCCGCGGCGATCAACCATGCCGCCAATTGCGGGATCAGGGCCACATGTGAATCCATGCGCGCGATGATCAGATCATTGACCTTGGCCAGATCATCCCCCAGCAACGACGACAACCGATCCAGCGGATGGATCGTTTCGGTGCTTGGCTTGGCGGCGGCTTGCGGTGTCATCATCATGCCCAAAGTGTTAATGGATGGGGTGCGTTTAATCAAGCTGGGCCAGCCTGATTATTTATCAGGTACCGGCCTGTACGGCTTGCCCGGTGGCGATCAGGAAACACTCAATGTTCCATAAAACCAGAAGGATGGAAAAGGCCGGGGCAGCGGCCTGGCCATCCTTGGTGCGGACCGCCAGAAACCAATAACCGATCATGGCCATCAGTGCCGGGATAATCACGGTGATAAAGGTCACCGCTGTCGTCGCCAAAAATCCCATCAGCCAGGCACCGTTCCCGGTCGTCATATCGTAAGCGGCTGCGGCGATGCCGAGGAGGGTGCTGAGGATCGCGGTCCAGAGGGTGGTGGTGCCGACATGGTTGTCCAGTGTGGTTCTGTCTTTTCTATGTAAATAACCCGCCGGGCCGCAACAGAGCAGGGCCAGAATGCCCAGACTGGTCAGCAGGGCCATCTTGGTGCCGTCCAGCATGAAGGCCTTCACCGCTCCGGCTTCGGTGGTGGCGGCCTTGGCGACTTGCGGGGCCTGAAAGGCGAAGCACAGAATAAAGGGTACGAAAATAACCGCCGCCATGATCAACCAGGCGCGGAGGGATTTTCCGGTGAAGAGAGTTTTCAGTGTGTGCATGGTTTTCAGGTGTCCCTTTATGCTCCTCAAAAAACAAACCCCTCGCCCCCTGTCAAGGGGGAGAGGGATGCGGCGGCTTAGGCGGTACGCCTTAGCCGGAGCTGGGTGAGGGCGCTCTATCCCCCCACCCAACCCTCCCCCCTTTCCAAGGGGGAAGGGCTCGTTTTATAGTGAAGGCATGAAAGCCGCACCTGAAGAGATTTATGTCCTCAACCAATCCGTCCGTCTGTTGCAACCGGGTGAGGGTGGGTTCCGCACGTCTTTGGATTCCGTGATGCTGGCCGCTGCGTGTCCGGCGAAGGCGGGCGACCGGGTGCTGGACCTTGGATGCGGGGTTGGTGGAGCGATTTTCTGTGTTCTCAAACGCTTGGCCGGTGTGTTTGGCTGCGGGATTGAGATTCAGGATGAATATGTTGAATTGGCACGAAAAAATGCGGCCCTGAATAACAATACGGATCGGTGCGAATTTATTCATGGCAATATTGCTGAATTCGAAGTTTCTGATCCAAAACAACGATTTGACCATGTGATCTTCAACCCACCTTTTATGGAGGCGGGAACGTGGACTCCATCGCCCGATACGGGCCGCGCCACGGCGCTGGGCCATGCGGATTTTGATCTGGATATCGGCGTGTGGGTGGATTGCGCGTTCCGGAATTTGAAATCCGGCGGGTCGATGACCATCATCCACCGCGCCGACCGGACCGATGAAATCATTCAGGCCATGTGTGGGCGGACGGGCAACCGGCGGTTCGGCGCGGTGGAAATTTTCCCCCTCTGGCCACGCATGGGGCAGGCGGCCAAGCGGGTCGTCATCCGGGCGGTCAAGGATCGGAAGACCCCGGCAACCCTGCATGCCGGGTTGGTCCTGCACGAAGCCAATGGTGAGTATACGGAAAAAGCGGACGCCGTGTTACGAAACGGTGAACGGTTATTCTGATGCCTGTTTAGGGGGGAGGGCGAATCTGGTATGAATCGAAACATGAACGCACATGATGATTTTGACCGGGATGACCATGGGGATTTTGAACGCGACAATGGCCGCGACGATCCCCCAATGATCAATGTGAAGAAGGCCGAAGGCTTGCCCGTCATCGGGCCGCTTCTGGCCAGGATTTTCGATAAGGGGCCACGTGTGGCCGTTGTACGCTTGTCCGGCGTTCTGACCGATATGGGCGGGATGCGGAAAAACACCCTGTCCTATGCCCGGGTGTCCAAGGCGGTGGAGAAGGCGTTCGCCGTGCGCGGTGTTCGTGCCGTGGCTTTGGTCATCAATTCCCCCGGCGGGGCACCGGCGCAGGCCTCGCTGATCGCCGGGCTGGTGCGTCAGCTGGCCGATGAAAAGGACATTCCCGTTTTCGCGTTTGTCGAGGATGTGGCTGCATCGGGCGGGTACTGGCTCGCCTGTGCCGGGGATAAAATTTACGCGCAGGATTGTTCGATTGTCGGGTCCATCGGCGTGATTTCCGCCGGCTTTGGTATGGATCGGTTTATTTCCAAATTCGGGATTACCCGTCGCCTTTACACGGCGGGACGGGATAAATCCATGCTCGATCCGTTTTCCCCAGAAAAGCCAGAGGATGTTGAGCGTCTGAAAGACCTTCAGGCGGGCATCCATGAACAGTTTATCGACTGGGTTCGCTCCCGCCGGGGCGATGCCATCCGCGGGTCGGGGCCGGAATTGTTCGAAGGCCGCTTCTGGATCGGTCGGCCTGCCATCGATCTGGGCCTGATCGACGGGATCGGCGATGTGCGCGGCGTGATGCGCGAAAAATTTGGCCCCGATGTGCGATTGATTGAAACCACCGCAAAGCCGCCATTCGTTCCCGCGTTTCTGGCGGCGCGCAGTGGTGGGATTGCATTTGATGAAACCGCTTTGGTCGATGGCGCAATAGCTGCGGTCGAAGATCGCGCCCTCTGGTCCCGCTACGGATTATAAGGGCTGGATGCTGCCATGACCTTTTTCACCAATATCTTTACGGATGCGAATGGGTTAAGGGCGGCGGTTGCGAAACATCCGGATAATGAATTTATTTTACGCCCAGCATCCAAACGCGGGGCGGTTGATCCGATGCCGCTGTTACAGATGGATCAAACGGCGTCCTATGCTCTGCGCATCAATGATGACGGTGTGATCGTTGCGGCGGCGACGTTCCATGACCATGCGACCCAGAATATTTTAAAGCTGCAACAGGTCAGCACCCGTCAGGGGCAAAAACGTGCCGGGCATGGCAGCGTGATGGTGCATCTGATGTTTGGCCGCGCGGCGGGCGCGGGCCGTATTCTGGCCCTGACCCAGTTTGAACGCGAAGGGGCCACCGCCGCTGTTCCCGCCTTGCCAGATTTACATGTGGCACATTATCCATCTTTGCCCATTTTGTATGACGGGCAAACGAAACCTGTGACGGGGCGCAGCCGATATCGGTTGGAGCACACACCCTGCGGTTTGTCCCCGGTGGTTTAAATAGAAAGAGGGCGATAACAATATGTATCGCCCTCTAATCTTATCTCCGATTCCGAAATCTTACATACTCGGCCCAGTGGATTCCGCAATCTGACGATCCCAGCGACGGTTTTGTTCGCTGTCCGATGTGTTGGCGCGATCCAGAGCGCTATCGACATCTTTGACCAGTTGCGGTGTAACCTCGATCGACTTCACGGCGTTGGCTGCCTTGTCGAATGAATCTTTTGCAAACCCGACCATTTCGTCCAGAAATCCTGGTGTACGTTCAATGCCGACATAGCAATTCGCCACTTCGGTGCGCACGGTCTGGTATTTGTCGGTGTCGTATTGGTCGTTGATCTTTTTATCGATTGCGCTGTAACCGTTTTCGTCGACCTCACCCATGGCCAGGGCGCGGCTTTCGTTTTCGGTGGCTTCGCAGGCTTCGGCCTTTTCGATTTTGGCCTGATACTCTTCAAAACTCTCTGCCATAACGGCCCCCTTCAAACCCCTGATTCCGGGTTCTGGTGTATAGAACTGGCCCTATTATGGGGGCGAAGGGGTGAAGTTATGGTTAATAATTGGCAGAAACCCGCCTGTTCCAAGGGATAGGAGCGGGTTTTTTCCAAAAAGCATCCCCGCTTTCGCGGGGATGCCAAAATGGGTGTGTAGGGGGCGCTTAAACGCTGCGGATATTTTTCCGCAGATACTCGGCCACATGGTCCAAGCCAATCCGTTCCTGCGACATTGTGTTGCGTTCACGCACCGTTACGGTCTGATCGGCAACCGTTTGGTCATCAATGGTGAAGCAATACGGCGTGCCGATTTCGTCCTGACGGGCGTAGCGTTTGCCGATGTTTTGTTTGATGTCCAGATCAACCGCAAATTCGTTGCGGATATCCATGTACAGTTTCGTGGCGATGACCGGGTGTTGATCCTTCGCCGTCAACGGCAGGATGGCGGCCTTCTTCGGGGCCAGTGCCGGGTGCAGGTTCAGGTACACGCCGGACGGACGGTTCGGGTCCGGGGTATAGGCTTCGCACAGCAGGGCCAGAACGCCACGGGTCAAGCCGGCGGCCGGCTCAATAACGTCCGGAATGAATTTGTTTTTCGGGTCCATCGGGTCCGTGTATTCCATTTTGACGCCGGAATGTTTCTGGTGCTGCGTCAAATCGAAATTGCAACGGTGGGCAATGCCCTCCAACTCGCCAAAGCCCGGCGCGGTGAAGGGGAAGCGATATTCAATATCGGCGGTGCCCAGACCTTCCTTCGCATAGTGGGACAATTCATCTTTATCATGGTCGCGCATGCGGACGTTTTCGCTGACCAAGCCAATCGCGGTCCAGAATTTTTGACGTTCCGCGAACCAGAAATCGCGCCACATTTTGGCTTCGCTCGGGTGGCAGAACCACTCCATTTCCATCTGTTCAAATTCACGGGAACGGAAGATGAAGTTGCGCGGGTTGACCTCGTTGCGGAAGGCCTTGCCCACTTGCGCAATACCAAACGGCACGCGCACGCGGCTGGAATCCAGCACGTTTTTAAAGTTCAGGAAGATGCCCTGTGCCGTTTCCGGGCGCAGATACGCCTTGTTATCATCGCCGCCCGTGGCGCCGACGAAGGTGTGGAACATCAGGTTGAATTGTTTCGGTTCGGTCAATGTACCCGGTGTTTTCGTGTCCGGACCAACGATAGTGGCGTAGGCCGTAACCGGCAGGTCGACCAGCGGCGTGGCTTCGAAATTGCCAATGCTCTTGCCGCCGGACAGGTTTTTGATGCGCTTGGCGATCACATCTTCTTCTTCATTTTCCATGAAGGCATAACCATTGCCTTCGCCGTTTTTCGGCATGTATGCGATCAAATGGTCGGCGCGATACCGCAATTTGGTTTCGCGGCAATCCACCATCGGGTCGGAAAAACCACCAACGTGGCCGGATGCTTCCCATGTTTTCGGGTTCTGGATGATGGAGGAATCGATGCCGACGATGTCCACCGGTTGACCATCCGGGCCAACGGGCGGGCAGGTGACCATCCATTTCCACCACAAATCGCGCAAATTGTTTTTCAGCTCAACGCCCAACGGGCCGTAATCCCAAAAACCGTTCAGGCCGCCATAAATGTCGGATGCGGGGAAGACGAAGCCACGGCGTTTGCACAGGGCGACGATTTCCTTCATATCCTTTACGGAATTGGCGATTTCTGCGGTTGTTTTTTCTTGAGCAACAGACATGGTTTTCCTGCGGTTTTTGCAATAAATTGGGAACCGACACATTACCGTTTCGGGAAAACCCTGTAAAGCGGGTTTGCGCTCCGCACAACGGGTGAAAAGATAAGGAAAACAAGGTGATGGCCGAAACAATCACAATCCGTATGGCTGTTGATGCCGATGGGGCCGCTTTAAACGCCCTGCGCCCGCGCATGGACCGCGTGCGGGATGATCGGTATTTCGCACAATGTATGGGCGAAATTGCCGCCGAACGCCGGGTGATGTTCGTGGCCGAAATGGGCGGCACCATCGTCGGGTATGTCATGCTGAACCGTCAATCGCGCTATCAACCTTTCCGCAGTGCCGGAATTTATGAAATTCAGGATCTCTACGTCCTGCCCGACCATCGCCGGGACGGCGTGGGCGAACAACTGGTGCAATCATGCGAAGACCATGCGCGATCAGAAAACTGCGACATGATCGGACTGGCCGTCGGCCTTCATGCCGGGTTCGGATCAGCCCAACGCCTGTATGTCCGGCGCGGGTATGTGCCGGATGGGTTTGGTCTGGTCTATGACATGGACCGCGTGGCCGAGGGTGCGTTTGTGTGCGTCGATGATGATTTGAATTTGATGATGGTGAAAGACCTTTAAGAAAATTATAGAGAGATAAAGATTAAGGGTACACCGGTTTCCCGGTGTACCCTTATGATCTGGGTCCTTACGACTATCCGTTCTGAACTGGGGCGTTCTGCCCGCGGAGGTGGGGGGCTAGAGTCCATCCTCCGCCGTAAGGCCAGAGTCCTATCCCTGTATCGTCGGCGATTAACCGAACAGACGCAGGATAGCCTGTTGGGACTGCGACGCCAGCGACAGGGCGGTAACGCCCAGCTGTTGACGTGTTTGCAGTGCCAGCAATTTCGCACCTTCTTCGTTTTGGTCCGCGTTGACCAGCAGGGCGGAACCCTCTTTCAACGTTGTAACCATCGAGCTGGTGAATGTTTGACGGGCTTGGATAACCGACAAATCGTTGGCCAGTGTGGAACCAAAGTTCCGCACGGTTTCCAGCGCTTCGCGAACGTTTTCAATGCTGGCTTCGACCGTGTCGATACGGGAGAAGTCGGCAACGTCCAGACCCAGGCCATCGGCGGTAAAGGTCACACCTTCGGTTGTGATAGTACTGGTGCGGTCTTCGTTGAAGACGGTCAGCAGATCATCCCCGAACAGCAAGTTCGTGCCACGGTAGCCCGTGTCGCCGTTTGTAACCAGCGCATCGATCTGTTCACGCAGTTTGTTGTAGTCGGCTTCCAGCTTGGCCAATGTTGCAACGGAGTCACCGAACGTAATGTGCTCTGCGATGCTTCCGGCTGCGCCGATGTCAATATCGGTCGTTCCAAAGCCAAAGTTAGCTTCGACACCGTCACCAGCATCACCAGTTGCGCCCAATGTAATGCTCTTTACAGAGCCGTCGATTGGACGAATTGAGAGCTGGCCAGTTTCCTCATCGAATTCAGCTTTGATTTTTGTATTCAAAGAGCCGTTGTTATTAATGGCGTCAATGAAGCCTTGCAGGCTCAATCCGTTCAGGTTGATAGACTGTGCGGCACCTCCGTTAATGGCAATGTCGTACGTATCTGTGGTGTCAACGTCAAACAGTGGTGTTCCGGATGCATTTCGCAGATCGTTCAACAGCGCACTGCGTTGAGCGATAACCGGGGGTGTGGTTCCGGTATGCAATGCAACAGATCGCAGAGCTGTATCGGCAATGGCTGTTACGCTGACGTTTGTGTCACCGGGGCCGTTATCGATGATTCTGACTTGATCGCCAAAGCCAAGTGCATTTGCCAGTCCAAGATTTGTCACATCGTCGTTTGTTGTTGTTGTGAAGTTAAGGTTTAAGCTGTCGCCGTTTGTTGTTTTAACGGACAGCTGTCCTTTGGCATCAATCTCGGCCTTGATGACGTGATTGCCGTCAGCGTCAACAATGCTGTTCAGTCGTGCCACAAACTCTTGTGTGGACGTTCCTGCTGCCACATCAATGTTCGTTGTTGCGCCAGTTACTAACGGTGTTGCGAATTCGCCAGTTGGTCGTGCAATGCCTTCTTTTGTGGTGAGTGTGAAGGATACACGGGTTAGGGCATCTGCTGGCCAACCGACAATGGCGCGCAGATCGTCAATATTGCGCAAGTCTTTTGTTCCGGTCACTTTCGCTTCTGCTTGTGCATTCGCCACTTCTTCGCGGGCGCTGGTGACCAGGGCGTCGGCTTGTTCCACCATGGTGGTCAAAGCGGTGACGCCGTTGTCGGCGGCTTTAATCACCTGGATAGACTGGCCAATGGAGTCCAGCAGGCGGCCCAGATCGCTGGCGCGGTTGTTCAGCGCCTGAGAGGCGAAGAACGCTTGCGGGCCATCCAGAGCGGAGTTGATCTTCTTCCCCGTGGCCAAACGGTTCTGGGTAATATCGATCAGGCTTTGCGTGTTCTGCAGCGACAGCAGGTTTGTGCGCAAGGCTGCGGTCAATACGACATCGTTGGTCATGATTTTAGTCCTTTCTTACGTACTTTTATCTCTTGAAACGGTTATGTCTGGTTACGGCGGATTATCGGAGTCTCAGAAGCTCTTCGGTCATCTGGTCCACCGTGGTGATGATTTTGCTGTTGGCTGAGAAGGCCCGCTGGCTGACAATCAGCTTCGCGAATTCATCGGCCAGGTCAACGTTCGAGGATTCGATTGTCGAGGGTTCCAGGAAGCCTGCGCCGCCGGTTCCGGCTTCACGCAAGTTTTCCTCACCTGACAATTCGCTTTCCGCGTAGGCCGTACCGGATACTTCGGTCAGGCCGTTGATGTTGGAGAACGTCACCAGCGGAACCTTGTACAGGCGTGCCGACGCACCGTTCGAGAAGCGGGCGACGACGTAGCCATCCCGTGTCAGCTCCACCCCAGTCCGCAGGCCCAGTTCGGCCCCGTTCTGGTCGGAGAAGATCACGTTGTACTGGCCGGCAAAGCTGTTGAAGCGTTCAACATCAATGTCGATGTTCTGCAGGGTTGAGCCGTTGCCCCAGTCGATCTGGGTCAGGTTCAGGTCGATGTTGCCGTTGGAGTCCGGCAGCGCGTTCATCGAACCGTCGCCATTGAAGTTCATCAGGCCGTTGGACAGGGTCGTGCCGTTCGGATGAACAACGCGAACGTTCCACCAGCCGCGGCTGTTGTAATTCGCATCACCTGGCAGGCTTTGCATGGCCGGATAGCCACCGGAACTGTACGGCGGTGAGTCCGCCGGAGATCCGTTACCGAAACCAGCAGCGAAGTAGGTTTGCGTTGTGCTCAAACCCAGTGCGCCAGCGACGTTTACACCACCGAAGCCAATAATGGCGTCGTTCGGGGATGCGTTGGAGTGGGTGATTTCCAATTGGCCGGAGCCGTTGATAATCGCCGATCCCGGTACGCCGGTTACACCGTCAATAAAGTCCAGAATGTCCTGAACGTCATCAAAGTTGGCGTCGCCAGTATCCACTGTAAACGTTACCGGTGCGCCTGCGCCGTCCAGGTCGATGGTTAAGGTGTTACCCGTCACAAGCCCCAGAGAGGCCAGCGTGGTGGCCGGACCCGGTGTGCCATCGACCAGACCGCCAACCGTGCCCGTGGCGATGGCTGTCGCCGTGGTCAGGTCGTTGGAGGCATAGGTTCCGGCTGTCATACCCAGAGCCGTTAACGGCGTACCGGATACGTTGGTAACGGTCAGTGTTTGGGCCGCACCACCTTCAAATTCAGTGCGTTGGAACACCAGTTCTCCGTCGTTGCCCAGGAAGGCTTCAGCCCCCGGAATGCCGTTGACGAAGTTCAGGATGTCATTCACCGTCGATGTGGACGTCACGGTAAACGTGGCCGGGCCGCCCGCATCCGTTGCAACCGAGAAGCTGTTGCCGACGGTCATGCCGAGGTCCGTGACCAGATTGTCCGTCGCGGACAGGTCAGACACCGTGCCAGCCGACGTCCCTTGCGGGCCGTAGGTTTTGGTGTATTCGAACGTCAGAACCTGTGCGGAACCGAGGCTGTCATACACGGTCAGGCCGCGGGTGAAGTCCGCCGGGGTGGTGGAGATGTTGCCCAGTTTGGCATCGATCTCGTTCGCGTTCAGCGTCAGGGAAATTTCACCGGACGTGGTCGGACGGGTCAGTCCGCCAAGGAACGCAACGTCAGCCGGAACCAGAGACGTCAAATCCCCCTGGTTGGCAGGCAGGTTGCCGTTGGCATCCAGTGGCCATGCATACATAACGAAACCGGCGGTGTTGCGCAGCAACCCCTGTGCGTCTTCACTGAACGACCCGGAACGGGTGTACAGGAATTCCTGACCAGCCGTGGTATCGCGTTTTACAGTGAACATCCCGTTACCGGAGATGGCGGCGTCCGTGGTGGAGCCGGTTTGTTGAATTGGGCCCTGTTGGTTCACGCGTTGTACGCGGTTTACCGCAACCGTACCCGGTGAATAACGGGAAGAACGGCCTTCGGATGTAACCAAGCTGTAGAACGCGGCTTCGGAGCGTTTGAAGCCGACCGTGCTGACGTTGGCGATGTTGTTGGCGATCATGGCCGTGGATTGCGATTGTGCACCAAGACCAGATACGCCGGTGAAAAGGGATCCAAACAAGCTCATATTCTGTCTCCTTTTACTCTCTAACTGTTGCTGTTCTGTCTGTTTGTTTTTGTTTATTCGTATTCTGTTTTGTTAAGCCATGGGGTGGATCATGCGGTGTCCTCCCCATCCGGTGCTTCCGTGTCGCCAGTATCCGTTCCATCATCCGGCGTTGTCGTCGGCGGGGTTACTTCTGGCGTGGTGGCGGTTTTTGCCTGGATCACGGTGTTCAGGGCGACGGCGCGCTGACCGATCAACAGGAAGATGACGCCGTTTTGAGATTCGATACCGCGCACGTTGCCGGATACGGCGGTGGCGATTTCGGTGATTGGTTTATCATCGGTGCCAACGGCATCAATTTTCAGGCTGTATGTTCCTTCCGGAACCGCGTTGCCGTCATCGTCTTTACCGTCCCATGTGGCTTGTTGCGGGCCAGCGGCTTTCGGTATTTCCATGCTGCGGACCAAATCACCATTTTCGTTGTAGATGTTGGCTTTTGCGACTTTCGCACCGGATTCCAGGTTGTAGTAAATATCGACCGGTTTTGCGCCGTCCCAGTTCATTTCGGCGCTGGTGTAGGTCACATCCATGCCGACATAACCCAATGCAACGCTGGAAATGCTGCCCAGTTGCAAGGAGAGCAGGTCATCCAGTTTTTGGTTGGTGTTGATGGCCTGTTCAACCTGGCTGAACTGAACCAACTGGTTCGTGAACTCGGTGGAGTCCATCGGGTTCATCGGGTCTTGGTTCTGCAGCTGTGTGGTCAACAGGGTCAGGAACTGGGAAAAATCTTCCGCCAGTTTAATGGACTGGGTTTGCGTTTTCGCAACGCCCTGTGCCGCTCCTGTTAATGTTACATCACTTGTCATCTGCGGCTCTCCATTAAGCCAGAATGTCGTAACGCTGCATGCCGGTCGCGGCGTCGGTGTACCAATTCATCGTGCTTTCAATAACGATCTCTTGTTCGCCATCGTCCGCGCCTTTGCCGTTCCGTCCTGCGCCGCCTTCGTATCCGCGGCCATTTCCGTCTCGGCTCCAGTCATGGGATTGGTCGGCCAGTTCGAAACTCAACCCACCATTCCCGGTGTCTATACCTGCCTCTTGCAAGGATCGTTCCAGAACGCTGGAATCGCGTTGCAGCATCAAAAAAGTTTCCGGTTTTTCGATAACCATGTGCGCTTTCATCGACTTGTCCTTCGAAAAACGCACGTGAACCTCAAGCTTTCCAAGGTCTGGCGGGTCCAGACGCATGGACAGGGTGCTGTCGCTGTTGGCTTGGGCGGTTTTCGTAATCGCGATGGCGACGGCCTGTGTTGCCGGGTGCGGGGCGGCAGGATTTGCCGAGCTGGTGACCAGAGAGGTCAAACTTGCCGTTCCCGTAATGCTCAGGCCGCTGAGGCCATTCAGGTTGCGGGCCCATTCCGCGCCATCCGGAAATACACCGTCCAGAGAGCCGTCATTGATCAGGCTGCCCAGGCCGTTCATGAAATCCATGCCCTGGGCGCTGAGTGCGGCGGAGGGGGATGTGCCGGATTGTACGGCGGCCAGGGCTTTTTCAAGCCCTGCGGCCATTTTCGTATTGCCGTTGCTCTGCGCGGCTTCCATCAGGCGCAGAATTTCGTCAAATCCTTTGGTTTTTCCACCTGCGACCAGGCCATCATCTTCAACGAAGGTTGTTTCCTCCGGATTGACCAGAAGATCATTGAGCGAAGATTGTACGGTCGGTTCGCCAGCGTTGGTATTGGTGCCTGTGGATTTGGGCGGCGTTGTCGTGTTGGTCACCGGATTGCCGGAGCGCGGCATAATCACAATATCCTGCGCCTTGCGCGCGGAGGATCCGGATTGCGGCGGCAGGATGTTGATAATGACGGACAGCAGGGCTGCGCCTTCCGTTTCATTGGTCAGATCGCGGCCATCATGGATGTCCTGTACAATTTTTGTAATATCTTCCGGTGTCAATCCGGTGGCGATCAGCGCCTGCTGCGCATCGGCAATTGTCTGGGCATCGATGCTGAGCGTATCACTGGATGTTTTCGGCAGTGTGATGGTCTGATCATCCAGCGGCAGTCCTTGAATCAGCGTTTCCAGACGGGAGAGCAGGGTTTTTCGCGACTCCGGGGTCAGCTCTGTAATCCGTGGGATATCATTGGATGGTGGCGCGTCAGGATTATTCTGGCGCAGAGCCTGAGCCAGTGTTTCCAGAAAGGCTGCGGCTTCCTCGCTCAACGGGGCGTCGTTTACCAGCATCCCGATGACGTCATCGCCCTGATCCGTATTCAGTGTTGTATCGGCGTTGATTTGCGTCGGACGTGTGTTGATGATGGTGGTGGCGGACGTGTCGAGCAAAACGGTTTGGGCATCAATCATGCCGTCTTGGATGTTTTGTGCGTTTTGCTTCTGGCTTTCCTGCGTTAAGGCCATGCCACCGTCCGGGCTAATCTGCGTAAAAATCAGGTCGATAAAAGACAGCGCGCCGCCCATGCCGTTGCCAGCCAAGCCAGAGCCAGTCAGTCCCGCACCCGTCAGGGCGGATTGTCTGGCTTGTGGGGTTATCTGCATACTGATCTCTGTCGTCATGATCTGTCCTTTTCTGGCCTTCTGCCCGTATGGTGTGTGCGGTGACGATTACGCAGATTCGTTCAGGGTCATTGGGGCGGTGCTCTGGTAACCCTTCATCTTGCCGTGGGCACCGTAATTCACGCCGTCACGTTCCATCGATTTGCGGGCTGCCGCCATGATGCGTTCATTCAGGCGGTTCACGCTGCGGCGCATACGGTCCAGTGCTTCCATGTTTTCTTCGGCCACGACGGTGAAGGCTTCCTGTTTCTGACGGAACAGGCTTTTCAAATCCGGATGAACGTTCAGGAAATCATTCTTGCGTGCGATCATCTGGCTGATGCCGTCGTGATAGGCGCGAGTGGTTTCCAGTTTGCGTGGTTGCAAGGCCATGAAATCGCGCGTGCGCGCGGCGTTCAGGGCTTCATTTTCCTCGACGTAAACAGCGCGCAGGCTGTCGATGGTTTCCATCATTTCCTGCATGGCGCGGGCCGGGTCGGCGGGCAGGGTGATTGCGGGTTCAAAATTTTTCGATTGTGTGCTCATTGTACAGCTCCTTCTTGCTGGCGGATCATTTCCGCGCGAACCATATCGGCAATCCCCAGGCCACCATTGGCGGCCATGTTCTTGCCGTACTCATCGATCATCAAATCGTTAAAAATCGCTTCACCATTGCCACCGCCGAAGAGGGGATCGGGCTCGATTCCCTCGAACATCGGTTTCATCATGGATGCGATGAACACGGCTTCGAAATCACGCGCGGCGGCGTCGATTTTCTCGATATTAATGCCCTTGGCTTTCATGGCTTCGGCCATTTGCTTGGCCTGTTCGGCCTGGCTGCGAACCATGGCGATCTGGGCGTCGGTGGTGGTCAGGGATGTCATCAAACTGTTCATGGCTTATCCCTCCTTACAGTGTGTCGATTTCGGCTTGCAGGGCACCGGCCGCTTTGATCGCCTGTAGAATGGTGATCATGTCGCGGGGGGATACGCCCAGGCGGTTCAGGCCGGTCACCAGGTCCTGCAACGTTACGCCGCTGTCCAGAACGCCCAGGCGAACATCCGCGCCATTATTGACTTCAACATCGGTACGCGGGACGACCACGGTTTCACCTTGCTCCGCGAACGGGTTCGGTTGAGATACCTGCGGCGTTTCCGTGATTTTGATGGTCAGGTTGCCTTGGGCAATCGCAACGGTGTTGATGCGTACTTCTGACCCCATCACAATCACGCCGCTGCGTTCGTCAATCACGACGCGGGCGATCTGGTCCGGCTGTACGGGCAGTTGTTCAACATCAGTGATCAGATCAACGATCGAGCCTTTGTAACCGGACGGTTTTTTCAGGACGACGCTGGCAGCATTTTCGGCGGTGGCCACATTGGTGGCGGTGAAGCCGTTAATGGCGCTGGCGATACGACGGGCGGTCGTGAAATCCGGGTTACGCAGGGCCAGACGCACTTGCGTGTAATCGGCCAGTTGGAAATCCAGTTCGCGTTCAACAATCGCGCCACCCGGAATGCGACCGGCGGTCGGCGTGTTTTGTGTGACGGTTTCGGCGGCACCGGTGGCGGCAAAGCCTGCAATGTTCACCGGGCCTTGGGCCACGGCATAGACTTCGCTGTCAGCGCCCAGCAACGGCGTGACCAGCAAGGTCCCGCCCTGCAGGCTGTCGGCATCGCCCATGGCGGACACGGTCACATCAATGCGGCCACCTTGGTTGGTAAAGGGGGGCAGGGTCGCGGTGACCATAACGGCGGCGATGTTGCCGGTGTTCAGCTTTTCGTCTTTAACATTGACGCCCAGACGTTCCAGCATGGCGGTCAGGGATTGGCGGGTGAACGGGGCGTTGTTCAGCGAATCGCCCGTGCCGTTCAAGCCAACGACCAGACCGTATCCAACCAGCTGGTTGTCACGGACGCCTTCAATATTGATGATGTCCTTGATCCGGGTGGTTTTAGTGAAAGCGGGGGTGGCCATGACGGCCCCCAAAATGACGGTCAGGCCCACCAGGGTCAGGCCGCGCACCAAAGCTCGCATATTATATGTCGTTGTTTGCATCATTCTTCCCATAAGCCGAGAACGCTATTATTCCGGGTCTATAGATGCAGGGGGCGTGCCAGAGGGTGTCTTAAAAATTATTATTTAAAAACAATGTGTTAATGATGGCGCGAGGGCGCGAAAGGGCGCGTTTGGGGCAAAGCCTGCCTTTGGATCGTGCAGAGCGGCAAAAATTGCCTGTGCCGCGCTGCGTATAAAAATGGTATCCTGAAAGGAATGGGGGTGTTTCCCCCGCGCGTTTCCTCACTATTCCCTTAAGTCACTGGTATTGCCATGAAGATTGAAGGCCCGAATAAAACATCCCAAACCAGCTCCACCCGGTCGAAAGACAAGGCCGGTGCGACGGGGGCGTCTTTTGGTGATTTTATGACGGGGGGGACAGCGGAAACCGCCGCCCCGGCAACGGCCCGGGCGATTGCCCAGGTGGATGCCCTGCTGGCCGCGCAGGAGGTCGAAGATCCCGCCGCCCGTGCCGCACGCCGCCGTATGGTGGGCCGAGCGGATAATGTTCTGGATCAGTTGGAGGCTATTCGCCTGGGATTGTTGACCGGAACGTTGACGGTTGGGGATGTTTTGAACATTGCCGATGTTGTGGCGCAACACCGGGAGCGTATCCAGGACCCCGGTTTGACCGCGATTCTGGATGAAATTGACCTGCGCGCGCAGATCGAAATCGCCAAGATGCGCATGGCGCTGGGCGGGTCCGATCCCCATCCCGGAGCGTGAAAAGCGGCAAAGATCTGTTTATCATTGAATTCAAAGGATTTTTACCGCTTGCCTGAGAGGGGCGGAAATCCATATATTTGAATCTGTTTAATGTACACCCCCTCAGAGCATAGGAATGGGGCCATGGCCACAAAAACAAAAGCAAAGAATACCGATAGCACCTCCACCATCCTGCCGCCGGATTATGATCCGAAAAAGGACAAGGGCGATTTTATGAATCCCCTGATGCTGGAATATTTCCGCCGCAAGTTGATTGCATGGCGCGAAGAATTGTTGCGTGAATCGTCCGAGACCATTCACAACACGTTGCAAAGCACAGAATTGCAAAAGCCGGACATGGCGGACCGCGCGTCAGCGGAAACCGATCATGCGCTGGAACTGCGCACCCGCGACCGCGAACGCAAATTGATTTCAAAAATCAATGAAGCATTGTTGCGGATCGAGGATGGCTCCTATGGGTATTGCGAAGAAACGGGTGAGCCGATTTCTGTTGCCCGTCTGGAAGCCCGCCCGAATGCAACGCTGAGCCTTGAAGCTCAGGAACGTCATGAGCGCATGGAACGCACGCACCGCGACGAATAGGTGGACGTTTTATCGTCTTTTAAAAACCCGGTCCGAAAGGCCCGGGTTTTTTGTTTGGTTTTTCTGTTTTCATTTTGCGAATAGATCGCCTCGCCAATGCACATGTGTGCTGGCATATCCGTTGCCACGTCTTCCGTTGTGGGCTTTAGAAAACGGCGGATTTCGGGGGAAATGACTATGCGGGTACGGTGGTTTTTCGCAAACATCATGACAATTTGCATCGTTTGTTTTGCCAATTCGGCTCATGCGCAACCGGCGGGGTCGATGCGCTATAACAGCACGATCAAAAACATGGAATTTTACGACGGCGTGAACTGGTACGGTTTTGGCCTCGGGCTGGGGTTGGGGGGGTGTCCGTCCTCATCCGAAGGAACCATGGAATTTGACGGTATCTTAAATACATACCGGTTGTGCAATGGCACGGTCTGGATCACGTTGATCGGGTTGCCGACGTTGGCGCTGTGTTCAAAAGTGGGTGCCATTGATTATCGCAGCAATACATTCATGTATTGCGACGGATTACTCTGGATGAATCTCAAGGGTGCAATTGTCAGCTAAGTTTGAAAAAGAAAAACCGGCTCTTGGGGAAGAGCCGGTTGAGGTAACAAGGGTTGGGTCGCTGTTGGGGTCCTACAGCGGAAGGGGGGCGGCGGCCCCCTTACCCCCAGAGCGGAAGGGGGGAAGGGGTTGGGTGGCAAGGGGACGCGCCTTATCTGTTCTCCTTCCATGGCCTTTTCGGGGGTACGAGAAAGGCCGACGGTCGGGTCTGGGGTTAGAAGGGGAACAGAATATCGTAAACCTGCTGTCCGTAACGCGGTTGCTGGACATCGGTAATTTGTCCTTCACCACCGTAAATGATACGGGCTTCGGCAATTTTTTCGTATGAGATCGAGTTGTCGATCGCAATGTCTTCCGGGCGGATCACGCCGGCGACGTTCAGAATGCGTTTTTCAAAGTTCACGCGGACTTCCTGATTGCCCTGGATCACCATGTTTCCGTTGGGCAAGATTTGGGTGATGATGGCGGCGACCTTCATCGTGATTTCTTCTTCACGCTCGATTTTACCGCTGCCAGCATGGCTGGAATCGGCATCAGCACCGACCAGGTTGGCGTTGTCGATGGCATCCGGCAGGATTTGGCCCAGCGAGGCTTCGTATCCCAACAAATTGTTCAGTCCGGCATTTTCGCTGGAGCTGCGGGTCCGGTCCGTTTTGTTTTCCAAATCGGCTTCATCATTGATATCGATGACAACGGTCAGGATGTCGCCGATATTGCTGGCGCGCTGGTCCTTAAAGAAGCTCTTGCGGTTGGATTGCCACAGAGAGTTTGGCTGTTGCATCGCCACTTCCGGCGCAGGCATCGGCATGCTGATCGGTTTATAATCCGGCTGTGTTTGCGGGTTGACGATCGGGCTCATGCCAGGGGCCTGGCCGACATTGGACAGGCGCTCACCTGCGCCGCATGCGCTCAACGATACGCCCATCAACAGGACCAGAGCAAAACGGCTGGCGCGGTTTTTCTGTGTTGTTGCAATCATTGTACTTCTCCTTACTTTCCCTTGTCGTATGCTTTTATTGTTTTTTATTCTGTAACGGTGACTTCATGTGATCCGGTGACAACCGCATCAACCTGAATGTTGCTGGCCAGATTGGTCACGCGGACCAAATCGCCATTTGCACCGTTTTGCAGGGCGCGGCCTGTCGCGGTCAGCATCATCGGACCCGTTTTGAAGATAATGGTGACGTTCTTGCCACGGCTGACCAATTCCGGGCGTTGAATATCCATGGCGCGGACGGGTTGGCCAGCGATGGCGACACGGCGCGGGGTCATGTTGATCAGTTTCTGGGCGTCAGTGATAACGTCGGAACCAATGTCTTTCACATACATTTCAATGAAATCCAGATCATTCATGCCGATCAAATCACCATTGCGCAGGGCAGATTTCAGGACCGGAACGGAAATCATCTGGCGCACCTGGCCGGATACCGGCAGTTTCACCGTTGATTTGTCACGGGACGGCGCGTACACGGTGGCCGTAAAGGTGGATGTGCGCGGGTCATAACGCATTTCATCGATTTCAACCGTTGCCGCCTGATCCACGGGCAGAATGATGTCGTGGTTCGTGCCGTTGATATAGGCCGAGAAATTTCCGGTCAGACCATGTTCGCTCAATTTTTCTTCCAGTGCGGATTCGATATCGCTGGTCGGAATGATCGTGGCGGCACGGGTGACCGTAATTTTGTCGGTCGGGCTGGCCGGACGCCAGTCCAGATCCAGCGCCATGGCGATGCGGAGCAGGGATGACGCATTCAGGGTCAGCGTTTCGCCGGCATTTGGGCCAGGTCCGAGGATATAAGCAGCATTGCGACCGGCATTGTCGAACAGATGGCCGACGGTCAGCGCGCCTTGATCCAGAACCACGTCCTGTTTCAACGATGCGGCGTGGGCTGTGCGGGCCCCGGCCACGGCGATAAAGGCCGCCAGAACAAGGGCCAGAGCCAGCACCGAAATGCGGGCTGCCATATCCAATGATGTCAGAATGGTCTGTTTCATTGTTTTATTCCCTTATCAATTAGCGCAATTGAACCACGGTGCTCAGCATCTCATCGCTTGCGGAAATGACCTTGGAGTTCATTTCATACGCACGCTGGGCGCTGATCAGGTTGGTGATTTCTTCAACCACGTTGACGTTGGAGCTTTCAAGAATGCCCTGGCGAATGCTGCCGAAATTGTCTTCGTTCGGGTTGCCGTTCACGGGCGCTCCCGATGCTTCGGTTTCCAGCAGCAGGTTGTCGCCAATCGCATCCAGACCAGCCGGGTTGACGAAGCTGCTCAGTTCAATCTGGCCGACTTCCTGCATGTTGGTTTGGTTTTGTATTTTCACGAAAACTTGGCCGCTTTCGTTAATTTCAATGTCTGTCGTGTCTTGGGGGATGACGATGCCTGGCTGCAGCAGGTAACCCATGCCGGTGACCAGTTCACCGTCCTGGTTGACCTGAAACACGCCGTCGCGGGTGTAGGCGGTTTCACCACTCGGTAATTCAATCTGGAAGAAACCATCGCCGTTGATTGCCAGGTCCAGCGGGTTTTCCGTGACTTTCAATGTGCCTTGTTCGTGAATGCGGTACACACCAGCAGCGCGCACGCCCAGACCCATCTGCAAACCGGCGGGAACAATCGTGCCAGCATCGGACGATGTTGTGCCGGGGCGGGTGATGTTTTGATACATCAGATCCTTAAAATCGGCACGGCGGCGTTTATAACCCGTTGTGGTCATGTTCGCGATGTTCTGGGAGATGACATCAACATTCATCTGTTGTGCCTGCATCCCTGTGGCGCCGATATCTAATGAACGCATCATAATGGTGTGCTCCCTTTACCCGTGTATCCCGTTAAATTACTGTGTCTGACTCAAGCGCTGGATCATCGTGCGCTGGCGGTCATGTTCACTCTGCAACATTCGTGCCGCGGACTGATACGCGCGCTGCGTATCAATCATGCGGGTCATTTCCATGATCGGATTAACGTTGGAACCCTCAACCATGCCGCTGATCATGCGGGTATCGGTGGCGGGGTTACCCGGTGCATTGGCTTTGTATAAATTGTCGCCGATGGCATCCAGTGAATCGATATTCTCAAATTCGGTCATCATGATCTGGCCGACGGCACCATTTTCCGTCGAAACCATGCCGTCCTCGGCAATACTGACCGACTTGGCATCCTGTGGGATGATGATGGCTGAACCGCCGGCGCTGGCGACGCGATCGCCCGTCGGCGTGACCAAGGCCCCATCTTCGCCCAGCATGAAATTTCCGGCGCGGGTGTAGAATGTTTCTCCGCCACGCGTGATGCCGATGAAACCAGGGCCCTGCATGGCCACATCCAGCGGGTTGCCCGTATGTTGCATCGGGCCGGGCTTGTTGCTGATAAACTGGCCGTAATCCATGACCATGGAGAGGGGGTCTTCGATCCCCTTCGGTTTTTCCACATATTCTGTAAAGAGCATGTACTGGCCGCGATAACCCGGTGTGTTCACGTTGGCGAGGTTGTTCGCAATCGTGTTCATGTCGCTTTGAAGCGCCATCTGACGTGACAATCCGGTGTAGATCGAATTTTCCATTGTCTGTCTGGTCCCTTGTTGACCCGATTATTTTCCGAAAAACTTCTGGCTTGCGAGCCTGAGCCTTCCCCCCAAAGGGTATGCACCCGGCGTGCCAGTTTTAAATATTGTTATTTATCAATGTATTGACTTGCTTTTCATGCGCCTGGCTGGGGGCTTGGCGGGCGGCTATTTGCCGGATTGGGCAAAAATGCGCCGGCATGGGGCAATTTTTTCCATGCGACGGGCACGAATTTCGGTAACGGATTTATGAAAGGGGGGCCTTGCGCGCCAAGGTATGATAGCCTGATAATAGATTCGCTATATATTTCATGGGGCTGGCCTTTTTATCTGAAAGGCTCTCAGCCCCGACCCAAACAGGATGAGTTCCATGGCCGACCAGACAGATGACACCGACACCGAAAACGGCGCAGGCGAAGACGTTGCCGCCGAAGGTGGTGGCAAGAAGTTTAACGCGAAGAAAATTGTATTGTTCGCCGTTGTGCCGCTGTTTCTTTTGCTCGGCGCGGGTGGTGGGTTGTATTTCACCGGCGCACTCGACAAAATTTTGAAGAAGGGTGAGGCCACCGAAGAACATGCGGCCGCTGATGATGGTCACGGCAAAAAAGCGGATGCCCATGGCAAAAGCGACGGCCATGGCGGCGTTGTGGGTGGCCCGGTTTTCCTTGAAATTCCAAACATGTTGGTCAACCTGTCCGGCCCGGATGAACAGCCACGCTATCTGCGTTTGAAGGTTCAGTTGGAAGTGGCAAACCAGGCCGATATGGCTGCGGTGCAAGCCGTGATGCCGCGCGTGGTGGACCAGTTCCAGACCTATTTGCGCGAGCTGCGCGTCAAGGATTTACGCGGATCTGCGGGCATTTACCGTCTGCAAATGGAATTGCTGTCTCGCGTGAACGCGGCGGCCTATCCGGTTGAGGTCAAAGATGTCCTGTTTCAGGAAATCCTGATACAATAAAGGGATAGAGGATTTTGTGGCATGAAGTTTGCAAAGCCACCTGCGTAACACAGTAAAGAGTAACGGCCAGCGCCAAGATTTTAAAGATTATGAGCGATACCGAACTGGAACAAATGACCGATGCCGAACGCGCCATGATGGAAGAATGGGGCGACGGTACCGATTCTGGCGCGGCGAAGGCCGACGCCACGCCGTCATTTGATGGCGGTTTTGACGAAGAGGAAGACGGCGGCACCCGTATTCTGAACCAGGATGAGATCGACTCTCTGCTGGGCTTTGATGACGAAATTTCGGGTGGCGAGGAAATGTCGGGCGTGATGGCCCTGATCAATTCCGCCATGGTGAACTATGAACGCCTGCCGATGTTGGACATTGTGTTCGACCGTCTGGTGCGTTTGATGTCGACATCCTTGCGCAATCTGACATCCGATAACGTTGAAGTCTCGCTGGACCAGGTGTCCACGGTGCGTTTCGGCGATTATATGAACTCTATCCCGCTGCCCGCCATGTTGTCGGTGTTCAAGGCGGAGGAGTGGGATAACAACGGCTTGCTGGTCACAGACTCCGCACTGATTTACTCGGTGGTGGATGTGTTGTTGGGCGGACGTAAGGGCACGCCCGCCATTCGTGTCGAAGGGCGCCCCTATACCACGATTGAAACAAAGCTGGTTGAACGCATGGTGGGCGTGACGCTCAGCGATTTGTCCACGGCGTTTGACCCGTTGGCCCCGGTCAGCTTCCAGCTGGACCGCATGGAAACCAACCCGCGTTTTGCCACGATTACGCAATCGGGGAACGCGTGCGTTCTGGCCCGTCTGCGTGTGGATATGGGTGATCGCGGCGGGCGTATTGAAATTCTGATCCCGTATGCAACGCTGGAACCAATCCGTGAACTGCTGTTGCAGATGTTCATGGGTGAAAAATTCGGTCGTGACTCCATCTGGGAAAACCACTTGACCCAGGAACTGTACAAAACCGAAGTGCAGTTGCAGGCGGTTCTGGCCGAAAAGACTGTATCGCTGCACGATCTGCTGAACTGGAAAGTTGGCACGCGCGTGGTCTTTAATACAAGTGTGGATGATGATCTGGAATTGCGCTGCGGCCATTTCCCGATGTTCCGCGGGCCTGTGGGCCAGAAGCAGGGCAATATTGCCGTGCGCGTTGAACGCTACATCCCGCCGGAAAAGGATGATCAATAATCATGGACGGCGCATTGATTGGTATGATTTTGGACGGAATTGTCCTGCTGTTTCTGGCGGTGACGATCTTCTTTTCCGTGCGCCTGTCGTCGAACATGGCGGCGTTTCGCAGCAGCCGTAAAGAACTGGACAAATTGGTTCAGGATTTATCGCGCAATATCGACCGGGCCGAAGCCGCCATTGCCGGCATGAAATCCGCCTCGCGCGAGGCCGGTGCGGAATTGCAGGAGCGCATGAACAAGGCGCGCATTCAAGCCGATGAACTGAACATCATGACCGAAGCCGGGGACAATCTGGCCGCACGTCTGGAACGTCTGGCGGATCGTGGCCGGGATACGGCGGCACGGATTGATACAAGTGGTGCGGCATCGCCGGGTTTGGGCGCTGTGGCCGCCAGTGTGAAGCGGAAAGAACCGGCCATCGCCGGGTTTAATATCCGCGATCGTGAATTTGAAGATGACGATGCGGGCGTCGACGGGGTTGAGGACGATCTGTCCAGCGGCGACGATGACGCCGATCTGTTCCACAGCAAAGCCGAACGCGAATTGTTCGCCGCCATCAATAAGGGCCGCCGTTAATCGGTGGGCCATCTGATTTCTTTGGGGTAAGTCTTTATGAACCTGCGCAGTAAAATCCGGATGATGCCTATGCTGGTCCTTGTGGCCAGCATGGCGTTTGCCGTGCGCGTGGGTGATTTTGCCTATGGTCTGGGTCATATGGGCTCCGCCATGGCGCAGGAAGAGGTGGACGCGGACGAACATGCCGCACCCCCGGCCATATCCCCAACCGAAGCTGCCGCAAAAGAGGGTGAGGCGGCTGTGGCCGAAGATGAAATTCCGGGCCGTCTGGATCTGGATGCGCCGGGTGAGGAGATCAAGCCGAAACCCGAATTTGATGATGCTGAATCCGTTGAATGGAAAGATGCGGGGGATACCGATATCGATTATTCATCGGTAAAAGCCGAAATTTATCAGGATCTGGCCAAACGCCGTGACCAGCTGGACGCCAAGGAAAAGGAAATGGCCGTGCGCGAAGCGTTGCTGAGCGCCGCGGAGCGAGAGCTGGATCAAAAACTGCGTGAGCTGAATACGGTGCGGACCGAGATTGAAGGGTTGATGCAAAAGCGGTCTGAAGAAGAAGAGGCCCGGATTGCCAGCCTGGTTAAAATTTACGAAGGCATGAAGGCAAAGGACGCCGCGCGCATTTTCAATACGCTGGATCTGGATGTTTTGATCGCGGTGATGACGCGTATGTCGGAACGGAAATCCGCCCCCATTCTGGCCGAAATGGATGCCGAACGCGCCCGCACGGTGACCATTTTGATGGCGGAACAGAAAAAAATGCCCATGTTGCCGCAAAACTGATCGGCAGAATCCATGAAACGCAGACGCAAGAATATTGAACCACAGGGGCAGGGGCTGGCATCCCAGCTTCTGGGGCTGTCGCTGTTCATTATGTTGCTGGCGTTTTTTATCGTTCTGAATTCCATTTCCACGTTTGAGGAATTAAAGGCCCGCAACGTGATGGAAAGCCTGGAATTCACGTTTGCGTCCAAAATTATCCAGCGCGGTGATATGCGCCCGTCGGTCACGAAATCCATTGAAACGTCCATTTATGACGGCGATACGCTGGACCGCGTGAGTGGCCTGTTCCAGGCGCAAATTCCGTCTTATGAAGTGGTGATGAACAAGGAACGCGGCATGATGCACGTGCGCGTTCCGCGTGATGCGTTCGAGCGGGCCGTGACCGCGATTGGCCAGCGCGTGGCCCCGGCGGGAACGAACAAGGAGTCCGCCTTTCAGAATTATTTCCTGCCGACCTTGGTTGTGATGTTGCGGTCCGAAGACCGGGGCCAACCCTTCCGCATGGAAATTACTTATAACGTTGTCGAAAATCCGGCGCGGATGCAGCGGCTGGCGCCACAGGCTTTGCAAGAGACAATCCGTGCCGTCGATGCCATGGCGGAAACGATTGAGAAAGCAGGCTTGCCCGCCAAGCAAATTACGGCATCGGTGCAACAGGGTGATGCGGCGATGGTTGATTTATTTTTCCTGCGCTACGAAAAAATGGATGCATCGAAAATCATCGTTCCCGGGAATAATGAACCAGCCCCCGTAGACCGTGGAGGCGATGATGGCAACGCCCCCTAAACGCACGGCCAAGCATGCCTTTGATGTTGCGGGTGCGCCCAAAAAAATGCCGCGGCGGAATAATCGCCGTATGGGTGATGCGGCGGCCGATGGTAATCCGTTTTTGTGGTTGACGACCTTCACGGATGTGATGGCGTTGATGTTGACTTTCTTCGTCTTGCTGTTCGCCATGTCGGAACCGGAGAAAAAATCATTCTCTGAAATTACATCCGCCCTGCAACAGGAATTCAACCGTTTTTATGGCGCGCAAATGAACGCCGGGCCGGAAGAAACAATCAATATCGCCAAAATCAATTTTGATCAGGCGCTGGATATCCGCTACCTGCAGGCCTTGATCCAATCGGTGATTGACCGTCATGCCGATTTGGCCGGCCGCGTTGTTCTGATCCCGCGTTATGATTCGTTGATCATATCCCTGTCGGAAGATTTGTTGTTCGAACCGGGACAGGCCAGCGTGAAGGACGAGGGCGGAAAGGCGTTGTACAGCCTTGCGGCCACTCTGGCGCGGATTAAAAATAAAATCACGCTGGTCGGGCATGCTGACCCGAGTGCTGTGGATGTGGCGAAGAATTTCGGTTTTACGACAAATTGGGATGTGTCGATGGCGCGGGCGGCGGCCGTTGCGGCGATATTGGACAATGTCGGTTACACCTATCCCGTAACCATTCAGGGCGCAGGGCGGGGCCGGTATGACGATATTGGCACGTCTTTGCCCGAAGACCGCAGACTGGACCTGTCCAGACGCGTGGATATTGTTATAATGAACTACGATTGGCGGGCGGAGCGCGTGTATCCCGACTCTGCCTTTCCATAAATTTACTGTGTCCTTTGGGGAATAATCCGGATTATTGAATGGTGCGTCTGTTTCTGCTCACCGGCGTTTGTTTGACGGCGCTCATGCCCATGGCATGGGCCCAGGACCGTGTGTCCATTCGCACCGGAACACATGACGATTATGCGCGCGTGGTGTTCGATTGGGGAACGTCCGCTCCATATGATTTGAAACAAACGGAACCGGGTGTTCTTGACCTGACCTTCCGCAAAAATGCGGTACCGGATTTAACGGCGGTTGAAAAATTGCCCAACGTGTCATCGGTTGAAAAACTATCCGCCGATGATGAAAATTTAAAAATCCGCATTCGCATTCCGGCGGACAGCAAATATCGCCACTTTCTGATCGGTGATCGCGTGGTGGTTGATGTTTACAATTCCGCCAGCGGGGCGAAGGCCGCCGAGGCTCCGGTGCCGCCCAAACCAGCGGAAGAGAAACCCGTACAGGCCGCAAAGGCCCCAACGCCAGCGGCAAAGCCGGCAGCTGAAAAACCGGCGGCGGACGTTGTTCCGCCATCACCTGTGACTGAACCTGCCCCTGTTGCTGTGGCTGCACCCGTCGCTCCGGTGGAGCAGGGGCCAAGCGTTCTGGAGCAGGAGGCGGCCCGCATCGCGGACCCGCACGTCATTACCGTGTCCTCGACCGAGGAAATGGGCTTGGCCGCGTTTGAACGTAACGGATATTTATGGCTGGTGATTGACCGCCCATCTCTGTCGGTGTTGCCCCAGATCAATGGGCCGAAGAAAGAAGATTTTACACCGTTTGAAAAAGTAGCAACATCCGAAGGTGCCGTGGCTTATCGCACACGTATGCCAGGGGCGGCGACGATTGAGGGTGAGGGCGGCGGCTTGATCTGGCGCGTGATTGTATCGCCGAAGGATAAAGCGGTCGAGCCGACATCGCCAACGCGCGAATTTAAAACGGGCGATGATATTCGTGGTGGGGCGATGGTATGGTCGATGCCGTTGGTCACGAAAAATATTAGCATTGTTGACCCCGATGTTGGCGACACGATTTTGGTCGCCACGGTCGATGCCGCGGATCAGTTTGCGGGCACGGAACGGAATTTCGTCGATTTCGAACAATTGAATTCCTCTATCGGTCTGGCGATTGTGCCCAAGGCCGATGATGTGAAGTTTGAAAAGCGCGCTGGCGGCATCGCGGTAACGCGCCCGGGTGGATTGGCGCTGTCGCGGATGCGCGATGTAACGCAGCGGATTATCGAACAGAAAACGACCGGTGAAACCGAAAATCCGGCGGCAACGGACCCCACAAAAACGCCGCGTATGTTCGATTTCAACCGCTGGATGATGGGGGGGCTGAACGCCCTGCATGATAACCAGCACATCCTGCTGGCCGGTATGGCGGAGAAAGACAAATCTGGCCGGGTGCAGGATTTGTTGATGATGGCGAAAATGAACATGGCCAATGACCGTGGGCAGGAGGCCGTTGGTCTGTTGCGTTTTGCTGAAAACGAAATGCCGGATATCAAAGAAAGCCCTGAATTTTTGGCCCTGCGCGGTGTCGCGCTTAGCATGGCCAGCATGTTCGAAGATGGTTTCCGTGACCTGAACACTCCGGCGTTAAAAGATTACCCAGAACTGGATTACTGGCGCGCTTATGCCGCCGCCGGTTTGGAAGACTGGCAACAGGCGAAGAAATTATTGCCGGCCGATATGACGATTGTGTCCGAATATCCGCGTCGGTTACAGGAGCGGATGCTGTTGCGTCTGGCCGAAATCGCCCTGCGGTCGGGTGAGGTGAAGGCGGCGGAATCCATGCTGGGCATGTTGCAGAAAGAACAGAAACATCTGCAGCCATGGACGGTCGCCACGATGGATTATCTGCGCGGCGAGGCGCACCGCCAGAACAAGGAATATACAAAAGCCGAAGAATACTGGAAACCGTTGCTGACGGGAAAAGATGATCTGTACCGGGCCAAGGCCGGGTTGGCGCTGACCATGTTGCAACTGGATCAGGGGACGATCAAGCTGGAGGAGGCGGTCGATCGCCTGGAAGGCTTGCGCTATATGTGGCGCGGTGACGAGCTGGAGGCCCAGATCAATTCCCGTCTGGGAAAACTCTATCTGGATCAGGCCCGTTATATGAAGGGGTTCAGCATCCTGCGCGATGCCGTGGCGATGAGCCCGGGGACCGACATTTCCAACGACATCGCGTATATGATGACGGATTCATTCAAAAATCTGTTCCTCAGCGACGCGCTGGACAAGATGAGTCCGGTTGATGCGATTACAGTCTACGAGGAATTTCGCGAACTGACGCCCGATGGGGATGATGGCAACCGTTTGATCCGCCGTCTGGCCGAACGTCTGGTCGACGCCGACCTGCTGGGCCGTGCCGCGACCTTGTTGCAGTATCAGGTCGATTATCGCCTGCAAGGTCGCGAAGCGGCGGATACGTCATTGCGTTTGGCCGCCATTTACCTGCTCAGCGATAATCCGAATCCGGTCTTGCGTGTTCTGGACAAGGCCACGACGACCTATGCCGGATTGCCCAAGGACGATAGCGTGAACCAAAAATTGCGCGAAGCGGCCATGTTGCGGGCGCGGGCTTTGTCTGAACTCAAGCGCGTGGACGAATCTCTGGCGATTTTGAATACCTATCCGCCGTCCCCCGACATCAATCGCCTGCGCGCTGATATTGCGTGGAATTCCGGGCGCTGGCAGGATGCGGCGATTGCATTGCAGGATTTGATTGTGGATCAGGCGATTGTGGCGGAACGTCCGCTGACGCAGGCACAGGCCGATATTATCCTGAACCGTGCTGTGGCGCTTAATCTGGCGGGCGACCGTGTGGCTTTGGCCAATATGCGTGAACGCTTCGGCGATCAGATGATGAAAACATCGCGGTCAAAATTGTTTGATGTTGTGACGCGGTCCCGCACGTCCACATTGGCTTCGGACCGCGAAAGTATCGCGGCCCTGGTGTCCGAAGTTGATTTGTTCAAGGATTTTCTGGACACCTACCGCGCATCGGACCAGCCTTCTAACTGACATTAACGGGGTTGATTGCAAGGTAACGCCATCTACATACCATGATGGCTGTAACGTTGTGTCCGGATGGCTTTCATGAATGATTTTTCTCCAGTGGCCGATGGCGTGCGGATCGGGCATGTCCATTTAAAAGTGGCCAATATCGACCGGGCGCTGGCCTTCTACCACGGCGTTTTAGGGTTCAGGATCACCCAGCGTTATGGGCGCGGGGCGGTCTTTCTGGCGTCGGGTGATTACCACCATCATATTGCACTGAACACATGGGAAAGCCTGAATGGGGCGCCGCCTGCACCGGGTACGACGGGGCTGTATCATACGGCGATCCTGTATCCGACGCGGAGTTTGCTGGCTGACGCGTTGCGGCGTGTCATGGCTGCGGGCATTCCGCTGGATGGTGCCGCCGATCACGGTGTCAGCGAGGCCCTATATCTGCGGGACCCGGATCAAAACGGGGTTGAGTTATATTGGGATAAACCGCGCGATCACTGGCCGTTCACGCCCGAAGGTGAACTGGCGATGAAAAGTGAGGCGCTTGACCTTGATGATCTGCTGAAAGCTTAAGGTACGGTTCCGATCGCTTCTGCCGGAACATCAGGGATCAACGCCGGGGCGGGCATATTGATCGGAACGGCGCCGACATCGAAACTTTGCACCAATGTTCCGGCCAGCAGGTGCCAGCCATCCACCAGAACAAAGAATACGATTTTGAACGGCAGTGAGATCATCACAGGCGGCAGCATCATCATACCCATGGACATCAGGATGGACGCCGTGACCATGTCGATAATCACGAAGGGCAGGAACAGCATAAACCCGATTTCAAAAGCCCGGCGCAATTCCGAAATCATAAAGGCCGGAATCAATACCTGCAGCGGTACGGCTTCCGGGCTGGGGAAGGGTTCGGACTGGTTCATTTGCGCGAACAGGGCCAGGTCGGTTTCCCGCACATGCTTGACCATGAATTCGCGGAACGGTTCAACGGTGCGTTTGAAGGCTTCGACTTCGTCAATCTGTTCTTCGATCAACGGGACGACGCCCGCCTGATACGCGGTCTGGAACGTCGGAGCCATGATGAAGAAGGTCAGGAAGATGGCCAGTGAAATCATCACCGTGTTTGGCGGCGTCTGCTGAATCCCGATGGCGGTCCGCAGGAAGGACAGCACCACAATAATCCGCGTGAACGACGTCATCATGATCAGGATAGATGGCGCCAGCGACAGAATGGTCAGTAACGCAACCAACTGAACAACGCGGCCACTGACCGTGCCGTCCTGTGCGCCGGCACCCATGTCCAGTGTCACGCTTTGTGCAAAGGCGGGCGTGTTGATCAGGATCATCAGGATGACCATGGATATGGCGGACAACGCCAATCCCCACAGGGCGACTTTGTTCTTCACAATGCGGCGGGGGGCATTATCCGTTTTTGGCTGTGTCATCGCTTACCACTATTCCTGTTTCAACGATTGTTTCCCCGTTGGGGCCGAGAATGACCAGATGCTGGCGCGCATCGCTGCCGCGTCCACGCTGGAGCAAGATGGCGCGGCGGCGCGCATCCAGCGGCAAAACTTCAACCACACGCATTTGCCGGTTGGTCCCGGTGACGGGCAGGCGCCCGGCATTGATCCGGCGCATAATCAGGCTCAATCCCCCCATCAACGCCAGAACGAAGATCAGGGCGGCGGCAAAACGGGCAAAATCTGTCAAAGATAACAATTCCATAGCGGGTCCAGCATGGCCGTATGGGGGGCGTGAGTCAATTCCGCGCACCCCCGGATGCCCGGGGATGCACAGATTTTAAGCGGATGATGTGGTTTTAGAACAGATTCAACCGCGGATCGCGATACTGCGCCGGGGCCCGGGCGGGCAGGGGGCGGTTGAGCGGGATGCCATGTTCCTGGCGCAGGGCGTTGTATCCCTGAACCATCAATCCGGCCAGTGTGTTGGCCAAAGCGGGTTGTGATTGCCCGCCAAATCCAACGGCCAGAACTTTGTTGCCATTGGCATCGCCGGCCAACGCGACCAGGTTGTGCCATGAATTACGGATAAATCCGGTTTTCATTCCCATCGGGGTCAGACCAATGCGATCCAGTTGGAGACGCGCCTGCGATTGCGGCATGGTTGTATCGCGGACCAGACGGTTCACATTATACGGGCGGCGACCCAGCGTGCGATCCGTGTGATACGAAAATTCCGCATGGGCAAAAAAGTCCAGCCGTGTTGGATAGGTCAGCACAATATGCCGGCCCAGCGTGGCCATATCACGGGCGGTTGTGCGCTGATACTGGTTGTTCAATCCAGACGCATCATAAAACCGCGTGTTTGTCATGCCCAAACGGCGGGCCTTGCGGTTCATGGCTTCAACAAAATTCGCTTCGCTGCCGCTGATATGTTCCGCCAATGCTACGGCAACATCGTTGCTGGAACGGGTCAGCAGCGCAATCAGGCAGTCATTGACGGACAGCGTATTGCCAGCGCCAACATTCAAACGCCAATGTTCGACGTTTTGTGAACGGGTGGAAAAAGTGACGGGTTCCTGCAATGTCACATCGCCAGCACGCAACGCGTCGAAGACCAGCAGGGCCGTCATCATTTTGGTGAGCGATGCGGCATAGCGCAGGCCATCAACATTGTGGCCGCTCAACATGCGGCCGGTGTTCACGTCAATGACGATGTTGCTTTGCGCGCGGGCGACGGGACGAATGTCGTTCGATCGTGCGGCTTCGGCAAAATGCGGGGTCAGGCTGCTCAGGAATAAAGCGCCCAGACCGATTGCGGTGGTTTTTAGAAAATTGCGGCGTGATTTCGTAAGGTCACCCATAGCCATGTCCCTGTCGTGCGTTGGTATTTTTATTGATTGGGGACACATAAGCAGAAAATCGGGATTATGGACAAGGGGGATTTTTTGACTTTACAGAAAATCTGTATTGCGGTGCAAAGGATGGAAAAGGTGGGCTTTTAATCGTCTTGGCCCGGTTCCTGCATATCGTCTTGCAGAATGGCGTCAAAGGGGTTTGGTTCCCCGTTGGCGCGATAGACATAACACAGCACCTCCGCCACGGCCATAATGGCCTCGGTGGGGATGGGGCTGTCGACTTCCAGCGCCACCAGCATTTCGGCCAGGGCGCTGTCTTCACGCACGCGGACGCCGTTGGCGAAGGCGAGCTGTAATATTTGCTCGGCAATTTTGCCCCGTCCGGCGGCAGAAATGGTCGGCATATCCCCGGGTTCGCCGGTGGCGGAAATCGCCACGGCGGCCGCGCGTTTATTTGTTTTTTCTTTTAAATTCAGTGGCTTAAGTGGATCGCCCCCGGGCTTTTTCCCGCCATTTTCGGTATAATCGGCCATTGGCACAGATCCTGCAAAGCTTTTAGCGGTTGGTACGGTTTAACGAACAAAAAGGCCCAAACGCCATGACAACACAAAATATAGGATTGTTCAAAGCAATCGGCGCAAAAATGAACTATCTGGACCAGCGCCAGAACGTTTTGGCCCAGAACGTGGCCAACGCCGATACGCCGGGCTACCGCCCGCATGATCTGGAAAAGGTCGATTTCGGCACCGTATTGAAAAACGTGACCAAGGAAAACGTGGTCCGCCCGGTGACCACCGATCCGCGCCATATGCCGGCCCCGAACGAGGTCGAAACGGCCCGCAGCCCGGAAATGAAAAAGGTTTATGACGTGGCGCCGACAGGCGATGCGGTTGTGTTGGAAGAGCAGATGGTCAACGCCAACAAAAACCAGATCGATTACAATTTGATGACCAGCATGTACCAGAAGAACGTCAGCATGATCCGCACCGCATTGGGCGTCGGTCGATAAGCAAGTAAGCACAGGACAAGGAATAAAAGGGGTTTAAAATGGCAGATGATATGTTCACAGCGTTATCGGTTTCCGCCGCAGGCATGCGCGCCCAAAGCACGCGCGTGCGCGTGGTGGCCGAAAACATGGCCAACGCGGATTCCACGGGCACAACGCCGGGGGCCGACCCGTATCGCCGCCAGACGGTCACGTTCAAAAATGAACTGGACCGCGCAACCGGGGCCGAAATGGTGGAAGTGTCCAAAATCGGCACGGACAAGAAAACCCCGTTCGTCCTGAAATACCAACCGGACCACCCGGCTGCTGACGATAAAGGCTATGTGAAAATGCCGAACATCGACTCGATCGTGGAAATGATGGATATGCGCGAAGCCCAGCGGTCATACGAGGCCAATCTGGGGATGATCGAACAATCCCGGACCATGATGATGCAGACAATAAATCTTCTGCGCCAATAACGGTTTTATGGTATAATAACAGGGTGTAACAATTAAGGTTTAAAGCCATGGTAAATTCAGTCGCAAGTCCCGCAATGGCCGCCAACGCCTACGCCAATATGGCCAAAACCGCATCCGGCGCCGGTGTGGCCGCCGAAGATGGTGCGGTGTCGTTCGGTTCCCTGATTGAAAAGGCTGCGACCGAATCCATCGCCACCATGAAAAACGCCGAAACGGTGCAGGCCCAGGCGATTATCGGCAAAGCCGGCCTAGCCGACGTGGTCGAAGCGGTCACCGCCGCCGAACTGACCCTGCAATCCGTCGTCGCCGTCCGCGACCGGATGATCAACGCATATCAGGAAATTATGCGGATGCCGATTTAATCGGATAATGAATGGATGGGCCACCTTGGGTGGCCTTTTCATTTTCCGATAAAATACTTCAATTTCCAGAGGATAATCGTATTCACCCCCAAAACGGGTATCGCGTGGCATGGCTGATCCCGTATAATTGAATTATGAACGAAGAAGAAATCATCGAAGTTGCCCGTGAAGCCATCATGCTGACCATCGAGCTCAGCACCCCGACGCTTATGGTCGGGTTGGTTGTGGGGGTGTCGATTGCGCTGGTTCAGGCGCTGACCCAGATTCAGGAAATTACACTGGTGTTCGTTCCCAAAATTCTGGCGATCTTTATTGCGCTGTTTATCTTCCTGCCGGGCATGGCGACGGCGTTGATTGCCTTCATGGAAACTCTGGCGGATCGCATGATCGCGATTCAGTAAGATGGAAACGCTTCAGCATTTCATCACCACTGGCGTGTTTGCCTTTATCCTGACCTTTGTACGGGTGGGGACGGCGTTGATGATTATGCCGGGATTGGGCGATTCCTTTACACCGCAGAATGTGCGCCTGCATTTGGCGCTGGCCTTGGCGCTGGTGATGGCGCCGGTCGTGGCCCCGCATATGCCGGACCCGATACCGGGTACGACCATGTTGCTGAGCCTGATTGTCATGGAATTTATCATCGGCATGTTTATCGGCACGGTGTCGCGTATCCTGATGGCGGCGCTGGATACGGCGGGCATGATCATGTCAATGCAATCCGGTCTGGGCAACGCGCAATTGTTCAACCCGGCGTTTTCGACGCAGGGGTCAATTCTGGGCGCGTTTCTGTCCGTCATGGGGATGGTGCTGATTTTCAGTACGAACCTGCACCATCTGCTGCTGATGGGGGTCGCGGATTCATACAATATGTTTCCGGTGGGATCGTTGCCCGATGTTGGTGGTATGGCGGATATGATTGGTCAGGCCATTTCCGCCAGTTTCCGCATCGGCGTGCAGGTGTCGGCCCCGTTCATTGTTGTGGGGTTGATGATTTATATCGGCATGGGCGTGTTGTCGCGCCTGATGCCGCAAATCCAGGTTTTTATGATCGCCATTCCGGTGCAGATTTTGATTTCGCTGATGACGCTCGCGCTGATCTTGTCGGCGGGGATGTTGTTCTGGCTGCACCAGTTTGAGGAAGGCATGGTGTTCTTCCTCATGTCATCGGGAGGATAAACCCGATGTCAGATGAAGAAGACGATTCCTCTAAAACAGAAGACCCTTCCCAGAAAAAATTGGAGGATGCCAGGCGTCGCGGCCAAGTCCCGATGAGCCGCGAGGTCAATAATTTTGTCATGTTATTGGCCGGGACCATTATGATCATGGCCTTTGCCGGGCCGTTGATGGAAAAGCTGACCATCAATTTGCGGTCCTATATCGAAATGGCCGGGCAGGCCTCGACCGGGCCGGGGATGATTTCGTCGCTGCTGGGTGATTCATTCTGGATGGTGATGGGGGCGATTGGCATTCCCCTGGTGGCGTTTATGTTTATCGCCTTTATCGGTGGGTTTATTCAGGTGGGGCCGTTGCTTGCCCCGGAAGTGATCAAACCGGATATCAGTAAAATTTCCATCAAAAAAGGATTTCAGCGGCTGTTTTCGAAACGGTCGCTGATGGAGTTTTTTAAAGGGCTTTTGAAATTCGGCATTGTCGGCGCGGTGGGTACGGTCTTGCTGATGCCGTATTACGGCAGTGTTGAGCATACCGTCGGACTGGAAATGTACGACATTATGCACGAAACCGAGGATCTGATTATCCGTCTGATGATGGGCGTGCTGATGGCGCTGGTCGTTTTGACCGTGATTGATGTGGTGTACCAGCGCCAGGACCACATGAAAAAACTGCGCATGTCGAAACAGGAATTGAAAGACGAATACCGCCAGACCGAAGGGGACCCGATGGTCAAGGCGAAGCTGCGCCAGTTGCGTGCGGAAAAAGCGCGTCAGCGCATGATGGCCAACGTGCCCAAGGCCGATGTGGTTATCACCAACCCGACCCACTTTGCCGTGGCCCTGCAATATGACCCGGAAAAAATGGAAGCGCCGTTGTGTGTGGCCAAAGGTATGGATCAGGTGGCCCTGCGTATCCGGGAACTGGCCAAGGAACACAAAATCACCATCCACGAAAACCCGCCATTGGCCCGCAGTTTGTATGACACGGTCGAGGTGGATGAAGTGATTCCGGCGGAGCATTACAAGGCCGTGGCCGAAATTATCTCCTTCGTCTTCCGTCAAAAGGGCAAGCTGAAATAAGCCTATTTCCCCCTGTTAATGCCTTGTTCGATATGGCATATTCTTTGGACTATGCGCACCGATCATTCTGAATTTATTGCCCGTCATCACCGTTCCGCCCAAGGCGTGGGCGAAGTCCCTGCGCCGAGCAGCCGCCGCCGTTTGTTGATGGCGTCGGGTGCGATTGTGGCCTATGCCGCGGTGTGTACGGGTGTGGCCATGTTTATGGATGTGCCGCGGGAAAGTGTCGCGGTGGCCGGGGCGGCGTTCCTGCTGGCCACGGGTGTGGCGTTTTTGATGCAGCGCGGGTTTAAACTGCACGCCAAACAGGAAAAGGAACGTGCGCTTCTGCGTGAGGTGCTTGAGGGCAGCCGTGGGGCGCGCCTGATCACCGATGGTGCGGATAACAGCATTTATTTCAACCAGCGTTTTTCCGAATTATGTGACGGCATTGGTGCGCCCAATTTACAAACGCTGGCGCAATTTTTCACCGATGACGACGAAGCCGCCATGCATTTCCGCCTTCTGGCGGATCAGGCGCATCGCGGGCTGACGGATTCCATCGAACTGCACAGCGTGCGTGGTGATTCCGATTACTGGTTTATCGTCACGGCCCAGCCGATTGCCGGGTGGGCGGGGTATATCCACTGGCGCATTGATGATATCAGCGAACAGCGCGCGAACGACCGCGCCGTGCGTGAAGAGCGTGAAAAGCTGATCGACTTTACCGACAATGCCCCGGTGGGGTTCTTTTCGGTCGATGAAACCGGGAAATTCGTGTTCGTGAACGCGACGCTGGCGCGCTGGTTGGGTGAAGATATTGAAAATTTGCTGGCGCACGGGCATCTGCACACCTATCTGGACCAGCCGCCCAGTGATGCACACCCGTATGATGTCGTCGAGGGCGGCGGGGCGAAGCAGGTTGTTGAATTGCTGATGAAGGGCCCGGCGGGCAAGACCTTCACCGCATCCATTTCTCAAGCCGTTGTGAACGAAGCCGATGGCGCGGTGCGGACGCGGGGCGTTGTGCACGATCTGACCGCCGAACGTGCGATGAAGCAGGCCTTGAAAGCGTCCGAAGACCGCTTCCAGCGGTTCTTCGAAGAGGCGCCGTTGGGCATTGCCATGCTGAATGCCGACGGCGTTCTGGGTGACGTCAACCATGCGCTGGCCTCCATGCTGGATGGTCAGGTTGAAACATTCGAAGGCCGCCATTTCGAAGGATTGATCCACGAAGACGACCGCGCCGCCGTGATGGATGCGCTGGATAAAATCGTCCATGCTCCGCAAAAGGGCGTGGCCGCCATGCCCGCGCCGATGGAGGTCACACTCCTCGGGCTTGAGGGCAATGTCACCACGCAAATGTTCGCGCGCCGGTTCCGGGGCAGCGATGGCGTGGTTTTGCACTTCATTGATTTGAGCCGCCAGAAAGCGCTGGAAGCCCAGTTCGTCCAGTCGCAGAAGATGCAGGCCATCGGGCAACTGGCCGGCGGCGTGGCGCACGACTTTAATAACCTGCTGACCGCGATGATCGGGTTCTGCGATCTGTTGCTGCTGCGGCACAAGCCGGGCGATCCGTCGTTTTCGGACATTATGCAGATCAAACAAAACGCCAACCGCGCCGCGAACCTCGTGCGCCAGTTGCTGGCGTTTTCACGGCAGCAGACCTTGCGCCCGAAGGTGCAGGACATCACCGATATTCTCACGGAAATTTCACACCTGCTGCGCCGTTTGATTGGTGCGAACATTGATCTGGATGTTGTGCATGGTTCGGATCTTGGTCTGGTGCGGGTCGATGTGGGCCAGATGGAACAGGTGCTGATTAACCTGGCCGTGAATGCGCGCGATGCCATGGATGGCGGCGGACAATTGACCGTTGAAACACGCGCGTTCCGCAATGATAAACCGATGACCTGTGGCACCGATGAAATGCCGGCGGGCGATTGGGTGGCCATTGCGGTCACCGATACCGGGTGCGGTATTCCGCCGGAAAACATGGCCCGCATTCTGGAACCGTTCTTCACGACGAAGGAAGTGGGGCAGGGCACCGGTCTGGGGCTGGCCACCGTTTACGGGATCGTGCGGCAAACGGGCGGATATCTGGGCATCGACAGCGTGGTGGGCGAGGGCACGACCTTTACCATCTATCTGCCGCGCCTGTCCGATACCGAAATCGAACATGACGACCACAAGGATGTTGAAGAAGATACGACACGCGACCTGACCGGGACCGCACGCATCCTGCTGGTCGAGGATGAAGATGCCGTGCGGACCTTCTCCACCCGCGCTTTGACCAACAAGGGGTACGAGGTTCTGGATGCCGAAAGCGGCGAGGCGGCTTTGGCTGTCATTGAATCCTTGAAGGAAAAACATGGCGGCACCATGCCGGTTGATCTGGTCGTGACCGATGTGATCATGCCGAATATGGATGGCCCAACCCTGGCCCGTCGCCTGCGCCAGGAAAACCCAAACCTGAAAATCATCTTCGTCTCCGGTTATACGGAGGAGAAGTTGAAAGAACATATGGGTGAAAATATCTGGTTCCTGCCCAAGCCGTTCACGTTGAAACAGCTGGCCGCGAAGGTGAAGGAAGCGCTGGAGGAGTAGGGGCGCCCTTACTTAAACTTTGCGCAATTCACGTGCGCCGGGTTCCAGTTGGCGGGCCAGAAGCGTTTTCGGGCTGTGTCGATATGAACGAAACCGTCTTGTTTATAATATCCAACACCGCCGGACCCTGTGCACCACGCCACATCGCGTGATGTTTCGGTGCGTACGCCGGGGATGCGGAAATCAATGGCGTTGCCATGCGTGTGCTGGGAATCTTTCCCCTGTGATCCGCCAGCGGCGATCAATGCGTTATTGGTTTGCAGGGCGCGGTAGCCGGAAATAATTTCAAATTTGATCGCAATGCTGGGGTAATTGCGTTTGACCGTCTGACCAATGTCGTAGAGGCGGTCGAGCGTTTTGGGGTTGATCTGTGTTTCTTCGTTCCGGCGATGATCGCGCAGGAGGTGATTGATCTGTTTCAATCCAGCGGGAACGTATTTCCCGTCCCGTTTGTAAACAACGTTGATTGTTTCCTTGGTGTGAAGGTTGTGCAGGTGCAGGGATTGTTCCGCCGCTGCGGCGCTGGCCGTGTTAAACGCAAGGGCGCAACCCAATGTCAGGGCGCTGGCGATTCCCGTGGCGTTTCTTTGCATTTTTGGCCGTGTCCCGTTCATGGGCGCCTCCTGCTTTCTGGCATCTTTTTACGGGGGGATCGTATAAAGATATGGAAAATTGTGCAAGTTTTTTGTCCCACAGCCAGCCTCCTTCTAACGCGTTGTTTTTTTGTGTAGACTGGTGGGAACAAAACGCCAGAAAACACACAGAATAAGGCGTAAAAAACATAAGGCAGGAGGGGCAGGGGCAATGAATGGGATCTGCGTATGATGAAAGCCTGACGGCCCGGTTTAACCGGCTGTCGTTCTGGGGACGGAACAGCCTGCGCAGCGCGGCGCTGGCCGAAAGCCTGTCGGGCATGGTGCGCGACGGCACGAAAAAACGCCCGTGGCTCTACCCTTTCTTCATGACCTATCTGATTTGTCTGACAACACCGCTTCCCGTTCCGGGGGGCAGCACGGTGCTGGTTGCGCTGACTGGACTTTATGCGGCCATTCCGGCCCTGCCGGGGTCAAAAGCATTACGCAGCAGCTTTGCAGCCGCGGTTCGCCCGCCCGTTCTGGTGGAAAATTATACGGATTTTATCCGCCCCTCTGCGGATCGGTCGCAGGCCGATTCTGTGCGTGCGCTGGCGCTGGGGTGGCGCGTGACGTGCCGGGGCGCGGCCGATATGTGGCAATCAACCCGCTTCGCGCTTGCGGCGCTTCGTGCTGTCTAATCCTTTGAATTAGAGTACAAATCCACCTTATCCTCAAATGTTTTTATTTTGTTCTCTTTTGCGCTTTACAAAGAGAACAAATGCGGTACAGTTGCAATCAGAGGACAGAATCGAAAACGACCGGGACTTGCGTTGCAAACCCGGTCCGACCATGCAAAATCAGGGGATATCAAATGACCGTCACTTCTATGAACAAGGCAGAAACCGCTATGGAACAACGCAGCAACGCCGAAAAGACAAAGGCACTGGATGCCGCTCTGGCTCAAATCGAACGTGCTTTTGGCAAGGGCTCGATCATGAAACTGACGGGTGATTCCAACCCGATGCAGGTTGAAGCCGTTTCGACCGGTTCGCTGGGGCTGGATATCGCGCTGGGTATTGGCGGTCTGCCGCGTGGCCGGATTATCGAAGTGTTCGGTCCGGAATCGTCGGGTAAAACCACACTGGCGCTGCAGGTTATTGCCGAGGCGCAAAAGGCGGGCGGCACATGCGCCATCGTTGACGCGGAACACGCGCTGGACCCGTCCTATGCGAAGAAATTGGGCGTGAATATTGATGACCTGCTGATCTCCCAGCCGGATACGGGCGAACAGGCGCTGGAAATTGCCGATACGCTGGTGCGCTCCGGTGCGCTGGATGTTCTGGTGATTGACTCGGTGGCTGCGTTGGTTCCGCGTGCGGAATTGGAAGGCGAGATGGGCGATTCCCACGTTGGTTTGCAGGCCCGCCTGATGTCGCAGGCTTTGCGTAAAATCACGGGCTCAATCTCCCGGTCCCGCACCATCGTGATCTTCATCAACCAGATCCGTATGAAAATCGGTGTGATGTTCGGTTCACCGGAAACCACAACGGGTGGGAACGCGCTGAAATTCTACGCGTCCGTCCGTCTGGACATCCGCCGCATCGGTACGATCAAGGACAAGGAAAACCCGGTCGGGAACCAGACGCGCGTGAAGGTCGTGAAAAACAAAATGGCCCCACCGTTCCGTCAGGTCGAATTCGATATCATGTTCGGCGAAGGCATTTCGAAAATGGGTGAATTGATCGATCTGGGTGTTCAAGGCAACCTGGTTGAAAAATCCGGCGCTTGGTTCTCCTATGACGGGCAACGCATCGGGCAGGGCCGTGAAAACGCCAAGCAATTCATGCGTGATAACCCGGAAGTGGCCGCGAAGTTGGAAAATGAAATCCGCACCAAGGCCGGTGTTGTTGCCGATGCCATGCTGGTGGGCCCGGACAGCGCTGAAGAAGCCTCGGACGCCACAATGGATGCGGTGAATGACACCGTTGATGCGTCCGATGATGATGCAGCACCGAAGCGTGGCCGCAAGGCAAGCTAATCACCTGCAATAAAAGTTTGGTTTCAGCACCAAGGAAAAGAAGCCCGCCGATCTCCCCCGGCGGGCTTTTTTATTCGGAGAGGCCACGTTTTCTTTACACGAGCATTCCCGCTTTCGCGGGAACGCTATTTAGGTTTGAGACATTTTTACTGCGCGCACGCGTTTTTCAGGGGCACGATCGCTTTGTCCAGCCCGCGCAGGTCGAAGGTGGATTCGATCATGCTTTTTGTTGGCGGGGTGACCTGAGTGTACAAACGCTCGCTTGCCAAAGCGGATTCAATCAATGCGCTGGCATCGGGGGCAAAGGCACCCAGATTGTCCTGCGATAAATCCCACATCACCGTTGTCGGTTTTCCGCCATCAAATCGTGTGGTAACGGCGGTGCGGGGGCGGGTGTTTTTGCTTTTATCGGCCAGGTTGACGTGAAACACCAGATAGGATTCCGTCTGGCCATCGCGGCACCGCATGACCAGCGTGGGCCACACATTCCCCTCTCTGGGTGTCATGATCGGGGCGTTGGCTTTCAGGCTGAGCATGATGTTATGCCGCCCGGAAATGCTGGATTTTTCGTTGATGATATCCCACTTGCCAATATCCTGGCCCAGATCGGCCAATGTCAGGCTCTGTAAATTATAATCGGCCAGCGTATCGTCGTAACAGCGCAGCCGTGTCATCGACAGCTGAATGTCCTTACATGCGCGCAATCGCCGTGCCATTTCATTGGCAACATCAATCGGCGTTTCCGGTTTTGCGGGTGCGGCCTCTGCCGGTGATGTCGGGGCCGTCGTATTGGTCGCATAAGAGGGGATTGAAAAACCAAACGCGCAACCAACGCACAGTACCAATGTCAGAGTCCGAAAAAATGCCACACCAATCCTCCGTTCTAAATTTCGAACGTATAGTGTAACAAAAATTGGGGGTGGGGGCTATTCCCGGGACTTGAGCAGGCGCTGTTTCTGGCGACCCCAGTCACGTTCTTTGCTGGTCTCGCGTTTGTCGTATTGTTTCTTGCCCTTGGCCAGTGCGATTTCAACCTTGGCCAGACCTTTTGCGTTGAAATACAGCTTCACGGGCACAATGGTATAGCCATCACGGGTGACGGCCCCCATCAAACGGTGGATTTCCTTCTTTTTCAGCAGAAGACGACGGGGACGGCGCGGGGCGTGTTGTAAATGGGTGCCCGCTTGCTGATATTCGGCGATATAGCAATTATACAACCAGATTTCACCGTCATGATCGCCGGCAAAGGCTTCGTTCAGGCTGCATTGCCCATGGCGCAGGGATTTGACTTCGGTTCCGGTCAATTCAATTCCGGCATCGAATTTTTCTTCCAGATGGTAGTCAAATCGCGCCCGGCGGTTATCGGTAACCGTCTGGTTGACAGAAATTAAGCCTGTTTTCTTGTCTTTCTTAGCCATGGGCCCGCACTATGGTGCCACTTCCGGCGGAAATCAAGCCGGCCTTTTCCATCGCCTCGTCCATCACGGCGCGGGCATTGGTGGTTGCGGGAACCAGGGGCAGGCGCACCTCATCCCGGCACAGCCCCATGCGGGCCGCGCCGTATTTCACCGGGGCCGGGGATGTCTCAATCATGGTGGCACGGCAGAGCGGGGCCAGCTTATCGCGCAAGGCGGCGAATGTTTTCAAATCACCCGCAACCCATGCGTCCTGCATTGCGGCGCTGTCGCGCGGGGCGAGGTTGGAAATCACCGAAATCACGCCGTGCCCGCCCTGGGCCAGATAGCCGGGGGCCGAGCCGTCATCGCCAGAGATCAGGCAGAAATCATCCTTCACCCGGGCCTTGATCAATGTCGGGCGGTCCAGTTGCCCGGTGGCATCTTTGACCCCGGCAATACGCGGCAGTTCGGCCAGGCGGACCATGGTGTCGTTGGTCATGTCCACAACGCTGCGGCCCGGGATGTTGTAAATCAGAATCGGGATATTGGTGGCGTCATGGATCGCCTTGAAATGGGCGAACAGCCCGTCCTGGGTCGGTTTGTTATAATAAGGTGTGACGACCAGGGCGGCATCGGCCCCGGCATTCTGGGCAAACAGGGTAGTTTCGATGCTTAAATCTGTGGAGTAACTGCCCGTTCCGGCAATGACCGGCACGCGCCCCTTGACCACGGCAACGGTGCGTTCGACAATGGATTTATGTTCATCTTTCGTCAAAGTCGGCGATTCACCCGTGGTACCACAGGCGACAACACCATGAATGCCCTGCTCAACCTGCCATTCAACCAGATCATCATACGCCTTCCAGTCAACCGCATTGTTGACGAAGGGGGTGATCAGCGCGGTCATCGCGCCGCGGAAACGAATGTTGGGCATGGTCATATCCTTTTGGCGCGCGCGCCGTTTGGCCAAGCGTTGAGTGGCCTGTTGTCTAAAAACGCCCTTACTCTAATGCCAACGGGCCGTGTGTTCAAGAAAGCTGCGTATGCGGGGGTTTTGGCCCTGATTTTGGCGACTTTTGTGCCGCAATCCGGGCCGTATGGTGCGGCGCAGGGGATCAAGTGGGGCCCGTCTATGGCCTTTGCGGCCAAATCGGCCCCCGTCGTGGGGATGTCGGCCAATGATGCCGCCCTGACCGTCAAGGCGTTGCAGGCGGCGGCGCAGGGGAGCTGGTCCTATGCCGAAAGCCTGATCGCGCAAACGCGTGATCCGCTGGCAGCCCGCATTTATTACTGGATGTATTACACGCAGAAGGCGGCCCCGCATAACTTCCGCCGCATTTCAACCTTTGTCGGGCAAATTCCGAATTGGCCGCGTCAGGGGGCCTTGCGTCTGAGCGCTGAAAAATCCGCATCATCCGATACGCCGATTCAGGATGTTGTCGAATGGTTCAACACCTACAAACCGCAAACGGCGGATGGAATGATGTTGTATCTGTCCGCTTTGCGCGCGGCCGGAGCCAACAAGGACATTCCCGCAATCCTGAACACGTGGTGGGCGGAAACGGCGTTCGGACCGGAATCGCAGGACAAATTTTTACGGACATGGGGAAAAACCATCACGCGTGAGGCGCATATCAAACGTTTGAATATGTTGCTGTCGCGGGATTACCAGTCGGCGGCCCGTGGGATTGCCAATATTCTGGGGCGTGGTTATCCGCAATTGGCTGAGGCGCGCATCGCGCTGGCCGCGATGTCACCGGGTGTGGACGGTGTCGTGGCCCGTGTGCCTGCCAATTTGCAAAATGATCCGGGACTGATGCTGGAGCGCCTGCGCTGGCGCCGCAAGAAAGATATGGATTTCAAGGCGATTGAAATCCTGCATAGTGCGCCGGCCGCATACACGCAACCGGACCCGGATGCGTGGTGGCGGGAACGGCACATCATGGTGCGCCGCTTGATCGAGCGGAAACAGTATGAGAGCGCCTATCTGCTGGCGGCCAAACATGGCACCAAACAGGGCGCGTCCTTTGCCGATGCGGAATTTGTTGCGGGTTGGCTGGCCTTGCGCTTCGTGAAGCGCCCGTGGGAGGCGTTTGAACATTTTGAACGGCTCTATCACAATTCCGCCATGCCGATCACGCGCGGCCGCGCCGCATTCTGGGCGGGGATGGCCAGTGAGGCTTTAGGGCACAAGGACATTGCCCGCAAATGGTACGAAGCGGGCGCGGTATATTCCACCACCTTCTATGGCCAGATGGCTCTGGGCAAGTTGGGGCGGGATGACACGCTGGTCACCGCCATGCCGGATTTAACGATGCAGGCGCGCACGGCGTTTGAAAAACACGACATGGTGCAGGCGGCGCGTTTGTTTAAACGGGCGGGCTTGAATGATTATTCATCATCGTTCCTGCGGGCTTTTGCGGTCCAGGCGAAAACGCATGATGATTTTCATCTGGCCGCCGATCTGGCAACGGAATTCAGCCAGCCGGATACGGCGCTGGCCGTGGCCAAGGAAGCGCAGAAGAAGGGATATGTTCTGGCTGATTTCGCCTTCCCGACGATGTTGTCGCGGATGAAGAACGTGGATACGGAATGGGCGCTGGTGCACGGGATTATCAAACAGGAAAGCGCGTTTGATACCAAAGCGCAAAGCCCCGCCGGAGCTCGTGGTTTGATGCAATTGATGCCCGCCACAGCCAAGGAAACGGCGAAGAAGGCTGGCATGTCGCACCAGACCGATTGGCTGACGGCGCGCCCGGATCATAACGTCAAGCTGGGGGCGCTTTATATCGACCAGATGTTGCGCCGGTATGATGGGCACTACCCGTTGGCGATTGCCGCGTATAACGCCGGTCCGGGCCGCGTGAGCCAGTGGCTGGTGGAATTTGGCGACCCACGCAAAGGCGAAATTGACATGCTGGACTGGATCGAAATCATTCCGGTGGCCGAAACGCGCAATTATATACAACGGGTGATGGAGGGTGTTTTTGTGTACCGCCACAAATTTGCCAAAGTGCAAAAAACATCGAATGCGCCTATTCATATCAGCTACTTACAGCCGTTGAACGGGGCGGAAAGCGGACGCGTAACACGCTAAACCAGCAAGTTTTTTTCATGGTCTTGAGGAAATATAAACGCATTCTATATCTTTCGTATGGGATAATGGATGCATAGTGACCCATATCCCTGGGTATAGACCGCACAGAGTACATTGTGCCCTTGTTGGGAAATGATTGAATGAAGATTATTTTTGCTGATGACCATACGCTTTTTCGCGATGCCTTGACCCATTATATATTGCAGGCCGACCCCTCGGTGGAGGTTCTGCCCGCGCACGATTTGCATGGGGTCATGGAGCATTTACAAACAAACAATGATGTCGACCTGATCCTGCTCGATTTGAAAATGCCGGGCATGTCGGGCTTAAAGGGATTGGAAAAAACCATTGCCCTGCGCCCGAGAATTCCGGTCGCCATTGTGTCCGGTCTGGCCGAACAGGCGGATATAGAGGAAGCGCTGTCCATCGGCGCGCGCGGGTATTTGCCAAAAACATTACCGGGCACAGCCGTGATGCAGGCGATCCGCAAAATCGTCGGCGGTGAAATATTCGTTCCGGTTGATCACAATACGAATATGATCATGGCGTCGCATGACCATGGCGTATCTTCTGAACAATCCAGACCCGATGCTCCGGCCATTCCGGAAGATAAAAATCTGACCCCGCGCGAGCGCGAAGTTCTGGGGTATCTGATGCAGGGGGCCACGAACAAGGATATTGCCCGTGCGCTGGATCTACAGGTCGTGACGGTGAAGTTGCACGTGCGCGGTATTTGCCGCAAGCTGGGCGCAACCAATCGGACCCAGGCCGTAATTCTGGCGCAGCAGGCGGCTGCTGCCGAGCACAACCATATCCATTGATTTTTACTTCTTGGATCTGCGTCCTTCCATCCACCATGATGCGATGGCCAGTGCGAGCAGGCCAAGCGCATAGGCCCAACCGGGCAGGAACGGCACGTCCCGTGCGCCCGTGATGGTGAAGGCGTTGTTGTCGCGCAAACCAATCCACCCATTGCCCCCGGCACTGCGGCCCGGCCCGACGAAGCGGATATCGGGCATGTTCCCGGCATCACTGCTTAACCACTGCACCGTGCCGCCGGATGTTTCGGCGACGGGGCGCATGATGTCATCCGTGGTGACCACGGCGCGCATTTCCGGCGGGTTTAATTCACCAATCACGGCGAAGCGTTTTTGCGTTTCATCTTCGGCGCTGTAAACGCCCGGTTGGCTGGCCGTGACACGGGCGGACAACCATCCATCTTCACCCTGTTTCAATGTCACGTCTTCGGCTTTGCCATCCGGGTGGCGCAACGTGACGGTGTTCAGGGCGTTGTGCAGATTGCGACGCTGAATGACGACGTCGCCGCCATCGGCGGTAATCACCAATGCGTTTTCTTCCAGATCCGGTTCCTTCATCAGCCAGTGGGCCAAACGGCGCAGCAGATCCGCATGGGGTCCGCCGCCCATAAAGCCACGCGACCACAGCCAGATCTGTTCACTGGCCAGATGCGCCACGCGTCCTTTACCGACGCGGTCGAGGATCAGCAGGGGCGAATTATTGGCCCCGTTCATCAGGACATCGCCGCTTTTGGGTTTCAGCTCCGTCTGGCGCATCCACGGGCCCCACGGCGTTTCCTTTGCATCCTTATTGTCCAGCAAATGCTGGGTAACAGGATGGCGCAGACCCAGATCGGTCAGGCCGGGGGTAAATTCCTTCTCAATCACACGCCCCGTCGGTTCACCGGGCAGGATCGTGTTCAGAACGCTTTGATAGAGCGAGTTCTCTCCGGCGAAGGATGGGCCGCTGGCCTCCAGCACTGCGCCACCTTCCTGCACGTACCGCGCAATATTGGCGAAATAGAAATTCGGCAGGACCTTGTTCATCGTGTACTGGTCAAAAATGATCAGGTCGAAATTATAGAGTTTTAGTTCAAACAATTCCCGGAACGGGAATGCAATCAGCGACATTTCATGTTGCGGCGTCATGTCCAGCTTCTGCGGTTCACGCAGAATAGTGAAGTGGACCAGATCGACACCGGGGTCGGAGGTCAGAAAATCCCGCCATGTCCGTTCCCCGGCATAGGGATACCCGGACACCAGCAACACGCGCAACCGATCCCGCACGCCATTGACGATCAACGGAATACGGTTATTGGCCGCCGTGATTTCACTGGGCAGGGGGGACACTTCTAGATCCAGAATATTCTGCCCCGCATGGGCGACGTTAAACGTCACGGTTTGATCCGTATTGACCGGTACCATCTGCATATCCGGTTTTTCATCATTCGCGCGGATCAGCAGGGTGGCATATTCATTGTCGGACGGCGTGGCGCCGCTGTCGGTGACGCGGAACTTCACGGTCACGGTCTGGCCGACGATGCCATAGGACGGGGCTTCGATAATCTGTAATTGCCGATCCCGTTCGCCACGCGATCCGGTCAGGAGTGTGTGGACAGGGCCAAAGGCCTTGATGCGCGAGTTGTCACGCGGGGCATCGTGAATTTGCCCGTCGCTCAGGATAATCACCCCGGCACGGCGCTGAACCGGAATATCGGACAATGCCTGATCAATCGTGGAGAACAGGCGTGTGTCGCGGTCGCGTTCATTTCCGGCGGATACGATCCGTACGTCAATGTCGCTGTAATTCTTGAAAAACTGGTCCAGCCCGGCCAGCGCGTCATTGGTAACCTCGGCGCGGTTGTTGAAATTCTGGCTGGCGGATTTATCGGCCACGATCACGACCGTATCGGGTACGGCTTCGCGTTGTTCTTCCAGCATGGCGGGGTTGAGCAGGGCCAGAACAAACGCCCCGGCGCACAGCCCGCGCCAGATTAGCCCACGACGGAAGACGAAGATGGAGGCCAATACGCACAACGCCACCAACCCGGCCAAAGTCCAGACGATGGGTTCGGGCAGGAGGGGGGCGAAATGCAGGGTCAATGCGCTCTGGTTCATATCATTGCCCCAACCGTTCGAGAATATGGGGCAGGTGAACCTGATCGGCTTTATAGTTGCCGGTCAACGCATACATCATCAAATTGACGCCGAAGCGGTATGACATTTCCTGGGACATGGTCGGTCGTTCGGGATCGCCCTCGGCCCACATGGCGGCCCAGTCATTTCCGCCGACGATGACGGATGACACGCCATCGCGGCCGATGGCGGTTTGTTCTTCAACCCATAAATTCTTGCTGTCGTATCGTCCGGGGAAGGATTCGAGCAGGTAGAAGGAGCGTTTCAGAACATGATCCTCTGGCGCAATGGATAACGGCGGCACGTTCAATCCCGCGACCATATTGCGCAGGATAATCTGGTTCCGGCCCGGAACGCCCGTGGGCAGGGCGACGGTGGCCCCCTGATCCCGCGTGTCGAACAGGATGATTCCGCCGTGATCCAGATAATATTGAATGGCCTTCAACGCCTTGTCCGATACGGGCGGGGCGGAGGGGGCAATGGGCCAGTATAGCAAGGGGAAGAAGGCCAAATCGTCCTTCTCCGGGTCAACCATCACCACGCCTGCGGGTTCCACCGATGTGCGGTTGGTCAAAACGAAATCCATATTCTCCAGCCCCTTGCGTGCGACTGCGTCGAGGGTGGGGTCGCCGCTGCGCACATGGGCCAACCATGTGCCATTGGCGAAGTCCATCGCTGTTTGCGCACGGGCAGGCGTGGCGGTGAAGGATAATCCCAGAATGATCATGGCCGTGCCACCACTGCGCGCCATACGGCTGAGGCCGATCATCAACGGCGATTGTAAAATCATCATGATGATCCAGTCCGCCAGGAACAGCAGCAGCGCCGTGGCCAACAAGGCGGGCATCAGGTCGGTTTCCGTACCGCCGGTGAATGTTCCACGCACGACACCGTTGGGGAATGACGGCATGGCCGCGACGCGGCCAACCCGTTCGCCAACATTCAATGCGCGTTTTGCCCCGGCGTGGCCGTAATATCCCGGCGGGTGGCGCGCATCGGGCATTTGTTTATCAAAAGCGCGGGCGTCAATCGGCTCCGCCGTGCTGTCCGGGGCTTGCAAACGGCCATCACCGTCCAGAATTTGCAACGGCTCCAGCGTGCCGTCGGCATGGGTGTTGGTAATCGGCGTTCCGGCCAGCGCAATCACCCGGCGCAGCATTTGCACATACAAACCGGACAAGGCCAGATTGGACCATTCCGGTGACGCCGTTGTGTGCACCATCACCAGCAATCCGTTATCCAGTGACGCCGCCGTCACCAGCGGTGTGCCATCCGTCAACGCGGCCCAGACGCGTACGGCGTCGCTTGTCCCTGGTGCGGACAAAATCTGGCGGCGCACTTCAATATCGGCGGGCAGATCGAGGCCGTAGAACGGGCTTTCATCACCAAACGGAGCCAATGTTTGCGGCTTGTCCCATGTCAGCCCGCCATCCATCGCGCGCCCACCACGCATCAACGGCGCGGGGGTGAGGAAGGATTCACCTTGCGTCATATTCGGCCCGGCAAAGCGCAACAACAACCCGCCAGCCTTTACCCAGTTTTCCAGCGTATTCAATGTTTCCGGCGGGATCGCGCCAACATCGGGCAGGATAATGGCCGATGGGTTGGCCTGGATCAGTTCATCAATCGATCCGGTTTTTAATTCGACATAGGGTTCGATAGCGCGGGTCAGGTAATAGGGTGCATCGGTCAACGGCGCGCGTGTGCCTTCATCTTTCGTTGTGGCCAGTCCGACCATACGGCGTTCAAATTGATCATCCAGCAAAATCAAACCACCCGCACCATGGCGGCCAGACAGATGAATCCGGGCGACTTGGGACCGTAAAGATTCCGGGATTTTAATGGTCACATCCGTGCTGGTCGTATCGCCGCTTAAAACATCGACCCGTTCCAACACCCGGCCATCACCGCCCAAGGCATCAACGGCCATGGGCAATCCCGCCGGGGTTCCGGCGGCGGTGGAAATGGATACGGATAAATCCTGCCCCGGTTTTAAATGCGAGACGAGCAAGGCGGGGCGCGCGGCGGCCTCGGGTTCCAGATAGGTCAGGCTGCCATTGCCCTGCAATGTGCGGGCCAGGGCGGTGGCATTGGCGGGCGTGCCATCATTCAACCCGTGCCCAATCCAATATGTGTGAATGGCGTCCTTGGTTTTTGTGCCATCACGCACGGCGGTGGCCACGGCCGCATAATCGGCGGGCCATGGACGGGTGTGCAGGCCGCGCACCATATTGCGGGCCTCCCCGGCGGGCATGGGGCCCAACATGCCAATGCGGACCTTGCCCGGGTCGGGCGCGGTGGTCATGACAATCACGGGCAGGCGGTCGCGCGCCGCGCGGTCCAGAATTTGTTCGGCCGAGGCCTGTTGCGCGGTCCATGTCTGGGCGGCGGCCCAGCCATTATCCATGACAATGCGGATAATGCCGGATTGGTTCAAACTTTCCGCCGGGTTCAGAACGGGCCGCGCCAGCGCCAGCAAAACCAAGGCGGCGATCATTAAGCGCAATAACAAAATCCACCACGGCGTGTGGGCCGATACGCGGTCGCTGGGGTTCAGCCCCGCCATAAACCGCACGGTGGGCAGGCGGACAATTTTCGGGGACGGCGGAATAACGCGCAACAGGAACCACAAAACGGGCAACGCCGCCAGCCCCGCCAAAATCCACGGGTTGATAAAGGTCAGGCCGGAGAGTGCGGACAGCCATGCGCTCATACCATACGCTCCGTATCACCGTGGGGGGATAATGCGCCCCAGATTTGTGCCAATGTGGTCGATGCGGGCAGGGATGTGTCGTGCAACACCCATTCAAAGCCGTGGCGGCGGGCCACGCGGCGCACCGCATCCAGATGATTGTCCAGCCGCGTGCGGTATTCTTCGCGAATGCTGTCGACATTTTCGATGGTTTCGAGCGCGTCATCGCCCATGCCGGTGAAAATCACGCGGCCCGTCCATGGCAATGTGCGTTCGGCATTGTCCAGTACCTGCACCAAAACGCCGTGGCGTTGTTGCCCGGCGATGGCCGTTAAATTGCGGTCCAGTTCATCGGGATCACCCAGAAAATCACCGCACAGAACAATGGATGCGTTGGGCGTGACCGTGTCCGGGTGGGGCAAGGCATGTTCGGCGGCACGGCGTTTTTCCGCGAGCAGGGCCAGGCCGAGCGATTGCACGCCCTGTTCCCCGCGCCCCACGCGGATCGACCCGTCCAGCGGGCCAATTTGCTCCCCGGACTTGGTCAGCATCATGCCAAGGCCGAGGCAGAGCGTCACAGCGGATTCAAATTTGCTGGGCAGGTTGATGGATGACCGGAAATGCATCCCGGCATCATTCTGGACCCAGAATAAAACGGTCTGCGCCGTTTGCCATTCCTTTTGCCGGACGAACACGCGTTCGCCCTTGGCCGTCTGGCGCCAGTCAATGTCTTGCGGGCGGTCGTTGGATTGGTATTCGCGGAACTGCCAGAAATTTTCACCGGACCCGGCGCGGCGCTGGCGGTGTTCACCACCGATCAGGCTGGCCGTCGCGCGTTCGGCGGCGGCGATCAACGCGGGCAGGGCTTCGGAGGCGTCTTCCCCCCGTTGCCGCAATTTTTGTAGCAAGGTCAGCAGATCACGCCCACGCACGGTGGCGGATGTCGCGCGCTTTTTATCGGGCGTGGAGGGGCTGGCGGGGTTGGCCATGGGTGTTACAGGCCTTCGGTCATTTTATCGATGATGGTCCACAATGTAACACCGTTGGCGCGGGCTTGATAATTCAGGGCCATGCGGTGTTTCAAAATCGGTCCGGCCAGATCGATGACATCATCAACCGACGGCGCGCTGCGCCCATCCAGCAACGCGCGCGCGCGGCAAGCGAGCATCAATGATTGTGCCGCGCGCGGACCCGGTGCCCATGCGACATATTCATTCACCAGATCCGGCGCGCCATCGCCGGGGCGGCCACGGCGGACGAGGGTCAGAATGGCCTCAACCACGCTTTCGCCCACGGGCATATCACGCACCAGTTTTTGCAAATCTTCCAGATCGGCGGGTTCGAACACGGCTTTGGCTTCGGCGCGGCGGTTCGATGTGGTGGCCAGCAACATTTCCCGTTCGGCGGCCAGGCCGGGGTAATCCACATCGATCTGCATCAGGAAGCGGTCCAACTGTGCTTCCGGCAGGGGGTAGGTGCCTTCCTGTTCAATCGGGTTCTGGGTCGCCAGAACGTGGAACGGGTGGGGCAGTTTATGGGGTTTACCGGCAACGGTGACCGATTTTTCCTGCATCGCCTGCAACAACGCCGATTGCGTGCGCGGGGACGCGCGGTTGATTTCGTCGGCCATCAGGAACTGGGTAAAGACCGGACCTTCGATAAAGCGGAAATGGCGTTTTCCGTCCTCGTCTTCCTCCAACACCTCGGACCCCAGAATGTCCGACGGCATCAAATCGGGCGTACATTGAATACGGGCGGAATCCAAACCCATCACGCGGGCGACCGTATCGACCATCAATGTTTTGGCCAGACCCGGCACACCGATCAGCAGCACGTGACCACCGGACAAAATCGTGATCAGGATTTTATCGATGACGTTTTCCTGCCCGTAAATCACGGACCCGATTTCGCGTTTCGCGTCCTTCAAACGGCGGGCGGCATCGTCCAGATCTTTGTCGATGTTCGGGCGGGCGGTTGCGATCTCACTCACGGCATGGCTCCATGGCTTGGGTCAAAAGGCCCGGGTTTTGATCCGGGGCGGCTTAAGGCTATAATTCTGTTTCAAAGGATTGATTCCATTGTAATCCCCCGGCGGGGCAAAAAAAAGGCGGCCACGCGCTAAATCCCGGAATGAGCACAGAAAAATCAGCATTTTACGATAATGACGGGCGGCCTTTGTTCCGTATCGCCTATGACGGGCGGTGGTTCCATGATGGGGCGGAAATCCGCCGCGCGGCACTGGCCCGGCTGTTTTCCGACCGGGCGCTGAAACTGGATGACAAGGGGCGATATTGGCTGCGGACCCCGTTTGAAAAATATCCGGTTGAGGTTGAGGATGTGCCGTTCCTCATTGTTGGTTATGACATACAGGGCGATGTCATAACGCTGACGACTAATATGGGGGATGTGGTGGTGATGGGGGCGGATCATCCGCTTGAACTGCGTCCCGAACCGTTGGCCGGGGCGATCGTGCCCTATATTATGGTGCGTGACGGCCTGATGGCGCGGCTGGACCGGGCCGTGTATTATGCCTTCGTTGATCTGGCGGTGGAGCGGGATGGTCATTTGATCATCCGCAGCGGCGGGGTCGATCATGTTTTGGGAACAATCTAGAGAATCTTATGCTTAATCCTGAACGCACCATTCCGCCGACCGCCTGGATGAAAGACCGGGCCGTGCAGGTTGTTTTCCATGCGCTGACCGATACGGGCGCGGTGGACCCGCAAGTGTTGTTCGTCGGCGGGTGTGTCCGTAATACGTTGCTTGGCTTGCCCCCGGGGGATATGGATCTGGCCACTGTGCATAAACCGGAGGCCGTGACTCGCCGGTTAGAGGCGCAAGGCGTGCGCGTGATCCCGACGGGGATTGATCATGGCACCGTGACGGCTGTGGTGGACGGAAAGCCTTTTGAAATCACCACGTTGCGCCGGGATGTTGAAACGGATGGTCGGCGGGCGGTGGTGGCCTTCACCGATGATTGGCGCGAAGACGCCGCGCGGCGTGATTTTACCATCAACACATTGCTGGCCGATGCGGACGGGAATATCTACGACCCGACGGGAAAAGGGCTCTCTGACCTCGAAACGCACCGGATCGTATTTGTGGGTGATGCGAGCCAGCGTGTAGCGGAAGATCATTTGCGAATCCTTCGTTTCTTCAGGTTTTATGCGCTTTATGGGGCGGGGACTTCGCCCGATGCGGCGGCGTTGGCCGCGTGTCGTGGGGGGACGGATAAAATCGGCACCTTGTCCCGCGAACGCATCACACAGGAGATGGTTCGCATCCTGATGGTCGATCATCCGGCGGGCATTCTGGGCTTGATGTTTGAAAACGGCGTGATGCGGGATTTCGTGCATCCGGAATATCAGGCTTTGCGCCTTAATGCCTTGGCAAAATTACAAAATATGTATGCGGCCCCCGATCTGGCGGCGCGCATGGCTGTGGCCGCAAATGCTCAGCCAAACTGGGTTGACCAATTCGATAAATATATTGTGTTTTCAAATGCTTTGCGCGGTGATTTGATTCTGATTCTAAAGGTTTTGGCGGCTGCGGCGAACATGAAGGCGCACGAGGTCATCTATCGCTTCGGCAACCGCGCGGCGTTACAGGCCCATCTGGTCCACCACGCCATGGCGGGGACGGAACCCGCAGCGTCGGATGTTGACGTTCTGAAAAATTGGCGTGCGCCAACTTTGCCGATCACGGGTGACGATGTGATGAAGGCGGGTGTTGAACGCGGGCCGGATGTGGGCCGCATTCTGAAAACCATCGAAGAATGGTGGATTGCAGAAGATTTCCGCCCGAACGAATCCGCCTGCCGCGCCCGGGTGAAGGATGAGGCGGCGAAGCTCTAATCGCCGGGAGTTTCCCTAAGGCTTACTTCTGGAACAAATCGTACTGCACCGTGGTTACGACGCGGATTTTTTTGTTCGGGCTTTGACCTTCTTCATACTGGAATTCGGAATCGGCGGGCATGATCTGGAACTGGCCTTGCGATGCCGTTTTGATCCCGCCCAATGTCGCTTGGGAATCCTTGGCGAATTGTTCGGCCCCCTGACGGGCGTTTTGGGTGGCTTCGGCGATCATTTCCGGCTTGATGCTGTTCAGGCCTTTATAGACATATTTCGCCTGTGACGATTCAACGACAACGCCTTGTTTGAACAATTCGCCGATTTTGCCTTGCGCAGCCAGAACGGCGGCGATTTTCGGCGTTTCAACGGCCAGCGACTGGCGAATGATGTAACGGGCCTGTCCCGTATCGCCAGAGCGATAGGCCTGCGCCAGCAAATCGGTCACTTCGGTTTTCTGGATTTTGATTTCCGATTCATCAAAACCCTGTGTGATCAGGAATGTACGGGCCTTGGTCGTCGCATCGTCAATGTTGGCTTGTACCGCAGCCAGATCATCGCCCGTTGCCAGAATGGGCAGGGGCCAGACGGCCACATCGGCCACGACATTCCGTTCGGACAGTCCCTTCACCGTGACGTAACGATCCGCCTGACGGAATTGTTTCAACCCCTGCTGCACGGCATGGCCAGCGAAGCCGACGGATACGGCAAAGACGCTGGCGGAGAGTAATGTCATAATGGCGGTGCGCATGGTGTGGTCCTCTTCTCTTTCTGTTTTGGCGTCACCCCGGCGAAGGCCGGGGTCTTTTTCCCTTCTGGCTGGAAGATCCCGGCCTTCGCCGGGATGACGATTTACTCAAGGCCAGGTTACATCGGGGGGCAGGGACATCAAAATGGCTTCGGTATTGCCATTGGTCTTCAGCCCGAATTGCGTGCCGCGATCATACAGCAAATTGAATTCCACGTAACGGCCCCGACGCATGCGTTGGTGTTCGCGGTCGGCGGGGGTCCATGGCGTGTTCATATGACGGCGGACAATTTGCGGATAGATGGACAGGAAGGTCTGGCCCACATCACGGGTAAAGGAAAAGTCTTCCTCCCATGAATCGCGAATGATGTTGCCATCTACTGTGCCGCTGTTGAGGTAGTCATAGAAGATGCCGCCCAATCCGCGCGGTTCGTTGCGGTGAGGCAGGAAGAAATATTCGTCGCACCATTCCTTGAATTTCGGATAGTAGGCGGGATCGTGTTTATCGCAGCACGTTTTGAACGCGGCATGAAAATCCGCGCCATCGGACGCATGGTTTTCAAAAAACATCGGCGTCAAATCCGCGCCACCGCCGAACCAGCTTTTCGATGTGACGATCATGCGGGTGTTCATGTGGACGGCGGGCACATGCGGGTTCTGCATATGGGCAACCAATGAAATGCCGCTGGCCCAGAACGCGCCGTCATTGTTTGCGGCACCGGGAATCTGCGCACGGAATTGTTCCGAGAAGTGACCGTGCACGGTGGAAATATTCACACCAACTTTTTCAAATACGCGGCCACGCATGATGGACATTTCGCCACGCCCGCCGGGTGTACCGTCATCGTTCATGCGGTCCCATGGTTTGCGTTCAAACCGGCCGGGTGCGCGGTTGGCATCGGGGAAGGCGCAATCATCTTCAATCGATTCAAACGCGGCGCAAATTTGATCACGCAAGCTTTCAAACCACGCGGCGGCGGCGGCCTTGCGTTGTTCGATTTGGGAATGGTTTTCTGTCGTGGCGGAAGCTGTTTTCATCATGCGCAAAACCTACGCCCGCAGCAGTGTGATTTCAAGATGCATTATGGTATTGCAACTTATTGTCATTCACTCTGTACGGTGGGGCGTTCTTCAATGAAGACGTTGTTTGTCTGCCGCAACGCCTCGCCCAAAATCATCGACGTGGCGTTGACCACGTTGAGCGAGCGCAGGCCCGGGCGCATCGGGATGATGATTCGGGAATCGGCGCGGTCATGGACGTGGTCGGGCACGCCGGAGCTTTCCGACCCGGCCAATAAGATGTCATCGGCGCGAAATTCGTGGGCGGTGTAGGGAATGGCGCCCTTGGTGGTCATCAGGACAATGCGACGGTTTTGATTTTCATAATGTTTTAAAAAGGCGGTCCAGTCCCCGTGCCGGGTCAGGTCGATATGATCAATATAATCCAGCGCGCCACGGCGGATTTTCCGCTCATCCCAAGGGAAAGCGGTGGGTTCGATGACGTCCAGCCCAACCCCCATACAGGCGGCCAGGCGCATCATGGCGCCAGTATTTTGCGGAATATCGGGTTGGTACAGGGCGATGCGGATCATGTTCCCTATATAAGAGTATGTTGCATAACCGTCCAGAGGGGATGGAAGGGGGCTTGCATCCGGCCGCTATAAAAGGTAAATCGCTGGATGGTTTCACGATTGAAACTATTCAAAAAAAGACGTCTAGACCCATCAATTTTCGGACCCGTAGGCCATGAGTACACACAGCGCGACGCATCCTTCAGATAAAGATTCAAAAGGCGGCACACGCCGCGACTTCCTGTTCCTGACCGCCGGAGCATTCGGCGCGGTGGGGGCGGGGATCTTCTCCTGGCCGTTTATCGACTCGATGAACCCGGCAGCGGACACGCTGGCGATGGCCAGCACGGAAGTGGATTTGTCCCCGGTTGAAGTGGGGCAATCCATCACCGTGACGTGGCGTGGTACGCCGGTGTTCATTCGTCACCGTACGGCAGAAGAAATTGAAGCCGCGCGCGCGGTGGATGTGTCGTCCTTGCGCGATCCGCAAACGGACGAAGATCGTGCGACAAAGCCGGAATGGCTGGTGATTGTCGGGATCTGTACGCACCTGGGTTGCGTGCCGCTGGGCCAGAAGAAAACCGACCCGCATGGCGAGTTCGGCGGATGGTTCTGCCCGTGCCATGGTTCGCACTATGACCAGTCCGGTCGTATTCGCAAGGGCCCCGCGCCTAAGAACATGGTTGTCCCGGAATATACGTTCCTGTCCGACACCCTCATTCGCATCGGTTAATAATTTAAAAGAGAGCATGGAGTAAACATCATGGCCAGCGGACACCGCGCCCCGTTTGAAAATCCGGTTATTGAGTGGGTTGATTCCCGTCTTCCGATCTTCACGATCATGAATAAGGAATACGGCGTTTTCCCGACACCGAAGAACTTCAACTATTTCTGGAACTTTGGTGCGATTGCCATGGTGATGCTGGTCACCATGATCCTGACCGGGATTTTCCTGGCCATGCAATACACCCCGCACCAGGACCACGCATTCAGCAGCGTTGAGCGCATCATGCGTGACGTGAACTGGGGCTGGATGTTGCGTTACCTGCACATGAACGGTGCATCCTTCTTCTTCATCGCCGTGTACATTCACATTTTCCGTGGCATGTATTACGGGTCGTACAAGAAGCCGCGCGAGCTGCTGTGGATTCTCGGCGTTATAATCTTCCTGTTGATGATGGCGACGGCGTTCATGGGTTACACCCTGCCGTGGTCACAGATGGGTGGTTGGGGCGCGACGGTTATTTCCGGCCTGTTCACTGCCATTCCGCTGGTTGGTGATTCCATCCACACCTTGTTGCTGGGTGGTTTCACGGTTGATAACCCGACCCTGAACCGTTTCTTTGCCCTGCATTACCTGTTGCCGTTCGTGATTTTTGCCGTTGTCGGTATTCACGTTTGGGCTTTGCATGTTACGGGTTCGAACAACCCGCTGGGTATTGATGTGAAAGGGCCGCAGGATACCCTGCCGTTCCATCCGTATTACACATCGAAAGATACGTTTGGCCTGGGCGTGTTCCTGCTGTGCTATGTCGGTGTGACATTCTTTGCACCGAACCTGCTGGCGCACCCGGATCACTACATTCCGTTCAACCCGATGCAAACACCGGCGCACATTGTTCCGGAATGGTACTTCCTGCCGTTCTACGCAATTCTGCGTGCGATCACGTTTGATATTGGCATCCCGTTCACCGACATTGTCTTTATCGAGGCGAAGCTGGGTGGTGTGATTGCAATGTTCGGTGCGATTGCGGTTCTGTTCGTACTGCCGTGGCTGGATTCCCATCCGGTCCGCAGCGCGCGTTTCCGTCCGCTGTATCGCAAGTTCCTGATGCTGCTGGTGGTGTCGTTCCTGGTTCTGGGTTACGTCGGCGCGCAATTGCCGGAAGGAATCTGGGTCATTCTGGGACAGATCTGCACGACGTACTACTTCGTGTTCTTCTTGGTCATCCTGCCGTGGTTGTCACGCAAGGAAGTGGCGGAAGATCTGCCGAACAGCATTAACGAAGCCGTCCTGGCGAAGCAGTCCCACTAAAAGGCTGGAGAGAGAATTATGATGCGTAAAACATTTATTCTGGCCGGCTTTGCGGCTTTGGTTATGGGTGTGTCGGCCCCGGCTCTGGCGGCGAGCGAGGCGGTTGAGCCGCCGAAAGTGGACTGGTCGTCGAATGGGATTTTCGGTACCTATGACCGGGCATCCCTGCAGCGCGGTTTTCAGGTCTATCGCGAAGTATGCTCGGCATGCCACGGGATGAACCGCCTGTCCTATCGTGATCTGGCCGCGCTGGGATACAGCGAAGGTGAGATCAAGGCGATTGCCGCATCTTACATGATTACCGATGGTCCGAACGAAGAGGGTGAAATGTTCGAACGCGCGGGCCGCCCGAGCGATCGTTTCAAAAACCCGTACCCGAACGAGAACGCGGCAAAATCGGTGAATAACGGTGCGCTGCCTGCTGACCTGTCCTTGATCGCCAAGGCGCGTAAAGGTGGTCCGGATTATATTCACGCCATTCTGACCGGATATGCAGAGGCCCCGGAAGGGACGACGTTGCTGCCGGGCCAGCATTGGAACACGTACATGCCGGGCCACATCATTGCCATGCCGGCCCCGCTGATCGATGGTCAGGTGGCGTATGAGGACGGCACCAACCAGACCGTGGATCAATATGCCAAGGACGTTGCCCATTTCCTGGAGTGGGCGGCCGAGCCGAAGATGGAAGTGCGTAAGCAAACAGGTTTGAAAGCGTTCCTGTTCCTGCTGGTCTTTACCGGTGTGGCGTATGCCGTGAAGCGTAAAATCTGGTCTTCGGTTCACTAAGATCGTTATTTTGAACAGAATTTTAAAAGGGCGGGGGCGCAGGCTTCCGCCCTTTTTCCTTCAGGTAGCTGATCCAAATGTTAAAAGTGGCATGAAATGTTAATATTTGTCTGGTATATTAGTAAAATACGAAATGTCTCTGGAGCCCAATGAACCAGCCAATGCAAGCAAAAGTCACCCTCGCCAAAGCCCGCCTTTACAGGTTGTTCGCGTTAATTTTTGCGTTGACGGGGGTATTCATCTTCGTGAGCCTGTATCTGAGCAATTTTGAAGGCAGCTTCTTTTCAACCATGACCCAGCCCAGCGTGGTTTTGATGTTGATTATCCCGTTCCTGCCTGCCATCGTTCTGTCATGGGTGGCGGCGCGGATGGAAAAGAAGGTGATTGCCAGTCTTTCCGCGAGCGAGTCAGCCCCCAAGAAATAATGCCGGAGTATGATGTTCCGGCCCTTTTGGGGTTTTTATGCGCGACAGCAAACAGGATATTCTGCATTTCTGGTTTTCTGAAACGGAACCCGTGCAATGGTTCCAGAAAAATCCCGATTTCGACCAATCCATTCGCGACCGCTTTCGTCTGGCCTACACGATGGCACGCGATGGCGTGTGCGACCATTGGGCCAGTGATGCGGATGGGTGCCTGGCGCTGTGTCTGGTTCTGGATCAATTTCCGCGTAACATGTTCCGCGACAGTGCCGAGGCTTTTGCCACGGATGCGAAAGCCTTGAAGACGGCCCGCCTGGGCATCATGCGGGGGTTTGACCAGATTCTGCCCGTGATTAAGCGACGCTTTCTCTACCTGCCGTTTGAACATAGCGAATCCATGGAGGACCAGAACCGGGCCGTGGAATTGTTTGCAACGATGCGGGATGATGACCCGCTGGGGTACGAGTATGCGCTGCGCCACCGTGATGTGATCGAACGTTTCGGGCGTTTTCCTCACCGCAATGCGGTTTTGGGGCGGGAGAGTACGGCGGACGAGCTGATCTACCTGTCCCAGCCGGGGGCGGGGTTCTAGCTTTTTGCATAACATCTGCACCCCTTGGATTGCTGTGCTGCATCTTGTCCATTCCTTGCGCAGGGCGCTATTCCGCCCTAATATCTCCGGTTCGGAGCGGCGCTTATAAAAAGCAATCCTAAGGCCATAAAATCGCCGTTCTTGCGATGGATGATCGTCCATTCTGTGCAATTTTGCATATTTTGACCCCTCTTGCGTGACTTAAGGCGGACTATGACCCCGACGTTGGTACTTATTAATATTATTGGCGGTGTGTGCCTCTTGCTGTGGGGGCTGCGCATGGTGCGCACGGGCATCACCCGGGCCTTTGGGGCGAATTTGCGCAAGGTGGTTTCGGCCAGCACGGGCAATCGTTTTCTCAGCTTCCTGTCCGGGATCGGTGTGACCGCGCTGCTGCAAAGCTCGACCGCGACGGCGATGATTATTGCGTCTTTCGCCAGCCGGGGGCTGATTACTGTGGCCGCTGGTCTGGCTGTGATGCTGGGCGCGGATGTGGGCACGACCGTTGTGGCCCAGCTGCTGTCTTTTGATCTGTCATGGTTTGCGCCGCTGTTGATGCTGACGGGCTATATTATCTACACCATCTTTGAAGATACGGGCAAAGGCCAGCATATCGGCAAATTGCTGCTGGGTCTGGGCATGATGCTGTTTGCGCTGGGCGCGATCAAGGTTGCATCGGGTCCCATGCAGCATTCCGAAACCCTGCGCGTTGTTCTTGTGGCGCTGGAAAAAGATCCGATTTTGTCGGTCGTCGTTGCGGCCTTGCTGACATGGATGGCGCATTCGTCACTGGCGATTGTGCTGTTGCTGGTGTCGTTTGTGGCCGGGGGCGTTTTGCCGTTCGAACTGGCCTTGATGATGGTGCTGGGTGTGAACCTGGGCGGAACCATTGCGCCGCTGGTGGCCACCATGCGCGAGGGACCAGAGGCCGCGCGTGTTCCGGTGGGCAATTTGCTGATGCGTCTGATCGGTGTTGTGGCCTTTATGCCGTTGATGGGGCTGGTCATGAAAAACGCCGCATTACTGGGCGACGATCCGTCCCGTGCGGTGGTGAATTTCCACATGGCTTTTAACGTTGTATTGGCGATTGCCTTTATCCCGTTTACCGGATGGGTGGCCAAAGCCGCGTACAAATTGATGCCGGACCGTCCGGCGGAGGATGACCCGGGTCGTCCGCGGTATCTGGATACAAAATCCATGGATACGCCAACGATTGCATTGGCCTCTGCCGCCCGTGAAACGTTGCGTATGGCTGACATCCTTGAAAAAATGATGGAAGACACGTTCCGCAGCCTGAAAGGCAACAACGAAGCCCTGGTCAACCGGATCAAGGAGCAGGACAACGTGGTCGATGATATTTACAAATCGATCAAAGCCTATATGGCGCGGTTGAGCCAGAGCGCGATGGACCCGGACGAGGCCTCCCGTTATGTGCAGACGCTGACCTTTTCCACCAACCTGGAACATGCGGGCGATGTGATTGATAAGAACATCATGCCGATGGCGCTGAAAAAAATCCGCGCACAGAAGAGTTTCTCGCAAGAGGGGTTGGAGGAGATTGAACACATCCACAATCTGGTGCTGGAAAGTATTCGTCTGGCGCAGACTGTATTCGTATCCGGCGACATTCGCCTGGCCCGCAAAATGGTTGAAGGAAAGGAAGTCCTGCGTAAGGCTGAGCAAGAGGCCATGACGGCGCATATTGAACGTTTGCGCGATGCTGTTCCTGAAACGATCGCAACGTCCAGCATGCACTTGGACATCATCCGCGACTACCGCCGTGTGAACAGCTATATGTGCACCGTCGCCTATCCGTTGCTGGAACAAAAAGGTCAGCTGCGGACCAGCCGTTTGCGCCCGGAAAAGGATAAGATAGCCAAGGCGCAGGCTCTGGTCGATCGTGATCAATCCAGCGCATCCGAAGGCGATCTGGACAATCCGAACCGTGCCGTCGAGTGGGGCATTTAAGCTTTCGTTCTATAATAACTAAAAACAGGGGAGATCATCATGGGGGATGCCATGCGAAATGTTACACAAATCAATGACAGCAAAGCCGAAGTGGCGCGGATTTTGTCCGCGCTGGGCGTTGCGGACAAGGCTTTTAACGGCGGCGATCTGAAAGTTTGCTCGCCGGTGGATGGGGCCGTGATCGGCATGGTGCCCCAGCACAAAACATCCGATGTCGAAAAGGCGATCAAGGTTTCGCAAGCTGCCTTTGAACAATGGAAAACGGTTCCGGCCCCGGTGCGTGGCGAATTTGTGCGCCTGCTGGGTATGGAATTGCGCACCGTGAAGGACGATCTGGGCCGCCTGGTCACGCTGGAATGCGGCAAGATCCTGTCCGAAGGGCTGGGCGAAGTGCAGGAGATGATCGATATTTGCGATTTCGCCGTCGGTCTGTCACGCCAGCTTTACGGTCTGACCATCCAATCTGAACGTCCGGGCCACCATATGCGTGAAACCTGGCACCCGCTGGGCACTGTCGGCGTGATTACGGCGTTTAACTTCCCTGTGGCTGTGTGGGCATGGAATGCCGCGCTGGCGTTTGTTTGCGGCGATCCGGTGATCTGGAAGCCGTCTGAAAAAACACCGTTGACGGCGATTGCGTGTCAGGCCGTGTTTGACCGCGCGGTGAAGGCCTTCCGTGCGGCGGGCCATACCATTCCCGATGGTTTGAATCAGGTCTTGGTCGGTGGCCGTGACGTGGGCCGGGCTTTGGTCGAACACCACGATGTTCCGCTGGTCAGTGCAACGGGCAGTGTGCCGATGGGCCGCGCCGTGGCAGAAGTGGTGGCGAAACGCCTGGGCCGTTCCTTGCTAGAGCTGGGCGGAAACAACGCAATGATCGTGGCGCCGAGCGCCGATCTGGATATGGCGGTTCGCGCCATTCTGTTCGGGGCTGTGGGCACAGCGGGGCAGCGTTGCACGTCCCTGCGTCGTTTGATCGTGCATGAAAGCGTGCGTGATCGTTTGCTGGAATCCTTGACCAAGGCCTATGGCTCTCTGCGCGTGGGCAACCCGCTGGAAACCGGAACGCTGGTTGGGCCGCTGATCGACGAAGCATCATTCACCGCCATGCAATCCGCATTGAAAAATGCAGGCGCGCAGGGTGGCAAGGTACTGGTCGGCGGCGATCGTGTCAGCGATGGCATCATGGGTGGTGGCTATTACGTTCGTCCGGCTTTGGTCTCCATGCCGGGGCAGAGTGATGTGGTGAAGCAAGAAACCTTTGCACCGATCCTGTATGTCATGACGTATAAGGACATGAAGGATGCGGTCGCGTTGCAAAACGGCGTGCCGCAAGGTCTTTCGTCCTGCATCTTCACGATGGATGTGCGCGAAGCGGAAAGCTTCCTGTCCGCTGCGGGCAGTGATTGCGGGATTGCCAACGTCAATATCGGGCCGAGCGGCGCGGAAATTGGCGGTGCGTTCGGCGGTGAAAAAGAAACGGGCGGTGGCCGCGAAAGCGGTTCCGATGCGTGGAAAACCTATATGCGCCGACAAACGCAAACGGTGAACTATTCCAGCGCATTGCCGTTGGCGCAGGGCGTTGTGTTTGATCTGTAAGATTATCCGCGATCAAGAAACAAAAATAAAAAAGGGCCCGGTTATGCGGGCCCTTTTTTCTGTCGTCATTCCCGCGCAGGCGGGAATCCATACGGAGTGTGTATAGGCACCATGGATTCCCGCCTGCGCGGGAATGACAATCGGAGGGAGGGCAGAGATATTTCAAATTTTATCTAAAGTTTAACGGGCGTTAACGGGCTTCTGTATAGAATAGGAATTGGGAATATCTTGTTCCTCCTCACACACAAACACCTGCTCAACCAGTACCCCAGACATGGGGGCTGGTTGTTTTTTTTCTCTGCGATTTCAATGGGGCTAGTGAAAAGCCGCGCGTTTAAACGTTTTTTAATGCGATGGTGAGATACTGACTCTTATGGCTCTGGTTATTCTTGAAAACGGTTAAAGACGAATTCCCCCGGGTGATGTCGCGGCATGGCGATTGGCCCGGGGGTTTTCTTTATCCGTTGAAAAGCGATAGGCAGGGGCGTCGGGCCGGGGGATGGTCCGTTTGCACAATCCGGTCCGGGTCTGAAAAACCCATGATCGTTTGGTGTGTGAAAAGATGTCATCGATGTTGAAAGAGGGAGTTTGACGAATGTCGCAAGAACGTGAATTGTCCGGTGCAATGAAAAGCCGTCTGGAAGCCCTGCAAACGCGCCACGCGCAGATTTGTCGCAGGCTGGACGAGGCGTATAAGCACCCGGCCTTCACTGATAGCGAGGCGAGACGGTTAAAAACCGAGAAACTGAGATTGAAGGATGAGATGGAGGAGCTGAGGCAAGCGTCCTGACGGCGCTCATCCGAATGAAAGAAAAAGCCCGCCGGTTCTGGCGGGCTTTTTTATGTCGAGTGGGCGATAAGATTATTCGCCGGAATTGTTATCCGTGCCCGTCTTGTTGACGAAGTTGGAGAAATCGAAACCGGATGAATTGTCCGCGCTTTCGTCTTTTTCCTGGCTTTCGTACATTTTCTGTTTCTGGGCTTCGATCTCGCTGGTGTCTTTACCGGCGGCTTTCAATCCCTTTTTCAAAGCGCCTTCCAGTTCGGCATAGGTGCACAGGCCCAGATCAACCGGGTGACGCGGGCGCAGGTTCGCGCTGTTCGGGTGGGACCGGGTGCGCACGGCATCAATCGTCGGCTTCGTCGTACCAACCAGTTTGCAGATTTGCGCATCGCTGATTTCCGGGTGGTGTTTCAGGATATAAGCAATCGCATCCGGTTTGTCGGCGCGTTTGGATACCGGGGTGTAGCGCGGGCCCTTGGCGCGCAGTTTCACGGTCGGCAGGTCGGTGCGGGCCATTTTCATGCGGTAGTTGGAATCCGCCGTGGCTTTGTCCAGTTCGTCCTGGGTCAGCTCATGGTTTTCGACCGGGTTACGGCCAACAATGCCGCGGCCCACTTCTTCGTCGGCCAGAGCCTGAATTTCAATTTCGTGCAGACCGGTGAAATCGGCAATCTGGCCGAAGGTCAGCAGAGTGTTTTCAATCATCCATACGGCGGTCGCCTTCGGCATCAGCAAGCCGGATACAACGTGTTTTTCAGCCATTTCAATCTCCAATAAAGGGGTCCTGTAGCGCGACCCCGTGTTTCAGAGGCCCACTCTCGACATCAATTCAAACTGTCGGGAATAGCAGGGACTATAAGGCAGGGCAGGGGGAATCGCCAGCTTTTATATTTTTACATAATTTATTTTTTAGGTTTCCAGCACGATTTTCCCGGCCATATTCCCGGATTCCAGCAGGGCGTGGGCCTTCGCCGCATCGGCCAGGGGGAATGTGGCGTGGATCAAGGGGGTTATTTTCCCGGCTTCGATCAATGGCCAGATATTGGTGCGCAATCCGTGGGCGAGGGATGATTTTTCCTCCACGCTGCGCGGACGCAATGTGGACCCGGTCATGATGATACGCTTTTGCATGATGGTGCGGATGTCGATTTCGGCCTTCGCGCCGTTCAGGCTGGCAATACTGACATGGCGACCATCCAGTTTCAGGCAATCCAGATTGCGCGGCACATAATCGCCCCCGACCATATCGAGGATGACATCAACGCCACCGATTTTTGCAATTTCGGCAACGAAATCCTGTGTCTTGTAATTGATGGCAATATCCGCGCCCAGTTTGATGCAGGCGGCGCATTTATCATCATTGCCAGCGGTGATGACAACGCGTGCGCCCAATGCTTTGGCCATTTGAATGGCGGTGGTGCCAATCCCGGATGATCCGCCATGGATCAACACTGTTTCGTCCGCCTTTAAATGCCCGCGCACGAATACGTTGTTCCACACGGTAAAGGCGGTTTCGGGCAGGGCGGCGGCCTGAACCATATTCAATCCATGTGGAACGGGCAGGCATTGCCCGCCCGGCACAACCGCATATTCGGCGTAACCACCCCCGGCGAGCAGGGCGCAAACCCGGTCGCCCACGCCCCAATCGGGGTGGTGGCTTTCAACAATCTCGCCCGCAATTTCCAGCCCCGGAATATCGCTGACCCCGGGTGGGGGCGGGTATTTTCCCATGCGTTGAAGCAGGTCCGGGCGATTGACCCCGGCGGCCATGACACGGACCAAAACCTCCCCCGAAACCGGGTTTGGCACCGGGCGGGATGCGATTTTCAGAACATCGGGGGCGCCAAACCCCTGAATTTCAACGGCTTTCATGTTTTGTTGCATTTGCGTCCCTGTTTGCCTTATGGTGTGCCACCGGAACGCCCATATTAACGGTGAAACAGCCGGTTTTGAACCATGTTTGATGATGATCTCGAGCCCCGGAAAAAACCCGGCGGCCAGAAGAAGAACCTGGAGCCCCTCTCGATCGAGGAGCTGCACACTTATATCTCCGATCTTAAATCCGAAATTGAACGGGCCGAAAGCGAAATCAAGCGCAAGGTTGCTGTGCGCGATGTCGCGTCGTCCTTCTTTAAAAACTGAACAATCCGCGCGTAACAATAGAGGGTAAAAGACCATGCGTATCGAAGAAGATCTGAAGCTGGATTTCAAAGACGTTTTGATCCGTCCGAAACGGTCCACGTTGGCCAGCCGCCGCGATGTTGATATTCGCCGCGACTATGATTTCAAATGGAGCAAAAAATCATTCCATGGCATTCCGGTGATTGCCGCAAACATGGATGGCGTTGGCACGATGGCGATGGCCCGCGCATTCCACGTCCAGGGTGATGGCCTGACCGTGGCGCTGCATAAACATTATGCGTTGGACCAGCTGGTTGAATTTTTTGGCACGGCTGAATCCGCAAACGCATGGTACAGCATCGGCGTGAGCGAAAAGGACCAGGAAAAACTGGAAGAATTCCTGAAAACCCCTGCGGGCGCGAAGCTGGACCGTTTGTGCATTGACGTTGCCAACGGCTATTCCCAACCGTTCGTTGATTTCATTAAGCGCATGCGCGACAAATTGCCGACCACGACCATTATGGCGGGCAACGTTGTAACGGGTGAAATGACCGAGGAACTGATCCTGTCCGGTGCGGATGTGGTGAAGGTTGGCATTGGCCCGGGCAGTGTTTGCACGACGCGTAAAATGACCGGTGTTGGGTATCCGCAGTTGTCCGCCATTATCGAATGCGCCGATGCGGCGCACGGTTTGGGCGGTCTGGTGTGCGGTGATGGTGGTTGCACGGTGCCGGGTGATTTGGCCAAAGCATTTGGTGCGGGCTCCGATTTCGTGATGTTGGGCGGTATGCTGGCCGGGCACGATCAATGCGAAGGTGATGTGGTGGATGAAGACGGCCACAAATTCGTAACCTTCTATGGCATGAGCAGTGACACAGCGATGAAAAAGCACGTCGGTGGCGTTGCCAAATATCGCGCGAGCGAAGGTAAAACCGTGCGTGTTCCGTATCGCGGGGATGTGACCGAGTCGTTGCAGGATATTCTGGGCGGGATTCGCTCGGCCTGTACCTATGTCGGTGCGACCAAGCTGAAGGAATTGTCAAAACGCACGACATTCGTGCGTGTGGGCCAGCAAATTAACAATATTTTCGGCCAAAGCTGAGTGATTTTGGAAACCCTTGCGGTTTTCGGACCGCAGGGGTATCCTTGCCTAATCTTTCCAAGCCCCCGGCCACGTGGCCCGGGCTTTATTTTCCCCGACAATCAGGAGTTCAGGGTATGGACGAAATCGACAAACGTTTGCGCGACACCGCGGATACTTGCATCAAGGTTTATGAAACCTGGGCCGGAAACAAAAAGGATCTGGACGCGCGCGAGAAACTGCAGGAAGCGATCCATGAACTGCGCAAAGTTGCCGCACGTCTGGAAATTGAAATCGCGACCAGCGAACGTGATCAAATGGCATCGCGCCCGTTGCCGATCCCGCCGCATCGTTCATCCCGTCGCCGTGACAACGGACCGGAAGATGATGACAACGCCGGAAACATGGCCGAAGGGCATCAAGGCGGCGGAAACCGTCCGCACCAAAATCAGGGTGGCGGAAACGGCCAGCCGGGTGGTCAGGGTGCACCGCGCCGTCAATTGGGCCGCCGTTCACAACAACAAGGTGGTGGCGGCGCAGCGCCGATGCCGCCGCGTGAAGGTGGCGACGAATAATCGTCGATTGCCAATAAACGAAATTACGATGTCGGGGTTGGTTCGCCAGCCCCGATTTCTTTTGTCGACAGCGCATCGGCCAGGCGGATTTTCGCACTGCCGGGGCGCAGGGGCTTTTGCTGGCTGTCATGCGGGGACCAGCCGATCAGGTAGATGATTTCAAAGCTGGCGCGGATGCGGCCATCTGGATCGGCAAAACGCTCGGCATACAATTTTGCGGCTTCCATCATCATGGTGCGGCCGGGGTTGCGTGTATCACGGCGGGCGATGGCGTTGCCTTCACCCATTTTGCGAATGTCGCGCATCAAGGCGAACATATCGGAATAGGTGACGGTGATGATTTCGGAATCCACAACGGGCAGGGCAAAGCCCGCGCGTTGAAGTAATCCGCCCATTTGCGGTTTGTCGGCAAAGGGGGCGATGCGCGGACTGATCCCGCCGCGCACGGTCATTTCCGCATCCTGCAGGCAGGCGCGTAATTCATATAGTGTTTCACCACCCAGCATCGCGCCCAAAAACAACCCATCGGGTTTCAGGCTTTTGCGGATTTGCAGCAAGGCACCGGGCAGGTCATTGACGGCGTGCAATCCCAATGGCGCAAGGATTAGGTCCAATGTTTCGGGGGCGAAGGGCAAAAATTCCTCGTCCATTTGCACGCGCGGGCCGGAATGGTTGTTCAGGAGCCCGGTCGATAAATCGGCGATAAAGGGCGATGCCATGCGGCCCGACTGAATGGGGGTATCCAACGCATCAATCGATGGTCCGGCACCAATCTGGATCACGGTGTCGAATGTGCGTTTCACATCCATAATCCGGTCGGCCAAAACGGCCATGGCGTGATTGTGCAGGAAGTTATGCCCGTCCATCATAAACGATGCCGCGCGGTCGCGGTTGGCGCGGACGCGGTCACGGTCAAAGACGGCCATGTCGTTGATGGGCTTTGATGATGGAGCCGTCATGACAAGCCCCACACGTCACCCCGGCGCCAATTATGACTGGGGCCGGGGTCCATACGATCCATCCCATGGATACCGGCCTTCGCCGGTATGACGTATTTCATTTTATGATGATCCGGTTTCGAGGACGTGGGTCTATTTTATGATCGGTTTCTTTTCGTTCTGGTCGCGGGCTTTTTCGCGACGTTCTATCCGTTTTTGCTGGGTGGTGTCGTTTTGTTGCGGTTGATCCTGTAACAAGGCCCCGGATGGTGTGTCGCCACTGCCAGCGGCGCTGTCGCTGCCGCCATTGTTGTCGCCGGATGTTGATGATCCGCCACCCAATCCACGCATATCGGTGGCGTGGGCGGACATCGGGCTCTTGCCATAGGATTCGGCCATTTTCTTCGAGAATGAGAAAACAGGGCTCATGTCACTGTCGTGGCACAGCGATTTATAGGATTGGGACATGATCTTGGCGAAGCTTTTGGAATTGTCCCAATACATCAGCTTCCACAAATCTTTCAGCGGCGAATAATTGGTCGTGCCGTGAATTTGCCCCTTGGTCTGGCCGAACGGACCGGACATGACGAACGGGTACACGCGGCGCGGCGTCAGACCCATGTGCAGGAAGAAGCTTTCGCCCATGCGTGCGACGTGTTCTGGTTTGACCTTCATATAATCGGCGATGTAGTGGCGGGCATCATCCATGCTGCGAATGTCGCGGGGCAGGGGGATGCTGGGGACCGTGACGGTCAGGCCGTTGCCCTTGTACCGCTGTGGCACGGGCAGGAATTCGGTGGTGTATCCGGCCAGAACCTCGCCCGAATGGCTGCGCAGCAGCGGCATCACAATGGCGATGTTTTCCGTCTGATCGTCGGCAATAATGAAGTCCATGTCGCGGGCGGCAAGGCCGGCCACGCCGCCATTGATCTGGCCTTCATCCACAAAAATCGATTGAACCGGGCGCAATTGACCGGCGCTGCCGCGTGTGGCGCGGTAGCGGCCATCGGTTTCGGTCATCTTGGCCATCAGATCATGCACATCGGTGATGGGCACATCGGCTTCTTCCAAAATCAACGGGCATTCGGACCAGCTTTCGGCCTTCATCCCCAACCGCTGGTACAGGGCCAGGATTTGAATTTCCATTCGTGCGTTCGGAATCATGCCAACGGCGATGCCGTTCAGAATGCTCTGCGCGCTGATTTCAACAATTTTGCCGCGGCTTAAGAATCCCGCAATATCCGCATTGATGACCTTTGGTTCCAATGTCGCACTGGAGCTTTCAACTTCCAGATACAGCGTGTCGATGCGTTCATCAATGTAATCGGGGGCGGGGTAGACGGCCGGACCCTTTTCCATCACGCGGTTCGGCATGGGTTTCAGGCCCAGCATATCGCGTGCGAACAAGGCCGCGCCCTTCACATCGTCCGGTCCGATATGGGTGACGGTTTCGGTTTCAACGGCGATCGCCTCGGTCATGTGGCCGGACCATTTTTTACCGTCTAAATCCTGACCCATCCGCGGAACGGCATTTACGATGCCGCGCGGAACGCCGTGATGAACGAAGATGTTCAGCTCGCCATTTTCCGTGACGCGATAGGGCAGAATTTCGGTGATGTTGATATCGCGTGTAACGATATCAACCAAGCGGCCATCATTGTCATTCCGCATCGCCTGCACGCGCAGGGACGATCCGGTTTTCGATGACGGGCGGCGTTCCTGCAGGCGCAGGGACCGGCGTTCGCCAACTTTTTGCGCGACGGCGATAAAGCTGGTCGGCGGCGGCCCGAGCGGTTTGCCATCTTCGCCATACAGGCGGAAGTGACCTTCGAAGCGGTTCTTCACATATTCATCGTTCCAATGCGGCGCGGAGTAATACACGCGCGCGCCGAGCGAGCGCAGGGCCTTGCGATATTCGCGTTGGGTGAAGAATGTAAATTCCTTGGGCAGGTTGCTTTCCCAGCTGCTCAAATCATCCTTGCGCATAATGAATTCATACGCCCATTTGTGCGGCAGGCGGAACAGGCGCGTGCGCGGGAAGCGCGGCGGCAACTCTTCGATGAAGAATCCGGCGCAACCGGGGTCGCCGTTCGGGCTGGCATGTTCAGAGAACCAGACCAGCAAATCGGCTTCGGACAATTCATGCAATTCTTCGCCCGTGCTGCGTACATCCGGCATTTCCATCAGGACGTAACCATCCGGGTCCGGTTTCGCGTAATCGCGGATCAGCATAAGGCCTTCGGGCTTTAACAAGGCAAATTGATTTTCCAGCGCCTGCACAACCGGGCGGTCATGGAATGCGTTGCGCGAATAAATTTCGTGCAGGGTGAAGCAATTGATAATCGCGTCGACCGGGCCGATACCAGCGGCGGCGGGATTATCAATCGGTCCATTCTGGAATTCCAGATTGGGTGCATCCCATGTTTTGATCGCGGATTGAATGCCACGTGTATCGGTATCCATGCCGATAAATTTCATATCCGGCGCCAGCACGGCCATGGCATAGGTCAACTTGCCGCCACCACAGCCCAGATCGAGGATCGTCGAGCCCGGCTGGACCATCAAGTGAGCCAAGGTAAACCAGGCGCGGCGGACCGTGGCATCGGGCAGGTGGGCCAGACGCTGGTAACGATCCTGCAACGGATTGGAATCGGGGATTTTGGGTTTGGGCTGTTGGCGCGTGGCGCGGACGGAGTCGTCTTGGTCCAGCCCGAGGGCTTTCTTGTGTCCGTCCCGCAATGTGCGTTTCTTCACGCCTGCCATTTGTAATTTCGACGGTTAGAAGTTACATTTTTGCCCAGAAATCCGGCGGTTTAGGGTTTCCGTATAATACCGGAAGGGCCCGGTTTTTCGCAACATATATCGGGAGCAGGGTGTGGAGCAAATGTCTGTTTTAAAACAGTGTGTTAATGCTCTTCTCCACGGGGTGGGGCGGGTTGTGGATGCAATTTTTCCACCGCGCTGCATCATAAGTGGGGCGATTGTGAGCGCGCCGGGGCAATTGGACCCGGGGGCCTGGGCGGGTTTATCTTTCATCGCGCCGCCTTTTTGCCGAACCTGTGGCATGCCGTTTCCGTTCACGTCCGAGGGGGTGGATGACCTGCAATGCGCGGCCTGTCTGGACGACCCACCACCTTTTACCACGGCCCGGGCGGCGGTGGTGTATGACGATGCCAGCCGGGGTGTCATTCTGAAATTCAAACATGCCGACCATCTGCACGCGGTTCCCGTTCTGGTGCCATGGATGATGCGGGCGGGGGCGGAATTGTGGACGGATGCCGATGTGCTGGTGCCTGTGCCATTGCATCGCTGGCGGTTGATGCGGCGACGGTATAATCAGGCGGCCTTGCTGGCGCACGGTGTGGCGAAGGCATCGGGCTTGCCGTGTCTGGCCGATGGGCTGATCCGTCACCGCGCAACGGAATCGCAGGGGCATAAACGCGCCGCCGAACGCCGCGCGAATGTGAAGGGCGCGTTTACGGTCAATCCCCGTCATGCGAGTGCGGTGCGCGGGAAAAATGTTGTTCTGATTGATGATGTGTTTACGACCGGGGCTACGGTGCGCGAATGTGCGCAAACGTTATTGAACGCTGGTGCTGCGCGGGTGGACGTTGTGGCCGTGGCGCGGGTGAGCCGAGAGTAAGGTTTTTAAAACCACGAATGGACACGAATAAACACGAATAGATAGTTTTTTGAGTAATCGTCATACCGGCGAAGGCCGGTATCCAGCGGATAGATTGTATGGATTCCGGCTTTCGCCGGAATGACGAATTTCATTTGTGTTTATTCGTGTCCATTCGTGGTTAATTTTTACAAATTTTCTCCACGCGCCAGTCGACTATCGTCATACCCCGGCATCACGCCTTCGTTCATCGCAAATTTTTTCAGCGGCGTAATACTGTCGACCGTTTTCAACCCGGCGCGGCGTAAATATCGCAGGATTGAAAAATCATTGCTGACCATTTTGTTCAGACCCGTGGTGGCGGCCACGCGGGTCATGATGTCCGGGCGGCGGCGGGATTCGTACGTGTCCAGAACGCTGCGCGATCCGATGTCGACCCCGACGCGCGCGGCATCGACAATCACTTCGGCCAGAACGGCGCAATCGCGCAGGCTGAGGTTCAGGCCTTGGGCGCCCATCGGGTGCAGAACGTGGGCGGCCTCTGCCATCAGGGCCATGCGCGGCGCGGTCAATTTTTGCGCGCGCATGATTTTGAGGGGCCAGCAGGTCGGGTCACTGTCCAGCGTCACGGTGCCGAGCGCGGAACCGGCGCGGTCCTGCAACGCCTGTTGGAATTCATTTTTTCGCATCCGCATGAACGCATCGGCATCATTCGCATATTCAACCCAGACAATGCTGGAATGATGCGCGCCGGGAAGGGGCACGGTGGTAAAGGGACCGCCGGGGCGGTGATGTTCGGTGGATACATGACCGTGTGGGCGTGTGTGTTGCACCAAACAGGTGATGGCGCTTTGCCCCGGGTCAAATTCGTCACATTCAATGCCCGCGATGGTGCGGATATTCGAATTGCGCCCATCCGCTCCGATCAACAGGCGTGCGCGGAGTTGTGTTTTATCATCCAGCGCAATGCTGACCCCCGTATCATCCGCGCCATAATCGGCAACGCGGGCGGGGATGAAGAAGGTAATGTTTGGAACGGCGTGGCACGCAACACCCAAGGCCGCACGCAAACGGTCATTCGGCATATTGATGCCAAACCACGGCAGGTCGATGTCGGAGGCATGGAAGTCAACGGTGACGGCCCGGTCTTTCTTTCCGGTGCTGTCTTCGACAATCCGCAATGTTTCCAGCGCCGCGCCATAGCGGGCGACTTCATCCCAAGCCCCGGTTGCACGCAGGACATTGACGGAGGCGTGCATCAGGGCGGCTGTGCGGGCGTTATCCGTTACATCATCCGGCGCGGGGATGGGGGCGGGGTCGATGACGGCCACGGTCAGCCCGGCCCGGCCCAAAAGGGCGGCCAGCGCCAGCCCCGGAACCCCGGCGCCGCTGATAACAACATCAAAGGTCTTTGATTTTATTGGGGCTTGTCGTTTTGTTGTCATGTTGGTCTGTCAAACCCGTTTAAGCGTGCTATATCTAGGGTCCTAACATAGAGGAAACCGAACCATGGCAAAAGTCGAGATTTACTCCGGGGCGTATTGCCCGTATTGCGACCGGGCCAAGGCCCTGCTGACCCGCAAGGGCGTCCCCTTCACCGAATACAAGGTGGATGAGGATGATGCCAAGCGCGAGGAAATGCTGGGTCGGGCTAATGGCCGCCGCACCATTCCGCAAATTTTCATCAACGATGCGCATATTGGCGGATGTGATGATCTGCATGCGCTGGATTCGAAAGGGGAGCTGGACCAGCTCTTGTCCGCATGAGTACGCCCGAAACCTTAAACGTGGCGCTGGTCCAAATGACCAGCGGTCCGGACATTGATACCAATTTGAAAACCGCCGGCGATATGATCCGCGTGGCGGCTTTGGATGGGGCGCAGTTTGTCCAGACACCGGAAAATACATGCCATATGCGGTTCCCGGCGACCGAGAAATTGAAATCGGCCAAGGCGGAGAGTGAGCATCCAGCTTTACCATATTTTTCCGACCTCGCGCGGGATTTGGGTATCTGGATCCATGTGGGGTCCATCGCCGTCAAGGTGGCCGATGATAAGATGGCCAACCGCGGTTACATTTTCGCCGCCAATGGCGACATTGCCGCGTGCTACGACAAAATCCATTTGTTCGATGTTGATTTGCCCACCGGGGAAACGCACCGCGAAAGCGCGCATATCGTTCCGGGGGACAAGGCCGTGTTGGTGGATACGCCGTTTGGCAAAATCGGCATGGGCATTTGTTATGATTTGCGCTTTGCGCCCTTGTTCCGCACGTTGGCACAGGGTGGGGCACGGATTTTGACCGTTCCGGCGGCCTTTACCGTGCCGACCGGGGTGGCGCATTGGGAATCTTTGCTGCGCGCCCGGGCAATTGAAACGGGATCGTTCGTTTTGGCGGCCGCGCAATGCGGTACGCATGAAGGTGGGCGGATGACCTATGGCCATTCCCTGATCGTTGATCCGTGGGGCAAGGTGTTGGCCGAAGGTGGCGATGCGCCGGGCTTAATCACGGCCAAGCTGACCCTAGCGGACAGCGAAAAAGCGCGGAGTGCAATCCCCGCGCTTCGCCATGATCGGAATTTTAACTTGGTTTCCGTATAATTCTTATTGGGCCAGCAACAGGCCGGGATTGACCTTCAGCGCATCCGCCAATTGGCGCATGGCGCGGATCGATCCCTGCTTGCGGCCGGTTTCAATCTCGGTCAAATAAGCGCGGGACATATCCGCCATTTTGGCCAGATCAACCTGGGTCATCTTGCGAAAACGACGCAGGATTTTAACCGGGTGATCGGTGCGGGCGGCGATGGCGTTTAAAACATCATCTGGCAACGCGGCATCCGCGGCGGCATCTTCATCCACCCGGTTGGTGAGCTTGCGGTATTCCTGCATCGGAACCAGCACATAGGGTTTGCCGTCAATATGAAGAAGATCCATGAAATAACCTCTTAAGGTGGGATGTTGAGGTGGCAGGTGAAGAAAAATGGCGGGGTGGGCTTGCCTGAAGCGGCAATGTCACAATAGGCTACAATGAATTGAATCCATTGGTCAATCGTCTTTTATGGTAGATGCCAGCGCCACGGCCCGTCAGTTGGTAGAGAGTCCCGTACAAGCGTAATGATATCGGTTCGGTCTTTGCCTTGAGTCTCGCGCATATGGCGCAGGGTGACGGCGTTATTGCGTTTGGCGAAGCGCTTGCCATCCGGGTCCAGCAGCAGCGGGTGATGGGCCCATTCGGGGATGTTTAAATTCAGCAGATATTGCAATAAACGGTGCAGGTGTGAGGCGTAGAAAAGGTCTTCGCCGCGTGTCACGATATCCACGTTCTGGATATGGTCGTCCAGCGTTACGCACAAATGATAGCTGGCGGGCGTGTCTTTGCGGGCCAGAACGACGTCGCCCAGAATGTCCGGTGTGGCCGTTTGTTGGCCGCGATAACGGTCATGCCATGTGAGGGGGGCGGTGAGGGTGGCCAGGGCGGCATCCATGTTCAGGCGCAGGGCGTAGGGAGCTCCCGCGTCCATTTTCCGGGCGCGGTCATCGGCGGAGAGGTTGCGGCATGTGCCGGGGTAGAGATGCCCCTCTGGCCCATGCGGGGCGGAGTCCGCACGGGCGATTTCATCTTGGATGTCCCTGCGTGTGCAGAAGCAGGGGTAGAGCAAACCCATATCATCCAGCCGCGCCAGTGCTGCGCGGTAATCCGCGAAGTGATCTGATTGCCGCCGCACCGGTTTCGGCCAGGTCAGGCCGAGCCAATCGAGGTCATCAAAAATCCCGGTTTCAAATTCCGGTTTGCATCGCGTGGTGTCGATATCTTCGATCCGCAAAATCATCGTGCCGTGGGCGGCGCTGAACAGCGCGGACCAGGCGTGGCCGATATGCAAATATCCGGTGGGGGATGGGGCGAAGCGGGAAAATGTCATGGGGGCATTATCATGGAGACGTCATCCCGGCGCAAGCAGGGATCTTTTCGCCATAAGGGTTGAAGATTCCGGCTTTCGCCGGAATGACGGGTGTAAAAATTGGGGCTCCGTGTTAAATTGCGAGGCGTAATAACAAACCAGCAGGTGTATCCATGTCCGCATTAAAATCCTACACATTCGGTCCCGCCGCAGGAGGTGCGCCGACATCCATGGTGATCCTGTTGCATGGTGTTGGTGCGGACGGGCAAGATTTGTTGGGGCTGGCGCCTGTGCTGGCGGAAAAATTACCGCACACGGTTTTTGTATCCCCCGATGGTGCGCAACCATTCGACATGGCGCCGATGGGGCGGCAATGGTTTTCTATCCGTGAATTCACGCAAGAGGCGATGGAGCGCGGCGTAAAAGAAAGCGCAAAAATCGTCGATGATTTCATCACGCAACAACGCGACCACTATGGGCTGAAAGATGAAAACATCGCGCTGTTGGGCTTTTCCCAGGGCACGATGATGGCGCTTTATGTTGCGCCGCGCCGTGCGAAAAAGCTTGCCGGTGTGCTGGCTTATTCCGGTTTATTAGCGGGCGCTGATGGATTGAATGGTGATGCAATTTGCAAATTGCCCATTCATCTGGTGCATGGGGGAATGGACCCGGTTGTGCCCGTTGGGTTTTATCAAATGGCGCTACAGACACTTGAAAACAAAGGGTTTCCAGTGACAGGGAAGATGATCCCCTATCTGGCGCATGGCATTGATGATACGGCGATTGAGGCAGGGGCTGAATTTCTGCAATCGCATTTGGGTCATTAAATACAGGCATTCTCGCATCCTGCGGATGAAGAACGCGCCTTACCATATTGACGCAACGCATCAATCTTTGATTGTGAAAGAATTGTGCAAAATGTGATTTTGCCCTACAATATATTGTGTAGGCAAAGCGCGAGACCTTTTTTGTTCTCCTCACTCCCGCCCGTAGGGTCTCCCTTTCGTCACAGCGAAGGAGTGTGTTTGCATGAGTGCTATAACTCCCCTTGAACAATGTCCGGCTCTGATCCTGAATGCGGATTTCAGACCGTTGAGTTATTTCCCTCTCTCACTCTGGTCGTGGCAGGACGCGATAAAAGCGATCTTCCGCGAATCTGTCGTCGTTGTGTCGGAATATGAACGCGTGATCAGTTCGCCATCACATCAGATGCGACTGCCCAGTGTTCTGGCGCTGAAGGAATACGTGCCCATGGAACGGGCACCGGCCTTTACACGATTTAACGTGTTCCTGAGGGACGGGTTTGAATGCCAGTATTGTGGCGATACCTTCAGGACGCAAGAGTTGACGTTCGATCATGTGATCCCGCGGTCACGGGGCGGACGTACAACCTGGGACAATATCGTCACGGCCTGTCAGGGATGTAACCTGGCCAAAGGCAGCATGACCCCGCGCGAGTGTGGCATGTTTCCGATGACCGATCCCGTACAGCCGTCGATATTCGAGCTCCAGGAAAACGGGCGAAGGTTTCCTCCAAACTTCTTGCATAGAAGCTGGGGCGACTTTCTCTACTGGGATACAGAGCTTGTAGACCAGTAAGCCCATAAGCGTAAGAGAACCTTGAAGGGAGGTTGTCATGTTTGGGAAGGTCTTTAGCATAAATCAAAAAACGGTGATGGATGCCATCATGTTCTTCGTCGTGCAGACGGTGATCTTGGTGGGTATTTCAACAACGTTGGTCCACGTCTTGGGAATGATGGGCGTCATTGATGGCGCAGCCGGAAGTTTCTTTGAAGGTGGATCTGTTTACACGATGATCGGCTCAGCCTTCGTGCTGTTGCTGGCCAGCGGTATCGTTATGAGCAAGGGATTGAGCAGCGATGTGTTCTCAATCATCCTGGCGGTCGCAGGTGTTTACCTGGCCTGGACCACAGGCGTGCTTCTGGGGCTGATCCCCGTTGCATTGCTCAGCACGTTCGACGCACGCAAATAGAACGCGCGTCACGTTACGTGACTTGAATGAATAACGAACCGGGCACCCGCGGGGCCCGGTTTTCTTATGCCGAGGGATAGGGGAGGGGCAAAAACGTCAATAAAATAAGGCATTTTCTAAGATTTCGCTTGACTTCGCAGGTGCAACATTTAAGTATAAATGCTTCAACCCGAGCAAATTTTTTAGAAGAAGGCCTTCGCAAAATGTTTAGAGACCTGTTTGATCTGTCCAAATCCCGCAGCCTGAAAGAAAGCGTGGGCTTTTATATTTTTTACGGCGCGGTTGGTCTGGGCATTACGGGTCTGGTTGGCCTGTTCGCTTAAAACCCGTTGGCTTTGCGCGTGACCATGATGGATGCGGCGGTCGCATAAATCCCCATGGCAAAGGCGATGATGGCGTTATAGCCCGCCATTGAAATTCCAAACAACGACCATGCCACAGCATCGCAGCGTACAGCCGCGGTGCTTTCTATTTTATCCAGAATGGATCCGCCGCCCGTGACATCAAATCCGGTGGAGCATCCTTCGAATGCGGAGGCCCACCAGTGATATTCAACACCAACATGGTAGGCGGCGAGCAGTGTTTCGCCGATAAAGATCAGGGCGGTGATAAAAATCAGCGCGGCGGCCGGTTTGGCGTGGCCGCGGCGGGCCAAAACGAAGGCGGCCAATCCAATTAGGATGATCGCGGCATACGGCCAGCGTTGATAAACGCACAACACGCATGGGGCCAGGCCGAACCCGTATTGAAAAACAAACGCCGCCGCCAGCAGCACGGCCGGAACCGCCGTAACGATCGCGGCGGCCAAAGTGGGGCGGGTCAGGACGGAATTGATCAGGTTTTTCAATTGCATGGCATTTATAACGTGCTGGGATGGGTGTGGTTGTTGGCAATCATGTAGCATTCTAGCGCGAAAAAGGCAGGTTTGTGGGCATTTATCTTGTATTTGATTTACCTAATATTTACATATCGGGCGCTATGCTCTGATACAGATAGTCAGGGGCTCTGACTCGAAAATCAGAACCCGCAAGGAAGAGATTGTTATGACCGATTACAAACGTGGCGGATCCCGCCTTGTGGCGTTGAATGTGGATGTAGATGGTGGGTTTCTGACCGAGCAGGGCTACACCGCCATGCGTGACCAACTGGATACGTTGCGTCGCCATCATCCACAGGCTTTTGACGATCTCAATAAACTGGCCAAAAGCTGGCGTGACCGCAGTGGTGAAACGCTTCCGGCGGATCGGTTGCAGGCGTTGGATAAAGCCCTGCAGGATACAGGTTTGCCCCGCGATGCGTCGGTGATGAAGGTGTTGTCGGATTATGCCGCGCACGGATTTCAGAAAGATTATCATCCTGGCTTTATGAAGAATGCAAATGGGCGTCCGTTTATGCCCTCGATTTTCAATGCGACGGCCCAGAATGTGCAATCTTTTGCGGCCAACCACCCGGATTTTGTCGAACCGCTCCGTAAAATCGTGAGTGGGGGAGATGCGGCGCTGGTGGTCAGCCCGGCCAATATGTTTGCCGACAAGCGGCTGGGCCAGCAATTTGCCAGCGCTTTGCGTGAGCATCATTTGCTGACCGACCGGGCGGGTGGCATTGCCCTGCAGGTGCAGGCCGTGGCGCCGGAGGTTTTTCGTAATCAGGGCCCTGTGGCCGGGCGGGGCTGAAATTCACCCTCTGGTGCGGGCGTTGGCTTGATTCGCGCTTTAAAATCCGTAAGATAGACGGGTGTGTGTACCCGTTTTCACCGGGGGCGTTCGTCCCCGGTTTGTTATCTATAGTTTCTGCGTTCTTCACCCTATCCTAAGTGTTGTATTTCCATGGGGTTACCCCGCGCCATATCACTCAGAATGCGATGCAATTCCCATCTGCCCCTGACTTGGGCAGACGGGCGCGAAAACGTATTTTTTTCAAATCGTTGGATCGCAGGGAACCGGGCGCAGAATTATGGTTTTGGTAATGATTTTCTGGGAGAATCTAACCTAAGCCAGTGTATTTGCAATTTGCCCCGGCACCATAAAAACAAAAAAGAATTTTTAAGTCAGTCGGTTAAAGGATTATGGGCCTGGGGTATGAAAACGATTGTATGTGACTGCGCCCCCAGAATATCGGGGAGCTGCATATGACCGAACACCGGCCCGAGAATAATATTGAGCGTAATACTAGGGACCTAGCGGGGGACTTCCGTTTGACGTCACAGCGCAGAAGCGAGCGCGGTAATATTTTCGCCGCCCTGTTCGGGGCGGTCGCGCTCATTGGTGTTGTTGGCGCTGCATCCACCGCCTTGATGCGCGGTCCTCTTTCCACCGTTGTCACCGTAAACCAGAAAGCCAAAGCCGACACGCAAATGCAGCTGGCGGCGAAGCTGGCGATTATGGAGGCCGCGCAACAGGCGGCGGGTGGCGATTGCGATGGTGATGGTTATATTGAGCCGTTGGTGCCGCGTGGCCCATCGGGCAGCGAGCCCATTCCCACCAACGGTGGTTTGATCCCCGGTGTTATCGGCGCAACCAAAACCGACCCATGGGGGACGGAGTACGGATATTGCGTTTGGGACATGAAAGATATTGGTACGGGATCTTGCGCCGCCGGTCTGATTGATGGGCCGACTGTGGATGCAGCCGCCAACAGCTCTGTCGTGCTGGCCATTATTTCCGCGGGTCCCGACCGCGCATTCCAAACGGCTTGCGAAACTTATACTGCGAATAACGACCATGTGACGCAGGCGGGTGATGATATTGTTCACACCTTCACTTATGACGATGCGCGTGGCTTGTCCGATGGTCTGTGGACGCTGAAGCAGGGCAACCCCGACGTTGCCACTATCGACAAAGAAATCGAATTGAGCAAAGCCGCAAGCTTCCTGAGCGAAACCAGCTTCCAGGGTGGTGCGAAATTTGACAGTGGCTTCCTTGACCTGAGCGCGGGTGGTTTGATGAAACTGCCGACGCAGGCAACATCCGGTGTGTGTAACGTTGCCAACACGGGCGTGTTGCGCATCGACACATCGGGTGGCGGCCAGCTGTTGCAGATTTGCGACCCGTCGGCCGACGTCATTCTGGACCCGGATGGCGACAAATGGGTTGATATCGGTGGCTCTGGTGGCGTGGGTGGCAATATCGACGGGCTGACTGATGGATATAGTCATGGCGCTAGCCGTAACTTGTTTCTTGGTTCTGAAGACGCCAACTTGAACGTAGACCCTGCGCAGGCAATCAGTAACGTAGCGTTGGGCTTGGGCTCGGGCGAAGCTATTGTGTCGGGCGATCACAATACGTTGTTGGGTAACTCGGCCGGTTACAATATTACAACTGGTAACAACAACGTAATGATAGGCTCGGGTGCTGGGGGTGGCGTTACGACGGGTTCGAACAACATCATCATAGGCAATTCTGATGCTCTCGCTGCGGGCACGAGCAATGAATTGCGCATCAGCAATTTCATTTTTGGTGATATTTCTGGCGGTCGCCTTGGTATAGGGGGGGGCACCAGGTGCTGGATACAAGCTTGATGTCGAAGGCGGTACTGTGAATGCGGATCGCTATGAGGTCGCTCCTAACGTTTTTTACAGCACCAGTGGGTCGGATCTCCTTCTCGGGACATCGAATACAACTCGCTTAGTGATCGATAGTGCCGGCCTTGTCGGTATTGGTATGTCGCCGTCTGAGGAGCTTGATGTCGCCGGCGATATTCGTGCGAGCGAAAGTTTCTACGCTGATGAGGGGAATGCTGGGGCTCCTGCTTATTCTTTCGATGGTGATGCGGATACGGGTATTTTTGGCTCTGGGGTTGGTGATCTGGCCATTTCTACCAACGGCTTGCAACGCCTCGTCGTCGATTCATCTGGTAATGTCGGTATCGGTGAACCGTCACCGGGGCAGGCCTTGGATGTTGTTGGGAACGGTGAATTTTCTGGCTACGTTCTGGGTGAATCGTTCCGCATCGATGCTGATACTGGTCTGTATGATCAAGGTGCAGGATTGTCGTTGAATGTTGGCGGTGCGCCAGCGTTGACGATCTTGTCCTCGGGCGAAGTTGGCATTGGTACAACAAACCCGAACATGGAGCTGGAAGTTTCCGGCGCAATCCGTATCGGTGATACGGCGAATGGATGCGGTGCGGGAACGTCGGGTTCTATTAAATACACCAGCGCGGGTGATGCGCTGGAATATTGTTCGTCCGATGGGAATTGGTACGCGATCGGCGCGTCCGGTGGCGGCGGCGGTGGTATTGGTTCACCGCGCATTAGCTCTCTGCAAGAAGCGTCGGCGATAAATACCATCGATAATGCCAACTATACACAAACCTGGAACTGGGACACCCTGACCACCGGCAATGGTCTGCGCCTGGGGTCCACGTCTGTGACGTCGGGTAATGTGCTGAGCGTTGTTGCCAACAACACCTCGTCCGACGGAAGTGCGATCCATGCACGTGCAAATGGTTCGTCTGGGTCTTCCGCGATTTTGGCGGAAGCGACGGGAAGTACAAGTTACGGTTTGGAAGTGACGCACGCCAATACGGTTGGTGCAGGTGTTTATTCTCTGTCCACAGCCGGCACGGCAGGTGATTTCGTCAGTAGCGCCGTTGCTGGTGTGGGCATTTATGGTACGGCCAATGGCGGTGGCATGTCGATGGGTGGTCGTTTCACCAGTCAAAGCACGTCCGGCGGTTATGGCGCCTATGTGAACGCGGCGGGGGCGACGGGAACAAACTACGGTATCTATGCGCAAGCCAACAGCGCCGATGCGTATGCCGGTTATTTCATGAACACGGCCAATGGCTGGGGTATTTATACTGAAGATGATTTCGGCCTGGCCGCAAATTCCTACATCAACTGGGGCACGATTGGCTCCACGACCAAAGGGGCGGGCGGTTACGGTATCCGTGACAATAACGGCGTCATCGAGATGAAAAACTCCGGCGGCATATGGTCGCCCATTTCCAACAGCGGTAGCGTTGGTGGTGCACCGGGTGCGGATACGCAAGTTGTTTACAACAGCGGCGGTACCTTGGGCGCGGATGCGAATTTCACGTGGGATCGCACCACGGCCCGCATGGGTCTGGGCGTTGCATCGCCGACGGGGCGTCTGCAAACGGGCGATACATTATATGATACGGCCGTTTGCCCGGCCGGTTATGTCGCGGGCGATTTCGACGGTGAAGGCGACGTGCAGGACTGCGTGTCTGTCGGTCTGGTCGTTCTGCCCGATGGTAATGTCGGTGTGGGTACGACAACGCCGAATTTGATGAGCGCCGCGCGTGAACTCTCTGTCTCCACAGGGATGGCTTCGGGTGCTGTTGGCATTAACCTGCAGGGTAATGTGACCGATGGATCCGCCGTTGGCGCGATCGGGGCGTGGAATAATTCTGATCTGGTATCGATGATTCAGTTCCCGCGCACAGGGACGGCCGGATCGATTCAGTTTGGTGTATCCGATGGCGCATCGATGGACTTGAATGCCATGATTCTGCAGTCGGATGGAAACATCGTTCTGGGTGATCTGGCGGCGGATGCGGGCCTGCGCCTTGATGTCAACGGCGCGGTCGGCGCGACGGAATATTGCGATGAAGATGGCTTGAATTGTATCGACATCGCCGACGTATCCGGTGCCGGTGGGGCCGATACGGAAGTGCAGTTTAACAGCGGCGGGAAACTGGCCGGCTCACCGGGCTTTACCTGGACGGAAGGCTCCAGCGCGTTGAACGTTACGGGCCGCGTAAATATCACTGACCGCGTCAACATCGCGGGACAGGTCGGCAGCGCTCCGCAATTGATGCGTCTGGGTGATCTGACCGATGTGGATACAACGGGTGCTGTGGATGGCAATGCCATTATATTTGATGGCACAAACTGGGTTGTTGGTACGGTCGGCTCTGGTTCGATCGGTGCCGCCGGTTCGGATCGTCAGGTTCAGTTTAACTCCAATGGAAACTTGGCGGCGGACGCGCATTTTGTTTACACATCAGCTGGGGACTTCATTGTGGGTTCCAGCCAGATGGATGATGCCGCTGGTGCGGATGATGATTCACGAATGTTCTTTAACAAGGCGAAATCTGCTTTCCGCGTTGGTGCCCCCATACTTATGACTTGGGATGATGCGTATGTTGGAAATGGCAGCGTCGCAACCGGCGTGGGCACGCTGGCGTCCGGAGATATGAGCGTGGCCCTGGGATCGTTCACACAAGCAACAGGGGTGAGCTCTTTTGCTATGGGTGCATCGGCAATTGCTAGTGGTGAAACATCCTTTGCGCTTGGGAATCAAGCAGAGGCGAGCGGTGAAGATAGTGTCGCGATTGGCGAGGACACGGACGCGATCGGGAACGGAAGTTTTGCGGCCATAGATCGGGCCTACGCAAGCGGAACGAACGCTATTGCGATTGGGCAGCAGACATTGGCGACCGGCACCAACAGTGTTGCTTTGGGTACGCGAGCCATGGCGGGGAACGGAACCGCTGGAGCCGCAGGGAATTATTCCATGGCGCTTGGCCTTGGCTTGGCTGCTAATGATTGGCCAAAGGTAACGGGGGATTCATCTTTCGGCATTTTCATGGGTAACCAGGATTACCTGGACATTTCTGCCAATAACCAGATGAGTTTGCTTGGCGGCAAAATGGTGATCGACCCGCGTGTTCCGGCGACGAACCTGACGGCGGATACAACCTTCGAAGTCGAAGGCACAATCAAAATTTCCTACAGCAACGAAGCCTGTGACGCATCGCGCGAAGGCTCCATCCGTTATATGAGCAACACCGACACCTTCGAAGTTTGCGCTGCCACGGCCAGTGGATGGGAAGAAATCGGTGGCAATATTGAACAGGTCGCGGGCGATCCGCCGGTCAGCAACTTTGTCGAAAATCTGGATGATCTGGGCGACGTTGTTCTGGCCGGTTCGGCGAACGGCGAATGCTTGGTTTATAACGGCACAAACTGGATCAATAGCACTTGTACATCCAGCGCGCCGAACGCCGCCGGTGCAGATCGTCAGATCCAGTTTAACAGTGGTAACAGCTTCGCCGCCGATGCAAATTTTGTTTACACGTCTGCGGGCAGCCTGATCATCGGGTCATCTGAAATGGATGATGATTCCGGCACAACGGATGACAACGCCCGGATGTTCTTCGACAAGGATAATGCCGCATTCCGGGCCGGATTTGTTGGTGACGATGTGTTCTGGGATTCCGCGAACCGTGGCTGGGCGAGCGTGGCCATGGGGCAGGATACAACGGCCAGCGGCCAACGTTCTGTGGCCATGGGTAACTTTACCCAGGCAACGGGTGACCAGGCCTTCGCCGTTGGTGAAAATTCAATTGCCAGTGGTGGTTCATCCATGGCTTTCGGGGCCGATACCGAAGCGAGCGGCTTCGCGGCAACGGCATTGGGGAGCACGTCTCGGGCTGTGGGTAATCGCAGTCTTGCTAGCGGTAGTGCATCTTTTGCAGGCGGTGAGAATAGCACGGCCCTGGGGCATCAAACGAAGGCGGTTGGTTATGCCAGTACCGCCATGGGCACGTTTTCAATGGCCACGGGCGAAGCCTCGACCACAATGGGCGAAGGAACCATTGCCACCGGCCGATACGGCATTGCCATGGGACTTGCGGCCGTTGCCGGTGATGGATTGTTTGTTGGCTCTGACCCTGAGCAGGGAAGCCAAAACCCATTGGTGGGTGAAGGGACAATGGCCATCGGTCTTGTGACTGCGGACAATGCGAATAACTTCCTTACGGTCTTCCCGAAAGTGACTGGGAATGAATCACTGGGTATCTTTATGAATGCGCAAGAGGCCGTTGAATTGGCCGATAGCAACACCATGGGCTTGTTCGGCGGTAAAATGGTGATTGATCCGCGTGTTCCGGCCTCCAACCTGTCCGCCGATACCGCGTTTGAAGTTGAGGGAACAATCAAGATCGCCTACAGCGGAGAGGCTTGCGATGCGGATCGCGAGGGTTCCATCCGTTACATGTCCAACACCGACACATTTGAAATGTGCGCCGTGGCGGCCAATGATTGGGAAGCGATCGGCGGCAGCGTAACGCCGGGCGGTGTTGATACCAACGTTCAATTCAATTCGAATGGTACGCTGGACGGGTCTTCGAACTTCACATGGAATGAAGGCACCACAACACTGGATGTGAACGGCGTAGTCAGCATCAGCGACCGTCTGGTTCTGGGTGGAACGGCGGGTAACGCACCGACATATATTGCCCTGGCCGATTTGTCCGATGTTGATGTATCCGGCGTGGCCAACGGCGAATGTCTGGCCTATGACGGCGCGCAATGGACGGCTGCGGCTTGCGGCGGCGGTGGCTCATTCGTATCTTTGAGTGATACGCCAGCGGATTATACCGGTGCGGCAGGCATGTTTGTAAAGGTCAATGCCGGGGCAACTGGGTTGGAATTTACAAACACTCTGATCAATTCTGTTTCTGGCGCCCCGGCTCCGACGGGCATGGTTCTGGGTGATCTTGATAACGTATCCGTTGCGTCGCCGACGAATGGTGATGTGCTGACCTATGATGGAACAAACTGGGTTTCCGCGGCGGGCGGCGGTGGTGGTGCGACTCCGGGTGGGGCTGATACCTATGTTCAGTTTAATTCCAATGGTGCCTTGGGTGGCACGGCCGATTTCACATGGGATCAGGGCAACACGATCCTGAGCATCAGTGGCGTGGTCAGCGTCGGTGAAAAAATTGCTATGGGCGGCGTGGCCGGGAACCTGCCGACCTATATGGGCCTGAACGGCTTGTCCGATGTTGATACAACGGGCGTGGCCAATGGTGATGCGCTGGTCTATGACGGTTCTGAATGGGTTCCGGGATCTGCTGGTGCCACGCCGGGTGGAGCCAACACGCATGTTCAGTTTAATTCGAATGGTGAATTGCATGGTGTTGCCGGCTTTACATGGAATAACGCGACCACCACGCTGGGCGTGACCGGCAAGATTAACGTATCCGATCGCATCAACATCACGGGTCAGGCCGGGAACGCGCCGAATGAAATGACCATCGCCAATCTGGGTGACGTTGCGTTGGCCAGCCCGGCGAACGGTGAATGTCTGGTCTATGACGGAACGAACTGGGAAAACGCGGCATGTGGCGGTGGTGGCGGTGGCGCGATCAGTGGCCTGACCGCGGCGACGGCGACCAATACGATTAACAACCTGAACTTTGCACAAACGTGGAACTGGAACACGCTGACCACCGAGACCGCGTTGGCCATGGCATCGACGTCGATGACATCGGGTACAATGCTGTCAGTGTCTTCGACAAACGGGACGGCCACGGGAACGAATATTTATTCTTCGATCAACACCACCGGTGCGGCCAAGGCTATTTATGGCCGTTCATGGGGCACCAGCGGTACAGCATCCGGCGTTTATGGTGAAGCGGCCAGCGCGGCGGGTTACGGTGTTTATGGTGTTAACAGTGCGGCAGGTTCCGGCGTTTATGGTACGAGTACGGCGGCATCAGGCTATGGTGTAACTGGTGTTGCAAATGGCGCCGGTGGAGTTGGTGTTCGCGGCACGACCAGCAGCACGTCGGGTGTTGGTGTTTTTGGTGATAACACGGCAGTCAGCGGAACTACATCAGGTGTATATGGCTCTGCGGCTAGCGCGTCAGGTTTTGGTGTGTATGGGACTAACGCGGCTTCGGCGGGTATTGGCGTTGGTGGTGTCGCAAACGCTGGCGCGGGTATTGGCGTCTTGGGTATCACAAGCAGCACAACGGCTGGGGCCACAGGCGTTAGAGGGAACTCAACAGGTACATCTGGTGCGGTTTATGGCGTTCATGGCACCAGTTCCAGCACGGCCGGTGCCGGTGTTCTGGGGGCAAACTCGGCAACGAGCGGCTCTACAGCCGGCGTTTGGGGTACTGCGGCCAGCGCATCTGGTTTCGGCATGTACGGTAACAACACGGCATCGGGTGGTACTGGCATTGGCGGTGTTGCAAACACGGGTGCCGGTGTTGCTGTCTGGGGCAGCACGACCAGCACGACGGCTGCGGCCACGGGTGTTCGCGGAACGGCATCCGGTGCATCGGGGGCCACATATGGTGTGTATGGATCATCCAGCAGCGCGACCGGTTATGGTGGTTACTTCACGAACCTCAGCACGGGTGTTGCCTTGCATGCCCAGGGCGACATCACCTACACCGGGGTGCTGACCGATACGTCCGATATTCGTTTGAAAACCGATATCCAGCAACTGGATGCACAGGACGTTCTGGCGCGCTTGGATCAAATCGATACTTATAGCTTCCGTATGCGCGATGATGTTTCTGGCCAACTGGAACTGGGTGTGATGGCGCAGGAAGTTGAAAAAGTATTCCCTGAACTGGTCCGCACGGCCAGTGATGAAATGGGTACGAAATCGGTGAACTACACCGGATTTGTCGCGCCGCTGATCGAGGCGACCAAAACGCTGAAGGCCGAGAATGATAATCTGAAGGCGGAGCTGGCTTCGCTGAAAACGGAACAGGTCGCCATGCTGTCCTCCATCGATGATCTGCGCGCCGACATGAACGGGATGAAGGCGCATACCGGTTATGGGATTGGCAAGGCCCAGATGGGCGTTGGCCTGATTGCGGGAATGATTTTGATGGGGGGTATGGGAGGAATAATACATCTGGTATCCAGACGCCGTCGAAAAATAAGCTAAGGGGCGATAGTGATGACAGTTCTACGCCTTCTTCCCCATGTTTCGTATGCTTTCACATGCTTTGCCACGATGATGGTTCTTGCGCATTCTGCCGCGTATGCCGCGTGTGCTACACCGGCCGGAAACGCGGGGGAGATTGTTTACAGTTCTTCACAAAAATTCTTCCAATATTGCGATGGATCAGACTGGAAGAAGATGAACCAGGGGGCGGGGTCCGGATCTGGCGGATGCGCAAACCCCACAGGTGATGAGGGTGCTCTTATTTACAACCAAGATTCTTGTGTTTTTCAGGGATGTGCCGGAAACGTGTGGCGGGCCATTGGGCCAAAGGGGGCCTCTGAACCAGCCTCTACAAATATGATTGGTCACTGGAAATACGATGAAACCAGCGGGACCGTGGCGGCGGATAGTTCTGGTAATGGCCACAATGCGACGATGTTGAATGGATTTTCCGGGGCTACGAATTCTGTTTCTGGAAAAATTGGTACGGCGTTACAGCCTGATGGGGTGGATGATTATGCAATTATCAGCCATCATCCGAATTTCGACAATTTAGTTGATATTACGATTGCTATGTGGGTCAAACGTGATCAGACCAATGATAAATATGATCCTCTGTTGGCCAAGACAAGCTCGTCGGGTGCTTATCCGTTGACGTTTGAAATTTGTAATGCCTCTCAAGGAAGTTGCGGTGTTTCAGATAATAATAAATTGAGTTTGTATTCAGATAAGACAACCCCGTCGGCAGTCGTGTCTGCACAGACAATTACAGATACAGATTGGCACCATGTTGCAGTTACCCGCTCTGGCACAAATGTTACTTTTTATATAGATGGTGCCAGCGCAGGAACTGCGACAGTCAATGCAAACTCCTACGGTGCTGATGCGGTTAGCCTGCGTTTGGGTAAAGAATCCGCCGCGTCACCATCTTTTGATGGGTCGTTAGATGATCTCAGGTTTTATGGCCGCGCTCTCAGCGCTGTTGAGATCGGGCAGCTTTATGCTTTGGGTGTTTCTACGCGTCAATGTAATCCGGCGGGGACTTGTTTAAATCCGGCAGGAAATTCGGGTGATATTGTGTATAATTCCAGTTCTAATGTGATGCAATATTGTAACGGCACGGGCTGGATTGCCATTGGGCAGTAGAAAGTCGAAAGGTGTTTGCACGTGTTAACACTACATGGGGCAGCAGGGAATTTTAGAAAGGTGACCGCGTTTAAACAGCGCAGGGCAGGGCAACTTTCATCCTTTTTACTCTCGGCGGCTTTGGGGCTGGCCGGTGCGGTGGTCATGTCCAGTCCGGCGTGGGCCGCGTGTGTCAGCCCGGCGGGGAACGCTGGTGATATGCTGTTCAATGATAATTACAAGGTCATGCAATATTGCAACAATACGGACTGGGTTGCAATTGGCGTGGGATCGGAATCGACGTCGACGACGATTGGCCAACCGACGATCCTGAATGCTGTTTCCGGCGTCGCTGCGCCGACAAGCATGGCACGGTATGGTAATTTCCTGTACATCATTGATGAAACGGCAGACACACTGACCATCTTTGATATCAGTTCCCCCGCAAACCCCGTCATACGCGGCAGTGTTGCCGTAACCGGGGCGACACGCGTTGTGGCGCCGAACAATGATTTTGTATACGTGACGGGCAACCCCAACGATACTTTATACAAGGTCAATGTCGTTGATCCCGACAATCCGGTCGTGGCGACATCGCAAACGAACGCCACCACGCTGGATGGTGCCACAGGTGTGGATGTTCTGGGGTCTTATGCCTATACCACATTGCGGACCGCGAACACGGGTGTGACCGCTGTGAATGTGGCAACAACGCCCCCAACAATCGCCGGCACGGCTTTTAATGCGAATTTGGACGAAACAACGGCGATTAAAATCTCCGGCAATTATGGTTACGTTGTAACGTACGCCGGTGCGTTTGGTATTGTTGATCTGACAACGCCAGCCTCTCCGACGGTGACCCACGTTCTGGGTCCAGATCCAACGTACTATTATGGACTTCTGTCCATTGATGTGTCGGGTCAGTACGCATATGCGGTAGCGAGCGAAAGAGACCGCTTGGGCGTCATTTACATTTCAAACCCCACCAACTCGTGGGTTGTCGGTACGTTGGAGGATACAACGTGGTTTAACAATTCTCGGGATGTATTTTTTGTCGACGATTATGTTTTTGCGACGTCCTATGACAACGATTCACTGGCAATTGTCGATGTAACCGATAAGGGCGATCCATCAATTGCCTATACGGTACAAAACGCAACGTATTTGAATGGCGCGCATGATGTGATTGTAAACGGGAATTATATTTATGTGACCGCCACGCTGGCTGGTTCCCTGGTTGTTTTGAGCACCGGTGGTGGATCAGGCGGCGCGCCGGATGGGTGTACAACAATTGGGCAGGAATGTTCTGACGGGACGGTCTATGCAGGCCTGTCACCGGACGGTAACTTCCCAATGTATACGACGCATTGTGATGCGGGAATGACGTGGAACGGGGCAAGCTGTACCGGAACGCGATCCACATTTGCATTCAACAATGCGAACGCCAGCGGTGACACGGTCGGCGGTGCCAGCAGCACCACCAGCGGTTCTGCAAACACGGCGTCGTTGTTGATCACAGACGCAGACAGCATCACAGGTGGCACGCAGCCGCACCAGGCCGCGCAGTATTGCGGTAATTTGTCGGCATCAGGGCGGAGTGACTGGTACCTGCCCGCGTTGGATGAGCTGGCCGTTTTGCACACCAATCGTGTGGCGATTGGCGGGTTTGAATTGAACGCCGGTGCCGCCGGGGCGCAACGTCGCTTGTGGTCATCGACTGAGAGCGGGCAGTTTACCGCCTGGCGTCAAAACATGCCCGATGGTGTGACCGGCGACCCGGTGAAAGATGAAATCAACACAGCGCGTTGTGTGCGCAAAGTTAATCCTTCGGCGGGGTCCTGCACAAGCCCGGCGGCGGATCAGGGTGATATTATTTACAATACGACCCATCATGTCATGCAATATTGCAATGGAACGAACTGGGTTCCCATGGGGCCGAATGGTAATGGCGGCGGCGGGTGCAGTAACCCGACGGGGTCCGCAGGGGATATGACCTATAATGCTACGCACGGCGTCATGCAATTCTGCGAAGGCGATACGTGGGTTTCAATGGGGCCGGAATAGGGGCACGATTTGGTGAAAAGGATTATCGCAGAGAAACAGGCTAATCAAAAATGGGCGTTCGTCGCGGCGGTCCTGTTGCTGCTGTCTGTTGTCTTTATGCCGCGATCGGCGCTTGCCGCCTGCGCCAACCCTGTCGGGGAAGAAGGGCAGATCGTTTACAACACCACCTATGGCACGATGCAATATTGCGACGATACAAACTGGATTTCCATGGGGGCCACCATCGCCCCCGGTGGCAATAACGGTCCAACGGATGGACTGGTGGCGCGGTGGCGGATGGATGATGGCACGGGCAGTGCGATTGCCGCCGATATGCTGGGCCTGCATAATGCCACCCTGACCAACATGAACACGACATCAGCCTGGATCTCCGGGATTCGCGGTGGTGCTTTGTTGTTTGATGGGAATAATGATTATCTGGCCATTCCCGATCATTCTACACTGGATCTGGAATCATTCACCCTGACGACATGGGTCCGATTTGATGGGCCCGTGGCTGCCAATTACTTCTTTGAAAAGGGGACGGCAGGGCAGGCGAATTACCGTTTTTACCTTTATTATAACGGGTCGAACTATGTTCTGGCCTGTGGCTTTCATGATGGCACGACGTGGCGGCAGATTGAACAGACCGTGGGACCATCGCTGGGGGTCTGGTATCACCTGGCATGCACATGGGATAATGTGGGCAAGGAATTAATTATGTACGTTAACGGTGTGACCGCCGGGTATGGGGCCGGGCCGTTTACGCCGGTACAGAATAACGCCGCGCTCTGGCTGGGGCGCAGCCAGCTGGCCGGTGCGGGAACTTTGCTGGGGGCGATGGATGATACGCGCATTTACAACCGCGCTTTGTCCCCGGCCGAGGTGGAAGAGGTGTTGCAGTCCGGAACGGCGACGGCCCATGCCAGCCTGCTGGGACGGTGGAAATTTGATGAATCCAGCGGGTTAATCGCGACAGACAGTTCCCCGAACGCGAATATCGGGACATTGGGCGGTGGCCCGACATGGCAACCCACGGGCGGGCGCGTCAATGGTGCGCTGGATTTTGATGGCGTGAACGATACCGTGATTGTCTACACCCACCCGGTATTTAACGACATCAACACGCTGAGCGTCTCCGCATGGATTTACCCGCGTGGCTGGGGCGAGGGTAATCGTGGACGGATTATTGATAAACGGACCGGGGCGCAGGAATCATTTATTTTTTATGTGCTGAATCCGGGCCATCTGGTGTTTGAGGCATCGCGATGGAATGGCAGCAATGGTGTTTGGGGGTCTAGTTCGGCCGTCATCCCGCTGAACACCTGGACGCATGTTGTGGTCACTTATGATTACGGCGCGCTTGGGAATGATCCCGCTCTCTACGTGAATGGCTCCCCTGTTGGGGTGACTGAATCCACAACGCCGACAGGGGCGGTGGTTGCGGAAACGGCCAACATTAACATCGGCAACGACAACGGAACGGCGCGAACGTTTAACGGTTTGTTGGATGACGTCCGCATGTATGGCCGCGTTTTGGCCGCGGATGAAGTGGCGGCTTTGTACGACAATCCGGAAGGTGGGGTTTGCACAAACCCGTTCCGGGCCGAGGGCGCAATTGCTTTCAATTCCACCAGCGGCGTCATGCAATATTGTAATGGGTCGGACTGGATTTCCATGGGGCCAACAGTGGCACCCGGTGGAGCCGGATGCTCCAATCCGGCGGGGGACCGAGGCACGATGGTTTACAACACCACGCACAGCGTGATGCAGTATTGCAACGGCACCGATTGGGTCGGGATTGGCAAATAAAAACGCCAACCCCCTGATTTTTATTGAATTTATCCTATTGATCCGCGGATAATTTTTGCCTATAGTCCCCGCCAGTGCCCCAGTGGTGGAATTGGTAGACGCGCCGCACTCAAAATGCGGTACCGAAAGGTGTGTTGGTTCGAGTCCGACCTGGGGCACCATTCCACAAAAAAACCTCCCTTGCGGGAGGTTTTTTGCTTTTACGGTTTGGGGTGGATCAGGCGGCTTTCTTATCCAGCTCCTGACGCGGGCCAAAGAATTCGAAATGGACCTGTGATGCTGGAATGCCCCAGTCCAGCAGCTGGTGATAAATATTCACCATGAATATTTTCGGACCACAGAAATAATAATCCGCATCGCGTCCCGGGATGATCGATTCAATCAATGCTGCGTCCACAAATCCGGTGCTGGAATGCGCGGCGTTTTGAATGTCTGCGGGTTTCATGTCACTGTAGCGGTAATGGATGTGCAGATTGGAATGGGTTTGTGCCAACTTGTCCAATGTGGATTTGAATGGCTGAACATCGGTATCCAGGCACCCGTGGATCAGGAAGATGTCGCGGTCTTTATGCGTATCCAAGGCGGTTAAAAGGATGCTCATCAACGGGGTGATGCCTATGCCTGCGGCCAACAGAACCAATGGGCGGGCATGGTGTTCTGATGGATCGAAGAAGAATTCACCGCACGGAGCAGACAGTTCAACCGTGTCGCCAACATTCACGCTGTCATGCAACATGTTGGATACATAGCCCGCGGGGGTGTTGGCTTCCGGCGGTGTTTCGCGTTTTACGCTGATGCGGAAATAATCATTCCCCGGTTTGTCGGACAGGCTGTAATTCCGCATGGTTGTGGACCCGTTCGGGGTCGGCATGCGGATGGTGATATATTGCCCGGCCTTGAATGCGGGCAGTGCCAATCCATCCTGCGGCGTCAGGTACAGTGATGTAATGATGCTGCTTTCACGTTCCTTGCGCATGACGTGGAATGTTTTGAAACCATCCCATCCACCGGGCATGGTGGCATTATCCTTGTAAATCTGGGCCTCACGGTTGATCAGGATATTCGCCAGAAAACCATAGGCATTGGCCCAGGCATTGATAATGTCGTCGGTGGCGGCGTCGCCTAGAACTTCGCGGATGGACGCGAGCAGGTTTTCCCCAACAATCGGATAATGTTCCGGCTTGATGTGCAGGGATGCGTGTTTCTGTGCAATCAGTTCAACGGCATTCCCTAAAACCTCAAGATTGTCGATATTCGCGGCGTAAGCGCAAATGGCGGCGGCGAGGGCACGTTGCTGGCTGCCGGATTTTTGGTGAGCGGGGTTGAAGAAGGGAGCCACTTCCGGATTGTGTGTGAACATGCGCTGGTAAAAATGCCGGGTCAGCGTTTCGCCATGTTGGTCCAGTACGGGGGCCGTGGATTTAACAATATCGATGGTTTTTTGGTCGAGCATGATGGTATCCTTATAATATGTATTTTGGATATATATTATAAAATATGCTACAAAGGTCAAGCACGATATGAGGATTGTATGCAGCTGACCGTTTTCACAGATTATGGCTTGAGAACATTGATGTTTCTGGCGGCGCGCACGGGGGAAATGTGCAGTGTGAAGGACATTGCCAACCATTACGGCATATCCCGGAATCATCTGGTGAAGGTGGTTCACCATTTATCGCAAGCCGGATACATCGTATCGGCGAAAGGGCGGGGCGGTGGGATCCGCCTGGCCGAGGGAACGGCGGAATTGCGCTTGGGGGATATTGTGCTGGCGCTGGAGCCTAATATGAATTTGGTGGAATGTTTCGATCGCAAAACCAATACATGCAAAATCATCGGGGCGTGTCAGTTGAAACATTATCTGCACGATGCAAACCGAGCGTTTGTCGCGGCATTGAATGAGCACACTCTTGCCGACACCGTGAAAAACAAAGCTCTTTTTGGATAATAAAAAACCTCCCAGACGGGAGGTTTTTTATTCTGTCGTGCCCGTGCGGATTAACGGGACGTGTGCTTGTTCTGAATCCAGGTTTTCAACGGGTGCAGGTCGCGTTCATAACCCTGCGGGCACGCTGCATAAGAGCTGGGGGCATAAGAGCGCGGGGCAACCAAATGCTGGGATTGGTCATTGAACTTCGGATAGATGATCATGACGTCGCCTTTTTTCGCGAATTCCGCGATCAGCCCATTGGGATCTGCTTTCCACTCATTGATGCGCTTGGTGTTATAATCTTTCAGGGATTGAAGTTTTTCCCCATTGGCTTTCTTGAAATCCGATGTCAATTTTTCATGGCATTCAATCGCCATGTGATTGTCGGGGATGCTCAGTGTCACGGTTGTTTGTTTTGTGAATGTATCCGTCAGCCCATAAGAGGCGGCTGTTTCCTTCACTTTTTCCGCAGGAATTTTGCTCAGGTCAATTGTACCGTTGACCTTATCAACGGCCCACATGCCGCCGGTCATGATCCAGTTGCCCAGTGTTTTGTAATTTTGGCCCGACTGGCTGAGCGTGTAGTCGAAGGCGTCTTTAGGACTTTCCACCGGATTGATGCGTTCCTGGAACAGGGCCTGGCCCGCGGCGACAATAATCGGACCAATCGCGACCCAGCCGAGCGTTTTTTGCAGGGGGATATGATTGTTTAGTTTCTTCAGGCCCCAGATACCCCCTACGGCGGCAATAACGGGAATGGCGATACCACCAATCACAACCGCTGCGGCAATGGCCGCCGGAATACCGAGAAGATAGCCAGCACCCTTCCAACCCATTTTTTTGGTCAGGGCGGCCCCGAACAATGTTGCCACCCCCAGTCGTTTTCCGGTTTTCAACAAGCCGCGCCCAAAGAAACGGCCTGATCGGTTCAGAACGCCAGGTGTTTTTTTCAGGATTTCGCTCGCCTTGGCTTTGAAACGCTGCGCGGCGGCGGGTTTGTGTTCGATTTTGGCTTGTTCGGCTTCGTTGTGTTCGGTCATGGCGGTCACTCTTAATAACGAATGGGTTTCAGCTTGCTGATCGGGGCTGTCATAAATTTTTCAAGACTGTATTGCGGTTCCTTGGCGCTTGGATAGCGGAAAAAGCCCTTGTCACAATTCAGCGAGAATGTGTTCGTAATGTTGTGAATGATCGGCTCGGCCTTGTAACCCGCAGGGGTGTAAGTTACGCGAATGTGGGTGTTGTTGCGTTGGGCCATTTTGACCAGTTCACTGTTCGGGTCACGTTTCATGCCTTCGATAATGGCATCAATTTTTTCCTGCTGCGGCAGAACTTCACTGACGCGATAGGCGTTATCACCCATGCGGTCTTGCGGAATGCGGGGCACGCAAACGATGGCTTTCCACTGCGGTGACAATTCACCCGGCTGGATAACGTAACCGTTGCCTGTTGGCTGTTGCGGGGCGGTTGCCTGGGGGGCCTGTTGAATGGTGTTTGGCACCGGCGTCGGTACGGGTTTGACGTCGATGTCGTTTTTGAAAAATTCGTTATAGGCCCACAAAGCGGCCCCGCCCAGAGCGGCAGCAACGAAATATTTTCCCAGACCGGATTTCTTATTCAGGTTGGCTTGGCGTTGCGCGGCGTTGCGTTGAGCGCGTTCAAAGCCGGGTTTTTCTTCTGCACGGTCAAAGCCCGGCTTTTCGTTCTGCGGAGCTGTGGCCTGGGCCTGTGGTGTTTTGGGTTCGGTGTATTTTTGCGGCGGGCTGTATGACTCGCGCACTTCGGTGGATGGGGGTTGGTTGACGCTGGGCTTGTTTGTTGCGTATGTGGCAGCCAGCAGACGGTCATAACCGGCGCGATCATCCCTCAACGCGGCATAGGCGATGTTGGCTTCCTTGGTTTTTTCCTCGGCGATTTTATCGCCCGGATTTTTGTCGGGGTGATATTTGCTGGTGATGGCGCGATAGGCGGCCTTGATCACCGCATCTTCTGCTTTCGCATCAACGCCAAGAATTTCGTAATATGTTTTACCGTTCAACATTGCACACCACCGTTTTTTACCTATTTGAAGCCTGATTTTTATTGGTTTTTTTGAATTCAGGCGCCCTTATATTTACCATAACTTGATAATGGGGCGCAAGTGTGAAATTTGTGGATTTTTATTGTTTTATTTCAATGTGTTAGGTTTTGATGTTCCGTCATCCCCGCCTTGTGCGGGGATCCGGAAAGGACCGGGATGATTGGCGCCTTATGGCCCCCGGATCCCCGCACAAGGCGGGGATGAGGAGTGTATGGCTGAAAAGGGCTTACGCCGTTTTTTTGCCCTTGGCTGCCGCTTTCGCCGGGGTCAGCAACGGGGCCAAATAATGCCCGGTATAGCTGCCCTTGGTCGCCGCGACCTGTTCCGGTGTGCCTTGGGCCACAATCCGTCCACCTTTGTCACCCCCCTCGGGGCCGATGTCGATGATGTGGTCGGCGGTTTTGATGACTTCCAGATTGTGTTCGATGACCACGACGCTGTTGCCCTGATCCACCAGCTTGTGCAGGACTTCCATCAATTTGCGGACATCTTCGAAGTGCAGGCCGGTGGTTGGTTCATCAAGGATATAGAGCGTGCGCCCGGTGGAACGGCGGGCCAGTTCCTTGGCCAGTTTCACACGCTGGGCTTCACCCCCGGACAGGGTGGTGGCTTGTTGCCCGACCTTGATATAACCGAGGCCAACATCGACCAATGTTTCCATTTTTTCACGGATGGATGGTACGGCTTTGAAAAACTCTGCCGCTTCTTCAATCGTCATGTCCAGAACATCGGCAATCGATTGGCCCTTGAATTTCACTTCCAGCGTTTCGCGGTTATAGCGTTTGCCGTCGCACGTATCGCATGTGACGTAAACATCGGGCAGGAAGTGCATTTCAATCTTGATGACGCCGTCGCCCTGACACGCTTCGCACCGTCCGCCCTTAACGTTGAAGGAGAAACGGCCCGGCTCGTACCCGCGGGCTTTCGCCTCGGGCAAGCCGGCGAACCATTCGCGAATGGGGGTAAAGGCCCCGGTGTAGGTGGCGGGGTTGGACCGTGGCGTGCGGCCAATCGGCGATTGGTCAATGTCGATGACTTTGTCGACATTGTGCAGGCCCTTGATTTCCTTGTACGGCAGGGGCACTTCGCGCGTGCCCATCAATTTCTGGCTGGCGGCCTGGAACAACGTGTCGATGGTAAAGGTCGATTTGCCGGATCCGGACACGCCCGTGATGCACGTCATGGTGCCCAACGGGATTTTCCCGTCGATATTTTGCAAATTGTTCCCGGTGCATCCGTTCAGTTCAATAAACTGTTTCGGCTTGCCGGGGCGGCGTGTTTTGGGAACGGGAATAGATTTTCGCCCGGTCAGGTAATCGGCCGTGATGCTGTCCTTGTTTTTCATCACTTCGGCGGGGGTGCCTTGGGCTACAATCTGGCCACCGTGAATGCCGGCACCGGGACCCATGTCGATCAGGTAATCGGCCATGCGGATGGCGTCTTCGTCATGTTCGACAACCAAGACCGTATTGCCCAGATCGCGCAGGCGTTTCAGCGTTTCCAGCAGACGGTTGTTATCGCGCTGGTGCAGGCCAATGGATGGTTCGTCCAGAACGTACAGAACACCGGTCAGGCCTGATCCAATCTGGCTGGCCAGACGGATACGCTGGCTTTCCCCGCCCGACAATGTGCCGGAGGAGCGGGAGAGGTTGAGATAATCCAACCCCACATTCATCAGGAATTGCAGCCGTTCATTGATTTCTTTCAAAATCCGTTCGGCAATGGCGCGTTGCTGCTTTGTCAGTTTCTTATCCAGCGCCCCGAACCAGTCCAGGGCCTCGCCAATGCCCATTTCGGCGGCCTGGCTGATGTGGATTTTGTTGATCTTCACGGCCAACGCTTCGGGTTTCAGGCGATAGCCCTCACAGGATTCGCACGGGGCGGAGGATTGGTATTTCGACAATTCCTCGCGCACGCCCGCGCTGTCGGTTTCCAACAGGCGGCGTTGCAGATTTGGAATGACGCCTTCGAACGGTTTTTTCGTTTTGTAACTGCGCACACCGTCATCGTAGGTGAAGGTGATGACTTCCTCATCGCTGCCATACAGGATGATGTCGCGCACTTTCTTCGGGATGGATTTGAACGGCTGATCCACAGTGGCCTTGTAATGTTTGGCCACGGCGGCGAGGGTTTGCAGGTAATATTTGCTGAAATTCTTCGACCACGGATCAATCGCCCCGTCTTCCATGCTTTTGGACGGGTCGGGCACGACCAGTGATTCATCAAACAACAATTTCACGCCCAGGCCATCGCATGTCGGGCAGGCGCCATGCGGGTTGTTGAATGAAAACAAACGCGGTTCGATTTCGGGAATGGTGAATCCGGATACAGGGCAGGCGAATTTTTCTGAAAACAGCGTTTGTTCGCCGCTTTCCGCGTTTTCAACAATCAACAGCCCCTCGGCCATTTTTAATGCGGTTTCAACCGAGTCCGCCAAACGGTTGCCCAGATCGGCGCGCACAATGATACGGTCGACGACGATTTCGATGTCGTGTTTTATTTTTTTATCGAGCGTGGGCGTTTCATCAATTTCATACAACGTGCCGTCAATCTTCACACGTTGGAACCCCTTGGCGCGCAGTTCGGCCAATTCCTTTTTATATTCACCCTTGCGCCCACGCACGATGGGGGCCAGCAGATACAGCTTTGTGCCTTCGCCCATATCCATGATGCGGTCGACCATGTGGCTGACCGTCTGGCTTTCAATCGGCAATCCGGTCGCGGGGGAATAGGGCACGCCGACGCGCGCCCAGAGCAGGCGCATATAATCGTAAATTTCCGTCACCGTACCGACGGTGGATCGGGGGTTGCGGCTGGTGGTTTTTTGTTCGATGGAAATCGCGGGGGACAGGCCCTCGATCGAATCCACGTCCGGCTTCTGCATCAATTCCAGGAACTGGCGGGCATAGGCCGACAGGCTTTCCACATACCGGCGCTGCCCTTCGGCATAAATCGTGTCAAAGGCGAGGGAGGATTTGCCGGATCCGGACAGCCCCGTCATCACGATCAGGGAATCGCGCGGCATATCGACATCGACGTCTTTCAGATTATGTTCCCGCGCGCCGCGGATGCTGATGGTCTTTAACATAGCGTCAAATGTTCCTGAAAAGTTCTACTCTGGCTTTCCATGTATATGGGATTCGGGGGCGGCTTGGCTAGGGGCTTTTTGGCGCAAAGCGCATAAAAAGCCCCCGGCGGGTCACGCCGGGGGCAAGGTGGTGTTAAAACTGCTGTCTATTAGGCCGGTTGCGCCGTCGGGCCGCCGGGCTTGCGGGTGGATGCCGATTGGGTGGCTCCCGCTTTGTTTTGGTTTGCGGCGGTCGCGGTGGCCGTTACGGTGAAGCTGTCCTTCACGCTGTCGATCGTCAGGGTTTTGGTTTCCCCGGCCAGATCGGCTTCGTTTTGTTTCAGCCAGTCAGCCAGCGGCACCTTCACGTAATCGCGGATGGCGCGATCCATCGGGCGGGCACCGTTCTTGGCATCAAAGCCAACGCTCATCAATTCATCCATGGCCGCATCGGACAGTTTGACGCTCAATCCGGCATAGAGTTTGTTTTGACGCAGGCTGGCCGATACACCGTCGATTTTCTTCAGCGCGATGGTGCGGACGACATCCGGTGTCAGATCGTTCATGTCGATAAAGGTCGCCCGGTTGCGGAATTCCGGTTTCAGGCGGTCTTTCGCGGCTTGCAAACGCTCTTTCGCCGCGGCTTTGCTGGCATCGCTTTCGCGCTCTTCTCTCGATGGTGCGGTGAAGCCGATGCTCGCCTTTTCCTTGATTTCATCGGCGGCATTTTGGGCGGCGGTTGCACCCAAATTGCTGGTGAAGATCAGCACGCAGTTACGGAAGTTGAGTTTCTTGCCGTTCAGCAGGGTCAGTTCACCTTCGTCCATGATTTTCATCAGGGCGTTGTCGACTTCCGGGTGGGCCTTTTCTGCTTCGTCGAACAGAACGACAGAGAAAGGTTTTTTATCCACGGCTTCCAGCGCGGTTTCTTCACCGTAACCAATGTAACCCGGCGGGGAACCGACAATCCGGCTGACCGTGTGTTTTTCGGCGAAGTCGGCCAGGTTGACGGTGATCAGTGCCTTTTCATCAACAAACAGCGATTCAGACAAGGATTTTGCCAGTTCGCTTTTGCCGACACCGCTGCTGCCCATCAGGTAGAAGACGCCCAGCGGTTTTTTCGGGTCGTGCAAATTGCGGTTCACCAACCCAATGGTTTTTGAAATTTTTGTTACGGCTTCGTCCTGGCCGAAAATCCGCTGGGACAGGGTGTCGCCCAGATTTTCGATGCGATCCGATGCCGATCCGCCGATCAAAGCCAGTGGCAAGCCGGTTTTTTCGGCGATGATGTTATCAATCGTCGCAATGCTCAGCGTGGATTCGTTGTTCAGCTCGCTTTCCGCAACGGCGGACAGCAAAATGCCAATGCCTTTTCCGGGGCGGAATTGGTTGGGCATATAACGGTCTGTTTTTGCCGCGATATGGTCCAAAGCGTCCTGTGTAATTTCAACCGAGTGATAGTTGGAAATCTTTTCCGCATGACGTTGCAATTGTATCATCGCAATATCGGCGGGCAGTTCTTGAAGCTTCAGTGTTTCAAATACGGCTGCAACATCCGGCGATTGTTTTTTGATCAGGAATATTTCCTGGTCTGTCGCGCTGGCAATCAAATGCAGGTCCTTATTTTGAGACAATTCGTGGGCGATCAGCGCACGCAGGGCGGTCATATTTTCTTTCAATGCCGATGTCGAATTTCCAAAGTCCTCGATATACAGGATCACAGGTTCTTTCGGATTTTTGGCGTTGTGATCGGCCACATTGTTCAAAATATCAAGCAGGACGTCTTTCACCTGCGGTTTTTTGTCGATAACCGATGACGGGCCGTTAAACAGCATGTCGGCCAGATTCAATTTGAAAATGCTGCCATTCTTCATCTGGCCCGGGCCTTTGCCTTCGGCCATGTTTCTGGCCAGGGCTTTGACCACAGTGCTTTTTCCGATGCCTTCGCCGCCATGGAGCAGAGCGCTGGCACCTTTTTGTTGCAACAATACGCGGGACAGGCGTTTGACGTCTTCGTCGCGGCCATGATTGTCGTCCAGATCTTTGGCTTCGATTGTGAAATCGGACGCATATTCATTCAACAGAGAGCGCAATTTTTTCGAGATCTTGCTGTCATCCGTGTGGATGAATGCCAGGTTTTTCTTTGTCCCGCTATCATCGCTTTGTTGCAGGGATACGACAACGTCGTTTGCTGCCTGATAGGACACCATGGCGTCGTTGCTGAACAAAATCTGCCCAAATCCGCCGCTGAGTTGTTCAAAGCTGTCTTGCAGATAGGTGTAAACCTGTACCATTGACGGAACGTCTTTCGTCAGGCGCAGGGCCATGGGGATATAGGCGCTTTGTTTTGTCTCCGCCTTTTTGTCGGCGTTGTAACGCAACGTCATATCCGCATCGGGGCGGGACACCATGGCTTGATGGCGATGTTGCATCAGTTGGAAATAAAAATCGGCATTTCGCCCATCGGCAGACACATCTTTGAAGACGAGGGCGTGAAGCTCCATCAAATCATCTGCAACAATTTCTTTAAGAGTGCGGCCTTGAACCAGGTCCGTCGGAGCGCTTTCCAGGAACGTCAGAACCCCTGGGTGTTTATCCAGCGTTTGCATCTGGGCCATGACGGCTTCAATCGTGTTGAAGATGCTCAGAAGGGTTGTTTCGCGGGCGGTCTCGGCCATTCTTTATCTCCCTGATAACGCTTATAAATTACGCGGTTTTTGTCTTTTCTCTGGGCTTTAATTTACATAAAGCTTTGGTGTGGGGCAAGAAATATCTTTATAAAAAAGTACGGGGCTGGGGAAGATGCCAAAAAGTCTATGGTTTCTGCCGCTTTTCCCGGATGGTGCCAGCAAAAAGCCCGCCTGTTTGGGGCGGGCCTTTGTGATTATTGCGGTTTCGGGGGGCTTGGCTGCGCATGTGTGGCCGGGCGGCGTTGGGGTCTGCCCTCGCTGTTGTCGTTCACGGCCACGGCCCTTGCATTTTGTGTGACGCTGGCGCGGAAGCTGTCTTTCAACACGCTTTCAATAACCAAGGTGCAAGCTTTGCCAGCGACCTGATCGGCGTTTTTGTTCAGCCAGTGGACCAACGGTACCTTCACATTGTCACGGATGGCCCGTTCCATGTGGCGTGCGCCGCTGGCGCGGTCATAACCAATTTTCATCAATTCATCCATGGCCTGCTGGGTCAGGTCGATGTCCATATTCGCATAGGCCTTGTTCTGGCGCAGGCGATCGGACACGTCATTGATCTTTTTAAAGGCAATGGATCGCACAGAATCTGGAGTCAGGCTGTTCATGTCGATCAATGTCGCGCGCTGGCGGAATTCCGGTTTCAGTGTTTCTTGAATGGCTTTGGTACGGGCTTCCTTGCTGGCCAGATCGCGTTCAGTCTGCCCATTGCTGGCGCTGAACCCGATACCGTTCTTTTTCCCAGCCTCTTCGGCGTCACGGGCCCCCAGGTTGCTGGTGAACATTAAAACCGTGTTGTGGAAGTCGATATGCTTGCCGTTGAGCAGGGTCAGTTCCCCTTCGTCCATGATCTTCATGAAGGCGTTGTCAACGGTGCGGTGGGCTTTTTCGGCCTCATCGATCAAAATCACGGCATATGGTTTTTGTGCCACGTCTTCCAATGCGGTTTTATCACCATATCCGACATAGCCCGGGGGGGAGCCGAGCAGGCGGCTGATGGTGTGTTCACCGCTGAAATCCGCCATGTTAACGGTGATCAGGTCGGTGCCGAGCGTATCGGCCAGAACTTTGGCTAATTCGGTTTTCCCTACGCCGGTCGGGCCGGTCATATAAAATACCCCAAACGGGCGTTTAGGATCATGCAATCCATGCCCAACCAGTTCCAGCGTGTCGGCAACGATCTTGATGGCTTCATCCTGTCCGAATACTTTGCCAGACAATTTTTCGGCCAGATTGGTGTAGCGGCTGGCACCATCGCCATTGATGGTTTCCAGCGGTTTTTTCGACCGCGCGGCAACGGCGACGCAGACAGATTCGTATGTCAGCGTGTCGTGGCCTTTCAATTCTGCATCCGCAACGGCGGACAACAGGACATCGGTGGCACGGATCATGCGCGATGCTGTTTTTGGCATATGGGCATCGGATTTTTGGATGATATCTTCCAGAACGGAGTCGCTGATCTCAATGGATTTTTGTGATTCCAGATTTACAACGGTTCTCAGCATGTGAAGCAACACGGAATCCGTGGACAGTTCCGGTGTCGCAATGCGTTCGAATTTTGCTGTATCCTCATTCAGGTCATGCAATTCCGCATCCGTGGCGTTGAACACCATCATCAGACTGGGATCATTGTCGGCGTAATGTTTTATGATGGTTCGCAACATCCCCGTGGAATCCATCATCATCGCGTCATAGCTGAGCGGTTTTTGGGTGCAGCCATAATCGTCGAAATGCAGGATGATCGGTTCATCCGGGTTGTCCAGATTGTGGGCGCTGGTGGTGTCTAAAACATCGCCCAGCATCGACTTGGCGCTCTGCCCGGCGGGGCCGGAATCAGCGGATTTCAACAGCATCTCAGTCAGGCTGATACGGTAGATAGAGGCGTCTTTTAAATAGCCCGGGCCTTCACCCGCGGCCATCTTGTGGGCCAGGATATCAACCATAATGCGCGCGTTGCTGTAATCTTTTCCGTGCAGCAAGGCCTGTGCGCCATGCGGGCGTAACAGGACGCGCGACAGGGTTTCAATCGCGCCGTCAAATTCGGGGGCCTGCGGCGGCTTTGCAATGCTTTCGGCGATGTTGATGCCATAGATGGACAAGACATCGTGGGCGTCTTCCTCGGGCCCGAAATCGTCGGCTGAAACAGCCTGCGCTTCCGCGCTCTGTGTCGGTGTTTCTGTTGTCTCCGGATAAATTTGTTCCATCGCAGCGGCCAGGCCTTCGGCCAGGCTGTTGGTTTGAATCGCTTCGTCGCTGAGATGCAGCTGGCCGAACAGGCGGGCCATGGTTTTGAAAAGGCTCGTTACGGTCGGAATGGCTTCTTGGCCCTTCGGCGACAGTTCCAGAAGACCGACGCATTCCATGTTATAGGACGGGTTTGCGTCTTTTCTCACCTGTTCGATATGGGCGGCCAGAAATTCCTGCGCGGTTTCCAGGGCGATGGCTTCGCCGTTCCTGTGGCGCATGATTTCGCCGTAAAATTCGGGGTAAGCCTTGTCCGCCGAAAGGTCTTTGGCGATGCAGGCGTAAAGCTCCAGAAAATCATCAATGACGATTTCATGGAATGAGCGGCCGCGGACGACATCCTGCGGCAATGTTTTTAAACCGTCGTTCAGGTCGGGAAAATGCGTGGGAAGGGCCCCAACTTGTTCAGCGATGGCACTGATGCTCGCGAAGGTTTTCAGGTGGTTTTCACTGTGCTGAGTCAGTACCATATCTGTGCTCCCTGGTAGATGCCCACGTTTTCCGGGCTTTTTACGTACTCTTTTTACAAGGAGGGTAATTTACGTAAGCTTGGCAAGTGGGGCAAGGAAAAAGTGGCCGCGTCGGCCCGTCCTGGTGCATAACCGCCAAAATGGCGCAAAACGGGCTTTTCATCCGGCGCCTGATGGGTAATAGTGACCCCGGTTTTCCCGAAACAAATATAGAACATGAGAGAGAGCAGGCCATGGCTGGCAGCGTGAACAAGGTTATTCTGGTGGGCAATCTGGGCAACGATCCGGACGTGCGGATGATGCAGTCGGGCGGCAAGGTTGTGAACCTGTCCATCGCCACATCCGAAAGCTGGAAAGACAAGAATTCCGGCGAGCGTCAGGAACGCACCCAATGGCACCGCGTCGTAATCTTTAACGACAATCTGGCCACTGTTGCTGAGCGTTATTTGAAAAAAGGCGCGAAAGTGTACATCGAAGGCCAATTGGAAACCCGCAAATACACCGACAAAGACGGCCAAGAAAAATACACGACCGAAGTGGTCTTGCGCCCGTATCGTGGCGAACTGACCATGCTGGATTCCCGCAGCGGCGGTGGTTCGGGCTTTGGTGGCGCGAATGACATGGGTGGCGGTGCTGATTACGGTTCACCGGCGCCTGCGCGTGCGGCGTCTGGCGGCGGCGCCCGTATCGACGATATGGACGATGAAATTCCGTTCTAAATAAAGTTTGAATGCGTTAAGGCCCCGGTTTTATAAAGCCGGGGCCTTTTATTTGAAGGGGACGCGCACATGACAGGCAGAAGCAAAAACGATATCAGCATTATCGCGTATAACCAGCAGGCCGAAAAACTGGCTGATTTATACAATGCGATGAGCTCGCCCGCCGTGTTGCCGGGGTTGGAGCCGTTGTTGCCGGAATGCGATGGCACCACCCGTATGAACGCGTTGGATATCGGGTGCGGCACGGGCCGCGATGCCGTATGGCTGGCGGAAAAGGGGTTTAATGTTGTGGCCTTTGATGCCGCCGCCGACATGATCCGCGTGGCCGAAGACCGCAAATCCCACCCGGCTGTGCAATACATGGTCGATACCCTGCCACATATGCGCGATGTCATGGCACTGGACCGTGAATTTAACGTGATGGTGATGAGCGCGGTGTGGATGCACTTGTCCCCCGAGGCACGCAAAACCACCATGCGCGCCATGTGGGATATGGCCGCACCGGGGGCGTTGATTTATATGTCCCTGCGCCATGGCCCATCGCCGGATGATCGTCCGATGTACAAGGTGGGGGCGGGCGAAGTGAAACGTCTGGCCGCTGATGTCGGGTTCAAGGCCACCATTCTGGGCGATGATGCCGACCGCCAGGGGCGTCAGGGCGTGTGGTGGGATTACATGACCCTGCGCCGTTAAAAGAAAAGAGTATCATCATGCAAAAAATCTCGTTCCTTGGTCTTGGTGTCATGGGGTATCCCATGGCCGGGCATCTGGCGAAAAAGAGTGGCGCGGACGTCACCGTCTATAACCGCAGTGTGGCCAAGGCCGATCAATGGCTGGGCGAATATCAGGGGCGCAAAGCCCTGACCCCGGCAGACGCCGCACGCGATGCGGATTTGATTTGCCTGTGCGTGGGCAATGATGATGATCTGCGTCAGGTTTTGACCGGTGAAAATGGCGTGGCCGATACGGTGAAGGCCGGGGCCATTATTGTTGATCACACAACGGTGTCCGCCGATGTGTCGCGTGAAATGGTGGCGTTCTTTGCCGACAAAGGCGTGACCTTCCTCGATTGCCCCGTATCGGGCGGGCAGGCGGGTGCGGTGAATGGTGTTCTGACGATCATGTGCGGCGGTGATCGCGCCGCGTATGATAAGGTCGCGCCGATTTTTAAAACGGTGTACGCCCGCGAAATGCGCCATATGGGGAACAGCGGCGCGGGACAATTGACCAAGATGGTCAATCAGATGTGCATTGCGGGCGTGTTGCAAGGACTGGCCGAAGGGTTGTCGTTCGGCATGAAAAGCGGCCTCGATATGGACGAAGTTTTGGCCGTGATCAGCGCCGGGTCCGCCCAAAGCTGGCAGATGGAAAACCGTGGCAAGACCATGGTGCGCGACCAATTCGATTTCGGTTTTGCCGTGGATTGGATTTACAAGGATTTGGGCATTGCGCTGGACGAGGCGAAAAACAACGGCGCAAACCTGCCCATCACGGCGCAGCTGCGTGAATTTTATAAGGAACTGTCCGATCAGGGCTTTGGGCGCTGTGACGCCAGTGCGTTGATAAAACGGCTGATTTCCTGATGAAATTCCCCCAATCGGGGGATTTTTATTGCCTTTTGGGCGGGGATGCCTCTATGTTCCGGAAAATAAAAGGTTGGAACAGGCATGAACCCCATCAAGCCGACATTTTATAACGCCGCGCGTGACCGGATGCCCGAGGGCATGCGGCCCAGCCCGTTTACGGATCGGTCCGACTGGCTGGGGCAGGGGGAATTGACCTTTGCCGTGTCCAACGGGTTTCCGTCCACCGTTGGCCATACGCTGGTTCTGCCGCGGGATTTTGGCACGTATCGTTTTACCGATCTGGCACGCGATGAATTGGTGGAACATTTCCGCATGTTCAAAACGCTGACCGCCGCGTTCAATGCGCATTTCAAACCCGATGGATACAATGTGGGCTGGAATATCGGGTTTCATGGTGGGCAATCCATTGCGCATGCGCACATGCATATCATGCCGCGTTACAATACCGTGAACCGCATGCATAAAATCAATCCCTTGGGTGGATTGGTGCGCATGCCGTTTCACACCATTCCCGATTTTTACAATCACGCGACAAAATCAACGCAACGTGCGTTGGAAAAAAATGTCACCACGATGATGCCATTGGTGGCGCGTAATGATTTGGCCTATGCCGTCAATCTGCCCCGTGATGCGGCGGTGGCCCGGGGACACAGCGTGGTGCTGCCGCACGCGCACCGTAAATCCCTGCTGGATTGTTCCGAAGGCGAGTTTCTGGCGCAATTGGAGTTGGCTTTGGAAATCATGGCCATGCAACAGGCGGGCACAACGCCGCCCGATGGGTACAATATCGGGTGGGATGTCGGGCGCGCCGGCGGGCAGATGATGGACCGGGCCTATCTGCACGTGCTCCCCCGTTATGCCGGGGACATGGACAGCCCGCGTGGCGGGATTGTGCGTCTTATCCCGCAAGCCGCATGGCCGAACAGCACCGATTATTACGATGCCAAAAATGTGGGCAAGGATGTCGTGTTAAAAGACATCGTCACATTCCCCTTTGATTTCTGGGACAGTCCGGCCCGCTCCAATGTTATGGATTTAAAACCCGTCTAAGACGTTGCTTGCGGCAGGGGTGACATTTCGGGCGAAGCCGCTATGATAGGGGACTTCACCGCCAGATAAGGGAACCCCCATGTTGCGCTTTTTTCTGTCCGCTTTTGTCGTTTTTGCCATGTCTGTCCCGGCCTTTGCGCAGGATGATATGGATGTGACCAAACGCCGTGAACTGGCGCTGGAAATGCATAAAATCCGCCCGGCGCGCGAGCAGGTGAGCGAAGCGGTTAACCAGGTGGCTCGTAATCTGCCCCCGGCGGATCAGGAGCGTTTTATCGCCATGGTGGACAAGGCGTTCGATTATGAGGCGCTGGAAAAAATGTCCGTTGATACGATGGTGGCATTGTTCACCACGGCGGAATTACAAGCCATGGTCGATTATTTCGGCTCGCCTGAGGCCAAGGCCGTGGCCAAAAAACTGCCGATTTATCAGGAAAAACTGCAACCGGAAATCATCCGGATGCTGGATCAGGCGCTGGCGGATGAGCGATTTGGCAACACCCCGGCCCCGGCGGCCCCGGCATCGGAATAAAATTCGTTTAATTTCAATGTTTTATCTGCATTTTAACGGGGCTGGAAAAGCCCCGTTTTTTGCCATTTTGGCGTTGTTTGAAGGGGGTAAAAATGCTACTTAATGGCCTTGAAATTTCACAAGAAAACCAAGCGTTTCCGCCGTTTTTGATAAAGGCCGTAGAACAATGACCGATACCGCGACCCAGGATCCGATTCTCCCGACCATTTCCCTCGAAGATGAGATGAAGAAATCCTACCTCGATTACGCGATGAGCGTGATCGTGTCCCGTGCGCTGCCCGATGTGCGCGACGGTTTGAAGCCGGTTCACCGCCGTATCTTCTTCGCGATGAAAGAGGGCGGGTACACGTCCGATAAATCCTACAAGAAATCGGCGCGTATCGTCGGTGACGTCATGGGTAAATACCACCCGCACGGCGACTCCGCAATTTACGAAGCCATGGTTCGTATGGCGCAGGAGTTTTCTCTGCGCCTGCCGCTGATCGATGGTCAGGGTAACTTTGGTTCCATGGACGGCGACCCGGCTGCGGCGATGCGTTATACCGAAGCGCGTCTGGCCAAGGCTGCCGAAGCGTTGCTGGACGATATCGACAAGGACACGGTTGAATTCCGCCCCAACTACGACGAATCCACGATGGAGCCGACGGTGCTGCCCGCGCGCGTTCCGAACCTGCTGGTGAACGGGGCCGGCGGTATTGCTGTGGGTATGGCCACGAACATTCCGCCGCATAACCTTGGCGAAGTGATTGATGCGTGTTGTGCCTATGTTGCAAACCCGGATGTGACGACCGAAGATTTGATGGCCTACATCCACGGGCCGGATTTTCCGACAGGTGCGCAAATTCTGGGCCGTATGGGCATTAAATCCGCCTACATGACCGGTAACGGCTCGATCATGATGCGGGCGAAATGCTCGATCGAGGATATGCGCGACAAACGCGAAGCCATCATCGTGCACGAAGTGCCGTATCAGGTGAACAAGGGCCGCTTGCTCGAACGCCTGGGCGAAGTGGGCCGCGAAAAAATCGTCGAGGATATGGCGGAAATTCGTGATGAATCCGACCGCGACGGTGTTCGTATTGTGATCGAGCTGAAGAAAAACGCCATCGCCGATGTGGTGTTGAACCAGCTGTATAAACACACTCAACTGCAAACGTCGTTCCCGTGCAACATGGTGGCCTTGAACCATGGCCGCCCGCAAACCTTGCTGCTGCGCGATTTTATTTCCGCCTTCGTGAAATTCCGCGAAGAGGTCATTACCCGCCGCACGATTTACGAACTGGGCAAAGCCCGTGACCGCGCCCACGTTTTGGCTGGTCTGGCTGTGGCGGTTGCGAATATCGATGAAATCATCGCCGTGATCCGTAATGCGCCGAACCCGGGCGTGGCAAAGGAAGAATTGTTGGCCAAACGCTGGCCGGCGGGCGATGTCGCGCCGCTGATCGCCTTGATCGACGATCCGGAATATCTGGTGGATGATGCGGGCACGTATCAAATGTCCGAAATTCAGGCCAAAGCCATTCTGGACCTGCGCCTGCACCGTTTGACCGGTCTGGAACGTGACAAGATTGGTGATGAACTGAAAGAAATCACCGATGCGATTGCTGAATATCTGGCCATTCTGGGCAGCCGCGAAAAACTGCTGCAGGTCTTGACCAACGAATTGATCGAGGTCAAAACGAAATTCGGTACGCCGCGCCGCACGGAAATTGTGAATGCGGAATTCGAAGAAGATATCGAAGATTTGATTCAGCGTGAGGAGATGGTGGTGACCATCACCAACAGCGGCTACGCCAAACGCGTTCCGTTGGATACCTACCGCGCGCAACGCCGTGGCGGCAAGGGCCGCAGCGGAACGGGTCTGAAGGACGAAGATTTCGTCACCGACCTGTTCGTGGCCTCGACCCACACGCCGCTGCTCTGCTTCACCAGCCGCGGGATCGTGCACAAGCTGAAGGTCTGGCAATTGCCGCTGGGCACGCCGCAAGCACGGGGCAAGGCGCTTATCAACATGCTGCCGCTGGAGGAGGGGGAAAATATCTCCGTCATCATGCGTTTGCCGGAAGATGAAGAAATCTGGGATACGATGGATATTATCTTTGCGACCAGCAAGGGTAACGTCCGACGGAACAAATTGTCCGATTTCCGCTCCATCCGCTCCAATGGCCTGATCGCCATGAAGCTGGAGGAAGAGGGTGAGAAGCTGATCTCCGTCAAAATCGCCCGCGAAGATGACGATATCCTGCTGGCCACCCGTTTGGGTAAAGCCATCCGCTTCCCGGTTGATGATGTTCGCGTCTTTTCTGGCCGGACATCGACCGGTGTACGCGGCGTGAAGCTGGCCAAGGATGACGACGAAGTCATCTCCATGTCCATCCTGACCCATGTCGAGGCCACCGCCGATGAACGCACGGCCTATCTGAAGATGGCCAACAAATTGCGTGGCGCGGACGAAGAGGGCGTGGAATTTGAAGGCGGCGATATCCAATTGTCCGAATCCCGCTTCAAGGAATTGCAGGAAAAAGAACAATTCCTGCTGACCGTAACGGCCAAGGGTTTTGGCAAACGCACATCGGCCTATGAATACCGTTTGTCGGGCCGTGGTGGTCAAGGTGTGACCAACATGGCGTTAACGGCGAAGAATGGCGGCGAAATGATCGCCACCTTCCCGGTGACGGACGAACACGAAGTGATGCTGGTGTCTGATGCGGGCCAATTGATCCGCATGCCGGTGCACGACGTTCGTTTCACAGGCCGCAGCGCACAGGGCGTGACCCTGTTCAAGGTTGCGGATGGCGAGAAAGTTGTTTCCGTCGCCTGGCTGATCCGCGAGGAAGGTGACGATGCCGCCATTGACGGTGACGTTGTAACGCCTGCCAATGATACCGACGCGCCGGTTGAGGAATAATGGCCAAACACACCGCGCCACAAGTTGCCGGACGGGCCCTGATCGTTGATCGGGGCCGTCTGCTTTTGGTGCGGGGGGATGGGGATGGCTCGTTCTGGACTCTGCCGGGTGGGCGGGCCGATTTGGGCGAGGATATTAAATCCTGCGTCCGACGCGAGGTGTATGAGGAAACGGGTTTAACCATCACCGTCGGTGATTTATACGCCGTATCCGAATATTACGACCCCGCGGCCGCGCACCACACGCTCCAGGCGCATTTTATTTGCGCGATCGCTGCGGGTGAGATACAGGATTCATGGGTTGACCATGGTGGCAGCGTTGAGGAAGTTCGTTTTTTCACCCATGCCGAGCTGATGGAATTACCAATCGTGTTCCCCGATTTCTTGCGGAACGGGGAATGGAACAACGGGCCGGTACCGGTCCGCTACATGGGAATGGATATTAAGGAGTAGGGATCATGAACCCCAGCCTAGAGGCCGCCAAACACCGCGTCGGCGTTTACCCCGGCACATTCGACCCGATGACCAAAGGTCATTTGCACATTATTCAACGCGCCAGCAAGATTGTTGACCGTTTGATCATTGGCGTGGCATCCAACGTGCGCAAGGGACCGTTGTTCAGCATTGATGAACGCATTGATCTGGTCAAAACCGACATTGCCAACATGCACGATAAATATTGCGACATTGATGTGCGTCCATTCGACAACCTCTTGATCGACTTCGCCCGCGATGCCGGGGCGTCGTGCATTATCCGGGGCTTGCGGGCCGTATCCGACTTTGAATTCGAATTTCAGATGACGGGCATGAACGCCAAGCTGAACCCGGACATTGAAACCGTGTTTTTGATGGCCTCGGACAAGTGGCAATTCGTGTCCTCATCCTTTGTGAAGGAAATCTGCTCGCTGGGCGGGGATGTGTCGGGCGTGGTTACACCGAATGTTGAGGCCCGGATGAAAGCCAAATTTGGCCTGAAATAACCCTTTGGCCATGGTTCCGCACAGGGGTGGACGGGGTCGCGGGGCCAAAAAACCCCAAAGATTCCAATATTTTCAAAAAAAATGCAGTTCTTTGGGATTGTTTTGAAAAGAAACCTTGACGAAGGGCTCCTGTATTCATATTTTGCATCGGCCTAATATACGCACCCAGCCACCACGGGGCGTTTGCAACGGGTAAGACTGCTTAGCTCAGCCGGTAGAGCAACTGACTTTTAATCAGTAGGCCCAGGGTTCGAATCCCTGAGCAGTCACCACCCTCTCTTCCCAAACATCAATATAGCTTCAGCGTTGTTTCCGGCAGATCCTGCGGGACCATTATGCTTGGATCCGGCCGCCCATCCTCCCCACGCATCGGGGCAATCGGCTCCAGAACCAGTGTCATGCACAACGCCATCACGGTACCAAATGCGATGACGGCGCTGAGGGCCGATGAAAATAAAATGATGCCCGGTGCATCGGGGCCAAGATGAATCATGGGCGTTCTCCATGCTGCTTCAACTCTGCAACTAACGTGGCGCGCCGCACTTCACCGTCAACACAATAAAAAATCAAAAAATGGCGTGACAGAAAAATCCTGCCACGCCAGCGTATTGTGTGTTTGTGGGGAATTAAGGGTGAATTTTATATTTTTGTGCCTTGTGAGCTTTGGTCGTTGTAAAAGAAAATCAAGGGCTCAAGCTCTTCACTATCTTCCCACCAATCCTGCTTAAATTTTTTGTGAAACTCGTCGACGATATTTTTGCTTTCTTTTGCAGTTTCTCGTGCGTGCTCAAAGTCGGGGCAGGCCATAATGTAGATTAAATAATTATCCGCACCGCTTTTTTCCAAAAAGACGGATTCCAGTAAAACGCCTTCGGCTTTTAATGTGTGCATCACGTCATTTTTATGGGTTTTTAGGAATGTTTCCCATTCTTTTATGGCGCGCATGCTTCCTTGCTTAAGCCGAATGCGAATGCAGCGGATTTGCAGCGGTGCGGATCTCATATTTTTATGCTTTCTTATTGTTAAATTTTTAGTGTGGGGGCTCTGCCAAAGCAGATAGCGCCCACATATGGTGCACGACCGAAGCAGATGGCATTTTTCTGCGGAGCATCGCTAAAACATATGGCCGTTTTGTCGTTCCCATTCCCCATGGATCGGCCAAAGATTTTAGCAAACGATTCTTGCGTTTTTTGGTGACGATCATGATAGGGGGTTAAGTCTTTTCCCTCTTCAACAACAGGCAAATGATCAAGGACGAAACCAAAAACATCAACGCAGTCATTGATATACTTGCTGACGTGTAGGATGTGGGCGTGCCAGAAATCATCGACGTCACGGGTGGAGACAAACTCTCCGTCTGGTGCGGCGGCGTAGAGCTTCAGGAAATCGCGGTAGTCTTGCTCGACCTGTTTTGCATATGAGGGGTGCCATTTCTTTTTTCTGCCAAATAGGCGCGTACACGATCCAGGTCAAGTCGTTGAATTTTTGTTTCGGCGTTTTGGATATTCATCACTTTCTCCGTTATTGTTTAATAAATATAGAATAAAATATTTTTTATATATTTTTTTGTGTTGACGCAAGAAAATTTGATATAAAAATTATTGCATGCTATATTATTTTTAATATTCGTGAGTTTCCAAAGAGATAAACCCCATGATTACGCCTGATCAAATTCGTGCCGCCCGTGCCTTGAAGGGGTGGAGCCAGACGGAACTGGCCAACCGTGCCAACGTTGCGGTGCCCTCAATTGCAAATATTGAACTCGGGAAGCAGAAACCTTCTGCCCAGATGCTCGACAAAATTTATGAGGCGTTTTTGTTGGCGGGTATTGTGTTTACAAAGAACGGTGTCGAAAAACGCTCTTTTGATGAACGTATTACAACGTTCTCGCAGGAAGATTTCCCGGGGCAAAATTTGTATTTAAGTGTTCTTGAGGATGTCTATTTGACGCTGAAAGACCTCCCGGAGGTGGAGCGTATTTGGTACGTTTTTGTGCCTATTGATGAAATTTCTCCTCCAGCGGTTGTTGAACAAATTCGAAAAATCCGTTCGGCGGGAATACAAATACGCAACATTGTGAATGAAGATGATACATATTTAATGGGTGATTTTGATGAATACCGCCTTATTCCCAAAAACCTGTTTGTGAACAGCATTAGCATGGTTTACGGAACAAAATTCGCAATGACGCTGGATAGTAGTTTTGAGAAACCTGAGCCTGGGGCTGTAATTATTATCAATGATGAAAACGCGGCAAATGCTCAAAGAGGAGTTTTTGAGGTTTTGTGGCAAACGTTGCCAAAGCCCGAAAAATCAACGGCGCGTGAAAAATATTAAACTGCCTGAAGAACGTGCAGGATAATCCGGTCGGATGTGCCATGGAATGTTTTAACGGCTTTAAATCCGGCGGAGTGACAAGCGCGCAGGAAAAATTCTGCCGGGAATTTGTAACAATTGACCAGCGGGATTTTCGTTCCTTTGCGGATTGCGAAGGCATGGTCGGCAATTTGGAAGGTTGAGAGTGCTTTTGCGCGCGCGCCCAAAATTTGAACGTGTTCGGCGGAATCCCATTCGGAATAGAATTCAAAGTGATCGGGATTAAAATCCCGCGTTGGCAAATCCCGTTGAATACGGTGCGTCAGTGTCATGATATACCGCGCCAGATCGGGGTGATTATAGGCCGCGTTCAATGTTGTTTGGTTGTGGTTAATATCCTGTGTAATAACCAGATAATCACCCGTTTGCGCATGTTTGCGCAGTTTTTTCAGGCTGTTTGATAATTCAATCAAGGACGGTGTTTTACCGCGACCCAGATTGCAGAGGAGGCCGCCGAACAAAACCATAACTTTTGGTGTGCGTGCGGCAATGCTCAGCGTTTCTTCAAAAAAGTCGGCCAGAATGCCGCTGGATTCAATTTGTAGTTTATCTTGCACCAAGGTGGAGGCGTTATGGATGAACTTGTTGTTCACATCAACGGCCACATATCCCGATGGGTTGAACATGCCGGTCAAAATGGGGAATGTTTTTGTAAGAACGGCCTTTTCTTCGCCGGGGCCTAGGTCAACGCACAGGGCGTTGGGGGGCAATATGGCACCAATTTCGGCGGAAAAATTCTGGATCAGCTGTGCTTCCTCGCTGATTAGATAATAATCACGTGATGTGTTTACAAAACGGCCCCAATGTTCGCCACCGCGCACGGGGTCGTCGTTTGTTTTGGGTTCGTTGAAGGCGTAGGGGTTCATATGCCCGGTACGGCAACCTGAAAAAAGGTCGATGCTGTCATTCAGGAAGCGATTTTCTTCCTTTTTACGCAAGGCGTGGAGAATGTCTGCATCGCTCAGGCTCCTCATTTCTGCGGAACCTCCGATTTTTTCCAGATTTCTTCAAATTGCTTGCGATAGGATGCTGCGATTTCCGGCTCGTTCAAAACATAGATGCGCGGCTCGTCGCCAAAGACCATCATGCCCAGCTTGTCGCCGTAAATGTAAAAGGGGACCGTATAAAACGTATTTTTAGGCATCCAGCGATAATCGGCATAATTGGATGCTGGGAAGAACGTATCGCCATGTTCAATCAGGATTTGATAGCGAACACCGAGTTTCAACATACGCTCAGAGTGCTCGCCCAACTGGTCACCTTGCCATTCAACGAACTTACGCTCATCGACATTACTGACGCAGACCGTCTTTTCTTTTGATTTTTTTATCTCCGCATACACATCGTCATAAAATTCGAGAAAGCCTTCTTTCCCAGTCAGGATTTCAACGGTGTGTTTTTTAACGCGCACACCCCCATCAATAAATTCAATCCCCGCATCTTCAAACGCCTCGATAATGGCGGCCTGTGTTTGGGGGGTGGGGTTGTGTTTGCCGGATTCGATGTTGCCAATGGACGGCGTGGCCATGTCGACCCGCTCGGCGAGGTCGGCCTGGCTCCAGTTTTTTAAGGCCCGGGCGGCGCGGATTTGGTCTGCGGTAATGGCCACGGTGCTTCAAAACCTCATAAAAGGGCAGTTTCCTGCGGTTTCTGGCTAGTCGGTCTGTTATACATTATTTTTTATAGCGTGGGAACTTATTTTTTATCAAAAATAATGTTGACGCGCTATGGAAAACTATGGTTTATATCGTCTTACGTTTGGAATTATAGCGTTTATTGGTATCTCCCCATACACACACACCAATAAAGGCTTCACACACCAAACGCCGTGGATAGCTTCCCCCAAGCCCCACGATAAAAAAGACCCCTCGAAGGCCCACACACCTTCGGGGGGTCGCTTTTTGTGTGTTTTGCGCATGTGCACTGGTCATCGGGCGCGGACATGGTATCTTTTCCATGATCTTTTTCGCGTAATCCCCCTTATGTCCCAGGAGTCGTGGCGCATGACCACTGAACAACCGCAAACACCCCCCGATCAACCGCAGGAGCGTGAACCGTTTCATTTGAGCGTGTTTGCAAAAATTCGCGGTTATTTCCTCGCGGGTATTCTGGTTACGGCACCGATTTCAATTACGCTGTATTTGACCTGGGTGTTCCTGAAATTTATCGACAGCAAAGTGTCGGCGATTATTCCTGCACATTATTATCCCGAAACCGCCGTGCCGGGGCTGGGGCTGATTATTGCGGTTGCGTTTTTTATCACCATTGGGTGGTTTGCGCGCAATTTCATGGGCCGTGTGGTCATCAATATCTCTGAATATATTGTTGATCGTATGCCTGTTATCCGAACATTATACGGTGCGACGAAACAGGTTTTTGAAACGGTGATGGGCGCGCAATCGCAAGCCTTTCGCGAGGCGGTCATGTTTCAATATCCGCGCCCCGGTATCTGGGCCATGGGTTTCGTTACGGGCACGACAAAGGGGGAGGTGCAGCGTTTGACCGATGACGAGGTGGTGAATGTATTTTTGCCCACCACGCCAAACCCGACATCCGGCTTCCTGTTGTTTATTCCGCGTAAAGATTTAATTTTCTTAGAGATGAATGTTGAAGACGCCATCAAAATGATTGTGTCTGGTGGCATCATTACGCCATCGGATCCCACATTAAACCCGCCGCAGCCCAAAAATGGAAACGGCAAGAAAAAATAATCGAGGAGACGGCATATGACCGAATTTCGTGGAAAAATTTATGACTCGGTTATCGATACGATCGGCGCAACGCCGATGGTGCGTTTGAAACGACTGTCAGAAAAATATGGTGTGACCGCCGACATCGTGGCCAAGCTGGAATTTTTTAATCCGCTGGGATCGGTCAAGGACCGGATCGGCTTTGCCATGATTGATGCAGCCGAAGCGGCGGGGGATATTACCCCGGGTAAAACCGTTTTGATAGAACCCACATCGGGTAATACCGGAATTGCGCTGGCGTTTGTGGCCGCCGCGCGCGGATATCGGTTGATTTTGACCATGCCCGAAAGCATGTCTGTGGAACGCCGGAAAATGCTGAAATTACTGGGCGCGGAACTGGTCCTGACCCCGGCGGATAAGGGGATGAAGGGCGCGATTGCCAAGGCGGACGAATTGAAAGCCGAATATCCCGACAGTTTTATTCCCGGGCAATTCGACAACCCCGCAAACCCCGCCATTCATGAACGCACAACGGCGGAAGAAATCTGGAATGACACGGATGGCATGGCCGATATCCTGATTTCCGGTGTGGGAACGGGGGGGACGCTGACCGGTGTGTCGCGTGTGTTGAAGGAACGCAATCCCGGTTTCAAGACCGTCGCCGTTGAACCGGCGGCCAGCCCGGTTTTATCCGGTGGGGAACCGGGCCTGCATAAAATTCAAGGGATTGGGGCCGGGTTCGTGCCGTCCATCCTGCAAACCGATTTAATTGATAAGATCATCAAGGTTGAAAATGACGATGCCGTTAAAATGGCGCGTGATGTGGCAAAAATTGAAGGGTTGCCTGTGGGCATTTCTTCTGGCGCGGCCCTGTGGGCGGCCATTCAAGTGGCTAGGGATCCGGCCAATGCCGAAAAAATGATCGTCGTTATCATTCCGTCTTTCGCCGAACGTTATTTGTCGACGGTGTTGTTTGAGGGCTTAGAATGAAGGTGATGACGGGATTACAGGATTTTATCCGGTCCATCCGGGATCGCGATGCCGCGTGCCCGACATGGGCCGAGGTTGTATTCTGCTATCCCGGCTTTCATATCCTGACGATCTTTCATCCGTTGGCGCATTTTTTATGGGCGCATAAACTGCGTGCCCTGGCGCGGTTTTGGATGTATGTCGGGCGGTGGATAACGGGCATTGAAATCCACCCGGCGGCCAAAATCGGCAAAAATGTCTTCATCGACCACGGTACGGGTATTGTGATCGGTGCCACCGCAACGGTGGGTGATGATTGCGTTATTTACCACGGCGTTACGTTGGGCGGCACGGGCCACGGCCCGCAATGTGGCAAACGCCACCCCGATATCGGCAATAACGTGATGATTGGGGCAGGGGCGCAAGTCCTGGGCCCGATCAGCGTTGGCGACAACGCCGCAATCGGCGCCAATTCGGTTGTCACGCGCGATGTTCCGCCGGGCGCCACGGTCGTCGGCATCCCCGCACGCATCACGGGCCAGAAAGATAAAGACACCGAAGTCTATTACGGCCTTCCCATCGGCGATGGTGACACCGACGACAATCGTGTGTCAGTCCGCGTGATGGCGGAAAAATGGAAGGGTTCGGGGATTTAATTTCTAAAGGGGGTTTTGTGCGGTTTTCTTATAAGGCATATTTTTTATTCTCAATTGTCTGTTTTTCGATTCTATTTTGTTCCGTTCAGGCATCACAGGCATTTTTTGACTCTGGCAAAGACCGCGCAAGCGCAGAAATTATGCTGGATGGTCAAACTTACACGCGCGGTGATCTAATTGCGTCCCTGTTGGTTTCTGCTTTTTCGGACCGTTTCTGGAATGACGATGTTGTAGATAGAATTGGGTCATCGCGCTTTGGGGCGATGGTCGGTTCGTATATGAAGGACGGAAACGGCAACTATGAAACGGAGAAAAAATCCCGCCCATGGATGGCGGATCATATTCATCGTCCGAATGGGTGGCCTAAATCCGGCGTTGTAAACAAATGGTCGCAATCAAAAATATCTGTTGCATTTGGGTGGCCTGCTTATTCGCAGGGGCAAAGTGTTTCCAGTATTAGTCCTTATAATCAACAGGGGGCCGACAAATTGTATGCCTCCATTGAAAAATCTGCCCGGAAAGCCGTTCCTCAATTATCTGGGGGCAGGGTGCCTGCCTTGACGTTCATGCCCATGGGGGATGCGGATGACGCGACGGAAGATTATGCAAGAATCAGAATTATCCCAACAAATAGGCTCAATGCACGCTCGCCCATTAATCCCGGGAGTGATGGATATCAAGTTGAATTACAAGAGCGTGGGTTTTGGGGTGGTGTTCTGATTGACGATGCTGAGCCATTGATGGAGGCTTATATTCTGCCGGATCACAATAACAATATCGATCTTGCTGTGTGCAAAATCGATATGTCGGCGACGGAAAGTGATGTTGATCGATTGGTTCCGAAGTGCCTTATGGGTGCTTTGGGTTTGCCGGAATTGTCTACAGAACAAAGCCCTGATGGTGTGGGCTATGCCACGGGCTATCAAAAATATTTGCTTCAATTGCTTTATTGTCCCGCGATCAAGCCGGGTATGGATAAGGCCGGTGTGTTTCAAGTGTTAGCCGATAGCAGTCGTTGTTGGTAATATGCATATTGAACGGAATAAAAAGGGACGGCGATTAAACCGCCGTCCCCTTTTTTATATTTCTGTCTTGCTGGATTATGCTGGTGCAAACGTGCGTTGGTAGGCCGGTTTTTGTTCCGGTTCTTCCTCTGCACGGGTGGCGTGAATGGGGCCGACGCCGTTTTTCTGGGCGAGCCAGTTCTGGATTTCAGATTTTACGGCGGCGATGGTGGCCGTGTCGGCTTCTGGCGCATTGTTGACTTTTAATCCGCATTCCTGGGCCATGATGCTGAGGATCAGGCGGTCATCGGCGTTGCCGCGCACATCTACGCCTTCTGCGCACAAAGACGGGTCGGTCATGGCGATCAGCGTCATTTCATAGGCTGTTGCGAATGAAACATCGTTGTTTTGCGCGAAAATATGGTCGCGGGACACGGAAATGACATCGTCCGCGCCTTGGGCTTCGAACGATTTTTCCAGTTCAACCGTAACGGTAACCGTTTTGGCGAGTTCTTCGACGTAATACGGGTTGATTGTTTCTTGTTCGAACACTTTGCACAGAACGCTTTGCAGGTGGGCCATGCGGTTGAACATATCGCGCAATGTGTCGCGTTCCGCATCCGGGCGTACGGCTTCGGCGTCAATGGCGTCTTCCTCGACGGCGGCGCTTTGCGGTTCGGCGGGGCCGAAATCGGCTTCGATAAATTCGCCGTCGATCACGTCGTCGTCGCGGCGGGCGGAGCCGAATGTTTCTGTGCCTTCTTCTTGGTGAATTTGGCTCAAACGGATCAACGCGTTTTCCGCCGCTTCTTCGCGCAGGCGACGGGCGGTGCGTTCTTCTTCGGTTTCTTCTTCATCATTGCGGCGGACAAAGCCAACTTCGTTGGAGCCTTTGTCGTCGTCGTGATTGTCGTCCGGGTTTTGACCGTTTTGGGGAACCAGATTTGTCATGGCCTGCCTCTATATAAAAAGCCGTTAAATATGCGGTGGCGCATATTAATCAATTCGGAATTGGGGCGCAAATTCTGCGCTTAACCGGATCTAAGGTATTGAATTGCCTGATCTCTTTCAAACAGATAAAGCAGGTGGCGCAGGGCGTTGCCGCGCGGGCCTTTCAGGTCGGGGTCCTTGTCGATAATCAATCGGGCATCATCCCGGGCGGTGGCCAGCAATTCCGCATGGGCCGACAGGTCGGCCAGACGGAAGGTGGGCAAGCCGCTTTGCTTGGTGCCGAGAATGTCGCCACTGCCGCGCAGTTCCAGATCTTTCTCCGCGATCAGGAAGCCATCTTCCGTATCCCGCATGGTGGCCAAGCGTGCTTTGCCATTGTCGGAGAGGGGACCGGAATAGAGCAGGAAGCAAAATGATTTGTCACCGCCACGGCCCACACGCCCACGCAATTGGTGCAATTGCGCCAAGCCAAACCGCTCGGCGTGTTCGATAATCATAATGGTGGCTTCGGGGACGTTCACGCCCACTTCAATCACCGTCGTGGCGACAAGGATGGACAGGTCGCCGCGCGCGAATTTTTCCATTACCTCGTCTTTTTCCTGTGGCTTCAATCGCCCGTGGACAAGGCCGACACGGTCGCCAAAGCGGGCCTGCAGAATATCAAACCGTTCTTCGGCGGCGGCCAGATCCATCACTTCTGATTCTTCGACCAGCGGACAAACCCAATAAACACGGGCTCCGGCGGCAATCTGGCGGGCGATGCCGTCAATCATTTCATCCAGCTTGTCTTGCGACATCAACCGCGTATCCACGGGTTTTCGTCCCGGCGGCTTTTCGTTCAATCGGCTGACATCCATATCGCCATAGGCGGTGAGGGTCAGCGTGCGCGGGATCGGCGTGGCCGTCATCACCAACGTATCAACACCTTTTCCCTTGGACGCCAGTTGCAAACGCTGATGCACGCCAAAGCGATGTTGTTCGTCAATGACGGCGAGGCCAAGATCAGAGAAAATCACATCATCCTGGAATAACGCATGGGTGCCAATCACCACTTGCGCCGCGCCACTGGCGATTTGTTGCAGGAGCAGATCGCGGGCTTTGCCCTTGTCACGCCCAGTCAGGATAACAAAGCGAACGCCCGCCGCATCCAGCCATGGTTTCAAGCTTTGCGCGTGCTGGCGGGCGAGGATTTCGGTGGGGGCCATCAAGGCCGCCTGTGCGCCCGTATCAATCGCATTCATCATGGAGAGGGCGGCAACAACGGTCTTGCCACTGCCCACATCACCTTGGAGCAGGCGCAACATGCGTTCATCGCTGCCCATATCGGCATCGATTTCGACCAAGGATTGTTTCTGCGCCCCGGTTAATTCAAACGGAACAGCGGCCAAAACGCGGGCGCGGTGGGGGCCGTTGGTGTTGTAAATGCGGCCATTCACTTTGCGTTGGCGATACCGCACCAATGACAACGCCAATTGGTTGGCCAGCAATTCATCATAGGCCAACCGCGCCCGTGCCGGGTGCAGGGGTGACAATCCATTTTCGCCGGGCGGGTTGTGCAATGTCCGCAGCGCATCATCCCACACCGGCCAATGTTGACGCGCGAAATAGGCAGCATCCTGCCATTCCGGCAAGCATGGAACGGCGGGCAGAGCGGAATTGATCGCCTTGCGCACGGCCTTGTTCGTTACACCAGCGGTCAGGGCATAGATGGGTTCGATGGTGGCGATTGAATCTTTGTCTTCCAATGCGCCCAAGGCGTCGGGGTGGACCATCTGCAATTGGCCCTGATACGCCTCGACCTTGCCGCTGGCGATAATGGTTGCACCCAGCGGCATATTTTTTTCAATGTAATCCTTGTGCGCGTTAAAGAACACCAGATCAATCGACCCGGTGTCATCTTTGCATCGCACGCGATAGGGCAGGTTGCGCCGTGTGTTCGGTATGTGCTTTTCAACGCGCAGGGTCAGCGTGGCGGTTTTGCCGGGCAGGGCCTCGGCCAATGTGGGTGCGTACCGCCGATCAATAAAATCGATGGGCTTGTGCCAGAGCAGGTCGAGGATCTTCGGCCCACCAACCAGTTTCTCCAACAACTTGCCATTGCGCGGGCCAATCCCGGACAGGGCGGTCAGGGGCCGGAACAGCGGGTCCAACGCAAAGGGCCGCCCGATGGATTTGGGCGGCGAGGCGGTTTCGGCATGTTCGGGCTGACTGGTCATGGGGGGATTTGACCAAAATATGGGGGGCGGGTAAAGTCGCCATTATGAACACGCAAGCCCCCGAACATGTTGACGATCTGCGCCGCCGGTTGATGTATCAATCCGATCATCGCGGAACCAAGGAAATGGACATTATTCTGGGCCGTTTTGCTCGGGATTATGTGCCCGACTTTTCGGCCGAGGAACTGGCTGATTATGCCAATGTCCTGCAATTGAACGATGTTGACTTGTATAACTGGGTCACGGGACAAGCCACGCCCCCGGCCAATGTTGTCACCCCGGTTCTGCGAAAACTGCTGGATCACCAGCCGTTTGATCGCTGATTATATTGACATAACGCACAACTCCCGTTTATGCTGCTTTTGTGCCGTGCGGTAATGGCAAGGTAAGGGGTGTAACGCAATGAAATCATTGGAAATTTTAAAAGATAAGGCTCTGGCTGAGGCCCATCGCGTGGCGGATATCACCACCTTGCGCGCGGATTCGGCGCGGATGCATTTTAACGCCGTTGCGGGACAGCCGATCCGGGCGGTTGAATTGTCCGATGTTTTGAACCGGGCCGTGGCGCATGGCTTGGTCCAACGGACGGGCATGGAAAATTCCGGCCTGAAATATCCGCGCCGGGAACGCGGGCTGCTGGCGGAAAACGCGATGGTGTCGGGCAAGGACGCGATTGATACGCTCTACCACATTTTTGTTCAGGCCCGCCGCGCGGAAAACATCCTGAAAAACCCCAACGGTTATACGCTCAGCCCATGCCGTCGCCTTTACGGTGTTCGCAAGGATGGGCACGGTGGCTGGAAGCCCCTTTTTGACTGATCCCAACGTCGGAATTTGTTGAAACTTGGCGGCGGCAATGGTTTATTGGCGCCGCAATATAACCCCCTTTGACCTGTAGCAGACTGGTGTAATGACATGACGGCCAACAAAGAAACCATGACGATTGCCCACTGGGTTGCCAACTATGGCACACCTGTAAAAGACGCCCATGATTGGTGCGCTTTGGTGGAAAGCCAGTTGGAGCGCGCGAAGGCGGAAAAAGCCGATGTGCTGCTGATCCCGGAATATTGCTCGGAAGGGATGCTGCATTACGCTCCGGCCGATCTGCCTCCGACGGGGGAAGTCGAATGGATGGCGGGTCAGGCGCAGATCGTTCAACCGATCCTGCAAGAGCTGGTCAAGAAAACCGGTGTTGCGCTGGTCGCGGGCAGCATGCCGTGGCCGCATGACAGCGGCAATGGTTTCACCAACCGGTGCTGGTTCCTGTTCCCGGACCGCGAAGCGGCGTTCCATGACAAGCTGGTCATGACCCCGTTTGAAAAGGACCCGGCATCGTGGGAACTGGAAGTGGGCAAGGATGTGAAGATCATCGAATGGCGCGGGTTCCGTCTGTCCATCCTGATCTGCCTCGACATCGAAATGCCGATCCTGTCGTGCAAAATGTCCATGCTGGATATCGATCTGATCTTCGTGCCGTCGCAAACGTCGAAACCGTCCGGTTATCACCGCGTGTTTGGCTGCGCCAAGGCGCGGGCCGTTGAAATGCTGACCGCGCTGGCCGTTGTTGGTTGCGTGGGGGCTCCGACATTGGCCGGGAAGAAACGCGACACCTATCACAGCGGTGCATCCTTGTACCTGCCGTGCGAAGAAGCGTTTGGTTATAACGGCATCTGGGCCGAAATTGCGGTGTCGCCGGGCAAGGAACTGCCGGGTGATATGCTGATTTCCCGCGATGTGCCGCTGGGCAAAATCCGCGCGATCCGTCATGGCGAACCGGAAGTCTGGCCGGGCCCGTGGAACGCCGATGGCGTGGAAATTAAAGAAGCGGCTTAATGTAAGCCGCTTCCAATTAAACGAATTTCAAAGCTTGAACCGCCGCCTTGTCTAACAGGGGGGCGGTTTCCTTTTGCGGTGTGTTGTCGTTGGCGGCCTTGGCGCTCCATTCTGCCAGTTCCTGCATCATGTTCCGGTAATGCGCAATCTGGGTATGGTCGAAGTTGGGCAGGGCTTTGTTGAATTGGGCCTTCACGAAATCAAGCGCGGCCTGTGGTGTGGCATATTGGCCATCCACCGGATAATTGTACAAATTCATCGTGTCGCAATAATCCAGATGCGCGTCCAACGGTGGTTGAACATAGTTAAACGGCACTTCGCGCGCCCCCCATGATGTGAACAGGCGGATGCGGGCGCTGGGGTCCATGACATCGTTTTTGGCATCAATCACGGCGGGGTCGTGGCATTCAACAAACACACCACGCAAGGATGCGTTTTGATTGGCCGACAGTTGTTTCAATGATTCAATCCGGCTGTGAACCAGAATTTTTCCAATGCCTTCGCCTTTGGCCTTGGGGCACACGGCGTTATAGGCCAGCAATCCGACGTGTTCCGGGTGAAAGTGGTACGCCACGGCAATGCCCTTGACCACGCGGTCCGGGCCATTGGAGGTCAGGTTGTTTCCGGCAATGTTCACGATGGCCTGAACGCCGGGAACGGCCCCGTTCATCAGCCCGTGGATTTGTTCCAGGCTTTCGCGCTCGTTCACATCGGGAAAAGCCGGGATATAGATTTCGCTGTAGGCTTGGGCAAGGGCGTTAAACAGATCCTTGCGATCCTTCGTCACGTTGGCAAATTGCAGTCCCATACGACTCATGTCCTGTTTTTTACGCAGTTGAATTGGTTGTTTTTCTGTCTGCTGCGGCACAGTATTTATCCCAATCCGATTTTTGTCGCCATCTTTTTTGACATAGTGCGCTGAATTTATTGGTGTATTTGTTGCGATGCAAAAAGTCTGGTTTGGGGGCGGTTTGAGAGCTGAAAAAACCTTTGATCTGAATGGATTGGGGGGGTACAAAACCGCCTATGTCCGGCGCTTCTGAACCATCTTCTAAATCTGTATCGACCCTGCGGACCCTGTTCGGGGCGCCCGAGGGGATGGATGCGCGCATTCTGGCCGACCGGGCGCGGGCGTTGATGCCCGATGACCGGGTGCTGATTCACGTCGCGATGGATGATGCGCGTGTGGCGGAACTGGCCGACCTGCTGGCGTTCTTTGCGCCCGATGTGCAGGTGGTGCAATTCCCGGCGTGGGATTGTTTGCCCTATGACCGCGTATCACCCAACAACGATATTGTCGCGCACCGTGTGGCGGCTCTCGCAACCCTGATCCATTGGGACCAGCAGAAAGAACGCTTTCCGCGCCTTGTCCTGACCACTGTGAATGCGGTGACGCAACGCGTGACACCGCGCGCGGCATTGGAAGGGGCCAGCTTCATTGCGCGCGTGGGGGAACGGGTGAATGTCGATGCACTGATGAACTTCCTGGGCCAAAACGGCTATGTCCGCACTGATACAGTGCGTGAAGCGGGGGAGTTCGCGCAGCGCGGCGGTATTATTGATTTGTTCCCGCCGGGGTATGACGATCCAATTCGCCTCGACCTGTTTGGTGATACGTTGGAGGGCATTCGCACCTTCGACCCCGCCAGCCAGCGCACGGATAAGAAATTGTCGCATTTCGCCCTGCGCCCCGCGACCGAATTTTTCCTGAACGAAGATTCTATCGCCCGGTTCCGCGCGCGGTACCGTGATTTATTCGGTGTGGTGCGCAATGATGATCCGCTGTATGAGGCCGTATCGTCCGCGCGCCGTTATAACGGCATGGATCATTGGTTGCCGTTGTTTTTTGATCGGCTGGATACGTTGTTCGATTATGCGCCGGGTGCGTCCGTGACTGTGGATCATCTGGCCGAACAATCCCGCGCCGAACGTCTGGCGCAGGTGGAGGATTTCTACGCCGCCCGCCGCACCCTGGAAGATTCTGCCAAGGACAAGAAGAAAGCGCGGAAAGAGGGTAGTGATGTATCCTTGTCCGGAACCATCTATCACCCCGTTCCGGTGAATGATTTGTATATCGGCACCGATGAATGGCGTCGATTGGCGGCGGATGAAATGCAACTCTCCCCCTTTGGTGCGGCCGAAGAAGCGGGGATGGAGGATGCAGGCGGGCGCAAAGGGCGCGATTTCGGTGACATTCGTGCGCGTCCGGACGCCGATGTGTTTGGCGAATTGGCCAATCATGTTGCGCATCTGCGTTTGGAGAAGGGGCGCAAGATCGTTATTGCGGCCTACAGCCCCGGATCACGCGAACGCCTGCGCAGTTTGATGACCAATGCGGGATTCGCCAATTTCAAAGATTGCGACCATTGGGATGATGTGAAATCGCTGAACCCCGGCCAGACGGGGATGGCGATTTTGACGTTGGAAAACGGGTTTGTATCGCCCGATCTGGCGATTTTGACGGAACAGGACATCCTTGGCGATCGCATGGCGCGGCGGAAGCAGAAGAAGCGCAAGGCCGATAATTTCCTGACCGAAGTGTCTTCGCTGACGCCCGGTGATCTGGTTGTTCACGTCGATCATGGGATTGGCCGGTTTGAGGGGCTGGAAACCATTTCCGCCGCCGGGACTGTGCATGATTGCCTGAAGGTTGTTTATGACGGCGGCGATAAATTGTTCGTGCCTGTTGTGAATATTGAGGTCCTGTCCCGTTTCGGCAGTGACGAAGGCACGACCCAGCTGGACAAGCTCGGTGGGGCCGGGTGGCAGGCGCGCAAAGCCCGCGTGAAGAAAGATTTGATGCGTATGGCGGAGGGGCTGTTGAAAATCGCCGCCGCCCGCATGATGCAGCGAAGTGAAAAATTACACGTCAGCGATGGCATCTACGACGAATTCGTGTCCCGTTTCCCGTATCAGGAAACCGACGACCAATTGCGCGCCATCATGGATGTGATGGAGGATTTGAACACCGACCACCCGATGGATCGTCTGGTCTGCGGCGATGTCGGGTTTGGCAAGACGGAGGTCGCCCTGCGCGCCGCCTTTATCGCCGCCATGTCCGGTGCACAGGTGGCGTTGGTCGTGCCAACCACGTTGCTGGCCCGTCAGCATTACCAGAATTTTTCAAAGCGCTTTGCGGGGCTGGGGCTGCGTATCGAACAATTGTCCCGTTTTGCAAGCCCGCGTGATGCGGCAAAGGCCAAGGACGGCCTGCGCGATGGAGATGTGAATATCGTTATTGGTACACATGCGCTGTTTTCCAAGAGTGTGAAATTCAAAAATCTCGGCCTGTTGATCGTGGACGAAGAACAACGGTTCGGCGTGAAGCAGAAAGAATATTTGAAAGAGATCAAGAACAACGTCCACGTTCTGACCCTGACGGCCACGCCGATCCCGCGGACATTGCAAATGTCGCTGACCGGGGTGCGGGATTTGTCGTTGATGGCGACCCCGCCGGTGGATCGTCTGGCCGTGCGGACATTCGTTTTGCCATTTGACCCGGTTGTGATCCGCGAGGCCTTGTTGCGTGAACATTATCGCGGTGGGCAAAGCTTCTATGTCTGCCCGCGGATCAAGGATCTGGACGAAGTCGAACGGATGCTGAAGGAACTGGTGCCCGAGGTGAAAGTCATCGCCGCGCATGGCCAGATGAGCACGCAGGAACTGGAGGACCGCATGACGGCCTTCTATGATGGGCAATATAACGTTTTACTGGCCACCAATATCATTGAAAACGGGATTGATATTCCAACCGCGAACACGATTGTGATTCACCGATCCGATCTATTTGGCCTGTCCCAGCTTTATCAAATTCGTGGGCGCGTCGGGCGGTCGAAATTGCGCTCTTACGCCTATCTGACCTACGCCCCGGATCAAAAATTATCCCCCACCGCACAAAAGCGGTTGGAGGTGATGGAAACGCTCGACACGCTGGGCGCGGGCTTCCAATTGGCCAGCCACGATATGGACATTCGCGGGGCAGGGAACTTGCTGGGCGAAGAACAATCCGGCCATATCCGCGAAGTGGGTGTGGAGTTGTACCAGCAAATGCTGGAAGAGGCTGTGGCCGAAGCGCGTGCGGGTTCCGAACTGGGTGCCGCGCCACACGAAGAACGCTGGTCACCGCAAATCAATATCGGCACGTCCGTCCTGATCCCCGAAAACTATGTCGAGGATCTGAATGTGCGGATGAGCCTGTATCGTCGTCTGTCCGAATTGGAAACCAAATCGGACATCGAGGGTTTTGCCGCGGAATTGATCGACCGTTTCGGTCCTGTACCGGATGAAGTTGAAAACCTGTTGCAGATTGTCGAGATCAAGCAACTCTGCCGCGCCGCGCATGTGGACCGGGTCGATGCCGGGCCAAAGGGGGCCGTCATCGGCTTCTATAAAGATGCTCCGCCCAATCCGGTGGCCATTATGCAATGGCTGCAATCCAAAGCCGGGTCAATCAAACTGCGTCCGGACCAGAAACTGGCCGCTGTCCGGTCCTGGGACCGTCCCGCCCATCGGGTGCAGGGGGTTCAGGGCTTGATCCGCGAATTGGCGGGGCTGGCGCAGGGATAAGCGCAACGCTGCAAATACTCCATTTTCGTCATACCGGCGAAGGCCGGTATCCAGTGGATGGATTGTATGGATACCGGCCTTCGCCGGTATGACGGTTTGTGTGTTTTTCCCGCTCACTCTGTGTTTGTTGCACCGCCCTGTGACCGCCTTGCTGGTCTATGGCTCGCGTGCGAAAATCCGCCTGTTTCCACCATTAACGGATCAGGGTTTTCACATGACCAACACCGCCGCGTTTGATCGGGTCCCAGCAACGGGTTCGGATTTTCTGACACAACTGGAAAATTTGAAACAGCGCTTCGCCGCCATGAAACCGGAATTCGAAGTCACCGTGCGCGACCCCGCATTGGGGGTCGAAGGGCACGTTGTGGTGTGGAACACGCAGATCAGCGCGGGCGGGCCGCTGCAATTCTCCGGCAAGGGCGGTACGCGCATTACGCCGAACCTGACATTGGACGAAGTACGGATGTTGGCGCGGACCATGGCGCTGAAAAACGCGGCCGCCGGGTTGCCGCTGGGTGGGGCGAAGTCGGGGCTGTGTGCCAATTCATCAATGGATGGTTTTGAAACGCAATATCGCCGTTTCGTATCGCTGTGCAAACCGTTCCTGCATGAAAATGGCGGCGTGTTTGGTGGGTTCGGATTTGATATTGGCGGTAAACCCGAACACGCGCTGTGGGCGTGTGACGAATTGCAATCCACGCGCAGCTTTACGGGCAAGCCTGTGCATATGGGCGGCACCGATTATGACCGTGAAGGCATTGCCGGGCTGGGTGTTGCGACGGCGGCTAAAGCCTTTCTGGACCTGAATAAAAACGATATCGCCGCCACACGTTTTGCCGTGCAGGGCATGGGGGCGATGGGGGCTGCGGTTCTGCGGTATTTCAGCGAACATGGCGCGCAACTGGCATCCATGGCGGACCCGAAATATGGCGGGACATGGGTGTTTGAAAAACCATTGTCGCATGATCTGCGCGATGCGTTGATCCGGATGGATTTTGACAAGGCCACGGCGTTGCTGCCGATGGAGGGGACGTTAATATCCGTCGATGCGGCGGATGTGTTGTATCACGATGTTGATGTCGTGTTCCCCTGCGCGGTGCAGAATGTGATTACGGATGAAAATGTCGGCCGTATCCGCGCCCGTCTGGTGGTGGAGGGGGCGAATGGTCCGGTGACGGAGAGTGCGCGTCTGGCGTTGCATGATCGGGGCATCATGCTGATCCCGGATTTTATCGCCAACCCGGGCGGGATCATTGCGGCCTTTGTCGAGCTGACCCATGAAGCGGGGGACAAGGTGGCGGCAGCCAAATCCATGACGATTGCAAAAATTACCGAAAATGTCGGGCGCGTGGTCGATCTGGCCTGTTTGCACAATGTGGCCCCGGTTCAGGCGGGTATGTATCTGGCGCTTTCGCGAATTTTTGATTTAAAAACAGTCGGTTAATGTTGCGATCCTTCCCGGTTTTGACGCGGGCGCAAACTGTGTCAAACTGGAGGAAGGATCAAAGACAGGCCACCGGAGGGCCAGACCATGAGCCGTGAATATGCCGAAAGCCGCATTCGGGAGGCCCTGCGCCTGTCACGCGGAAATGCAACCAAGGCCCGTCAGCAAGTGATCGCGTGGAGCTATGAAGACCCGCGACTTTTAATGGCGTTGGCCCAGCCGCACTTAACCGGAATCGTGGCTCATGCCGTGAACCGTGTTGTTGAGCACCCGGAAGGCGCGATTATTGACGAAGAAATTCCCGCCACGCCGCGCACTTTGGACATGGCGCCCGATACGTTCGGCAAGGAAATCCTGAAAGCCTTGTCTGGGGCGGGTACGGCGATTTTTGGTCATGAAAGCGGATCGCCCGCATTGTCCGGTCGGCGCAAAAAAGCCTCACAATCGCATATTGATGCATTGAAAAAACTGGCCGGGCGTACACCGCCGGCCGATAAAAAGTAAATGTAAGAATTTTCGATGCCCAAACCAAAATCAAAACCCAAACAATCTGCGTCTCCATCCATGACTCCCATCGAATGGTTTAATGCCCGCCATGCGTTGCGCGCGGCCTTTTTGTCGCGTGCCGGGTGGGGGGATGCAACCATTCACCCCGTGGGTGAAGATTCCGCGTTTCGCCGCTATGTCCGCCTGAAAAAACCGGATGGGGAAACCCGTGTTTTGATGGAAGCCATGCCCGATGGCCACCCAATGGCCACGCCGGGGCATTCCATCAGCGATTTCCTGCGCATCAGTACGTATCTGCGCTCCATCGGCCTGCGCGCGCCGACGGTCTATGACACGGACGCGGCAGAGGGGTACGTGCTGATCGAAGATTTCGGTGATGTGTCATTCAAACGCGCCATGGAAACAAGCGTGGCCACACGCGATGACCTCTATGCGTTGGCCACCGATGCCCTGATCGCCCTGCGCCAACGGGCAAAGGCGGGAGACATCACGTTGCCCGATTATTACGCCAGCCATGTGCATACGGGTCGCCGCCGTCTGGTGGATTGGTATATGCCCGCCGCATTGGGGCAGAAAAATATTGATGGGATCGTCGATGATTATCTGGCCGCATGGGACAAGATTGAAAAATCCCTGCCGCCGGTGCCGCGTGGGTTCCTGCATATCGATTACCATTTCGAAAATCTGATGTGGTTGCCGGGTGCGAGTGATTTAAGCCGTTGCGGTATTCTGGATTTCCAAGGGGCGATGACCGGCCCGGTTCCGTATGATCTGGCGAACCTGCTGGAAGATGCGCGTGTGGATGTGCCTGTTGATCTGCGTAACGCCATGCTGGACCGGTATTGTGCCGACATGGCGGATGATGAACGCGATGCGTTCCGTGCGTGGTATCGCGTGCTGGCTACCCAATTCCATTGCCGTGTTTTGGGGCAGTTTATCCGTCTGGCTGTGCGCGATGGCAAGGATCGCTATCTGGCCCACTTACCGCGCGTGGCGGGGTATATTCGTGATGGTCTGAACGACCCCATTCTGACCCCCTTGGCCGATTGGGCGAAGGGCGCGGGGTTGGATTTCACCGTCATTCCGGCCATTTCCAAGGATACGGCGAAACTGATCCGTCCGGATGCGTTTTAAATAGCACTGTTTTTGGCGCCATTTTCCGTTTTCGGCATTCCCGCGAAAGCGGGAATCCAATGGATGGATCGCATAGATTCCCGCTTTCGCGGGAATGCTGTGTGCGAGGAGTGGGGGATGACGACCAGAGGAGGGGCTATGCCTGTTGCATCGCCATACTTCCCATAGTAAAAATTCCCGGTCACTTTTACCGGATGGAATGTCTTGGGCGATACGGAAAATAAGCCAATGCGGGTCAGTTATCAGGGCATTAAGGGATCATTCTCTTATCGCGCCTGTTCCGAATATTTCCCCGACGGATATTACCAAGGCTATCGCGGATTTCAGGACGCGTTAAGCGCCGTTGAAAACGGCGATGTTGATTTCGCGATGATCCCGGTTGAAAACTCCACATCCGGCCGGGTGATGGAGGTTTATAATCTTCTGCCAGAATCTGGATTGTTCATCGTTGGTGAACATATGGTGCCGATCCACCATTGCCTGATGATCCCGCGCAAAGCCTTCCGCGGCGCACCGCCGGAAAACATGACGACAAAAGACATTGTTGCGTGGAAAGAAAGCGATTTGAGCGCGGAGGAGGTGGCCGTGGCCCTCTCATCCATTCGCGAGGTGCGCAGCCACCCGCAGGCCTTGTCCCAATGCCGCAAATTCATGGCCGACAATCTGCCGCGCGCGTCGGCGAAGGAATATTACGACACAGCAGGGGCCGCACGCGCCATCGCCAATTTCATGTCGCCCGATATTGCGGCGATTGCATCCGAAGATGCGGCGGATCTGTATAATATGACGATCCTGCAAAAGAATATTGAGGACGTGGATATGAACACCACGCGCTTCCTCGTGCTGGCACGCGAACCGTTGGCGGCGGGGGCGCTTTCTGGCCCGGCGATCAGTTCGATCCTGTTTGAAACGGCGCACAAGCCGGGGGCATTGTTCCGCGTGCTGAACGTGTTTGAACGCCACAATATCGACATGACCAAATTGGAAACATACATGGCTGGCCCGGCGCGGCCCAATCCGACATTCTATGTCGATGTGGGCGCGAACATGGCGGACCCGGCGATGAAACCGGTTCTGGATGAATTTGCGGGCCACACCGCCGCGATGCGGATTATGGGGTGCTATCCCGCCAGTGATTTACGTGGGCATGGCAATCCGTTCCTGCCCGTTGCCGCTTAACAGTTTTAACCTCTGAAGGAGATCTGAACCATGTCCATTCTGGCGAGCCGCCTGTCGAAAATTAAACCGTCACCGACGATTGCCGTGACGACCAAAGCCGCCGAGCTGAAAGCCGCGGGCCGTGATGTGATCGGTCTGGGCGCGGGCGAGCCGGATTTTGACACACCGGAATGGATCAAGGACGCCGCCACCGCCGCGATGAAGGCCGGGCAAACGAAATACACCGCCGTTGATGGCACGCCGGCGCTGAAAAAAGCGATCTGCGAAAAATTCAAACGTGAAAACGGCATTGAATATACGCCGGATCAAGTCACCGTGGGTACGGGCGGAAAACAGGTTTTGTACAATGCCCTGATGGCATCGCTGAACCCGGGTGATGAAGTGATTATTCCGGCACCGTACTGGGTATCCTATCCGGACATGACCATTCTGGCCGAAGGTACCCCGGTGTTCGTTGAATGTGGCGAACAACACGGCTTCAAACTGCAGGCCGCTGATCTCGAAAAAGCCATTACGCCGAAAACCAAATGGTTGATCCTGAACTCTCCGTCCAACCCGACGGGCGCGGCGTACACGAAGGCCGAATTGAAAGCCCTGACCGACGTGTTGATGAAACATCCGCATGTCTGGTTGATGACCGATGATATTTACGAACATCTGGTTTATGACGGTTTTGAATTCGCAACCCCGGTGCAGGTTGAGCCGCGTCTGAAAGACCGCACGCTGACCGTCAATGGTGTGTCCAAGGCTTATGCCATGACCGGCTGGCGTATTGGCTATGCCGCGGGCCCGAAAGAGCTGATCAAGGCGATGGGTGGCATTCAGAGCCATTCCACGTCCAACCCGTCCTCGATCTCTCAGGCTGCTGCCGTGGCGGCCCTGAACGGCGATCAAACGTTCCTGAACGAATGGCGTCGTGTGTATAAAGAACGCCGCGATCTGGTCGTGAATATGCTGAACCAGGCCGAGGGCATCACATGCCCGACACCGGAGGGGGCGTTCTATGTTTACGCATCCTGTGCTGGGTGCATCGGTGCGGAAACGCCGGATGGTAAAGTGATCCAGTCCGACAGCGATTTCGTGACCTATCTGCTGGAAACCGAGGGTGTCGCGGCTGTGCAGGGCGCGGCGTTTGGCTTGTCGCCGTATTTCCGCATTTCCTATGCCACGTCGAACAAGGATTTGACTGAGGCCTGCACCCGCATCCAGCGGGCCTGTGCGGCATTGAAAAAGCGCGCGGTGGCATAAACTCTATGATCGTCATCCCGGAAAACGCTTCTGAGCGTTTATGCGGGATTTAGGCCGTGTTGTAAAATTCACGGCAAAAACCCCGGATAAGAGCTGATGCTCTTTCCGGGGTGACGTTTTTTTAGAATGGATGTCTTCTTATTTCGGCTCTGGTCCCTTGTGGGTACAGGGCGGGCGCTGTTTTTTCGGATCGATATTCCCGCTGGCGCAGACATTGCAGGATCCTGCATCCTGGTGCGGCGCAAAGGAGTCGCGATCACGGATGTAGGGGGCCGCAGGCGGCGGGGGCGGTGTGTATTTGTCGCGCTGGACAATCCGGTTAAACAATCCCGTGATGGATTGGCGCAACGTGGTCGGTGCGCGCTCATCAAACTGCAGCCATTTGCTGGGTTTACTGGGCTCGGGGGCCGGCGTGTTGTCGTTATCATGGTCATGGGCCATGGCGGATTCGTTCATCGGATAAATCTTGTCAATTCCGCGAATGATTTCGCTCGCGCGGTCGTTCGTAATATGACCGCGCAGGGCCGCATTCTCGACCAGTTCCTTGGCCAGGGGGACCAGCGTGTCGATATTCTCCCACACCATATCCCAGCCAAAGGATTCCATCTTCTCGATGTTGTCATCACGGGAATCGAACAGGTCCGGGGACGGTGTGCGATCCTGGTGGCTGATTTGCGAACGGGCGCGCAGGTCAACACCGAAATGCGCCGCCGCGTTGATCAGGCGCGGGTTGCTTAAAACCTGTCCGCGCAGTGTGTCCTTGCTCATCGATTTATCAATGACCACAACATTGTCCGCCCCTAAATTCTGGCGCAAATTCATCAGGTCGCGTTGCAAGATAAAACGTTGCGGCAGACCCAGCAGGTGTGCACCCAGCCGCCCAATCAATTGTTGCAGGAACAGCATGCCGTTCAAGCGTTGGACGTCAATTTCGGCATCGCGTTTAGCGGTGCCAATCATGATCAGTTTGATGTTCTTGTTCTTTTGCATGCGCCCCTGATAACTGTTGATCGGGGTTTGCGGCGTATCAAAGTGGGCGATATCGCAATAATGGTTTTCGTTGCTGGCTTTATAAAGCTGGAAAATTGTCTGGGCCGCACTGCTGGCGCAGGTCAGGTCAACAATATCCATGTCAGGGTGTGATACATGGCGCGTTGTCCCGGTTTCGTCCTTGAAGTGGAAGAAAATGGCCGGTTCGTTGCGCGTCACGTTCATGGATGTGACATGGTGGCTGACAATCGTTTCGTTCAGCTTGACGGGTTCATTCGTATCTTCAAAACGATAGGCCGTGTCCAGCGCCTCGCGCAGGACGTTGATGTCATAGCGGGATTTGGCCAGCAAATGGTTGATTCCCCGTTCCACGGCATTGTCCACCGGGCGGATCAACGTGTTGTGCAGGAACCGCATGGGTTTCAGGATAAACGGTTCATACGGCGTGGTTGATCGCTTCAGGCGGTTCATCAACCGTCCGGCACCGTTGACCCCGGCAGAGAGCAGGGCATCCGTTTTTTCAAACGCCATCCATACGATTTCACGGGTGAATTCATGCCCCAGCTTGACCAGATCCATAATCAACTGGCGTTCATAATAAGCGGACCGTGGTGGAAAGGTGCGGCGGCCAACGACCTTGTAAAACTCCAGCGCATCGGCAGCGGAATAACGCGGTTCGGTTGATCCTTTGGATTTCGGGATATTCAATCCGCCCAAGGCCACGGCCCCGGTGGATGATCCGGCGAAATTGTTGAATTGCTTGCTAACGGGAAGCTGCGTCAGGTCCTCAAGAAACTTGAGAACGACCAGGGGGTAGATGCCCCAAAGCACGCCGCCGGGTACGTAGAGAACGTAATCCTGCGGTTCCTGATGATCGGTGTTGTCCCTGTTGCTCATATATAGCGTCACTTTTTGTTTACGCGGGTGACTTGTTTTGCATATCGCAGGGCAAACTTAGACCATATTTTCCGGGATGTCAGGTTTGCGGTGTTGTGCGACGCGAAAATATCCCCAGATTCGCGGCGTTTCAGTGGGTTAGGGTGCTAAATCCAGCGTTTTTTAATCGTCCAGCGAACGGTCCGTGCTGGAATCCCGGCCATCGAACATGGACACGAAATACCGCAAAATGCCTTCCTTGCGTTTGCTGCGATCTTCGTCGGACCGGCGGTCGCGGTTGCTGACCAGGATATGGCAGACCTCATCAAACGTGCGGGCATTTTCCTCCATGATCGCCTCGAAGAACAGGCGCAGGCGGTTCATGTTTTCCGGGCTGGCGTCGTCAATCTGAATGCTGGGGAAATCGCCATGGCGTCCGGCGTGCAGGGATTTGTTGAAGATGTATAGATTGTCGCCCATCTCCGCCGCGAAGGAATCCATCAACGCGGATTCGGATGCGTTAAAGAAGATGTTGATCAGCGGCAGATCATTGACCGGGTCCACAACACCCAACGCGCCAAATCGGTTCCATTCATCACGTTTAATGGATTTGTTGGTGTAGCCGGTGCCCAGAACAATCATTTTCAAATTCTGGCTCGGCTGGATGTGCTGTCGTATCGCGCCCAGATAGCTGATGCACGGGTTGTCAAAAATACATCCGTCAATCGCCGAATAATATTTGCGTTCGGAATCCCCGGGCAATGTGGCCGGGAAATGGTGGCACGGGAAATAGGTGGGGGCGGCGCAGCTGGCCATCACGGCGTCATAGAGCGATACGTGTGGTGTGTTAGCGCGGTGTTCCGCGGGCGTGCCCGTGCGCATGCTTTTCAGCCACAGCGCATGACCACCTTCGTTGATGAAGTTGTTTTTGGTGTGAACGGGGGAATTGCCGGTTTCACCGCGTTCTGTCACCGCTTCGATCCCGTCGCCGTCAATGTTGTAGCAGGGGATGATCAGACTGCGGAGCGAATCCGACAATTGCGCCGTACCAAACAAGGCCTGCAACGCATGGCCCAAATTGGATGGGTCGTAATGCCCATGTTTGAACAGCCAGTTCAGCTGGTTCAATTTCATCGTGCGGTTGTTGAAATCGTGGATCAGGCCGCGCATCTCGCGGAATGAATCCGCAGGGAAAATGCGGGCGCCTTCGCGTTCGTAAAAACGCACCATGTGACGGGCGCGGTATTTGGGTTGTTCCGGGTGTTCCGGGTGGCGCAGGTTCAGCGCCGCGTTCAAAATCGATCCGGTTGATGGGCCTGCGAAAATATCGACCATGTCGGTCATGCGCAGTCCGGTGACATCCTCAATCCGCGCCATGATATAGGCGGGGATCAGGCCGCGTAATCCGCCGCCATAGTTGAAAAGGGCAATCTGGGTTCTGTTGGATTCGGACACGGGTGTGATTCTGTAAAAACGCTATGAGTGAATCGGATGTTCAGTATATCGCGGCCCAATCCAATTCGCGCAAAAAATATGTGGTGCTTTTTGCAATTGAGGCATCCCCGCGAAAGCGGGGATCCATTGTATCTGGCCGCGCGTTCATGGATCCCCGCTTTCGCGGGGATGCTTCAAAGGGGATGTGGCGCGATTCGCGCAAAAAAAAACCGGACCACTTGGGCCCGGCGAGTTGAACAGGGAGGTTTCACGTCTGGGAGACGTAGGATCTGGGAAGATCCCATCAACGTCGAAACGTCGATGGCCGCTTTATATACCCACTCGCTCCTTCGCGTCTACAGCATTTTTCGCATGATCTGATATGCGTATTTTGCATGACAAGTGCATAATGCATTGATTTTCATAAGAAAAACGCCCGTAACCGGGCGTTGTAAAGGGCGTTTGCAGTGCCATAAATCGACTTATTTTCCGGTCTTTTGAATGTTTTCGACCAGAAAATCCCGCAGAATCGCAATACGGCGGGAATGGCGGCGCTCTTCGGGGTAGACGAAATACATGTCCACGCCGGCCCGCTCGGCCTCGGGCAGGATGATCTGCAGGTCGGGATTCTGCCGGATCATGTAATCGGGCAGGGAGGCAATGCCGGCATCGCTCTCCACCGCGCGCTGGATGGCGTAGAGCGAGTTCATCATAATGATCTTGTTGTAATCTTCCGGATCCACGCCCGCGATACGGAACAGCCAGTTCGGATCGGCGTACGGCGCGGGCACGTTTTCCGGGAACCCGATCAGCGTGTGGGATTGCAGATCCTTGATGTCCTTCGGAGTGCCGTGTTTTTTCAGATAAGACGATGACGCACAGATGCGGAAATTCAACGTCGTTAATTGACGTTGGATCAAATCCGGCTGTTCCGGTTTGTACAAACGAATGGCGGCATCGGCCTCACGCATGCCCAGATTCAAAATACGATCATCCAACAGGATGGTCAGTTGAATATCCGGATATTGTTCACGGAAACGCCCCAGATTGGGGGCCAGCCATGTCGAGCCGATAAATTCGGCGACAGTGATGCGCAACGGCCCCTCCGGCAATTGTTTGGAATCCAGCAACTGCCCTTCGATCATTGAAAGCTGGCCGAAAATATCGCGCGCCGTTTTGTGCAGCAACTCACCTTGTTCGGTCAGCAACAATCCCCGCGCATGGCGGTGGAACAGGGTGACGCCCAAGCTTTCTTCCAATGAACTGATCTGCCGTGATACTGCGGATTGGCTGAGGTTGAGTGTTTCACCCGCATGGGTAAAGCTTCCGGCCTCGGCAACGGCGTGAAAAATGCGAAGCTTGTCCCAATCCATTGCCGTGGTGTCCTGTTCTTGTTTTGTGTTTCGTTATTCGGCTGCTTGTGCGCGGTGGTCGGATTCCAATGCGGCCAGATAGCGATCCGCTTCCAGCGCAGCCATACATCCCATACCGGCGGCGGTCACAGCCTGACGGAATGTTTTGTCCTTTACATCGCCAGCGGCGAAAACGCCCGGAATATTGGTGGCGGTGGAATCCGGCGCGGTGACGATGTAGCCTTCGCTGTCCAGATTGACCTTGCCCTTGAAAATCTCCGTCGCGGGAACGTGGCCGATAGCGACGAACATGCCATCAACATCCAGTTTCGACACATCACCCGTCTTGACGTTTTTCAACGACAATCCGGTGACGCCTGCGCCGCCGGCGCTGTTGTCGCCCAGAATATCTTCAACAACGCTGTCCCAGATCACTTCGACCTTCGGGTTTTTAAACAGGCGGTCCTGCGCAATCTTTTCCGCGCGCAATGTATCACGGCGGTGGATCAACGTGACCTTCTCACAGAAATTGGTGAGGAAGATGGCTTCTTCCACAGCGGCGGACCCGCCGCCAACCACGGCAACCTTCTTCCCGCGGAAGAAGAACCCATCGCATGTGGCGCAGGCGGATACGCCCAGACCACGGAATGTCTGTTCACCTTCCAGGCCGAGCCAGCGGGCTTTTGCACCCGTGCAGATAATCACGGTGTCGGCGGTGTACACGGTGCCGGAATCGGCCACGGCGCGATAGGGGCGGACGTTGAAATCCACCTCCTTGATAAAATCGTAAACCATCTTGGTGCCGACATGTTCGGCCTGGGCCTTCATCTGGTCCATCAGCCACGGGCCCTGGATCACATCGGCGAAGCCGGGGAAGTTTTCAACGTCGGTGGTGATGGTTAACTGGCCACCCGGTTCCAGACCCAGAATCTGGATCGGATTCAAATTGGCGCGCGCGGCATAGATGGCCGCCGTGTATCCGGCCGGGCCAGATCCAATAATCAATACTTTCGTGTGCGTCGCTGTGTCCGCGCCAGTGCTCATGACGATCCGTCCTTACTCTACTAAATGACTTGAATAACATAGTCTTAATTGGCGGAGGAGGAGGGGTAAAGGGCAAAATCATCCCTTTTTCGGGTTTTTCAGAGCATTCCATATGGCCAAAGCGACGATTCCCGCATCATTCAGGGGGCGATATGTCCATTGGGCCAGTTTTCCCTCGAACATCCGGGCCGCGCCGTGGGTGATCAGGGCCTGGTGCAAAGCATCAATCCGGGGGGCGCCGCCCGCCATGGGGATAATGTAAACGGGCTTTCCGGTGGTGGCGGCTTCGGACAACATCGATACGCTATCGGCGGTGACCAGAACGGCATCCGCCCAGGCGAGGAACCCCAGATATGGGTTGGGCCCGGTACCGTCCCAAAAGAAAACATTTGGGTCATCTTTCAACGCGTCACGGATAATGGCTTGTTGTGTCGCACCCGTGCGGCGTGATGCGGTGATCATCAACCCGCATCCTTGATCGCGCAAGCCGCTCAACTGTGTCGCCAATGTGTGTGCGACATCATCATTCATGCTGTACGCCTTGCTGGTTCCGCCAATCATGACAGCCACGCGTGGTGTGGGCAGCGGGGAGAGCAGGGATGCAAAATCACCACGCGCATCCTCCAGCATTTTTTTATTGATACGGTTTGGCGCGCCTGTTGTGACAATGACATTGCGCCCGCGTGTGGGGTCGTGCGTGGGCACGGCAACCAGATCGAATTGGTCCGGCGACACGCGCGGATCCTGAATTTGCACGACCAGTGTTTTGCCACCACTGGCCTTGCGAATGTATCGGGCGGCGGCAATCGCTTTGCGTCCGGAACACAGTGCGAGGTCGGGCCATGGCGCGGCGATGGGATCGCCGGTGAATATGCCCGCATGCTCAAACCCCAGCCATGGGGATAGGGTGCGCCAAGGCTGCTTCAAGTTAATGCGCTTTATTTCCGGAATAACGCCGAGCGCTTCTGCAACGCCCAAACATTGGTTTTCCGTTCCGGTCAGTCCTTCGGTGACGATCCAGCAGCGTGTCATAATGGGGATTTTCCAAAGATTATCTTGCTGTTTTGTGGGGTTATACCGATGCGAAAAACACCTTCAGAAAGGGCTTGCATAGGGCCACGCGCAACTTTATATCAGAGCGTCCTTCGTTCATATAACAATTTTGCGAAATACATATCCCCATGCGACGCGTCAAGCTCGATAAAATCGATAAGAAAATCCTTCACCACCTGCAGGAAAACGGACGCATCACCAACGTAGAACTGGCGCAGAAGGCGGGCATTTCCGCACCGCCCTGTCTGCGTCGCGTGCGGGCGTTGGAAGAATCTGGCTACATCCGTGGTTATTTCATGCGCGTTGATTCAACCGCTATGGGATATGGCGTTACGGTGTTTGCGCAGGTGAAATTGGTCAGCCAGGCCGAGAATGATCTGAAAAAATTCATGGAATTGGTTGAAACCTGGCCGATGGTGCGTGAATCACACATGCTGGCGGGGGAGACGGACTTCCTGCTGAAAATCGTGGCCAAGGATTGGGATGATTATCAGCATTTCCTGACCGAGCAATTGACCGCCGCGCCGAATGTGACGTCGGTCAAATCCTCTCTGGCGATCCGTTCGACCAAAGACATGCCGGGTGTGCCAATCGAAGTTTAGCGTAACGCTTTGATTTTTATGAATAATCCCTGTTGCCTTTGACAGGGGCCTGCTTATTCTTTACATAAATAATTTGTTTTATTCCGGATACCAGCGGAGGAATTGCCATGCTGTCTCTGAAATCCATCTTTCAACCTGTTGCGAACTTTTTTGTCCGTCTGGAAATCAAGGACCAGGAAAGCCGTATCGAAGCCGCTAAAGCGGGTAAGATGCTGGTGCCGATGGAATCCCGCGGCCCATGGTCTGTGGTCAGCGGCTTGCGCGATATCGATCCGCAAACGGCGCAGTCGATTATCAAACAATCCGAACAGCGGATTAAAGAGCTGAGAGCCAAGCTGGGATAAGAGAGCGGGCGATGTTGGCAAAAATCTTTAATACGATCAGCCGTTTTCATACCAAAATGGAATTGATCGGTTTAGAAGCGGAACTGAACGCCGCAAAAGGCGGTTTCAGCATTGCCACCGGAGCCCATGGCGGTGCGATGATTAAGATCGATGAAAAGGCGGCGCGTTTGATTATTGAACGCACGGAAAAAGAGATTGAGGCGTTAAAGCTGAAGCTTTAGTCCCGCCGACGCAGAAAGAATAAAAAAGACCGCCAGCCGATGATCGGGGCGGTCTTTTTCTTTGTTGTCTATTGCGCTTAACGGTATTGCACGTCCAGCACTTCGTACGAGCGCTTGCCCGCCGGGGTAACAACTTCAACGCTGTCGCCGATGCCTTTACCAATCAATGCGCGGGCAATCGGGGCGGTGGTCGAAATCATGCCCTTGTCGGCGTTGGATTCATACGGACCAACGATCTGGTACGTCACTTCGTCGCCGCTGTCTTCATCCGCCAGGAAAACCGTCGCGCCGAATTTGATCGTGCTGCCAGCCAGGCTGGACGGATCAATAATCTGGGCCGCAGAGATGACAGATTCCAGTTCCTTGATCCGGCCTTCGATAAAGCTCTGGCGTTCGCGTGCGGCGGTGTATTCGGCGTTTTCAGACAAATCGCCGTGAGCGCGCGCTTCGGCGATGGCAACGATCACCGCCGGGCGTTCAACGCTTTTGAGGGTGCGCAGCTCCTTTTCCAGCGCGTCAAACCCTTGTTTGGTCATTGGGACTTTATCCATGACAATATTCCTTCGTCTGTTCTTCTTGTTGCTTTTCGATTGCTCTGGAATTTTTCCAAAAAAACAAACCCCGCCGCGAGCGACGGGATTGGGATTTGGTCCAGAACTGTTAATTCCACATTAGGCCAAGGGCGGAGCAAAGGTCAATAGGGATAAAATCAGGCGGGTAATCGATTGATTTTCAATGGTTTATAATTCCTTGTGCCCCGGGGGCGAGCGTGCCATAAACGATGTTTCATAATAACGATAAAAATGAACAGGCAGGACACCGCAATGACGACATCTTTCACACGCACATCATCCCGCATTCTGGGCGCTCTTTTCCTTGGCGCGGTGGCAACATGCGCCGCCGCTGAAGACACTCCGCACCAGAATGATCCGCTGATCAAACAAATGGGCGATTATATCGCGCGTGATGCGGCCCGTGCCGGTATCACAATGACCGAAGACGAGAAGCAAGCCGCTGTAAAAGGCTACGGCAAGCGTTTTGGCCGCAACATTGATGAAATGACATGCAAAGACACGAATGTCAGCATGTATATCGGCGAACATAACGTGCGTTTTGGCATTGATATCTGCAAGATCAATAACGTTCTGAAAGTCGGTAAAAACGGCATTCGCCCGATTGAACCGTTGGAGCCGTAAGCGCTTCACCTATCCATCAATTGATTTCACAGGTTCGGCATTGGCGGGGGATGATCCTCCGCCAATGTCGTCTGCGTGCAGGAAACCACCCGATTGCATGGACCATAGCCGCGCATACAGCCCGTGATTTTTCAGTAAGGTTTCGTGGTTGCCTTGTTCCGCAATCACGCCGCGATCCAGCACAATAATACGGTCCATCCGCGCAATGGTGGACAGGCGATGGGCGATGGCAATCACCGTTTTTCCCTTCATTAAATCATCCAATGCCTGTTGGATCAGGCGTTCAGATTCACTATCCAGCGCCGATGTGGCTTCATCCAAAATCAGGATCGGGGCGTTTTTCAGGATGGCGCGGGCGATGGCAATGCGCTGGCGTTGCCCGCCGGACAGGCGAATGCCGCGTTCACCGACCAGCGTGTTGTACCCTTCGGGCAAAGTATTGATGAAATCATCGGCATAGGCTTTCTTCGCCGCTGCAATCACTTCGTCATCCGTGGCGTCCAATCGGCCATAGCGGATATTTTCCATCAGGCTGCGGTGGAACAGGGCGGTGTCCTGCGGAATAATCGCTACGGCCTGCCGCAATGAATCTTGCGTGACGTGGGCGATGTTCTGGCCATCAATGGTGATTTCACCCCCATGCAGGTCGTACAGGCGCAGCAAGACAGACACAAACGTGCTTTTCCCCGCACCGGATGGGCCGACCAGCGCAATTTTTTCACCCGCAGTAATTTTCAGGTTCAGTTCCCGGAAAATTGGGAAATTGGCGAAAGCAAAATTCACGCCGCGATATTCGATCGTTCCGCGATCAACCTGTAACGGCTTGGCACCGGGAGTGTCTGAAATTTCGTGCGGGCGTGCGGTGATGCGCAGGGCGTCGGTGATGTAGCCGGCTTCATCGACAAACTGCATAATCCCGCCGCCCAAAATCCATGTGGTTCCGGTCAGCATCATCGACATGGTGGCCACGCTGGACGCCTGTCCAACCGTAATCCACCCATGCGCCCAGCCAAGGCACGCCAGCGCCGTCATGCCGCCACCCAGTGTCACAAGGCAAAGGCGGCGCAGGTCTTCAATCTGGATCATGTTGCGCATGAGTTTGCTATGGCGGGTGCGTTCAATGTGCGATTCTGCCGTATGAACATCAATTTCGTGCGGCAAGGTGGCAAAGGATTTGACCGCCGGAATATTGGTCAGCATATCAACAACCATGCCCGTGACATGGGCGCGTTGTTCGGAATAGCGCAACGATCGCTGGCGAATTTTTGGAATACGCGCAAACAGCGGAACGGTGACGGCCAGAATGAAGAAGAGCAGGGCGCAGCCATAAAGCGGACTGACCGTAAACATAAAGATCAGGGTGATGCCCATATGGATCGTGGCGAACCAGATCTGGAAACGGATAATATCGTGCAGGCGCAGGGCGCTTTCCGCCACTTCGGATACTTTGCGGGCCAGCGCTCCGGCAAAATTATCCTGAAAATACGCATGGCTGTGCCCCATGGTGTAGGACAGGAAATCCCCTCGGATCACGGTGCGCAGTTTTGGTTTCCAGTGCAGGATCGTATGCGCGGTCCAGATATGGGCAAATTCACCCACGGCCAGAACCAGCATCATCAGTCCCAAAATGGACCACGCCGCCGCGGGCAGGCCATCGGCCGGGTTGGCATCCTTCAGAATGTCGATGATTTTACCAAGCAGGATGAACGCAATCGGATAGCGCGTAAAATGCACGATATCCTGCAGCATGAATGTACCCCACAGGACCGGATTCTTCCGCCAGACATAAAGCAGAAACCCGCCAAAGCTTGTCGGCAGTTCACCGTAGGGGGCGGCAGGGATGTGGGGTTTTAAGAGTGACATACGCACGAGCCTGTTCTTTCCATTATTTGTTCGTCATTCCCGCGAAAGCGGGAATCCATACGATCCGCCCAATGGATTCCCGCTTTCGCGGGAATGACAAGGGGGCTTTCGGCAGTTTTCGCCGGGATAACAGCCTGTGTGTTTAGGGGCGCGTTACTCCGCCGCCTGCATATCCTGCGGGAAGTCCAGATCGGCTGGGCTGAAGATGCCTTCGCCGTCCACGCCGAAATAGCTTTGGATTGATGCGACCTCCAAAGGTTTGGCGCGCAGGGCTCGGATGGCCATCGTTCCCGCCCGCGCCGCGGACAGCAGCGTGTAATACGGAATGCGATAGGTCAGGGCCTGGCGACGGATGGATGTCGCATCGGTCACGGCTTGCGGGCCCTTTGTGGTGTTGATCATAAACTGGATTTGTCCGTTGATGATCGCATCCACGATATGCGGCTGGCCTTCCATCACCTTGTTGATCCGCGTGACCGGCAGGCCCTGGGCCTTCAGGAACACACATGTGCCCCCGGTGGCGACAAGGTTGAAGCCCATATCGACCAAATCCTGGGCGATCGGAACCAAGGCTTCCTTGTCCGAATCCTTCACGGACAGGAACACGGTGCCCTCCAGCGGCAGATGGGTGCCGGCGGCGATTTGGGATTTGGCAAACGCCACGGCCACGTCACGGTCAATACCCATGACTTCACCTGTGGATTTCATTTCGGGGCCGAGGATCGGGTCCACGCCGGGGAAGCGGGAGAACGGGAACACGGGGGCCTTCACCGCCGTATGTTCCTGATCCATGCCGCGCAATTGCGTGGTGAAAACGTCCAGCATTTCACCCGCCATCAAACGCGCGGCGATTTTGGCAACCGGAACGCCCGTGGCCTTGGCCACGAACGGAACGGTGCGGCTGGCACGCGGGTTGACCTCCAGAATAAAGATATCGTGTTCGCCTGTGTCGCGGTTTTTCTTCACGGCGAACTGGACGTTCATCAATCCTTTGACTTTCAGGGCCTTGGCCAGACGGATCGTCTGCTTCTCAATTTCCTTTACGGTTTTATAGGGCAGGGAGTGCGGCGGCAGAACGCAAGCCGAGTCACCGGAGTGAATACCCGCTTCCTCAATATGCTCCATGATGCCAACCACGGCCACTTCCGTGCCATCGCACAGGGCGTCGACGTCAATTTCAATCGCACTGCGCAGGTAGCGGTCGAGCAGGACCGGGGTATCACCCGAAACCTGAACCGCAGTTTTGATGTAACGTTTCAGCTCGTCCATGCTGTGGACGATCTCCATGCCTTGGCCGCCCAGAACATAAGAGGGGCGAATGACCAGCGGGAAGCCGAGTTCCTCGGCCATTTTAATGGCCTGTTCTTCGGACCGGGCCAAACCGTTTGGCGGCTGGCGCAGTTTCATTTGATGCAGCAATTTCTGGAACCGCTGGCGGTCTTCGGCCAGATCGATGGCATCGGGGCTGGTGCCCAGAATTGGGATGTCCGCCGCCTGTAACGCCTGCGCCAGTTTCAGCGGGGTTTGACCGCCCAGCTGGACAATCACGCCCTTAACCTTGCCTTTGCGCTGTTCCGCACGGATGATTTCAACCACATCTTCGTTGGTCAGCGGTTCGAAATACAAACGGTCGGACGTATCGTAATCGGTTGATACGGTTTCCGGGTTGCAGTTGATCATGATGGTTTCATAACCCGCTTCTTTCAAAGCATACGCGGCATGAACACAGCAATAATCAAATTCAATCCCCTGGCCAATCCGGTTCGGGCCGCCGCCCAGAATGATGATTTTTTCACGATCCGTCGGGTTGCATTCGTTTTCCGCGCCAACGTTTTCGTAGCAGCTATACATATACGCCGTGCTGGTCGGCAATTCGCCGGCACAACTGTCAACACGTTTGAAAACGGGGGTTGCTCCGGCCTTATGACGGGCGGTGCGAACCATGTCCGGGGTGACGTTCATCAATTTGGCCAGACGGGCGTCAGAGAAGCCCATTTTCTTCACGGCAATCCACCCGGCGGCATCACGGGGCAGGCCGCCAACACGCAGTTTGTTTTCCGTGGCGATAATCCCGGCAATGCGGTTCAGGAACCATTTATCGAATTTTGTGATGTCGTGGATTTCATCCACGCTCATGCCATGGCGCATAGCCTGCGCAATATACAGGATACGCTGTGGCGTCGGGCGGGCGATGGCGGCGCGGACATGGTCCGGGTGCGGGTGTTGCCCGTCACCTTCACCAATCACCACTTCGTCAAATCCGGTCAGGCCCTTTTCCAGCGAGCGCAGGGCTTTCTGGATCGATTCCTCGAATGAACGGCCAAACGCCATGACTTCGCCGACCGATTTCATGGATGTGGTCAGGATGTTGGTAGTGCCGCGGAATTTTTCGAACGCGAAACGCGGAATTTTTGTAACGACGTAATCAATGGTCGGTTCAAAACTGGCCGGGGTCAGGCCGCCCGTAATGTCGTTTTGCAATTCATCCAGCGTATAGCCAACCGCCAGTTTTGCCGCGATCTTGGCAATCGGGAAACCGGTCGCTTTGGAGGCGAGGGCGGAAGACCGTGATACGCGGGGGTTCATCTCAATAACGACCATACGGCCATCTTCGGGATTAACCGCGAACTGCACGTTCGATCCGCCGGTTTCCACACCAATACCGCGCAGGACGGCGATGGATGCGTCGCGCATCCGCTGATATTCCTTGTCGGTCAGGGTCAGCGCCGGGGCAACGGTGATGGAATCCCCGGTATGCACGCCCATCGGGTCAATGTTTTCGATGGAGCAGACGATGATGCAGTTGTCGTTGCGGTCGCGCACGACCTCCATCTCATATTCTTTCCAGCCCAGAACGGATTCCTCGACCAGAACCTGGCGCACCGGGGAGGCATCCAGACCTTCGCGGACGATGGTTTCGAATTCCTCACGGTTATAGGCAATGCCGCCGCCCGTACCGCCCAGTGTGAAGGACGGGCGGATGATGCAGGGCAGGCCGATATGGGGCAGGGCGTCGATGGCTTCGAACAGGTTGGTGACGGTGATGCTCTTCGGGCTTTCAAGGCCCAGCTGGTCCATACACTGGCGGAACAGGTCGCGGTCTTCGGCCCGGGCAATCACATCGGCGCGCGCGCCAATCAGCTCAACCCCCAAAGCGTCCAGCGTGCCATTGGCGTGCAGGGCCAAAGCCGTGTTCAGCGCCGTTTGTCCGCCCATGGTGGGCAGCAAGGCGTGCGGGCGTTCCTTTTCCAGAATTTTCGCAACAATCTCGGGCGTGATTGGCTCGATATAGGTCACATCCGCCATGTTCGGGTCGGTCATGATCGTGGCCGGGTTCGAGTTGATCAGGATGACCTTGTATCCTTCCTCGCGCAGGGCCTTGCAGGCCTGGGTGCCGGAGTAATCAAACTCACAGGCTTGCCCAATAACAATCGGTCCAGCGCCGATGATGCAGATGGATTGAATGTCGTGACGTTTTGGCATGATGGATCTCGGTCCCTTGGAAATGACTGAATCAGTGTAGGTGATTCACGGCCCGAGACCTATTGTGTATTATTGCGTATGCAAAAGGGCAAGCCTGTTTTCCACGTTTTTGTTGATGCGTGGATATGGATAAAGGAAAGGGGCGTTACCGCCCCTCAACTTTCAGAAGATCCGTATTTTTCTTCAAGTGCCGCAAGCTCAGGCAAGTTGCGATAATGATGCCGTAGGTGATGGGCCAGATATAATCTTCGGCAATCCATTCACGAAACGCTTCACCTTCATACACCAGATCCTGAATCATCTCGGTGACGAAGAAGGCGGTGCCGATGCCTAGCAGACCCGGGTATTCACGGCGCAGGACCGTCTTCATCGAAAATGTCATCGTCGATGGTTTCCACAGTTTGAAGTTCGGCAGGATCACCGGGGTCTTTTCGCACCAGTCGCTATAGGTCTTGCCGAATTTACCCAGCAGGAAGCTTTCTTCGGTCAGGATGATGCGTTCCATGTAAACAAAGAACACCAGCGAGGCGAGCGCCACCAGCCACCAGACTTTGATGGAAAGCAAGACGCCCAAAATGATAATAAAGTTCGCTAGATAGAGCGGATTTCTAACAATTGAGTACATGCCTGTTGTGTTCAAAACTTCGGCGCGCTGTTGTTTGGCGTTGCGCCCGGATGTGCCGGCCGGAACAAATCCAACCGTAAAGGCGCGCAGGGCGAGGCCGGACAGCGACAGGATAAAACAGAACAGGACCCAGACATCTTCGGCGGCATCGCCGACCATGGCTTCGATATGGGCGCTTTCGCGGAAGGCCAGTAGCAGCGGGCCAATAAAGAGCAGGGGAATATAGCTGCGCCAGCGGAACATCGAATGGCCGTGGCGGATCATCAATTCGTGCAGTTTCATGTTTTTACACTCCGTGGGATATTGGTTTTTACAATTTGATCCCGGATGTGGGCAAGAAAAAGGCGGCTTTTAAGCCGCCTTTTCCTCTGGTTCTGTTTTTTCCGTTTTTTCGGCTTTTTTCATCATATCGACGAAGCGCTGGAACAGATAATGGCTGTCGCGCGGGCCGGGGGATGCTTCGGGGTGATATTGCACTGAAAACACAGGCTTACCCTTCAGTCTTAATCCTTCGTTTGATCCGTCAAACAGGCTGACATGGGTCACCTCCGCATCTTGCGGCAAAGTATCAGGCAAAATGCGGAAGCCATGGTTTTGGCTGGTGATTTCAACTTTTCCGGTGGTCAAATCTTTCACCGGATGGTTGGCGCCGCGGTGGCCCAATTCCATCTTCTTCGTCTTGCCGCCAAGGGCAAGGGCGAGAAGCTGGTGGCCAAGGCAGATGCCAAAGATCGGCGTGCCGGATTTGATCAGTTTGCTGATGGTCGCAACGGCATAGGTTCCGGTCGCGGCCGGGTCGCCCGGGCCGTTGGACAGGAAAATGCCGTCCGGTTTGTGCTTCAGAATGTCTTCTGCGCTGGTCTGGGCGGGGACGACGGTGACCTTACATCCTGCTGCAGCAAGGTTGCGCAAGATATTGCGTTTAATGCCAAAATCGATGGCGACGACATGGTGTTCCGGGGCTTCGGCCTTGCCGTATTCGTTCTTGTCCGCGTCCCAGTTGGTTTGGGTCCAGACATATTCTTTTTCGCACGTCACATCTTTGGCCAGATCCATGCCGTTCAGGCCGGGCCATTCGGCGGCCATCTTCTTCAGGGCAGTGATGTTGAAGTCGCCGCTGGGGCTTACGGCGATCACGCCGTTCGGGGCGCCGTGGTCCCGGATATGCCGGGTCAAAGCGCGGGTGTCCAAGCCACTGATGCCAGGAATGTCATAAGATTTCATCCATTGGTCCAGCGGTTCAATCGCGCGCCAGTTGGATGGCTCGGTCACATCTTCGCGCACGATCATGCCGCGGGCGGCGGGTTTTGAGCTTTCCATATCTAGATCATTGGCGCCGACATTGCCAATATGCGGGAAGGTGAAGGTGATGACCTGCCCGGCGTAGGAGGGATCCGTCAGGATTTCCTGATACCCGCTCATTCCCGTATTAAAGCAGATTTCCCCGACACAGGCCCGGGCCGCGCCAAATCCGCGCCCCCAAAACACTGTTCCGTCAGCCAAAACAAGGACACCGGTTGCATTATGCGGCTGTTTGGCGTTAGAAACGTCGAGCATGGCGTGTTCTCCTGTTGGGGGTGAGTCCAGATACAGGGTCAGCATGCCGGAAGACATGATCGAATTAAAGGATAAAAACGTGGAAAAACGTGCAGAATTCAACACCGCAATGAAAGAAGCCATGAAGGCGAAGGACGAAATCGCGCTGTCGACGATTCGTCTGATTATTGCGGCCCTGAAAGACCGGGATATCAACGCCCGTGGCCTGGGCAACAGCGAGGGGATCAGCGAAAGCGAAATCCTGTCCATGTTGCAATCGATGATCAAGCAACGCGAAGAGTCGGCCAAGACCTATACCGATGCTAACCGTCAGGATCTGGCCGATCGTGAACTGGCCGAGATTGCCATTATCCGCCGCTTCCTGCCGAAGCAGATGGACGAGGCCGAAGTGAAGGCCGCCATCGATCAGGTGCTGGCCGAAATGAACGTGACCGACATCCGCGAGATGGGCAAGGTCATGGCGACGATCAAAGACCGCTATGCCGGCCAAATGGATATGGGCAAGGTCAGCGGTATGGTGAAGCAACGTCTGGCTGGTTGATTTTTAGATTGTCATTCCCGCGTATGGCGTCGGGGGTGCTGGAAATAAAAAAGAGCGGGGCGTAGGCCTCGCTCTTTTTGTATCGCTGTGATGAATCGCGCCTTAGGCGATGGCCATCTGGTGCAATCCATCTGTATGAACAAATTCATCGCCGATCTGTGCCGGGACCAGTTTACCCAGTCCGGCCAGAAGGACCGCATGGCTACCGCCCGCTTCTTCGATCTGGTGGGTGAAGAATTCGCCGTAATGATGGTCGATGTCGGATTTGCTATACACCTGATCCACGCCGAGGAAGACACGCTTCGCCGGTTGTTGGGCGGTGATGTCCGCAAAAAAATCAACCCGCACGACATTGTCGGGCAGGGCCATGTCTTTGATATTCGTGCCGGATACTTCCACGAACTCGCGTGTCAGCGACACCTTGCCCGTTGGCTTTGCGATCGCAAACCGTGCGTATAATTTCTCTGTCATCAATCTCTCCCAACCGAACCCCAGCCTAAAGGTTAACGTAAAATCTTTTCCGAAACGTTACCAAAGCCGCGGGTTTTATCTATTTATTGTCCCAGAATAGGCCAGCATTCTGGGAAAAAGGTTAACAAAACCTTACCGGCTTGTAAGGTTCATGCGTCCGTATGGGGGTCATGTGGGAATTGGGCGGCTTCGGGCCGGTTTGGGTCTGGTTTATGGGGGGGCGGTCTGCTAAAAACCCGGATATGTCGATTTCCCCGCGTTTTATGCAAGAGTTGCGTGACCGTTTGTCCCTGTCCGAAATTATCGGACGGCGGGTGAAGCTTGTCCGCGCTGGGCATGAATATAAAGCGTGCTGTCCGTTCCACGGGGAAAAATCACCGTCTTTCTATGTGAATGATGACAAGCAATTCTTCCATTGCTTTGGGTGCGGCGCGCATGGTGATGCGGTGGGCTTTGTCATGCGGCATGACAATTTGTCCTTTATCGAGGCGATTGAGGCCCTGGCCCCGCAGGCCGGGTTGGAAGTGCCGCGCCAGACGCGCGAAGATGTCGAACACGCCAAGCAGGAAAAAGACCTTCATGCCCTGATGGCGGCCACCACCAAATGGTTTCAGGATCAGTTGCACAGCCCCGCCCATCGTGACGCGCTCCACTATGTGCGTGAACGTGGTTTGCCGGATGACGTGCTGTCGGCGTTTTCGGTCGGGTTTGCCCCGGCGGATGGGGGCGCGCTGCCCAAATTCCTGCGCGAGCAGGGGTTCAGTGAGAAACAAATTCTGGATTCCGGTGTTGCGCGCAAATCGACGCGCAACAATGACCTGTATGCGTTCTTCCGCGACCGTGTGATTTTCCCCGTGCCGGATCGGCGTGGGCGCGTGGTGGCGTTTGGTGGACGGGTCTTGCCGGAACATTTGCGCCCCATCGATCCGTCGCAATCGAAACCGCCGAAATATATCAACTCCTCGGACTCGCCCTTGTTCCACAAGGGACGCATGCTGTTCGGTGAGCCGCATGCGCGGCAAGCGGCGATTGATGGCAAGCCGCTGATCGTTGTCGAAGGGTATCTGGATGTGATTGCATGCTGGCGCGCTGGGTTCACGGGCGCGGTGGCGCCGCTGGGCACCGCCCTGACCGAAGACCAGATCGCCGTGCTGTGGAAGATGATCCCCGGCGACATGAAGGTTCCGGTGTTGTGCTTCGATGGCGATAACGCCGGACGTCGCGCGGCGGCGCGGGCATGTGAACGCATTCTGCCGCATCTGCGCCCCGATCATTCGGCGCGCATCGCCTTCCTGCCCGAAGGGGAGGACCCGGATAGTTTGATTCAGACCAAGGGCGCGGTGGCGTTCCAAACCATTATCGACACGGCGATGCCGCTCGCCGATTTTATCTGGATGAGCCAGACCGAAGGACGCAGCTTTAATACGCCGGAGGAGCGCGCTGGGCTGGAGCGCACATGGCTGGATGAAACGGCGCGCATCGTGGACAAGGCGGTGCAGGACCAGTACCGCAAGCTGCTGTTGAAGAAGAGCAGCAATCTGTTCTGGGAACTGGACCGGGCCAAACAAAATGCATCGCGCGGATTTGGAATGGGGCCGGGAATGGGGCGCGGGTTCGGGCGCGATACGGGACCAAAGGCCAAGGGCCGGAAGATTGAGCTGCCGCCCTTGCGCAGCCCGGTGGTGGAGAAGGAGCGCAGGGCGCATTCGATCCTTCTCCTGATTCTGTTAAATCATCCGTGGCTGTTTGAGGAGGTGGAGGAGCAGTTCGGCGCGTTGTCCATATCCGATTCTCGGCTCGATTCTTTGCGCCAAATGATGATCCGGACCCTGTCTGAGGCCCCAAACCTTGAAAAAACGCCATTTTATGACCATTTGAGTGCATATGGCTTTGATAAAGAATTGCAAAATCTGGCGTCAGACACTATGTATGTGCACGCTGGATTCGCTCGTCCCTCCGCCGAACTACAAGATGTGCGTGAGGGGTGGGCGGAAACGATCAGGTCGCTTTATGACCAGGCCGAACGCCAGGAACTGCGTGTTGCAGGCCAGACTTTGGCCGGGGACTTCAGTACGGAAAATGAACAGCGCATTCTCGCTTTGCATCAGGCGCGTCAGGATCAGGACGGGCAAGGGTGAAAGCGCTTTGATTTTTCGTGGGAAATACGGTTAAATTCCATGTTCGGATTCGGGTGATACGGGTTGGGAATGGCAGTCAAGAAAACAGGTAAAACAGCGAAGGGTTCCGCCGCAGCAACCAAGAAGGTTGCGCGCGTGGCCAAGGTCGCAAAGAAGACAGAAAAGGTAACCCGCGTGCCGGCAAAAGCTCCGTCGAAATCAAAGACACAGGCCGCGTCCAAATCCGCCGCCAAAACCAAAACAGTGAAACAGGTCGCGGCGAAGAAGCCTGCGCCGAAGGCGGCTCCTAAATCGGCCCCTAAATCAGCAAAGGCTGCGAAACCCGCGCCGGCCAAGAGGGCGGTGAAGCCTGCGGCCAAACCCGTCAAGGCGGCAAAGCCGACACCTTCGAAAGCCAAGGCCCCTGTGAAGCAGGCGGTAAAACAGGCGGTAAAGGCACCGGCCAAAACCGCCGCCAAGGCAAAACCCGTAGCCAAGCCGGTGGTGAAGGCGGCCACGCCGAAGACGCCGCCAGTCGCCAAAAAACCGGCCCCCCAGCCGAAGGTCGAAGATAACAAGAACAAGAATGCAAAAGGTTCCATCGGTTCCACGAAGATGAGCGTAAAACAAACACCTCCTGCGGTTGAAGAAGATGCCAAGGCCGCGAAGGGCAAGAAAGCCCCCGCTGCGGACAAGGCCGCAAAAGGACAACAGCAAGAAGCCGCAACCGATGACGCTCCGGCCAAGCCGCGCGGCTCTTTGGAATCCATCGTCAAGAAATTGGTGACGAAGGGCAAGGAACGCGGGTTCCTGACCTATGACGAAATCAACAGCGCGATTCCGGCCGAGGAATTTTCTTCGGAGCAGATCGAAGACGCGATGGCGACCATGTCCGACGTGGGCATCCAACTGGTCGACAGCGAAGACGACGTTGAAGAAGCCGAAAAGGGCGAAGAATACGAAAGCAGCGGGAACATCAGCTCGGACGATTCCGGTCGGACCGATGACCCGGTGCGTATGTACCTGCGCGAGATGGGCTCGGTTGAGCTGCTGTCCCGTGAAGGTGAGATCGCGATTGCCAAGCGGATCGAAGCTGGCCGTGAAATGATGATCGGCGGCATTTGCGAAAGCCCGCTGGCCATTGAATCCATGATTGCCTGGTACGAAGCGCTGCAGAAGGGCGATATCCTCCTGCGCGAAGTGATCGACCTGGATGCCACCTATGGCGATTCCAGCGACGGCGCACCGCCGGCCGATGATCTGGACGAACCCGAAGGCGAAAGCGCCGAGGGCGCAGAAGGCGGCGAGGAAGAAAACGCTGTGTCCCTGTCCGCGATGGAACAGGAATTGCTGCCGCAGGTGTCTGAAAGCTTCTCGAAGATTCAGAAAACCTACAAGAAAATGCAGAAGGTGCAGCAGGAGCGTTTTGAACATCTGCAAAACGCCAAGCAGCCCCCGGCCGCAACGAACAAGAAATATGACGATCTGAAAGCGCAGATGGTCGAGCTGATGAACGAAGTGCGTTTGAACAACGCCCGTATCGAACAGCTGGTTGGCCGTTTGTATAAAATGAACCGCGAAGTCGTCAGCCTGGAAGGGCGCTTGATGCGTCTGGCCGTTGATTGCGGCGTGAAGCGCGAAGACTTCCTGCAAAATTACTATGGTTCTGAACTGGACCCGAACTGGCTGGCCAAGGTTGCCAAGCTGACGGGCAAGGGCTGGGCCAAGTTTGCCGAGAAGCATGTTGCCGAAGTCGGTGAAATCCGCACGCAAATCGTGACGGTGACCGACGATGCGGGCGTGCCGCTGGGTGAATTCCGCCGTATCGTTGGTACGGTGCAGAAGGGCGAACGCGAAGCTGCCCGCGCGAAGAAAGAGATGGTCGAGGCCAACCTGCGTCTGGTTATCTCCATCGCCAAGAAATACACCAACCGTGGCCTGCAATTCCTGGATTTGATTCAGGAAGGGAACATCGGTTTGATGAAGGCGGTTGATAAATTCGAATATCGCCGTGGTTACAAATTCTCGACCTATGCCACATGGTGGATTCGTCAGGCGATCACGCGTTCCATCGCGGATCAGGCCCGTACAATCCGTATCCCTGTGCACATGATCGAAACGATCAACAAGCTGGTCCGCACCAGCCGCCAGATGATGCACGAAATTGGTCGCGAGCCGACGCCGGAAGAGCTGGCCGAACGTCTGCACATGCCGTTGGACAAGGTGCGTAAAGTTCTGAAAATCGCGAAGGAGCCAGTCTCCCTCGAAACCCCGATCGGTGATGAAGAAGATTCGACACTGGGTGATTTCATCGAGGACAAGAACGCGCTTCTGCCCGTTGATGCGGCCATTCACTCGAACCTGCGTGAAACAACCACGCGCGTTCTGGCGACCCTGACCCCGCGTGAAGAACGCGTTCTGCGGATGCGTTTTGGTATCGGCATGAACACCGACCACACGCTGGAAGAAGTCGGGCAGCAGTTCAACGTAACGCGTGAGCGTATTCGTCAGATCGAGGCGAAGGCCTTGCGCAAACTGAAACACCCAAGCCGCTCGCGCAAACTGCGCAGCTTCCTGGATACATAAGTACAGGCGTCAATGTCCGGCACCTGGAAACAATCATGGCACGACCACGGATCTCTGATCGTGGTCGTGTTTGCTTATTATCTGGTTGTATCCGGTGTTGCGGTTCTGGGGTTTGGTGTTCCGGCCCGTGAATTGTTGCAGGGCGTGGGCTATGCCCTGATGGCCCTGCTGATTGCCTTTGCATTCTGGGGTGTGTTGCTGGCGCTGGCCTATGGTCGGGCGGTTGTTACGGCCTTGCGCGACGGTGGTAAGGGCCTCAGCCAGCGGATCAACAGTGTTTTTGACCAGATCATCCACCCCTACACGACATGGCCGGTTCTGGCCGATACCATTTTAGGGACAGTGGCGATTATCGGCCTTAGCCAGTTCTTCATTGGCAAGGGGCTGTTGCCGTTACTGGATAATTATCACTGGGACCCGGTGATGATCCATCTGGAAGAGATGCTTCACGGTGGACGCTCGGCGATGGATTGGCTGGGTGGTCTGTATGAACACCCATGGATCATTCGCGCGATTGATAAGATTTATATTCTGTGGTTCCCGGTGATGTTTGGCACCACGTCATGGGTTGTGTTCTGTGACCGCAACCGTGTGCGGCGACTGCAATATCTCTGGGTGTATTGCGTGTCGTGGATGGTGATTGGCACGGGGTTGGCGATTGCGCTGGCCTCTGTCGGGCCGATTTATCTGAAGGATTTTTACCCCGACCTGCCGCTGAACGGGTACACCGCGCATCTGGCCGCCTTGCAATCCATTCACGACCAAACGCCGCTGCGCGCGCTGGATATTGCCGTGACGTTGAAGGATTTGTGGGGTGATGAAACCAAATTGGACATGAACGCCATTTCCGCAATGCCCAGCATGCATGTCGCCGTGGCGTGGCTGTTGGTGCTGTACGCCTTTGCCGTGCGGCGGTGGTGGGTCATGGCTTTTATGGGGGCGTTTTTCGCCGCCATCATGGTGGGGTCGGTCGTTCTGGGCTGGCACTACGCCATTGATGGGTATGCCAGCATCGCCATTATTACGGTCCTGTGGGCCGCAGCCGGGTGGGCTTTGCGCCGGAAAATGGGCGAAAAACCCGGGCAAAAGCCGGAAATCCAACCTGTCGCCCCCCTTGATAGGGCGGTACAACCCTGATACGACAATAGATGAAAAGGGCCAGTAGCTCAGTTGGTTAGAGCGGACCGCTCATAACGGTTTGGTCGCTGGTTCAAGTCCGGCCTGGCCCACCATTTCCCTCAAAATCTTGCAATTTCCATATTTTTATCATAGGGTTCTGGGATCTATAAAAAGCCGGGGCTCAATCTGGCAAAATACGGGGCAGGGATTATGAAGCGTAACAAAAACAAGAATGCCAACCAAAAACGCACGCGCCAGCAGCAAGAGCGCCAGGCGCGGTTCAATAATCCCGTAACAGCCAATGACATTCTGATCGATTTTAACGCGGCGGGCCGTTTGCAAGGGCTGACGCACGGGGCCGGCCGCGTGCATGTGCAGGGCATTACCATCGATGACCCGCGGGCACGGTTGTTGGATGATGGAATTTTCATGACACCAAAGGATGATGGTGGATGGATGATTCAATCCAGTATCGCCGATGTTCCCGCACTGGTCCCCAATCAACACCCGATGGAAATTTTTGCGCGGTCGATTGAAAAGGCCTTTGGGGTGGACAAACCGCTGTTCAATTACAAATTCCTGCAAAGCTGCATCAGCTTGCAACAGGGGGAGAAACGCCCGGCGGTTACGTTTACGTTCGTTCTGGACGCGGATTTGAATTTGCAATCCTGTTCTATTGAACGCACGGTTTTTGAAAACCTGAAACAGTGCAATGACAATGATATTGTGCGCGAATTGGCCAAGGGCGATGCGGATGTAAAACGCTGGACCGATCTGGGTCATCGTCTGCACGAAAAACGTACAAATGATATGGTGCAGATCTGCAACAATCTGGCCGTAAACGATAATATTCAGCCCGCATCCGCGCCCGAATTCCCACCCCGCCCGGGATATGAGGGCACCGATCTGGTCCATGAAATCATGCGCATGACCAATCTGGCGGCGGCGGAATATTTCGTTGATAACAATTTGCCCGCCCCATTCAAATCGGCGCAGGGATTTTTCAAGGTTCTGCATGTGTCCAAGGATTTCAATTTCGATCTCGAATGCAATCGCATCGCGTTGGATGTGATCGAAACCATCATTCGGACATCACCACCTTACGCCAAAATTTCATCACCGATGCAAAAATATCGTGACTTCCTTGGTCTGAAAATTATGACGCGTCATTTGGATGGAAAAACTGTGCAGCTGAACGACGCGAAGGAAGTTTCGCGCCTCACCACAAACTTTAACCAAGCCGCCACGAACCAGGACCATACAACGCAGCCCGGTTGGCATGTCACATGGGCGAACCATCGCGCGGAACAGGACACAACATCCCCCCATTTTGCGGATGAACGCAACCCGGCAACGGATATTGGTGCCTTGCGTAAAGAGTGCAGCGACCGCCGGATGAAAATGCCCCAGATGGCCGAACGTTTGTTACTGGTCAACGGCGTTGATATCGTGATGGTGGCACTGAAATGCAATCAAACGGTAACCTGGGCCGCGCATTACGATGCCACCACCGCCCTGAACATGGCGGCGAAGCGGATGATGCGGCAGATGAAGCCGCAGACTCCCGGGGCGGCTCCGGTCAATTCTCCAGCCCCCTAATACAACATTTCCTTGTTAAAACAAAACGGTACCCGCTTTACAAAGCCGGGACGGCGTGGGACAATTCTTTCGCTTGTTAAGCCCCAGTCCTGCGTCGGAGTGTTCCCCGTGTTTTGTATGATTTCTGTGAAGCGTATCTCGCGTTCTGTGTCCCGTGCCATTCTTTTATCCGGCGCCTGTGCGGGCGTTATGATGGGAGCGGCGTCCGCGATGGCTCAGCCTATTCCCTTCTTCGATACCATTCCCGATGGCCGTGATGAATTCGATGATCTGGTGAACAGTGCCAGCGGCACGTTGACGCTCGATCCCCTCAGCGGGCTGGTTGGCGGAAATACATGGGATCGTGGTGCCTATACAATTACGGCAACCAATGGCCTGAACCGCTCTATCGATAATACATATCTGGGTACGAATGCGATTGCGGGCGTGCCGGGCGGGCAATCCATTCAAATGAGCGCGAATGGACAGGTTACATCCGGCCTGACATTTACGTTCGACAATCCAATCAACGGATTTGGTATTGATTTGGGGGATTGGGGCACGTGCTGCTATCCGTCCGAATTGTATATCAGCTTTGATGGCGGAACGCCGATTTTGGTGGGTACCGCGACACAACGCGCTGATAACAAGGGTTCTGCCGCCGGGCAGGGTGATCGTACTTTTGTTGGTGCGATTGATGATTCCGCGACATTCAGCGTTATTACATTTTACGGCACGGGCAGCGGCGATGTCTTGTATGGCGGTGGGGTTATTCGCTACGCCATCGTTCCAATCGGTTTTTTCAGCGGTGGGTATGTGCAGACGTCAACGGGCACGCCTGCGGAAGGACTGGCCAGTTATTTCGACGGATTTGATAATAATGGCGGCGATCGCGCAACTATCGGCACATATTTGAACACCCTGACATCGCCGGAAGAAATTGCACAGGTGATGAAAAAGGTGTTTCCCGTGAATACCAGCGTAACGGGCCAAACCATGATGTCCGCCAGCGGGCAAACCACCAATGTTCTGGTTGAAAAGGTGGGCACGGTTCTAGGGAATGTGGGTTCTGTTTCGTCGCTGAATTTCCGCGATGGTCAGGCCGATATGTCTGGCTGGATTTTTGCGGATAGCAATGCGAAGGCAATGACGGAAGTGGGGCAGGCACCGTCTTTATCGTTGTCTGCTAGTGCCTATGACCGGTATGAGCCGGGCCAGAAAGCGGTCTGGACCGAAGCTGTCGTGGCGGGTGCCAATGGCGATGCCACGACATCCACCATGGGGTATGACACGTTCAGCCGTGGTTTCGTCACGGGCGCAGAATTCGCGCTTGATCAAACGCATATGATTGGCGTTCTGGGCAGCATGTTCCGTACGGACGTCGATGTCGATAACCATGCAGGCGATACCGAAGGATATAACTATAATATCGGCGTATATGGACAGAAGCTTTTCGGCGCTACAAAGTTGAGCGGCATGGCCATGGTTGGTTATGGCGATTACGAATCTAAACGCCACGTTGATGTCGGTGGCGTGACGCAATCACCGCGCAGTGACTATGACGGGTGGAGCGGCAGCATGACGGCGGCGCTCAGCCGTTTATACGCTCATGATGATTATGAATTCGAACCGTTTGCGTCTGTGTCTTACACTGCGGTGCGTACGGATGGCTACACGGAAAAGGGTGGCGGGGCCATGAACATGACGGTTTCGGCGGATACGTTTTCGACCGCATCGGCAAAAATTGGCATGGCTGTACAACGCGAAATGAAGTTTGAAGATGGCCGGGCGTTCGCTGTTAAACTGCGTCCCTATGTCGGCCAGCAGTGGGAGCTTGAAGAGGCCTCCAATACAACACGCTTTGTCGGTGCAGGAAGCGCCACCACCATCAACGGGCGGGATTTGACGACGTTTGATGTTGGTCTGGGGGCGGAGATGCGTTACGATCTGGATAATTCGCGCTCGCTGAAAGCCGGGGCTGATTTGTCTCGTGATCGTTATGAAGATCGGTATGTCGGCTTTGTCGGGTTTGGCGTTAAGTTCTAAAGCCATAGAACATCATGACGGATCAAAACCGGGGGTAAATATAAATTTACCTCCGGTTTTCTATTCGGGCTTGGTTATACCGGGCATGCCCTGTTAATCTCTGGGGATGTCGCCCATCATCCTGATCATCACCATCTCAACCTTCCTCACCGCGATCCTGTCCGGCATGTTTGGTATGGCGGGTGGGTTGATTTTGATGACGATTTTGCTGGGCTTTATGCCCGTTGCCGCGGCGATGAGTGTGCATGCGTGCATTCAACTGGTGTCCAATGCGTGGCGCAGTTTTTTGTGGCGGCGGCATATTGTGTGGCGGGTGTTGCCACCGTATTTCGCGGGCATGGTGGCGGGGTTTGGCATTATGCTGATGGTCCGGTTCGTGCCGGACAAGGGCGTGGTGTTTCTGGCCATGGGGGCGTTGCCGTTGCTGGCCATGGCGGGCGAGCGTTATGTGACGCTGTATATCACCAACAAGGTGCATACGTTTTTCACGGCAACCATTTTGACCTTTGTGCAAATGACGGCGGGGGTGGTGGGGCCGTTGCTGGATCTGCTCTATAACAACGCGCCGTTGACGCGCAAAGAAATCGTCGGCACCAAGGCGTTTACGCAAAGCGCGATGCATTTAACCCGGTTGACCTATTTCGGGTCGTTGGTGCCGTTGGTCAGCGGGCAGGCCGTGTGGCCGGATTCGATTCCGGGGTGGGCTATCCCCGGTTTTATGGTGGCGGCCATTGCGGGCACGTCGGTGGCGGGTGTGATTCTGCACCGGATGAGCGACCACCATTTTAAAAAATTCACCCGGATTCTGGTCACGATCGTCTGTTTATACTGCCTGGGGCAGGGCGTTCGGCTGACATTCTTTTCATTATGAAAATTAAAAGGGTGGAAAAGGGCGATTTTCTGCCAAAAAGGGCGCGGAAACATTGACTTGATCCCATAAAACCGTCTAAAACCGGGGCACTCCCGAAAAGCACCATGACTTGGGTGCGTTGGCCGAATGGTTCGGCCAATACCAATGGATATCGGGACAATAATGTTCGAAAGGAAACGACAATGGCGTTGAAACGTCCAAGTGCAAAATACAAAATTGACCGCCGCTTGAGCCTGAACCTGTGGGGCCGTGCAAAGTCCCCGTTCAACAAGCGTCAAACCGCTCCGGGCCAACATGGTGCACGCCGCGGCAAACTGTCTGACTATGGTCAACAGTTGCTGGCGAAACAGAAATTGCGTCTGCACTACGGCAACATTGGCGAGCGCCAATTCCGCCGCTACTATCTGGAAGCATCCCGCCTGCGTGGTGATACCGGCCAGAACCTGATCGGCCTGTTGGAGCGTCGTCTGGATGCGGTTGTTTACCGCGCGAAATTCGTACCGACCGTGTTCGCTGCTCGTCAGTTCGTAAACCATGGTCACGTAACCGTGAACGGCAAACGCGTGAACATCCCGTCTTACCAAGTAAAAGACGGCGACGTCATCGAAGTACGTCAAAAATCCAAAGACATGGGTCTGGTTGTGTCCGCTATGGAATCCCAAGAGCGCAACCTGCCGGAATACATCCAAGTGGATGAAAAGGCGAAGAAAGCCGTATTCCTGCGCGCTCCGAAACTGGAAGACGTTCCGTACGCAGTACAGATGGAACCGAACCTGGTTATCGAATATTACAGCCGTTAATCGGACCAGAAATTCGAAGAAGGCCGCCCCAACCGGGCGGCCTTTTTTGTTGCGCAATCGCGGTGAAGTTGCGTAGGTTGCTCCTATAACCAAAAAGGATAGCGCCATGAATTATTCATTCCTGCCAAAAGCAGAATTGGAATCCTTGTTCCGGTCCGGCCGGTTTCAACCGCGCCCGACATTTGTGTACCATGAAATTTCCAGTTCTTATGGCGCGTCCTATGTCGAGGCGATTGTCGGTACGCCGGACGCAACGATCTGTGGCGCATGCCAGCGGCATGATCTTGTCGCCTTGCTAGACATGGCAAAGGCCGAGGGTGACACGGTTTTATCCAATCCCAATATTCAAACCGTACAGGACATCATTGCTGAGATTGATGTGCATATCGCCAATGGCCCGGCTCTGGCGGCAGAGGTCGAGCGGGCCCGGGCATCGGTCGTTGTGCCATTCAAGCCTCGCGACCCGAAACTCTGATCGTTTCTACGATTGCGGCCCCGGCGATGGTTTGCGATATGGGGCCACAGCGCGGTTCAGCGTGTTGATATAATCATCATACGCATTTTTGGCGCTGGCCCGCTGGGCCGGGGTGATGGCGGACGCGCAGGGGGCAGGGCAGAAATCTTCGACCAGAAGCGGGTCTGTCGTTTCCCCCAGATTTTTGCGAACGTCATTCCACATGTAAAAAGCCTGGGCCCGTAGCGTGTCCGGTGATGGTGTTGCGGACTCGGTGATGGCATAGGCCTTGGCCAGAATATCATCCATCGTCATGGCGCGGATTGTGCGGGCTGGGGTGCGGGCCACAAAATCATTGACCATCAGCAATCCCTTCACCGTATTGTGCGATGTAAAGGGCTGGGGCACGAAGGTCAGATTGTCCGGCCATCCCGATACTTTATCCGCGATAACGCCGGTTTCGTCCGTCATGATCATATCGGCGTAACCCTGGCCGCGCTGCAGACTGTGCAGATGGCGGAAATATTGGGCCATGCCGCGTGATGCGGCATACGGGACAAGATATTGGCCGTGGCCTTCCTGCGCCATTTTCAATGCGGCGGCGACATCGGCAAAGGTTTCGGCTTTCTGGTGAATGACTTCAATCTGCATCCGTATATCGTTATGACGGGCGTAATCCGCAAACGATTCTTCGTGCAATTCCGGAAGATTGTGCATGGCAATGGTATAGCGCCTGTCAATCGCGTGGAATCCTTCGTGCAGTTTGATAAAACGTTCGGCCAGATGGGGCGGAATATGCAACGCATCCACATCAATATCGGGGGCGATTTTTTTGAAATTATCCGGGTGGATTTTGCTGAACATAAACAGCGTGCCATAGACAGGCGCGCCGGGCAGGTCGCCAAAAACAATCCATAAATCATTGGGTTTTTTCGTTATATCGCCACCAATATTGTCGTGGTTGGGAATGGCGACGGGGGCGTGGTTGTAATAAGCCTGTCCCAGCATTTCGACGGTGTCCGCGCTGGCCTCAATCCCCGACAGGGTTTTGATCAGCGAGGGCAGAATTGTTTCGGCGGTGACGCCGACGGCTCCCTCGGGCGCATGATCCATGGCGCGTTCAATCATAACGCTGTCCAAAACGATCACCGGTGTTGCGCTGTGCCGGGTGAAGAGATGGGTGAGTTCGGTGCTGGTGTCAAAGCGGGGTGGTTGTGGCGGTTGGTTGTCATTGCCGACCATCGTTGATGATGTCTGGCATCCGGCCACAAGGGCGAAGGATAAAACGACGGCTTTGCCCCATCGCGCGGCTGTGCCTTTAAGCGGCATCATTTATGTCCCTGTTTTATAGTCTTTTTATTTTATGGGACGAATCTACGGGGAAAGAGGGGGCTTGTCCAGTTTTTGCCGTCTATGCCGTGGCGCGAACCCGGCCCCAATTGGCGTAAGCGCGCAGGGCCATGGCCATCAGGATGAAATTATAGCAGACATAGCCATATTGGGCCGAAATGCTGGCCACGGCGATACCGCTGATACAGGAAATGGCGGAGAAGACGAAACCAGTGCGGTTTTGCTTGCCCAGGGCATAGGTTGCGGAAATGCCGAAAACAACGGACACCCAATCGAGCCCGTAATAGGTTGTCAGAGAATTTATAAGCAGGTCCAGCATACTAAGGCATTCCTCCGTTAGAGGAAACTTGCCATAACATGGTTAATAAAAGGTTTAATGGTCGGGGGTCAGTCGTGCCCGGTCCGGCGCCCGGCCAGGACGGAAATCATCCCATGGAAGGTGCGGACTTCCTGTTCCGTCATTTCGGCGCGGCCCAGCATGTTGCGCAGGTTGCGAACGATGGAGGGTTTCATTTCCGGCGAACGGAAAAACCCGGCATCATCCAACGCATCTTCCAGCCGTTCATACAAATTGACCAGAGCATCGTGCGTGGCCGGGGCGGAATCACCGGTGGGCAATTGTTTCGGTGGCGTGGCGTCGCCCGCGCTCATAAATTCATGGCAGACCAGCAGTACGGCTTGCCCCAGATTGAGGGACGAAAAACCGGGGTTCAGCGGAATGGTGATGATCGATTGAGCCAGCGCCACATCGTCATTGGCCAGTCCACTGCGTTCCGCGCCGAACAGGATGGCCGTTTTTTCACCAGACTTGATCCGTGTGTGCATGTCTTCCGCTGCCCCGCGTGCGGTCAAAACGTGTTTGACCATATCGCGGGGGCGGGCGGTGGTGGCATAAACATGGTTGATGTCGGCCAAGGCCTCCGCCGTTGTGGCGAACACTTCGACCGGGGGCATCAATTCCAGCGCACCGGATGACATGGCTTCGGCGGCGGGATTGGGCCATCCATCACGCGGGGCCACCAGACGCATACGCGTAATGCCGCAATTCATCATCGCGCGTGCGGCGGCACCGATATTTTCGCCCATCTGTGCGCCGACGAGAATAACCACAGGCCCGTGGTCCTGTGGGGGTTCGATTTGTGTGCGATCTGTTCCGGTCATTTTGGAATACGCCTTTCCCTCTCATTCGTCACCCCGGCGAAGGCCGGGGTCCATACGGTCTATCCTATGGATACCGGCCTTCGCCGGTATGACGCATGAGTATGGTTGGTCAAATGTTACGCCGCAGCGCGTTTGGCGGTCAGGCGCTGGCGCGCTTTGTCCGGGCCAATCAACGGCAGCAGCACGGCCAGTTCGGGGCCGTGATCCATGCCCGTCAGGGCCTGACGCAGGGGCATGAACAAATCCTTGCCCTTGCGGCCCGTGGCGGCCTTCACCGCTTCGGTCCAGGCTTTCCATGTGGTGCCATCCCACGGTGCGGCTGGCAGAAGCTCGGCGGCCTGTGCGGCGAAATCGGAATCATTGATGATTGGTTCAACCGGGCCGTTGGCCACATTCCACCAATCCTGCACATCGCTCATGCGGTCGAGGTTGGGGCGGACAGCGTTCCAGAAATTTTCGTCCAGATCTTTTAATCCCATTGCGGCCAGACGGTCCTTCACCGATGCAAAAGACAGTTCGTGGACGATCTTCGCGTTCAGGCGCAGGAGTTCTTCCATATCGAATTTCGGCGCGCCTTTGGAGAATTTGGACATGTCGAATTGATCGATCAGCGGCTGGATTGATGTGAACGGCTCAATCGGATCGGCGCTGCCCAAGCGGGACATCAGGCTGATGATCGCCATCGGTTCCAGTTTTTCATTTTCGCGCAGGTCGCGCACGCTCAAACTGCCCAGACGTTTGGACAATTTTCCACCCTCGGAATCAGAAATCATCGGCAGGTGCGCAAATTGCGGCACCGGGGCACCTATGGCTTCGAACATCTGCACGTGCATGGCGGTGTTGGATACGTGGTCTTCGCCGCGGACGACGTGGGTGATTTTGTAATCAATATCGTCGATGACGGAGCAGAGGTGGTACAGCGGCGTGCCGTCTTCACGGATCAGCACCGGATCGGAGACCAGTGCGCCATCAAACTTCACCGCGCCACGGACCAGATCATCCCATTCAATCGATGTCGGGTTCATTTTAAAGCGCCAGTGCGGTTTGCGGCCTTCGGCTTCGAATTTGGCTTTTTGCTCGTCGGTGAGGTTCAGCGCCGCGCGATCGTAAATCGGGGGCAGGCCGCGGGACAGCAAAGTCTTGCGTTTCAGCGCCAGTTCATCCGCCGTTTCATAGCAGGCGTAGAGACGGCCATTGGATTTCAATTGCTCAATCACCGCATTGTAACGGTCGCCACGGTCGCGTTGGCGGGCGTGATCGTCCCAGTTCAGGCCCAGCCAGTTCATGGCGGCTTCGATATCGGCTTCGTATTCCGGCTTGCTGCGTTCCACGTCGGTGTCGTCAATACGGAGCAGGAAGCTGCCACCATTTTTGCGCGCGAACAGCCATGTAACGATGGCGGCGCGCACGTTACCAACGTGCAGATAACCGGTGGGGGACGGGGCGAAACGAACGCGAACGGACACGGTTTAAACCTTTCAAAATCATCTCAGTGCTGTCATCCCCGGCCAGAAGCGGCGTAAGCCGCGCCGCCGAACGGGGATCCAGTCGTTATGTGCGGCGCATTGCGCCGCGCGTTTATTGTGCCGGATCCCCGCACAAGGCGGGGATGACGGACGGTGTAAGGCCTTGCAATATAGAGGTTTTACCCCCTGCGGCGCAAGGGTGCTTTAGGTGTAAAAACCTATTGTTTTTCAACCGTATAGCCGTTGGTGATGGGGTAACGGCGGTCGGGGCCAAAGGCCTTGCGCGAAATTTTCGTGCCCGGGGCGGATTGGCGGCGTTTATATTCCGCCCGGTCCAGCAATTTTTGCACCCGTGTTACCGTGTCCACATCATGTCCGGCGGCCACAATTTCGGCGATGGATTGGTCCCCTTCGATCAAGGCGAACAGGATGGCGTCCAACACGTCATAGGGGGGCAGGGAATCCTGATCCGTCTGGTTGGCGCGCAATTCGGCGGTGGGCGGGCGTGTGATTGTGCGTTCCGGCATCACGGGGCCATGGGGGCCGAAACTGCCAGCCGGGTGATGCGCGTTGCGCCAGCGCGACAGGGCGAACACATCGGTTTTGTAAACATCCTTCAGTGCGTTAAATCCGCCACACATATCGCCGTACAAGGTCGCATATCCTGTGGCCATTTCCGATTTGTTTCCGGTCGTCAAAACCATGCGGTTGGTCGCATTGGACAGGGCCATCAACGCCACGCCCCGGCTGCGCGATTGTAAATTTTCAAATGTGATGGATGGTGTGTCGACGTTGAAATTCGAGGCCAGTTCCTTTTCAAACGCCTGAACCATCGGAATAATGTTGATGGATTGGTGCGCGATGCCCAGTAAACGCGCGCTTTCCGTCGCATCGTCCAGACTTTCCTGCGCGGTGTATGGGCCGGGTAGCATCACCGTATGCACGGCGGATGGGCCAAGCGCGTCGGTGGCGATGGCGGCGGTTAAGGCGCTGTCGATCCCGCCGGACAGCCCCAGAACCACGCCGGGGAAACCGTTTTTGGTGACATAGTCACGCAAGCCCAACATCAACGCGCCATACATGCGTTCATGCCCATCGGGAACATGGCGGGTGTGGTCGCATTGGCACAGGGCCTTGCCCGTTTCTGTGATGGTCCAGATGCTGTCGGCGCGGTCTTCGGCAAATGTATCCATCTGCGCAACCACATCGCCGGTTTCATTCATAATGAAGGATGCACCGTCATACAAAATCGCATCCTGTCCGCCAACCTGATTGGTGTAGATTAAGGGCAAGCCGGTTTCAGCGGTGCGCTTTTTCGCCTCGAGGCGGCGTTTTTCATGTTTGCCCATGTCAAACGGGCTGCCGTTAATGGCAATTAAAATTTGGGCGCCGTTTTGTTTTAGGTTGGCGGATACGTCTGGGAACCACATATCTTCGCACACCATCACGCCCAGCGTATAACCACGGAACGCGATGGGATCGGGCAGGGGACCGGATGTAAAAATGCGTTCATCATCAAACACGCCGTAATTGGGCAGATGATGTTTCAATCGCGTTTCAACAATTTTCCCATCACCGATCAACAGGGCGGCGTTATACGGTTTGGGCTGTCCGCTGGAAATTGGTGCGCCGAGCAGGATATGTGTGCGCCGGCCTGCCGTGGCGGCGGCAATCTGTTCAATTGCGGCGGCGCAGGACGCAAGGAAGGCCGGTTTTAACACCAGATCCTCCGGCGAATATCCGGCCAGAACCAGTTCCGTAAAAACGATCAGGTCGGTGGTGTCCGGGGTATCGTTATAATATTGCAGGATTTTTTCCGCATTTTTGGTCACGGCGCCCACGGTCGGGTTCGTTTGGGCCAGCGTAATATGCAACGGTTCCAATGCGGGTGCAGTCATTCTATAATCCCTCAATCTGTGCCGCCCGATCATAGCGCGTTTGCGGCACGGTTTTAAGTAAGGATATTGCATTATGCCCGATTTCAAAGATCCTTTGGCCCGGCAAAGCGTTTTGTGGGGGGACCAATATGCCCTGACCATGGCACAGGCCTTCTTTACCAACGGCAAACACAATGTGAATACGACGTTCCACGCGTTTATTCGGAAAAACCCGTTTGGCGGGGCCTATCTGGTCACGGCGGGGCAGAATATTGTTTTTGAATGGTTGCAAAACTGGCGGTTCGGACCGGACGAAATCGAATGGATGAAACGTAAAATGGTCACCGACCCGACCACGGGTGTGGACCATCGTTTGTTCACCGACGATTTTATCGCCATGGTGAAGGATGCAAAGCTGGAACTGAGCATCGATGCCATGCCAGAGGGGGAATTGGCCTTCCCCGATGAACCCATCATGCGTGTGCATGGGCCGTTGTGGCAATGTTTGATGGTCGAGGCCGCGTTGCTGAACGTCATCAATTCGCAATCCTTGTTCGCCACATTGGCCGCGCGCTTAACGGATGTCGCCGGTGGCGCGCCGATTTTGGAATTTGGTTTGCGCCGCGCCCAATGTATTGGCGGGTTGGAACCATCCCGCGCCGCATGGATTGGCGGCGTTGCGGGCACATCGAACATGCAGGCCGATTTGGCCTATGGCATTCCATCCACCGGAACATTCGCCCACGCATGGGTGATGGTGTATGAGGACGAGGTTGAATCCTTCGCCGATTACGCCCGGGCCATGCCGCATAACGGCGTGTTTTTGGTGGATACCTATGACACGGTGCAGGGCGTTAAGCGCGCGATTGCCGCGTGCCAATCCGCTGGCATGACGATGAAGGGTATTCGTCTGGATTCCGGTGATTTGGCGTATCTGTCAAAACGGGCGCGCGCGTTGTTGGATGCCGCCGGGTTTACCGATGCGAAAATTGTGGCGTCCAACGATCTGGACGAAGAAACCATTCTGGCCATTCGTCAGGAAGGCGGGCGTATTGATATGTGGGGCGTTGGCACAAATCTGGCCACGTCCAAGGCGCAACCGGCGTTGGGGGGCGTGTACAAATTGGGTGCGGTGTTCGGGGCGGATTTATCCCAATCCGAAATCGATGCCATGCGCCAACAGGTGCAGGCGGGCAAAATGCCGCATCTGGATGCGAATTTCATGCGTGATGTCATCAAATTGTCGGAACAATCCATCAAAACATCCATCCCCGGTGAATTGGATGTGATCCGTTATGTCGTTTATGACGGGGACCAACCGGTGCGTTATAACGGCGATACAATTTTACCCGTTTTTATAACGGATCCGGTGCGTGATGGCGTTTTGACACATCCGTTGACGTCCATTCGTCGTGATGATGATACGCGCCGCAAACGGTTCGGCCCCGGGGCGCATGTGTATCGCCCATTGGTGTCCGTTTTCCGGGCCGGGGATATGGTGATCCCGTTGGAAGATGTGCATATGGCACGGGCGCGGGCGATGGCGGGTTTGAAAATGCTGGACCCCGCCCACCGCCGATTGAAAAATCCCCACGTCTATGTCGTGGGGATTGAGGAAGGGCTGTATAAAAACCGCCGCGACATGATCCTGCGTTTGCGGGATTCGGCCACGGCGGCGTAATTCATTTCGTATTTACTCTGCCGCGTGGGCGATGTTTCCCGTGGCCGGGGACAGGCGCAGGGATTTCAATTCCTCCGCCAGCATAAAGGCCATTTCCAAGGCTTGGTTTGCATTCAAACGCGGGTCGCAATGGGTGTGGTAACGGTCGGATAGATTTTCCTCCGTAATATCCTGTGCGCCGCCCGTGCATTCCGTAACGTTCTGGCCGGTCAGTTCCAGGTGGATGCCGCCGGGGTGGGTGCCTTCCGCCGCGTGAACGCCGAAAAATTCACGCACTTCGCCCAGAACATTTTCAAATTTCCGTGTTTTGTAACCGGATGATGATTTGAATGTGTTGCCGTGCATAGGGTCACAGGACCAGACAACGCTGCGGCCCTCGCGTTTTACCGCGCGGACCAGCGGGGTCAATTTTTCTTCGACCTTGCCATGCCCCATACGCGCGATCAGGGTCAGGCGGCCCGGTTCGTTGTTGGGGTTCAACGTGTCGATCAAACGGATCAGCGTATCGGGGTCCAGATCCGGCGGGCATTTCAACCCGATCGGGTTGGCGATGCCGCGCACATATTCAATTTGCGCCCCTTCGGTCTGGTTCGTGCGTGCGCCAACCCACAGGAAATGGGCCGAGCAGGCATACCAATCACCCGTCGTGCTGTCGACGCGGGTTAAGGCTTCTTCATACGGCAACAACAATGCTTCGTGCGAGGTGTAGAAGTTTGTTTCGCGAATGGCCGGAACTTTATCACCCGTAATACCACAGGCCCCCATGAAGGTCAGGGCTTGGTCAATGCGTGTGGCCAAATCGTCATAGCGTTCGCTTAAACTGCTGTCCTTGACGAAATCCAAATTCCATTTATGCACGCGGTTTAAATCGGCATACCCGCCTTGGGCAAAGGCGCGCAACAGGTTCAGCGTGGACGCCGCCTGATGATACGCGCGGATCATGCGGTCCGGGTCCGGGGTGCGGGCGGCGGCGGTGAAATCAAATCCGTTCACGTTGTCGCCGCGATAGCTGGGCAGGGTGATGCCGTCGATGGTTTCGTTATCATCACTGCGTGGTTTGGCGAATTGCCCGGCCATGCGGCCCACCTTCACAATCGGCAATCCGGCGGCGAAGGTCATGACAATCGCCATCTGCAAAATCACGCGGAATGAATCGCGGATTTTACCGGCGCTGAATTCGGCGAAGCTTTCGGCGCAATCGCCCCCCTGCAACAGGAAGGCGCGGCCCGCGGCGACATCGGCCAGCTGGGCGGTCAGGTTGCGGGCCTCCCCCGCGAAGACCAGCGGGGGCAGGGCCTCCAAGGCTTCCTCTACCCGTTTCAGGGCCAGGGCGTCCGGATAAGCGGGCAATTGGCGGGCGGGTTTGTCGCGCCAGCTGGACGGGGTCCAATGTGTTTTGGTCATGGTTTTTGCCTCTAACTATCCGTATTTACATAGATTTTTCGTTATTTTGCACAACAGCATAGCCGGAAAAACCATCTTATCACAAGCAAAGCCTTTATTTTTTAACCCTTTAATATTACCCTGAAAAAGCAGGTTTTTTTGGGTGTGGCGTGTTCATTGTTCAGTGCACGGCCGCTTTTTAAGAAGAAAGTCGATTTTTTGTTGCACGAACTGGCTTTACGACCGCGCCAAAATTACTGGGCCACCACGGCCCTGAAGGCTTTGCGTCCGCGTCTTGTGGATGTACAGGGCGATGAAAAGGGTTTTGCGGCGGATGATCTGGCCGCTGTTCTTGATACAATCATTGATAATTACGCCGATGATGATGCCCGCATTACGGATGTGTCCGAATTGTTGTTCGGGGACGATCTGGTTGCGTATGGCGCACGGGCGACATCCGTGTTCAATCGTTGGGCGGATGAAGGGGGCGGGCCATCCATGGTGGCCATGGCCGCGCACGCCATTGACCATTTCAACATTCCGCACGATCACCCGGATGTGGCATCGGTTTTGACCGCCGCGTTGTTGGCCGAATATCCGAACAATCTTCTGTACCACGGCAATGAACATTACCGCAAAGTGATGTTCCATGTGATCCGCTTGATGGTTACGCATCAGGCGTTGCAGGATGAAAAAGCGATCAAGTTGAGCGAAGCGCAAATTATCCAGATGCTGATCGCCGCGGCGATCCACGATCTGGGCCACGAAGGCGGCGATAACATGCGCGATGGCATTTACACACCGGGCTATATGGAACAACGTGCGGTCGACATCGCCCGCCCATATTTCCATGCGCTGGATCTGGATCGCGATTTACTGGCCGAAATTGAAACCATTGTTTTTTGTACCGACATTACGTTTTTCGCCGGGGAAAACAGCCCGTGTGTACGGATGCGGAAAATTTACGATCATTTTTTCGTCGGCAATGTGACCGAAGATGATATCGGCATGATGATGATTGGCAAATTGCGCCGGTTTGATGAAAACCCGGCCTTGTCCATGATGGCCATGCTGTTGCACGAAGCGGATGTTGGGTCTTCCGCAGGCCTTAGCTATGAGCAAAGCCGAGTTGAAACCATGTCCATCATGGAAGAGCGCGGTGTGATGACCGCTGGTCCTAAAATGTTGCTGGCGTTTATGACGCAACAGCTGAACGGGAATATGATGACCCCGGCGGGCAACGCCGTATTCGGGCCTGCGATGCGGACCATCATGGAGCAAGCCGCCGAAGATATCGCCAACGGCGTTGAAACTTTCTGATTAGTTGACGGTGTTTGTGCCCGTATGGGTGACATCGCGGGTCTCATCGATCCAGCGGCGGTGCAGCCATATCCATTGTTCCGGACGTTCGGTGATCCAGCGTTCGATCATGGCATGGGCGTCCGTTATAACGTCTTCGACCTTGCGGGGGTTTCCGGCGTCATCGAATACGGGCAGGGCGGGGTACAGGGTTAAACGGAACGATGTGCCGTTAATGCGCTCCAACCGCGACGGGATCAGCGGGCATTTAAACTTCTGCGCCAGTTGAACGAAGGCCGGGCTGGTCATGGCGGGGTGGCCGAAGAACGGCATGGCGATGCCTTCATTATATTTCTGGTCGATCAAAATGCCAATGGGGCGGCCATCTTTCAATGTTTGCACCAACTGGCGTGTGCCCTGTTTCGATTTCGGCAGGGTCGCAATACGGCCACCCATTTCACGAAAACGTTTTAACAGCCATCCAACATACGGGTTGTTGGGTGCGCGGACGATGGTGTCCACGCGCTGGCCATGCTGGGTCAGCATGCTAGGCGGTTGTAATTCCCAGTTGCCCAGATGGGCGGAAAACATGATGGCGGGTTTTTCATCGTCCAACGGGGCCAACAAATGGTCCGCACCAATAATTTCGGTTTGGCGGGCCAGTGTTTTGATGTGTGGATATTCGGCGAACGTGCGGCCCAGATTGTCCCACATGCCGGTGATGATTGCCGCATATGCGTCGTCTGTCCGATCGGGCAGGGCCATTTGAAGATGGCGCAGGGCCTTTTTATTCGCGCCCAGTTTCGGTCCAACCATACGCCCCAGCCATCCGCCAAGATTAGAGGCCATGCGTACAGGCAAAACAGCAAACACCCCCATAATGGGCAACAATGCAATAAACTGAATCAAATATCGAACATGTTTCATTTTCGAATGGCTCCAATCGCGGTGGCCAAACGGGCGGCGTCATCGTCATTCATGCGGATGGATACGGGCAGGATGTCAACGGTGTGGCGCGCGATAAAATCGGCGGGCAGGCGAACCGCATCTTTTTCTGTTGTGATCAGACGGGCCGTCTCGGCGATGTGGGCCAGCGTATCCAGATCATCGGATGTATACGGATGGTGGTCCGGGAAGGCTGTAAATCCCGTTAAGGCGTAGCCGGATTCATGCAACGTGCCCTTGAACTTCTCAGGCAGGCCCAACCCGCAGAACCCGTGATAATGCACACCGTGTTGTGGTGTGGCATCGGCGACCAGACGGGCGTGAATGATGGGTTTTCCGGATGGGATGCGCGCGGCGATATGGGTACGGTCATTGCCGATAATGATAATAATATCCGCGCGGTTCAGCCCGTCATGCAACGGCGCGCGCAAGGGGCCGGCGGGGATCATCAATCCATTACCCACACCGTGAACACCATCAATCACCAGAATGTTGAGGTCTCGGTGCAAGGATGTGTTATGCAGCCCATCATCCATTACAATCATATCGTACCCGTTTGTTACGGCCAATTGCGCGCCGTCATAACGGTTGCGGGATAAAATGGTGGTTCCATCCCGGGATAGGAGCAGAGATTCATCCCCCACAGTGCCGGCGTGATCCGTGGCGGGGTCCACCACGATGGGGCCGGGTTCCGTTCCGCCATAGCCGCGGGTGAGAAACGCCGGGTTGCGCGCCAGTTCACGTTCCTGGATAAGACGCATCATCGCGCGGGCAACCGGGGTTTTCCCCGCGCCACCAGCGGTGATGTTGCCGATGCAAATAACGGGAATAGGCAGTGTTTTGGGCCGAGCGGACGCCATGTGAATGGCGTGGCCCAACGCATACAGCGCCGATGGCGCGGCCAAGGCCTGTGCGCGCCAATCGGCGGTGTCCTTGTACCAGAATGCAGGGGTTTTCGTGACCATTTATGCCGCATCCGATTTTTTTGGGGTAGGCACCAGCGGTGTAATTGCGGCCATCACGCGGTCCAGAACGGCGTTCTTTTCGCGGGCAAAATTCTGGCCACGGTTTTGCTGTTCAATCAAGCGGCCTTGATTGCGCATTAAATCGCGCAGCGTTTCGGCGAACATATCCGGGTCGGCTAAGGCAATCGCCGCGCCATAATCGCGCATTTCATCATATAAGGCTTGTTGGTTTTGGACCATCGGACCATACAGGACGGCGGAGCCAAGCTGTGCGGCCTCTACCGGGTTGTGACCGCCGCCGCCATCGCGGCTGAATGACCGGCCGATGCAGGATATGGGGGCAAGACGATAGAACAATCCCAGCTCGCCCAATGTGTCGGCGACATAAATATCGTCATCCATGCTGGGCAACGCTTTGTTCGGCCCGCGCATACAAACCCGCAAATGTTCGGCCTGCACTGTTGTGGCAATCACCGCACGCCGTTCCGGGTGGCGTGGCACAATAATGGTCAGCAATTCGGGGAAGTCGATAAAAAGTTTCCGGTGCAGGGTGCAGGCCAGCCCTTCCTCACCGTCATGTGTGCTGGCGTACAGCCAGACCGGGCGTGCGCCAATCGCATCCTTTAACGCGTGCAAATCGGTGGCGTTATACGGAAGCGGCAAAGATGCAAATTTCAAATTGTCCGTGGTGATAACATGGGTTGCGCCCAATGCGCGGTAATTGGCCGCATGCTCATCCGTTTGCGTCAAAATGGTGGTGAACGTGGACAGCATCGGCGTTATCACGCTGCGCATTCGTTTCCAGCGGCGCATCGATCGCGGCGACAGGCGCGCATTGACCAGCACGGCGGGAATATTCCGCGCACGGATTGTGCCCAGCATGTTGGGCCAGAGTTCAGATTCCATCCAGAGGACCAGATCGGGTTGCCAATGATCGACAAACCGTTCCACCCAGATGGGGTGGTCCAGCGGGTAAAATTGATGGATGGCGCGCGGGGGCAGGCGGTTTTTCATCAGCTCCGCCGACGTCACGGTGCCCGTGGTCACGAGAATGTTCAAATCCGGGTGCGCGTCGAGCAGGGCGGTAATCAGGATCAGGGTTGATTGCGCTTCGCCGACGCTGGCGGCATGGAACCAGACCAGCGGACCATCCGGGCGGGCATGGCCGGCCACGCCCATCCGTTCATTCAAACGGGCGGGGTCTTCCTTGCCGCGCTTGACGCGGGTGGCCAGCAACAGCCGCAAGGCCGGGGTCCCGGCCCGCATCAATGTCCTGTAAATCCGTTCCATGGTCCCTTAAGTCCCGGAAATTGTTCGCTAACCTTGTGTTAGGCAAATAGGCGTATCGTAATGGTATGAAGATATAAGGGGTACACATCCCTTTGACCAGTAAAAATCGGCCATAATCGGCTGAAAATCAATGGATTAGCCGCCTAAACGGAAAGGATTTCCGCCGTGACCGATTCCCATATGGACCCCGCCGCCCTTCGCCGAAAACAGGTTCTGGACGATGCTCTGACGCAATTGCGCCAGACGCGGGATCAGCTGGACCCGGCTTTGCTGGCGCGGGTGCGGGCGTTGATCGGGGATCGAACTTTGTTGGATTTGATGGAGCCCGTCTCCGATGACCGCCCATCTCTGCCACCGGGTGTGAAGGCATGGAACCCAGCGGCCGATATCAAACCAGAACCCGCCAAGCCGGGATATGAGGCGATTGACCGTCGTCGCAATCTGCAAACGATCCGTTTGTTTCTCGAGCTCCAGCCCCAAAACAAAAGCGTCCAGACCAAGGTCCGGACGCTGATGTCTGAATTCTTCAACTGATTTTGTAATTCCGTTTTACGGTGTGTTCGTACATGTCGACAGGTTGTAGAAGCAACCCGGGTTAATACAGATATGTTCGTTATACGGATTCATATTCACGCGTGACACACGCACCCCGGTTGGGATCGGCGCAGAGCAGGAGTCAGACGCGAACAATCCGGCATAGGAGTTGTAAGTTTCTGTTTGGTACTGATCGCCGGAGTTGGAGGCAACGCTGCGCATGTTGCCCAAGCGGCCATCGCCGGAGCAGGTGAAGCCCTGGTGGCCAACACCAACGCGCGGTTCAACGAAGTCAGCCAGTGTAAAGAAGCCATCTTTGCTTTCTTCGGCGAAGTTATAGCATTTGGCTGCTTCCCACACGAGTGCCATGGTGTTGCAGTTATATACGGTGCTGCCGCCAAAGGAAGATTGCATTGTGTAATCGCCGGGGAAGCGCCCACCACCATAAGTGTGGGCGAAGCTGTTGTTGGCGATGTAGTTCATCAACCCCGTGGCCACCAGGTTGTTCAGTGCGGCGTCCATGGAGGTCGGTGATAAAATAACGCCCCAGCGTGTGGTTTCACTGAACAGGCTGATCGCCTGCTGGGCCAAGGCTTGAAGCTGGCGGTCAAAGCAGGTGAGTTCCAGAACACTGTCGGCTTTGAAAATCAAATTCTGGTTCTGCTGGACTTCACGTTGGGCTTCCAGCATGCCGCGCTGTTTCATTGATTCCCAATAAGCGGGGTCACAGCTGGCAGGCTGTGCCTGCGCGGCGGAGGATATCGTCGCGGCGATAAAGGCCGCGCCGCATACCGTCAGGGCCATGCGAATGACGGAACGGGCGGATACAGGCCCCGATTTGGATTGTTTATTCCCGGAAAACAGGATCATAGGCTCTTCGTCCCCTCTTATTGTCACACGCCCCGTAAGTGTACAGAATCCCCCGGGTTTTGTCATGACGCAAACCACGAAAAGGGATTATAGAATTGTACCTGAAGGGATAGGGCTTTTGCAAATTTACTGGACCCGCAAAGGAAAACGCCCCTGCTGATCCCAAAAGGGGGCGCAGGGGCGTTGAAAATCCGCAATAAACCGGGGTTTATTCGTCCAGATCAATGTCCAGAATGGTCATGGTGAAGATATAGGACGTTTCGCCCTCATCCAGATCCTTGTGGATCAGGCCAACATACTCCCCATTCACCAGCACTTCGACCGAGTCGGCGGCTTGGGGGCGGGCGCGCAGAGCCAAGCCCGGGGTTTTCAGCGTTTTTTCCAGAAACTTCTGGATTTTCGAGGATTCCTCGCCGGTCATTTTCAGCTTGGCTTGGGCTTGTGACATGGTTTTACGTCCTTTTGCTTCTTCTACAAGAGTGTTCTGGTTTGTACCCTAGCCGCCAATGGCTGCGGCGGCAAGGGTGGAGGCCGTGGCCGGGGCAGACAGGCTGGGGCCTGCGACGCCGCCGCGGACCTGATTCCAGGCGGCTTCGGCCAGTAATTTACGATCATTGTAAACTTGTGGGTCCAGAACCGGGTGGAAAATCAGGCGGATGGTCGCCCCACGGGATTTGACAAAATTCCATAAATGCGGGCCCATGGTCATATCACCATGCCAGGCATAGACGTCTCGCACGTCATTGGGGCCGTCGGCGGGGACGCGGCCATCGACCCGGTCCATCACCAGGCTGATCGGCTGGACCGGCAGAAACGCCCCTGTGGTCGGATCGGCGGCCAGTGAAAACAGACTGGATTTAAATTTTACGACATCGCACCCATCGGTCGATGTTCCTTCCGGAAACAGGATCAGGCTTTTGCCTGCGGCAATCATGGATGACAGGTTGTTTTTTTCCACCTTTGCATCCTTGCGGTCACGGCTGATGAACGCGGTTTGCTGCAGGGTGGACAGGAATCCAAACACCGGCCACGAGCTGACATCTTTCTTTGCGATGAAAGAGGCTTTCAATACGCTGGCAATCACGGGGATGTCGAGATAGGAGAGGTGGTTCGACACGAACATCACCTGGCGCGCGGTATCCGGCGTGCCTTCGACAACGACGCGCAGGCCCAGAATCCGGCACACGCCACGCTGCCAGATATGCGGCAGGATATAGGCCGCAGGCCCACGATTGAACAGCAGGAACACAAACTGCAACGGCGCAACCAGCAATGACCACAGAATGAACATCAGGGCTTTGATAACGGCGATCAGGCTGCGGGTCATTGTGTTTTTATCTTTCAATCCCGGCGGAACAACGCTTCGGCGTCGGCGTCCGTTTGTCCGGCCAGTTCCTCGGGGATGGGCATATTCTGGCCCGTTTTGCGTTCGTAGTGTTTTTTGTAACGGCTGGTGACCAGATGCGTTTGCAAGACGATACACACATCAATGGTGTTGAATTGTTCGTCAATCACCGCGCCATCACCCACCATCGAACCAACGCGCAGATACCCTTTGATCAAGGGCGGCAGTTCGTTGAAAATTTTCTTCGGGTTCAGGCTTTCTTTCGGATGCAGGTCCATTTTCACAAACCGATCCGGCAGCGCCGTGGGGCGCAGCCCCGGCGGGGCGAGGTGGTAGTGATACAGATAAGATAATTGTTCCGAAATTTTATCCGGGTCCGTGCCGTGGAAGCTGGCGCACCCGAACAGCAATTCAATCTGGTGATCCACCATCACGTAATTGGCAATCCCTTGCCACAACAATTGCAACACGGGGCGCGTGCGGTAGTCTGGCAGGACGCAGGATCGCCCCAGTTCCAGAATGCTCATGCCACAGGATTGCAGGGCGCTGATGTCATATTCGTTGCTGGTGTAAAATCCGCCAACGGAATCGGCCGGTTCCTTGCGGATCAGGCGATAGGTTCCAACAATTTTCTCCGCGTCACCGGATGTGTCGACAACGATAATATGGTCCGCTACCGGGTCATATTTGTCGGCATCCAGTTTCGTGGCCGCGACGGTGTCATCCGGTTTCGCCCCGAACTCATCATAGAAAATGCTGTAGCGCAAACGTTGCGCTGCTTCGATTTCTGCCGGGGTTTTTGCCAAACGCACAGATACTTTATCGGATCCGGCGATAGCACTTAAAAGAGGGTTCGACATCGTCCAAAACGCTGTTTTATTGCAAGGTGGGTGTACCATATCCAAACCGGGGGCGGGGTCAAGCGCAATCGGTTGTCATAATGGTTTAATCAGGCGGTTTTTGATCAGAATGATCAGCTGTGGCTCAGAAAAACGGGGCCTTTCGGCCCCGTGATCTGTTTATCCCAGAGCTTTTTCCAGTTCTGGCACCGCTTCAAACAGGTCGGCGACCAGGCCGTAATCGGCAATCTGGAAGATCGGCGCATCGGCATCTTTGTTGATGGCGACGATGACTTTGGAATCTTTCATGCCCGCCAGATGCTGGATCGCGCCGGAGATGCCGACGGCGATATACAGTTGCGGTGCGACGACCTTGCCGGTTTGGCCAACCTGATAATCGTTTGGCACATATCCGGCGTCAACGGCGGCGCGTGATGCGCCCAGGGCCGCGCCCAGCTTGTCAGCCAGCGGGGTGATGATTTTTTCGTAGTTTTCACCACTGCCCAAACCGCGACCACCGGACACAACAACCTTTGCTGTTTGCAGGTCGGGGCGTTCGGATTTTGTCACTTCCTGACCAACGAAAGAGGACAGGCCGGAATCACCAGCCGAGGCCAGAGCCTCAACCGCGCCCGCACCACCGGTTTCGGCAACGGCATCGAATGCGGTCGGGCGCACCGTTACAACAATCGGGGACCCCGTGACTTGAACGGTGGCCAGTGCATTACCGGCATAAACCGGGCGCACAAACGTGTCGGCGGATTCAATCGCGACGATGTCGGAAATTTGCTGAACATCCAGCAACGCCGCCGCCCGCGGCAGAATGTTTTTACCAAAGAACGATGCGGGGGCCAGAATGTGGCTGTACGCACCGCCAATTTTTGCAATCAGGTTACCCATGTTTTCGGCCAGTTCGCGGGCATAGGCCGCATCATCGGCATGCAAAACCTTGGTGACGCCAGCGGCCTTGGATACGGCGTCGGCCACGGATGCGCTGCCCGATCCTGCGACCAGCACGTGGATGTCACTGCCCAGTTTCTGGGCTGCGGCAATCGTGCAGAGCGTAGCATGGTTCAGCGTTTGGTTATCGTGTTCGGCAACAACAAGAATGGTCATTTTTTATTCCCTTTGTGGATTGGATTCCCGTTTTCACGGGAATGCTGTGCGCGCTGACGCGCTTACAGCACCTTTGCTTCGTTTTTCAGTTTGCTGACCAGTTCGGCTACATCGGCGACCTTGATCCCGGCGGCGCGTTTCGGCGGCTCGGACACTTTCAGCGTTTTGAGTTTGTGTTCAATCGTTACGCCCAGATCGGCCGGGGTGGTTGTGTCCAGCGGCTTTTTCTTGGCCTTCATAATGTTCGGCAAAGCGGCGTAGCGCGGTTCATTCAGGCGCAAATCGGTGGTGACCACGCAGGGCATTTTCAGTTTCAGCGTTTCAAGTCCGCCATCAATCTCACGCGTCACAATGGCGTGATCGCCGTTCAATTCGACCTTGGATGCGAATGTGCCTTGCGCCCAGTTCAGCAAACCGGCCAGCATTTGACCCGTCTGGTTGTTGTCGCCGTCAATCGCCTGTTTCCCCATCAGGACCAGGCCCGGCTGTTCCTTCTCAACAACGGCTTTCAGCAACTTGGCCATGGCCAGCGGTTGAATATCTTCGTCCGTTTGAATGTGAATGCCGCGGTCGGCACCCATGGCCATCGCGGTACGCATGGTTTCCTGCACGTTCGCCGGGCCGGCGGACACGACAACGATCTCGGTCGCTTTGCCGGCTTCCTTCATGCGCACGGCTTCTTCCACCGCGATTTCACAGAACGGGTTCATCGACATTTTAACGTTGGCGGTTTCAACGCCCGTACCATCGGCCTTCACCCGGATGGTGACATAGGCGTCGATCACACGTTTAACAGGAACAAGAATTTTCATGGTGCTTACACGGCGCTTTAAGGCGCGGCCTTTCGCGATTGGTCAGAATCAAATTGTGGAGTGGATTTTAACGCTTTAGCCTTATGTTTCAAGGCCAAAGGGGGATTACCCCCATAAATGTGCCCCTGTGGGGGTGGGGGCCACAGGGGCGAGCGGAACCGCCAGGTAGTCGTGTATCGGGGGGCGGCTCCGTTATTCGTGGATTAAAACGTGCGCAGGGCGTCGCGGTAACTGTTCAGTGCTTCGTTCTGTTCGGGGCTCAGTTGGAAGGCATTGTGCCCGTCCGCCGCGCTGATAATCAATGTCTGGTCATAGAACAGGGCCACAGGGTCAATACCCATGCCCATGACTGGGGTGGGGACGAACACAATCAAATCAGCCCGTCCGTTTTTCAGGGTCACATCCGCCACCATGCCAACCTGGTCCATCTGGGTACCATAGATTGGTGTGCCGATGGTGTTGCGGACGCTGATTTCATTCAGGCGCAGGAGGCGGGTATCGTTCATGCCTGGTCCGAAGCTGTAATCAAATGCAACAACGTCGTCGCTGTCACTGGTGTCAATCCGTTTCAGGGATTCGCGGCGCGGCTCGCTCTTGACGGCGTCGTCATAGTCCAGCGCGACCATGCGCCCGGGCATACCAAATTGCGTGCCGTCGGACAGGATCAGGAATTCCGCTTCGTTATCATTCCGATCATCGCCATTGACGATAATGACGTCATGGACCAGCGCAACGGCCTGCCCGCGACCATCAAGCACATCCTGGCCCAGCAAGTTCTGGATCGACTGGGCGTTGTTGTAACGGGCTTCTTCAGCGCGGCCCCTGTGCGCGTTGATGCGCATGACGGATGTTTCCGTCGTGCTGGAAAACAGAGACGTTGCCGGTGACGGCGCCTCCTGTGCTTTCGGTTTTGCGGGAAAGGCCAGTGTTAAAACAATCAACGTGACGACCGCAAAGGCGATCGAAAAAAGCAGGGATCTCATGGCTACACCCTCCTGCGTTTATGGCGCACTACGATAATGACTTAGCGCGTTCGCAGGCGGTGTCGCGCCCTTTTTTTATAAGGATGAAAAGCGTAGGGAATTCAGCGTATTGGGATCGATAAAATTGTATGGAACGGGGCATTGCGCCTGCGGTTTACCTTCGCTAGGGTATGGTATCCCGCGCGTCCCCGTAGCTCAGCCGGATAGAGCAACGGTTTCCTAAACCGTAGGCCGCGTGTTCAAATCACGCCGGGGACGCCATTTTTTCATGATAATAAAAAAGACCGTCATCCCGGAAAAGGCCGACAGCCTTTGTCCGGGATTTGTGCCGTGATGGATCATTCAATGGCAAAAACCCCGGATAATCCCTGATGGGATTTCCGGGGTGATGTAATTTTTTATGTCGATTCGATTAACGGACGTACAGATGCACTTCGCTGGTCGTTGCTTCGTTGCTTTGCAGGTTCGACAGATCAATGCGGTCCAGCGACACGCCCATTTCGGTCAGGCTGCGCAGAACTTTCTCAGCATTGCGGCGGGCGCGGGTGCTTTCGATTGTTGCTTCGGCGCTGTTGCCACCGGTCGGTTGAACGGCGACCAGTTCAAAGCGTGCGTTCGGGTAACGTTGCAACGCTTCGTTCACGGCCATGTAAACCGGTTGTTCGTAATTCACGTTGGCCTTGTCAAAGCGGATTTTAACCAGCGGGCGGGCCGAGGCCAGCGGCGCGGGTTGGGATACCGGTTGAACGTAACCGCCAGCCATGTCATCACCCATCGGGGCGGCTTGCGGTGCGCCGTTCATGGATGTTTGCGGCGCGCCAGAGAACGGGCGGGTGCCCAAGCTCTTGCCGAACAAATCACCCGTGGTGATGCCCAGCGACAGCGTGCGCAGGTTATTGCGCTCGGTGCTCAGATACGCAACCGTGCGGGTAATGTCGTCATTCACGGTGTTCAACATGCGGTCGATGGCAACAACGGTGTTGCTGATCGAATCTTCCAGTTGGGACAGGCGCACGTGATCTTCTTCCACCGCGCCCGACAGGGAGTAGGTGGTGCGCGCGGATTCCAGCAGGAAGCCCGCCATGCTGGCCGCGTTGGAAATTTCAACAGCCAGGTCGTTCAGCGAGGCAACGTTGCCCGCCAGTTGTTCCAGCGAGTTGCGTGCAACGGACAAACGTTTGATCAAACGCGGGTTGCCCGGTGTGGTGCCGGATTGCAGTTGCGTGCTGATCGTTGCGACGTTGGCGTAATATTCTGCGGAATGGTTTTGGCCAGCCAGGCTGAGTTGGTTCAAACGATCGGACAGGCCGGAGACGTTACCCTGCAGGCCGAACAATTCCTTACGCAGGTCATCAATCTTGCGGCTGACGATGGTTTCAGACCCTTCGTCCCAATATTGCGAGCCCATCACTTGCTGGGTGTCGATGACGGGCGCGCGGCGCGGTTGCTGGTAAATTTTGCTTTGCAGTTCGTTCGGCAATGGTTCGTTGGTGACCACCAGCGCCGGGGGCATCGTACCGCCCGTGCGGGCATCGGCGGGGGCACCGTTGATCAGGGCGGCGCTCAAACCTGCGAGGGCAAAAACGGCTGCGTTGCAGGCAAAGCGTGAAAAAGAAGCACCCCGACGGGTGGAAACATTGCGTGTCATAATACCAATCCAGCTATGGCATGAAATGGGACAGATTCGTCCCTGTAAACCCCCTTAAAAACACACGAAAAGCGTTGGACTGTCAAGGCGCGTTCACCCCAAAAGATCAGGGTCATACACATTAGTTATGTTGAACGACCCCTTGGTGCGGCGGGGGTGTGGCGAGAAAGAGGGTTTCCGCGGTTATGGTGAACCGCAAGTGCGAAAAATTGCGGCCTGCTTTGGTTTGTAAGCGGGCGGGGGATGTGCGGCAACCCTTTGGTTTTGTACAAAAAATAATGAATTTCAGAAACCTGTCATAAACCCCTTGCAATCGTCCCCGGCTTCTCTTATGGTCTGCTCCGCTTTCCCCGGCGGATTTTACCGCCCCCGGGAACGGAATGCGCCCGTAGCTCAATTGGATAGAGCACCTGACTACGGATCAGGAGGTTTGGGGTTCGAATCCCTACGGGCGCGCCATTTCCCTTGGAAATGGTCGCCCTCTTATAAAAGGGTGGTTCGAACTTTGTTCGAACGGGCGCGCCATTTCTTCCAGAAATTGCGGCCTTTTTTATGACAGTTCGAACGTTGTTCGAACGGGCGCGCCATTTTCCCTATAATTTGTAAGTTTGTTGCGCTGGTCAAAACCCGGCGCCGAACACTTTTCCGAAATGATCGATCAGTGTCCTGATCTTCGCCGACAGGTGCCGCGTGTGTTGATACACGGCGTGGATGTCGAAATCGGTTTCTTCGTAGCTTTCCAAAACCGGAACCAGCCGCCCGTCATTTAACGCATCGCCGACGATGAAGGTCGGGAGCAGGGTGATGCCGCCATTGGCGAGGGCCGCTTGATAGAGCAGGTCGCCGTTATCGGAGAGGAAGTTGCCTGTCACGGGCTGCCACGTCTTATGCCCGTCGACCATAAACGGCCATGATTTTCCTTCAGCGAGGTTGATATAGCTGAGGCAATTATGATTGCGCAGATCGTCCGGCGTTTGTGGCGTGCCGTGTTGTTTGAAATAAGCGGGCGTGGCGCAGACGACGCGGCGGCAGGCGCCGAGTTTTTTTGCAATCAAACTGGAATCGCTTAAGGCGCCAACGCGGATGGCGAGGTCGTATCCTTCCTCCACCAAATCAACACGGCGGTCGGATAGATAGGTTTTCACCGTTACATCCGGATATTGCGCGAGGTATGACGCAATCGCGGGGCCGAGATATTGCAGGCCGAAGCTGAGCGGTGCGGTGAGTTTGATTGTGCCGACCGGTTTTTGCGCCTTGTGGCGCAACGCTCCCTCGATCTCATCCATTTCATCCAGAAATTTTCGCACGTGATCGAGATAGGCATAGCCCGCATCGGTCAGCGACACCTTGCGCGTGGTCCGCATCAGAAGCTGTGCGCCCAGATAATCTTCCAGATCCTTGATCCGTTTGCTGACCACTGAATGGGCCAGGTTCAGGCGGCGGGCGGCTTCGGCGAAGCTGCCCGTTTGGCCGACCATGGCGAAAGCCTGCATGTTGGCGAGTTTGTCCATTGTTCTATTTTTTCGACTAATTATGTTCCAATAATCATTATTATCATATTTTTGCGGATAATCTAACCTGAAATTATCAAATCGTTGAGAGCGAAAGGATAAAATCATGTTGAGGAAGAGAGCTTCGGGCGAACGCGGCCCGACCCAGACCGGATGGCTGAGCAGCAAACACAGCTTCTCCTTTGGTCATTATTATGACGCCGATCACATGGGCTTTGGTCCGTTGCGCGTGATGAACGAAGATCGCGTGACCCCGGCCGCTGGGTTCGGCACACATCCGCATGCGAACATGGAGATCATCTCCTACGTTCTGGATGGCGAACTGGCGCACAAGGACAGCATGGGCAACGGGTCCGTGATCCGCCCCGGCGATATTCAATTGATGAGCGCCGGAACCGGTGTGCGTCACAGTGAATTTAACAACAGCAAAGACAGGGGCGTTCACTTCCTTCAAATCTGGATCATGCCGAATGTAGAAAATGCCACACCGTCATACCAGCAGCAGACATTTGATCCCGCTGACATGGAAAATAAATTCCGTGTTGTTATTTCGCCGGACGGTGCGGATAATTCACTGCGCGTTAATCAAGACGCCCGCATGATGGCCGGCAAATTTAAAAAAGGTTCTTTTTCCGACGTTCCGACGTCATCTGGTCGCCGTTACTGGCTGCAGATGGCACGCGGCACCGCGAATGTGAATAGCGTAAATCTGGAATCCGGCGATGGGCTGGCGATTATGGACGAAGACAAAATTTTCGTTCAGGCGACCAGCGATGCCGAAATTCTGATCCTCGATTTGCCTTAAATTTTTAATTTTCAAACATCAAACAAGGAGACCAAAAATGACTGCCGCAACCAATAAACTTCTGACCCCGGATAACAGCGTTTTCGTATTCATCGACCACCAGCCGCAAATGGCGTTTGGCGTGACATCGATTGATCGTCAATTGCTGAAAAACAACACGATCGCCATGGCGAAAACGGCGAAGCTGTTCAACATTCCGACCATCCTGACCGCCGTGGAAACGGAAAGCTTCTCTGGCTATATCTGGCCGGAATTGATGGATGTTCTGCAACAGGAGCCGATCGAACGCACCAGCATGAACAGCTGGGAAGACAAAGCCTTTGTCGATGCCGTGAAAAAGACGGGCCGCAAGAAATTGGTGATGGCGGCCCTGTGGACCGAAGCCTGCTTGATCTTTCCAACCATTTGCGCCTTGGACGAAGGGTTTGAAGTGATTATGAACGTGGATGCATCGGGCGGCACATCGAAAGACGCTCACGATGCAGCCATTCGCCGTGGGGAACAGCATGGGGCTGAATCCATCTCCACCGTTCAGCTGTTGCTGGAAATGCAACGCGATTGGAGCCGTAAAGAAACCTATCAAGGCACGACCGACATCGTTCGCGAACATTTCGGGGCCTATGGTATGGGCATCGATTATGCCGCCAGCATGGTGCATGATTACGGCCAACGCGCCAAATTCCCGCACAATGTGAAAAAGTCAGGTAACAAAGCTGCATAGCTAGATAGGAGGGGCTGACACATACGGTCCCTCCATACTACCACGTCATACCGGCGCAGGCCGGTATCCATACAATCTATCCTATGGACCCCGGCCTTCGCCGGGGTGACGGATGGGATGGGGGAAGAAATGAAGTCCGATTTTTTAATCCACAAACTGACCCGCCGGAATTTTATGCAGAACACGGCCATGCTGGGTGCCGGGGCGGTACTGGGCGGAGCAATAGGGTTGTTACCAAAGGGAGCAGGCGCAATGACCAACGCGCAGATCGATACAGTATTTTTCAACGGCAAAATCACCACGTTGGATAAAGACAATCCGGATGTGACCGCGATCGCATTGGCGGGTGGCATGGTGGCGGCGACCGGGTCGGACAAGGAGATGCGCGCGCTGGCCGGGCCGCTTGCGCGGATGATTGATTTGCAGGGCAAACGGGTTATTCCGGGCCTGAACGATTCCCACACCCATTTGATCCGTGGCGGTTTGAATTACAATATGGAGCTGCGGTGGGATGGGGTGGCCAGCCTGTCCGATGCGCTGGCGATGCTGAAAATTCAGGCCGACCGTACGCCGGCGCCGCAATGGGTGCGCGTGGTTGGCGGGTGGAGTGAGTTCCAGTTCAGGGAACGCCGCATGCCAACATTGGCGGAAATCAATGCGGTGTCGCCGGATACGCCGGTCTTTATCCTGCATTTATATGACAGCGCATTGCTGAACGGGGCGGCGTTGCGGGCCGTTGGTTTGACGAAGGATTCCCAAGATCCGCCGGGCGGAAAAATTCAGCGTGATGCAAACGGCAACCCGACGGGTATGCTGATCGCCGAACCCAATGCGATGATTTTATATTCCACGCTGGCGAAGGGGCCGACATTGCCGTTGAGCGACCAGATCAATTCGACCCGCCATTTTATGCGCGAGCTGAATCGTCTGGGCATTACATCCGTGATTGATGCGGGTGGCGGGTTCCAAAATTACCCCGATGATTACAACGTCATCAACAAATTGCACAATGACGGCCACATGACCGTTCGGATTGCCTATAACCTGTTCACCCAGAACAAGGGTGTAGAGTTGGCCGATTTCCAACGCTGGTCCGGTATGGTGAAACCGTACAGCGGCGATGGTTTCCTGCGCCATAACGGGGCGGGGGAAATGCTGGTCTTTTCGGCGGCGGATTTCGAAGATTTCCTGCAACCCCGCCCGGATATGGCGGCGAATATGGAGAAAGAGCTGGGGGCCGTTGTGCGCCACCTGATCGAACAACGCTGGCCGTTCCGGTTGCATGCAACGTATGACGAAACAATTTCCCGTGCGTTGGATGTGTTTGAACAGGTCAATGCCGATACGCCGTTTAACGGTGTGCGCTGGTTCTTTGACCATGCGGAAACGGTCAGTGACAAAAGTCTGGAGCGGATCAAGAAATTGAATGGCGGTGTGGCCGTGCAGCACCGCATGGCGTTCCAGGGCGAATATTTCGTCGATCGTTATGGTGCCGAAGCCGCAAAACACAGCCCGCCGATCCGCAAAATGCTGGATATGGGTGTGCCCGTGGGCGGCGGCACCGATGCGACGCGCGTGGCCAGCTTTAATCCGTTCGTGTCTTTGTATTGGCTGATCACCGGGAAAACGGTGGGTGGGTTGTCGCTGTATGGTGATGAAAACCGTCTGGACCGTGAGGAAGCCTTGCGTCTGTGGACGTTGGGCAGTGCCTATAAATCGAACGAAGAAACGGTGAAGGGGGCCTTGGTGCCGGGCATGTATGCCGATCTGGCCGTGTTGTCGCACGATTTTATGACGGTGCCGGATGAAGCCATCAAGGACACCGTGTCCATTATGACCGTCGTTGGCGGAAAAATTGTGTATGCCGCCGATGAATTTAAATCCTTCGATGCGCCATTGCCGCCGGTCAGCCCCGATTGGTCGCCGGTGCGTCATTTTGGCGGGTATCAATCCGGTGCGCTGGAGGGGGCGGTCAAGGTCGCCAGTGCCTGTGCCGTTCATGGCTGTGGCCATTCCCACCATCATCATGCCAGCGGGCACGATGGCATCCTGTCCCGTTGGTTGGGGTTGGATGGATCGGGGAATAAACCCAGCTTTGAAAACCCATGGGCCATTGGGTGCGGGTGCTTTGCGTATTAAAAACTCTATCGTCACCCCGGCGAAGGCCGGGGTCCATACGATCTATCCCATGGATACCGGCCTTCGCCGGTATGACGATGATATAACCAGAGTATTGTGTGATGACAAAAGAAACAAAAATATCGGCCTTTTCGCCGTTCCATCACCGCGTCTTTGCGGTGTTGTGGGGGGCGACGCTGATCTCCAACATCGGCACGTGGATGTTCAACGTGACATCCGGGTGGTTGATGACCGATCTGGCGCCATCGCCGTTGATGGTGTCATTGGTGCAGGCGGCGACGGCCTTGCCGATTTTCCTGTTCGCCATTCCGGCGGGCGCATTCGGGGATTTGTTTGATCGGCGCAGATTGCTGATCATCACGCAAATTTTGTCGGCTGTGGCGTTGTTTATCTTTGCCGGCTTGCTGTGGGTCGGAGCGGTTGGGGCGTGGACCTTGTTGTTCTTTACGTTCCTGACCGGGGCGATGTCGGCCTTTGCCATGCCGGCATGGCAGGCGATTGTACCGCGTCTGGTGCCAAAAAATGAATTGGCTCCAGCCATTGCCCTGAATGGGGTCAGTGTGAATATCGCACGGGCTATTGGTCCGGCGTTGGGTGGCTTTATTCTGGTCGCCATGGGGGCTGTGGCCACTGTGGTGCTGGATGCTGTTTCTTTCCTTGTCATCGTGGCCGCATTGTTGTGGTGGAAAACGACCACCCCGCAAACGACGCCGAATGTTCCGCGTGAACGGTTGGTCGGTGCGATGCAGGCGGGTGTTCGTTTCTCCATACGGTCCTTGCCGTTACGTCACACCTTGGTGCGGGCTTTTGCGTTCTTCGTTTTTGCGTCGGCCTATTGGGCGCTGCTGCCCTTGCTGGCCAAGGATGTTTTGCAGGGCGGGCCGGGGCTGTACGGCATCTTGCTGACCGCGTTGGGTGCGGGGGCGATTGCGGGCACGTTTATGCTCGCGCCGTTGAAAACCAAAATTGGCCCGAATCGTATTCTGGCGCTGGCCAGCGGGCTGACTGCGCTTGGTATGGTGGTCATGGCCTATGGCGGGACGGAAATCGCGGGTATTGCCGGCGCATTTATTGGCGGTATTGGTTGGATTTTGGCGGTGTCGTCGTTGAACGTGTCGGCACAATTGTCTTTGCCCGATTGGGTGCGGGCGCGTGGATTGGCCGTGTTCCAGATGGTGTTTTTCGGGGCCATGACCCTTGGGTCCATCGTTTGGGGGCATGTGGCTGGGCTGGTCGGTTTGTCGGAAACATTGGCGGTGGCTGCGGCGATGATCGTTGTGGGTATTCCGCTGACCTGGCGTTTCCATCTAAACCGGGGCGAGGGCGAGGATTACACGCCATCCCACCATTGGCCCGAACCCATGTTGGTTGCGCCGGTGGATCATGACCGTGGCCCGGTTCTGGTAACACTGGAATATCGGATTGATGATGCGGACCGTGAAAAATTCTATCATCTGATGACGGAACTGGGTGATATTCGCCGCCGCGATGGGGCCATTCAATGGGGATTTTTCGAGGATGTTGAGGACCATGGCCGTTTTATTGAAATGTTTACGGCGGAATCCTGGGCCGACCATTTGCGTCACCATGACCGTGTGACGGAATCCGATCGCGTCCTGCAGCATAAAATCCATGAGCTACATAAGGGCGGAAAAGTAAAAACCATGCATGCCGTCATGCCGGGATTATCGGGTGGGAGCCTGAAAAAAATACCAAAAAATCACAAAGATTAAAAGTGTAAGGAGATACATTATGACCCACGCATCCGGTATTCATCACATTACCGCCATCGCCAGCGACCCGAAGACGAATTACGATTTCTATACGAAATTGTTGGGCTTGCGCTTTATCAAGAAGACGGTGAATTTTGACGACCCCAGCACCTATCACTTCTATTTTGGTGACAAGGTGGGATCACCGGGCACCATCCTGACCTTCTTCCCGTATCCGGGCACGCCGCAGGGGCGTCCGGGGTTGGGGCAGGCGGTCGAGGTAACCTTTGCCATTCCGAAAACGGCGTTTTCATTCTGGCTGGATCGTTTCCACCAAAAAGGGATTCAATATCAGGGCCCCGAAGACCGGTTCGGGGATAAAGTGCTGCGCATCTCCGACCCCGATGGGTTGATGCTGGAATTTGTCGGCGTTGATGATCTGCCGAGCGAGAATGTCTGGACCACCGATGAAATTTCGGCGGATGTGGCTATTCGTGGTTTTCACTCTGTGACCTTGTGGGTACAGGGCTATGAGAAGACGGCGGCGCTGTTGAACGAACATCTGGGCTTCCACGCCGTTGGGAATGAAGAAAGCCGCTTCCGCTTTACCACGGGTAAAAAGGGATTGGGGCAAACGGTGGATCTGCGTTGCTTGCCGGAAATCTGGTCGGGTGCACCGGGCGCGGGCACCATTCACCACGTCGCGTGGCGCATTGGCGGTGATAAGGAAGAGGGGCACGTGCGCGCCGCACTGGCACGGCAAGGTTTGAACCTGACGCCGGTGATTGACCGTAACTATTTCCACTCGGTGTATTTCCGTGAGCCGAACGGGGTGCTGTTTGAACTGGCAACCGATAATCCGGGCTTTGCCGTGGACGAACCCGTTGATACGTTGGGGCAGGATTTAAAATTGCCCGCCCAATATGAACAACATCGTGAAGCTATTGTTGCGGTCTTGCCGCCGCTGGAGTAAATCGCCATGAATTTTCCTGAGTCCGATTTCAAACATATCTTCCTGCCGGGTGATGTGGAAAAACCTGTGCTGTTGCTGCTGCACGGCACGGGTGGGGATGAAAATGATCTGGTGCCATTGGGGCAGGCGGTTGCGCCGGATCATGCCATTTTATCAGTGCGCGGACGCGTGCTGGAAAATGGAATGCCCCGGTTTTTCCGCCGTCTGGCCGAAGGTGTGTTTGATCTGGACGATTTAAAATTCCGCACCGATGAGCTGGCTGATTTTATCACCGCCGCGCGGGATGAATATGAGATTGGGAAACGTCCGCTGGTCGCGCTTGGGTATTCCAATGGTGCAAATATTGCGGCCAGTTTGTTTTTAAAACGGCCCGAGGTGTTGGATGGGGCGATGTTGTTGCGCGCCATGGTGCCGTTTGAACCGGATGAATTGCCCAATTTATCGGGCAAGAAAATCCTGATGCTGACGGGCATGATGGACCTGATCATTCCGCTGGATAATTCCAAAAAGCTGGCGGGTATGCTGGCCGATGCGGGGGCGGATCTGGATTTCCGGGCCAAACCGATGGCGCACGGGCTGGGGCAGTCTGACCTGGCGGATATGCAGAACTGGTTTCCCGCCGCATTTAGATAAAATTCTATATATTTCAGGCAGTTGTGCGGCGCACGCTCCCGAAGCCCTTGTTTTGTCATAATATATTAGGGTTTTCTTTAACGTTTCCACGGCATTCTGTAAGGGGGCGGATTTCAGGGTTCGCGCCATTCGGGGGCCGTTTCTGGCATTCACTGCAATAAGTTTTTCCGGGTTATCGACGATGCGTTTTTCCAAAGATACAGGACCAGAAATAATGGACGATGCGAACAAAAAAGCGCCACGCAAGCCGGGGGCTGATTTGGAACTTGACGACGGGGCGTTCGCTCTGGCGCTGGATGACGATTATATCGAGGCCGAAACCGTTGAGGTCGTGACGCGTGATATCGCGCCGCAACCAAGTGCGCAACAACCGGCACCGAACGCGGGCAGTACGGCCGGCGCGAGCGCGCCTTCTGGTACACGTGATCTGGCCGTGCAAAATACCGGCGGTGTATCCGAAGATTTGAATCGTGGCCGTATGGGTGACCGTTTGGTCGCCATGGGCATTATTACCGAAGATCAATTGAACGTGGCCCTGCAGGAGAAAAAGGTTACCGGCAAGATGCTGGGATCTGTCCTGGTCGACCTTGGTTTTATTGATGAAGATTTGCTGTCCGGCTTTCTTGCGGAAAGTTCCGGCTTTGATGTGTTTGATCCGAAAAACACAATTTTCTCCGGCGATGCGCTGGCGATGATTGATAAGGCGACGGCGAAGAAACACCAGCTCCTGCCGATCTCTATTGATGACAAAGAAGCCGCTGTGGCCATGTGTGATCCGTATGACGTGATGGCCATGGATACGTTGCGTCGTTTCCTGCCGAAGAACATCACGATTAAACCGTTGGTCACAACGCCGAAAATTATTATGGAGGCGATTGACGCGGCCTATGGCTATGCAAGTTCGATTGCGGCCATTCTGAAAGAATTGGAAGAGGGTGAGCCGACCGATCTTTCAACCCTGTCGGAGGACGAAGCCTATTCCCACCCGATTGTGCGTCTGGTGAATGCGCTGGTTTACGACGCCGTGAAAATCGGTGCGTCCGACTTGCACTTTGAACCGGAAGAAAACTTCGTGCGTCTGCGTTATCGTTTGGACGGCGTGTTGTTCACGGCGCAAATTCTGCACAAACAACACTGGAACGGGATTTCCCAGCGACTGAAAATTATGTCGCACATGAACATCGCCGATAAGCTGAGCCCGCAGGACGGACGCTTCGGTTTGAATATTGGCGGCAAGCTGGCCGATTTCCGTGTGTCGTCGTTGCCGACTGTACACGGCGAAAACATCGTTCTGCGTGTTCTGGACCAGAGCAGCAACATTATTCCGCTGGAACAGCTGGGCTTCAGCCCGCACAACCTTGAAAAAATCCGACGGGCTCAGGCACGTCCGGAGGGGATCATTATTGTGACGGGTCCGACCGGGTCGGGTAAAACCACGTCGCTGTATTCGATGCTGAACGAAATCAATACGGTCGAGGTGAATATTCAAACGCTGGAAGACCCGGTGGAATATTCCCTGCCCATGATCCGTCAGACACCGATCCGTGAAGGCGTGTTGGAATTCGCCGACGGTATTCGCGCATTGCTGCGTCAGGATCCGGACATCATCTTCCTGGGGGAAATCCGGGATGGGATTACGGCGGAAAAGGCGTTGCAGGCCTCCATGACGGGTCACCAGGTTTATTCGACCCTGCACACCAACGATTCGTTCGGGGCCATTCCGCGTTTGCTGGATCTGGGGCTGAAGCCGGGGATGATCGCCGGGGCGATCGTGGCCGTGTTTGCCCAGCGTCTGGTCCGTAAAGTGTGCCCGCATTGCCGCGAGGCGTACCAGCCAGGGCCTGATGAGTGCGCGATTTTGAATGTCGATCCCGCGAACCCGCCGACCATTTACAAGGCACACCAAGGTGGATGCCAGATGTGCGCGGGGCAGGGCTATAAGGGTCGAATTTCCATAGCGGAGATTTTGCTGTTCGATGACGAACTGGACGAAGTGATCGCCCAAAACGGCAGTAAGGCTGAGCTGAAACGCAAGGCCTACGAAAAAGGCTTTAAAAACATGAAGGACGATGGCATTCTGAAGGTTCTTGAGGGGATTACCACCCTCGAATCCCTCGCTACGGCCGTTGATGTCTATAAATAAGCATCCGGCCCGTTCCTAATAAAGTCGTTCCAAACCTTGCCAGAGTTCGGGTGTCATGGCTGCAGATCGCTATAAATACAGGGCCATCAATAACAAAGGCCGTCCCGTCCGGGGCGTCATTTCCGCTGCGAACGAAGTGGATTTGTACAACCAGCTGCAAAGTGCCGGGCTGGAACTGATCCAGTGCCAGTCCTTGACCAAGAAAAAGGGCATGTTGTCCGATTTGCGCGCGCCGAAGATCAGCACGCGCGATTTGATCCAGCTTTTCATGCATATGGAGCAGATGCAGGGCGCGGGCGTGGCCTTGCTCGACGCGCTGGCCGATATTCGTGATACCACTGAACATGATCGCCTGCGCGACGTTTTGTCCGAAGTTCACCGCGATGTGTCTGATGGTTCGGCGCTGTCCGAAGCCATGGGGCACCACCCTAAAACCTTCGGCTCTTTGTATATCTCGCTGATTGCCGCCGGTGAAGAAACCGGGGATCTGACCGCCGCATACCGCCATTTGATCAAATATCTGAAATGGGTTGATCAAATGCAGGCCAAGGTGCGTAAGGCCACGCGCTATCCGACCATTCTGGTCGTGGTCGTGATCGCGACCATCGTGGTGATGATGAGCTTCGTCGTGCCGCAGATCGTTGGATTTATCCGCAATCTAGATCAAGAATTGCCGTGGTACACCACGTCCCTGATGGCAACATCGGACTTCTTCGTGAAATATTGGTGGGGCGTTCTGGCTACACCGCCGATCCTGTTCGTCGTTTATAAGGCGCTGGTGAAGTCATCCGAAGATTTCGCCTACAGGATGGACCGCCTGTTTCTGGAAATGCCTGTCGCTGGTCCGCTGATCCGGAAAATCAACATTGCGCGTTTTGCTCAGACCTTTGGGGCCATGTTTGCCAGCGGTATTGACGTATTGTCCGCCCTGCGCGCCGCGCGGAATACCGTGAAAAACCTCGCGTTGGTTGAGGCTCTGGAAGGGGTGGAGGAGCAGGTTGCCGCCGGTTCACCATTGTCCGAAGCGTTTAACGCCTCGGGCGAATTCCCCAGCATGGTTGTCCGTATGCTGAAAGTGGGCGAGGAATCCGGTAACCTGACCGTGGTTCTGGACCAGGTTGCGGAATTTTACACCAACGACGTGGACGAGGCGGTTCAGGGTCTTATCGCAATGATTGAACCCTTCCTGACCATGTTCCTTGGTGTTATGATCATGTGGATTGCCGTTGCCGTCTTCGGTCCCATTTACGCCAGCTTCGAGAATATTGATTTCTAAACCATGCCGGGTTCATCGATACCATTTTTAACGCCTTCGCGCTGTGTCCTGATGATCAGCGACGATGCCCTGTATGTCTATGATGTCGGGGGCAAGGTCCGGCTGGTTGATACCGTGCCATGGGCGACGCGTGATTTTGAACAGACAGTGTCTGGCCTGATTCGCCGTGAATGCGGTGGTAAGTCGGTGATGATCGTCAACGACATGACGGACCAGCTGTTCAAGGGCGGCCAGCGTATTCCGAAAGTTGGCCCGATGGACAAGGCCAACGTGGTTGCGCGTAAACTGGCCGTTGCTTTCCCGAATTATCCGATCCGCGGTGCGTTGGCGCTGAAAGATGTGGGCCCGCGTAAAACCGGGGCTACGGCGGCAAAGGCGGGCGGTGGGTTGTATCTGTTCGCGGCCGTTCCCATGTCGGAACCGGTGCAAAAAACTATTGGCGCGGTCAAGACATCGATGTCGTCGATCGCGGGCTTTACACTGCTTCCTGTTGAATCGTCCGACATGGTCCGGACGCTGGCGGAGAAAGCGGCGAAGCGCGAAAAAACAAAATCCCGCTGGGCCGTTTTGATTGGCCAGCATCAAAGTGGCGGTTTGCGTCAGGTGATTACCCGTGATGGCCAGTTGGCCATGACACGTATGACACCGGTGACGGACCTGTCCACTGATCCGGGCGCATGGGTGTCCGAAGTGGCGCAGGAATTCAAAGCGACGATCAGCTACCTGTCGCGTTTTGGTTATTCCGCCGGTGACGGTACAGAAGTTTTTGTGATCACCACGCCGCAAGCGGGTGAAATGTTGCGCCAGCGCATCGATGTGCCGTGTAACATCCATAATTACACGGTGGGCGAGGCCGCGCGCGAGCTGGGCTTCAGTATCGGTATTCAGGAAAATCAATATCACGCTGATCCGTTGCATGCGTCGTGGATTGGCCGCAAATCGCGTCTGATCCTGCCGATGGTGGCGACAGACATCAATAAAATCTATGGTCCGCGTCAGGCGGCGACCTTTGCCGGGTTGTTGTTGTTCTGCGGTGCGGCCTATCTGGGCTGGCAGCTGGCCGGTAATGCTCAGGCCTGGTTCACGGCAAAGGATGACCTGGTGTCGCAACAACGCTTGCGCATCAACGTCAATCAGGAATACGAAATCGAAGTGGCGCGCATGAATGCGCTTGGCGTTGATATTAAATTGATCCAGTCATCGCTGGAAACCTACAAGACGCTGGAAGCGGAAAGCCTGCGGCCATTGCCCATCCTGCGCAAGGTGGGTGAGGCGCTCGGGTCCGAATTGCGTCTGGATACGATGAAGATCGAACGTGTTGTTCCCAAATTGCCGGATGACCCGTATGTCGTGGCCGAAATGACCGAAGACCAAAAGGCTCCGACATTAAAAGCGTCGCTGCAGCTCAGCTTCCCCGGCACGGTGGACCCACTGGTGGCGAAACGTGAGGTGGATGATTTGCAGGCGCGTCTGCGCACGGCTTTGCCGGGGTACGATGTGGCCATTCCGCGCCCGGTCGGCGATCTGGTGTATGAAGAAGTTGAAGGTGGAACGGGCGTTCCGGGTGCGCAGGGTGGGGTGCAGGCCCCGCTGGAAGATCATGTTGCTGAACTGGTCATTACCGGCCCGGTGCAATTCCACGAGCCTGACGTTCCTGTGGAGGATGCGCCAGCTGACACGCCGGCTGATGCGCCAACAGATTCACCGGTGGATACCAATACGGAAGGCCAGACGGCTCCCGATATGACTTATGAGGGAGCAGAACAATGATTGAAGTTCTTGGCGCCCGCCGCGTAACGGTGATTGCTGGTTTGGCCTTGGTCAACGCGCTTCTGGGGGCGGCGACGTACCTGTATGTTTTACCGCAGAAGGATAAAACGGATCAGGAGTTGCGCACGGTGCGTGCGGAAATTTCGCAGCGTCGTGATGAAACCGAAAAAATGCGCACGCAATTGCAACAGATTGAAGAGCAGAAAGAATTGTTTGCTGTTCTTCAAAAATCCGATTTCTTTGGCGAGCAGGACCGCTATAACGCCCGCCGCACGATCGAGGCCATTCAAACCCAATCCAGTGTTCTGAGCGCGCGTTACACAATCGGTGCCGCGCAGCAGGAAGACACGGAGAAGGCGACGGAAGCGGGCCAGCAATTGATGGTCAGCCCGATCGAAATCGCGATTGAGGCGATGGACGATATCGACGTTTATAATTTTGTGTACTGGATTGAAAATGCGTTTCCCGGCCATGTTGGTGTCGACATGATCGAGCTGACGCGCAAGGGTGATTTGAGCGAGGCTGTGCTGCGCCAGATTGGCTCCGGCTCTCCCGTTACGTTGATCGATAGCAAAGTGGGCTTTACATGGCGCACAATGGTGCCCAAAGCCGGCGGCGATGATGCGGGGGGTGCACAATGATGACCTTCGTACAGGCGTTGCATCGCCGGACATTGCTGGGTGTTTCTGTATTGGCCGTGGTTGCTGCGCTGTCCGGCCCGGCAATGGCGCAAACGGGGCAGTATCCTGATGGTGTGAACCCGCAGACGGGGCAGCAAGTGCCGCGTGGGCAGATGGGGCAACCTATGCCCAACCAGATTTCGGCAGAAGACCGGGCCGAGGCGCATGCGCGTCTGGTTGGTATGGCGTCGACCAAGAATATGTTGCGTGATGCCGCGATGTCGCCGGAATCCATGCCCAGCCTGTTTTTCACCGCGTGGCAACATGCGCTGTTACAGGAAGCAAAGCAGTTGTTTATCACGCGTCCGCCGACAAGCACGGAATTGTCGTCCGATGGTACCGTTGTGTCGCGTCCTACCGGTCCGCGCGAAGTGAGCCTGGGTGGGATTTTGTACAGCAACAAGGATAACTGGACGGTCTGGCTGAACGGTGTGCGTATCACCAAGGACGCCATTCCGAAACAGATTTTGGATATTCGGGTGGCGCGTCAATATATCGACCTGAAATGGTTTGATGCTTCGACCAATCTGGTGTTCCCGATCCGTCTGCGCCCGCATGAGCGGTTTAACCTGGATGCGCGAATCTTCCTGCCGGGCACGGGGGCTGAAACAGAAGCCGCCGGAGCGGGCATGGATGTGGCACCTTTCTAAATGCGTCGTCATGCCCTATATTTCTGGGCATGACGATTCCATCTGACTCATCACATTCTGTCCCCGCATTGCGTCTGTCTGGCGTCACCATGGCCTATGGTGCGCGCGATGTTGTGCATGCCATCACCCTCGATGTGGCGCAGGGAGAAACGTTTGGGTTGATCGGTCTGAACGGCGCGGGCAAGACGACGCTGATCAAGGGTATTCTGGGCCTGCGCGATCATCGCACGGGCGATATTCTGATCAACGGCCATGATCGTGTGGTGGGTGAGGCGAAGAAAAGCCTGGCCTATCTGCCAGAAAAATTCGAACCGCCATGGTTTTTGCGTGGCACTGAATTCATTAAATTTTCCATGCGGTTATACGGCAAAGTTTTTAATCTGGATGAAGCGCGGACGCTGGCGGATCATCTGGGGCTGAACCCCGATGTTCTGGGGCATCGCGTGCAAACCTATTCCAAGGGCATGCGACAGAAGCTGGGGCTGATGGCAACCTTGATGACCGGTGCGGAGTTATCGATTCTCGATGAGCCGATGAGTGGTCTCGATCCACGGGCCCGTGCGGCGGTGAAGGATGCGTTATTGGAAACAAAGGCGCAGGGGCGGGCTATCTTTTTAAGTTCCCATATTCTTGCGGATATGGATGAAATCTGTGACCGCGTTGCGGTTTTGCATGATGGTATGCTGGTTTATATCGGCCCGCCCGCGGGTTTGCGCGACCGTGCCGGGGTGGATAATCTGGAACGGGCATTTTTGAAGGTGATCGAGACGCCTTCCGTCGCGGCCTGATATGGGAATAAAAGCGTTGTGCGGCAAGGATTCACTTGCATGCGGTTTTCTGTTAGAATCTAATACGAACACATCATGTCGCGCGGGGCTTTCGGGTTCTCCTTCCTCGCGCGTCTTCATATTTTTCTGATCCTGTCTGGGGCGCTTACAATGGCTAAGAATGACATCCTGTCCGACAATTACGACTCCGATCTGGACGACATGGTTCTGGATATGATGGACGATGATGATGTTCTCGAATTGCAAAAGCCCGTCCGCGCGTCGAATGCGGGCCGCAAGATTTTGATGTCAACCGTGGCTGTTGTGGCATTGGCGGGCGCGGGGTTGGGTTATCTGGCCAACGCGGGCGCACAGCAGATGGAGCAGGTCGGCGGCAAAATCGTCACCGAGCTTTCTGCGCTGGATGCCGCGGATGTTGATCCGGTCGTTCCGGATGTAACGATGCCCGATGTCACCGTGTTGTCGCGCGTGGATAATGGCGCTGCATCGATTGATGGTGCGACAGATCCCGCCATGACGACGATCTTGGGTGCGTTGAATGCGATTGAGCCGGCCAGTGGTGGCCTGGGTGCCGCAGGTGTGCCGAATGGTCCGGATGATGTGCCGATGCCCGTCGATGAATTGGCCCCGGCACCGGGTGTATTGCCTGCGCCAGCTCCGGCACCTGCGCCGGCACCGTCTCCGGCCCCGGTTGATGGATTTGTATCTGCGGAGCCTCCGGCGTCTGCGCCTGAGGCGGCTCCGATTATTCTTGATGAAACTGTTGCAGCCCCTGTGACGGATGCGCCGTTGACGCCGGAACCTGTAGCCCAATCGGCGCCAGAGCCAACATCTGAGCCAATACCGGAACCGATCATTCTCGGTACCGATGAACCGACGCCGCCGATGCCTGATCTAACGGGTTTGGAAGGCGCGCCGGATCCGATGTCCGGCACGGCGGCTCCGCCGCCATCTGCAACCATATCCGGGCGTGAAGCGGCCACGGGTGTAACCGAAAACCGTGTTGTGGCTCCGGCCCCGGCGGTTGAAAATGATGTGTATTATGATTCTGCACCGGGTGTGCCGACGGGGCCGTTGTCCAATACGGTGGGCCCGCGCAAGGTTGACCCGACCATGGAGCCGGCATCGACCATGGTGATCGTGCAGAAGGATTACGGATCCGGGGAGCAGGAGGCGATGGTTGTCGCCGCTGGGCGCGCGCTGGACCTTGGGCGCTATGAATCCGCGCTGGAGATGTATGACACGCTGTACAAAAAGAATAAGAGCGATATTCGCATTCTGATGGGGCGCGCCGTCGCGCAACAGAATGTCGGTTATCGCGAACTGGCCATTCAAAGCTATGAAGAAGTTTTGAAGGCAGATCCGAAAAATGCTGATGCTGTGATCAACATGATGGGCATTCTGCGCGATGAATATCCGTCCGTGGCGTTGCGCCGCCTGCTGGATTTGAAAGAACGTCATCCTGGAAACTCTGGCCTTCTGGCCCAGATTGGGATGACCTATGCGGCCCTGGGGCAGACGCAGGATGCTGTGCGGTCCCTGAACATGGCCGCCAGCATGGAGCCGCGCAATGCAACGCACCTGTATAACCTGGCCATTCTGTTTGACCGGGCGGGGGATGCGTCCAATGCCATGAAGTATTATGAACAGGCGTTGGAAACCGATGCGGTTTATGGTGCCGGGCGCTCCATCCCGCGGGATCAGGTGTATGACCGTCTGTCGACCTTGCGCGCGAACTAATCCAATCGCTGGTCGTTTTTGATGGCTGGCGTGGATGCGCGGACCGCGCTTGAAATTCTTTTCGTTCTGATGTTTGGGCTGTGCTGTGGCAGTTTTGCCGCCGCTTTGATTTGGCGCATTCCGCGCGGCGTGTCGTGGATTGTTGCGGAGAAGGGGGCGGCCCGTTCGGCCTGTCCGCATTGCCAGACACCATTGACCCTGTGGGATTTGATTCCGGTTTTTTCGTGGGTGTTTCTGCGCGGGCGGTGCCGTCATTGCCATGCCCCGATTGGCTGGATTTATCCGGCCATCGAGCTTGTGAGCGTGATTTTGTGCCTGGGTGTTTATGCGCTGTGGGGTTACAGCACGCTGGGTGGAATTGTTATGCTGACCGTTCCATTTTTGGTGGCTCTGTTTGTGATTGATCTGCGCCATTTCATTTTACCCGATCAGCTCAATGCGTTAGTGGCTTTTCTTGGTGTTGTTTATCAATTTGTTTTGGGTGGGATCGTTTTCGCGGGAACTGCGATTGTGTCCGGAGTGCTCTGGGGCGTCTGTGCCTTTGGGCTCGGTTTTTTGATGAAGAAAATTCTTAAAAAAGAAGCCTTGGGCTTTGGTGATGTTAAATTTTTTGCTGTCGCAGGTGTCTGGCTTCCAGCTGTTATGGCGCCCCCGTTCCTGATGTGGGCTGGTGTGATGGGTGTGGGGTTGGCATTGATCTGGAAAATGGCGGGGCGTGGGGCGGTTTTCCCGTTTGGCCCGGCGCTCATCGTGTCATTTGCGCTGTGTCTCGCGCTGACCCGCGTGGGTCTGGGGCTTGATTTGGGGCAGGAGCAGGGACTGTCTTTTGTCCGGTTGTCGTATTGACGGGGCCCCGGGCTTCATACATCCTTGAATTCGTGACAAATTCTGCATCTGATTAACCTTCCGTTTGCACTTTTCACATTAAAGTGAGCATTGGGTCCATGTCCGGGCCATCATCAGGGGAGAGCCGCCTTGGATATTCTTCAGCTTTTGCGCTTTACGATTCAGAATAATGCGTCTGACTTGCACTTGAGTCCGACCAACCCACCGGTCATTCGGGTGAACGGGGAAATGAAGCGGATCAAGGCCGATCCGTTGCAAAGCGATGATATTCGCACCATGCTTTATTCCGTGATGAATGAAGACCAGCGCGCCGATTTCGAGCGGGAGCTGGAGCTGGATTTTGCCATCGCCTACGGTGAAAAGGCCCGTTTCCGTGTGAACGCCTTTACCACACGAAACGGCACAGCCGCCGTTTTCCGTTCCATTCCGTCCCTGATCCCGACGATGGAAGAGCTGGAATTGCCACCGATTATCCGCCGCTTTGCCGAGCTGGAGAAGGGGCTGGTTCTGGTGACCGGTCCGACGGGTTCGGGTAAATCGACCACGCTGGCTTCGATCATCAATTACATTAACGAAAATCACGCCAGCCACATTATTACGGTCGAAGACCCGGTTGAATTTTTCCACGCGTCGAAAAAATCGGTGGTGAACCACCGTGAAATCGGCACGGACACCAAGTCCTTCTCTAAAGCCCTGCGCAGCTCGTTGCGTGAAGACCCGGATGTCATCCTGGTGGGGGAGATGCGGGACTATGAAACGATTTCGCTGGCGTTGACCGCGGCGGAAACCGGGCACTTGGTGTTTGGAACCCTGCACTCGAACACGGCGGCCAAAACCATCGACCGTATCATTGACGTGTTCCCGTCGGGGGACAAGGAAATGGTTCGGGCCATGCTGGCCAGTTCGTTGCAGGGCGTTGTGGCCCAGTCGCTGTTGAAGCGTGCGGATGGGTCGGGCCGGGTTGGGGCGTTTGAGATCCTGGTGGGGACCAACGCCGTGCGAAACCTGATCCGTGAAAACCAGATTGCCCAGCTTTATTCCATGATCCAGACCGGGTCGCGTTACGGGATGACCACGCTGGAAGACTCCGTCAATGCCTTGTTGGAACAGGGTGTGATTGATAAGGACGAGGCGCGCCGCGCCTTGCTGAAAACCACGGAAGATGAGGGCGCGCGCGACGAAGACAGCGTTGCGGCCTCGCTGGGTGGTGGCAAGATGTCCGAAACCCTGACCCGGAAACAGGCGGCCGTTGGTCGCGCCCTGGGTGCGCAGCCGCGCAAATCTGGCGAGGATGATTCAGGCGAGGGCTACACATTTTGACCGCGCCTTTAATCCTTCAGTACTTCCAGTCGATGAACGACAAGGGGGCGAGCGACCTCTACCTGACGGTGGGGTTTCCGCCGGCGTTGCGGATTGAGCAAACACTGCTCAATCTGCGTGATACGCCCATCACGGTGGATGAGCTGAATGAGATTATCGGGTCGATTTTCACCAGCCGCCAGCGCCGCGATTTCGAGGCGCATATGGAATTAAATACATCCCTGGACGTTGGGAAGTTTGGGCGTTACCGCGTCAATGCCCTGCGCCAGCGTCAGTTTCCCGCATTAGTTATTCGTCGAATTATCTCGAAAATCCCGAGCTTTAGCGAGCTTCGTTTACCTGAAAACTTAGCGCATTTGGCGATGGAGCGGCGCGGCCTGATCCTCGTGACCGGGATGACCGGATCGGGGAAATCGACCACGTTGGCCTCGATGATTGATTATCGCAACAGTCGCGAGCAGGGGCATATTATTACGATCGAGGATCCGATCGAATATTTCCATGAACACAAAAAATCCGTCATTACCCAACGCGAAATTGGCGTTGATACGGAATCGTTCTCTGTCGCGCTGAAAAACGCCCTGCGCCAGCGGCCGGACGTCATTCTGGTGGGTGAGGTGCGTGACCGTGAAGTGATGGAGCAGGCGTTGACGGCCGCCGAAACGGGGCATTTGTGTTTGGCAACATTGCACACGAACAACACCTATCAATCCATTGAACGGATTGTGAATTTGTTCCCCGAAGATTACCATGCACAAATCCGTTTGAACCTGTCGATGAACTTGCGCGGGATTATCTCCCAGCGTCTGGTTCCGGCCATTGGCGGGGGCATGGTTGTGGCGATTGAGGTCATGTTGAACCAGGGCCTGATTCGCGACCTGATTCATAAGGGCGAGATTACGAAAATCAAAGACGTGATGGAGCAGAACAATCCCATCGGTATGTGCACGTTTGACCAATCCTTGCTTCGCCTGTTCGCGGACGGATTGATTGCCGAGGAAACGGCCATCACCCAGGCGGATCTGCCTGGGGATATGAAGATCCGTATCCAGCAGGTGAAGATGGGCAAGAGTGGCGGCGATGCCTTTAAATCTATTGATACATCGTCGATTAAGTTGTCTGATTGATTGTTTTTTGGTTTCTATAATACCCTTCAAAAGTTCCGTGATTCCCGCAATTATCCGCTGGCCAAGGTGTGGCAAAACGCATATCCTTGAAGGGTAATTCGAATCGCGGCCCCTTGCGTTCTTGTGGTGGCTCGCTCCTCCTGTAACCCATCTTTTCGACCTTGTTGGTGACATTTCCATGCCTGTCAATTCACGCACCCTTCGTTCTTTCGGTCGCCTGTCCATGATGATCGTCGGCACATCTGCCACGGCCTTGATGCTGGGCGGTTGCGACCTGACGCGCAATTATTTGAAGGCTGATCGCAGCACCAATATGGAGTTTCAGGATTACCGCGACGCGCTCGCTCCGCGTATTAACGAGGAAAGCGAAGAGGCCAAGGCCGCCAAAATGGCGCAAAATAATATTCCGGATTTGATGCCGTACGTGGCCGCCCCGTCGAAAAATTTGAAGCCGATGCCGCTGGTCTCCATTTCGGTCAACCAGACGGTACCGCTGCGCGATGCGCTCTATCAATTGGCGGAGCAGGCTGGTTACGATCTGGAACTCGACCCGAACATCACCGGCTCGGTTATTTTCACGGCGCGTGAGCGTCCGCTGGATTCCGTGATCCAGCGTATTTCCGAGATTGCCGGTCTGCGCTACAGCTTTGATGATGATGTCCTGCGCGTTGAATTGGACAAGCCGTATCACAAAACATACAAAATTGATTACCTCAGCTATATCCGCAAAAGCGAAAGCGGGATCAGCAACGACATTTCCGTTGTGTCCGGCGGTACGGCCAGCACGGGTTCGAAATTCGCAGCCAGCTCATCCAGCGAAGCCGATTTCTGGGGTGAACTCAGCACCAACCTGCAACAAATTCTGGGCGTGACCACGACGGCCGCCAGCCTGATGACCGCGTCGGACCCGACCATTACCGCGGCGGCATCCAACCCGGCTCCGGTTGCTCCGGCAACGACGACCGATGCCAATGGTAACCCGGTTGTACAGGTTCAGGCCCCGCAGGCCGTGTTGAACGTGACATCCCTGCCGACGACGCAGACCGATCCAAACAGCGGCATGTCCGCGGGCGAGGGCGGCGGTGCGGAACCCAGCTTCGCCATCAACAAACAGGCCGGTATCGTTTCCATCTACGCGAACGACCGCCAGCATGCGCAAATTCGTGATTACCTGACTGAACTGCGTTCGTCGGTTACGTCCCAGGTTTTGATCGAAGCCAAAATTCTGGAAGTGTCTCTGACGGATGAATTCGCAACGGGGATTAACTGGAACCTGCTGGAAGGGATGATTGGTGAATGGTCGCTGGGCTTTGATGTCACGGCGGCGGGTGGCCTGATCCGTCCGGATTTCTCGGAAGCCACCAACCCGGTGTCAAACTTCGTCATGGGCTATGCCGGGAATGACGTCGAAGCGGTTATCCAGGCGATTTCCCGTTTTGGTACCGTGCGTGCATTGTCCAGCCCGCGCCTGACCGTTTTGAACAACCAATCGGCGGTTTTGAACGTCGCGGATAACCGCGTGTATTTCGAACTGGATATCGACGTAACGACCCAGGACAACAACACCCAGACCACCATCGACAGCGAGATCAAGAGCGTTCCGGAAGGTGTTCTGATCAACGTTATTCCGTCGATTGATACCGAAACAAAAACCATTTCGATGGCTGTGCGTCCGACTGTGACGCGTATTGTTGATCAGGTGGCGGACCCGGCGGTGGCCTTTACCGTGGCCAACAACAACCTGGCCACAAACATTCAGTCCCTGATCCCGGTTGTGAACATTCAGGAAATGGATTCCGTTGTTCGCGCCCATTCGGGCCAACCGTTGATCATGGGCGGTTTGATGGAAGACCGCACACAAAGTACGCAACAGGGGGTTCCGGTTCTGTCCGAAATTCCGCTGTTCGGCAGTGCGTTCCGCAACCAGGTGGATAACATCCAGAAAACGGAGCTCGTGATCTTCCTGAAGGCCACGATTATTGATGGCAGTGGCATTTCCCCGATTGATCGCGATCTGTACCGTCAATTCTCCGGTGACCGTCGCCCGGATAATATCTAATCAGTGGTTGAATAAACCAATAAATACGGGGCCGGTGCTGGACGAATCCACACCGGCCTTTGTATATTTGGCAGTGCAGTATGTCTTTCGCAAAAAGGATTGCCTCTATGCTCTTGTCCTGGCCTTTGATCCAGTATGTTTTGACCGCGGCGGTTCGCGACCGCATCGTTCTGGCGTTGTTGCTGGTCGTTGCGGTGGGGGCCAGCCTGTCGCTGTTCCTTGGGTCCGCCGCGTTGATTGAGGATCAGGTTTTCGCGCTGGTATTTTCCGCGGGTGGGTTGCGCTTTGCGGCGGTGGCCGGGCTGGTTCTGTTTGTTGTTTTCCACATGCGCCGCTCGTTTGACAGCAAGGATGTCGATTACCTGTTGTCACGCCCGATTTCACGGACCGGGTTTTTGGTGTCCCATGCGGTGGCATTTTCTGTTCTGGCCGTGGCCGTTGCCGCCGTGGTTGGCGGTACGTTGATGGCCATGGTGCCGGCTGCGATCGGCGCGGGGCACGCGCTCTGGGTTTTCTCACTGGCTGTTGAACTGATCATCGTCGTTAATGTGGCGTTGTTTTTCTCCATGGTATTGCCGGGGGCGGCGGCGGGGACGCTGGCCGTGTTCGGGTTTTATGTTCTGGCCCGGATTATTGGCCAATTGCTGGGCATTGCGAACAAGGCGTTTTTGGGGGATGACCTGTCCATCCTCGGGATTTTGATGAACGCCATTTCCGTTGTGATCCCGCGTCTGGATTTGATGGCGCAAACCACATGGCTGGTTTATGGCACGGAAAACTCATCCATCGGTTACGGCTTTGTCGCGCTTCAGGGATTGGTCTTTACCGGATTGGTTCTGGTTGCGGGCCTGGTTGATTTGCGGCGCCGCCAATTCTGAGTGAGGTTCATCAATGGCCACAATGATCGCGCACGATAAACGGGGTTTTGATTTTGCACGGTGGGGTTTGCCCGCTCTGCTGATCCTGATGCTTGTGTGCAATATCGCATTCTGGACACAGGCCCGCCACGCCCGTACGACATGGGGAAACGTGCCCCCTGTGCCCAGCGAACGCGGCGCGATCATCGCCATGCTGGGCGATGCGCAAATGGGGTACCGTGTGTACGGTTTGATGCTGCAAAATCTGGGGGATATTGGCGGGCGCATTACCAATCTGGCGCAATATGATTATACGGCGTTGAAGGATTGGTTTTTTCTGGAGGACACGCTGGACTCCAAATCCAACTACATCCCCGCACTGGCGGCCTATTATTACGGCGCTACGACGAAACACGATGATTTAACGCCCGTTATTGATTATCTGGAAGTGATTGGCCAGCGGCCAGAGCCGCAAAAATGGCGTTGGCTGGCGCAGGCCGTGTTCCTGTCGCGCTATACCCAGAATGACCTGGTGCGGTCCTTTGATCTGGCGACCAAGCTGGCCAATTTGTCGACGCCGGATATGCCAGCATGGACACGGCAAATGCCGGCCTTCATCCTCGTCGCGCGGGGGGAGAAGGAAGCCGCTTATGACATTCTGATGGGGATGTTGCAAAATGATGCTGAAAAAATGGACCCGGCGGAAATCCGCCTGATCCGCGATTGGATCTGCGACAAAATTCTGACACCGGCACAGGCCGCGACGCATCCCGTTTGCACGTCCATCCCGGGGGGCTAGGGCATGGATATGGAGTCGCTGAAATTCACCATTCCCGAAATCCTGTCTTTGATTGGACTGGTGCAATGTGTTTACGTTCTGGTCTATATGGCGTTTCGGTCGGGAAGTTGGGCGCGGGCGGCCATTCCGTTTGCGTATTTCTTCGTTCTGGCCTGTGCGTTCTTATCGGGGTTTGCGACACGCTTTATTGGTGAATCCATTCCGCATTTCACCACCATTCAATGGGCGTTGTGGTACATGGGGCCGCCATTGTCCGTCCTGCTGATGATTCAGATTGCGCGCATGTCGGAATTGCCGCGCTGGTTTAATTTTTTCGTTTTGTTGCTGGTTCCTGTGGCGTTGGGCATTTCCGTGTTTGCGGTGTCGTTGGATTCCGAATGCAAACCGTTGGATGAATGCGCGACCTATGCCGACTGGCTGACTGTGACCGGGCTGCTGGCGGGGGCGATCAGTATGGCGGTCATGTGGGCGCAACGCGCCATGTTGCAACAAATGCAAACCCAACCGGGTGGGGCGGATCGATACTGGCTGGTGTTGATGCTGGTGTTTACCAACCTGTTTTTCCTGGCCACGATGCTTCTCGGCCTGACCCCGGTGTTGGGGATGGACGACGCGGTGGTGATCCGCACCATCTGGGGGCTGGGGTTTGTCTATCTGGCGGGGACCAGTCTGTTCCGCATTTATCCGCAGGCCCTGAAACTGGTCGCGCGGGGGGAGGCCAAGGGCGCGGGCGATTTATCCGGCGCAGACCGCGATCTGGCGCAAAAGATTGACCAGTTGTTAACGATGGACAAGGTTTACCATGAACCCACCTATGGCCGCGCCCATCTGGCGCGGGAATTGGGTGTGTCGGAAACCGTGATTTCCCGCGTGGTGAATGTGCATTTCGGCAAAACTTTGCCCCAGATTTTGAATGAACGGCGGGTGGCTGACGCCAAAATCCTCCTGCGCGATACCAAAGCCCCGGTTAAAACCGTGGCCGAGGAGGTGGGGTTTAACTCCATCGCGTCCTTTAACCGGGTGTTTAAGGAAATCGAAGGCGTTTCGCCGGGGCAGTTTCGCGAAAAATCCTAAGTCCTAAGTCTTAAATCGAAGTCGTCACCCCGGCGAGAGCCGGGGGCTTCATCCATTGTGTCTGGAAGATCCCGGCTTTCGCCGGGATGACGCCATGAGAGACCTTATTCCTCGCCCACTTTAGGGGGAGAGGGATGCGGAGGCTTGGCGGCACGCCTTAGCCGAAGCTGGGTGAGGGGGCTTGTCTGGATGGTGCCGCGATGGCGCGATGCCGCGTCCATCCCCCCACCCAACATCCCCCCCTTGAAAGGGGGGAGGAGTATGGTGGCGATTCATTCTGACAAACCGCCTTCTCAATCCGTCAAAATGGGTGGATCACCCTGTCATTTTTAACACTCCATTTACCAAAAACGCCGCATTCTGAAACGGTTAGGGGTTCTCTGTGTGTGCGGAGCGTGTATAATTTTCACGAATCGTTTTCGCGCGCCGTTTCCGGCGGCGGGGCGGTTTTTCGAAACTGCAGTTCTTAACAAAACCTCTCTTCAATGACGTCAAGGTAAGGAGATTTCTCTATGACTAAATCTATTCATACGACCAACCGGTCCCAGGCGGGCTTTACGCTCGTCGAACTGGCCGTGGTCATGATCATCATCGGTCTGCTGATCGGTGGGGTTCTGAAAGGCCAGGAGTTGGTTAACAACGCCCAAATCGCCGCAACAGTGGCGCAAGTAAAGTCAATTGATGCGGCTACTACCACATTCCGTGACATGTACAACGCAATGCCGGGGGATATGTTGACACCGGGCACGCGTTTGCCGAACTGCACGACTGTAGGCGCTTGCACTTCTCCGGGTGATGGTAATGGTCGCTTGAACAGCGTTCCGAGCGCAGCTCCGGGAACAGAAGCGCAACGGTTCTTCGTGCATCTTGCTGCTGCTGACGTATTCTCTGGCGTTAACCCTGCTGGTGGTAATACTGCTTGGGGTGGCTTGTATCCGGCGGCTAAAATTGCAGGTGGTTTCTTCCCTGGTTATACGACAGGCGCTACTGCAGCTGATTTTGTGGCCAATGCTACATCCGCGCTGGGTGGTCATTACCTCACTCTGACCTTGCAACCGAACGCGGCTCCGGCGGCGGCTAACGGTGTTATCAGTCCGAACCAAGCGTTCCGTCTGGATAGCAAAATTGATGATGGTAACGGTGCCGCTGGTGGTGTTCGTGGTTATGGCACGGGTTGCGTTAACGCAACGGGTGGCGTGTACGACGAACAATCTCCGGCTAAAATCTGCGGATTGCACATTCGTTTCCAAGGCTAATATCGCCTAATCCCAATAAACGAAAAGCCCCCGGTTTCCGGGGGCTTTTTTGTTGGGGTATGTCCAAAAATCTTGGGAATCTGCGGCTTTTGCACTTTTTGACGCGGGGCGGCGAAATGGGGTATTGTGGGACTATCTTCTAGGTGAATGAGAAGAGAGAGGCGGCCGGGTCAAACCCGGCCGTACTTTTTTGAGCGGTTCTTTTTCCTCTATGTCATTCCCGCGAAAGCGGGAATCTATACGGACAGTCGAACATCGCCATGGATTCCCGCTTTCGCGGGAATGACAAAAAGAAGGGGGCGGGGTTGATGCAAGGGACCCAGTAAGAAAACCATCCCTCGCCCCTTTTGGGGGGAGAGGGATGTGCGGGCTTAGGCGGGACGCCTTAGCCGGAGCTGGGTGAGGGGGGCGTATCTGGATGGGGCCGGGCCGGAGGGAGCGCTGTCGCGCCATCCCCCCACCTGACCTCCCCCCTTGGAAGGGGGGAGGGTAAGTTTTTTAAAATGGAGAGATGTGGAAGAAAGGTTTATGCCGCTTTGCGTTTCAGTGCGCCCTCAAACGCGGTAATGACGGCATCGCCCATTTGCGCCGTGGTGACGGTCTTGCTGGTTTTCTCTGCAATATCCGCCGTGCGTGTGCCGGCGTTCAGGACGGATTGTACGGCGGCTTCCAGCGCATCGGCCAAATCGCCGCGGTCGAAGGAATAGCGCAGGGCCATGGCAAACGACAAAATCGCCGCCAGCGGATTGGCTTTGCCCTGACCCGCAATATCCGGGGCAGAGCCGTGGACGGGTTCGTACAACGCCGGTTGTTTGCCATGCGCATCACGTGCGCCGAGCGAGGCGGAGGGCAACATGCCCAGTGATCCGGTCAGCATCGCGGCCTCATCGGACAAAATATCGCCAAACAAATTGTCGGTGACGATCACGTCAAACTGGCGCGGGTTGCGCAGCAATTGCATGGCGCAATTATCGGCATACATGTGGTCCAGCGTCACATCCGCATAGTCGGCGGCGTGCAGGGCGGTGATATCCTCGCGCCACAATTTTCCGGATTCCATGACGTTGGCCTTTTCGCACGACGTGACTTTCTTCCCACGCTTGCGGGCCAGTTCAAAGGCGACGCGGCCCACACGGTGAATTTCGGAGGTGGTGTAAACTTGTGTGTTCACGCCGCGACGTTGGCCATTGCCCAGATCGGTAATGCCGCGCGGTTCACCGAAATACACGCCGCCGGTCAGTTCGCGCACGATCAGGATATCCAGACCGCGCACAATCTCTTCCTTCAGGGTGGACGCCCCAACCAGAGCATCGAAGACAATCGCCGGGCGAAGGTTGGCGAACAGTTCTAATTCTTTGCGCAGTTTCAACAGGCCTGCTTCCGGGCGGATGTTGTAATCCACCTTGTCCCATTTCGGGCCACCGACGGCGCCGAGCAGGACACAATCGGCCTTGCGGCATTGCGCCAATGTAGAGTCAGCCAGCGGGACGCTATGTTTGTCAATCGCCGCACCACCGATGCAATCATCGATAATGGCAATGTCGGTTTCACCGTTCTGGTTCAGGAAGTGGATGATCTTGGCCACTTCGCCCATCACTTCCGGGCCAATGCCATCACCGGGCAGAATTACGACAGAATTTTTGGTCATTTGGTGCTTCCTTTTTCTATTTGTCATTCCCGCGAAAGCGGGAATCCATAGTGATGCATGACTGTTTGTATGGATTCCCGCTTTCGCGGGAATGACGATGGAGAGTGATGGTTACAGCCACGGATGCGTGGCATTGCGTTTTTGTTCAAAGCTGTCGATGGATTTGGCTTTTTCCATGGTCAGGCCAATGTCATCCAAGCCGTTCAGCAGGCAATGGCGACGGAAATCATCCAGCGTAAAAGTGGCGCGGATGTTGCCGCTGGTCACCACACAATTTTCCAAATCCACCGTAATGGTTTCACCGGGATGCGCGGTCATCCGTTCCATCAGCGCGTCCACCGTTTCGGAGGGCAGCGTCACGGGCAGAATGCCGTTTTTAAAACAGTTGTTGTAAAAGATATCGGCGTAGGACGGCGCAATGACACAGCGAATGCCAAAATCCAGCAACGCCCACGGCGCATGCTCACGCGATGAACCACACCCAAAATTGTCACCAGCGACCAGAATTTCGGCCTTGTCATACGGAGCCTTGTTCAACACGAAATCGGGTTTTGGTGATCCGTCTTCGTTATAGCGCATGTCGTTAAACAGGCTTTTGCCCAATCCGGTGCGCAAAATGGTGCGCAGGAACTGCTTCGGAATAATCATATCCGTGTCGACGTTCATCAACGGCAACGGGGCGGCAATCGCGGTCAGGGTTTTAAAGGGTTGCATGGCTTTTTATTCTTTCTGTGTATTGTGTAAAATTGAAGGCCTTAAACGCTCCCCACATTCACCGCCCGTGTGGATGGTTTATGCGGGGTTGGTGCGTTTCCCGACGGCGTGTCCAGTTTTACGGACGTGAATGCGGTCAGCAATTCCATGTCGTACATGCGAGCGCCTTTATCGGGGTCGTTGTGCATTTTGTCCAACGCTTCGGCCGCGCTGCGCGGGGTGGGGCGGTCCGGGCGGGGTTTGGTGTATCCGTCGAAGGCCTCAACAATCGCGCACAGGCGTACGGGTTTGGACAGCATATCGCCTGTCACGCCTGTGGGTGTGCCGCTGCCATCCATATGGGCGTGGTGGTATTTGATGACATCGCGCATCAAGTCCACAAACGGGTGGTCCAGATCGCCCAGATGTTCGTCCAGCAACGCCAGCCCCAGATCCGGGTGCTGACGGGTCAGGGCTTTTTCCTCGGGTGTGGGTTTACCGGGCTTGTCCCATGCATCAACGGGCACCATGCGCTTGCCGATATCATGGGCCAGCATGGCCCAGTACAAGGCTTCCTGTACATGATCCGGCTGGCCCAGATGGGCCGCGGTCTTGCGCACGTCGTTGGATACATCATAGGCATGTTTGTGGAAGATGTATTGAATGTCCGGGTTGCGGTCCAGCCGCTTGCGGTCATACAGCTCCAGCTCCTTCAACTGGTTTTCGATGAAGGGTTTGATGACATTTTCAAACGCAGGGTCATTGCGGATATCAAAATCCAGCCAGGCTTGCGCGGTGTCATTCATGCTTATGGCTCCAGCTTGGGTGTTCTGGGTTTAATGCCGGGGTTTTTACGATGGGTTTGAACATCGAAATCATCCGGTACGGGCGTAATCCTGCGGGATTCGGGGAACACGGGGTTGCCATTGCTCCATCCGCCGGCGAACAGGCCGCTGGCGTAAATGCTCTGCATCTGATCATCCAGCAGGATCGCATCTTCCGGTTCGAAATGGTGGCCCTTGTAATCAATCGGGGCGTACATGATGAAACGCGGCTCGGCATTGGGCGTTTTGTGAATGACCGGTGTTTCGGTATAGGCCGATTGCGTGCCATCATGTTCCACCCGCACGCAAATGGCGCGGTGTTCAATGCCCGTTTGCGCGACCAGATCGGGATGGTCGTTGTTCATGCGGTCCAGAAAAGCAGCGCGCAAGTTTGGTGTGTTCGGGGCCTCCGTGTGTTTGGCCAGATCTTTTTGCACTTCGGCATCCAGCGCTTTGGCGGCAGCCAGTGATCGACCCTGTAATTCGTAAACGGCGTAATACGGGTTGCTCATGGTGGGTACTCCTTATTTCTGAAATTCGCGAATGTCGGTTAAATGCCCGGTGATGGCGGCGGCCGCGGCCATGGCCGGGCTCATTAAATGGGTGCGTCCACCGCGACCCTGGCGACCTTCGAAGTTGCGGTTGGATGTGGAGGCGCACCGTTCGCCCGGGCTCAAACGGTCTTCGTTCATGCCGAGGCACATGGAACAACCGGGTTCGCGCCAGTCAAAACCCGCCTCGATGAAGATTTTATCCAATCCTTCTTCTTCGGCTTGTTCCTTGACCAATCCGGAACCGGGAACAATCATTGCGTATACTTTGTCGGCGACATGTTTGCCGCGCACCACATCGGCCACGGCGCGCAAATCTTCGATCCGGGCGTTGGTGCAGGATCCGATGAAGATTTTATCGACCGTCACATCCTGCATCCGCATTCCGGGTTTCAGACCCATGTAATCCAGCGCACGTTCCATGGCGGCGCGTTTATGCGGATCGTTTTCTTTCGCCGGGTCCGGCACGTTCCCGGTGATGGATACGACATCTTCCGGGCTGGTCCCCCATGTCACCGTGGGGGTGATATCTTCGGCGCGCAAGACCACTTCGGTGTCGTATTGTGCACCGGGGTCAGAGGGCAGGGTTTTCCACCATGCGACGGCCTTGTCCCAATCATCGCCCTTGGGCGCCATCGGACGGCCCTTGATAAAGGCGAAGGTGGTTTCATCCGGTGCGATCAACCCGGCGCGGGCGCCTGCCTCAATCGACATGTTACACATGGTCATGCGCCCCGCCATGTTCAGCGCGCGCACGGCGTCACCTGCATATTCAATGACGTGGCCCGTGCCACCCGCGGTGCCGATCTTGCCGATGATGGCCAAAATCATGTCCTTCGCCGTGACACCAGCGGGCAGGGTGCCATCCACTGTAATCCGCATTGTCTTTGCGGGTTTTGTAATCAATGTCTGGGTCGCCAGAACGTGTTCGACTTCGGAGGTGCCAATGCCGAAGGCCAGCGCGCCAAACGCGCCGTGTGTTGATGTGTGGGAATCGCCGCACACAATGGTCATGCCCGGTTGGGTTAAACCCTGTTCCGGGCCGACAATATGCACGATGCCTTGGCGGTGATCATTCAACCCGAAATACCGAATGCCAAAATCTTTGCAGTTTTGTTCCAGCGTGTTCACCTGTAATCGGCTTTCCGGATCGGCGATGCCTTGATCGCGATGCGCGGTGGGCACGTTGTGATCAGCGGTGGCCAATGTGGCTTCGGGGCGGCGCACTGTGCGACCCGACATGCGCAACCCTTCGAATGCTTGCGGTGATGTGACTTCATGCACCAAATGGCGGTCGATATACAAAACACATGTGCCATCATCACTGCGATCAACCACATGGTGATCCCAGATTTTTTGATACAAGGTCTTGGGGGCGGCGTTGGTCATGATGGTTTTTTCCTGCTATCCTAAAGGCCATAAACTGGCGGAAATCCTTGATTAGAGTAGGGCAGATCGAGGGAATCCTGCAAGCCTGCGTATAAAATCCGTCTTTATTTTAAGAGCGGGGCTTTAATTTTTCCGTAACTATATGATTTCTATAATGGTATGTCGGAACTTGTGCGGTGCAACAATGCCAAGACAAGGGCCGGCCTGCATAAACAAAAGAGAAGGATACGCTATGTCACACCCCAAACGCTGTTTCCCGCGGGAGGATGTTACAATTGCGATGCCGGATACGCTGTGCGCTATGGACCCCGACACCCGCGCGGCTTTTATTCGCAACAATGCCGGGGATGTCTGCATCACATTTTCTGATCCCACTTATGTTCGCGCCGACACAATCGTGATCGATGAAGACAGCAGTGCTGTTTACGCGATCCTGCATGAACGTGCGCATTACCTTGGGAATCTATCGCGCGCGATGGCGACATCGTTTGCGAAGAACGATCATGTATTGTTGTCGGCGCTGCGGCCCGATGGTTCGATTTTAGAAAGCTCGACACCCATGAAGATTGGGCGGGCGTAAGAGTAAGACAAGAAAAGTTTTTAACTGCGTCGCGTAATGGAGGGGTGTGAATGTCCGATGGATCAAGAACGGCAACATTTTTAAATCAGGGGCCACTGACGGTGGAAGGGGACATGGATGTCCTGCGCCCGGTTCAGGATGTTGTGAACACAATGACGCCGACATCATCAGCCGGAGCACGATCAGTTCCGCATTTGAACCAGCCCGTTGCGGGCGGTGGTGGTGCAGCGATCGGGATTATGATAGCACGGCCAGCGGCGTAGAGTTTTTCATGAGACGTCACCCCGGATTTCGTCGGGGTGACGCCAAAGAGAAAGAGACGAAAAAGGCGCGAAGGATGACCTTCGCGCCTTTTTGTATTCGTGCATAAAGCCAAAGATTATTTCTTTGCGGCTTTGCGAGCGTCTTTTTCCGCTTTGGTTTTCTTGTTGGACTTCTTCGCGGCTTTGGCTTCCGTTGCGGCGGCCAATGTTGCTTCGTCCTCAACCAGGCTGTGGCCGGTGGTGCGCTCGGCAATACGTGCCGATTTACCCTGACGGTCACGCAGATAGTACAGTTTCGCGCGACGAACGGAACCACGACGGACCAGTTCGATGCTGTCGATACGCGGGCTGAACAGCGGGAACACGCGCTCTACACCTTCGCCATAGCTGATCTTGCGAACGGTGAAGCTGGCGTTGGCGTCTTTGTCTGTGCCTTTACGGGCGATGCAAACACCTTCGTAAGCCTGAATACGCTCGCGGGCGTCCTTGCCGGTGCCTTCGCTGATCTTCATGTTTACTTTTACGGTGTCGCCCGGAGAGAATGCCGGGATTGCTTTGCTGTTTGCTTTCAGCTGAGCCAAGTGTTTGGCTTCAAATTTCTGCAGGATGTTCATCGTTTCTTTCCTTTCAATTGACCCTTATCGGGGCCCGATATCACCGGATATTCATCCGGCGGCGGCCCACTTGTCGTTTTCATGGGTTTACTCAAGGCGGGTTTTTACAGATTTTATGGGGCCGTTGCAAGGGAAACCGTGGCTTTTCAGGCACTTTTTTGCGCCGCCGCGCAGATAGTTCCGGGCAGAACGGGGCGGTTCCTTGAAAAGGCGGGGGTGGCGGGCTAGGGTTTGGGCTGAACATATAAAAAACGAAAACAATGGGGTTAAGTTATGGGAAATAATATGAAAAAGAGCTTGATCGCTCTAGGGCTGGCTTTTGCGATGGCTGGCTCCGTCTTTGCCGCACAACCCGCCGCAGCGGGCGAGGACCCTTGCCAGAAGGCCGATGGGCGGGCGGATCTGCTCCAATGTTTCAATGCCCTGCAATCCGGGCAATCGACACTGAAGACCGTGATGGACGGGGCGAAGAGCACCGTAAACCCGAAAAACCTGCAAGCGCTCGAATATAAACGCCGGTTGGATGCTGACTGTAAGAAGCAGGCGCTGTTCAAGGCATTTTTGGTCTTCGAAGCCTCTGGTTGGGCCAGGGACAATACCGCGGATCAAACGTCCGCAGGGGTTGCGGTGGAATCCATGACGCGTGAACGCTTGCACGGCTATGCATCGTTTGGAGCGGAATGCCATGCCAAGACAGCGATGTGGATGAAAGCGTATGATCCGTTAAAGGATGCGGCGGCATCACACCGTGCGGCGGCATCGGATATGCGGGCGTTGGCCAATCGGCTGAAGCCGAAGCCTTAATCGTTGGTTTTAAGAAGATCCGGGCGGCGTGCGCGGGTGAGGGCGAGGGCCTGATCCCGGCGCCATTGGGCAACCTTGCCGTGGTTGCCGCTGGTCAGGATGTCGGGCACGTCCAGGGCGCGGCCATCGGCGGTGGTCCATGTGGCAGGGCGGGTGTAATGCGGGTATTCCAGCAATCCGCCCGTGGATTCGGCGAAGCTTTCTTCGCCCGCCGTATCCACATTGCCCATCACGCCGGGCAACAGACGAACGCAAGCATCCATCAAAATCATCGCCGCCGGTTCACCGCCGGATAAAACGTAATCGCCAATGCTGACTTCTTCAAAATCATAGGCGTCGAGGAAACGTTGATCCACACCCTCATACCGTCCGCACAGGATGGTCAGGGATGGCGCGGTGATAAAATCTTCGGCCATGCGTTGGTTTAAAACGCGGCCCCGCGGGCTCATGTAAATGCGTTTTCCGGGATTGGGAATGGACAGGAAGGCGCGTTCCAAAATATCCGCGCGCATGACCATGCCGGCACCACCGCCAAAGGGCGTGTCATCAACGGTTTTGTGGTTATCCGTAGCAAAATCGCGAATATTGCTCGCGTTCCAAGACCAGATTTTTTTCTCCAGCGCCCGTCCGCTCAATGATTGCCCCAACGGCCCCGGGAACATTTCCGGGAACAGGGTCATTAAATTGACGTGCCATGGTGCGGCTTGGGGTGTTGTATTCATTTGTCGCCACGCAGTCCTTCGACCATTTCAACGACGATGCGGCGGGCGTCCATGTCCACATCTTGAATAAAATCATCGGCGAAGGGGACGTAGAATGTCGGGCCGCCTTCGGTCGGTTTGATTTCCAACAGGTCGCTGGCGCCAAAATTTTGCACATCTGCAACGGTGCCGATGGCGTTGCCGTTTTCGTCGGCAACATCCATGCCGATCAAATCGGTATGGTAAAATTCATCGTCCGATTCAATATCGGGCAGGGCGGATCGGTCAATCCAGAGCATGGTTCCACGCATTGTTTCCGCAACGTTGCGGTCATCGACCACGCCGTTTTTGGTTTTTACGCGGGCGACCCATGCGCCTTTGTTCGGGGATTGCAGTGTGATGGTAACGGTTTCGGTCCCGGTTTCGGATGTATAAAGCGGGCCGTATTTGTGCAGACTGTCGGGATTGTCGCCAAAGCAACGAACGCGGACCTGGCCGCGAATGCCGTGGGCGGTTGTAATTTCACCGATGCAGATACGTTTGTCTGTCATGTTCGATATATCGCGTCCCTTCATCCCCTCGCTTCAACCCTCTCCCAGTGGGAGAGGGGATTTTGAAGCGAGGGAAGAAGGAGAAAGTCGCGAAGATTACTCAGCAGCCGGGGCTTCTTCAGCAGCAGCTTCTTCTTTCGGAGCGGCGGCAGCAGCAGCGGCTTCAGCTTTAGCAGCGGCTTCAGCTTCGGCTTTTTCAGCGGCTTTGGCTTCTTTTTCACGAACGCGTTCTTGAGCTTTCGCTTTCGGAGCGGATTTCTTCGGAGATTCGTTCCATTTCGGCATGTCGATCAGGCCAGCTTTACCCAGGAACAGTGCAACGCGGTCGCTCGGCTGTGCGCCTTGACCCAACCAATGCTTGATACGGTCGGTGTTCAGAACCAGACGCTGTGCGTGGTCGGACGGCAGCAGCGGGTTGTAGGTGCCCAGTTTCTCGATGAATTTACCATCGCGTGCGGCGCGGCTGTCGGCCACAACGATTTTGTAGGACGGCAGGTGACGGCGACCACCACGGGCCATACGAATTTTCAGTGCCATAGTCTTTCTCCTTTTTGGCGTTACTTCAGTTTGTAGTCGGTTTCAGTTTATTTTTTTCCTTTAGGAAAAGGCCCCTTCAAAAAAGGGTTGGAACCCAGTATGTCGGCCGGGTTACCAAAGCCGGGCATGGATCCACCAAACTTGTTCAGCATGGATGGATCCAAATTCTTCATATTCTCGGTCATCAGGGCGGCGTCTTTTTCGCCCATCATGCCCTTCATCATGCCCATCATTTTGCCCATGCCCATTTTCTTCATGCGCTTCATGACGGTTTGCATTTGTTGCAGCTGTTTATGCAGCTTGTTGATGTCCTGCACCGTGGTGCCGGACCCGGTTGCGATGCGGCGCTTGCGCGACGCGTTCAGCAATTCCGGGCGGGACCGTTCCGCCGGTGTCATGGACAGGATGATGGCTTCCTGTTTCTTCAACGCGCCATCATCAATATTGGCGTTTTCCAACTGGCTGGCCATCTGGCCCAGACCCGGCAGCATTTTGACGAGGCTGGAAACGCCGCCCATCTTCTGCATCTGGCGCATTTGCGACAGCAAATCGTTGAAATCGAAATCGCCCTTCTGGAATTTCTGCGCCATTTTCATGGCGTCTTCCTGGTCGATCGTTTCGACGGCTTTTTCCACCAGCGAAACAACATCGCCCATGCCCAGAATGCGGCCCGCGATCCGGTCCGGGTGGAATTGTTCCAATGCGTCCCATTTTTCGCCGACACCAATCAATTTGATCGGCTTGCCGGTTACGGCCTTCATCGACAGGGCGGCGCCGCCACGGGCATCACCGTCAACGCGGGTCAAAACAATGCCCGTAACGGCGACTTGTGCGTCGAATGCGGATGCGGTGTTCACCGCGTCCTGGCCGGTCATGGCATCAACAACCAACAACGTTTCCGTCGGGTTGATGGTGTCGCGCACGGCTTTGGCTTCGGCCATCATCGCTTCGTCAATGCTCAGGCGACCGGCGGTATCCAGAATAACAACGTCGTATCCTTCTTTGCGCGCGGTATCCATGGCGCGCAGGGCGATATCGACCGGCTTTTGTCCTTCAATAACGGGCAGGGTGGCCACGCCCGTCTGGCGACCCAGTTGCGCCAATTGTTCCTGCGCGGCTGGACGATACACGTCCAGCGATGCCATCAGCACTTTCTTGCGCTGCTTGTCGGTCAGGAATTTACCAATTTTGGCGGAGGTTGTGGTTTTACCCGAACCCTGCAAACCGACCATCAGGTAAGCGCACGGCGGCGTGGCGAAATTCAGATCGGTCGTATCGCTGCCCAGCATATCGACCAGCGCATCGTGAACGATCTTTACAACCTGCTGGGCCGGGGTGACGGAACGAATGACCTCTTGGCCAACGGCGCGTTCGCGCACAGTCTCAACGAATTGTTTGACAACGGGCAGGGCGACATCAGCCTCCAGCAACGCCACGCGAATTTCGCGCAACGCGTCGGATACGTCGGTTTCGTTCAAGCTGCCCTTACCGCGCAGCTTGCCGAACACTTTCCCGAGCCTGTCACCAAGCGATTCAAACATCAGTAGCCTTTAATCCCAAAACAATTTGGCCGCAGTGAGCGTAATTTCGCCAACTGCGGTGTACCCGTAGGCACTGCAAAACTTACAGTGACCGGAAGAATTTGACCGGAAACTAAGGGGTTGGGGTGGGGATGTCAAGGATTTTGGGGATTGGTTTGGGACTTGACAATCGTGCTTAAATATAGGAATATTATCCTGTTTTTAGCCCCCTTGCGTCCAAATTCCGGCGCAGCGGGGTTTTTTTATGTCCAAAATTCAGGAAAAATCCCATGAAAATCAGTCTGTTAAAGCCCTTTGCCAGCAACGGCAAAGCGGATGAATTTGACGTGCGCCAGATGAAGAAGGCGCTCAACCGCCTCGGCTATTACCACCCCTATGACGCCACTGGCATCACCGGCACGGCGGACCGGGCGGTGTTTGACGCTCTGCGATCCTTCCAATCCGACCATGGCCTGCCCGCCACGGGGGCGGCCAAACCGGACGATGAAACGCTCACGGCCCTGAATGCGGCCATCGAAAACGCCCCGGACGGCGCATATATCTGGCGGACGGCTGGCGATGATCGGGTGCGGGATGGCCATGCCGCCTTAAATGGGACTAAAAGGAAATGGAGTGATGACCCGGATCCGGGGCAAGATTTTGGTTGTCGGTGTTGGGCGGATGATGTGGAAGAGGGATCTTGGAATGAAGAGTATCCTGATGCGATATTGCCGACCCTAGGGCCTTTTGATCTGTTGTTGGGTGGAGTATTTGTCAAGGGAGGGGTGCAGCTGAGCGCTACCACGCTCCATTTTCTCAGGCAAACCTTGAAAAGGGAAATCCGTGTTAATGCTCCACAAGGTAAAAATTTGGCCCGATTTATTGGAAAGATACCTTCTAACTCAAAGGGGTCCGTAAAAATCACAAAGCTTCCTGGTGGGAATGTAAAGTTTACTGCAGTTTCCCAAGGCAGGGTGCCGGGGTCTAAGGCTGTTTATGAGAAGGTTGTCGATCCAAGCGGAAAAACAATCCAGTACACAAAAACAACATACGTGAATGGTAACAAGATACTCCATATTAAAGACAAATTAGGCAAGGGGAAATTTCATGAATAATGATGAGCAAAGAATGTCATATCTGCATAATGTGTTGATGTTGGACCCAAGCTTTTTAGAATCGGTGCGGCGATTAAATGACATGGAGTGGGATTTTTCTGGTGATCCTGTTTTTTTGGAGCGCGCTTTAATAAGGAATATTTTGGACCGATATTTAAAAGGAATCCTGGTGGCGGATGACGTTTACCAGTGGGCTGATTTTGTTGAGTTGCGTGAAGATATTCAATTTCATGCCGAGGATGACATTATCCCTTCCATTGTTCACGCATTGGCAAACCCGGCCCTTGAAGGGGCGTTGACGCCAGATAGCGCAAAAACTTTCTTGCTTCAGCTTGAATAGGGGAATGTGAGTGGTGGATCGGAGTATATGTGAGATATTGCGGCAAATGGATATCGAAGGGCTGATTGCGCAGGGCGCTCCTTCCGATGAATATCAGTCTGAGGCAGAGGCAATAAAAGTGGCGATTTATTCTGTCGAAGGCGAAGTGAGTGCAGATGTCGTGGTCGCCATAATGTCACTGATCTGGAAGGATAGTTTTGGTCTGTCGGATGATGACATGGTGAAGCGCTTGCCGATTATTCGGCGTGCGGCTGAAAATATATTTGGTGCGTAACAGCAAGTGGACCAGCACCTTCCTTTCCCCCGTCCCTTTGTGCTATGACCTTTGAAGTCTTTTGAATAATCACAGGGTTCCGCCATGGCTTTAAAATTCCGCAAAATGCACGGTCTGGGTAATGATTTTGTCGTTCTGGATGTCCGGGATGGCAAGATGAATGTTGGGCCGGATCTGGCGCGGGCGTTGGCCGATCGTCGCCGGGGTGTTGGGTGCGATCAGGTGATGGTGATGGAACCGCCGAAAACCCCGGGCACCGATATCTTCATGCGCATCTATAACCCGGACGGGTCCGAGGCTGGGGCGTGTGGCAATGGCACGCGGTGCGTGGCCAAGGTGTTGATGGAAGAAAGCGGGAAGGCGGCCTGCGTCATTGAAACCGTGTCCGGTATCCTGCCTGCGAACAAGGCGGATGGTGGATTGGTCACTGTGGATATGGGCGCACCGCGCACAGCGTGGAATGAAATTCCGTTGTCGGAAGAGCGCGACACGCTGCATCTGGGGATTGGGGATGGCGATACGCTGTCCGATCCGGTGGCGATTAACATGGGCAATCCGCACTGTGTGTTCTTTGTGAACAATGTTGAAGAACTGAGCATTGAACATCTGGGGCCGTCGGTTGAGCGTCATGCGATGTTCCCGCAACGGACCAACGTTGAATTTGCGCAGGTGATTTCCCCCACAAAAATTCGCATGCGTGTATGGGAACGCGGCACGGGCGTGACGCAGGCGTGCGGGTCTGGCGCGTGTGCCACTGCGGCGGCGGCTCTGCGCCGTGGCCTGATCGGACGCGATGTTGAGGTCGTTCTGGATGGCGGATCGCTGTTCTTCCACATCCGTGAAGATGATGGCCATATCCTGATGACCGGGGCCGCGACGGATGTGTTTGCGGGTGAAATGGCCGCCTAAAACAAGCGTAAAATCGGGGCCGGGATCGACAGGCGCGGCGTATAATCAATGCCCTGCGCGGGGATCGTGTAATAGCCGGCGAATTTTTTGTAACGGTCGGTCAAGGCGTGTTTGGATGGAATGGTGATGTGCGGGTTTTTTTGCACGGCTTTGCAGCCCATTTTGTCGGACCATGTGCCATCCGCATCGCGCAGGAAGAAGTGAAAATCATCATCGGTGGCCACGGTCATGGCGATGGCGTGAACGTCGCCGGACAGGGCTTCGTCCTCTGAAATCATAATCAATCCGTCGGATGTCACGCGGTCGCGGACGTCTTCTTCGTTAAAAATGGTGAATCCTTCGCCGATGTCGCTGTAGCTAGGCTCGGCATAAATCAGGCTGCCCGGTTGGGCGTTGCCCATCTCGGGCATGCCCAACGCGTAACAATAACAATTCGTATTGTGTTGCAATTTTGGATAGGCCGACCATGCCGCGCCGTTAAAGGCGCGATTGGGTGTGGGGAAGCACACATTCGTTAAATCCGCATCCAGATGATGAATCGGGCGGATCATGTCGTTCAGTTCGCGGTCGTTATATCCATCATAGGGCATGGTCGTTACCCGAAAAACTGTAGCAAGGGTTCAGGAATACGCAAACGTGGGCGGTATTGAATGCCGTGCGGCGGCACGGCGTAATAGCCACCAAATTTCAAATATTTTTGGCCCAATGCGTCGCGGGACGGTACGGTGATTGTTGGGTTGCGTGCGGCCGCGTCGCGCCCGCCTTTATCGGACCATGTGCCATCCATATCGCGGCGATAGAAATGGCAATCAAGGTTTGGCGCAATGACGACGGCAATGGCGTGGAATTTTCCGGACAGGGCCTGTTGTTCATTGATTACGATCAACCCGTCTTTCATCAACCGGTTATGAATGGTGCGGGCGGATACGCGCATGTTTGCGGGAACGTTGCGTTTGTGGCTGGCCAGTTGCCCGGGGATGGCCCATCCGGCCTCGGGGCAATTCAGGGCATAGGCGTAGCAATTGGTTTGATCTTGCAGAAAATTATGCGTGTTCCATGCGGCACCGTTGAAGGCGAGGTTCACGCGGCGGGGAGTCGTGCGGATTGGTGCCGCCTCGGTCACAAAAACCGGGCGGACCAGAAGGTGGTCCAGAAACGCATGAACGTCTTGAAAGGTGCCCAAGGCCACTCCCCGTTAATCTTTTAATGGGGGAAGGTTAGCAGGGGCCTTATAATATGTCAAATAATAGGGCGGTTTTTTGAAAAAAAAAGCCCGGGCCAGCCCCAGAGTCATCAATCTGTTGGCTGGCTTATCCGGGTTTTTTGAAAAAAAGCCCGGGCCAGCCAACGGGGATCGGATCGGGTGGGGTGGCTGGCCCGGAAACGGGGGGTTCGGGTATTCGGGTACGCAGAAACCTAGGAAAGGAGAGGTCTACGCATGACCGGCGTCCGGGTGGATCATATGGGGGCTGATCACGCGGACCTGCCGAAATTCGGCCCGGTCGTCATAGGTGGCAAAGCTTTGCAGTTCTGCCAGCATTTCAATAAGTTCCAAGGTCGGATGATCTTTGATCTCGTCCATGGTTTCGGGGATGTCCACGGTCGTTTCAATCACCAGAACAGGCACCGTGCGGCCATAATGATCGACCACAAAAGCCAGATGCGCGTCCTTGATATACGGGTTGTCAAAAATCATCGCGATCTCCCTTGGGATTTGCCCATGATTCCATTATCTCCCCCAAATGTGAGGAAGATATGGAATTTTATTGAAATTCGGGGGCCATCTATGGTCAAAAGGGGGCAACTTCATAAAATGCAAAGTAATCATGCACGGTAAAAAAGACCCGGAAATCGTCACTTTTGGCTGTCGCCTCAATACTTACGAGAGCGAGGTGATGCGCACCCATGCCAAAAACGCCGGGATTGAAGATGCAATTATCTTTAATACGTGCGCTGTAACCAAGGAAGCCGAGCGCCAAGCGCGTCAGGCCATTCGCCGCGCTCGCCGTGATAACCCGAATGCCCGTATTATTGTCACCGGCTGCGCCGCGCAGATTGATCCGACCAGCTTTGGCGGCATGCCCGAGGTGGATCAGGTCATTGGTAATGACCTGAAACTGAAAGCCGAAACATGGGGCGCGCCGCCGGCGGAGAAGGTTGTGGTCAACGACATCATGGCCGTGCGCGAAACCGCCAGCCATCTGGTCGATGGGTTCGAGGGACAGACACGCGCGTTTCTGCAGGTTCAAAATGGCTGTGACCACCGCTGCACGTTCTGCATTATTCCTTATGGCCGCGGCAATTCCCGGTCCGTGCCCATTGGCGAAATCGTTGAACAGACCCGCCATTTGGTCAAAGCAGGGTTTCGCGAAATCGTTTTGACCGGGGTGGATGTAACATCCTATGGTCCCGACCTTCCGGGCTCACCCACGCTGGGGCAAATGATCCGCCGCGTTCTGGCCTTGGTGCCGGATTTGCCGCGTTTGCGCCTGTCGTCGCTGGACCCGGTGGAAATTGACGATGATTTATGGCGGCTGATTGCCGAAGAACCGCGTTTAATGCCGCATCTGCATGTCAGTTTGCAGGCGGGCGACGACATGGTTTTGAAACGCATGAAACGCCGCCATTTGCGTCAGGACGCCATTGATATGTGCAAACGCGCGCGCGATCTGCGCCCCGATATGGTGTTTGGTGCGGATATTATCGCCGGTTTCCCGACGGAAACGGATGAGATGTTCGCGAACACGCTGCGCATTGTTGATGAATGCGATTTGACGTTCCTGCACGTGTTCCCGTATTCGGAACGTCCGGGAACTCCGGCGGCCCGTATGCCGCAGGTGGAAAAGCAAGTGCGTAAAGACCGTGCCGCGCAATTGCGCGAAGCGGGCGAGCGCCAGATGCAGAAATTTTTACAACATCAGGTGGGCATGGTGCGCACTGTCCTGATGGAAAAAGATAATATGGGCCGCACCGAACAATTCGCCGAGGTCAAACTGGCGGAGGGTTCATTTGATGCAGGGACACTGGTCACCGTAAAAATCGAAGGCGTTGACGGGCAACATTTAATTGGCCGCGTTGCTTAAGATATAAAGTAGAGGAAGTGAATCAATGAAACTGGATCGTGCGTTTTCCGCGCCGTTTTACATGGCCCGCCATGGCGAAAGCAAAGCCAACCGTTTTAACCGCGTCGCCGGTTGCGAATGGGACGTGCCGCTGACCGACAAGGGGTGCGAGCAGGCGTATGAGTTGGCGCAAACCATTTTAACGATGGATAACAAGCCGACCGTTATTTTCTCAAGCCCGCTGCAGCGCGCATTTAAAACCGCCAGCATTGTTGCCTCGGAAATCGGGGCCGATGTTCATATGATCTATGATCTGCGCGAGCAGGGGCTGGGGTCGTGGAACAAACAGAAATATTACGTCCTGCGCGAACAGTTTGAACGTGGGGACGAGCCGCAGGACGGCGAAACGCAACAGGCTTATATGCGCCGCGTTCTGATGGCTTTGGGGCAAATGCAGGATGAGGCCAGTGCCCTGGCTGTGCAATCTCCGCCGTTGGTGGTGGCCCATGGCGGGTTGTTCTATGCCCTGGCGCAGATCACAAAGACATTCAATGGCATGAAAGAAATCGGCAATTGCAGCCTGTATCGGTTTGGCCCGTGCCAAATTGGGGACAAGCGCCTGTTCCAAGTGCAACAAGTTCTTGTCGAACAAGGGGATGCCGTTCTGCGCCGTGCGCCGTTCAGCCCCCGATAGGCTCAAACATAGATTTTAGGTTTGCATAACGAGGTCGCGCTGGTGTATGAAGCGCGACCTTTGTTTATTTGGAGTGATATGTGGTGGCTGGCAATGTTGTCAGCGCGTCGGCTCTGGCAAATAACACCGATTATGGTAGTCACGCCGGGTGCGCTTTCGCGGAGTGGTCGTCTTATGATGCGATCCGGATCACGGATCAGCGTTTGCGCCAGATGGTTCAGAGTGGTGAAATCCGTGCCAGCGAAGTCGAGGACAAAGAGGGCGAAGTGCGCAGCCAGGTCGTTGATGAGTTGTGCATTAAAATGGGATATACGCCGGAGCCGTAATGGCGCGGTGGTGTTTAAACCGGGGCCCGAGAGGGCCCCGGTTTTTCTTTGAAACAGAGGCTTTAACGGTTCGTTCATCCCTGTCGGGCAATACTTTCGATTGTGTGGATTGATGGGGGCACGTTTTGATTTTTCGGGGCTTGTCGGTTTTGGCGTGTACATGTGCGTGCGCGGTCATCATGACCGGGCCGCCCGCATTGGCGCAGGAGGTATTTTCCGACCGTAAAGGATGCCATGCCAATAAACCGGGGCAGACCGCCATTAAAATCAATCTGACTTTGGAAGAAGAGCCAATTTATGATCTGTCCCGTTCGATTGCGTGGTTGAATCGTGATGGTGGAAAATCAACGGCGGAATGGCTGGCCCGGAATGGTTTGACAGCGGTTTACAAACCATCACAATTTGTAACCAAAGGGCAGGCGCATGGTGGTTTGGCCATGACCAGCCGCGCATCGCTGTTCAGCAGGTCTTATGGCCCGTATGGTGGCTATCAATGTCCGTATTTCAGGCAGATCGAAGTCAACATTTTCTATCGCACGCTGATCTATATTCCGTCCGATTACCAGATCGGAACATGTGCGTTTAATGAAATCCAGATGCACGAATTGAAACATCACACAACAAATGTGGATGTTGTCAAAGCGGCTGTAGAGAAAATGCGTAAGGACTTACCCGCCATCATTCGCGAAATGGAAGGGAATGCCTATCTGCCGCACGATAAAATCCGCCCACATTTTGAAACAATGAAGACGGGTATAGACGATTTTATTCAGGTGTATTTCACCGAGCTGGCCAGCGAGGAAATGGATCGCCGCAATCATTTGGTCGATACACCGGCAGAATACGAACGTTCTGGCAAAGCGCTCAGGGACTGCCGCATACAGGATAAAGTGGCGCAGTTGAAAAAATAATATTACGGGCGCTAGGTTATTACGAAAAATAAAAACGTCCTATTCTTGCTGTCTGGCAATGGATGCGGTAAACCGTTGGCATCAAAAACAACGGGAAAAACCATGATTTTCTGGCGGAAGAAGAAAGACGAAATCCCGACAAACGATGCGGCCCCATCGCAGGCCGAGGTTACAGCCTCTCCTGCGGCGGCTGAATTGCAACCGCAGATTCAGGCGCAGCCAGAACCGGTGGCCGAACCCGTCGTTGCTGAAGAACAGTCGTCCGGTAATTGGATGAGCCGTTTGGTTGGTGGCTTGGGTAAATCCACCAGCAAGATTACACAAGGGTTGAGCGATCTGGTGACCAAGCGCAAGCTGGACCAGGATATGATCGACCAGTTGGAAGAAGTGTTGATCACCGCCGATCTGGGCCCCAAAACTGCATCGCGCATTGTGACCGAATTTGCCGAAGGCCGCTTTGGCAAGGATATGGACGGCGATGAAATCCGTGCGGCTTTGGCCGATGTGATTGCGCGCATTCTGGATCCCGTCAATAAACCGATTGATTTTACCCGTCGTGATACGGGACCGTTTACGGTTCTGGTCTGCGGTGTGAACGGCGTTGGTAAAACCACGACCATCGGCAAAATGGCCTATAACCTGCATAAACGCGAAGGTAAACGCGTGATGCTGGCCGCGGGGGATACGTTCCGCGCGGCGGCGACCGAGCAATTGAAAATCTGGGCCGAGCGTGCAGGCGGCGGGATTGTCGCGCGCGATATTGGCGCGGATTCTGCGGCTGTGGCGTATGAGGCGTATGCAGCGGCAAAGGCGGAAGGCGCAGATGTTCTGTTCATCGATACCGCAGGGCGTTTGCACAACAAGAAAAACCTGATGGATGAATTGCAGAAGATTATTCGCGTGCTGCGCAAGCATGACGAAAATTTGCCGCATGCCGTTATTTTGGTTCTGGATGCGACGACGGGTCAGAACGCACATGCGCAGGTGGAAACATTCCGTGACATGGTGGATGTCAGCGCGCTGGTCGTGACGAAGCTGGATGGGTCGGCCAAGGGCGGCGTTGTTGTGGGTCTGGCGGACCGGTTCGGCCTGCCCATCATCGCCGTTGGTGTGGGCGAGCAGGCGGAGGATTTGCAACCCTTCCACCCGGATGCCTATGCGCGGTCACTGGTTGGGGTTGGGATTTAGTTTTGCCGTCATCCCGGCTAAAGCCGGGATCTTCCAGCCATAATGGATGAAGACCCCGGCTTTCGCAGGGATGACGGACGGAAGAATGCTAGTCCCTTGAAAAAACAATAAAAATGAGTAAGAATGAAGCATGTCAAAAGGTCCTCGTTCTTTTAAGCCCCGCAAATTCAATGATGCACAAAGCGCGTTTGCCGCGATTTGTGAGATTTATGACGCCAACGTCACATGGTTGCGGGAAAGTTTCTTCGCCTTTGCGGATGGCCATATGCCGAAGCACCGCATTTCGGCCTGTTACCCGTATATCCGGGTGACGACGGAAACGGCGACGCGGGCGGATACGCGCCTGTCCTATGGTTTCGTGCCACGTCCGGGCAGTTACTCTACCACCATCACGCGTCCGGATATTTTCGATCATTATCTGATGGAACAATTACGCCTGTTGTTCCTGAACCATCATGAGCCGATTGAAATCGGTGTCAGTGATACGCCCATTCCGATTCACTTTGCCCTGGGCGAAGATTTCCACCTGGAACGCGATCTGTCGGCGGAACAGATCAATGCGATGTCCAATCTGTTCGATCAACCCAATCTGGATTTGATGGATGATGAGGTTGCCAACGGCACCCACGAAACAAAACCGGGGCATGACGCGCCGTTGGCGTTGTTCAACGCGCCGCGCATTGACCTTAGCATTATGCGTCTGCGCCACTACACCGGCACGAATGCGCGTCACTTCCAAAACTATGTGATTTACACCAACTATCAATTCTACATTGATCAGTTCGTGCGTATTTGCCGTGACATCATGGCGCCGACCGATAATCCGGAATTGCGCGCCGAACGGCTGGAATATTCGTCTTTTGTTGAACCGGGCAACCGCATCACAACCAACAAAAATATGGCCGATCCGGGCGAGAGTGATGATCCGGGCCTGCCGCTCACGCGCATGCCGCAAATGCCGGCCTATCACCTGAAACGCAAAGACGGTTCGGGCATTACCATGATCAACATTGGTGTTGGTCCGTCCAACGCCAAAACCATCACCGACCATGTGGCCGTTTTGCGTCCGCATGCATGGTTGATGCTGGGGCATTGTGCGGGCCTGCGCAACTCACAATCGCTAGGCGATTATGTTCTGGCGCACGGTTACTTGCGCGAGGACAATGTTCTGTATCGCGACCTGCACCCCTCCATCCCAATTCCGGCCCTGTCGGAAATTCAGATTTCGCTGGAACGCGCCGTGGAACATGTCACGGGGTTGCAGGGCTATGATCTGAAGAAAATCATGCGCACGGGCACTGTGGCGACGGTCGATGACCGGAACTGGGAATTGCGCCCGACGCTGCGCCAGAATTTACGCCTGAGCCAGAGCCGCGCGATTGCGCTGGACATGGAATCCGGCACCATTGCCGCCAACGGCTTCCGCTTCCGCGTACCGTACGGCACGTTGCTGTGCGTATCGGACCGTCCGTTGCACGGGCAATTAAAACTGCCGGGCATGGCCGACAAATTCTACCGTGACCGCGTGGACCAACATTTGCAAATTGGCCTTCTGGCCATGGCGATGTTGCGTGAATACGGGCCGGAGCGTTTGCACAGCCGGAAACTGCGCTCGTTCAACGAAGTGGCGTTCCAGTAAACACAATTTTTAGCATTCCCGCGAAAGCGGGAATCCATACAGGCTCGTCCGTGGATCCCCGCTTTCGCGGGGATGCTTTTATGGGTGGTGTTATAATCCCGATAGTATTTGCGTCAGTGCTTCAACATCTTCTGCCACATGATACAACCCAAATCCAAACCGCAGACGCGTGCCGCGATGATCGGTGACAACGCCGAGGTCTTGCAGTTTTTGCGCCAGATCGGCAGCACGGTCCGTTTCAAAGGTCAGGAAATGACCACGGATCGGTGTATCAACCGGCGAAACCAATGTGCCGGGGCGTTTTTTCAAGCCTTCTAAAAATTGATCCTGTAATGCCATCACATGGGCATGAATATCGGCGACGCCGATATTCAGGTCATTCAGCATTTCCATTACGGCGTTCAGGCGGTACAGGCCCGACGGATCAAACGTCGCGCCCCAGAACCGGAACCCGTCGGTAGAGTAGGGCACATCATCACCCTGGCGCGCTTCCAGCGATCCCATATCCGCAAACCATCCGGTATTGCGCGGACGCATGGCATAGCCCGGCGGGCAATGCATGAAACAGCATCCTTCGCCGGCCATGGCGTATTTGTACCCGCCTGCCAGATAGAACGCGCGGCCCGAAATTTTGGACAGGTCGGTGGGCAGGGCCATAAAGCCGTGATATCCATCAATTACCACCAGCGTGTCTTTGTTCGGTACGACGTCCACGATTTTTTTCAGGTCGGGCACGGCATACGCCGAATTGAAAAAAACATGGCTGAAAAACACCATGGCGGCGGGCGTTGATTTCACCGCGTCGATCATGCGATCGGTGAAGGAGTGGAACGGTTCGGATGGAACGCGCATGACCGTGATGGATCCATCTTCTTCCAGTCGTTTCAATTGCCGGGTCAGGCTGTGAAATTCGCTGTCCGTTGTGATGATGTGTGGGTGATCGGGCAGGGCGGAGATCAACCGATTGATAAATTCATGCGTGTTGGGCGCAAAGGCAATCGTGTTTGGGACGGGCAAGTTCAGGATGCGGGCCACATGGCCCTGCGCCGTTGGAATAACCGTGTTGAAAATCACATCCCATTTATTATCGGCCATGGATGCCGATAAACCCCAATAGCGCGTTTGCGCCGTGCGCGTGCAATCGGGCCAGAGATGGTGGCTGTGGGCCGCGAAATGCAGCTTGTTGGCATTCATGGCCAACGCGGTGCCAAACAATTTGCGAAAATCGGACATCATACCATTATCCCGTGGTGCCATAGCGGTATCCCATCTGGTTGCTGATCGTTTGGGGCAACGGCGGGCGCGCGTGGCTGGGGATCAGGTAGGTGGAGAGGGCGAAAAGATCGGTGAAAATCCGGTGCTTTTCCAATGTCTGCATGAGGTATCCATATCCGGCGGACCCGCCAGTGCCGACATTCATGCCGACCATGCGCTGAACCATCAAAGCATGGCGGTACCGCCATTGCGACATGGCGGCATCAATATCCATGATGTGGCCCAGCAGGCTGGCGGGGCCTTGCAACGCGGGTTCGGTTTTATAAACGGTGATGAACAATGCGGCCTGTAACGCGCGCCACGACAGGCGCCACGAAGAAGATGGGGAGGATGACGTATCCGCATCCTTGTTAAAGATGCTGTCGAATTTCGTGCGGTTGCGGGCAATGGCGGCCAGTTCGCGGTCCAGAATATCACCATCCACCGCATGGCGGGCCATGGCTTCGCGCCCGTCCAGCATGGTGTGCACGGCAGCGCGGTATGAATCCCAGAATTTATAATCATCCCGGTCCACAAACGGTGTGCGGGCCAGCCATTTGTCGATCTGGTCGAACAGAGTGGTTTCATGTTCCGCCGTATTGATGGCGGTTTGCGATGCCGGGCAATATCCCGCATCATATTGGCAATGGTTGAACAGCAACCGATCCTCACGACGCAGGCCAAGGCGCGTTTCAATCAGGCGGAATTGCAAACTCTGGAACCCCGATGCGGTTTTCAGATGGTCGCGGAAATCCGTGAAGTCCTGCGGCGTCATGGTTTCAAGAATATCGAGTTGCCGCACCAGCAGGCGCAGGATTTCAACAACGCGGTGCAGGTGTTTGACGATCGGCTGCATATCGCAATCATCCACCACCGGGCGGCCCAGCCGCATTTGTACATCATCCAATTCAAACAGGATTTGCTTGAACCAGAGCTCATAGGTCTGGTGGAAGATGATGAACAACATTTCATCATGCGCGAACGCGCCCGTGGCCTTATCGGCGCTCCACGGTTTTTGAATGTCGAGCAGCGTATCGAGGGCGAGGTATTCCCCGTACTGGTCCCAGTTTTTTGTCTTGTCCTGTGTCATACGGGGCAGTGTGCCGCGCCCGTCTGGGTGTGTCTAGGGCTGTGGCGTTGCACAAAACAAAACGGCGTCCAGAAAAGGACGCCGCGTAAAAGCCCAAGTTAAGACTTGAAAGACACTTAGACGGAGATGTCCAGGACACTCCCGCGTTCCTGGCGTCGGGGTGAGGTGCTTTCATCCCGTGTGTCTGCGGCTTGGCGCACCTCGTTATCCCGATTCTGGCTCGACCCGTTATTCCGGGCCTCGGACCGTTGTGTTTCTGCGGCTTCCGTCCCCGAACGGCGGGTTTCGGTGGCTTCGCGCTGGCGGTCCTGATCCCGGTCATTGATCCGGGCCTGTTCATCGCTGCGGGCGGTGAACGGGTTGTTGATTTGTTGGCTGGCATAATTGCCCAGCGGGTTAATGGCCATAAGGCGTCCCCAATATTGAAAATAAAACCTCTCTTATCTTAAGCCGAATTGCTTAAGAAAGCATGTCCTTTTTAGCCCACATCCTTTGGGGCAGGGCGGATTCGCAATTTAACTTAATCTAAACCTTTTGCGCGCAGATTGGGTGCTGTGGGGTGTGTTGCCCGAATCCGGCCCGGTAGAGGTTGGAACAGGCAGCCAAGTCAAAAATGTTAATCAAAACAAATGCTTGGTTATTTGGCGGTGAAACAGGCGTCTTCCATACAGGAAGAGGCCGTTTTGACAGGTGTTTGTGATGATCGGGTTGAGGGAACTCATGGATTCGCGTTTATTCGAAAAATCGCCAAAAGTGGCACCGCTTCTGGTGCGCCTGTATGACAGCCATAAGCTTTATGAGCTGGCCACGGATGATACGCCGCTGGCGCGGGCCGAGCTGACCAGCGCGGTCGCCGAACTGCTGGAGGCCGAACTGGCCCCGCGGGAAAAAGAACTGATTTCCGATGTATTGATCAGCCTGATGCGTCAGGCGGAGAAAGATTTGCGCGAAGCGTTGTCCGAACGTCTGTCGGTCATCGACACTGTCCCATTGCGCGTTGCGTTGCATTTGGCAAATGATGACATTTCCGTCGCCGCGCCGGTGCTGAAAAAAAGCAACGTCCTGAGCGATATGGATTTGCTGTACATCATTAAAGCAAAAACGTCCGCCTACTGGCAGGCGATTGCCGGTCGCCGGGGGATGAGCGAGCAATTGATCAACGTGCTGGCGGATACACGCGATTTTCCGACGGCGGGTGTGTTGGTTCGTAACAACGCCATTCAATTACCGGTTCATGCGATGAGCGTGATTGGCGAAATGGTTCCGGATCACGAAGATCTGGCCAAACCGCTTCTGATGCGCCAGGAATTGCCTGAAGACATCGCGCGCCGTTTGTACAGCGTGGTCGGGGCCGAACTAAAACATTACATCCGCGATTATTTCGGGGCCTTTGCTGGTCCCGCTGCGGATGCGGTCGATGATGTGATGCTGGAATTTGGCGAGGCAATCGCCTCTGCTACACGTCCGGTGGATATGCCCGCCTTTATGCCGGGGGCCAGCATGATTGCGGCGGCCAAGGCGTACAAGGAAAAAGGCCGTTTGAGCGTGAACACGATGATGGACACGTTACAACGCGGTCAATACGCATCCTTTATCGCCATGTTCGCCGAATATTCGGGCATGGATGTGCGCACCATTCACGATATGATCTCGGAATCAGGCGGCCATCGTCTGGCCGTTGCGTGCAAGGCGTTGGGTGTGCAGAAAACCGATATGACGCGGTTCTATATGCTGACCCAGCGTGTGCGCAGTGCAGACCGCATTATTGATCAAAGCGAATTGCTCTCCGCCATTCGCGCCTATGACAAGGTGACGGTCACATCGGCGCAGGGCATGATGGGCATGAGCCGCTAAACGATTTCTCTTGAAACGGAAATAAAAAACCCCGGATGGATGTCCGGGGTTTTTTCTGCGTTCCTATAAACCCCTCACCCTAACCCTCTCCCTATGGGAGAGGGAACAGTGAAACGTCTTACGCCGCTTTCTTGTTCACGCTCAACGCCGCAACGCCGGGCAAGGTTTTGCCCTCCATCCATTCCAGGAAGGCGCCGCCCGCGGTGGAGATATAGGTGAAGTTATCGATCACCCCCGCATGTTCCAGTGCGGCGACGGTATCGCCGCCACCGGCCACGGAAACAAAGGTGCCCAGATCCGTGTGATCGGCGACGAATTTTGCCAATGCAACGGTGCCCGCGTCAAACGGTTCAATTTCAAACGCACCCAGCGGGCCGTTCCAGACAATCGTTTTTACATCCAGCAGGCGTTTTTTCAGCATTTCCACGCTGGCCGGACCCACATCCAGAACCATGGTGCCATCGGGGATGGATTCCATGTCACATGCGCCGTGTTCGGCATTGGCGGCAAAGGCCGTGGCCCAGACGCCATCAACGGGCAGGATCAAATCGCAACGGCGATCAACCGCTTTCTCGATAATCTCACGGGCTTGTTCCGCCATGTCGTGTTCGCACAGCGATTTTTTCATGTCCACGCCCATGGCGTGCAGGAACGTGTTGGCCATGCCACCACCGAGGATCAGCAGATCGGCTTTCTCCACCAGATTGCCCAGCAATTCCAGCTTCGTCGAAATTTTCGCACCGCCGACAATCGCGGCCACAGGGCGTTCCGGGCTTTCCAGCGCGGCGTTCAGGGCGTTCAGTTCCGCTTCCATCAACAATCCGGCGGCGGTGGGCAGGTGATGCGCCAACCCTTCGGTCGATGAATGGGCGCGGTGCGCGGCGGAAAACGCATCATTCACATAGATATCGCCCAGTTTCGCCAAAGCAGCGGTGAAGGCCGGATCGTTCTTTTCCTCACCCGCATGGAATCGTACGTTTTCCAACAACAGGATTTCACCAGCCTGCAAATCGCCAATAATCTTTTCAACATCTGCGCCAATGCAATCATCGGCAAAATCGACATCATGGCCCCACGATTTTTCCAGCGCCGGAACAATGAAACGCAGGGAAAATTCAGGCGTCACACCCTTTGGTCGGCCAAAGTGGGACAGAATGATGACTTTTGCGCCCGCAGCGGTCAGCGCGTCAATTGTGGGTTTCAGGCGGTCAATACGGGTTGTGTCGGTGACCACGCCGTCCTTGGCCGGAACGTTCAAATCGGCGCGCAATAACACGCGTTTGTTTTTAACATCAATGTTACGAATGGTTTTAAATGTCATTTTGTTTTCCTCTATCACGGTTAACGCAGTGTTTTTGCATGTTCGACCGCCTCGATCAAACGGGATCGGATGGCGGGGTCCATGGCGGAATGTCCGCCATCGGGCACAACGACATAATCGGCTTCGGGCCAGAGCAAGTGTAAATCGTACGCCTTGCGGATTGGGCAAATCACATCATACCGCCCATGCACGATGGTCGTCGGAATGTTGCGCAAAACCGGAATGGATTTCATCAGGCTTTGGTCCGGTGGAATGACGTTATGTTTGAAGTAATGGCATTCCAGCAACGCGAGCGCGAGCGCGTGGTTGCGTTGATCATCGCTGGTCAATGTTTCATGGTGCGGGAGCAGGGAGGCGCAGGCTCCCTCATACAACGCCCACCGCAAGGCCGCTTCCATCTGCGCGACCTTGTCATCGCCATTCAGGCGTTTGTGATAGGCGTTCAGCAAATCGCCGCGTTCATGCTCCGGAATGATGGATACGAACCGTTCCCACGCTTCCGGGAAAATCATGCGCATGCCGTACAGGAACCATTCCACCTCATCCGCTTCCATCAGGAAGATACCGCGCAGGACAAGGCTGATGCAGCGTTTCGGATGGGCTGCGGCATAGGCCATGGCCAGCGTGCTACCCCATGAACCACCAAAAATATGCCAACGTTCAATGTTTAACCGCGTGCGCAGTTTTTCAATGTCGTCGACAAGATGGGGCAGGTTGTTATTGTCGGTGCAGCCCAGCGGCGTTGATCGCCCCGCGCCACGTTGGTCGAAAATAATAATGCGATAATGCGCGGGATCGAAAAACCGGCGATGCGTTGGCGTTGCGCCAGCACCGGGGCCGCCATGCAAAAGAACGATGGGCACACCATCGGGATTGCCGCTTTGTTCCCAATACAGGTTGTGGGTGTCATCAACCGCCAGAAAACCACTGGAGTACGGCGCGATCGGCGGATAGAGGTCGAACAGCGGCGGCTGCCGCTCATTCGCGGACGGGGCCGGAACGCGCGGGGGCTTGCTGGTCGTTTTGACTATCTTCGTCCATCCCGGCATTGGGGCGTTGGTCCGTATCCGTTTCGGGGTTTTTCGGTGCCTCTACTGTAAAGGCCCCGCCGGGGGCAGGCAATGGTTTTGAACCGTCCGGAAATTCAATCTGGGCGGGGGTTTCCAGGTCGATAAACGGGCCGTTATAGTCCCGAACCCACCCGCGTATGCGCAGGGTTTTGCCCTGAAGCTGGAGCGGGTCGATCCCGGCCCGGGCCAGCGCCCGGCGGACATCCGGCTCCACCCCGACGGAAAAATCCTTTTTCCAGTCATCGCCAAAATTCAGATAGACGCGGTTGCTGACAATGGCGGCCTTCACCACGGTGCCCTCGGCCACGATAAAGCGGGGGGACGGGTTGATTGCTTCTGTCGTTTTCACCACGGCATAAGCCGATCCATCGGCCCAGATCCCGCGTTTTTCATCGCGGGCTTGCTGTTCAATTTTATAAAGCTGGTCGGCCAGTTCCGGGTTGCGCAGGGTCGGGGCCACGCGGGCCAGCCCTTGCCGCACCAGATAGGATTGAATCCAAACATTGCCCGGTTTCTGCACGACATGGGCCAGCGTGTGACCCATGCGGTTGACACGGCCTGTGTCCTTGTCCCGTGTTTGATACAGGATGATATCTTTGTCTTTTACGAAAAGCTGGTCCAGCGCCTGTTTGGCCTGTAATGGGAAATTGCTGGGATCGGCGGCGCCCATTTCGTTCATCCCGGGAATTTCAATGCCGGATAATTCCACAATCTGTCCATCATTCAGGGTCAGGCGCAGGCCATCCACGGCGAGAGCTACCGTACCCGCCCCGGTTTCGACCAGCGGGCTGAATGATTGTGGGGGCAGGGCGGAAGACGCCACATTTGGATCCATATTTTTGCCCATATTTGCGCCCATTTTCCCAGATGTCTGGGCCCATGCGGGTGCCCCCGTAAACGGGGTGGCAAACGTGATCAAAAGGGCTAAAATAACGGCGTTTTTCATGATGAGGAGAGTGGCCCCAATGCGGATTCAATTCAAGCCCGTTTTTATGTCTGTCTGTGCTGTGGCCCTGATGATCGGGCTGGGGGCCATGATGTCCGGTTGTTCCACCAACCCGGCCACGGGCGAAAGCCAGTTTACGGCCCTGATGTCCCCGCAACAGGAAGCGTCCGTCGGGGCGCAGGAACATGAAAAGGTGATGAAGCAATATGGCGGCACGGTATCCGATTCCGCGCTCAGTGCCTATGTTAACCGGGTCGGGCAGAAAGTGGCCGCCAACACCGAACGCCCGGACGTTCAATATAAATTCTTCGTCCTTGATACACCGGTGGTCAACGCGTTCGCGTTGCCGGGCGGGTATGTATATGTGACGCGTGGCATTCTTGCGCTGGCGAACTCCGAGGCTGAACTGGCCGCCGTTCTGGCGCACGAAGTTGGGCACATCACGGGCCGCCATACGGCGGAACGGTATTCGCATGGCGTTGTAACATCGCTGGGCGCTGCTGTTCTGGCCGCCGCACTGGATAGCCAGAGTGCCGCCGATGCCGCGAATGTGGGCAGCCAGCTTTATCTGTCGTCCTATTCCCGCGGGCAGGAAAGCCAGGCCGATGATCTGGGTATTCGCTACCTCAACCGTGCTGGATACGACACGGGTGCAATGGCACGTTTCCTGACCAGCCTGCAGATGGATTCCGCGCTGGATGCACGCCTGCACGGCAAGGGCGGGAATGGGGAGAGCTTCAGCTATTTCTCCACCCACCCGCAAACGGCGGAACGTGTAGCCAATGCGCGGAACATCGCCGCGCAATATCCGCCGAATGAAGGGCTGACCAATCGCGACGCCTATATGAATTCCATTAACAACATCATCTATGGTGACAGTGCGGCGCAGGGGTTTGTGCGTGGTCAGACATTCTGGCATCCGGAATTGGACATGACATTTACGGCACCGGATGGATACACCATCATCAACAATCCGGATTCCGTGATTGCCCGCAACCCGTCCACGGGTGCAATTGCGGTGTTTGATGTTGCGGCGAATGCGGCGGGTGTTGATCCGTTGACCTTCCTGACCACGTCATGGATGCGGGGCGAGCAACTGGCCAATGTTGAAAATCTCAGTATTGGCGGTAAACCAGCCGCCACGGGGCAGTTCTCTGGCCGGATTGGTAATCAGGTGATGACCGTGCAGTTGCTGGCCGTGCAGTGGTCGCCCAACCGTGTCTATCGTTTTCAAATGGCCTGGCCGCCACAGGCCAATGCTGCCACGGTGGATGGGCTGAAGCAGTTGAGCTACAGCTTGCGGTCCATGACCAAGGCCGAAAAATCATCCATCAAACCACTGCGCATTAAAACCGTGACGGCCAAATCCGGCGACACAATTGCCAGCTTGTCGGCAAAAATGGCCAAAACCGATAATTACACCGTTGAACGCTTCCTGACCCTGAACGGTTTGGATGGCGAAGCGAAGGTTGTGGCCGGGCAGGCGTATAAGATCGTCGTCGAATAGGATGGCCGAGATATCTGTCGAGATTGTCGCGTATGGTACGCCGCTTTACGACTCCGTAACGGATTTGCGGCGTGCCATTCTGCGCGCTCCGTTAGGGTTGGATTTCACGCAAGAAGAGTTAGCGGCTGAGATTGCGGATGTGCATTTTGCTGCGTTGGCGGGCGGGGAGGTCGTTGGAACTTTGCTGTTGCACCCGATCAATCGAACAACAGTTCAGTTAAAGCGTATGGCTGTGGCTGAAAGGGCGCAAAAACAGGGGATTGGCCGTGTTCTTGTTCTTGCCGCTGAAAACTATGCGCGCAAAAACAATGTCCAAACCATCACCATGCACGCACGTGAAACCGCGCGGGGATTTTACGAATCCCTGGGCTATGTCATTGATGGTGACCCTTTTGATGAACAAAACATTCCCCATATTGTTATGTTCAAAACCATATAAGAAAATCCCGGCATTGGGGGAATGCCGGGATTTTCGGTAGTCAACTGTATAAACTGTCTTAGCCTTCGAGCAGGATATCGTCCGCGTCGTCAATGTGACGGGTCATGGACTGGCGCAGCTTGGTCATGGCGCGTTGTTCCAATTGACGCACGCGCTCCTTGCTGACGCCCAGCTCTTTGCCCAGATCTTCCAGCGTCACGGTTTCGTGGCCCAGATGACGCTCGGTGATGATGGTGCGTTCGCGGTCGCTCAGTTCGGACAGAGCTTCGTTCAGCCACTGGGACCGTGTCTGCGCGTCCTTCATCCCGATCACGATTTCTTCGGGGTTCGGGCGTTCATCGGACAGCAGGCTCTGCCACTCATCTTCGCCATCCATGCCGATACGGGCATTCAGGGAGTGGTCGGATGCGGACAGGCGGCCTTCCATATCTTCTACGTCCTTCAGATTGACTTTCAGCTCTTTGGCGATCTGGGCGCGACCTTCACTGGTCAGGCCTTCGCGTTCAGAGGCGGCTTCAATCTTGGAGCGCAAACGGCGCAGGTTAAAGAACAGGGATTTTTGCGCAGCCGTCGTGCCCGTGCGAACAATCGACCAGTTGCGCAGGACGTAATCCTGCATGGCGGACCGGATCCACCATGTGGCATAGGTCGAAAACCGCACGCCACGGTCATGTTCAAAACGGTTGGCGGCTTGCATCAGCCCGATATTGCCTTCCTGGATCAAATCGCCCAGGGGCAGGCCGTAATTGCGGAAGCGCGACGCCATCGCAATCACCAGGCGGGTATAAGAGCGGACCAGTTCGTGCAGTGCGTGCTCATCCCCGTCCTCGCGCCAGCGGCGGGCGAGGTCGAGCTCATGGTCGCGTTCCAGCAACGGCTCGTTCATTGAGGTCCGGATATAGCTTAGATTGGCTTTCTGCGTGCCTTGATCATCTATATGGGCCATGGGGGCGTCCTTTCTGGTAACAGGCTTGTCGTCTGTCTACTCTTCAAGGGTATAGGGTCAAACTTGCGGGATTCTTACAAAGAATATGGGAACCGAACCGCATAGTTTAGTATCTTCTAAAATATGGGCAGGAATGTGGCGGAGAAATGGGCAGAATTGGGTAAATTGGCCGTTTTCTCTAACCTTATGATTCGATTAGAGAAAAAACCTCGCCATAACGGTCAAACCCGGCGCAGACCAAAGGCCCGCCAAAGCCGCACCCGCCATCCAGAGTGGCCGTTACACCATTGATATGGAGCCCACCCTGGTTCGGGTCAAACCCCCGGATTACTTTTTCAAAGGGATCATAAGGCGTATGAATTGCGTCAAAGGACCGGCCTCCCCACCACAGGGCGTCGCCCTGATCCTGAAGCGGGCGGTTGGGGTTCAATCCGGCATGGACGAACAGCATCGGGGCCGCCGAGTCGTCCATCGCGCGGGCATAGGCTCCGCCGGTGCCTGTGGCCGCCAGTTCCATCACCTGTGGCGGGGTAAAGGCCGCGCGGCGCAGATGGGTGATAAACATGTCATGGCCGCGGTGGCGGCGGATGGCGGCGCGAACCCCGGCGGTCCAACGCGTGATGGACATGGCGCCTTCACGGGTGGAGACCAGCCCGTGCGTTGGGTTCATGCCATAGGATTCCAGCGTGGCCGACAGGCCGTGATCCAGCATCCATTCCAGAACTTCACGCGGGTTGGGCGCGAATTGCAGTTGGACCAGCTTTTCCCACATTTCTTCCTGGCCGCCGCGCAAATACGCGATGTCGGATGGCATCCATCCCGGCATGGCCAGAACGTTGCGACGGAAGGTGAGGATTTCATCAATCGTCCGGGTGGCTTCGGTCCCATGACCGAAATAGTTGCCCAGGTAGACAATGCGGTCGCCCGCTTCCAGTTGCGGATAGATGGAATCGTGCAACGCCACCAATCGGTCTGCTTCGGCGTGAATGGCGGAAATGGCCCAAATGCGCCGGGGGTTTCCCAGGGCGGCGAAGCGTTGATCTTTGACAAGGTCGCAGACGGACACGATGGAAGCGAACCAATAATAAAAGGGTGATGGGCAAAACGCTGATTCCACAGGTGCAGAATCAATTCCTAGTATAGGAGGGGGCCTGTGGCACACAAGAGTATTTTTATGTCATAGCACGAAAAGCTCCACAGAATCAGCGTGTTGTTGTGTGGCGCTGTGATGATGTTGTGGGTGAAGAGTTTTGTGTATGGATCTGAACGGAAAACAAATTTGATCAATAGCATTCCCGCGAAAGCGGGAATCCATGGGGCCTGAAATTTGTGGATCCCCGTTTTCACGGGGATGCTGAATATCGGGTGCGAGCCTATAAAAACAAAGAAGCGCGAACCTGCGTTCGCGCTCCCTTGGTTATCCTTGGGGGGATAAAATCTGTGCGGTGAATTACGCGGCTTCTTTTTCCACGTCGTCTTCTTTCACGGCTTTATCTTTCTTTTTGCCCAGCATGTCTTCCAGCTGTTCAGCGGCTTTCACTTCCGTGATTTTCTGAACGGCGGCAACTTCGCGGGCCAGACGCTCCAGCGCGCTCTGATAGATTTGGCGTTCGCTGTAGGATTGTTCGGTTTCGTCGTTGCTGCGTTTCAGGTCGCGCAGAACTTCGGCAATCGCAACCGGATCGCCGGAATTGATTTTGGTTTCGTATTCCTGAGCGCGGCGGCTCCACATGGTGCGGCGCACGCGTGCGCGACCCTGCAGGGTCTTCATTGCGTCTTTCAAACGGTCGCTGGAGCTCAGCTTGCGCAGGCCAGCGGTTTTCGCCTTGAACACTGGGATCTTCAGGCGCATGCGGTCTTTTTCGAACGTCACGGCATACAGTTTGACTTCCATCCCGCCGATCGTCTGGGTTTCAATCCCTTCGACCTGACCAACACCGTGGGCCGGGTATACAACATAGTCGCCTTTGCGGAAGTCAACATTATCATTCGCCATGGTCTGCACCTTCTCCGTCTGATAGGGGTCCATTACTCAAATTCTGGCCGGGTGTCCGGCGGGCTGCGAAACGGCGAAAGCGAGGCGTTTCAGATCCTTATGGAAGGAAGCTGAGACAGGGGATGAACTAGCGTCCCGCACGCGCCCGCCGTTGAGCATGTCGGACAATATAATGAAAAAAAGGTAAAATTTCAAGGTTTATGTTTATATGAAAAATAACGGCGTATGCAGGGGCATATTCCGCAGAAACACAGGGGTTTTGAATGCGCGGTTAGTCGCCTTCGCCCGGATTCGGGCTAAACCAGTCCTGATATTTATTTTTTACGTCCTTATATTTTTCGGCGTCGGGCATGGCGTCCTTCTTCCGGGTCAGGACGGGCCAGAGTTCAGAGTATTTTCTGTTCATTTCCAGCCACTTATCGGCTTCCGGGTCGGAATCCGGCTTGATTGCGTCAATAGGGCATTCCGGCTCGCACACGCCGCAATCAATGCATTCGTCGGGATGGATGACCAATGTGTTTTCCCCCTCGTAGAAGCAATCTACGGGGCAGACTTCGACGCAATCAGTGTGTTTGCACATGATGCAGACATCGGTGACAACAAAGGTCATGGCGGCAATTCCCTAATGTTACGCGGGGGTTTTATGCCACGGGCGGAACGGGAAATAAAGACCCCTTAAACCGGATTGATCCGATCGGCTTCTGTCGGGGCGGCTTCGCCCTCGGTGCAGGGCATGGTTTCCGAGGCCAGCGGGGCGCGTTTGCGGGTTTCGCGGTAGACGATATACATTCCGCAGCCCATCACAATCACACTGCCTACACCGACCTGCCATGGCGGAATATGGCCCCAGACGGCGATGTCCAGCGCGGTCACGAAGACAATCGACAGATAGGAAAAGACACTGACAAAGGCCGCCGGGGCCTTGGCATAGGCGTAGGTCAGCCAGACCTGGCCCAGCCCGCCCAGAAGCCCCGTGGCGATCATGTAAACCAATCCGAGCAGGGATGGCGTCTGCCAGACGAACAGGGTCCACACGCCGCTTAAAAACACGCAATAGAGCGTGAAGTAAAACGCGATGGTCAAAGCGTGTTCCGTATCGCCCAGTTTCCGCACGGCGATCATGGCAAAGGCCCCAAGGATGGCCGCGCACATGGCGACCAGTGATCCGATTGGATCGCCGTTCCCGGCGGGTTGCAACATAAACAACACGGCGCACAGGCCGATGATGACCGCGGCCCAGCGATGCGGCCCGACCTTTTCATCCAACAGTAAAACGGCCAAGGCCGTTAAGATCAGCGGAGAGGCAAAGTGAATGGCCGTGGCGTTGGCCAGCGGGAGCAGGGCAAACGACCAGAAAAAACAGCACATCGAGAAGAAGCCGACAAAGCTGCGAACAAAGTGGCCGCTGTGGCGTGTTGTTTTAAACAAATCCATGTTCCGGCGCTGGGCCATCAGGAACAGGATGGGCAGCAATCCAATAACACTGCGGAAAAACAGGATTTGCGGCACCGGCAACCCGGTCTCCGCCGCCAGTTTGACAAACATGTTCATGATGGCGAAAAACAGGACGCTGCCAGAAATGAACAGGGCGACGCGGATCGGGTGGTTCACGGGTGTTTCGGTCATGGCGCACCGGGGCGGGGCAAGGGGTTACGCAGGTCTTAGTGATATAGGAGCGTGACAGAACTTGCACAGGGCGGCAAGGGGGCGTTGGCTGGCAGGCCCTCTCGCCAGTCCTCTCCCCAGAGGGGGCGTTATTTCACAACAGGGTTTGGGAACGACAACGCGGTTTTGCCTTCACGCGCATTCAGTGTGGCCGTTGCGCCGAAGGGAATGGTGTAGAGGTCTTTTGCATGACCGAACGGCGCGTTCATGATGGCGGGGATTTTGCGGCCATCCAACCGTTCGGTGATGATCTCTTTCAACGAATAGCCGAATTTTGTTTTGCCGGTGTCCTGCAAATCCGAAAACTTACCCATGACCAGCCCGGCAATATCATCAAACGCGCCCGCGTTGTCCAGATGGACCAGCATGCGGTCGATGCGCGATGTTTCTTCAAAGCAATCTTCCAAAAACAGGATCGCGCCCTTGAAATCCGGTTGCCATGGGGTGCCGATCAGGCAGGTCATCACGCTGAGGTTCCCGCCGACCAACCGCCCGGTCACGGACCCGCCCTTTAACACGGCGGCGCGGTTCATCGGGATGGGGGCGGATTGTCCGGCCAGCATATTGAAACATTGATCCAACTGCGCCTTTGGCATGGGACGGCGCAGGCGCGAGGCCACGGGGCCATGGAATGTGATCAGTCCGGTGTCCTTGTTGATGGCGCCGAGAAGGGATGTCACATCGCTGTACCCAATCAAAATTTTCGGGTTTTTGCGGATCAAATCCATGTCCAGATGGTTCAACATCGTCGTGGCGCGGTTGCCGCCGCCCGCAGTGAAGATGGCGTTGATCGCTTTGTCACGGAACAAATCATGCAACGCATCGACGCGTTGCGCGGTGGTTCCGGCGGTTTGATGATGGCGCGCCAATGTTTGTGGGTGAACATAGACGTTAAACCCGCGTGCGGTCAGAATGGATTCAAATTCGGTGACTTCGGTTTTTTCGCGGCGGGATGACGGGGCCATGATGCCGATTGTATCGCCGGGGTTGAGCGCGGGCGGTAAAATCGGTTTCTTGGTGGCCATCATTATAATCCTTTAAACACGGCCAGCGCGTGGTCGCGGGCGGCTTTGTGATCGACAATCGGCATGGGATAGGTTTTACCCATCTCCACACCAGCTTGTTTTAGCACATTGGCCGGGGCCGTCCATGGTTCATGGATATATTTGGCGGGTAGGGCGGCCAATTCCGGCACGAACGTGCGGATATAGTTGCCATCCGGATCAAATTTTGTGCCCTGCGTCACGGGGTTGAAGATGCGGAAATAGGGCGCGGCATCGGCCCCGCATCCGGCCACCCATTGCCAGCTGGCAGCATTATTGGCCAGATCGGCGTCGACCAGCGTATCCCAGAACCATTCTTCCCCCGCCGTCCATGGCAACATCAAATCCTTGATCAGGAAGGACGCGACAATCATGCGGACGCGGTTGTGCATCCACCCGGTTTGCCACAGCTGGCGCATGCCGGCATCCACAATTGGATATCCCGTTTTGCCCATTTGCCAGGCGCGCAGGGCTTTGTCATTTTTATCCCACGGGAAGCCCGCGAATTTATGTTGCAACGGTTGGGTGGGTAAATCCGGATGGGTGTAGAGCAGGGAGTAAGAAAATTCGCGCCAGCCCAGTTCGGAGAGGAAGCAATCACCATCCGTTTCAATGGTGGGGTCGGCCTCCATAGCGTGGCGCACAGCGTGCCATGCGGTACGCGGCGAAATTTCGCCAAAATGCAAATGCGGCGACAGGCGGGATACATTTTCGCGGTCCGGGTGGTTGCGGCCTTCTTTATACCCCTTCAGCCCATGGTCCAGAAACTGTCCCAGCCGTTCGCGCGCGCCATGTTCACCGGGGGTCCAGATATCATGAAACCCCTTGTCCCATTTGATCGAGGGCAGCAGGTCCAGATCATCAATATGCAGCGATTGTTTCAGGCGCGGGAAAAAAGTAGGCACATGATGCGGCAGTCCCAGTGGAACAGGTGGTTCCCCACGGCCAAGGCATCCCTTGCGGAAGAAGGGGGTGAAGACCTTGTACGGTGTGCCGTCATCCTTGCTGACCGTCCAGGGTTCATAAAGCAGGCTGGCATTGCTGCTTTTGACGGCAATACTGGATTGTTCCAGCGCGGTTTTGATTTTTGAATCCCGTGCAATGCGCCACGGTTCGTAACAGCGGTTCCAGAACACGGCGTGGGCGCAGGCGGCCTCGACCAATTCGGGAATAATTTTTGTTGCGTCCCCACGAAAAATTGCCAGCGTACCGTTCAGGCTTTTATTCAGGGAGGACAGTGAGTGGTATAGCCACCAGCGGCTGGCAGCGCCGCGTTTCCACAGCCCGGCATTGTCATCATCCAGAATGAAGACAGGCAGGATGGGCGAACCGGATTCCAGCGCGGCGTGATAAGCAGGATTATCCTGCAGGCGCAGATCCTGCCGAAACCAGAGGATGACAGGAAAGTCGAGCATGGACCCTTAACCGTCTTTGGTGATTGTTTCGATGAGTTCGGCCAGAACCTGATTGGCGCGTGGATTGTCCACCTGACACGTTCCGGCGGCATCGTGGCCACCGCCACCATAATGCAGCATCAAATTACCAACGTGCGTTTTGCTGGTGCGGTTCAAGATGGATTTGCCCGTGGCGAACACGGTGTTCTGGTCATTCTTGCCCCACATCACATGGATGGAAATATTGCATTGAGGGAACAGGGCGTACAGCATGAATCGGTTTGTGGCCCAGATTTGCGGTTCATTGCGCAAATCCAGAACGATCAGGTTTTTATTGATGGTGGAGCACTTTTCCAGCTGCTCACGCGCTTTTAATTTATGGGCTTCGTACAGATCAACCCGTTCCTTGACGTGCGGCAGTTCCAGAATTTGTTCAATCGTATGGTCACGGCAATAATCGATCAATTCCATCATCAATTGATAGTTGGAAATGCCGAAATCGCGGAAACGGCCAAGGCCCGTGCGCGCATCCATCAGGAAGCTGAGCAATTCCCAGCCCTGCGGGTTTAAAATATCGTCGCGGGTGAACCCGGCGGAGTCAGCCTTGTCCACGGCGGCCATCATGTCGTGGCCAATGCGGGGGAAGGTGGCGGGGCCACCGAAATAATTATAAACCACGCGCGCGGCGGAGGGGGCGTTGATGTCAATGATGTGATTGTCCGGGCTGATGCCATCCAGGCGTTCGGCCTCGCTGGAATGGTGGTCGAATGCCATGTAAATACCGGGGACATACGGCAGGTTGGTTGAAATATCGCGGTCGGTGACCTCGATCTTCCCGTCCTGCATGTCCTTTGGGTGGACGAACATGATGTCGTCAATCAGGTTCAGTTCCTTCAGCAAAATGGCGCAGACCAGACCGTCCATGTCGGACCGGGTGATCAGACGATAGGTGCGGTTTGGATCGAACTGAATTTTGGCCTGATGTTGCATGGTGTGATGACCCCCGAATTGGAACGCAAAGCGGCAGCACCGTTGCAGTGCGTAAATGCCACCCAAAACTATAAATCAGCAAAGAATAAGATCAAGTTAATCAGGAGTTTGACATATGCCGGGGTGCTTAAAGTGCGCGGACATAAAAAAAGACGGGGCAGCGGCCCCGTCTTTTGTATTTTGTTGAATATGCCTGTGCTTACGCTTCGGCGGCTTCGGATTCCTTGGCGTCGTCCTTGTCCTTGGCTTTCTTCTTTTTCTTGTCGGCCATGACCAGGGTTGGTGCCTTTTTATCGGTAACGGTTTTCTCTTCGATCACCACTTCTTCCAGATCTTCCTTGTCCGGCATTTCGAACATGGTATCCAGCAGCATGGATTCCAGAATGGACCGCAGGCCACGGGCACCAGTTTTACGCTCAATCGCCTGTTGGGCGATGGCTTTCAGGGCACCGTCGGTGAAGCGCAGATTGACCCCTTCCATATCGAACAGGCGGGCATACTGTTTCACCAGCGCGTTCTTCGGTTCGGTCAAAATCTGGATCAAAGCAGCTTCGTCCAAATCATCCAGCGTGGCAATCACGGGCAGACGGCCAATGAATTCCGGAATCAAGCCGAATTTCATCAGGTCTTCCGGTTGCAGGTCGCGCAGGATTTGCGGATTTTTCACATCTTCCGGGTCGCGCACATCTGCACCGAAACCGATGCCTGTGCCCTTGCCACGGGAGGCGATGATTTTTTCAATCCCGGCAAATGCGCCACCGCAGATGAACAGGATGTTGGTCGTATCCACCTGCAGGAATTCCTGTTGCGGGTGTTTACGGCCACCTTGCGGCGGAACAGAGGCCACGGTGCCTTCCATCAGTTTCAGCAGAGCCTGCTGAACACCTTCGCCCGAAACGTCGCGGGTGATGGACGGGTTGTCGCCCTTGCGGGAAATTTTGTCGATCTCGTCGATATACACGATGCCGCGTTGGGCGCGTTCAACGTTGTAGTCGCACGCCTGCAGCAATTTCAGAACGATGTTCTCAACGTCTTCGCCAACATAACCGGCTTCGGTCAATGTGGTGGCGTCAGCCATGGTGAACGGCACGTCCAGAATGCGGGCCATGGATTGCGCCAGCAGGGTCTTACCGCAACCAGTCGGGCCGACCAGCAGGATGTTGGATTTTGCAATTTCAACATCGGAGGCCGTGTTGGATTCAATCCGCTTATAGTGGTTATGAACGGCAACCGCCAAAATGCGTTTCGCGCGTTCCTGGCCGATCACGTAATCGTCCAGAACAGCCTTGATCTCGCTCGGGGTCGGGACGCCTTCGCCGGAACGGACGATGGATGTCTTGTCTTCCTCTCGAATGATATCGGTGCACAGCTCGACACATTCATTGCAAATGAACACGTTCGGGCCAGCAATCAGCTTGCGGACCTCGTGCTGGCTCTTTCCGCAGAAGGAGCAGTACAGGGTGTTCTTGGTGTCTGTTGATCCGGCTTTACTCATTGTCGGGAGGTCCGTTCTTAAATAGAGAGGGTGAGAATCAGTCTTCTTACAATTTAGCCAACTGGCTGGAAGTGGCGCAAGCCCCTTTCCAATAGAGTTTGTGCATTTTTTCAAGCTGGACAAGGTCTTGCCAAGGCTCGAATGCGCTCTAGGGCGGGGCTGCCCAGTTGCCATCCTTAGGCTTATATTATAATCAATGAACCCAAGCCCTTAAAGAATAGTGAAGTTTTCATGTCCGAAACCACGCTGGATGACCTGATTGGCAGTTTTTCCCTGTTTGACGACTGGGAGGATAAATACCGCTATATCATTGATTTGGGACGCCGTGTTCCAGTGATGGATCCGGCGCTGAAGGTCGATGAGCACTTTGTAAAGGGGTGTACGTCCAAGGTCTGGATGATCGCCGGGTGGCGGGATGGGCGGTTTCATTTCGAGGCCGACAGCGACGCCCAGATCATCCGGGGCCTGATTTATATCCTGATGCTCGCCTATGAGGGCAAGGATCGGGCCGGGGTGGAATCTGTGGATATTCAACAGATTTTCAGCGATCTGGAGCTGGACCAGCATTTGTCGCCCAACCGCCGCAATGGCTTTTTCGCCATGGTGGAGAAGATTATGGCATTGGCCCGGCTGGGTGATGCTTAAGTCTAGGCGGCTTGTTTTTGTAATATGGCAATTACTGTAAAGTGGTCCGCCAAGTCCCGGTAACGGGGCAGCAGGGCGGCCAAAGATTGCGCACGGTCATGCACCATGGCTACGGGGGTATGGCGGGCGCGGGTTTGGATGCGGGCCAATGCCAGATCAATTGGGCAATCCAGATGCACCATGTGCAGACGATAGCCCATTGATTTCAACCGGGCCAGCATGTCGTAATTTTCCTGCCGGGCGCAGCCCATGTCCTTGATAATATCCAAACGCAGCGTCGCGGCCTGATCGAGAAAATCATAAGCCAGCGTGCGGCACGGCATTTCCCATTTTTCAAACGCGGCGGCCGCCCCCAAGGCGGCGACATCGTCGTGATAGGCGGGCAGGGCCTCCATCACACGATCGGGATTCAGGATGAAGGCATCCGCCGGGAAATCGCCGCAGGCGATCGCGGTGTCAACATAGGTACTTTTCCCCGAACCCGGGATACCCGCCATGCAATACACGGTCGGCGTATCGGACGCGACGCGGTTACCGATAAATCGGTTGCGCAACATGTCCATCATGGGCGTAGGGATTGCGTGGGTCATTCCGGCTTGCGGCTCAATCGGTCGCGCAGGCGTTTTAAAACGCTGGGGGGCATGCGCGGTGGTGAAATTTCGGCATAAACCTCAACACCGCGTTTTACGGACCAGTCCGGAAACCGTTTTTCAAACGCGTGAACCGTATCACCATCGGCATCCACCACGATGTTCGCTTCGCTGGCTTCAATCACGCGCATGTGGCCATGGGTGGCGACAGCATGTTCCATCTGTTCGCGGGTCGTTGCCGGATCGTTCGGGGTCAGGGTGTAACGGCTCATCATCGGCTCTTTTGCTACGGGTGTTTCGGGCGCAGGGATAATCCCCGGCAGGCTCCACTGTCAAACAAAAAAGCGGCGTGAATATGGCGGTGTTGGGCGGTTTAAATCTCGCGGATTACATTCCCGGGCCCGGCTGTTGCGGGGCAGGGCTGGTCAATTGCGGAGCCTGGTTCTGTGGCCCCTGGTTCTGTGGTTGGGCCACGGTGATTTCGCCATTTTGCGGGTTCACGAATCCCAGCTTGGCGGACACGCCTTCCATTGCCATCACCTTTTGGGTCAGGGTGTTGTTGTTTCCCTGATCAAGAAACGATCCGGATTGTTTGAACGCGCCCATCAGGCTTTCAAAAATCTGGTTCAGCATATTGCCCAGCTGCGGAATTGCGTCACCAAGAACGGCCATCATATTCTGTAACCCGCCGCCCGCATTCGGGCCGGTGTCAACGGACGGTGTGTCCATTCCTGCCTGTTGGAACAGGCTGTTCGGATCACCATGAACGATGGATCCAACCGTTGTCGCGGCGCCCGGCGCTTGCTGTACAGTTGTGGGGGAAATGGTTGTCATCATATCACCTGCGTTATCGAATAATCAGCGGCATAATATAAAAATCATCAATCCGGTTATCCCCGACCAGCAAGGTACTGATATCCGTCGCATTCATCATGCGTTTGCGGATGGGGGCCTGAATGATCATGCCGAAGTCAATCATGGTGCCGTCATGGGCGACCAGCGCCAGTTGGCCGCTGTCGGTGTCATATTCGACCCAGTTCATGACGCATGGGAATTTTTTATCGTGCAGGATGAAGATTTTTCCGGTGTCGTTGACGACCAGATTGACGTTCATGCTTTCAACCAGAGACGGGTAGGGCATGGCCGCAGGCCGTGGGTGGGCATCGCCTGTGATAAAGTCGAAATCTGTTGCCATTATTGTGCGTTCCCCCGAAGCCCCTTGTATTCCGTGCCCCCATTACACCTGAAAAGGGTTAATTTTGGGTTTAGGATATGGGAAATGGTGGGTTGGTGAGAAAACGCGGTGATTGTGTTCATTAAATTCCCCCTCCCAGAGGGAGGGGGCTAGGGGGAGGGGTTAAGAATGGGGTGGTAACGGCGATTTGATATGGCCTGCGCCATCGTACCCCCTCACCCCAACCCTCTCCCCGTGGGAGAGGGGGCTGTTGGGCGCGCGCTTCGTTTAATACCCGCCACCGCCGCCGCTGCTTTCGCCGTACGGAACCCAGATGTTTTTCACCTGTGTGGCGCGGCGTAAGTATTCGCGGCCCTGGGCCTGTGCCGCTTTGGTCCAGTCGCGGGCCAGGCCGTAATCGCACCATGTTTGTTTCAAGTTGGTCACCGACGCGGCCTCGACAAATGCGGACCCATCATCGGCACCGAAATACCAGAGCGCATCCACACCATCATGTTCGGCGATTGTTTTGGTCAATGTTGCGCGGTCGCCCGTGACAATGTTGATGACGCCACCCGGCACATCCGATGTTTCCAGCACCTGATAAAAATCAGTCGCGGCCAGCGGATAGAGGCTTGAGGGCACAACAACGCACGCATTGCCCATGGCAATGGCCGGAGCCACCAGCGAGATGAAGGACAGGAACGGCTGATCATCCGGGCAGACAAGTCCCATCACGCCAATCGGTTCATTCATGGCCAGCGTGACACCACGCAGCGGCGGTGTATGAACCGCACCGTCATGCTTGTCCGTCCATCCGGCGTAGTAGAACAGGCGTTGAATGGCCAGTTCGACTTCTTTCTTCGCTGCGGCCGGGGTGCAATCGGTCATCGTTTTGATGCGGGCGGCGAATTCATCGGCGCGCGCGCTCAAATTCTCGGCGATGTAGTACAGGATCTGCCCGCGGTTAAACGGCGTGGCCTTGGCCCATCCGGCGGCGGCACCGCTGGCGGCTTCCACCGCGTCACGGATGTCTTTGCGGTTGCCTTCACCAACTTCGCCAACCATCACGCCGGACGGCGAAACGATTTTCATCGAATAATTGCCATCGGGGCGTTTTTGTTTCCCGCCGATATAGTTTTTGGCGGTGCGGTCAATCAAGGCAACATCCCCGGCATCAGCATTCCCGCGCACGCGGGAATCCATCTTCTTGGCCGCCGTGGATCCCCGCTTTCGCGGGGATGCTTCAGAGAGAGTGGAGAGGTAAGACGGTTTCAGATAGGCATACAGACCTTCTTTCCCACCTTCGCGGCCATAGCCGGATTCACGGTATCCACCAAAGCCACATCCGGCATAGAAACGGTTGGACGAATTGATCCAGACCACGCCGGCCTTGATCGCCGGGGCCATTTCCAGCGCCATATTGATGTTTTCCGTCCACACCGTTGCGGCCAGACCGAAGCGGGTGTTGTTGGCAATCGCCACCGCGTCTTGTTGGTTGCGGAAGGAGATGACGGACAGAACCGGGCCGAACACTTCGATTTGTGCAATCTCGTCGCTCGGTTCAACGTTGGTCAGGATGGTCGGCGGATAGAAGCAGCCTTTGGTCGGGCAGGCATCCTTGATCTGATAGATCTCGGCCCCATCTTTCACGGCCTTGTCCACCAGTTTGGTGATGCGGTCCAGTTGGGTTTTATCAACCACGGCCCCCAGATCGACGCATTTATCCATCGGGTTGCCAACGCGCAGATTTTGCATCCGGCGTTTCAGTTTTTCAACGAAGCTGTCGTAAATGCTTTCCTGCACCAACAGGCGGGACCCCGCGCAGCAAACTTCGCCCTGGTTAAACCAGATCGCATCGACCAGACCCTCGACAGCCGAGTCAATATCCGCATCGTCAAACACGATATAGGGGGATTTTCCGCCCAGTTCCAACGTCAGGGCTTTGCCCGATCCGGCGGACTCTTTACGGATCAAACGGCCAATGTCGGTGGACCCGGTGAAGGCCAGTTTGTCGATGCCATCATGGGCCACAATCATCGCGCCCACTTTGCCATCACCCGTGACAAGGTTGAACACGCCCTTGGGCAATCCAGCCTCAACACAGATTTCCGCAAACAATTGCGCGGTCAGGTTGGTTTGTTCGGCGGGTTTCAGAACGACCGTGTTTCCGGTGGCCAATGCCGGGGCCACTTTCCACGCCAGCATCAGCAGGGGGAAGTTCCACGGAATAATCTGTCCGGCGACGCCGTACGGTTCGTACCCGTCAAATTCATCATCCATAATTTGTGCCCATCCGGCATGGTGATGGAAATGGGCTGTTGCGGCGGGAACGTCGATATCGCGGCTTTCGCGGATCGGTTTGCCGTTATCAAGCGTTTCCAACACGGCGAACAAGCGCGCATGTTTCTGCATCAGGCGTGTAATGGCATACAGATATTTCGCGCGTTCAAAACCGGGCAGGGCGGCCCAGTTTTCTTGCGCGGCGCGGGCGGCTTTCACGGCAGCATCCACATCTTTCTGCGTTGATTGGTAAACCTGTCCCAGTTTTTCGCCGGTGGCCGGGTTTTCCGCCGGGAACCATGTCGGTTTATCGCCCGGCGTTACAAATTTACCGTTGATGAACGACACGAATTTTCCGCCACGCTGATCAATCCACGCGCGGGCGGGTTTGTCGTCTTCCGGGGCCGGGCCGTATTCCATGGTTTCAAAAATCTCTGCAACTTTGGTCATTGTTTGTTTCCTTTTCTCTTGTGTCACCCCGGCGAAAGCCGGGGTCTTCGTCCCTTATGGCTGGAAGATCCCAGCCTTCGCCGGGATGACGTGAAATAGATGGGTTTAACCAATCGGGTGGCGGTTTGATGCGCTGTAATGCCCGGTGACGAAATGTTCGATCTGGCGTTCAATATCACCCAGCAGGCTGGACACGCCGAAGCGGAACAGATCCGGCTCCAGCCATTCACGGCCCAGCTCATCCTTCATCAATGCTTGATACATCAACGCATCTTTGGCTTTGGAAATGCCGCCCGCCGGTTTGTAACCGACTTTGAACCCGGTCATGGTCTGGTATTGGCGGATCATGCGGATCATGGCCAATGTGTTGTTCAAGTTGGCGTTGGTGGCTTCCTTGCCCGTCGATGTTTTGATGAAATCGGCACCCGCCATCATGCAAACCATCGAGGCCTTGGCAATGTTACGCATGGTGGCCAGTTCGCCAACGGCCAAAATGGCCTTAATCCGCGCATCGCCGCACGCATCGCGATATTGTTTCATTTCGTCATACAGCGCGTCCCAATTCTGGGTCAGGACGTATTGGCGCGTGATGACGATATCGATTTCCTTGGCCCCGGCGGCGACGCTTTCGCGAATTTCCTGCAACTTTGTCGACATCGGCGACAGGCCGTGGGGGAACCCGGTGGAAACGGCGGCCACGGGAATGTCTGTACCTTCTAACGCTTTCACGGCCGTTGGCACCATGGCGTGATACACGCATACGGCACCGGTGTGCAGTGGTTTGGTAAAACCCATTGCGTCCAACAAATCGGCGCGGATCGGGTTAGCGGCTTTCGCACACAGGCGCTTCACACGATCCGGCGTGTCATCGCCCGACAGGGTGGTCAGGTCCATGCAGGTGATGGATTTTAAAAGCCACGCGGCTTGCCAATCTTTCTTCACACTGCGGCGGCCGGACAATGTGGCTGTGCGCTGTTCAATCGCGCTCAAATTCATGCGGATGTCCTCGATCACGGACAGATCGAGTTTCATCCCTTCATTGCGGGGGTGCGTGTTGGGAATGGCTTTGCCCTTGGATGCGGTAACGGGCTTTAATTGTACGGGGTCCGCGCTCATTGTGCGTCCTCTCCTGTTTCATTGTTTTTGAAAGCGAGGAGAGCGTAGCACAGCGGCAAAAGGGGGCAAAGGGCCGGGTTATTCCTTGGTGGGTTCTTCCGGCTCTGCCTTGTCTTCTTTTTTGTCTTTGTTTTCAGTCTCTTCATCCGCTTTTGTTGCGGTTGCTTTGGTGGGGGCGGTCCTTATGCTTTTCATAATTCCCGTGAATGTGCTGTCGCTGTCCGGGGTTTGGACGCCGGTTAAGACGCCTTCGATGGTCAGGACGGATTTTTCGCCGATCCACAGTTGGGCCATGTACACATCTTCGCCATCATGGTCGTTCGGCGTGCTGCCCAGCAGGATGGCCTGTTTCGCCGTGCCCAGATCGTTGAATCCGGTTTCGTATGTCTTGGCGTTGCCCTTGGCCATGCTTTCCAGCGTGAAGCGCATGACGTCGCCGCTGTAACGTTTCAACATGTTGTCTTCGGCCGGGCTGCATGTGGCGGTCACGCGCATGGATGAATCCATGCCGTACACTTTCACAAACACGGATGAATGCGTGCATTGCGTTGGCGCGGCGGGATCGCAACGCTCGGCGCTGGTCGGTTGTTCGGGGAAAGTCATGGCGAATTCGCAGCCGTTGGGCGCGAATGTGTAATCGGCGGCGATGGCGGGTGCTGTGGCCAATCCCAACAGCATCGTCATTCCGGCGAAAGCCGGAATCTTTTTCAAGCAAGCCCATGAAGATCCCGGCTTTCGCCGGGATGACGTATTTTGCTGGTTAAGCCGCTTCATGACGCGCATATCCTTCCGGCAGGACCCAGCTTTGCGGGTCGGTTTTGGTTTGTTCACCGGATGACATGTTTTTCACCTGGTGGGTTCCGTCTTCTTCTGCGAACCAGACGAAGGGAATGCCTTTGCGGCTGGCGTATTTCAACTGGTCCGGAATTTTCTTCGCCGCGTGGTACATTTCGACGTTGAACCCGCGCGCGCGTAAGATTTGCGCCGTCTTCGCAATCTCACCACGACGTTCTTCCGCCGTCATGACCAACAGGATATGCGCCGGAGATTTACGGCTCACGTCGATTTTCTTCTGATCCACCATGCGGGCGAACAGGCGGGAGAACCCAACCGAAATACCAACACCCGGCAGGTTTTTGTTGATGTACGACCCGGCAAGATCATCATACCGCCCGCCGGAGCAGATGGAGCCATACCCCGGATCATCGACGAATACGGTTTCGTAAACGGTGCCGGTGTAATAATCGAGGCCGCGTACCATAGCAAGATCAGCAACGACGGCTCCATCAGGAAGGTCAGCTAGGGAATCCAACACTGCGCAAAGCTCTTCGATTCCGGTTTTTATGGTTGGATGGGATGTGTTTATATGTCGACTACGTTCAAGCGCGTCACGCAATTCGTCTGCGTTATTATATGGTCTTGCAGCAAGTGTGCCAAAGTCTCTTAGATGAATAAGAATTTCTTGCGTATCAAAAGCTGTTTCTTCAAAAACTTGGTGCATGTTTGTATAAAACGCCTCTAGGCCATTTTTTTCAATTTTATCAATGGCGTTTGTGACGATTGTGATCAGGCTTTTATCGTTGATTCCTATGGATTCAAGATAGCCAATTAGAATCTTGCGGTTACTAATTCGCATCTGAATCTTCTCATTCTCCATCCCCGGCAGGCCGTTCATGACCTCCCACATAATGGCGGGCATTTCGGCGTCGAAATGCAGGGGCAGGGTGTCGATGCCGATGACGTCGATATCGCACTGGTAAAATTCGCGGAAGCGTCCGGCCTGTGGCCGTTCACCGCGCCAGACGCGTTGCATCTGGTACCGTTTGAATGGGAAAACCAGTTCGTTGAAATTCTGCGCGACGTACCGCGCCAGTGGGACCGTCTGGTCAAAGTGCAGGGCCAGACGCGCATCGGATTTGTCATTTTCGTCCTTGTGCAGGCGTTCGATAACGTAAATTTCCTTGTCCACCTCGCCCTTGGCGCGCAGGACGTCCAGCTCCTCGACGCTCGGCGTTTCGATGGAGCAGAAGCCGTAGGATTCAAACACCCGGCGGATATGGTCGAACCATTGCTGTTCCACCAAACGGACTTCGGGAAGCCATTCGGGGAATCCGGTGACGGGGCGGGGCTTATAAATCTGTTTTTTTGTATCGGTGCTCATGGCCTTAGTTTTAGACGATTTGGGGCGGAAATTCTAGGGGCCGAGCGGGGGTGATGGGGCTTATTTCTCGTCAAAAAGCTGGTCCAGCCGCTGGATCAGGGCGGCGGCCAGTTCGTCGGCGTCGGCGATGGTCATGGCGGTTTTGTAATATCGGGTAACATCGTGCCCGATCCCGATGGCGGTCAGTTTGACCGGGGATGCGTTTTCGATCCAGAAAATGACACTGCGCAAATCCTGCTCCAGAATGTTGGATGGGTTGACGGACAGGGTGGAGTCATCCACCGGCGCGCCATCGGAAATGACCATCAGGATTTTGCGTTGCTCCGGTCGTTTGGCCAGACGATTATGTGCCCAGACGATGGCCTCGCCATCAATGTTTTCTTTCAGCAATCCTTCTTTCAGCATCAAGCCCAGATTTTTGCGCGTGCGGCGCCATGGTTCATCGGCGGCCTTGTAGATGATATGGCGCAAATCGTTCAGGCGGCCGGGGTGTGGCGGGCGGCCATTTTGCACCCATGCATCGCGGGATTTTCCACCCTTCCACGCGCGGGTGGTGAAGCCCAGAATTTCCGTCTTCACGCCGCAGCGTTCCAGCGTGCGGGCCAGAATGTCGGTGCAGATGGCGGCAATCGCAATCGGGCGACCCCGCATCGATCCGGAATTATCGATCAACAACGTGACGACGGTGTCGCGGAAATCGGTTTCCTTTTCCTGCTTGAATGACAAGGGCACGGTGGGGTTGGCAACAATGCGGGCCAGACGGGCGGCATCCAGTTGGCCTTCTTCTTGATCGAACAGCCATGACCGTTGTTGGCGGGCCATCAATTTGCGTTGCAGGCGGTTGGCCAACTTTGTCACTACGCCCTGTAAATGCGCCAATTGCCGGTCCAGCATATCGCGCAGGCGGTCCAATTCTTCATCATCCGCCAGTTCTGTGGCGCGGACGATTTCATCGAAAGCGGTGGTATAGATATGATACGGGTTTTCCGGGCCCGGTTGATATCCCTGATCCCGGTTGGTGCGGGTTTGACCGGGGCTTTCGCCCTCGGTTTCACTCTGTGTATTTTCGGTGTCCAGGTCATCGAAGGCGGCTTGTGCGTCGTCCTTGGCGCTTGAATCATCGCCCGCTTCCTGCGCGTCCGATCCTTCGGCGTCGGTGTCGGAATTATCGTCGTCGCCATCGCCATCTTCTTCGCCGGACAGGGGCATATTGGCTTCGTTATCGTCGCTGTCCGTATCGTCGTCATCATCCGGCGGTGTATCGCCTGCATCCATGTCGAGTTGGTCGAGCAGATGTTTGACTTCGCGCGCGAAGGTCTTCTGATCATCCATCGCGGCGGCCAGTGTGTTCAGGCCATCCGGCCCCAGCCGTTCCTGCACCCATTCACGCCACAGGCTTGCGACATGTTCGGCGGTGGGCGGCAATGTTTCCCCGGTCATGGCTGCACGGGCCAGAATATGCAGGGCATCGGCCTGATTGGTGTTTTCACGGGCCTGCGCATTGGCATATCCCATGCGGCGGCAGGTGTCTTCTAATGACGCGGACAGGTTTTTCGCCACACCCGCCATGGTACGAATGCCGATGGATTCCAATCGCGCCTGTTCCAGCGCATCAAACGCGGCCTGCGCCGATAAATCCAGCGGCGCATTGCGGCGGTGAATGGCGGAGTCATGGTGACGAAGATGCAAAGCGCGGGAATCCGCTTGCCCGCGTGTCACGCCAACCGATGGTACCGACATGGCCGCATCCGGCAAGGGCAAGCGCATGGTGCCCGCCTTTGGCAGGCTCAGGGATTTCGCGCTGCCTTCAACGGGTGTAAAGGCAACCTCAATATCCGCAACCTTCGCCATCGCCCGCAAGGTCGACGCGGTGGCGTTTTTAAATTTATCCAGTTCGCGTTGTTTGTCTTTGTCGAGGGTCATTACATCCGCGTAGCCGGAGGCATGATATCGACGCCGAAGCAGCGTTGGTAATATTCCGCCACCGTCCCGCGTTCCGTTTCATCGCATTTGTTCAGGAAGGACAGGCGGAAGGCCAGTTCGCGGTTCTTGAAGATTTTATTGTTTTCCGCCCAGCTTAAAACCGTACGCGGGGACATCAGGGTGGACAGATCGCCGTTGATGAATCCTTGCCGTGTCATGTCGGCCAGGCGCACCATCGAGCCCACTTCGTCACTGTCGAGTCCGGGCATTTTGGCGAGGACGATTTTAACCTCGTCTTCATGCGGCAGATAGTTCAGTGTGACGACGACGTTCCAGCGGTCCATCTGGCCCTGGTTGATTTGTTGTGTGCCGTGATACAGGCCCGTGGTATCGCCCAAGCCAATCGTGTTGGCCGTGGCGAACAGGCGGAAACCCGGATGCGGGCGAATGACGGTGTTCTGGTCGAGCAGGGTCAGCTTGCCCTCGGCTTCCAGCACGCGCTGGATCACGAACATCACATCCGGACGGCCCGCGTCATATTCGTCGAACACCAGGGCCACCGGGTTTTGTAATGCCCATGGCAGGATGCCTTGTTTAAATTCGGTGACCTGTTGCCCGTCTTTCAGGACGATCATGTCCTTGCCCAGCAGATCGAGGCGGCTGACGTGGGAATCCAGATTGATGCGGACACACGGCCAGTTCAGGCGCGCGGCGACCTGTTCAATATGGGTGGATTTCCCTGTGCCGTGGTACCCCTGAATCATCACGCGGCGGTTATGTGCAAACCCGGCCAGGATGGCCAGTGTGGTGTCATGGTCGAATTGGTACGTTTCATCACGCGCGGGTACGTTCGGGTGTTCAACGGAAAAACCCGGCACTTGCCAGTCAATATCCAGCCCGAATGTTTCGCGCACATCGAACCACGCATCGGGGATGGTGGTGTAATGCGGGTGGTTGGCCGTCAGGCTCTCCATCTCATACGCGCCGCCTGCGGATGCAGATGCGGAGGTGCCATTTTTTGTTTTTTGGTTGTCATGGTGTGTGCGCTTTGGAGGGAGGTGGGAGAGAACTGAAGGTTTTAATTACGCGCGGCCCGTCATCATTTTTTCATAGCTTTCAAAGGCCGCCTTTAAAATTGTATAGGCCATGTTGATGCTTTTGAGAAGCTCCTCGGCCTTTGGGTCGTCGCGGTTGACGTCCGGGTGGTATTTCTTAACCAGCTCTTTGTACTTGGCCTTGATCCCGGCCAAATCGACCGGCGGTTCCAATCCCATAATCGCCATAGCCTCGATCTCCGGGGCGGGGCGGATATCGTCCATGGACCGGAAATGTTCCTGGCGGGCCTTTTGCTGGTTTTCATGGTCGTGCGGGCGTTTGTGGAAGAACCGCGCTTCGTGCGCTTTTTTGAGAAGTTCGTCCTCCATCGCGGCGGCCGCGGCGGGGTCATAGCGTTTCGTCGGGCGGTCCCACAGCATGGCTTGCATGATATGGGCCTCGATATCCGACTGGGTCATGCCAGAGAAGAAATCCCACGCCTTGTTATATTCCTGCACATGGTCGAAGCAGAAATGGTAATAATCATTCAAACCACGGTTTTTGGGGGCTTTGTGCTCGCCATGGCGCTCACATCCCGGCATGTCGCAACTTTTGCTCCGGGGCTTTGGAGCGTCCGAATCAGCGAATTCCGGTGAATTGGGTTTCAAATGTATACGCGGCATTCCATTATTATGTTGCGGGCCGCGGCTTTTTACAAGATTTTGACATATCAAAAGGGGCGAAAATCCATGGGAATGACTGAAATTATTGAAGAAAAGCTGCGATCCGCCCTGAACCCCGAGGTTTTAGAGGTCATCAACGAATCCGCCCAGCACGCCGGCCACGCCGGGCATGATGGGTCGGGGGAGAGCCATTTTCGCATCCGAGTTGTGTCTGCCGCATTCGAGGGTGTGTCACGTGTGGAGCGTCAAAGGCGCGTTCATGGCATTTTGCAATCTGAAATATCTCAGCAAATTCATGCGCTTAGCATGAAGCTGAATACACCCGCAGAAGTTGGTGTGGCAAATTGCAAAAACAATTCATAGTTGCATTTTAATTTTTACCCCTTAAAATTGGTTTCGTCCGTACGTTAGTGCGGGTTGTGAAGTGCATTTTAAAAAGTGTGATCTATCGATCCAGGGGGACATTTTATGACCAACCATATTGCCGCAGGGGCGGTTTCTTTTTCTGATTCAAAACTGATGGATGCTATGGACGGGCTGGATGACGCCCGTGAAGCGGGGCGCAGCACGCTGGTCAGCCGCAACATCACCGTTCTGGGCCGTCGCACATCCGTGCGTCTGGAACCGGAAATGTGGGGGGCTTTGCGTGATATCGCGAAGCGCGAGCGTTGCCGTATCCATGATGTGTGTTCATTGATCCAGCTGCGCAAGAACCCGAATACATCGCTGACGGCGGCGATCCGTGTGTTCCTGATGCTGTATTACCGTGCGGCAACGACGGAGCAGGGGCATGTGCGCGCTGGTCATGGCGATTTCAATACAATGATGACCCGGGCTCAGGCCACGCCGGACGCGTTGCATATGCGCAAACGTGGTCGCAACGGTGTGAATGGCGGCGCGTCGCACATGTCGTCCATCAAGCCGGCTCAAACGCCATCTTTCCATTCCATGCAGGGCCTGTAAGTCGTTTTTTAAGCAGGCATTTATAAAAACAAAACTCCTTTTCCACACACAGACCAAGCCGGGGGCGTCATCACCGCCCCCGGCTTTTCTATACTTTGGTCTATAAGGCTGCGGGGCGGGCGACTTGATTGGGCAGTTTTTTAACCTAATTCAGTCAGATATTGGTTGAACAGGGACCACCCTTTGGCTTCGGTCCCTCTATTGATTCAAAAACGGTCGCGAAAAACCGGGGTTCTGCGTGCGTTTATTTATTCTGTGTTTTCTGTTTTTACTCTTCTTTGCTCCTTCGGCCCCGGCCTACGCGGCCTGCGCCAGCCCTGCGGGTGTGGCGGGTGATCTCATCTGGAACGAAACGGCGAAACGTCCATCCTATTGTGATGGGGCGACTTGGCGAAATTTTTGGAAAGAAAACCAATCTTCAAACAATATCCAGACCTTTGGCGTTGGGGGTATCAGCAGTTGTGCGGTGAAAAATGATGGAACGTTGTTTTGCTGGGGATCCAACGTTACCGGAGTGACCGGGTTAGGCACAACATCCGGGAACACAACAACACCAACACAAATTGGTACAGATACGGATTGGAGCTCGGTCAGCATCGGGTCGAGCGTTGTCAGCGGTGTCGCGTGTGGCGTACGCGGTGGTGCGGCCTATTGCTGGGGCAGCAATGGAAATGGCATTACCGGGCTGGGCACAACATCCGGGAACACAACAACACCGACCCAGGTTGGGACGGCCACAAATTGGTCTGTGCTGGATGTGAGTTTAGGGCAAGCTTGCGGGATACGAGGAGGGGCCCTGTATTGCTGGGGGTGGAATGGATATGGGGGAACCGGGCTGGGCACAACATCCGGGAACACAACAACACCGACCCAGGTTGGATCGGCCACAAATTGGGATTTCGTATCGTCCGGGGCTTACCATGTTTGCGGGTTAAGGGCCGGAGCCCTGTATTGCTGGGGGAATAATACGGATGGTGCGACGGGGCTTGGCACATTAACAGGGAGCCAGACAACCCCGGCGCAGGTTGGCACGGCGACGGATTGGTCCTATCTGTCTGCGGGATCGGCGCAGACCTGTGCCATTCGTAATGGCGCGCTTTATTGCTGGGGATGGAATGGGTCTGGTGCAACCGGATTGGGCACAACGTCCGGGAATCAGACAACGCCGGCTCAAGTGGGAACAGCGACTGACTGGCAAACTGTTATCGTCGGCGGCGATCATACGTGCGGTATTCGAAGCGGAGCAATGTATTGCTGGGGCGTGAACAGTTATGGCGGCACGGGCCTTGGTACGACATCGGGGACCCAGACGACGCCCGCACAAGTGGGAACAGATACGGATTGGGCTTATGTTGAAACAGGCGGTTCTAACTCCTGCGGTATGCGGGGGAATGCCAGATATTGCTGGGGATGGAACTATACCTATTCCTTGGGGTTGGGGGATGCAACACAACGAAATTCTCCGACACTCGGCGGTGCCACATGGGGATCGTATGGCGTTGTTTCACATGGCTCTGGCGGTTCCGGCCCGTGTACAGCGCCGGACGGTGTGGCCGGGGATATTATTTACAATGCGACCCATCATGTTCTGCAATATTGCGATGGGGCCGTGTGGCATGCGGTGGGGCCGACATTGGGGTCGACCGGGGCCGGGTGTGCAAATCCGGCGGGGGTCGAAGGGGATATCATCTTCAACACCACGCACAACAAGGTGCAATATTGCAATGGCACCGGGTGGCACCATGTAGCCCCGGCCTTTTAAGTGTGCCGTGCGGGCATTAAAAAACCGGATCGTTTGATCCGGTTTTTGTTTATCTTCTTTTATCGGGCCAGTGTATCGGCACTGAATTTTTGGTAGCGGAATTTGATACCGCTTTGATGGGGGCCTTGAATCTTTTCAATACGTTCCATCGTATCGGCGGCGTAGACGAGGGCGGTGACGCCGTTTGCTTTCGCTGGGTCGTTCGATGGTTGCAACAATTCCAGCCAATACAGGGTTAGATCACCATGGGTGAAGGGCTGGTTCAGGCGGCACCACGTAATGTCGCGACCCTGATACGGGCGAACGGAGATCGTACCCCATTCCTGCGCCTGCGCGGCGCAAGCGGCGTAGGTCTCCTCATCCGTGAACTCAACGCACAGATGGCTGATACCCGGCACGGCTTTGGCCGGGAAGCGATTTTTAAACGCATCCAGTCCCATCGTTCCGTATTGTTCGAACGTGTCCTGAACGGTCTTTTTGATATCGTCCGGTGTCATTGTGCCCAAGGTCATTATGCCCGGCCCATCGCCAGATATTTGGCGCGGCGGGATTTGATCAGCTTGTCACCATCCCATGGGGTCATGGTGTTCAGGGCTTTGTCGATCTGGCTGGCGACGCTTTCAATCGTCTCATCCTTGTGACGGTGTGCGCCGCCAACAGGTTCGCCGATAATGCCATCGATCAGTTTCAGGCCCAGCATGTCTTCCGCCGTCAGTTTCAGGGCGGTTGCGGCGTCCTGTGCGTGTTCGGCACTGCGCCACAGAATGGACGCGCATCCTTCCGGTGAAATAACGGAATAGATGGAATGTTCCAGCATGTAGACCTTGTCCGCGGTCGCAATGGCAATCGCACCACCCGATCCACCTTCGCCAATCACAACCGATATGATCGGCGTGCGTACGCGCAGGCAGGTTTCAATGGATTTTGCAATCGCTTCGGCCTGGCCGCGTTCTTCTGCGCCCACGCCCGGATACGCACCGGCGGTATCAACCAGCGTGATGATCGGCAATTGGAATTGGTCGGCCATTTCCATCAGGCGCTGCGCCTTGCGGTAGCCTTCGGGGCGGGCCATGCCGAAATTGTGACGGATGCGGGCTTCGGTCGTGTTGCCCTTTTCCTGGCCCATGATCACGACGGAGCGGCCACGGAAACGGCCCAGGCCACCGATCAAGGCTTGGTCTTCGGCAAAGCGGCGATCACCGGCCAGCGGTGTGAAATCGTCGATCATGGAGTCAACGTAATCAAGGAAGTGCGGGCGGTCCTGATGACGGGCGACCTGCACCTTTTGCACGGGGGTCAGCTTGCCATAGGTTTGTTGCAGCAAACGCGCGGACTTGTCCTGCATGCGTTTGATTTCTTCGGCGACATTGACGGATGTGCTGCTGCTGGTGTTGCGCAGCTCCGCAATTTTTGCCTCCAGTTCCAGAACCGGCTTCTCGAAATCAAGTCTGCTCATAGGTCTTCCTTACATACAGGTTAGAAGGTCCATTGTGATAGCAGAACAGGCTGACAAATTCAATTGTCAGCCTGTTCCATATTCTTGCTTAACCTATTGATACCAAAGGAGAGTATAAAACTCCGGCCCGGATCAAATTAGGCGCCAACAACCTTTTGGCCCAGCGGGTGCTTTTCTTCGACCGTTTTCTTGGCCTTTTCGCCCACGATGTGCGTGTAGATCTGGGTTGTTGCGATGTCGGCGTGGCCCAGCATTTTCTGTACCGCGCGCAGGTCGGCACCGTTGTTCAACAGGTGCGTTGCGAAAGCGTGGCGCAGGATGTGCGGGCTGACGCGGTCTGCATCAATACCGGCTGTATCAGCCAAGTCTTTCAGCAGTTGCGCGAAGCGCTGACGGGTCAGGTGACCGCTTTCCGACGTACGGGACGGGAACAGCCACTGGCCCTGGGTGCCTTTGTCGTCGGACGCAACGAATTGCTGACGGACATCCAGATATTTTTCCAGAGATTTTTGAGCCGGTTCAGACAGCGGGACCATGCGCTCACGGCCACCTTTGCCTTCAACCATCAGGAACTGACGATCATCGTTGATCGAGGACAGCGGCAGGCCAACCAGTTCAGAAACGCGCAGGCCGGTGGCATACAGCATTTCCAGCAGGCAAACCAGACGCAGGCTGTCAGCACCGCCGCCAATGGCAGCAGCTTTGATCAGGTTGCTGACTTCGGACTCAGACAGAGTCTTCGGCAGGGTGCGGCCTTGTTTCGGGCTTTCGATCGCTGACGTCGGGTCATCCTTGCGGATGTTTTCCGATACCAGATAGCGGTAGAACTGGCGCAGGGCGGACAGACGGCGGGCAACCGTACGGGTTGCGATCTGAGCCGTGTTCTGGCCCTTCACGTGCATCTTGTCACCGAGGTCTTTCAAATAGGATTTGATTTCGTCGTTGCTGGCATCGACGATCTCTTTGCTGGCTTTGTCGCGCAGATACAGGCTGAAATCAGCCAGATCGCGCCAGTAGGCCTGGCGTGTGTTCATTGCAGCCCCGCGCTCAGTCGTGAGCATATCGAGGAACGAATCCACGAGCGGGTGAAGTTTCGGTTTCGGCATTGCCGGACGACCAGGACGAGCCATTTTAATATATCTCCTATTTTAATTCGTCTAAGCCCAGAATGACTGCAAGAGCCAGATCATGTGCTTCTTTTTTGAACCCCACTGTTACTAAACTTCTGAGAACCTCGCGGATAACGCCGGGGTGGACCTTGTCCGGGGCCCGGGCCATATCGTTCAGGATCACAGAGGCTAGCAGTACCGTCTCACCAAGCCGCTGATCTTCGGCGGCTCTGCCGAGCTGTTCTAACAAGCCACCTAACGGCATTACATAATCGTTAGGGGCTGTCAAGTCAAACAATTTTTCATAAGCGCCGGACTTGTCGGCATTATGTAATGCATTTTCCAGCCCAAGTCCACTAAAAACAGCAAGGATTTCCTTGTCTTTTTGGCTTTCCGGGGTGGCGAAACGGGCCTTGGCGGCGTCACTATTAAAAATATCCAAAAGGCGTGAATTATTTCCCAAAACGGCCATGGCGGCCCCCAATTCATATGATTCGGAAGGGCGTGATTCGGACACTGATTCGCGGGCATTCCAGGCCTTGACCCAGCGTTCCGGCGGGGCCACCCCGGCCAGCATCATGACCCGCAGGCCGTTGTCCAAAGCCCGGCCAGAGAAGCCCTCCGGGCTGGCTTTGCTTAAGGATTCGGCAAAAGGATAGTAGGCGGCGGCAGGCGTGCGGGCGTCAAAATTCATCAATCCGGGCAATGTGGCGTCGATGGTGGCTTTCGGTGCCCCTTTAATGGAGCGCCATGATTGCGCCACGCTGCCCAGCGGGCCCGCATCAATTGCGGCGTCGTCATATAAGGCCGCCAGTCGGTCGGTGTGGACCAGGCCACGGCGCAGAGCCTCGGCCATTAACGGTGCGCGCAGGCGGGCGGGCATGGTCGGATCTTCGACCATGATCATCAGCACGGCCCCATCCACGGTCGCGACATCGCGCAGTTTCAGGCGGCTGTAATCATAACGGCGCAAGCCCGCCAAAACGGATCGTTCCAAACCATTCAGCGCGGCAAAATCTTCGACATCGCCGATACCGAGTTTGAAATCTTTCCGTGATAGCAGTTGAGTCAGAATTTTGCTTTCGCCCAATGCGGTTTCGTCAATTTTGAAGTCGTCGGCCTTTGGGTTGATCATGCGGGCCTGGATGGCGCCACAGATCGGGGCCATGGCGGTCCACCACGCCATGTCATCGGCGGACATGTCGGCGGGGTTGTCCATCATGCGTTTTTGCACAGCGCGAAATTCAAGGCAGGCCAATCCGGTTTCGCCGTTATACAGCATGGCGGTAATGCCGGCGCGGGCCAGTTTTTCGTGATAAGGCTCACCCGCAATTTGCGTATACAAATCCATCGCGGATTTATAAGCGCCAATATCCAGCAGCTTTTGCAGGCGCAGTGTCATCAGGTCGTTGCCCTTTTCCGGGGCGACATCGGCGCGAATAAAAGTGCTGTCGGCCTGGGTCAAAAGCAGGCGCAGCGTCATGTCCTGCATCGTTGCCACGGTGTGACCGGTGGGCAGGTTGGGAATTTCTTTTACGATGGTGGATCGTGATGATCCCGCCCACATATCAACGCCCAGCGTGGTGCCCAGCGGGTCGCTGAGCGTGCCGTAGCTTTCCAGCACCTTGTAGCTGAATTTGGGCAACGATGTGGGTGGTGGCGTGAACTTGACCGTTTGGGCCTGATCTTGTTTCTTTGGGGCTTCGGTGTCCGGTTTTTCCGTTTTCACCGGAGCAGGGCGGTTTGCGCCGCCCTGTGTTCCGGCCATGCGGTCATTCGCGAAAACGGGTGTTGCCATGACGGTCATGGCCGCAACGCCCAGCATGAAAATTTTGAATGTCCGCGAGATGATCATGATACGCGAGGCCCCAATACTGGATCAGTTGTAAAAACGGTCGTTTGGAACGGTCTTGCTGACTTCGGTCTGCGGCACGTTGACGTCCGTAAACGCAACAAACCCGAAACCGCCGATGATCATCAGTAAAACGGCCAGTGAAATCCATTTCAGCATGGTCAAACTCCTTATTGGGCGGGATTATTCCCGAATCGACATAATACGGGCAATGTAGCAAAGGGGGGCCTGAATTCAACAGGGTGGGGGCCATATTTTCATTTTATTCATGCCGTGGCATAAGAATGGGATGAATACTATCCCACAGGACAGGATGGGCCCCGAGGCCCTGATCGGATTGGTACGGGGGCGGATTAACCGCCCCATCGTACTGGTGGGGCCCATGGGGGCCGGCAAATCTCGCCTGGGCCGTCGCTTGGGGCAAGTTTTGGGCCTGCCCTTCGTTGATTCCGATGACGAGGTTGAACGGGCTGCCGGTATGCGCATTCCGGAAATATTTGCAACATTGGGTGAACCGGCGTTCCGCGACGGCGAAGCCCGGGTGATCCGCCGTCTGCTGGATAACGGGGAACAGGTGATTTCCACCGGGGGCGGGGCGGTTATGCGCCCTGAAACGGCGGATCTGATCTGGGCGCAATCCATCTCCATCTGGGTGCGGGCGGATCTGGCCATTCTGGCCGAACGAACACGCAATGGCCGTCCGCGCCCGTTGCTGGCTGGTAAGGACCCGGAACAGGTTTTGCGTGACTTATCCGTGATCCGCGACCCTGTTTATGCCCGGGCGATGATACAGGTGGATACCGGGTCCGGTGATGACGATGCCATTATGATGCAGGCCCTGCGCGGGCTGCAGGATCTGTTGGGGGATATGTAATGAATAACCGTGTGGTTCATGTGCCGTTGGGGGATCGTGCCTATGACATCCATGTCGGGCAGGGTGTTTTGAATACGATCATGGATGCATTACCGCCATCGATTGCAGAGTCAAAACGTTTTTTTGTTTTGACGGACGAAAATGCCGAGGCCTATGCCCTGCAGGTTGCCGGGGCCTGTGGTGGCATTACGATGACCTTGCCACCGGGTGAAGCCACAAAATCCATTGCATGGTTTGAACGGGTGCAGGATTGGTTGCTGGATAACGGCGTGAATCGTGGATCGGTGTTGATTGCGGTTGGCGGCGGTGTCGTGGGTGATCTGGGCGGGTTTTGTGCAGCCACCATTATGCGGGGCATTTCTTTTGTTCAGGTGCCAACGACCCTGCTGGCGCAGGTGGACAGCTCGGTTGGTGGCAAAACCGGTATCAATATGGGTGCGGGCAAAAATCTGGTCGGGGCGTTTCATCAGCCTGTTGCCGTGTTTTGTGACACCAATGTTCTGGACACACTGCCCGCCCGCGAATTGCGTGCCGGATATGCCGAGATTGTCAAATACGGCCTTCTGGGTGATGCGGAATTTTTTGCGTGGCTGGAACATAATGGGGTCCGGGTGCTGACCCGTGATCCCGAGGCCATTACCCATGCCGTCGAAACATCCTGTAAACACAAGGCCGAGATTGTCGCCGAGGATGAGCATGAACGTGCGGGCGGTCGCCGCGCGTTGTTGAATTTTGGTCACACATTCGCGCATGCCATTGAATCCGCCTGTGGCTATGATGGTCGTGTTTTACATGGTGAAGCGGTGGCCGTGGGCATGATGCTGGCTACGGAATTATCGGCGCGTTTGTCACTTTGTTCGCACGATACAGTGACGCGCACGCGCGCGCATTTGCAAATTGTCGAGTTGCCAGTGACCTTGCGCGATATGGATTTACCGCTGTCTCTGGATGAAAAAGGTTTGTTGGACCGGATGCGTGGCGATAAAAAGGCCAATGATCAGGGAATCCAGTTTATATTGACGCGGGGTATCGGGCAGGCTTTTGTCCAGGGTGGTGTGGATGATCATGATGTTCTGTCTGTTTTAAATCAGTCTTTGTAAGGAAAAATAATGTCTTTGGGTTTGTCCTGTTTTGCGATTTTTATTCTGTTGTGCCTGTCTGCGTTTTTTTCCGGCTCTGAAACCGCTTTGACGGCGGCATCCAAGGCCCGTATGGCGGCGTTGGCGAAGGAAGGCAATAAACGCGCCATCATGGTGAATAAGGTGCGCGATAAAAAAGACCGCATGATCGGGGCTTTGTTGCTGGGGAATAACCTGGTCAATATTATGGCTTCGGCACTGGCGACCAGTGTTTTGATTTTTCTGTTTGGCGATGCGGGTGTTTTTTATGCCACGATTGCCATGACGCTGATCGTTCTGATCTGCTCGGAAGTGTTGCCAAAAACCTACGCTTTCTATCATGCCGATGGCATGGCAATGACGATTGCGCCTATCATTAACGTGCTGATTAAAATCCTGGCGCCGGTGACCGAAACGGTGGCGTGGATTGTGCGGGGGTTGTTGCGCCTGTTTGGGCAGGACATTACTCAGGTGAATGTCGGGAACAATATCGAAGAACTGCGCGGTGCCATTGAAATGCACAGCGGTGAAGACAAGGAAGTGCAGGAACAGCGCGCAATGCTGCGTTCCATTCTGGACCTGGCCGATGTGGAGGTGGAGGAAATTATGATCCACCGCCGTAATGTCATGATGATTGATCTGGATCAGCCAGCCGCCGCCATTGTTCAACAGGTGCTGGAAAGCCCCTATACCCGCATTCCCGTCTGGCGCGGCAGTGCGGACAATATTGTCGGTGTGATCCATGCCAAGGCGCTGTTGCGTGAAATGCAAAGCGAAGGCGGGAGCATTGATCGCATTGATGTTGAACGTCTGGCCGCCGATCCGTGGTTTATTCCGAACAGCACAACCCTGTTTGACCAGTTGCAGGAATTCCGCAAACGTCGGGAACATTTTGCCTTGGTTGTCGATGAATATGGCTCGCTCATGGGCATTATTACGCTGGAAGATATTCTGGAAGAGATCGTTGGTGACATTGATGATGAACATGACATCAGCGTGGCCGGCGTACGCAAACAGCCCAATGGCACGCTGTTGATTGATGGAACGGTCACGATCCGCGACTTGAACCGGGAATTTGACTGGAATCTGCCGGACGAGGATTATTCAACGTTGGCGGGGCTTGTCCTGCACGAAGCCCAGAAAATCCCGGATATTGGCCAGGTGTTTAATTTTTATGGATTCCGCTTCGATATCGTTCGTCGCCATCGGAACCAGATCACGCTGGTCCGCGTGACGCCACCGAAGAAAAAGGGTGAAGCGGCGTAGGATGCTAGCGTGACAAAAACATATTCCCGCGTGTTGTCTTAACGGTACGATAACCCGCATCTTTCATGACGCCAAACAAATCACCAACCCATTGGTCCTGGGATGTGTGTTCAATAATGATGTGTTTCGGGAACAGGCTTTGTGGCGCGTTTTTGAAGAACGGGATCAGGGCGCGGTCTTCAAACCCTTCAACATCCACCTTCATCACGTCGATTTTTTCAATGCCATTGCGGCGGAGCAATGTTTCAAACGGTTCAACCTGAACCGTGATGGAATGCGCGGATTTTTCATCCGTGGCATGGGCACCGCCATAGCCGGTTGATAAATCCAGTTCCATCACCGCGCTGACATCACCGACGGCGCACTGTTCAAGGCTGAGTTTGGAGACGCCTGTCTTGCTCTGGGCTTGTAAAATTTCGTAATTGGCGCGGATGCGGGCGCACATTTTCGGGTTGGGTTCGATGGCCAGTGCGTGGCCTGTGCCCTTGGTCCGGGCCAGAAAATTCTGGGTAAAGAAGCCAGAGTTGGCCCCCATATCAACAAAAACGGCCCCCGTATCCGGCAATCCGGCGTTCAGGAAGTTGAGTTCGTCGATATTGTAATACCCAAACAGGGCCTTTGCCTCGGTCGTGTTATCCAGATTCAGGATAAAGGGCACACCGCGAAAATCCGTGATAATCGGGTGATCGACGCGGGCCTTGATGAAATTCAAGATCGCGCGGCGAAACCCACCACGGGATAAGGGCGTACGACGGGCCACCGCAATCACCATGCGATAGGCGGGATCAAGGGCGCGTGGGGCCTGTAGCTGTGCGTTCAATTTCAAACCTGTCCGTGGCAATGTTTGAATTTTTTGCCAGACCCGCACGGGCAGGGCGCGTTGCGTTGCGTTTGCCCCCATGTCGAAGGGTCCTGCGCATTGAATGTGGCATTGCGGATCGGCTGCTGGGTGGCCGGCTGTATGCTGTCATCCGGTACGGATGTTTCGGCTGAGGCCGGGTCAACCCGCGTTTCGTGCAGTTTGGACGGGTCCGGTTCCTGTGGGCCACGGGCCAGTTGCTGCAAATCTTCCGGTGAGCGGATTTCAAGCAGGCTGAGCGTCGTGGTCACGTTTTCACGCAATTGGACCAGCATCATTTCAAACATTGTGAACGCTTCAGTTTTGTATTCGTTCAGCGGGTCACGCTGGCCGAAGGCGCGCAGATTGATGCCCTGACGCAAATGGTCGAGGTTCAGCAGGTGTTCTTTCCAGTTTTGGTCCAGCAATTGGAGCAGGAAGGCTTTTTCCATCTGACGCCAGACTTTCGGTCCGGCATTCACGGCCTTGGCGGCCATTTTCTTGTCCGATGCATCGATCAGGCGGTCGATGATTTCATTGTCGGCAATGCCTTCTTCCTTCGCCCAATCCGCAATCGGCAGGTCGAGGGAAAGAACGCGCAGGACTTCGGCTTTCAGCGTCGCCGTGTCCCATTGTTCGGCATAGGATTGTGCCGGGATCAGGCGCATGACCATATCTTCGATCACTTCATGGCGCATACCGGCAACGATGTCTTCGACATCATCGGCATCCATGATTTCGCGGCGTTGTTCGTAAATCACTTTCCGCTGGTCATTCATGACGTTGTCGAATTTCAGCAGGTTTTTACGAATTTCAAAGTTCTGCTGTTCCACGCGGGCCTGGGCGCGTTCCAGCGCTTTGGAAATCCACGGGTGAACCAGGGCTTCGCCTTCGCGTAGGCCAATCTGTTTGTTCCCCAGCAGCATTTCCATTTTTTCGGACCCGAAAATGCGCATCAAATCATCTTCCAGCGATAGGAAGAACATGGTGGCACCCGGATCACCCTGGCGGCCCGAACGGCCACGCAGCTGGTTATCAATCCGGCGGGATTCGTGGCGTTCCGTCCCAATCACATACAAACCGCCCGCGCTGCGTACAATTTCGCGGTCGCGCTCAATCTCGGCGGTCAGGGTGGTGATACGGGCCTGTTTCTGATCATCCGGCAACGTATCGTCGATTTCGGCGGCGATGCGCATTTGCAGGTTACCGCCCAACTGAATGTCGGTCCCACGACCGGCCATGTTGGTGGCAATCGTCACCGCGCCGGGGCGACCGGCTTGGGAGATGATATAGGCTTCCTGTTCGTGGTGGCGGGCGTTCAGCACGTTGTGCGGGATGCCAGCCTTTTTCAGTTTCTCGGACAATTGTTCCGATTTTTCAATCGACACGGTGCCGACCAGAACCGGTTGGTTGCGATCGCGGCATTCCTGAACCAGTTTTACAACGGCATCTTCTTTTTCCCGCAGGGATTTATAGATTTTGTCGTTGTGATCGATACGGGCGACCGGGTTGTTGGTGGGAATATCCACGACACCCAGTTTGTAAATCTCTTCAAATTCCGCCGCTTCGGTCATGGCCGTACCGGTCATGCCCGCCAGTTTCGGGTACATGCGGAAATAGTTCTGGAAGGTGATAGAAGCCAGCGTCTGGTTTTCGTTCTGGATCTTCACGCCTTCACGCGCTTCCAACGCCTGGTGCAGACCTTCGGAGAAACGGCGGCCTTCCATCATACGGCCCGTGAATTCGTCGATGATGATGACCTTGTCATCCTTCACGATGTAATCGCGGTCGCGGGCAAACAGCTTGTGCGCGCGCAGGGCCTGGTTCACGTGGTGGACCAGCGTGACGTTGCCGGCATCATACATCGTGCCACCATCCTGCAACAGGCCAGCTTGGCGCAGCAAATCTTCCACATGCTCGGTCCCTTGATCGGTCAGGGCGACGCTGCGCTGTTTTTCATCCAGATCGAAATCTTCGGCGATCAGCTTCGGAATGATTTTATTGATGGCCGTGTACATCTCCGATGAATCTTCGGCCGGGCCGGAGATGATCAACGGTGTCCGTGCTTCGTCCACCAGAATGGAGTCCACTTCGTCGACGATGGCGAAATGGAATGGGCGCTGGACCATCGCGTCCAGGCGGTATTTCATGTTGTCGCGCAGGTAGTCGAAGCCGAATTCATTGTTCGTGCCGTAGGTAATATCGGCGGCGTAGGCGGCTTTGCGCTCCTGATCCTTCATATCATGCACGATGCAGCCAACGGTCAGGCCGAGGAAGCGGTAAACCTGGCCCATCCATTCCGCGTCACGTTTGGCCAGATAATCGTTGACCGTTACAACGTGCACGCCTTTGCCGGGCAGAGCGTTCAGATACGCGGCCAGTGTGGCCACCAATGTTTTACCTTCACCCGTACGCATTTCGGCAATTTTACCGGAATGCAAAACGGCACCACCCATCAACTGCACATCGAAATGGCGTTGACCCAGTGTGCGTTTTGCGGCTTCGCGCACAACGGCGAACGCGTCATGCAAAAGATTGTCCAGCTTTTCACCGCTGGCCAATTTGTCGCGGAACAACGCGGTTTGATTCCGCAATTCGGAATCGGACATGGCTTGGTACTTGGCTTCCAGCGCGTTGATCGGCTCAACGTGGCGGGCGACGGAGCGGACCATACGGTCATTACTGGAACCAAAAATTTTCTGGGCGAGGGCGAGCAACATCGTATCCTTTGTGATGTATGGAAAATAAGAGGAAACCCCTCAATAACACGGGATTTTCGCCATTTTTACGAGTGAAGATATAGAACTCCGCCCAGCCCACGTCAACGGAAAGGCAAGAAGGGCGGTGGATAACTTCGCCCCTCTTGTAGCCCATAGGATGGGGACAACCCGGACATGGCGGCTTTATTCTGTGTTGAACCCCCTATAGAGTCCAGAATCACCACACCATATTTACGCCCTTTTTCATGGTCAGTCTGACCGGGTACGTGGTTCACGTAATACGAAAAATGCTATTAAGGAGAGTCTTTTATGACTGCTGAAAACAAACAAGGCCAATCTAAAACCGTGATTGCACTGGCGGCTGTGGCCGTTCTGGCGATTGGTGCGGGCGGGTTTGTATTCCTGTCCGGTAAGGGTGTGAACGAATCCGATAAGCCAGCGGCGACCGCCGCTGAAACCCCGGCCGATACCGCCGCGGCGACACCGGCTGAAGGCGAAACGATCCAGACCCCAGCGGGTGAAATCATCCAAGGCAACCCGGTTGTTGCCAAAGTTGCTGGCGAAGACGTCACCCGTAGCGATGTTCTGGGCTTTATTGCCGCTCTGCCGGAAAACATGCGCGCCATGCCGTTGGATCAATTGTTCCCGATGGCGCAGGAACAAGTCATCAACAACAAGATCGTTGACCAGAAGGCCGCTGGCGCTTCGCTGGAGCAAGATCCCGAAGTTGTGAAAATGATGGAAATGGCCAAGGGCCAGATTGTTCGTAACATCTACGTTCAACGCCAGTTGGATAAAGGCATCAGCGAAGCGAAGCTGAAAGCCGAATATGACTCTCTGGTCAAACAGATGGGCAACGTGGAAGAAGCGAAAGCACGCCACATTCTGGTAGAAAGCGAAGACAAGGCGAAAGAGCTGATCACCAAGCTGGATGGCGGGGCTGATTTTGAGACCCTGTCCCGTGAAAACTCCACGGGTCCGACGGCTGAAAACGGCGGCGATCTGGGGTATTTCACCAAGGGTGACATGATCCCGGAATTTTCCAACGCGGCCTTTGGTCTGAAAGTTGGCGAATACACCAAAACTCCGGTGAAAACCCAATTCGGCTGGCATGTGATCAAGCTGGAAGACAAGCGTAACCGTCCGGCTCCGGCCTTTGAAGACGTGAAGCCGCAAGTCGAAGCCAAGTTGCGCCAGGAAGAGCTGGGCCGTATGGTTCAGGAATGGCAGAAAGAAGCGAAAATTGAACGCTTCGATATCAACGGCAAACCGATTGTCGCCGATGCGCCGAAGGCAGAGGCCGCCCCTGCACCGACAGAAGCCGCCCCGGCTGAAGCAGCGCCTGCTGAGGCTGCTCCGGTTGAGGCTCCGGCTGAAACCCCGGCTCCGGCAACACCGTAATTTTTGGTGTAACGGTTTAAACAATACGCAACCCCCTCGCCAAAGATTGGTGAGGGGGTTTGTCTGAAAGAGAAATTATGGTCCGCTTTGTAAAGAAATCGATTTCGTGTGAAGAGGCGCTGGATCTGCCGCGCCCGACCTGTGCGCCTAAACGCACGGTGTTCGTTGTTGCGGCGGCGTTGATTGATGCGGATGGGCGCGTGCTGATGGCGCAACGGCCCGAGGGAAAAGCCATGGCAGGGCTGTGGGAATTTCCGGGCGGCAAGATGGAGCAGGGTGAAACCCCCGAATTTGCCCTGATGCGCGAGATAGAAGAAGAATTGGGTGTTGAAACGCGCCCGTGCTGTTACACGCCGATTGGCATGGCATCGCATGGCTATGATGATTTTCATTTGATCATGCCGCTTTATGCGTGCCGTGTCTGGCGCGGTGAGCCGCAAATGCATGAGCATGCCGGATTGAAATGGGCATTCCCGCATGAAATGTATGCCATGCCGATGCCGGAAGCCGACCTGCCATTGATCCCGCAACTTGAAACCTATCTGGGGCGTGGATGAGCACGGGATCGATTTATGATCTGAAGGCTTTTTACGACAGTCGATCTGGCCGGCTGGTGCGACGGATTTTGCTCGATCACCTGATTCCCATGTGGCCGGATGTAAAGGGTTTGCGCGTTCTGGGCTGTGGGTATGCCACACCCTATTTGCGCCCGTATATGAAGGATGCGGAACGTGTCATTGCTGTGATGCCCGCACGTCTGGGGGCGCGCGTCTGGCCACGTCATGAGAAAAATCTGGTGTGTCTGGCCGAAGAATCCGAATTGCCGCTGGAAACCGAATCTGTGGACCGCATTTTGCTGGTGCACAGCGTGGAACATGCCGAAATCCTGTCCCCGAATTTACAGGAATTGTGGCGCGTGTTGAAAAGCAGTGGGCGGATTATCGTTGTCGTGCCCAATCGTTTGGGGTTCTGGGCGCGGGCGGATTGGTCCCCGTTTGGTCAGGGACAACCGTTTTCCGCGTCGCAAATCGTGCAATTGTTCCGTGATCACTCTTTCGTGCATGAACGAACCGAGCGGGCGTTATTCCTGCCGCCGGTACGCACGTTCCTGATGCTGCGAACCTTCTGGTTTATGGAGCGGATCGGGGCGCGGATCATGCCGGGATTGTGCGGTCTGCATATCGCGGAATTCAGCAAACAGCTTTATGCGGGCACACCTGTCGCGCAAACATCCAAGGTTAAAATTCGTGGGCGGCGAATTCTGGTGCCCAATGCGTTGAGCGGCGGACGGCGGGAACAGGGATAAGCCGAACCGATCAACCGGTTTGCCTTGCGGTGCGGCATTGGCCTTGCTATGGTTAATCCCTTCCATTTTTTCTTTCTTCCGGAGTGTCCCATGGTCGATAGCGTTGATAATTTGCGGCGTGAAATCGATGACCTCGATAATAATTTGCACGACCTGCTGATGAAGCGGGCCGATCTGGTGCAAAAAATCGGGGAGGAGAAACGACGAAACAAAGTTCAAGTGATCCAGCCCGATCGTGAAGCCGTCATGATCCGTCGTTTGATGGATCGCCATCATGGGGCGTTACCGCGCAATGCCGTTGTGCGGATCTGGCGTGAACTGGTCGGGGCCGTATCGTTGTTGCAAACCGATGTGAAGGTGATTGTTTGCGCCTCGGATGATCAGATGACCGAAGCCTGGGACATGGCCAAGAATTATTTCGGCAGTGTTGTGCCGATGCAAAAAATGGCCAACCCAATGAACGCCCTGTCGATGGTGAAGGAGGGCGAAGTTACATTCGCCGTTCTGCCGTGGCCGGATGATCAGGATCCGAAGCCGTGGTGGGCGTATATGCGCGGTGAATCCCCTGAAAAAATCGCCCATATCGTGGCCAGCCTGCCGTATGGCAGCGGGGTGGACAGCCGCACTCGCCCGGGTTTCAAGGCCTTGGTGGTGGGCTGCCTGAAATTTAACGACAGCGGCCATGACCATTCCTTCCTGTTCCTCGATCTGGATGACAGTATCAGCCGGGCGCGGATTGTGGATCGCCTGAAAACGATGGGCATGACCCCGCTCAGCCTGCTGTCTCGCAAAGGTCATCCGGGTTTGGAGCGCACCCAGCATTTTGTCGAGGTTGACCGCTATATTGCCAATGGTGACATGACAGGCCAGATTTTGGCCACGCTCGATAATCCCGACGGTACCTGTATCTGTCTGGGTGGATATCCTGTTATCCCGGCACTGGAATCCTGATCTTACAGGCCAAGCGCGATAGGCGGGATTTGCCACAACATGATAGGCCCGACATAAAGCCACCGGTCGCGAAGAGTAAGGGGAATGGTGACAGCCATGGCCCCTGTTTCCGGATCTGGCTGTTCAAACCCACGCAGCAGGGCGCTAAGCATCATTGCCTTTTGTTTATCAATGGTACCGTCTTTGCGAACCTGCTCAATGACGTGATCAATTCCGACAATACGCATATTCATCATGCCGGCGGGTTGCGCCATGGAGTCCAGCTGCAACAGGCCGTTGCCGATGAATCGCGATTGATCGACCGTGATGTCAAAATTATGAATGGGTACGGCCTTCATGCCCGCATAAACCGTTGGTGGAATGTCGAAGGACAGGTGGACCTTTTCCATTTGTCGCCATGTCGGCCACATGGCGTCTGTGCCCGGCCCGGTTAAATATATGCCCGGTTCGGCGTCAATCCGCAGGCGTGTATACGGAATGAAAAACCCACGCAGCCGCAGGTTCGGAATGCTGACGCTGATCGTGCCATCTGGTGTGGTCAGCTTGATAAAGCCCGTCAGTGTTGGAATAACGGGAAATCCGCCGGGTTGCACCTGGGCGGCGATGTCATACCCGCGTAATGTGAGATCGGTTACGGCGCGGGCGACAATTTTTCCGGCCATCATGTAGAACGCGAGCCAGTAAACGGCGAACCCCAACACGATTATGCCCGACAGGGCATAGGTTATGCGCATGGCCCACTGTGTTACGCCTTTATTCATCGTGGCAACCAAGGAGATTTTTCCCGCGCTTCGTCCATCAGGGCGTTGGATCGTTCCTCAATATCATGTTGCAATTTATGCATGATATCGGATGCGGATCCTTCCGGTGCGATCGGGGGTAGGAATTCAAAAATCACTCGGCCTGGGCGCTTCATCCAGCTCAGTTTGGGCCAGAATAGGCCCGTATTCATCGCCAATGGAACGATTGGAATATTCCCCTGTAACGCCATGCGGGCCACGCCGGCCTTGTATGGTTTATCGGCTGGCGTGGCGTTATATTTCACGCGTGTGCCTTGGGGAAAAATGATGATCGGGCGATGCTGGTCTTTGACGTGGTCCAGTGCGGCAATCAGCGATCGCAGGGCATCGCCGCGCTCGGAACGGTTAATCGCAATCGGATCGATTTTAGACAGGTAAAGCCCCCAGACCGGAATACGCAGCAATTCGCGCTTTAAAACAATGGCCGGATCATTGAACAGGATGTGCAGTTTGAATGTTTCATAAGCCGATTGGTGTTTTGCGGCGATGATAACGGTGCGGTCCCGTGGAAAATGTTCCAGGCCGCGCACTTCGTAGTCCAGATTCAGGATAAAGCGTTCCAAGATATGAACGACACGCACCCATGACCAGACCACCCCCATAAATACCCGGCGCGGCAGCAAGGCGGTGGGCAGCAGGCTGATCGCCATGATGGCGGTCACGCCAAAGAAAAAAATGTTGAAGATCGTAGAGCGCAGAAAGATTTCGATCGTTTTCATTGCTGTTGTTCTTTTTTGTTCTTCTGTGCGCGCCAGAGGTCAATGTCAAAAATATTCTGCCGCACCCATGTCATCAGGGTTTTATTATACTCACTGAACCCCAGTTTCAGGAAATCGCGGCTGCCATCTTCTAGAACGGGGGATTTGATCGGGTGGGCCAGAATTTCATGGCGTGGCAAAGCATGGTTAAATTCAATCCACGCACGCGGCAGGTGATAGGTGGATGTTACCAGACGGACGCTATGAATATTCATACCGCGCACCCATTGGCTGCTCTCATGCGCGTTTTCTTCGGTATTGGCGGCGGCATGGCCCAGAATGATGCAACAGGGAATGGGGCTGATGTCTGGTTTCCATTGCTGGACGATCTGCATGATTGAGACATCCGGATTAACGCCGGAGATGAACAGATATTCCGCCTTGCCCTGTTCCAGCAATTCAAGGCCGGTATGAATGCGGTTTTGTCCCCCGGTCAGGACGATAATGGCGTCCGTCGCGCGGTCCGGGTCATGCGGTCGGGTCAACGAGACGGATGCGAGGAAAAGAATATAACCGCTGATCCACAGCCAGAACGCCGCCGCCAGACTATATCCGGCCAGTTTCATCAGGCGCACAGGAACGGGGCTGGGAACATAGTGGGTCATGGGAATGTCGATAATACCCGCAGAACCGTGAAGCGTGCCGTGGTCGTGGCAATGGCGGCGGCCAAGAGCGGGGTCAGGCACAGCAGCGCAATCTGCCCGCCGCTTAATGTGAAATCGGGCAGGATAGCCGCGCCCATTTCGCCGGATACCCATCCGGTGATCATCATGGCCAGCGCACCCGCCAGAGCCCCGGCTAATCCACCCTTCAGGGCCAGGATCAAGGCATGGCGCTGGAATTGTTTGGTGATGTATCCATCGCTGGCACCCATGATGTGAAGCAATTCGACATCGGCACGGTGTACCGCCATGCGGGCGCGTACGGCCCCGGCCACAGCAGTCACAGTCGTTACGCCAATAACCAGTGATATCATCAGGGCTCCCAGCTGCATCGCGCCTGTGAAGCGCAGCAGGTCCGTCAGCCATTCTTCATGCGTGTCGACACGGATATTCGACGCGGCACTGCGCAAGCTGATGGTCAATTGTCCCATTGTTGGCGCATCCGTATCCGGGCGCAGGGCCACGGTGATCAGGGCGGGCAGGGGAATGGTGTCATTCAACAGATTGGTGCCCAGCCACGGCTCAACCAGCTTGCGAATTTCCGCATCGGCCATACGCTGGCTGTCAATCACCGCCGGGTGGGCATGCAGGATGCTGAGCGCTTTGGTCGCAATGTCGTTGATGGTATCGGCATCGCGCAAATTTCCATCCATATCTGTGGCCGGAATTTCAACCGTGACACGGTTTTCCAGCCCGGATGACCAGCGATGCGTCATCGCCGACAGGGTAAAGGACGCCGCCACGGCCATCATGGCCAGAAAGGTCATCAGCGCGATCAGGACCATCAGGAAGCCAGACCCGGCCCCCTTGTTCAACGGCAAGTCATAGCGCCGTTTTTCGGTCGCACGGCCCAGCATGCGTTCCCGGCGTAGATTGAAGGATTTCTTTTTTGGTTTTGCGGGGGTGGTTGTCATTATACGGCACTCCCCATGGCATCGGCAGAGGGCCAGTGTTGCGGTGCGCGCGTGCCCGGTTCAATGCGCAGTGATCCACGATCAAGGATCATACGGTTATGACCGAACTGGTCCATCATTTGCTGGTTGTGGGTGGCGATGACGATGGTGGTGCCCATGCGGTTGAGTTGTTCAAACAAATTCATCAGGCGGTAGCCGATTTCATCATCCAGGTTCCCGGTCGGTTCGTCGGCCAGCAACAGGCGCGGGCGGGTAATCACGGCCCGGGCAATGGCCACACGTTGTTGTTGCCCGCCCGACATGGTGTTGGGCAAGGTGCGCAATTGGTCGCCAAGGCCAACCCAATGCAGCAATTCCTCAACATTATTGCGAATTTCTTTTTCCGGCTGTCCCATGATGCGCAGGGGTAGAGCGACGTTATCAAACGCCGACATGTGGTTCAGCAAGCGGAAATCCTGAAACACCACGCCGATGCGTTGGCGCAGGGGGCTGGTCTGCTGGCGCGACAGGCTGCCGATATTCTGGCCGAACATGTTGATCAGGCCGCGCGTCGGGCGGCGGCCAAGATAAAGCAGGTTCATCAGCGAGGTTTTACCCGAACCGCTGGGGCCGCTTAGAAAGTGGAATGAGCCGGGCTCCAGCGCGAACGTAATATCGCTCAGCACCTCCGGCCCTATGCCATATCGCAACCCGACATGTTCAAAACGGATCATAGTTTACGCACGTCCTTCTTTACTCGTCTTTTTGCCCCAGATCAGATTCATGGGGCGTGATTTGCTTGGCGGCGATATACAACATCGCCTGCGCCTGCGCATACGGGGTCGCAATGCTGTTGGCGATCCGAATGGCTTTATCATAGGCCCCGGAATCGGTCAGAATTTTGGCGACGATTTGCGCTTGTTTGTCACGGTATTGAGCATCTTCCACGGCGGCTAGGCTGGCCAGGGCCGTGTCCACATCACCGCGCGCGGCCTGAATTTCCGCATTTTCTGCAAAGGCTTTGTTACGCAAGGCGGCATTGGTCATGGATTTGGCGGTCGCGGTCGCGCCCGCATCATCCCCGGCATAGGCTTGGGACATGGCAATGTATGTGAGTGCAATCGCGTGTGATGCCGCATGGTCAATCTTGGCTGCTTCGGTCTGCAGGCTGGTGAAGACCGGGCCGTATTTATCCGCGGTCCAGTTCAGACGCGCTACGGCCATACCAATCCCGCGAATGGTCAGTGCGCGTGTATCGGGGTTTTCAATCTTGCCAATCATGGCGATGGCTTGATCCGTGTTGCCCTTGGCGGCGTAAAGCTTGGCGACTTCGCGTAATGTCTGATCCCGCCATTTTTTGTCCGTGATGGTGTCGGCGGTTTTATCCAATACGCTCAGAATGCACGCCGTATCCGACCCGGCGCAGGCCGCATCCTGTGCCTGGGCGCCCGCGCTGGATAGCAGGATAAGGGCGGCGAGCAGGGTGGCAAAGCGGGCGATCATCTGGAAAATCCCTTTGTGGTGTGAAACGGAGCTTTACGGAACACATGCAGACTCTATATACTGAATCGAGTTTGTGAAGTGAAATATCCCTCCTTTTTGGACTGCTTCCCATGATTTTGACGTGCGAAGAGTGCCACGCCCGCTATCTGGTTCCTGTCCACTCTCTGGCCCCTAACGGCCGGAAGGTGCGGTGTGGTAATTGTGGCCATACATGGCATGAAAACTTCCCCGAAACGGAATTGGTCGGGGGGGATGATGCCGGTGTGGATGATGGCAATGCCATCGACACCTTTGCGGGTGCGATGGAGGATATTGCAACTGCATCCGCTGTGGATGATGGCTCGGTGGGCGAGCCGATCCCCGAAGGTGTGCGCCCCATCCCGGAGGGATCGTCCGTTCCAGCCCATATTGGGAACGATGTTTATGAATTGCGCGGCCGGCTGGGCGGATACGTGGCCGCAGCGGCCGTGTTCCTTTTTATCATGGGCGGCATTTATACATTCCGTGACGCGGTGATGGAACAATTCCCACCGTCCAAAGTCGTGTATGAAATGGCCGGTGTGACCGTTCTGCCGCCAATGGCGGGCGTCATTTTTGACCAGGTTGAGGCCAAAACCCAATATAACGATCAGGGTGTTGAGGTTTTGAGTGTGACGGGTCAGATCATCAATCTGCGCGCCCAGCAACAAAGCCTGGCCCCCATTCGCGTGTCTTTGCGCGTGTCGGGCGAGGAAACGTTGCGTGACTGGGTGATTGAACCGCCGTCCGAGGTTATTGGGCCGGAAGAAACGCTGGCGTTTGATACGACCTATCCGGACATTCCGATGGAAGCCAAGGAAGTGAACGTGCAGTTCACACTGGCCGGGAAATAAGCGCCCTTAAAACTGCCGCATCAGGCGATGGAAATAATCCAGCTCATAATCCGGCCGCGTCAGCTCGCCGGATTTTTTGCGCAGTTCCTGCATGATGTCATAGATGCGGCGGCGTTCGGCTTCATCCGGCACTTCGACCTTTGATTTGCTCCACGGATTTTGCCCGCCTTCGCCGTCCTCAATCGGGCGGCCCAGCGGATCGGTGCGCATGCCACCGCCGCCAAAAGACAGCATGGTCATTTGCTGCAATCGTTGCTGCAGTTTTTCCGACATTTGCTTTTGCTGGTTTCGCAGGCGGTCCAGCGCATCTTCCTGATGCGGGATGGACCCGCCGGGATTATTGGCGGCCAGCTCTTCGCCGGATTTGCGCATGAATTGTTCGGCCTCACCGATTTTCTCGGGGATCTGGCCCAACGCTTCATCCATTTTCATCATTAGCTCGCCCATGTCTTGGCGAATGGTTTCCTGCCGTTCTTTTTCTTCTACTGTTTCGGATTCAGTGGTTTTGGCGTCCTTGGTCTCGGCGAGCAATTTTTCCTGCTGTTCGATAATTTCCTGCAAACCGCCAAGGGACTCCATCATCTTCTTCACATCCTCCGGCAATTGCATGTCGGCGGATGGGTCCATGGATTCCATCATTTTTTGCAAGTCATTCAACATCTGCTGGGCGGCGTTACGGTCGCCGGACATGGCCCGCGCCATCATCTGGTCGATATAGGCCGACAAATCCATGGTGTTCATCGCCTGTTCCAGCGCTTCGGCGGTCATCAATTGCTCACTGCCGCTTTCGGCCATGTTCTTTTGCATTTCGCGCATCATTTCTTGCATATACTCAGCCATGGCCTGACGCAATTCTTCGACCAGTTGTGCCAGTTGCTCCGGCGTTGTGGTGGGATCGCGCAGGGCGTTTTGCAGGGCTTGCTGCGCATCCTTCAAACTGCGATACGCCATGGTCATGTTGCCATCTTCGACACGCAGGGCCACATCCCAGAGCAAGGCAACAACAGCGGCCATTTCATCCCTGTTGCCCGGATAGGTGAGCAACCGGACCGCGGCAGAGCGCAAAGCCAGAAAAATAACCGGATCGCCTTGATAGGTTGATGGTGACATAACGATGGTTTCAAGGTCATAGGCCACGTTCGACGCCGCTTCATCCGGCGTGCGGATCAGGCGCTTGCGCATTGTCACCAATTGCCGCGCCAGCGGATGGCGGAATGCACGTTCCGGCAATGTCATTGTGACAGGGTCGTTCAGGCTGGCCGTTTGCCCGCGATGGTCGGTGGCGGTCATACTGATCTGCACCGGCAATCCCGCCCACGGGTGCCAGGCCAGATCAAAGGAGGGTGCGGTTTCGTAATCCTGTCCTGGTGGCGACATGATGGTTTGTGTCGCGGTATAATCAGCCCCCAGCGGTATAGATTCCGCATCTGCCGCCAATGTGACCGTCATGTCCAGTGTTTCAACACCATAATCGTCGCGCACTTTGACGGGAATTTTGACGTCGGCATGCGGGCCAATATCCGGTTCGCCCGCAACGGCAATCGTCGGCGGTGTGTCGGGAATAATCGTGGCCATCCATTCCATGCGGTTGAACACCAGCTGGCGGATGCGGAAATGGCTGGCCTGTGGCAAGGGGCGGACCAGTCCGTAATTCCCATCACCCAGATTGTCCATGGCAAAGCTTTGCCCATCGGCGGCCAGAACCGGTGCGGCCATATCGCCCCAATGGCTGCGAACGCGCACTTTGATGTCACTGCCCATGGGTATGGCAATCGGTTTTGCGGGATCAAACTGCGTCTTTTCGCTGAACACCATTTCCGGCACGCCCGTGTAAACCGGAGGCGTAATCCACACGGTGATGGCGTCAGCCTTTTCAACGGCTTTGGGCCATGAAAACGGCACCAATCCATCGTGCACGCGCGCCGTCCATGACGGGCCCGCAATGGCCAGCCCGCAAATCACCACCAACGCGGCCAGAATGCGCAACGCCATCGGATCGGCCGGGGCCAGAACCGGGCGCGGGCGGGGTGTGCGCAGGCGGGCCAGTAATTTTTGCTGCTGGTCGCGCGCAACATCCCACAGGCGGCGCGTATCATCCTTCTGCGGGTTGGCCAGACGGTCATGCGATTGGCTTAACGGACGGTGGGACAGGCCGCTGTCAATTTCCAGTCGGCGGTCAATATCGACCGGGCGCGGCATTTGGAAGCGCGGACTATACCGCCACGGAATGTAGACAAGCCCCACCACGAAAATGATCAGCGCGATGATGGAACCCGCCATGCCGAACATTTGCGGAATTTGTAACATCCACAAACCGGCAAACGCCATGGCCCAGACAACGATGCGCCAGATGGACGCCGTGCCGCGTTCCGCCGCGATCACCCACGCCGCAATGGCGCGCAGAAAACCCAGACGCGCCGATAATTTTATCGGGCGGCGGTGTTTGTCCTGCGGGTCATCATGGCGCGGTGTGTGGGTCATGTCCCTGTTTTATCCGGTTTACTGGCTGGCCATGTCGGAATGTGTTCGGCGGCCAACATGGAATCCAGTGTTTCGCGGGCGCGGATCACGGCGACATTCGATCCATCGACCAGAATTTCCGCCGCGCGCGGGCGTGTGTTATAGGTCGATCCCATCGATGCGCCATACGCCCCCGTATCCATGATCGCCACCACGTCGTTATGGTGCAACGGGGGCAGGGACCGGGCGCGGGCGAAGGTGTCGCTGGTTTCACAAACGGGGCCGACCACATCGTAAGTCATATAGTCCCCTTCGCGCTGCGGGCCAGCCGGACGAATGGCGTGGAACGCGTCATACAAAGCCGGGCGCATCAAATCATTCATCCCGGCATCCAGAACCAGATAACGGTGCGTATCCGTTTCCTTTACGTACAAAACGCGGCTGGCCAGAAGACCGGCCTTGCCGACCAGCAAACGCCCCGGTTCCAGAATGATTTCGGTATTCAGCGGCAGAACCAGATCGCGGATCAGTGCGGCGTATGAATTCAGACACGGTGCGTCTTCGTCCTCATACACAATGCCCAAACCACCACCCAGATCGGTGCGGCGGACATCCATGCCGTTGTTGCGCAATTCATAAACGAAATCGGACAATTTCTGGAACGCTTCGGCATAAGGGTCCAGCGATGTGAGTTGCGACCCGATATGCAGGCTGATCCCCACGGGGTCCAGGAACATATCGGATTGGGATTGTTGGTATAATGCGGCCACGCGTGCGGCGGGCAGGCCGAATTTATTATCATCGCGCCCAGTGGTGATTTTTTCATGCGTGCCCGCATCCACATCGGGGTTCAGGCGGAAGGCCACGCGTGCGCGTTTGTTTTTGCGTCGGGCAATGTCGGCAATGCGGTTTAGTTCCGGTTCGGACTCCACATTGATTTGCAAAATGCCGTGGTCCAGTGCGGCGGCAATTTCATCGTCATTTTTGCCAACACCGGAAAACACGATCTTGCCCGGATCAATGCCCGCGCGGATGGCGCGGTGCAATTCGCCGCCACTGACCACATCGGCCCCCAATCCCATTTGCGCGAATAAATTCAACACGGCCAGATTGGAATTGGCCTTGGTTGCAAAGGCGATCAAAGGCTGGCGATCAGCGGGCAGGGCGGATTCGCACGCGTCTTTCAACGCGTTCACATTATCGCGCATGCGTGATGCGCTATACACGTACAGCGGTGATCCATGGTCCCGGACCAGATCGGTCACGGCGACATGATCGGCCATCAACCTGCCATCAGGTCCGGTGGTGAACATCAGAATTGCAATCCACTACCGGCTTGATCCGCGTTGGCCGGTTTTGGGGCCGGGGCGCGTTTGCGGTATGTCGGCTCCGGGTCGGTTGCCGTGGCCGGGTAGGTTTGCGGGAATGTATCGGGGCTTTGGGCTGTGGCCGGGGCATCCACATGGCCGGGTTTTACACCGCATGCCACCAGAGGCATGGACAGAGCCAGAAGACACAGGGTAAAAGCAGACAGTCGGTTCATCTTCAAACATCCCACAAGGCTGAATAGGGTTATGACATATTATAATCTGTGCCGGTCAACATCCCTTAACGGGTTGTTTTTGTTGGTTTTGGCACTGGTGACTCTGTGCCCACTATTAAGCGCTAACGCGGCCACAAAGGCAACAGCCGCACCGCAAACAAAGGCGGATTTCCTCGCCCAATTTGCGGCTGTGCATACCTATGACACCGAAGCCCCGCGCGGACCCGCGCCGGCGGATCTTTTAGGGGTGTTTGATGGAAAATCTGCGTCTTTCCCGGCGGATTTCAAGGGGAAGGTTTTGCTGGTCAATTTCTGGGCGACATGGTGCGCGCCATGCGTGACCGAACTGCCAACCCTGCGGGCGTTACAGGAATTGCGGCAGGGGGATGGTTCGGGCGATCGTTTTACCCTGATCACCCTGTCCACCGATGTGGACCCGAAGGCGGATAAAATCCGACAGCTTCTGGAAAAATCCGGATTTCTGAAAGATGGTCCACATTATGTCCTGAACCCCGATGATCAAACCGGGTGGGGGCATTATATCGGCCTGGCCTTGCCAACGACCTTTATCATCGGGGTGGATGGGCGGATGCTGTACAAGCTGACGGGCCCTGCGGATTGGGCGTCACCGGGGGCGCTGGAATTGATAGATGGGCTGATCCCGGCAGGGGATTAGATTAATTCCATTTCCAGTCGAAATATTTCTGCTGGTGCGGAATATTATGGCCCATGGAAAACAGAACCCGGTTTACGGCCATTTGCTTTGGGGTCGTGTTATGCTTTGCCGCCCACTGGCTGGCCAGTGTGACAAAGGGGGTATAGCCAGATGAATCCCGTGTGGCGCACGTAAATGTTCGGCTGAGCAGCGTGTGCAAAAATCTTCGCCCGTTGGGATCTTTTTTGAAGGCGAAATATCCATTCTCCAAAATTCCCGGCAGAAAATTCACCAACATGTGCGCCAGATTGATATGCGCGCCAGTTGTGGCCAGGGCCAGACCGTTTTTGTCCATCAATGCTTTTGCTTTGTTTAATTTTGGGTCTTGCACATCAAAATCAGCATAGATGGCGTAGGTTTCCGGCTCTTTCTTCAACACGTGTTTCAGAACGATCAGGCGCGCCACATCAACGCGGGCCCAAATGTTTTTGTTCGCATTCGGACCGAACAAATCGGGGTCGCGCCCGTATTGGGGAATGATGTTCAGGTCGCACAATTCGACATTGGGTGGCGCGAAACGTTTATGATGTTCATGCAGGCAGGCGACCGAGCGTTTATCCAGAAATTTGTAATCCACCCAGATTTTGATCCGGGCATCCGGGTGATCCCGGGCGACGTCATGGGCGCAATCAATATGCTTGAATGATACCGTGCACTCAACATGGCGAAACTGGCTGTCGGGGGATTTATTGATCCAGACATAGTTGATCAGACAGGCTTTTCCGCTGTCGCGACTGGCCCGATTGAAACTTTGTTTGAGCATATTTTTCAGCATGCGCTTATTTAACATAATGAATATGCAAGAGCAAGAAATTAAGGGTTTTGAGTGGGGAAAACGTGAAGTCCTTGTTCTGGCAAATAAAAACCTTTGGCAAAAGGCTGATCGGCAATGAAAAATAAAGGAATATGATCTATACAAGATAGACGGGGATTCCCGGCATCGACCCGATTCACACCACCGTATTTAACCAAGCGTTCTTTGATGACAGCAGATACAGCAGCCTCCGCCTTCCAAAAGATGACGCAGACCCAACTGGATGAAGCGGTTGAGTTGCATGGCCGTTTTATGGCCGGGCGGCTGGGCGGGCGACGTGCGGTTTTGAAACGGATGGATTTGTCCGGCCTGTCTTTGCGTGAACGCGATCTGCGTCAGGCGGATTTCAGCGGCAGCATCATGAGCAGCATGGATCTGGCCGGGGCGAATTTCCGCGAGGCCTCGCTCTATGCCTGCGACCTGACCAATGCGAATTTGAACAAGACGACGTTCGTGCGCGCGGATTTGCGTGGCGCGCGGATTGAGAGCGCGAACCTTGCCGGTGCCAACCTCGATAACGCTGACTTGCGTGCGGGCGGTATGTCGGTGGATGGCAGTTTCGGGCAGGGGCAGAACGTGAACTTCCGCGGCGCCAACCTGGCTGGGGCGAAATTATCCGGCACGCTGGCGTCGAATGCTGATTTCTCTGACGCGATCATGGCGAAGGTTGATTTGACCGGGGCCGATTTGCGTGGCGCGCGGTTTGAAGGCGCAGACCTGACCGAAGCTGAAATTAAGGGCGCGCAATTGATGGGCGCGAACCTGAAATCCACCATCCTGACTGGGGTGGAGATTAAAGAAATTTCCAACAGTGGTGCCGATTTAACCGGCGCGGTGACGGATGAAAACGTGGGCAAGCCCATTTCCGCACTGGATGAACCGTTGGCCAAACTGATCAAGGAACACCGTAACTGGGTTGCCACCGTGGGGCGTCAGGGGCGGCAGTTGGATCTGTCCGGCTACGATTTGCGTATCCTGCTGTCACTGGCGGGTGAACGTTTGACGGCGGTGAAGGCCATTCGCGCGCGCTTCTGCGGTATGGATCTGACCGATATTCAATTGCAAAGCGCTATGCTGGATGATTGTGATTTCCGCAGTTGTTTCCTGCGCGGTGGTGACTTCCGTGGATCGTCCTTGCGGAATGTGAAACTGGGCCATGCCGATTTGCGCAATTCCGATTTCCGTGCGCTGGTATTCGATAACCCGGACGGCTCAAAAAAATCCAGCCCGTGCATTCTGGACGGGTCCAACATGCGTTACGCCAACTGCGCGGGCGCGCGTTTTGCCGGATCGTCCTTCCAGGGTGCCGATTTGTCCTATGCCGATTTGACGGGCTGTGATCTGGCCGGTGCCGATTTTACGGGTGCCAAGCTGGATAACGCCATTGTCGAAGGCGTGCGGATCGAAGGCGCGATTTTCGACGGCAATCTGCCGGATTCGTTGAAGAAGTTGATGGGTTAACCCCCTTCAGATGGACGCGCATTACACCATCAATGACATCGTAACATACGATTTCTGCCCGCCATCAAGCGTTGTCGGTATCGACAGTTATATGATGAAGGGGTTCGATGGCGTTGATCGTGGCTGGACCAGCTATACGCTGACATCGCAGGAGGCTGGCCCGTTCGCACGCTGGTGGATTGTCAATGTTCCGGGGTTTGGTCCGCATTATTACGTGGCGGCGGAGTCTGTTCCGCCCCATGCGGTTTTTGAGCCATCGTTGAGCGGCTTGGTGATGCTGGACAGCAGCGGTGATGCCGCTTTGTCATCATCGCGCGGTGCGTTGGCCACATTCCGGGCCGATGATGGATCGTTCCACGCGATGGAAGTGTTTGATGGGGCAGAACGATTGTTGTTCGTTGGTAGACCGTTCCGGCCTTAATTCTTCATCCCGGTCAACATGGCCAGAACGAACATTGCAATCGCGAACCCCTGCAAATAAACCCGGATCTGCATCATCTTGTTGCTTTTGGCATGATCGGCTTCGCGGCCGCGGGTCATGTAGAACACGCCGATAAATAACGATGCCGCAACGGCAACCAAGGCAACCAGCATCAGGGCAACGGCAATCGCGTTCATTTCTTTTTCGTCTCCGGTTTGTGGGCGACCATCAGGTAATTGACGTCCAGATCACGTTTGGACAGGCTGAATGAATTGGTCAGCGGGTTGAAAATCAACCCGCTGCTGCGCGCCGGGATCAGGCCATGGCGACGCATGGCGGCGGCCAGTTCGGCGGGCTTTACGAATTTTTTCCAATCATGCGTTCCGGTTGGGACCCACCGCAAAATATATTCCGCCGCGACGATGCCAAGAGCGAAGGATTTCGGTGTGCGGTTCAGCGTGGACATGATCACCGTGCCACCGGGACGGCACAGTCGGGCAATGGCGGCGATAAACAAATCAATGTCGGCGACATGCTCGACGATTTCGAGGGCGACCACGCAATCAAACGCGCCGGGTTCGCGCCCGGCCAGATCCTCGGCATTGTCATTCAAATAACGGATATCCAGCCCGCCCGCTTCGGCATGGGTTTGGGCGACGCCAATCGCCACATCGTCGGCATCCAGCCCCGTAACATCCGCGCCCATCCGGGCCAGTGGTTCGGACACCAGTCCGCCACCGCAACCAATATCCAGAATTTTCAGGCCGGCGAGGGGGCGCAATGACCCGCCCGCATCCGGGGCCAGAACATCGCGGATAAAGCCCATCCGGACCGGGTTTAAACGGTGCAACGGCGCAAATGGCCCGGTTTCATCCCACCAATGGGCGGAGTCCTTGGCAAAATGGCGGATTTCGTCCGGGTCTGTTGTTCTGGATTTGTGCGCTGTCACGGGTGAAAAACCTGTTTTCCCTTTGATTTCTGACTGTTTTCTAAGTATGGGTAAATGCAGTTAAAGTCAATTCTTACCCCGTTTTTGTGTGTTTATGGCCCGCCTTGTCCTGAAATTCGGAGGAACCTCCGTCGCCGGTATTCCGGAGATCGAAAACGCCGCTGAAAAAGTGGTGGCCGAGGTTGCACGTGGGCATCAGGTCGCGGTGGTTGTATCCGCCATGGCGGGGGTCACGAACCAGCTGGTCGATTTTTGCCGCGGCATCAGCCCACTGCACGATGCACGGGAATATGACGCGGTGGTGTCCAGCGGTGAGAACATTACCGCCGGGTTGATGGCGCTGGCCCTGCAAAAACGTGGCGTCATGGCGCGGTCGTGGCAGGGGTGGCAGGTGCCGCTGGTCACCAACGACATGCACGGCAAGGCCCGTATCGAAGAAATCCGCACCGTCGAATTTGATAAACGCCTGAGCGCGGGCGAAGTCGCCGTGTTGGCGGGGTTTCAGGGTGTGACGCCCATGAATCGCATTTCCACGCTGGGCCGTGGCGGGTCGGACACGACCGCCGTTGCGCTGGCCGCCGCGTTAAAGGCCGATCGTTGCGATATTTACACCGACGTGAACGGCGTTTACACGACCGACCCGCGCATTGTGCCCAACGCCCGCAAACTGGCGCGCGTGTCGTACGAAGAAATGGTTGAAATGGCGTCATTGGGGGCGAAGGTGTTGCAAACACGCTCCGTCGAAATGGCGATGAAACAGAATGTTCCGGTTCAGGTGTTGTCCACCTTTGAACCGTCGATCGGCAGTGACCTGCCCGGAACCCTTGTCACCAGAGAGGAAGACATCGTGGAACAGCATATCGTCAACGGCATTACCTACAGCCGCGATGAAGCGAAAATCACCCTCATCAACGTGCCGGATATTCCGGGCATTGCGGCTTCTGTCTTTGGTCCGTTGAGCAACGCTAACATCAATGTCGATATGATCGTTCAAAACGTATCGCATGATGGCAAATTGACCGACATGACGTTCACCGTGACGCGCGCCGATCTGGACCGCGCGTTGGAAACGTTGAAAAATGTTGCGTCGTTGAAAGATTTGAAAATCCACACCGACGCCCGCGTGGCCAAGGTGTCCGTCGTCGGTATTGGTATGAAGAGCCACGCCGGTGTGGCGCAGACCATGTTCGCGGCGCTGGCGGAGAAGGGCATTAATATCCAGGCCATCTCCACCTCGGAAATCAAAATCAGCGTTCTGATCGCCGAGGATTACACCGAATTGGCCATCCGCGCCCTGCATACGGCGTATGGGCTGGATTGATTGACATAAAATTATGGTGTCGGGCGTATATCGTGCGGATTAGCCCCTTTCCGCCGCCCGTCATATCGTGTAATGATTATAGAGCTTTAAAGCCAATCCTGAAGCAAAGGTTAATACACTCGCATGACTGAGCAGCAACGCCGCGAGGGCGAGCAAGGCTGGGAATTTTACACGGATCTTCCTGTGGGTGAGATCCTGCGTCGCACGCGCGTTCATTTTGAACAGTCGCTGGACGAGGTCGCGGGTTATTTGCGCATTCGCGCATCGCAATTGGAAGCACTGGAAAGTGGTGACGTGTCGCAACTGCCGGGCCGCGTGTACGCGATCGGTTATGTGCGCACCTATTCCGAATATCTCGGGCTGGACGGCGACAAGATGGTTCAGCTGTTCAAGATGCAATCGGTCGGACAAAAAGAAGAAATGCCGGAATTGCATTTCCCTGCACCGGCGTCTGACAGCAAAGTGCCGGGCACGATGCTGGTGATTGCGTCTTTGCTGGTCATGACCGTGATTGGTGGTGGCTGGGTCATCATGAATGCCGGAACGAAGGAAGCGACAATCGCCGCCATTCCGAATGTTCCCGTCGAAATGCGCGCCGACACGGCGACAACCGATATTCCGCCGCCGGTCCAAGAAACCGTTGCGGCCAGCACGGCGGCCTCGTTGCCTGGGGCGACGGTGCCGGGGGCTTTGGCTGTTGCAACACCGCAGGATTCTACCGCTGCCACGGCGGTTCCGGGTGATGGCACCGCGGCAACTGTTGCGGTTGATGCTGCGACGGCTGCGGCAACTGCGGCCGAGGCTGTGGCTGCGGTTACTGACCCTGCGGCAACGGCGTCGGCGGTTCCTGGTCAGCCGGTTGATCCGGCAACGGGCGTGGCTGCGGCAACGACACCGACGGAATCCTTGGCTGTTCCGCCCGCACCGCCGGGCCGTCAAATTGTCATCAGTGTGAAGGATCGGTCATGGGTTGAAATCCGTGACAAGAAGGGCAAAGCGCTGGTGTCCCGCATTCTGAAGCCGGGGGAAACCATCGTTGTGCCGGAAGAAAATTACGGTCTGCGTCTGGACACCGGGAATGCCGGCGGGTTGGAGCTGAGCATCAATGGCGAGGTCATTCCGGCCCTTGGGCGTCCGGGCGATATTTTGCGCGGCATTACGCTGGATGAGGAATCGTTGAAAAACCGTCCGGCTGTCGAGGAACGTGCCACCGCTCCGGCGCGCACGGCACCGTCTCGCAGCACTTCGCGCGAGGATGAAGAAGCCATCCGCGCTCTCGGTCTTCGTGAATAAATAATCTTATAACGTTTGCGGTTTATAACGCAGGTCGGTGGTCTTTCCACCGATCACGTCCAGCGTGTTTTGAATTACATCCTGACGCTTGGCCAGTTTTTCCTCAATCGCGGCAAAGGCAGCGCGCACGCCCGCTGTGTTAATCATGTTCCCGGTTTCGGTGTGCGTTTTCACGACGCGCTTCACATCCAGGATATAGGGTCCCAGTCCACGATCCTCGGACGAAAATTTATTCACTGCCACATCCAGTGTTTCATTGGCCTGCGTCCGTAATGTTGTGCGGGCGGCGTCGGCATGGGCGTTGAATTGCGGGCGGATCAGGTCATTGTCCCACACGGCACCCTGCATAAACAAATCGGCATGCGTCTTTTGAAAATGCAGATTGGCGGTTTTGCGCAAGGACCCCAGATTTTCCAGCGTATCCAGATAATCATTCCAGTGATCAACAATCGCATTCACGCGATCGACCAGATTGTCGTTTTGCGGTTCTGGTGTTGGCTGCGCGGACGGGGGCGCTGCGTTCTGCTGCGCGGTTTTCAAACCGGCCAGCGGGTTGTTCTGGTCATAGGCGGTGCGTTTGGCGCGATCGGATAATGTGTCATAGGCCTCACCAACCAATTTGAAGCGTGTTTCGCTTCCGCCGTCACGGTCCGGGTGCGTTTTAAAGGCCGCGCGGCGATAGCCCAGCTTGATTTCGTCCTGTGACGCATGGCGTGAAACACCCAGAGCGGCATAATAATCGGGTTGGTATGCAGTCATTGGGGGCTCCTCACTTTATACGCAGTAAACCATGCAATTTATTTACATAACATAAACAAAAGGATGGTTTCAAGGAAAACAGGTAAAACCGTTGAAAAAATCCCGGAAACGGGGCATTGAATGGCTATGAGCACGCACGACGATCATACCCATGTCCGCCCATGGCGGCATATTCCGCGCCGTAAATCCCGCCAGATCATGGTGGGCAACGTTCCCGTGGGTGGGGACGCGCCGATTACGGTGCAGACGATGACCAACACGTTGACGCACGATGTGGCGGCAACCGTGGCGCAGATCAAGGCGTGCGAAGCCGCGGGCGTTGATATTGTCCGCGTGTCCTGCCCGGATGCTGAATCCTCCGCCGCGCTGAAAGATATTGTGAAGCAAGTGAACGTGCCGATCGTGGCCGATATTCATTTTCACTATAAACGCGGGGTTGAGGCGGCCCAGAACGGCGCGGCGTGCCTGCGGATCAATCCGGGCAATATCGGGTCGGAAGAGCGCGTGAAGGAAGTGATCAAGGCCGCACGTGATTACAATTGCTCGATCCGCATTGGCGTGAATGCTGGGTCGCTGGAACGCGATCTGCTGGAAAAATACGGCGAACCGTGCCCGGATGCGATGGTTGAATCGGGCCTGCGTCATATCAAGATTTTGCAGGATCTGGACTTCCACAATTTCAAAATTTCTTGCAAGGCGTCCGACGTCTTCATGGCCGTGGCCGCGTATCAAATGCTGGCCGAACAAACCGATTGCCCGATCCATCTGGGTATTACCGAAGCCGGCGGTTTGCGCACGGGTACGGTGAAATCATCCATCGGCATTGGCTCGCTGCTGTGGGCCGGGATTGGCGATACGATCCGCGTGTCCCTGTCCGCCGATCCGGTGGAGGAGGTGAAGGTCGGGTTTGAAATGCTCAAGGCCCTCGGCCTGCGCCACCGTGGCGTCAACGTCATTGCGTGCCCGTCCTGCGCGCGCCAGCAATTTGATGTGATCAAAACCGTCTCCACATTGGAAGACCGTCTGGCCCACATCACCACGCCGATGACCATTTCCGTGATCGGATGCGTGGTCAACGGCCCGGGTGAAGCGCTGATGACCGATATCGGCTTAACCGGTGGCGGTAAAGGCACGCACCAGATTTACATTGGCGGCCAGACCGCCCACCGCCTGCGCGAAGGGGATGAGAGCATCGTCGACCATCTGGTGAAGATGGTTGAGGAAAAAGCCGCCGAAATCGACGCCAAATCAAAGGATAAGGCGGCGTAAGGTTCGTAAAACCGCCAAAACACGCAAAATCCTTGCGGGCCGGTCCGGAAAACAGCTATATTCATTCCCATAATAATAAGAATGAATGAAGGCTGTAGAGAGTCTGAGCCATGAGTGATGTGTCCGCGAAATCCGCGTTTGATGCCGATGGGCATCCGAAACCATCCATTGATAAACGTCTGCTTGAATTTGTGACGTTGCTGGATGGTGTCGTGGGGGCCCGCCATACGTTCCGCGTTGAATATAATTCACTGCGCGATTTTGAAATTCAATTCACTGATCGCGATTTACAAGATCGCGCATACAATAAATTGCACGTGACTTTGGATGATCAGGGTCAATACGCGGTCACGCACACAGGCGCGATGGACTTTTCGGCATTATCCAATATGAATGCCCGTGCGGCCCGCATGGCAATCAATGGCTGGATCGATGTCTTGCAAAAAACCTATCATTTCGATTGCCAATCCAACCTGCACCGCCGTCGATGCGAACGTGCGGAAATGCTGGGCGTAAAAAAACTGACATTCTAAGGCTGGGGCGCTTTCGGTGCGCGGGGTTTGCGCGGTTTGTTGAACGTGTCTTTAACCGCCTGATACACGCGCTCGGCCGCGGCGGTTGTTTCAATCAGAATGTCCGAAATATCCGCGTTGTGTTCGACAACAAAACTGTTGCGGCTTGGCTTGCTGGCTTTCAAATCATCCAGCGTGAATGTTTCACCATAGGCTTCGGCCACGGTGGATTTCCCCGTCTTGGCGTTTAATTCCAGACGGAACATCACGTTTTTCGTATCCTGCGCGCTGACGAGGTAGAAATCATAAAGCGGGTTTGTCTTCTTGTGCGTGTTGATGGGGTATACGGTGCTGAGGGTGACCAGCTCTTCCATCACGGCCTGTTTCTGGCGGGCAACATCACGCACGTAATCGGCGCGAATTTCAAAATTCTTGCGAGCGCGGTCTTTTAAATCCTGCATCATCGTCTGCATCTGTGCCGGGTCCATCAGGGCCGTGCCGGATGCCGGGTTAAAGGTCAGCAACAAGGGCAGGGTGGCCAGACCGATGCGTGCGGCGTCACCGCGCATGTCAATGCCCGGTTCAATGTCCCGCGCGGCCGCGTTTTGCAGGGCTTCTTCCACCTTCGCGGCGTACAGATCGCTGCTGGTAACGTGCCCGTCAGTTTTGTTTTTCCGGTTGATGTAGCCCAGCTTCGTCCACGCCGCATCTTCCAGCAGGTCAAGGTATGCCAGCTTTTGGCCCAGCATATCGCGATACACGATTTTGATTTGGGCGTTATCCGGCATGCTGTCATACAGGCTTTTCATCTGGACCGTTTTGCCTTCGTCATAACCGGACATGGTTTTGACGTAGTCTTCAAACGCGGATGTGTCGCGGATTTCGTCCGAGAGCAGGCCGTCCATATCCAGCACCGGGGCGGACAGATCAATGATCGGTGTGCCATCCGTGCTGACCAGGTCGGGTTTTTCCACCTGGAACTGGGCCAGCTTGGCATCATAAAGCGGTTTGATATCCGCAACGCACAGGAACCGGGCGCATTCTTCGACCAAGTGGGTCGCGCGTTCGGCTTTTTCCTGCATGGCTTTGCCGCTGCGGGCCTGACGGTCGGGGTGGTACAGGGCCCGGGCCAGTTTCACGACCTTGGCAATGTCCTGCGCGGGGCTATCCGGGGTGATGCGCTCCTTGAAATCACCATCCGCCATCATCGCGTTCAGGATGGTGTAGCGATCCAGGATATAGTGAACACCTTCGATGGAAGAAAATGACATGCCCAAGCCCCCGGCTCAATGTTTTTTGAATATGGGAAAGTCTTAGCTGGGGCCCAAACCAGACGCAAGGGCTTTTGCAAAATCCGGCTTTGGTGGTAAAAGAGCCACCGAAGACAAGGATATATAAGGCATTCCATGGCACTGAAGGACAAAATGGGCCCGATCAAGGCCCGGCACAGCGAACTGGCCGCCCTGATGGGGGAAGGCAATTTGAGCGGCGAAGCATACGTCAAGCTGTCACGCGAATATGCCGAGCTCGGCCCGGTGGTCGAGGCGATTGATGCCTATGACGCCGCCCTGAAGGAAAAAGCCGATCTGGAAGCCATGCTGTCCGACAAGGACATGGCCGAAATGGCCCAGGAAGAACTTTACGCCCTGAAGGACCGCCTGCCGGGTTTGGAGGAACAGGTCAAACTGGCCCTGATCCCGAAGGACGAAGCCGACTCCCGCAACGCCATTCTGGAAATCCGGGCCGGGACCGGGGGGGACGAAGCCGCTTTGTTCGCCGCCGACCTGTTTGCCATGTACCGGGGCTATGCCGCCACACGGGGCTGGCGTTTTGAAGTGGCCGAGATGAGCGAGAATGACCTGGGCGGGTACAAGGAAATTATCGTCGAGGTGCAGGGGTCCGATGTGTTTTCCCGCCTGAAATATGAATCCGGGGGCCACCGGGTCCAGCGTATTCCGGTGACGGAAGCCGGGGGGCGTATCCATACATCCGCCGCCACCGTGGCCGTGATGCCCGAGGCCGAAGATGTCGACATTCACATTGATGAAAAAGACCTGCGCATCGACGTCTACCGGGCGCAGGGCGCGGGCGGCCAGCACGTCAACAAGACCGAAAGCGCGGTCCGCATTACCCATATTCCCACCGGAACCGTGGCCGCATGTCAGGAGGGTAAGTCCCAGCATAAGAACCGCGACACGGCGATGAAAATGCTGCGGTCCAAATTGTACGAAGCGCAATGGCGGAAACAGGCCGAAGAACGCAGTGCCAACCGGAAATCCCAGGTGGGGTCGGGCGACCGGTCCGAACGTATCCGCACCTATAACTTCCCCCAAGGTCGGGTCACCGACCACCGCATCAATATGACGTTGTATGCGCTGGACGATGTCTTAAGCGGCAAAGACCTCGACAAATTCATCGACGCCCTGATCTCCGAGGAAAACGCGGAGAAACTGGCGGAGCTGGAATAATTGACAGCGTGCCCCTTTATTTTCTATAAAACACCATTCTATAGAAGCAGGGGATTGTCATGACGGATAAGCAAAACAAGCCCACCAAACTGGACGAACCAGCCCGCAAAACGGGCGGGAACCCGGGGGTTTTGCCAACCATTCAGGTCGAAATCGCCCCCCCGGCTGAAGATTGCATCATCGTCCATATTAAGCCGGATACGCCGGAACAACTGCACCGCAAAGCCTTGCTCAAGGATACAGCCAGCGCGCTGGGGTGTGAGCCCGCGCTTCTTGAGGCGGCAGGGTATTCTGAACACGACCTGAGCGACCGTTTTGGCCGCGCGGTCAGGAGCAAGAAGCGCCGTTTGAAAACTGTGGTTGCCAGTGTGGTTTTCGCAGCGGTGGCTTCTGTGGGGCTGTATTCCTTGCCAGAGCGTGAGAAGGAGCCTGCTGTCTGGTTGTTTCTACTCGCGGCGGCGACTTATGGTGCGGGGCGGGTTTTTGACTGGCGTCCCATTTCGCGCGAAGACGCCGAAAATGATGCCAGAGGTAAGCTTATCCGGGCGACGGGCCGGCCCCGGACGCCGCCCAAGGCACCGCCACCGCCGCCACATCGTTGTAAATGCGAATGTGAATGCAAACGCTAGTTCCTCTCTACAAAGATATCCAGACCCGTTTCCGGGCCGCCGGGGTTGAAAACCCGGGGTTGGAGGCGCGTATTCTGGTCAAGGCGGCGCTGGGGGTGTCGGATGCGGATTTGATCACAGGTTCTGCACAGACTTATCCACAGGCTGATCTGGATCGGTTGGAGGCTATGGTCGCCCGTCGTCTGGCGGGGGAACCGCCATCCCGGATTCTGGGCAGTCGTGAATTTTGGGGGCGGGATTTTGTCCTGTCGCCGGATACGCTGGACCCGCGCGCCGATACCGAAACATTGATTGAGGCCGCGCTGGAATGTTTCAAGGGGCAGGAGCCGCCAAAGCGGATTCTGGATATCGGTACGGGAACCGGGTGTATTATCATCACATTGCTGGCCGAATGGCCGGGCGCGGCCGGGATTGCGACCGATTTGGCCATCGGGGCGGTGGATACGGCCCGGTTGAATGCTGCGAATAATGGGGTGGCGGACCGGATTCAGGTGGTGCACACGCGCTGGGCCGATGGAATTGATGATCGTTTTGACCTGATTGTGTCGAATCCGCCCTATATTCCCTCTAAGGATATCGAATCATTGGATGAAAATGTCCGCAGATTCGACCCGATTCTGGCCTTGGATGGGGGAAATGATGGGTTGGATGCCTATCGGATGATCCTTGAACAAGGAAAATCGCGCTTAAAACCCGGCGGCGTGATGCTGTGGGAAATTGGCATAAATCAGTTAAAGGACATCACGCGACTCGTTGAAAATATTGGCGCGACTCGGGGCCGGGTATGGGCCGATTTGGGCGGAATTCCGCGGGTTGTGGAAATCTCGTATGGGGATAAATAAAAAAAGCTTGTGCGCCCGCCTTGTGGCGGATTCAAGCCCCCCTGTACACTTACAACAGTTCACAAGAACACGGGTCAGTTTGACGGAATCGAAACATCGTTTTTCAAAACGGGGTGTTTCGCAACGCTCCGGTCTGGTCAGGTGTATGTGAATCAGATACGATGTACGTATAACCGAATCAACGGGTTAAGAAGGACGCAGGTACTTTATGAGACACGGCAACGCTGGCAGACGCTCCCGCAATAACAACAATGGCAATGGTGGCGGTCATCGCGGTCATAATAACCGTGGTAATGGCGGTGGCCATGGCCGCGCCCCGAACCGGATGCAGGTTTTTGACAGCAATGGGCCGGAAGTGCGCATTCGCGGCACCGCGCACCAGATCGTGGAGAAGTACCAGACGCTGGCCAAGGATGCCAACGCGATGGGTGACCGGGTTCTGGCCGAAAGCTATCTGCAACACGCCGAACATTATCAACGCATCATCAGCAGCTGGAACGATTACGCCCCGGTTGTGAACGAAGCACAAAGCATGGACGCCGTTGATCTGTCCGCCCAGCCGCAGCCGACCATCCAGCCGCGCCACCAGGCGAAAGCCCAAGAGGCCGATCTGGGCTTGCCGAGCAGCATTGTTGGGGCTCGTGTCGATGTTGGTTCAGAACTGGCTGATGCTTAATATTTCACTTTAACAATACTGTTTATCGTGTTGTTAATAAAATGAAAAAACGGATCGCAATGCGGTCCGTTTTTCGTTTCTTTTGCCCGTCATTCCGGCGAAGGCCGGAATCCATGCGGTCTATCCACTGGATTCCGGCCTTCGCCGGAATGACGGATGTGGGGTTGTTGGGCCGATTGGGGTATAATGGCCTATGGAGACCTCTTGATTTTTGGAGCTGTTTTCACCATCTAAACTGTATGGCCCCCACAGGGGCTCCCCTCTGCGTATTCTTCATTAAAATCAACCTGTTCGGATCGGTTTTACGCCCATGGATTTTGAAAAATTTACCGAAAAAACGCGCTCTTTCCTGCAGAAGGCCCAGACGCTGGCCATGCGGTCGGATCATCAGTCGCTGGAGCCGGAGCATCTGTTGAAGGTGATGTTGCAGGATGAGGACGGTATGGTCCAACGCCTGATCGGTGCGGCGGGCGGTGATGTGAACCGCTTGATGCGCGATGTTGAGGGTGCGCTGGCCAAAATCCCGTCGGTAACGGGTGGTGGCGCGGGTGGTTTGCGCATTTCAACTGATCTGGCAAAAATACTCGATAACAGTTTGAATTTGGCCGAAAAATCCGGTGACAAGTTCATCACGGCGGAGCGCATTTTGCAGGCCTTCCTGCTGGCGCGATCTGCGGATGTCGCGGGGTTGATTGAGGCCTCGGGTGTCAATTCCGCAAAGCTTAATCAAGCGATCAACGACATGCGCAAGGGCCGTACGGCCGATACGGCGAGCGCTGAGGGCGGTTTCGACGCCTTGCGCCGTTATGCCCGCGATCTGACTGAAGTGGCCCGTGAGGGCAAATTAGACCCGGTTATCGGCCGGGATGAGGAGATCCGCCGCACGATCCAGGTTCTGTCCCGCCGGACCAAGAACAACCCGGTCCTGATCGGGGAGCCGGGCGTGGGTAAGACGGCCATTATCGAGGGCCTGGCCCTGCGGATCGTCAATGGTGATGTCCCGGAAAGTCTGAAGGACAAGCGACTGATGGCGCTGGATTTGGGGGCCTTGCTGGCCGGGGCCAAATTCCGCGGAGAATTTGAGGAGCGGCTGAAGTCCGTGATGGACGAGATTAAATCCCACGCTGGGGAAATCATCCTGTTCTTGGATGAGCTTCACACGGTTGTTGGGGCTGGTAAGGCCGAGGGGTCGATGGATGCGGGCAATATGCTGAAGCCCGCGCTGGCCCGGGGTGAACTGCACATGGTTGGGGCCACCACGCTGGATGAATACCGCAAGCATATCGAGAAAGATGCGGCGCTGGCGCGACGCTTCCAACCCGTTTTCGTGTCAGAGCCAACGGTTGAAGATACGATCTCTATCCTACGGGGATTAAAGGAAAAATACGAAATGCACCATGGGGTTCGTATCACGGATTCCGCGATCGTTGCGGCGGCCACATTGTCGCATCGTTACATCACGGATCGGTTCTTGCCGGACAAGGCGATCGACCTGGTGGATGAGGCGTCCAGCCGTCTGCGGATGCAGGTGGATTCCAAGCCTGAAGCGGTGGATGAATTGGATCGCCGGATAATTCAGTTGAAGATCGAGCGCCAAGCCCTTCAAAAAGAAAAAGATTCTGCGTCTTTGGATCGGCTGGAAAAGCTGGAATCTGAGCTGACCGAGCTGGAGAAGAAGTCTGCCGATTTGACCGGGGCGTGGAAGGCTGAGAAAGACAAATTGGGCGCGGCCCAGCGTTTGACTGAGGAGCTGGATAAGGCCCGAACCGAATTGGAACGTGCCCAGCGCGAGGGCAATCTGGAGAAAGCGTCCGAGTTGCTCTATGGCCGTATCCCGGAACTGGAACGTTTGCTGGAAAAGGCGTCCCAAGCCAACGGGGCCACCGGGGCCATGATCAAGGAGCAGGTTGAGGATGATGATATCGCCGCCGTGGTCAGCAAATGGACCGGGATTCCCGTTGATAAAATGCTTGAAGGTGAGCGTGATAAGCTTCTGAAAATGGATGAAAAATTGATGGAGCGTGTGGTTGGGCAAGAGGCCGCCGTTCACGCTGTATCGAACGCCGTGCGCCGCGCACGGGCGGGTCTTCAGGACCCACGCCGTCCCATCGGTTCGTTCCTGTTCCTCGGCCCCACAGGGGTTGGGAAAACGGAGCTGACCAAGGCGTTGGCTGAATTCCTGTTTGATGATGATACGGCTCTGATCCGGTTGGACATGTCCGAATACATGGAAAAACACTCGGTCGCCCGCATGATTGGCGCACCCCCCGGCTATGTCGGGTATGAGGAGGGCGGAGCCCTGACCGAGGCGGTTAGAAGACGCCCGTATCAGGTTGTTTTATTTGACGAAGTTGAGAAAGCCCACCCGGATGTTTTCAACGTCCTGCTGCAGGTTCTGGATGATGGCCGTTTGACCGATGGGCAGGGCCGGACAGTGGATTTCTCCAATACCGTTTTGATCATGACCTCGAACCTGGGCGCCGACCATCTGGTGAACCAGAAAGAGGGCGAGGATGTCGAGAAAGTCCGCGGGCCGGTGATGGAAGCCGTTCGCAAGGCGTTCCGCCCGGAATTCCTGAACCGTCTGGACGAAATCCTGCTGTTCCGCCGTTTGGGCCGGGATCAGATGGCCGGGATCGTGGAAATCCAGCTGGGGTATCTGCGTAAGCTTCTGGCCGATAAACGCATCACGCTGGAGATGGATGCCAAGGCGATCCAGTGGCTGGCCGATAAGGGGTACGATCCGGCCTATGGCGCGCGCCCGCTGAAACGGGTGATCCAGAACACCATGCAGAACCCGCTGGCCGGGATGATCCTGCAGGGCGATATCCGCGACGGGTCCACCGTGGCGGTGACCGTTGGCAAGGGCGATCAGCTGGATTTCAAAGTCACCAAGACCGGTCCGGCCAAGGTGGCGGCGTAAGCCTTAAAGTTTGACATATTTAGGATATAGGTCTTAAGCTCACCCCATTCTTTCAAACGAATGGGGTGATGTCTTATGGGGTATGTTTCCAACGCGATTGATCATTTCAACTGCCTGTCGGGCATCAACCGTTTGCGGGCGTTGTCGGCGGCGGCGGATAACGATGTGGACGGGTTCCTGAACATTGCCCAAACGGCCCGGCGTTGTGGCTGGGTGGATGTTGTTCTGAACCCGCAGATGGTGCGGTCGGTTTCGACGAAGATTGGGTGTAACGCCCTGAACGCCATGTTCGGGGATCGATCCGCGCCGGATGTGGGCAAGGCGTTCCAGCAATTTGCATCCCTGCGTCAGGTGGTCAGCGGCACGTCCGATCTGGAGGCGGCGTTGTCCTCTGCGTCCGCAGGGATAGAGCGCGTGGGGAGCGTTGTTGCGGCCAGCCTGCAAAAAACGGCGCCACAGCGATAAAACACCCTCTTTTATATTTGACATATCATCAATGGCGGGCTTATGGTCCGCCATCTTTTTATCTGGGTAAGGAAACCGCCATGAACCGTCTGTTCAATGCTATTCACCAATTCAACTGCCTGTCCGGAATTAACCGCATGTATGCGGCATCGGCCATGACCAACAATGATACGGATGAGTTTATGCGGCTGATGAGTCTGGCCCATGAATATGGGCGGATCAAAAGCGTTGTAACCCCGCAGATGGTCAAAACGCTGTCTGAACGTCTGGTCCGCGATATTGTGCCCAGCCTGTCCAAGGCAACATTGTCCGAAGATGCGCAAAGAAGCTTGGGGCGGTTTATCGATGTATGCCGAATGATCCAAGGGCATGAGTCTCTGCAACTGGCTGTGCCGGGGCAGGTTATCGGCCCTGTGGTTCAGCTGGTGTTACAGCACCGCCGTGTGGGCGATCTGGTGCGTTTGCGCCGGGCTTTGGATGGAAGTTTGATGGGGGCGTTCGTTGATGGAGTTGTGCATGAAGACGGCCCGGTCCTGATGGGGGATGTTTTGGTTAAGTCCTATCGCGACCGTCTGGATGCCGCCCGTGCCGTGACCCCGGCGCGTCGCCAGCCGCGGTAAGGCGTTTTATGGAGCCAGAATAAAAAACGGAGCCTTACAGGCTCCGTTTTTCGTTTAGTGCTGTTTGAAATCGTCAAATTTGATCTTGGCCTGTTTTTCCAGTGTTTCGGCCTGACCGATGGACAACATGCCCTTGGCCGGGACGAAGACCTTGGGGGCGCGGCCCTCATCGGCGCTGCCGTTGAAGTACAGGTTGATGGATTTGCCGCTTCCAGACAGATCAATCCCCGGGTTTTTTTGGTAATTGGCGCGTTCCGTCGGGCGGATGCGATGGTTTTCATCCAGCGGGCGGGTGCCGTAGCCCACGGCGGTCAGGGCGGCGATGGCTTGTTTGGCGGATACGGTCGATGATTTTTTCTGTTTCATACGGGAGTTTCCTGTCAGGGCGCTGGGGGTGGATTAAAACGGGAACGCGGGTTTTACACCACACAGGCGGGCCAGGTTATGGGCCTTGTGCGCGGTGAGAATATTGATGGCGTCTTGGGTTTTCAGCCCATCGGGAACCATGGTGGCCAGTTCCTTGGGACCAAAAATCCTGCGGCATAGTGGGACGAGGGAATCGATGGCCCCCATCAGATGTTCAACCGGAATTTTGCGCTGGGCAATGAACGGGGCTACGGCGCGTTGAAATTCAACCCAATCTTTGTCGGGAACCCGAACGCCCATGGCGTCAATCTTATCGCAGGCCGCTTCGGTAAAGCGACAGCACAGGCGGAGGATTTCGGTTTCCTGTGTCGAGGTGTTCATGATGGCATCCCTGTTATTTTTTTTATATTTATAACAAGATCGTAAGTTACGGAAACCGTGGGGTCAAGGAAAAAGGCCCGGGGCCGGGATGCCGTAAGAGATTGTCATGGCTGGGGAATTCCATTAACCTGTTGGGGTTATGTCCTTGTTGCGGGGATTCCCCCGCGTTTTCGCCGTTTTGACCATGTTTTTTTCAGGATGATGCCGGTATGACCCGTCGCTTGCTTAACGCTGTATCCATTGCCGCTGTTTCTGTCGCTCTGCTGGCCGGGTGTGCCACGGCGATTGAGGATTCGTCGCAGGAGGTGGAGTTCCGGGTTGTCGGTGCCGACACGGCGTTGTGCCATTTCAAAAACGACGACTATAATTATAAAATCTACGCCCCAAACACGGTCCGCATTCAAAAGACGCGCAAGCCGATCAATTTGCGTTGCATAGCGACCGGCAACCGTGAACGTGTTGCGACGATTGAGCCCGAGGTTAGTGATATGATCGCGGCCAACTTCAGCAACGGATTTGTCCCCGGCGTGGCATGGGATGTGGCATCCGGGGCGGCCCATGCTTTCCCAAATGTCATTACGGTTGATTTCAGCGGCGTTCCGGCCCAGCCGATGCCTTTGCCTGAATATCAACGTGTCCTGAGCCAGAACCCCGGCCTGATCGGGTTGGAGGAGTTTCGTCCGGGCCGGGCCGTGTTGATCAGCGATTACACAACGCCGATCCCGACCTTGGAGCGTCGTGAAGGTGGGGAAGAAAGCCTGGGTGAATTTACGACGTCTGATGAGAGTGGTATGAAGAGCGTCGGCGGCAAGGTTGTTGCACCGGAAGGGTCCATGGCCGCCCGTGTGCCGGACCATGCGCAAGTCATGACGGCATCACCGGAATACGGAACGCCGCCTGCGGAATTTGTTGGTGGGTCAAGCACCAGTGACGCGACCACATCCGGCGGTGTTGCCAGCACGCCGGCCCGCGCGCCATCATCCGCACCGTCAACACCATCGGCGGACAGTTTGACGCGACAAGCCAACCCTGGATCGTTTTGATTTAAACCATCGTGACCCATAAACCGCTTCATTATTTCTTTGTTGGGATCGGCGGCAGCGGCATGGCACCGCTGGCCGACCTTGTGCGTGGCCACGGGCATCGTGTATCCGGATCGGATCGCGGGTTTGACCAGGGGAAAAGTCCCGATAAGGCCAAAACCCTGACCGATGCAGGCATTACGTTGTGCCCGCAGGATGGGTCTGGCGTGACATCCGATGTGGATGTTCTGGTCGTGTCCAGTGCGGTGGAAGATACCATCCCGGATGTTCAGGCGGCCAAGGCGCAGGGCGTTGTGATTAAAAAACGGGCCGAGGTGCTGGCCGAATTGTTCAATGCCGCGCGCGGTATTGGATTGGCCGGGACCAGTGGCAAGACGACGACCACGGGCATGACCGGTTTTATGCTGCATGAAATGGGCCAGGGGCCGACCATTTTCAATGGCGGGATTATGCCGGATTTTGTCGGGCATCCGAACAGCCTGATGGGCAACGCCGTCGCCGGTTCGGGCGATTTGTTCGCCGCCGAAATGGATGAAAGCGACGGGTCTATTGCCCTGTATCAACCCGCTGTAGCCGTTTTGAATAACATCACACTGGATCATAAGCCTATCGCGGAATTAGAACCGTTGTTCCATGATTTCCTGACCCGTGCGCGGGATGGGGCTGTGGTCAATCTGGACGACACCCATGCCGCCGCGATGGCCGGGGTGAATCCAAATACGGTGACGGTGGGTATTGATAATGATGCCGCGATGATCGTGGCGCGCAATGTGACGCCAACCGCAGGGGGCGTGGCGTTTGATGTGCATTCCGATGGGGCCGCGTATCATTGCAATATGAAGGTTCCGGGCCGGCACAACGTGTCGAACGCGCTGGCGGCCCTGGGGGTCGCGCGGGCGTTGGGGCTGGATTTTGCCAATGCGGTTGCGGCCTTGTCGAAATTTTCCGGTATTCGCCGCCGGATGGAGGTGCTGGGCACCGAAAACGGCGTGACCGTAATTGATGATTTCGGTCACAATCCGGATAAGATTGCGGCGTCGCTGGCCACACTGGCCGATCATCCGGGGCGCGTGATTGTGATGTTCCAGCCGCACGGGTTTGGCCCGATGAAGATGATGCGCGACGGGATCGTCAGCGCCTTTGCCGCCGGAACGCGGGATGGCGATGTTGTGATTATGCCGGAGATTTTTTATGCCGGTGGCACGGTGAACCGGAATATTTCATCCGCTGACTTAATTGGCGATATGGTCGGGCGCGGTGTTGATGCACGGTTTTGCAACAACCGGGACGATGCCGGGGCGCTGATGCTGTCGCTGGCGAAACCGGGGGACCGTCTGGTCATTATGGGTGCGCGCGATGATACGCTGACCGATTTTGGCTGCGGGTTGCTTAAAGCGTTACGCCCGGCACCAAAGGCGGCAAACGGCGTACAGCCGTAATCGTATCGTTACACGCTTTTTTCACATCACGGACCGGTTCGATGACCACCTGCATAAAGCGGGCGGTGGCGTTGATCATGTGTGTGCGGTTGACCATGATGCCAACATGGCCGGGGAAATAGACAATATCGCCGCGACGCAGATTTTTTAAGGAAATCGGCACGGCTTCGCCCACAACGTTTTCCTGCATATCCGCATCGCGGGGACAGGCAATGCCATTGCGTTGCAGGGCAATTTGCACCAGCCCCGAACAATCAATCCCGCCATGACCGCGTCCGCCATATAAATAGGGATCGCCCAAAAACATTTTGGCCGTGTCGACAATATCGGCCGGATTGGCCAGTGCATCCGCCTTGGCCATGATGTGATTTTGCGGCACCCACAACAGGCCATCATTAAACCGCACACCGACAAAACCGTCGATAATCAATTCGGTCGATTTCGGTTTGACCTGCGCCATGAAGGTCAGGGTCAGGCTGGGGCGAATTTTGAACGTGGGCGAGGGGTATAAATTCGCCATCCGTGTCGCGATGATATGCGTCGGTTCCGACAGGAAAGATTTTGTGCGAACGTCGTTGGTGGACATCCAGCCTTCGTATCCGTCCTGCGCGGAGGTGGCTGCGATCCAATGTTGATACAAATTGTTATCGCCGCGTACCGTTTCGCCGAACAACAACTGCGAGTCCCGCCGCCCGATCATCGGTTCGTGGGCGGGGCGGGTGCGGATCCATGTGGCCTGTGTGTTGACGATGTAGGTATTGGTCATGGGCAATCGGGCTTTATGTATCAAAATCAAAGGTGCCCCACCTTTGCAAAGATGGGGCACCCCGTCAAACCTTAATGTCCTGAAATCTTCAGGAATTATGCAGAGTAGTAGCGTTTTCCGCTGCTGGAGGCGGTGCGCACTTTTCCACCCTCAGCCGGGCGTTGGCCGCCCATCGGTCGGCCCGAAGGCTTCCCGCTGCCGTTTCCGCCATTGCCGCCCGGGCGGCGACCGAACGGGCGGTCACCATCACGCTTGGCAAAATCCCGGCGATTGCCGTCCGCGTCGCGGTTGCCGCGTTCCGGTCGGTTTCCGTCCCGGTCGGCATTGAGTTTTGGTTTGCGGTTGCCGAAGGAATCGTCGTTCCGACGCGGCGCGCCATCTTGACGCGGTCGGTCGGAGAATTCACGACGTGGACGGTCTTCGCGGGGACGATCGTCGCGGGGACGGTCATTGAACGGGCGGGTTCCGCGTTCGTTGTTTTGCGGGCGGTCCGCAAAATCACGGCGGGGGCGCTGTTCATCGAAGGACCGGTCGTTACTGTACGGGCGGTCTTTTTTCCATGTGTTGGGGCGCTCGTCACGATTGAAACGGTTCCCACGGTCGTCGTCACGCTTTTGGAACGGCCGATCGCCGCCGCGATCATCGCGGAAAGACGGGCGGTCGTTATAATCGCGGCGCGGACGATCTTCACGCGGGCGATCTTGACGCGGGCGGTCATCACGGGGACGGTCGTTGTTGAATGGGCGGTCGCCGAACGGCCGTTCGCTCCGAGGGCGGTCCTGCCGTGGGCGGTCGTCAAAATCACGACGCGGTTTGAAGCCTTCTTTTTTGTAGCCATCACGACCACCTTCTTCTTTTCTGTATCCATCACGTTTGAAACCATCACGCTTGAATCCGCCTTGTTTAAAGCCACCGGATTTGCGACCGAATGACGGGCGACCGCCATTTTCATCGCGGGATTCGTGTTTGTCGCCATTGGCGGGCGGGTTCATCAGCTTGTGAATAGCTTTCCATTTACCGCCATCTTCCGATGTCAGCAGGCACACGGCATTGCCTTCGGCTCCGGCGCGACCGGTACGGCCGATACGGTGGATGTAATCTTCAGCGCATTGGGGCAGGTCGTAGTTCACGACGTGTTCAATGTGCGGAATATCCAGGCCACGGGCGGCCACGTCGGTGGCAACCAGAATGCGGTATTTCTTGTCGCGGAAGCTGCGTATTACGCGGTCGCGCTTGTTCTGGCGCAAGTCACCGTGCAATGCTTCGGAACGGAAATCGTCCTGGGTCAGCTTGCGGGCCAAACGGTCGGCACCGTGTTTCGTTTTCACGAAAATGATCACGGACCCTTCGCGTTGATCCAGCTGGCCAACCAGCGCGTTGTATTTTTCGGAGTGGTTGGTGTGGACCAATTCCTGTTTGATTTTCGGAGCGGCGGTGGATTCTTCACCAATCGATACACGCTGCGGGTTTTTCAGGTATTGGGCCGACAGCTTGCTGATGTACGGCGGAATGGTGGCCGAGAACATCATCGTCTGGCGTTCTTTCGGCATGGTCCGGATGATCTTTTCGATCTGGATACCAAAACCCATGTCCAGCATACGGTCGGTTTCGTCCAGCACCAGGAAGTTGGCGTTGTCGAATTTAACCGTACCACGCAGCATGTGGTCGTTGATACGGCCCGGCGTGCCGATAATAATGCGCGGATGGGTGCGCAGTTGGCGCAATTGTTTGTCCATCGGTTCGCCACCGATCAGAACAGCCAGCGTCATCGACGGTTGGGAGCCCAGCATTTTGCGCACGATGTCAGCAACCTGAACCGCCAGCTCGCGGGTCGGTGTCATGATCAATGCGGCCGAATCCGGGAATTCGATCAGTTTGGCAATGATTGGGATTGCGAAAGCACCGGTTTTACCTGTGCCTGTCTGGGCGGAACCCAGAATGTCGTTGCCAGCAAGGGCAAGGGGGATAGCCTGGGCCTGAATCGGCGTCGGCGTTTCAAACTTCATATAGTCCAGCGCGCGCACGAGCGCGTCTGGCAGACCCATTTCATGGAAATTCTGCATCATCATCTCTTTTTGTCGTGTATGTCGGGACCAACACCTCCGGCACGACATGTGCCGGAGAAGGTCCTTGTTATTCTTCAGTCGAAGATTTAACCGTGTTGGTCCCTACACAAAAAGAGAGGGACGTCGTCGATTAGCCTAGATTAGGCTGCGTCGCGCAGGTCAGCGGCTGCGGTTTTACCGCGGCTTGTCACCAGCTCATAGCTTACTTTTTGACCTTCGTTCAGGGTGGACCAGCCAGCCTGTTGAACAGCGGAGATGTGAACGAAAACGTCCGCGCCACCTTGGTCAGGTTGAATGAAGCCGAAGCCTTTGGTGGTGTTGAACCATTTAACGGTACCTGTAGCCATAGTCGTAGTTTCCTTTATCAAGAAGTCGTTTTTAAAATAAAGAGTTTCGTATCCAGCCGTCCGTTTCCGGTAGGTGGCTGGTAAAACTCTTTGGTTCACGCTTGATGATTTTGGTCACAAGGCTGACAGGACGAAGAGTTATTACAGAACTCAATGCCCGCTATTAACCACAAATATTTACAGAAAACAAGTAAATTGTTGCGGGGCATGCATTTATTTACAGGCTGGAAATCGAAGAAAAAAGGTTTAGATTCAAACCCCAATATTCTTTTCTTTCATCCTTTGGGGGCCCTCCATGACCAAAATCGCAATTATCGTCGGCAGCATTCGTAAAGATTCGTCCAACCTGAAACTGGCCAAGGCCCTGGAAAAGCTGGGCGGCGGCCGTTTTAGCGCGGTTCACGTGCGGATTGATGATTTGCCGCTGTTTAACCAGGATCTGGAGGGCAATGTGCCGGCCGCGGTCACCCGCCTGAAAAACGAGATTGAGGGGGCGGATGGCGTGTTGTTTGTGACGCCGGAATATAACCGCTCCATCCCGGGTGTTCTGAAAAATGCAATTGACTGGGCGTCGCGCCCTTATGGCAAAAACTCGTTCGCGGGCAAGCCGGGGGCCATTTGTGGCACGTCACCGGGCGCAATCGGCACAGCGGTGGCACAAGCGCATTTGCGGTCCGTCACCGCCGGTTTTCTGGACATGGCCATGATGGCCCAGCCGGAGCTGTATCTGACCTTTAAAGACGGTCTGATCGACAGTGACGGGAACGTCAGCAGCCCGGACACGGCCAAATTCCTGACCGGGTTCGTGGACCGTTTCCTGAACCATGTCGGCGGTGCCGCCAAGGCGAAGGCAGCGTAACGCTTTCGCCCATTTTCCAAAACATATCCATGTCGCGGGGCATCATAAAAATGCCTGTGATCTATTGGGTTTTGCGCCACGCATGGGGTGGCGTGGGGCGGGTGTGTCCTTTAGATTTCCTTGTCTTGCACGTCATCCCGGCGAAAGCCGGGATCTTCCAGCCATAAGGGATGAAGACCACGGTCTGCACCGGGGTGACGATGAAGGGGAGGAAATGAAGGAAAAATGAAAACCACACCGCTGCACGCCGCCCACATTGCCCTGGGTGCGAAAATGGGCGAATTCGCCGGATATGATATGCCGCTTTACTACGGTGAAGGGGTGATCAAGGAACATGAATGGACGCGCAGCCATGCGGGCCTGTTCGATGTGTCGCATATGGGGCAGATGTTTGTGACCGGTGCGGGCGCAACCGCATTTTGGGAACATGTCACGCCGTCATCATTCGCCAATATTCCGGGTGGTCGCGCGAAATATTCCGTTCTGACCAACGAACGCGGCGGCACGGTGGATGATTTGATCGTCACGCGCATGGGGCCGGAAAAATTCTTCGCCGTCGTCAATGCCGGATGCAAGGACAAGGATTTCCCGTGGCTGCAATCGCACCTGCCATCCAATGCCCAGATGGACATTATCACGGACCGTGCCTTGATCGCGTTGCAGGGGCCGGAATCTGAGCGCGTTATGCGCGATGTGCTGGGCTTTGATGCATCGTTGATGCCGTATATGTGGATGGCGGAACATAACGATTTGTTGATCAGCCGTTTGGGCTATACCGGCGAAGATGGCTTTGAAATCAGCATCCCGGAACGCAATGCCGAAAAGGTGTGGAATGCGTTTATGGCGCACGACGCGGTGAAACCCGTTGGGCTGGCCGCGCGGGATTCCCTGCGTCTTGAAATGGGCTATCCGCTGTATGGGCATGAGTTGGAAGAAGATATCAGCGCCGTAGAAGCGGGCCTGAACTGGATCATCGCCAAGGATCATACCGACTATATCGGGGCCGAGGTCATTCGTGCCCATCTGGCCAACGGCACGGAACATGTGCGCGTAGGCATTCGCCTGACCGATAAGGGCGTCGCCCGCGAAGGCGCCGAAATTCGCAATGAGGTCGATGAAATCATTGGGACATTGAGCAGCGGCGGGTATTCCCCCAGCACGCAGGCCTCCATCGGCATGGGATATATCCAGGCCGAATATGCCGAAACCGGCCATAAAATTTTCGTCAATGTCCGTGGCCGCAATATTGCGGCAGAGATTTGCGCTCTGCCGTTCGTGTCCGCAAAAACCAAATCCATGAAAAAGAAGGAAGCAGCGTAATGAGCACTCTGAAATTTACCAAAGACCATGAATGGCTGAAAATCGAAGGCAATGACACGGCGGTGCTGGGCATTACCGATTACGCGCAAAACGCGCTCGGCGATCTGGTTTACGTTGAATTGCCGTCGATTGGCAAAAGCGTGAAGAAGGGCGAGCATTTCGCCGTTGTTGAATCCGTCAAAACCGCCGCCGAAGTGTACACGCCGGTGACGGGTGAAGTGGTTGCGGTGAATGATGATCTGTCGACCGATCCGGAATTGATCAAAAAGTCTTTGGAAGAAGGCTGGATCGCCAAAATCAAGATGACCAATGCCGATGAAATGGCTGGCCTGATGGATCAGGCGGCTTATGACGCGTTTGTAAAGACCCTTTAATCGTCATACCGGCGAAGGCCGGTATCCATAGGATAAGCCGTATGGACCCCGGCCCGCGCCGGGGTGACGGGGGGATGATGGAGAAGAAATTTTGGGTTTATATGCTGGCCAGTAAGGAATATGGGACGTTGTATATTGGCGTGACGTCCGATTTGAAAAAGCGCATATGGGAACACAAGAGTAAAGTTGCTGAAGGGTTTACAGAAAAATACGATGTTCAGAATCTTGTCTGGTTTGAAGAACATCAAAATGCCGAAAGCGCGATTACGCGCGAGAAGCAGATGAAAGAATGGAAACGTGAGTGGAAATTGAATCGTATCAAAGATATGAATCCTGAATGGAGAGATTTGTACGAGGATATTTGTAAGTAAAAACATAGCCGTCATACCGGCGAAGGCCGGTATCCATAGGATGGATCGTGTGGACCCCGGCCTTCGCCGGGGTGACGAATGAGAGGAGTGAGAAAGAGATGCGCTATCTTCCCCAGACACAAAATGCCCGTAAAGCCATACTGGACGCCATTGGCGTCGCCAGTGTGGACGATCTGTTCGTTGACGTTCCAGCGAAGGCGCGGATGAAGGGGACGATCGATTTGCCCCCGCATATGGGTGAGTTGGCGGTGGAGCGTGCGTTGTCCGCTTATGCGAACCAGAACCATGCGGCGGGCGCGGGGCCGTTCTTTCTGGGGGCCGGGTGTTATTACCACCATGTCCCGGCCAGCGTGGATTACATTATCCAGCGGTCGGAATTCCTGACCGCCTATACACCGTATCAGCCGGAAATTGCGCAGGGCACCCTGACCGCGATTTTCGAATTCCAGACCTTTATCGCGCAGCTGACCGGGCAGGATATCGCCAACGCGTCCATGTATGATGGCGCAACATCCTGTACCGAAGCCGCGTTGATGGCGATGCGCCTGACCGGACGGGGCCGCGTGATCGTGGGCAACGACCTGCATCCACATTATTGGGATGTGTTGAAATCCGGGGTGCGTGGGTGTGAACAAAAAACATTCAAAACCATCAAGGATGATGAAGCCGATGTGGCTTGTATCATCGTGCAGTGCCCGGATTTTCTGGGTCAACCGGTGCAATATGCCGAATGGCGCGCGTTGTGCGACGCTTTGGGCGCGAAGCTGGTTGTTGTGATCAATGAAATCGTCTCGCTGGGTCTGCTGCCTGCGCCGAGCATGGCGGATATTGTTTGCGGTGAAGCGCAATCGATTGGTCTGGCGATGGGGTTTGGCGGGCCGCATTTGGGATTCTTTGCCTGCCGCACCGAATATGTCCGGCAAATGCCGGGCCGTTTGGTCGGGGAAACGGTGGATGCGGATGGAAAACGCGCCTTCGTTTTGACCCTGAACACGCGGGAACAACATATCCGCCGGGAAAAGGCGACATCGAACATCTGCACGAACCAAGGACTGTGCGCGCTGGCGTTCACGGTTCATATGGGATTGTTGGGTGAGGGTGGGTTCAAGCAACTGGCCCGCATCAACCATGAACGTGCCGGAATGCTGGCCGATGCGCTGGCGAAAGTGCCGGGCGTGAAAGTGGTGAATGATACGTTCTTCAACGAATTCGTTGTTGAATTGTCCAAACCATCGGCAAGCGTCGTCGATCAATTGGCGGCCAAGGGCATTATTGCCGGGTTCGCGCTGGACGGGAACCGCTTGCTGGTTGCCGCAACGGAAATGACGGAAGCATCGGATATTGACGCGTTCTGCAACGCTTTGACCGAGGTGTTGAAATGAGCGCCGAACGGAAAATTGAAAGTCAGGTAAGTACCATGATGGCAAAAGAATTGAACGGCGGATCGCGCGGATTGCATTACGAAGAAAGCCTGCTCTGGGAAAAAGAGCGGAGCGATCATTCCGGTGTTGATTTTCCGCAAGTGAAAAATTTCAAAAACCGCACGGGTCAAACCGAACGCGGTGATATTGGCCTGCCGCAAGTGTCCGAACCGCAAGTGGTGCGTCACTTCGTGCGCCTGTCCACGCTGAACTATTCAATCGACAGCGGGTTTTTCCCCCTGGGGTCTTGCACGATGAAGCATAACCCGCGCCTGAACGAACGTATGGCGCGTTTGCCCGGTTTTGCACATGTTCACCCGCTGCAACCGCAACAAACCATTCAGGGCGCGTTGCGTGTGATGCATGATTTGCAACATTGGTTGGCGACCTTGACCGGGTTGCCGGGCGTATGCCTGTCCCCGGCGGCCGGGGCGCATGGTGAATTGGCGGGGGTGATGACGATCCGCCGCGCGCATGAGCAAAAGGGCAACGCCCATAAAACCGTTATGTTGATCCCGGATTCCGCGCATGGCACCAACCCGGCAACGGCGGCCATGTGCGGATACACGATCCGCGTGATCCCGACCAAGGAAACTGGCCGGATGAGCGTTGAGGCGTTTAAGGAAGCCCTGGGCGATGGTCACGATGTGGCCGGCATGATGGTGACAAATCCGAACACATGCGGGTTGTTTGAACGTGAAATCGTTGAAATTGCCGATTTGCTGCACAAGGCCGGGGCGTATTTCTATTGCGATGGTGCAAACTTTAACGCGCTTGTCGGTCGTGTGCGCCCGGCGGATTTTGGCGTGGATGTCATGCACATCAATTTGCACAAAACATTTTCCACCCCGCATGGCGGCGGCGGCCCGGGTTCGGGACCGATTTGCGTGACCAATGAATTGGCCCCGTATATGCCGGTTCCCACGGTGGTGAAACAGGGCGAAACATACGTGCTGGAAACCGAAGACATGCGCCCGACCACATTGGGCCGTTTGAAGGGGTTCCATGGTCAGTTCGGTATGCATATCCGTGCATTGGCCTATATGATGTCGCACGGCGGCGATGGTTTGCGTCAGGTGTCGGAGGATGCCGTATTGAACGCGAACTATATCCTCAGCCAGTTGAAGGACGTTTATAACGTGCCGTTTGACGGGCCGTGTATGCATGAATGCCTGCTGACCGAAAAAGTACAGAAGGAAAAGGGCGTATCCACATTGGATATTGCCAAAGCCTTGGTCGAATACGGGTTCCACCCGATGACGGTGTATTTCCCGTTGGTGGTTCAGGGCGCGATGCTGATCGAACCGACCGAAACGGAAAGCAAGGACAGCCTGGATCGTTTTATTGGCGTTATGCGCCATATTGCCGACATGGTTGAAACCGGGCAGGGCGATGAGCTGCACGAATATCCGCGTAGCACGCCACGTCGTCGATTGGACGAGGTTAAAGCGGCCCGGTTCCCGAAATTGCGTTGGACCAAAGAATAAAGTTTTCAATTATCCCGGGATGTTCCCGGGATAATTATTTTCATTCATGGAGAAGTCGAAAATGATCCGTGTCTTGCTTGGTATTTTCTGTGTTTTGGTTGTTCTGCCGTTCAGCGCGCAGGCCGCGGACGGGTTGATCAAGCAATCGGTCACGGTGAATGGTGTGGAGCGTGACTACCTCATCCATCTGCCCGCTGGGTTTAAACCCAAGGCTGGGCCGTATCCGGTCGTGATGGCCTATCACGGCGGTGGCGGCACGCCGGAGGGCATGGCGGATATGACTCGCCTGAACGACACGGCGGATAAATACGGCTTTATCGCCGTGTATCCGGAGGGCACGGCGCCGGAGGGGAAAAACCGCTTTCGTACCTGGAACGCGGGTACCTGTTGCGGCCCGGCGATGGAGCAGAAGGTGGATGATGTGGCCTATTCATCCGCCATCATGGATGAATTGCGCGATACATTCCGCGCCGACCCCAAACGCATTTACCTGACCGGGCATTCCAATGGGGCGATGATGGTTTATCGGCTGGCTTGTGCCTTGTCCGAACGTGTGGCGGCGGTTGCGGCCAATGCGGGACAAAACGTGTTCCATGCGTGCCCCGATGCGCGGCCCATGCCGGTCATGCATATTCATGGTACGGCGGATAAATGCGCGTTGTATGGCGGCGGGACATGCGGCGGGTGTTTTTCCGATTTCCTTGGTGGCGGGGATGATAGCGGCGAAAGCTGGGGATGTCTGGGCGTGCGTGAATCCCTATGGCGGCGGGCACGGGATTACGGCTGTACCCGTAAAACCGAAATTACCGACAAGCGCCGGAACATAACCTGTGAACGCTGGGCCGGGTGCACGGTGTATGAGGGCGAGGTGACCTTATGCAGTGTGGCCGGGGGCGGGCATAACTGGCCCGGTGGGACCACGGGGCTGAAACTGTGCGAAAGCCGTCCTAATGGGGCGTTGTGCCGGAAATGGACGCAGGCCACGGGGCCCTATAATGACGATATTCCGTTAAACGACATGATGTGGACGTTTTTTAAACGGTGGGAACGTCCATAATTCCATCTATACAGATTTTCCAATTCCGTTATGATTTTTAGAATCGTGCACAACAAAGCCTGACAGGGAGATACGCGGGTGCTGATCGGATTTGTGTTCTTTTACATGCTGGTGTCTATCGCCATTGGTTTATATGCGGCCCGCCGGGTGCATTCATCCAGTGACTATGTTCTGGCCGGACGGTCTTTGCCTGTCTACATCACCATCGCCACCGTGTTTGCGACCTGGTTCGGATCGGAAACGGTTCTGGGCATTCCCGCGACCTTTATTGAAGAAGGGATTGGCGGCGTTGTGTCCGACCCGTTTGGGGCGGCGCTGTGCCTGATTTTGGTTGGTCTGATTTTCGCTGGCCCGTTATACCGCATGAAGCTTCTGACCATCGGTGATTTTTATAAACGCACCTATGGCCGTTCTGTGGAATTGCTGGTGTCCATCTGTATCTGCATCAGCTATCTGGGCTGGGTTGCGGCACAGATTATGGCGTTGGGTCTGGTGTTTAACCTGCTGACCCATGGTGGCATTACCCAGGAATGGGGCATGGTGCTGGGGCTGGGTATCGTTCTGATCTACACGATTTTCGGTGGTATGTGGTCGGTGGCCATGACCGATTTTATGCAGATGATTATGATTGTCGTGGGCTTGTTTATCATTTCCTTCTTCATCAGCAACATGGCCGGTGGGGTTGATGTGGTGGTCACGGCGGCGGTTGATGCCGGGAAATTTGACAATTTCTGGCCCGAAATGACGTTGCCGGGCATTCTGGCGTTTCTTGCGGCGTGGATGACAATGGGCTTTGGCTCCATCCCGCAACAGGACGTGTTCCAGCGCGTGATGTCGGCGAAAAGCGAGAAGGCCGCGATTGGCGGTACGGTGACCGGGGGTGTGCTGTACCTGCTGTTCGCGTTTATTCCGATCTATCTGGCCTATTCCGCGTTTGTGATCCAGCCGGAGATTGTGGCCCTGCAACTGGAACAAGACAGCCAGATTATTCTGCCGTCTTTGATTCTGGAACACACGCCGATCTGGGTGCAGGTGATGTTCTTTGGTGCGGTGTTGTCGGCGATTATGTCGACGGCATCGGGCACGTTGCTGGCCCCGTCGGTTACGTTTGCGGAAAACATTGCGCGCGGGTTCCTGAAAAACATGGATGACCGTCATTTCCTGACCCTGATCCGGGGCAGCGTTGTGGGATTTGCGGGGATCGTTTTGGTCATCGCGCTCAACAGCGAATTGTCCATTTTCGAGATGGTTGAAAATGCGTACAAGGTGACATTGGCCGGGGCGATTGTGCCGTTGTTTGCGGGTATTTACTGGAAACGCGCCAACACGCCGGGGGCTATGGCCGCCATCATTCTGGGGATTGGCACATGGATTATCATGGAGTTTATCTCGCCGGAGGGTGAGGGGATTTGCCCGCCGCAACTGGCCGGGTTTGTGGCGTCGTGCTTTGGTATGATTGTCGGCAGTTTGGTCACCAAACAATCCGCCCGCCCCGCAGAAGCGGTTTAATAAAAGACAAAAAGAAAAACCCCGGCGACGTGCCGGGGTTTTTTATTGGGTGCATTTAGAATTTTAATGTCGCGATATAATCGTTCAGCGCTTTACGTGCATCGTTGAGTTTGACCTCGATGGCGGCCTCGCTGCTGGCTAGCTTGTCCAGGGCGTTTTCCTGTTCTTCCAGCTGTTTCAAATAGCGTTTTCCAAGCTTGTTGTTTGGGGCCACGGTTTCAAGATTTTGGCGCAGGCGTTCCTGATCCGCGTAAATCTGGCTGCGCGTGTTTTCGATCTGGCGCAGGGCTGTTTCCTGTTCGGCTACGGCGGCGCGCAGAACTTTGACCTGATCCATGGCTTTGCGCAGATCATCGGGCAAATCCTTGCCCATCGCGGCCATACGGGCATCCAGATCGGCTTCGTTCATATAGGTCAGGGCCATCGTTTCCGCATCATCACGGCGCAATGTGATGGACATTGACTGGCTTTCACCCTTTTTCACATTCAGGGTCAGGCGGTAATGAGTGGATGTAACATCCGGTTCACCTTCATACCCCTTCGGCATGATCAATTCCCAGCCATCGCGGCGTGGGTGTTCGATCACGATTTCGCGATCTTCATTCGCCGGGGCCTTGGCCGTATAGGTCGTTGTGTTGCGCCATGACACTTTCTGGGTGAACGTGCCATTGGCAATGGTGATCAGGCCCAGTTGGCGGTCATCTTCGGTTTTCTGCTCGATATTGGTTTTTGTATCCAGTGCGAAAGAAATAAATCGATCTTCACCCGCCGGGATCAGCGGCATTTCCGCATCCCCAACATGGACCAGATTGGGCGCACCACCATCGAACAAGGTCAGGATGCCGGGGGGCAGGCCCGTATCGCCGTCATTCTTGACCTTCACCGCCGCCAAGGGATGCGCGGAATTGGTTTCGGGTTGATAGACGTAGAGGCGTTGAGCATCCATCTTCTCGCTGATAAACGGTACCATCAGGCTGTCGCCCGCAGGCAATGTGACCGGCGTGGGGAAGGTAAACAGCATTTGTGTCGCCGTTTCGGCCGCCAGTGCGGTTTGGGCCGCGGCCATATCGGGCGGCGCGACGGACGGCATATAAGATTCAGTGGCCCCGTAATTGGCGGCGGAATCCATCGCCATTTCCGCCATGGCGGGCGCAGGCGCAGCGGCGGCCAGCATTTGCATTTCTGCGCCGCCGCCATACCCTTCGGCTTTGCGCAGGACACGCTCGCGGGATTTTTGTTCAATCTGTTCGGCGGTGCCAATTGTACCGCCATCAACGCGCGGCATAACACGGTCTATAACCTTGACGGGCAGATTGGTGCGCGGCAGGTAATAGCTTTCATACAAGGCCTGCGTATAGGTCACGGGCGATCCGGACGTGATGGTGACGGCCACGTCATTCCAATCCTGTCCAGTGGTATTTTCCAGCACGGCCCAGCCCTGGATCAGTGCGGTTTTATCCTCGGCCCCTTCATTCGGCAGGACGAGGCGATAGGTGCTTTTCCACAACGGCGCGGCTTGCAGATAGGCCAGGGCCACATCGCGTTTTCCTTCGCCGTTCAGCGTGACGTTCAATGTGCGTTGGTCTTTCACACGGTTGGTGTAGACGGCTTCCAACGCGCGGGTGATTTGGTCCTGTACCGCTTTTTCCGTGAATTGCACGGCGTTCAGATTTTCCATGACGGCGGATTTCATGCCCGTATCGCTCATCACTGTGACGCGGTGGCGGGTGATGGTTCCGGCATCGGTTTTTTCGGTTTCGCTGGTCACGCCGATCAATCGGCCCGTAATGCCGCCATCAAGGCTAACCTGTGCACCTTTCAGTGCGTTCAGCAGCGTGACGGGGGATTGCAAATCGGCCTGTGTGAATGGTAAATCGCGGAACGCTTCGTCCAAAGGCTGGCGACCCGGCAGGTTTACGCCGCCAATGGTGCCCAGCGTATCAAAGACAACCAGGCTTTTCAGCGCGTCATCGACCTGATCCAACCGCACGGGCAAGGCGATGTCGGCATTGCCTTCAATCGTACCCGCATGTTCGTACAATGCGACACCGCTGGTCGAAATGACCGCGCGTTTCAACGGCAATTCATCGGCAAAAACCGGCGTGGCCATAAACAGGGCCGAAGCCAGAAGGGCGAAGCGCAATTTTGTCATGACAATCATCCTTATTTGGAACCGGTGAAGAGTTTCGGAATAGTGGCCCAGGCTTTGTAATATTCTTTTTGCAAGGTTTTGGCTTTTAACGCCTGTTCGGTTGGGCGCATGGTGTATTTGCTTTCAAACATGAAGGCCAATGTGCCATCCAGTTTGACGGGTTGAAGGTTTGCGTTGCTGGCCTTCTCAACCACGTCAGCATCGGGGCCGTGGCCGCACATGCAATTGTGCAGGGAACAGCCGCCGGGGGCGAATTCACCGCCTTCTTCGGATTCCTTGCCGTCATAGACGCCGAAGATCAGGCCCATAAATTCGCTCATCAAATTGCGATGGAAGTATGGCGGGCGGAATGTGTTTTCGGCCACCATCCAGCGCGGTGGGAAAATCACGAAATCAACATTCGCCGTACCCGCCGGATGGGACGGTGATGTCAGGACGGTGAAGATGGATGGGTCCGGGTGGTCGAACGACACCGAATTGATGGTGTTGAAGTTTTTCAAATCGTATTTATACGGCGCGTAATTGCCGTGCCATGCCACGACGTTCAACACTGAATGGGTGTAATCGGCGCGCCATGTTTTACCGCAGAATTTTGCGATGACTTCGTAATCACCCTCTTTATCCTCATACCACGCAACGGGGGTCAGGAAATCACGCGGGTTGGCCAGACCGTTGGCGCCAATCGGGCCGAGGTCGGGCAATTGGAAGGGCTGGCCATAGTTTTCGCACACATAACCGCGCGCAGCCCCCGTAGGCAGATCAACAGCGAATTTAATGCCGCGCGGAATAACCGCAATCTCGCCGGGGGCGCAATCAATGATGCCCATTTCGGTTTTCAGGCGCAGTGTGCCCTGCTGCGGCACAATCAACATTTCGCCATCAGCGTTGTAGAAGAAGCGGTTATGCATGGCCGCGTTACACGCATACAAGTGAACGGCCAGACCAGACCATGAATCCGCATCGCCATTCCCCGCAATGGTGAACAGGCTGTCGACCCAATCGACGCCCTTGGCGGGGATCGGGTGCGGGTCCCATCGCAATTGGCTGGATGGTGTGTCGGTGCCATTGAACGGGGTGCTGAACAAGGTCGGATGCTTATACGCCTCATACGGTTTGTGACAGACGGAGGGCAGGATGCGGTACAGCCAGCTGCGCTTGTTCGTTGCGCGCGGGGCGGTAAAGGGGGAACCCGTCAATTGTTCGGCATACAGGCCATAGGCCGGTTTCTGGGGTGAGTTCTGGCCCTCAGGCAACGCGCCGGGCAGGGATTCCGTTGCGAACTCATTGCCAAAGCCGGACATGTATTGCGGATCGTGTGCGGTCATTTGTGGGCCTTCCTGTTGGACGTTTTGTGCGGGAGACAGGATACAGCAAAAACAGATATGGCTCTAATGCATTGATATGTTTAACATATTCATCTTGTTTGACGGGGCTTGTTGTGTGCTTTATGGAATGTTGAGCCATAATTTCAGGCCCTCGAGGTCATAAACAGGCAGAGGAGATGTTTTCATGAATATTCTTCGCGAGGTGTTTAACAATCTGGTTCAGTCCTATAAGGACGCGAAAGCCCACCGCACCATGATGGGCGCGATGCGCACGGCCATTGAAAACGCCGATGCTCAGGGATTGTCCAAAATTCTGGATACGATCGAGCTGGACGAGTTTCAGAAAGATGATTTTGTACGGGCCATTATTCGCCAAAACGATCTGGCCGTATTCAATGTGGCGATGGGCAGAATGCTGGGGCATAACGTGAATTATTCCCTGTCCGATGTTCAAATTCCGCATGCGCCCTATAGCGGTGGGACCAGCACCACGGCGCGAACGCCGATTGTGGCCTATGCTATTCAAAATGGTGCCGATCAAATTGCGTTGGCTTTGGTGAATAATACGCGGACCAATATTTCGGCGCGTATTGAATTTGATATCTGTACGGCGTTCAGTGTCATGAAAACGTATGGCCCGACGTTGCATGAAATGGCAACGCAGGCGGGGATGAACGATGTCGTGCGCGCATTGGCGGAACGTGGTGCTTCACCGCGGCCTCCATCATGTGGGGATGGATGTTTTCACGCGTGATATAAAAACAAAAACCCCCGGATTTCCGGGGGTTTTATTTATCAATCCCAGTTCAGGATGACTTTCCCGCACTGGCCAGATTTCATGGCTTCGAACCCGTCGATATATTGGTCGATGGGTAAGCGATGGGTGATGACATCACGGATGTTCAGCCCGGATTGCAGCATGGACACCATTTTGTACCATGTTTCATACATTTCCCGGCCGTAGATCCCCTTGATAATCAGGCCCTTGAAAATCACCTGATTCCAGTCGATATCCATTTTTCCGCCGGGCGGAATCCCCAGCAGGGCGATTTTGCCGCCATTCATCATGTTGCCGATCATCTGCTGGAACGCGCTTTCCACGCCGGACATTTCTAGACCAACGTCAAAGCCTTCCTTCATGCCCAGATTGGCCATGACATCGGATAATTTTTCGTTGGCCACGTTGACCGCACGCGTGGCCCCCATTTTTTCGGCGAGTTGCAGGCGGTACGGGTTCACATCAGTAATCACCACATGGCGCGCGCCGGCATGTTTGCAAATGGGCACAGCCATGCACCCAATCGGCCCGGCCCCGGTGATCAACACATCTTCACCGACCAGATCGAAGGACAAGGCGGTGTGAACGGCATTGCCGAACGGGTCGAAAATGGCGGCCAATTCATCGTCAATGTCATCCGGAATGGGGAAGACGTTGTCAGCCGGAATGGACAGAAATTCGGCAAAGCTGCCCGGGCGATTGACGCCAACGCCCAATGTGTTCGGGCACAAATGACGTTTGCCCGCGCGGCAATTGCGGCAATGACCGCAGACGATATGTCCTTCGCCGGACACGCGTTGGCCCTGTTTCAGGTGCTTGACCTCGGACCCGACCTTTTCAATCACGCCAACATATTCATGGCCCACGACCATCGGCACGGGAATGGTTTTCTGCGCCCACTGGTCCCATTTGTAAATGTGCAAATCCGTGCCGCAGATGGCGGATTTTTTAATACGGATCAGAACATCATTAGGGCCAATATCCGGCTTCAGGCTGTCCGCCATCCAAATGCCGGGTTCCGATTTTGCTTTCATCAGGGATTTCATGGTCAGTGTCCTCTATCGTTACTTTCTTTCTCGTCACTCCGGCGCAGGCCGGAGTCCATACGGTCTATTGCATGGATACCGGCCTTCGCCGGTATGACGGTTGTGTATTTTATTTCCGTTTATGCGGCTTTCTTCAAAATGCCCAGTTCTTTACCAACCTCGGCAAACGCCGCAATGGCCTTGTCCAATTGCGCACGGGTATGCGCGGCGGACATTTGGGTGCGGATGCGGGCTTTGCCTTGCGGCACGACGGGATAGGAGAAACCGACAACGTATACGCCGCGTTTCAGCATGGCGTCGGCGAATTGTGTGGCCAAAGCCGCGTCATAAATCATCACCGGAATAATCGGGTGGTCGCCGGGGGCGAGTTCAAAGCCCAGTTTGGTCATTTCGGCGCGGAAATACTGGCTGTTGTCCTTCAGGCGCTGCCGCAGATCGGCACCGCCTTTGCCGGAGAGTTTATCCAGTGTGGCCACAGCCGTCGCGGTAATCACCGGGGCCAGCGTGTTGGAGAACAGATACGGGCGGGAGCGCTGGCGCAGCCATTCAATCACCTGTTTCGGGCCGGAGGTGTAACCACCCGATGCGCCGCCCAGGGCCTTGCCCAGCGTGCCGGTGATAATATCCACCCGGTCCTGCACGCCCCAATATTCCGGGGTGCCTTTGCCGTTTGGTCCGGTGAATCCGACCGCGTGGCTGTCATCCACCATGACCATGGCGTCGTATTTTTCGGCCAGATCACAGATGGCGGGCAGGTTGGCGAGGAAGCCGTCCATCGAGAATACGCCGTCGGTGGCGATCAAACGGTGGCGGCAATCTTTGGCCTCGATCAATGCTTTTTCCAGATCGGCCATGTCGTTGTTTTTGTAACGCCAGCGTTTCGCCTTGCACAGGCGGATGCCGTCGATGATGCTGGCGTGGTTCAATTCGTCGCTGATAATCGCGTCTTCCTCACCCAGCAGGGTTTCAAACAACCCGCCATTGGCATCGAAGCAGGAGGAGTAGAGGATGGTGTCTTCGGTGCCCAGAAATTCGCTGATGCTGCGTTCCAGCGTTTTGTGAATGTCCTGTGTCCCGCAGATAAAACGGACGGAGGCCATACCGAAGCCGTGGGAATCCAGCGTATCCTTTGCCGTGTCGATCAGATCCTGATCGTTCGCCAGCCCCAGATAGTTGTTGGCGCAGAAATTCAGAACATGGTCGCCGCTGGCCACCGTGATGTCCGCGCTTTGCGGCGAGGTGATGATGCGTTCGCTTTTATACAGTCCAGCGGCGCGGACGGCGGCAATTTCGCGGTCCAGATGAGCGAGCAGGGCGGTTTTCATCGGTATAATCCTTTATCTCTTGGCGTCACCCCGGCGTACGCCGGGGTCTTCGTCCGTTATGGCTGGAAGATCCCGGCTTTCGCCGGGGTGGCGGCCTATAAATGCGGGGCCACAATAGCACCGCGAAGGCCGGAATTGAAGGACCGGGTGCGGGTCTGTATGATGCGGTTGCGAAAGGACCTTAACCTATGCCCATCCCCGCAGATTTGCGCGAAAAAATTGATAATTTGATGGCCGGAACGGGGTTGAACGCCGTGCGGGATGCCGCCGAGGCCGTTTCAACGCGCTATCGCCGTGAAGGCAGCTTCGCCAAGGAGGGCGCCAACCTGCAAATCCGCGATGGGGCCGAGGCCTTGGCCTATGTCGGTACGCGTCTGCCCGCCACTTATGGTGCGGCGGAACACGTGCTGGGTCGCTTGCCGGATGATTTTACGCCCCGCACGATGCTGGATGTTGGGGCCGGGCCGGGAACGGTGGCGCTGGCCGCGCTGGATCATTTCGACAGCTTGCGTCAGGTGACATTGATTGAACCCAATGCGCATTTGCGCGGCATCGGGGCCAGTTTGGTACCCAATGGCAATTGGATCAATGGCGATCTGGTCGGGGTTGAAATGCCGGGGAAAGACTTCGATCTGGTCACGGCGGGCTATGTTTTGAATGAACTGAATGCACGGGCGCGGGCGGCGGTGATTGATAAGCTCTGGGCCGCGTGTTCCGGCACATTGGTGATTATCGAACCCGGTACGCCAGAGGGCAGCGCCGTGGTGCAAGGTGTGCGTGACCATTTGCTGGAAAAAGGCGCATATATAGCCGCACCGTGCCCGCAAATGGGGACGTGCCCGTTACATGATGCGGGAAAACGGTGGTGCCATTTTTCCCAACGGGTGGAGCGCAGCAAGCTGCATCGGTCATTGAAGGGCGGGGCGCTTGGGTATGAAGATGAAAAATTCTCCTACATCGCGTTTTCCCGAATGCCGGTGGCGTTGCCGCAAGGGCGCGTGCTGGGCCATGTGGCCGGGGCCAAGGTGATGCAGGTGGAAATGTGTGATGATCAAGGCGATTTCGGTACGGCGCAGATCGCCAAAAGCGATCCGCGGTACAAAGAGATCAAGCACCTTGATTGGGGCGATGCTGTCGATTTCTCGTTGTAAAACGAGAAATATCTACATCTGGTACGATGGCCCGGTTTTTACAATGGATTTAACGCCATCCGTGTTTTCAACCTGTTCCACGAAGTTTTCTTTGCAGATCAGGGTCAGTTGTTGCCCTTCATGCGACGGGGCACGTTTCAGAACCAAAACGGCCTGATTAAATTCACGGCCCATGTCGAGCAGGGCATCGCGCATTTTATCCTGATGTTTGGAATCGTGGCTGTGCAGTGTGACAATGTATTTGTCGGACATCGTTGTGCTTTCTCTATACCGCAGTTTTTACTTTTTTATCGTTGGTTAAAAAAGCCGGGCGCGTATGGATGGCCCGGCTTCTTTCAATCGTTATCTATCAAAAACAGCTTACGGTTTGCAACCGCCGCAGCACGGGGTGTGCGCGTGTTTTTTGATGGATTCTACGCCAGCGGTGTTTTCAACCAATTCGGCGAATTCTTCGTTTGCAACCAGTTTCAGGCTCAGTTTACCATCTTTGCCAACCGGGTTCTTGACGATATCGGCTGTGAAGTTGAATACAAACGCCATGTCGGAAATTGCGTTTTCCATTTCTTCGATGTGGGCGTGCGGGGAGACCAGGTTTTGATCGGCTAGGGTTACGGTGTAGGTGTGTTGTGCGCTCATTGTACGATTCCTCTATTATCCTTTGGGGGTGTGCCCATTCGGGCTGATTTCGTGGGCGAATTTGCGCCGTTTTTAAGCGGACGTCAATATATTTTTCATATTATTAAGAATAGGAGCCAAAAACCCGTCCGATCACGGCTTTATCCCTGTAAAGCTTGCTTTACGGCGGGTCATACGCTATGAAAAGCCCACAAATTCAAGGACCTTTACACGTATTGGCCGGCCATCCGGGCCCGCCAGATGAACCATCAGATTGAAACGATTGCATGACCACCTTTGAAGATTTGGGCCTGAGCCCTGAAGTTCTGAAAGCCGTTGAAGAATGCGGCTACACCACACCGACCCCCATTCAAGAACAAGCCATCCCCGTGGTTTTGATGATGCGCGACATTGTTGGTCTGGCGCAAACGGGTACGGGCAAGACGGCCAGCTTCACATTACCGATGATTGAAATTCTGTCCGGTGGCCGGGCCAAGGCGCGGATGCCGCGTTCGCTGGTGTTGGTTCCGACACGCGAATTGGCGGCACAGGTTGCCGAAAACTTTGACACCTATGGCAAGTACAACGCGCTGACCAAGGCTTTGCTGGTCGGTGGTGAATCCATGGGCGACCAGATTAAATTGCTGGATCGCGGTGTGGATGTTCTGATCGCAACGCCGGGTCGTTTGCTGGATCTGTTCGAACGCGGGAATATCCTGCTGAACGACATCAAGGTTCTGGTGATCGACGAGGCCGACCGTATGCTGGATATGGGGTTCATTCCCGATATCGAGAAGATCGTGTCCAAGATCCCGCCGATGCGTCAGACATTGCTGTTTTCTGCAACAATGCCGCCGGAAATTAAACGTCTGGCCGACAAATTCCTCAGCAACCCGAAAACCATTGCGGTTGCGGCCCCGGCGTCAACCAACGCCAATGTGCGTCAGGCGCTGGTGTGGGTGAAGGAACGTCAGAAGATGGAATTGCTGGATGCTTTGATCCAGCAGGAAGACGTGAAAAACGCGTTCATTTTCTGCAACCGGAAAAAAGATATCGCGGGTCTGGCAAAATTCCTGCAGAACCACAATTATGCCGCCGCGCCGTTGCATGGTGACATGGTGCAATCCGCCCGTACAAAAACGTTGCTGGACTTCAAAGAAGGTCTGGTCAGCTTGCTGGTCTGCAGTGACGTGGCCGCGCGTGGTTTGGATGTTGATGCCGTATCGCACGTGTTCAATTTCGATGTGCCGATGCATGCCGATGATTACGTGCACCGTATTGGCCGGACGGGCCGCGCCGGCATGACCGGGCGCGCCTGGACCATGGCCACGCCGGATGACACGAAATATGTCGCCGCGATTGAACAGCGCATTCAAAAACCGATCCCGGTTGAAACGGTTGAGGGTTTTGATGCGCCGCAGCCGGGTGAAGCCAGCGAAGGTCGTAGAGAGAGTGGCCGCGAAGGTGGTCGCGGTGGTCGTGATCGTGGCGGCCGTGACCACAAGGCTGGCGGACGCAATGACCGTGGCCAGCAACAGGCCCGTGGGCCGCGCCGTGAGGATGCTGCCCCCCGCCGGGATGATCAGCCACGCCAACCGCCGCGTGAGCAACGCCCGCCGCAAGCCCGTGACCAGCGCAGCGAACAGCCACGCCCGCAGCAGCAAAACCCCCAACACAATAAACGCCCGCGCCGGGACCATGATGATGACGGGCCGGCCAGCTTCGGGGATGATCTGCCGGCGTTTCTGCGGAAGTAATCGACCATAAAATCCTATAAAATCTGCCGTTTTTTCAATCCGTTGGCTTGACTTGCCTCGGCGCATCCATGATCATGGGGGCGGGGTTGGGTCTGGCATTCGCCGGGCCTCTTTTTCGTTTTCTAAATTGTCTTTGGGGATGGCATGTCCAGCCTTTTCCGTTTGCGTAAAGCCGCGTTGTTATGTTCCTGCCTGATCTGTCTGGCGGGGACGCCTGTCGTTGCGCAAACGCTGGAGCCTGAAAAAGGCCCGGTGGATTTTGTCGCCGACAATCTGGTCCATGACGATCAAACCCAAACCGTCACCGCAACGGGCAACGTTGAAATGGTGCAGGGTGGCCGCACGCTGAAGGCCGATAAAGTTATTTATAATTTGACGACGGATAAGGCCAAGGCCGTGGGCAATGTCGTGCTGACCGAAGCCAACGGCGATGTACACCGCGCCGAGGAACTGGAATTATCCCGGCAGATGACGGAAGGCTATGTCGATCATGTCTATTCGACATTGGAGGACGGATCGCGTCTGTGGGCGGAGCGTGGTGTGCGCGCAGGCGGAAATGTCACCACGTTGAGCAAAGCCGCCTATACTCCATGCGAACCGTGTGAAACCAATCCTGATGCGGAGCCTGTCTGGCAGATCCGCGCGGGTGAGGTCATTCATAACAAGGAAGAACAGCGCATCATCTATCACAATGCGACGTTTGATGTCTTCGGCGTGCCTGTATTCTGGACCCCGTATGTGTCCCATGCCGACGGTACGGTGAAGCAGAAAAGCGGATTGCTGACGCCCAGTTTTGGATACAGCAGTGATTTGGGCCTGCAAATCAGCAACAGCTATTACTACGCCATTGATCCGCACCGCGATGCGACGATTGGCGTGACGGCGATGACCGATCAATTGCCGCTGGTGTTTGGCGAATATCGCCATCGTTTCAACAATGCCTATCTGGAAATGAGTGGCGGCGCGACCTATTCCAGCCGGACCGAAGATGTCGGTGGTGAGGATGTTGAGCAAGATGAAGAAGCGCGCGGCCACCTGATTGCCGATGGCTTGTGGAACATCAATGAAAAATGGCGCGCGGGGATTGGGCTGGAAATCGCATCGGATGACCAGTATATGCGCCAGTATGATTTCAGCGATGATGACGTGCTGGAAAACCAGATTTACGTTGAACGTTTTTCGGGGCGAAATTACGCCGTTGGGCGTTTGCTGTCGTTCCAGGATATTCGTATCCGCGAAGAACAGCGTGACCAGCCCAATGTCCTGCCGGAAATGCAGGTGTCCATGCTGGGTGAACCGGGCCAGATGCTGGGCGGGCGATGGAGTGCCGATCTCTCTGTCCTGAACCTGCACCGTGAGGGTAGCGGACAGGACATGGACCGGATTGTTGCGGAACTGGGCTGGCAACGCCGCCTGACTAGCGATACGGGATTGTTGACCACGGTTGACCTGAAATTGCGGGGCGATGGGTATTATACATCAGATCGCGATATTGCCGACACGGAACCGGGTCGCAGCAACGAAGGCAAAGAGACACGCGGGTTTGCCAGTGCGCATATCGTGACAACCTATCCTGTGGCGAAGGATTTCGAGCGTTCGCAATTGGTGATCGCGCCGGAAGCCGCATTGACCGTATCGCCGAACATCAGTTCAGAAAGCAGTAACATCCCGAACGAAGACAGTCAGGACGTTCAGCTGGACGCCAGTAACCTGTTTTCCAGCGACCGTTTCCCCGGTTATGACCGGATTGAAGATGGGTCACATGCGACATACGGCGTGCGGACGGGCGTGTATGGCTATGATGGCAGCAAGGGTGAAGTGTTCCTTGGTCAAAGCTATCGTTTGGACGATAATACCACGCCGTTCCCGGAAGGGTCCGGTTTATCCGAAGATACATCCGACCTGGTGGGGCAGGTTATTGCCAGCTACAAGGATATGATGGATGTCAATTACCGCTTCCAGCTGGATCAGGATGACATGTCATCGCGCCGTCACGAAGTGGACGCCATTGCCTATCTGGGGGCGATTACGCTGGGAAGCCAGTATTTATACACCAAGGCGATTGAAGGTGCAGAGCTGAGCGAGGACCGTGAACAGATCCGTGGGGCGCTGGCCTATCGTTTCAGCGAAGAATGGCAGGCGCGTACAGGTATTCTGTACGACATGAGTAACGATGAAGAAAAAGGAATGCGTGAAGCAATTTTTGGCCTGGATTATCTGGGCCAGTGTTTCACTCTCTCCAGCACGCTGGAGCGTAACCTGACGCGTGATTCATCGGGTGAAAGCGGGACGGAGATTATGTTCCGGATCGGCCTGAAGCAGATTGGTGAATTTTCAACGTCGGGCGTGAACCTGTCCAGCTCTAGCGATGACGATGATGATTGACCTTTTAAGGGGTTAATCCAACCAATCCCATCAATCCGGCTTTGCTGTGCAATTGGATGATATCAGGTTTTGACTGGTTTCCTGCTGTGCGGCCGCCAATTGTAATATCGGTATCCATTGGGCCAGCGCCTGGGCCATCAATATAAATTTCAATCAATCCATAATCGAAATTTTTCATCAACGTGCGGGTTTCCTTGGTTCCCGCATCCTCAATCGTAATGTGGTCAGGGAATTCATCGCCGCCGAATTTCAGCGTACCGGATGATGCCGTGCGGAACAGGGCGTCCTGAATATTCAATCCTTCATTCGGTGTGAAAATAATTCCGGCCAGGCCCGTCAGCGTGCCTGACAGCCGCGTATTCTTCCACCCGGCAACCGACGTAAATTCATCCATGTCCAGATTGTGGATGTCCAGTTCAATCATGCTTGGCATATGCCGCCATTCCCCACGCATCCATTCCGCGTTATCCAATCCGGTGATGGACAGGTCATAGGTTTTTTGCGGGGCCGTTGTGCGGGCTGTTGCTGTAACGATCATGCCTGGCCGCGATTGTTTTTCACGCACGTCATCACTCGGTACGGCAATGGCGTGGCCGTTTTGTTTTAAGACACCCGCGCCCAAGGCGGCGAACAGATCGGCGGCGTTGTCCACCTGTGCGCGGATGGTGGCGCTTTCGGTCTTGCCAATGGTTCCGGCCCAGTCCGCGGTTATATTCGTGCCCTTTGCTCCGCCGGCCAGCGCGGCCTGCATCGTGGCTTTCATGGCTGGGGCCGGGCCGTTGAGCGTGGCCGTCATGCCGTTCATGGCAATGCCGTGATAGACGAATTGCCCGGCGGCCAATTGGGCGCTGATCGTAACGGGTTGGTTCGGTGCGGCATTCAGGATGGCCCAGCCGCCCATGCGGCTGGCCATGATGGTTTTCATGTTGGCCTTGCCGTCCTGAATTTCAAAATCGGCAGAGAGTGTCCCATCCGCTGCCACTTCGCCATTGGCAGAGATTGTCGTGGTGAGTTGATATTGCGAACCCCAAACAACGCCCTGCAACCGCACGCCGCCATCGGGCAGGGTGGTGGCTTGTCCTTTGGCCTCCACACGGATAGCGCCCGCCGGGCTGTTCATATCAATCTGCACGGCGTTTAGTGCGATATTTTGAATGCTGTTCTTTTTAAAAAGCGCAGGCAGGGATTGTTGCGGGAATTTCATGTCGCCGCGAAACGGCAATAACAACGCTGCGGCATCAATCGTCAATGTTGCGCGGTCAATGGTAATGGATGGCATGCCGCCCAGAAATGGCATCAGCATGGCCAGAGGCCCGTTGATGCGCATTTGTTCGATGGTGCTGAACCCGTCTTTATCAATCTTGATATCACGCAGAATGATTCCACCATCCGCCCACTCGGCCTGACCGCCGTGGGCATGGGTGAAGCCAAGCATGCCCAACGCCTGATGCACACGCCATTTTGCCAGCAGCCCGGATCCGCCAAACGCCAATCCGGCGCAGACGATCAACAGGAGGGCGGCAATGCTTATAACGGTCTTTTTCATCGGGTTTCAGGATAAGCGGAATGGGCGTTTTGTCCATCATGAAAAAAGCGCCCATGGAAAAATGCAAGGTCCAGTGAAAAAAGCGCCGGGAGGGTGTCTCCGGCGCTTTTTAACTTGGTGATGCGGTTAAGCTTACTGGCCGTAGCGATAGGTCGGCTGCGGGGCCGGGTACGGTTGCGCGTTCTGGTAGTAGTTGTTGTTATAACCACCATTGTTACGGCGCATTTGCTGCATCTGAATTTGTTGGTATTGGCGGTTTACGCGGTTCCAGTCTTCATAAGCGCGTTGCTGGTTGCAATCGGCTTCCAGCTGGTTGATGCGCGGTTGATTGATGGCCTGATTAGCGCGGTCGCCCACGATGGAACCAACAATACCAACGGCGGCCCCTGCTGCGATGTCACCGATGCGGTTGCTGCGACCACTGCGGATTGCACCGGCGGCCATACCAACGCTGGATGTAATTGCGCGTTGCGTGCCGTTGGACGGTTGTGTGTTACGAATAGCCTGATTCAAGGCACCGCAGGCGTTATAGTGAACGCGGACCGGGGCACCATATGGATCCATGCGAACGCCGTTCGGGGCAACTTGTGTATTTTGCATGCGTTCCGGAGCTTGCGTGCTGCCATATTGCGGCAGACCGCCATACGGGTTTGATGTTGCGCAGCCCGTGCTCAGCACAGCGGCAGTGGACAGCAAGGCACCAGCGAAATATTTGGACAGTTGTTTTTTCATTTTAACACCCTCTTTTTTGATCGCGCTTCATTGGTTTATGCGCGGAATAACAGTGAAATTACGGGATCTGCGGGTTTTTGTCAATAAAATTTTACATAACAAATTGCCGGGGCGTATACAAACGACCAAAATCCATGAGGTTTTGGCTATCTGCTTGATATTTATGGGAATTTTTCCTTAAATATCCAAATCCCGCACAAATTCAGCGTTGTCCTGAATAAAGTTAAACCGTGCCTCGGCATTCCGGCCCATCAGCCGTTCAACCAGATCGTCGATGTCGGCGGATGCGGCAATGGTCGGGCCGGTGTCATCATCCATCGTTTCGGCGGTCAGGCCCAGCGCCGCACGGGCGTCCGGGATGGTGACGCGGATCAGCGTGCGCTTGTCCGGGTCCATCGTGGTTTCCTTCAACTGCGCGGCGGGCATTTCACCCAGACCTTTAAAGCGGCTGATATCCACCTTGCGGTTTTTGAACTGGGTCGCCAGCAATTCGTCCTTGTGCGCGTCATCGCGGGCATAGGCGCTGAGCGTTCCGGCGCTAAGGCGGTATAGCGGCGGCTGGGCCAGATACAAATGGCCCTTTTCAATCAACGGGCGCATTTGCGTATAGAAGAAGGTAACCAGCAATGACGCAATGTGCGCGCCATCGACATCAGCATCCGTCATGATGATGATGCGTTCATAGCGCAGATTGTCGATTTTGCAGTCCTTGCCGATGCCTGTGCCCATGGCGAGGATCAAGTCTTGAATTTCCTGATTCGCGCGCATTTTGTCTTTGGTTGCGCTGACGACGTTCAGGATTTTACCACGCAACGGCAAAACGGCCTGTGTATCGCGGCGGCGGGCCTGTTTCGCGGATCCACCGGCGGAGTCACCCTCGACCAGGAACAATTCGGTATCGATCGCGTTGGTGCGGCTGCAATCCGACAATTTACCGGGCAGGCGCAATTTCCGCGTGGCGGATTTGCGGGCCATGTCCTTGTCGTCTTTGCGGCGCTGGCGTTCCTCGGCACGTTCAATCAGTGTATCCAGCAACAATTTGGCCGAGGCCGGATCGCCCGACAGCCAGTGGTCGAAATGGTCCTTGATCGCGGAATCGACCCAGCGGGTGGCTTCGGCGGTGACCAATTTTTCTTTGGTCTGGCCTTGGAATTGCGGATCGCGGATAAAGACGGAGAGCAGGATCGCGGCCCCACCCATCACATCATCGGCGGTGATAATGCCGGCTTTTTTATTGCCAACCATATCGCCATAGGACCGCAGGCCACGGGCCAAAGCGGTGCGCAGGCCGCTTTCATGCGTGCCGCCCAGCGGGGTCGGGACGGTGTTACAATATGTATGGCTGAACCCTTCGCCATCATCCGGCCAGGCCACAGCAAATTCCACGCGGCCCGCATCATCGGGCAATTTTGCCTGACCCGCGAACGCCATCGGCGTCACCGTCGGGCGGCCATGCAGGGATGCGGTCAGGAAGTCCAGCAAACCATTGGGGAAGTGGAACGTCGCCTTGGCCGGGGTTTTGGCCCCTTCGGGCAGGCAGGCCGGGTCGCATTCCCAGAGAATTTCAACGCCGCGATACAGATACGCCTTGGATCGCGCGATCTGGTACAGCATGGACGGGTGCAGTTTGGCGCTTTTGCCAAAAATTTCATGGTCAGGCAGGAAGGACACTTTGGTCCCGCGGTGGCTGGCCGGGCCGATTTTCTGCAGCTTCGAGGTCGGAAGGCCGCGGGCAAAGCTCTGGCGATACAGGGTCTTGTCGCGGGCGACGTCAATCACCATCCATTCGGACAGGGCGTTGACGACCGATGACCCCACGCCGTGCAGGCCGCCGGAGGTTTCATAGTTCTTGCCGCTGAATTTCCCGCCGGAGTGCAGGGTGGTCATAATGACCTCCAGCGCAGACTTTCCGGGGTATTTCGGGTGTTCATCCACCGGGATCCCCCGGCCATTATCGCTGATTTCCACCGATCCGTCGGCCTTCAGGGTCAGATAGATCTTGTCGGCGTGGCCGGCCACGGCCTCGTCCATCGAGTTATCCAGAATCTCGACCACCAAATGGTGCAACGCGCGCTCATCCGTGCCGCCGATATACATACCGGGGCGGCGGCGGACAGGCTCAAGACCTTCCAGCACCTCGATATCCGAGGCGCCATAAGATGTGTCTTTTGCGGAATTTGACGGTTTTTTCATTTGGTTAGCAAAGAGATCAGCCATAAAATGAACGCATTCGGTCTGTATTTTGTTTCGGTACGGTGGAATAGGATACTTAACCGCCCAAACCCTTGTTGCAAGCGAAAACCCATGAATAAGCCCGGTTCAGCACAGGAATCTCTCGATATGCCCGCGGAAATCGCGGGGAAGGTGCCCAGTTTGCGGACCTTTCCCATGCCCGCCGATTCCAACGCCAATGGCGATATTTTCGGCGGCTGGATCCTGTCCCATATGGACTTGGCTGGGGCGGCCCGGGCCTATGACTATGTCGGGGGCCGCGTCGTGACCGTGGGGATTGAGGCGATGAAATTCCATAAGCCCGTCTTTATCGGCGACGAAATCAGTTTCTATACCGAGATCGCCCGCGTGGGCCGCACGTCGGTGACCGTGAAAATTGACAGCTGGTGCCGCCGCCGTGATACACGCAATTACGTCAAGGTGACGGAGGGGCTGTATACCTTCGTCGCCATCGGTGACGACCGTCAGCCTGTGGAGATCAGAAAATCATGATAAACCCGCTCCGCGTATCTTCTGTGCTGTGTTTGTTGATGATGGTTGGCGTTGTGACGCTGGCCGTGCCCAAGGCCTGGGCGCAGGCGTTTGACGTCAAAAAAATCAGCGAATTGCCGGATTACCCCATGGACCCGGCCAAATTTGAAGCGGCCACAACGCTGTATGAAGACACCCCGCTGGGTGACAAATTTCTCGCCTATAAAATCCGCCTGCCCAAGGATTGGAAAAAATCCGCCGATGACAATCTGCGCTCTCAGGATTTGAGCAAGCGCCTGTTGGGTGAAGTTGCGCGCTATTACGGCCCGGTCACCGGCGATGTGCGCAGCCGTTTTGTGATTATGGCGCTGGAACTGGACCACGAAATTACAGCCCGCAACTGGTTCCTGCATTATATCCTCTCACGTGGTTATACGTTGCAGGGCATGAAGGAACTGTCCGACCGCCGGGTTGAGGCGTTGTATATTCAGATGGAAAAGGACACGCCCTTCGTTGTCCGCGCCACCGCCGAAATCAACGGCCCTCGTATGATTTTGAGCATGGTGTATATCCCCGAAGCCCTGTGGAAGGGGCAAGAAGGGATGCAGGATGCGATTATTGATTCCTTCAGTTTCATCGCACCGGAAGATTCTCGCCTCAGCAGTATTCAAACATTCGCGTTCCTCGACCTGCTGCGCTTTGATTATCCGACATCGTGGCGTTTGCGTGCGCCCAGCATCCAATCCATCGACGTGATGGAAGCCAGCGTCATCAACACGCGCGATGAAAAGACGCTGAACGGTGAAATTGATATCAATATCATCTCCACCGAACTGGATACGACGCTGGCCGAAGAGGTGAAGGCGCTGCAGAAAGAGCTGGAAGAACGCGGCATGGTCATCGGCGCGATGATCGAACAGCCCGCCGATTACAAATTCCAGCCGCAGGTGTCCTATAACCGCGTCGAAGTCTACGAAATGACCAACAAGGAAAAATCAATCCAGGATCACGAATACTGGATCGCCGTGTTGATCGAAGACCGCTACTACTACATCGTCACCATGCTGACCCCATCCCGGAACGTGGATTTCTACACGTGGGCAGGGAATACGGAAGCGTTTGGGCGCGTGATTCAGTCGATGCGGCCGTAGGATAGTAAGGGCCTGTGCCAATTATTGAGCAAAGTTCACTGACGTTTTTCTCGTCTAATGTTGGTTAATTGTATGTTCAGATAAACATTTCCAGACTTATTCACGCGTTCATCTTGCATCGCCTTGAAGTAGGCGTTTTCATAGGAAGCACACGCGTAATCATCCGCTGTTGCGCCCAATTGATTTGGGTACATATCGCTATTATCGATTCTAAAATATTCAATTTTATTGGGAGGATAGTAGAAATAAATTCCCCATTCGAACATATCGCCGTGACGTGTGTCTGATCGTTCTCTGTTGATTACGATCAAATTATTAGCTTCTATGTTTTTAAATTCCGATACAGATCTTATAGCGTCACCCTCAGCGCCGGCTGCTGTGAAACAAACCCTTTCCCAATTTCCGGGATGGATTTCAGAAACTCTGATCACTTCATCTTTCATTTTTATGTGATCTTTGATTTTTGTAGAAAATTCGCGATCTTGCTTTGTCATGCTGTCTAGGCAAGAGGTCTGCATAAATTGCACGCATAAAATTAAAGAAAGAAAAATTATCTTGCGTGAGTGTTTGGAGCAAAGCGGCTTAGTATATGACCCGGTACGCTGTGATTTCATATTGCTCTCATGCTTATAGGTGGTTTTGACACAGTGGATTTTCTTACAAACCAAAACGCCCGGCGCAAAAATACTAACTCGTGCTAAATGTGTTTACAATGTAAAGTTTTGCAAATTAATAGTGCAATTTTATATGCGAAGCATGGTGCTTGAGCAAAAGAAAAGCCGGGGCTTTCACCCCGGCTTTTCTTTTTATCTCTATCGCAAATCCTACGACGAATAATACATCTGGAACTCAATCGGGTGCGGCATGGTCTCATACGCCATGACTTCTTCCATTTTAAGTTCGATGTAACCGGCGATCATGTCGCGGGTGAAGACGTCGCCTTCCAGCAGGAAGCTGTGGTCCTGTTTCAGGGACTCGAGGGCTTCGCGCAGGGAGCCGCACACGGTCGGGACGCGGCGCAGTTCTTCGTCCGGCAGGTCGTAGAGGTTTTTATCCATCGCTTCGCCCGGATGGATTTTGTTTTTGATTCCGTCCAGACCAGCCATCAGCATGGCGGAGTAGGCCAGATACGGGTTGGCCAGCGGGTCCGGGAAGCGGACTTCCACGCGTTTGCCCTTCGGCGAAACGGAGTGCGGAATCCGGCAGGACGCGGACCGGTTGCGAGCGGAGTAGGCGAGCAGAACCGGCGCCTCATAGCCCGGGACCAGACGCTTATAGCTGTTGGTCGTCGGGTTGGTGAAGGCGTTCAGCGCGCGCGCGTGTTTGATAATGCCGCCGATATAGAACAGGCACATTTCAGACAGGCCAGCATAGCCATCACCCGCGAACAAAGGCTTGCCGCCCTTGGACAACGATTGGTGCACGTGCATGCCTGAACCGTTATCGCCGTAAACCGGCTTCGGCATAAAGGTTGCGGTCTTGCCATAGGCGTGGGCGACGTTGAAAACGACATGCTTGTAAATCTGCATGTTGTCGGCGCAATCGACCAGTGTAGAGAATTTGATACCCAGTTCGTGCTGGCTGGCGGCCACTTCGTGGTGGTGCTTTTCAACCGGAACGCCCATGGTGCGCATGACAGAGAGCATTTCCGCGCGCAGATCAACGCCGCTATCCACCGGAGCATCCGGGAAATAGCCGCCCTTCACACGCGGGCGGTGGCCCATGTTGCCATCGGCATAAGTGCGGTCGGTGTTGCTCGGCTCTTCAATGCCGTCCAGTTCATAGGCGACTTTGTTGCCGCGTACGGCGAATTTCACATCGTCGAAGACGAAAAATTCAGCTTCCGGTCCGAAATAGGCCACATCGGCCAGGCCCGTGGTTTGCAGGTAGGCCTCAGCGGCCTTGGCAATGGAGCGCGGGTCGCGGACATACGGTTTTTTCGTTACCGGGTCATACACGTCGCAGAAGATTTTCAGCGTCGGTTGGGCGGTGAACGGGTCGATGGTGACGCGGGTCACATCCGGCATCAGAACCATGTCGGATTCGTTGATGGCCTTCCAGCCAGCGATGGAAGAGCCGTCAAAGAACACACCATCGGTCAGCAGGTCCTTGTCGACCGTATCGACATGCTGGGTCGTGTGTTGTTGTTTTCCGCGCAGATCGGTGAAAATAAAATCGACATATTCAATGTTGCGATCGGTAATGGCCTTCAGTAAATCGGCCACGCTTTTGATGTTCAGCTCTGCGTCGGACATGGGTTCCTCTAATGCTTCCGAAAGGGGTGTTAAACTAAGCTATTGTAATCATTGCATTTTAGATATGCTTTAAAAGCAATGCTGTCATGCAATTTTATGCTATCTCTTTTAAGTATCACGACAGTGTGCCCCTGTCTATCGCAAAGCACAAATATTTTTCAGGTTTTTGTGGTGCATTTTGTTCCCCCCTTGTTATTACCGCCGCCCTTTCTCTGGCATTCCCGCGAAAGCGGGAATCCATGGCAATGTGTACCTATCGTATGGATCCCCGCTTTTGCGGGGATGCCGGAGGTGGGGAATGTTGTCCGCGACGCGGTGGAAATATGTAAGAGAAACTCTTGACTATATTTCGCAAATCCTGCATCTACAGGGGCCTTCGGCCTTTTTATGTGGCGACTGTAGCTCAGCTGGTAGAGCACTCGGTTGTGGTCCGGGTTGTCGCGGGTTCGAGCCCCGTCAGTCGCCCCATTTTCCCTTTCGAATCAATTCACTGGGTTTCATTTTCATGGCTGAATTTCCCGATCATCAGCACATTCTGAGCGTGTCGCAAATGGCGCAGGCCGATCATTTGGCGTTGCCGTTGGCGGGGCAGGATGGATTTGCCTTGATGCAGGCGGCGGGTCTGGCCGTGGCGGAGGAGGCAAAACGCCTTCTGGGGCGGCGAACCTTTCTGGTGCTGTGCGGGCCCGGCAACAATGGTGGAGACGGCTATGTCGCGGCCATGAACCTGCGGGCCGAGGGCATGGATGTGCGGCTTTATGCGCTGGCCCCACCTGCGCAAATGACGGGGGATGCGGCCAGGGCCGTAACCGGATGGACGGGCCCGGTGCGCAACTTTTCCGAACTTTTGAACAATCTGGAGCATGGTGATTTCGATCCGGATCGAACCGGCGTGATTGATGCGGTGTTTGGGGCCGGGCTGTCGCGTGCCTTGGATTTTCCGGTGAAGGACGCCTTCGCTAAAATCCGTGCGCTGGATTTGCCCGTGATTGCCGTGGATGTGCCAAGCGGTGTGAATGGTGATACGGGCGCGGTGGATGAGTCTGCCCCTAAGTGTCTGGGCACAGTGACATTCTTCCGCAAAAAGCCGGCCCATGTGTTGATGCCCGGAATGGATCAATGTGGTCTGGTCAGTGTTGCGGATATTGGCATTCCTGATGAAGCGATTGAAAAAACCGGATGCGTGGCGGCAGAGAATACGCCGTCTTTGTGGGTGGATTCCGTGCCTGCAACGCAGCGGGGGCAGCATAAATATGACCGGGGCCATGTGCTGGTTCTGGGTGGGGGGCGTCTGACGGGCGCGGCGCGTTTGGCTGGGGCGGCCTCCATGCGGATTGGGGCCGGGGTTTGCACCATTGCGGCCCCAGCGGAGGTGCAGCGCATTTATCAAACCGGGCCCGCCCATATTATGAGTGCGGTGGCGGATACGCCCGCCGCGTTTCTGGAGCTGGCCGGGGATGCGCGGCGCAATGTCTTGTTAATAGGGCCGGGGGCGGGATTGGACTGCGCGGATGATCTGCGCGCCATCGTGCTGGGGGCCTGCGGATTGGCGGGGCGCAGTGTTGTGCTGGATGCCGATGCGATCAGTGCCTTCGCGGGCCATGCCGATGAATTGTTTCACGTGGCGCATGATCATTGCATCCTGACCCCGCACGAAGGGGAATTTGCCCGTTTGTTTGGTGATTTGCCGGGGTCCAAGATCGACCGCGTGAAAGAGGCCGCCAAGCGGAGCGGGGCGGTGATCCTGCTCAAAGGGGCAGATACAGTCATTGCGGCCCCGGATGGAACCTGTGTGGTCAGCACCCACGGCCCGTCCTGGCTTGCCACGGCGGGGGCCGGGGATGTGCTGGCGGGGATGATTGCCGGGCTGGTGGCGCAGGGCGTTGCCCCGTTCACAGCCGCCTGTATGGCGGCCTGGATGCACGGCGAAACCGCATGGCGCTTGGGTCCGGGGCTGGTTGCGGCTGATTTGGCCGAAGGAATCCCGGGAATATTGAGGGATTGGGCTTGAATTTGCCGCGCTTTTCTGGTTTGTGAAGGGTTCAATTTCAGGCCGCGCCAGTGCGGCTCTGGGATGCGGATGTGGCGGAATTGGTAGACGCACTGGATTTAGGTTCCAGCGGGGTGACCCGTGGGGGTTCGAGTCCCTTCATCCGCACCAATGAATTTTGTTTTAATATCAACATCTTGCAAAGAGAACTTAAGATGCAGGTTAAAGAACTGAAAAAAGAAGGCCTGAGCTGCCAGTATGAAGTGACGGTTACGGCCCAGGATATCGATGCACAGGTTGATGTGCGCCTGCAGGAAGTTGGTGAAACGATCAGCCTGCCGGGTTTCCGCAAGGGCAAAGTGCCGCTGAAACTGCTGAAACAGAAATATGGTCGCTCGGTGATGGCCGAAGTGATTGAGAAAGTCGTCAATGACGGTGCGCAAAAACTGATCACTGAGAAGAACCTGCGCCCAGCTCTTCAACCGAAATTTGAAGTGACGTCTTTTGACGAAGGCAAAGACCTGACCTACACGATGGCTGTTGAATTGCTGCCGGAATTTAAGGTTACGGACGTGAAAGCCATCAAACTGGTGAAGCCGGTTGTGAAAGCCGACAAAAAGGAAATTGACGAAACGCTGGAGCGTATCGCGAAATCCAACGCCGAATACGAAACCATCACCGAATCCCGCCCGACGAAAAAAGGCGACGTCATCGTGATGGACTTCCACGGCCGCACCGCGAAGGACAACAAACCGCACCCGGGCATGCACGCACACGGTGCGAAGCTGGAGCTGGGCAGTGGCCAGTTCATTCCGGGCTTTGAAGACCAATTGGTTGGCAAGTCCGTTGGTGACAAGGTTGAAGTGAAAGTGACCTTCCCGGAAGCGTACCACGCGGCCGAATTGTCGGGTCAGGATGCGATTTTCGACGTTGAAATCCACGAAATCCAAGTGGCCAAAGACGCGAAAGTGGACGACGATTTCGCCAAGAAACTGGGTCTGGACAGCGAACAAGCGTTGCGCGACCTGGTCGAAAAGCAAATCCAAAGCCAGTATGACGATGTCAGCCGTATGAAGCTGAAACGCGCTCTGCTGGACGCGCTGGATGAGGCCCATGATTTCGAACTGCCGCAGGGTATGCTGGATCTGGAATACAACAACATCCTGAGCCAGGTTCGTATCGAGCGTCAGGGCGACCTGAAAGACGGCAAATTGGAACTGACCACCGAGGAAGAAGACGAATTGCGCGCAATCGCCGCCCGTCGTGTTCGTCTGGGTCTGGTTCTGTCCGAAATTGGTCGTGAGAACAACATCCAGATCACCGATCAGGAAATGCAGCGCGCCGTGATTATGGAAGCCCAGCGCTTCCCGGGTCAGGAAGGCGAAGTGTTCGAATATTACCGCAAAAACCGCCAGGCTCTGGAAGCTTTGCGCGCACCGGTATTCGAGGACAAAGTTGTCGATTTCCTGTTCGAATTGGCTGACGTGAGTGAGAAAGTCGTTACGGTTGAAGAGTTGACCAAAGAAGACGACACCCCGTACACGGGCAAAAAAGCCGAAAAAGCGAAGAAGAAGGCTTAATCTGGATTATAAGATGATCGGATGACCGGAATCTCGGAAACGGGGTTCCGGTCGTCTTTTTGATGCATTTTCTTTCGGATCATCCAACCATCTGTTCATCCGATCATCCAAACCCCCTTGAACAATCAGGATTCAGGCGATACGGTTGGCTTATGGCGAATCTCGCCATGTCCTGCATCCACCTTATTCACGCCGAGAGTCCAGACAATGATTAGAGAACGCGATCCAGTAGACCTTTTCACAAACACGCTGGTGCCGATGGTTATCGAGCAGACCGCCCGTGGGGAGCGTTCGTTTGACATTTATTCGCGCCTGTTGAAAGAGCGCATTATTTTCCTGACCGGCGAAGTGGAAGATCATGGTTCCGCCCTGATCTGCGCGCAGTTGCTGTTTCTGGAATCGGAAAACCCGAAAAAAGAAATCTCGTTCTACATTAACTCCCCGGGCGGTGTTGTGACCTCCGGTCTGGCGATGTACGACACGATGCAATACATCAAATGCCCGGTGGCAACGGTTTGTATTGGTCAGGCCGCGTCCATGGGCTCTTTGCTGCTGACTGCCGGTGAAGCAGGCAAGCGTTTCTCTCTGCCGAACTCCCGCATCATGATTCACCAGCCGTCGGGTGGTGCACGTGGTCAGGCGACGGACATTGAAATTCACGCCCGCGAAATTCTGCGCCTGCGTGAACGTCTGAACCAGATCTATGTGAAGCACACGGGCCGCAAGCTGAACGAAATCGAAGTGTCGATGGAGCGCGATAATTTCATGTCCGCCGACGAAGCCAAAGCCTTCGGTCTGATCGACCACGTCGTCGAAACCCGCCCGAAAGCATTGGAAACGGAAAAGCCGAAAGAATAGGGCGTTTTCCTAAAATATCCTTTTGTTCAAGCCCGCTATGGATCGTCCGGTCCGGCGGGCTTGATTTTTAGGGCGTGCATTAACATTTGATTGAAACAGGCGGGGCCGGACCTTTTGGATTATTCAAAAACTCAATAAATCCGGCAATCTCCTGTTAAGAATTGTGGTACTATAGTGGGTCAATGCCTTTTCTGGCGATCTCACATTTTACGTAACATACAGCACAAGCGAGTGAATATGATCGGTTTCCAGTCTTCATCCAAAGACGCTGTTCTTCCTGTCCTGCCTTTGCGTGACATTGTTGTGTTTCCGCACATGATTGTCCCGCTGTTTGTGGGACGTGAGAAGTCGGTGAAGGCTCTGGAGAACGTGATGCGTGAGGACAAGCAGATTTTGCTGGCCACGCAAAAATCCCCGTCTGTGGATGATCCGGGTCCGGATGATCTGTATATGGTCGGGACCATTGGTACCATTTTGCAATTGCTGAAACTGCCCGACGGAACGGTGAAGGTTCTGGTCGAGGGCAGCCGCCGTGTGAAGATCAACACCTACGCCGCGCATCTGGATTATCTGGAAGCATCCGTCACGGACGTGATCGATGATGTGAAGGAAGACGAGGAAAGCGAAGCGCTGGCCCGTGCCGTCGTGAACCAGTTTGAACAGTATGTGAAGCTGAACAAAAAAATTCCGCCGGAAGTGATTGTGTCCGTGAACCAGATCGAGAACATCTCGAAACTGGCCGATACGATTGCTGCACATCTGGCGCTGAAGATTGAAGAGAAGCAGGAATTGCTGGAAATTCCACTGACCATCGATCGTCTAGAAAAAATCTTTGGTTACATGGAGGGCGAAATCGGCGTTCTGCAGGTTGAAAAACGCATCCGTAACCGCGTGAAACGCCAGATGGAGAAAACCCAGCGTGAGTATTATCTGAACGAGCAAATGAAGGCCATTCAGAAAGAGCTGGGCGACAATGGCGAAGGCGTTGACGAGCTGACCGAGCTGGAACGCAAAATCGATGAATCCAAAATGTCGAAGGATGCCCGCGACAAGGCGAAGGGCGAGTTGAAAAAGCTGCGTTCGATGAGCCCGATGTCGGCGGAAGCCACGGTCGTGCGTAACTATCTCGACTGGATCCTGTCGGTGCCATGGAACAAACGCACTCGCGTGAAGAAAGACATCAAAGAAGCCCAGCACATTCTGGACAAAGAGCATTATGGTCTGGAGAAGGTCAAGGAGCGTATCCTTGAATATCTGGCCGTCCAGCAACGTGCGAACAAGGTGAAGGGCCCGATCCTGTGCCTGGTTGGTCCGCCGGGTGTTGGTAAAACATCGCTGGGTCAATCCATTGCCCGTGCGACGAACCGCAATTTCGTGCGGATGTCGTTGGGTGGCGTGCGCGATGAAAGCGAAATTCGTGGTCACCGCCGCACCTATATCGGCGCGATGCCCGGTAAAGTCATTCAGGGGATGAAGAAGGCCAAATCATCCAACCCGCTGTTCCTGCTCGATGAGGTGGACAAGCTGGGCCAGGATTGGCGCGGCGACCCGTCCAGCGCATTGCTGGAGGTTCTGGACCCGGAACAAAACACGACGTTCAACGATCACTATCTGGAACTGGATTATGATCTGTCCGATGTCATGTTCATTTGCACGGCGAACAGCCTGAACATGCCGCAACCGTTGCTGGACCGTATGGAGATTATCCGTGTGGCCGGTTACACCGAGGATGAGAAGCTGGAAATCGTCAAACGCCATTTGCTGAAAAAGCAAATCAAGGCGGCTGGGCTGAAGCCATCTGAGTTCAAGGTGTCGGATGCGGCGATCCGCGATTTGATCCGTTATTACACGCGTGAAGCGGGTGTGCGGAATCTGGAACGCGAAATGGCCAATCTGTGCCGTAAGGCGATCAAGGAAATTCTGATGCGCGGCAAAGATGGCGGCGTGTCGGTAACACCGAAAAACCTCGAAAAATATGCGGGTGTTCGCAAATATCGCTTCGGCGAAATTGATGAGCAGGACCGCGTTGGTATCGTGAACGGTTTGGCCTACACCGAATTTGGCGGCGATCTGCTGTCGATCGAGGCTGTGACCATGCCGGGTAAAGACGGCAAAGTCTCCACCACGGGTAACTTGAAAGAAGTGATGCGTGAATCCATCACTGTGGCGGAAATGCTGATCAAATCACGCGCGGCGAAATTCGGCATCGATTATAAGAAGCTGAATGAAACCAGCATCCACGTTCACGTGCCGGAAGGCGCAACACCGAAAGACGGTCCGTCCGCCGGTGCGGCGATGACCACGGCAATCATTTCGGCGCTGACCGGCATCGAAGTGCGCAAGGACGTGGCCATGACGGGCGAGATCAACCTGCGCGGTTATGTGACCGGCATTGGCGGCCTGAAAGAAAAATTGCTGGCGGCATCGCGTGGCGGGATTAAGAAGGTTCTGATTCCGCAGGAAAATGAAAAAGACCTGGCGGATATTCCGGCGAATGTGAAGAAGATGCTGGAGATTATCCCGGTCAATGCCATCGAGGACGTGCTGGCCCACGCCCTGATCCGGCTCCCGGAGCCGATATTAGGGAAAGAAGAGGGTGAAATCGACCCGGTTACGGCAAAAACCGCAGAAAATAAGGGGGAAGGCGTGATTCGCCATTGATGCCCCCCTAAAATGGGCGTAAAAATGTGGGGTCCGAAAGGCGCAGATTCCCTTGGGTTTTGACCAAGGACGGCGCGGGTTCGGGCCCCACATTCTTTTTCTGGCTGTGTGTATTTCTGGCCGAATGCGAATGATGTGGTTTCTGGCATTTTGTCTTTAACACGATCACAGAGGGGGAAAACCCGTGAACAAACAAGATCTGATCAACCACGTTGCAAAAGTGACCGGCCTGGCCAAAGCACAAGCGCAAGAAGCTGTAGAAGCCACGTTCGAAGGCATCAAAGAAACCCTGCAAGGCGGTGACGATGTCCGTCTGGTTGGTTTCGGCACCTTCACGGTATCCGCACGCGCTGCCACCACGGGCCGCAACCCGCGCACGGGTGAAGCCATTGCAATTCCGGCCTCCAAACAGCCGAAATTCAAAGCCGGTAAAGAGCTGAAAGACGCTGTAAACGGCTAATCCTTCGGCCTGATTTCAGGTTTTAAACCCCCGTGGGAGCGATCCTGCGGGGGTTTCTTATTTCCGGTGATGAAAATGAAGAAAAACGAGAAAATAGGGCTTGAAAGTGCCTTCGTTTTTGCGTAAATCTACGCCCCTGACGACGGCGCGCGCTTAGCTCAGCGGTAGAGCAACTCGTTTACACCGAGTGGGTCGGGAGTTCAATCCTCTCAGCGCGCACCATTTTCTCTAAAAACCCCCGCTTTGGCGGGGTTTTTTAATGTTTATTTTCAGCCTGTTAGGGGCGTGGTTCTGCCCCAAATTTGCCATCCTGTTTAAAAGGGAATATTAACATCTCCGCCGTACAGTACAGGCTGGGGCCAAGCCCCTGCGTAAAGCCTGATAAAATAACGGGGAAGAGAGGCGCTTTGGCGCAGCGTAAGACAACAATCGAGAACCAATCCGGTAAGGCCGGGTTATCCTATCGCCCGCCCGTGACGGCGCAGTCCGGGGCAGAGGGGGCGCATATCCTGCAAACCTATATCAGCCGCTTGTACGCCGATTCTGAGGCCGGGGTGGCCGCTTATGAATCCGATCGTCTGGCCCCCTATATGACCGCATTGGGTGCGCGGTTGATGAATGATGGTCTTGTGACCGCAACGGAGCCGAATCCGTTTAATGCCAAACATGGCGTTGTGGCGTATCACCGCATGATTGCGGATGATGCGTCACCACAGACCCATTTCGCACCGGAACGGTTGAGCGGGTTGTTTAACAAGATGGCGGCGGACACCGGTAATATTGTCTTATCAGAAGTTGCCATTGTGCCAAGCGACGTGTGGGAACGGGTTACACAGGACAAAGCCTTAACATCATTCAGCCGCCCATCCGATATCGCAGGACGTCAATATCATCTCGGCTTTATTCAATGTTTACGTCATGCGGAACAGGCATCCATCGCGTTCCCGGTGATGGTTCTGGACAAAACGGTGATGGACCGGATTTCGCCTTATAACCCGTCTGATCTTTTGGAATCGTTGGCGGCGTTGGCCACCATTGGTAACCATGATGTGCTGCACGGCTTAACCAGCCCAGTCCTGACGGATGATATTTCACATGCGTTTCGCAAACCCGCTTATGGCCCGGTTCTGGGTGAGTTCCTGAAATCCTATCTGTCGTTCAGCATGGCAGACAAGGAAGGCAGCGATGCCCCGAACAGTTACGAAGGATGGGCGCTGGCCAGCCATGCGGATACATATCGCGAAATGCGCACAAATAGCGATGACCGCGATCTTGATATTCAGGTTGAAAAATATTGTGACGCTATGGAACGGATTGACCGCGCGTTAGACAATGATGGCGTTTCACCCGAGATGCGGCATCATTATATGGATTACTTTGGCACGGTTGCCCTGTTTTCGCTGGTTCGTGTGTTGCCGGTCGATGATCCATTGATGGGGCGGGCGCTGACGCGGATGGAAACGCTGACCCGTCCGGATGGATCTGATCTGGTTCAATATATGCGCGATCGTTGGCGTAATCCGAAAACCCGTTATCCGGAGCAGGTGAATCTGGACCATTTGGGGGCGATGTATCTGGAGTTTCTGGATCGTCCCGGTTTTATGACGGATGATGTTCTGTCAGATTTAAACACAGCGTTATCGGCATGTTTGCAGTATGAATGCGAAAAACCGGCGGATGCCCAAAACCGCGTTCTCTGGGGGGCCAGTGCGATTGGCGGAATGCGACAATTTGAAACGCAGCCCGTGGGGGTTCAGGAAAGCATCAAGGCCTATGCCCGTGCCTTGGCGCATGTGCGGTTTGACGAGGAATCCCGCTTGCGCGATCCGGCCTTATGCCAGACGGAAAAGGGAGCGGACCCTGCGGATCGGTTTCAAAACGCTGCCGCCCCGATCTGGCCCCGGCCCGATATGCCCGAGGGCATGCGCATCGGCGTGCTGAATAAAATGAAATACACGCGGAATACTGTTGTTGGGGCAATGTTCCGGTCCCTGCAAAGTTACCTGCACCGCCATCCGAATGATCCGGATTTTGAAGCGAATATGCACCGTTTGGGGGTTATTCATTTCGATGGACTGCGGCGACAGGTGGTGCGCGGTGTTCTGGATGAACAGACTGGGCCCACATTGGCCTATCGCGCCGTGCGCAATTACCGTCATGCCGGGATCAACATTCTGGGGCGTGAAGGGCGTGAGCCATCATGGCGGCAGATGAAAATGTGGGACGTTATGCGGACCACGCCTGTTATTCCTTATATGCTGTCACCCGCGACCAAGGATGAGGAGCTGGCGCGCATACACCGCATCTCCAAAACAGTGGATCGTGGTGTTGTCGCAATTCTTGGTACCGGGCAATCCGCCCCCTGATTTATTGGACATAACCGAATTTTTATTTTCCGGATATAGGCGCGCTGGTGTCATGCTGCGCTGCGTGTTGAATGCGGGCCGGGTTTCAGGCAAGAATAGGCCGCGTTTTCACATCATGGAGTGTTACATGAAAATCGGCGTGCCAAAGGAAATCAAGGCTCAGGAACATCGTGTCGGTCTGGTGCCGTCATCGGTGAAGGAATTTATTGCGCGCGGTCATCAGGTGATCGTTGAAACCGGAGCCGGGGCTGGCATTAATTTCAGCGACGATGATTACAAAAAGGCGGGCGCGACGATTAAAGGCACCGCCAAAGAAATTTTTGCCGAAGCCGATATGATCGTAAAGGTGAAAGAGCCGCAACCCGTTGAATGCAAGATGTTGCGCGAAGATCAATTGCTGTTCACCTATCTGCATCTGGCCCCGGACCCGGAACAGGCCAAAGGGTTGATGGAGTCCGGATGTGTAGCCATTGCCTATGAAACGGTGACGGGGCGTGATGGTCGCGGGTTGCCGTTGCTGGCCCCGATGTCGGAAATTGCAGGCCGCCTGTCCGTTTTGGTCGGCGCCAACAATATGATGAAACATATGGGCGGTGTTGGCCGTCTGATTTCCGGCGTGCCGGGCGTTCGTCCGGGTAATGTGCTGGTGATTGGTGGCGGCGTCGCCGGGTTTAACGCGGCGCGCGTGGCCGTGGGCATGGGCGCGAATGTGACCATTCTGGAACGTGACCATGATCGTCTGCGTACACTGGACGATTATTTCCGTGGTCAGGCCAATGTGATTTATTCCAGCATGGATTCTGTTGAACAATATGTGCAGGTGTGTGATCTGGTGATTGGCGCGGTGCTGATCCCCGGGGCGGCGGCACCGAAACTGGTGACCAAGCCGATGTTAAAAACCATGATTCCGGGCTCGGTGATTGTCGATATCGCCATCGACCAGGGTGGGTGTTTCGAAACCAGCCATGCCACAACGCACAAAGATCCGACCTATGTCGTGGATGATGTCGTGCATTACTGCGTGGCGAATATGCCGGGGGCTGTGCCGTTGTCGTCCGCTCTGGCGTTGAACCACGCTGTTCTGCCTTATGCGCTGGCGTTGGCTGATAAGGGATGGAAACGCGCTGTGCTGGAAGATCCTAATTTGCGAAACGGGCTGAATGTCTGCCGCGGTGAAATTACCTATCGTAGCGTGGCTGAATCGCTGAATCTGCCATTTAATCCCGAGCCCAAGGCCCTTGCGGCCTGAAATACTTTGGGATAGTCAGCGCATCTGAATTTGCGAAAGGGGGGTGGTTTCATACTGTCCCCCTTTACTTTTTGCACAAAAATAAAAAGATCAATAGCGGTGAGGGAAGGTCGGATCCTGTTGGTAAACAGGTGAATGATGCAGACCCACAACCTTATACACCATGTCCGCGATTATGTTGTGAACCTTGTCTTTCGCAAGGAACAGCCTGAGTTCCGAGTCATCAAAAAGCGTGACCCAATCGCCGGGCAACGCAGACAGGATCAATTAGAGGCGCTGTGCAGGACGCTGTTCATGAAAAAGGAACTGGTCGCGTCCGGGCGTATTCAGGTTTTGGGGTTGGATGCGGTCAAGGCGCGCATGGGACGGCGTTGGCCCGGGTTGCGCGATGTTATTTACGAAACGTGCGAGTATGTCATCAGGAAGAATGTTGATCCCGGAGACGTCTTTTTCCGTTATCAGGAAAAAGATTTTATCATTCTTTTTGAGAATATATCCGGAGATGAAAGCGAAGCAAAAATGACGATGATTGCATCGCAGATCAGGGGGTTTTTGTTTGACGATTACGGCATCGAAGATGTTGATGTGCACAAGGATGTATCAATGCTTTCCTGTGACGATATTCGTAAGGGGTCGTTTTTTGGAAAAACGATATCGAATTCGTTTGAAAGCCGAATGACAAGAAAAAGAAGAGCTTCCGTTCCTATCCCACCAATATCAAACAAAAATGAAATTGATCTGGATTTTGTGAATCGGGTCGACGTGGCGGTCGCGTTTCCGAATGAGGCTCCGGATTTGCCAATAATAAAAAAAGAAGTTCCGGTTCATGCGGTGCGTTACATGCCGGTCTGGGACGCGTTCAAGGGGCGGTTGATTGCGTTTATGTGCGTTCTGGATCGGGATGATGGTGCGCAGGTGGTGGCGGCGCACCAGAATTATTACATGGGACGATCGGCTTCTGACGTCGCTGCGCTTGATCGGGATATTCTTTTGAGCGTTATTCAATGGTTTGAAAACCACGCAGGCGGGCCGCATCATTTTGGGATTATCTGCCCCGTCCATTTCAGTACGGTTTCCGGAATTGAGAATGCGGAGAAATATCGCGTTCTGTGTCAGAGGATTAATGCCGATATGCGGAACTATGTATTGTTCATGGTCATGGATGTTCCCGTTCATATGCCGAGCTCTGGCCTGAGTCAGATTGTCTCTCCGTTGAAAGTGTATGGGCGTGTTTTGTGTGGGAATATTCCGCTGTCCGGACTGGGGGCGGATTTGTCGGCTTTACGGATTTCCGGGTTTGATAATATCGGGATTGTCGCGGGGATGGCGGGACGCGGTAACACGGAAACGGATCTCCTGAATATTCGATCCTTGGTGAGCCGTTCAAAAAGACACCTTATCAATCATACTTTCGTTCTCGATGCCGATGCGCCAGAAACTGTCGCGGAGGCTATTAAGGCAGGGGTGCGCTATATCGCAGGGAATGCAGTTCATCATTGCGTTCAAAGCCCAGATGATAAATTGCATTTTAAGACCGGAACCTTTTTTCAAATATGGAACAATCATATGAAAGATCATGCGCAATCGCATTGAGTGGATTTCTCTCCCGTGTGCAGATGCGAAGAAGAGGGTGTTTCGCATTTTGCATTTTTCATCAAGCTGTAAGATGACGTTTTTTGTCGCTTTTCTGCCGCTTTCGGTGCGACAATGATTGTAAGGGGACATACTTAATCCATATTTTTGCGATTTATTGCGGAGGGGCCTATGCGTGTGCGCGGTTTGGCTGGACGTATCCGTGGGTATGTATCGAAATTGGCGTTCTGGACGCATTCAGATGACCGTGCGTTTTCTGCGCGGTCATATTCAAAAAAACCAATGCGATTGACGGAAAGACAGCACGCAGAATTAGAAGTTCTGTGCACAAAGCTGTTTGAAAAACGGGATCTGGTCGCGTCGGGCCGTTTGCAGATTTTGGGATTGCGCGCGGTCAAGGCGCAGATGGGGCGGCGATGGAACGGAATGCAGGATCAGGTTTTTGTCATCTGTGAAGGAACCATCAGTAAATATCTGGAGCGCGGCGATATCTATATCCGATATGAAGATGACAGTTACATCCTGTTGTTTATGAGTAGCACGCTGGTGGAAAGCGATATGAAGGCCGCATTGATGGCTGAAGAAATTCGCCGTCGTTTGTTTGATGAGCTGGGGCTGGATTCCATCACAATGGAAAAAGAAATGTCACATATTTCGGCCCATGAAGTGGACCGGAATTTGCCGTTTATCCAATCCGTTCCGCTGGCCTTTGACAAGGGGCGGATGCGCGCGACGATGGAGATGGCGGAGCAGGGGCATAAAACGCCTGATTTTACTCCCATCCCGAGAACAGAAGTTGAATTCGTCCATCACCGTTACCATCCGCGCCGTTTTGGAAAGTTAAAGCCGCCGCCGAAACCAGACCCCGTGATTATGCCGTTTGGCGGTGTGCGCTTTATGCCGGCATGGGACCAGTATCGCGGTCGGCGTGTGTCGCTGGTGGCGGTGGCCGATTACCCGGGTGCGGGACCAAACGCGATGCAATCGCACCGGAATTTTTATATTGGCCGCAGTGACCATGAAATTGTCGAGATGGATATGTTTATCCTGCAGGCGATCATCAACTGGTTGCGGAATAATCCAAATGCCTTGCCTGAGTTTGGATTGATCTGTCCCGTGAATTTCAGAACATTATCAAGCATGGAAGGCAAAGAGCGGTACCGATCCCTGTGCCAACAAATCGATGATCGCATGAAACAGTTTATGCTGTTCCTGGTGATGGATGTTCCCGTTCATATGCCGTGGCTGAGCATGAATCATCTGGTGTCACCGTTAAAGACATACAGTCGATACCTGTGTGGCCAGGTGTCGATGGATATCACAGACGGCGATATAGAGGCGTTACGCATGGCCGGGTTTGATGTTCTAGGTGTCTTTGTCGGTGAAACGGGGGCGGGCCGCATGCACAAGTCGTTGCGCCCCGATTTGGAAAGTTTTGTTCATCGTGCGCGTAAACATCTTATCAACCGGACATTCATTGTGGGTGCGGATGATGCCGATACGGCGGTAGCAGCCGCGATGGCGGATATTCGGTTTATGGCGGGTGATGCTATTCATCCCTGTGTCCCGAAACCTGAATCCGAACAGGATTTTTCGATGAACGAATTCTTCAGGTTATGGCGTAGCGACCCGGCGCGATCCGGTGGCGTGCATTAGGGGTTTATAATAAATCTTGTCTTTGCTGGGTTTGTTTAAAAATCGTGCATTTTGCAATGTGTTTTCAGTGTCACAAAATATTCCCGATATAACCCTAAGTGGTCTTGCCCCGCAATTCATTCTTCAGTCTAGGGGGGCACAATCGAAATACAACGGGTATTAAAATAAAAAATTCGGGAGAATGGGTAATGGTTGGTCAGGGGAATATGCAACAAGAACAGAATTTCATGTCGTTTAAAAATAATGCTGTTCTTGGAAATGCGCTGTCGAATTTTTTCAACAAAAATGGAGTTGTTGCCGCGGGGCGTATGGAAGTTCTGGGGTTGCGTACAATTCGCACCAACAGCGGTTCACGATGGGATCAACTGCACAGCAAGATTACAGATGTTTGCAAGGGCGTCATTGCGAAGTACATCGGCGATGATGATATGTGCGTTGAATTTCGTGATGATGCCTTCATCATTCTTTTTACTGAAAGCACGATTGTTGAAAGTGATCTTAAAATCACCCTGATCGCCGAGGAAATGAAGCGCGGTTTGCAGGCCTTGGATGGTGTCGAGCAAATCACGATTAAAAAGGATGTGTCGCTGATCCAGATGACGGATCTGGATTACAATATGCCCCTGGTCCAATCAATTGTGATGTTGTTTGAAAAGGGGCGCGTCAATGGCCAGATTCAGCTGACGGCTTCGCGGTCACCCAACTTTTCATCTGTTTTACATGCCGGGCATGATCGAGCGGCTCGTTTGCATCATGAGATGACGGCGCCGCATAAAAAAGAAACCGGTGCGATGGACGATGTGCATGCGCTGCCGTTTACGGCGGTGCGTTATATGCCGGTGTGGGATCATTACAAGGGCCGTAAAGTGGCACAGATGGCCGTGGCAGATTACCCGGATGCTGGGGGGCAGGCTATTCGCGCGCATGAAGCCTTCTATGCCAATGCGCACGGGGCCATGGTTATTGCGATGGATATGCTGGTTTTGCGGACTGTTATCGCGTGGTTCCAGGCGAATCCCGATATGATCCCGGATTTTGGGATTATCTGTCCGGTGCATCATTACACCTTGTCCAGCATGGATGGCCAACAACGTTATCGCGCTTTGTGCCAGAAGATCGATGAGCGGATGAAGGCCTATATGCTGTTTATGGTGATGGATGTTCCGGCGCATACGCCATGGATGACATTGCATCGGATGATTTCACCGCTGAAGACATTCGGGCGTGTCTTGTGTGGCCGGGTTTCATTGACCAGCGTTGGTGATGCGGATTACGAAGCCTTGCGTATGGCAGGTTTCGATGTTCTGGGTGTTATGGTGAATAGCCCGATGGCCAGCAATGGCGGGCGGGCCTATCGATTGATGGAAAGCGACATTCAGAATTTTGTAAAACGTACGCGCCGTCATCTTATCAGCCGGACCTTTCTGTTGGGGGCGGATGATCCGAAAGTGGCGTTGGCTGCCGCCGCCGCCGATGTCCGATTCATTGCGGGGGACGCGATTCACGCCTGCGTCCCGGAACCAGAGGCCAGTTTAGACTTCCACAGCGGCAGTTTCTTTCGCATGTGGCGCGAGGGGCTGGTCGGTGTTGATGTTAACTAATTGATTTAAAACGAATTTATATTCTCAAATTGGCGGTTTGAAAAAAACGGCTGGTTTGCGCAAGAAATCTGAAAAAGGTATTGAAATCCTGTGGCCGTTCCGATAACTATACGCCCACGCTGAATTGCGGGCGTAGTTCAGTTGGTTAGAACGCCTGCCTGTCACGCAGGAGGTCGCGGGTTCAAGTCCCGTCGCTCGCGCCATTCAGGGTAAAATAAAGAACCGGCTCTTTTTGAGCCGGTTTTTTTATTATTGCGTCGCGATATGTTGTGGTGCATCATTTTCCTGTCCGTGTCCTACGGTCGTCTTCAAATTTGATTTTCATATTTATTTCTCTGCGACTTTCGATGACCTTCTCGAAAAGGGGTTTCTCATGAAAAAAGCGTTTTTGCTGTCTTCTGTTGCATGTCTTGTGTTGAGTGGGGCGGATATCGCGGCGGCGCAAAGCACGCACGGTATTCCGGCCTTTACCTCTGCGCCATGTCGTTATTATCCCGGGCACATTGATGTCGAGGGGAAATACGGGGATCGCAAGATTGGGGAAACCGCGATCTTCCTGCCTGTGGCGTGTTCACCGGATACGCTGCTTTTTTCTGATATTCGCCTGAAGGCTGATGACCAGAGCAACCGTGAAATCAACCTGGGTCTGGGGACTCGTTTTCTGAAGGAAAACGGAGTTTTGGGCGGGTACGTGTATTTTGACCGGAAACGATCCGGGTTCAGCGAAGAAATGCATTCGCAATTAACCGCTGGGGCGGAATGGCTGGCCGAAGAATGGGAAGTGCGCGCCAATGGCTATGCGCCGTTGAGCGATGATGTTTTGGTCGATACGGCTGCGACGCTCAGCGATCCGTATTTGTCCGGCACGGGTCTGTTCGTTGATTCTCAATCCATGGTCATTCGTGAACAACCGCTTTATGGCGGTGATGTTGAGGCCGGTGCCAAGATCCCGAAAACAGATTTATGGATGTATTTGGCTGGCTATAGCTTTAGCGGCGATGATTCTCCAACTATGGTTGGTGTGCGGGCCCGGGCGCGATACGAAATTACCGACAACATAGCGCTGACCGCCGAAGGGCAGTATGACGATGAACGGGGTCGGGATGGCTGGGTCGGGGCGCGATTTACATTACCATTTGGAGGGTCGGGCAAGGATCTGACCGGGTTGAAAGCGCGTATGACGGCGTCGCCTGTGCGTGATGTTGATGTCGTGACGGCCAGCAAGGCCGAAACGTCCGGTGCGCCGCAGGCTGTTGCGGTTTTGAATGCGACAACGGGTACAGCCCAACGGATTATTTATATTGATAACCAGGCCGCAGGCGGTGGTGACGGGTCAATGGAAAATCCGTTCAATAATCTGGCCGATGTACAGGCCGCGTTACAGGACCATGATGTCGTTTACATCTATACGGGTGTGGGATCAAACGGCATGGATTCGGGGCTGGTTATCAGCAACACCGGGGTTCAGGTTGTTGGTGCAGGAACAGATTTTGTTTATGACAGCAACCGATTCAGCGCATCGGGTGCGGGCCGTTTTAACAACACTGTTTTAATTGCGGGAAGTGCTGCGCCGACACTGACCAACGGGGCCGGGGTTGGCATTACTGTGACGGCGAGTGACGTTGCGGTATCGGGCGTGACGGTGGACGGGACCACGGGTGCTGGCGTTCTGGTCGATAGTGTTGCGAATTTCACTTTACGAGACTCGACCATCCAAAACTCCGGCGCGCATGGCGTGTTTATCGATGCGGATAATGTGACCGGGGCCTATACATTGACCGATAACGTGCTGACCGGTAACGGGACAGCGGCGGGGAATGATACCATTCGTATCTATACCTCAGGCACGTCTGATATTGATTTTAACGTCAGTGGCAATGAAATCACGGGCAATAATTATCGCGGCATTCACATGGATCTTGCCGGTAATGCGACTGTAGATATCGATGTTCATGACAATGACGTCAACAATAACGTCGGCGACGGGTTCCGGATCGGCAATGCCACAGGCGGTGCCACAAACGTGGTGTTGAACGGAAGTATTGAAAACAATAATTTCAGCAACGCCCTAACCGACAATGTTATTGAACCGGATATTGATACATCAGGTCTGGTGATCCGAATGGACCAGAACATGACGGCGGGCAGCCTGGCCAATCGGTTGATGATCCATAACAATACGATGTCCGATAACTCGGAAGACGGTTTCGGGCTGTGGGCGTTTGGTGGCACGGTCTATGCCGAAGTGTCGGATAACACCATGCAGGATAACCAGGATGATGGTGCCGAAATCCGGGCGCAGAATAACGGCGCTGTGGATGGGTTTATGGATGTAAATATTTATCGAAATACGGCCAGCGGCCATTCTGAAAACGGTATCCAGATTGATGCCCGTTCCGGTTCGTCGCAAAGCTATGCCCACTTTGATGGGAATACAACATACGACAACGCCGGGCGTGGCTTGTATGTAGCGACGTTGGAAGATTCTGTTACGGTCGGATCGGTCGCCAATCCCGTTATCCTGGAGAATAATATTTCCTACAACAACGGCATCGGTATTGGTGCCGCCGCAGGTGTTGGGAATAGCAGTGAAATCCACACAATTATCCGCAATAACCAGATCTATGACAACACGACAGACGGTATTTATCTGGAAGCCAGTGGCACGGCGAACAGCCTGACGGCCACGGTTGAGGGCAACACCATTACCGGGAACGACAGCAACGGTATGGATGTGCGCACGGCCAATACCGGCACACTGGATCTGACCGTTGATGACAATGATGTGACAACGTCAACAGCCCAGAATTTGTATTTCGATACGCGTAACACATCGACCGCGAATATTGTTTTGACATCCAACCGGATCAGCGAGGCTGGCGGTGATGGTGTTGAATTTAATATTCAGGGGGATTCCGACGTTACGGGTTCCATGACGGACAACGTGATTGAGGACAATACCGAATACGGCGTCTTCATCACTGCGCGCGATGCCAGCGGGCGGATGGGCACGGCGGGTACGGCCTATACCATGTCGGGCAATACAATCCGCGACAATGATCTGTCGAATATGTATGTGCGCACGGCGGCGGGGGCGGCACCCTTTGTCTATATCAGCATGTTTGACAACATCCTGACCGGTTCCGCGCAGCGCGGCATCGAAATTCAGGAATTCGACAGCACGGCTGGCACCAACAACCTGGTCATCGATATGGGGGGCGGTGCGTTTGCCAGCACCGGCGGCAACCAGGTTTATGACAATGCGGGAATTAACGTTTACTATAATCCGGATATTGCAGCCTCGGTGCTGAAGGCGGAAAACAACTGGTGGGGTCAGGATGCCGACCCATCCACATTTGATGAAGCATCCGACAGCGACGGGGCCAACGAGTTTGGCGGTGCCAATGGAGCGACCATTGATGCGTCACCGCGGCTGAGTACGGCGCCATAAGCATCTGAGTTAACAAGCTCCCTCTGTTGTTTATGAAAAATAACAGAGGGAGCTTGTTGCGCCCATTCTTGAGAGTGAGAATAATTCTCATTCTGTCTGTGCGAATTGTCAAAAAACCCATCTGGAAACTCTCGATCTAGGGCTTGTGGGGCGGGATTCTGTGGTTTATGAATGGCGCATAAGTATTCTAACCCTCTGGAATCAGGCGGGAACCATGGCCCCTTCAGACCTCCTTCTGAACTATCTTCCGATCCTTGTTTTTATCGTCATTGCGGGCGGCATGTCGGTCGCCATGATCGTGGCGTCATTGCTGGCCGGGAAACGCAATCCCGATGTGAACAAGCTGTCCGCTTATGAATGCGGTTTCGATGCGTTCGACGATGCACGGCACAAATTTGATGTGCGGTTCTATCTGGTCGCCATCTTGTTCATCATCTTCGATCTGGAAGTTGCGTTCCTGTTCCCCTGGGCGGTTACGCTGGGCGACATTGGCGTCTTCGGGTTCTGGTCCATGGTCACGTTCCTTGGAATTCTGACGGTTGGGTTCATATATGAATGGAAAAAAGGCGCGTTGGATTGGGAGTAATCAGCAATGTCACATGATCGTCACGTCTTTACCGCACCGCCTGCGCCGCTGGAAACAGGATTGGCTATGCCGCCCGCCGCGCAGCAGGACGTTGTGCCCGCCGCGATTTCAAAGCATCTGAATGAAAAGGGCTTTCTGCTGACGCAGGCCGATAACCTGTTCGATTGGGCGCGCACCGGTTCGCTGTGGCCGATGACGTTCGGTCTGGCGTGCTGTGCGGTGGAGATGATCCACGCGTATATGAGCCGTTATGACCTCGACCGTTTCGGCATGATCCCGCGCCCCAGCCCGCGTCAATCCGACGTGATGATTGTGGCCGGAACACTGACCAACAAAATGGCCCCGGCGCTGCGCCGTGTGTATGACCAGATGCCGGAACCCCGCTGGGTTGTTTCGATGGGGTCGTGCGCGAATGGTGGCGGTTATTACCATTATTCATACTCCGTCGTGCGCGGATGCGACCGGATTGTTCCGGTTGATATTTACGTGCCCGGATGCCCGCCGACCGCGGAAGCGCTGGTTTACGGCTTGTTGCAATTGCAAAAGAAAATCCAGCGTGAAGACACGCGGATCGTTCGATAAGCGAAGAGGAGCGAGAAGATCATGTCCGATGAAGGCGCCCTCGAATCCATCATGGATCTGGCCGAACATATTCACGAAAGCTTGGACCGCGCGGTGATTGAACACACCGTTGAACGTGGTACGCCCGTGTTCACGGTCAAGCGTGACCATATTATTCCGGTTCTGCAATTCCTGCGCGATGATATGGAGTGCCAGTTCACGACAATCATCGACATTTGCGGCGTCGATTTCCCGGACCGTCCGGAGCGTTTTGAGGTTGTTTACAATCTGCTGTCCATTACCCAGAACCAGCGCGTACGCGTGAAACTGACCGCGGCGGAAGATACGCCGGTGCCGTCCGTTGTCAGCGTGTTCAGTGGTGCGGGTTGGTTGGAACGCGAAGTGTGGGACATGTATGGCGTGTATTTCACGGGTAACCCGGATCTGCGCCGTATCCTGACCGACTATGGTTTCGAAGGTCACCCGCAGCGTAAAGATTTCCCGCTGACTGGCTATGTTGAACTGCGTTATGACGAGGAGTTGAAGCGCGTTGTTTATGAACCCGTCAAATTGACTCAGGATTTCCGCCGGTTCGATTATACCAGCCCGTGGGAAGGTATGGTTGACGTACAATTGCCCGGTGATGAAAAAGCGGTGAAACCCAATTTTGGTTACCGTGATCCGAAGAAGAAATCCGTAGGAGGAGACGCGTAATGGGCTCCGTGAAGAATGATAGCGCCGCACTGGATATTGGCGAAGAAACACAAATTCGTCCGTACACGATGAACTTCGGCCCGCAACACCCGGCCGCGCACGGTGTGCTGCGTCTGGTGTTGGAAATGGAAGGCGAAGTTGTTGAACGCGCCGATCCGCACATTGGTCTGTTGCACCGTGGTACGGAAAAACTGATTGAATATAAAACCTATATGCAGGCGGTGCCGTATTTCGACCGCCTGGATTACGTGGCCCCGATGAACCAGGAACATGCGTTCGCTCTGGCCACGGAAAAATTGCTGGGCATTACGGTTCCGAAACGGGCGCAGTATATCCGCGTTCTGTACTGTGAACTGGGTCGTATCCTGAACCACCTTCTGAACATCACCACCTTTGCGCTGGACGTTGGTGCGATCACGCCGGCCCTGTGGGGATTTGAAGAGCGTGAGAAGGGGATGGAATTTTATGAACGCGTGTGTGGCGCACGCCTGCACGCGAACTATTTCCGCCCGGGTGGTGTGTCACAGGATCTTCCGGCGGGTCTGCTGGATGACATGATGGATTGGGTTGAAAAATCCGTTCCGGCGGTCATTGATGACCTCGACGATCTGATGACCGGAAACCGCATTTTCAAACAGCGGACTGTGGATATCGGTGTCGTGACGAAGGAGGAGGCGCTGAACTGGGGCTTTACCGGCCCGATGTTGCGTGGTTCCGGCGTTGCGTGGGATTTGCGTAAATCCCAGCCGTACGAAGTTTACGCCGATATGGATTTCGACATTCCGGTTGGTAAGACGGGCGATTGCTATGCCCGTTATCTGGTCCGCATGGAAGAAATGCGCCAATCGCTGAAAATTATGAAGCAGGCGATCCAGCAAATGCCGGGTGGCCCGGTGAAGGTTGATGATCGTAAGATCGCGCCGCCGCCGCGTGGGGAAATGAAATCCTCAATGGAAGCATTGATCCACCATTTCAAACTATACACTGAGGGCTATCACGTTCCGGCGGGCGAAACATACGCCGCGGTCGAGGCGCCGAAAGGGGAATTTGGCGTGTATCTGGTATCCGATGGTGGAAACCGTCCGTATCGTTGCCGCATTCGTGCGCCGGGATTCCTGCACTTGCAAGGTCTGGATTTCATGAGCCGTGGCCATATGCTGGCCGACGTTGTGGCCAATATTGGTTCCATGGACATCGTGTTCGGGGAGATTGACCGATAATGCCCTTTATTCATGCAATCATTCTGGCGGTATCGGCCGTGATTGGTTTGGGTGTTACGTGTTTCGTGACAACCCCGGCCCGCGCCGAAATGGGATGGGACGCCATTGAAGCCTTCTGTGAAGACAAGGAAGGGCGCAATTTTGGCAAGGACGGGCGGCAGCCCAATGGCCGCATTGCCGATGAAATGGTGATGGCGTTGACCCCGGGGCGTTATACGGACGAAGAGGGCACGGTTGTTGAGTTGAGCGAAACGGGGGCGTTTGTCCTGACCCCGTCAAAACGTTTGAGTGTGTTTGGCACCGAAGGTGACGACATTCTGATGGGCAAGCGCGTGGCCGGGTGCAGCAAAGAACAATTATCCGAAGCTTTGCGCCGCAACCAGATTGCCGCGCCCACGGGCAAGCCGGAAAAAATTGACGATTTAAAGAAGTAGAAACGAACGGAGTATCGCCGTGAAAAAGCACGTCGACCTGAATGCAGATTATCAGCCGGAGAATTTCACCTTCCGCGACACCGCGCAGGTAGAGGAAATTATCTCCCGTTATCCGGAAGGTCGCCAGCGCAGCGCCACCATGCCGTTGCTGGATCTGGCGCAACGCCAAATGGCCGAAGATGGCGCGAAGGCAACACCGCCGTTCGGTGGCTGGATTCCACGCGCGGCGATGGACGAAATTGCCCGTATTCTGGATCTGCCGAAGATCAAGGTGTACGAAGTTGCAACATTCTACTCCATGTACAATCTGGCCCCGGTTGGGAAATATCTGGTGCAGGTTTGCACGACCACGCCGTGCTGGCTGTGCGGTGCAGGCGATATTAAAAAGGCCTGCGAAGATCATCTGGGCATCAAAACCGGCGAAAACACCAAGGACGGCATGTTCACGGTGGTCGAGGTTGAATGCCTGGGCGCGTGCGTGAATGCACCGATGATCCAGATCAATGATGATTTTTACGAAGATCTGAGCCCGTTGCGCATGAAGGATATTCTGAGCGCGCTGAAAGACGGGAAAGATGTTCCGGTTGGATCGCAAACGGGCCGTAAATGCTCCATGTCCGCCGCTGGGCCGACATCGTTGGAAGATCTGGCGAAAAAAGTTGGAGTTGTGTGATGTTGGACGATAAAGACCGTATTTTCACGAACATCTATGGCTGGGAACCGTATTCTCTGGAATACGCGAAAGCCCGTGGCGATTGGGATAACACCAAGGACATTATCGCGGAGGGCCGCGACTGGATCATCGACGAGATGAAAAAATCCGGTCTGCGTGGTCGCGGTGGTGCCGGTTTCCCGACGGGTATGAAATGGTCGTTCATGCCGAAAGAAAATCCGGATGGCCGTCCGAGCTATCTGGTCATCAACGCCGACGAATCCGAGCCGGGTACGTGCAAAGACCGCGACATACTGCGCAACGAACCGCATAAATTGATCGAAGGCGCGTTGATTGCCGGTTTCGCAATGAATGCGCACGCGGCCTATATCTACATTCGCGGTGAGTTTTATAACGAAGGCTCCGCCGTTGTTAAGGCGATTAAAGAGGCTTATGCCGCTGGTCTGCTGGGTAAAAACGCGGCTGGTTCGGGGTGGGACTTTGATGTTGTTCTGCACCGTGGGGCTGGCGCCTATATCTGCGGTGAGGAAACCGCGCTGTTGAACAGCCTTGAAGGCAAAAAGGGCGAACCGCGGAACAAACCGCCGTTCCCGGCAATGGCGGGTTTGTATTCCTGCCCGACGACGGTGAACAACGTGGAAACGATTGCCGTTGCGCCGACCATTCTGCGCCGTGGTGGTTCATGGTTTGCGGGCATTGGCCGGGATGAGAAAAATACGGGCACGAAATTGTTCTGTGTCTCCGGTCACGTCAACAACCCATGCAACGTCGAAGAAGCCATGGGCATCACGCTGAAAGAACTGATCGACAAGCATTGCGGCGGCGTTCGCGGTGGTTGGGACAATCTGCTGGCGGTTATTCCGGGTGGTTCATCCACGCCGCTGCTGCCGCGCGACGTGTGCGACACGGTTGTGATGGATTTTGATTCCTTGCGTGCTGCTGGTTCCGGCCTGGGCACGGCGGGTGTGATCGTCATGGATAAATCGACGGATATCGTTTACGCGATTGCCCGTTTGTCCGAATTTTACAAACACGAATCCTGTGGCCAATGTACGCCGTGCCGTGAAGGTACGGGGTGGATGTGGCGCGTGATGACCCGCATGGTCAAGGGCAACGCAACGGTTGAGGAAATCGACATGTTGTGGGATGTGACCAAACAAGTCGAAGGACACACGATTTGCGCGTTGGGTGATGCGGCGGCCTGGCCGATCCAAGGCCTGATCCGCCATTTCCGCCCGGAAATGGAAAAACGCATCATGGAATACCGCAAAATTGCGGCGAGGGCGGCATGAGCAACGTCGCGCCCTTACGTCGTGTAAAAAAAGCCGGCATGTTGACCACGATGCGGGTCGAATTGCCGTATGCAACTGCGGAAGATCAAGCCAAGGCCGACAAGCTGAATGCGGAGATCAAGCATTTGGGCGTGCGGACCGTGCGGTCGGCGTATGACTGGGGCGTGACGCTTTTTAACAAGCCGAAGGCGGATAAAATCAAATTTGAAACTGGTGATCTGGTGAAGGTTTTTAAAACCGTCACCGATGGCGATGTGCAGTGGGAAGGCACGGTCGATTATGACCGCAGCCAGCACCACCATGGTCTGCAAAAAGGCATGAAACCGGAAGCATGGCAAAATATGTTCTATGCCCGTCTGCCGGCGCGTTTGGAGCGTAAGGATGGAACGGTTTTGTTTGGCGCGTTGGAGCCATTCTGTGAAACCGGGACAGAGGGTGTGATCTGGTCCGTGCATGAGTACGGTAAAGCCAGTTATGACGGTTTGAACTGCCTTGAAGAGGGCGACGAGCTGACCGTTTACAAAAATGTTCGTGACGGTGAAATCGAGTGGCAGGGCGCGCTGGATTTCGGGCCGGAAAAAGTTGAAAAAATCGGTTGGAGCGAGATTTTCCGCCAGACATTGCATGTTCCGACCCAGGATTGGTTGCAAATGTCGTGGGAAAACCGACCGGTAATCGTTGAAGCCCGCAACTGGACACAGCGGATGAGTAAGCAGGAAGCAAAACCATGCCAAAATTAAAGATCAATGACATTGAAGTCGAAGTCGAAAAGGGCACGTCGATCCTTCAGGCTGCTGAAATGCTGGGAATTGAAATTCCGCGTTTCTGCTATCACGACCGTCTGACCGTTCCGGCCAACTGCCGTATGTGTCTGGTCGAGGTGAAGGGTGGACCGCCGAAGCCGCAGGCATCGTGCGCACTGGCCTGTGCCGACAACATGGAGGTTTTCACCGAAACCGACATGGTGAAAAAGGCACGCAAGGGCGTGATGGAAATGCTGCTGATCAACCACCCGCTGGATTGCCCGATTTGCGACCAGGGTGGCGAATGTGATCTGCAGGATCAGGCCGTTGGTTATGGGTATGACCGTTCGCGTTATTACGAAAGCAAACGCGCGGTAAAGGACAAGGATTTCGGCCCGCTGATCAAAACCGTGATGACCCGCTGCATTCAATGCACGCGGTGCGTTCGTTTTGGCGAAGAAATTGGCGGCGTGCCGGAGCTGGGCCTGCTGAACCGTGGTGAAGATGTTGAAATCACCACGTTTGTTCAGGCGGCGGTGTCCACCGAATTGTCCGGCAACATGATTGATGTGTGCCCGGTTGGTGCGCTGACGTCGAAACCGTATGCGTTCCAGGCCCGTCCGTGGGAATTGAAAAAAACCGAAACCATCGACGTGATGGATGCGGTTGGTGCGAACATTCGCGTGGACAGCCGTGGTACGGAAGTGATGCGTGTTCTGCCGCGCCTGCACGAAGATGTGAACGAAGAATGGATTGATGACCGCACACGTTTTGCCTATGACGGGTTGAAGCGTCAGCGTCTGGATCGTCCGTTCGTGCGTGATGAAAACACGGGCCGCCTGCGCGCGGCGGAATGGGATGAGGCGTTTGCTATCCTCGCTCATCGTATGCGCTCCACGAACCCGAGTGCCGTGGCCGCGTTGGCTGGCGATCTGTGTGATCTGGAATCCATGGTCGCGTTGAAAGACCTGATGGGCGTGATTGGCAGCCGTAATCTGGAATGCCGCACCGATGGTGCTGCGTTTGACCCAACGGTGCGGGCCGGTTACGTGTTCAACACCGGCATTACCGGTATTGAACAGGCCGATGCGATCCTGCTGGTTGGAACCAACCCGCGTGCCGAAGCCGCCATGATCAATGCGCGTATTCGTAAAGCATGGCGCAAGACCAAGGTGAAGGTTGGCGTGATTGGTGAAAACCATGATCTGTCTTATCCGACCACCTATCTGGGGGCCGGGGCTGATACGCTGAAGGATATTGCGGCGGGCAAGGGCGCGTTCGCGGATGTTCTGAAAAACGCCAAAAACCCGATGATTATCGTGGGCATGGGGGCATTCCGCCGGGCCGATGGTCTGGCCGTTCATGCCTTGTGCCGCGAAGTTGCCGAAACCTTCAACATGGTGCGTGATGATTGGAACGGGTTCAACGTTCTGCACGTTGCGGCATCACGCGTTGGTGCGCTGGATATCGGTTTCGTGGCGGGCAAGAATCTGCTGGATGTATCCGGTATGGAACTGGTTTACCTGTTGGGTTGTGATGATGCGGCGGTGGTGGATTCCATTCCGCAATCGGCGTTCGTTGTGTACCAAGGCCACCATGGTGATGCCGGTGCCGCGCGTGCCGACATTATTCTGCCGGGTGCGGCATATACTGAAAAGGACGGCCTGTATGTGAATACCGAAGGCCGTGTGCAGATGGGCCGTGCGGCGGTCTGGCCGGTGGGTGAAGCGCGTGAAGATTGGAAAGTCATTCGTGCCTTGTCCGCATGGATGGACCATCCGTTGCCATATGATGATCTGGCGGGCTTGCGTTCACGCATTGTCCATGAATGGCCGCATCTGGGGCAGGTGGATACGCTGGTCGCATCCCCATGGCGCAGCTTTGGGGCATCTGGTCTGGTCAATTCCGGTGCGTTTGTTCCGGCGGTGAAAAACTTCTATATCACCAACGTGGTGACGAAGGCTTCGCTGACCATGGCGAAATGCGCGACAACATTCGCCCGCAATGGTTTTGCGGCCGAACAGCAGATTGCGGCGGAGTAAGGCGTAACCAATGACCGGAACCACAAACAACAGACGGATTGTTTTGGTACTGGGGGCCCATGTGGCCGCCATGGCCATGGCCCGCGCGTTGGTCGACCATAATATCGGCGTGGTGGTTCTGGATGGTAGGGCCGATGAAAAGGAACAAGAGCGCGATCTTGAAGCTATCATTGTGTCGAACGCTCACATCCTTGGTCGTATGCCAGAGATTGAACCGTTAATTCTGCCGAAACTGGATACGTCGACGGACATATTCAATTATCACGGCGATCCGGCTTTTGCAGCCAAACGCCCGTTCGATGATCGGGTGATCAAGGCCAAACAACCTCACTACGGCGCGCGTATGCACGCCCGTACCTATCCAAAATAAGGGTAAAACAAATGGATATGCTTGCACTTTGGACGACATACGGACTGCCCGGCGCGATTATGGTGGGTCAGATCCTGTTGATGATCGTGGCGGTTGTTCTGGCCGTGGCGTATTTGACCTATGCCGAGCGCAAGGTTCTGGGCGCGATCCAGCGTCGTCAGGGTCCGATGACCGTGGGGCCGTTCGGGTTGCTGCAACCGATTGCCGACGGCGTCAAATTGCTGTCGAAGGAAACCATTATCCCGTCACAAGCCAACGGCCCGGTGTTCCTGTTGGCACCGATGTTGCTGTTCACACTGGCGCTGGTCGCATGGGCGGTTATTCCGGTGAATTTGAAATGGGTGATTGCCGATATTAACGTTGGTATCCTGTATCTGTTCGCCATTTCGTCGATGGGCGTTTACGGCGTGATCATGGCCGGTTGGGCCTCGAACTCGAAATACGCATTTCTGGGCGCGATGCGTTCGGCATCGCAGATGGTGTCGTACGAAGTATCCATGGGTCTGGTGATCGTCACCGTGTTGCTGTGCGTGGGTTCCCTGAACCTGACCGACATTGTGATGGCCCCGCGCCCGGTCTGGATGCAGGCGTTGTTGTTCCCGATGTTCATTGTGTTTCTGGTCTCCATTCTGGCCGAAACCAACCGCGCACCGTTCGATTTGCCGGAAGGTGAATCGGAATTGTCCGGCGGGTTCATGGTTGAATATTCGTCCATGGCGTTCGCGCTGTTCTTCCTGGGTGAATATGCCAACATGATTCTGATGTCGGCCATTACCACGGTTCTGTTCCTGGGTGGTTGGTTGCCGCCGTTTGGTATTACGGAACTGGCCGTTGTTCCGGGCGTGATCTGGTTCATTGTGAAGGTTTGCGCCGTTTTGTTCTTCTTTATCTGGGCCCGCGGTACATTCCCGCGTTACCGTTACGACCAATTGATGCGCTTGGGCTGGAAAATCTTCCTGCCGTTCAGCCTGATCTGGGTTGTTGTGGTGGCGGGTACGCTGTTGGCTTTCGATGCTTTGCCGTAAGGGGTAATGAGTATGACACTCGATTATATCGCACGCAGTTTCCTGCTGTCTGAAATCGTCAAGGGCATGGCGCTGACGTTCAAATACATGTTCAAGCCCCGGGTCACGATCAACTACCCGTATGAAAAGGGCCCGATTTCCCCGCGCTTCCGCGGCGAACATGCCTTGCGCCGTTACCCGAACGGGGAAGAGCGTTGCATCGCCTGCAAACTGTGCGAAGCCATCTGCCCGGCACTGGCGATTACGATTGAAGCCGAACCGCGTGATGACGGTTCCCGCCGCACAACGCGTTACGATATCGATATGACCAAATGCATTTACTGCGGCCTGTGCGCCGAGGCGTGCCCGGTTGATGCGATTGTTGAGGGGCCGAATTTCGAATTCGCCACCGAAACACGCGAAGAGTTGTATTACAACAAGGACCGCCTGCTGGCCAACGGTGACCGTTGGGAAGCCCAGATCGCGGCGAACCTGGCGGCGGATGCGCCATACCGTTAAGGGGCAATAAAGCCCGGCAAATATAAACACCCCGGAAGATTCTTCCGGGGTGTTTTGATTCTGCCGTCATTGAAAATCAATGTGTTCCGACCACTTTGAAATGGCATGAAAATTGCAGATACCCCGCCGACGCGTGCAACTTTTACCGAGGTGTGATTATGGCGGGTATGGATGGAATCAAAGTGGGTTCGCTCACGATGTTCAATTTTGATCTAACAAAATCGCTGACGAAAAAGGCCGATCCCGATTTCATGGCGAAGATCGAAAAGATTAAGGAACTTGAATACACCAAGCCCAAAAATCTGGAAGATCATCCGTCGCAGAAACTCTATGCCGAAGTGGTCGTAGACGGAAAAACCGTGGCTAAGTTGTATAACAGCGGTGTGATGGAAACATCCAATGCTGCGTATGGGAAGATTTCAAAACTGGATAGCGTATCCGATCCGCAAGGGTCGGGGCCCGCATTGGCGCAGCAGCGCGCGGAAGAGATTGCCAAAGCCTTGGGCGGGACCGTGGTGATGAGCAAAGATGCGCTGACCCCGGCGCAATGGGCGAAAGTTCCGCCCGTGGAATTTGAGGTGGATTATGCGGCAATGGCCGCCGATGCCGCGCGGGAAAGTGTCGAGGCTCGTGATGGGTCCGCCGAAACATTGGTGAAAACCCAGATTATTGCAACCCAGCAGAATGAAGGCGCGCCAGAGGAGCCAGAGGAAGAAACACATAGTGTTGTGGATGAGTTCCTTGAGTTCGCATCCATGTCTTATGAGGAAAAAGTGCGCGCCATGATCCTGAAAAGTGCTGGCGTAACGGAAGAGGAATTGGCGGCGATGTCGCCGGAAGAACGCGCCAAGATCGAAGAAAAGATTCGTGAAAAGGTTGAGGAGGCCGTTAATAACGGCGAATTCGCCTGATTACGCAGATCGTTGCCAGGGCCGTATAAAATGTCCTAGGCTGTGGCCATGGAAGATCATCTGGCCGATCCGGTTTATACCCCACCAAACGACCCCGTGGTTATCATCTATCAGGATGATGACCTCTTGGTCGTTGAAAAGCCGAGTGGGCTGTTGCACGTACCCGGAAAAGATCCGCGTTTGTGGGATTGTCTGGATGTGCGGGTTCGCAAATTATTTCCAAAGGCATCGATCATTCATCGCCTTGATCGCGATACGTCCGGCGTTGTTGTGATGGGCTTGAATAAACGGGCCCATGCCTTCGTTGCGGCCCAGTTTGAAAACCGCACGGCGCAGAAAATTTATGTCGCGCGCGTGTGGAGGCAGATGGATGGCGAGAGCGGACATATTGATTTGCCATTGGGTATCGATGTTGATCGCAAGCCGCGCCACCGCGTCGACCATGAAAATGGCCGTTCGGCGCAAACCGATTGGGAAGTTATTGCGCGTGAAGATAACGCAACGCGCGTGCGACTATTCCCGCGCACAGGGCGTACACATCAATTGCGTGTTCATATGCTGGCAATTGGCCACCCTATATTGGGCGATGTTTTTTATGCTGATGGTGATGCGTTGGCAGCGGCGGACCGCTTGCAATTACACGCGGAACAATTGCGATTTGTGCATCCATCCACTGGGCAGGAATGTACCTTTATTGCAGAATGCCCCTTCTAGCGGGCCAAGAAAAAAGGCGGCACATCGGGCCGCCTTTTTGATTCGTGTGCTCGGCCCGCTTACGGGAACAGCATGCCAACCGGCATGTGGTAATACAGGCTCAGCACTTCCGTACCTGGGTTGTGATCATCCAGGCTGGCGTTTGACAGGTGGGACAGGCCAACACTGACGCGGGAAGCGTTTTCAAATTCATAGCCAACTTCGATCTGGCTGCGGAATTCGATCACGTGGCCCAGGTCCTTGCCGCCACCATCGTTATACAGGCCGGGGGCGAAGCTGGGGGTAATCACGAAACCGTTACCGAAGTGATAGTCATAATAAACGCCAGCGCCAATCCAGCCGCTGCCGTCCGTGGTGTACTCAAGAGCGGCGAAGGGTTTAATTTGCCAGATCAGCGGCGAATCCCAGCGGTATTCGGCGCGCATATCAAGTGCGTCTTCATCATCAAAAACGTCAAAATAACCGACGGACAGGCTAATTTTGTCATAATCATCGGCGTGAGCGGATGTGCCAGCAAAGGCGGTTGTCAGGAATACGCAGAGCGCCATCAGCGGCAAAACGATGTTTTTCACGGGTTTCGTCCTAGTGATTTGATTAAAAAGAAGAAATAGCATACGCAAGTCTGTTCGCATTCTTCTCCGGCGGCGGGGAAAAATCAATAGAAATATTCGTGGATTTGCACAGATACGGACCTTGCGGTGCGGCGCTGGTCATACTAGAAAGGGGCAACGCCGCCAAACGGGTCCATCTGCTTGGTGCAAAACAAAAAAGTGCTGTTTGATACATCATGATTCAAGCCATCGCCTTCTATCTTTTCGCCGCTGTTCTGGTCCTAAGCGCCATCATGGTTATTACGGCCCGCAACCCCGTGCACTCCGTTCTGTTCCTGATCCTCGCGTTCTTTAACGCGGCGGGATTGTTCATCCTGCTAGGGGCCGAATTTATCGCCATGATTTTGGTGATCGTTTATGTCGGGGCGGTCGCGGTTTTGTTCCTGTTCGTTGTGATGATGCTGGACATCAGCTTCGCCGATCTGCGCAAGGGCGCGATGCAGTATGTTCCGCTGGGACTATTGCTGGGTGTCGTTCTGCTGGCCGAGCTGGTGATGATGTACACGGCGTGGGGCGCGGCACCGCAGGCCAACCTTGCCAACCCGTTTGATAAAGCGGGCGAAATCACGAACTCCGAGGCTCTGGGCCAAATTCTCTATACCAACTATGTCATGGTGTTCCAGATGTCGGGCCTGGTTCTGCTGGTCGCTATGATCGGGGCCATTGTTCTGACGCACCGTGTGCGCCCGGGTGTTCGCAAGCAGAAAATTGCGGCCCAGAATGCGCGTAGCGTTGATGACGCCATGGAAATTGTAAAAGTAACGCCGGGTACGGGGGTTTAAGCCATGATGATGGAAACATTATTGAATGTTGGTTTGGTCCATTATCTGACACTGGCGGGTATTTTGTTCACGCTTGGCGTGTTCGGGATTTTTCTGAACCGTAAAAACGTGATCGTTATCCTGATGTCGATTGAATTGATGTTGTTGGCGGTGAACGTCAACTTCGTCGCGTTTTCATCCATGATGGGCGATTTGGCGGGACAGGTTTTCGCCATGTTTATCCTGACCGTTGCCGCGGCCGAGGCCGCGATTGGTCTGGCCATTCTGGTCGTGTTCTTCCGCAACCGTGGCACCATCGCGGTTGAGGACATCTCTACGCTTAAGGGCTAAAAGCAAATGGAACTGATTGCCGTTTTTGCGCCGCTTCTGGGGTTCGTGATTGCCTTTCTGTTTGGAAAACAGATCGGTGACAAGGGAGCGCAGTTTGTAACCTGCACCGGTTTGATCATGGCGGCGGTTGCGTCATGTTCCTTGTTCTACAGCGTGATCATTCAATCACAACCCCATGTGGTCAGCCTTGAAAACTGGATCACCGTGGGTGATTTTACGGTTGATTGGGCGTTGCGTTTTGACCAATTGTCCGTGGTGATGATGTGCGTCATCAACATCGTTTCGGCCTGTGTCCACGTTTATTCCGTCGGATATATGAGCCACGACCCGTGCAAAGCGCGGTTTATGTCGTATCTGTCGCTGTTTACCTTTGCGATGCTGATGCTGGTCAGTGCTGATAACCTGGTCCAACTGTTCTTCGGTTGGGAAGGGGTTGGTCTGGCGTCGTACCTGTTGATCGGGTTCTGGAACCATAAACATTCCGCCAATGCCGCCGCCGTGAAGGCGTTTGTGGTCAACCGTGTTGGTGACTTTGGTCTGGCTTTGGGCATTTTTACCATCTTCATGGTTTTTGGCACCGTGCAATTCCAAGGCATTTTTGACCAGGCCGCCCAGCACAAGGACACGATGTTCATGTTCCTGGGCTATGAGGTCCATGCCCTGACGCTGGCTTGCCTGCTGCTCTTTATGGGTGCGGTTGGTAAATCGGCGCAGTTGGGGTTGCACACCTGGCTGCCGGACGCGATGGAGGGCCCGACGCCTGTATCCGCGCTGATTCACGCGGCGACGATGGTGACGGCGGGTGTGTTCCTGGTGTCCCGATTCTCGCCTGTATTCGAATATGCGCCGACCGCGTTGATGGTTGTTTGCATCTTTGGTGCGGTTACGGCTCTGGTCGCGGCGACGATTGGTTTGACGCAGTTCGATATTAAACGCGTCATCGCCTATTCGACGATGAGCCAGCTGGGTTACATGTTCTTTGCCCTGGGCGTATCGGCCTATCCTGCGGCCATGTTCCATTTGACGACCCACGCGTTCTTCAAGGCCTTGCTGTTCTTGGGCGCGGGTTCCGTCATTCACGCCATGTCCGATGAACAAGACATGCGCAAAATGGGTGGCATCTGGCACCTGATTCCCTCGACCTATATCCTGATGTGGGTGGGGTCGCTGGCGTTGGCGGGCATGCCGTTCTTCGCCGGGTATTATTCCAAGGACATGATTTTGGAAACGGCCTTTGCCGACCACACATGGTTCGGAACAATGGCATATTGGTTCGGGATTGTGGCTGCCTTGCTGACCGCATTCTACAGCTGGCGTTTGATCCTGATGACCTTCCACGGCAAACCGCGCGCGGATGAAAAGGTCATGGCACATGTTCATGAATCACCGTTGATCATGTTGTTGCCGCTGACCGTTCTGGCCGCGGGTGCGATTTTGGCGGGGTCCGTACTCTATGGCGGGTTCGTTGGTTCACCGAATGCGGCGGGTCACGCAGGCGATATTCTGAACATGACCGGGCTGGTTAATGTGTGGGACAAGATGCATTTCTGGGGCGGCTCGATCTTCGTCCTGCCGGAAAATGACACGGTCGAGGCCGCGCACCATGTTCCGACGTGGGTCAAGGTTCTGCCGATCTTTGTGGCCAGCGCCGGGATTATTCTGGCCTACATTTTCTATATGTTCGCGCCGAACATGCCGTCGGTCATGGTCAAGGTTTTCAAACCGATCCATGCGTTGTTCTACAACAAATGGTGGTTTGATGAACTTTATGACCGCGTCTTCACGCGCAATGCATTCCGGTTGGGCCGATTCTTCTGGCAAAAAGGGGACAAGGCGGTCATTGACGGTTATGGCCCGGATGGTGTGGCCAGTATGTATGCCCGGTTTGCCGGTGTGTTGAGCCGGTTCCAGACTGGATACGTCTTCCAATATGCATTCGTGATGATGATCGGACTGATCGGCCTGGTGTCGTGGTTCGTCTTCCGCGCGACAATGGGACAGTAAAGACCCGGATAAAGGTGTAATCTAAGATGATTGATTTTCCGATCCTTTCGCTTTTGACTTTCCTGCCTTTGGTTGGGGCGTTGTTTATCCTGACGATCCGGGGGGATGCGCTGGTCGTTGCGCGCAATGCGCGGTTTGCGGCGCTGTATACCAGCCTGTTCACCTTTGCGCTGTCCCTGTACATGATGAACAATTTCGACGGGTCGACGGCGTCGTACCAGTTTGTTGAAAAATCGACATGGTTCCCGGGGCTGAATATTGGCTATCACATGGGCGTTGACGGTTTGTCCATGTTCTTTGTCGTGTTGTCCGCCTTCCTGACCCCGATCTGTATTCTGGCCAGCTGGACGTCAATTACGTCGCGGGTGAAGGAATATATGGTGGCCTTCCTCGTGCTCGAAACCTTTATGATCGGGACGTTCTGCGCTTTGGATGCTGTGCTGTTCTATGCCTTCTTCGAAGGTGTGCTGATCCCGATGTTCCTGATTATCGGGATCTGGGGTGGCAAGCGCCGGGTCTATTCCGCGTATAAATTCTTCCTCTACACGCTGCTCGGCTCGGTTTTGATGCTGGTGGCGTTGCTGTACATGTATTTCCAGGCGGGCACGACCGATATTCCGACCCTGATGGAACATGGTTTCCCGCGTGATGTTCAATTCTGGCTGTGGCTGGCCTTCTTCGCCAGCTTCGCGGTCAAGATGCCGATGTGGCCGGTCCATACATGGTTGCCGGATGCCCACGTTGAAGCCCCGACAGCGGGCTCGGTCATTCTGGCCGGTGTTCTGCTGAAAATGGGTGGTTACGGCTTCCTGCGATTTTCCATCCCGATGCTGCCGGAAGCGACCGAATTCTTCGCCCCGATGGTGTTCGGCCTGTCGATTATCGCCATCATCTACACATCGCTGGTCGCGTTGGTTCAGGATGATATGAAGAAGCTGATTGCCTATTCATCCGTTGCGCACATGGGGTATGTGACCTTGGGTCTGTTCACCATGACGGCGCAGGGGATTCAGGGCGGTATCTTCCAGATGATCAGCCACGGGATCGTATCCGCCGCGCTGTTCCTCTGCGTTGGTGTTGTTTATGACCGGTTGCACACACGGGAAATTTCCCGTTATGGCGGCGTGGTTAAAAACATGCCGAAATACGCCGTTGTGTTTATGATCTTTATGCTCGGTTCCGTCGGCCTGCCGGGAACGTCCGGGTTCGTGGGTGAATTCCTGGCTCTGCTGGGGGCGTATCGTGTGGACACGCTGGTGGCCGTGCTGGCGACCACGGGTCTGATTTTGGGTGCCCCTTATATGCTGATCCTGTATCGCCGCGTGATTTTTGGTCCGCAGGTGAACGAGGATGCGGCGGAAATGCTGGACATGAACTGGCGCGAAATCGTCTGTCTGGTTCCACTGGCGATCCTGACCATCTGGCTGGGTGTGTTCCCGAATATGGTTTTGAACAAGGTTCAGCCCTCCGTCGATAATTTGATCAGCCGGTATGAAGCCGATCTGAGCACGACCGATGTGGCCACCACAAATACCGGCAGCGTTGTTGCGGGAGAAAATCAATGAGTAATGAAGTGATCGCCGTTGAACAGGCCGTGGAGCAGGTTGTCGAAAAGGCAGTCGATGTCGTGGCCATTGCGGAAACGCATCTGGTAACGTCGTCCATGTTTGGTGCGGCCATTCCGGAAATGTTCCTGGCCGTGGCGGGCATGATGCTGCTGATCTTCGGTGTCATGCGTGGCAATGACGGCACGCGGACCGTGTGCTGGGGTGCCATTGGGGCCTTTATTGTCACGGCTTTGTTCCTGACGGGACTGGACTGGGACCGTTCGCTGGCGTTTGATGGCATGTTTGTGTCCGACCGCTTTGCGATCTTTACAAAATTCATGATTCTGGCCGGTTTGTCCGGTGCGCTCGCCATTTCTGTGCGGTATCTGTATCAGGAACGCATGGCGCGGTTTGAATACCCCGTGCTGGTGTTGTTTGCTGGTTTGGGCATGTTGCTGATGGTTTCGGCGAATAACATGCTCTCGCTGTATGTTGCGCTCGAATTGCAATCGCTCAGCCTGTATGTACTGGCCGCGTTCCGCCGCGATCATGCGCGTGCGGCCGAAGCCGGATTGAAATATTTCGTCCTTGGTGCACTGGCGTCGGGTATGTTGTTGTTCGGTATTTCGCTGATTTATGGCTATACCGGGTCGCTCAGCTTTGACACGATTGCCGCAACCCTGACCGAAGCCAATGCCAGCGAAGCGGGCATAACTGCCGGCGCTATCGTGGGCATGGTGTTTGTTCTGGTCGGGTTGGCGTTCAAGGTTTCCGCCGTTCCGTTCCACATGTGGACCCCGGACGTGTACGAAGGCGCACCGACCCCCGTCACCGCCTTGTTCGCCATCGTGCCGAAAATTGCGGCTATGGCCTTGCTGACCCGCCTGTTGTTTGGTCCTTTTGGGGCCATGATGCCGGATTGGCAGCAAATCATCTGGATTCTGGCCGCCGCCAGTATGGTGGTTGGGGCTGTGGCTGGTTTGGCGCAGAACAATATCAAACGCCTGCTGGCCTACAGCTCGATCGGCAATATGGGCTATGTGCTGCTCGGCCTTCTGGCCGGGACGGAAGAGGGCGTGGCCGCCGTTCTGTTCTACCTCGCTATCTACATGGTGATGACGCTTGGTGTGTTTGCGATCGTTCTGGTGATGCGCCGTGATGACGTTGCGGTTGAAACCATCAATGATCTGGCGGGTCTGTCCCGGTATAAACCGGCACTGGCTTATGCCATGGCCTTGCTGCTGTTCTCGATGAGCGGCATTCCGCCGTTGGCCGGATTCTTTGGCAAATTCCTTGTGTTCAAGGCCGCTGTGGCGTCGGGCTTCTATGTTCTGGCGGTGCTGGGCGTTGTGGCGTCGGTTGTGGCTGCGTTCTACTATCTGCGCCTGATCAAGGTCATGTTCTTCGATGAGGCTGCCGATCCGTTCGATGGTGAAATCGGTACGACCAAACGTCTGGTTCTGACCGCTTGCGTCGTGCTGGTCGTTGGCTTTGTTCTGATGCCGGATGCGTTGGTGGAAACCACCCGCGCGGCGGCCAGCGCCCTGTTCGGGCAGGCGCTCTAAGCCATGAGCATTCGCTGGGACTGTCGTGTGTATGACAGTCTTCCATCGACTCAGGATGTCGTCCGGACGGAATTATTGTCCGGCGCATCTGAAGGGCTGGTGGTGCAGGCGGAGGTTCAAACCGCGGGCCGTGGACGCCGTGGCAATCAATGGGTGTCGCCCGTTGGCAATCTGTATATGTCGATTTTGCTGAAACCGGCTTGCGCGCCTGCGCTGGCCGGGCAAATGGCCTTTGTCGTTGCGCTGGCCGTGGCCGATGCGGCGCATGAACTGACCGGGCAGCAGGGCGATGGACTGACCCTGAAATGGCCGAATGATATTCTAGTCGATGGGGTGAAATGTGCGGGCATTTTGCTGGAAAGCGATCTGGGCCCGACGGGGTTGGTGGATGCGCTGATTATCGGTACGGGTATCAATATCAATGCCGCCCCGACGGACCGGATCGGTCTGGCGCAACTGGCCGGGCATGAATTGGATGTCATCACCGTGCGGGACCGGGTTTTGCACCATTTGGGCCGCCTTTATACACGCTGGAAAAACGATGGTTTTTCATGGGTGCGTGATGCGTGGATGGCACGGGCGCATGGGTTAAACACACCGATTACGGCACGCCTGCATGGCGGGGATGTGTCGGGGACATTCCTTGGTATTGATGATAACGGGGCCCTGTTGCTCCAAACCCCGGATGGATCGGTGCAAATCGTTCATGCGGGTGAGGTCTATTTTCCAAACAACGCTTAAAAAACATTGATAATCCGCCAAATACCTGCACAATCGCCCCATGACAAAAAAGAACAATAAAAAGACGCGCAGCGTCGAAGATTTCTCCATCGATCCCGATTTCGTTCACTTCATCCCGCTGGGTGGCAGTGAGCAATTTGGCGTGAACCTGAACGTCTATGGGTATCAGGGCAAATGGCTGGCCATCGATTGTGGTATCGGTTTTGCCGGGCACCGTTTCCCGGGCATTGATCTGCTTTTGCCGGATCCGGAATTTATCGCGGATCGTGCCGATGATCTGGTCGGTTTGGTTGTGACCCATGCGCACGAAGATCACGTGGGTGCGGTTGCGCATCTGTGGTCGCGCCTGCGGTGCCCGATTTATTGCACGGCCTTTACCGCCAGCGTGTTGCGCCAGAAATTCAACGACCTGCCGGGCAGCAGCAATGCCAAAATCCATGTGGTGTCGCCGGGGCAGATGTTGAACCTTGCGCCGTTTGAAATGGAATTTATCCATGTGGCGCACTCAATCCCGCAGGCTGTGGCCGTTGCGATCAAATCGCCGCATGGCCATATCGTGCACAGTGGTGACTGGAACCTCGACCCCGAACCGGTCATTGGTGACAACACCGATGCCGCAGCGTTCAAACGTTTGGGCGATGAAGGGGTTCTGGCTTATATCGGCGATTCTACGAACGCCGAAGTTCCGGGCAACACGTTGTCGGAGATGGAGGTCCAGCGTGGCCTGACCGCCTTGTTCGGCGAAGTGAAAGGGCGAATTGCCATTACGATTTTTGCGTCCAACATTGGCCGCGTTCATTCCATTTGCAAGGCAGCCGAGGCCAATGGCCGGTCCGTTGCCTTGCTGGGGCGGTCCTTGCACCGCATGACTGGTGCGGCGCGTGAATGCGGATACTTGAACGATGTGCGCCCATTTTTGGAAGAGGACGAGATTGATTCCGTTCCGGACGAAAATCTGGTGATGATCGTGACGGGATCGCAGGGCGAGGCGCGGGCGATGCTGGCGCGGATTGCGCGGGCCGAACACCCGTTTATTCGTTTCAATCGCGGCGACACGGTGATTTTCTCCGCGCGCCCGATTCCGGGGAACGAAGAAGAAATCAACGTCGTGAAAAACAATCTGAGCGCGACGGGCGTGCATATCGTGACACCGCTGGATACAAACCACCTGATCCACGTATCCGGTCACCCGTACCGCGATGATATTCTGGAGATGTTCAGTTGGGTGCGCCCGAAGATCGTTATTCCGGTTCACGGCGAACGTGTGCAACTGGCGGCGCAGTCGCGGCTGGCTCTGGGGGCGCAGGTGTCCAGTTCCATCGTACCCAATAACGGGTCCGTCATCCGTCTGGACCCGAAGGGGGCCGAGGTGGTCGATCATGTTCGTACGGGCACGCTGGCGGTTGAGCCGTCCCGTCTGATCCCGGCGGATCACCAGGCGATTGCCACTCGCCGCAAGCTGCAATTTACCGGCACGGTCCATGTGACTTTGGTTGTGGACGACCGGGGTGACCTGATTTCCGATCCGCGGGTGTCGACCATGGGTCTGATTGACCACGACAGCCCGGAGGAAAAGAAGCTGGAGCATGATCTGGTCGATGAAATCGAGGATTTATTCGTCGATCTGGACATTGATGCAAAAAGGACGGATGATAGCATCGCCGAAGAAGTTCGGATCGTTGCACGCCGTTTTATCAGCGATATTCTAGGGTTAAAGCCGAAAACGTCTGTGCATGTTGTTCGTGTTTGATCCATCCGGATTAAACATTTCAAAATTATGGAATTGAGGTTGCAATGACCTGGTTTACCGGAATCGTTGTGTATCTTCTGATTTGGTGGGTGACTTTATTCGTGGTTTTGCCATGGAAGGTCCAGCCGCCGCGCAGGCCGGAGCCGGGCATGGCCTCCAGCGCCCCGATCGCCGCCAATATGGGAATTAAATGCGTTGTCACAACGGTCATAGCCGCGTTCCTCTGGGTTTGCGTTTATGTGTTGATTGACAGTGGGATAATAGATTATCGATATATCGCCAGCCAGATGCAGTAAGGGGAGCCCGGCACCATGAAAACGATGACTTTTAAATTGATGATTTCCGCCGCAATTGTTGCGGGTTCAATCGGATTTTTTGCTACGAACGCAAACGCGTATGACAGCATTGTTTGCGGTACGCGCGCCGGTTTTGTTGGCGATGGTTCGGCCAATTACAAGCCGGGTGTCGATGCACATGGCAAATCTGTTGCTCCGGCTGATCTGTCCCCGCAAATGCCGGGTATGGGTGAGGTGATCCGCGTTCCGATGTCGATCAATCTGGAACAGCGTTTGTCAAAAATGCTGCCCGCCGGGACCGAGTTGAAGGCCGATGCCGGGCTGGTTGAAATTTATCGCGATGGCCGCGTGATGTATAACGGTATGGACATTACGACCCAGACCAACACGCTGTGCCGCGAAAAGCCGGTTGTTGAGCAGGCCCCGCCGAAGAAAAAAGTCAAAAAGGTTGCCGCTCCGGTTGTTGAATCTGAACCTGTTGCGGCCGAGCCTGTAACCGAAGAACCCGCACCGATCGTGCAGGACATGGCACCGGCTGTTGAAGAGCAGGCTCCGGCCGTTGTTGAGGAAACCCCGGCACCGGAAGCGACAGCGCCTGAAGCCGCCCCAGAAACAGCACCAGAAACCGCTCCTGTACCGAGCGATGAGATGAGCGGTGAAATGATGATGGATCCTGCTCAGGCTCCATCGGCACCCCCGGCATCTCCGTTGCCGGAAGGCAGTCTGCCTGTTCCGGCTGAAACAATTCCGGCACCGGATGCCCCTTTGGCACCGGCAATGCAGGCCCCGGAAACCCTGTCGGCCCCGCCGGCAGATCAGGGGAACATCACCATCCTGGCACCTGAGGCGGAGATGGCTCCGCCACCTGCCGCGATGCCAGTTCCTGCACCAGCGCCGGCGCCCGCGCCCGCTCCGGCACCGGCTCCGCGTGGCCCGGAAGATGATAAATTGCCGAGCGCAGGCGGGTTGTAATCAACCCGCCCGTTGAGGGCGAACAATTGACATTTGATTAGTAGAAGGAAGGACGCCCATGTCCGGTGCTCAGGCGAAGCAATCTGCTTCGGGCCAGAAGGTTAAAACTGCAATTACGCCCACACGAGGCGAAGATTTTCCGCAGTGGTATCAGGCGATCATCAAGGCCGCCGATATGGCGGAAAATTCGCCTGTGCGCGGTTCCATGATCATTAAACCCTATGGCTTTGCGCTGTGGGAAAACATCCAGCGGGCACTGGATGACATGATCAAGGCCGAAGGGGTGCAGAACGCGTATTTTCCGTTGCTGATCCCGCTGAGTTTCATCAGTCGTGAAGCTGAGCATGTCGATGGGTTCGCCAAGGAATGTGCAGTTGTAACGCACCACCGTTTGGAGGCGGGTCCGGATGGAAAACTGATTCCGGCCCCGTCCGCGGAATTGGAAGAACCGTTCGTTATCCGTCCGACATCGGAAACCATTATCGGTGATGCGATGTCGCGTTGGGTGCAATCGTACCGCGATTTGCCGTTGCTGTTGAACCAATGGTGCAACGTCATGCGGTGGGAAATGCGCACGCGCCTGTTCCTGCGCACGTCCGAATTCCTGTGGCAGGAAGGGCACAATGCCTTTGAAACCGCAGAAGACGCGCATGAAGATGCGATGAAAATGCTGCGGGTTTATAACGAACTGTATGAAAACGTATTGGCGATGCCGGGCATCATGGGCGAAAAAACTGCCGATGAACGTTTCCCCGGCGCCGTGCGCACTTTCACCATCGAAGCAATGATGCAGGATGGCAAAGCGTTGCAGGCCTGTACGTCCCATGATCTGGGGCAGAATTTTGCCAAGTCATGCAATATTCAATTCCAGGGCCGTGATGGTCAGCAACACCATGCCTACACCACGTCATGGGGGCTTTCGACGCGCTCCATCGGCGGGTTGATCATGACGCATGGCGATGATGATGGCATGATCATGCCGCCGAAAATTGCACCGCACCAAGTCACCATTATCCCGATCGTTCGTGACGATGCCGGGGCCGCCATGGTGATTGAGCGTTGCAAGGAAATTTCCGACGGTCTGCGCCGTGCCGGTTTCCGCGTTCACTTCGACAATTCCGATGCCCGTACCCCCGATAAAATGTGGGGCAGCATTAAACGCGGCGTTCCGGTGCGTGTTGAAATTGGCCAACGCGAAGCGGAGGAGGGCACATTGACCTTCATTCGCCGCGATCTGGGCAAGGATTCCAAGAAAACGGTCAAGGTCGAAGAATTTTTCGGCACACTGCAATCCGTTCTGGATACGATGCAGGCCGATATGTTGGCCCGCGCCCGTAAATTCACCAATGATAACATCACCGATGTCAAAACATTGGGTGATATCCGCTCGTTCTACGAAGGTGGCGGGCTTGGGTTCGTGCGTGCGCCGTCCTCGATTATCAATGAGGCTGGTCTGGCCGAGCTGAAAAAAGATTTGTCGCTGACAACGCGATGCCTGCCATTTGCTGATGAAGGGAAAACCGTCCTGATCGGTAAATCATACTAGGGATGCTTTGATCTCTAAAAATTCAAAGCGCCCTGGCTTTAAAACAAAAAATAAAAACAGGGAACGGGAATGGGACAGAATAAAAAATGGCTTCTGGACATGGATTGGAACCAGGATGCTGCCGCATTTGCAAAAATTGTTGAGCAGCATGTTTACACCAATCCTAAACCGTTGGAGCGTTTGGATGATGTGATGAACGCATTGTCTGAATTCTTCGATGGTGGTGATGGGTACGCCGAAATTAAGGCGGGCATGGCCTGGCTTTACATGGGTGCCGTGCCCGACGCCATCAAAGCGGATTTCAGCCCGTATATGCAGGCCTTTCTCACTGAATGGCAGACATTGCAGGTTGAGATGGGACAGCATGGCATTGTGCCGCGTGAAGGTGCGCGGTCGCATGCCGCGGCGGAGCCACGGCAACTGGCGAAGCTGTTTAACATTATGGCCATGGACGATGCGCTGAAGGCCGCGCGTCATGACCCGTTGATGGGGCACCGCATGTTGCCGAAGAAGATTGAACAGGCCAAGGCATGGTCCGCATTCTGGGGTGATACCAATCATCCCCGTCTGGATCAGGGGCATGCGGGTCGTGTGACGTTAATGCAAAACCGTCATGCAAATATTGTGACGGATCTGGACTGGCGGGGGCATATGCCCCGTAATGATTTTTAACCTCGTACGGGTGTTGTAAAGAAGTCGATGTTCTCTCCCTTTGAACGCATGGTGGCCGGACGATATTTGCGCGCGCGCAAGGCCGAAGGATTCGTATCCGTTATCGCCGGATTTTCGTTTGCCGGTATCATGCTGGGCGTGGCAACGTTGATTATCGTGATGTCGGTGATGAACGGATTCCGGCAGGAATTGGTAACCCGCATTCTGGGCCTGAATGGGCATATCAACGTCTATTCACTCAGCGCACCGCTGGAAGATTACAGCATTATGAAGTTACAGATCGGCGATGTGCCGGGTGTAACATCCGTTTCCGGCATCATCGAAAGCCAGGCCCTGATGACCATTAACGGGTATTCCACCGGCGTGATGGTCCGTGGTATGACCCGCGATGACCTGATGAAAAAGCCGGTTTTGTCTGATCACTTCATCGAAGGTGAGCCCGCGGATTTCGTGGGCTACAGCGCCGCCATCGGCCGCCTGATGTCCGAAAAATTGAATTTGAAAATCGGCAGCACGTTTACGCTGGTTTCGCCGAAGGCCAAAGTGACGCCATTTGGTGGGATGCCCAGCAGCCGGACCTTTACCGTGGCGATGATTTTCGATGTCGGTATGTATGAATATGACTCGAATTTCATTTTCGTGCCGCTGGATGCTGCACAGGCGTTTTACCAGATGGGCAAGGCCGTATCCTCACTGGAAATCGTCACCAAGAACCCGCAACATCTGAATACGGTTAAACGGGATATTTCCCTGATCACTGACGGCGTTGCCGGGGTTTATGATTGGCGTGATAACAACAGTTCGTTCCTGAACGCGTTGCAGGTGGAACGGAACGTTATGTTCCTGATCCTGACTATGATTATTCTGGTCGCGGCGTTTAACGTCATTTCATCCATGATCATGCTGGTCAAGGACAAGGGGCGCGATATTGCCATCATGCGGACCATGGGGGCCACACGACGCAGTATGATGAAAATATTTATCCTGACCGGGGCCAGCATTGGGGTCGTGGGGACGTTCGTTGGCACGGCGTTGGGTATTGCCTTTGCCCTGAACATCGAATCCATCCGTCAATTCTTGCAAGGTTTGACCGGCACGGAATTGTTCAGCGAAGAAATCTATTTCCTGTCGAAATTGCCCGCCGTGATTGATTGGAACGAAGTGATTGCCGTGATCGCCATGGCCTTTACCCTGTCCATTTTGGCGACATTGTATCCGGCATGGCGCGCCGCGCGCCTCGATCCGGTGGAGGCTCTGCGTTATGAGTAACATTCTGCTGGACGTTAAGGGCCTCGAAAAAACATTTCATCAGGCGGATCAAAGCCTGACGATCCTGAAGGACCTCGACCTGCAACTGCGCGCTGGCGAAATTGCCGCGTTGGTGGGGCCATCGGGTGCGGGTAAATCGACCTTGCTGCAGATGATTGGCCTGCTCGATAAACCGACGGGCGGCACGATTATGGTTGGTGATAAAGACGCCAGCAACCTGAACGATTCCGCACGTACATCGCTGCGCCGCGATTCTATCGGCTTCGTGTATCAGTTTCACAATCTGCAACCGGAATTCAGCGCGCAGGAAAACGTGATGATCCCGCAGATGATTGCCGGCAAATCGCGGGCCGATGCCATGGCACGGGCGGATAAATTGCTGGGCGCCCTTGGTCTGGCCCACCGGTTGGATCACCGTCCGGCGCGCCTGTCCGGTGGGGAACAGCAACGCGTGGCCATTGCCCGCGCAATTGCGAACAAACCGCGCATCCTGCTGGCCGATGAACCTACGGGCAACCTCGACCCGCATACGGCGGACCATGTGTTTGAAATGCTGATCCAATTGACCCGTTCGGCGGGGATTGGGGCGTTGATCGCCACGCACAACATGGATCTGGCCAAACGCATGGACCGGGTGTTGGAACTGAAAGACGGGAAAATTACGGTCCGTTAAGGCTGTATTCTCATGCTTGTCATCCCCGCCTTGTGCGGGGATCCGGAATTGACCGGGATAATCATGTATTTATGGCCCCGGATCCCCGCACAAGGCGGGGATGACAGCCGGGAGATGGGTTTTCACCCTTGGAAATCCGCCATAAATTCGGTTTAATGGCGGCCATGTCCAAACCGCACGCAAATTTTGTCCATTTGCACACCCATTCCGCCTATTCATTGGCGGAAGGGGCGATCAAGGTTAAGGACCTCGTCAAACTCTGCCAGAAAAAATCCATGCCGGCGGCGGCCATTACCGATACGGGGAACCTGTTCGGTGCAATGGAATTCGCGCTGGAGGCCGCCAAGGGCGGTGTGCAACCCATCATCGGGTGCCAGATGCGTCTGGGTGTTGAGGGGCATCATCTGGTTCTGTTGGTACAGAATACGCAAGGGTACAAGAACATCAGCTGGCTGGTCAGCCAGTCTTTCATGGCCGCCGAAAGCGCCACCGATGATCCGCACATTACGTGGGAAAATCTGGACGGCCATTCTGATGGTTTGATTTGCCTGAGTGGTGGAGTTAAGGGGCCAATTGGGCAGTATCTTCTGCACAATCAACCCAAGCCTGCCGAAGAATCCTTAAAGCGTTTGACCAAGCTTTTTGACGGGCGGTTTTATATCGAACTGCAACGCCACGATCTGCGCGAAGAAGATCAGATTGAAGAGGCGTTGATCGACCTGGCCTATAAACACAACATTCCGTTGGTGGCCACCAACGATTGCTATTTCGCGACCGAGGATATGTACGAAGCGCATGATGCACTGCTGTGCATTGCCGGTGGGCGTTATATTACCGAAGCCGACCGCCGCCGCGAAACGCGTGAACATTATTTTAAAAGTGCGGCGGAAATGGAGGCCTTGTTCTCCGACCTTCCCGAAGCGATTGAAAACACGGTGCGGATTGCGCAACGCTGTTCCTTCCTGCTGAAACCGATCAATCCCATTTTGCCGCCCTTTGCCACCGAAGGTGGACGGACCGAAGTCGATGAATTGAAGGTGCAGGCGGAAGAGGGCCTGAACTGGCGTTTGCAGAATTTTGTCTTCACCGAAACGATGGACGAGGCGACCCGCGCCGAAGTGGCCAAACCCTATCACGACCGATTGGCGTTTGAACTGAACGTGATCGTGCAAATGGGGTTCCCCGGTTACTTCCTGATCGTTTCTGATTTTATCAAATGGGCGAAGGATAATAACATTCCGGTGGGGCCGGGACGGGGATCGGGTGCGGGTTCCGTTGTCGCATGGTCGTTGAAAATTACCGACCTTGATCCGCTGCATTTCGGTTTGCTGTTCGAACGTTTCTTGAACCCCGAACGTGTATCTATGCCGGACTTCGACGTGGACTTTTGTCAGGATCGACGGGACGAAGTGATCCGGTATGTGCAAAACCGTTACGGTTACGACCACGTGGCCCAGATTATTACGTTCGGTCAGTTGAAAGCCCGCGCCGTTGTGCGTGACGTGGGGCGTGTCTTGCAAATGTCGTATGGCCAGGTGGACCGGATCGCGAAAATGATCCCGAACAACCCGGCCAACCCGATCACGCTTGAAGAAGCGCTGGAGCAAGATCCGGACCTGAAAAACGAATTGTACAAGGACGAAACGACCTCAAAACTGGTCGACATTGCCTTGCAATTGGAAGGGTTATACCGCCATGCCTCAACCCACGCCGCCGGTGTGGTGATTGGCGATCGCCCATTGCATGAATTGGTGCCGCTCTACCGCGAACCGGGCACGGACATGCCGGTGACGCAGTTCAACATGAAATATGTTGAACAGGCGGGATTGGTGAAATTCGACTTCCTCGGCCTGAAAACCATGACGGTTATTCAGAAAGCGGTGGAGTTGATCAAGGAATCCAAGGGCGAGGATATCAATATCCTGCAAGTACCTTTGGATGACCAAAAAACATACAAAATGCTGGCCGAGGGCAAGACGGTTGGTGTGTTCCAGCTTGAAAGTTCCGGCATGCGCTCCACCCTGACGGGGATGAAGCCGAACCGGTTGGAAGATATTATCGCCCTCGTGTCCCTGTATCGTCCCGGCCCGATGGATAACATTCCGCGCTATATTTCCATTAAGGAAGGCAAGGAAGACCCCGACTACATGCATCCGTTGCTGAAGCCGTATCTGGAAGAAACATACGGCATCATGATCTATCAGGAACAGGTGATGCAGGCGGCGCAGGCCTTGTCCGGTTACTCACTCGGCGGCGCTGACTTGCTTCGTCGCGCCATGGGTAAAAAGATTAAGGCCGAGATGGACGCGCAACGGCAGAAATTCGTCGATGGCGCCAAAGAACACAACAACGTCGATCCCGAACAGGCCGGATATATTTTCGACCAGATCGATAAATTCGCCGGATATGGTTTCAACAAATCCCACGCCGCAGCCTATGCCCTGATTGCGTATTGGACCGGGTGGCTGAAGGCCAATTACCCGACTGAATTTATGGCGGCGTCCATGACGCTGGATGCTGGCAACACCGACAAACTGGCGATTTTCAAACAGGAAATCGACAAGATGGGCCTGTCGCTTTTGCCGCCGGATGTGAATGAATCAAAAACCATGTTCTCGGTCGAGGGCGATGCGGTGCGTTACGCGCTGGCCGCACTGAAGGGCGTGGGCGCGCAGGCGATGGAACGCATCGTCGTCGAACGTGATACCAACGGTAAATATAAAACGCTGGCCGATTTCGCAACGCGTATGGACGCGGCCGGTATGAACAAACGCCAGATTGAACAGATGGCCAGCGCCGGCGCGTTTGATAAATTGCATCCCGACCGGGCCAGCGTGTATGGCGGGGCCGAAATTATTATGCGCTACGCCCAGTCACTGGCGCAGGAAAAGGCCGCGGGGCAGGCCAGCCTGTTTGGCGGCGGTCCGGCTGGCGGTGGATCGGGATTGGGGCTGCCGGAATTTCCCAAGGTCGATCCGTGGGATCCGCTGGAAAAATTGAAACATGAATTTGATGCGGTTGGTTTCTATCTGTCCGCGCACCCGCTGGATACCAAGGCGGCGCAGCTGGAACGCATGAAAATCGTGACCATGGCCAACGTGGAAGAACAATTGGCCACGCGCCATGCCGTATCGGTTGATATGGCCGGGGTGCTGTTGAAGAAACAGATCAAAGTGTCACAGAAATCAGGAAACAAATTCGCGTTCCTGCAACTCTCTGACTCCTCCGGCGTGTATGAAGTTGTGATCTTCTCCGAAACATTGGCGCGGTCGAAGGATTTTCTGGAACCGGGCGAAGCCTTGTTGTTAAAAGCCGCCGCCGAAATGCAGGATGATCAGGTCCGCCTGACCGTGCACGATTTGCGCCCGTTGGATGACGCGCTGGCCGGAAAAATCCGTGAGGTGCGTATTGTTATGACCGATGCGGCCCCTGTGCAGAAATTGAAAGATCTTCTGGATGTTGAAGGCCGTGGTCCGGCGCGCGTGTTTGTCCATGTGCCGTTAAACGATGTCGAATACGCCGAAATCACTTTGCCTGGATCATGGTCATTCTCGGCCCAGGCCCGGCAAGCCCTGCAAAAAACCCACGGCGTGGGTGAGGTTCAGGAGCTGTAAACCATGCAGACATCGATGATCGACCCAAGCTGGCTCTCCCGCATCGGCCCTGAATTTGATCGCCCTTACATGACGAATTTGCAGACTTTTTTGAAATCTGAACACGCCAACGGCAATGTGATCTATCCGCGCGAAGACCATATTTTCAATGCGCTGAACCATACGAAATTCGATGATGTCCGCGTGGTGATTTTGGGCCAAGACCCGTATCACGGTGAGGGGCAGGCGCATGGCTTGTCATTCTCCGTTCCCGATGGCGTTAAAATTCCACCCAGCCTGCGCAATATGTACAAGGAACTGGAGCGTGATTTTGGCGTTACACCGCCCAGCCACGGCAATCTGACCCGGTGGGCGGAGCAGGGGGTTTTGTTATTGAACGCCACCCTGACCGTTCAGGCGGACAAAGCCGGATCGCACCAGAACAAGGGTTGGGAAGATTTCACGGATGCCGTCATCCGCGCCGTGAATGACGGACGCGACCATGTGGCCTTTATGCTGTGGGGGTCGTATGCCCAGAAGAAGGGGGCCTTCATCGACCAGTCCCGCCATCTGGTCCTGACCGCGCCGCACCCCTCACCACTCTCTGCCCATCGCGGGTTCATCGGCTGCGGGCATTTCCGGGCCGCCAATGATTATCTGGCGGAGCAGGGCCGGGCCGCTGTTCAGTGGATTTAATTAAATAAAATCAATTGATTGGCCGAATTCCTCCCATTTCATGCTGCACCTGCGATAAAATAAGTCTGCGACGGCGTACTCTGGTGCCTTCTTTTCCGGCGAAACTGCTTGAAAACTGCGGCTGATACGGGTATATCACACGCACTTAAATCCACATGCGGGGATTGGGATTCGTCATTTTGGCGCTCCCTCCGGTGTTTTTGAATGGTTCAAAAATCACGCTCCGCAGAGGTTAAACCGGAAAAAAGGACGTAAATACAATGGCTATGCCGACATTCACTATGCGCCAATTGCTCGAAGCTGGCGTTCACTTTGGTCACCACACCCGTCGCTGGAACCCGAAAATGCGCCCGTTTATCTTCGGTGTGCGCAACGGCATCCACATCATGGACCTGCAACAAACGGTTCCGATGCTGGACGCTGGCCTGAAAGGTATCCGCGATATCGTGTCCAAAGGTGGTCGCGTTCTGTTCGTTGGCACGAAACGCCAGGCGCAGGACAAAGTGGCTGAAGCTGCGAAAAAATGCGGCCAGTACTATGTAAACCACCGTTGGTTGGGTGGTATGATGACCAACTGGAAAACCGTTTCCGGTTCCATCAACCGTCTGCGCGAACTGGACAGCATCATGTCCAGCGACATGGCCAGCAAATACACGAAAAAAGAACTGCTGATGATGGCACGCGAGCGTGAAAAGCTCGAAAAATCCATCGGCGGTATCAAAGAAATGGGCGGTGTTCCGGACGCTTTGTTCGTGATCGACACCAACATGGAAGATATCGCGATTAAAGAAGCGAACATGCTGGGTATTCCGGTATTCGCAATTCTGGACTCCAACAGCGATCCGGCTGGCGTTGATTTCCCGATTCCGGGTAACGACGACGCGCTGCGCGCCATTGAACTGTACTGCGACCTGGTTGCGGCTTCGGTTCTGGACGGTCTGCAAGCCGAACTGAAATCCTCCGGTGCCGATATCGGCGCCCGTGCGGATATCACGGAAACGCTGCCGGCAGCTCCGGTTGCTGAAAAGAAACAGGCAACCGCCTAATTCAACCGATCAGACAATCGGGGCGTAACAGCCCCGATTGTTCTTTAAGCTTAATCTGAAGATTCACGAATAAAGGACTGAAAAATGGCTGATATTACCGCCTCTATGGTGAAAGAACTCCGCGAAAAATCCGGCGCTGGCATGATGGATGCCAAACAAGCCCTGGTCGAAAACAACGGCGATATCGAAGCCGCTATGGACTGGCTGCGCACGAAAGGTCTGTCCAAGGCCGCGAAGAAATCCGGTCGTACAACGGCTGAAGGTCTGGTTGCTGTTGTTGCCGAAGGCACCAGCGCAGCGATCGTTGAAGTGAACGCTGAAACCGACTTCGTTGCCCGTAACGATCAGTTCCAGGCTCTGGTTCGCAACGTTGCCAAAGCGGCCCTGAAAGGCGCTGGCAAAGTTGAAGAAGTGGCTGAGGTTGTGATCGAAGGCGGTAAATCCGTAAAGGACACGCTGACCACCCTGATCGCCACGATTGGTGAGAACATGAGCCTGCGCCGTTCGGCCAAACTGGCTGTAAACGACGGTATTGTGGCGACCTATGTTCACAATGCAATCGGCGACGGTCTGGGCAAAATTGGTGTTCTGGTTGCGCTGGAATCCACGGGCGATAAAGCCAAGCTGGAAGCTCTGGGCAAGCAAATCGCTATGCACGTTGCTGCGGCTAACCCGGCCTATCTGGACAGCTCGTCCGTTGACCCGGACGTTCTGGAGCGCGAAAAGAACGTGATCCGCGAAACCGCCAAAGAACAAGGCAAAGCTGCCGACATTATCGAAAAAATGTTGGAAGGCCGTGTTCGCAAGTACTATGAAGAAGTTTGCTTGATTGAGCAGATCTTTATCATGGACGGCGAAACCAAAATCTCAAAAGTTATCGAAAACGCATCCAAGGATGTTGGCGCTCCGGTGAAACTGGCTGGTTTCGCACGCTTCCAACTGGGTGAAGGCATCGAGAAAGAAGAAACCGACTTCGCTGCGGAAGTGGCGAAAGTGGTAAACGGTTAATCCGTTTTTTCAAAGAATTGCGAAAACCCCGCCAACTGGCGGGGTTTTTTCATGGTGTGTTATGGCTGGGAAAAAGGCACCCCCGACCTGTAAAACCCCGAAATCCCCGGAAAATTGCCTTGTTTCCGCCCCACAGGCTGATTAGAGTAAGGCCGATTTGAAAATGCCGAAAAGCCCCGAATAAACAAAGAGATCAAAGATGAAGGCCGCCCCTATGTCTGCGCAATCCTGTGATTCTTCCGTTCCGACCGTTGACCCGTCTGTCCGCTTCAAGCGCGTGTTGCTGAAAATGTCGGGCGAAGTGTTGATGGGCGATCGTGAATACGGCATCGACCCGGCCACCATCGATCGGATCGCCGCAGATGTGAAGCAGGCGATTGAGTTGGGGGTTCAGGTGTGCGTCGTCGTTGGGGCCGGGAACATTTTCCGTGGTGTGTCCGGGGCCGAAAATGGCCTGGAGCGTGTCACTGGGGATTATATCGGCATGTTGGGCACGGTGATGAATGCGCTGGCTCTGCAATCCGCGTTTGAAAAAGTTGGCGTGCCGACCCGCGTGCAATCGGCAATTCCGATGCAGGCTGTGTGCGAACCCTTTATCCGCCGTCGCGCCCTGCGCCACATGGAAAAAGGCCGCGTTGTGATCTTTGCCGCCGGTTCGGGCAACCCGTTTTTTACAACCGATACGCCGGCGGCCTTGCGCGCCACGGAAATGGGCTGTGATGCATTGTTCAAGGGCACCAAGGTTGATGGCGTTTATTCCGCCGACCCGCATAAGGACCCGTCGGCCACCCATTACGATACGTTGTCCTATATGGACGTGCTGACCAAGGATTTGAAGGTCATGGACGCAACGGCGATTTCGCTGGCCCGTGAAAACCACATTCCAATCGTGGTGTTCTCGGTGTTGGAAGCGGGCAATTTTGCCAAGGTTGTCCGTGGCGAAGGCAAGTTTACGATCGTGACCGATCAATAAGTACGAAGAAGACCAAGGAGAAATCACAATGGCTTACGATAAAAATGATCTGAAACGCCGCATGGATGGCGCGATGGAACAGTTGAAAACCGAATTTACGGGCCTGCGCACCGGACGTGCCGCGACCAGCATGCTGGAAACCGTTCAGGTTGAAGCATACGGCTCGCACATGCCGATCAGTCAATGCGGTTCGGTCAGCGTGCCGGAACCCCGTATGCTGACGGTTACGGTATGGGACGCAACCATTTCCAAAAACGTTGAAAAGGCCATTCGTGAATCCGGTCTGGGTCTGAACCCGCAGGCCGAAGGTAACGTCATCCGCGTGCCGGTTCCGCAATTGAACGAAGAGCGCCGCAAAGAACTGACCAAAGTGGCCGGTAAATATGCTGAAGGTGCCCGTGTTGCCGTGCGCAACATTCGCCGCGACGGTATGGATGGCATCAAGGCGATGAAGGGCGAAGTGTCCGAAGACGATCAAAAGCGTTTGTCCGATGAAGTGCAAAAGCTGACCGATGGTTACATTGCACAGATCGACAAAATGTTGGTCGATAAAGAAAAAGACATTATGACCGTTTGATCCTGGTATTTCGCACATGAGTCAATCACCGCGCCACATCGCGATCATTATGGACGGCAATGGCCGTTGGGCTACGCAACGTGGGCTTCCGCGGACGGCGGGGCACCAGCGCGGCGTTGAATCCGTGAAGCGCGTTGTCGAAGCGGCGGTTGAACTGGGCGTTGAATACCTGACCCTGTTCGGGTTTTCGACGGAAAACTGGAGCCGCCCGGTTGATGAAGTGCGCGAATTGATGCGCCTTCTGCGCATGTATTTGCGTGCGGAAACGGCGGAACTGCACCGGAATAATATCCGGTTGAAAGTCATCGGCCGCCGCGAAGAACTGGAACCTGACATCGTCAAGATGATCGAGCAGGCCGAGAACCTGACCGCCAATAACACCGCCATCACCGTGATGATCGCCCTGAATTATGGCGGGCGGCAGGATATTTTGTGTGCGGCGACCAATATGGCCCGTGCAATGGCTGAGCAGGGTATTGAGCCGACTTATGAGGCGGCAGAGGAATATCTGCCCCAGTTCCTGTCAACTGCGGGGGCACCCGATCCGGATATTCTGATCCGTACCAGCGGCGAACGCCGGATCAGCAATTTCCTGCTGTGGCAGTGTGCGTATTCTGAATTGTTTTACTGTGACACGTTGTGGCCCGATTTTTCGAAAGCCGACTTGGAAGCCGCCATTGTGGATTTCAAAGCGCGCGACCGCCGTTTTGGTGGTGTGAAGTCTGAGGCGAAGTAAAAGAAATAAAGAAGCCGTCATACCGGCGAAGGCCGGTATCCATACGATCCATCCCATGGATACCGGCCTTTGCCGGTATGACGAATGTGGGGTGAATAAAACAGGGCACCGCGCATTTATATTGGCGCAGATCAGGTTGAACCGGATATGAAACTGACATCTCTGCAATCCCGCATTTTATCGGGCGTGATTTTGGGCCCGTTGACCCTGTTCCTGATTTATCTGGGACATATGCCTTTCTTCATTTTCATGCTGGTTGCGGCGATGATTTCCGTTTGGGAATGGTGGCGTATGTCGGATGCAGGTGACCACCCGATGCGCGATGTTTTGGTTGGCGCGTTGTATATGGTGGTGGCCTATACGTCCTTCATCTGGTTGCGGACACAATTTCTGGAAGGGTTGTTTCTGGTTGCGACTTTGTTGCTCTGTGTCTGGGCCAGCGATATCGGCGCGTATTTTGCGGGCCGCGCGATTGGCGGGCCGAAACTGGCACCGCGGGTCAGCCCGAATAAAACATGGGCCGGATTTATCGGCGCGATGGTGTCGAGCGGCGTTGTTCTGACCCTCTTGTTCGCCGCACGCCCCAGCCTGATGCAATGGACGCCGGTTGTCAGTGGCGGTTTAATCCCCATCCATTCCTTTGTCGTGTTTTTAACCGGGTGCTGGTTTGGGGCCGTAGGGCAGGCGGGTGATTTGTTGATCTCCGCATTCAAACGCCGCGTCGGTGTGAAGGATACGGGGAATTTGATTCCCGGCCATGGCGGTTTGCTGGACCGGATTGATTCATTGTTACTGGTTTCGCCAGTCTTCCTGCTGGCTTACATGATGTGGCTGCGATGAGTAAACGCGTAACTATTCTGGGATCGACCGGGTCGGTTGGGACATCAACGGTTGATTTGATCCTAAACAATCCTGAAGCGTATGACATACAGGCGTTGACGGCGCAGACGAATGTGGATCGTCTGGCCGATCAAGCCATTCAACTGAAAGCCAAGCGTGCCGTTATCGGCGATGAAACCCATTACACCGCATTGAAAAACCGCCTGGCCGGAACGGGTATTGACTGTGCGGCCGGACGTGCGGCTGTGATCGAAGCGGCTAGTATGCCGACCGATTGGACCATGGCGGCGATTGTCGGCATGGCGGGGCTGGAACCCATTCTGGCCGCGATTGCTCAAGGGCAATGTGTGGCGATTGCAAACAAGGAACCCTTGGTCGCTGCGGGACCCCTGGTGATGGCTGCTGCGCGGGCAAGCGGTGCAACACTTCTGCCTGTGGACAGTGAACACAACGCCGTGTTTCAGGTTTTTGAAAATGAAAACCGTGCCGGTATCGACCGCATTATCCTGACCGCCTCGGGTGGGCCGTTCCGCACCTGGACGATGGATCAAATGCGCGCCGCCACCCCGGCGCAGGCCGTCGCGCACCCGAACTGGATCATGGGAGCCAAGATTTCCGTCGACAGTGCCAGCATGATGAACAAAGCGCTGGAGATCATTGAGGCGCATTATCTGTTCGCCATGCCGCCGGAACAGATTGACGTGCTGGTCCACCCGCAATCGGTCATTCATTCCATGGTCGAATATGCCGATGGATCGGTTTTGGCCCAACTGGGCGCGCCGGATATGCGCACGCCGATTGCCTATACTTTAGGCTGGCCAGACCGGATCAGAACCAGCGGCCAGCGGCTGGATTTAAAAACATTGTCTCGGTTGGATTTCGAACAGATCGACCCGGTGCGCTTCCCCTCTATCCCAATGGCGTATGATTGTTTGCGCGCTGGCCCAGCCCATTGCATAGCGTTCAACGCGGCGAACGAAGTGGCCGTTGCGGCATTTCTGGGCGGTCAGATCGGGTTTTATGGTATTATGGACGCAGTGAGATATGCGGTCGAGCGCGTCGAAAAGGTGGATATGTCCAATCTTTCTGATGTGCTGGACTTTGACGGCGCTGTGCGCGACGATACAACCGCCTATATGAATTCTCATCACGCGCTGAAAAGCGCTTAACGACCAAGATCCTACGGAGTTGCAATGACCACGTCCATGGCCGAAATGTTTCAGCTGGTTGCCGGTAATATCTGGCTTTATGGCGGGTCGTTCCTGCTGGTTTTGAGCATCCTGGTGTTCATCCATGAATTTGGCCATTACTACATTGCGCGCCTGTGCGGTGTGCGGGTGGAGGTTTTCTCCATCGGTTTTGGCCGCGAAATCTGGGGTTTTAACGATAAACACGGCACGCGGTGGAAGTTTTCGCTGATCCCGCTGGGGGGCTATGTGAAGATGTTCGGCGATTCCGATCCGGCCAGCGCCGGCCATTCGGACAAGGTCAAAGGCGAGGGTGGTGAAGCGCCGCGCGCCATGACCGAAGCCGAACGCAAAGAGGCTTTCTTCGCCAAATCCGTCGGCAAGCGTGCGGCCATCGTGTTTGCCGGGCCGGCGATTAACTATCTGTTCGCCATTGTTTTGTTGGCGGGCCTGTTCATGTTCCATGGTCAGGATGTTACCCCGGCAGAATCCTCCGCTGTGATCGCGGGCTCCGCGGCTGATAAAGCCGGGTTCAAACCGCATGACGTGATTTTGACCATTGATGGTCAGCCGATCGATCGTTTTGATGAATTGCGCCGTTCCGTGATGGTGAAGCTGGACACGCCGATGGAGTTCACCGTTAACCGTGCGGGCGAGGTGATTACCCTGACCGCAACGCCGGAGCGAATGGAAACCGAAGACCGCCACGGGTTTAAAAGCACGCGCGGCATGCTGGGCGTGATCAGCCCGGGCGATGGTCTGGCGATTGATAATATTGTGGCCGTTAACGGCCAGCGCACCGAAACACCGGAGGCGATCCGTACGGCTTTGTTGGCCAATATGGGCAAAACCTTCACGATCATGCTGGATCGTGGTGCGAAGGAAGAGGGTATGGTGGTCCAGCCGTTGCTGGAACAGAACCAGGATCTGAAAAACCCGGAATCGGAGGGGTATAACGTTCTGGTCGTCGCCCAAGGCGCGCCGCAGAAAACCATCCGCCATAACCCGATCGGTGCCGTTGGGGCCGCTGTGGCCGAAACATGGTCCGTCACCACCAGCACGCTGGAAGCCATCGGGCAGATGTTCACCGGAACGCGCAGTGCAACCGAACTGGGCGGGATTATCCGTATCGGGGCGCTGGCCGGGGATATGGCACAGGTCGGGATTTTGGCCCTGATCAGCTTCACGGCATTACTTTCCATAAACCTTGGTTTGATCAACCTGTTCCCAATCCCGATGCTGGATGGCGGACACTTGGCTTTCTATGCCGTTGAGGCGGTGAAAGGCGGCCCGATTTCTGAGCAATTTCAGGAATATGCCTTCCGATTCGGACTAGCCATACTTGTCGGAATCATGCTATTTGCTAACCTGAACGATATCGTACAGCTGGTCCTCTGACCGGCGGATTCTACAGGACGTAAATGAACATGATCCGTGTTACAGGGCTTGGCCTTCTGGCCATAGCGGGGCTTTGCGCTTTTTCAATTCTGGCCGTGCCGACAGCCGTATCCGCACAAGGGTATGCGTCTGAACAGGCAACCGGCACGAAAATCAAAGACATCGAAGTGCTGGGCACCCAGCGTATCGAGCCCGTGACCGTTCTGACATATCTGGACGCCAAGGTCGGCGACCCGATGACGCAGGACCTGCTCGATGGCGCGCTGAAAAGCCTGTTTGGCACCGGTCTGTTCGCCGACGTGACCCTGCGCCAGAAGGGCAGCACGCTGGAAGTCACCGTGGTTGAAAACCCCGTCATCAGCGAGATTGCGTTCGAAGGCAACGACAAGCTGAAAGACGAAGATTTGCTGGCTGAAATCAGCCTGCGCCCGCGTCAGGTGTTTACCCGGACGAAAGTGCAATCCGACCTGAACCGCCTGTATCAGGTTTATACGCGCTCCGGCCGTTTCTCGGCCCAGATTGATCCGAAAGTGATTGAGTTGGACCAAAACCGCGTCAACCTGGTGTTCGAAATTGACGAAGGCCCGGTGACAAAGGTGAAGGGTATTCGTTTTGTCGGCAACGAAGTGTATGACGACGACACGTTGCGCAGTGAGATCAGCACGAAGGAAGATCGCTGGTACCGTTTCCTCGGCTCTGATGACCGTTATGACCCGGACCGCCTGTCCTATGACCAGGAATTGTTGCGCCGGTTCTATCTGTCGCAAGGTTATGCCGATTTCCGCATTCTGGCGTCGAACGCCGAATTGTCCAAGGACAAGGATGCGTTCTATCTGACATTCACTGTTGAAGAAGGGCCGCGTTACCGCGTTGGCAATGTCACGATTGATGCCAATTTGCGCGACTTCAACGAGGCCGAACTGGTTCCATTCCTGACCTTTAAGCCGGGCGACTGGTACAATGCGGATGAAGTTGAACGCACGGTCGATGCCTTCACCCGCGAGTTGGGCAACCGGCAGTTTGCCTTCGTCGATGTAAAGCCAGGTGTTGAACGTAACCGCGAAAAACGTACCGTTGACCTGACCTTCAATATCCGCGAAACGCCAAAAGTATTCGTTGAGCGTATTGATATTCGCGGTAACGTCCGTACCTTGGACAAAGTCATCCGTCGCGAGATGGATCTGGTCGAGGGCGACCCGTTCAACCGTGAAAAGGTGGCCAAATCGGAACAGAAAATCCGCGATCTTGGATATTTCGAAAACGTGATTGTCACACCGCAGCCGGGCACTGCACCGGATAAATCGGTCGTCGATATCGAAGTTGCCGAAAAATCCACGGGCGAACTTTCCATCGGTGCGGGTTTCTCGACCGCTGATGGTCCGTTGGCTGACTTCAAGATTCGCGAACGGAACTTCCTGGGTAAAGGGCAGGATTTGTTGCTCGGTGCCACGATTGCCGGTGAACGGACGGAATTTGATTTCGCCTTTACCGAACCATATTTCCTGGACCGCGATTTTTCGGCTGGCGTCAATGCCTTCCACATTACCCGCGACCTGCAGGACGAAAGCTCCTATGACCAGAAGCGGACCGGTGGTGGTGTTGAATTCGGTTACCCGTTGTCGGAAAAATGGCGTCAATCGTTGCGCTATCGTATCGAGCAAAACGAAATCACCGAAGTACAGGATGATGCCTCCCGTTACATTAAGGAACAGGCCGGCGAACGTTCAACCTCTGCCATTGGCCAGATGCTGACCTATGACTCACGGAACAGCACGTTGTTCCCGTCTGACGGCACCTATGGCTGGCTTGACACTGAAATGTCCGGTCTGGGCGGGGATTCGCAATATATCTCGGCCAAATTGGGCGCATCGCATTTCTATCCGCTGTTCGACACCGATCGCGTTGTCCTGAACGTTTTGGGTGAGGTTGGGGCCATTCATGGTTATGGCGATGAAAACGTTGCTATTAACGAACGCTTCTTCCTTGGCGGTGGTACGTTGCGCGGGTTTGAACCGGCTGGTGTCGGTCCGCGTGATATTGGTACCGATGACTCGCTGGGGGGCAACATGTTCTATCGCGGGTCGGTGGAATTGTCGTTCCCGGTCGGGTTGCCCGATGAAATGGGAATCAAGGGCCACGCGTTTACCGATTTCGGTTCGCTGTGGGAAATTGACGATGTCGGTTCCGACGTTGAAGATATCAATTCCCTGCGCGCTGGTGCCGGTGTTGGTGTGTCATGGCGTTCACCGATTGGCCCGGTTCGGGTTGATTTCTCCGCTCCGTTCATGAAGGAAGATTTCGACAAGGAAGAAAACTTCCGCTTCAGCTTCGGCACGCGGTTCTAACATACATCTGACAAGCAAAAGGGTTTGACGATGCAAGTAAATAAAATGGCTGTTTTGGCGGGCGCTGGTGTTGTTGTGTTAGCGGGGTTGGCCCTGATCGTTGGGCCGTCGTTACTGAGCCATGCGACCAATGACGTGACCAAAGCGGAATCCGCCGCAGGGTCTGGTCACGTGATCGCGGTGATTGATGCACAAGCCGTTTTGAACAGTTCCAAAGCCGGAAAATCGATTCAGGATCAACTGGCGAACCAACGCGACGCTTTCCAGAAGGAATTTTCCAAGATGGAGCGCGATCTGGGAGATGAGGAGAAGAAGCTGGTCGCTGAGCGTGATAAGCTGACCCCGGAAAAATTCGCTGAAAAACGCCGTGCGTTTGAAGAAAAACTGATGGATGCGCGTCGTCTGGCGCAACGTCGCCGCGTGTCGTTGGAAAAGGCTTCTGCCGATGCGTATAACAAGCTGCGGTCCCGCATGACCGAAATTGTGGCCGAACAGGCCCAAGCCAATGGCTATGACATTGTCCTGACTCGTCAGAACGTGGTTCTGGCCGAAAAGGAAATGGACATTACCGGTCCGGTGATGGACAAGCTGAACAAGGACTTCCCGGATGTGAAACTGGATATCAGTGCGGCGGAAAAGGCGGTTGATACTGCGTTGTCCGGTGCTGAAAAATCCAACACACCGTTGGCCGAGTAAGTTTTCGTGGCTGATCAATCGTTTTTCACCCGGCTGGGTCCGTTCAGTCTTGCCGATATTGCGGCGTCATGCGGCGCGGAATTGCAAAGCGGTAATTCCGCGCATATGGTCCATGATGTTGGCGCCCTGGATCAGGCGGGTGCGGATCAGATCAGCTTTCTCGACAATATAAAATATCGCGATGCGTTCCGCGCCAGCAAAGCCGGGGCCTGTTTTGTGGCTCCGCAGATGGTGGAATTCGCACCGGCGGGCATGGCCCTGCTGGTCAGCAAAAATCCTTACAAGGCCTATGCCCTGTGCGCGCAGAAATTTTATCCGGAGGCCTATCCGGCGGCGCGGATATCACCGCACGCCCATGTTGATCCATCCGCTACGATTGGGGCCGGGTGTGTGATTGATGATGGTGCCGTGGTGCAGGCAGGGGCAACGATTGGCGATGGATCATGGATTGAATCCAATGCCGTGATTGGGCGCAACGTGACCGTGGGGCAAAAATGCCGTATTGGCGCGGGCGCGACGGTGACACATTGTGTGATTGGGAATGCCGTGCGGCTTTATCCCGGTGTACGCATTGGCCAGGATGGGTTTGGGTTTGCCATTGATCCGGCGGGTCATGTAAAGGTGCCCCAGCTGGGCCGCGTGGTCATTGAGGACCGCGTGGAGATTGGCGCGAACACCTGTATCGATCGTGGGGCTGGACCGGATACGGTGATTGGTGCGGGCACATGGATCGACAATCTGGTTCAAATTGGACATAACGTAAAAATTGGCCGTGGCTGCGTGATTGTATCTCAGGTCGGCGTGTCCGGGTCCACTGTGCTGGAAGACTATGTCGTTCTGGCCGGGCAGGTGGGTGTGGCCGGGCATTTGCGTATTGGGCGCGGTGCACGTATTGCGGCGCAATCCGGTCTGATGCGGGATGTTCCGGCGGGCGAAGAACAAATGGGTTCTCCGGCCTTGCCAATCAAGCAATATATGCGTCAAATTGCGATGTTGAATCGCCTGATCAAAAAACAGAAATAAGAAGAGACGACCATGAGCGAACAAAACGCCTCTGCGGCAGTGAACATCGACATCACACGGATCATGGAAATGATCCCGCATCGCTATCCTATCCTTTTGGTGGATCGGATTTTGGAATTCGTGCCGAATGAACGCGCCGTTGGTCTGAAAAACGTGACATTCAACGAACCGCATTTCCAAGGGCACTTCCCCCGTTTTCCGGTCATGCCGGGCGTTTTGATTGTTGAGGCCATGGCCCAGACGGCGGCCATTATGGTCGTGCAAACGCTGGGGAAAGAGGCGGAAGGAAAACTGGTCTATTTCATGACCATTGATGAGGCCCGTTTCCGCAAGCCCGTCGTGCCGGGGGATTCCTTGCATATCCATGTTCAGAAAACCAAGCAGCGTGGCCCCGTCTGGAAATTCAAGGGCGAGGCCATGGTCGGCGACACGTTGTGTGCCGAGGCCGAATTCAGCGCCATGATCATGGACAATTAAGGTCCGCCGAACCGTTTGTCTGTAACACCCCGCAACAAAGCGTGATTTGGCGGAATTCCGCCATTTTTCTATACTCTATAGGTGTGCTTGCACCTGTATTCCCTTATTGTCGAAAGTGTCATCTGTCATGTCTTCCGCCGCATTGATTCATCCTACTGCTATCATCGCCCCCGGCGCCACACTGGGGCAGGGCGTAAAGATCGGCCCGTATTCCATTGTGGGTGAACATGTCACGTTGGGCGACAACGTTGTTTTGCATTCGCATGTGGTGGTGGATGGCCATACGACGATTGGCGAAGGAACGGAAATTTTCCCGTTCGCGTCCATCGGTTCCGCACCACAGGATTTGAAATTCGGCGGTGAAAAATCCCGTCTGATCATCGGCAAGAACAACAAAATCCGCGAACACGTGACGATGAACCCGGGCACCGAAGGCGGTGGCATGGAAACGCGCGTGGGTGATAACGGCCTGTTTATGATGGCGTCCCACGTCGCGCATGATTGTATCGTTGGTAACAACGTGATCATGGCGAATAACGCAACATTGGCCGGCCACGTGGTTGTTGGTGATTTTGCGTTGATTGGTGGTTTGTCCGCCGTGCACCAATTTGTGCGTATTGGCGCGCATGCCGTGATTGGCGGCATGTCCGGTGTTGAAAATGACGTAATCCCGTTTGGCCGTGTGAAGGGTGAACGCGCATCGCTGGCGGGTCTGAACCTGATTGGTCTGGAACGCCGTGGTTTTACCAAGGATCAGGTGAAAGCCATGCAACGCGCCTTTAACCAGATGTTCGGCGAAGAAGGCACGATGGATCAACGCATCGAAATGGTGGCCAGCGATTATTCCAGCGACAATCTGGTCATGGAAATGGTCGAATTTGCGCGGGCCAAAACACGCTTTCCGCTGTGCCAGCCTGCAAAACGGAGTGTGTAACGATGACCGACAAAATCGAAGACGTAAAATTACTGGGCATTATTGCCGGTGGCGGATTGTTGCCGGAACGGTTGCTGGGTGTATGCGATACAAAGGGTATCGATACCTTTGTTGTTGGCTTTGAACGCCAAACCGATCTGGCGATTCTGAAAGATCGCCGTTACATGCTGACCCGTTTGGGTGCGGCCGGGCAGATCATCAATACGCTGAAGGCGCACAAGGTGCGCGATCTGGTCCTGATCGGCTCCATCCGTCGTCCATCGTTGAAAGAACTGCGTCCGGATTTCCGCACGCTGAAATTCTTCCTGCGCCTTGGTCTGCGGGCGATTGGTGATGATGGGTTGTTGAAGGCCCTGCGCCGTGAATTGGAACGTGATGGATTCAGAATTCATGCCGTCCAGCATTTTATCGAAGATATCATGCCCAAGGCGGGCCGTATTGGTTCCCGCGAACCAACGCCGGAGGATATGAACGCCATTCGCCACGGGATTAAGGTCGCTCACACGCTGGGCCGCCTGGATATTGGCCAGAGCGTGGTGATGCAACAGGATCTGGTTCTGGGTGTTGAGGGGATCGAAGGCACGGATGAATTGATCCGCCGTTGCGGTCTGCTGAAACGCGAAGGGCGCGGGCCGATTTTGGTAAAAATGTCCAAGCCGCAACAGGATGAATCGCTCGACCTGCCAACCATTGGGCCGGATACGATCCACCACGCGGCACTGGCCGGGTATGCGGGTATTGCTGTTGAAGCGAACCGCAGCCTGCTCCTCGACCCGCAGAAGGTCGCGGATCTGGCGGATCAGTATAAAATGTTCGTGATTGGGGTGGATCCCGATATTCTATGACAACAGGCAATAAAGATCTTTCGATCTATCTGATCGCCGGTGAAACATCGGGCGATACGCTGGGCGCGCGTATGATGCACACGATGCGCGAAATCTGCGCGGCGGATGACGATGCGCCGCATCTGCATTTCCACGGCATCGGTGGAACGCAGATGGAGGGCGAGGGGCTGAAATCCCTGTTCCCGATGTCTGATCTGTCCCTAATGGGTGTGGCGGAAATTCTGCCACGTTTGCGGCATTTGATCCGCCGCATCAACGAAACGGTCGATGATATTGCCAAGCGTGAACCGGATGTGGTCGTTACGATCGATGCGCCGGATTTTTGTTTCCGCGTCGTAAAAAAACTGCGCGAACGCGGCGTGAAAAAACCGGTCTTCATTCACTATGTCGCGCCGACTGTGTGGGCGTGGCGACCGGGCCGGGCGCAGAAGGTTGCGGCCCTGTATGATGGGCTGATGTGCCTGTTCCCGTTTGAACCCAATTATTTCACGCGCCATGGTTTGAACGCCGCATTCGTCGGTCATCCGGTGATGGAAACGAAACTGGCGCTGACCACGTCTGGTGATCGCGCCAAAGCTCGCGCGGCGTTGGGTGTGCCGGAAGATGGTAAGGTTTTGGGCCTGTTCTTCGGCAGCCGTATGGGCGAGGTTAAACGCATGGGCGGATTGATCCGCGAAGTGGCATTGGCCCTGCGGAAGAACCGCCGCGATTTGTCATTTATGGTGCCGACCCTGCCGCATCTGGAACCCGAATTGCGAACCTTGTTGAAGGACGTCGATAACGTGTATTTCACCGACGGCATCAACACGAAAAGCGACAGTCTGAAAGCGCTCGATGCTGCTGTGGCTGTATCCGGCACGGTGGGGCTGGAACTGGGTGTTGCGAACATTCCGCATGTAATTACCTACACCATGAATCCGCTGACGTGGTGGTTGGTAAAAATGTTGATCCGTGTGCGCTTTGCGCATCTGGCGAATATTCTGTTGAACAAGCGTGCTGTCCCTGAATTTATTCAGGACGCGGCCAAGCCAGAGATTATTGCCAAGGCCGTGAGTGGTATTCTGGATGAAGGGTTTGAGAGCGAAGAACAACGCGCGTCGTTCGCCACCATGCGTAAATTGTTGCGTGGCCGTGGCGATGAGACACCCTCGGTGGAGGCGGCGCAGTTCGTCTTGAACATGGCCCAAACCCGTGTGGAAACGCTCAGCCGCCCGGCGGGTGTCACGGCGCGCATGGCGGCCTCGGGGGCGTAATCTCTTTCCCTGTCATCCCCGTGAAAACGGGGATCCATACAATAAACGGATCGTCACAATGGATTCCCGTTTTCACGGGAATGACAAGATGTTAGATGGGACGGCCCGTTCAACGTCACGGTGCGGGGCGGGTGGTCAGAAAAAGAAAAGGGCGGTTTGAACCGCCCTTTTTTATTCCTATCGTTTGTCCACCGGGACATATTCGCGTTGCGCCGGGCCGGTATAAAGCTGGCGCGGGCGGCCGATTTTCAGGCTCGGCTCTTCCATCATTTCTTTCCATTGGGAAATCCAACCCACGGTCCGGGCCACGGCGAACAACACCGTGAACATGGATGTCGGGAAGCCCATGGCTTTCAGGATAATGCCGGAATAAAAATCGACGTTCGGGAACAGTTTGCGTTCAATGAAATACGGATCAGACAACGCAATGCGTTCCAATTCCTGCGCCAGTTCCAACAGCGGGTCATTGATGCCCAGTTCGGCCAGTACTTCGTCACAGGATTTTTTCAGAACTTCGGCGCGCGGATCGTAGTTTTTGTAAACGCGGTGACCAAAGCCCATCAGGCGGGTGTTATCGCCCTTGTCTTTCACCTTGGCCAGAAATTCAGGGATGTTGTCCTTGTGTCCGATTTCTTCCAGCATCTCCAGAACGGCCTGGTTCGCACCGCCATGCGCCGGACCCCACAGGCAGGCAATGCCGGCGGCGATACAGGCGAACGGGTTGGCCTGCGATGAACCGGCCAAACGCACGGTGGATGTTGATGCGTTTTGTTCATGGTCGGCGTGCAGGGTGAAAATGCGGTCCATGGCACGGGCCAGAACCGGGTTTACCGTGTACGGTTCCGCCGGAACGGCGAAGCACATATACAGGAAGTTTTCAGCAAACGATAAATCGTTGCGCGGATACATAAACGGCTGACCGATTGAATATTTGTAAGACATGGCGGCCAGTGTCGGCAATTTCGCAATCAAGCGATGTGCGGAAATTTCGCGTTGTTTCGGATCGTGAATGTCGAGCGAGTCATGATAGAATGCAGACAATGCCCCAACCACGCCGCACATGACAGCCATCGGGTGTGCATCGCGACGGAATCCACGGAAGAAGAAGTGCAGTTGTTCATGCACCATCGTGTGATAGGTGATGTTGTGCTCAAATTCCTTCAGCTGCTTGGCATTCGGCAGATCGCCGTAGAGCAGGGCGTAGCACACTTCCATAAAGGTGCTTTTTTCCGCCAGATCCTGAATGGTGTAACCACGATGGAGCAGGATGCCCTTGTCGCCGTCAATAAAGGTAATGCGGGATTTACAACTGCCCGTCGCCATAAAGCTGGGATCGAATGTGAAATGGCTGGTTTCATCATACAGCTTGCGAATGTCGATCACCGGCGGGCCCATAACACCGTCCAGAACGGGCAGTTTCGTTGATGCACCCGTCTGATCATTGGTCAGGGTGAATGTTTTTTGTGCTGTATCTGCGGACATGGTGTTACCCCACGGAATGGAAAAGCGAAAATGTGTACGTGTGAAAGATTCGGCGGACGCCAAATCGATTGCGCAATCATAGGCCTGCGCTGCACAAAGATAAAGGCAGCGCGTTTAAAAAAGGTTACTGCTATAAACCAAATGATTTTACGTTATGAAAATTATCGTGGCTTAGGTCATATGGTTTATATAAGCCTGCGCCGCGCGGTGTGGAACTTGGTTCAGGGCGGTCAGATCCAGCGTACATGTGGTTGCATGGGTGATTTGTTGTTCGCTGTAGCCGGATTGACGGGCAATTGCACTCAAGCGGCCAATGCGGCGTTCAACGGTTGGATGGCTGGCGTGCAGGTTTGCCCATGCGCGGGACAATGTGCTGGGCTTTTTGGTGGCGTTGCCATCCAGTTCCGCAAGTTTAATGTTTTTAATTTCATTGAGCTTGCGCAAGGCTGTGACCAGTGCAAGAGGATCAGCGCCAAGTAAGACAGCACCGCGGTCGGCTTGATATTCCTGACTGCGTGATAGCGTTGCGCTGGTTATGCGCGCGGTTTTTCCAAGACCCCATGTGGCCAGAAAAATTCCGGCAATCATTGGGTTGATCGCGCTGAAGAACGCGACATTGGTCGCAACGCCAAAGGCAAAACATCCCAAAGTAATTCTGGTTAGGCGCTTTGCATCGGCATCGGTCATGCGATCATTTTCGTCTGTATTGCCGCGGTTCATTTTCTTAATGAGCTGGCCCAATCCGGATAGCTTCGCGGCGATAATTGGCGCGACGATTGTTGTTAACCATCCAATCGCAAAGTTTATAGCCTCTGTTGCAGCAGTGCTGAAAATATAAAGAATGCTGTTTGCACCGCGTGATGTGCGATGAATGACTTGCTGGGGCAGGTCGATAATTGAATGCTTTGCAACGATGTGGGCAAATTCGTGGGCTAGAACCGCCTTTTCTTCGCGGTCGTTGAGAATTTCTAGCAATGATTTTGAAATCATAATTACCGGTTTGCCCAAATTGATTGCGGCGGCGTTCGGCATGGCTGTGTATTTGCTGCGTATGTGTTTGCGGATTTCTTCGTATTTGGCCCCTTGCTTTTGTGGCATTGATTCATCGATGTCAAAATCGTGGATTGGATATTTATCGGCGCTGAGACCAGATGCTTTATAAAGATCCTGAACGATTTGTTGTAGCTTGGGTGAATATGAATAGTTGTCTTCGTGTTTTTTCAGATTGTTTTCAAAGACGTGTTTGTTTGCACGAATTTCTTTGATTGTTTTCCACGTTGCAAAAGTCGCTGCAACGCCCAGAATAGCCGGCATACCGATTGTATACGTTGCGGCGGCAATGGCTGCCGTCATGGTGTAGGAAAATGCGAGTGCGCCGTAATGGCGCAACTGATAAAAACGTGGGGCCATAAAAAATCCGCCATTCCCTGTTTTTCATGTGAATGGCGGACTTTTGCATAGTTCAATTGTTATGTCAAAGAATGATCAAGGCGCTGTAAAACCTCTGATTTTCCAAGGAGTTCGGCGGCATGGAAGACCGACGGGGACACTGTCGTCCCGGTCAGGGCGGCGCGGAGCGGCATAGCGACTTTGCCCAGTTTACCCTCCCGCAAATCATTGGCCACTGTTTTGCAGGCGTCTTCGATATTCGTCGCGTTGAATTCGGTGATGCCCGACAACGTATCCTTCAATGTTTGCAGGATGGCTTTGTCCAGGTTGGCTTTCGCCTTCTCATCAAAATCAAATGGCACGGTTTTGACGTAGAAGGCCCCTTCATCGGCAATCTGCACGATCGTTTTTGCGCGGTTTTTCAGTTCGTCCATGCCGGCCAGCAGGCGGGCGCGGCCCGTGTCATCCACGGTGTAACCACGTTCGATCAGGAATGGTGTCACCAGATCCACCAGACGCGGATTGTCGGCCAGTTTGATGTAATGCGCGTTCACGTTTTCCAGCTTGGCAAAATCAAACCGTGCGGCGGATTGGCCGATATGGTCCAGATCAAACCACTCAATCGCCTGTTCGGTGGAAATGATTTCATCATCGCCGTGGCTCCAACCCAAACGCAGGAGATAGTTGCGCATGGCTTCGGGCAGATAGCCCATTTTTTCGTATTCCTTCACGCCCGTGGCACCGTGGCGTTTGGATAATTTCGCGCCATCCGGCCCCAAAATCAGCGGCAGGTGCGCGTAAACCGGAACGTCCCAGCCCATAGCGGTGTAAATGATGTTCTGGCGGAACGTGTTGTTCAAATGGTCGTCACCGCGAATGACGTGGGTGACGCCCATGTCATGGTCATCGACGACGACGGCCAGCATATAGGTTGGCGTGCCGTCGCTGCGCAGGATGATGAAATCATCCAATTGTTCGTTGGCCACGGTCACATCGCCCTGCACCTTGTCATGGACGACGCTGTTGCCATCCAATGGGGCCTTGATGCGGACGACGGGTTTGATGTCTTTCGGGGCGGTGGCCGGGTCGGCATCGCGCCAGCGGCGGTCATAAAATGTCACGCGGCCTTCTGCTTTGGCCTTTTCCCGCATGGTTTCCAATTCTTCCGGCGTGCAATAACAGTAATAGGCTTTGCCCGCCTTGACCATTTCAAGGGCTACTTCGGCATGGCGGTCGCGGCGGTCGAATTGGGAAACGACGTCGCCATCCCAATCCAGCCCCAACCAGGTCAGGCCGTCCTTGATGGAATCCACATATTCGGGGGCGTAGCGTTCGCGGTCCGTATCCTCGATCCGGAACAGCATTTTGCCGTTATGGCGGCGCGCGAACAGCCAGTTATACAGGGCCGTGCGGGCCGTGCCGATATGCATCAGGCCGGTGGGGGACGGGGGGATACGGGTAATGATGGTCATGGTTGTATTATCCTTTAAATTCTGTAAGCCTTTGGTAGCATAAGAAAACAAGCCAGAAAACAGGTTTCGCAGGTGGATTTCAGCGTTTCGGAGCAAGGGATTAGCACGGCAACGTGGCGGGGCATGGCGGCGGTGATCGCCGCGCAGCGCCCGCATTACGTTTTATGGCTGCCCGTTCTTCTGGGGGCGGGGATTTGCGCCTATTTCTCGCTCAAATTTGAACCGTCATGGGTGGGGGCGCTGGCCGTTCTTCTGGCTCCGGCGCTGGCCGTTTTGTGGCAATGGCGGCGGGCGCGGGCGGGCGGATCGGTGGCTTTGCTGTTGCTGTTCGGCCTTGCGCTGGCGTTCGGGGCTGGATTTGCGGCGGGCAAGGTCCGCACGGAAATGGTGCGCGGGCCCGTGCTGGAAAAACAAATGCGCTTTGCCAATGTGACAGGCACGATCCGGTCGCTGGAATTGCTGGAAAGCGGGCGGGGCAGCCGCGCCGTTTTGGATGATCTGTCGATCGAGGAGATTGCGTCGGAGAAAACCCCGCGCCGCATTCGCATGACGATCAGCAAGGATGAAGGCCTGCGCCCCGGTCAACGCATTCGCGTTCTGGGCGGGTTGAATCCGCCATCGGCCCCCGTGGCGCCGGGCAGTTTTGATTTTCAACGCTATGCCTATTTCCGCGAACTGGGCGCAATGGGGTTTGCGTATAAAGCGCCAGAGATTTTATCGGAACAAAAAGGAGGGTTTTATCAGGGGTTGGAAAATTACCGTCTGATGCTGGCGCAGGCCGCGAAAGAGCATGTGGGCGAACGCGAAACCGGCGTTGTCATCGCCCTGCTGACTGGTGAACGCGCGGCGATGAGCGAGGATTTGTGGGATGATGTTCGGATTGCCGGATTGGCCCACATCATCGCCATTTCCGGTATGAATATCGGCATGGCGGCGGGCGCGGCGTTTTTCCTCAGCCGCTTGCTGATGGCGCTGTTCCCACGTTTTGCGCTGTATCACCCGATTAAATCCTACGCCGCCGTGATCGCGTTTATTGCGGCCTTTGCCTATGCGCTGATTGTGGGGATGAGCGTGCCGACATTCCGCGCCTTGATTATGACGGGATTGTTCCTGATGGCCATCGGCCTGAACCGCAGCCCGTTTTCCATGCGACTGGCGGCGGTCAGCGCGGGGGCGTTGTTGCTGTTTTACCCGGACATCTTGCTCGGCGCGAGTTTTCAGATGTCGTTTGCCGCTGTGATCGGGTTGATCTGGTTTTACGATGTTACGCGCGATTGGTGGGTGGAGGCGTATACAAAAGCCGGGTGGTTGCAGCGGGCCATGATTTATCTGGCGGGTGTGTGTTTGACGACCATTCTGGCCACCATCGTCACGGCCCCATTCTCGCTCTATCATTTCCAACAAGTGGCAACATACGGCGTTGCGGCTAACTTTATCGTGGTGCCGCTGGCCAGTTTTATCATCATGCCATTGGCCATTTTGGTTTATTTCCTTGCGCCATTGGGGTTGGCGGATTGGCCGTTGGCGGGTATGGCGTGGGGCGTGGATGTCATGCTGGATATTGCGCGCATTGTGGCCGGGTGGCCGCATGCGGTGGTGCATTGGCCGGTATGGTCGGGCGCGGCGCTTGGCATTATGACGTTTGGAATGCTGTTTATGCTGCTCTGGGCCGGGCGGTCGCGGTGGTTGGGTTTATTGCCTTTGGCGGTGGGTATGGTGATGGTGGTTGTGGCCACGCCGCCGGATATATTGATCTCGTCCACCGGGAAATTATGGGCGGCGCGGATGGATTCCGACCGGATGATGATTTCATCGCGCGTGGCGGATCGATTCACCGCCGAGGTCTGGACCCAGGAATCCGGGTTGCCGGAAGGGTCAACCGAGAAAATCCCGAATGAAGGATTATATCAGGGTGAAAATGGCATGGTGTCGTGTGACGCCGATGCGTGCCGGATGGAGATGGACGGGGCGAAAGTCGCCTTCGTCAACCAGCCTGCCGCACTGGCCACCGATTGTGCGTGGGCGGATGTTGTTGTTGCCCGGATGCCGGTGGAGAAAGAGTGCGCCGCCGGGGCGGTGATTGATCGGTTCGATGTCTGGCGCAATGGGTCGGTGGCGATCTGGGTGCGGGATGGGGAAGAACCCGTTATCCGCAGTGTGCGCGATTTGCGCGGTGATCGCCCGTGGGCAATGAATAACGGGCGGTAGGATTTATCACAATCGTCATTCCGGCGAAGGCCGGAATCCATACAGTCTATCCCATGGACCCCGGCCTTCGCCGGGGTGACGATAGGAGGAAAGGGGCGTTTTTCTTATTAGTTAGTGATACGTGCGGTACAAACTGACCAACCGCCCCTGAATCTTCACGCGCTCCGGCTCCAGAACGCGAGGCTCGTAATCGTCGTTTTCCGGTTCCAGAATGATCTTGTTCCCGGATTTGCGGAAGCGTTTCAGGGTCACTTCGCTGTCATCAATCAGTGCAACAACAATTGTACCGTTTTCGGCGGTGGTGGTGTTGCGGATGATCACGATATCGTGGTCGTTGATCCCGGCCTTGATCATCGAATCCCCATCAACGCGCAGGGCGTAATGTTCGCCGGACCCTAGCATTTGCGGCGGCACATCGATCAATGTTTCTTCGTCACGAATGGCTTCGATCGGTGTACCCGCGGCGATTTTACCGTGCAGGGGGATTTGTGCGAAATTGTTCGCCGGGGGCGGGGCGGCCATGCGGGCATCTTCGTACACGCTGGCAATGGCGCGGGTCTGGGCCGCGGCGGCGGATGAATCCGCGCCATCGGGTTTATACCCTTCCGGTAATTTTTTGACTTCCAATGCGCGGGCGCGGTGGGGCAGGCGTTCCAGATACCCACGCTCAACCAACGCGCTGATCAAACGGTGGACGCCCGATTTGGATTTCAGGCCCAGCGCATCCTTCATCTCATCAAACGAGGGGGCCACTTCGCCCGTCTGCATCCGTTCGTGAATGAGAACAAGAAGGTCACGTTGTTTTCTGGTCAGCATTTGGCGTTGTATTCCCTTTGTTTTTGCCCGCTTTTTGGGGCTTTTGGATGCAAATCCGTCATTTTGGGCGGATTTGATATGCGGAATGCGTGATTCTGCATACCCTTTTTGTTCTAGTTTAGTTCATGGTTTGTGTCAAGAAATGACTGCGAATGTTCTGATTTGGTGGGATTTCCCCGGGGTGAGGCGGCGGATATTGCCGTTTTTTTCCCGTTTCGTCCAGTGACTTTTCCACAGGGGGCGAATGCGGTATGGTGCGCGCCATGAAAATCTTCAAAGTCCTGACGCCGCTGCGCGCGGCCTCCATCATTCTTGCTGTCGTTGCCCTGGTGATCGTGCTGGATCAACTGGTGGTCAAACGCGATTACGCGCCCGTTCCATCGCACGATGTGACCGAGGCGATTGTTGCGGTTGAGCGCGACGTTATTCCCACACCGGATTTTGCGCCGTCATTTCCGTTGTCAACCGAACCGTTACAAACGGCTGAACCGACAGTTGATCCGGCGATTGTTGATGAAGAAATTATCTTGCACGAACCCGAAACGGTCGGCGATGTGGTGGATGAATTACTGGCCGCACCCGTCCACAGAACCGCCACCAACCCGCGCGTCGTGATCATCATTGATGATATGGGCGTGGACGTCAAACGATCCGCCGCCGTGGTGGATTTGCCTGCGGGGCTGACGCTGGCTTATCTACCGTATGCCAGCAACATCAAGGCGCAAACGGCCAAAGCGAAGGACGCCGGACATGAATTGATGGTGCATGTGCCGATGGAACCGATGAGCCAGACCAAAGATCCGGGGCCAGAGGTTTTGTGTGTGGGTCAGGATATTGCTGTTTTTGATCAGGTTCTGCAGGACGGCCTGAGCGCGTTTGAAGGTTATGTTGGTATCAATAACCACATGGGCAGCAAGCTGACGCAGGATAAGGCGGCCATGGCCCGCGTGATGAGCGCATTAAAATCCCGCAATCTGTATTTCATCGACAGCCGAACGATTCAAAATTCAGTCGCGGGTGATATGGCGCGCGAAGCCGGCGTGCCGCACGCGGGCCGTGATGTTTTCCTGGACCATGAAAATACGGCAGAGTTCGTTTCCAAATCTTTGGCGCAGGTTGAGCGTAAAGCGTTGAAAGACGGCCTGGCCATCGCGATTGGCCACCCAAAGGACGTGACGATTGAAGGTTTGCGGGCGTGGTTGCCGACGCTCAAGGATAAGGGGATTGAGTTGGTGCACGCGTCACAGGTGGTGAAATAGGCGATAAAAAACCCCGGATTATTCCGGGGTTTTTTATTGGGTTGGCTTACTGCGCCACTGTTCCGCTTTCCGGCCCGAACATCAGATCCAGCATGCGGCGGTTGATTTTGACGCCGTATTTATCTTCCAGATGTTGCACATATACAGCCATGAATTCATTTCCGGCGGTACGGGTGATGGAATCCGAAATTGGGCGCAAATCCTGGTCGCTGATTTTATCAGCCACCGGGATATTGATTGCGGTGATGGTTCCAACCATAAAGCCACCATCAACCGGGGCCATCATGGTTTCGCCCTGCACGCCGTCGAATAAAGCGGCCAGCGTGGCGGTGCTCATCGGGGCTTTCGGTTCTGCGCCAGCTTTGATGTTGCTGAATGTCTGTACGCTTAACCCCAGATCCTTGGCCGCTTGCTCAAGCGTTTTTTCACCACCGGCGACAGCTTGTTGTAATTTCTGTGCGCGGTCGCGGTTGGCGGTGGCACGTTGGTCGTCCATCCACCCTTTGGCGATTTCGTCCTTCACCTCTTCATACGGGGTGTAGGAGAGGGGGGTTACGTTATCAACACGCACCGCCGCGAAACGCCCGCCGGAGATTTCCATGACCGGGGCGGTTTCGCCAGCTTCGACGCTGAATGCGGTTTCGAGGATGGCACCGCGATCTTTATCAAACGCAGTCATGCCGTCTTTTTTGTCCGGCGTTGATCCATCGTTATGAACGGCACCAATTTTGGTCACGTCCAGATTCATTGATTTCACAATGTCGTCCAGTGATTCGCCGGCGGCCAGTCGGTCATCAATCTGGTTGGCGGTGGCCAGGATTTCGTCGGACAGGCGGATCTGTAACAATTCTTTTTTCAGATCGGCTTTAACCTTTTCAAACGGCGTTGTATCGGGCGCATTGATTTTGGTCAGGACCAAAATGTGCCAGCCAAGCGGAGTTTCGAGCGGGCCGACGACATCACCAACTTTTGCGCCAAATGCGCCATTGGCAATGTTTTCGATCAATCCGGCCCGTTCAAATTCACTTTCGCCCAGATAGGCGTCGGTTTTACCCGTGTGGGATTTGACGGCGTCTTTCAGTGTTGCGCCTGCATCCATTTTGGCTTTCACGGCCTCGGCATCCGCCTGATCGATCAGAACGGCCTGTTGCAGGACGCGTTTTTCCGCCGTGCGGTACTGGGCAATGTTGCGGTCATATTCGATCCGCAATTCTTCATCGGAAATATCCATCGTATCGCGTACTTGCTTTTCGCTGAGGACAGCGATGGTCATGCTGCGTGTTTCCGGCTTGGCATAGCGGGCGCGGGCGGCATCGTAAAACACGGTCAGAACCGCTTCATCCGCCGGTTTGATATCTGTCATATCGGAATTTTTCAGGATGATGGCGTTGATGCTGCGGCTTTCGTTGCGCAATTGGTACAGCGCCACCAATTCGTCACGTGTCACCAGTGCACCACCCGCCTGAATGGCGGATTGCAGGGTGCTGTTGGCAATTTCATGGCGAATGGCGTTGACGAATTCGGTTTCGGAAATGCCTTGGTTCATCAAAACGCGTTGCAGGATATCTTTCTTCGACGCTTCCGGATTGCTTTGCAACAACGGAGCAATCATGGTGTTGATTTGTTTGGCGACAGCATCGTCACCCACCAGAACGCCCTGATCGACTGTTGCGTTTGAAATCACCGTGCGGGCGATTTCATTGTCCAAAATCTGATCGATATACCCAAAGTTATAGGCGTCCGTGGGTGTAATTCCCTGATTGGATAAAACGCGTTGGACATGACGCTGGAATTCCGTGCTGGAAATGGATGACCCGGCGACGGTGGCGACGTTGGTGTTGCCCATACCGCCACGGAAAAAACCGCCAACATCCATCAAGACCAATCCGAACACAGCCATGGTGAGCAAGCCGAACAGAACAATTTTGATGATCTTGGAATGAACGCCTTCGCGCATGGACCGCATCATGATGGTGTATAACCCTTCGTGAGTTTTAAAGAATCTGGCGGGAACTATAGAAACGATGCGGTCTTTGTGCAACCGCTTGGCGTGTTTCGGCCTTTATGTCCGCAGTTTTTTGATCTGTGCATAAGTGCGGATAAAGTTTGTTTCCGATTGTGTTTTTCCCAAGTGTTATTACGATACGTCCTGTAGCTAAAAACCCTAACAACTAGAGGAGTGTAATATGAAAAAAGAAGCTGCTACTGAATTTACAACTGCAACAAAGAACGAAGCACCGGTTGCCAAGGCTCCGGAAGCTGCTGTTCGCACACCAGTGAACGCGCCGAAACCGGCCATTTAAAACATTTTGAATTGATCAATTCAGAAAAGCCGCCTTCGGGCGGCTTTTTTTAATGCCGTGTTGTATGTATTCTGTCGGTCTTATTTTTTGATGGGGCGATGCCATGACGACGAAGAAAAAGCTGATTGCTGGAAATTGGAAGATGCACGGAACGCTGGTCAGCGTTCGTCAATTGGCCGAGGCCGTAATTGATGGCGTGGAAAAAGATGCCAGCTTGCTGGATCGCTGCGATTTTCTGGTTTGCCCTACCTTTATCCATATTCCGGCCGTCCGGGCCGTGATTGACCATAATCGCGGCGCTTTGCGCGTTGGCGGGCAGGATTGTTCGCCCCATGAGACGGGTGCATTCACCGGGGATATTGCCGCGCCGATGCTCAAAGATGTGGGCTGTTCCGCCGTAATTCTGGGCCATTCCGAGCGCCGCCAGCACCATGCGGAGGGGGACCAAACCGTGGCCGCCAAGGCGGTTCAGGCGCATCAGGCGGGGTTGATGACCATTATCTGCGTCGGGGAAACCGAGGCGCAGCGCGTGGCGGGTCAAGAAAAAACAATTGTAAAACAACAGCTTGATGGATCGATCCCGGCTGGGGCAACGGCATCGAATACGGTGATTGCCTATGAACCGGTCTGGGCCATTGGCACGGGCAAAACGGCGACCCCGGCGGATGTTGCAGCCATGCACGCTTTTATCCGCGGGATTTTGGTGGGGAAAATGGCGGACGGGGCCGGGGTGCGGATTTTGTATGGCGGGTCGGTAAAACCGGAGAATGCCGGGGAATTGCTGGCTATTCCGGATGTGGACGGGGCCCTGATCGGCGGGGCCAGTTTAAAGGCGGACCAATATCTGGCTATTGCCAAAGCGGTGCAATAAAGCGTAAAACGCCGGGGTAGAAGTAACAGATTCATTCTCTTAACGGGAAAGCCCATGATTCAGGTCGTTCTTGTCATTCACCTTATCCTTGCCCTGGCCATTATTGGTCTGGTGTTGATCCAGCGTTCCGAAGGGGGCGGTCTGGGCATTGGTGGCGGCGGTGGTGGTATTGGCGGCCTGGCCAGCCCGGGTGCGACAGCCAACGCGCTGAGCCGCGCAACGGCGATTTGTGCTGGTTGCTTCTTCGTCACCAGCCTGGTGCTGGGCATTCTGGCGAACGCATCGACCAGTAAAGGCAGCATTCTTGACCGTCTGGATGAACCGGCTGCGGCATCGGCACCCGCCGAAGCGGGCGCCGATGATGAGGCGGAAAAGAAAGCCGACAAAGACACTCCCCCAGCTGAACCTTCTGTTCCGGTCGCTCAATAGAAAAATGTCACGATTTATCTTTATTACCGGCGGCGTGGTTTCTTCCCTTGGGAAGGGCCTCGGATCCGCCGCTTTGGGCGCATTGTTACAATCGCGCGGGTATTCGGTTCGTCTGATCAAGCTTGATCCTTACCTGAACGTTGATCCGGGCACGATGAGCCCCTTCCAGCACGGCGAAGTGTTCGTGACCGATGACGGCGCGGAAACGGATCTTGATCTGGGGCACTATGAACGTTTCACGGGCCGTCCGGCGCAGAAGAACGACAATATCACCACCGGCCAGATTTACACCAACGTCCTGCAAAAGGAACGCAAGGGCGAATATCTGGGCGCAACCATTCAGGTTATTCCCCACATCACGAATGAAATTAAATCCTTCGTGATGGAGAAGGATGGTACGGCTGATTTCATCCTGTGCGAAATCGGCGGTACGGTGGGCGATATTGAAAGCCTGCCCTTTCTGGAGGCCATCCGCCAATTGGGCAACGAGCTGGGCGATGCCCGTGCGCTGTATACCCATGTGACCCTGTTGCCCTATATCCCGGCGGCGGGTGAGCTGAAAACCAAACCGACGCAACATTCGGTGAAAGAGCTGATGAGCGCAGGTATTCGCCCGCATATCCTGCTCTGCCGCGCTGATCGCCATATCGAAGACGATGACCGCCGCAAAATCTCCCTGTTCTGTAACATTCCGTTTGAACGGGTCATTCCGGCACTGGATGTGAAAACCATTTATGAAGTGCCGCTGACCTATCATGCCGAGGGGCTGGATACACAGGTTCTGGCGTTCTTCGGTCTGGATAACAAGGAACCGGATCTGTCCGTTTGGAAGAACATCGTCCACCGGATTAAAGACCCAGAAGGCGAAGTAAACATTGCCGTTGTGGGCAAATATACCGGCCTGAACGACAGCTATAAATCGCTGAACGAAGCCTTGATCCATGGCGGTATCGCCAACAATGCGCGCGTGAATTTGAAGTTCATTGAATCAACGATTTTCGAAGCCGAAAACCCCGCCGACCATTTGCACAATATCAACGGCATTCTGGTTCCTGGCGGCTTTGGGGAACGGGGCGCACAGGGCAAGATCAACGCGGCCCGTTTTGCGCGCGAGCGTTCCGTGCCGTATTTCGGCATTTGCTTCGGCATGCAATTGGCCGTCATCGAAGCCACACGCAATTTGCTGGGTCTTGAAAAAGCCAGCTCGACCGAATTTGGCCCGTGCGAAGAATCCGTGGTTGGCCTGATGACCGAATGGGTCAAGGGCAACCAGACCGAACAGCGCAGCGCGTCCAACGATATGGGCGGCACGATGCGTCTGGGGGCCTATCCAGCCATCCTGAAAAAGGGCAGCAAGGTTGCCGATGCCTACGGCACAACAGAAATCTCCGAACGCCACCGCCACCGGTACGAAGTAAACATGGCGTACAAGGATCGTCTGGAACAACAAGGTCTGATTTTCTCCGGCCTGTCCCCGGATGGTCGTTTGCCGGAAATCGTGGAATATGCGGACCACCCATGGTTTGTCGGTGTCCAATTCCACCCCGAACTCAAATCCAAACCCTTTGATCCGCATCCGTTGTTTGTAGCGTTTGTGGATGCCGCGATAAAACAAAGCCGATTGGTTTGAAATTCAGAAGAAGGCGGATGTATTAATCCGTCTTTTTTTGTGTTTTGAGATAGGCATCAATCTTACGTCCCAATCCAATCAGGTCGAAGCTGAGCGCATTGCGACGGGCTGTTGCAATGTAAGTTTCGGCATTATCCGGTGTAATCACACTTTTCTTATCGTGAATGGATTGCAACATCATGGTGTTGATACGTTCGTGGTAGTGACCGGTATCCTTGTAATTGGCGATATCATCAATAAATTTCATATCTTCGTATCCGTAGACATAAAGATTGCTTAATGACTTCTGGGCTTGTGCCAGATAGCGGATTGCGGCTTCGTGTGTTTGGCTATATTTAGGGTTTCCCTGATGCCACTGCGCAAATTTAATCCGAGAATACGGCGGGAAAACCAAATGGAATTCCGTTCTTGGGTAATTGCGCACATAAGACAGAACGTAATCATCAATATATTTTTCTGTCGCTTTTATGTTTTTCGATATCTCTTCCGCGTCATCCTGTTTCTGTTTTCCGTCCGCAATGTCTTGGGCGCTGGATGAAATGGAAGACAGGGCGTCGATAACCTGTTGGTTGTTGTTTGCGGCGAACCAGTGATCAAGCCCGCCAAAGCGAATATTTTCATTCGGGTCGTTCATCCACATATTGGGGCGGTCAAACATGATGTCATCAGACATGCATTTTTTGCGCTTTTTTTCTTTCTTTATCAGGCATTTGAATATTGGAAAATCTTGATAGATCTTAATGTTATCAAGTGTGTTCCAGTTGTAGAGGTAATCATATTGCGCAACCGGATATGATGAGTGTTCCCTCGTTTGCGAGAGATAGTTGTCGTCCAAAGAATATATGACTGTCTTTATTTTTTGCGTTTTAAGCAGTCTATCTAAGGCGAAGTGACGTTCATAAAAACTGCTTCCTGACATGGATATATTTGCGTATGCCCCGCCCAGAACACGTTCCGCTTCGCGCGATGATGTGTTTTCAAGAACGCTGGTTCCAAGGATAATTGAATCCAGATTGGGGTTGATGTTCATCACGCCGGCGGCCTGTTGGCGCATATCTTTCATAATTCCTGCGCGGAATCCGTGGGCATGAAGAACCCCGGTGGGGTCGAAAATACCCATAATCAGTATCAATATCGCCGCTATGGCTGGGGCGATAAAGAACAGGCGGATATTACGCTTTGCAATTCTGCGCTTGATCATTGTTTTATAAATCCGCGATTAGAAATTAAAATACAGGAATTCTGACTTCCCAATCTGTCCAATCATGAACAGCGATATAGCCAGCATTAAGCCCGCGGCGACATAACAACACCGAGCTTTCAGCGTCGCGGCATTGTGGCGTAGGAAGGATTCTATTTGTGCGTTGTTTTTCGCGAAGAGGGTGATTGCAAATGCCAATACCGTCGCGATCAATATTTCATCCATCTTTCCATTGATGGCGGCAAACATATTTTCGCTTATGGATATGGTTTTAATATCAAGCATGGCAGATAACACCTTCTGCGCGGATTCCATGTTGGTTGCGCGGAAGAATACCCATGTCACATTGATAAAGTTAAACGTTAAAAACCACGCGATAAACGTGGGTATCCGCAGTTTTGTCACCTGCCACAGCCGATGTACGATGAGCGCCATTCCATGCAAAGCGCCCCAAATAATGAACATCCAGCTGGCACCGTGCCACAAGCCGCCAAGAATGAATGTGGCAAAGAGGTTCACACATGTTCGGGGGAGGCCGTATCTGTTTCCGCCCAGTGGGATATATAGATAATCACGGAGAAATTTGCTGAGCGTCATGTGCCAGCGTTTCCAGAAATCTTGAATGCTGGTTGCTTTGTACGGAGAATTAAAGTTTTGCGGCAGACGAATGTTAAACAGAAGAGCCGCCCCAATCGCCATATCGGTATAGCCGCTGAAGTCGAAATAGATCTGGAATGTGTAACTGAGGCTGGTCGCCCACCCTTCGAAGAAAGTTAAAGTCTGAGCCCCATCGAACCCCGCTGTTGCCCATTGGGCGAAGCTATCCGCAATAATGACTTTTTTAAATAGGCCAACGCTGAAGATGAATAAGCCAACGGCGATGTTTCTATAGCGTTTGACCATGTTCCAGCGGCTGGCAAATTGCGGCATTATTTCCTTGTGGTGAATAATGGGCCCGGCAATCAGCTGCGGGAAAAATGTCACAAAAATAACGTAGCTGAGAAAATCGTATTCTTTCGTTTGTCTGTCATAGCTATCGACCAGATAGGCGATCTGTTGGAACGTATAAAAGCTGATGGCAAGGGGGAGAATTACGTGGAGTGCGGGAATATCCGTTCCTGCGATCGCGTTGACATTGGTCACAAAAAAATCGGCGTATTTGAAGTAACCAATAAGCCCGAGGTTAAACGCAAGTCCGGCGATCAGCATGGCTTTCCTGCTTTTAATGCCATGCCTTTTCTTGCCACTATCATCGGCGGTTAAGATGGAGCCAATTGAAAAATTGACGATCATGGAAATCAGGATGAGTGGCAGATAGGCAACACTCCACCAGCTGTAGAAAAAAAGGCTAGAACCTGCCAAAAAGGCTTTTGCGGCTGTGAACAGGCGCTGCTTCGTCAGGATGAAATAAACGAAGAAGGTGATGGGCAGAAAAAATAGAATAAAAACGTATGAGTTAAAAAGCATTCTCTGCGCCTTGATAAAGAGCCACTTTGAAAATAAAGCCGGAAGATAAAGGATCTTCCGGCTTTATAATGTCGAATTTATTTTACTCTTAACGCTTACACAAGCTGCAAAGCATGGCTGCCGACCTGGTATCCGGCTGGGGTGCCGGGGGGCAGGGGGCGTTCCGGTTTCCATTCGGATAGTTGGTTGTACATGGTACGCAAAGCCATTTGGCGGTCGCCTGTTGTGCCATAGCTCAGGCAGTAGGATGCCATCAGGAAAGCGCTGACATCCTTGCGGTTGGCGTAGCGGCCATCGACCGGATAGCTGTACAAATCCATGTAATCGCAGAACGTGCCGTCTTCGTAGACGGGCGGCTGGACGTAATCGATGCCAATTTTGCGTGCGCCCCATTTTTCAAAAATGGCGACACGTTTATTCGCATCCATAGTGTCCAGTTCTTTGGGGGCGCGTTCCGGGTTGTTCACTTCCAGAAAAACAGCGCGCAGGGATTTGCCGCGTTCTGCTGCTTTTTCTTTCAGGGATTCAATACGGCATTGGACCATGGCTTTGCCCAGGCCGCCTTGGCGGATATTCGGGTCAATTGCATTGTACGCAAGATTGCCGACGTTATGTTCAGGATAGTAATAGGCCACACTGATCCCGGCTAATTCAGCCCTGTCGATATCGCGTAAGTTTTGGCCAATTAAATTGACCACGACATCGAAGTTCTTAATTTCACCATTCATGCCCGCTAAGAATTTATCCAGCGTTTCGGCTTGGTTGGTATCGGGGAAAGCGGGTGCCAAAATTTGGCGGTATGCCCGTTCAAAAAGGGCGAGAAGTACAGGGTTGTCCTGAGTAACACGTGTCAGCTCGAGCGTTGTCAATGCATGGGTCCTCCCAATGAGTTGTTACGGAAATTGTTGTATACATACAACGGGCGCCTATATGCAATAAAAAATCGCCCCTGAAAATCATTTTTTTTGCCTTTGGGCTCAAGGGCTTGCCACAGGTTTGCCGTGCTCAAAATTTTGGGTTTGTTTTTGTTCAATTTTTGACTTCGTATTCCATAATTTTATATGAAATTTTTTTTTAAAAACCCTGCCTTTCCGCGGGTCTGGCGGGGGGATTTTGCCCCAAAATGACCTTCGCTGACCCGCGAACGGGTCCTTTGGCGGCGGTGAGGGGATTCGGGGTGCCCAAACGGGTCCGATCTTCATGTTTTCGTTGGCCGTTTTTGGCCGTTTGCCCTATATATACGGGGCACGCGTAGCCCCCTTGAGATATGAGCCCCCCATGAAAACAGTTAAAATCGGTTCGATTGAAGTTGCCAACGACAAGCCCTTTGTCCTGTTTGGCGGCCTGAACGTCCTGGAAAACGAAGCCATCACCCTGAAAGCGGTCGAAGTTTATAAAAACATCACCGACAAGCTGGGCATTCCGTACGTATTCAAGGCCAGTTTTGACAAGGCCAACCGGTCCAGCATCCATAGCTATCGCGGGGCGGGTTTGGATGAAGGTTTGCGCATCTTCCGCAAGGTGAAGGAAGAATTTGGCGTGGCCATCATCACCGACGTGCATGAAATCGACCAATGCCAGCCCGTGGCCGATGTTGTTGATGTGATCCAGTTGCCGGCGTTTCTGGCGCGGCAAACCGATCTGGTCGAAGCCATGGCGAAGACGGGCGCGGTCATTAACGTGAAGAAACCGCAATTCCTGTCCCCGTATCAGATGAAAAACATCGTCGATAAATTTGCCGAATGCGGCAACGACAAGGTGATCCTGTGCGAACGCGGCCATTGCTTTGGCTACGACAATTTGGTTGTCGATCCGATGGCATTTGGCGTGATGAAGCAAGCGACAGGCAACACACCAATCATTTGCGACACCGTCCACGCATCCCAAATGCGTCTGCCGGGCAGTGAAGCATCGGGCGGCCGCCGTGCGTTGGTTCCGGATTTAACGCGCGCCGTTCTGGCCATTGGTTTGGCCGGTATCTTTATCGAAGCGTACGAAGACCCGGACAAGGCCAAATGCGATGGCCCGTCGGCCCTGCCGTTTAACAAGCTGGAAGAGTTTTTGAGCCAAGCGAAGGCCATCGACGATCTGGTGAAATCCATGAAACTGGTGAATATCCAATAAGGAGATAGACATGACCGCAATTATCGACATTTATGCCCGCCAAATTCTGGACAGCCGCGGCAATCCGACGGTTGAAGTTGATGTAACGCTGGAAAGTGGGGCCACGGGCCGTGCGGCGGTGCCGTCCGGTGCGTCCACGGGCGCGCATGAAGCCGTTGAACTGCGCGATGGTGAAAAAGGGTTTTACAACGGGAAAAGCGTTTTGAATGCCGTTGAAAACGTGAACACGGAAATTTTCGAAGCTTTATCTGGTATGGATGCTGAAGAGCAATTGCATATCGATCAGACCATGATGGAACTGGATGGAACGGAGAACAAAGGCCGCTTGGGCGCAAACGCCATTCTGGGTGTATCGCTGGCCGTATCCAAAGCCATGGCGGATGAGCTGGATGTGCCGCTGTACCGTTATCTGGGTGGCGTTCATGCCCATGAATTGCCGGTGCCGATGATGAACATTATCAATGGCGGCGCACATGCCGACAACCCGGTGGATATTCAGGAATTCATGATCATGCCGGTTGGCGCCCCTGATTTCTCCGAAGCGCTGCGCTGTGGTGCGGAAATTTTCCATGCGCTGAAGAAGGAATTGTCCAAGGCTGGCCTGAACACCAACGTGGGTGATGAGGGTGGGTTCGCCCCTGCTGTTAAATCGGCCACGGAAGCACTGGACTACATCATGAAAGCGATTGAGGCCGCTGGTTACGTGCCGGGTGAAGATGTCGTTCTGGCGCTGGATTGCGCATCGACCGAATTTTACAAGGGCGGGAAATACGTGATGGAAGGCGAGGGTAAAACGCTCGATTCCGCTGGCATGGTCAAATTCTACGAAGATCTGTGCGCCCGTTACCCGATCGTGTCCATCGAAGATGGCATGAGCGAAGATGACTGGGCCGGTTGGAAAATGCTGACCGATGCGTTGGGTGACAAGGTTCAGCTGGTTGGTGATGATTTGTTCGTGACCAATCCGGAGCGCCTGCGTCAGGGTATTGAAGAGGGTTGCGCCAATGCCATTCTGGTGAAAGTGAACCAGATCGGTACGCTGTCTGAAACACTGCAAACGGTTCAGATGGCGCAGAAGGCCGGGTATGGTGTGATCCTGTCCCACCGTTCAGGAGAAACCGAAGATTCCACGATTGCCGATATCGCCGTGGCCACCAATGCCGGCCAGATCAAGACGGGTTCCCTGTCTCGTTCCGACCGCACGGCGAAATACAACCAGCTGCTGCGTATCGAAGATATGCTGGGCCCACAGGCCGTATTCGCTGGCCGTTCCGTTCTGCGCGCGGAGCCGAGCGTGACGGGCAAGAAAACGAAGGCCGCTTAATACGGCATCATCAAGACGTCATCCCGGCGAAAGCCGGGATCTTCTCGCCATAAAGGATGAAGACCCCGGCTTTCGCCGGGGTAACGCATTTTTGGGGCAAAGTTTTTTTAGAATTTCGGGGCCATGATCATGGCCACACTGATGATCAGCAAAACCGCGCCAGCTATGCGAACGGGTGATATTGGCGTGGCTTCGGGCAGCAGGAAGCCGTAGTGATCAACTGCGAGTGAAAACAAAATCTGGCCGCAGATGATCAGGGCAATCATGCCCGCCGCGCCCAGTTTCGGCACGACGAAAATGGTTGTGAATACGAACATGGACCCCAGCGTTCCGCCAATCCACATCCATGGCGATGTCAGACTGATATTCTCTAGCAGGATCGGTTTGCGCAATGCGAGCAGAACACAGCCGAGCAAAATCGACCCCGTGAAGAATGAGAAGAACGCGGCCACCAGTGGTCCGCCCATGTGATCGCCCAGGCGGGCATTGATGGGGGCCTGTAACACAATCATGGACCCGGCCAGAATGGACATGGTCAAAGGGAGGAGGAGGGCGGATGGCATAATCAGAAACTCCGGGAGGGATATGGTCAGTGTTCCAATCATAATAGGGGGTGTGATGATGCGGACAAGCTGTCCACTGTGCTGCGATGCCCATATTCAGGCGCACTGTATAAAAAATTATGCTTTTCATGCGGGACTTCATACGGAGTTATGCTAAAAATAGTGAGTCTTTTGAATCACTTAGCACCTCGCCGTTCACTGGACCTTCCTGCCTTAACCAATTGACTCTGTTACACTTTCCTCTTGCCGTCGAACGGTCTTTGTGATTCCATAGTGAGTATGAGAGCTTCCCTTTCACAGCGTAAAACGAAACAGCGCAATGTCCTGGGTATCATCGGGATCTGCCTGACGCTGTATTTCTCGTACCATCTGGTGCAGGGGGAACGGTCCATCATTCGTCTGATGACCCTTGAGCAATCCATCACCAAAACGACTATGAAGGTTGAAAAAACAACCGTTCAGCGTGTGGAGCTGGAAGCCCGTGTGACCCGCCTGCGCCCCGGTTCATTGGACCCGGATTTGCTGGAAGAACGCGCCCGCGCCGTTCTGGGCTTTGGCTATGCGGATGAGCAAGCTGTTGTTCTAAGTCAATAAAAATTACTGCATTGCACCATTTCGGGTTTCCCAATCTTGTTTTGGGTGGAAACCTGCCGGGAAATGGTGTAGTTGTGCGGGGCGAAAAATCGCACATTTCCAACGTTTTCTGCAGGAGGCTTTTCGTGGCCACATCCGCCAAGACAAGCAAAGATTCAAAGTTGAAATCCGTATCGAACAGCCAGGCAAAGCCGACCGTCGAAGAGATGAAAAAGCTCTTCCGCGATATGTTGCTGATCCGCCGTTTTGAAGAAAAATCCGGCCAGCTCTATGGCATGGGACTGATCGGTGGTTTCTGCCACCTGTATATTGGACAAGAAGCGGTCGTTACCGGTATCCAGTCGATGCAGGAGCCGCAGGATACGGTTATCACCGCATACCGCGATCACGGCCACATGCTGGCCTGTAACATGGACCCGAAAGGGGTCATGGCGGAATTGACGGGCCGTCGCGGTGGGTATTCCCGCGGCAAGGGCGGTTCGATGCACATGTTCAGCAAAGAAGCGAACTTCTTTGGTGGGCACGGTATCGTTGGTGCCAGCTCTTCGCTGGGCACTGGTTTGGCCTTCGCGCACAAATACAAGGGTGATAACGGCGTGGCTGTGGCCTATATGGGCGATGGTTCATCCAACCAAGGGCAGTTTTATGAAGCCATGAACATGGCCGCCCTGTGGAAATTGCCGGTTCTGTACATCATTGAAAACAACAAATACGGCATGGGGACCAGCATTTCCCGCCATGCCGCCGGTGATTTGTATCGCCGTGGTGAGGCCTATGGCATCCCGGGCGAACAGGTTGATGGTATGGATGTTCTGGCCGTTCAGGCCGCCGCGCGTCAGGCGTTGGACCACATTCGTTCCGGCAATGGCCCATATTTGCTGGAAATGATGACGTATCGTTATCGCGGTCACTCTATGTCCGACCCGGGCAAATACCGTTCGAAGGAAGAGGTAGAGAAATTCAAAACGGAAAGCGATCCGATTGAACGTATCCGCAAGCTTCTGGAAGTCGAAGGCGTCACCGAAGACGATCTGAAGCCGATTGAAAAAGAAATCAAAGACATCGTGAACGAAGCCGCACAATTCGCGCAAGAGTCACCGGAGCCGGATGTTGCCGAGCTGTGGACCGATGTTCTGGTTGAAGTCAAAGACTAATCACCGATTGAGAGTGAAGAGAAGAAAATGTCGATTGAAGTTTTGATGCCCGCGCTGTCCCCGACGATGACCGAAGGGAAACTGGCCAAGTGGACGAAAAAAGAAGGCGATATGGTCAAGCCCGGTGATGTGATCGCCGAGATTGAAACCGATAAAGCCACCATGGAAGTCGAAGCCGTGGATGAAGGTAAATTGGGCAAATTGTTGATTGCCGAAGGCACCGAAGGTGTCGCGGTCAATACGCCGATTGCCGTTTTGCTGGAAGATGGCGAAACATCCGTTGGTGCCGTATCGTCCGGCCCGGCGCCGAAGGCCGCGGCCGCTCCGGCTGCTGCGCCTGTGGTATCGGGTGGGTCCGCATCCCAGCCCGCTGGCGCGCATGTTGATAACCGCGACATCCTGTATGCACAGGGCGTGATTATCGAGCCGCCGATGTTTGACGAGGCCGCCTTCACCGAAACGCAAACCATGACCGTGCGCGAAGCCTTGCGTAACGCCATGGCCGAAGAAATGCGCCGCGATGACACCGTATTCCTGATGGGTGAAGAAGTTGCCGAATATAACGGCGCGTACAAAGTATCCCAAGGTCTGCTGGATGAATTTGGTGCAAAACGCGTCATTGATACGCCGATCACCGAATACGGCTTTGCCGGTATCGCAACCGGTGCCGCATTCAGCGGTCTGAAGCCGATTGTCGAATTTATGACCATGAACTTCGCCATGCAGGCGATTGACCACATCATCAACTCCGCCGCCAAAACATTGTATATGGCCGGTGGTCAATTGGGTTGCCCGATTGTGTTCCGCGGACCCAACGGCGCCGCCGCACGCGTTGGTGCCCAGCACAGCCAGGATTACGCCAGCTGGTATGGCCATATCCCGGGTCTGAAAGTTGTTGCGCCGTGGTCCGCCGCCGATGCGAAAGGCCTGATGAAGGCCGCCATCCGCGATCCGAACCCGGTTGTGATCCTGGAAAACGAAATCATGTACGGCCAGAGCTTTGACGTGCCGACGGATGAGGATTTCGTGATCCCGATGGGGCGCGCGAAAATTGAACGCGAGGGCACTGATGTCACGCTGGTTGCCTATTCCATCATGGTGGGCAAAGCCCTGCAGGCCGCCGAGAAACTGGCCGAGCAAGGCATCAGCGCCGAGGTCATCAACCTGCGCACCATCCGCCCGCTGGACCGTTGGACGATTATTGAATCGGTGAAGAAAACCAACCGCATTGTCAGTGTTGAAGAAAGCTGGCCGTTCGCTGGTATCGGTTCGGAAATTGCCGCTTTGGTCAACGAACATGCGTTTGATTATCTGGATGCACCGGTGCGCCGTGTTTGCGCCGCGGACGTTCCGCTGCCATACGCCGCAAACCTCGAAGCCCTGGCCCTGCCGCAGGTGGATGAGATTGTCCATGTGGCGAAACAGGTCTGCTACCGCTAAGTAGAGAGAACACAAAGATGCCCATTCAAATCACAATGCCTGCCTTGTCCCCGACCATGACTGAAGGGAAATTGGCCAAATGGACCAAGAAGGAAGGCGACAAGATCAAGGCCGGTGATGTGATCGCCGAGATCGAAACGGACAAGGCAACGATGGAAGTTGAAGCCGTGGACGAAGGGACGCTGGGTAAAATTCTGGTGGCTGATGGCACCGAAGGCGTGGCCGTGAATACGCCGATTGCCATGTTGCTGGAAGATGGCGAAAGCGCTGCGGATCTTAAATCTGCGCCCCCTCACCCCAACCCTCTCCCGCAGGGAGAGGGGACGATATGGCCCCGGTGTCCGCTGCGCCCGCAAAAACAGAACCCTCTCCCTCCGGGAGGGGGCAGGGTGAGGGATCTTTGTTGAACAAAGGCTCCCGCATATTCGCTTCTCCCCTCGCACGCCGTTTGGCGGGTGAGAAGGGCATTGATCTGTCCGTCGTATCCGGCACGGGCCCGCATGGCCGTATCGTGAAGGACGACGTGCTGAATTTCAAAGGTGGCGCAAAACCCGCTGCCTCTGCTGGCGCACCGCGCCTGGCATCGTCTGGCCCGAACGCCAAGCAATTGGCCGATTTGCTGGGCATGGAATACACGGAACTGCCGAACAACAATATCCGCAAGGTGGTTGCATCCCGTTTGTTGGAATCCAAACAAACGGTTCCGCATTTCTATCTGACCGTTGATTGCCGTATTGATGATTTGTTGGCCGCACGTGAACGTTTGAACGCCGAAGCCAAAGGCGCATTCAAATTGTCGGTCAACGATTTCGTGATCAAGGCATCGGCCATGGCGCTCAAAGCCTATCCGGCGGCGAACGTGTCCTGGACCGATGATGCGATCTTGCAATATCACAGCTCGGATATCTCCGTTGCTGTGGCCACGCCGAACGGCCTGATCACACCGATCGTGAAAGCGGCGGAGACCAAAGGTCTGCGTGAGATTTCCGAGGAAGTGAAAGATCTGGCGGGCCGCGCCCGTGATGGCAAGTTGAAGCCGATTGAATTTCAGGGTGGGACCTTCTCTATCTCCAACCTCGGCATGTACGGCATTAAGGACTTTGCCGCCATTATCAACCCGCCGCAGGCCTGCATTCTGGCCGTTGGGGCCGGTATCCAACAACCGGTTGTCGTGAACGGCAAATTGGAAGTGGGCACCGTCATGTCCGTAACCTTGTCGGTGGATCACCGCGCGGTTGATGGGGCGGTTGGCGCCGAATATCTGCAGGTGTTCAAACGCTACATCGAAAATCCTGTTTCCATGCTGGTCTAACCCCATGGGGCGGCGGATTGAAATGTCGGGCATTCTGGCCGCGGGTAAATCCACCTTATGCGATATTTTTGCGCGCAATGGATTTACCATTGGCCGCGAGAATGTTCAGGACAATCCCTATTGGGCCAAAGTGCAGGTTGATCCCAAAACATATGAACCGTTGCTTCAGGAATGGATTCTGAAACAACGATTTAATGAAGTTGCACGATCCGAATCCGCGGGTGCCACGCCGTTGCAGATGATTGATTTCTGCCTGGCGGTGGACAAGGCCTACGCCGATTTTTATATGGCCGAATCCGCCCCCGAAAAAATGCGTAAAACCCATGATGCGATTGATAACATGTATGCCACTTATGGTGACCCGGCATTGATCGTTCATTTGCATTGCGACAGTACCGAATTGATCCGCCGTATTGAAAAGCGGGGCCGTTTTTTTGAACAGAGCCACACGGTTGAATTTCTGGATTCCTTGAATGGGAAAATCTGCCACTACCTGGATCGTGTGAAGTCAAAGGGAACAATCCCTGTACTGGAGTTTGATATGACCCACGGCGGCCCCAAAATTGACCAGAAGTTCATCAATAAAATTAAGAAATATTGCCCGCAATGAGTGAATCCTTCGTCAAATTTACCTATCCGTTGAAAGTGATTGAACGCCATTTGGATACGTTCGGTCACATGAACAACGCGACCTATTTGGAAGTGTTGGAAGAAGCACGGTGGGATTTTATCAATCAACGCGGGTATGGCATGGCCAAAATCCGCGAAAGCGCATTGGGGCCGACCATCCTTGAATGCAATATCAAGTTTATGAAGGAATTGCGCCTGCATCAAAATGTGGTGATTGAAACGCAAGCCACGTCATGCGCGGGCAAAATCGCCATGTTGAAACAGGTGATTTTAAACGAAAACAACGAATCCTGTGCCGAGGCCGTGTTCACCGTGGCCTTGTTCGACCTGAAGGCCCGCAAACTGGTTCTGCCAACGCCGGAATGGTTGTATGCCATTGGCGTGAGCGAGGCCACGTAACATGGTATCAAACACCGGACAGTCTGATTTTGTCGCGTCTCTGAAATCTGCCTTGGGGCAGGGGACCTTCGTCAAATTGTCTCTGAGCCATTATGTAGGTTCGGAAAAAGACTTGAAGAAAATCGACGTTCGTAAAATCATCGTGAAGCGTGAGGAAAAACTCAGCTTCACCTACCACTACAAAACCCGCGATATTGTAAAAAATTACGACATCCCGGTGGCCGTCGGCATGATTCAGAAGGCCGTGTTGTCGGATTTTAAGGCCGGGACGTTGTTTACAACGCAATATGACCTGGTGCTGGACAAAAACACGGTAAAGGAAAAACCGGCCAGCCATACCGAAGTTCCATCCGCCGACCATGACCGCAATAAAAACCGTCTGGTCCCATCGGATGGCAGCCATTATTTGCGCGATCTGAAAATTACCGATCCCAATGGCCGCGTGTTTGACAAGGCGCAGGACAAATTCCGCCAGATCAATAAATACATTGAAATTATTGATGGTCTGACCAAAAACGCATCGCCGGACCATTTCAAAAACATTGTCGATATGGGTGCGGGCAAGGGGTATCTGACCTTCGCGTTGTACGATTACCTGAAGAATATCCGCAATATTGATGTGAAGGTGATGGGCGTTGAATATCGCCCCGATCTGGTCATGCTGTGCAACCAGATTGCCAAAAATTCATCGTTTGATGGTTTGTCATTTGCCCAAGGTGCGATTGATAATTTCAACGCCGATGGCGTGAATATGTTGATCGCTCTGCACGCATGCGACACGGCGACCGATGATGCCATTGCCAAGGGGATTAAGGCGGGGTCCGAATTTATTATCGTTGCCCCGTGCTGCCACAAACAAATCCGGCGTGAGATGGAAAAGAACGGTGCGGATGCCACGCTAGGCCTTCTGACCCGCCACGGTATTTTCATGGAACGTCAGGCCGAAATGGTCACCGACACGTTGCGTGGGATGATCCTGGAATATCACGGGTATGACGTGAAGATTTTTGAATTTATTTCCGCCGAACACACAGCCAAAAACGTGATGATCGTGGCGCAGAAGAAAAAGGCCGGAAAGACCGGGCAGGCCAAAATTGCGGCGGATATTGACGCGTTTAAACAACAATTTGGCGTTTCGACCCATTATTTAGAAACAATAGTTTGATCTTATTGACATAATATGGGGCTTTACTGTAAAACGTCAGCATGCGCATCGCACGGCTGGCTTTTAGAGGATCGGGCCATGGAACGATTTGATTTTCCAACATTTTCAACGGATAGCACAGACTCGTTCTTTATCGAACGGGCTGAAAATGAAAAGCGTCAGGCGGAAAAAATCTTTGCTGATATTTTGCGCGAACAATACCCGATTTATGCAAGCGCCATAACCGACCATGCCGCCCGCATGGTGTTGGATGTTTTGATCGGAAATGTTGAGATATTGAACGGCCATATTGAGAAGGTTCGCGCCTGCAAATCCATGGGTACGCGCCTGTGCGATTATTTCAAAGGCACAGCGGATCAAACGCGAGCGCAATTGAGCATCCTGGAAACGCAAAAAATCCCGGTCGAAAAAGAAGTCATGAAAATTCACTTCATGCGCTATATGCCCGATGGCCTGCGTGAAGAACTGCGTTTCAAGGACGCAAGTACGGTAGCCAGCCAGATCGAAGATATGGGTAAAATTCTATCCCGAAAGATTGAATCGACACGCCCGCGTTACGACCACTTGATCCCCATGTAATGGGTTGCATGTTTTGCGGGGTGTGACCTGACGGTGATACCGTGCGGGGTTCCCTTTGCATTTGCCGCTGATATCAAAATTACCCACACGCCCAACGACCGAAAACCCAATTTTCCCGTGCGGTTATCTGTGGACATTAACCCATTTCCGGGTGCCCCTGGTCCTCTATGCTTGGTACCGTTAGTCCCGTAATCAAAAAAGTTGCGGGGAGAGTAACCATATGCGGATCGAGCTTGTCGGCGGATTGGGTGTAGGCAAGTCAACGCTATGCCAGGCGCTCGAAAAAGTCGGGTTTAACTGCATTTATGAAAATCTTTCGACCAATCCGTTTCTGGCGGATTGCTTTGTCGACCCGGTAAATTTCCGGTTCCCGTCGCAAATGTGGTTCGTTTTATCGAAATTCCACGAAATCAAGAAATTCGAAAAGCCGGGATGTGTGAACGTTCTGGACCAGGGCGTTTTGAACGTCCGGGCCTATACCAACATGCTGTTCCGTGACGAAGACCCGGAAGCGCTTGGCGTGATTGATCAGTGCTTCGATTATCTGGATGGCCGTCTGGGTCGCCCGGATCTGTATATCAACCTGCAATGTTCACCAGAGGCGCAGATGAAACGCATCCGTGGCCGCAATCGCGACCATGAAAAGGGTGTGACGCTGGATTACGTGACATCCCTGCAACGCGAAATGACTGATCTGGTCGAACGCGCGCGCGCCGATGGTGATGCCGTGATGGATATTGATACCGAAGCTGTTTATTTCCCCGGCAATACGGCCTATGCCGAAACGCTGGCGCGCCACATTGCGGGTATGTTTGATATGAGTGTTGAAAAAGTTCTCGGGCAGAAGCGCCCAATGGACGTCGATTTGCCTCTGTACGAAGATGCAATCGCGGCTGAATAAACAGAATGTTTAACGGGGAGAGTAAAACAATGCGTGTAGAAATTATTGGCGGCATGGGTGTGGGCAAAACAACGCTGTGCAATGCGTTTACCCGCCTTGGTATTCATTGTGTGAATGAAAATCTGGCCAACAATCCGTATTTGAATTTGGCGTATGCCGATCCGGCGTCGTACGGGTTTTATTCGCAATTGTCGTTCTATCTCGGCAACTTTTTCACCATCCGTCAAAGCACGCAGGCCGACCGTGTCACGGTGTTCGATTTCTCGGTTGTGACCGATCGCGCTTATGCCAGCCTGTTCCTGAAAGACGAAGCGCAACGTCTGGCGCTGGAAACCATCGATTTTCTGGAGGAGAAAGAAGGGCAGGCGGATTTGTACCTGTACCTGACCTGTTCCCCGGAAACACAGATGGCCCGCATTCGTGCCCGCAACCGCGACCATGAAAAGGGCGTGACGCTGGATTTCATCCGTGATCTGGAAGGGCACTTGGCCAACCATGCCGTGCGTGCCGCCGAACGCGGTGCGCGTATCCGCACGATTGATACGGAGAAGTTTGACCTGCTGAACGATGCTGATTTTGTGGCGGTTCTGGGCGAAAATCTGCGCACCGGCGACAACCCGTTGGCCAGCATGGCCGAATTGCGCGGTTTGCGTGCGGCGGCGTAGTTATCACACTGTAATAGAACGTAAATTCAAAGAACCTGACCTTTTGGTCGGGTTCTTTTTGCATTTTTCTTATGCTTCAGTTATCAATAATGAAACAAACATACATACAGATAAAAACAGGCGGGGAATTAGAAAATGGGATTGGTTCGTTCCGAATTCGAAGGTTTAGACACCATCAACATGACCGCGGATGATCGCTTTGGTGCGATCACGCTGGCATCGCGTTTTCACGATGCGCTGGAAAGCGGACTTGATGAAAAAACCGCCCGTTCCATCAAGCTGGGCATTACCAAGGCTGCACTGATTATTTCTGATGAAGAAAAAGCGGCAGGGCTTAATCACAAGCTGGCCGATGGCGATCCGTTTTATCGGATTACGCTGGATGCGCGCGGCAAAGTGGCCGAAATGAATGACGCGGTCAAAACGGTACTCCACGTGATGGAGGCTTATAATGGCCGTGCGGTCGCCAATCTGGTCTGTGATGACCACGTGAAACTAACGCTGGATTTGCGTGGCGATTTGACCAAAGAGGCGGAAAAGCTACAGGAAGCAACGGTCAGTGCCGTTCATTTTATCAAGGCACAGAAAATCAACGGCCCAAAGATTTAATCACTGTGTAATGTTATAAAAAAGCCGCCCGTTGGTGGGGCGGCTTTTTGTTTAACCATTTCGGATCTGGTCCAAAAATTCGTTCACGGATTTTTTCAGCATATCCGCCTGCATGGCCAGCATGTCTGAGGATTCTTTGAGCTGGCTTGTCGATTGGGCGCTGTGCTCTGTGGCGACCTTGACCTCTTCGATGCTGGTTGACACCGTGTTCGTGCTTTCGGATGCGATCTGAATATTGCGGCTGATTTCCTGGGTCGCGGTGGTTTGCTCCTCAACGGCGGCGGCGATATGGGCGGTTTGGCCGTCCACTTCGTTGACACCGTTGATAATTGCCTTCACCGTTTCAACGGTTTCCATCGCGCTGTTCTTCACATGTTCGACCCGGCTGGAAATTTCGTTGGTCATGTTGCGGGTCTGGTTGGCCAGCGTTTTTACTTCACTGGCAACGACCGAGAAACCCTTGCCCGCATCGCCTGCGCGTGAGGCCTCAATTGTCGCGTTCAGGGCGAGCAAGTTGGTTTGTTCGGCCACAGCATTAATAGTCTGCACAACGGCGTCAATTTCACTGATGGCAGCTTGCAGGGAATCCAGCTTGGCCTGTGATTGCTCGGCATAGGATGCGCATGTGCGGGCCGCGCTGGATGTGGTCAGGATGTTTGATGAAATTTCCTGGATCGATACACTTAATTCCTCTGTCGCGGCGGCAACCGTAGCAACGTTGGAAGACGCGCGGTTGGACGAATCCGCGACGTGCTGGCTTTGTTGTGTCGTTTCTTCAATGGCGCTGGACAGGCTGCCCGCCATCATTTGCAGATCCGATGCGGCATGGCCGACAGATTCAACGATTTTGCCGACACGTTCATCAAATGAATCCGCCATTTTCAGCATCAGGGCTTTTTTCTCCTCGGCCTGACGGCGTTCATTTTCTTTCTGTTCGGCCTCTAGACGGTATTTTTCGATGGTGTTTTGTTTGAACACGTTAAAGGCGCGGGCGATATCGCCAACTTCGTCTTTACGGCCACCATATTCGCTTTCAACATTGATGTTACCGGAGGCCAGCTCTTTCAGATCGCTGCTCAGTTTTTTCATCGGTTTGGACAAGTCCGCGGAAATCAGCATGGACAGCAGGATAATCACCGCGACCACGATGCCCGCGTTGATTAAACCTTCGATCAAATTTTGGCGGAATGCGGCCTGAACATCGTCCACATAGATCCCGGTGCCAACGACCCAGTTCCATGGTGCGAAATATTTCACATACGATACTTTGGGGAAAAGCTGGTCCTGGTCAAAACCCGGTTTCTGCCACAAGTAGTTATAAGCACCACCTTTATCGGTGGATTTTGCCGCAACGGACATTTCAGAAAACAGCGTGTGCAGTTTTGGGTTTTCGGTCGCCAGATCCTGTCCCACAATTTTGGGAATCATCGGGTGCATCACAACACGCGGTTCCGGCGTATTAACCCAGAAATAATCACTGGTTTCATAACGCAGGGCTTTCAGTGTTTCCAGCGCGGCTGATTTCGCCTGATCTTCTGTTATGACCCCGGCTTTGAAATCAGCATAAGATTTTTCAATGAGGGTATATGCTGTTTCGGTGAGGTGGCGGGTTTTTAATGTGCGTTCATTTTGCAACATGGTTCGCGTTGTATTGGCGTTGGCGTAAACAATCGCCAGATTGCCAAGCACGGCCAGAACGATGATCATCAAAATCTTGGTTTTGATTTTCAGGTTGCTTAAAAAACGCATAGTGTACCCCGGTTAAAATTCATAAAATCTGCCAATCGGAAGGATATTTTATTATTTTCCCAGTATTTCAAGGCGGTTACACCAGCTTTTTGGTTACAGTTTTGTTACAAATTTTCGAACATGGACAACCCGCTGAAAAACATGGTATTTCGTGGTGCATCATTTTGAAATTCCAAGGGTAATAAAATGGCTGATCACGCGTTTGATGTTGTTGTAATTGGGAGTGGGCCGGGCGGATATGTTGCGGCCATTCGCGCGGCTCAATTGGGGATGAAAACAGCGGTGGTTGAAGCCAATCACCTGGGTGGTATCTGCCTGAACTGGGGATGTATCCCGACCAAGGCATTGTTGCGATCTGCTGAAGTGTATCATTTGATGAATCATGCCAATGATTTTGGCCTGTCCGCGACGGGCGTGTCGTTCGATCTGAAAAAAATTGTTGATCGCTCCCGTGCGGTTTCCAAACAACTCTCGGGTGGCATTGGCCATCTGATGAAGAAAAATAAAATCACTGTGTTCGAAGGCTGGGGCAAATTGGCCGGCAAGGGCAAAGTGACCGTTGAGAAGGACAGCAAGGTTATTGATACCCTGTCCGCCAAACACATCATTCTGGCCACGGGTGCGCGGGCGCGCGTTCTGCCGGGGCTGGAACCCGATGGAAAACTGGTTTGGACATACCGCGAAGCCTTGGTACCGGATGTCATGCCGAAATCCCTGCTGGTCGTTGGTTCTGGTGCTATCGGGATCGAATTTGCCAGCTTCTTCCGCACGCTGGGGGCCGATGTCACGGTGGCGGAGGTGATGGACCGCGTGATGCCGGTGGAAGACGAAGAAATTTCCGCCATCGCCCGCAAATCCTTTGAAAAGCAGGGCATGAAAATCATGACCGGAGTCAAGGTCACGAAATTGGAGAAGGGCAAAGACAACGTTACTGCCCATATCGAAGTGGGTGGCAAGGTTGAGAAAATCACCGTTGACCGCGTGATCATGGCCGTTGGCATCGTCGCCAACATTGAGAATATTGGTTTGGAAAACACAAAAGTGAAAACCGAACGCGGCCAGATCGTCACCGATGAATATCTGCGCACGGCGGAACCGGGTGTTTATGCCATTGGCGACGTGGCCGGTGCGCCGTGGCTGGCGCACAAGGCGTCACACGAGGGCGTTGTTTGCGTTGAAAAAATCGCCGGTGAAAAGGATGTTCACCCGATCAAACGTGAAAACATTCCGGGCTGCACCTATTGCCACCCGCATGTGGCATCGGTTGGTTTGACCGAAGCCAAGGCGAAAGAGGCGGGTTACACCGTGAAAGTGGGCAAATTCCCCTTCATCGGTAACGGTAAAGCCATTGCACTGGGTGATGCGGATGGTCTGGTCAAAACCGTGTTTGATGCCAAAACCGGCGAATTGCTGGGCGCACACATGGTTGGGCCGGAAGTCACCGAACTGATCCATGCCTTCGTCGTTGGTAAAACGATGGAAGCCACGGAGCTGGATTTCATGCACACCATCTTCCCGCACCCGACTTTGTCGGAAGCCATTCATGAGAGTGTTCTTGCCGCGTATGGAAAGGTTATCCATATCTAATAATAAGAAAAATGTGAAAGGGGTTTCACCATGACGACGCGTATTTTGGATGTTGTTGATATGCAGTTCGATTTTATGAAGTCGAATGGTGGCCTTTATGTTCCGAATGCCGAGCCGTTGATTGACCGGACCAACGATTTTTTTCGGTCCATTCCGCGCGGTATTTATGATCTGGCGTTGATCAAATATGACACGCATTTTCCGTGTGAATATCAAAACAGCCCGGAAAAAGCTGATTTTCCGGACATTCACTGTCCCTATGGCACACAGGGATGGGAACTGGTTGTGAATGATGCCGAGCTGGCAAAGCGGATGCCGGTTTATTACATGGCAAAAAACACGTTCGATATGTGGCAACAAAACCCAATTTCTGACCGCGGTCAGATGTTCTTTGACACGGATGCGGAGGAACAGGCCTATGACAACCTGTATCACGTTACCCGTGATCGTCAGGTGATTCAGACGGGCGAGTTGCGCGATGAGTTTATGCGCCGCGTGGTCAAGTTGGGAACAGCAGAGAATGTCGAGGTCACCATGATCGGCGTGGCGTCTGATTTCTGTGTTCATGATGCCATGATGGGCTATCTGCAACGCGGGGCCAATGTGCGTGTTGTGGCCGATCTGGTCGCCGGGATTGGAACACCGGTCCCGGGCCGTGCGCCCAAGGGAACAATTGGTGATGTGATCAGCCTGCCTGTGTTCCAGCCCTATGTTCAGAATAAACAGCTGAAAATCATCAGTCTTCAGGACGCGTTAAAACCGTAAGCCGCCTGGCTACGTTTATACGCCATGATCATGGCGTTACGCATCATGGTGATGGTTTCATCGCCCAAATCGGCGCGTACCCGCGCGATTAAAATGGCTGCGCGTTTAGAGGGACCACCATGCGGGGCCATGAAATGCCGCCCCGTTCCTTTATCGTATGGGAAGGGTTGATTGTATTGGGCGGCGGTCGGGTCGACCACGCGGCCAGCGCCACGAACGCCTTTACGGGGCAGGCGGATCCACCAATGGGTTTCATCCGACTTTGCATCCTGTCCGCGGCCCGGAACCACAGCGCCATCGTCCGTCCAATGATATTTGCAAACACATGGCATCAGCCCGGCCTGCGCACCGCCCAGAAGATGGTACAAGGCTTCGGCCGCCACGGCGCAGTGGCCGCTTACGGGCGGTGCATCCGGTGCTACCATTTTCGCCCAGGCCCGTGACAACAGGTCGCGGGACAGGTTTTTTTCAATCGATTGTAAAACGGGCATCAGCGCGATCATTGAAGTCCCTGTAAAATCACTCTTTTTTGAATTTTGGTTTATTTATCATAACTTTTCATGTGATGGAAGCTATCCCCAAAACCCCTTGGATTCTTTGACAAAAGCCACCCAGAATCCTATGGTCTTGGCTGATTTTAGCGTACAGGATACGACATGCTGTTTTTCATCCGCCATGGCCAAACCGATGCCAATTTGAACCGTCTGAATGCTGGCGGTGAATGGGATGTTCCGCTCAATGAAACGGGCATGGCACAGGCGCGTGCCTTTAATGAAACCAATCGCGAATTTATTGAACAGGTTGACACCGTGTTCGTCAGCCCGATGACCCGGGCACAACAAACGGCAGAATTGATCCTGAAGGGGCATTCCAAACCGGTCGAAGTGGTTGAGGGATTGCGTGAATGGCATTTGGGCGAATGGTCCGGCACAAAATGGGATGAGGTGGGTGATTATTTCACTGACCGGCTGAACCCGCCCGGTGGCGAAACCATGGCCGCGTTTGAAAAGCGAACCATCGACAACCTGAAATATGCCGCAGGCCAACATGCTGGCCGTGTTCTGGTCGTGGCCCATGGTGGTTTGTGGTATGTTTATGCGGCGTTGGCCAAGCACAAAAAGCTGCTGATCGATAATTGCCAGTCCGAAGAAATCTGCCGTTTGAAACTGAACGAGGTGGTGCTGTGACCTATAATCCTGATCTGCTGGATCGCGCAAAACGCCACCCGGAAAAGCAAAAGAACGCCGACCGCCCAATGGGTAAGAAACCCGATTGGCTGCGCGTCCGCGCGCCGCAAGGCACCGTTTATAAAGACACGTTGGACATTGTCCGTGGTCAAAAATTGACCACCGTGTGCGAGGAGGCCGGATGCCCGAACATCGGCGAATGCTGGAACAAAAAACACGCAACCTTCATGATTATGGGTGAGGTCTGCACCCGGGCCTGTGCGTTCTGTAACGTGGCCACGGGCAAGCCGGAAGAGCTGGATAAATACGAACCGCTGCGCGTGGGTGTGGCCGTTGAACAAATGGCGCTGAAACACGTTGTGATTACATCCGTTGATCGTGATGATCTGGATGATTGCGGCGCGGACCATTTTGTTAAAACCATCGGCGCAATCCGTTTCAAATCGCCGGATACCACGGTTGAAATTCTGCCCGGTGATTTCCGTGGCAATATTCAGTCTATTGATGCGGTGATTGGGGCAAAGCCGGATGTGTTTAACCACAATCTTGAAACCGTGCCGCGCTTGTACCCGACCATTCGTCCGGGTGCGCGATATTTCCGGTCTTTGCGCCTGTTGCAACGGGTGAAGGATGTGGACCCGTCCATTTTCACCAAATCCGGCCTGATGGTTGGTTTGGGTGAAACGAAGGAAGAGGTGGCCCAGGTCATGGATGACATGCGCGCCGCCGACATTGATTTCATTACCATCGGCCAATATCTGCAACCCACACCGAAACATGCCCCGGTCGAAAAATTCTGGACACCGGAAGAATTCGAAGGGCTGGAGCGGATGGCGCGAGCCAAGGGATTCCTGATGGTATCGGCTTCGCCGCTGACCCGGTCATCGCACCATGCGGGTGAAGATTTCGCCCGCCTGAAAGCAGCCCGTGAAGAGAAATTGGCCGCGAAGCAGGCCACTGTTCAGGCGGCTGAGTAATTTTTATCGATGCCCACCCACGCAGAACGCAGAACCTTGCCCTACACGCCGGAACAGATGTTTGATCTGGTCGCCAAGGTCGATTTGTACCCGCAATTCCTGCCCTGGTGTATTGCCAGCCGGATTACCAAACGGGAAAAAGGCGTGGATGGAGCCGATGTGATTTATGCCGATTTGATTATCGGTTACAAAATGGTGCGCGAGGCTTTTTCATCCCGCGTGACCATGACCCGCCCCGACATGATCCATGTGGAATATATGAAGGGGCCGATGCGGCATCTGAACAATCAATGGCGGTTTGAACGCAATGCGGACGGATCCTGCACCATCGATTTCTTCGTCGATTTTGAATTCAAAAATCCGATGCTGCAAAAGCTGATCACCGTGTTTTTCCACGAAGCGGTCAAACGGATGGTCGGTGCGTTCGAAGAACGTGCCAGATCCCTTTACGCCGCGCGGGCCACATCGGTGGATTCCGCAATGCCATCAAAAAACGGGTAACGATATGACATGGGCACAATGCGCCCATCCGTCGTTTTTGTATCCACCGTGGCCGAACGGTCCCGGCGCATGTCATCCATCGCGCATAAATGCACAATCCCGATTGTGTTGTGGGGCAGATAGGGTTCAACAAAAGACTGCGTCTTTTCATCCCACATCGGGTTGAACGCGCAGATCCAGTTATAGACAGAGGGCAGGAATTCGACCTTGGCTCCCTCCAGATAAATCATCATGCCCAGCGTTAATTGTTCCGCTGTAAAAATTTTTCCTTTACGCAAGGCTTTCACAATCAATTCTTGCCACCGGGCCCAATAGGGAACCGTGGCGCGCATGGAAAACACGCCCGCATTAACACCGGGCCATGGGTACAAGGATCGCGCGACTTTTCCGGAAAATGCTTTTTTCCCGTTGCTGTAGAGGAAGCTGCGTGGCCGCCATGGCATCGGGCCGATCCAGCTGATCTTGGTTACCTTGCCATAGGCACGGTCAACCTCCGGGCAGATGGTGATGGCATCGCGGCGGGCGCCCGTAATCAAAACCTCAACTGCTGACCAGTCCTGAACCCAGACATCGCCATCCAACCAGATGTAAATGTCATAACCGGGGAAGTGCTGGGGGATGAAGGGGCGAGCGACGCAGGCCTTTAAATGATCCTGCCCTTTAAGCTTCCCCTGACGTGCGGCCAAAGGTCCCGGCCAATCCGGGCTGACCACTTTCTGTACCAATCCGTCTTCAAGATGGCGAACCTGTTCCGGGGTCAAGCCCGCATCAATGACACAAATATCAATACCTGCGCTTTGCGGGAAACGGCGGATGGAGTGAATTAATTCCAGAATCATGGGGAAGTATCGTTTATCCCCGCCGGTTACAAACGTTACGCGTTCAGGTGTACTCATTCTAAAACCTCGATCGTTTTGAGGATATGGTCTAAAGCCGCCGCAACAGTCTGACGTCGGATGGCGCCACGGTCACCCTCAAAATTGTATTTTGAAACGTTAATAGGTCGACCTTTCAGGCCATACCCGATATAGACCAGTCCGACGGGTTTATCCACACTGCCGCCATCGGGGCCGGCGATCCCGGTGACAGAGATAGCAATATCGGCGTTCGTTTTATCCAAAGCCCCTTGCGCCATGGCTTGGGCCACAGCGGCGCTGACGGCCCCATATTGGGCCAGCATGGGTTCAGGCACATCCAGCAACCGGGTCTTGAGGTCGTTGCTGTAGGTGATGAACCCACCCGCGTAAAACGCTGAAGATCCTGGGCGATCCGTCATTACGGCCCCGATCATGCCGCCGGTGCAGGATTCGGCTGACACCAGCATGAGTTTCTTTTGCACCAGACGTGCGGAGACGGCTTCAAGCAATTCCAACATAGCGTAATCCCAACAAGCAAAGTCCAGCCATCAAGCCTGCGGCCACGTCATCCAACATCACGCCCATGGCACCGGGGACGTTTTTATCGAAATGCGACACGGGCCATGGTTTTAACGCATCAAAGGCCCTGAACAGGACAAAGGCCAGCACAACCGAAACCGGCGTTATGGCGGCGAAGAGCAGGGTGATCCAGATGCCCACGACTTCATCCACCACGATAAACCCGGAATCGTGGTCCCCCGTCATGCCCTCAACCCGGCGCGTGGCCCACAGGCCAAGCGGAAACAGGGCAATGGCCGCCAGCGCCAGAACCACTGGGCCACCCAGCACCAGAAACAGGATCCCAAAGGGCAGGCCGCCCAGTGTCCCCCATGTGCCGGGCGCGGGTTTCAGGAAGCCCGAACCACCCCATGTGGCCACCCATGTGGCGGGGTCACGGTAGTTCAGTTTTGCGGGCGTTAAATCGGCCATGAATCAATCATCCTCTGCCGGGAATTGTACGGTGGCAATCGCCTGGGCCGCAATCCCTTCACCACGGCCTGTGAAGCCCAGTTTTTCGGTTGTGGTGGCCTTGATGCTGATGCGGTTTTTGGCCACGCCGGTGACACGGTGAATGCAATCCTGCATCGCTTCACGATGCGGTCCGATCTTGGGCTCTTCGCACAGGAAAGTTAAATCAAGCAAAGTAATTACACCGTTTTGCTGATAGATTAGATCAACTGATTTTTTCAAGAAAATGGTGCTGTCTGCACCTTTCCATTGCGGGTCGGACGGGGGGAAATGGGTGCCGATATCCCCGGCGGCGATGGTGGATAAAATGGCATCGGTCAATGCGTGTAAACCAACATCCGCATCCGAATGGCCGATCAGGGACCGGTTATGCGGAATGGCCACGCCGCCCAGATGAATAACACCCGATCCAGCATTCGGCGCGGTCAAAGCGTGCACATCAAACCCGAACCCCGTGCGTGTTTCCATGGGTTGAGACAGGAGGGGTTTTGCCATTGTCATATCATCCGTCGTTGTGATTTTAAAATTCTGCCGTGTGCCGGGCACGATGTGAACCGTTTCACCCATGGCTGCGACCAACCCGGTATCATCGGTGAAATTCTCGTTCGTTTGGAATTGGTCGTGTGCGTGTTTGATCAGGTCGTAGTGAAAAGCCTGCGGCGTTTGAATCGCCCACAACCCCGTGCGGTCGATGATGTGATCGAGAGATTCGTTTTTATCGCGCGCCACTGTATCCGCCACGGGCACGGCCAGCGTTGCCGCGCCGGTTTCGTGGGCCTTATGCACAAGAGCCAATACACTTTCGGTATCCAAGAACGGGCGGGCGGCGTCGTGGATCAAAATGACCTCTTTCGGGCCTACTTCGGTAATGGATTTTATCCCGTTATAAACACTTTCCTTTCGGCTGTTTCCACCGATCACTGGCGGGTGCAGATTCAGGCCATGAACCGCATCATGATACGGGTCAGAATGATCGGCATGAATAACCACCCGAATATCGCGCAAACCCGGCAATTTCAACGCCCGATCCAGTGTATGGCGCAGAAGGGTTTTGCCATTAATGCGTTGATATTGTTTCGGAATCTCGCCGCCAATACGGGTTCCTGTTCCCGCCGCCACCACAATCAGGGTGAAAGGCAGGGGGCTAAAATCGGCGTTTTTCTGCGGTTTATTCATGCTTTCCATAGCGTTTCCGGGCTTGCCTTTCCCGTCAAATAGGGGGATATTTCAGGCGATTTACTGAGTGCGTCAGACTCTGGCCTTTATAGCGGATAATTGAACGCGTGAAATCATCCTTGTTGGCGAACAGCGTAACAAACCGTTTCTGGCGACGCTTGAACATTCTCGAGCGGCGCTATTCCCGTGTTGGAACGCTGGCAGCTTTGGTGCTGAGCATCGCGGCGGTGGCGTCGGGTGTGGCCACCTATGCCGCGCTGACCGAAACGCCGCCCTTTGGCAATGATCCCCGGACCATTTTTTGGCTGCTTAACCTTGATCTGGTCATTCTGCTGGTTCTGGCCACGTTGATCGGGCGACGGATTGCAGGATTGTGGAGCGGTCGCCGTCGCGGCGTGCCGGGTGCGCGTCTGCATGGCCGTCTGGTGATGATCTTCAGTCTTTTGGCCGCGATTCCCGCCATTATCATGGCCGTATTTTCCGCCGTTTTCTTCTATTACGGGGTGCAAGGATGGTTCAGTGAGAAGGTGCAAAATGCGGTCACCCAGTCGCAAGCCTTCGCCGAAGCGTACATGGAAGAACACCAGCAGGTTGTTCGGGCCGATATTCTGGCCATGGCCAGCGACCTTGATCGTGCGGCGGATATGGCCGCCCACAACCCGGCGGGGTTTGACCAATTGGTGCAAACGCAATCTTTCCTGCGGAACCTGTCCGAAGTTTTGATTTTCGACGGGTCGGGCCGCGTGATCGCGTCATCGGGGATGAATTTCTCCCTGCAATTTGAAAATATTCCACAATATGTCATGGATCAGGCACGTCAGGGCGAGGTTGCCGTGATGGGTACGCGGGATGACGACCGCGTGCGGGCGCTGGTCCAGCTTAACAGTTTTATCGACACGTATCTGTTTGTCGGCCGCATGGTTGACCCGTTGGTGCGATCCCGTCTGGATGCCACATTACGCGCGGTAAAGGAATATGACCAATTGGAAGCCCAGCGGGGCGACCTGCAAATCAAGATGATGATGATGTTTGTCGTCGTTGGTTTGCTGTTGTTGCTGGCGGCCATGTGGTTTGGTCTGGTGCTGGCACGGCAATTGGTGACGCCGATCGGGTCGCTGGTCAACGCCGCCGACCGGGTGCGCGCGGGCGATTTGACGGTCCGCCTGATCGAATCCGACAATCTGGATGAATTCGAAGTTCTGGCCCGGGCGTTCAACCGCATGACCAGCCAGATTCAGGATCAGCGTGATGAATTGATTATGGCCAACCGCAAATTGGACCAGCGCCGCCGCTTCACGGAAACGGTTCTGGCCGGGGTATCAGCCGGGATTATCGGCGTGGACCGGGTGGGCAAGATTACGTTGGCCAATTCATCGGCAGCCGATTTGTTCGGGGACAAGGATGAACGGCTGGTGAGCCGTAGCATTGGGGACATCGTCCCAGAAATTCAGCCCTTGCTGGACCAGGCGCACCAGAAGCCGGGCAAGATTACGCAAGGCGAGATTCCCTTTATCGACGTCGATGGTAACCGCCGTACGTTCCTGGTCCGCATTGCCATCGACTTGATCGGCGATGAAGACCGTGGTGCGGTTTTGACCTTTGATGACATGACCGCCCTGCAATCCGCACAGCGCAAAGCCGCATGGGCGGACGTGGCCCGCCGTATCGCGCATGAGATCAAAAACCCGCTGACCCCGATCCAGCTTTCGGCGGAACGGTTGAAGAAGCGATATTTGAAACAGATTACCGAAGATCCTGATATCTTTGCCCAATGCACCGACACGATTATCCACCATGTGGGTGATATTGGGCGTATGGTGAATGAGTTTTCCGCCTTTGCCCGGATGCCCGAGCCGGTGATGAAACGGGAGAACCTGCTGACCCTGTTGCGTGATACGATGATCCTGCAACAGCAGGCGTACCCGGATATAAAATTCACCCATTCCGGTTTTGATCCGCGCACAATTTCGGCCAATCCGGTTTGGGTTGAGGCCGACGCGCAGCAGGTGCGCCAAGTCTTCACCAATATTCTTCAAAACGCCATTGATGCCATTGAAACACGACAGAAAAATGGGATTACACAAGGTGTTGAAGTGGACGCGCCGGGTCATGTTGAACTGTGCCTGCACCAAAACCGCGCCGATGGCACGGTGATGGTGATGGTCAGTGATAACGGCGCCGGATTGCCCAAAGGCGAAGACACGGCCCGCCTGACCGACCCGTATGTTACCCATCGCGAAAAAGGCACAGGGCTTGGGTTGGCCATCGTGAAGAAGATTATGGAGGACCATGGTGGTCGCCTTATTATTGGGACGACGGACTTGATCCGTGCCACACCGGGATGGAATGATCTGGGTGGGGCGACGATGACACTGGTATTCGATCTGGCCGCCGATGATATACTGGCGGGGGACGAACAGATTGTCCCGCTTGATGCCGCGTCCGGATGATTGATAGACTGCCGCTTTATTAGGTAATGGAATCGCAATGTCTGCGGATATTTTAATCATTGATGACGAAGCCGACATCCGGATGCTGATCCAAGGCATTCTGGAGGACGAGGGATTTTCGACCCGTCAGGCCGGAAACGCGCAACAGGCGTACGACGCCGTTGCCGCGCGCGTGCCGTCGCTGGTCGTTTTGGATATCTGGCTGCAGAACAGCGAACATGACGGGATGAACATCCTGACCAAGCTGAAGGCCGATCACCCGCATCTGCCCGTTATTATGATCAGCGGCCACGGCACCATCGAAACCGCCGTCAACGCCATCAAACTGGGCGCATATGATTTTATTGAAAAGCCGTTCAAGTCCGACCGCCTGTTGCTGATGATCGACCGGGCGCTGGAAAATGCCGAGCTGAAAAAAGAGAACGAAGCGCTGCGCCGGAAAACATCCACCCCGGCGGATCTGACCGGGGCGTCCAGCGTGGTCAGCCAGTTGCGCCATGTTCTGGAACGCGTCGGCCCGACCAACAGTCGCGTTTTAATTACCGGCGAACCGGGCACGGGCAAGGAACTGGCCGCGCGCCTGATCCACCGTTTATCGGAACGCAACACCGGGCCGTTTATGGCCCTGAACTGCGCGACCTTGTTGCCGGAACGGTTGGAAATCGAATTGTTTGGATCGATTGACGGTATCCACGGTGAACCGGGCAAGGTCGGCGTGCTGGAACAGGCCAATGGCGGGACGTTGCTGCTGGACGAAGTGGCGGATATGCCGTTGGAAACCCAAGGCAAGATTGTCCGCGCTTTGCAGGACCAAAAAGTCACCCGCGTCGGTGGGAAAGATCCGGTGCAGGTGGATGTACGTATTCTGGCCTCGACCAACCGCGATCTGAACCGCGCGATGGAGGAGGGGCATTTCCGTCAGGATTTGTATTACCGCCTGAACGTCGTCCCCGTACAAATGCCACCCTTGCGTGACCGCGTGGCCGACATTCCCGATTTGGCCGCCGCCTTTATGGATCAATATGCGGATGCCAATTCCCTGCCGCGCCGGACCCTGTCCGAGGCCGCCGTGATGACGTTGCAGGCCTATCACTGGCCCGGCAATATCCGGCAGCTTCGTAATGTTATGGAATGGGTGATGATCATGTCCGGGGCTGGGGCCGATGAAGCCGTGCGGCCGGATCACCTGCCGCCAGAAATCACTGGGGCCGATATGGGCGGTGATGGCGATCGTGCGGCGCTCAGCCGTGAACTGGTTTTGATGCCGTTGCGCGATGCTCGCGAACAATTTGAAAAAGACTATCTGGAGGCCCAAGTTGAGCGGTTCCATGGCAACATCTCCAAAACCGCGCAGTTTATCGGGATGGAGCGTTCGGCCCTGCACCGGAAACTGAAATTGCTTGGCATTTCAACGTCAGAGAAGCACAATGACGGCGATGGTGCAGACGGATTGTCCGATGGGGACGAAGCGTCAACGCCAGCCTCCAGCCAGAAGAAAACAGCCTAAACAAATCCCTGCCTTTGGAATTAAATCATCATGCGTGTCATCATCTGTGGGGCCGGTCAGGTCGGATACAATATTGCGGCATATTTGTCGCGCGAAGACAATGATGTGACCGTCATTGATATCCTGCCCGATCTGGTGGCGAAGGTGAATGAGACGCTGGACGCCAACGGTATTGTTGGCCACGCATCCAATCCTGATGTTTTATCCGCCGCCGGGGCCGCGGATGTTGATTTGATGATCGCCGTGACCCAGTCGGACGAGGTCAATATGGTGGCGTGCCAGGTCGCGCATTCCTTGTTCAACGTACCGAAAAAAATCGCCCGCGTCCGCGACCGTGCCTATATGAAGCCGGAATGGTCGAACCTGTTCACCCGCGCACATATGCCGATTGATGTCATTATCTCGCCGGAGATGGAGGTTGCACACGCCATTTGTGAACGGCTGCGCGTGCCGGGCACCACCAACGTGATGCGTCTGGCCGAGGGGCGGGTGCATTTGGTGGGTGTAATGTGCGGGGATAATTGCCCGGTCATCAATACCCCGCTCAAGCAATTGACCAGCCTGTTTCCCAGCCTGTCGTTGAAAGTCGCGGCGATTATCCGTGGCCAGCAAGCCATCATTCCGAACGAAAACGAACAAATGTATGCGGGGGATGAGGTTTATTTCTTCACCGACACCGATCATTTGCAACGGGCCATGGCGGCCTTTGGCCACCAGGAAAAAGAAGCACGCCATGTGACGGTGTTGGGTGGCGGCAATATTGGCATGTACCTGACTCGTATTTTACAGGAACAAAGCCCGCAAACGCGTATTCGGGTCATTGAACACAATCTGGCCCGCGCAATGACCTTGTCCGAACAATTGCGTGGTATTTCGATTATGCACGGCGATGGGCTGGAGCCCAAAACGCTGGAAGACGCCGACATGGCCAACACCGAAACCATGGTGGCTGTCACGGATGATGATGAAACCAACATTCTGGCGGCCCTGCTGGCCAAACAGGCGGGATGCGAGCGGGTAATTTCGCTGGTGAACAAGGTCAGCTATACCCCGCTGATCAAATTCCTGGATATTGATGCGATGGTAACGCCCCGTGCGATTACCGTTGCATCGATCATGCAGCACGTGCGCCGTGGCCGGATCAAGGCGCTGCACAGCCTGCGTGATGGGTTTGCCGAGGTGATTGAAGCCGAAGTGTCCGACACGTCCAGTATTGTGAACACGGAAATCGGACGCATTAAACTGCCGCGTGATGTGTTGATTGGCGCGATTGTGCGAGGCGATGACGTGTTGATGCCGCAACCGGATTTAAAAATCCGATCCGGGGACCACGTGATCGTGCTGGCCACGCAGGCGCAGGCGCGTAAGGTTGAAAAACTGTTCCTGGTCCATGTGGACCTGTTTTAAACAAACCTGTCATCCCCGCGAAGGCGGGGATCCAGAAGACTGGGATAGAATGAGCCTGAGGGCTCTGGATTCCCGCTTTCGCGGGAATGACAATTGAAGGATTGATGAAGTATTATGCCACGCGTTTCCTATGTTAATGGTTCGTATGTTTCCCATGCACACGCCAACGTGCATGTGGAGGACCGTGGATTCCAGTTCGCCGATGGTGTGTATGAGGTGATTGCCTGCATCCACGGCCACTTGGCGGATGAACAGGGACATTTGGACCGTTTGGAACGGTCATTGGCCGAACTGGACATTGATATGCCCATGCCGCGCCGGACATTGCAAATGGTGATGCGCGAACTGCTTCGCCGCAATCACCTGAAATCCGCAACCGTGTATATTCAAGTGACACGCGGGCAGGCAAAACGCGATTTTATTTTTCCGGCGGCCCATGTTGCGCCATCAATCGTGGTCATTACGCGCCCGTTCAATTTTGAAAAAACAAACAAATGTGAAAAGGGCGTCACCGCTTTTACCGTCCCGGATATCCGCTGGAAACGCCGTGACGTGAAAAGTGTTGCCCTGTTGCCGCAAGTTCTGGCGCGCCAAAGCGCTTACGCGCGCGGCGGGGCGGAAGCCTGGCTGGTCGATGATGATGGGTTGATCACCGAGGGCGCGGCATCCAACGCGTGGATCGTGAAGGGCAGCCGGATTATCACCCGCCCACCCAGCCATTCCATCCTGCGCGGTGTGACGCGCACGGCGTTGATGAAAATTGCCAATGATTTACAAATGACCGTTGAAGAACGGGCTTTTACACCGGATGAAGCATACAAGGCCGATGAAGCCTTCAGCACCGGGGCCGCGGCTCTGATCGTGCCGATCGTTAAATTGGATGATCACGTCATTGGAACGGGTGTACCCGGGCCGGTGGCGCGGCGTTTGTATGAAGAATACCGCGCCTATGCCGATGGCTTGCGCGGGGCGCAATTGAAATGGGTTTCGGGGTTGAACGATAAAAATGGGTGACACATTGACACAGAATTTTACCCCCGCATCACGTCCGGCCGGCGTGTTCTTTGATTGGGATGGCACGTTGGTGGATACGATTCCGCTGTTACGCGAAATGTATGCGCGTCTGCAGAACCATTTTGGCCAGCCGCCATTCAGTGATGATCAGTTTTTTGACAATCTGAAATATTCCGCCCGCGAATTATTTCCGCGTCTGTATGGCAGTCGCTCGGACGAGGCCTTCAAAATCTGGTACGAGAATGTTGAGAAGCTGCATCTGGCGCACATCGCCCCGATGAATGGCGCGGGCGAAGTTCTGGCGCATCTGGCTGCCGCCGGGGTGCCGATGGGCGTGGTCAGCAACAAACGCCACGCCGTTTTGATGAAGGAAATCGAACATCTGGGCTGGAGCAAATATTTCGCATCCGTCGTCGGTGCGGGCGAGGCCGGGCGCGATAAACCAGCGCCGGACCCGTTGATTCTTGCGCTCAATCAGGCCGGATTAAAGGCCGGGCCAAATATATGGTATATTGGGGATACGGAATCGGACCTGCTCTGCAGCCGGGATGCGGGCTGCGCATCGGTGTTTTTGCGGTTTGACGGACGGCATGATTCTGCGGCCCAAAATAACCCGCCGACCCATATCGTTGGCGATAACCAGGGATTGTTAAGCCTGCTCAAGCAAAATCTGTGAGTTCGTTGTTGTAATTTTACGTTAATTTTAGGTTTTTTCGGGTCTCCCCCTTGTCTGGTCATTGTGCATTCGCTAAGTAATTCCAGCCATCTGGCCGTTAACTAAATATGAAAAATAAAAAAGGAAAAAATGATGGGTGAAAAGAATCAGAACGTGCAGGATGTCTTCCTTAACAAAATCCGCAAAGAAAAGATGACCGTGACCGTTTTTCTGGTCAATGGCGTCAAGTTGCAGGGTGTTGTAACCTGGTTCGACAATTTCAGCCTGTTGCTGCGTCGTGATGCGCATATCCAGCTGGTCTACAAACACGCAATTTCCACGATTATGCCGGGCGGCCCGCTGAGCCTGTATGAAGCCGGCGAAGATCAGGACGTTTAAGTTTTAAAACATGAGTGATTCACAACAGACCCCGGATGATGAAGGGCCAGGAACGGCGATCGTTCTGCACCCGACATTGCCGGGGTCTTTTGCACGCCACGACCGCGACCCGGAAGACGCGCTGGAAGAAGCCGTCGGACTGATCCATGCGATTTTCATGGATGTCTGCGAATCCCGCGTTGTTCCGGTGCGTAAGATTGATGCCGGTGCCTTGTTCGGCAAGGGCACACGCGAGATGATCGCGGCCCAGGTCGAGGTAATGAAACCCGATGTCGTATTCGTGAACCACGCCCTCAGCCCGGTGCAACAACGCAATCTGGAACAGGAATGGAAGGTGAAGGTCATCGACCGCACCGGACTGATCCTTGAAATTTTTGGCGCCCGCGCGCAAACGCGCGAAGGTAAAATTCAGGTCCAGCTGGCCGCGCTGGAATACCAGAAATCACGTCTGGTTAAATCCTGGTCCCACCTTGAACGCCAGCGTGGCGGCATGGGTAAAACCGGGGGCCCGGGTGAAACCCAGTTGGAAATTGACCGTCGCTTGGTAACGGACCGGATCACGCAATTGAAACGCGATCTGGAACAGATTAGCCGTACCCGCGACCTGCAACGTAAAGGGCGGGAAAAAGTCCCGTTCCCGGTCGTGTCGCTGGTTGGGTATACCAACGCCGGGAAGTCGACGTTGTTCAACCGCCTGACCGGGGCAAATGTGTTTGCCGAGGATTTACCCTTCGCCACGCTGGATCCGACCATGCGCCGGGTGAAACTGGAAGACGGTAATGAAATTATTCTGGCCGACACGGTTGGATTTATCGCCGATTTGCCCACTCACCTTGTTGCCTCGTTCCGCGCCACGTTGGAACAGGTGCAATATGCCGATGTGATTATCCACGTGCGTGATATGTCCCGCCATGACCGCGCGGCACAAAAAAATGACGTGGTTTCCATCCTGCATGATCTGGGCATCGAATACGCCTCCGATCGCCGTGTGGTTGAGGTACTGAATAAAATGGATGCCATTGCGGAGGAAAACCGCCCCGGCATTCTGCGCGAAGCGCGTGAGCATGTTGAAAATACGGCCGCCATCTCCGCCCTGACGGGTGAGGGGATTGATGATCTGATGCAGATGATTTCACGCATGCTGGCCCATGGGCGCAATATCGTGACCTACCACTTGCACCCGGCAGAGGGTGAGGCGTTGGCCTGGCTTTATGCCCGTTGCAATATTATCGAACGGATCGACGGCGAAGATGCCATGATCGCCATGCGCGTCGAAATCGACCCGGCGGATCAGGGGCGGTTTGCGGAACGGTTTGGGAAACACGCGGCCTGATGCCGCTTTTCCCCTCTATCGTCATTCCGGCGAAGGCCGGAATCCATGGGGGATCTGTATGGATACCGGCCTTCGCCGGTATGACGAATAAAAACAAGCGGGAGGGGGCGTAACCCATGACACAATCCATTGATATCGACAAAATCTCCGACGTCCTCGTCGATGTTGCCGCGACCTATATCCTGCCGCGCTACAACGCCCTGACCAGCGGTCAGATTGATACAAAATCCGGGCCCAATGACCTCGTCACCATTGCCGATACCGAGGCCGAAGAGGCCTTGGTCCGCATTCTGCCCGACCTGTATCCCGGGTCGATCGTGATTGGCGAGGAAAGCATTTCATCCGGCAAGGCCACATTGGGCCCGTTGAAAGAAGCGGGCAAAATGGTCTGGGTCGTCGATCCGGTCGATGGCACCTATAACTTCGTCCACGGCAAACGTGAATTTGCGGTCATGCTGGCCTGTGTGATGGACGGTGAAATTCGGGCGGGATGGATTTATGACATTCTGGGCGAGCGCACCATGACGATGGAAAAGGGCGCGGGCGCATATTTTGAAGGCCGTCGCCTGAACCTGACCAACCGAAATGACGCCATCAACGCCACGGGTCATATTGGGAAGAAATATTTTCCAAAAGAAATGCGCGCCCATCTGGAAGAACAGCGCGACAAGGTAAAGCAATTTTATTCCCTCAGCTGTGCCGCGCATGAGTACATCAACCTCGCCACCGGCAAGGCCGATTTCGGTGTCTATAGCCGGATCAAACCGTGGGATCATCTGGCGGGTGTGCTGGCTGTAACTGAGGCTGGCGGGGTGATCGCCAAGTGGGATTCATCCGTTTACCACCCGTCCGATGATTTCGGCGGGCTGCTGGTGGCGAGCCATGACGCGCTTTTGCATCAGATTGATGCGATTTTTATTAAACCAATACTTGAGGATATTATTTTAAAGTACGGAAAATAAACGGAATTTCGTTATTTCAATCTACGAAAATCCCGCCCCTCAAAATATTGCATTATGACAATTAAAAGGGTATAGTCCTGCCTTACTGCGTAAGCATTTGGCGGGATTTGTAATGGCCACAATCAAAGTCAAACCATCATCCAATGCGCCGCTCTTCCTGGGGGAAGAGGGTATGGCTGGGCGTTATATTGATTGCTCCGCCAACCCGTATGACCTCCGCCCCGCCGCAGATCTGATTATTCAAGCCGCAGGTCGCAGACGCGCAGAATTGCCCCCGGGCACGCCGTTGGTCATCCTGATGGGGGAAAATCACACATGTTCCGCCCATGTCGAATTGCAGCATATGGTTGCCGCGAAACTGCTGGAACAGGGGCAGCGCTTTTGTGTTGGGTATGAGTTGAGCAGCAACACCCTCACCAGTGCGATGACCACGAATATTCCAAATCTTGGGCCCTTGGACAGCGATGCCATTCTGGATCTGGACACTGGGGGTGCGGCCAGTTTGCTGTCCTACATAACCGGATGCGCCACCACAGATGCCGCACCCGTTGCGCAGCGTAATCTGATGGCCTTTTGCTACGAAAATAAAATCCCCAGCATCTTCAACGATGCGGCCCGCGATTATGAGCGGCAGGGGGGCTTATACATTGATATGTATAATTCAATCAACGTTGCGGTCGCTCAACTGTGCCATGTGACAAAGAAAAACGACATCTGCATTTTCGGCGTCGGCGGTATTGGCATTCGCAACCACGTTATGGCCCGTCGCGGCATTGATTTTGCGGCCCGGCAAGGCGTCGACATAATCCTGCAAAATACCGGCCTGTCGCATGTTCTGGGGCGGAGATACAGCAATTTCGATATCCATGCGCCATCTCTGACTGAAACCTATATGGCCGCCGGCGCGGCCGTCTTGCCGGTCTTCATTGCAGGGGTTGGCTACAATGATGACGTGGATTCAATCCCAGCCACGCGTCGACATTATCTGGCGCAAGGGATCGTTATCGAGGGGTTGGCGGGCGATCTGTTTAGCGAGCAGGTGGATGAATGTGCAGAGCAAAGCTTCATCACCGAAAAACTGCATCGGCAATCTGGCGGATTGATCCGGTGCTTTGATGCAGCAAAGACCATGAGAAAGAATATTGAGGTTATTCAGGCATCATATGCCCGCATTTTGGAGCAATATTATGCGGATTGCGCACGCCATAAAGCGAGTTTGACCGCATGAGCCCGTTCGATGATCCATTTTCCGAAACAATTATCAGATCGGCCCGCGATGGCATTGCGGGGCATTACATCAATTGCTCAGCCAATCCGTATGATCTGCGTCCGGCGGCCAATATTATCGTTGGTGCGGCCGCAAAAATGCGGGCGGATTTAGCGGATGATGTGCCGTTGGTCATCCTGATTGGTGAGACGCATAACATATCCGCCCACCTGGAATTACAACATCTGGTCGCCGCGACCTTTCATGATCAAGGCACCGTTTTCGCCCAGGCGATGGAGCGCCCCAGCAATACGCTGGCCCACATGATGACGGAAGCCATGGGGCTGGATGTCAGTCGGGGTGAGGGATATTACGACAGTCTGATCCCCTTTGACCCGCGCGGAACCGCGTCATTGGCCGCATCGATTGTGTGCATGCATCCGGAATGGGCGCCAGTGGCGGAGAAAAACTTCAACGCCTTCCTGTATCACAATGATATTCCTACGATTTTTAACGATGCTGCACGCGATTTCTCCCTGAACCACGCCATGCTGGATATGACCGATCCGCTGGTGCAGGCAGGGGCCCTGATCTACACGCGCGATGATGAATATGTTGCCGACGCGATCAGCTCCAGCGGCATGGCCGTGCGCAACTGGGTGATGGCCAAGCGTGGTCTGGCCTTTATGCAGGGTCATCACGTGAATGTGATGGTGCAGAATATCGGCGCCCACCATTTGCTGGGGTGTCGCAGTGATGGATTTGGTTATGCGGAATCCTTAAGCGCGCTCTATCAAAAAAATGGTGCGGCCGTATTGCCTGTGTTTCTGGCATCAAGTGACATGGCGGGCGGTGTTGGGATTATTCCAAATGCCGGCCGCGCTGATTTGACGCGTGGCGTTTTAATCGAGGGGCTGGCCCCAGACATCTTCTGTGACCCCGATTATGACGGTGAAGATCGCGATAAATATAACTATCAGGATGGGGCCGAGCAGGCCTTTATCACCGAAAAACTGCACCGTGAATCGGGTCATTTATTGCAGTTTTTTGATATTGCCGTCCATAAAGACGAATATGAAGAAATTGCGATACGTCATTGTATTGATGTAGAAAAAGCATATCACACTACCCGGAATAAACTTACCCCGTGATGCGCTTTTGCGCCTGCCACAGCGCTTCCATTTCTTCCAAATTCGTGTCAGAAAATTCCTTATTCATTGCTTTAAGATCGCGCTCTATCCCTCTGAAACGACGCTCAAATTTTGCATTCGTTTTGCGCAATGTTTCCTCGGCATCAAGGTCCAGCATGCGCCCGAAATTCATCAGGCAGAACATCATGTCGCCCAGCTCATCCTGAATCTCGTCCCGGCCTTTGCTGGCCATGGCTTCACGCAGTTCGGCGATTTCTTCTTCCAGCTTGTCCAGAACGTGAACCGCTTCGGGCCATTCAAACCCGACACGTGCGGCGCGTTTGGCCAGTTTCTGACCGCGCATCAGGGCGGGCAGGGCGTGTGGAACATCATCCAGAATGCTTTCGCGCGGGCCTTTTTCCTTGTCCTTTTGGTCTTCCCAGATGCGCTTTTCAACGTCTTTGGCATCGGCGGCTTTGGCTTCACCAAACACGTGCGGGTGGCGGTGGATCATCTTGGCGGTGATACCGGCGGCAACGTCCTCGAACGTGAAATGCCCGGCCTCGGACGCCATTTGTGTGTGATAGACAACCTGCATCAGCAAATCGCCCAATTCTTCCTGAAGCGATTTCATATCGTTGGTGTTGATCGCCTCGACCACTTCATACGCTTCCTCGATCGTGTAGGGCGCGATGGTTTGAAAATTCTGCACCAGATCCCACGGGCAACCGCCATTGGGGTCGCGCAATTTGGCCATGACGGCGATCAGGTCTTTCATCGACGGGCAGGAGTCGTGCGGGGGGAGGGCGGTCATGGTTCCGGTCCTTCGTGTAGGGTGGTTTCACGAAGGCACTATGTCAGAAGCGCCGCTGAAATAAAACTGGCAATTATGATATGAAAATTGAATTACAGATTTTCCGGACGCGGTGGGAAATTACGCGCAGCGATGAATAATTCCCGCCGGAAGGCATCGCGGTCATGGGTCAGGTACAGACCTTGGACGGCATCACTGACGGTGTTGAACGCGTGGGCCTGGTCCGCATTCTTGACGCGCTCCAGGACGATTTTAACATTCGGAACAATGTGTTTGATCCGGTCCACCAGATCCCCGAGATTAAACGGGTTGCGCTGGTCCAATGCGGCCTCGACGGTCACGCCGTCAATTTTAACATAGTCGACAATATCACGCAGGTTATCAAGCCGGAGCCAGTCGCGACTGCCGATGCCGTGGTGGCCGTTGCTCTCAACATAGTCGTGGTAAAAGTCATCGATCGCAAAAGTGCATCCGAATTGCCGTTTCATGGCCAGAAGAATATCGCGGCAGGGGCTGTCGGCCAGATCGTCTTCCGTGACCTCCAATGTTAATTGGCCGTGGATTTCCCCGGGCGTGAAATCATCACACAGCATATCGCACACGTCATACCAAAAACTGGCGTTTGAAACATTGCGCGCGGATGTGTTGATGGATACGGGATTCAATCCCTGGGCTAACGCCTGATCAAGCCCTGCCAGTATCAAGGCCTGATCAAAATTTGATTGCAACCCGGATTGAGACAGGATGGTGATGGGCTCCAGCGGTTTGATCGCCGTTCCCTCTGCTGTATAAGCGCGCAGCAAAAGCTCTGCCGGATAGGTGACCAGGTCAGCATGTTCATCATGATTGTTGTGCCATGTTTCGGCAATAAAATGATACCGGCCAGCCGCCAGAGCGGAAAGGAGCGTGCCCGCAATCCGGGCATCATCATCAGACACCACCCCGGCGGCATGCTTCATGTCGAGACCCATGCGGGTCGCGGCGATTAAATCCTGAAACAAGGCGGTGCGGTTTTTGTTCATGTTTCCATGTCTGAAATATCGTTCGTTGACTATAGGCGATAATCGTAAAGAAACGCTTGTATTTTATGGTCTTATTGGGGTTTTGGCAATTTTCTTTCCAGTCGAAGGTGTGCTCTTTTTTCGGCCTAACGCTTTGTTTTATAAAAAAGATATCGATCGTAAGGATTGCATAAGGTTCGAATTCTATCCTGTCACAATGGCGTAACTCTATGTGTGGATTGTCATCATCATGATCATGTTCAAAAATGTATCCGTCGTGCACAAAATTCTCGGCTTGGTTTTCTTCCTGTCAGCGCTTGCGCTTGGGCTGGCCGGCTTGGGATATTACGGGTTAAGCCAGTATCAACATGCGACATCCAGCATTCAGAACGCATCAGCCAGAGCGCAATATAGCGAAAAGATAAACGGATTGGTTTATGCCGTTGTAATGGATTCGCGCGGCGTTTACATGGCCCGGGATGTTGCCGAAGTTGAAAAATTTGCCAAGCCTCTGACAAAAAATCTGGCCCTTATTCAGGATACGGTATCCGAATGGGAAAAAATTATTAAGCCGGAAGATAAAGGGTCTTTCAGCGCACTGAAAAAATCGGCCGACGATTTTGTCAAATTCAGAACAGAAATTGTGCGCCTGGGGATGGAAGAGGGCGCGCCCGCAGCGCGGGTTTATGGCGACAATGATGAAAACCGCAGCAACCGCCAGGCTTTTAACAAATCACTAGTCGATTTCGCCGCAAAGAACGAAGCAGATATTATCCAGACATATGAACATATTGAATCTGTACGGGGCAAAGTGAAAGCCTTGCTGATCAATTCTGCTGTCATTGGTGTTGTGTTTACATTGGTGTTTTCATTCTTCTTTGTTCAAAATTCGCTAAGAGGGCCGTTGCGCGGCCTGTGTGGTTATCTCAGATTGTTGGCGCAAGGGAAGCTTTCAGACAATGTCCCTTATCTTGATTATGGTAACGAAGTCGGGGATATGGCACGCTCCGTCAATGTTCTGCGTGATGGGCTGTTGCGCGAACAGGCATTGGCCGAACAAGCTGAAAAACAAAAACATATCGATGCAGAATTCCGAGGCCAGATGCAGGCTATTCGTAAATCGCAGGCGGTTATTGAATTTGATATGGATGGAACAATTCTGGCGGCAAATGACCATTTTCTGCGGGCCGCTGGCTACGACGACTTAAAGGATATTGTGGGTAAACACCATTCGATTTTTGCCACACAAGGATACGCGGCGAGCCATGAATATAAAGAATTCTGGAACGCATTACGACGTGGCGAATACCAATCTGGCGAATATAAGCGCATTGGGAAAGGTGGGCGTGAATTTTGGATCAACGCCACATACAACCCGATTTTAGATGAACATGGGAAGCCGTTCAAAGTCGTAAAATTTGCCGTTGATGTTACAGATGCAAAACTGGCAAATGCGGATTACCAAGGCCAGATCGAAGCGATCAATAAATCCCAGGCCGTAATTCATTTCAACATGGATGGAACGATTATTCATGCTAACGATATCTTCCTGAATTTTATGGGATACAGCATGAATGAAATCCGCGGCAAACATCACGCAATTTTTGTTGATAAAGCACAGGTTGAAAGTGCGGAATACAAAGATTTCTGGAACAATTTGCGCGCCGGGAATTATGACGCCCGCGTCTTTAAACGGATAACAAGGAACGGTGACGAGGTTTGGATTCAGGCATCTTATAACCCTGTGTTCGACCTGAACGGAAAGCCGTTCAAGGTCGTGAAATATGCCGCCGACGTGACGGACATGATCAATTTGACTGACCAAACAGGCGTGAATGTTGGCAGCGTGGCCCGTGCGACAGAGGAATTATCGCATTCAATCAATGAAATATCTACAAACATGGCGCGGTCTAAACAGGCTACGGAAGATATCGTGCATAAAGTGAAAGCGTCCGGCGAAGCCAGTGGAAATCTGGTTTCAACCATGCGGGATATGGAAGATATCGTAAACCTGATCAAGGACATTGCCGAGCAGGTAAATTTGCTTGCCCTGAATGCGACAATCGAGGCCGCACGCGCAGGAGAAGCCGGGAAAGGGTTTTCCGTGGTGGCCAGTGAGGTCAAAAATCTGGCTACGCAAACGGCATCGGCCACAGATGACATTGCCCAGGAAATTTCAAAAGTTCAGCAAATATCAGGCCAGGTTGCGAATGCCGTACAGGCCATTATTGAATCCGCAGATTCAGTGAATGGTTACGTTGCGGGTGTGGCCAGTGCGATTGAAGAGCAAAGTATCATTGTCAAAGACATCTCAACAAATTCGCAAACAACATCGAATGCTGTTGCGATGATCAGTGAGAGTATCAAGAAGACGAAGAAGTAAAATGATCCACGGAACGCGGATTTAAAATGCACAAACGTCCCGCGAGCACAAATCGCGGGACGTTTTGTATGCATGAGAACTGGCTGGGGACTTGAGAAATACGCCTGATAATGATGTGATAATGTATATTATGGAAAATAATATACAGGGTGGGAAAAGGGTGCTTATATCTGTTTTATAAAGCGTTTCTTACTCTTTATAAGCCGCGTCTAAACGACCATCAATCAACCGTGGTTTCCAATGTCAGGCCATCATAGGCTGGCGCGTAACCGGATGGCAATTCGTCGCACAATGTTTTGTAATCCATGAAGGCCGCCATGTGCGTGATATAGACTTGTTCGGCGCGGATGGTTTCGTTCAGTTTAAAAATCTGTTCCAACGTGGCATGGACATAGTTTTTCGGCATTTTGTAACCAGCGGCATCGGCAATCCAGACCCGAACGCCTTTAAGCGTTTCCAGCGCGGCGTCGTTCAAATTCACCATATCCGTGGAATAAGCCAGATCGCCAACGCGGATGCCCAGTGACTCACGGTATCCGTGGTCCTGCACAAACGGAATGGCCGGTATGGTTCCGAAATGCTTAATCTGGCCGTATTCGTGGTCGTGGAATGCGTGCGTGCTGCACACGGCCGGATACAGGCCATCATCAATGTCGTTGAACATGTATTCAAAACGATAGCGGATTTCGTCGATGGTTTTTTGATCACCATACAGCGGAATCATGGATTTTGTGCGTTTGCTGAACACACGCAATTCATCAATGCCACCGATATGATCGCTGTGCGCATGGGTGTAAAAAATACCGTCCACATGCGTGATGTTTTCGCGGTTAAGCTGGTCGCGAAAATCCGGGCCGGTATCGACGATGAATGTGGTTTTTTCGTCCTGTAATGCGATGCTGGCGCGTGTGCGGCGGTTGCGTGGTTCATTGGGGTCGCATGCGCCCCAGTAATTGCCGATTTCCGGCACACCCGCCGAATTGCCGCAGCCCAGAATGGTTAATTTAACTTTTCTGCTCATGCAGCTTCACCGTCGGCGATGAATGTATCCAGTGCGCGTGGAAACAACCTGAAGAAATTCTCACGCGATTTGGCGGCCAGATCCTTGGCAGAGATTTTGTGCGTATCGGCGACTGCGCGTGCTGTGTGAACGACCAATGCGGGTTCGTTAATTTTTCCGCGGAACGGTTCCGGGGCCAGATATGGTGCGTCGGTTTCAATCAAAATACGGTCCAGCGGAACATCACGCGCAAAATCACGCAGTTCTTGGGATTTATTGAATGTCACAATACCGGAGAATGAGATGTAAAAGCCGCATTCCAGCGCCTCTTCACCCATTTTGCGGCTGGACGAAAAGCAGTGCATGACACCGGTTAAATTGGTCCCCGCCCCCTCTTCCCGAATGATACGAATAATGTCGTCATCCGCATCACGGGCGTGAACAACCACAGGAAGGTTGGTTTCGATGCAGGCGCGCAAATGTTTGCGGAATGAGTCCTGCTGATCTTCACGCGTGGCGTGTTCGTAGAAGTAATCGAGGCCGCTTTCGCCAATACCGATGATTTTCGGGTGCGATTTTGCCATGGCGACCAGATCGGATTGCGTCACGGCCTTTTCCGCCGGATCGCTGGCTTCGTGCGGGTGCGTGGCGATGGTGCACCAGATGTTTTTCCGGTCGGAAACCAGATCCAGAATTTGCGGAAATTCATCGGAAATGCGGCAGCAAATGCTGAGCATGCCATCGACACCCGCCGCATTGGCATTTGCAATCACCTGATCCGGCCCGCCGATATTCAGCAGGCGGTTGTGATTCAAATGGCAGTGGGAGTCGATATACATGTTACGCGTTCGCTTGTTTTGCAGTTTCCGTTTCGGTGGCCATGCGCGGGAATACACCCGTCGGTGTCGGCAATACCGTACCCGCCTTGATCGCATGGGCGGCGTTCAATGTATCAAATCCGCGTGCGTCGGCCGGAACGGACAATTGATCCAGCATTTTTGCGGCGGATTCCGGCGTAATCGGTTGCATGATGATGGCCAGGCACCGAATGACCTCGGCCAACACATACAAAACCGTTTCCATGCGCGGAACGTCCGTTTTCTTCAACGCCCATGGGGCCTGTTTGTCGATATAGGCGTTGGCGTCATAGGCCACACGCATGATGTCCTCGATCGCGCGGTGGATGTGGAATTTTTCAAATTCGTCGCGGACGGATTCAATCATCTTCGCCTGTGCCGATTCAAGTAAGGCGCGGTCTTCATCCGTCAATGGGCCGGGCGCAGGAACGGCACCACCACAGTTCTTGGCAATCTGGGACAGCGTGCGTTGCGCGAGGTTGCCAAGGGAGTTGGCCAGATCGCTGTTGATGCGCAGGACGGCCTGTTCATGGCTGAAATTCCCGTCTTGCCCGTGCGGAATTTCGCGCATCAGGAAATAGCGGGTTTGATCAACGCCATACATATCCAGCAATTCACCCGGCGATACGACGTTGCCCAGTGATTTGGACATTTTCTGGCCATCAATATTGATGAACCCATGCGCGAAAATTTTCTTCGGCAACGGCAGTTTGGCGGCCATCAAAAACGCGGGCCAGTAAATGGCGTGGAATCGCGTGATGTCCTTGCCGATCACATGCACGTCGGCGGGCCAGAAGTTTTTGTAATTTTCGCTGTTCGTGTCGGGATAACCAATACCCGTGATGTAATTGGTCAGCGCGTCCAACCACACATACATGACGTGTTTCGGATCATTCGGAACCGGCACGCCCCAATCGAATGTGGTGCGGGAGATGGAGAGGTCTTTCAGTCCCCCTTCCTGTTTCACAAACGCCAGAATTTCATTGCGGCGGCTGGCCGGTTCGATGAAATCGGGGTGTTGTTCATACAGATCCAGCAATTTCTGCGTATAGGCGGACAGGCGGAAGAAGTAGCTTGGCTCTTCTTTCCACACAACTTCTGCACCAGAAGGCGCGAATTTCTTGCCGGAACCATCCGTGGTCAATTCATCTTCGCCAAAATAGGCCTCGTCCCGCACGGAATACCATCCGGCATAGGCATCGACGTAGATATCGCCATTCTTGGCAATTTCTTCCCACAATGTTTGGGACGCTTTGTAATGGGCTTCTTCTGTCGTGCGGATAAATCGGTCATAGGATACATTCATCCGATCATCCAAGGCCGTGAATTTTTCGGCGATCGTATCGGTGAAGGCGCGTGGGGACATACCGTTTTTCTCGGCCGTTGTTGCAACCTTTTCCCCGTGTTCGTCCATGCCGGTCATGAAGAACGTGTTGTACCCATCCAGTCGTTTAAACCGCGCCATAACGTCGGTCAAAATCGCTTCATAGGCATGGCCCAAATGCGGCGCGCCGTTAGCGTAGGCGATGGCGGTGGTGATGTAAAAATTCTTGCTCATTTTTGTTCAGCTCCGGAGAGGATTGAGAAGGCGCCAAACGCCGCATAGCGGCGGTCCAGCGTCCCGTATTTAACAGTTGCGAAATGATTGAGCAGTGCGTCGTAAATACCGACCCATTGTTCAACATTGTAATGGCGTAAAATCTGGCCAAAGACGGGCGCGGATAATGCGCGGGGCAAGCCGCCCTCGCCCTTTACGCCGCGCGCGCGGGCTTTGACCATCGTGGAGACGATCCACAGCAGGATATCCTGAAAACTCTGCTGCGCGTTTTCCTGTCCTTTTTGCCCGAAATAATCGGCGACATGATGAATGTCTTTCCAATCTAGATTGGGCCAGTTTTGCAGGACAGCGACCAGACGGTCCATCGCCTTCAACCCCTCCTCATCCATCAGGTTGAGAGCCTGACCGATAGAGCCTTGGGCAATGGCGCACAGAACGTCGCATTCATCACTGCGAATATCCGGTTTCACGCGGGTCAGCAGACGCGCCATCAGAGCGTCATCCAGCGTATTAAATTCAATAAAGCGCGTCCGCGACCGGATGGTCGGGATCAAGGCACCCGGACGGTGTGCAATCAAAATCAGAACGGTGTTTGATGGCGGCTCTTCCAGAATTTTCAGGATGGCGTTCTGGCTGTTGCGGTTCATTGTATCCGCATCGTCCAGAATAACCACGCGCCAGCCCCCCATGGAGGCCGTCATGCGCAGGAACGGTGTCACCTTGCGTGCGTCATCAACGCTGACGCCTTCTTTGCGCGCGCCGGTTTTTTCATCAATCGCGCGTTCGATGGTGAGCAAATCCGGGTGACCGCCGGAGGCAATCAACCGAACGGTTTGATCTTCCGCATCCACAGTCATGGTTTCATGTACAACAGGTGTTGCGGGCAACGGGTCACCGAACAAAGACGGGCCCGCGTCAACCGCATCGGCCTTGCCATGTTTCAGCAGGAAGCGTGCGAGGCGATAGGCGAAGGTGGCCTTACCAATCCCCTTCGGTCCGGCAAAGACCAAACCGTGCGGCATCCGGCCCGCGTTGAATAATTCCAGCAACTGGCGCTCAATATCATCATGGCCGAAACATTCCATGTTCAGGCGCGGTTCGGGCAGTTCAATACCCTCGGCTCCATCCGATGCGGAGGCGCCATCATCGTCCTGCAAATCATCCAGATCGTCGAAATCATCAAACATCATGCGGCCACCTTCTGCGTCACACAGGATGCAATGGCGGCGGCGACGGATTGAATGTCCTGCGCCGCGTTGATGATGATGCAGCGGTTCGGTTCCGCCTTGGCAATCGCCAGATACCCGTCGCGCAATTTTTCGTGGAAGGTGATGCCCTTCTTCTCGAAACGGTCTTCGCCGGAATTATCATCCGACAAACGTTTGCCCGCGCGCGCAAGACCGTCAGCGGCGGGCATGTCGAGAATAAGAGTCAAATCCGGCTTGAAATTTCCAAGCGCCAGCGTGTTGATCTGTTCGACCGTATCCAGCGGCAAGCCACCGGCATAGGCCTGGTACGCGCGCGTGGAATCCGCAAAGCGATCGGAGATCACGATTTTACCGGCGGCCAGCGCAGGCTTAATCAATGTTTCCGTGTGCATGGACCGCGCGGCGAACAACAGGAAGGTTTCCGCAATCGGCGTCCAATTCCCACCATCACGGTGAACCAGAAGATGGCGGATTTTTTCCGCTTCCGGTGTGCCACCGGGTTCACGTGTGGTGATAACGTCGTGGCCGAGCGATGTCAGATGTTCAGCCAGAAGGCGGATCTGGGTCGATTTTCCCGATCCTTCGCCACCTTCCAGCGTAATGAACAATCCACGTGTCATTGATCGTTATTGTGCAACCGGTTCAGCGGCGCTTTTCACGACCGGATCCGGCTGCGCCGGAACGGATACTTTCTTCTGCCCGATCATGACCTTTGCCTTCTCAATCGTCTTGGCAAACAATCCCAGCTCGGCCACATCCGCACCAGCAACCAACGGCACCTCAAACGGGTGCAGGCCCGGTGCTTCGATTTTCAGCGCACCAACGACATCACCCTTTTTCACCGGAGCCTGCAACGGGCCCTTGTACAGAACGCTAACCTTCAGGTCATTGCGCATGGCTTTTTTCAGGGTGATTTTAATGTTCTCTTCCACAACCAGCGGAACGGTCGCCGCTTGGCCCATGACCACTTCCGCTTCCTCAACAACATCGCCAGCCTTGAACAAAGATACGTTTTCAAAGGTGCTTTGTGCCCAAGCGACCAGGCGGGCCGATTCTTGCGCGCGGGCGGCCATGCTGTCCAAACCGTTGATGACCAGAACAATGCGGCGGCCATCACGCACGGCGGATGCCATCAGGCCATAACCAGCTTCTTCCGTGTGCCCCGTTTTGATCCCGTCAGCACCCAGATTTTGGGTCAGGATCGGGTTACGGTTGGCCTGACGAATGTTGTGATAGGTGTATTCCAGTTCGGCGTAGTACGGATAGTATTCTGGATAGTTGCGAATGGTATCAACCGCCAGAATGGCCAGATCGCGCGCCGTTGAATAATGGTTCGGGTCGGGCCAGCCGCTGGCGTTGGTGAAATTGCTGTTCATCATGCCCATGCGCTTGGCTTCTTCGTTCATCATGGTCGCGAACGCTTCCTCGGTCCCGGCCAGACCTTCGGCCAGAACGATGGTGGCGTCGTTACCGGATTGAATGGCCACACCGCGGATCAGATCTTCAACCGATACGGCTTTACCCAGCTCGACCCACATTTTTGAGCCCTGCATTTTCCAGGCTTTCTCACTGACCGGCAGCATGGTGTCGAGGGCGATCTTGCCCTCTTTCAGCGCCTTGAACACCATATGAAGGGTCATCGTCTTGCTCATCGACGCGGTCGGCATACGCACGTCCGCATCCTTTTCCATCAGGACCATGCCCGTATCATAATCCATGATAATGGCTTGTTTCGCTGTGGTTTGGTCGTTCAGATTTCCGGAAATAGCCCGGTTCATCAGTTTTTGCATATCAAAAGATGACGCGCTGTCCAGCTTGTCATCCGGCTGGGCCATGGCGGCCATCGGCAGGGCGAAAACAGCGATAAAAACTGTCAGAATCAAGGACTTAATCTTGGTCATCGTGATCTTCCCAAAGGTCGAAGAAGGGTGAGGAGTGTTTCAAGGCCCCATAAGACCCCGAAACAGCCCGAAAATCAACGGGTTTACCCCGGATTTACAAGGATTTTTTGTGATTATGGCGGACGCTTAGTCCACCACGATCAGGGCATTGTTATGCCCCATGCCAACCACGGTGTTCAGCATTTTGTCCGCCGCCGTCACATCAGCCACAGGGCCAATCCGAACGCGGTAGAATTGCTGGCCCTTCACCTGCGCCGTATGGACAGAAACAGAGCCCAGCGACCCGAGGGTGTTTTTCAGGTTTTCGGCATTTTCACGCACAGTGAAAGCCCCGGCCTGAACATAAATTCCGGTGCGGGTCACCGGCATTTGGGTCACGATCGGGTCAGGCAGATAACGGCCCGTGGCATCGGTGTGGCCCGGCGGTAAAACTTCGCTTTCAACACTGGCCGGACGGCCAACGATGGATGTGTCGTTGTTGAGGGACGCTGTCTGAACGCTGCCGCGCTGTGCCGTCGGGGCCGAAAGTTTGCCGTTATTCGCGGCCATTTCGATCCCCTTGGTGCTTTGCCCCTGCTTCGCCATGTTGGCGGCCACCAGGCTTTCCTCGGGCAACAATTCAATTTTCACCTTGGCTGTTCCCAAATTGCGGAAGCCCAGCAAGTCAGCAGCCCGTTTGGACAGGTCGATGACACGACCGCGTTTATACGGGCCACGGTCATTCACACGCACGATAACGGATTTGCCGTTATCAAGGTTGGTGACACGAACCAGTGAAGGCATTTGCAAGGTGCGGTGGGCGGCGGTTAATTCATCACTGTTGAAAATTTCGCCACTGGCCGTCCGTTTGCCGTCAAAACCGGGGCCGTACCAGGACGCAATACCGGTTTCCACATGGCTGTAGGTTTCTTTGGGGTAATACCATTGCCCTTCGATCTTATAAGGCTTGCCGACCTTATACAGACCTTCATGCGTTTTTCCATCGGGCAGTTTGGTTTGGCCGATGCTGCCGCCGCTGTTTGATGCGTATTGTCCATCCGGCCCCATCGCCTGCTTCGTCAGGTGCGACGCGTATTCCATTTCGGTACAGGCGGACAGGAGCAATGATGCAACGGCAAGCAGGAAAAACTTTTTCATGAACCTCGGACTCTTTTGACTTTCGATGATTATTGATTGAGAGGCGTCGGCGCGCCCTTGGCGATCAGATCAGCCAGAAGGCCCACGGACGTTGCGAAATAAATCGAACGGTTCCATTTCATTATCACGCGGTAATTGTCGTACGCCAGATAGGCTTCACCATTTCCACCTTCTGGTACAACCAGCGAGGCCATCATGGTATCGGATTTCGGCAACGGTGAACCATCAACCTGTTTCACGCCCAATTTTGCCCATTCGGAAATGGTTTTGCGTGTTTCCAAACCCTTTGGCAGTCCGGCGGGCGCGGAGACTTTACGGCCCCAGCGTTCATCATGTTTCCACCCGCTTTTCGACAGGTAGTTGGCAGCAGATGCGAACACATCCGCGCGCGTGCCCCAAATATCCTTGCGCCCGTCACCATTATAATCGACCGCGAAGTTGCGGAAGCTGGACGGCATAAACTGGCACTGGCCCATCGCGCCAGCCCATGACCCGCGCATGTTGTCGGCACTGGTGTGGCCCTGATCAATGATTTTCAGCGCGTCCAGCAATTCTTTCTTGAAAAACTCGGCCCGGCGCCCTTCCCATGCCAATGTGGCCAGCGCATCAACAACATCAAACCCGCCAGTATTTTTACCGTAGCTGGTTTCCATGCCCCACAGCGCGACCACATATTGCGGCGGGACGCCATATTGGCTTTCGATGCGTTTCAAATCGTTCCAATGCTGGCGCAACAGGCTGCGGCCCTCGTCAATGCGGCCCTGCGTAATAACGTTGGATTTGTATTTGGCAAAACCGATTTTGCTTTCCGGCTGTTTACGGTCCAGATCGATGACACGCTGGATCGGGCTGATGCCATTCAGGGCCGCATCAATCGTTTGTTGTGACACGCCTTCGCGCGCGGCCTCGCTTTTAAAATTGCGCAGCCAGTCGGGAAAACTCCCCCCCTGCGCCAACGCGCTGCCCGCGAACATGCCGGACAGTGACAAAGACAAAGCGAAATACGATAAAATTTTGCGCATGATTGGTTTATGCTCTCCCCAAGAATCTATACGCATTTAATCCTATGATTTCTTTTATAGCAATCGTGGAGCGATAAAGTTCGCCCAGAACATCCAGCCGCCGTGGTGCGACGCGATATTGCCCGTTGGTGCGGTAATCAACCGGCACCGGAATAATGACCGTGCCCCAGCCCAGTTCATCAATCACCGCCATGGCGCGCGGCATGTGAAAGGCCGATGTGATCAAGATCCATCGCTCCCCAACGCCCGGTTGGATCAGCTCTTTGCTGTCCAAAATATTTTCATAAGTATTGCGTGAGCGATTTTCAAAAACCACATTGTCCAGCGGGTACCCCTGCCGCGCCAGAAAATCGGCAATATCCATATCCTCGGTCCGGGCATTGTCAGTCAAAAACCCGGTTCCGCCGCTGAAGACGATTTTGGCGTTTGGATATTTCAGGCCAATTTCCATAGCCTTGAGCGCGCGATCCACATTCTCATTCAATTGCGGCCCGGACACTTCATTATACAGGCGCGTTTCAAACATACCGCCCAACACCAAAATGCCCGTAATATCATCGGGCAGGCTGGCCGGTGCCGGCACCTGACGCTCCAGCCACGCGACCAGATTGGTGCCCGTCGGCAAAACCCCGAAAACCACAATAATGGCCAGCGCACAGGCGCAGAGCCCATACCCAACTCGCCGGAAAAACGGCCCCAGCCCGACCCCAAGCGCCAGCAAGATGGCGGCCATATTCACCGGGCTGATCACCGCCCACAGTATTTTTGAAAGCCAGAATGTCATGGATCAAAGGCTACCACCCCCCTTCCCTGTTGACCAAGCGCGATTGGGGGCTGGACAGGGCTTATCCAAAACCTTAAATATGCCTGCAATCAAACCACAGTCGAATGATGGTCACGGAGAGGTGGTCGAGTGGTTTAAGGCTCTGGTCTTGAAAACCAATCGACCCTATTTTTACCTCCATTTTCTATTTAAAATCAATTACTTAACAATCTTAACCTTTCCGGTTTATACTTACACAAGTGTTACACACTTTCTGACACAGAAAGGGGGCGCTTGATGGTCGAAGAAACCCATTCTTTGATGGACGGCAAAGTCCATGTCTATAGACGTGGCGGCAGCCGCTATTGGCAATGCTCCACCTACATGAGCGGACGCAACCACCGCAAATCCACCAAGCATGAAAGCCTCGCCATGGCGATGGATTATGCTCGGGAGTGGTACATGACCGTCTATGTCGATTCCAGGCGCTTTCAGGAAAGCGGCCTCACCCAAAACTTGCTGTATAAAGCAGCCCCTCAGCACAGAATGGAAGAACCCGCGCATTATAATAATGTGACCCATTCACCTTATGCTTCTCAAGCCCCTCGCCCCTATACCCCGCGCCAAAAGAAACAGGCGGCCAGCGGCCCGACCTTTGCGGAGGCGGCGGAGAAATTCATTGCCGAATACAACATCATTACCCAAGGCGAACGCAACGAAGCATGGGCGCAAGGCCATGCAATGCGTATCAATGTTCACCTGATCCCCTTCTTTGGGGAAATGCCCGTAAAGCAAATTAACGCCGGATTGATGCAGGAATACAGGGTGGCAAGGAACACAAACGGGTATAAGGGACGCATACCCTCCCGCAGCACCCTGCACCATGAAACCGTAACCATGCGCTTGGTTTTAAAAACCGCGCATCGCTATGGTTGGATTGATGCCGTGCCGGATATATCCGCACCCTATAAAACCTCTGGCAAAGTCAAACACAGGGCTTGGTTCTCCCCCGAAGAATACAAAATGCTGTATGAAGCCACACGCGAGCGAGCGAAGAACCCTTCGCGTGAGCGTTACAGGACGGTATGGGAGGATTTACACGACTACGTCCTGTTCATGGCGAATACAGGTTTAAGGCCGGACGAAGCCGGACGGCTTGAGTATAGGGATGTCACGATCGTGACAGACCAAGATTCAGGCGAACGCCTTCTTGAAATCGAAGTACGCGGCAAACGCGGCGTTGGTTACTGTAAATCTATGTCAGGGGCTATCCTGCCCTTTCAGCGGATGCAGAAACGGCACGGCGGCAAGCCGACAGATAAAATCTTTGGCAAAACACCCCGTGACACCATGAACAAGATTCTGGATGAACTGAACCTGAAATATGACCGGGATGGGAATGTCAGAACGTCCTATAGCCTGCGCCATACCTATATCTGCCTCCGGCTGATGGAAGGCGCTGATATATACCAGATCGCCAAAAATTGCCGGACATCCGTGGAAATGATCGAGCAATTCTACGCCGCCCACCTGAAAAACACGCTGGATGCCTCGGCCATCAACGTCAGGAAGCCGAAAAGGAAGCCCCGAAAGGCTCAGAAAAATGAAGATAACCAGCTATAACGGCTTGAAAAGATAAACTTTCCTGATTATAAGAAATGGCTATAACTACTCAGCATTTTGACGCAGATTCAAAATAGATATTCCCGAACGGAGGGGTGGCCGAGTGGTTTAAGGCAATAGTCTTGAAAACTATCGAGGGTTCACGCCCTCCGTGGGTTCGAATCCCACCCCCTCCGCCATTACTTCGATGGAACCAAAGCCTCCGGTTTTACCGTCCCTGCCCCCCTTCTCACAAACGCTGCGCCTTTAACCGCAGGGCATTCGCCACAACGGACACCGAACTTAAAGCCATTGCCGCTGCTGCCATGACTGGGCTTAACAGGATTCCGAACGTGGGATAGAGGATTCCCGCAGCAATAGGAACGCCCGCCATGTTGTATATGAAGGCAAAAAACAGGTTTTGCCGGATATTCCGCATAACAGCGACGGACAGGCGGCGAGCTTTCACAATGCCGTTTAAATCGCCTTTGAGCAGGGTTACACCCGCACTTTCCATTGCTACATCCGTCCCCGTTCCCATCGCTATACCCACATCGGCAGCAGCCAGTGCAGGGGCATCGTTTGTTCCGTCACCCGCCATTGCCACCACCCGGCCTTCTGCCTGCAATTTTTTGACAATCCGGCTTTTATCTTCCGGCAAAACTTCTGCCTCGACTTCCGCAATGCCAAGCTGGCGCGCTACGGCCTGTGCCGTGACTTTGTTATCGCCGGTCAGCATAACAACGCGCAGGCCGGATTTTTGCAAAGCCTGTATCGCTTCATGCGTTGTTGCCTTGATCGGGTCGGCAATCGCCAGAAGCCCCGCCGCCTTGCCGCCCACGGCCATGAAAATGACCGTCGCGCCGTTGCTGCGCAATTCATCCGCACGGCTTGACAGACCCGCCACATCGATTTTTAAATCATCCATCAGCTTGACGTTACCGAGTGCAACCAGCTGACCTTCAATCTGGCCGACAACACCCTTTCCGGTGGGAGAATCAAAATCGCTGATTTGCGGCAAGGTTAAGCCTTTTTCTTTTGCCGCTTCAACGATGGCATGAGCTAAAGGATGCTCACTGCCCGTTTCCAACGTGGCGGCAAAGGCTAAAAGCCCGGTTTCATCAAAACCAGCCTCCGCGACAATCGCCGTGACTTTTGGCTTGCCTTCGGTCAGAGTGCCAGTCTTGTCAATAACAAGCGTATCAATCTTTTCCATACGTTCTAAAGACTCGGCATTCTTAATCAGAACCCCGGCCTGCGCGCCGCGCCCGACACCGACCATAATCGACATCGGCGTGGCAAGACCAAGGGCGCACGGACAAGCGATAATTAAAACGGACACTGCTGCGACCAGCGCATAAGCAAAGGCCGGAGCCGGGCCGAAAAATGCCCATATGCCGAAACTTATAATGGCAACCAGAATGACAACTGGTACGAACCAGCCCGCTACCATATCGGCCATGCGCTGAATAGGCGCGCGGCTGCGCTGCGCTTCGGCCACCATATTCACAATTCGCGACAGCATGGTGTCCTTGCCGATTTTATCGGCCCGCATGATGAAAGTGCCAGTCTGATTCATGGTGCCGCCGATCACTTTTGCGGCGGCCTCTTTCATCACCGGCATGGATTCGCCTGTGACCATCGACTCGTCCACTGCGCTGCGGCCTTCCATCACCGTGCCATCAAGCGGCACTTTTTCGCCGGGGCGAACGCGCAATAAATCGCCCTGCGCCACATGCTCCAAGGAAATATCCTCGTCGCCGTGTTCGCCGACCCGTCGCGCCGTTTTAGGCGCGAGATCAAGAAGCGCACGAATGGCACCGCCTGTCTTTTCCCGTGCCCGCAATTCAAGCACTTGCCCTAACAGAACCAGCACCGTAATCACTGCCGCCGCCTCGAAATAAATCGCCACCGCGCCACCGGCTTGCCGGAAGGCGGGCGGAAAAATGCCGGGTGCGAGGGTTGCCACCATGCTGTAAAGCCATGCCGCGCCTGTGCCTATCGCAATCAGGGTAAACATATTGAGATTGCGGGTTTTAAGGGACGCCCATCCGCGTGTGAAGAACGGCCACCCGGCCCATAGCACAACCGGAGTCGCCAGCAGCATTTGCAGCCAGTTAGAAAGCGGCTGGCCGACAAGATGCAAATTGAAAAGATGCGCGCCCATTTCTAGCGCAAAAACGGGCAGCGTTAAAACAAGCCCGATCCAGAATCGCCGCGTCATATCGCACAATTCTTCATTCGGGCCTTCGTCACCGGTTATCACTTCTGGCTCCAATGCCATGCCGCATATCGGGCAAGTACCCGGTCCTTGCTGCCGGATTTGCGGGTGCATCGGACATATATAAATTGCGCCCTGCACGGCGGGTTCTTCCAGTTTTGGCGCAAGATATTTTTCCGGGTCGGCCTTGAATTTCTTCAGGCAGTTTTCCGCACAGAAATAGTATTTCTGCTCTTTATAGGTGTTTTTATATTTCGCTGTTTCTGGGTCAACATTCATGCCACAAACCGGGTCTGTCGCCATATTGTTTTTGTTTTCATTGCCCGCATGACTCGCGCAGCAGGAATGGGTTTTTTCTTTCGTGTCTGCGTGAGTGTGGCTTTTCATTATTGTTTCCTTTTTTCCAGCATAGCTTTTATTTGTTCAATTTCCTGCACCCGGTCAGGTAAGGGCCGGGCTTGTGCCGGGGCAGGAAATCCCGTCCCGGCAACAACGATAGCGGCAATCACCGCTTTGATATACGTCTTATTGGTTATGCCCTTTCATGCCCTTCATATCCATACCATCCATATGCTCGGGATTCATTTCAGGCATGGGGCCGCTGGCGTATTTGTGAAAGTTTTCTTCATTCTCGAAGTAATAGACCATACCATGCGCGTCAGTGCCGATTATCGCGCTGGATTTGTCAACGGCATTGCCGCTAACAGGGTCTTTTGCGGATCGTTTGGAGGCGTCTTTTTGTAAAATATCTTTGCACATCGGACAGCAGCCGTAATAAGTTTTGCCCTCCACCTCGACGGCCATTTGCGGCTTGTCGAAAGCTTTGTTGTTCATCATGCAAACATATTTTGCCTCTACAGGTTTGAGCCAGCTATCGCCGTGTTGGTGATCGGCGGCAAAGGCCGGGAGTGCAAACAAAGTCAGTATCAAAGCCAGTACAAAAGTTTTCATAGGTTTTCTCCTTTAGGGTTTAAGTTAATGTTGGTGATCGCCGGTATCTTCATGGCTACTTTCGGAGCCTTCATCATGCTCCCCGCCTTCCATGCTCATATCCATTTTCATGTCGTGGCCTTCGCCTTCGCCTTGTTCTGCACCGCCATCACTATGATTGTGTCCGGCTGTCATTCCGACTTGCATGGGAATAACGCCAAGGCCGTGACGATAAACAAGCTCCGCGCCTTTATAGCCGGTGGCTGTCAGCATCAATCCGGCCACCGCCATAAGAGAAACGAAAACAAGATTTTTGGATCTCCTGAAATCTGCTTTGCCACGAAGGGAGGACGATAACGACCAGATAGCTAAAACAATAAACAGGGCAGCGGTGCTTAAAGCCCAGTTGCGGTGATCGAGCATTGCCAAGTGCTGCGCCTCGCTGCCGTGGGCAACGGAATTGAAAGCGTCAAACCCGGCAATAACGGTGGCGATAGCGGCCAGAGAACCTAGCCAGAGATTCCAGCGCGCAACGGTGACAAGCTGAATATGCAGCTTCCATTTTCTGACGAACGATTCCGCCAGAAAAAGAACAACAGAAACGCTTAAAAGGGCGATTGTGAAATGCACCAGTATCGGGTGCCAGTTTGGTATGATTTCAATTGTCATGGCGTTATATCCTAAAACATGAGCCGCAAGCCAACGGCGGCAATAAAATCGTCATTATCTTCGCCCTCATCTTTGGCAATGGATGAGGTTTCCCCGAATTTGCGCTCATAACGGAAATCGACATAAGGCGCGAATTTGCGGGTGATTTCATAGCGCGTCTGCAAACCGATTTCACCGTGTGTCAATCCTGCGCCGATAGATTTTTCCGGTATATCCTGTGCGGATAATTCAATTTCCGCATAGGGCTGCAAAATCAAGCGTTGCGTAATCAGGAAGTCGTTTTCTTGGCTTATGCGCGCGCTTAAATCGCCATCCTCGCTTAAAAACAAATGAGCCTCGGTTTCAAAGAAATACGGGGCAAGACCTTCCGTACCGAAAACGAAATACGTTGTTGATTGCGGCTGCGTGTCATGCCTTATACCCGCCTGCAAATCCCAAAACGGGGCGACGTTGCGGCTATACAACGCCCAAAATTCAGCCTGCTCTAGTTTCCCTTCACCATGTTCGCCCTCGATTTTCAAAGCAAGCTTGTTGTAATCGCCTCCAATCCATCCGTCGAAACCCCAACTGGCGACCGGGCCTTCCGTACCCGCGCCATAATCGGTTTCCAAACGAAAGGCATGAAACAGCTGATTGTGACCGTGACCTCCACCGGTCATGGCTTCCTTGGAATCCGAAGACGAATCCTCCGCCGGAACTGGCGCGGTCATAACATGCCCGGCATGGGGGTCTTGCGCGAAAGCGGGCGTGGTCGAAAGCAGCAATAACGCCGCAAGAATAGGTTTAGTGTGCATCGTGGCCTCCGTGAGAAGAATTTTGATTTGACGAAGTATCATTTTTTTGAGGCGTGGAATGATCCATACTCGGCATGTCGTCCATGCCTTTCATGTCCATGCCTTGATGGTTCATCGGCATGGAATGCCCTTCATGCGGATCAGCCTGTTCCGGCTTTTCTTTTTGCGGCGCAGCCTTCGTGGTGGATGCTTTCGGCGGCGGCACGGCATTAGGGTCAAGCTTTGCTACAACCACCTTGTTCATCATACCTGCGGACATATGAAACAGGAGATGGCAATGGAACGCCCATTCGCCGGGTTGATCGGCGGTCAGCAATACCGAATAGGTTTGCCCCGGTGCGACAATGACCGTGTGCTTGTTCGGTAATTTTTCGGCGGGCTGGCCGTTTTCAAGTTGAACAAACATTCCGTGCAAGTGCATAGGGTGCGCCATCATCGTATCATTGACGAATTTCAGGCGAACGCGCTCGCCGTATTTCAGATTGATCGGCCCGGAATCTTCAAATTTCTTGTCATTAATTGTCCATATGAAACGCTCCATGTTGCCGCCAAGACGGACAAGAATTTCACGTTCCGGCTGGCGCGTGTCTGCCTGAATGCCGACATAGCGAAGATCGGCATAGCTTAAAGCCTTGTCGCCCGGCGGGGTTCCCGCTTGCGCCCAGCCGCTTTGCATATCCTCCATAGACATTCCGACCATGTCATGTCCCATGTTACCATGATCCATCCCTGCCATATCGCCCATCGGCATATCATGGTTCATTTTGGAATGGTCCATGCCTTCCATGCCCGCCATATCGTGGCCCATACCCATATCCGCCATAGTCAGCAAAGCACGCGGGCGCGTCTGCGGTGCCGGGCCTTTCATGCCTTCGCGCGGTGCAAGGGTGCCAAGTGCAAAGCCAGTGCGGTCGATAGATTCCGCTGCAATCGTGAAGGCTTTGTCTTCCTTGGGCGTCACAATAACGTCATAGGTTTCCGCAACGCCAAAGCGGAATTCATCAACCGTAACCGGCTCTACGCCTTGGCCGTCCGCCTCAACCACACTCATTTTCAGACCGGGAATTCGCACATCATAAATGCTCATGGCCGAAGCGTTGATGAAACGCAGGCGCACCCGTTCGCCGGGTTTGAACAGGGCCGTCCAGTTTTGTTCAGGCGTTCTGCCGTTCACGAGAAATGTATAGCCGGAAACATCAGAAAGGTCGGTCGGCAGCATCCGCATTTCGCCCCACATTTTGGCGTTGGCCCATGCTTTGCCAAATCCTTTTTCTTCCGCGTCCGCAAAGAAATCTCCAATCGTGCGGCGAGCATATTGGTAATACTCAGACGACATTTTCAAATTGCTGAAAATATCTTTTCCGTCTTCATCATGGAAATCTGATAAAAGGACAACATAATCGCGGTCGGCGCGGATCGGGTCTTTGCCTTTCGGGACAAGCACGAGAGAGCCGTAATGTCCGTCCTGTTCCTGTTCGGAACTATGCGCGTGATACCAATAGGTGCCGGTTTGATTAACAGGGAAGCGATAGGTGAAGGTTTCGCCCGGCTTGATACCCGGAAAACCATTGAAGCCGGGAACACCGTCCATTTCACCGGGCAAAATCAGGCCGTGCCAATGGACGGACGTATCCTCATCCATCTTGTTTGTGACATGAATGATGGCATCCTCGCCTTCGGTAAACCGCAAGGTCGGGCCGGGAATGGTGCCGTTAATGGTGATTTTTTCAACGGTCTTACCGGTGATATTCACGGGTTCATGGGCAATGACAAGATTGTATTCCTCCGCCTTGGCCGGGCTGGCAAAGCTAAAGAACAGGCACAAAAATAGAGTATAGGCGTAAAATTTCATCGGGAATCCCCATAGCTGGAAGCTGAGCGCAAAAAACAAAAAATGCGCCGGGGATTAAATCCGCAGACGTTGGGTCGTCAGAATAATGGAGGGTTGAGTTTGAAAATGGCTAGGCCAATCAGGCGGCGGGCCACGAATAGTGCGAACATTGTCTAATGTCCAAGCGGTAACAGGTCCGATATTCAAGGCCAGAATAACTGCTACATCCTTAGAAGCATCAGGTTTATGAATTACAGGCCCATTATCGACCACCAGCAATTCAAGGCCCAAACAGTCCTTCATTAACATGTCGGAACTGGATTTTTTTCCTTCGTCTTGCCTTGGTGATCCATGCTTGGGCAAGGCATATCCGACATTGCCATCGGCTTTGCCGCTTGCGCGGGTTCGGCGCAGACTGGCATTGCACACGCCAGCGAAGGCGTGAGCATGATAAGCATTAGGAAGCTGAGAAGAAATTTCCTCATGGTTTTGTTATATAGCACATTTGTTAAAGATTTCAATTGCCTATAAAAAATGAGAGTTTTCTCAATAAAATCAAAAGAAAATATTCAAAACGCAGATACGATCACGAACTTTGTACACCTTCTCCAAAATTCGATCAAAATCCGGCTGCGCCAGATATTCCGGTGTGCCGATAAACTTGATCGTTTCCTACCGCGTAATCATATGCCCATGAACTGATGGTTCTGGGGAAGTCTGGTATTATATCGTCAAATTCAACTTTCAGAAAAAACTCTATCTTTCAGGCCATCCATCTTTTTCTTACGCACCAAGACGATCTTCAAGGGCTTTAAACTGTTCGGCGTATTTATCAGGATTTTGCTTTATTAGCTTTTGAATGTTCAGCAGCTTCCATTGCACGGCAGGCATACGAGATAGATTTTCTAAGGAAAATAATGACCAGTCCGGCTTCCCTTGTTTGAAGCTAAGCAAGAAAGCGCGATCATTACCTGACCAGCTCTTGTGAATTTCCTGCACCAGACGCTCCCGCGTATCTTCAAAATCTCTATAGCTGAACGGCGTAAAAGCCATACCTGCAAATTGCGCTTCAAACGCTCTTTCCTGATCTTGGAAATTAGGCCGTATCATTTCATGGATGGGGCGGGAATGACTCAAAAGCGCAGCCATAAATCCCATGCGAATATCATCCGTCAGCCCTTCATTGTTCAGCATGTGGTAAACGTCAAACAAATCGCGGGGGTGCTGGCGGTCGAGAGCGGCGCATATCTTCCCACCGAACAACTCTGCATGGGACACGACATTAACCGTCATAAACCGCCCAAATTCGGACTCCACCGTATCGGCAATATCCATCATGCGCGGCGGCAAGAGATTGCCCCGGATAGTGGTATTCACCTCCACTTTGATTTGCGCGGCTTGGGTCTGACAGGTTAGCTTGGCTTCCTGTCCGTCACTTTGCGGAACCAAGGCAACCTTAGACATGGGGATAGCGGTTTCCACCCGCGCCTTGACGCGCCGCAGGGCATCCGTAATGCCAGCAAGTGCGGTCGCGCGATCATCAAACGGCAGCCACGATAAATCAATATCAACCGACAGGCGGGGCATATCGCGGACAAACAGGTTTATCGCCGTGCCGCCCTTGAGGGCAAAAGACCCTTCTTTCGCCACATGGGGCAAGACCTGTAACAGCAAATCAACTTGGGCGCGGTAGGTTTCCGAGATCATAATTTGACTAACTCCTCTGGTACAGTCAGGCCATAGCTGGAAACGTAAACCCCACCCTTGGTGACGGTTCTGGCCCCCGCCCCCAAATTGAATTTAGAGGTATCGAGCCGCTGGAACCAGTCATGCCCGGCTTTTTCGGCCATGTAGAGAAACAGCCGTTTGACCTTGATCGAGCTGCATTGTTCCAAAAGCGGTTGCAGCAGCTTGGGCCGCAAGGTCGTTAAGCCTTCCATCACTTGGTAACATTCTACCAGATCGATCGTATCGGGCGATAAATGCAGACACTCCAGAAAGGCGCGTTCCGGCGTGGATATTTGTATTGAAAACGCCCCGGCCTGATAATCCGCCAGCGCAAGCGCGGGAGGCAAGGCAGAGGTTTTGCAATGATGGATTTTCTGCCCCCAATCGCGATTTTTGAACCATGCGGGCAAATTGGTTTTTGGCGGCGAAAACAAAAAGACGGTTTCCGCGCCAAGGCGCAGATAATGGGCGTAGCCTTGCAGAGCCAGCGCAGTCAACGCCCCTGCATGAACGTCCAGCCCGCTTTGCGCTTGCAGGGCGTATAAGCCCCCCTGCCATGACACTTGTTCGCCGGGGCGTTTGAAAGCCCCTGTGCCAGCCGTTTCCAACCAGCCGCTTTTGCGGTAGTGTTTCTGGAGGTCGCGGGATATGCCGCGCCCCTCCAGCCATGAAGCGACATAAACGGTTCCCGGCAAGTGCGAGTCCAACAGATTCTTTAATTTTTCTCTGTTATTGGTATTCATACTACCTAAAATACATTATTTTTAATGTAACGGCTAGGATTTTCTTTCTGTAGCTGGCCATCCACCTCACCTTTGCCATTCTCAAGAATCACTTTATAGTCCGCAAGAATTAAGGGTGGAGCAATTCAAGCATTTCCGTAACAAAACCTTAATGTCCCCCTGCTATCCTAAACAATAAGGGCTTAAGAGCGCACTTACGCAAACTCCGTTTGCAGTGCTTTCAGGGCGGCACGGGTGATCGGCATTCCTTGGCCTTGGGGCTTTTGGGAGGAATGCCTTTAGAGCAATGAACAATGATAAATCGCTCGCGCCCTCCCCCATAAATCCGTGGGCAGGGGAAAGGCTGAAGCCTTTGGCGATTTATCATTGTTCATTGCGAACTTTTTCACGGGCCGATGGCCACTCTGCCGTGGCCGCCGCTGCGTATCGTTCAGGTTCATACCTGAAAGACGAACGCACCGGAACCATGCACCGCTACGAAAAACGTAAAGGCGTTAAAGCCGCCTTTATTCTTGCGCCGCCTGACGTCCCTGAAAAATTCTTTACCCGTGCCTTTTTGTGGAATGCGGCAGAGGCAGCCGAAAATCGCAAGAACGCCCGCGTAGCGCGGGAGGCCATTCTTGCGCTGCCGCATGAGTTAAACGATAAAGCCCGTGCGGAACTGGCCCGCGATATGGGGCTTTATCTGATGGAACGCTACCGCGTGGCCGTGGACGTAGCCATCCACGGCCCTGTTGCGGGTGACGGCCACGATCCCCGCAACCACCACGCCCACCTGCTCTTCACTACCCGCGAAATCACAGGCGAAGGCTTAGGTGCTAAAACCCGAATTCTTGACGACAAGGCCACCGGGCCGCAAGAAGTCGAGATCATTCGTGCGGTTTGGGAAACACTGGCGAATGACGCGCTGAAACGCGCAGGCTTTCCAGATGCCAAGATCGACAGGCGCACTTTGGAGGCGCAGGGAGTCGACCGCATACCGCAAACCCATGAAGGCAAGGCTTCCACGAACGCCGCCGCCTATGAAAGCCTGCTGGCCAAGGAATTCAGGAAAGCCGATAAGGACGAAGAATCCGATGATGAATCCGGCGAAGAAGAAGGCAAAGGTGAAAAAGACTCTTCTTCCGGTTCATCATCCCGTGGCCAAGCCGCGCCCCTGCAAAGCAAAGCCCGTGAAGACAGTACAGGCCGCAAGATTGACTACCCTGCCCTCGATAAGAAACAGACCCGCAGCATCTTTAACGATGAAATCAAAGCCCTGAATGAAAAACGGGCGGCCTTTGGCGACAAGCCCCTGTTAGAACAGATCGACCAGCTAGACAGGCTCATGGAACGGCTTGATAGGCGTGTGGAGAAACTACAGGCGCTTGAAACCAAGACAAGCCTTAAAGCCGCTATCAGGCAATCTATTGCTAGCGTGGTGAAGCTGGCCGCAGACCTGCTTGTAAACCGCAAGGCAGCCCGCGCCGCCATAAATATTACCGCCGAAGAAAAACAGGCGCGGAAAGAACGCCAGAACATCCGCTATGGCAGGACATACCGTGAAGGGCTGCATCACCAAATCAGGGAAATGAAGCAGAACATGGCTATCGTAGAGGCCAAGAAGGAAGATTTTTACCGCTACAAAAGCTTTGTCGATTCCATAGAAAAAGAATTAAAGAAACCCTCTCCTTCTGTTGCCGCAAGTTTTAAAGAACAATCCCCGCCACCAGCGCGGCAAATTACAGACAGGGAGGTTAATCTTAAACTCCACCTGAAAGCCGAAATGATAAGAAGCCAAATTCCTGAACAGTACAGAGCGCCCTCTGCGCTTAAAGGCGATAGAAAAACACTGCGCAATTCAACAGCAATCAATCAAATTCTCCAAACGAAGACAGCGTCGATTACAAAACCAGAGGCAATGGCAGCAAAACCAGACACCGCCGACCGTAAAAATTGGTTTATCCCTGCCAGTGATAAAATGCGCTCATTCCAGCGCAGTATAGAAGCGGCACTGGAAGCACAGAGGAAGGCCGCACCGCAACAACGGCCAAGCAATACCGAAACCCAGAGCAGTTTTTCAAAGGCACAGGAAGTCCCGCATAAGGCGGCAACCTACAGCCAAGTTAGGGAAAAAGTCAGAGCCGAAGCGGAAGCGAAAAGAGCCAAGGTTCCGCCGGAATATCGCGCGGAACCCTACGAACGTGCAGACAGTACGACAGAAAAACCCCAGACCAAGAAGCAAAGTGCTTTTAGCGAAGCTGCTAAGGCTGAGAATGAACAAACAAAGCCCAGAATGAGCGATGCCTTTAATATGAAATCAGGCGCTAAAAAATCCCGTCAAACCTCACCTGGTCGTAAGCCTGATGAGAAGAAACCAGAAACAAAATAATCCACAGCTTCGGATCACAAAGGATGGCTACTATAGATACTAAAGCAATAAATTTGCTATTAGAGTAGGCATCGAAAGGTGATAGCTATGGATTTTCAAGGCAAGCCTGCTAGTAAAGCGGCTGATGGCCCGCGTTTTCAGTTAAAGGAAAACTTAGGCGGGAGAATTAGAAACTTGGCGCTGTCTCCAAGTTATGACAATACAATCATTCCGCTTTTTGAAGCAATCAGTAACTCCATACACTCCATACAGGAACGATTTGGTGCTGGCTGGATTGAAAAAGGCAAAATCAAAATTCAAATTGTGCGAGATGAGGAAGGAAACCCGACGTCCTTTAGTGTGGAAGATAATGGTGCAGGTTTAAATGAGGAAAACTTTGAATCATTTTTAACATACGACTCCTCTCATAAAATCCAAAAAGGCGGCAAAGGCGTTGGGCGCCTTACATGGCTTAAGGTATTTGAAAAGGTTCATGTTGATAGCTTTTTTAAAGCAGGAAACGAAATACATAGAAGATCATTCAATTTCATATTAGATAATGACAATCCATTCCAAAACTATAACTATGAAGAGCGTTCGCAAGAGAGCAGCTCAAGGACAACTGTCTTCCTTCAAAACTTAAAAGGCAGATACAACACAACTTGCATCAAAAAGACAGAACTGATCACACATAAAATAATTGCTCATTTTCTTCCATTCCTTATAGGAGATGAATGCCCTGACATTTCCGTAGAAGATATAAATTCAAAACATGAAGTAAGGGACATTATTTCTGAAAACACGCATAATCCCAAGATTGATAAGTTTGAAATAGAAGATATTGGGAGCTTTGAAATCCAACATCTTTTGTTGCACAAGTCGATTGTAGAAAAAGCTGAGCATAAAATATATGTTTCAGCACATGGTCGAATTGTCTATCCGCATATTATAAACAATCAAACAGGTCTTAATACTTATTTTGAATATGAAGACCAACAAGTTGCCTATGTTGGCATTCTGTCCAGTGATTTACTGGATGAGAATGTTACGCAAGAGCGAAACAACTTCGATATTGAAAAAGACAAATTTGAAGAAATTCTTAGGAAGGCTGTGGATTGCTCGAAACTTTATCTTCAAGAGCAAATTGACGAAATCATTGAGGCAAAAAGCTACACAGTAGAAACCGTTCTTAATCGCTTTCCTAGATACAAATATCTTGTGAAAGACAAAAAGGAATTTGCGCGCTCCCTTCCCCTGAATGCTAAGAAAGAGGAAGAGATTTATAAAGCAATGTCAGTTTATGATTTCCGAGAAAGCAAGGAAACAGTAAGGCAGGTAGAAGAGATTTTTACCTCGACTGATGACCCTGACAGCATAGAAAATCTGGAAGAGATATACGCTCAACTGGTAGAAAAAATCTCCGAACAAGAGCAGGCATCACTTGCGGAGTATGTCGTTAAGCGCAAAACAATCATAGACCTTCTCGAAAAGCGCCTCGGTTACGAGGACACGGATAAGCAAAAGAAATACAAAGAGGACGCTATCCATAGAATAATATGCCCCTTACGAACGAACTCAGGGGAAGTTAGCAATAATCAACATAACCTATGGCTCCTTGATGATAGGCTGGCCTTTTATGATTATTGGGCCTCCGACTTAAATATCGTGAAATTTGCAAAGGAGTCAGAGAGCAAAGACAGGCCGGATATTGTCCTGTTTAAAGGGAGCAACCTATTCCACAGAAAAGGTACAGATCAACCGCACATCATTGTTGAGTTTAAGCGCCCGGCAAGAGAGGATTATTCGGATGAAGAAAATCCTCTTAAGCAGGTATATGGCTATATCCGTGAATTACGAGAAAAAACTATCAATGATAAAAATGGCAGGCTAATCACGCAAATTAAAGAAAGCACGCCTTTCTTTTGCTATATCGTATGCGATGTCACGCCAAAGCTTTTAGAGGTCTTAGAGAATCTCGATATGAATAGAGAGCTTCCCGGTGAACGAGGTTACTATGGCTACAACAAATCTCTGAATGCCTACGTAGAGATTCTGGAGTATGACCAGATTGTAAAAGATGCGCGACTTCGTAATGAAGCGTTCTTTGAAAAGCTAGGCATCAACTAGAAAAACAAATTTTATCAATCTACGCCATCAATAAATGTTTCGACAAAATCGCGTATCTTCCCGATCACGCGCTCAGCAACAGTGGCGCGCTCCCTTAGTGATGGTCGAGAATTCATTATCTCGATAACCTCATCCCGCATGGGCGGCTTCTCAGTGAATAGATAATTACCGAGAACTTTCTCAAGACCTTCAGGGTCTAGCCCCTCCTCATCACTGAGGACTACGAGCGCTTTCTGCTTTTCCTGATCCCAATAAGATTCGAATTCATCGCCAACATCTGCGGTTGCTGGCATATCAGCAAAATGTTGCGATATAAACCTTTCAATAAGTTCTTTTTTGCTTCTGAGCTGCGCCTCTGTATCGAGGATGTCCATAATACTTTTTCGTGCTCTTGCCTGCTCTTCCGGCTTTTTACCCTTCATGTTACGAAGAAGACTAATAATATAACTCACATTGATTTTGTCGCGGCTAATCAGCTCAATCTCAAAATCGATATCATCAAGAATCGATATTCTTTCTTTTTCCTTTTCACTTCTCACCTTGTCATACAGATCAAGATATTTGCTTCGGAAATCAGCAAAGAGTTGCTCGTCCATAGGCAAATCATCAAAAGTGAATTGCGTGAAGCAATCAAGGACGTTTTTAATCCGGATTACTTCACGGAAGGCTTGAATAAACTTGGCCTCATCCTCTTCAGTCAGAAGATTATCAACACTTGCAACATCAGGCGTGATCGCTAGAAGGTTTGCTACAGCCTGCTCAAACTTCTTCACATAGTCCTCATACGGTGCAAGAATAATATCTTCCTGTGCCTCCTTGTTTGCGAAGAGTTCGATAGTCTTATCTGTGGCAGATTTTAAGTTGCGGAAGCAGACAATATTACCTTGAGATTTCTTTTGCCCCATCGTTCTGTTTGTGCGCGAATAGGCTTGCAGAAGACCGTGATATTTCAAATTTTTATCAACGTAAATAGTGTTTAATGGCGGGCTGTCAAAACCTGTCAGGAACATATTCACGACAAGCAGAACATCCACTTCCTTGTTCTTTACCCGCTTACCAATATCCTTGTAGTAGGCATAAAAAAGCTTGCTGTCTTTTGTGGAGTAATTCGTGCTGAACATTTTATTATAATCAGCAATATACTCATCAAGTTTTTCACGGCTATGCTTATTTTCAGGAGCGCCCTCGTCAGGCATATCATCTCCCGTTCCCATGCCATCCGCGTCAGCATCTTCTTCGTTTGCCTGATAAGAAAAGATCGTGGCCACTTTAAGATTATGTTCACCTGCTTCTTTCTTGGCGCGGAACAGTTCGTAATAAGCAACAAGGCTCTTTACGTTAGAAACGCAGAACATCGCCGTGAATTCTTGGCTATGTGTTTTCCGATCGTGATTGGCAATAATATAATCAGTAATTTTTTCCAGCCGCTCAGGCGCTTCCATCACCTCTGCGGTATCAATCGCTTCAACTTCAATATCGACAATATCGTCCTTGCGCTTAAAGGTACGGATATATTCAACACAAAATTTCAGAACATTCTCGTCCCGAATAGCATCGGTAATTACATAGCTATGAAGTTGCTGCCCAAATAGGTCTTTAGTCGTGCGCTTACCAAGCGCATTCTTGGCCGCGTTATCAGCAAAGATAGGTGTTCCTGTGAAGCCGAACATCTGCACATTATCAAAGTACTCAGTAATGCGCTTATGCGTATCACCGAACTGGCTGCGGTGACACTCGTCAAAGATAAAAACCATCTTCTTATCTTTAAGGCTTTCCATCGTTTTTAGATGGCGCTCTTTGCTAATCGCTGTATTTAGCTTTTGCAGAGTAGTAACAATGAGAGGCGTACTATCTCCGAATTGCTCAACCAGCCTTCCCGTGTTGTTCGTTGCATCCACACTGCCTTCCTGAAAACTATTGAACTCTGCAATCGTCTGATAATCGAGGTCTTTACGGTCAACGACAAAGACAACTTTATGTACTTTTGGATTCTGGGTTAGTATTTGTGCCGCTTTAAACGAGGTTAAGGTCTTACCTGATCCTGTTGTATGCCAGATATAACCATTTTTATTAGTGGTTAGAACCTGTGCTACAATGGCCTCCACCGCATAATATTGATACGGACGCAAAGCCATCAACATTTGACGACTTTCATTCAGCACAACGTATTTGGCAATTAGCTTTGAAAGCTGGCATTTCTCAAGAAATATCGCCGCAAACTCACTAAGTTGCGTTATCCTGTTGTTCGCCTTATCAGCCCAAAAATAGGTTTGTTTGAAATCCCGTTTATTGACGGGATTATTCGCATAATATTTGGTATTTACGCCATTACTAATAACAAAAAGCTGGATATAACCAAACAACCCATATCCGGCAGCAAAACTGTGCTTGTGATAACGGTTTGTCTGATTAAATGCCTCTTTCATTTCAAGACCGCGCCGTTTCAGCTCGATCTGGCAAAGCGGCAAGCCATTGACCAGTAACGTCACGTCATAACGATTGGTGTATTTCCCTACCATCGTGATTTGGTGCGTAACCTGATACTCGTTCTTGCACCATTGAACTTGATTAATCAGCTCGATATAACCCGTTGTTCCATCATCTTTGGTATAATCGACCTTATCGCGCAGGATTTTGGCTTTTTCAAAAATATTGCCACGCGCCATCTTGTTCAAAATTTGTTTGAACTCGTAATCAGAAAACAAAACCTTATTATGTTTTTCCAGTTGCCGCTTGAGATTGACCAGAAGCTCTTCTTCATTGGCAATCGCAACCTTTTCCCAACCCAGTGTTTCAAGCTGGGCAACAAGCGCATTTTCTAATTGTTGTTCGGTTTGTGTGCTCATTCTTCATCTGCTTCAAACTGTAATTTATAATCACCTAGCTGCTCATCATAGGTGATAGGCCACTGCTCAAACAGAGCTTTGCTATACAAAACATTGTCCGGCATAGGATTTAGCTCATCAAGATAAGTGTTAAAATCGGTGTTGTCATCATATTCGGTGATGGGTTCAGCCAAATAATCCAAACGCTTGAGCATGTAAGTCCCAAGATTCTCAGTTATGCCAGTGATTAGTTCAGCAAAATCGGCGTCATTAACTTGCTCTTTCAAAGAGGCACGCCCGTGGCTTATGTCGCCATGATCATTACGAAGCTGGCCGATATACTGAACAACATTGCCTAAACGATTGCAAAGATCGGCATCTGAAAACCCACGTCCCTTTTGCAATTCAACTAAAGCCCGCTTAAAAATCGGCTGTAGCTTTTCATCTTTATGGGTTTCTAACGGCTCTTGTAACAGAATGTGCAAGGCAAGTTTTGAAATACCCTCAATCACAGCCTTACAGCTTTCGATAGAAATATCGGGCTTCTCTTCAATATAATTTTCTATGAGGTCAAGGTGGCTTTGATAATAATCAAGATTATGCCGCTTGGTACGATGGATTTCGCGCTTGAGCTTTTCCATTCATTCCGCCCTACACAAACATCTGTTGTAGTAAGCCTTTTTTGAAGGCCTTGGCTTTTTCAAGTTCTTCGGAAACCAAAGCGATTTTTTCATCAATCGCAGTAAGAAAATCAGCAATTTTCCTCTGTTCGTCTAGGCACGGATATTGAATTTTAAAATCACCGACTTGGTCTAGACTTAAATTGGGTTGCGCCCCTACTGAAAGAATTTGTTTAATTTTTTTACGAATAAGAAAGGAATTTAAGAAGTGATTTATGTATTCAGCAGTTGTTATATCTTTTAAGCGTATAACAGATATTGCCTGGTTTATATTAGCAGGCAAATATTGTTTCTTAGCTATCGCTGAACGCCCCAGCGTCCCTGCAATCGAAAACAATAAGTCTCCTTCAAAAATCTGAGATCTTTTTAAGGATTCATGGCATTCCAGAGAGATGTATGCAATTTTGTCTTCAATTATTTTATATGTGCTATCTAGGCTTTCCGCTTTGATAAAATTCACTCCCTTATCTGTAAAATTATATCCCACGCTAGTTGGCGTAGTTCCTTTTGTTATAACCGATGTTAAATTTTTCAATTTCTTTACTTCCCAATTAGGAAAGGCGTCACCTTTGTCATCAGAAAAACGGATTTCTTGAGAAAAAAGTTTTTGCATACAGCCTTTTTTATATCCCTCTAACAGACCTTTCTTTTTCTGAATCTGTGCAATCTTGTCGTCAATCGCACTCAAGAATGCAGCTATCTTTTGCTGCTCTTTGTAGCCAGGAATAATTAAGGATGTTTTCGCCAGTCTTTTTGCTGACAATCCAAGAATCTTTGCCCCTTGCGATTCTTTTATAATTTGCTGCCTAACCTTAGTCGTTTTAAATAAATCCGCAGAAAATCCAGACGCCATAGAATTTGCTTTTTTAGGCGTGGCATGAATAGTATGCAATCCACTGACGAGCTGAGCATTTCCAAGCTCAACCACTTCTATCATTTTACCGATATCATCAACATCTTCAGATGCATCTGCAAATATTAGATCACCTTTTTTTACTCTGGTGTAATTGCGTAATTTATCCAATTTATCGTTAATTACGAAAGGCACTCGTTCAGATGAGAATCTAAACTTAGAATTATAGGCCGTATGTATATCTCCATAATGAATGTTAGAGATTTCACTAGGCTCTTCTTGTAAATCATTTCTTGAAAAAGAATTGGTTGGAACACATCTATATAACGATTCAAAAGTATGCTTCACCCACTCCCCTTTAAATTCAGGAAATCTTAACGCAGGAATATTCTTTTCTTGCTTAGGCATCACTTACAACTTCACACCAAAAGGGGCTTCAATACCAAGCTCTTTACAAAAACTGGCAATGGTTTTATCGGTTTTGGCCATTGCATCCTCAAGATTCGCAAGTTCCCTCGCCACAGTGCCTAAATCAACTTGCCCTTCAGACTCATACGTATCAACGTAGCGTGGGATATTGAGGTTATACTCATTCTCCGCAATTTCGGATAACGGCGCAGCATAAGCGTATTTATCTACGCTCTCGCGTTTTTCATACGCATCAACGATTTTGGTTACATGATCATTGGTCAATTTGTTTTTATTGCCGTCCTTTTCAAAATCCGCGCTCGCATCAATGAACAAAACATTATCATCATGCTTGCGGCACTTTTTGAGAACCAGAATACAAGCTGGAATGGACGTGCCGTAAAAGATATTGGGCGGCAGGCCAATCACTGCATCCAGATAGTTTTGTTCTTTGATGATATATTCGCGGATTGTTCCCTCCGCGCCGCCACGGAACAAAACACCATGCGGCAACACAACTGCGCCTGTGCCATTATCAGCCAGTTGATGAATAATGTGCTGCACAAAGGCAAAATCAGCCTTTGACGAAGGGGCAAGCGCACCATATTGACTAAATCTGTCATCAGTTTCATTCAGTGGGTTATCCTTACCCTTCCACTGTGCGGAAAATGGGGGATTTGCGACAATCGCCTCGAATTCTTTGCCTAAGTGCTGCGGTTCTTCCAGCGTGTCTTCCTGCTTAATATCAAAGCGGCTGAAATGCACGTCATGCAAGATCATGTTCATGCGGCACAAGTTATAGGTTGTACGATTTAATTCCTGTCCATAAAACTCTCCAACCTTAACTTCTCTCCCTATCCGCAAGAGCAATGAACCTGACCCGCAAGCGGGGTCATAGGCGTTTTTAATTTTCTTTTTACCCAGCGTAACAATTTTCGCCAGAATTTTTGAAACTTGTGAGGGGGTATAAAATTCTCCCGCCTTCTTGCCCGCACCGGATGCAAATTGTGCGATCAGATATTCATAGGCATCACCCAGAACATCAGACTCAATTTCATCAAGGCGGAAATCGACTTCATCAAGATGCTTAAGAACTTTTGCAATTAGTATATTTCGTGCTTTCGGGCTGCGCCCTAGCTTTGTGCTGGCGAGATCAATATCTTCAAAGAGCTTGTTGAAATCATCTTCACTCTCATTGCCCATCGTACTTGTTTCAATGGAACTCAGGATAGCTTGCAAATCTGGAATGATGAAGTTGTCTTCTGCATCCTCATCTTCTTCATCAATCTTGATATTGCCTTTTTCGGTAATGGCGCTGAACAATTCGTCAGGTCGCAAGAAGTAACCAAGATTTTCCAGCGATTCTTCCTGAATGGCCTTGAGGTCAGCCTTGTTTTTTACAAGGCTGTACTCTTTCACTTTTTCAGTTTCGAGTAATTTATTTGCAAAGAGGTGCTGCTTCTCGGAGAGGTATTTGTAGAAGATAAACCCAAGGATATAGTCACGGAATTCATCCGCGCCCATCTTGCCACGCAATTCGTTGGCAATCTTCCAAAGCTGGGCTTCCAGCTTCTGTTTTTGTTCTTCGGTCATTGTGATCTATTCTATGAAAAATTGGCGGAGCGCCTAGGAACTACGATGATATATAATTTTACTTATATGGCAATGCCGCATCCAAATTATCTCCAAATTTGGACTTGCAAGCAGGGCAGCTTTGCCCCCTTTCAAAGCAAGGTAAAATCTCTATACTTGAAAGCCTCAAAGCTGCGTCTAGGATGTGATGGTTTTTGCAAAGATTTGAGTTACACAGGTCTTACACACTTTCACAAATCCTTACACACTTTTGGAAAATGAATAATTTTGTTCAACTAAAACAATCGGATAGCGAACCCATGTCGGTCTTGAAAACCAGCGAGGGTTCACGCCCTCCGTGGGTTCGAATCCCACCCTCTCCGCCATTAAAAAACGCCCCCGCCAGTGGGGGCTTTTTTAATGGCTGCGTGGCGTGCGGTGAACGAACCCATGGTTCGACAATTTGCTTAATGAGCGGTAGCGAATTTAGAAAATTGCAGCTTTGACAAGTGCGAAGTAATCCCGCTACTTTCGCCATCATTCACAGAGACTTGCTAAGTCCAAGATTTAAATAAAGTTACCTAATTGGACAGCCTACGTTTTTTGCCCAATTAGCAATCACCGTGTCTGAAGCGCAGCAAAACTTTTTTGATAAATCTACCATAGGCTTAAGATCTGAGGTGGTTATAGGATTTGTAATGCCGCCATGTGCGATGTCATTTCTCAAATCAGATATACGATTTATCATGTTTTCACATGGGAAATAGCTGCTGGTTAGCCTTGCTTTCATCTGCGATTTAAAAGACGTGCAGCCCAGATGATTTACCCACTTATATAATTTATCGCATTGTATGGATTGTATCTTATTAGTATATCGCTCGGCCTCTAAGCGAGTTTGGAATGTCGGATCTTTATTCCAAATAGAGCCGTCTCTTTGGAAAAGACTAGAAAGTATCTCATATTTTTTGTTGGGATCATTAGTGTCTGTATACCCCTGCAATAGATCCAGGGACATATAGTAAAGAAACCCCTTTCCGAGATTGTCTTTCTTGGCCTTCTTTTCATGAATATTATCTATGACAAGCGTAATAATATCTTTGAAATAGCCCTCAATGTGACTATTCAAAAGCACTATGCCTGCTCGACAATAAATGTTTATCTCTGGTGGGCTATAAAAGGGCTTTTCTATGGCCTTGGCCATTTTTTGAATGCTAGAGATTTCATCTAGTCTCTTTATAAAATCAGAATATGCGGAAGTATATTTCGGCATTTTTTAACCCAAATGCCCAAAAAATTCATCCCATTTTTTGAATCGTGCCTCTGTTCGAGACTTATGGTCTACAGATTTTGTTAATAAATCTTTGAACGCGTCATCTTCAAGAATGGCTTGAAACGCTCTTCTTATCTCTTTTTTGTTTTGTTTAAGAAAATCGACGCTTTTTTTTGAGAAATAATAGAGCTGTAAATCCATAATAGATTTATTAAGTGTTCTGCTATACTTCCCTGTTTTTTCATCAGGCCTTCTGAAAGCTTCTTCTGGTTTAAACACTAACAATATCTTATCAATCGACTCTTCCCACGCGTTTTTTAACTTAGCTATTTTCTTGGGATCATAATGCTTCCCATCTTTTAGGGTGTGATTAAGCCATATTTTCAGAGGCGTCTTATAGTTCTTTACGCCACCAATATGAAATGCAAAGAACCTTAAAATCATTTCGGCATCTTGCATGCGCCCTTGCGGCTCTTTGGTATCTTGAATATCTAACCATGGTTTATGTAGAACCAATTCATGAAGAAGATCGTTTAAATTCCCTCTATACATACAGTTACGCAACTCCTGAGAGTTAAGTGGTCGCGTATTTGTATTGAGACGTTCAAAAACGTCAAATTTGATTTCAGGGTGGGACTGATTAGTGATGACCACACTTCGTATACTGTAATTTAAAATACTTCTTTGATGTATGGCCGGTAATTCATGAAAGCGAAGGCCGTTATAGTTCCAGTAAACTTCCAGACCCTTTAATTGAAACTGATTCTTCACGTACATATAGATAGAATAGATTCTCTGCTGACCATCAATAACGTCAAGCTCGTTTTCTTCGTTTTCAGATAGGTAGACTGGAGGAATTGGGACGTTTAAAATTATAGACTCTATAAGCCTAGACGCAAATTTTTTGTCCCATACGTAATTCCGCTGAAAATGTGGTCGATCATGAAGAGGCTTCAGATATAGCCTTTTACTGCTCACCGCCTCGATCAATGATGAAACGCTATTGTCATATGGTTGAGTAATGAGGCGCCGTTCCTTTACAGGAACGTTAATTAGCTCTTCAACATCGTCTATATCGGTTTCTACATCAGTTTTCATGTTGCTTTTCCCCGTCATGTATTGAGCTTGCATTTAAAGCATAAAAACCCTGTTCTGTTAATCCTATAGAGGTTAGGAACAGCCCTGGGTAAGTAAATAGCAGATTTTAGCCATAAGTCGCAGTCTCTAATAGTAATTTCGTTTAACATCTTTAAAAATGCTGTTTTCTTGTTCTCAGCCAAGGCGCCTGATACAACTCAAACATCATGTTCACCGACATCCCCTTCTCCCGCGAAATCCTGTTCGTCAGTCTGGCCATTCTGGTCTTGCTGATCCGGTATGCGACGTATTTCCATTCCATCTATAAGAAGGAAACGCGCCCGCACGTTTTCAGTTGGCTGAACTGGGGGATTATGGTGGGGATTGGGGCGTATGCGCAATTTACGCTGGATGGCGGGGCGTCGGTTTGGGCTTTGGTGTTTGTGTCCGTCACCTGCCTGTTGATTGCGTTTTTGTCCCTGTTCGTGGGGGAGAAAAATATTACGCGGTCGGATTGGTTGGCTTTTGTGGGTGCGTTGGCCGTTATCCCCGTGTGGATGGGCACGCAAAATCCGTTCTTTGCCATCATTGCGTTGATGGCGATTGATATCCTCAGTTATTACCCCACCATTCGCAAATCGTGGAATGACCCGTGGGGTGAGCCGCCGGTGTCGTATTTCTGGGCGGGGTTGCGGTATTTCTTTGCCCTGCTGGCCGTGCCGGAATTTACGGTGCACACCATGGCCTATCCGTTCTTCCTGATGGCGGGGGATTGGGGATTTGCGGCCTATGTCGTATGGCGGCGGCAGGTCTTGCGAAGCCGGGTTGCCGTTCCGCAACAGGCATGAAAACGGCAGATTTCTGGGCATGAAGGGCGGACCGCTGAACAGAGTGGTCCGTTTTTTATTTCGGCGTAACTTTATTCTGATACTCTGGAGAAGCCATGAATAATCAGATAGATACCCCCATTCAGGACAAATCATACACGCGGCGGATGGAGCGTTTGCTGACGCGGCGATATATGGGGATTGTGGCAACGCAGGACCCCGATAGTTTTGCGTTGATCGCACGGCGCAAGGACATTCAGCAGGGTGAGAATAAAACCACACGCATGAAAGAATACGTTGCGTTGTGGCAAGGGCTGAGCGCGGACCAGCAATTAAAACTGGCCGAACATGATGCGAAGATCAATCACCTCGCCCGACTGGCGCGGACATTGGCAACCACCACGGTGGTACAGGCGCATAACAAAATCAAAACCACCACCGCCGGATCGATTGATTTCGTCATGCGACGGTTTCGAGAGGAAGGCGTCGCCCCGGAACAGGTCCAGCAATTTTTGGATGATAATGCGGTTGCGTGGTTCAGCATCACCGGCCACCCCACCAATCCGACAACGGTGGATTACACCATCGCCCAAACCGATGTGGCCCGTGTGATTGTAGACCCCTCCGCCACGCCGGATGATTTGCACGATGCCCTGCTCCACCTTTATCAAACACCCATTGTGGGGGATCGGAAAACGCCGCTGGATGAAGCGCGGGAGAGTATCAACACCCTCAATTCCATTTACGATGTCGCGCTGGCCCACCGGGATTTGTTTATCAAGGCGATTGCGGATCATGGCTATGCCGATCAGGGCGTGAATATCACCCGCGCATTGATTGTACCATGTTCATGGACATTGGGTGATGCCGACGGCAACCCCGCCCTGACCGCGCAAGTCTTGGCCGATGGGATTGCCCTGCACCGTCAGGCCATTGCCGATCGTTATCAACTGACCTTGCAATCCATTCACACGGATCATCAACCGACGATGCTGGCCCTGCATACATTGCAAAAGATATTGGCACAGGCCGGGCCGCAGACTCAGATTGATTCCGTTTGCCAGAAAATCCAATCCATCATCGCCGATTGCCCGGATGAAGCGGCGCAGAAACAGATTCAGGATTTTCGTTATCTGTTACATTGTTTCGGATTTGGATTTGGCACAATTGATATTCGCCACAATGCCGTTGATATTCTGGCCGCGGTGAAAAAATTGGCCGTTTTATGTGGGCTGGAAAACAAACAGGATATGGATGCGATTGGTCTGGACCATATCCAATTAAAACTGGCGGCATGGTTGCGTGATGACGCAGTTTTGTCGCGCATGGCGTCCGCCACCGATCTGCCCGATGATGAATCCGCGATGATTGTCGGGCGGTTGCGCGTGATCGGGCAAAACCCGGATATGTGCGAAAAACTGATCATCGCGGAAACGACGCACCCGGCCCATGCGCTGGCGGCGTTGCTCCTGCTGAAAATCACCGGGAATGTTGTGGCGGATGACGGGGCGCGGATTGACCTGACCATGTTATCGGAATCCGTGCATGATTTGATGAATCTGGGCAATACTCTGGAAACATTGCTGGATAACGAAACGTTCCGCGCCCATGTGGCGGCGCGCGGGCGGTTATTGGTGATGATCGCCAAGAGCGACACCACGCGGCAGGATGGCCGGGGCGAAGCCGAATACGCTCAATACGAAGCCGCGATCGACATTTACCGCGTGGCGGAAAAAATGCGGCGGAAATATCGTGACCTGCGCCATGTCCTGCCCAGCATTATGAATGGTGGTGGCCATGCCCTGCAACGTGGTGGTGGCCGTGTCACCGAAATTCCCGCCGTGCACGGGCGGGCGGCAGCGGATGCGCGGGCGACGGATATTGGTCCCTCCACCCTGACCGTTCAGGGGCACCAGCAAAACGTCCTGTTCTGCCCCGGCCCGGTTGCCGTTGGCACGATGGAGGCGTTGGCCGCACAGAATTTATACAGCAAGGCGGGTATTTACGGTGAAATGCCCGACCCCGTATCCCGCCCCGGCCTGAATCGTCACCATGGGCAATATGATGCGTGGCTGTACGCGCAAACGGCCGGGCGTGCATTTGATACCTTGACGCAAAAAAATGTGGCGATTGATGAATTGCTGGTCCGTGCGCCGTGGCTGGCCATGAAAGCGGGCAATGCCAGTTCCCGCCCCGCCAAGCGCGGTGAGAAAATGGTTGGCCCCGGCATTACCCCGCGCGAAGCGATTGGCGTTGATCCCAGGGCGTTACAGGGGCGCGCCATTTCCGGCGAACGGTTAACAGCCCATGCGTGCTTGCCCATTTTTTCCGTTCTGGGTTTGGTCGAGGCGATGATAAGCGTGCGCGATCATGGTCGCGCCAGCCGCAACCCGGAAAAATATGGTGATGGTTTGCACCATCTTTACCGTGCGCACAAAATTCACCGCGACGGGGCGCGGGCCACACTCAACGCATCAATCATGGCGGATTTTGATATTGCATGGCCGTTATTGGTCGGTGATGAACGTCCGCCCCGCACGATTGTTGAAAAACTGGCCGCGCAATTCCTGCATCACGATCCGGATCACAACAATACACCTGCGATCACATTGGCGTTTCTGGAACAATATTTCCTGAATGTTGAACGATTAAGCTATGAAATGGTGTCCGGGCAAAAAGCGAAGAAAAATTTCAATCACGGCGATGGTTTGCGTATTCTGTGGCCGGAATTATTTCATGAGATGTCCATCCGCAATCGGGCCGCTGAATTTTCGCGTGTTATTGAATGTTATCGCACTGTGCAGATGGACAGAGCCCCCGATATTCCACTGGACGAAACCCAATTCCGCATCACACAGAATTTATATGCCGCCGCCGATGTGGTGAATGCGCCCATTGGTATTTTGGCCACGCGCACACGGTTGGAACCTGTTTACGACCTGCGCGGTGGCGTCAAAACCCGCTTTATGAAGCCGGAAAGTTATCTGGAAAGCGATGTGGCAGGGTTGTTATCGTTGCCGCCTGCCCTTAGCTGAAAAATTATAATACAGATTTACAGCCCAATTCCCTGCATGGCCCATTGCGGCGCACGCTCTGGCGTTGGTGTGGTGCCCTGATCCACTGTGCCGAGCGTGTTATTGTGAGCCATATTGAATGCGGCGCTGTTCGGAGATTGGTTGGCCATTAGCGGCTGGGGTTTTAACCCTGCCTCTGCACCAAATGCAGCAATACCATCGGCAATCTGGCGGGCGTGATGATCTGGATTTTGCGTCATCGCGGCCAGATTTTTCGCATCATTCGGGTTGCTAAGGAATCCCACCTCCAGAAGAACCGCGGCATGATGTCCCATAGCGGGTGCACCCTTCTCAAAATGGCGCAAAACCCCGAGATCAGCAGCATGAATGCCTGTGTTTTGGTTCGGGGTTAAATGGTAAGACCCAGCAATTTTTCCGGCCAGAGCTTGGGAATCAGGTGACGTTGCAACACGGTTTCCCCCATTGATGTAGACATCAGATCCATTGGCGGATGGGTTGCTGGCACTGTTGGCGTGCAGGCTGACAAACAAGACATCAGATGCCCCCATCTCACGCGCCAGTGTGTGGGCAAATTCAGGGCGTTTGTGCAGGGTTTGGCCCTTATCTCCCTCCAAGCGGAATTGTTCCCCGGGGTTGCGGGTAAAGGCCACGTCATATCCCTGTTCCCGCAATCGTGCGGCCAGGGGCTTTGCCAGTGAATCAACAACTTCGGTTTCGCTTAAGCCGCTGCGCATATGGGGACCTTGTACGTGCGCAGAGATGGCACCATCATCCAGCTTGTTATTCCGTCTTACATCCTCGCCATGTCCCAGATCAATGACGACCAGCGGACGACCGGGATTTTGCAAACCAACCGGCGTAAATTCTGCACCATGGGGTACCTGGGTACGCGATACGTTTGCCCATGCGCGTTCAATAGTGGCATTGGCCACACCAAACCCATTATCCCCCAAAACGGGACGTGACACAGGGGCCAGCCAATCCGCCGCGCCTCTGATCGGACCGGCTGCCTTTGGTTCAGAGCGCACCAGGTCAATTTTTTCACCGCTGGCCGCCATGTATTTGTCAACGGCACCGATTGTCTGGCTGCCGACCACACCATCAATGCCGCCGGCCCCATGGCCACCTGCGATCAATAATGTTTGCAGGTCGCTAACCATCACATGGTCTGTGGTCGTTGCCAGATCGGGATTGGCTTTTACCATCTCGCCTATGCGGGCCTGAATGGCTGGAGAATTTTTTGTAATCGCGACCAACGCTTCGCTTTGTCCGTTGCGCATTAAATCGCGCATCAGGTCTGTGCTCATCGTATCGGCCAGAGCCGGATTTTTTGCCAGATGCTGAACAATACCGCTGGCCGTTTTGGGGCCCAGAATACCATCATCGATCCCGACTGGAATGCCCTGCGCGTTCAAATCGCCCTGAATGGATTTTATCTGCGCTTTGTTCAGTGGATCGGGATTTGAGATCAGGCTATCCAGCCTGTTGGTGTTCGTAGGTTGTGCGGATTGTTCAAAAGTTTTTGAAAGCGCGTCATTGCGGGTCTGGGGCGGGTTTTGATCTGCCAAGGCCTTTAATTCTGTTGCATGACCGTTTTGTGAAAGATAACTGCGGACTTGCGATCCGGCGGAGGCAGCAAGATCGGGGTGATCGTTGTAAAACCGCATGACGGCTTTGCTGGTCAGGGAACCAAAATCTCCATCGGAACGGCCCGGCGCGTAATCCAGCGCACGCAAATTGGTTTGCAGGTCATAAACCTGCTGCCATGTCATTGGTTGCTTCTGGGCCAGTGTGGCCGCAATGGCCTGCTCTGCCTGTTGTTTATTCACCCCCGCCATAGGCGCCATTCCTTGTCGTTCTCTTGGTGAGACTCTGTTTTTTTCAATGCCCACCGTATCGCCAAAAGGCTAACATCCCCTTAAAACTGGTCGAATATATTGAAAAACATCAATAAATATGCGGCTTTTTATCTATCTCTTGAAGCGGTGTGCATTGCACCTACCTGTCATTTAGGCGCTTTTTTATTAGCGTTTCTTCATATACCTACGCCAGATTCAATCTGACATCCCATCATTCTCGAATGGAAGGAGATCAGTCATGAGATCCACAACAGTCAAAGAAATAATGACGGCCGATCCGGTTATCATATCACCGGACACCAGCCTGAAAGATGCATCAATAAAAATGATCGCGATAGATTGCGGAATATTGCCCGTTGGTACAAAAGATAATATCACCGGGATTATCACAGACCGCGACATCGTCATTCGTGCCGTTGCGAATGGCAAGGATACATCCAGGGAAAAAGTCGCAAATTACATGACTCGCGTTCTTTATACCTGTGATGAAAATGACAGCCTTGAAGAAGCGGCCGACCTGATGCGTGAAAACAATGTCAGCCGGCTAATCGTCACCAATGGTAAGGGTGCAGTGACGGGAATATTGACCTTTGGCCATATTCTGCGCAATGACGCCAACCCGTTGGAAGTGTCAAAAGTGGTGCAACACGCCACCCGCGCCCGTGCTGGTGCGCGGCCGATGTGATGTACTTCAGAAATAAAAAAAGGCGGAACGAATATCCGGCCCTTTTTTTATTCTGTTTTTGCGGCATCCGTCATAATGCCCGGCAAGGGTGCCCGCTGCATTTTCCGATGATGCTCCTGGTTCCCGTACATCGATACCCAGAAGAATGTGACCAGAGCCACGATGGTTGCGGTCAGGGCGAAATAACGGACCCAAACCGGCGATGCTCCACCCGGGTGCACGCCTGTTTCTTCAATCTCGCGCTGGCGAGTGACCGAAGCGGAGTAGAAGATGATGGTACAAATCACGAAGATCAAGGACCAGCGGACCTGGTCGCCATCCGATCCGACCAATGCCCACAGGCTATAGAGCGCCGCGATGACCCCCATGGTGACGTAGAAGCTGTATTGCTTCGCCGACATTTTCTTATACCCTAACACCTTGATTGAAATGGCGGAGTAAATATAGGGCAACAGGGTCATAATCACAGCGATCGAGGCAATCTTGCTGAATTGTTCACCCGCTGTTGGTGACATGGTGAGCAAGACCTGGCACCCTCGCCCAGCTCCGGGAAATTTGTTCCTGAATCAATGCGGATATAGGCGTCTTCGGGTAATAATTTGCTTTGATCTTCATCGGGAACCGTTGAACCGGCCGCATCCGTATCGCCGACTTGCCATGCATAGATGGCATTAAGTGCGGCCTTGATATGTGTATCACCATAAAAACCGGTTTCAATTTCAAAACCAGCCTTAACATCACCTTCGTGCCAGACATCGCTTTTTTGTCCAATATTTGCGGTGGCTTCACCAAACCACGCATCACCATGAACAAACAATCCTGTGTCAATCGCCAATGTGGATTTCAGCGTGAAATCATACCCAATGCTTTGTTTTGTTTCCGCAGGTGGCTTTGTTACAAAATGCCCTTCCCATTCCGTTCCAGAATACCGATTTCCACCGGTATTGGCGGATTGCGCAAAAGCCCCGGTGGTCAGGCACAGACATGAGACGGAACACAAAGCAAAAACAATGACACGATGCATGGCGAAATTCCCGTACTGAAAGAGCCGCAAGCAGGCTACAGCAACGGAATGGGTCGTCAATCGGAAAAACAACCCTGAATAGGTGATCCATACAGGCGCACTCTGGTCAGTGCATGCCCCCCTTACGGATTGCGGGCGGATCGACAAGGGGCAATGTTTTGCCCTGCTCCATTTTCGGTAAAACAGGTAAACCGCGCCGCTTTTTATGCATGATTTCTTTATGCGTCTTTTCCATGGAAATAAAACGATCTGGCCGCGATGGATGCGAATTCATTATGTCCACATCAATGCCAGCGCCGTTTTTTTCCACGGCCATGCGCCGCCACACATGCGCAACATTGGCGGTATCATACCCGGCGCGTGCCATCATATACATACCGACATAATCGGCTTCACGTTCAAATGACGGGGAATAAATCAGGTCTGTATAATCTTTCAACTTATAGACATCATCGGAATTGATGTCTGTTCCATTAAGGATATTGCCGATATCAATCGCAATCCCCGCAATAATCGGGAGTGCAGAATTCCACCGCCCCTTATCAATATGAAGCATCGCATTGTGCGCCAGTTCATGGCCGATAACGCTGGCTAACTCCTCGTCGTTCTCCGCAAATTTGTAATACCCTCTTTTGATTACAACGCGGTGCCCGGTCGCATAGGCATTGATCTCCATATCTGTTTCGTCATAAACCAATCCAAATCCACATATCTTGTCCCGTGATAACGTTACAGGAATGTTGTGTGTCCCGCGTTGCACCACCAGATTAACAGTTTGATCCTTGAAAAGTTTATTCAGATCACGATAAAAATCACGGTAGGCATACAGCCCCTTGTTAATATCCTTGCCATTCAAACTGACCAAGCGGTCGCCCACCTGCAATCCTGCAATATCGGCGGGGCTTCCAGGCATGATGTGTTTGATTTGCAAAGTTTCACCGATATGAAACAGGCGCTTGGCAATCGAGCGGTTTTCCCGATCGAAGTAATATTTATTCCAGACATATATGCCGATCGCATAGCCATAAACCGGACAAATATCGACGTTTGCCTTGTAAATATTGTATCCAATACTTAAAACTTTCCGCTCTTCTTCCAGGCGGGTGTTAAACACCATCTCAACTTGCGCCCGTCGTTCTTTTTCCAGCTCCGCTTCGCTTCCGCGCGGGGCTTCGGCATCCGGTGACATACAGGCTGACAGGATAAGCGCGAAAAGAATAGAAAGGATCAGACCGTAACGATTCATGAGTGTGTAGGCGATCCTTCGCGCACGTCATTTTTCCCACTTAATTCGTCGATCGCTTCGCGCCAGATGGAAATAATCAAGGCCATCAGTGCAGGGCCGATAAACAGACCAACAAACCCCATCGTTTTCACCCCGCCAATCAGGCCAAAGAATGTAGGCAGAAACGGCAGGCGGATCGGGCCGCCGACCAGATGCGGACGCAAGAATTTATCAACGAAAAACAGTTCCGATGCGCCCCAGGCGAATAGCAACATGCCCTCAAGCGGAGCACCACTGGCGACCAGATATGTTGAAACCAGTGTGAAACATAACGGAGCCCCGCCAGGAACCATCGCCATAATGCCCGTTAAGACCCCCAGCATTACCGGTGAAGGAACGCCCGCAATCCAGTAGGCAGTGCCCAGAACGATCCCTTCGCCAATCGCGATAATTCCCATTCCGACAACAGTTGAGTTGATGGCCATCGGCACGATGCGTGAAATGCGCGTCCAACGTCCGGGGAATACATATTCGCCAATCCGGTCGAGCTGATCAACGAACGACAATCCGTCACGATAGATAAAAAACAATGTGATCAGAATGAAAATCAGTGTCAGCAAAATATGCAGCAAGCTTCCACTGGCGGTGAGCACACCGCTATAGATCGACCCGACATTCGATCCGCTGATTTGTTGTACGAATGTGCCAATCATGCCGGGGTGACCGATATACAAGTCCCATTGTTGCGCCAGCCAATCCCCCGCAACAGGGAGGGACGCTATCCACACGGGAACCGCCGCCCCCTTTGCATTGGCTTCAACCGCCCAGGCGAGCCAGATGGTTATTTCCTTGATGGCGTATGATGTCAGGATTCCGAGGGGCACGACCAAAAACACAATCGCGACCAACAGCGCAATCGTTGCCGATAATGATTTATGATAATTGAGCGCCTTCAGCAGTTTTTTATAAAGCGGCCACGTTGCCACAGAGATGACCAATGCCGTTAGTGCCGGAACAATAAAGCCATGAAAAAAGTACACCCCGGCAATAAACAAGAACACCAAAAGCCAGCGCGCCATAGAAGCAGGCAGGAACAGGGAATGATCCCTCCATTTGGACATGGGTGTCTGGGTGATCGGGGCGGTTTCATCCGGCATGGCATCGTTCCGTATGCGGCTTTGTTGACGAAGGGCCATATTCTGTCACGCCAGAGGCGCAATGTATATATTGCGGCCATGCCTTTTCAGAGTGGTAATGAATAAATCTAAGGCACTGAATTATAATAATATTTTCTTTTTTGCATCCCGCAGGTCAATCCGATATTCTTCGCGCCATGACATTTGCGTCTCCTGCCAAAAACTGGATCAAAATGCTGGCCGTCACCCTGGTGGTTCTGGCCGTTTTTTTGCGCGCGATGATCCCTGTCGGATACATGCCCGGTGATCGCGATGATGGCACATTCACCATGGTCATCTGCTCCGGATTCGGCACGCAAACCATCACGGTGGATGCGCAGGGACAGCCCGTAAATGGTACAGACCACCAACAATCCGGTGAACATTGCCCATTTGCCCCCGTTCTGTCCGGCGATATACCGCACCCTGTAACATGGGCGGGTATCACGACACCTTATTCTAACTTCGTTGATGTCTGGTCCGATCATATTCGTGACCGCCATGCCGTTGCCCGCGCGTCGTCACGCGCCCCACCGTCTTTCGTTTGATTGAAAAAAAACATCAAATCAACATCACAAACGAAAGAGTGAAATATTATGTGCAAATTCCACAAAACCGTGGCCCGTGAGATTGCCACAAACCCCGTTAATGGCATTTTTAACCCTGCCCGCTATGCCGTCGCGCTGGTGGCCGTGTCAACATTCCGTATTGAACAAGCCATGCCGTCCATGTTCGGATGTGATGGATACAGCAAATATGAATTGGCCACAGACAAGGCCCGCATCGCCGTCGCCAAGAGCAATATGAACTGGCACCGCGAAACCGCGGATCAGGATATGGAATCCTTGCGCCGGGCCATGGATATTGCATCCTATAAACATGACATCAGCATCAAGGGCCTGAATTTACCCAAAGATCCGGTGAAGGATACCGCCTTTCTGGATGAAGCCACTGTTGAGCTGTTCACTGGTTACACCGCACCCGGCTATGCCGCCGTGCCTTTGCATTTAAAGGCTCAGGCCCACAAGCCGGAATTTGAAGCCATTCGCACCGCCGCTGAAACATTCATGCACAACAATCCGGAAACAATGAAGGCGCTGGCCCGTCGTTTCGAAACAACGACGATGCAAATTTTTGCCGAAGCCCATCAATCCGCACACCCGGTTTTGGTTGGTGTGTACGATAAAATCCCTGGCGGTTTGCGCAATGCGTTCCGAAGCTGCGCCCTATGCGTGGGTGGTGGCGCTGGCGGTGCCGCGGTATCCCATGTTGGTTGCATCGCCATTCCGGCGATTGCCGCTGCATCCGGTACGGCTGTATCCGCTGGCACCATGGCGGGCCTGATGATGTTCACCGCTCCGGTGATTGCCACCGCTGTGACCTATGGGATTGATAAATGGCGCGGCGTAAAAAGTTCTGCATGGAAACTGGGCTGCTCTGCAGCTTTGGCCTTTGGTATCGCTGCGGGCATATCGTTGACGGGTGGGCATGATAACCATGGCGGCAATGAGCATGACCACCACCACCAAGACAACCATCATCAACAGCACCCGATGCAAAATCCAGGCCTGCCTGCGGATGAATGGAAAAAATTGACTGATAAATCAACGATGTGCACGACACTGCGCCCCTAGATTTCTCTTCAATTCTGCCCTTGACGCCCGGTATTGTTACTTTATAACAGTGTTATTCTGTAACAGTTCCGGGTCTTGGGCCCATTTAACGGATTTCAAAAGAATGACCGACCCCATTTACATGGATTACGGCGCATCCACACCGCTGGACCCCCGCGTTCATGCCGTGATGGATGATTGCATGCGCAACGATTTCGGCAATGCCGGGGCACGCGTCCATTCATTCGGTATGAAAGCCGCCGCCCATATTGATCTGGCCCGTGAACAGGTGGCCGATTGTATCGCCGCCCCAAAGGACAGCATTGTGTTCACATCGGGCGCGACCGAGTCCAACAACATGGCATTATTTGGCGTGTTGGATTACCTGCGCTCCATCGGCAAAACCCATATCGTGACCACAGCGGTCGAGCATAAATCCGTTTTGGGCCCGATGGCGGAAATTGAAAAGCGCGGTTTCACCGTAAGCTACGTTCAACCCAAACCCTGTGGCATGGTTGAGGGCGATATGGTCGCCGCCGCAATCACGCCGCAAACCGGTTTTGTGTCTGTGCAAGGGTTGAACAACGAAGTGGGAACTATCCAACCCCTGGCCGAAATTCGTGCGGTTTTGCCGGCGGGGATCATCTTCCATTCCGATGCTGCCCAAGCCGTTGGTAAGATGAATTTTACGTTGGATCAATGCGGCCATCCGGATCTGGTCACATTATCATCCCATAAAATTTATGGCCCCAAGGGCATGGGGGCCTTGTACATCGCCCCCCATATCCGTGCCCACATTAAACCACTGCTGTTCGGTAGCATGTACGAAGGCGGCATGCGCGCCGGAACCGTAGCCACAGAATTGTGCGCCGGATTTGGACAGGCGGCAGAACTGGTTCACATCGAACTGGCCGATGATTTGGCAAAGATGGAAGCTTTGCGCACCTTGTTCCTGAAAAAATTAAAGGGGACTTTGCCGGATTTGGTCATCAATGGTCATTCCGATGCGGCATGGCGTGCGGCGAATATCCTGAACATCCGTGTCCCCGGTATTACGAACGAAGACCTTCTTGCCGCCCTGCCCGATCTGGCGTTCAGCCCGTCATCCGCCTGCAATGCCACACGCACAGGTCATATTTCGCATGTTATCCGCGCCATGACCGGTGCAGATCAACCGGCGCGTGAATCCATACGCCTGTCATTCGGGCGTTTTACGACGGAGATGGAGATTGTCCGCGCCGCCGACATGATCATCAACGCCATGCAAACCATTCAAAAAATGCAAGGAGCCGCATAACATGAAAATCGCATTCGCTGGTAAGGGTGGTTCGGGGAAAAGCACGACATCCGCGTTGTTCACCCGGTATATGAACGCGGTTCAAAACCGTCCGGTTCTGGCCATTGATGCGGATGTGAATATGAACCTTTCCGGCCTTCTGGGGGTTGAGGTTGCCATGGATAAATTGATGGCCAACCCCGATGTGGCCGATGTTATCCGCAATTATATCAAGGGCACAAATGCCCGCGTGGCCGATATTTCCAAATTCCTGCCCACCACACCGCCTGGTGAGGGATCAAATCTGGTCCGCTCCGTTGATGATGCGGCGCTGGCCCCCTATTCCGTGCGTATCAACGACGCACCCAGCCTGAATTTGATGAGCGTGGGGACGTATGACAAGGACGGCATTGGCCAAACCTGTTACCACAGCCATTTGTTCGTGGCCGAAAATCTGCTGTCCCACATTGCGCTGGAGAATGACAATGACTGGGTTGTCTGTGACATGGTGGCGGGCACTGATGCTTTTGCCTATTCCATGCATTTGCAGTTCGATGCCATTGTCCTGATCGCCGAACCCACACCGGAATCGGCGGAAGTGTGCCGCCTCTATATGGAACTGGCCCGCGAATCCGGCATTGACGGCCTGATCCATCTGGTCGCCAACAAGATCGAAGATGAATCCGATATCGAATTTATTGTGAAGGCCACCGGCATGACCCCGATTGCCGCACTTCCCCATACATCGGCCCTGAAAAAACTGCGCCAGCGTGGCGATGCGATCTCAACCGATTTCGTAACCGGCGACATGGCAACCGCGATGGAAAAGATCATGCTGGCCGCATCAAAACCTGCTTTATCCGCGCAAGACCGCATGGCCATGCTGTATGCCCTGCATACAAAACTGAACGAGAAGAAATGGGTTCAGCAAGGATACGGCGATGTGATGAGCCAAATCGACCCGGATTTCAAAATTACCAAGGTGGCATAAATGACAAACGCCGTACGCAAAGACGATCTCTGTCTGGCCGATCAAATGTTGGGGACCACGATTGACCGTTCGCGCCCCCGCGTTCGCGCCGCCATTCACCCGATGATCGAACGGTTTTTGGCCGATCAAGCCCTCGTTTTCTCTCTGGTCGATGGGATTGGATCGCCGTTGAACATTATGTTCCCGGATCACATTGCGGATACGATTGCCTCGTTCCAGAAAATATATGATGATCGGCAATTGCAGGGACGGATTTTTTACACATCCAAACCTAACAAATCCGCCGCACTGAAAAAACGCGCGGCCATGACCAATGTTGGCTTGGACGTTTCATCCGAAGGTGAATTGAAAAACGCACTGGCGTCCGGATTCCATCCATCACGGATTGAGGCGACGGGGCCGAAAAACGCCGATTATTTGTCCTTGTGCTTGCAACAAGACGTGTTGATTAACGTCGATAATATGACGGAAATGGCGCAGATTATTGCCACGCAATCCCTTCTGCCGTCGGGGAAAAAGGCCCGCATTCTTGTCCGTCTGGATGGGTTTAAACCCGACCGCGTAAAATTCACGGCGCAGGACAGCGCATTCGCCAACAATGTCGAACACGCCCCGGCGATCATCGATTATCTGGTCGCGCATAAAGATGTTCTGGATTTCCATGGGTTCAGCTTCCACTTCAACGCGGGCGATTACATTCGCCGCCCGCCGGCCATTGAAACCATTCTGCAACTCACCTTTGAATGCATGAACCGTGGCCTGTCCCCGCGCGGGATTGATATTGGTGGTGGGTATCGCATTCGCTATGCCGCATCTCAGGATGAATGGAACGCGTATGTTGAGGAATTAAAGGCCTCCGTCCTTGGCCAACGCGATAGCCTGACATGGAACGATTCAGGCCTTGGGTTCCGGAATGAAGGTGGCGTTTTAAAAGGCGCGCCAAACTTTATGGAACATTACCACAAGGATGACGGCCCGGCCGATCTGGCCTCCGTCATTGATGCGCCATTGCCATTGTTTGACGGGCAATCCTTGTCCCGCATTCTGTCCGACAGTTTGATGGATTTGTATGTTGAACCGGGCCGGGCGTTGTTGGATCAATGTGGCATCACCTTGTCCCGTGTGAATTTGAATAAGCAATCCATGATGGGTGAGCAATTGGTGGTTCTGGATATGAACCGCACCAATTTGAACGCAACCCAGTTGAAATTAATGACGGACCCGGTTGTTTTATACCGTAACCAAAACCGCAAACCGGCGGATGATGGGGTTATGTATGTGGGCAACCTCTGCCTGACCCATGACATGATCCAGTATCACAAAACATTCCCCGACTTTATCCCGGAAACGGGCGATGTTGTGGCGTTTATAAACACCGCCGCGTACCAGATGGATTTCGCCGAAACCCATGTGTTGCAACAACGCATCGCCGAAAAAATTGCTGTTGTTGAAACGGAATCCGGTTTCCGCTGGTTCCGTGACGATCTTTACAATCCCCTCGCCCTGAAAATTGGAGCGTATTAATCATGATTTATGACCGCATTACCGACATGATCGGCAACACCCCCCTGCTGAAAATCCCGGCGGAGGTGCACGGCCTGAAGAATATCGATCTGTATGCCAAAATGGAAATGATGAACCCGTTCGGTTCGGTGAAAGACCGCGTGGCATGGGGCATGATCCGTGATGATATCGCGGATATTCAGGCCAAGGGTCAGACGATCTACGAAAATTCGTCCGGCAACACGGCCAAGGCCTTGCAACTGATCGCCAGCACCTATGGCGTAGAAACGAAACTGATCACCTATCTGGCCAAAGTAGACGGCGTGAAGGATATCATCCGCATGCTGGGCGCGGAGATTGAGGAAGTTTTGGGCGGCAGCGAATGTTTCGACCCGAATGACCCGAACGACCCGCAATTCCTGATCGAAAAGGCGGTGAAGGACGACCCGGAGAAAGCCTATTTCCCGTCACAATTCACCAACCCGAAAAACCCGGATATTCATTACCAGACAACGGGTAAGGAAATTGCCGATGATCTGGGCCGTGTTGATTATTTCTTTGGTGGATTGGGAACATCGGGTTCCACATTGGGTGCCGCGCGTCGTATTCGTGATGAGGGCAGCACTGGCCTGAAAACCATCGGTATTTGTGCCAGCAAGAATGATTTCATTCCGGGTATTCGTTCGATGGATCAAATGTGGGAATCCGGATTGTTCACCAAAGAACATTACGCCGATTTCGTTTACGTTGATTCCGGCGAAGCCGTTGATGCCATGATGGATCTGGTCAAAAAATGCGCCATTATGTGCGGCCCGACCAGTGGCGCAAGTTATCTGGGTGCGCTGAAATATTTGCGCACCATTGACGACAGTTTGACGGAACGTAAATCCGCCGTGTTTATCGTTTGTGATCGTGGTGAATGGTATACGGATTATGTCCGCCAACGCCGCCCGCATCTGTTTAACCAAAAACAAAAACCGGGCAGCCTGCAGGCCTTTGAATACACCGTATCCAACGACCAATTCGCTGTTCCCGCCGCCCAAGCCAATACGTGGATTGCGGAACACAATCCGTTGATTATTGACGTGCGCGGGAACCTGGCCTTCAAAATGATGTCCATTCCCGGTTCGATCAACATTCCATGGGAATTGCTGGAGCCGATGATTGATGCGGCGGATCCGTTTGCAAAAGACCGCCCGATCTTGCTGGCTTGCCCCGTCGGTGAAAAAACGGCGCGTTATGCCGCTTACCTGCAATCGCGCGGGTATCAGGCCTTCGGCCTGGGCGGCGGTATGCTGGCCTGGCGCAATGAACAGCAAAAGCGGGCCGCATAATTATGACGTGCAGCGTATCGAACAAACTTGAAAATATCTGTGCCGAACTTGGCGCGCGTTTAACCGACCCGCGTCGCGATGTTTTCGGCGTCATTGCCAAGGCCGATAAACCGGTCGGGGCCTATGACGTTCTGCGTTTGATGCCGGATGGAACAAAACCGCCAACCGTGTACCGGGCGTTGGAATTTCTGGAATCCGTTCATCTGATCCATCGAATTGAGAGCCTGAACGCGTATGTTTTATGCTGTGACGGGCATGGACATGAGCACAGCGCGCAATTTGCCATATGCCAATCATGCGGTGATGTGCAAGAAATGCAAATTCCAGCCCTTGAAAAGATCCTGAAAGACTCACATTTTAAGGGGGTTGGTTTTAAACCCCTCGCCACCTCCATGGAAATCCGTGGCGTGTGCATGAAATGTGATGATCATAATGCCCCATCTGTTTGACCCGCTGACGATTAAATCGATCACCCTTCGCAACCGCATTGGCATGTCACCCATGTGCCAGTATTCATCGGTGGATGGTCATGCCAATGACTGGCATCTGGCGCACCTGACCACGCGCGCGATTGGTGGAGTAGGATTGGTTATTGCCGAGGCCACAGGCGTCACAGCGGAAGGCCGCATTACCCCTGCCTGCGCCGGGTTGTGGAAAGACAGCCAAATTGAACCACTGGCGCGCATCAATGCGATGATAAAACATCATGGCGCCATTCCCGGTATTCAAATTGGCCATGCCGGGCGCAAGGCCAGCTCCGCCGTGCCATGGGAAGGTGGTCATCATCTTGGAAATAACGACGGCGGCTGGGATGTTGTTGGCCCCACCAACGAAGCTTTTGGTGGCCATCAGAATAAAGTTCCCCATGCCCTGAACCACGCGGAAATCACCGCAATTGTGCACGCCTTCCGCGATTCCGCCGCGCGTGCGGTGACGGCCGGATACGAATGGCTGGAAATTCATGCGGCGCATGGGTATTTGCTGCATTCCTTCCTTTCCCCCCTCACCAATACACGCGATGATCAATATGGCGGATCGTTTGGCAATCGTTGCCGCGCGTTGATGGAGGTTGTGGCCGCCGTTCAAACCGTATGGCCCGACCATTTGCCCCTGACCGTCCGCATTTCGGCAACCGATTGGGTTGACGGCGGTTGGACCGTCGAGGATTCCGTCGCCCTTGCCCGCAAATTAAAATCCGCTGGTGTTGATCTTGTTGATTGCTCCAGCGGTGGTTTACGTTCTGGTGATGCACAACATTATCCGGTTGGACCGGGGTATCAGGTACCGCTGGCCGATGCCGTGCGAAATCAGGGGGGTATCATGTCCGCCGCCGTCGGTTTGATCACAACGCCGGAACAGGCCGATGCGATTATTCGCGAGGGAAAAGCCGATCTGGTCCTTCTGGGCCGTGAATTGCTGCGCAACCCCTATTGGCCTGTCAATGCGGCCATAACGCTGGGCCATGCTGATGCGGTTAGTCTGCCTGTACAATACGCACGGGCGTAATATCCCCTTTAAAAACGGGTTTGGCAGGCCTATGCTGGCGCATTGAAGGAGTCCCTTACCATGTCTTCAGCACCCGCAGCATCTCTGGCCCCGAAATGGTGGCATCTTTATATCCCGAAATTGTTTGTCGTCCTGCAACAGGGATACCGGGCATCTGATTTTCGTGATGACGTTATTGCGGGTTTAACGGTGGCAATTGTGGCCCTGCCGCTCGCCATGGCGTTGGGAATTGCGTCGGGTACCACACCGGACAAGGGGCTGATTACGCTGATCGTCGCTGGCTTCCTGATTTCCGCTTTGGGTGGCAGCCGATTTCAAATTGGTGGTCCGACCGGGGCGTTCGTTGTTGTCATTTATAACGTCATTGAAAAATTTGGGTATGAAGGGTTGGTCATCGCCACGCTGATGGCCGGGGCCATATTGGTTGTTGCCGGGTTGGCACGGTTGGGCACATGGATCAAATATATCCCCCAGCCAGTTATTACAGGTTTTACCGCCGGTATCGCGGTGATTATCTTCACCAGCCAGATCAAAGATCTTTTCGGCCTGCAAATGGACCACGTTCCGGGTGAGTTTTTTGAGAAGGTTGGTGCTTTCTGGCACGCGCGCGATACGGTCATGCAGGGCAGTGTTTTAATCGCCGCCTTGGGCCTGGGTATCATTATCGGCCTACGCCGCTTTGCGCCCAAAATTCCGGGGTTTTTGGTAGCGGTCGTTTTTGCATCTGTCCTGGTTTATGTCACAAAGATGGACGTGCCCACCATTGGGTCCGTCTTTGGCGGCATTCCCAACACCATCCCCGCACCGTCATGGCCCGAGGGCATTACGGCAACGCGTGTAGCCGAATTGATCCCATCGGCCCTGACCATCGCATTTTTGGCGGGGGTTGAATCCCTGCTGTCGGCTGTGGTGGCCGATGGGATGACCGGGCGGCGCCATAAATCAAACTGTGAACTGGTGGGGCAAGGTGTGGCCAATTGTGCCAGCGCCCTGTTCGGCGGCATGCCCGCAACCGGAGCCATCGCCCGCACGGCCACCAACATTCGATCCGGGGCAAAATCACCGGTATCCGGCATGTTGCATGCTGTTTTCGTGCTTGGATTTATTTTGTTTCTTGCACCGCTTGCATCCTATATCCCGCTGGCCGTACTGGCTTCTGTCCTGGTGATCGTGGCGTGGAATATGAGCGAGCATGAAAAATTCATCCACCTGCTCAAATCCCCGTGGGGGGACAAGGCTGTTTTGCTCATCACCTTCGCCCTGACCGTCGCGGTGGATTTAACGGTGGCCATTGAGGTCGGCGTTATCATGGCGGCCATATTATTCATGGTACGCATGACCCATGCCTTTGAAATGCAAACACACATTACGTTGGTCGAATCCGATGTGGCCGACATCGTTCGGCACGAAGATCAGCATTACGACATGCGGTCCCACTTGCCAGAGGGTGTTGAGGCCTATCAATTGCGCGGGCCACTATTCTTTGGTGTTTCATCCCGTCTTCTGGACGTTTTAGACCAGATGGTGGTGAAACCGAAAATCTTCATCCTGCGCATGGGGCAAGTACCGATGATTGATTCCAGCGGTGAAACCGCTCTAGAGGAATTTATCCGCCGATGCCACCGCGCCAATATCCGCGTGATTTTGACCGGGGTGCAACCAGAGCCAATGAAAATAATGGTCAGCATGAAGCTGTTCCAACATTATCCGGACCTGATCCTGACCCATAATTTTGCCGAGGGCGTCAAGCGCGCCGCGGACTTGATGGCCACAGAAGCGAAAGAGTAAAATCATGCGTTATTCAACCCTGGGCAACACCGGCTTGTCTGTATCCCGTATCTGCCTTGGCACCATGACATGGGGCCGGCAGAATACCGAAGCCGAAGGCCACGAACAGATGGATTACGCCACCACAAACGGCGTCAATTTTTTCGACACGGCGGAAATGTATGCCGTGCCGCCAACACCGGATACCTATGGCAAAACCGAACAGATCATCGGCACATGGTTTGCATCACGGAAAAATCGGGACAAAATCATCCTGGCAACAAAGATTGCCGGATCCGGGATAGCATGGGTACGGGATGGCAAATCCAAAATTGACCGTGCCAATATATTGCAAGCGGTTGAGGGCAGCTTAAACCGTTTACAAACCGATTATATCGACCTTTACCAACTGCACTGGCCCAATCGTCCCTACCCGCATTTCCGCAACCATTGGGGTGGTGCGGTCGATTTTACGACACAAACAACTGCGGAAATCGAAGATAATTTCCTCGATGTTCTGCAAACATTGACCGAACTGGTCCGCGCCGGAAAAATTCGTCATGCCGGACTGTCCAACGAAACGCCGTGGGGCGTAATGGCCTATAACCGGATTGCCACGCAAAATGGCCTGACCCCCATGGTGTCGATGCAGAATGAGTACTCCCTGCTCAACCGTGTTGATGAACCGTGGATGGCCGAAACCTGCATACGTGACAATATTGCATATCTGCCGTGGTCACCGCTGGCCGGGGGATTTATATCCGGGAAATACGCCAATGGGGCGCGGCCAGCCGGATCACGTTGGTCGCTGGATACACGTCCGCTTCACCGCGACAGCAACAATGCGCACAAGGCGGTGGCCGAATATCACGCCGTGGCGAAAAAACATGGGCTGGACCCATGCCAGATGGCGTTAAAATTCTGCGATATGCAGCCGTTTGTTACATCTACGATTATCGGCGCTACATCAATGGATCAATTGAAATCCAATATGAATGCGTTTGATCTGGAATTATCCAACGACACGCTGGCCGATATTGACCGCGTCTACCGCAATTATCCCATTCCGTACTGATTATTCCGCCGCGACGGGGGTTGGATTGTCACCGGTCGCATGAATCCATTTGCGGCTGGACAGATAGGTATAGACAGTGGGAATGACGTAGAGCGTGAACAACGTCCCCACCAGCAACCCACCCACGATAACCCAGCCAATGGATTGGCGGCTTTCGGCCCCAGCCCCGCTGGCCAATGCTAATGGCAGTGCCCCCAGAACCATGGCCCCCGTTGTCATCAAAATCGGGCGCAAACGCTGAATAGCGGCATCAACCACGGCTTCGGCACGGTGTTTTCCAGCTTCCTGCGCCTGATTGGCAAATTCCACGATCAAAATACCGTGCTTGGTAATCAACCCGATCAAGGTCACCAAACCAATCTGGCTGTACACATTCAATGTGCCATTGGTGAAATACAACGCCAGCAACGCTCCCGTCATAGACAACGGAACAGTCAGCATGATGATGAACGGATCACGGAAACTTTCAAACTGTGCCGCCAGAACAAGGTAAATAAAGAACAGCGCCAAAACAAAAGTGACATACAGGCTGGAACTGCTTTCCTTGAATTCCCGGGAAATGCCGTTGTAGTCCAGTTGCGCACTGGCGGGCAGCACTTCATTGGCAGCCCGCTCAATAACGGCCAATGCTTCGCCCAGCGTGTATCCATCATTCACGTTGGCGGTAATCGTCACCGCCCTTAATTTGTTGAAGTGGTTCAATTCGCGCGGGGCGACGGATTCCTGAACAGTAATCAGGTTGGATAATGGCACCATGTCACCACCCTGCCCACGAACATAAATATTCGTAATATCCTGCGGATTTTTACGATCGACATCGGCGACTTGCAAAATCACGTCATATTGCTTGCCTTCGCGCTTAAAACGCGTGACCTGACGCCCGCCCAGCATGGTTTCCATGGTGCGCCCCAATGTTGCGGCATCAATCCCCATATCTGCAGATTTATCGCGATCAACATCCACACGCAATTGCGGTTTGTTCAGTTTCAGGTCGGTTTCAATCCCCGACATGGACGGATGATCGGCAACACGGTCGATAATCTGCTCCGCCAATGCGTTGATTTGCGGATATGTGTCCGTTGACATCACAACAACCTGCACCGGTTTTGTTCCGGCGCGCTGGCCCAATGATGGCGGGTTGGTTGGAAACGCCACTACACCGGGGATTTGCCGCATTTTCGGGGCCAATTCGGCGGCCATTTCCTGTTGCGATCGGTCACGATCCGCCCAATCCTCCATACGAATAAACATACGGCCGTTCGATACTTGCGGAAAACCAACAACGGCGAAAACGCGGTTCACTTCCGGTAATGTATTGGCCAGCTCTTCCATCTGGCGAACATAACGGTCTGTATATTCAATTGATGCGCCTTCCGGTGCGGATGCGATGGCCACGATATTTCCGCGGTCTTCGGTCGGAGATAATTCCGATGGAATTTGGGTGAACAACCATCCTGCCAACCCGGCCACAGTCAAACCAACAACAATCACCAAAGGCCGCACATGCAAAACAGCCTCGAGCGACTTTTTATAAGCTTCGGTCAAACCATTCAACAGATTTTCAGAAAAGCGATAAAACCAACTATGATTTTCTTCGTGTTTCAACATGCGTGAACACATCATTGGTGTCAGGGTTAGGGCCACAAACCCCGAAACAAGCACAGCGCCAGCCAGCGTCAGCGCAAATTCAGTAAATAAACGCCCGGTGCGCCCTTCCATAAAGCCAATCGGGGCATAAACCGTGGCCAATGTAATGGTCATGGCCACAATGGCAAAGACGATTTCCTTGCTGCCCTGCATGGCCGCCTCGATGGGTTTTTTACCCATTTCGATATGGCGATAAATATTTTCCAGCATGACAATTGCATCATCCACCACCAGACCAATAGCCAGAACCATGGCCAGCAAGGTCAGCGTGTTAATGGAAAATCCGAAAACATACATCATCGCCATGGCCCCGATCAGTGATACGGGGATGGTCACCAGCGGAATAATCGTCGCCCGCCCGGTGCGCAGGAAGAAAAACACGACCAGAGCGACCAGAACCACGGCTTCGCCAATGGTGTGGTAAACGGCCTTAATCGATTCCTCAATGAAGATGGATGAATCATAGGCGATGGCGACACGCATGCCTTCGGGCAATTGTGTTTCCAATTCAGGCAACAAGGCACGCAGGGCCTGTGACACCTCTAACGGGTTGGCGACCGATTGCTTGACAATTCCAATCGCTACAGCGCTTTGCCCGTTAAACCGGGTGATGCGGCGTTCATCTTCCGGTCCCAACTCAACCCGCGCCACATCGCGCAAGCGAACAAGATACCCATTATCCTGTCGCAGGATCATGTCTTCGAATTGCTGTACGGTGCGCAGGTCGGTTTCACTTAAAACCGTATATTCGCGCTCGACACTTTCAATGCGCCCGGCGGGGATTTCGATATTTTGTTGGCGCAGGGCATTTTCAACATCCTGCACCGTGATGTTATAGGCCGCCAAGCGCGCTCGGTCCAACCACAGCCGCATCGAATACCGGCGTTCACCCAGAATATTGGCCTCGGCCACGCCGGGAATAATTTGCAAACGATCCTTTACGTTGCGATCAACGTAATCAGAAACGTCGAGTGAGCTCATGCGGTCGCTGGAAAAAGCCAGATAAATAATCGGCTGGGCATCGGCCTCAACTTTGGCAATGACGGGTTCATCAACATCATCGGGCAAATCATTTCGTGCCCGGCTGACACGGTCACGCACATCATTGGCGGCCACGTCGACATCGCGATCGACCTGGAATGTCACGGTGATCTGGCTGCGCTCCTCGCGGCTGACCGAGGTGATATATTGAATCCCCTCAATCCCGGACAAAGAATCTTCCAAGGGTTGAGTAATCTGGCTTTCGATAATCTCCGCCGATGCACCGCCATAGGTGGTGGATACGGTGACAATCGGCTCGTCAATATTCGGGTATTCCCGCACTGTTAAACGATCATAGGAAATCAGGCCAATCAGCACGAGCATCAGGCTCATCACCGTGGCAAAGACCGGACGATTGATACACAGCGCAGGCAGGTTCATGACTTATTCCCCTGCTGCGGCGTTTGTGGGAATAATCGTCACCGATGAATTGGGGCGTATTTTCATTTGCCCTGCGGTCACGACAATATCATCGGCGCTTAGTCCTTCGGTAATTTCTACCATGCCGTTCCGGCGCAATCCGGTTTGAACGGTGACCAGAACAGGTTTATTATCAACAATCGTGTAAACGGCTTGCTGATTACCCTGCGGCCACAGGGCCTGTTCCGGTATCATCAACGCATTGTCACGATTTTCAACAATCAAATTAACCCGCGCAAATAAACCGGGTCGTAAGATCAACTCATCATTATCCAGCCGCGCGCGCAGGATAATACTGCGCCCGGATTCATCAATCCGCGGATTGACAGCGAACACTTCACCATCAAAAACCCGCCCCGCAAACGCGTCAACACGAACATTGATTTTTTGCCCCTGACGCAGAGAGCCAAGATAGACTTCAGGAATGCGAAAATCGACTTTCAATACATCGATTTTCTCAATATTGGTCAAGGATTGCCCCGGCGTGACATAATCACCAACACTGACATTACGCAGGCCCGCAACCCCATTGAAGGGGGCCTTAATATCCATTTTATTAAGCCGCGCTTTTGCCAAATCCACGCGCGCTTTATCCGCATTCATCGCCGACAGGGCTTCATCACGCGCACGTTCTGTGCCGCTTCCACTTTTGAACAGGCGCTCGGCCCGGCTATGGTTGGCAACGCTTAACGCCAGCGCGGCTTCCGCCTCGGCAAGCTCCGCCGCATTGACGGTGGCATCCAGCTTGATCAATGACTGACCAATTGTGACGGCTTCGCCCTCGTTAAAAGAAATTTCGCTGACACGCCCCGCCAGCTCGGGGCTTAGCACCACGGATTCGTCCGAGATCAATGTCCCAACGGCTTCGATGGTTCGATTGATTGATCCGATGGTTGGGGCCTCGGCCTCAACGGCGACCGCCTGCATGTTGCTGCCACCATTTCCACCGCTGACCGTTTGAGCGTCTTTCGGCTGAGTGATAAATCCATTCACAAAATACGCCGATGCCCCGGCTGCCACCAGCAAAACAGAAACAACAGCAAAAACGGTCTTTTTTGCAGACATCAGACATCCGGCTCTAAAAATGTTAAACGCGAAACATAAAAATGCGACTGGCGGGGCGCCATACACAGGCACTCCGCCAGTCATTTATAACCCGGAATACAAAAATCAAGCAGTGTTTAATCAGAAAACGCGGTTTTATCGCAATTAAATCACCAGTTTAACGCAGAACCGTCCGCGACATAGGCCACAGCTTTGTTGCCTTTGTCGTTGTACATTAATTTGTCAAAACACACCGACCCCGCCATGGCAATCCCGCGACCAAAGCGATTGCCAGCATGAACCGGGTCGATTTTCAAATGGTCACGCCAGTTAAATCCTTCACCCTGATCACTCACAACCACATAAACTCCGCCGTCTTTGCGGGTCAGTGTGACTTCAACGGCCTTACTGGCAAATCGTGGATCGCTTAGGCGCTGTTCAATTTCCCGACGCAGCGCACCACTCTGGCTCAATTCTGCTTTAGCCGGCCCGCCAATCTCCAGATTTCCGTGCTCAATGGCATTGAATAAAAGCGCCTCAATACCCTGTAACACACGATCAGGCTCTGGGAAGCATTCAGACAAGAAAACAGCAAGAACTTTCGCTTCGTCCGGTGTGCGTACATTAAACTGCGCACTTTGCAACATGCCAAATCCGGCAGTTGAGTTTGTACGGGCTTGCCTGTGCGTGCTATGCGTTTCAAAGGTTCGCATCGCGGACCGCAACGTCACCCGCAACATATCAATATTGATTGGCTTTGTCAGGTAATGAAACACGCCGGAATCAATACCTTCTTCGATCTCTTCCGGGCTTTTCGCGCTGGTCTGCATAATAACGGGAATATCGCGCAGGCGCGGGCTATTTTTAATTTTTTGCATCACCGTCATGCCATCAATATGCGGCATGATCCGGTCCAGCAAAATCGCCCCAATTGCATCGGGCGAATGTTGCAGAATGGTCAACGCCTCATGCCCATCACCGGCCAGAACGGTACGATATCCCATAGCCTGCACCTGATGATCCAGGAATTTTAATGAGATACGGTCATCATCAACGATCAGGACAGATCGCGTGGCACTGGGTGCACTGGCGGCGTCTTCAAGATCCTGTACGGTCATTACCATGGTTGCGTCTCCTGTTTTCTACGATTAACGCTCGGAAAAAGCGGTCATTAATGATGTATGGATCGGTTTCATCAGATATTGCATCACGGTTTTCCGGCCTGTCACAATATCCGCCATCACGGTCATACCCGGGATGATTTTATTGCTCTCCTGCCCTTTTCCGCCGACGAAATTACGGTCCAGCGCAACGTGGCCACGATAAAAACGTTCACCCCGCTCGCCGACAAAAGTTGTCGGGGACAGGTACGTCAATTTACCCGGCACGGCACCATATCGGGAAAAGTCATAAGAACTGACTTTCACCTGTACCTCCTGCCCCAGAGTCAGGTGACCGGCATATTGTGGCGGGATACGAATTTCGACCAGCAAATCATCATTCACCGGTACAATTTCCATCAAAGCCTGGCCGGGGCCGACAACGGCGCCAATCGTATTGACGCTTAACCCCTTGACCAGACCATCAACCGGCGCTGTCACCTCCAGACGGTTGCGGCGATTTTGCAAGCGGTCGACAATCTCGCTGTTTTGCTTAATTTCGTTTTCCAACGCATTCAAACGCTGATAAGCTTCGTCACGATTACGCGCCTCCAAAGATTGCAGACGCCCCTGATATTCCTGCAGCGTGGCTTTGGCCTCTTCAATCTGGCTATTCACCTGGCTGCGCTCGCCTTTCAGCGTGTTCAGCTCTTGCTCCGTTTGCAGGAAACTAATGTGAGAGATATAACCGTTACGGTACAATCCCTGCCGGCGATCGTACATATCCTGGGCCAGTTTTAAATTCTGGCCAATCGCGGCCTGACGGGCTTGCAGGGATTTTATGCTCTGCTCTTTCTGGGCAACTTGATCCTGCAGGATTTTACGTTCTTTCAAACGGGATTCAGCTGTGCTTTTGAAAACATTCTGCTGCTCCGTAATCATCTCCGGTGAAACATCGCCCAGTTTTGAAAAATCGGGATCGCGTCCATCGACAAAGGCCTGCAATAACTCTTTCTGCGCGGACAGATAGCTGCCGTGGGTTAAGGCCCGGTTCAAATCTTCCTGAACACCGGTTTCTTCTAAAACCAGCAATATTTGTCCGGCTTTTACGACATCGCCGTCCTTGACATTGATATCTTTGACGATGCCGCCTTCCAAATGCTGAACAACTTTTTGCATACCGGCGGGAATGATTTCACCGGGCGTGCGGGCAATTTCATTCACGTTGGTCAAACTGGCCCAAACAATGAACACACCAATGCACAGCGCAATTGCTCCGGACGTCAGGCGGATCAAACGGGGGTTGATCTCTTCCTCCAACCGGGCGGATTGTGCCAAAAATCGTAGTTGCGGTTGTTGAATAGCTGATTTTTTTATCACTGATTTATCCATCATGGTTCCCTCCTCGGTTACCATTGCATTTTTTTCAAACGTTCCATCATGATCGGACCGGCTCCGGCCTGTGGTTGCAAGCCACGGCGCAGGAGAACAATTGTGTCCGCCATTTCAAGATAGTCACGGCGATAGGTCACCATGAAAACGGTCTGGTGGCCATGCGCGCGAATAATGGTTTCGTGCAGGAACTGGCCAGCTTCATCATTCAGAAGAGAGTTGGGCAATTCATCAATCAATAGAATTGGAGCCTCGTGCAGATAAGCGCGCACCAAGCCCAGACGAATAGCCATGGCAGATGGCAGGCTGATTGCATCCGGCCCCTGGCCAATCTTGGTATTCAGGCCACTGTGCAAATTCTGCACCTCACCCAGGATACCCGCCTGTTCCAGAGCCATATTAATTTCCTTATCCGTCGCCAACGGGTTGGCAAAGCGAATATTGTCCGCAATCGAGCCATAGAAGAATTCCGGTGTTTGCGGAACATAAGCAATGTTGCGGCGCAAATCACCGTAATCCAGCTGACGAATATCAAATCCGTCGATCCGAATGCTCCCCGCCTGCGGGATGTACATTTTCTTGATCAATTTCAGAACAGAAGTCTTACCCGCACCATTTTCACCGGTAATGGCACAGATTTCGCCCGGCTTCACATCAAAGGTCAGACCCGCAAAAACCGGGTTCTGATCCTGCTCATACTTCAATCCGGCATTGATGAAGGTCACACGGCCACGCATATGACCCGGACGAGCAGAATTGCGATTGGTTTGATCTTCCGTATCAATATCAACCAGCGTATTAATCTGACGCACGCTGTTTCGCAGTTGTTCCAGACGCGGAACCATTGTGCACAGGCTGTAGAACGGGGTCAGAACGCGCCAGACCAGGATCATACTGGCGACCAGCGCACCGGTGGTCATCACACCGTCCCAGATCAGATGTGTGCCAAAATACACAACCGCAACAGCAGACAAGATGGTAATGGCATGGCCCAGCGTTTCGCCGATATTTCCGGCCCATGCCAACCTGAACTGCGCCATGGCCTCACGGCCAGACAAATCACGAAATTTTTCCATCCAGATATTTTGCAAACCGTTGGCACGAATATCCTCCAGCTTGTCAAACGTATCCAAGGCAAATTGCTGCCGGGCCGAGCTGGCTTTTGCGGCCAGACGAATGACTACTTTCACACGCTGCCACGTGACGTAAGCCAGCACAGCGTACAAAGCCATCATAAACACAGGCACCAGCGCCAACGGACCGGCAATAAATGCAATGGCCAGCAAGGCAATGAGCATAAACGGCATTTCCAGAACCGACAGGAAAGCAGAGCCGGAGAAGAAATCACGCACGGATTCAAATGTCTTAATACGCGCCACCTGTGACGGGATCGGGGCCCGTTCGATGTAAGACGGCGACAAATTCATTAAATGTTCAAAAATCCGGTTGCTGACAATATTATCCAACCGTCCGCCCAGCCAGGACAGACCATGGGACCGAATAGTCCGCAACATCCATTCCGCAGCAATCGCAATCATCACCCCGGCGGTCAACATGGGCAATGTTTCCAACGCATGGGCGGATACAACGCGGTCATACACCATCATAATGAACAACGGTGTCGACAGCGCAATCAGGTTCAGCACAATCCCGGTCGCCATAATTTGCCAGATTGTCCCTGAAAATCGCGTCAGCAGGGCACGGAACCAGCTATGCCCTGTCCCCTTCCGCATGAATTTTGACGTATATTCAAACGATTCATCATACGGCGTAAATTTAATGGCCTTGCCGCTCATCCCGCCGCGTTTGCCGTTTGTATCTTTCATCCGGTGTTGTTCGCCGTCATAAATACGGCTGCCCTGCAACACAACGAACGGTGTTTCCGTTTCACCATCTGGAATAAACAGGCATGGTTTTACGCGATCATCAACATTATTGATCGATGTTTCAAACGTACTGGCGCGGAACCCCAGATTGGCCATCGTGTTCATAAAATCAACACGGTCCATTTGACGTTCCGGTGCAGACAGTGATTCTGCAATACGGTGGAATTTAATGTCCGGGTCAATCGCCAATAACGTCATGCACAATGACCGCTCCCACGCGCCTTGATGCACACCGCGATTTTGCCCGGACCATGTCGTTTCCTGCAAACGCTGCATCAGACCATCCAGCGCGGCAATTTCGGACGTGGACTTGATTTGCCCGTCGTTAATATCGCTGTATCGGGTTTTTGACCGCTGGGGCGCAGCCATCATACCTGTGATTTTCGAAGCCGAGGTCATGCGCGTAACTCCAAATCATAAAGGGATGTGCGTTCATCCATTTGCGGGATCAGCCCATTGATATCCAGACGATAGTGCCGATCACACAGAGACGTCATGTTGCGGTCATCACTGACCATAATGATGGATGCCTTATGTTTCAGGCGACCAAGCATGGCATGGACGGCGCGATATCCGTCGCGGTCCAGGTTGCGGTCCGCATCATCGAACAGGATCACTTTCGGGTGTCCGGCCAACGCCCGCGCAATGGCAATACGTTGACGCAGTCCCGGCGGCAAAACGTCGTTCTCTGTACCCTCAACCCATGTATCAAATCCTTTGGGCAAGGCCGCAACATCACGGTCAATCCCCAGCATAGCGGTTACCGCGCGCACATCGGATTCCGGCACCATGCCAAAGCGGGTCAGATTGTCACGAATACGGCCACGGAATAACGTTCCTTTGGTCGGAATGTATCCAATATGGCTCAACAAATGACCATCGGGGAACACAGACGGATGCACACCATCGACCAGCACTTCACCTTCTTGCGGACGATAAAGCCCAACGATCAGTTTCAGCAGGGCCGTTTTACCCGCACCATGCGCGCCGGAAATGCGGATCGCCTGCCCCGGATGCAAAGCCAAATCAACATCGCGGAACAACCACGGCGATGCGTCTGTATAACGGAATCCAACAGACCGCAGCTCAACAATACCCTGCGACATCGGTGTTTCCGCACCCTGATCCCGCGCCACTTGCGGCATGTGCAGCAATGTATTGATTTTATCGCGCGCAACCTGGAAATCCTGATACCGGATCCACAGACTTAAAACTTTCTGCGCCGGCAACATCAAACGACCAGACAGCAAAATGGCGGCAATCATACCGCCGGACGACATCCGGCCCGTCACAACCATCCATGCCCCACCGGCAATGACCGCAGCCACGATCAGGCTGGCAAAAACGTTGGCACTGTTAAATGATTTCGCCGTTTCTTCGGTCACGGCATAGTTTGCCAGTGTCGTATTATACTGAATTTTTTCATAACGGCGTTGAAACACTTTTTCCAGCGCGAAAGATTTCAACGTGTGAATGCCCTGTAATGTTTCAATCAGAAAGTTGTAACGGGCATCGTCATCTTCCTCGCGGTCATGCAAGGCGGTTTTCAAACGCACGCCATGGAAAACGGACGATACGATGAATAAGGTCAGAATGGTCACCGGGATCAAAACCAACCCGCCGGCAATATAAACAATCGCGGCCAGATAAACCGGGATGAACAAAGCATCAATGAACGTCACCAGAATGCTGCCATTCTGAAAATCTTTAATTTTCCCAACGGCGGCCAGACGGTTTAACGCCTCCCCTGTGCCCATCTGGTTTACGGCGGATAATTCGGCATTCATCATCTGGCGAATAGCGGCAACAGATGTGCGGTGTTCAAAGGATGCGGAACTCCACCCCATAACATAGGCCCGCCCCATGCGCAGGACGGTTTCCAGCATGATGGCTACCAGAATACCGGCAATCAAAACCGGCAAGGTACCACCATCCGGGTTCGGCAAAATTCGGTCATAGACCTGCAGCGTCAGGAACGGCAAAGCCAGCGAGAGAATATTGATGCACAATGTTGGCAGGACCAACGTGCTGAACGCATAACGTCCAGGAAACAGGCCAGCCTGAATATCGAGTGAATCGCGCATGCGAAACCTCCGCCGATTGATGAATTTGGAGATACTTCAGTTACACACGTCTTCTTAGCCGAAGAGGCCGCCGAGCAATCCGCCACCGGACGATTCCTCGCCGCCGCCCAGAACGCCGCCCAGCATTCCAAGACCATCGGCCACAATACCCTCGGGTTCCGGCAACAGGTCGCCGCCAAGGGCACCATCCAGCAAACCACCACCTAAGGCACCATCCAGCAGACCGTCGCCGATACTGGCTTCCGGCCAGAGGCCGCCACCATCACCGCCAAGACCACCCAGCAAATCGCCACCGAGCAAATCACCTGCCAGGCCAGCAATATCGGCATCGACGCCACTATCCTGGTCCGGCTCGGGATTGAACAGGTCGATCTCAAGATCGATTGCGTTTTCAATTGTACCCAGCAGGTCGTCGGTAATCCCGCCGATATTCCCACTGGTCAAATCATCAACCACACCTTCGATATCAACGCCGATATCGACATCACCAATGATGTTTTCAACCGGGTCAAGAACGGCATCGACTGCAATATCTTCCATGCCACCAAGATTCAGGCCTGTATTGATACCCAAATCGGTGTCGGCATCACCGGACTCCGGGTCAGGATTGTTCAGCAATCCGCCCAACAATCCCTCATCACCCGTGATGCCACCCAGAAGCCCGTCATCGCCAATGACCCCGCCCAACGGATCATCACCACCAAGACCGCCGTCCAAAAGATCACCGAGCAAATCACCGCCCAGACCATCACCCAGATCGCCACCGATGACATCGTCAACAAGACCGCCATCCAGCAGATCACCAAGCAAATCACCACCCAGGCCATCGCCTAGATCACCGCCCAGCAAATCACCCAACGGACTATCATCAAGCAAGTCACCACCAATACCGCCGATCAAGCCGTCATCGCCAATGACGCCATCAACAATATTGTCCAATCCGCCACTGTCGCCGCCTGCCAACAAATCACCCAGAGCATCGCCAACATGGCCCGTGACACCTTCATCACCACCCAAAAGGTCGCCGCCCAATGTATTTTCAAGAATGTCACCAACCGGACTATCATCACCCAGCAGATCGTCCGTCAGCTCGTCCAGGCCCGTGCCTTCCAGCAAGGTGCCCTCGGCCAGATCACCGATGACGCCGCCAACACCATCCTCACCACCAGTCAGGTCGCCCAGCAACCCGTCCAGCGGCGTATCGCCAAGGGCATCGGTAACGGCATCGCTCAAACCGCCTGTAACATCGCCCAGACCATCACCGATCGGGTTCAGCAAACCGTCACCCAGCGTTTCATTCAGCGTTTCTGTCAGGCCACCAACCGTTTCCAGTGCGCCGCTGGTCAATTCGTTATCCAGCAAACCGCCCGTCACATTCTGCAACGGATTGCCGACGGACTCACTCAAAGCCTCCAGCAAGCCTGTGGTGATTGCATTGACACCATCGGACAGCGGAGCCGTTGCATCCAAAATCGGATCCAGCAATGGTGCCAGCGGTTCCGTCAGCGCATTGGTGGACAATAATGTGGTATCCAGATCAGGCAGAATATCACCCGCCGTGATCAGGCCCAGGGTCAGATCGGGAATATCCAGTGCCGATCCAGTCAAAAGACCATCAATCACACCATCAATATCCAAGCCAATGTCGATATCGCCGACCAGTCCTTCGACAACATCCAGAGGCACGTCGATAGCAAGGTTGCTCAGGACATCCAGCCCTTCCAACCCAAGCCCAAGGGCATCAAGCCCCAGATCAACAAACAGGTCACGATCGCCTTCTGTGCTGCCCAACAAGCCGTCGAGCAGATCAATCACATTCACGGGCAACATATCGCCCAGTAATGTGTCCAGGATCGGGTTCACATCGTCGATAATGCCACCCAGAAGGTCTTCGACCGGGTCCAATACAGGGCCCAGCTCAACCGGGATCAACTCAATTCCACCAATTACAGAATCGATGATAACAGAGGGATCCGGCAGAATACCGTCATCAAAATCCAGAACATCGCCTAAAATGGCATCAATATCGATATCAATGTCACCCAGAACATATTCCAGCGGATCAAGATTGGCATCCAGATCGACATCAATGATATCCGAATCCACATCCGTGGTCAGGTCAACATCACCATCCGGACCCGGAGGTGGCGGATTATCTGGTGGATCGCCATCGTCACCATCATCCCCATCATCACCGTCGTCGCCATCGTCACCATCATCGCCGTCGTCACCATCACTGCCATCGCGACCATTTTCGGCAGTCTGGGTGTTATTGAATGTTTCACCACCGCCATTGGTGTCGTAAAAAGATGCACCCAACGCACCAACATTGGATGCATAGTTGCCTTCACCACCACCGCCGCCGCCATTCAGCAACGGGTCATTGCCACCTTGCGGATTAACCAGAAACGCCAGCGCAGAATCCGCATCATCGCCGCCAAACCCTGGAATCGCACCACCGGCGGCACCATCACCGCCCGCACCAGCCTGGTTTCCGGCCAAACCGGGTACATCCTCGAACAAATCTGTAATGGATTTATTGCTGAATGGATCACTCGTCATCGCCGCATCATTGGTCTGCTGCGTTTGCGCAATCATGTAATTGAGGTTCCCGGAACCGGACAGGCCTTCGGTTACACCATCAATATCATCAGCCGCATACAAATCCGCCTTCAGCGCAGACGTGGGTATATCGGATTGAAATTCAAAAAAACTGTTATCCGCGCCTAATGCCGGTTCGGGATTGTTGGCAGTTGTAATTGTGGTATCGCTTGCCATTTTTACGCCCCTGGTTTCAAACTCAAAACGAATGATCTCAGGGTGAGGCTTGCAACCGTTGTGCCAGCTTACAAACTTGGGGTTTTCTATGGTTTAGACATACAACTATGCCAAGGCGTGTGCAGGATGCGATGAATCATTCCGATCTTGCATCCGTGAAATCCTTAAAATGCTGGATAGTTTTTATAAGGCCACATTGTGCCTGCATTTATGCCGTCTTTTCGCCGGCTTTCGCCACATTCGCGTTTTGCTCTGCAGTTTTCACGTCTTCCGCAATTTGCTTGCGTTGATACACCAGCGATAGAAAATCGGCAGTTATCAGCGCGGCAACATCGCTGGCCGTTTTTGTTTGCGTGAAAATTTTGGCTTTATATGCAACATGTCCCAGATCACTGGTCTTCAGGCTGATCTGCGGATCGGCATCGGGTAAATCAACACCACTTTTGCGTTCTACACGACGAATATATTTCTGCGCGTCTTCACGCCCTGGTGCGGTGTGTTTCTCAATCACCTCACGGAACAACGGCAATAAAATTGCTGGGTCGTCCGTATTGGCCGGAACCGTCACGGACAAATCCTGAAACATGTAGTTTTTCGAAAAATTGGCATTTTCAACTGTTGCGGTGAACAATTTCCCGTTCGGAATGGCAATCACTTTGCCCGTAAACTGGTATCCTGTCTGGCCCGCTTCAATTTCCTGCACCTTGGTCGTGAAGGCATCAATATCCATGACTTCGCCACGGACATTATCAATGATAACCCAGTCACCCACTTTATAAGGTTGCGTACTGACCCGGAACAGCGACCCCATCAGGCACAAAATCATTTCCTTGGTCGCAACAACCAAAGCCACGGCAAAGGCAGTGATGGACAGGGCAAAGGTGTGGATCTGGGTGGACCAGATCATCATTAACCCGATCAGAACCAAAACCCACGCCCCGTTGCGGATGCGGTTGATCCAGCGGCGCTGTTCCTTGCTCAAAATCTCGGACTGACGGCGGATCACCCGGATCAGCAATGTCCGCGCAACAAAAACGCCCGCAATGAATATTGCGGAGGTTACAAGCTCATAGGCCCAGCCCGGTATTGTTTCCATGATGTGCTCTGTTTACCGTCGAAATGGTTTTCTTATTGTTGGACAACAGAAAACCATGAAATTGTGCAATCAATATGGCGATGCACCATCCAAAAACGCATGGCACCCCTCTCTATAAGTGCATGCCAACCCTACCCCAGCCTTACAGCCGGGTGGCCAAAGCCCCTTCAACAGTCTTTTGCAGCTGGTCAAAATCAACGGGTTTACCCAGATAGGCATAGGGTTTCAGGTCCACAACCTCGTCCCGATCCCGCGGGTCATTCAGGGCGGTCAGGAAAATAAAAGGCACATCACGATATTGTGGAAACACACCGCGGATCCGGGCCAATAACTCGGTCCCGCTCATAGCCGGCATCATCCGGTCGCAGATGATCAGGTCAGGTTCATGCACCTGCAACAACTCCAGCCCCTCGCTCCCGTTTTCAGCGGCAACGACCTTGTATCCCTGCATTGATAACTCATCCTGCAACAGGGCGACCAGATCACGCTCATCCTCGACAACCAGAATTGTGCCGCGGGACCGGGATGAAAAAGATGAAAAGGAACCAGATGGCATAATTATACCGCACTCCCACCGTTTAAATCAGGGGCAATAATTTTCATCATTGTACCTTGCCCTAGGGCGCTTTCAACATGAATGCGCCCTCCCATTAACTTGACCAGATCACGCACCAGTGAAAGTCCAATCCCCGTACCCGGAATACCCGATGCAGTGGTGGCCCGGAAATAGCGATCAAAGATTTTTTCAATCTCAACCTCTGGAATCCCAACGCCGTTATCTTGAATGCTGATTTCAATATCGCTTCCGGCCATACGGGCGGTCATGGCAATGACCGGATCATTTTTCGAAAACTTCACCGCATTGGCCAGAATATTGGTGCAAACCAATGTCATCATCTTACGATCCTGACGCACCGTTGCGGGCAGCCCCTCGGTATCACACGAAATTTTATGCGCACTGGCCAGCGCCGCCTGTTCATCGCACAATTCATGCAGCAAGTCGGATAAATCGAAATCCTCGGGATGCGGTTCCAGCGTGCCCGTTGTCAGCAAACTTGACGACAACACGCTTTCCATCATGTTCACCAGACGTGATACTGCACTGCGGATCGTTTTTGTGCGGCTGCGAATGGTGTCAGCATCAAGCTGATCCGCGCGACGTTGCAAAATCTGCGCATGACCATCAATGATCGTCAGTGGTGTACGAAATTCATGACTGACCATACCGATAAATTGTTTTTGCAGGGCGCTGGCTTCTTGTTCTTTCTCCAGCGCATGGGATAGCTCTTCTGTCTTTTCACGCAGCTCTTTTTGCTGGGCACGATAATCCGTCACATCGGTTGTGGTGATGATTGTGCCCTGATCGTCCGGCAGCGGGGTGGCCGTGCACCGCCAAATCCGCCCATCCGGTAAGGGGAATTCAATCTGCCCCTCCAGATTCAACCAGAACGCGGCTGATAATGCGTAAATGGGGTGGTCCGGCGTCAGGCCATGAAATTCAAACGCCAGATTGAACGCATCCGCTACCGGCAGGCCCCGCACCAGACGGTTGGCATAGGGACCATAGAATCGTTTGTAATGTTCACTGACAAAGAACAGGCGTTTTTCATTATCAAAAACAATAAAGGCATCCGGGCTGGCCGCCAGCGAAGCGCGGAACCGCCGGTATTCATCCCGCTGGAATGCGTTTTTCTGGCGCACGCGCCCTTTTTCCAGCTTTACAATCAATATGTTACGAAAATCGGCGCAGGTCAGCATTTCCAGATTAAAGATGGTATCAAATCCAGACGCCAGGTGACGCAGACGGGCCGGAATGTCGGATTGGGGGTCGATTCCCATGATTTCCGCCGGAATGTCTGGGCGAGTGGTGAATCGGCGGGCCAGATCGGCATTTTCCCCGCCCGGACCAATGATAACGACGATCAAAACCGCCTGTGGCGCATGCTCGTCAAGCTCTTGAATTGTTTGCGGAAATTCTATTTTTACATCCTGCCCGCTCAGTTGCGACCACAAAATCCGGCCAATCTGATGGTCCGGCGTATCCCCGTAAATCAGGATAAGACTTTGATTTTGCTCATGAACTATGGTTGGCATCGGGCTCCTCACGTTCCCTATCATGCATAAAAATACTTAATAAAAAGAGAGGCTTGTGCTATAAACCGTCCCGCACCGATAAAAGATAAGAAAGTGCGATACATTTACTTGACAGAACCACACCGGCATGTATATTTCGCACCTCTAAATCCGGATAGAAAACCAAGGATTAATACCATGTTTGCAGTGATCCGCACCGGCGGTAAACAGTACCGCGTTGCCAAAGATAACAAGATCGAGATCGAGAAAATCGATGCGAAGGCCGGCGAAACCGTGACCTTTGAAAAGGACGATGTTCTGTTCGCCGATGGCGGAAAGAAAGCCACCGTAATCGCTAAAGTGATCGAGCAGATCCGTGGCGACAAGGTTGTCATTTTCAAAAAGAAGCGCCGCCAGAACTATCGTCGTCGCAAAGGTCACCGCCAAGAGCTGACTCTGATCCAGATCACAGACGTGAAAGCCGCTTAATTCGGCTTCGCACGCAAAGAAAAACGCGCTTTAAGAGGATTATAAAATGGCACACAAGAAAGCAGGCGGTAGTTCCCGGAACGGTCGTGACTCCGCTGGTCGTCGTTTGGGCGTAAAACGCTACGGCGGCGAAGAAGTTCTGGCTGGCAACATCATTGTTCGTCAGCGCGGAACCGAATACTTCCCCGGCAAAAACGTCGGCATGGGCAAAGACCACACGCTGTTCGCGCTGGTTGATGGTGAAGTTCTGTTCAGCCACGGCCGTACCGGCCGTCGCATGGTGAACATCGTCCCGGCAAACGACGCTTCTGCCGCTGCCGCCGCTGAATAAGGCGCAGCCCTAAAGTTTTTGAAGGGGGGAAGGTCGTAAACCTTTCCCCCTTTTCTTTGAAAAACGAAAAGTAAAAACGATGAAATTTCTCGACGAAGCAAAAATCTATCTGCAAAGCGGCGCCGGCGGACCCGGATGCGTCAGCTTCCACCGTGAGAAATTCGTCGAAATGGGCGGCCCCAACGGCGGTGACGGCGGCAAGGGCGGCGACATCATTTTCGAATGCGTAAAAGACCTGAACACGCTGATCGATTTCCGTTACACCCAGCACTTTAAAGCCGAACGCGGCCACCATGGCCAGGGCCGTGACCGCACCGGTGCCGGTGGCAAGGACGTTGTTGTTCGCGTGCCTGTCGGAACCCAAGTTCTGGACGAAGACAAAGAAACCGTTCTGGCCGATTTCACCGTTGCTGGCGAACGCGTTGTATTTATGCGCGGTGGCGATGGCGGTTTTGGTAACGCCCACTTCAAGAGCTCTACCAACCAGGCCCCGCGTAAATTCACCCCCGGCTGGCCCGGCGAGGAACGCGCCGTCTGGCTGCGCCTGAAACTGATTGCCGATGCTGGCCTTGTTGGGCTGCCGAATGCTGGTAAATCCACGTTCTTGGCCGCGACCACCGCGGCAAAGCCAAAAATTGCCGATTATCCGTTCACGACCCTGCACCCGAATCTGGGCGTTGTGCGGTCCGCCGATAACACCGAATTCGTTCTGGCCGATATTCCCGGTTTGATCGAAGGCGCGCACGAAGGTCACGGCCTCGGTACCCGCTTCCTCGGCCACGTTGAACGCACGGCCGTTTTGTTACACATCATCGACGTAACACAGGATGACGTGGTTGGCGCATACAAGACTATTCGCGCAGAACTGGAAGCCTATGGCGGCGGGCTGGCGGACAAGGCCGAGATTATCGCCCTGAACAAATGCGAAGCCATGGGCCCCGAAATGTCGGCGGACCAAGCCAAACAATTGCAGGCCGTTGTCGGTGATCAAAAAATTTACCAGATTTCTGCCGTTTCCGGCGAAGGTGTCCGCGACGTTCTCTTCGCCCTCAGCGCTGCCATCCGCGCCTACCGCAAGGAAGAAGAAGAACGCGAAACCGGGTATAAACCGGAAGTCTACGCCGGCCCCAACGCCGACGGGCAGTAACCCTCCACACACTTCCCCTTAAAGACGTCATCCCGGCGAAAGCCGGGATCTTCCAGCCATTATGGATGAAGCCCCCGGCTTTCGCCGGGGTGACGAACGTATTATAGTGATGACAGATTTATTCCACCTTCCCTTCCCAAAGGCTCTCCAATCATGCGCACCGACACCCCAAAAACCATCCTCCTGAAAGATTACCAGCCGCCGAAATACAAGGTTGCGGACGTGCATCTGGATATCCGGATTTTTGCGGGCAAAACGCTGGTCACGGCCACAACACGATTCACCAAGAATCACGATGGCGCCGAACCGCTGGTTTTGAATGGTGAACGTTTGAAATTGGTGTCCGTCGCCATCAATGGCGCCGCCACAACGAATTACACGGTGGACGATAAAACCCTGACCATTCCGCATCCCGGTAATGAATTCACCACCGTGATTGAAACCGAAATCTGTCCGGAGGAAAATACCGCGCTGGAAGGGCTGTATATGTCCGGCGGGAATTATTGCACCCAGTGCGAGGCCGAAGGTTTCCGCACCATCACCTATTTCCCCGACCGCCCGGATGTGATGACCATTTTCACCACCCGGGTTGAGGGTGATAAGAAAACCTGCCCCGTTCTGCTGTCTAACGGCAATTTGATTGAGGACGGTGATTGCGGCGATGGCCGCCATTACGCCATCTGGCACGACCCGTTCCCGAAGCCCTGTTACCTGTTTGCTTTGGTTGCGGGCGATCTCGTGCATATCCGGGATTCCTTCACTACTATGTCGGGCCGCATTGTCGATTTGCGCATCTATGTCCGCGCGGGTGATGAAAACCAATGCGATTGGGCCATGGAATCCCTGAAGCGATCCATGGAATGGGATGAAAAGACCTATGGCCGTGAATATCAACTCGACCGTTTCAACATCGTCGCGGTCAGCGATTTCAACATGGGCGCGATGGAAAACACATCGCTGAACATTTTCAACACCGCCCTCGTCCTTGCTCGCCCCGAAACCGCGACCGATATGGATTTCGAACGGGTCGAAGGCGTAATCGCCCACGAATATTTCCACAACTGGACCGGCAACCGCGTCACCTGCCGCGACTGGTTCCAATTATCGTTGAAAGAAGGCCTGACCGTCTTCCGGGATCAGGAGTTTACCGCCGACATGAATTCGCGCGGCGTCAAACGCATTGATGACGTTGTCCGCCTGCGCAATATGCAGTTCCCGGAAGATGCCGGCCCGATGGCCCACCCGATCCGCCCGGACAATTACATTGAAATTAACAATTTCTATACCCTGACCGTTTACGAAAAGGGCGCAGAAGTCATTCGCATGCAGCACACCTTACTGGGCGATGATAAATACCGCAAAGCCACCGACCTGTATTTCGATCGGTATGACGGCATGGCCGTAACCTGTGATGATTTCCTGCAATGTATGCAGGATTCATCCGGTGTCGATCTGTCCCAGTTCAAATTGTGGTATTCCCAAGCCGGAACACCGGAAGTGACCGCCGAAGGCCATTACGACGCCGCGGCCAAAACCTATCACCTGACCCTGTCGCAAACTGTGCCGCCCACACCGGGCCAGCCGGATAAAAAACCAATGCACATCCCGGTCATGGTCGGTTTGGTCGGGCCAAATGGGCATGATTTGGATGTCACCCCACCCCCATCCGTCATACCGGCGAAGGCCGGTATCCATACGAACCAAACCATGGATTCCGGCCTTCGCCGGAATGACGAAAAGGGAGTGAGTTATCTTTTGGAATTGAAAGATTCCAAACAAACCTTCACGTTCAAAAACGTTGCGGTGAAACCTGTACCGTCGATCCTGCGCGGTTTTTCGGCCCCGGTGAAATTGCACACGAATTTGAGTGATGATGATTACCGTTTCCTGATGGTGCATGATTCCGACGGGTTCAACCGTTGGGAATCCGGCCAAATTCTGGCCCTGCGCATGATGGGACGGATGATTGATACGGTCGAATCCGGTGGAGCGGCCGTCACCGACCCGGCGTTCATCGACTCTTACGGGTTGATGTTGGATCAAGCCAACGCGAGCAATGCCGATCGCGCGTTAATGGCGCGCGCTTTGTCCCTACCCGATCTGGCGATTATCGCGCAACAACGCAAAATCGTTGATCCGGATACGATCTTTACGGTTCGTCGCCGCGTCCTGCACGATCTGGCCGCACGCTATCGCGACCAGATTCAGGCGATTTACGATTCCTGCAACACGCCCACGACCTACAGCAATGATGCGGAATCCGCCGGACGCCGTGCATTGAAAAACGTGTGCCTGCGCCTGCTGATGAACGGCCCGAACCCGCCGGTTTCACTGGCCCGCCAGCAATATGAATCCGCCAACAACATGACCGATCGCGTCGCGGCTCTGTCCGTTCTGGCGGAAACGGATGGCGCGGATCGTGATGCCGTGTTTGCCGATTTCTTCAAACGGTTTGAACAATACCCACTGGTCATCGATAAATGGTTCAGCCTGCAAGCCTCCGCCCCGATCCCGTCTACACTGGACCGGATTGCGACACTGAAGGACCACCCGGCCTTCAGCCTGCTCAACCCGAACCGCGTGCGGTCTTTGTTCGCGGCCTTTGCCATGAACAACCCGGTGTGTTTCCACGCCAAAGACGGGCGCGGATATGACATTTTGACCAATGCCATCATCGCCCTGAACACCAAAAACCCGCAAATTGCCGCGCGTTTATTGGGACCGTTGCGCGAATGGCGTCGTTATACGCCAGACCGTCAGGCGAAAATGAAAGCGGCATTGGAACGTATTCTGGCCCAAGAAAACCTGTCCCCGGATGTGTTTGAAATTGTCAGCAAGACGTTGAAGTAATTTATCATCGCGCCCATTCTCCCAATTGTCATCCCCGTGCAGGCGGGGATCCGGGGGACTGGGATAATTCATTGCATGTGGCTCTGGATGCCCGCCTGCGCGGGGATGACGAAAGATTAGGGGTTGAACACCTTCATCTGCTGGCCCTGCAAATAATCCCGCAACACATCCAATCCGCGCCCGCCATCATACGGCACACAAATGCGCTTATCCGCGATATACGGTGGCAGAGGAAGCGGTGCGCCTACGCCAGTTTCACGCGAAATACGAATTTGCGGGGTGGCATCCGGTGAATCTGTATCCGGCACGATCACATCGGTGGGTGTAAAACCCATCCGTTCAACGAATTTCAACGTCACAGCAATCCAATCACGATTGAGCAACGATTGCGCCCGCGCATCCCCTTGTGCGGCCTGTTTGGCCATTACCCGGAATTTACGTTGCGCCAGCCCAACCCCCAATTCGGTTATCACCCGCGCTCGCCCCATGGCGGCGGAGGCGGCGGTGATATCGTCATACATAAATCGGAACAACGATAAATCGCGCAGATCGGCCGGATCGGCGATGATGGTTTCTTCCACCTTCGTGCAATCCATCCGGCGGGTTTGCGTGTCACGAGACAGATGCAGAAAACGGCTATAGGCTGCGGGCACGCCATCCTTCATGGTGATGGTTTGGCGGTACCGCAAATCACCGTTCATTTCCCGGTCGTGGTAATCCTTCACAACATTGAACATCAGTGTTGCACCGACCCAGTTAAATTCGCGGGACAGGCGTTTGTACCATCCCTTCACCGCATCGTAATCCCCCAGTCGCCCGGCATGGTCATGCAGAATCGCAGTCATGCCCTCGCCCTTGGCCGCGGCAATGTCGCGCAACAAGGCATCGGGAATGGCAAATGGACGGGCGCTCAGGGTCATTAATTCAACCTTATGAAAAAAGAAAATCGACCATGCCAGCCCTATCCACAGGGGGCAAGAAAAATCCGGGCCCACCCCTGTTCAGCCCCGGAAATCCGCCGTAAAACCGGAACCATGTCCTGTTCATTTGATCTGGAAGACGGTTTCAACGGCCCCGTATGCGGGCTGGACGAAGCCGGGCGCGGCCCGCTGGCTGGCCCGGTTGTAGCGGCCTGTGTCTATGTTCCGCCCGCCGCGCGCGATCTGGATTTCTGGGCCGGGGTCAATGACAGCAAAAAGCTGACCGCCAAGAAGCGCGATGCTCTGTTCGATCTGATCCAGACCCACTGCATCTGCGGCATTGCCGAGGCCAGCGTGGATGAAATTGACCAGATGAACATCCTGCGCGCCAGCCTGCACGCCATGACCAAGGCGTTTGATATGGCCGGTGGCCAGCCGGGTTGGCTGGCTTTGGTGGATGGGAACCAAAAACCCAAACTGCCCTGCACCATCCAAACCGTTGTAAAGGGCGATTCAAAAAGCCGCTCCATCGCCGCCGCCAGCATTCTGGCCAAGGTCACGCGGGATCGGATCATGGAGAATTTGTGCACCCAATATCCGGCCTATGGCTGGAGCAAAAATGCGGGGTACGGCACGGCCATTCACATGGCCGCCATCACCGAACACGGCATCACCCCCCATCATCGGCAAAGTTTTGCGCCGATTAAAAAGGTTGTGGGCGCGGCCCGCTAACAGACTCAAAAACCACGGAAATCCGAGTCTGTTCTTCCTTTGTTTTCACCTCAAGACTCTGCCATAACACACTGACTCTACACATTGAATCGAATTTTATGCTTGACGGTGAATCGCCAATGATTCATGATTCTGTGGATAAATCAGCTCCCCCTTGGCAGGACATCATGGCGACAAAGAAAACAACAACGACCTCCAGCAAAACCTCGACCACCAAAGCAAAAACAACAAAAAAGCCTTTGGAATCGAACGGTAAATTGCCCCTGAACACCATTCAGAAAGGCGATTGCGCGGAAATTATGCGGTCTTTGCCCAAGGGATCGGTCGATATGATCTTTGCCGACCCCCCGTATAACCTGCAATTGGGTGGCGAATTGCACCGCCCTGATAATTCCAAGGTCGATGCCTGTGATGATCATTGGGATCAATTCTCTAGCCTGAAAACCTATGATGATTTCACAAGAGAATGGCTCTCGGCTGCGCGTGATTTGCTGACCGATGACGGTTCAATCTGGGTCATTGGTAGTTATCACAACATCTTCCGCCTGGGCACCATACTGCAGGATCTGGGGTTCTGGGTGCTGAACGACATTGTCTGGCGCAAGGCCAACCCGATGCCCAATTTCCGGGGTCGCCGCTTTACCAACGCCCACGAAACCCTGATCTGGGCCGCCAAATCCGAAAAATCCAAATACCGCTTTAACTACGACGCCATGAAGGCCCTGAACGAAGATGTGCAAATGCGCAGCGACTGGTTCCTGCCGCTGTGCACGGGCGGTGAACGTCTGAAAGATGATAATGGCGAAAAGGCCCATCCGACCCAGAAACCGGAAGCCCTGCTCTACCGTGTCCTGATGGCTTCCACCCTGCCGGGCGATACGGTTTTGGACCCGTTCTTTGGCACTGGCACAACCGGCGCCGTGGCCAAAAAGATGAAACGGAACTGGATCGGTATCGACCGCGAAGATTCCTATATCAAGGCCGCGACCAAGCGTATTGCCGAAACCAAGGCTGAAATTGACAATGATTTGCTGCAAACCGTGTCCAAACGCGAAGAACAACGCATTCCGTTTGGCTGGTTGATCGAGCGTGGATTACTGAAGCCGGGCGCGGTCCTGACCGACCCGAAACACGAACATACGGCCAAGGTGGGCGCGGACGGTAACCTGATTACCGACACCGCCGATGGCGGCCAGCAACGCGGATCCATCCACCGCATGGGCGCGGCGGCCCAAGGCGCGCCATCCTGTAACGGCTGGACATACTGGCATTACCGTGATGGTAAAAACTACCAACCGATCGACAATTTGCGGCAGAAATTACGCACAGAACTGGCCAAACGGCCCGATACAACGGGGACCGAGGCACGAACGTTGCAGTGATTATTCAACGACCGTTGGCTTAAGTAACCCCTTATCTTCAGACGGCAAGACCAAAGCATCAACAGGGTTTTCGTTTTGTTTTGCCCTGCGGCGCTTACCCTTGCCGTTTGAGAAGCTTTCTGAATACATCAAAAGACGTTTATTTTGATCTGCAAAGATATCGTACCCATCAATACGGGCAAAAAACACACCTTTTAGAGGACCGTTTCCGACCCTCGTGAACTCCTTAAACTGCAGCATCGTTACCTTTAAACGTACAAAAGCCACGCGCTCATAGTTCATAAGCTTAAGCTTATTCGGCAACCCCTCAAATTGACGCAGGGATTCTTGCATATAGAATTCAGCCACCTCAGGCTTGACAGGAATATCCCTAAGACTGAAAGGCAGATTGAAATTCAAAACAAGGTTTCTTGGGTAATTCTCAATCGTAGACTTAACGCCGCAAATATCATCGCTAACATTGTTATATCGCGTATCTAAACGCGAAACGCCGATAAATTGCGACTCTGGCTCAATTAAAAATTTTTCCGCCCCAATATCATAACGATCCAGATATATGGGCATTATAACTTCAAATGTCTGAGGAAACTGGGTTATGTTTTTCTGGATATAATCGCGCGTAACGCGGCGAATTTCCTGCCATTCAAAATCATTGTGGTAAAACTTGGTGTACATCTCGCATTCATTGATAAGCAGGTAATTATCAATATCATCATCACTATCAATATTTGGCAATGCCACCGCCCAATACATTTTGGACAGATTTTCAATCGTCATGGGCACATATTCGTCAACAACAGGCTTTAACTTACCATCGTCACCGATCAATGGGTCCACAGCTGGTGTCGTTTCTGCAGGCATCGCATCTTGCGCCATCGCAACTGCGGGACAGAAACCAAACAGGGCCAGCACCGCCAACGCCGGAATCACGCACAGACGGGTTCGCACACTCACATTAGAGTTTTGAAAAAACATTCTATTAAATCCCCTCTAAAAACCTGCACACCCCGCCAAGGATGCCAGAATTATTTTAGAATACAAAGATTTACGAATTTTTTAAACACAGTTGGAAATCCGATTTCTGACAATTCGGCCAGCGGATGCCAGAATTGGCCCGGTTCCGCCACGAAGCCCTTTTTGGCCTTGCCCACCACCCCGATCAGGTCCAGATCGAAGTGGGTGAAGGTATGGCGAATGGCCCCAGGGTTATCCCGTACCCGCTCCAGCCCCGGATATCGGTCGGTGACGTAATCCATGATATCCGGCTTTTTCCGCCCCTTGATGACCGGACGATCCGCCCATTCTGTGGTGGGCAAACCAACCATGCCGCCCAGCATTCCGGTATCCGGACGCCGCTCCAGCAACACCGCATCGCCCGCCGGGTTGGTAATCCAGTAAATCAGGCCCCAGCGTTGTGGCCGGGCCTTCTTGGGCGCTTTGGCGGGTAACTCCGCCGCAATGCCCTGCGCCCGGCCCGCACAGCCATCCCGCACCGGACACAAATCACAGCGCGGATTTTTTGGGATACAAACCGTCGCCCCCAAATCCATCATGGATTGGGCAAAATCACCGGGACGATCCGTCCGCCCCTCCGCCAAGCCAGCGGCCAAGGCGCGAATTTCCGGTTTTGACCCGGGCAATGGATCGGTCACGGCGAAGTACCGGCTGATCACCCGGTCCACGTTTCCATCAATGACTGTCGCAGGCAGGTCAAAGGCAATCGCGGCAATCGCCGCCGCCGTATAATCCCCAACACCCGGAAGTTTTTTCAATTCTTCCAATGTATTAGGAAATTTCCCTTTGTTTTCACGTGAAACAACCTGGGCGCATTTATGCAAATTTCTGGCCCGCGCATAGTACCCAAGCCCGGCCCATGCGGTCATGACCTCCTCTGACGAAGCCATGGCTAGATCATGAACGCTCGGCCACTTATCCACAAATTTTCCGAAATAGGGGATAACCGCCTGAACCGTCGTCTGTTGCAACATCACTTCGGACAGCCAGACATGATACGGATTTGCCGTAAAACAGGGCCCTGCAGAAGGACTTACCCGCCACGGCAGAACCCGCGCATGGGTATCGTACCAGGCCAGCATTTGCGCCCGGAAAAGGTCGGTTTGCGCCCCTTCCTTTTTCTTGTGCGAAGGGCGCGGGATCGGCATAGTCGTTGGCATGAGTCTCCGTCAGCTTTCAGAAGCGATCCCCAAGGTGACCGGCAAAATTTTCAGCCGGAAATATATCATGCTGGGCCGCCTTGTCACGCACTGGGCCGACATTGTCGGCGCGGATGTGGCCGATCGTTGCCATCCCGCTGAATTGCGATTCCGGAAAGTGCCCAACCAGAAGCACGCCGAGGTGTCGCTGGATATCGCCGCCGGGTCAGCCGACGCCACCCTGCTCCATTACCGTAAGGACTTGATTCTAGAGAGAATTAATCAGATTTTTGGTGAGCAGCTGGTGGCCGCCATCCGCTTCGTCCCCTTGGTGGTGAGCGAGCAGGATCGGAAGAAGCGCGCCGCTGCCCTGCGCCCCCGCAAACCTTTGTCGGCGACCCAGAGCCTGGAACTCAATCAACTCCTTGAAAAAGTAGAAGATCCTGACATAAAAGAACGGCTGGCCCGGCTTGGAACTTCGATTTTACAAGACCGCCAAACCTAGGGTATAAGAATCCGCCTTATCGAAATACGAGAGCAGACAAAAAACGTAACAGGGACAAACTTCGTTCTCATTACCAGACAGATACAAAGAGAGTAAAACCATGGCCCTATCGCCAAACGTCAATGTCATGCTCCGGGCTGCAGAAAAAGCGGCCCGTTCCCTGCTTCGCGATTTTGGCGAAGTCGAACAATTGCAAGTATCGATGAAAGGCCCGGCCGATTTCGTGTCCGCCGCCGACCGTCGTGCTGAATCCATTATTTACGAAGAACTGTCCAAAGCACGCCCGGATTTCTCCTTCCTGATGGAAGAAGGTGGCGAGGTCAAAGGCCGCGATGGTGAAAACCGTTTCATCATCGACCCGCTGGATGGCACCAACAACTTCCTGCACGGTTTGCCGCACTGGGCCATTTCAATCGGTTTGGAAACCCGTGGCGAAATCGTCGCCGGGATTATTTATGACCCGGTGAAAGACGAAATGTTCCGCGCGGAAAAAGGCGGCGGAGCCTTCATGCGCAACAAACGCCTGCGCGTCTCTGGCCGCCGTGATCTGACATTGTCGGTTATTGCTGGCGGGGCCCCGGCCCTGACCCGTGGTGACCGCCCGGCCTATCTGCGCCAATTGAACGCCATTTTGTCGCAAACGGCTGGTTTCCGCCGGAATGGCGCGGCGGCCCTGGATCTGGCCTATGTTGCCGCCGGACGCTTCGAAGGATACTGGGAAGCGGATCTGAAGCCGTGGGATGTCGCCGCCGGTGCATTGATCGTCAAGGAAGCCGGCGGTTTCGTTGGCACGATCAAAAATTCTGGCAAGGGCAACGCCATTTATGATGGCGATGTTCTGGCCACCAATGACTCGCTGTTTGAAACACTGCGCAAAATACTGGCGAATGCGGCGAACGAATAACGCGCCGCATTCCACGCCTTAAAGACTGCATAAAAGAATAATTTTTTTACAGGGATTACCGCCATGAAATTATCGCGCACCATACTGACACTGATGACGGGGACAGCCATCGCCCTCGGCACGGTCGGGTATGGTTCGCACGCCATGGCGGCTGATAATGCTCTGTCCGCCGATGAATTGACGATGCAGGCTTTCGAGCAAATGCAATCCGGTTCATCCCCAACAACGGCAAAAGCCAAACCCGCAGCCACACCGTCAATGACGGGGCCATCCATGACTGGCCCTTCAATGACCGGGCCGGCTATTGCCGTGCCCAGCAATGTTGGTGCGGTTCTGTCCGGAACGACACAACCGATCGCACAAGCCCCTGTGAAAGAACGCCAGGTTCGTGCTGTTGCTGCGGTTCCGCCAACAACCGCCATGCCCAACATCCCCCTGCCACGGACCGATGGTGTGGAAATTGATCTGGGCGTGTTGAATAACACCAGTACCGAACAGCCGCACCCCGTCGCCAGACAAAATGGTGCCGTTCAAAAAACACAAGCCAAACCGCAACCAGCAACACCCGTTTTAGACACGCCTGCAACAATTGAAATTTCATCGCAGACACATCCGGGGAAAAACAGTGCTGTTTCCGGTCTGTTAACGGCGCCTGAGGCTGTGGCCACTGCACAACAAAACCCGCCTGTTATCGCGGCGGCACCAGTAAAAATGCCGACACAGGCCCCGGCCGAAAAAATTGAATTGCCAAAGGCGGCCCCAAAAACCGAAATGGCGGCGATTGCGCCATCCGAGCCGGCTGTCAAAACGGTTCCATCACACCCGATTTCCGCACCCTCGCCGCAGAAACTGGCACAAAAACCAGTTGTAACCGAAAAGGCAAAGGTTGAAGTCCGGGATGTCGTCGTCGCGGCCAGCGCGCCTAAACAAGGAACGGTCAGCACCAACCCCGACGGATACACGGCTATTATCGCGCCAAAACCACAAAAAATGGAGCCGAAAACAGCTCCGGAAATTGTGAAAGCTGAACCGCCACCATTACCGCCGGAAGCTGAAAAGGTTATCGCGCAAATCGAAAACATGCCCGTTAATGCACCACGCGCGCCGGATGCTGGCACAGCCGCATCATTCCCGATCAGCATGAAGGGTAAAACCGATGCACCGGGTATTGACCGCGTATTGATGCAAACGGGACGCATTCCGTCGGATACAATTACACTGTCCAAGGTTCAATCGACGGACCCGTCCGTTCCGCCGGTTCCGGCATCCCCCGTTGCAACGGTGGCCGCCGCAACAGTGAAAGAGACGGAAGAAGCACCGAAAATTATCGCCGAAACAACGGTTGAGCCGGAAGAGGCAAAACCTGCGCCGATTATCCTGAGCAAGGCACCGGATACAGAAGACCAACCGGAAAGCACCGTCGCGGAAAAATCGGAACCAATTAAAACCCGCACGATCAAAGTACAGAAGATCGCGAAAAACGCACCCATTCCGGCAGAAAAACCGGCTGTCACAGCACAAGCAAACGATGAGCCCGCCGTGGCAAATGATGATGCCGCCGCTGATATGGTTGCTGCCATTGCCCCGGCTGCAGGTGAAGTCGATACCCCTGTGACTGAAAAAATTGCAATTGACGCCCCCGTTCCGGGACGCCGTCCGGCCATCCAGAACGCGTCGATTGAATTTGTCGAACGTGCCCGTCGGACCTATCAGGCCGGCGAAGTTTATCGTGTTGCCACACGCACAGCCGATGAAGATGAATTTGAGCGCACGGCCCCTGCCTATCAAGCCACCGCATCTTACTCCGGTGGTGCCATTCCGGCTCCGACCCTGAGTGTGGCCGATCTGGGCAGTGATCCGCTGGCGCGTCAGGTTGTCGATATGTCGGCAGAAGATATTGCCGTCGCCTTGAACAACATTGAAACGGCCGCAGGTACCGGATCAATGATGAAAAACAATTCCGCCCGTCCGTATGGTACGGCCTATGACCAGATGCCCGTGGTGCAACGTGGCTTTATCTTCCGCCCGAAGGATCGTGAGAAAGAAGCCCTTGCAGAGCGCGAGGCCATGGACAAGGCAGAAATGGAAATGGCCCAAAACGACATGGCGGCCGTTGAATCACAAGCCGAGCACCCCATCGTTGCGTCCGAAGCCCCGATTGCCAAAACGGAGCCCCTCGTACAAAAACCACGCACGCTGGCTGTACCGCCGCGCCCGCCGGTTGCCATTGCACCGGTTGCGCCGGAACCAATAACGGAAGAGCCCGAGCAAAAACGGACGGACGTAACAACGGACGATGCAGAGACCGCGATGGTTCTGGCTGAACGCCCGGACGCTCCGCGCCCGGGTCGTAAACCGGTTGTCGAAGATCAGGTTGCCACCGCGGCTGATCTGAACACTCTTGAACCTGCCGCCAAGGGTGATAGCGCCGAAACCGCCGTTATTGCCGAAGATACCCCGGCGGCTATCGCCAGCCGTACCTCCCCCATCAGCCTGTCCTACGACAAGGGTGTGGGTACGGTTTCCGATGATGTGCTGGCCGAAACCATGGGCGACCTGTTGACCCGGATGAAGGATAATTCCGACCTGCGGGTTCAGATCGTGGCCTTCGCCAGCCCGGTTGATAACAGCCAGTCCGGCTCCCGCCGCACCGCCCTGTCCCGTGCCCTGAATGTTCGGGCCTGGATGATGGAGAATGGCATTGATCCATCCCGCATGGATGTGCGCGCCCTGGGTGTAAACCCGGACAGCCCGGAAACCGACCGTGTGGATATGGTCGTGGTTGGCGCGGAACAGAACTAACCTATTAAAAATAAACAATAATGTATAAAAGGACACTGTCATTCCCGCGAAAGCGGGAATCCATGGTGACTGGCCGCTAAAGCGTAAGGATTCCCGCTTTCGCGGGAATGACACCGAAGAAAAACTTTCCACCCCGCGCCCCCCTTCAATTGTGGATAAACACATCCAAAAGGCGCGGATTCATTGACAAATTGGTCATAAACCTTGATTTTAGCGGCATTCCTGTTTACACATCGATGGCAACTTTTATGGCAAACCCTTAATCCGGGCCTGCCACGCGTTATGGGGCGCACACAATGACCGTCAATAACAAAACTCTGTTCGTGGTTCTGATCCTGGCTGCCGTCGTTCTGGCTGGTGGATCCTTTGCCTTGTTCAAAAACAAGATGAGCAATGTGGATACATCCATCACTGCTGAAAGCGACGTGGTGGCCGACCTGACTGAAATGGCCCCGGCCGCCGCCGCAACGGAAGACAAAACGGACTCCAAAACATATGACGTCAGCAGCGACCCCTTCGCGCCGCGCACACTGGGCAACCCGGATGCCCCGGTGAAGATCGAGGAATTTGCCTCGCTGACCTGTAACCATTGCGCCCATTTCCACAACGATACGTTCGGCGCATTGAAGGAAAAATTCATTGATACGGGAATCGTCCACTTCACCTTCACCGATTTCCCGCTGAACGCCCCGGCGCTTCAGGCTTCGATGATCGCCCGCTGTATGCCCGGCGAACGTTATTTCACCTTCATTGGCCTGCTGTTCAAAACCCAGGAACAATGGGCATTCAGCCAGGAACCGGCCAAAATCCTGCGCCAGAATGCCAAGCTGGCAGGAATGAGCGACGGGTCCTTTGACGCCTGCCTGGCCAATGACAAGTTGAAAGAACACATTGCCAATACGATGCAGGCCAAAGCTGAAAAATATCAGGTCAGCTCGACCCCCAGCTTCATTTTCAATGATGGTGCGGCCAGCATGACGGGGGCACAAGCCATCGACAGCTTTGCCCAAAAGATTGAAGAGCTGAATAAATAATCAGCAGCGTAACAAAACAGTTTTTGTAAAAACGGAAAGAACAGGCCCATGGTTCATTTTAAACGCGTCCGCATGAACGGCTTTAAATCCTTCGTTGAGAAAACCGACGTTGATATCGTTCAAGGTCTGACCGGTGTTGTTGGTCCGAACGGTTGCGGTAAATCCAACCTGGTCGAAGCCATTCGCTGGTCCATGGGTGAAACATCGTCCAAACGCATGCGCGGCGGGTCCGGCAGCATGGAAGACGTTATTTTCAACGGCACCGCATCCCGCCCACGCCGTTCCTTTGCCGAAGTTACCGTTATTCTGGACAACACCGACCGTTCCGCTCCGCCGCAATATGCGGAATGCGACGAAATCGAAGTGGTGCGCCGTATCGAGCGCGACCACGGGTCCAGCTATAAAATCAACGGCAAGCCTGTGCGCGCCCGCGATGTGCAATTGCTGTATGCGGACATGATGTCCGGTGCGTCATCCCCGTTCCTGATTTCTCAGGGCAAGATGACTCAGATGATCACGGCAAAACCGGCCGAACGCCGCGTTCTGCTGGAAGAAGCCGCCGGAATTACGGGCCTGTACGCCCGCCGTCACGAGGCTGAACTGCGCCTGCGCGCCACCGACAACAACCTGAAGCGTGTTGAAGACGTTTTGGGCGGCATGGATACGCGCCTGAACAGCCTGAAAAAACAAGCGCGTCAGGCCAGCAAATATCGCACACTGGCCACCCAGATCCGCCAGTTGGAAGTGATGATTGCCACACTGGATTATCGCAACGCTTACTCCCAATTGCGTGAAATTGAACGCGTCTATGGCGAAGCGGAAAGCCTTGTAGCCGAACGTCTGTTGGTTGTCACCGGCCTGACCGAAACGCAAAACAGCCAGTCACAAGACCTGCCTGACCTGCGCATGAAAGACGCCGAATTTGCGGCCTCCCTGCAAACGCAGAAGCTGGCCCTGCAACGTTTGGAAGACGAAGAACAACGCCTGTCCAACGAAATCCGTGAATCCAAGGCCCAACTGGATCAAGCCCAGCTGGACCATGCGCACGAAACCACGACGTTGACCGAAAACACCACGATCATCGAACGTCTGGATGCCGAAGAAGCCACGCTGAAAGCCGATCATGAAAATGAAGGGGCCAAGCTGCAGGAAAAAGAGGCGCAGAAAGATGCGCGCGATGCAGAAGTCAGCCGTCTGGAAGAAAAACTGCAAACGTTGACCGAGCAATTCGCCGACGTTCGCGCCCGCCGCCAAAGCCTGGAAAACCAGATCAATGCAGACCGCAACCGTCTGGAACAACTGCGTGACCGCCTGACCCGCGTGGAATCGCAACTGGCCGAGAAACAGGAAACGCTCCGCGCTGGCGACCAAGCCACACCGTTGCGTGAAGCGCTGGAAATCCTGGAGAAAACGGCTGAAACGTTGCGCGCGGCGATGCAATCGCTGGAAAGCAACCTGACGGAATCCCGTTCCAAACTGGATACCACCCGCGAAACCTTCCAACAGAAGCAACGCGAAAAAGGTAAACTGGACGCGGAAATCGCAACGCTGACCGAAATTGTTGAGGCGTATGCCGAAGGCAACTTCAAGCCGGTTCTGGAAGATATCAGCGCCGATGAAGGTTTCGAAACCGCTTTGTCCAAAGCCTTGGGCGATGCGCTGATGGCCTCGCTGGACGAAAGTGCTCCGGTGGTCTGGAAGATCCGCAACGTTGCCGATCTGCCGTCCCTGCCCGCTGGTATGTCCGCGCTGGAGCCGCATATTAAGGCCCCGGCCGCTGTCAAACTGGCCCTGTCCCAGATTGGCGTTGTTGAAAGCGAAGACGAAGGCCATACCATCAGCCAACAACTGAAGCCGGGTCAGGCTTTGGTATCCCGTGACGGCGCTTACTGGCGTTGGGACGGCCTGTATATGAAGGCCACCGCCGCCGATCGTCACGCGATCCAGCTGAAACAGAAGAACCGTCTGGCCGAACTGGTCGTGATGGTTCCCGCACTGGAAGCCGAACTGGCCGCCGCGAAAATCGCGTTTGAAGAGGTTCAGGCGAAAGTCGAAACGCTGCAAACCGAACGCCGCGAAACGCAAAACACATTGCAGTCCACGGATCAGGATATTCGCATTAAGCGTTCGGAATTGAACCGCGCGATTGAATCCCAATCCGCGTTACAGGCCGAACTGGCAAAACTGGAAGAAGCTTTGTCCCAGGCCCGGATTGATTCCGAAGCCCTGGAACAACGCGTCGCCGAAAATGCCCGTGAACTGGACACATTCGACGAAGTGGCCATGGCCGCGCAGCAGGAAGAAATTGAAACCCTGCGTGCCGAACTGGCGACCGCCCGCGAATCCATGCACGACGCTATTCGTGAACTGGAACAGGTCCGTCAAGAACACGCCCGCCGTGCCTCCCGTTTGCAAGCGATCGAATATGAACGCACATCCCTGCAAAACCGTTGCGCCCGCGCGACCGAGCGTCTGGCGGAACTGAGCGAACGTGAACAAACGCTGACGCAGAAAATTGAATCCCTGCAACAGCGCCCGGGCGAAATCCGCGATATCAAGGAACGCCTGCTGTCCCGTATCGCCGAAATTGAATCGGAAAAGAGCATCATCAGCGACCAGCTGGCCGCCGCAGAATCCGATTTGAACGATACAAATAAAGCGCTGAAATCCGCTGAAAACGATCTGACCGAAGCGAAAGAACGCCGGGCCCACGCACAGGCCACCGTCGCCGCACGTCAGCAACAGATCGAAACGATCATTCAGCAGATCCGCGACCAATTCGACATGTCACCGGAAGAACTCTCCGCCCATGCCGAAATCAATCCGGACAGCCCGCCGGTTCTGGAACAGCTGCGTCACGAACGTGAAAAAGCCGTCCGCGACCGAGACATGATTGGTCCAGTCAACCTGCGCGCCGATGTTGAGGCTGAGGAACTGGAAGCTGAACTGGGCAACATGCTGAAGGAACGCGACGACCTGGCCCAGGCCATCGACGAACTGCGTTCCGCCATCAGCACCCTGAACAAGGAAGCCCGCGAACGCCTGAACACCGCATTTAATCAGGTGAATACGTACTTCCAGCAAATGTTCACCCGCCTGTTTGGCGGTGGCAGTGCGCACTTGTCCTTGGTCGAAGCCGATGATCCGCTGCAAGCTGGTTTGGAAATCTTCGCCCAACCGCCGGGCAAGGTTCTGCAATCCCTGACCCTGTTGTCGGGTGGTGAGCAAACACTGACGGCCACGGCGTTGATCTTCGCGATCTTTATGACCAACCCGTCCCCGATCTGCGTACTGGACGAGGTGGACGCCCCGCTGGACGATGCCAACGTTGATCGTTTCTGTGACGTGTTGACCGAATTCGCGGCCAAGGGTGAAACCCGTTTCATCCTGATCACCCACCACCGCCTGACCATGGCGCGGATGGACCGTTTGTACGGTGTGACCATGGCCGAACGCGGTGTATCACAACTGGTCTCGGTCGACCTGAACAAACAGCTCGACTTCCTGGATGAAGCGGCGTGAGCAACGACAATCACACCGAACCCGACCATGAACGGCTGAAAGCCCTGTCCGACACCTTGGCCGACATGAAGGCCAAGGAGGACGCGGAATCAGCCCGCCAGGCCGGAATCCGCAAGGATGCCGATAATATGAGCAACGGTGTCCGCGCCGGGGCCGAACTGGTCACCTGCATGGCGGCCGGGGGGCTGATTGGATGGGGTTTGGATAAATGGCTGGAAACCCAGCCCATTTTCCTGATTATCTTCCTTTTGGCTGGCATTTTCACCGGTTTTTGGGAAGTTTATCGTATAACCCAGAACGCCGGGTCCGCCGTTGGATTTGCAAGGTTGCATCAGGACGAAAAAACGGTTAGAAAACCGGCGGAAAAAGACTGAATCGCCTAACTATTAGCCCCTTATGGGACCGGAGAGTTTAAACCGTGGCCGATCCGCTTCACCAGTTTGTAGTAACCCCGATTATTCCGATTGAAATCGGCGGGGTTGATCTGTCCTTTACCAACGCGTCCCTGTGGATGGTGATTGGCGCGGTCGTCTCGACTCTGTTCCTGACGATGAGCATGAAGCGCAAAGCACTGGTCCCCAGCCGGGCACAGGCTATGGCCGAAATGGTCTATGAATTCGTCGCCAACATGGTGCGCGAAAATATCGGTTCCGCTGGCCGTCAATATTTCCCGCTGATCTTCACCCTGTTCATCGTTGTGTTGATGGGCAACCTGCTGGGCCTGATCCCGTATTCGTTCACGTACACCAGCCACCTGATCGTCACGGGCGCTCTGGCCATTCTGGTGTTTCTGACTGTGCTGCTGATTGGCGTATTCCGTCATGGCATGCATTTCTTCTCCCTGTTCGTGCCGCCGGGTGTTCCGCTGTGGCTGTTCCCGCTGATCATTCCGATTGAATTGATTTCGTTCCTGATCCGTCCGGTGACATTGTCCGTTCGTTTGTTCGCAAACATGATGGCTGGTCACTTGATGTTGAAAGTGTTTGCCGGATTCAGCGTGGCGATGTTTGCCGCACTGGGTGCCAAGGGCATTCTGCCGGGCTTGCTGCCGATGGCATTTAATACCGTTCTGACCGCATTCGAACTGCTGGTGGCGTTGATCCACGCTTATGTGTTCGCGGTGCTGAGCTGTATTTATCTGAAGGATACCGTTGATCTGCACCACTAAGATGGGGCGGACCCAACGGGTAAATGGAACCACAAGTAACCAACTGAAACCAAGAAGAAGGAAGACCTGACTATGGAACTCGAAGCCGCAAAATTGATCGCCGCTGCACTCGCTCTGATGCCGATTATCGGTGTTGGTCTGGGCTTGGGCATGATCTTCTCCTCCTACAACGAAGCTGTAGGCCGTAACCCGGGCGCTTCCGAACTGCTGGACAAGAAATTCTTCCTGACCTTCGCTCTGACCGAAGCTCTGGCGATTTTCGCACTGCTGATCTCGCTGATCATCCTGTTCGGCTAATACCGAATAATTGATCTGCGTTTAAAGGACTCTGATAAGGGATCGAACTGGCATGCAACGTACCTTGCTTGAAAAAATGATCTGGATGATGGGCACCGCCGCAACTGCCTTGGCATGCGCGATGATGTTTGGCATCCAGACCGTTTTTGCCGCAACCGATGCCGCACATGGTGCAGACCATGGCGGTGGCAGTGGCGGCCTGCCGCAGTTCGATCCCTCATCCTTCAGCAGCCAGGTTTTCTGGATGCTGTTGACCTTCGCCGTTTTGTATCTGGTCTTCGCCCGCCGGGTTCTGCCCAAGATTTCCAGCGTGATTGAAAACCGGAATGAACATGTTGCGGGTGACCGTAACACGGCCCAACGCCTGACGGACGAAGCCGAAGCCGTTCAAGCCGCCTATGAGGCCAGCCTGAACCACGCGCGCGCCGAAGCCGCCCGGATCAGCATGGAAACCGAAGCCGGTATCAAAGCCAACTTTGAAACCGCACTGGCCGCCGCTGCTGAGAAAGCAGATCGTGAAATTGCCGCCCTGGATGCCCGCCTGAACACCGGGAAGCAGGACGCGATGAACGAGATGAACACCATCGCCGCCGAAGTTGCCGCCGCCGCCGCCCAAAAACTGGTCGGGATCGAAACCAACATTGATCAGGCCAAAACGGTCGTCAACAAACTGGCAAAAGCCGCGTAAGGGGCACCGTAATGGAACAATTGTTACACGATACCAATTTCTGGGTTCTGATTTCCTTCACCCTGTTTGTGGTGCTGGTATTCAAGGCCGCGAAAACGGCAATCCTTGGCAAGCTGGACGGCCGGATTGCGCAAATCCGCACGGATATTGAAACCGCCGAAAACCTGCGCGTCGAAGCACAGGAATTGCTGGCCCAGTATCAGCGCAAGCAACGCGACGCCCAGAACGAAGCCGAAACCATCATTGCAAACGCACGCAACCATGCGACGGAAATCCGCAAAACGGCCGAAGCCGAATTGAACGAAATGATTGACCGCAAGGAAAAGCAACTGGCCGACCGTCTAAAACGGATGGAAGACAGTGCCAAGGCCGAAATTCGCGCCTATGCGTCCGAACTGGCCGTCAAAGCCACGGCTGAAATCATTGCCAACCGCCTGGATGATGCGGGCAACGCCCGCCTGATTGACCAGGCCATCAAAACCCTGCCGTCCAATATGAACTAAGGTCAGGGATACCAAGTTTTTTAAACGGCGCGGGTTTTATTCCGCGCCGTTTTTCATTGGTATTCGGCCCCCGCGCACGGTAAATTTCTACATCATTGGCCACGACAGGAATCAGACGGCAAATGTCCTTTATCAGTGAACCGCATTTGCTGGACGGTCCCCGCTGGGCGGGGATGCGGATTGGATTATTGGGCGGATCGTTTAATCCTCCCCATGCCGGCCATGTGCATAATGCGCGCGTGGCGCTGGCGGCCCTGAAACTGGATTATGTCTGGTGGATGGTGACACCGCAAAACCCCCACAAATTTAATGGCGACACGATGAATTACGCCGAACGCATAGCCGCTTGCCGCGCCCTGACCGCCCAGCACCCCAAAATGCTGGTGTGCGGGTTGGAGGGTGAACTGGGCCTGACCCGGACGATTGATACGCTGGATATGCTGAAAACCCGGTTTAAACGGACCGATTTTGTCCTGCTGACCGGGTTTGATATTGTGCAGACCATCCATACTTGGCGGCATTGGCGGGATATTCCGGAATTGGTCGCCACCGCCCATGTGGCCCGGCCCCCGGCGCTGGATCTGGTCAAACGGGCCCCGTTGCGCCGTTTGCCGGTACGGAACCGGACCGTGCCCGATTCTGCCACCGCCGCCCCACTGGAGCCCCGGAACCGGTTCTATTTATTACACACGCGGATGGTCGATCTATCCTCTACAAAAATACGAAATAGCACAGAATAACAGTATGTTATTTCAATAACTTAATGCATTGCATCATGCAAAATCTTACCTTTGGTTTGCACCCCCTGCCCAATCCGTTTTATAATGGGGGTATGAGAAAAGCACATTTTGCATCTCTATATGAACAGGAGGGTTGCTGACGCTTGCGAAGGTCATCAAACGCCCTGCTGTACATATGTGCCATGGTACAAAACAACGCCCGAACGCGCGGAGCCGATTGCGCGCCCGGGCGTTTTTTATTATGGTGCTGTTCACATAAACCCATAGGAGGCTGTACATTTTAACGCACTATGAAAATGGACTAGAAAGTCCGGAATCCCTGCGGGATCTGATTGTTCAATCCCTGGATAGCGACAAAATCCAGGACATCGAAGTTATCGACCTGCGTAACCAGACCGCGATCGCCGATTATATGATCGTCGCATCCGGGACTTCCTCGCGCCACGTTGCCGCGGCGTGCGAAAAGCTGCGTGAACGTCTGAAGGGTGTTGGCCACAATGACGTGCGCATGGAAGGCGAAAAGCAAGGCGACTGGGTCGTTGTTGATGCGCTGGATGTCATCGTCCACGTATTCCGCCCGGAAGTTCGCAGCTTCTACAACATCGAAAAAATGTGGCGGTCCACACCGACACCACAAATCAGCGGCGTAACAAGCCCGCTGGTCACCGCGCGCTGATCTGAACCCAGCCGCCGGTTATATCCATAAAAATAAGCAGCCCGCCTGTCGGGCGTGTGTGCGCGCATATGTTCCATATCGATATCATCGCCGTCGGGCGAATGAAGCAAGATCCGTTTGCGGCCCTGTGGGGTGATTACGCAAAACGGTGTAGCTGGAAGATCAACCTGATCGAGCTGGACGGCAAATCCACCGCCGACGAACACCGTAAAATTTCCGAAAAGATTGGCAAGGATGGATACACCATCATGCTGGACGAGCGCGGCAAAGCCCTGCGCAGTCTGGATTTCTCGCGCAAGCTGGAAGGTCTGTCGGCGGAGGGAACAACCAAAATCCGCTTCATCATCGGCGGCGCGGACGGGTTGTCGGATGAACTGCGAAAATCTGCGGATTTCCTGCTTTCTTTCGGTGTTCAGACTTGGCCCCACATGCTGGTCCGCGTTATGCTGATCGAACAAATTTATCGGGCCCAGCAGATTATCGCCGGGCACCCCTATCACCGGGAATCCTGACCCGGAAAAAGTACCCTGATGATCCGCTCTATGACGCACATCACCGGGACCGTTATGGTCCTTTTATTTTTGTCTGCTGCGGCCCCCCTGCCCGCACGCGGTGAAACCGCACCCATGCCGGGACGCAAAGCCGAAGCGCTCGACCAACTCAACGCCCGTTTAAAGCAGGAAGAAGCCCGCGCGGATGCGATGAAAGAAAAAGCGCAATCCGCCGAAGAGGATTTGCAATCCACCCGCAATGAGATGAGTAAGCTGACCGCCGAAGTTCAGGCCGCCGAAAGCGCCATGACCGCAATCGAAACGCGGATCAAAAAATTGCAGACAGAAAAAGATGCGCTGACATTCCGGCTGGAAAAAGATTATGGGTCGATTTCGGAATTGATCCTGGCCCTGCAACGTATTCGCCGCGTGCCCACCGAAACCTTGATCATGCGCCCCGGCGCGCCGCTGGAAACCGCACAGAGCGCGATGTTATTGCAAGGCATCCTGCCCGCCATCAACACACGCGTTGAAACGGTCACCGCCGATCTGAACCGCCTCGAAGATTTGCGCACGTCATTGGAAAAAGACCGCAAAGCCGCACAGGATGCCTCCGCCGATTTGAAGGGCAAACAGACCAAATTGAAAACCCTGCTTGGTAAACGCGAAACCCTGTATCGCCAGAGCCAGAGCGATTACAAAGATCAGGCCGAAGCCGTCACACGCATGGCCGCCGAAGCCAAAAGCCTGCAGGATTTGATGAGCAAGATCCAGCAGGCCGAGAAGCTTGCCGCCGCACAACGAACGGCACAAGCCAAAGCCAGCGCGGCAAAGCCTTTCCGTAAAAACACCCCAAAGGATGATGGTGCTTTACCAAAGGCCGGCGACGGGCGTATGCCCGCCAGCGGCACCATTCTGGTCCATTTCGGACAAAACGATAATATCGGTGCCAAAAGCGAAGGTTTGAAATTGAAAACCCGCCCCGGTGCCGTTGTTTCAGCCCCCATGGGCGGGATTGTCCGCTTCACCGGACAATTCAAAAATTACGGTAATATGGTCATCATCGAACACCAGAAGGGTTACCACAGTCTGGTTGCAGGAATGTCCAGAATTGATACAGTGGTTGGACGCCGTTTAAATGCCGGAGAGCCTGTGGGCGCCATGGGCACATCTGGCGATGCCGGCACGCTCTATTACGAATTACGCCATGATGGCAAACCTGTTGATCCGTCCCGAAAAATTCCGGGCCTCAGCTAAGACTCAAGTAAAACACATTGAAAAGGACCTTGCTTCAATGATCTCCCGTCTGTCTGCCTTGTCTGTTGCGGCTTTTGCGCTGTTCGCTTTGTCTGGTCCCGCATATGCGCAGGACACGGCCCCGTCCACCGACGCCCCTGCACAAACGGCACCCGCAGCAACAGAGGAAAAACCCGCAAGCGGCGATGACCGCACAGCCGGCACGGGCGCACCGAAGCAGACCGCCGTCCCGGACAGCAGTGACACATACAAACAACTGAACCTGTTCGGTGATGTGTTTGAACGCGTGCGCGCGCAATATGTTGAACCGAAAACGGACGAAGAACTGATTGAATTTGCCATTAACGGCATGTTGACTAACCTCGACCCGCATTCCGATTATCTGGATGAAAAAGATTTCGGCGACATGCAGGTTCAAACCCGCGGCGAATTTGGTGGGCTGGGCATTGAAGTCACCACCGATAACGGCGTTGTTAAGGTTGTCTCCCCGATTGATGATACGCCCGCCTTCCGTGCTGGCGTTCTGGCTGGGGATTACATCACCCATCTGGACGGCGAAAACATTGTGGGCCTCAGCCTGAATGAATCTGTCGACAAAATGCGCGGCAAGGTTGGTGCGCCGATCGAATTGACCATCCGCCGCGAAGGCGCAGCTGAACCGATTAAACTGACCATTGTGCGTGACGTGATCAAAATTCAATCCGTTCGCTGGAAAGTTTACGATGAGTCTCTGGGCTATATCCGTATCACCACTTTCAACCAGAACACCGAGACCGGTGTGCGCACCGCTGTTGAAGAAATCAAAGCCAAAACGGGTGACAAGTTGAAGGGCTACGTCCTCGACCTGCGCAACAACCCGGGTGGTTTGCTGGATCAGGCGATTTCGGTGTCTGACCTGTTCCTGGACAAGGGCGAAATCGTATCCACCCGTGGTCGCGATGAATCCAACACCAAACGCGACAACGCCACGCCGGGTGACATTGCCAATGGCAAGCCGATTGTCATCCTGATCAACGGTGGGTCCGCATCCGCATCGGAAATTGTATCCGGCGCGTTGCAGGATCACCGCCGTGCGCTGGTCGTTGGAACCAAATCCTTCGGTAAGGGTTCGGTGCAAACCGTTATCCCGCTGCCGGGTCATGGCGCCATGCGCTTGACGACGGCACGGTATTACACGCCGTCTGGCCGTTCCATTCAGGCCACCGGGATTGAACCCGACATTGCGATTGAACAGGCCAAACTGGAAACTGTAAAAGGCTCTTCCTTTGGCGAGGCTGACCTGCGCGGTGCGCTGGATAACGGGTTGAAAAAGGATGAGGCGGAATCGTCTTTGTCCGCTGACCTGAAAGCCGAAGCCGACGCCCAGAAGAAAAAGGACGACCCGAATGCCAAGGATGCCACCAGCGAAGGGCTGGAGGATTACCAGCTGGCCCGCGCGCTGGATCTGGTGAAGGGCATCATGCTGTATGAACAACGGTTGGAAGGGGCAACCCCCGCCGCTAACCCGGTCACCGAAACACCAAAACCGGATGCGAAGAAAGAGTAAGGCGTAACACAACCATGGCGTTTTCAACCACAGCCACTGGACCCACCGGGAAATCGGGTTTTCCCCGCGCCTTCGTGCGGGGAATGGCTGTGGTCATTCTTATCTACGCATTGGTTGCTGGATGGGCATGGTGGAAGGATCGTGCCGAACTGGCCAAGCTGAACGCCACCCTGCCGCAACAAACGACGGTGATTGTACGCGCGGAAAAACCCGCAACGCTTCCGGATGCAACAACACCCGCGACCGAAGCGCCAGACGATCACGCAGCAGCAGCGGAAACCCCCGTTGTAACGCCGGAACCACAGCCCGCAGAAGCCACTGCGGCAGCTATAGAACCACCCGTTGCCGGAACCGCCGTTGAATACATGGAAAACGGCATGGCCAAGGCCCCGATCACAGGGTTGTTTCAAGTCACACCCGATGGCCAATTGCCGATCGTCCGTGAAGGCGACCGTTTACGCCCCTTCGATGCCTATCGCCGTCCATTTCGCCCTGTCGGCGCATCGGGTGCGCCGATTATTTCCATTCTGGTGAATGATGTTGGCATCTCGGAAACGCTGGGCACCTCTGTTCTCAAAGACCTTCCACCCGAAATTTCCGTCGCCATCACCCCCTACGCCACCGCGCCGGACCAATGGATGAAGCGCGCACGTGAAGCGGGGCATGAAGTCTGGCTGAAACTGCCCGTTGAAAGTGCAGATTACCCTTTAAGCGACCCGGGCCCGCAAACCTTGCTGATCAATGCGATTGAGAAGCAGAATTTCAACAAGCTCTATTGGGCATTGTCGCGCGGCACCGGCTATGTCGGCGTAGTCACGGGACGTGAACCGGCCTTTATCAAATCGCTGAACGATATGCGCCCGATGATCAACGATATTTACCATCGCGGTTTGGGTTTCGTTGATGGCGATATTCAACCGACCGATGTGCCGCGTACCATGGCTGTGGGTATGGATGCCCCCTATGCCTCCACCAACCTCTGGATCGACCATACATTGACGCCGGAGGCGATTGCCGCGGCCCTGACATCACTGGAACGTACCGCCGCCAATAACGGGACGGCGATTGGTTTTGTAAACGCCAATCCTCTGACCTTGAAGGCACTGGCCGAGTGGGCCCCGACCCTGCAGAAAAAAGGATTGGTACTGGCCCCCCTTTCCGCAGCGACGCGGATGGCAAAATAAATTCCGCAACACCCCCTCAAACGTCATTCCCGCGAAAGCGGGAATCCATACAGAGGAATGGATAACCACCATGGATTCCCGCCTTCGCGGGAATGACATTAAAGAAAAAATAAAAAGAAAGCGTACAAGCATGGCCCAAGATTTCTCAAACCTCCCATTCCGCCCCTGTGTTGGCATCGCCCTGTTTAACGACGAAGGCAAAGTCTTTGTCGGCGAACGCATCGACACACCCGGCGCATGGCAAATGCCCCAAGGCGGCATTGATGCGGGCGAGGACATCAAGGTCGCATTTTACCGCGAAATGGTCGAAGAAATCGGCACGGACAAGGCCGACATTCTCCGCATCATGGAACGCCCATTGCGTTACACCCTGCCCCCGCATTTATTGGGCAAGTTGTGGAACGGCCAATATGGCGGCCAAGAACAGATATGGGTGGCCGCCCGGTTCACCGGCACGGAATCCGACATCGTCATCCACACCGGGCACAACGGGGCCGACCCGGAATTCAAGGCGTGGAAATGGGTGTCCTTCGATGAAATCCTCGACCTGATTGTTCCGTTCAAACGGGACACGTACCGCGAAGTGATTGCGGCGTTTGCGGATATTGCGAACACCTAACCCTATGCCATGTCATCCCCGTGAAAACGGGGATCCATACAGAAGAGCGGATCATCACTATCGATTCCCGACTCCGAGCGAATGATAATTGAAAATAAAAAAGGCCGGAGACAATCCGGCCTTTTTATTTATCTGATCAAATCCCTTACGGGTTCAACGGCGACCATGCCGGATCGGATGCATCGCTCGGCGTTTTCAACACACGTTCGTTGTAACCGGTAATGTCGATGGTATAGAGACGGGCCGTTTTACCACCACCGCTCATCGGGCTTTCCTTGAAGAAGGTCAGAACGCGGCCATTCGGGGACCAGCTCGGTCCTTCAACGTGGTAGGCGGTGGTGATGATACGTTCACCTTGACCATCCGGACGCATCACGCCGATATAAAACTGACCTTTGTACAGCTTTGTGAACGCGATCAAGTCACCACGCGGGGACCAAACCGGGCTGGCATAACGGCCTTCACCGAAGGAAATACGCTTTGCCTCACCACCGTTCGCGCTCATCACATATAATTGCTGTGTACCGCCACGGTCGGATTCAAACGCAACCTGCTGGCCATCCGGCGAGAAGCTGGGAGCTGTGTCAATCGCGGCATTGTTAGTCAGACGTTGCGTACGGCGGGATTTCAGATCCATCGTATAGATCTCGGTGTTCCCGTTTTCAGCCAACGACATAATGACCTTGGACCCATCCGGCGAGAAGCGCGGAGAGAACGTCATGCCCGGGAAATCACCCAGAACTTCCTGACGGCCCGTGTCAATGTTGTAGATATAGACGCGCGGCTTTTTGTTGTAATAAGCCAGATACGCCACGGTCTGCGTGTTCGGGGAGAACCGCGGAGTCAGAACCATATAGCTGCCATCGGTCAGATAATGGTTGTTGTAACCATCCTGATCCATGATCGCCAGACGCTTCACACGTTTGTTGGCCGGGCCGGATTCCGCCACGTAAACGATACGGGTATCAAAATACGCATCTTCACCCGTCAGACGTTTGTAAATTTCATCCGAAATAATGTGGGCAATACGGCGCCAGTTTTGCGGCGTGGTGGTATAGGCCATACCCGCCATTTGCGTTTGCCCCACAACATCCCACAGACGGAATTCAACGCGAGTCTTGCCATCAGCCGACGTGCTGACCGAGCCCGTCACCAGAACCTCGGCATTAATGGCCCGCCATTCCGGGAAACGCACCCCGTCCGTCGCAATGGATTGCGGCGTCTGGATGAATGACTGCTGACTCACCGGCTCGAACAGGCCAGAAGAACCGAGGTTGCTACGGATAATATCCGGCATCTCGGTTGCGATTTGCTGATGTTGTGGCAATTGCGGATTGAAATTGGTGATCGCGATTGGAATTTTGCGAATCTTACCATCTTTAACCGTCAACCTAGTCTGTGCATGGGCAGCGGTCGACAGAACCGTACACACCAGAACCAAGGCCAAAGCAAAAACTGCATAAAACTTACGGGTCATTTTTATCCGTTTTCCCTTACATCAACATTTCACTGGGGTCGAAGGTGATACTCAAATCTTTCCACTGATTGTACTTGCCATCCGGCAGGCGCAACGGGTTGCATTCCGGGCTGTGAACGGCACGCAATGCGCTGTCCGCCGCGGCGCGGTAGAACGAGTCGGTATTATAACGAAGCTGGTCGACAATACGAGCCTCCCGCAAGGTCTTGTCCGGATTCATGAACATCCGCACTTCGACAATCAAATTCTCGGCATACCGCGCCCCGGCCATCAGCTTCCAGCACTGGCCCAGTTGTTGCACCACGGCATCCATCTCGCTCATGGTCAGGCGCTCGGAAATTGGCGCATCTGGTGTCGGGCTGGTATTCGCCGCCGCTTTGTCCCCTGTATTATCGGTGGATTCCGGCTTTTTCTCTGCCAGGTCAATCAGCAAGGATTTGAACGCGTCATCCTGCTCAACCGGTTTGGCGTCGGCTTTGGTTTCGACCGGCTTCGGCTTTGGCTTGACCTGTTCCTTTTTCGGTTCAGCCTTTGGCTTGGGCTGTTCCTTCGGCTTTTCTTCTTTCTTCTTCACCGGCTCGGCCAAATCTTCCACGGGCGTCGGGGCCTTGGGCTCTTTCGGGCGATCGGGCGCATCATCGTTGGCTGCGGGCGGCGGCGGGGTCGGTTTTGTGCGATCCGGTTGCGGCTTTAACTGCTCTTTTGCGGGCTCTTTCTTCTCGACAGGCTTGGAATCCTCAACGGGTTTTGTCCGCGTGGTGATGTCGGCCACCTCAACCATTTCAATGGCAATGGGCGGCGACAAATCGGTGTAGTCCTTTTTAAAAAACGGCAGCCCCATCGTGCCGATAACCACAACGACCAGATGAACGACCAAAGACCCGATCAGCGCGGATTTCATTCCGGCGGGCATTTGGTTTTCATCCGGCACATGCATCGCATATTTGGGCGGCGGCCCGGATGTCAGCATATCGTTTGGCGCGGTTGCGTTCATCGGTGTTACAACTACCCGCCAGAAACGGCGGTTTTAAGGCAAGATTGTGAAACGGTTTCTTATTTAGACGGGTTGGAAATCAACGCGACCTTGCGGAAACCCGCTTTGTTCACGGACCCAATCACGTCCATCACGTCACCATAGGGCAACCCCTGGTCCCCGCGGATGAAAATGCGGCGGTCCGGGTCATTGTTGGTCATGGATGACAGCAACGGGATCAAACGGTCACGTTCAACTTCGGTTTCGCCGATGAAAATTTTGCCGTCTTTCATAACGGAAATTTCCAGCGGTTTATTATCTTCGTCCGCGATCTGTTTCGCCTCGGATTTTGGCAAATCCACCGGAACCCCGGAGGTCAACAACGGGGCCGTAACCATGAATACGATCAACAAAACCAACATAACGTCGACGAACGGTGTCACGTTGATATCCGACATTTTGCGGTAGGACCGCCCACGACGCCCGGAACGGCTGCCGCCACCTGATGATAATGATGCGCCCATGGTTAAGCCACCTTCACTTCCGTGTCAGAGTCAGACTTTTTTCCGTGAGAGCCGACCCCACCGCGGCTGTTCTCGTAACTATCCAAATGGCGGGACAGAATGGCCGAAAATTCGGACATAAACGCATCCAGACGGTCCGCATAACGATTAAGATCGTTCGTAAACTTGTTATAGGCAATAACCGCAGGGATAGCCGCAACAAGGCCCAAAGCCGTTGCAAACAACGCCTCGGCAATACCCGGGGCCACAACGGCCAGCGACGTATTCTGGCTGGAGGCGATGGCGGTAAAGCTGTGCATGATCCCCCAGACAGTCCCGAACAGACCGACGAATGGTGCCGTGGACCCCACGTTGGCCAGGAACGTCATCCCGCGTTCCAGACGGTTCATTTCACGGTTAATGGCCACCGACATGGCGCGCTCAACACGTTGGCGCAGGCTGGCCGCCACGCTTTCCTTGCCCGGCATACCCATGGCGACACCGTTTTGCCATTCCTCCATACCGGCGGCGAAGGTGCGGATAACGGGGTCTTGTTTACCCTTTTTCACGCGTTGATAGAGTTTATCCAGCGGCTCACCCGACCAGAACGCATCCTCAAACCGATCGGCGCGGCGGTTCAGGTTCTTCACCGTATGGCGTTTTTCAAGGATGATGGCCCAGCTCCAGACCGACGCGAAGATCAACGCCAGCATCACCGCCTTCACAACCAGGTCGGCCTGCATGAACATGCCCCACATGGTGAAGTCATGGACCGTGGTTCCGGCCAGTGCGGTTGCATCAACAGCGCGTTCGACAGCTTGTGTCATCGTCATTCATCCTTAAACAGAAAAATTGGATAGTTTATCCCGAAGGTTATCGGGCAGGCGGACCGGCTTGCCATCCATATTGATGGTCACCAGCGTTACGTCCATGGAGAATATCATCTGATTCTGGCAAAAAATCGACTGAAACATCTCAAAACTGGCGTTATTCACCTTTTTTAGGGCGGTTTTTATAGTCAAAAGGTCATCCAGACGCGCCGGTTTCATATATTCCGCCGTGATTCGGCGCACGACGAACAAAACCCCGGCTTCGCGGGCCAGCGTGCTGTTTTCAAACCCAATGGCGCGGAGCAGTTCCGTCCGCCCCCGCTCGGCGAATTTCATGTAATTCCCGTAAAACACCACGCCCCCGGCGTCGGTGTCTTCGTAATACACACGGGCGGTGATTTCATGTGCGGCCATGATTTAGGCCTCGTCCAACAAATCAACCTGCAACGGCTTCTTCGGTGTCAGGCCGAGATAGGCATACCCCTTCTCCGCCAGCATCCGGCCACGCGGTGTGCGTTGGACAAACCCTTGCTGCATCAAATACGGTTCGATCACATCTTCGATCACGTCACGTTGGTCGGACAACGCCGCCGCCAGCGTATCAACCCCCACCGGACCACCGCCGTAATTATCGGCGATGCAGGTTAAGTAACGGCGGTCCATACCGTCCAACCCCTGTGCATCAACATCAAGGCGTTGAAGCGCGGCATCTGCCGCTTTCGCATCAATACGCCCTGCCCCTGATACATGCGCGAAATCGCGCACACGGCGGGTCAGACGGCCGGCAATGCGCGGCGTACCGCGTGAACGGCGCGCAATTTCCATCGCGCCATCATCGGCCAAATTCATATTCAAAATACCCGCGGTCCGCGCAACGATGCGGCACAGATCCTTCGCCTCATAAAACTCCAGGCGCAATGGAATGCCGAAACGATCCCGCAACGGGTTTGAAATCATCCCGCTGCGCGTTGTTGCACCGATCAAGGTAAAGGGTGGCAAATCAATCTGCACCGAACGGGCCGCAGGACCTTCACCGATCACCAGATCAAGTTTGCGATCTTCCATCGCCGGGTACAAAACTTCTTCGACATGGGTGTTCAAACGATGAATTTCATCAATGAACAACACATCATGCGGCTCCAGATTGGTTAGGATCGCGGCCAGATCACCCGCGCGCGCAATCACCGGGCCGGATGTCGCGCGAAACCCCACGCCCAGTTCTCGCGCAACGATTTGCGCCAGCGTGGTTTTACCCAAACCCGGCGGGCCGAAGAACAGAACATGGTCCAGCGCATCGCCTCGGCCCTTCGCCGCTTCGATAAAGACGCGCAGATTATCTTTTAACTTGTCCTGGCCAACAAAATCTTCCAACCGTGCGGGACGGATGGCGGCATCCTCAACATCGGTATCCGTTTTGATGGTTTCCAGTTCCGGATTGCGTTCGGTTGCCTGTTTCATGATTGTGACAACTCCTTCAACGCCAGACGGATGAGATCTTGCAGGCTGCTATTATCATTTGCGGTTCCCGCCGCGCGTAATTGCGCAATGGCCGCAAAGGCCTCAGCCCGGCCATAGCCGAGATTGACCAATGCCGACACGGCATCGCCATCAACACCGGATTGATCGGCGGCGGGTTTATCCGTCTTCATCGAAGGAGCCTTGACCGCGCCGCGCATGGGGGTCAGATCAACCTTGCCTGCTTTATCTTTCAATTCCGTTGCAATGCGTGTGGCCAGTTTCGGGCCAACGCCATCAGCCTGACGCAACGCGCTAACGTCTTGTGCGGCGATGGTGTAGCCCAGCTTGTCCGGCGGACATACGCTCAGGATCGCCAACGCCACTTTCGCGCCCACGCCCTGCACACTGGTCAACAGACGGAACCATGCCTGTTCCGCCGCATCATAAAAACCGAACAGATGGATATGGTCTTCGCGCACATGCGTGTCGATCAGCACGCTGACCGGATCACCCGGCTGACCCACGCGGGACAACGTGCGGCCACTGGCGAACACCTGATACCCCACGCCGCCACAATCGATAATCAAACAATCGAGCGCAACAGAATCCAGAATACCGCTGAGTTTTGCGATCATCGTACGCCTCCGTTCATGATGCCGCCCATTTTTTGGCGGCTGGAATAATGGTGGGCATGGCAAATGGCAATCGCCAATGCATCCGCCGCATCCGTGCCCATTTTCCCGGCAGAGGGCAACAAGGTGCGGATCATCATACCGATTTGGTCCTTGGTCGCATGGCCTGTACCAACAACAGATTTTTTCACCAGATTGGCCGGATATTCCCCAACCGATAACCCCATCCGCGCCGGAACCACCATGGCGGCCCCACGGGCCACGCCCAGTTTCAACGCCGATGCCGGGTTGCGATTGACGAATGTTTCCTCAATCGCGGCCGTATCCGGTTCCCATGTTTTGATCGCGTCAACCAAACCCGCATCAATTTCCGCCAACCGTTCGGCGGTGGACAATGTCGGGTTGGTCGCAATGGTACCGCACGCGATATATTGCAGGCGATTGCCCTCGGCTTCGATCACGCCCCACCCGGTGCGTTGCAAACCCGGATCAATGCCCAAAATGCGCATGCGGTACTCCTTCGAGTTAAGATGCGAGCAGACGCTCCATGATTTCGTCGGATACTTCGAAGTTTGTGGTGACGTTTTGCACGTCATCATTATCTTCCAGAACGTCGAGAAGTTTCAGCAGTGTCTTTGCCTGTTCTTCGCTCACTTCCGCCATTACGTTGGGTTTCCAAACCAGCGCGGATTTCTCCGGCGCGCCCAGTTTTTCTTCCAACGCATCACGAACGGCCGCAAAATCATCCGGCTGGCATGTGATTTCGTGGCCGTCTTCCGTGCTTTCGCAATTGTCGGCTCCGCATTCAACGGCGGCTTCGAACATTGCGTCGGCGCTGGCCGTTTTGGCCGGGTACAAAATCTGGCCGACATGGTCGAACATGAAACTGACCGAATTGGTTTCGCCTAAATTGCCGCCGTATTTGGAGAACGTGGCGCGCACATCCCCCGCCGTGCGGTTACGGTTGTTGGTCAGCGCTTCAACCACAATGGCTACGCCACCCGGGCCGTAGCCTTCGTACCGAATTTCTTCGTAGTTATCGTCGGCACCCACGCCCATCGCGCTGTCAATCGCGCGTTTAATACGGTCGTTGGGCATATTTTCTTCACGTGCCCACAACATGGCGGCACGCAAACGCGGGTTTGCACCGGGATCTGAACCACCACCCTTCACGGCAACGATGATTTCGCGTCCGATTTTTGTGAAGACCTTGGCCCGCTTGGCGTCCTGACGACCCTTGCGGTGCATGATGTTTTTAAACTGGGAATGACCTGCCATGTGCGTATCTTGATATTGGGGGTTTCAGACCGTGAACAAAAAGAGAATCCGGATCACCGGAAACGGCCAAAAATGCCGGATTCCCGCGCCTTTCGCAAGGCCCTTTCAGAATAGCACGTTTGCCAACCCACACAAATGTGGTACGATTTTCTGTGTGCTGCGTTCCTGTTTTCCGTAATCGTTAAATCTCTGGCAAGCTAACCCCTTTAAGATAAAGGGAGAAGTGGGCCGGGTATCTTTTTACATTCACGCAAAAATCATACGACAAGCGGTCAGATCATGACGTATCAGCTTAACCGCATCACCATTCTGGTTGTTGAAGACAACCAGCCGATGCTGGAAATTACCAAGGCCCTGCTGACCACCTTTGGCGTCGGCACGGTGATCAGCGCGCCAAACGGCGAATCCGGCTTTGAACAATTCTGCAAATATAACCCGGACATGGTCATTGCCGACTGGATGATGAAGCCGGTGGACGGCATCGCCTTCACCCGCAAAATCCGCAACGATCCGAAAAGCCCGAACCCGTATGTGCCCGTGATTTTGATGACGGGGTTCAGCGAACGCCGCCGCGTACTCCAGGCCCGCGATGCCGGCGTTACCGAATTTTTGGTCAAACCCTTTAACGCCCGCGATCTGTACAAACGTCTGGCCCAGGTGATTGAACGCCCGCGGCAATTCGTCCGTTCCGGCAATTTCTTTGGTCCTGATCGCCGCCGCAACCGCGCCGTCCCCGGTGGCGTTCATTCCGGCCCGTTCCGCCGCGATACCGACAGCCCGAGCGCCGTTCTGATGCAATCCATGCGTCAGCAACAGGTCAACGATGCACATGAAAACCTGCGCCGCATTCGCGAACGCACCGGCATGGGCAAAGGCGACCGTTTTGATTTACGTCCCGAAGATATTGATTTTATTTAAGCGTTAGAGCGGAAGGCCACCATGGACGACAACGCCAACACCCCGCATTTTTCCCAACCACAACGCCGTAAGGCGGAATTTATCCGCCCGCCCAACCTGCTGAAAGAAAAAGTCGGCACAGGCGGAATTGGCGATGACATTCTGGACAAGGCGCAAAACCTGCTGGAAAACAACGCGGTTGATTTTGCGCCGCTGGCGGAAATTTATCTGGCGTCCCTGATGAAGGGCATCGACCGCGTTAAAGCCCGCAAACCCAGCGACGACCCGGAAGAATTAATTGCAGGCGTGATCTACCCCGTGATGCAACTGAAAGCCAATGGCGGTATGTTTCATTATGCCTTGATCACCAGCATTTCCGACCGTCTGGTGCAGTTTCTGGAGGTCATCGAAAACCCCGATCCCGACGCCATGGAAATCGTGACCGCCTTCCACGCCACCATCCGCGCCATTATTCTGGGCGGCATCACAGGCCATGGCGGAAAACAAGGCGTCGAATTGATCGATGCCCTCAACGACGCTTGCGCCCGTTATTTCGACAAACACCCGGAACGGTATGGGGTGGATTTGGATTACATTAATCGGATGTAATCGCTTAAAACGTCGGAATTTCTTCCTTCAACCGCGGCCCGATGCGCACGGCACCGGCATTTTTGGCCCAGCCGTTGCGGTCATCTGTTTCAACGAATAATCCGCACACTGTGGCTTCGCCATCTGTCGGGGCGAATTTTTCCGTGTACATTTTGCGCACGAAACGGCCAATCGGAATATCTTTGCGCACGCCGATGACACTATCGTAATCGCCGGTCATACCGGCGTCGGATTGGTATGCGGTGCCGCCGTTGAAAATCTGTACATCCGCCGTCGGAACGTGCGTGTGCGTGCCAACAACAACCGACACACGCCCGTCCAGATGATGCCCCATGGCCATTTTTTCGCTCGTTGCCTCGCCGTGAAAATCAAGGAAGATGGCGTTCACGCCACCCGGCCCCATGCGGTAAGAATTGATCAATTCATTCATGGCCACAAACGGGCAATCCAAAGGGTCCATGAAAATACGGGCCATGGCGTTCACAACCAAAATGGAACGGCCATCGGACAATGTGTGTTTATACGCCCCTTTGCCCGGTGTCCCCTTGGGGAAGTTCAACGGGCGCAGCAATTTCGGATCGCGTTCAATGTACGAAATAATTTCGCGTTGGTCCCACACATGGTTGCCCGTGGTGATAACATCAACACCGTTGCCGTAAAATTCCTTGCAGATGGATTCGGTAATACCAATGCCATGCGCGGCGTTTTCACCGTTCACAATCACAACATCGGGTTTCAGTTTTTCCCGCAAGGTCGGCAAGTGTTTGGCCAGTGCATCACGTCCCGTGCGCCCGTACACATCACCGATAAACAAAATACGCATTGTGTTCTCTTTCCCTTGTTTGCTCCCTCCCCTAAAGGGGGAGGTTGGGTGGGGGATAAAACGGTGCCACTGAATGGCCCATACGATCCCCTCCCCCTAACCCCCTCCCTCAGGCAGGGGGAATTGTTGAAGAAACATTCAAATTGTAAAACGCTGCACACCGCGCGGCGTAATCATAACATCCAATTTCTGATCGTGGTCTTCGGCAGGCAGATTGAATAAAACCGCTTGCTCCGCATATCCATATCCAACGGCCGTTACATCCTTTATCGCGCGATAATGGCGCAGCGTTTCATCATAATATCCGCCGCCATATCCCAAGCGGTTCCCGCGCCGATCAAACGCCAGCAACGGCACAACGAAAATATCCGGTTCTACAAAAGCTGTATTTTCATCCACGGATGGCTGTTTTAACCCATACGGACCATCGACCAAGGCATCACCATCATTCCAGGCAACGAAGCGCAACAACCATTCATCCTTTACCACCACGGGCAAAGCGCAGGTGACACCCGCCGTCAAAAGTCGTTCCATCAATGGCAATGTATCGAATTCGCGCCCCTTGGGCCAGTACAGGGCCACAATCTGGTCCGCGCGCGGCGCCATTGTTTCCATGAACAAATCGGCCGCCGCATCGCCATCCCCGTCGACCAGATCAATCCGGTCGCGGTGGCGCTTCGCTTCGCGGCGCATAATGTCCTTAGGATTATCGGTCATGGATCAGGCGTCAGAACATGAAAAGAAGGAGCAAAAGGTGCCAGGCGAACCGTACACATGCATCTTATCCGCTACTGGCCCAACTCACCAGGTTGGGCACCACATAACCAGACCACGGTCCGGACAGAGGCAGCACCCGCGCGAAAAGACTATCGGCCCGAGGGATTAAGGTGTGTTCGAGAGCCCCAGCGGTCCTTTTGCCTGAGTATGATTATAGGTTAAATCCCGTAAAAACCATAATTTTCTTCATAAACCGATCCATCAAATAGCAAAAATCCCGGATGCACGCGGACACGCCTTCCGGGATCTTGTATTTTGGATTGATTAGATTGATTAAATCTTCTGCAAACGCGCCGCAACGGATTCAATGCGGGCGGCCAAATGGTTAATCGCATCAACGACTTGGCGTTCTTCTTCGGAATCCATCTGGGCGGCGTGGGCCATTTCCTGCTGATGCTGGGCGGCCATTTGGGCCTGCAACGCACCGCGCAGATCATACACTTCATCGGCCAGAACCAGGGCTGTCAAAACCAGCAAATGCGGCTCGTTCGTGGCCGCACCGGCGGAGGCAATTTCGCGCATACGGGCATCAATATACTTGCCCAGCTCGCGCACGCGGCTTTCCTGCCCGTCATCACAGGCAATGCCATACGTCTTGCCATGAATGGCTAGGCTCACCTCGGCCATGTTCTTAACCCTCTTTCAGCAATTCTTCGACGCGGCTGATGGCCACGTCCAGTTTGCGTGCCAAAACGGCAGAATCCAGCGTTACAACCGTGCCACCCGTACGCGGCTGGCTGGGGTGCGGAACGCTGAACAAATCCGGCTGGCCGGACTTTTTGGATGCAACGCTTTTGGTTTCTTTTTCGCGGCGAGCCATATTTTGCTCCAGCCGGTCAATGACCTCATCAAGGCCACTCAAAGCATTAAGGATCGCTGTGGACACGTGAAAGCCCCTCTAAATCGTCTCAAAAAACGGTAATACAACACCCGAAAACCGGGCCATTATCAGCCTTCCAGCCGCTGGGTCAAGACCAGGCGGACGTTGTCCACAATTGCATCCACAGGCCTGTACGCCACCCACCACCTCAATAGCATCCCCGCGAAAGCGGGGATCCACGAATCCGCCCCCAAAAACCCATGGATCCCCGCTTTCGCGGGGATGCTAAAAATAGAGAGACGGCGGGGATATTGACCACGCACCCCTGCCCCGGCATTGTATGGACACACTTCACCACACGAGGCCCCCAATGACCCAAGCGCCCATGCAACAAGCGAGTGCCAAAATCATGACAAACGCATCCCCCGATTTGAAAACCATGTCCAATGCCATCCGCGCTCTGGCCATGGACGCCGTGGAGAAAGCCAATTCCGGCCACCCCGGCATGCCGATGGGTATGGCCGACGTGGCCACGGTGCTGTTCACCAAATTCATGAATTTTGACGCCAAGCATCCGGAATGGGCCGACCGCGACCGTTTCATCCTGTCCGCCGGACACGGGTCGATGCTGCAATACGCCCTGCTCTACCTCCTCGGGTATGAGAAGATGACGCTGGACCAGATCAAGAATTTCCGCCAACTGCACGCCATCACCGCGGGCCACCCAGAAGTGATGCCAAGCGCCGGTATCGAAATCACCACCGGCCCGCTGGGTCAGGGTATTTCCACCGCGCCGGGCTTTGCACTGGCCGAACGCATTCTGAATGCCCGTTTTGGTGATGATCTGATCAATCACTGGACCTATGTCATCGCATCCGACGGCGATTTGATGGAAGGCATCAGCCACGAAGCCTGCGCACTGGCCGGGCACCTGAAATTGTCGAAATTGGTTGTGCTGTATGATGATAACGGCATTTCCATTGATGGCCCGACATCGCTGTCTTATTCCGATGATGTGACCAAGCGCTTTGAATCCTATCACTGGGATGTGCAAACGGTTGATGGCCACGACATGGCCGCGATTGAACACGCCATTGCCCACGCCAAAACAACCGACAAGCCAAGCATCATCCGTTGCAAAACCAAAATCGGTTTCGGTGCACCGACGAAAGAAAACAAATCATCATCCCACGGCTCCCCGCTGGGCACGGATGAAATTGCGGGCGCGCGTAAAAACCTCAACTGGCCGCACGCGCCGTTTGAAATTCCGGACGATGTTCTGGCCGCATGGCGCGATGCTGGCCGCCGCGGCGCCAGCAACTATGCCGCATGGAATGAACGCCTTGAATCATCCGCGAACAAGGGCGCATTCCTGAAAACCATGGCGGGCGATGTTGCCAAAGACATTGCCCCGCTGGTGAATGAACTGAAAAAACAATTCGCCAGCGATGCCAAAGCCGACGCCACCCGTAAAACATCCGGCAAAGTGCTGGAGAAGCTGGTTCCGGCTGTCGCTGAACTGATCGGCGGATCGGCGGATTTGACGGGTTCGGTTATGACCCAGATCAAAGGCCCCACCAACATCACCCCCGGCGATTATAACGGCCAATATATTCATTACGGCGTGCGCGAACACGGCATGGCCGCGATGATGAACGGCATGGCTCTGCATGGCGGGATTATTCCGTATGCCGGAACGTTCCTGTCCTTCGCCGATTATTGCCGCCCATCCATTCGTTTGGGTGCGTTGATGAAACAGCGTGTCATCCATGTGATGACGCACGATTCCATCGGCCTTGGCGAAGATGGCCCGACGCACCAAGCGGTGGAACATCTGGCTGCGTTGCGCGCCATTCCGAACACCTACACGTTCCGTCCGTGTGACGGCGTGGAAACGGCGGAATGCTGGGAACTGGCGATCAACAAAAAAACCGCTCCGTCCATCATGGCCCTGACGCGTCAGAATCTGAAAGTCCTGCGCACCACGCACACGGATGAAAACCTCTCCGCCCGCGGCGCGTATATTCTGGCCGATGCGAAAGATGCCAAGGTCACGATTTTCGCTTCCGGGTCCGAAGTTGAAATTGCAATGGATGCCAAGGCAAAGCTGGACGCCGCCGGAACACCGACCCGCGTTGTATCCGTCCCATGTCTGGATTTATTCATGGAACAGGACAAAGACTATTTCATGTCCTTCGTCTGCAACGACACGATCAAGGTCGCCGTCGAAGCCGCCATCCGCATGCCGTGGGACCGTTTGATCGGCCCGCATGGCATTTTCGTCGGCATGTCCACCTTTGGCGAGTCAGCCCCGGCGGAAGTGCTCTACAAGCATTTCGGCATTACGGCTGAGGCGGTTGTGGAGAAGGTGCAGGCGAAACTGGCGCGATAACACCGGCCATAACGCTCTTTAAGAACATTTGAACATGCGGGTCATGCACATCATGGCCCGCATTGTTTATGATGGTTTCGCCGGCTGTAGGCGTACCAATATAATCATTGGCCCCACGAATGAATTTCGCGTTTGGCGGAACAACGATTTGTGTCTTGGATGACAGGCCAAAATCCTGTTCAATCATGTTCGCAAAAACCGTGCGGTTGGCGACCAGACGGTCCAGTTCCGCCCCACTGGCATTATACGTCCCGAATACACGTTCGTAATTCAGGGCCGCATCACGCTTTTCCTGCGGCGCTCCCCACAACAAAAACGCATTGGCGGACAGAACCGCGAAATACGCACTGTTCGGGCCATAGGTCGTGCAGAATTTTTTCCATCCATCGGGGTATTGTTGCTGGCTGCGTTGGTAATACGCCTCCAGCTCCTTCTTACCGCCCAAAAATGCGCCGTAAAACACCACATCATTCACATGTTGCTGGTATTTTTGCGCATACAAACAACACACAGCCGCCCCGGCGGACCACCCAAACAAACTGACCTGATCCACACCCAAATGAGCACGAACGGTTTCAATGTCATCGGCCAGATTGGGGTACAGGTTCTTTTCAACCTTGCCCATCGGCGTGGACAAACCAACACCGCGCGCATGAATGATAATCACACGTTGGGTATCCAAATCCCACATCGACAATTTCGATGGTTCAAACACATTTCCGGAATTGCCATGCACCATGACAAACGCCGGCGCGTCAACGGGACCATAGGATTCAAAATAAATCCGGTGCCCTGACCCATCGGCGGCATCAATCATGCCTGTACGCGGGAATGCGTTTTTCATTGGTGTTAGACCTTTACAAAGCGGAACAAAATTTTTGTCTGGCTGTAATAGTTCAGTTTGTCGATCAGCGTCGGGTAATACACCTTGTCATCCGGTTCCACCCCGATGAACCCATCGCTGCGGAACTGTTTGGCCTCAACCGCGAACCCGTTCGCGGCAAATGCGCCCGCGTAATCATCCAACGCGTAATGCGGCACATCAATGTTCGAATAATCGCTGATCGCCTTGTGCCAATCGGCCCAACGGGGGTTATCCGTATGGCACCCCGTGGCGGCGTAATAAACCCCGCCCGGCTTTAAAACCTGTGCCATGTCTTTGGCATGGGCATGTAAATCGGGCAACAAATAAATAACCTCGTGGCTGAACGCCATGTCGAATGTATTGGCCATGCCGGGCAATTGGCTGGTGTGGAAAAAATCGGCCGGGGCAAATTGGTTGCGCGCACGGGCCTTGGCCAATGATCCTTCGGCGATGTCTACACCCACGGCCCGGGCAAAAGGCATGGTGTTGAACAGCATCTGGATAAAACCGCCCTGGTTACACCCGAAATCCAGAATGGTTTTATGGCGCAAATCCCGCTCGCGCACATGGCCAATCATGGTTTGCCAATGGTGCATATGGCCCGGCACCATGCGGTCTTCTTCTTCCTGGGATGTGGTCCATGTGTCCAGTTTCTGGGATTGGGTCATCAAACGCTCCTGCTTAAATGATGCAAATAATTCTCATTTACAGATGGGCCGGTCAAGCATTCTCCTGCGCTGAACTTATATTTCCTGTTGCTAATAAAGTTTTCATAATTTTATCGCAAAATGAAAATATAGAGGATATGGAAAGGCACTGAAAACATGAGGGATTTCATTGAGGGCATGCACCGTGTTGGCGAAGCCATGAGTGCTGCAATCAGCGCCCAAGTCACCAAAGAAGCGCAAGCGCGCCGGGAGTGCCAAACCGAGACAGAGGCCAGGGCCCAGCCGCCGCCGCACGGACGAACAGATCATTGATATTCGCGCATTTGATAGCGCATTACCGGGCCAGAGGATGACATCCTTTGGCCCGTAGCGCTTTCCCCCTTTCGTCATCCCGGAAATCCTGACAAGGATTATCCGGGATTTCTGCCGTAATGGCACCGCTGTCACAGGCCCACCCATCACGGCCACAATCCCGGATAACGCCGATGGCGTTTCCGGGATGACGGGAAACGGATGTGATTATATTCATTCTTATATATTCATGGCCCCCGTCTTGTATCCTGCCGTTGAAACGATAATATGGCCCGGAACATAAACGACATCTTTCAACAGAGGATTTCCCATGACAGCATCCGTCGCCATCAGTGGCTTTGGCCGTATCGGCCGCCTGGTTTTACGCGCCCTTTATGAATCTGGCCGTAAGGATCTGGAGATTGTCGCCATCAACGATCTGGCCGATCTGCACACCAATGCGCATTTGTTGAAATATGACTCGGTTCATGGCCGTTTCCCGTTCGACGTGGAAACCCAAGGCAATGACGTTCTGATCGTCAATGGTCACAAAATTAAATGCGTTCAGGTGAAAGACCCAGCTGCCCTACCCTGGAAAGATGTAGGCGTTGATGTTGCATTTGAATGCTCCGGCATTTTCACCAAACGTGATGATGCGGCCAAACATTTGACCGCTGGCGCGAAAAAGGTGCTTATTTCCGCCCCGGCCACCGATGAAGACATCACGGTTGTTTATGGTGTGAACTCCGACAAGCTGACCGCTGATCACAAAATCGTGTCCAACGCATCCTGCACCACCAACTGCCTCGCCCCTGTGGCATCCGTGTTGCACAACGCGATTGGGATTGAACATGGGTTCATGACCACCATTCATTCCTACACCGGCGACCAGCGCATTGTGGACACCAACCACAAGGATTTGCACCGCGCCCGCGCCGCCGCGCTGAACATGATCCCGACCTCCACCGGGGCCGCCAAGGCCGTGGGCAAGGTTCTGCCGGATCTGAAAGGCAAGCTGGACGGCGTTGCCATCCGCGTGCCAACCCCGAACGTGTCACTGGTTGATTTCAAATTCGTGGCCAAACGCGCCACGACGGTGGAAGAAATCAGCGAACTGATCAAAGCCGCCGCCAACAGCAATCAGTTGAAGGGCATCCTCGGCTACTACACCGACGAACTGGTCAGCGGCGATTTCAACCACGACCCGCATTCATCCATGTTTGCCATCAACGAAACCAAAGTCATCGACGGCACCATGGTGCGCGTCATGGCGTGGTACGACAACGAATGGGGCTTCTCCAACCGCATGTTGGACACCGCCGTAAAGATGGCCAGCCTGTAATACAGGACCACATAAACAAACAAAAACGGCGCCCGATGGCGCCGTTTTTTATCCTAAATGCTTACCCGCCCGCATTCGTTTGTGAAAGGCTTTTACATCCCGATCAATTTCCTCATCGGTATAATCCAGTGCCTTAATCTGCACCAACGCCTGCGCATTATCATTCGACGCAATCGTATTAAATTGCGTTGTTAAATCGCGATAATCCGGCAACTCCATTTTCGGCTTTTGCCCTTCTTGCACGGCAAGCGATTGCCTGCGAGACACATCGTGCAGGTTATTCAAAGCATCGCGTAATTTCATCATTCCATTGGCGATGACTTCTGGCTCGCGCGGTTGCATGATAAAGGCCCGAACAGTTTTTTTCCTTTCATCATCAAAGGAATAATTATCCATTAGCGTATCGGCCTCACGCGCCAAAGATTGCGCAAATTCCACCGCACCAAAACATGAAAAATCGCCCAGATCAGATTGATACCCGCTATACAAAAACGCCGCGTTATAAACCATAAAACTTAAAGCACTCTTCCGCAGAACATCGTTTATCTCGGCTTCTTCCGCATAAACATCAGCCAAACTAGCCAGCTTCTGCACAGCAGGGATAGCGGATTTTACACACGCAATACCCGCTGCCAAATCGATCGAATTCCGCTTCTCCCATGGAAGCGGAAAGGACGCGGTTTCCATGCGCCTCGCAACACGACCACGAACATTTCTACAATCTTTCAGAACTTGTCCAAAATAATAGGTCTTATTATCGCCGATTTTTTTCGCAACATAATCCGCAGCCGCCTGAATAGATGCAAAATATTCAAAATCTTTCATCGGATCATCAGATTGCGGCTTGGCATGAATTTCCAATCGCGCCAAATCAATCAAACGAACGGCAGCTTGCTTCTCCGCTATGATGTCTGCGTAAACCTTGGCCGCGAATTGCAATTCGCTCTCTGGATAGGTGCCGTTGCGAACGGGTTTACCCTCGCTGGTCAGACTGGGGTGGCCATTGATTTCGAAAATAATGTGCTCGCCATGGGCAAAATCAATGAAGTGTGATCCGCTTAAATCCTCGACCACGTCTTCGCGCAGGGAATGCGCGCTCTGTGCATCCGTGCCAAATTCGAACAGGGCCATTTTATGCAGCGCCCGCATCACACACACATCATCTTCCAAAATCACGGATGATTTCACGGGGACTTTTCCGTTTGCATCCGCATCGGCGGACAAAGCGGGCAAAACACGGGCTTCAGAAACGGCCATTTTCGCGATGCGCCATTTTTGCAGATCAGGCACATAATCAGCCTCCAGATATTCGTGCGGCTGCCCCGGCAAAGCGTGATTTTTAAACGCACGGGTGCGGAAGGATTTTTTGGACTGCGCGAAAAATAAAGATTCCTGTTCGGTCAATGTCCATGGCTCGACAATTTTCGACGGTGGCGCTGGCAACGGCAGCGGCAATTCCTTGGGTGTGGAATTCGCGCGCAACCGCTGATCCCAGCCAAAGGAAAATAGTCGCTTGAGGAAACCCGGCTTATGCGCCGTACCATGACCGTATGAATCGTCCGCCATATCTATTTTCCCTAATTATACCCGAGCCGCCAAAAGATAGCCCTGAATTATGGAATATGTCAAACAAAACCACCCCCACACAAAAACAAACTTTTCCTTTTAATATCAAGCCATTATAAAAACGCCCCATCCCCAGAAACACATTCTTAGACATTTACCCCCAAAATGGTGTTCAATAACCGGGATTTACGGTGAAAAGGCGCGCATGACGCAATCCATGGACCCAAAGGAAAAGGCCGAGCGGATCGGCCATATTATTGACCATCTGGTGGATGCACTGGGGGGTGAACCGGCTTGCACCCTGCGGCGGGCGGTCATTTTGGCCGATATTGATGAATTTCCGGGCACGACCCAGGCCGAAATCATGGAACGGTTGGGGGCGCATAAATCCGCCCTGAACCGCGATATTGAATGGTTATATGACTATGGCTGCATTATGCGCCAGCAATCGGGCCGCGATGGGCGGGAAATCCGCCTGCATATTGCAGGTTATTCCAAGAAAAACTTGGATTTATCGCTGGATTACTTCGAAAAATCGCATAAAAGCTTGAAAAACTTCCTGATTCACTATATCAATCTGTTCGGTCAGCACCGCCCCACTCTGCGGGACGCCAAGATTGTCGCCACGGTGGGCAGTCTGAAAACGGTGAAACGCCAAGATGTTTTTGATGTTTTGTATAACGGGCCGCTGACCACGGACAACCGGGCATTAAACAACCTTATTGCCGCGGGAATCCTGCAGAAGACCGGAAATGATTGATTTGGAACGATGACAACAGGACTTGAGTTTACAGCACAGTTTGAGGCCGCATTCGACGCCCTCCCGTCCCCGGTGGTTGATCCCAACGTGGCGGCGCTGACTCTGGACTTTGGCGCGGACGGATCATCCGGTGGCGGTTTTGGCTTCTCCTTCGGCGGCTTCAGCTTTGGCGGTGGCGGTTCTTCTGATGGTGGCGCGGCTCCGTCGGGTGGCGAAGGCGGCGGTCCGGCTCCGGCTCCGTAATTCCAGTAAGACCAAATTTTTCAAAAGCCCCGCGCAAGTTGGGGCTTTTTGTTTGGCCGCGCGGGTTCTATAGTTTTCCCATCATTGCATTTGAAAAAGGATCACATCATGGACACCACGAAATTGAAACCCGGCGTTGTTACGGGCGCGGACTATCTGGCTTTGGTCAAGGCCTGCAAAGATGGTCAATACGCCCTGCCCGCCGTCAACGTGGTTGGCACCAATTCCATCAACGCCGTGATGGAAGCCGCGGCAAAAAACAAAGCCGATGTGATCATCCAACTGTCCAACGGCGGCGCTGAATTTTACGCGGGCAAGGGATGCGCCGACAGTTTCAAGGCGAAGGTTCTGGGCGCCGTATCCGCCGCCCGCCACGTCCACATGATGGCCGAACATTACGGCGTGTGCGTCGTCCTGCACACCGACCACGCCAACAAGAAATTGATCCCGTGGGTTGAGGCAATGATCGAACATGGCGAAGCGTTCTACAAAGAAACGGGCAAGCCGCTCTTCTCCTCCCACATGGTGGATTTGTCCGAGGAAGATCTGGATTTCAACCTGTCGGAATGTGCCCGCCTGCTGAAACGCATGGCGAAGATTGATATGAGCATTGAAATCGAACTGGGCGTCACCGGTGGCGAAGAAGACGGCGTCGGGTCCGACGATGTCGATAACGACAAACTCTACACCCAGCCGGAAGATGTTCTGCGCGCCTATGACACCCTGCTGCCGCTCGGTCATTTCAGCATTGCCGCTTCGTTCGGCAACGTGCATGGCGTTTACAAACCGGGCAACGTGAAACTGCGCCCCGAAATCCTGAAAAATTCTCAGGAACTGGTCCAGAAAACCCACAACACGGCGGCCAACCCACTGGATCTGGTCTTCCATGGCGGATCTGGGTCGGAAAAGGACAAAATCACCGAATCTCTGGGCTACGGCATTTTCAAAATGAACATCGACACGGACACCCAGTTCGCGTTCTCTGAATCCGTGGGCAAATTCGTCGAGGCCAACGCCAAGGCGTTCAAGTACCAGATCGACCCGGATGACGGCACCCCGTACAAAAAACTGTACGACCCCCGCAAATGGCTGCGCGAGGGCGAACTGGGAATCATCGCCCGCCTGGACGAAGCCTTCGCCGATTTGCGCTCCGCAGGGAAGTCATTGGCCTGTGGGACGTGTGATTCAACGGCAAAATGCGCCTAGGCCTACAAGGATAGAGTATTGAAAAGAAACGGTTTTTTATAAAAACCCCGTAACCATGACCCCGGCGAACCGTTTTAGGTGCTTTTTTCCGAAAAAGTACTTGAATTGCTGGGGTATTAACGATAAAAAGTGCGCCTGATTTATAGGAGATACGCCATGAAGGCCGACATACACCCGGACTACCACGAAATCACAGTCGTGACGACCAAGGGCGAAGAATATTCGATGCGCACCACCTGGGGCAAACCGGGTGACGTGATGCGTCTGGACGTTGACTGCTACAGCCACCCGGCTTGGAGCGGCGGCGCACAGAAAATTACCGAACGCGGCGCGCTGGACAAATTCTCCAAGCGTTACGCAGGTTTCGGCCTCAGCGCAGAAGCTGGCGACAAGAAATAATCGCTGTCGCGATACGACATACAAAAGCCGCCCATTGGGCGGCTTTTTTGTTTTTTTGTCCTCTACCCCGGCCTGCGCCGGGATGGCAAAGGCGAATACACACATTCCATCATTGCCCGGTTTATCCGGGCAATCCATCGGCTGGTATGGATCACCCGGATAAACCGGGTGATGACGAATGGTGTGGCTTGTACAAATAAAAAACACGACGCCCACGACGGCACGACGATTATGGGCGCAAAACCCCGTCGTGATCGTCGTGGGCGTCGTGTTGTAACGCCGTCTTACGCCGCTTCCAACTGCTTCAGCGCCGCGGACAGTTTCGTCCGGGTGGTTTCGGCTGTTTCTTTGCGCTTGTGCTGTTCTTCAATAATCTCCGCCGGAGCATTATCGACGAATTTCTTATCGGACAGCTTCTGCTCGATCTTTTCAATGTCGGATGACAGCTTCTCGATCTCTTTGCGCAGACGGGCGCGTTCCTTGTCCAGATCGATAATGTCGGCAATCGGCATGATCAACGTGGCTTCATTCACCACCGTCTGGATTGATCCCGCCGGAACGGACTGGCCGCTGAACAGATCGACAGTTTCCAGACGCGCCATGCGCTTCAGAACGTCGTCGTAGGATTTCAGGCTGGCCTGTGTGCCCGCATTCGCATCCTTGACCAGCAGGCGAATTTTCGCCCCTGCTGGAACGTTCATATCGGCCCGCACACTGCGGATTTCGGTGATGAACTTGATCAGCCAGTTCATTTCCGTCGTCGCATCCGCATGCGTGAACGATGCCGGGTATTCCGGCCATTGGGACGAAATCAACGCCGTGTTCAACGGGCGTTCGGCCAGCGCCGTGTACAGCTCCTCGGTAATGAACGGCATGATCGGGTTCAGGATCAGCAAAATCTGGTCCAGCACCCAGCCGGTCGTTTCGCGGGTTTCTTCGGCCTGGACCTTGTCATCACCCGACAGGATCGGCTTGGTAAACTCCAGATACCAGTCGCAGAACGTGCCCCAGACGAATTGGTACAGGGCATTGGCGGCATCGTTGAATTTATACGCTTCAATCGCCGCATCCACCGCTTCGGTCGTTTCCTTCAGCGCGCTGATAATCCATTTGTTCGGCGTCGCCGTGACGGTGGCGGGGTTATAATTCCGCCCGGCCGCGCAATGGTTCATCTGGCAATACCGCGCCGCGTTCCACAATTTGGTGGCAAAGTTACGGTATGTTTCCACACGATCTTCGGACAGTTTGATATTCCGCCCCTGCGTGGCCAACGCGGCCAACGTAAAGCGCAGCGCGTCCGCACCGTATTTTTCAATGGTATCCAACGGGTCAATGACGTTGCCACGGGTTTTGGACATTTTCTGTCCCTTCCCGTCCAGAATCAAACCATGCAGGTAAACGGTTTTGAACGGCACATCCCCCATGAAGTGAATGCCCATCATCATCATCCGGGCCACCCAGAAGAAGATAATATCGGCCGCCGTGGTCAGCACGTCACCCGGATAATATTTGTTCAGTTCCGGCGTCTTATCCGGCCAGCCCAGTGTCGAGAACGGCCACAAAGCGGAGGAGAACCATGTATCCAGAACATCTTCATCACGGGTCAGGGTAACACCGTCACCAAACTTCGCTTTGGCTTCGGCATAGGCCTCCTCTTCCGTCTCGGCCACAAATACGGACCCTTCCGGGCCGTACCATGCGGGGATCTGGTGTCCCCACCACAATTGGCGGGAAATACACCATGGCTGGATGTTTTCCATCCAGTGGAAATAGGTGCTTTCGGCGGATTTCGGAATAATGACCGTTTTGCCCGAGCGCACAGCCTCAATCGCTGGCTGGGCCAGCGTTTTGGCATCGCAGTACCATTGTTCGGTCATGAACGGTTCCAGAATGACGCTTTTGCTTTTCTCGTCATACGGAATGGCATGAGTAACATCTTCGATTTTGACCAGCAGGTCTTGTGCTTCCAGCTCTTCCAGTAATTTCTTGCGGGCTTCGAAGCGTTCCATACCCTGATATTCTTCCGGCGCGTTTTCGTTCAAATGCGCAGTGCGATCGAAGATATTGATAAACTCTAGCCCGTGACGCTTGCCGATTTCAAAGTCATTGAAATCGTGCGCCGGGGTCACCTTCATCGCACCGGTCCCGAATTCCGGATCCACATATTCATCGGCAATAATTTTAATCGGGCGGCCAACGATCGGCAGGATGGCGAATTTACCGACCAAGTCCTTGTACCGATCATCATTCGGATTCACGATAATCGCCGTATCGCCCAGCATGGTTTCCGGGCGCGTTGTTGCGATGGTGATGAAACGTTCCGTTTCCCCTTCGATCGGGTAACGGATGTGCCACATATGGCCCTTGGTCTCCTTCATCTCCACTTCCAGATCGGAAACGGCGGTCTGTAATTTCGGGTCCCAGTTCACCAGACGGTTGTCTTTGTAGATCAGCCCTTCCTTGAACAGCTGAACGAACACGCGGCGTACGGCGCGGTTCAGGCCTTCGTCCATGGTGAACCGTTCACGTGCCCAATCTGGCGACGTGCCAAGGCGGCGGAACTGTCGTGTGATTGTGCTGCCGGAATATTCTTTCCATTCCCAAACTTTTTCGAGGAATTTTTCGCGGCCCATTTCGCGACGGTTTAAACCTTCGGCGGCCAGATTGCGTTCAACAATCATCTGTGTCGCAATACCGGCATGGTCGGTGCCCGGTTGCCACAGGGCGTCGCGCCCCTTCATCCGGTAATAGCGGGTCAGGATGTCCTGTAACGTGCCATTCAACGCATGGCCGAGGTGCAGGCTGCCCGTGACGTTGGGCGGCGGCATCATGATTGTAAAGGGCGCTGTGTTGCTTTCCGGGTTGCATTTGAACACGCCGGATTGTTCCCACAATTCGTAATGTTGCGCTTCAACCTTTTCAGGCTGAAATGTTTTTTCCAGCATGGATCATCCCCGTGCAGAGTTGTACAAAAAACCAGTAATTTCCGATGTTTGTTTTAGTCGTCTAAAGCGCGCTGGGCAAGCTTTTCCAGCTCTTTTTGGACCATGCGCTCGATCATTGTCGGCAGATTGTCATCCAACCACTGACGCAACAGCGGTTGAAGCATATCGCGTACAATATCCTCGATTGTTACGCCCTCACCGGTTTGGCGACGGCGGTCAACAGCGATGTTGTTGGCCAGACGCGCAAACCCCGCAAACGTGGCCGAGGCCGCAACTTCACCCAAAACGGATTCTTCGTCGATGTCGACTTTGGACATCGCCACGGGAGCCGGCTTTGGTGCGGGCGCAGGGGCGGGTTTCGGTGCTGGTGGCGGTGGTGGCGGAGCCGCAACAACAGGCTCCTCCTCCACGGCGTCTTCCATGTCAATGATTGGTGCAGGCGCCGGTTCTTCCGGCTCTTCTTCCGGAATCGGATCTTTCAGCTCGAGAACATCGTCCTTCTTCGGCTCTGCCTGTTTCACAGGTTCCGGAGTCGGTGCAGGCGCGGGCTTTGGCTCTTCCTTCACAGGTTCAGGTTCTGCAGCTTGCGCAGGTGTACCATCCTCATCATCGTCAGAAATGATCTGACGAATGGAGGCCAAAATTTCCTCGATTGAGGGTTCCTGATCTGGGGCGGTCGCGTTCATTCGGCGCAATATTCCGTAAGATGTTTCACAAAAATTTATCTCTGTGAAATCAGTTTCTTACATTGCTCCACCCTTGTCAAAGGCCGTTATCGCCGTGATCCACCGTATTTTCTGTATCCATAGAGAAAACACGGCTTGTTATGTCATCCAGATGGGCGTCATACCCCTCCATATGGCTGAGTTCTGGAAAACCGAGCGAATCCGGGGTCAATGTGCCAACCGTCGAGGCCAGGAAATACTGCGCTACGACCTCGTCACGCTGGGCTGTGACCAGGGCGGTTTGCGCATCCAGATATTCCTGGTCCGCATCCAACGCATCCAGAATGGTCCGCGTCCCCAGTTCGGCTTCCTGCTTCACGCCATCACGCGCAACGCGGGTGGCCACAACCTGGGCCTCACGCGAGGTGATTTCGGCACGAGCCGCAGCCAGATCTTCCCAGGAGCTGACTGCTTGCTGGCGGGCCAGGCGGCGCGCCTCGCTGATCTGAAGCAGACGCTGGCTTTCCGTGTGCTTAGCCTGACGCACGCGGGAGCGCGTGGCACCCGCTTCGTACAGCGGAATGGTCGCACGCACACCGATCGCCGTGTCCGAAGAATCATCATACAGACCCGGTGATGGGTCCCAAGCCTGGTTCCACTGTGCGAACAGCCCCACTTCCGGCAGCAATTCGCCAAAAACGCGGTCAATATCATGCTCCGCCGCATTGCGCAGGAATTCCGCCGCAACAACGGACGGGTTATCGGTCTCCGCCTGGGACACGGCCGCATCACGTGATGCCGGGATACTGACTTTTACCTTCGGATAAACCAGGCGGCCTGCAGGCATACCAACAACCTGTTCATACACAGCCAGGCTGGACCGCAATTGACCAATCGCGTTGGTGACGCCGGCTTCGGCCTGAGCCAAACGGGCTTCGGATTGTGATACGTCTGTCCGGGTTACATCACCCACATCGAAACGCGCGCGGGACGCTTCCAACTGGCGGGCGATCACTTCGCGGTTATTGACGGACAAGTCATACAAAGCCTGATCGCGCAACACGTTCATATATGCAGTGATGACGGAGATCATCACATCCTGTTCCGTGGCTTTCAGGAACGCGCGTTGCGCCAGAATCAAATTTTCGGCGCTGTCGGTTGAGGCCACGGTACGGCCACCGCGATACAGCGGCTGCTGAACTTCTGCACCAATTCCTTTTTCCGTTGAACCATCCGGATCACCCGTGCCATCCAGCCACGTTTTGGTCACGTTGGCATTGGCGCTGGCGGTTGGCTTCCAACCGGCTTGGGCCTGTGGCAAGTTTTCCTGTGTTGCGTACAGTTCCTGACGCGCGGCACGAATGGTCGGGTTGTTGTCATACGCCCACCGCAGAACAGCACCCAATGTTTGTTCCGGAGCCTTGCCGTCCGCCGTTTGAATGGTGTGGATGTTGATATCCATGTCTTCGGCTTTTTCCGCCTGCGCTGCGGCAACCCGGCTCAGATCTTCTCCGTTCGAAGCCTTCGGCATGTCGCTTGATGAATCTTTGGACACCGTACCCGGCGCGGCCGCACCACCCATATAGGCATCATTTGCGCTGGTTGCTTTCTGGATCACCGGCTGGGGTTTGCTTCCAGCAGATGAACGCTCGCCCGGGCCATCCATAATCGGCGCCATTCCAACACCCGGTTTCGGGGTGTAATCCTGCGCACTGGCTGCGGCCAGGGGCGTTGCAACCATCAACGCCATTACACCAGTCAAAAATTTGTTTCGGTTACGGATCATTTGCGCAGGTCCTTCGTTGGGTTGGTCCAAAATTGGTTATCGTTTAGAAAACAAAATCGCGCCGCGGTTCAAACCCCGGCAGATACGGCATACTCGCGTCGAACACTTTCGTGGTCGAATATTTTTCATTGCCGACGCGCTGTACAATCACGGCATGGCCGGGGGCATTGGCATCGGGTTTCAGAACAGCAGCCAACCGCCCGTTCACGGACAATTGTGCAACGAAAATTTCGGGAATTTCGGCAACGGCACCATTCATCACAATCAATGAATACGGCGCATGTTCCGGGCACCCCTCCATCGCGTCGCATGTAATCGGCGCAATGTTACAGTAATCACACGCCGCCCATGCATGGCGCGCCGCATCCAATTGACCCGGGTGGGATTCCATCGTCACCACGGTGGAGGCCAACAACGACAACACTGCGGACGAATATCCCGTGCTGTCACCAACATTCAAAACAACATCATTGGCATTGACCTGTGCGGCCTCAATCATGCGCGCCAGAACAGCCGGTTCGATCAACACGCGGCCATCGCCCAGAGGAATATCTTCATCAATATATGCGATACCCGCCAGATGAGGCGGCACGAAAGATTCGCGCGGAACGGTCCGAAACGCCTCCAAAATGGCGGGCGTGACCACCCCCATTGTGTGGATCTGGGATTCAACCATCGCGCTGCGCGCCTGAGAAAAATTCATCGACAACACCAAGAGACTTAAACGTTAGAAGATACGGAACAGGAAGCGGTCCCGAACGGGCCTCTTCCTTTTTACTCTATCACCGACTCGCTGACCAGCAGTTTTCCACAGGTTAAACATAACGTCAGCAACCACTTTGGCTTGTATTTCGTATCTCCTTCACTGCCTTGCCCGACCGTCCGTGTCAATTTGCGACATGGCTTTGAATACACCCGTGAACACACAGTAATTAACATAAGTCAACGCAGGCAGAAATCTAAACCGGATGGTTTATCCGTGCTTAAATTACGCCGCCCACCGATTCCGTCAAGCCCCAGCGAACACTAAGGAACGGAAAAATCCATTTTCCCCTTAACCAGCCATTGACGCCCCGCAGAACTTCAGGCATATCCCTACCCCTGACGCATTCTTTGGTGGGGCGCGGTGGCCGAGTGGCTAGGCAGAGGACTGCAAATCCTTGTACGCCGGTTCGATTCCGGCTCGTGCCTCCAAAGATTGTTGTTAAAGTAAAAAAAGGACTGGAAATCCGGGGAATAATATTCTATCCCTCATCCCGTTCGCATATGAGCATTCCCTGATAGCTCAGCGGTAGAGCAATCGACTGTTAATCGATTGGTCGCAGGTTCGAATCCTGCTCAGGGAGCCATTTCTTTCAAGAGCAGATAGATCATAAAAACAAACCGCAAAGTTGCGGTTATTTTTTTGCACAATCTTAAGCATGGGTTTATGCTTAAGCCATGGTACATGCCCTTATTATTCATACAGCATTTGATTTTCTAGCCCTCCTCCTTGCGCTCTGCAGTGGCTGGCTCACTTATAGGTGGAGATTTCGACACGATCTGCAACAAACAGCCGCAAGCATTAACGGCCTGTACTTTGTCTGCCTAAGCTTGGGAAGCATCACAGGTGCCTATTTTTTTGGCACCCTTAACCTCCACATCTCAGGGGTTCCGGGGTTCGGACGTAGTATATTGGGAGCGCTTGCAGGCGCCATCCTTATGGTTGAACTCTATAAACTGCTATATGGAACCAAAGGATCAACCGGCTATATCTACATCATTCCCTTTTGCATTAGCGTAATCATAGGACGCCTTGGCTGCTTTTTTTCCGGGTTGGAAGACAACACACACGGCATCCCCACCGGCTCTTCCTGGGGATGGGATTACGGCGACCGAATACTCAGGCATCCAGTGCAAATTTATGAAAGCCTCAGCATGGTTGCCTTTGTCGCATTCGTACTGCTTGCATTGAAATACAGCCCCAATCTGATCATCAAAAAAGGGTTCTATTTCTGCGTTGGGTTCTACGCCACCCAGCGTTTTGCATGGGAATTTTTTAAACCCTATGAACCAATCATTGGGCCACTCAATACATTCCAATATCTTTGTATCGCGATTGTAACGTACAGCGTTTTTATGGTGAGGAGAGAAACCCGTGTCTACAGAACAGCGTAAACAGGCCCCCTATATTTTCTATGGCCAAACCACATCCTTGTGCGAGGAATGTATGGATCTAGTTCCGGCAAAAATTCTGATAGAGGACAATGATGTTTTCTATCAAAAGCGATGCAAAACGCACGGGGTTCAGAAAACAAAAATCTCTAGCGATTCTGCTTATTTTAAATGGTGCAAAGATTTTATCAAACCCGGCGACCGCCCCCACAAATATCAAACCCGAACGGAATACGGATGCCCGCTGGACTGTGGATTATGCGCCGATCACGAACAACATAGTTGCCTCGCGCTTATTGAAGTGAACGAAGAATGCAACCTGGAATGCCCCGTATGCTTTGCCGAATCATCGCCAGCCAGAAAAAAGAATCTGTCGCTGGAACAAATTGAATCGATAATGGATGCATTGGTTGAAAGCGAAGGCGAACCAGACGTTTTGCAAATCAGCGGCGGCGAACCAACCATCCACCCCCAAATCCTCGACATCCTTAAATTGGCTAAAACAAAACCCATTCGCCATCTAATGATTAACACTAATGGCGTACGCCTTGCGCGGGACCGGGACTTTGTCCAGGAATTGTCCAAACTCTCTCCAGGATTTGAAATCTATCTCCAATTCGATTCATTGGAAAAATCCGCACTCGAAAACCTGCGCGGAATTGACCTTCGCACCATTCGCCGGATGGCTTTGGACAATCTGGAGAAATTTAATATTTCTACCACACTTGTCGTCACGGTTAAAAAGGGCGTGAATGACCATGAGATCGGCGCAATCATTGACCACGCCCTCAATTACAAATGCGTTCGTGGAATTACCTTCCAGCCCGTACAAGATGCAGGCCGCAATGAAAAATTCAACAAAAACGAAGATCGCTTCTTGCTAACCGATATCCGTCGCGCCATTTACGAACAGTCCGATATTTTTGCGCCAGAGGATATCATCCCACTGCCCTGCAATCCTGAATCGATATCCATCGCCTATGGGTTACGGGATGGCCGAAAAATTACACCCGTCACATCCCTTATCCCGCAGGAAGAGCTGATCGCCGAAGTTCCAAATGCCGTATCATTTGAAAAAAATCTGGATTTGAAACAGAAAGTCATCGACTTGTTCTCACTCTCCAGCGGCGATTTGAATACGGCGGAACGCATGGAATCGTTGCTATGCTGCTTGCCCGAAGTCCCGGCCCTGAAAAATCTGGGATACGAAAATATTTTCCGCATTACGATCGTCCAGTTTCTTGACCGTTATAATTTCTGCGTTGGAAATGTAAAACGATCCTGTATCCATTTCGTAACCCCGGAAAAACAGATCATCCCATTTGACACGTACAATCTTTTTTATCGCAATGGGCTTGTTCACGACATGAGAAAACGGATACGGGGCATATTGTGAGCGTCAGAAACTTTCTCGCTTATACTTTGATGTTTCTAGGATGGGTTACCGCCTTTCTGTCTGGTGGCTGCACTGTATTTTTCTTGTTTCTGTATCTCTACAACAGCGGCCTATCGGATGTAATACTGATCCCCTTCGCCGTTGGCGGCATACCCTTTATCATCGGGATCGGCATATATTGGCTCGGGAAATGGATTTACCGCACCCCAGAATACCACGCCCCACCCTACGCAACATACTATGATGTCGATCAAGACAGTGGCGAGGATTTGCCATGAGTGGCCGAAACATCTTGAACTATATACTGATGACTATTGGCGGTCTCATGGCCTTGCTCAGCGGCGGATGCACATTGTTAGCATTCCGAGAATTTGGGGAGCTTGCAATCGCCTTTGGAATTATTCCATTCGTGTTTGGCCTTTCAATGTTTTTCATCGCCAAGTCATTGTTACGACCTTCTCAAAAGAAATAACGCACAGAAAATGACGCCAAGAACATTCTCTAGCTTTGCACTAACATCCATTGGCTGGCTGATGATTCTCATCAGCGGGGGATGTACCTTATTTTATACATTTTTGCTTTCAGAATTTGCGGCTATCCTCGCGATCATGGCACCGATGGCAGGCGCTCTCCCATTTTTCGTTGGCATTTCCCTTGCGTCCGGAGGACGTTTAATTGGCCAAACGCCGAGAAGGCGCACACACGCCAAGATTATTATGGGCTGTGGGATCACAATCTCCTTACTGACCATTGCGATAGCAAGGTTTTTCACCATCCTTGGCGCAGGAGGATCTTTTACGGAGCAAAAAATCATGCTTATAGCTCCGCCATGTTTTGCCTTGGGGATCATCATATTTCTGATTGGTAATTTTATTCGTAAACAGGATTACAAGAACGATGACGCTTAAAAACTTCTTCGCTCTCGCCCTTATCACAATTGGCATAATCATCGCCCTAGCGAGCGGTATTTGCGCAATCGACACAATCGGGCAGCCTTTCTACACAAGACATATCCAGAACATGCTTCTTCCTCTTTTTGCGGGAGGAATACCCATGCTTATCGGGCTTTGTATCGCACTCAATGGGCGCCTCATGTTTGCCAAAAAACATGGGGCTAACACACCGCCCAATGCAGAGAACGACATTAGATCATTCTACGCAGGCATTCTTATGACATTTGCTGCAATCATTACGCTGCTCAGTGGCGGTTGCACGCTTCTGTTTCTTCCCGGCGTTGGTTTTATTGCCATCATGGTCGGATTTCTTCCTTTCATATTTGGGATTGCTATGTTCTTTATTGGGGCAGGCTATCGCATTAAAAATTGAAATAGATGAATAAGAACGACACAGAAACACCAATTCAAATCTTCAAAACTTTCCTCAAATTCGGCCTGAACGCATGGGGTGGACCTGTGGCGCAGATTGATATGATCCGCCATGCGTTGGTGGAGCGGGAACAATGGATATCACCCGATAAATTCCGCCGTGCGCTGGCCGTGTATCAGGCCCTGCCCGGTCCAGAGGCGCATGAATTATGCGTCTATATGGGTATGGTGCGCATGGGGCGATTGGGCGGGCTGTTGGCCGGGCTGGGGTTTATGTTGCCCGGCTTTGTATTCATTTTGATCCTGTCCGCATTGTATGTGCGTTTGGGCGCGGATGTGTTGTTGCCCATTTTTGTGGGCGTTGCACCGGCTGTGGTCGCGTTGATCGTGCGAGCGCTGTACCGCATGGGGCGGCATACGCTGGATACGCCGATATTGTGGTTTATCGCACTGGCCTCGTGCGCGATGACCTTTGCCGGTGTGCATTTTCTCGTTGTGTTTGCGGCGGCGCTGACCATGCATTACATGGATCATGCCTGGCCCCGCCCCGTCATGCTGATCGCCAGCGCGATTATTATTGCGGGGTTTATCGCATCAACCACACTGGCCTCACCCACCGTTCCCCTGTCCGTCCTGCGCCATGGCGGATTGTTTATTGAAGGGTTGAAGGCGGGCCTGCTGTCCTTCGGCGGTGCCTATACCGTCATTCCGTTCCTGGAAAACAGCATGGTGGGCCTGTACCCCAACATCACGATGCAGCATTTCGTGGACGGTATCGCCCTGTCCAGCATCATCCCCGCGCCGATGGTGATTTTTGGCACCTATTTGGGCTATCTGGTCGATGGGGTTGGCGGGGCCATTCTGATGACCCTCGGCATATTCCTCCCGGCGTTTGGCTTTACCTTGCTGGGCCATAATCATCTGGAAAAAATCATCGAAAACCCGCATTGGCATGGCGGATTACATGCGATTGCCGCCGCCGTCATCGGCCTGTTCGCCGTCACAACCGCCACCATTGCCCAACAAACGCTGACCGCCCCCATCCCGGTTGTACTGGCATTGGCGGCACTGGCGTCCATCAGCCTGATTCGCTGGAAATGGATCATTCCCGTGACACTTATTGCATCGGGATGCCTTGGGTTTGCGCTTTCGCTATGATAGATTGCAGGGATCAATAGCCCCATAATTATAAAAACGGTGTGCGGGGCAGTTACAGAATGAAAAACAGAGTTGCAAAGCACGCCCATGCCTAAATTTCTATTCAGCCCGAAATTCCTGATCCCGCTTCTGATCCTGCTCAACCTGGCACCGCTGGGCGCGTTTTATATGGACAAGCTGCATGTCGGGTCCCTGGCGCTGATTTACTGGGGTGAATGCGCGCTGATCGGCGCAACGGCTTTGTTCTTCTTCGCCACGCGCCTGAGCGTTTTTGTGATTACCGCCATGGCCGCCTTTGGCATTCTGAAATTCAGCGGTGTTCCCCTGCCCGTGGATGACACGGTTCATTTGACGTTCTGGGCGCTGTATGGCCTGTGCTGGTTGATTTATATTGAGATTACACAATCCATTCACGGCCTGTCCCTGCGCCGTGCATCACCGACACAACGGCTCGGCCTGTATATCATCATGCTCGGCGCCGCTTTGTCGGCCAGCTTTGGTTTAACCGTCTTTATTTATGGCCTGATGACGTTGGTCGAACGGTTGCCGACGGAATTTTACATGTACTTCCTGGCCGTCGCGGTGACGGTACCGACCATTTCCATCGGCCTGCTGAAAATTATTGGCATGGTCGGCCCGAACCATTTCGTGCAGTTTCTGTCCGGCACCTATCACCATCCGGTGGAACGCGAACGCATTGTGCTGTTCCTTGACATGGTCGGGTCATCCGCCAACGCCGAACGTCTGCCGCCCAAAGACGCTATGGACTTAATCGCGCGTTTTATTTTTGACGCCACGGCCATCTTCCGCATTCATGGTGGTGATATCGTCAATTACACAGGTGACGGCCTGGTCGTTCTGTGGCCGCGCAAACATGCAGACCGCGCCCTGGCATCGGTTATCGCCCTGCGCACGCAGCTGGATTCCAGCCGCCATGAATACCGCAAGCTTTATAAAACCGTGCCCGATTTCCGCATCGGCATCCATTCCGGCCCGGTCGTGTTGCAGCAGATTGGCGAAGAAAAATTGTTCCTCGGCGTCTATGGCGACGTGGTCAACACCGCCGCCCGTCTGGAACAGATGAACAAGGAACTGGGCACGAAAATTTTGCTGTCCGACGCCCTGCTCCGCGATCTGAGCCAGAACTGGCAAGCCCAGTTGGAAGCCATGGGCCACCAATCCGTGCGCGGCAAAACCGAAGGCATTACCGTCTACACAATCAACGGTCAAAACCGTAACGCCACCGCGGCCGCCGCATGACCACGCCCTCTTCCGCCTTGATTGAACCACAGGATCTGGCCCGTTTGCTGGCTGAGGCCCCAGACAATCTGGTGCTGGTCGATGCGACATACGGCGTGATGAACCCCGTTTATGCGCAGGCCCGCATCGGCAATGCCGTTTTCTTTGATATTGATGACGTGGCAGACCATGATAACCCGCTGCCCCATATGGTCCCGCGTGCAGATGCTTTTGCCGCCGCCGTCACCGCCATGGGCATTCGCAATGACAGCCAGATTGTCGTCTACGACCAAAGCGGCATCGCCATGGCCGCCGCGCGCGTATGGTGGATGTTCCGTTTATATGGGCATGATAATGTCCGCGTCTTGAACGGTGGATTGCCGTTGTGGGTGGCGATGGGCTTGCCCATGAATGTTAGCCCGGCGCCCACACCAACCGCCGCCACAACGCCGTTCCGCGCCACCTATCGCCCGCATCTGGTATGCGACCATGCGGCCGTTGATGATGCCCACACCCGCCCCGATGAGTATTTAATCCTCGATGCGCGCAGCCCGGACCGTTTTGCCGGATCCGTCGCCGAACCGCGCCCGCATTTAACGTCGGGCCATATTCCGAACAGCCGCAATGTGTTCTTCATGGACATGATTGATCCCGGTACGGCCCGCCTGATCCCCCACCATCCCGCGATGGCCGAAATGATTCGCGCCGGTGCCGGAAAACGAATCATCACCAGCTGTGGCAGCGGTGTCACCGCCTGCGTTCTGGCCCTCGCGCTGCATGAAATGGGCCGGGATGATGTCGCTGTCTATGATGGATCGTGGTGTGAATGGGGGCAAAAATCCCTGAACTCCGCCATTTCCGTGGGCTAATTTTCGGCCACACCACGCTTTAACTTCCTATTCACAAGTTTAGCTTAGCCTCTTCCCCGCGCGGCAAGTATCCGGGCAGCCCCAAACCCACATCCGAACCGTTTTCTATTGTATTTACTTAAATACAAGTAATTTAAACAAAGAAAAAAACCAATCTATATATTCAAAACCATAGTTTCATTAACTTGATGAATAAGAAAAATGTATTTGAGTACTATATTTTTTAATCACTATTACTCGTTTATTTGTTTTTACTGCAGATAGTTTCGAATATGGCAGAAAAAAACTGTCTTTTGGCGTTTTTTGTGTTGCACCGGTTCCGGTATTGGGCTACAAAATAGTTACACACCCTCTATTACCGCCGTTTGTCCGGAGGTCCTTGCAAAAGGTCTCCGGACCTTTTTTTGCCCAATCCGCAAATACAGCCCCAAACACACAAAACGGCGCACCTGCGTGCACCGTCTAAAAGACCTGATTTTCGAAGAAAATGGCGCGCCCGTTCGGGCAAAGTCCGAACCATCATAAAAAAGGGCCGCAATTTCTGGAAGAAATGGCGCGCCCGGCAGGAATCGAACCTGCAACCGTCCGCTTAGAAGGCGGATGCTCTATCCAGTTGAGCTACGGGCGCTTTTGGGGTGAAATTACGCCTTAGCGCTCTTTTCCGGCGGAACATAGGCGAAATTATCGACATAATTGCGCGGAACAACGCGGCGGGTATGTTCAGGCAGAACCGTGTATTCCCAGCCCTTTTTCTGGGCATAGGCAATCGCTTCGTCCATGCTGGCAAAGGTCAGGCGAACCTGATTCAACGTATCACCAGACGCTGTCCAGCCCATCAACGGCTCCGGCCCACGCGGCGTCGCCGGATTATATTCCAGCACCCACAGCTTGGTCTTCCCCAGCCCGGATTGCATGACATTACGACTTGGCTTGAAAATGGTGACTTTCATGATTCCCGCTCTCTGCTTGCTTTGGCGCGATTTCGCCACGCTCCCCACGAATTGTCAATCACAGACGTTTTTTCGCGAATTGCCGCCCGTTTGACGTCTTCAGGAAGGTTTCAAACATATCAGCCTTTAATGGATCATCAAAAGCCAAATATGTCTTTATTTCCCAAGGCTTGTATTTATTTGTATGGATTGATTCACCGGCGTTATGCGTCCGCAAGACGCCGCTTAAGATCCGTTGTTGCACCCACGTAAAACCGCTCCGGGTCCACAAGGCTTCTAAGGATATAGACATATTTCATTTTGATGATACAGCCCGCCTGCGCCCCTGTGGGGCTACGGCGCGGCATCCGTTTCTCTAACGCTACATCCCGCCCGCTTCGCTTCGCGAACCAATCGCGCTGTAGCGTAAGCGAAAGCGGATGGTCGGGGCGGAGGGATTTGAACCCCCGGCATCCTGCTCCCAAAGCAGGCGCGCTACCGGACTGCGCTACGCCCCGTGATTCCCATCGGACTGGGCTGTTTTACTGGTTTCCGGCGCCCGGGGCAAGCGAATTGGCCACATCCGGGTGCAGAACCCGATCCCCGGGCTTAATTCCCAGGGCCCTGGCTGTTCCGGCATTCAATTCCAGCACCACAGGCACTGGGCCATTGGAGGGTATGGGGGTTAAGTCCAGTGGCTTGGCCCCTTCGTGAATATGGTGAATCGTGCCATTCCCCTGAATAAACACGATATCGAGCGGGATGAGCGTGTTTTTCATCCAAAAATACCGCTCCGCACTCTCCGGAAACAGGAACAGCATCCCGGCCTCGGGCGGCATAGAATTTCGAAACATCAGACCTTGGGTCCGGGCGGGGCCCGTCTGGACCACCTCGACCATAAATTCATGGCGCGCCCCCTCTGCCGTGGCAATGACCAGTGGAGAGGAATAATTGACCGGAACGTCCTGTTGGGCCCGCGCCGCACCCACAGGCATAGCCAACGCCACCAAGACCATCAAAGCAAGCTTCATCATTCTAGAAAAACGCCCACCACACATAGACCGTTGAAATCGCAATCGTCACCAGCATCAGCGGAAAGGCCAACGCCATGAATTTCAGGAATGAAATACGGTGCCCGGCGCGTTCGGCAAACCCCGCCACCATCACGTTGGCACTGGCCCCAATCAGTGATCCATTCCCGCCCAGACAAGCCCCCAGTGACAGGCTCCACCACAACGGCATAACCGCATCGGGCCCGCCAAAGGCCGCCGTGGTTGATTTGATCAACGGGATCATCGTGGCAACAAATGGAATGTTATCAACAATCGCCGACAACACAGCCGATGACCACAGCACCACCATGCTGGCCATAAACAGGTCGTTGTTGGTGATATCAAGAAGCTTTGTCGCCATCAGATTTAAAACTCCGGCGACTTCAACCCCATAAACCAGAACGAACAGGCCAATGAAGAAGAAAATGGTGCCCCATTCCACGCTTTGAAACGATTCATGCACCTTGTGCGACTGTTTCTCCGCACTCAAGCCAACGCATTGCAACAGCATCAACAAAGCCGCCCCGGCCAATGCCACCGTACCCGGCATCAATCCATGATCATGCCCCAGAATGAAACCGGCCAGAACCAGCGCCAGAACGATCAGCGATTTGATCAGCAGGCCTTTATCCTCAATCGCTTCCGTCGGGACGTAACGCATGATGGCCGCGCGCGCAGATTCAGCAGCCACCATTTTCCGCCCCCAGAAGAAATCAAAGAACACCATGATAAAGATCAGGCACAGCAATGCCGGAAGCCCAACATTGTTGACGAAATCCATGAAGCTCAGACCCACCTGAGATCCGATCATAATATTGGGCGGATCCCCGATCAGCGTGGCGGTGCCGCCGATATTTGATGCAAAAATCTGCACGAATAAAAACGGGTACGGATTGATTTTCAATTGGTCGGTCAGCAACAAGGTAATGGGAACGGTCAACAAAACCGTGGTCACGTTATCCAGCAACGCCGAAAACATCGCCGTAATAAGGCCCATAACAATCAGTAACGCACGCGGATTGGCCTTCACCAGCTTGGCCGACAAAATCGCCACATATTGAAAAACGCCGGTTTTTTCCGTGATCGACACAATCACCATCATTCCGGTCAACAGGGCGATCGTATTAAAATCCACCCCCTTGATCGCCATATCCTGGTTCAGCACGCCCATAAAAATCATCAACGCCCCGCCCAGCAGCGCAATAATGGTGCGGTTGATTTTTTCGGAAATAATAAAGGCATACGCAAAAATCAGGATCGCGGTGGACACCATCATCGGGTCCATTCCGAATAACACTTGCGGCGCGGCGGCGTGATCGACAACCATCGGGCTTATTCCCCTTTATCGTGCAAAGTGTCTTTCAAATGCCGCAAAACAGATTGTTCCGACACCAGGCCAACGAGTTTCTTGCTCTGGTCAACAATCGGCAGTGGGCTGCCATTCTGAAACAACAGGCGAATAGCCTCGGAAATGGGTGTGTCGGGCTTGGCCGTCACAATTTCCTCGTTCATCAGTTCCCGCACAGTTTTTTTCTGCAAATCGGCCAGAATGCGGGCCTTGTCTTCCGTTGCCCCCATAATGAAATCCAAGTGCCACGGCACGTGGGCGAGGAAATAGGACGGCGGGATCAGGAATTTCATCAAATCATGAATGCTCAGCATACCGTGAAATGTGCCATTCGCATCAACGACGGGAACAGACCGCACATGCTGGTCTTCAAACGCGTGGATCGCATCGGCCACGGTCTGGTCCGGGCGGACGCTGATAATATCGGTCAACATGGCTTTCATACACGGCATTGAAATCCCCCTTGAAGTTCAATGCGTATGGTACGCGCTCGCCTCTGTATGAAGCAAGCCAAAGCGCACGATTTTAAATTATGACAATAGAGAGTTATTGCGCCAACGCGTCCATAAACTCACGCACAACGGGCCACGCCCCTTTGGGGTACAAATCATTGTGACCGGCATCAGAAAATTCACGGAATAATTTTGGTGCGTTTGCGGCCTGATAAACACGCTCACCATATTTGAAGGGCACAATCATATCATGCCGTCCATGGATGATCAGAACAGGAACCTTCACAGTGCCAATCCGTGATTTCGTATCAAATTTGTCTTTCAGCATCAGATCGACGGGCACAAAGAAAAACCGCATCCGTCCGATATCACCAAGGGATGTATAAGGCGATTCCAAGACCAATCCGCGTATGCCTGGCGCATATTCCGCCGCGACATAGGTCGCCACACCCGTTCCCAACGATTCACCGTATAGAATGACCTTATCATCAGTCACGCCCCGCGCCCGCAACCAGTCGATATAGGCCCGCGCATCGGCAAATAACCCATCCTGACTTGGCTGTCCGGGGTTACCGCCATAGCCGCGATATTCGCCAAACAAAACGCCGTACCCGGCTTGCGCGTATAAATTCGCGCGCTCGGTCCGCTGGATCAACGACCCACCATTACCATGGAAATACACAATGATGGGCGCAACCGGCGATGATGGCGCATGATACCAGCCCGACAGAGTCAAACCGTCTTCGGTTGTGACTTGCACAACCTCGTACCCCCGAACACCGTAATATTCGGGGGATTCCATATGGCGATCAGGGACGTAAATAAAGCTGCGCTGCGCGGCATAAAGGAACACCAAAAGTCCGATATACCCACATATAATAGCAAACGCCATGCGCTTTAAATCTCGTTTTGTATAGCGTTTGAGAATGGCGATCATTATTCCTTCAATCCCGCCTGATACATGCGGGCATAGATCAAGCCCTGTGCCAGAAGATCATCATGCTTGCCCTGTTCCGCGATTTTTCCATCTTTCAGAACAATAATCTGGTCCGCGTTCTGCACGGTCGACAGGCGGTGTGCAATCACAAGCGTTGTGCGCCCGGTTTGCAGTTTATTTAACGTGCGTTGAATTGCCTGTTCGGATTCATTGTCCAGTGCGGATGTCGCCTCATCCAACAGCAAAATCGGCGCGTCACGTAAAATGGCGCGGGCAATGGCGATCCGTTGGCGCTGTCCCCCGGATAATTTCACGCCATTCTCACCAAGGCGGGTGTTATACCCTTCGGGCAAGGCGCTGATAAACGTGTCGGCTTCGGCGGCGCGGGCTGCGGCTTTGACTTCATCCAACGTGGCCCCTTGCAGGCCATAGGCAATGTTCGCCATCGCCGTATCGTCAAAAATCGTAATATCTTGTGACACCAGCGCGATATGACGGCGCAGGGATTCCATGGTCAGTTCGCGGACATCATATCCATCCACACTGACCCCGCCTTCGTTTACGTCATAGAAACGCGGGATCAAATTCATGATGGTGGATTTACCACCGCCGGACGGGCCAACCAATGCCGTCACCTTGCCCGGTGGGATAATCAGGGTCACACCCTGCAAGGCCGGGCCATCGCCGCCCTCATATTGAAACACAACGTTTTCCAGGCGAATTTCCGGCATGCGTGTGTTCAACTCTACCGCGTTCGGCATGTTGCGGATGGCGGGTTTCATATCGATCATCTGGAACACACGTTCCGTCGCGCCAAGTCCCATCTGCAGAGAATTGTTCAACTTTGCCAGCTTCTTGATCGGCTCATAGGCCAGTGCAAAGGCGGCAATAAACGACATCAACGATCCCACTGTCGTTTGGCCATCAACAATTTTGTAGCCGCCATAAACAACGATACCGAATACAGCCAAACCGATCAGCGTTTCATTCACCGGAACGGTCAGGTTGCCGATCCGCACCGATTTCATGACCAGATTGCGCACGCGTTTAATGGCGTTGCCGGCGCGTTCGGATTCATATCCTTCCATGCCATAGGCCTTCACCTGCCGTACGCCGAGGAAGATTTGCGACAGCATATCGGACAGACCGGCCGTTTCATTCTGAATATTCCCAGAAACTTTGCGCAGACGGCGCCCCACATACGCCACCATCCCCGCCGCCAGTGGAAACACGGTGAAGGCTATCAATGACAGTTTCCAATCCTGATAAAACATCACACCAATCAGAAAAATCAGCGTCAGAAAGCTTTTCCCAATCCCGGTCAGGGCATCGGCCACCGCCGCGCGCATCACGCTGACATCGTTGATGATCCGCGACAGCAACTGGCCGCTGGGGTTAGCGTGGAAAAAGGCCAGATCCATACCCATAAAACGGGCAAACAGGTCGCGCTGAATATCAGTCAGGATATTTTGACCCACCTTGTTCATCAAAACGCTGTGGCCATATGTGGCCATACCGCTGACGAAGAAGCACAGCAAAATCCCCACAGCAAGCGGCAGGATCATGCCCTTGTTCTGAGCCACCATCACATGGTCCATCACAGGTTCGATCAACCCGGCAAACGCCGCCGTCGTCCCCGCACCGATCAACATGAACAAGATCGCCCACCCCAGCGTACCGAAATAGGGCCGCACGTAATCGCGCACCAGGCGGCGCACCATCACATAGGTTGAATCCCGTTTCGGCGAAGGCGGCTGGGGCGTGGTGGTCAAAATATCAGTCCTTAGTGAAATTTACGGGGCTGGGTATAGCCCTTCTTGCGGGCTGGATGGCTGGGTGGCGCAAACGTGTGCATTTTCCCGGCATTGGACCGCGTCCGCGCATCCCGATCAGGCAGAGCCGTAAAACCGTTTTTATCCGAACGCCATGACTGGACCGGCCCCTGAGTCAATTGCTGGGCACGATTAAAGGCCGACATGATATCAATGAACACCATCGATTGCGGGCCGGACAACGCCAACAGGGCGAAAATGGTACTGAAACGGGATTGTCGCATTGTAAAAACCTCTTTTTAGGATATTCCGTAAACAGGGGTTAGACTTACCCCCCGATGACAGAACGATCAAGAAAAACTGTGGCTTATCCCCCGTTTAACGTCCTTGTGATACAATAAATCCGCGTTCGAAACCAGCCCCGAAAGGATCGAAACCGTGGCGGAACCCTCTGATTCAACGCCAAAACAACCTGCGCCCCCTGTCCCGTTGATCGGGCTGGCTCTGGGCGGCGGGATGGCGCGGGGATTTGCGCATATTGGCGTTTTAAAGACCCTGTCCCGCCACGGCATTCGCCCCGGTCTGGTGGCGGGCACCTCGATCGGCGCGTTGGTCGGTGGGGCCTATCTGGCCGGAAAACTGGACGCGCTGGAAGACTGGGCCCTGTCCCTGAACCGCCGCAAAATTTTCCGTTATCTGGATTTCCGGGTCCGCAGCGCCGGAATTATCGGTGGACACCGTTTGAATGCCGTTCTGGACGATCATTTCGGCAAGATGATGATCGAGGATTTGCCCGTCCCGCTGGTGTGCATTGCCTCCGATCTGGTCACCGGACACGAAGTTTGGTTGCGTCGTGGATCGCTGGTGGATTCCATGCGGGCATCGTTCGCCCTGCCCGGCGTATTTCCGCCGGTTGATTTGAACAATCGGCTGTTGGTCGATGGCGCGTTGTTAAACCCGGTTCCTGTATCGCCGCTGCATTCATACGGCGCGCACATGACCATCGCCGTGGATTTGAACGCCGATATGATCGGCAAATCCCGCCGTCCCGGAACATCGTACCAGAGCGTTTTAGGGTTTGATGTGTTTAACCCCGAGCATGTTGACCCAGACGATCAAAAACCCTTCACAGGCGGTCTGGGGCGCCGCATTTTCAACCGCGAACCCAACGCGCCCAGCCTGTTCGGCGTGATGGTGTCGGCGTTGACGATTATTCAGGACCGTTTAACGCGATCCCGTCTGGCGGGCGACCCGCCAGACGTGCATATCCGCCCGCGCATCGGGCATATTGGCATGCTGGAATTCGAACGCGCGCGTGAGATGATCCATGAAGGCGAATTGGCCGCCGAACGGGCGCTGGATGAAATTCATGCGGCGGTGAATATTTTAATCCCACCAAAACAATCTTAAAAAATTATCCCCGCCGTAGCGGGGATAAAAAACTTAAGCCGTAACCTTGCGCTTCTTGTGCTTCCGGTCCGGCAAAGCCCGGCCCCAGACCATCGTGTTGACCAGATAAGTCGGGCGCACGTTGTGGTATTGCAGGACCAGAACATTCAGAACCTTGTCCACCTCGGATGGCGTATGGGCCTGTTTAAACGCACCCAGATGCAAGCCAGCGCGAACCAGGCATGTATCAATATTCATGGCCGCCGCACCCACAATGTCATGCGCCATCGTGTCACCGATCATCACGGTTTCACCGGGGTAAATCTGCTTTTCCTGCAACAGTTTCACACAATGCTGGAAAATTGGCTTAAACGGTTTGCCAATATAATGCACGACACCGCCGAAATCTTCATACCGGCGAGCAATCATGCCGGGGCCGAGGGCCGAATTGGCACCAATCAGAATACGACTGTCCGGATTGGCGCAAATGGCTTTTAAACGACGACGAATGGCCTTTTTCAAAATCGGCTCATAATGGTCAACCATATTTTTTTCCGGCGCATCGGACCCGCTGATCAACAGGAAGTCAGCTTCGTCAATATCATGCACCAATTCAATTTCGGGCAAGCCATCAATGATGGATCGATCATCGTTGCGACTGATCAAAAAACATTTCGTGCCGATATTTTCAAATACGCCTTCGTTCTGATCGTGCAGTCCCTGCCATGTCAGTTCGCCGGACGTGACGATATGGTCATACAGACTGGGGCCAATGCCCATCTCTTTCAGCTTGTCGGCATTCTCGCTGGCGCGACGGCCGGAGTTCGACAGAATGATAATCTGTTTCTTGCGGCCTTTAAGTTCCTTCAAACAATCGATCACGCCATCATAAGCGCGCTCGCCATTATGCAGCACGCCCCACTGGTCGATGATGAACGCCATATAGCTGTCTGAAATATCCGAAATGCCCTGGCAGAATTTGGTCTTGCCCATAACGTGTGATGCCCCTTATGCGTCAATAACTTAGGATCAAGGATAGGCGATAAATCCTACCAAAAGATTATCACGGCATACAGCGGCGGAACAATACGCAAATTCGAAAATCTTATTGAAAATCAATGCGTTAAATGCCATAAATGTGGAATGGACACCGCCCCGACCCTCAAAATTGCCCCCAACAATGCTGCCTTTCATACGCTGGCGGCGGATATTTTCATGGGTGCGCTGAACCGGGCTGCGGCCAAAAACGGCCCGATCCGGGTGGTTTTGCCGACCGGGTCCACACCGCTGGGCCTGTATCGTGAATTGATCGCGCACCACGCGCACCGTCGCGATCTGTGGGACCGGTTCCATTATGTTGCGCTGGATGATTATGCGGGGCTGGCCCCGGATGATCGGCGTTTATTTTCCAACTGGCTGGCCCGCGATATTTTAACGCCGCTGTCCATCCCACCAACACACCGCACCATTTTCAACAGCGCGGCCCCCGATCCCTCCGCCGAATGCGCGCGCATGGATGCACAATTGGATTCAAACGGCATTGATATTGCAGTTTTGGGATTGGGCACCAATGGCCATATCGGGTTCAACGAACCGGGTAGCGCGTTTGATGCCCGCACCAGATTGATCCATCTATCCGCGGACAGTTTGGCCGCCAATGCCGCTTATTGGGGTGGAATGGACCACGTCCCGCCCACAGCCTACACGCTGGGGCTGGGCCACATTATGCGGGCAAGGGAAACTATTTTGTTGGTCCAGGGCCCACACAAGGCCGAAATCCTGCACCGTATGTTGCACGATCCCATTTCAACCGCCCTGCCCGCCACGGCGTTGCGCCAGATGTACAATGTCACCATTGTCGCGGATCAGGCCGCTATGTCAGCAGCAGAACCATCCCCACAAACATAACCGCTACGCATACCAAGCGGTAATACAAACGCGACCCCATGCGGATGGGTTCGAACACATCCGGGCGGAAGCGATAAAAAATACCGCACAAAATCATGATGATGACCGGTTGTAACCCGTTGAACAACGACACCTGCACCGCCGTTGGCGCAATCGACATCGCCTTGGCTGTGGCCAGATCCGCCAGACACAGCATCACCTGCTGGAGCATTAACAAGGGTAAAAGGACCGACAAAAACTTTCCGGATTTCAGGATCAGCCGCGCATCATTGCGAATTTCGCGCACCGACGCCAACCCAACGGCACCAAAGATCACCCACGCGACGTAGATCCAGAACATCACCACCATCCAGTGCAAATCCTGGGTCCAGTACCGGATCCATACACCATACGCCGCCCAGATCAGCGCACTGATCAGCATCAGAATCAATGTCCGCGCGTGCAATTTGCGTGTATCGGGGTTCCACGCAAACACCATGGCCCCGGCAACAACCAGCCCACCCCCGGCCAGCTTGACCGCATTCAGCGTTTCCCCCAGCAGGAAAAACCCCATCAAATAAACGAAAACCGGCACGGTTTGCAGGATGGGCACCGCACTGGCGGCATCATCATTCTGAATCGCCATGACATAGGGCCACGCCCCCGCAAAACCAAACAAGCCGCCCACAAACAGCAACATGACGGTTTCCCAAGGAATGTCAAAAACCTGCGGGTAGGCCACCGCCATGACAATGGCGGTTGGCAGGGTCAAGGCCCCGGAAATAATCAGAAAAGAAAACGCCGACCGGTGGAACAAATCCCGGGCCAGCATCTGGTCGATGACATTGTTCATCGTCCAGAGGAAGGGCGGCAAAAAGGCGAAGAGAACCCAACTCATAAACATCATCCCAAATTTTTTTATTCGTCATCCCGGAAAAGGCGCACGCCTTTATCCGGGATTTGTGCCGTAATGGTCGCCATTATGGCAGAAACCCCGGATAATCCCTGACGGGATTTCCGGGGTGACGGTGTTTTTTTATTGTATGCCTGCGTCTTTACGCAACCCGACGATCTTCGCGGGTCAGTTTTGCGTCACGGCCAGCCGCACCGCACAGGACGACATACAAACGGCCCAGATCGCTGGATGCGAAGGTCGAGGACAGCAGGTCGCCGTGGTCGTTCGCGCTGGCCTGTTCGAACATGTCTTCGAACTGGCGCAGGAAGCGTTGGACATAGGTGCGGAATTCGCTGTCGCTTGCAAATTTCTCGCGCAGCTTGTCCATCGGCAATTCGTCGCCCAGCTGGGACAGACGGCGGGTAAAGGCCCCGACATCGCCCTTCTGGAAGGCTTTCCATGTTTTTTCCGGCACTTCGCCGTCCAGCATGCGGGTGAAATCCACCGACAGGGAATGCAGGGATTCCACGATGAATTTCGCCGCCGACAGGAAGGCTTCGCGCTGGATGCGGGCATCCATTGTGCGGATCTTCTCGGCATGGTCCGCCGCATCCTGTACCGCTTTGAACAGGGCGTTGGATTGACGGCTGAACGTATCCGCCGCTTCGTCCGCAGCCTTGATCGCCGAGGATGAAACCGAGATCAAACGATCGGATTCGACCGACAGACCATCGCGAACTTTTTCGACCTTCACCATCGTTTCGGTGGTGGCGGTGCGGATATCGTCCAAACGGCTGTTCAGGTCGGACACGACGCGGCTGACCTTGTCCCCGGCTTCGGCGGAGGCTTCGGCCACAATCGAAACCTGCTGGCGCAATTCGGCACCATAGGATTGCGATGTCTGCAGCGACGCCTTCATCTGTTCAGCCACTTCGCGGCTACGCTGAGCGAAGCCATCGCTGGTCTTCTTCAGCTCGACCAGCGTATCGCGGGACGATGTCAGCAGTTTTTCGGCTTCGGCCTGAACCTGCGACACCAGCACTTCAGTCAGTTTGACCGATTTGGCCGATGCCTGGTTCAGTTCTTCCGTTTCGGCGCGGGCCATTTCGCCCACTTCCGTATAACGGGCCACGGCGCGTTCCGCGGCCAGATCGACGGTTTCCGCCGATTTGCCCAACGCATCGCCCACGGTGTCGATCCGGGTCAGGGCCTGACCCACCGCTTCGGACAATTCGTGGAATTGTTCGTTAATGGCTTTCTGGATGCTTTCAATCTTCAGCAACGCCTGATCGGTGATCAGGTGGATGTCGGACGATTGATCGCCCAGCGACATTTGAATGTCGCGCATCTTGTCGCTGGCCGAACGGGCGGCGGATTCAATATCCATCACGCGTTCCTGCAAATCTTCGCTGGAGATTTTCAGGATTTTCGCCGCCTGATCCGCACCACCGCGCAAGGATTGCAAACGGTCATCAAACACGATGCCAATTTGTTTCAGCTTGTCGAGGTTGCTGGTCGCGCTGTCGTCATAGGTCTGGCGCAGAACTTCGAACCGTTTCTGCATATCGCCAACCTGCTCCACTGTTTTGGTGTACAGCGGCTCAAACCCGGTTGCGGTTTTTTCCAACGCTTCGCGGACGCTGACCACAGCGGCCGAGGCAATTTCCGCGCGGTCTTTCAACGTGCGGACATGGTCACCCATGCTGGCGTCCATCAATTCCAGCGTTCCGAATGCGGCGGATGTGGATTCCTCCACCTCCTTGCAACGGGCGGCCACTTGGCCTTCCAGTTCGGAAATGTCGGATACAGCCGTTTCGGACAGGCTGTGCAGGCGGGAAGCTTGCGTTTCCAGTGCCTTGCGGACCGAGTCCACATCGTCCAGCGCCTTGCGGACTTTGTCGCCCAGTTGGTCGCTTTGCTGGGCCATCTGGTCGTTGATGGTGCGGGCATTGCCAGCAATCTGACCGGCCAGCGTGGAAATTTCCTGGGCCTGACCGCGCAGGATGGTGCGGATATGTTCCGCGCTGTCCTTCGCCTTGTCGCTGGCCTCGTTCAAATCCGACACACGGCGGCGCAATGTGTTTTCAATTTCTTCATGCTTCGCATCGGCTTCGGCCACGGCATGCGTCATGTCCTTCAACGGTTCAGACAGGGACGTGCGGACGGATTCAATGCGGTCCACCATGCTGGCGGCCGATACGGTGATGGTTTCGGCTTGTTCCTCAACCGCGGCGGAAAGCTTGCGCACCTGTTCGTCGGCCAGCGCACTGGCCTCGGCAATCTGGGCGCGGCTCTTCTCCAGCATGCTGACGATATCGCGGACATGGTCAACATTGCCTGCACCCGCTTCGTTCAGTTTGGCGATGCTGGATTCAGCGGATTCAATCAGAGATTCCGCCTGTTCCTTGGCCGACTGGGTCGATTTTTCCAGTGATTCAATGGAACGGCGAACGGCGGCGCTGATGGATTCAGCCCCCGACAATGCCGTGCCCATGGCTTCGGACAATTTGTTGGCCGCCGATACACCGGCTTCCTCAATCGCGTCGGCACCGTTGGAAATGCCGCGCACGGTTTCGTGCAGTTTTTCGGCCTGGGTTTCCAAACGGGTTTCCAACGTGTTGGTGCGGGACACCAGATCATCCGCCGCCTGATCGAGACGGTCGATACCACCGGACAGGGTCGATGCAATCTTCTCGGCCTGTGCGGCGACGGATTCCGCGCCCCGGTCCAGTTCTTTGCGGTGATCTTCGATCGACTGGCTGGATTTCGCCATGGATTCCAGCGTGCGGCTGGTGGTTTCCTCCAGCGACTGGATTTGGCTTTCAATTGTTCCGGCCAGACGGCGTGTTTCAACCGACACATGATCGGCGGCGGTGGCCAGCCCCTTGGTGTGGCCATCGAATTGTTCGGACAGCGCCTTCAAACGTTCGGCCACTTGGTCCACGGCTTTGTTCAGCCCGTCATAGCTGCCGTTCAGGTGCGTTTCGATGTCCTTGGTTTTATCCTTGGCTTGATCGGCGGCGGCCAGAATCTTGTCTGCGCCACGACCCATGGCATTTTCAATTTCCGATGCACGATCCAGGATTTTCACCGTGGCTTCATCCCAAGCGGTCGCGCCCTCTTTCGTCTTGGTATTGATACCATCGGTGCGCTGTTCAATTTCATCCGTCAGGACCAGCAGTTTTTCAGCCCGTTCGTGCAGCGTTTCGGCCAGACGATCAATGTGGAATTCGGTTTTCTTGGAAATACCAACAAAATCACGCACTTCGGTACGCAAACCGTGACGGGCGCGGTTGATGGATTTCACAACGGCACGCGACGCGCCAGCCAGTTCGGTCGCCTGTTTCGTCAGGATTTCGATGTCGTGCGATACTTTGCGCGCACGCTCTTCCGTCGGATAGATGATGGATTGCAATTCACCGCGCAAAACTTCGGAATAACGGCGGATTTCATTGCCGCGCGAAACCATGCTGATCAACGTCCAGAGCAGAACGACCGGCGCCAACGCACCCGCCAGATACAGGCCCAGAACATCCGGGCTGAGCGAAATGCCCTGCGCCACGGCGTAGACCACCGTCAGAACGACCCAGAACACGCTGAAGAAAACGCCCGCAACCTGTGCAACACGTACAGCCATCGGGGTTTTGAACGGGTTATCATTGCCAAAAGATTGTGCATTCACCGGGGACAGCATCAAAACGGGTTCCTCGTCCACTTCTTCAGCAGCGGGGGCTTCTGCATCGTTATTCCGGCTTGCCCGTACGGACAGGCTCGACGTGGACAGCGATGACGGGGTTGATACCGACACAGACGGCGCGGACAGGCCGGGGCTTGCCACAGCTTCGGTGTCGTCCTCATCCGGGGTATTGTCGATATCCGGGGCCGCAGTGATGCGCAGGCGTTTCAACCCGGATTGAATGTTGTATTCGCCGGGGCGACGGGCGCGCAGACCGTCCAGTGACGGTGTTTTCAAAACAGCATCACCATCATCGGTGGCTTTGGTTTTGGTTTGATCTTCCGGTGCGTTGGACGAAAAAGTCATGCGAAACCCCTTTGGCATTCCCCTGCGTGTGAACGCAGTGCTGGCAATCAATTTTTGGAATGCTGTAATAGGGCCACAGAAGCGGGCGGATCTTCAAGGGTTTTACCCCTTCATCCCCCGACTTATGCACGGCATTTTGGATTAGATATGGAAACAGTGGCTATTCCGCTGCCTGCACCACACCCTCACCCTTCACGCGGCGATGTTTTCCTGCAGCCAGATAGGCTTGCAAGTCTTTCTTAATCTCCGGTGCCATGATGTACAGGCCGATGATGTTCGGAATGGCCATGGACAGGATCAGCGAGTCCGTAAACCGGATCACGTTGCTGAGGTCCGAAGCGCAACCGATAATAATGAACCCGCAGAAAATCAACTTGAACGCATTTTCAACAAGGATGTGTTCGCCAAAGATAAAGGTCGACGCCTTTACCCCCAGATACCCCCACCCGATCATGGTCGAAAACGCGAACAGGAAGACGCACAAGGCCAAGAAATGATCCGCAAACGGAATGGCCGTTGAGAACGCCTTGGCCGTCAGGGTAATGCCCTGCATGCCCTGCCCGCCTTCATACACACCGGAAATGGTGATGACTAAGGCGGTGACGGAACAAATCACAATCGTATCCAAAAACGGCCCCATCATGCCCGCCAGACCTTGGCGAATGGGCTCGTTGGTGCGCGCCGTGCTTTGGATAATGGACGCAGAACCCAGCCCCGCTTCGTTCGAAAACGACGCTCGTTGCACCCCGATCAGCAACCCGCCAACCACAGCCCCCAGCCCCGCCGCGGGGGTAAAGGCATCATGGATAATCGACCATAAGGCCGCCGGAATATGCTGATAATTCATAAGGATCACAAACAATCCCGCGATCACGTACAGCAGCGCCATCATCGGCACCAGGCGGGCCGATACGTTGGCGATGGACCGAATGCCGCCGATAATCACGATCCCGGTCAAAATGGCCAGCCCCAGCCCGAACAGCCAGCCTTGCCCCGCCAGCACGCTGGCTTCCGGCCCGCCCGTGGCGTTCACGAATTGGATGAAGGTCTGGTTGGCCTGGAACATGTTGCCCCCGCCCAGCGATCCGCCGATGCAGAAGATGGCAAACACAATCGCCAGAAATTTCCCCACGGCGGGCAGGCCGCGCGCGCTGAAAATATCCTGCAGGTAATACATCGGCCCGCCGGAGATGTCGGTTTTGCCCTCTTCATTGATGAAGACACGGCGATATTTCACCCCGGCTGCAACCTCGATAAATTTCGTGGACATGCCGATGAAGCCCATCACCACCATCCAGAACACAGCACCCGGCCCACCGACGGACACGGCCACGGCCACCCCGGCAATGTTGCCGAGCCCGACCGTTCCGGCCAACGACGCCATCAACGCCTGAAAATTGGTGGTTTGGCCCGGCGCGCCCGGTTCCTCGAACTTGCCGGACACAACGTCAAAGCTGTGCTTGAACAGGCGCAAATTCACAAAACGGAAATACAGGGTAAAAATGACGCCCGCCATGACCAGCCAGATCAGGATCAGCGGCGCTTCCTTCGTCACCATTTCGCCCGCAGCGCCGGGAAGGTCGAATTTCAGCCCATAAAAGAGTGTTTTATCAAAGAAATCGGCCAGTCCGACGAAAGCGGAGTCGATCATTTTGTCGATCCCGGAGGGGGCGTGTGCCGTCATTTTCTTATAATTCCCTGTTTATCAAACTGAATCACTTGACCTAATCCGTACAGGATAGGCGCGTGAAAGGGCCGGGAACAAGCCACCCGGGCATTTAATTCACAGGGTAAAGAAACTTATTGCCCGCAAATCGGGTGGGATACCGGGTGGGACGGGAAGAAGGTGGCCGCCCATTTCTGAATATCACTGCGCCCCATCACCGATGCCTTTTGAATACGCGGCATATAGTGGTTGCAGAACAGGTCCGGGCGCATCTTTGCCGCATCCAGCGAAATCTTGTTCGCGAATGCCGTGCGCAGGGAGTTAATTTCAGCCTCGGCATCACGGGCACCGGTGCGCTTGAAATAATTCAACAATGTTGATTCATACGATGCGAACAGACCCACATTTTTGTCGGTGAACTCGCGGTATGCCTGATACAGGTTTTTCTGCCCCGCCGGGGTCATATGCTGGCAATTCAGGCCAATCACCATCAATTCGCTATGAATACGAATGGCTTGTTCTGCTTCGGCTTCCGCCTGCGTATAGCAATTTTTACCCGCCGCCTGTGCCACCGGCATGGCCAGCATCAAGGCCGCAAACACCATCACACCAAAACCAAAAACGCGCATGCGCCCACCATCCATTAAACCGTTACCGTTCACCTGAGTCTTTAACGGTATTCCATGGATATGGGCAAGGGGGATTGTGGAAGCAACCCCGGAATTAGGAATATAGTCCAGAACTCTTGTGCCCCCGCGTCACCCCCCTACGCTTGTCACAAGACAGCCAACCAAACATCAGGCCGATTTTTGATGTTACCGCTCAACCTATGGTCGGGGAGGAGGCGAAATGTGATAGCGCTTGCGTGAATACGCTGCGCCGTATTTAGGACAGTTCTTAACTCCCCGGCTGCCAGAGAAATCTGGCGGCCGTTTGATTTTCAGGGCCAAAGGAAAAACGCACACCACGTCCCGCACGCCTTACGGCATCATCATCGGCATGGATTGACGCTGCTCCTGCGCCGGACCCGCATTTTCTACGGACTGTGTCGGCGTGCCGCGCAGGACATCCAGCGCCTGTGATCCGAAGTTGGTGACAGCTTCAAAGAACGATGGTTTCAGCGGTGCAGTCTCAATTCCACCTTTGACCACCGTATGTTCCGATTTGCCCGGCAACGCGTCCGTGGCCGCCGGGTTCGACACGCCCCCAGCCAAGGCCACCTTGGCGTCGTCAAACGCTGTGGCCAGCGCACTATGCTCCGGCGACGCCCGCATGGCGATGGCGGTTTGTTCATTATATTGCCCGGTTTGCGGCAATCCGGCCTGTTGCTGGGCGTTGCGGATACGTCCCTCGATCGACCGTTGTGTTTCAATGTCCAGATCGCCCGTCTGGGTCATGCCCATGGCACCCTGAATATTCCTGACCGCGCCTTTCAGCGCGTCCATCGTGGTCCCTGACGCATGTTCCGGCGTATTGTTTTGCTGGGCCTTTGCCGCCACATCCGGCTCCGCGACGACCGGCATGGTGCAGTTCCCCACCATCTGCGCCAGTTTGGGATTATAAACCCGTTGCAAAACACCGTTTTGCTGCATCTTGTCTAGTGCGTCGGCTTCTTTCACCATGCCGCTGTCGCGCATGGCCTGAGCCGTCGCCACGTCATATTGACCGGTGGCGGGCAAGCCGTTTTGTTCCTGAATGCTGGTCATTTTCTGGTAAAAAGCGGTGCTGGTCCCCGTGCCCCACATGCCATCGGCCCGCACAGCGCCAACCGTGTCGTTCAGCATGGTCTGGACGGTCTTGACGGACGCCGCATCATTGACGACGGGCCCCTGACGGACCGAGCCGGGGTTTTCAAAGACGGCCTGAACAGCCCCCCCTTTGAAACAGTCTTTTGCATAGCTGGATAAACTTCCCAATGCCGCCCCCAGATGTAAACTCCCCCACAGTCTACGGCCCAGTCCTTAACATTACGTAAATAAAGAATAGGGGAGAACCTTGCCTCCCCGCCGCTTTCATGGTTAAAACCCCGCCATGACCGAAAACGCGACAAAAAAACTGTTTATCAAAACCTGGGGCTGTCAGATGAATGTCTATGACAGCCACCGGATGGCCGACATCCTGCACCCGCTGGGCTACCGCGCGGTGGATACGCCGGATGACGCCGATATGGTCATTTTGAACACCTGTCATATCCGTGAAAAAGCGACCGACAAGGTCTTCTCCGATCTGGGTCGTATGCGCGACCACAAGGACGAGCGCGCCAAATCCGGCAAGAAAACACTGGTCGCCGTCGCCGGATGCGTGGCCCAGGCCGAAGGCGAATTGATCATGGATCGCGCGCCCTATGTCGATCTGGTTTTTGGACCGCAGACCTATCACGAATTGCCGGAAATGGTTGTACGGGCGCTGGGCGAACGCGTGGTCAACACCGACTTCCCGGTTGAATCCAAATTCGACTCCCTGCCCGTCGACCATGTGACGCAGGACGGCCCGTCGGCTTTTGTATCCATTCAGGAAGGGTGCGACAAATTCTGCACCTTCTGCGTCGTGCCCTATACACGCGGTGCGGAATATTCCCGCCCGGCAGAGAAAATTCTGGATGAAGCCAAAACGCTGCGTGATCGCGGGGTCAAGGACATCACGTTGCTGGGCCAGAACGTCAACGCCTATCACGGCGAAGCCGCCGATGGATCAACATGGTCACTGGGCCGTTTGATTCAAGCGCTGGGTGACATTGATGGCGTGGAACGTATTCGCTACATGACATCCCACCCGCGCGACGTGGATCAGGATTTGATCGATGCACACCGCGACGTGCCCGCCCTGATGCCGTTCATGCACCTACCGGTACAAAGCGGGTCGGATGCGATTTTGAAAAGCATGAACCGCAAGCACACGGCGGATCATTACCGCGAAATTATTGCCAAGCTGCGCGCGGCCCGACCGGACATTGCGTTCTCATCCGACTTCATCGTCGGCTTCCCCGGCGAGACAGAGGCCGATTTCGAAGCCACGATGCAATTGGTCCGCGATGTGCGTTACATGTCGGCCTACAGCTTTAAATACTCCGCCCGCCCGGGCACCCCGGCGGCGAATATGCAGGGGTTGGTCCACGACGCCATTATGGATGAACGGCTGCAACGCCTGCAGGCCTTGTTGATGGAGCAGCAACGCGAATTTAACACCGCCATGATCGGCCAGACCGTTCCCGTGCTGTTCGACGGGCGTGGCCGCAAGGACGGCCAGCTTTATGGCCGAACCCCATGGAACCAGCCCATGCACGTCATGGCCCCGGCCCAATATTTCGGCCAAATCGCCCAAGTTCGGGTCAATGACGCAACCGCAACATCGATTACCGGGGAACTGGCCCAGTAATTTCTTGCATTTATTGACCTTCTTCACATAAAAACGGTACCCATACCCGGATCACACCGGGCTGGAAACCCGCAGGAAAGCGAGAAAAAAAATGGTACAGGGACCTACACAAGGCGCACGCAACGCGAACAGCACCGGCAAAGGGAATGGTCGCGGTAAAGGGAAAAACGCCGCACAAGATCAATTCAACGAAGCTGGCGGTGCATCCAACGACAACGCCAACCGCACCATGACCATTGCCGAGGCCCAAGCCGCTGTTGAGCGCGCTCTGCCGACTTTTGATGGTGGTTCCTTCAAACTGGGGCGCGAAGATATCACGCCGACCCCGGCCCAAAAGAAAATCATGCACGAAGCCCGCAACAAGGACATGGTTTTCGTCAACGGCAAGGCCGGTACAGGAAAAACATTGTTCAGCACCTATATGGCGCTGGAAGCTTTGGCCCAAGGTAAAATTGACCGGATCTGCCTGGCCACCCCGGCGGTGACAGCCGACGAAGAAATTGGTTTTCTGCCCGGCGACCTGAATGAAAAAATGATGCCGCACGTGCGCCCAATGGTTGAAACCATTGACGAACTGATCGGCAAGCCGTTGCGTGAACGTTTGATGCAGGCAGGTGTGCTGGAAATTGCGCCGCACGCATTTAACCGCGGCCGTACATACAAATATTCGTACTACCTGCTGGACGAATGCCAGAACGCATCCGCCCGTCAATTGCGCACATCCTTTACCCGTATTGGTAAAGGCTCCACCTTCATCTACATGGGTGATGATGCGCAGAACGACCGGACGGATCAGAAACGCACGGCCTTCACCGCTTATATGGAGCGCTTCTCCAACCCGGCCTATGACCGTGAAATTGGTCAGGTCCAAGTTCCGAAAACCGATTGCAAACGCCACCCACTGATCCTGAAAATGATGGAACGTGGTGACGATCTGCCGATCCCGGAACTGGAAGGTCATAAAGAACAGGCCAACACAGCCGGCCAAGTGATCCGCGAAGCCACTCCGGCCCCGAAACCGTAAGAACACAGCATATTTCATACAAAAACCCCGGCCAAAAGTCGGGGTTTTTTGCTGCGCCGCCCTAATTAATCTTATCCTTACAATTACTTGTGCTATAATTGGGGACAGAGTAACGGAGAGCGCTTATAACCACGCAAATCGAACACGACCATCTGGTTTTCAATGATAACCGCCTGCTGCCAGCCCTCTTCGGCGGGCAGAATGAGAATTTGTCGTTTCTGGAACAGGCCCTGGGGCTGGAGATCATCAGCCGCGGCAATGAAATCACCTTGATCGGCGACATTGAAAAAATCGCGCTGGGCCGCGAAATCCTGAATTTAATGTGGGGCAAGTTGAAACGCGGCGAAGACGTGGATATTCACACGGTCAGTGCCGCCTTGCGCTTTTCCGACGAGCATGCGGAGGAACAACGTTCCGCCCCGCAACACCATCACCAACGCCGCAAAACCGATCACCACAAAGATGGAAAACCCATGACATCCAGCACGCCAACCAATTTGAAAGAGCTGATCGAAACCAAGGGCCAGATTGTCACGCGCAAAAAGACCATTGCCCCGCGCGGCCCGGTTCAGGCGGCCTATATCGAAGCCATGCAAAAACACGAAGCCGTGTTCGGCATCGGTCCCGCCGGTACGGGGAAAACCTATCTGGCTGTGGCACAGGCCGTGTCGTTGTTTGAACAGGAAAAAGTGGAACGCATTATCCTGTCCCGCCCGGCGGTAGAGGCTGGGGAGCGTCTGGGCTTCCTGCCCGGTGATTTGAAGGAAAAGATTGATCCCTATCTGCGCCCGCTTTATGACGCGCTGTACGACACAATGGGCGCGGAAAAGGCAGAAAAACGCATCCTGTCCAAGGATATTGAGATTGCGCCGCTGGCCTTTATGCGCGGACGCACACTGAACCGTGCCTTCGTCATTCTGGACGAGGCGCAGAACACCACCGCGATGCAGATGAAAATGTTCCTGACCCGCTTGGGTGAAGGTTCACGCATGGTGATTACGGGCGACCCGACACAGATTGACCTGCCCAGCGGGGAAACATCGGGCCTGCTCCAAGCGATGGATATTCTGCATGATCTGCCCGAGGTCGGGTTGATCCGTTTCGGGTCCAAGGACGTGGTGCGCAGTGACCTGGTCGCTAAAATCGTCACGGCCTATGACCGTCATGACGGACGGGGCGGCGCGCGTTAAACGACCATCATGATCGATCTGCAAATTACATCGGAAAATCCCGGCTGGAACACGGATCTACCCGATTATGAATCCGTGATTGAACGGACCGTTCACGCCGTTTTTTCCACCTGCCCCGTGGCTGCCGAAATCAAGGGCAGCGTTCCATCCATCGAAATCAGTATTACGCTGAGTGATGATGAATCCGTTCGCATCCTGAACCGCGATTACCGCGGCAAGGACAAGCCCACGAACATCCTGTCCTTTGCCATGCAGGATACGGAAGACGGGTGGGAATACCCCACGCCGGGTCTTCCCTGCACGCTGGGCGATCTGGTCATCGCCCGGGAAACCCTGATCCGTGAAGCCGAAGATGAGGCCAAGAGTTTTGCTGACCATTTCACCCATTTGATCGTCCACGGCACCCTGCACCTGCTGGGTTATGACCATATCGAGGATGAGGACGCCGACGAAATGGAAGCCCTGGAAATCAATATTCTCAATGAGTTAGGGATAAAAAACCCCTATCTTCTGCCCGGTGGGGATTAAGCATACCGCCGCACGCATAGGGACTAGCATGTTGCAGTGTGGCATAATATATTAAGGCCATGTTTGAAATGACCCAAAACGACGACAACGACCCATCCGGAAGTAGACCCGGCGGGACAGGATCATCCGGATACGGATCGCACCCTTCCCGTCATGAACCGTCTGGCGATCCGAAAAAATCAATCCTGACGCACATACGATCCCTTCTGGGGTCCACCAAGGCCCCTGCGCATCTGCGCGACGATCTGGCCGAGTACGTTGCGAACACCCAAGACGATGCCAGCTTGTCCGTTGCCAATCACGAACGCACTCTGATCTCCAACGTGCTGGATTTGCGCGATATGCGCGCCGTTGATGTCATGATCCCCCGCGTCGATATTGTGGCCATCGACATTGGCATAGCAGAATCTGAACTTTTCTCCCTGCTCTCGGAAAAACAATTCAGCCGCTTTCCGGTATTTCGCGAATCTCTGGACGATGTTATCGGCACCGTGCACATCAAAGACATCCTGAGCACCACCTTGCGCAAAGAACCGCTGGTGCTGGAAAATCTGGTTCGCGATGTTCCGATTGTTTCACCGTCCATGCATGTTCTGGACCTGTTGCTGGAAATGAAACAAACACGCCGTCATATGGCGCTGGTCGTCGATGAATTTGGCGGTATTGATGGACTGGTCACCATTGGCGACATTATCGAAGCCATTGTTGGCGATGTCGAAGACGAACACAATACAATGGGGACCGACCCGACACTGACCGTCAATCACGACGGGTCCATCGTTGCCGATGGGCGGTATGATGTTGAAGAATTCGAAGAACGCTTCGGTGAATTTATGACTGAAGAAGAACGCGAAAGCATCGACACGCTGGGCGGTCTGGTTTTTGCCATCGCGGGGCGCGTGCCCAGCCGGGGCGAAATTCTGACCCACGAAGAATCCGGGATTGTCTTTGAAATCTTGGACGCCGATGCCCGCCGGGTCAAACGCCTGCGCGTTAAAAATATCAAATCGGCGGCAACATCCGACTGATAATTCGTCGGATGTGTGCGATCCCCTCTGGATCAATCGTTTTTTCCCTTTTATTGTCCGGGCATGACTTTATCGCGCCTGCACGCCATTGCTGACCGCATGATCACCCTGCCCGTCTTTGCCCGGGCGGGATTGGCGTGGCTGGCCGGGTCGCTGATGGCATTGACCATGGCACCAACATCATGGTGGCCACTCCTCTTCCCTTGCCTGTCGCTGTTTTTCATCACGTTGGTCGGGGCCCGCACATGGCGCGATGCGGCCTTCATCGGCTGGGCGTTCGGTTTTGGATTTTTCCTGTTTGGTTTGTTCTGGATCAGCAACGCCCTGCTGGTCCCCGGAAATCCTTTTATCTGGGTCTGGCCACTGGCGCTTGTTGGCCTGCCCATGGCACTGGCGTTGTTTACCGCCGTGTCGGCATGGATCATCTGGCGCTTCGCCAACTTGAAAAAATGGGATGGGTTTGCGTTTTTCTGCGCCGTGATGATTGCGGGCGAATATGCGCGCGGACATATTCTGACAGGGTTTCCATGGAACCTGTACGGCTACGCCTGGGCAGGGACATTGCCCATGGCACAAATCGCGGCACTGGTGGGACCGTACGGATTAAGCCTGATCACATTGGCCTGGGCGGCCCTGCCCGGATTTTTGATGGTTGCAAAACCAGAGCGCCGCATCGTGATAGCAGCATCACTCTCTATCATCATCACCATGGCGGCTTTGTATGGCTGGGGCGCGATGCGCCTGCATACAAACCCGACACAGTTTGCCGAGAACGCGCCCATCATTCGCCTGATCCAACCCAATATCCCGCAAGCGGACAAATGGGATCCGGAGAAGACAACACTCAATCTGCAAAAACTGATTGATGGGCTCACCCTCAATCCGCCTGTGACCGATCGCACCGTGGTTGCCGTCTGGCCGGAAACGGCGATCAGCACGCGGCTCATGTCCATTCCCGATGTACGGCTGGCGATTGCATCATCGATGAAATTGATGGGAAGCAATCCCCTCTTGCTGACCGGCATATTGATCCGCGAAGGGAACGAAACCCCATCCTACGGCAATTCACTGGTCGCATTTGATCCGGATTTACAGGTGTTGGCGCGGTTTGATAAGGCGCATCTGGTGCCGTTTGGTGAATACATGCCGTTGCAATCCATTCTGTCCATCACACCGCTCGTGCAATTCTCCGGCTTCACGCCGGGCCCGGGACCACAGACACTTACTCTGCCTGGCTTTGAATCTGCTGTGCCACCATTCAGCCCACTGGTCTGTTACGAAATCATTTTCCCGGGCGCAGTTACAGATGCAAATCATCGCCCCGCATGGATCGTGAACGTCACCAATGATGGGTGGTATGGCAACAGCCCCGGCCCGTACCAACATCTGGCACAAACAATGTTCCGCGCGATCGAGGAAGGATTGCCGATCGTGCGTTCAGCCAACAATGGTATATCGGCGATCATTGACCCCTATGGTCGTATCCTGACCCAAATCCCATATGATAAACCGGGCAGTGTTGATGTGATTCTCCCCACTAAATCACCAGAGACGCCTTTTTATGTCGCCTGGAGATATCTCCCTGTGATCTTTTTATTGATTTTAATAATATTGTGCTGCGCAATAAGGTGCCGTTTATAAGCGTTATTTGAGCAAGTACGCCAAGGGGTAGAGAATAAGACTTTCCAATACTTCCGGTTAGTTGCGCCTTTGCATCCCGCGTGCTTTTGTGCAAATCCTTGTGGGGTATTTCATATTATAGAATGCTCCTTAATCCACGAAATCATCGCATTATGTTTTCGGGACGGAAATAAAGCAGGTAAAACATATGGCAAAGATAACAACTGAAAAGAAAAGCGCGGAGAAGGTGGTTAAAAAACTTCCTACGCCTCGTCGTGGACGTGGTGGCGGATCAGATAACCCTGATCCCGTCGATGTCCATGTTGGTGCCCGCTTGCGCCAACGCCGCGGCATTCTGGGGTTCAGCCAGGAAAAACTGGCCGATGCTCTGGGACTGACCTTCCAGCAGGTGCAAAAATACGAACGCGGAACCAACCGGATCAGCGCTAGCCGCTTGTGGCAGGCCTGTCACGTACTCGACGTTCCAGTCAGCTACTTCTTCGAAGGCTTCAGCGATAAAGGCCGCGCCAAAACATTGGCCTCCGGATTGGCTGAGAGCGAGCAGCTGGGGTTCGAGGATGATCGCGATATCCTCAGCCGCAAAGAAACGCTGGAACTGGTTCGCCTGTACTACACGCTGGATGATGAAAACGCCCGCCGTAACATCATGAAAGCACTGCGTAATATGGTTGAGTTTTATCAAGAGGTGTAATCCTCTGAAATTCTGAGTATTTCTTTAAAAAAGCCGGGGGAAGTCCCCCGGCTTTTTTCATACAACTACGGCAATCACCTTGTAATTGTTGCAATGGCGAGTATCCTATTGCCCACATTTTAAAGTTCCCATTTTCACTCAGAAAGCAAGCCATGCTGAAACCCGCCCAAAACGAAAACACTCACCCACAGGGCAATACACGGCTGAAGGACTTCCTGTTCACCAGTGAATCCGTATCCGAAGGCCACCCGGACAAAATCTGTGACCAGATTTCCGATGCCATCGTTGATCGCTATTTGACATCCGATCCATACGCACGCACGGCGATCGAAACTGTTGTCACCACGGACAGCGTCATCATTGTTGGTGAAACACGCGGGCCGTCGGATATTACGCATGACGTCCTGCGTGATATTGCCAAACGCAAAATCCGCGATATTGGGTATGAGCAACAAGGCTTCGACTGGCGCACAGTCAACGTCGATGTGCGCGTACACAGCCAATCCGCCGATATTGCCGTTGGCGTTGATGCTGCCGGAAACAAGGACGAAGGCGCGGGCGACCAGGGCATTATGTTCGGTTATGCCTGCACCGAAACACCGGTCTTGATGCCAGCCGCCCTGCATTATTCCCACAATATCCTGAAATCTCTGGCTGAAGCGCGCCATTCCGGTACGCTGGCCGAACTGGGCCCGGATGCAAAATCACAAGTCACGCTGGAATATCGCGATGGCAAGCCGGTGCGCGCCACATCGATTGTCGTATCGACCCAGCACAGTGAAAAACTGTCACAGGCTGATGTCCGCGAAATGGTGCGCCCGCATGTGATGAACGTCCTGCCCGAAGGCTGGATGTGCCCGGAAAGCGAATTCTACGTCAACCCGACGGGCCGTTTCGTGATTGGTGGCCCGGTTGGTGATTCCGGTCTGACCGGTCGCAAGATTATCGTTGATACTTACGGTGGATCGGCCCCGCATGGCGGCGGCGCATTCTCCGGGAAGGACCCCACGAAGGTTGACCGTTCCGCCGCATACGCTGCGCGCTATCTGGCCAAAAACGTGGTGGCGGCAGGTCTGGCCGATAAATGCACGATCCAGCTGTCCTACGCGATCGGCGTATCCAAACCGCTGTCCGTTTACGTTGATACCCATGGCACCGGATTGGCGGACGAAGCCCGCATTTCCGCCGCCCTGCAGGAATTGATGAACCTGAGCCCGCGCGGCATCCGGGAACATTTGCACCTGAACCGTCCGATCTATGCCCGCACTGCCGCTTATGGCCATTTTGGCCGTGAACCAGACGCCGATGGTGGTTTTAGTTGGGAAAAGATTGACCTCGTCGATGCTTTGCGCCAAAAACTGGGCGCATGAGCACAGACAAACAGCGTAACGACACAAACCTGACCATTCCGCATACGGATGTTGACCGTGATAAACGCCGGCTTTATGGCCGCCGTCAGGGTCGCCCGTTAAAACCCGAACGCGCCAGCGTTCTGGACAGCCTGTTGCCGCAATTGCAGATTCAACCCGACGCCCTGAAACCGGCATCCCTGCGCGATGTGGATTTGTTTGGTCGCGCCTTTACCGGCGGCATGTGGTTTGAAATTGGCTTTGGCAATGGCGAACATGTCGCCGCCCTGCACCGCCAACACCCGGACACCGCCTTCATCGGCGCAGAGCCCTTTATCAACGGCATGTCCGCCTTCCTGAAAGATATTCAGGACGACGACACCGCCAACGTCCGCGTGTGGATGGATGATGCCATTTTGGTTGTCAATGCACTGGCTGATCAAACACTGGATGGCATCTACGTCCTGAACCCGGACCCATGGCCGAAAAAACGCCATTACAAACGCCGCATCATCAGCCCCGAAAATCTAAACCGCTTTGCCCGTGTTTTAAAACCTGGCGGCATGCTGATCATGGCCACCGATGTCGATGATCTGGCGGAATGGATGCGTGATCAAGCCGAAGCCCACCCGGCCTTTACCTGGACCGGCCATCCGGCGGACCTGCACACCATGCCCGAAGGCTGGATCCCCACACGGTACGAAGAAAAGGGCCGCGCCGCCGGACGGGTGCAAACCTATCTGCTGTACAAGCGGGCATAAATCCAACCATATCCCTTTGTATATAAAGGCATTTTTCTTGCGTTCTTGAGCTTGGTTATATTAGAATTACGTAAAGTACACTGCGTAACCGAGCAAACGTCATGGCATCGCCACCTTTTGATTCACGGCCTGAACAGGTTTTTGATTACCCGGAATACGGGTTTTTCCTGAAAACCGGGCAGCCGCAAGCCCAAGCCCAGTTCCCAAGCCGTCTGCGCCGTCAGGGGCGAAAACCCGTTCCGGCCCATAATATCGGGCTGGCCTGTCTGCCCTATCACCTTCTGGAACAAGACGAATTGGCCGTTTTAAAGGCCCGCGCCCTGCCTGCGGACGACAACAATATCTCGATTGTTTTCGACACCGCCGCCCAAGGATTGCTGGTCATCGACATGCTGACCCACGGGGCCTTGCACGTTGACCTCAAGCTGGTGCGGTGGGGGGCAAAGCCCTCACGGCGCTAAAACCCACAAAAATATCTTGCCAAACAGGGGAATCAGACCTATAACCCTTGCAAAATCCCAGGTTAGTAGAGGGGTGGGCCCAAAAAAGCCCGCCTTTTTTGTTGCCCGGAATCAACAAGGACAAACGATGCGCCAAACGCCGCAAGAACAACGAATTACCGCACTGATCGAACCGGTCATCGCCGAAAAAGGCTTCGAGCTGGTCGCTGTGCGCATGCTGAGCGAAGACGGAATGCAAATCCTGCAGATCATGGTCGAAGATCCGGCCACCCGCACGATCGGCGTTGATGATTGCTCTGCCATCAGCCGCGCCCTCAACGCGCTGCTGGAAGTTGAAGATCCGATCAGCGCTGCCTACCGTCTGGAAGTCAGTTCACCGGGCATTGACCGTTTACTGACCCGCGAAAAAGATTTTATCGATTTCGCCGGACTGGACACCAAGATTGAAATGGACATGCCGATTGACGGACAGAAACGTTTCCGTGGCGTAACACAAGGGATCGAGAATGGCGCAGTCATCCTCGAAACCGAAGATCAAGGCCGCATTGCCCTGCCCTTAAGCGGTATCGCGAAAGCAAAATTGGTCATGAACGACGAGTTAATCGAAGCGATGCAGAAACGCATCAAAAAAGCAGTTTAATTGAATACACACTAAACAGGTTAATTGGTTTAAACAGGCAAAGCCAAAAAGAGGAAAACTATGGAACTGTTGCAAGTTGCAGATGCCGTTGCCCGCGAGAAAAACATCGACCGTGATATCGTTCTGGTCGCGATGGAAGAAGCCATTCAAAAGGCTGGCCGTTCCAAATACGGTTACGACCACGATATCCGCGCGATCATCGACCGCAAATCCGGCCAGATCGAGCTGAAACGCTATCGCGAAGTGGTTGAGACCATCGAAGACGAAGCAAAGCAACTGACCCTGAAAGAAGCGCAACGCATCAAGCCGGACGCACAGGTTGGTGAATTCCTGATCGACAGCCTGCCGCCGCTGGATTTCGGCCGCATTGCCGCCCAGACCGCGAAACAGGTCATCGTCCAAAAAGTCCGTGATGCCGAGCGTGAGCGTCAGTTTACCGAGTTCAAAGACCGCGTTGGCGAAATGATCAACGGTATCGTGAAACGGTCCGAATACGGCAACACCACGATCGACCTGGGCCGTGCCGAGGCTTTGCTGCGCCGGGATGAATCCCTGCCGCGCGAAAACCTGAAAGTTGGCGACCGCGTTCGGGCCTACATCTACGATGTACGCCAAGAAGTTCGTGGCCCGCAGATTTTCGTATCCCGTGCACGTCCGGAATTCATGGCCAAACTGTTCACACAGGAAGTGCCGGAAATTTATGACGGCGTGATCGAGATTAAAGCCGTTGCCCGTGACCCGGGTTCCCGCGCGAAAATCGCCGTATGGTCCCGTGATAACGGCATCGACCCGGTCGGTGCGTGCGTTGGTATGCGCGGTAGCCGTGTTCAGGCCGTTGTTGGCGAACTGCAAGGCGAAAAAATCGACATCGTGCCCTGGTCCGAAGATTTCGCAACATTCGTTGTGAACGCTCTGGCCCCGGCCGAAGTGGCAAAGGTTGTTCTGGACGAAGAAAAACACCGTCTGGACGTTGTGGTACCGGAAGAGCAACTGTCCCTGGCGATTGGTCGCCGTGGCCAGAACGTGCGCCTGGCGTCACAGCTGACCGGCTGGGATATCGACATCCTGACCGAGGCCGAAGAATCCGCACGCCGTGCCGAAGAATTCAAAAAACGCTCCAGCCTGTTCATGGAAGCTCTGGACGTTGACGATGTCATCGCGCACCTGCTGGTCGCCGAAGGCTTCATCAACATCGAAGAAATCAGCGAAACGCCGATTCCGGAACTGGCCACAATCGAAGGCTTCGACGAAGACGTTGCCGGCGAATTGCAAGCCCGTGCCAACGCATGGTTGGAAAAACTGCGCGTTGAACTGGAAACCAAACGCCGCGAACTGGGTATTCAGGACGATCTGATGACCTTCGAAGGTCTGAAGGCCGAACACATCCTGAAACTGGCCGAACAAGGCGTGAAAAACCTTGACGATCTGGCCGATCTGGCCGGTGACGAGCTGGTGGAAATTCTGGGTGAGGACGTCATCAACATTCGTGACGCCAATGCCCTGATCATGAAAGCCCGTGAACACTGGTTCACGGAAGAAACCGAAGAAAAGGCCGCCAGCAATGGTTAAGTCCATGCTGGTAGAGAGGAACAGTATTGACCTTTACAAAGGACAATCGCACCAATGACATGATCCCGCCGATGGCAGATGATAATCTGCTGTCGTCGGGCATTGTCACGTCCGAAGGTCAAGAATCCTCCGCACCTGCTGCTGACGAGCCGCCCGCGGCCCCCGTCAAAAAAATCAAAACAGAAACCTGTCTGGTGACGGGTGAAACCCTGCCCCGGGACCAGATGATCCGTCTGGTGATCGGCCCCGATTCCATGCTGTATGTGGATTTGGACGCCAAACTACCCGGCACCGGGTTCTGGATCACGCTGGGGCACAGCATACTGGCGCAGGCCATCAGCCGTGGTTCCTTCACCGCCGCCCACGACAGTATCAAAATCCCTGAAAATATTGATGAAATCATCACCAAAGTCCTGACCCGCAAGGCGCTGGACATGCTGTCCATGGCGCGTAAAGCGGGCGACCTGATCACCGGGGCCGATAAATGCGAGCAAATTTTGCGATCGCGTAAAGGTGGTGTATATGTAACCGCCGCCGAAGAAAGCGCGGTCACCCGCCGGAAACTGGCCAATTTGGCCCGGTCCCTGCCCGTGATCGACCAGTTTTCCAGCGCAGATCTTTCCACCCACAGCGGCGCCCAGAATGTGTGGCATGCCGTGATCCGGAGAGGCCCCCTTTGTCAGCCGTTCTTAAACGCGGTTGATCGACTGAATAAATTTAATAATGACTGACGATGAAAGCACAGGCACAGGAATGACGGATAGTAAAGAAAAAGGCACAGGCGCAGACAAGGGCACGGAAAAGAAATCCACCCTCAGCCTTGGCTCCAAAGGAACATTAAGCCTGAAGGGCGGCGCCGCCAGTGGCGCAGCCGCCCCGCGCGCGGCCCAACCAACACGCGGCGGGAAATCCGTTGCCGTGGAAGTCCGCCGCAAGCGCAGCGGATCCACCACCGCGCCGATGAGCCGCCCGACGACCGAAGCCCATGTTGAGGCCGAGGACCATACAGCCGGCACGATGGCCGCCCTGCGTCAATTGACCAGCGAAGAGCGCGAAGCCCGTATCCGCGCCCTACAGGCCGCGGAAGAAGAATCCAAACGCCGCGCCGACGCCAGCGAAGATGAAGACGACCGTAGCATCATCGGCACAACGGTTGAATACCGGTCCCCGACCGCGCCCGCGATTGTGACCCAGCCGGAAACCGCCGAGCAGGCCCGCCAGCGCGAACTGGAGGAACTGCAGCGTATTGAAGAGGAAGAGCAACAGAAAAAACGCGCCGATGAGCGCCGCCACGCCTCCACCACGGAGCACACCCGTGGCCCGAGCAATGCAGCCGCGCAAGATATCATGCGTGAATCCGCCCGTCCGGGTGCTGCTGGCCGTCCGAGCTTCAGCGAAGATGAACAGGAAGAAGAAAGCTATCGCGAACGCATGAAGAAGGCGAGCGTGAAGGCCCCGCCGTCACGCCGTGGCGACCAGGACCGCAACTGGAACCCGGGCCGTCTGACCGTTCAGAAAGCGCTGAGCGAAGACGTGATGGAACAGCGTGGACGGTCCCTGGCCGCCACGCGCCGCGCCCGCGCCAAAGCCCACCGCTCCATGACCGCCGAGCCGCAGCAAAAAGTCCTGCGCGAAGTGGTTTTGCCGGAATTTATTACGGTCCAGGAACTGGCCAACCGTATGACGGAGCGCAGCTCTGACGTCGTGAAAGCCCTGATGAAACTGGGCGTCATGGCCACCATTACCCAAACGATTGATGCCGACACCGCCGAATTGATCGTGACCGAATTCGGCCACACCATCAAACGCGTCACCGAAGGCGACGTTGAAATCGGGATTGAAGGCGATACGGACACCGAAGGCGATCTGTTGCCGCGTCCGCCGGTTGTCACCATCATGGGTCACGTTGACCATGGTAAAACCTCCCTGCTCGACGCCTTGCGCGCCACCGATGTGGTCGCGGGCGAAGCCGGTGGTATTACCCAGCACATCGGTGCGTACCAGGTTACGATGCCGTCGGGTCACAAAATCACGTTCCTGGATACACCGGGCCACGCCGCCTTTACCGAAATGCGGGCCCGTGGTGCCAACGTGACCGACATTGTCGTGCTGGTTGTTGCCGCAAACGATTCCATCATGCCGCAAACGATTGAGGCGATTAACCACGCCAAAGCCGCCGGTGTGCCGATTATCGTGGCCATCAACAAAATCGACCTGCCCGATGCAAACCCGAACAAAGTGCGCCAGGACTTGCTCCAGCACGAAATCGTTCTGGAAGAAATGGGCGGCGACACCATGGCCGTTGAATTGTCCGCGAAGAAGAAAATCAACCTGGACAAACTGGAAGAAACCATCCTGTTGCAGGCTGAAATGCTGAACCTGCGCGCCAACCCGAACCGTCGTGCCAATGGTACAGTGGTCGAAGCGAAGCTGGAACAAGGGCGCGGGAACGTGGCCACGGTTCTGGTCGAAAACGGCACGTTGCGCGTTGGTGACATTTTCGTTGCCGGTGCGGAATCGGGTCGCGTTCGTGCCCTGTTGGATGATCGTGGGAACTCGGTCAAACAAGCCCTGCCGGGCCAGCCGGTTGAGGTTCTGGGTCTGCAAGGCGCGCCGGAAGCTGGTGATAAAATCAACGTGGTCGAAGATGACGCCCGCGCCCGTGAAATTGCCGCCTATCGTGCGCGCAAGAAACGTGAACAGGCCGCAGCATCCATCGCCCGCCGCACCAATTCGCTGGAACAGATGATTGCCGCCGCGAAGGAAGGCGAAAAAACCACCCTGCCCGTCGTTATCAAAGCCGACGTGCATGGTTCTGTCGAAGCGATTGCCGGTTCACTGCAGAAAATTTCCGAAGACAACCCGGATGTTATGGTCCGCGTTCTGCACTCCGGTGTGGGCGGGATCACCGAATCCGATATCATTCTGGCGAAGGCATCCAACGCCATGATTATCGGCTTTAACGTCCGCGCCAACGCTCAGGCCCGCACATTGGCCGAACGCGACGGTGTGAACATCCGTTACTACAGCATCATTTACAACATCATCGATGATGCGAAAGCGATCCTGTCTGGCATGTTGGCCCCGAACCTGCGCGAAGAATATCTGGGCCAGGCTTCGATCCGCCAAGTGTTCAACATCACCAAGGTGGGCAAGGTTGCTGGCTGTATGATTACCAACGGCGTGGTCAAACGCGGATCCAAGGTCCGCCTGCTCCGCGACGATGTGGTTATTCACGAAGGCACGCTCAAAACCCTCAAACGCTTCAAAGACGAAGTCAAAGAAGTCAAAGAAGGTATGGAATGCGGTATGGCGTTCGAAAACTATGACGACATCAAAGACGGTGACGTTATCGAATGCTTCGATATCGTATCCGAAGCCCGGACGGTGGGTTAATCGGCATGCGGAAGCACAAAGCATCGGAACCATCGCAACGCATGTTGCGTGTTGGCGAACAACTCCGCCACGTGATTTCGGAAACGTTGCGGCAGGGGCGTTTTGACGACCCCCTGCTGTTCGACGCGTCCGCAATCGTGACCGTGACCGAGGTGCGCGTCAGCCCCGATTTGAAACACGCAACGGCCTATGTTCTGGCCCTGGGTGGCGGCAACATGGATGAAATGTTGCCCGCATTGAACGATTCCGCCGCCATTTTCCAACGTGATATTGGCCGCAAGCTGGATTTGAAATTCACGCCCAAGGTTCGGTTCATCATGGACAAAACTTTTGATCAGGCCCTGCGGATTGAAACGCTGATCGGATCATTGCCGGAAACGGACCGTTACGGGTACCAAGCCCCCAGTGAAGATGGCGATGAAGCGGATCAAGAATCCGACACCGACCAATAACGCCAATGGCCCGACGTAAAAAAGGCATTCCCATTCACGGCTGGATTGCGGTTGATAAACCGTTGGGCGTGACCTCAACGCAAGTTGTGGGGAAATTGCGCTGGCTGTTGAATGCCCAGAAGATTGGCCATGGCGGAACGCTCGACCCGTTGGCCAGCGGCATTTTGCCGATCGCCCTGGGCGAAGCCACCAAAACCATCGCCTTTTGCATGGATCACACAAAAACCTATAGCTTCACGGTCCGGTTCGGCGAACAACGCTCCACCGACGATGCCGAGGGCGAGGTGATCGCCACATCGGACATCCGCCCGACCGAAGATGCCATCCGCGCCATCCTGCCCCGTTTTATTGGCACGATTGACCAGCTGCCGCCCCGCTTCTCCGCCCTGAAAATTGACGGGCAACGGGCCTATGACCTGGCCCGTGCAGGTGAGGACGTGGATCTGGCCCCCCGGGCCGTCCGCATTGATTCCCTCGAATTATTGGCCCTCCGGGGCGATGAGGCCGATTTCCGCTGTGTCTGCGGCAAGGGGACCTATATCCGCTCCCTGGGCCGGGATTTGGCGCTGGAACTGGGGTCTGTGGGCTATATCTCCGCCCTGCGCCGGGATCAAGTTGGGCCTTTTACCGTAAACAATGCGATTTCTCTTGATTTCTCGGCGGATTCCAGCCAAATTCCGCCCCTTGAAGACATGCTTCTTCCTGTTCAGACGGTGCTAGACGACATCCCGGCTCTGGATCTGAACGAAAGGGAAGCAGCACGGTTGAAGAACGGACAGGTTTTATCGTTCATCTCCCGTCCTGATGTGGATCGACTCCACCGGGCCGGCGTGGTTCCCGATAAATCCAACCCCGTGACGGCGCTGGCGCTGTTCAATGGCACACCTGTTGCGCTTGTGAACATCGACGGCATCGATATTCAGCCGCTTCGCGTACTGAACCTTTAAAAAATGATCGGAGAAAACGATGTCGAATAACATGAACACCGCCGCCCGTAAAAAGGACGTCATCGCCAAAAACCAAACGAAAAAAGGCGACACAGGATCACCGGAAGTGCAAATTGCCGTGATGACAGACCGTATCAACTATCTGTCCGAGCACATGCAGTCCCACAAGAAAGACATGTCCAGCCGTCGTGGCTTGCTGGCTCTGGTAGCCAAGCGCCGTAAACTGCTGGACTACGTCAAGGCAAAGGACGAAGGCCGCTACCAAACGCTGATCGAAAAGCTGGGTATCCGCCGCTAATTCCTTTGGAATTGCAGAATTTAAACGGTCCGAACCACTTGGTTTCGGGCCGTTTTATTTTTTTCTTCCCAACCCTGCCCGTTTTGATGTTTAATCCCCCCATGCAAAACGCAACCGCACCGCATAGCGCGATCCGACGCGCACGACGTACAAACCGCCCCCTGTTGGCTCAGGGCGTTGCGGATCGTGCGGTGCAGGCCTAATCAAACTTCCTGACATCCCTTTCCTCTCCGCTTCCTGATCCAGATGGGCCAGGCGGATGCGCACTTATCTTTCGATCGCACACAGAGGAAAAAACAATGTCGGTACAAGCATTCAAAAAAGTCAAAACCCCGTTCAATGATTGCGCAGTCCTGCACGAAGGTACGATGCGGGATGGCAGCGCGTATAACGTCATCCAACTGGACAGAACGCACCTGTCGGACATCATCGCCCTGCATAATAAAGCCATTCAAATGCTGAGCGCGGAAGAAAAAGCCTTCATGTTGCCCAAGCCAGCCTCGTTCTTCGTTGATCATTTCAACCGGAACCACGGCAACACGGTTTTGGGCGTTTTGCACAATGGCAAACTGGTTGGTGAATCGATTGTGTTGAACCCGTCGATCGAACACCCCAAAACCGGGATGGTTGATATGGCCCCCGTTGGTGCACCGGACAGCATCACCCTGATACAGGGCGTCACCGTCTTGCCCAGCTATCGGAACAATGGCCTGATGCACGGCATGGTCAAGGCATGGCTGAACTACGGCGTGAAAGCAGACAAAGGCCACGCCCTGGCCGAAGTAGATGTGAACAACATCGCCAGCTGGGCCACTTTCTTGGACCACGGCATGGAAATCCCCAGCATTGGCGTTGATCCATCCGATGGAACCGTTGTCTACAACGTCCACGAAACCATCCCGAATATTGAGAAAAAACGGCTGACCCAAGCCTTTAATGCGGTTGCCCCGGGATGCAAAACCTGCCCCATTCACGACATCGAAACCCAAAAATCCATGCTGGATCAAGGTTATGTGATCAGCGGATGGAAAAAATCGACCAAGGAAATGATCCTGCGGCCCGTCTAAAACCGGGTTGCATTTCCCTGCCTGTCCATGAACAATGACGGTCATATTTGATCAATAAGACCCCGAAAAGGGGCTATAATGGATAGGCAGAGAGGTCGTTGTCATGGCATCCGACAAAATGCCCCCGGTGACACGGGGTTTGAATTTTTATGCGCTGGACCAGAACGTGAAATATTTTCTGGAGCGCACAAACCCGCAAATGCTCAAACGCCAACAAGGGCGCCTGAACGATCTGGGCGCTTGGGTTGGCAATGAACTGGATGTGCAAGCAGAATATAGCGACCGCCACGCCCCACCAAAATTGGTGCATGACATTATTCCCGCCGGAAAACCCGGTGAACGCACGGGCCGCGTTGTGTTCAACCCGGCATACGAAGATGCCCAGATTGAAATTTATCGCCGTGGCGTGATTGGGTTGGCGTTTCAGGATAAGAACCCGGAACCACACAGCCTGTCCTTCGTTATGGGCTATCTGCTGTCGCAAACGGATATCTCCACCCACTGCCCCGTCACCATGACCGGGGCCGTTGCGTATGTCGTGAATAAATACGGCAGCGATGACGTAAAAAAACGCTTCCTGCATGAATCCACGCGCATGGACGGGCTAGCCAAAACCGGGGGCACATGGGCCACGGAAAAACACAGCGGTAGCGACGTGGCCAACACCACAACAACCGCCCGCAAACATTTTGATGGATCATACCGTCTGAACGGCCAGAAATGGTTTGCGTCCAACGCCTCCTCCGGCCTGGCCGTTGCCACCGCCCGCGCGGAAGGAACGACGGGCGCCAAAGGTCTGGGCCTGTATCTGGTGCCCAGCCATGTTGACAAAGACTGGACCAAACCGAATTCGTACCACGTTACAAAATTGAAAGAGAAACTGGGCACGCGTGCGCTGGCCACAGCGGAATTGTTGCTGGGTGATGCGTATGCCGTCGAACTGGTCCCACCGCCGCATGGGCTGCGTGTGATGATGGAAGCGCTTGGTTACAGCCGCGTTCACAACGCCATGTCAGCCGCCGGTGTTGCCCACCGCGCGTTGCTGGAAGTGCGCTGCTGGATGGATAACCGCGAAACCTTTGGCAAAGCCCTGTCCGACCGCCCGATGAACCAGAAACACATGATCGGGATGAGTGTGGATTGGATGGCGGCCTGCGCCCTCGCCTTCGAAGCGGCGCACAGTTTCGATATGTCACAAGATAACGATGCCGCCGCGTACAGCTGGATGCGTATGGTTACGGCCATCGCCAAATACCGCACCGCCGATCTGGCCGTAAAATCCGCGAATATCGCCGTGCAGATGGTGGGCGGAAATGGTTATACCGCCGATTGGCCGACCGAACGGTTGATGCGCGATGCGCTGGTTTTACAGGTGTGGGAAGGCCCACGCCAAATTCAGGCCCTGGAACTGACCCGTGTGATCCTCGGCCCGGAAAAAGGTGCTGAAAGCTTTATCAAAAACCTGAACGCCATCACCAAAGCCTTGCCGTCGGAAATGAAAACCGAACGCGCCTTGCTGAAACGCAAAAGCGCCGAGATTGCCGGAATGATGGGTGATCTGGTCAAGAACCCGCAAACGGCAGAATTTGTCGCGGATGAAATTCTGGATGCGGCGGCGGATATTCTGACCTACGCCCTGATGGCGCGTGAAGCCGCATGGGAATTGAAACATCATAACGACAACACGAAGTCTCTGGCCCTGCAAAAACTGGCCGAAACGACGTTCGGCCAGATCAAGCCAGCGGGTTACAATGTCGATACGCTGGCCGATGATTTCAACCGGCTGGTCCGCGGTGTTGTTTCGCCCGCCCCAACCCCGGCCAAGAAAACGGGGCCCAACGGCCCTGCTCCGGTTTAAATAACACTTCGTCACCCCGGCGAAAGCCGGGGTCTTCGTCCATTATGGCTGGAAGATCCCGGCTTTCGCCGGGATGACATTCCAGGAGGCCGTTAAGCCGCCGGCGCTTCTTTCAACGCATAACGCTTCAGGATTTTGCCGTTTTCCATTTCAAACACCAACGGAACGCCCGTTTCCATTTCGGCGGCGTTGATGGTCTCCGGCGTTTCCGCGCCCAGAACGATCAGGATACCGCGCAGTGAATTGCCGTGGGCGGCAATCAATACGTTTTTGCCACCATCGACCAGCGGTTTGATGTTCGCGTTGTAATACGGGCGCACGCGGTTTTCGACCACGTCCTTCAACGACTCCCCACCCGGCGGGTTGACGTCATAGGACCGGCGCCAAATATGCACCTGTTCATCGCCAAATTTCGCGCGGGTTTCATCCTTGTTCAATCCGGTCAGATCGCCGTAATCACGCTCGCGCAAATCATCGTGGCGGATCATGGTGTTCAGCAAATCCGCCTGCCCCGCATTGGTCAGCGCAATTTCCGCCGTATGGCCAGCGCGTTGCAATGTGCTGGTAAACACCTGATCAAACTGAATGCCCGCCGCCTTCAGGCGCAGACCCGCCTGACGTGCTTCTTCACGACCCAGATCGCTCAGGTCGATATCGTGGAAACCGGTGAAGCGGTTTTCCAGGTTCCATTGGCTTTGACCATGGCGCAGCAGGACGAGCGTGTTCATATGTTATCCCCTTATCAGGCAAGAAAAATCAGGAAAATCAAAGAGATGTCATAAAACCATGACATGGCAACCATTTTTATATAACACTTTTGATCCAAATTATAAAAAGAATACAGGGAGCGTTCAATGCAGCCATCATCCAAGGCGATCAAAAGCCTGCGCCGAACCTTGGGCGGCGTGTCGATTGTGTTCATGGCCATGGCAGGGGTTGCCCCCGCGACGGCCGATGCCGATACGCGGCCAACCGGCACAACAACCCTGACCACCATTCTGGATGATATTCAAGACCAGGCCAACACCTACGCAAAAACCAAACCCCGCCTGCCCGAGGTTTTGATTATCAACAACGACTACGTCAAAATCCAAACGCGCAGCGAACCAATCCCGTATGAACGCCGCCTGTTTTATTACATGCAAAGCACCGTCCCGGACCTGCCGCATAAGAAATTTTCATCGATCCGTCTGGGTATGGGATCGAGTTACGGGCCCAGCAGCTTGAACCCGCAGGCCTTTCATCTGGATGAGCAAAATAAATGCGTTGTGATCGCGGAAAATGCGGATCTGTCATCACAAAGCCTGGTCGAAAAATGGATTGGCGAGGCGGGCAAATACCGCCTGACCCCAACCATCAATCCCGGCCCTTATATGATGATGAAGCGCAGTGTCTGGCATGAAGTGTGGCACTGTCTGGATCAGGAATTTGTCGTTGAACGGAAAAAAATCCACAAAGACGCAGCGTTTGAGCGCGCGCTGGCCATTCACCGGTCCGAAATGTTTGCCGATGTCGCCGCCACATTGACCATGGCCGCACAAGGTGACCACGCCATTATGCAGCAAACGGCAGATATTCGCGCCGTCAGCTCACGCTGGAAGGCACCGGAAATGATGTCGATTTATCGCCGTGAATCCGATGCGGAATTTTACACAGCGGCGATTTATTACACGACGCCGGGGCATGACGCCGCGATGGCGCATATTCGCTCCGTCGGATCAAAAACACTCAAATCCTACAGCCTGAATGATATTGGTCGGATCGCCGCGGACATTACGCACAAACATGCCCTAAAGCCCGCAGACGTGAACGCCATGGTCAGCTATCTGGGCACCGGGAAAGGATCGTCCACTTTCATCAATGAATACAAAGCCCGCACCGAGCAGGCCAAAGCCCGTGTAACGGTTGAAACCCGTGAGCGCGTTATTATGCGCCCGGATAATGTTCCGCCATCAATTGACGATATTTTGAACAGGACATCGAAAACGGAAAAACAGGCCATTCATAACGCCTTTGCCCGGTCCATTGCAGAAGCTGCAAAACACGGACAGGTGCCCTTGCACGGTGTAATGAACCAACTGGAAGTCTGGCGCCACGCCCTGCACAATGATGAAAAGCGCCGCCCGGATCTGGAACGCAAATTGTATATTGGCGGACTGATGCTGGGCCAGGGTCTGCTGGATTCGCTGATCCGGGGCAAAAATACCGCTCAGGCCCCCAGTCCCAGCCCATAATTGCCATATCCCCACCAAAAGGCCTAAATGGCGGGGGTTTTAGGCCAAAAATCCTTGTTTTTCTTTGACTTCCTGCGCCCCCCATGGCATTAAAAAGCTCAGTTGGCGCAAGGTCCGGAGGTGGCGTGCGGTCGACTGTAAAGCACAGGTTATCCATTCCGTCGGGCCCCCCTGTTTTTTATTGTCCACCGAACCCCTCCCCCGCGCAAAAATTGCGTCTTTCTACAAACACGTCGTACTGGCAAGGGCTGGTATGGCGCACGAAGTCTAAACAAAAGGAATGTTGAATGTTTAATATCTATCGCAAAGAGTTCGAACTGGGCGGCAAAAAAGTCGTTCTCGAAACTGGCAAAATCGCCCGTCAGGCTGACGGCGCCGTTATGGCCACAATGGGCGGCACGACCGTTCTGTGCACCGTTGTTGGCGCGCGCAGCTTGCGCGAAGGTCAGGATTTCTTCCCCCTGTCCGTTCACTACCAAGAAAAAGCATACGCCGCCGGTAAAATCCCGGGTGGCTTCTTCAAACGCGAAGGCCGCCCGAGCGAGAAGGAAGTGCTGGTCAGCCGCCTGATCGACCGTCCGGTCCGCCCGCTGTTCCCGGAAGGTTTTCTGAATGAAGTTCAGGTTATCGCCACCGTGGTTGCACACGACATGGAAAACGATCCGGATATCGTGGCCATGATCGGCGTTTCCGCCGCACTGACCATTTCCGGTATCCCGTTCATGGGCCCGATTGGCGCCGCGCGCGTTGGCTACGTTAACGGCCAATATGTTCTGAACCCGACCTTGTCCGAACGCACGAACTCTGTTCTGGATCTGGTTGTTGCCGGTACAGCCGAAGGCGTTCTGATGGTTGAATCCGAAGCCCAGGAACTGTCCGAAGAAGTGATGCTGGGTGCCGTTATGTTCGGCTGGAACAGCTTCCAGACGGTCATTAAAAACATCATCGGCCTGGCCGAAATGTGCGCGAAAGAGCCTTGGGACGTACCGCAAGCCCGCCCGGAAGTGGTCGAAATGACCAAAGCCATGAAGGCGAAATTCGAAGCCCCGCTGTCCAAGGCCTATCTGGAGCCGATCAAGCAAACCCGTTACGAACTGGTTGGTGAACTGAAGAAACAAGCCGTTGAGGAATTTGTTTCCGAAGAGAAAAACCTGTCCAAGGAAACCGTTGCTGCAGCCTTCAAAACGCTGGAAGCCGACGTGGTCCGTGGCCGCATCCTGAAAGAAGGCATGCGTATCGATGGCCGTGACACGAAAACCATTCGTCCGATCGTGGCCGAAGTTGGTGTTCTGCCGCGTGCACACGGTTCCGCTTTGTTCACCCGTGGCGAAACCCAGGCATTGGTTGTCACCACGCTGGGCACCGGTCAGGACGAGCAGATCATGGACGCGCTGGAAGGCGAATACAAACAACGCTTCATGCTGCACTACAACTTCCCACCCTATTCCGTTGGTGAAGCCGGCCGCATGAGCAGCCCGGGCCGCCGCGAAATCGGTCACGGTAAACTGGCATGGCGTGCGATTAACCCGCTGCTGCCGAAGGCTGAGGAATTCCCGTACACCGTTCGTAACGTGTCGGAAATTACCGAATCCAACGGCTCATCTTCCATGGCGTCCGTTTGCGGTTCGTCCCTGGCAATGATGGATGCGGGTGTTCCGCTGGCACGCCCGATCGCGGGTATTGCCATGGGCCTGATCAAGGAAGGCAACGACTTCGCCGTTCTGTCCGACATTCTAGGTGATGAAGATCACCTGGGCGACATGGACTTCAAAGTTGCTGGCACGGAAAAAGGCGTAACTGCCCTGCAGATGGACATCAAGATCACCTCGATCACCGAGGAAATCATGACCATCGCCGTGAAACAAGCACGCGAAGGCCGCCTGCACATCCTGGGCGAAATGGCCAAGGCATTGACGTCCGCACGGACCGAAATGTCCGAATACGCACCGCAAATCGTAACCCTGACCGTACCGAAGGAAAAAATTCGCGAAGTCATTGGTACGGGCGGTAAAGTCATCCGCGAAATCGTTGAGAAAACCGGCACGAAAATCGACATCGAAGACGATGGCACGATTAAAGTGGCCGCGTCCGACGCGAAAGCCATCGAAGAAGCCGTACGCATTATCCGCGGCATCACCGATGATCCGGAAGTTGGCGCGATCTATGACGGCAAAGTTGTGAAGACCACTGATTTCGGTGCCTTCGTCAACTTCATGCCGGGCAAAGACGGCCTGGTTCACATTTCCGAGCTGGCTTCTCAACGCGTTGCAGCCACCACCGACGTGGTCAAAGAAGGCGACATGGTTAAGGTTCTGCTGATCGGTTTCGACGACCGCGGCAAGATCAAATTGTCCATGAAACGCGTTGACCAACAAACCGGTGAACAAATCGCAATCGAAGAGCGCAAACCGCGCGGCGAACGCGAAGCTGGTTAATTGCTGAACAGCTAAATAATTGAAAATTGGATGATTGGTTTGTTCCGGTCATCCAATTTTCTTTATCCCTTCTGAAACACAGGAAACATCATGGCCCTTAAAATCCCGAAAATCATTGGTCACCGTGGCGCGTGCGGATACGCGCCGGAGAACACGATTGAATCCATCCTGACCGCTGCTGAAATGGGGGTGGAATGGGTTGAACTGGATGTCATGCTGACACGTGACAACGTGCCGGTGATTTTCCACGATGATACGCTGGACCGCACCACAAACGGTTTTGGCAATATCGCCGACACCACATGGGCAGATTTGCAACAGCTGGAGGCCGGAAGCTGGTTCGGTGAAAGCTTTGCCGGGGCAAAAATCCCATCGTTGGAAGATGCGTTGGATGTGATCATCCAAAAGAATCTCGGCCTGAACCTCGAAATCAAACCAACACCGGGGCGCGAGAAGGAAACAGCGGAAGTGGCGCTGGATGTTCTCTCCCGCATCTGGGACGACCATTCCCGCCTGCTGATTTCCAGCTTCCAACTGGTCAGTTTGGAAACGGCGCAGGAAATGGCACCGGATTGGTATCGCGGTCTTCTCCTCTGGCATGATGACCTGCCACCCAACTGGGCCGACATTGCCGATTATCTGGACGTTGTATCCGTGAACATCAGCCAGCAACTGGCCACGCGCGAAATGGTCGAAGACATCATCGACATGGAAAAGGCCGTGATGGTTTACACCGTCAATGACGCACAAGAAGCCCGCAAATTGCGCGGCTGGGGCGTTGATACCGTGTTCACCGATGTGCCGGATGTTATCCGCGAGGCGATGTTCCACGTTCACTAAACCTTGAACCCCTCCGATTCGACAGCTACAGATTGAACAGGATCATTCAAAGGAGCATCACCCATGAAAATCATTAACGAATTCCGTGAATTCGCCATGCGCGGCAATGTCATCGACCTGGCCGTCGGTATTGTCATCGGGACGGCATTCGGCGCTATTACCAATTCGCTGGTAAAGGATGTCATCATGCCGCCCGTCGGTGTCATTTTGGGCAAGGTTGATTTCAGCGACCTGAAATGGGAAATGATCAAAGCGTCCGAAGGTGTACAGGCCGTCACATTGAATTATGGCCTGTTCATTCAATCCGTTGTGAATTTCATTATCGTGGCCTGGGCCATGTTTATGATCATCAAGGTGATGAACACCTTGAAACGCAAACAAGAACAAGGCGCAGCCGATGCCCCGCCGCCGCCGAAACAAGAAGTGTTGCTGGAAGAAATTCGCGATTTGTTAAAAAACAAATAAATAAAAAAGCCGCTGGAAACAGCGGCTTTTTATCATCCTTATATCATCCGAAAATCATTCGGCTTTTCCATTCCCGCCCATCACGGCCAGAACCTCGTTCAAATTCTGGGGCATGCCCAGAGCATTGAAACCGCAATCGACGTAGTGGACTTCACCCGTCACCGCGCCGCCTAGATCAGACAGCAGGTACAGACCCGTTCCGCCCAGTTCTTCCAGTTCAACACCCCGGCGCAACGGCGCGGTCATGTTGTTGTACTTGAACGTGGTGCGCGCGGAACCGATGGCGGAGCCAGCCAGCGTGCGCATCGGGCCAGCCGATACAGCGTTAACACGGATGCCTTTCGGGCCCAAATCGGCGGCCAGATAGCGAACGGATGCCTCCAGCGCGGCCTTGGCCACACCCATCACGTTGTAATTCGGCATGACTTTTTCCGCCCCGTAATAGGACAGTGTAATGGCCGAACCGCCGTTCTTCATCATCGGCGCGGCGCGGCGCATAACCGAGGTGAAGGAATAGCAGGAAATGTGCATCGTGTTCAAAAAGTTCTCGAGCGTCGTATCCAGATAACGCCCCTTCAATTCTTCCTTGTTCGAATACGCAACGGCGTGAACGACGAAATCCAAACCATCCCAAACCTTGCCCAAACCGGCAAAGACAGAATCAATGTCTTCTTCGCGTGTGACGTCGCAGTTCAACAAAATGTCGGACCCGGCGGATTTTGCCAGCGGCTCGACCCGCTTTTTCAGGGAATCACCCTGATAGGTGAAAGCCAGATCGGCCCCGTGTTCATACAGGGTTTTGGCAATGCCCCACGCGATGGAATGATCATTGGCTACGCCCATGATCAAACCGCGCTTGCCGGCCATAATGTTGGATTTAGAACCTTTTTCCAGTGTCATAACGCTATCCTGCCCCTAGTCTTTCAAACGCGAGAAAGCCAGCGTGCAGTTCGTACCACCAAAACCGAAGCTGTTGGACAGAACAGTTTCATGCTGTACGTTTTCACGGCATTCGCGGACGATATCAACATCTGCTGCCCCTTCATCCAGGTCTTCGATGTTGATCGACGGACAGATGAAGTTATTTTGCATCATCAAAATAGAATACAACGCTTCCTGCGCCCCGGTCCCGCCCAGCGAATGGCCGGTCATGGATTTGGTCGAACTGATCGCCGGAACCTTCTCACCACGCGCACCGAAAACTTCGCGGATCGCGTTCAATTCGGTGATATCACCAACCGGCGTGCTGGTGCCGTGGCTGTTGATATAGGTAATCGGACCATCGACCGTTTCCAGCGCCAATTTCATGCAACGCAATGCACCCTCACCGCTCGGCGCAACCATGTCGGCACCGTCAGATGTGGCACCATAGCCCGTTAATTCGCAGTAAATCTTTGCGCCACGGGCTTTTGCATGTTCCAGTTCTTCCAGAACCAGCATCGCGCCACCACCGGCAATCACGAAACCATCGCGGTTTTTGTCATACGCGCGGGACGCCGTTGCGGCCCGGTCGTTATATTTGGACGACATCGCCCCCATACCGTCAAACAGGACGGACATGGTCCAGTCCAGTTCTTCGGCACCGCCGGCGAACATAATGTCCTGCTTGCCCCATTGAATCATCTCAGCGGCGTTGCCGATGCAATGCGCAGAGGTCGAGCATGCCGACGAAATGGAATAGTTCACGCCCTTAATTTCAAAGTTCGTGGCCGCATTTGCCGATGTTGTCGACCCCATGCAGCGCGGAACCATATACGGGCCCACGCGCTTGGGCGCGGAATTGCGTGCGATATCGGCGGCTTCCAGCTGGTTGCGGCTGGACGCGCCGCCCGAGCCAACGATAATGCCCGTGCGCGGGTTGCTGATCATCTCTTTGGTCAGGCCGGAATCGGCGATCGCTTGCTCCATCGACAGATGAACATACGCCGCCGCATCGCCCATAAAACGGCGCAGCTTGCGGTCGATCAATTCTTCAAAATTGACTTCGGGCTTGCCCCACACCTGGCTGCGGAAACCACGGTCGGCGTAATCTTGCGAAAACGTAATACCGGATTTACCAGCCTTCAAAGATTCCAGAACTTCCGTCGTGGAATTACCGATGCAGGAAATGACGCCCAGGCCGGTCACGACCACGCGGCGTTGCGTAATTGTTTTGCTCATGTTTTTTACAAAGATTTGGGGTTATCGAACAAACCGACTTTCAAATCGGTCGCTTCATAGATCACCTTGCCGTCCACGGATACGGTACCATCACCAATCCCCAGAACCAGCTTGCGGTTGATCACACGCTTCAGGTTGATTTCATAGGAAACCAGTTTGGCTTCCGGCAGAACCTGACCCGTGAATTTCAATTCGCCCAGGCCCAGCGCCCGGCCCGAACCCGGCGCACCGGTCCAACCGAGATAGAAGCCCAGCAATTGCCACATCGCATCCAGACCGAGGCAGCCCGGCATCACCGGATCACCCAGGAAGTGACATTGGAAGAACCACAGATCCGGATTCACATCCAGCTCGGCCTTGATGATCCCCTTACCATGGGCCCCGCCATCGGCGGATACTTCGGTAATACGGTCAAACATCAACATCGGCGGGGCCGGCAGTTTCGCATTGCCCGGACCGAAGAGTTCACCCTTGCCACAGGCGATCAGATCGTCGTAGCTGTAGCTCGATTTTTGTACATTAGACATTGGCTGTTTTTCTGCTGTTTGAGTCATGGGCCCTTTTTTACGATGGATCAGGCCCCCCGTCTAGCCGGAATCCAGCCACAACCCACAATTTGACATAACGCAACAATCTGGCTAGAATGCCCCCAGATCATCGCCACAGGAGATTGCCATGGAATTTATGTCCTCAATGAAAAACGCAACCGCAGCCTTCCTGCTGGCCAGCACCGCGACCATCGGCCTGAACGCCCCCGAGGCCGAAGCTGCCCCGTCCCAGAGCGACCGGATGGAAAGCTGCGTGAAACAGACATTGAACCGTGTTGCCAACCCATCCCCCGGTTTGATCGCCAGTGCGGAAAAAGCCTGTGAACGCCAATTGCAGGTTCAGGACCACAAAAACGGCACGGGCGAAGCCCCAGCGCAAGGCAAAGCCCCCACGGCCAGCGAACGCAAGGCAGGCCAGGAACATTTGAAAAACCGTGTTGAGGAAATTTGCGCGAATGGCGGAAAGCTGGCCAACGGTCAGGATATGAGCGCCATGTGCCAACGCATGGAAATGCGCAAGCGCCTGAACCGCTAAGGGTTCATACTCATTTACATCGACATAATCGCGTACTGGGTGCAAACCGTCTTATAGGTTTCGGTCATGGCGGCCATGGCCAAGGGCTTGGCAATGACGGGTTCCACCTCTGGCCGATCTCCGCCTGCGGCCACGGCCAGCATCCGGCCTGTAGCCTTGGCGCTGGCCACGGCTTGATCCATCAGATTGTGCATCCGGATCACACGGAAGAAATCCCGGGCCAACGGCTCCAGCGAAGCAATCAATTCATACGGCGCATCCAGCGGACGGTCGTTGGCCGCCAACCCGAACCGCCAGTCACTGCCCGCAGGCAGGCCTAAGCGCACGGCCTCCTGCGTCATTACACAGGTCAGGCGGTCCAGATGTTCGGGCAGGTCCGCGCCCCGGAAGGCGGTTTGCTGGTACGCATTCAGGGACAGTGCCAAAGCACGCCCGGCGACGGCGGACAGACCGGAAATGCTCTCCGGCAGGCTCCAGCCCTCCAGGCCAATCTTTTGCTCAATCACGATATCGCACAGTTCCTGGGCCGCGATTTCATAGCCCAGGCAGCGGTTGGTGCATTCGATCAACAGGCGGAACAGGTCACGGCGGCTCTGGCCGTCTTCCTCCATCGCCATAAACATCTGCTGGCATACGAACAGCAGGACGTCTTGGAACTCATACGCGCAATGCAGCCAGTCCTCGAACATGCGGCGGGTCAGTTCACGCCCCTGCTCGGCCCGAAAGTCGATAATATAGGCCGGCGGCAAGGCCAGCTCTGAAATGGGGCCTTCCTGCGGCTCACAGCCCAGCATGGTGGCCAGATGGTCGTACATCGCCTCAACCCCACGGTCGGATTCATCGAACAACAGGGTAAATTCAACAATCGCCCCGGCCATCATCTGAATCAGGCGCATGCCGTCAACGCCACGGCCATTATGGTCACGGCATTTGGACACCAGCGCATGGACAAACTGGCCCGTAAAAGCCGCCTTGTCGGTCAGAATGGAAGCAGAATCAAAGGTCATGGGTACTTCAGAGCGAGAGAATCGAGAGGGAATCAGAGCGTACGACGAATCGGATGAACCGCCGCAACCCTGTGAAAAACTTTGTGGATCAGTCTGTGGATAGGGTGTGGATAACCCCACATAAGGAAGGTTAGTCGAACTCTTCGGTGGCGTAAATACCCCAAAGTGATTTTCTTTCGGCCCACCCTTCGTAGCCGCCAGCGGTGATTTTACACCATGCTTTTTTGCATTCGCTGGCCGTTGCAATCACGCCCGGCTGAAGTCGCGCAATCGTTCTGGAATTTTCACTGTCTTGTGAACGAATTGCGACCGCTTCTTCACCCAATACAATAACATTGCGGCGACTGGACAGCAGCGATTTGTGCAACCACCCCTCGTCACCGTCGCGATCACGGATTTTACGCCAAACATCAAATTCCTGAATAATTTCAACGGGAAGTCCGCGTTTCTTATAAATCCACTTTATCGGATAACGCGTCGCCGGCCCAGCGCGCACATGCGCCTCTTCCGCGGCCAGCGAAACAAAACGGGGCAACGCCAACCCCGTTGAATTGAAGCGCGGCTCCTCATCCTTGGCAAAAGACACCCCGGCCCCGCCCGCAAACACGGCCAACCCCAAAGCAAGAATGAGAACACGCAAACAAATCATCATGATGGATAAGGAAAATACACATGTAGGGATGCAGATCAACAGGATTCGATCCACGACAACACGCCAAATGGCAGCCAGCCCTGTTAGGGCTGACATGAAAAGCTTTTTAAATTTTACTTCTAAAGATCTAGAACGGGCATTTTGCGTAGAAGTCTTTTCGAGCTCCATCAATTTTGGCCCGATCTCCAGAATTCAGCGCCGCATCATACCCAACTGATTTTTTATAACAGACATCTGCAACGTCAAAGAGCTGCTTATACGAAGTCGATAAAGCAGCAACCTCACCTGATGCAGCTCCCAAAAAAGAGGCCCGAGAAAGGTCACCACCAGCAGAAAGCACCGCACGCTGGGAAGATGTAGTTTTCATATCTATATGAAGCCTCACCACCTCATCAACCCCTCCCTGAACAACTTCAGGCACCCCAGGAACGTTCAGAGCCGCCAACGGAGTCGTTACACACAGCGCCGCCACAGCCAGCTTATATTTTTTATTTAAATCCATTACACACCTCGCGTTGCTAATACGAACCAAAGAACCCCTAATCTTGGGCCCTTTGATAACATACACACGCCCAACCGTCAATAATTATGTAAATATGCAAATGTTGACATAAACGGCGGTTTTCTGTACCTCTCCCGCTCATGTATCACGTGAAACAAACGCCTGAAATCTCTGTCGCCCCGATGCTGGATTGGACTGACCGGCATTGCCGGGTGTTTTTGCGCTCTTTTGCGCCGCATGTGCGCCTGTACACGGAAATGGTCACGACCGGGGCCATTATCTTTGGTGACCGGGACCGTTATCTGGCCTTCAGCCCATCTGAACACCCCGTCGCCCTGCAATTGGGCGGATCAGACCCTGCCCATCTGGGCCAATGCGCCGCGATTGGTGCAGATTACGGATATGACGAAATCAACCTGAATTGCGGATGCCCCAGTGACCGGGTGCAGAATGGCGCATTCGGGGCCTGCCTGATGAAGGACCCGGGTCGCGTTGGCGACTGCGTATCCAACATGATCAACGCCGCACAAGATACTGAAATTACAGTCAAATGCCGTATCGGTGTTGATGAGTGCGTGGACGAGGAATTCCTGCACGCCTTTGTCAAATCCATCCATGAGGCTGGATGCCGCAAGGTCATCATCCACGCCCGCAAGGCCTGGCTGAAAGGCCTCAGCCCGAAAGAAAACCGGGAAATCCCACCCCTGCGCTATGACATCGCCGCGGGGATTAAAACAGCCTTCCCGGATATGCGGGTGATTGTGAATGGCGGGATCAAAACCCTGGCCGAAACCCAATCCCATCTGGACACCTTTGACGGAGTGATGATCGGCCGCGAAGCCTATCAAAACCCGTGGGTTCTGACCGAGATTGAACAGGCTTTGTATGGCCACCCCACAACGGCCAGCCGGGCCGACATCGCCCGGGCCATGATTCCGTATATCGAAGAACGCCGGGCCACGGGCACACCGGTGAAATCCATCACCCGCCATATGCTGGGCCTGTATCAGGGACAACGCGGCGGCCGGGTCTGGCGCCGGATCCTGTCCACCGAGGCCCATTTACCCGGTACGACGGGCGCCATTATCGAAACCGCCCTCGCCGCCGTGGATCAGGCGGTTGGGCCGGAATGGATTGCGGCGTAGCAGCCCCATATGACCGTTACCCCGGCGAAAGCCGGGGTCTTCCAGCCATAATGGAAGAAGATCCCGGCTTTCGCCGGGATGACACAGAAAGAATAGCTTTTTTTGGTATGGCCCAGCCTTATTTAACGGTATAGTTATCGCGAATTTTTAAGGGGCATCCATTTCGCCCAATCAGGGATATTTTCACATGCAATGGCACCGTCTGGACCGTGACCGCACCATCGCCATGATCGACAGCGTTAAGACCGCTGGCGATTCTGGGCTGTTTGCGCCGACGACCAGCGAAGCCAAATGCCACAAGCTGTCATTCTATCGCAACCTGTTGCTCTACCGTCTGACCAACTATGCATCCCTGCCCTCATTCTCGTTTGACTATCTGGGCGATGGGAAAACCTATTTCTATCTCGACGGGTCGGTGATGCCGATTTATGCGGCAAATGATGCGGGCCATCTGTTCCTCGATCCATCGAACGTGATGGATTACCTCACCTTCTTCTTCGAACATGTGTCAGGCCCAGATGGCGATATTTTCGTGATTGATCGCATGCAGGATCACCCCGCGCTGGACGCCTTGTCCGGCGATCAGGTGGCCGCGATTGCCGTGCACCACCAACCACCTGAAATCAACGCCAACATCGCAGGCGATTTTACGATCAAAACATCGATGGTGTATCTGGGCACGCTGGTGCGCGCCGTCATCACCGTCGATAAACGCGGCCGCGTCAATGTTCTGGACACCCAAATGCTGATGTCTTCATCCATCAGCACATCCGGGTACAGCGCTGGCGACATGGCCCGCTAAGAATTTTATTGAGAGGGATACACGATCATGGCTTCGACATCTGATTCCCCGTTTGGCAAGTTGCAGGGCGCGTTTGGCACCGGGCAAGCCCAGAACGCCGCGATTGATTACACCCACCCACAGGCCGATAAATTACGCCACGCCGCCGAAACCACGCTGGAACGGTCCGCCGCCGGGTTGAAACTGGTGCGCTGGGCATACCAAAATAACATTCAAATCAAAGTCTTACGCCATAAATCGGGGCAAGCCTTCAGCCCGGAGAACCGCGCTGTTTATCTTGGAATATCCAGCGATATCAATACGATAAGCCCATCCCACGTGCTGGAATTGGGCGGCGCCCTGCGTCAGGCGCAGCAGCAAATGACCGGCCACGGCACCCCCACTGCGGATATGGACCCCGTCGCCTTCGAGGCCCAGTATCACGCCAAAATGCTTGACATAATCGTCACAATGTGTAAAATTGCCCAAGAGCTTGAAGCTGTGGGCAATGGGTCGGAATTTATTGACTCCATCAAATCCTTCGGGCACGGTGATATATACGAGGCATACATATCCAACGGACCGGGCGACCACCTGACAGATGTGTATTTCGATAACCTCGAAAAACAAAAATAAGAGGGGACTACAACATGAAAAACGATCTGAACGCACTGCAAGCTTTCCTGAACGTTCAAGCCGCTGTTAAAAGAAGCGACGAAGTTCGCGCCGCGACGAAACGTTTGGTTCCGCAAATCTCCGCCTCTTGCGACGGCTTCATGCCGCTGGCTTTCGTGGCGCTGAACCTGGACAACAACTAAGACGTTGCCCGTACAGATCGAATAACAAGAAGCCCCCGTTGGGGGCTTTTTTGTTGCCGTGAAATAAGGAGCCACGGGCCCTACCCCGGCGCGCGTTTGCCCGGGTCGATGGTGAAGGATTCGCCGCAGCCGCAGCGCCCCGTTTCGTTCGGGTTGTTGAAGGTAAAGCCGGATTGCATGTCACCCTCCTCGTACCCGATGGTCATACCAAACAACATCCATGAATGGATTTTTGGGATGAACAGGACGGCCCCGTCTTTTTCAAACCGGTCATCGGCGGCCGTTTCTTCCATCACATGTTCCATTTTATAACTGTTCCCGGAACAGCCCGTGGATTTGATGGTCAGGCGCAGGCCAATCGCGCCGTCTTTCAACGCGGTTTTGGACTTGATGGCCGCAACGGCCCCGTCGGTCAAGATAATTGGATCATTCGGCATGGTCGTTATCACGTAAACATATTCAGTTGCAGTTTCGCCGTTTCCGCCATGAAAGACGGGTCCCAGGTCGGATCCCAGACAATTTCAACATCGACATTGCCGATACCATCGACCGGGAAGATTGCGCCCTGGACCATGCCGGGCATTTCCTGAGCCACCGGGCATCCGGGGGATGTCAGCGACATTTCCACGAAGACGTCAGCCTTGCCGTCCAGCCCGTCGCGAATGTCGACCTTGTAAATCAGGCCCAGTTCATAAATATTCACCGGAATTTCGGGGTCATAGACCGCGCGCAGGTTTTTGACGATTTGCGGCCAGAGCGGATGCGCGCGTGTTGCTTCGACGTTTGGCGGCTCGGCCAATTCGTCAAATCCTTCATCGCCCAAGGCGTTTCGCAACATGCTTTCATCAGCTACTGGTTTCGTCAAACTCATCTGAATTCACATTCTTGTATCATGGTGATGGACGCTTGCGTTTCGTCCGCTTTACTTAATTGTGGCCCCTTGTGGCTGGCCGCCGCCGCACTTTTGAACACCCATTGGGCCGTGTGATCATAGATGCATTCGCAATTCACGTAACCTTCCATCTGCTTGGACAAATCGTCCTCACAAAACCGGACCACTGGTTCCTTCATATGGGCGTCCATGCACGGTTTCATAGTGTCATAGGTGAAATTATCATCAATTTTCTTTTCCGCCAGACACCCACAGAAACCGGCTTTATCCACCCCGTCCAGCAACGGGTTGCTTTCGCCTTCTTTTTCATACCCCGATATGCAGTTATTGACGAACCTTTCTGTGCTTTTCACCGGACTGGAAAACGTTGAAACAGCTAAGAAAGTCCCGACTGCCCCGCCGACAGCCGCCGAAAATTTTAAGATCCCCATACTCTACGCTCCGAGAAGTTTGTGTGCCTTCGTCACCCCATTCATCAGAGAGATTATGTCATCTACATTTGAATATAACCCTAACGAGGCCCGGACCGTCCCCTCAACCCCGAACCCCTGCATCAGGGGCATACAGCAATGGTGCCCGGTGCGCACGGCCACCCCGCATTGGTCCAAAATCATAGCGATATCAGATGGATGGCCCCAATCGGCGGTAAAGCTGACAATGCCCGCCTTGTCCGGCCCGGTGCCGTAAAAGGTCAGGCCCGGCACAGTTTCCAGTTGTTCCACTAAGCTAGCCAGAAGCATACCCTCGTGCGCCGCAATATTGTCCATGCCAATGGCGGCCACGTAATCAATGGCTGCCCCCAGAGCAATCACCTCGGCAATGGCCGGGGTTCCGGCCTCAAACCGGGCCGGGGCGGGTTTATAGGTGGTTTGGGCGAAACTGACCGTTTCGATCATATCCCCGCCGCCTTGATAAGGCGGCATGGCGTTCAGCAGGGCCGCGCGGCCATACAGAACCCCAACCCCGGTCGGGCCATATAATTTGTGCCCCGTAAAAGCGAAGAAGTCACAACCCAACCCCAAAACATTCACCGGCATATGCGTAACCGATTGCGACCCATCGACCAGAACCAGAATATCGGCGTTATACGCCTTGGCTTTGCGGATGATGGTTTCAACCGGGTTGATGGTGCCAAGCGCGTTCGACACATGCACAATCGACACGAACCGCGTGCGGTCGGACAGCAAGCCGTCAAACGCATCCATATCCAGCGTGCCATTCGGCAGCACCGGAATGATTTTCAGCACGATACCAATTTGATCGTGTAGCAATTGCCACGGCACGATATTGGCGTGGTGTTCCATGCCGGAAATGATGATTTCATCGCCCGCCTTCAAATTGGTGCGGCCCCAGCTTTGCGCGACCAGATTGATGGCTTCGGTCGTGTTGCGGGTGAAGACGATTTCGTTTTCGGATGATGCCCCGATAAAATCGGCAACCTTGCGGCGTGTGGCTTCGAATTTCTGCGTCGTCGTTTGCGACAGCGCGTATAAGCCGCGGTGAATGTTGGCGTAATCGCGGTCCAAGGCTTCGCGCAAAGCGTCAATCACCGCACGCGGTTTCTGCGCGCTGGACGCCGTATCCATGTAGGCCAGTTTCTGGCCATTCATGGGGCGGGCCAGCACCGGGAAATCATCCCGGTACCGCGCAAAATCGTTCTGCGATGGCATTTTTACGACGCCAGCCATGCTTTCACCTTGTCTTTCAACACGGATTGAATTGTTTCATCGGCCACCCGGTCAAACGCTTCGTCCACGAACGCCTCGATCAGCAAGGCACGGGCCTGTGCCTCCGGAATACCGCGGGCGCGCATGTAAAACAGCGGCCCTTCATCCAGTTGCCCGGTGGTCGCGCCGTGCGAGCATTTCACATCATCGGCGTAAATTTCCAGCTCCGGCTTCGTATCCATCTCCGCCCCTTCATTCAGGATCAGGGATTTGGACAATTGATAGCCGTCGGTTTTCTGCGCCGGTTGATGCACATGCACTTTGCCCTGAAACACGCCATGGGCGGTGCCGTCCAGAACGGTGCGGATATTCTGGTTTGAATTGCCGTTCGGGGCCATGTGATCAACCAGAATGGTCGTATCGCCATGTTGTTGCCCGGTCAGCAGGTTCACGGCGCTGAGCGAACAGACCGCCCCGGCCCCGTTCATCACGCCGTGCAATTGATTGCGGAACAGGCGGGAACCCGTGGAAAACACAATACCCTCATACCCGGAATCCTTGCCCAGAACGCTGTGCGTCAATTGGGTGTGGACGGCCTGTTCGCTGTCTTCCTGATACCGCACATGGGTGAGATGCGCGCCATCGGCCAGAATGATCTGCGTCTGGATATTCTTCCAATACGCGCCTGTGCCAGTGTGATGTTCAATCACGGTCAGGCGGGCATTCGCGCCCAGACGGATAATCAACCGCGCATTCGCCAAGCCGCCATCGGCGACCATGGTTAAATCCAATGGCGTTTTGGCTTCGGTATTGGCGGGCACATCAATGACCAACCCATCGCGCAGGAACAGATTGCCCAAATACCACAGCGTGTTTTCGGCGTTGTATTCTTTATCCGACAACGGTGCGGAAATGGCCTTTTGCACCCAGTCCTCGCCCAGCATTCCGGCCAGAGAGTTCACGGTAATGCCGTGGCCTTCTTTATGGGTGATGTTCACCGTGCCGGCTTGATTGATCGCTTTCACGACGGGCAGGATGTTGGTGTATTTCCAACCCTCCAGCTTCGCCGTCGGCAACCCGCGACGGGCGACAATTTCGCGCGCTTTATCACGGCACGCGGCCAGCCAGTCCGGCTCATGCAACAACGTATCGGAAAACCCATCATACGCCGCCAGCACCCCGCTCGCCGTTTCCGGTTGGTACGGCGTGCGTGGTTCAAGGACGGTGATGGTTGCGGTTTGTGCGGTCATGTTACTCAATCCCTCCACCCGTCATTACCCGACTTGTTCGGGTAATCCATACCAGCCCATGGATTGCCCGGATAAACCGGGCAATGACGGAAATTTAGATTATGGGCATCATTTACAAATTTCATCATACAGGCACACCCATTCCGGGTTTTTCTCTTCAATCAGGTTTATTTTCCATTGCCGTTCATATTTTTTCAGACGCTTTTCTTTCCTGATCGCCGCATCAGCAGTCGCATGATCTTCAAACCAGACCAGATTATGAACGTCGTATTTTTCCGTGAACCCTTCAACAACCTTATTCTTGTGTTCCCAAATCCGCTTTATCAGGTCCGATGTTACGCCAATATACAGGGTTCCCTGTTTCTGACTGGCCAGCATATAAACCCAAAATCGCTTTTCCATTCCTCCTCCTTCGTCATTACCCGACTTGTTCGGGTAATCCATACCAACCCATGGATTGCCCGGATAAACCGGGCAATGACGGGCGAAAGAATATGAACCTACGCCGCCTCTCCCATAAAATCGGCGTAGCCCTTGGCTTCCAATTCCTTGGCCAGTTCCGGGCCGCCGGATTTCACGATTTTGCCATTTGCCAGAACATGCACATGGTCCGGCACGATATAATCCAACAGGCGTTGATAGTGCGTAATGACCAGGAACGACCGTTCCGGCGCGCGCAGGCGGTTCACGCCATCGGCGACGATACGCAACGCATCAATATCCAACCCCGAATCCGTTTCGTCCAAAACGGCGAAGGACGGGTTCAGCATGGCCATTTGCAACACTTCGTTGCGCTTTTTCTCACCACCCGAAAAACCAACATTGACCGGGCGTTTCAGCATGTCATCGCTGATCCCCAGATCCTTTTGCTTGGCTTTCAACAATTTCAGGAAATCCAGCGCATCCAACTCCGCCTCTCCGCGTTGTTTACGAATGGCGTTCAGCGCGGTTTTCATGAAATTGGTCATTTGCACACCCGGAATTTCCACCGGGTATTGGAACGCCAAAAACAGGCCAGCGGCCGCGCGTTCTTCCGGGGCCAGATCCAGCATGTTGACGCCATTGAAAATGATTTCACCTTCGGTGACTTCATATTCCTCACGCCCAGCCAGAATGTAAGACAGGGTCGATTTCCCCGCCCCGTTCGGCCCCATAATGGCATGAACTTCCCCCGCCGGAATATCCAGCGACAGACCTTTCAGGATTTCTTTGCCATCGATATTGGCGTGGAGGTTTTTAATTTGCAGCATTTTCATTCTCTCTATTTACTAGCCCCAAGAGGCCCACATTCTCATTCTAATAACGATATAGGCGATAAACAGGCACAGGCAGAACAGTACAAACCTGACAAATCGCCCCAACAGGGATATTTTTCTCTCATTCGGAACGCGGTAGCGACGTAATTCTCTCGATTGATTTAACAAATCAAAAAAAGAAAAGTCCCACATCACCCAACACTCCCCTCCAGCGAAATCGCCACCAACTTCTGCGCCTCAACGGCAAATTCCATTGGCAGGTTTTGCAGGACTTCGCGGCAGAAACCGTTGACAATCAGGGCTACAGCTTCTTCCTCACTCAAACCCCGTTGTTGGCAATAGAACAGCTGGTCTTCGGAGATTTTGCTGGTTGTGGCTTCGTGTTCCAAATGCGCTTTCGGGTTGCGGCTTTCGACGTAGGGTACGGTGTGTGCGCCACATTGATCGCCGATCAGCAGACTGTCGCACTGGGTAAAGTTGCGGGCGCCTTCGGCTTTTGGCATCACTTTGACCAGGCCGCGATAGGTGGAATCCGATTTCCCCGCCGAAATGGTTTTGGCGATGATGCGGCTTTTTGTGTTGCGACCAATATGGATCATTTTGGTGCCGGTGTCGGCTTGTTGGTAATTGTTGGTGATGGCCACCGAATAAAATTCGCCTTGGCTGTTGTCACCCTTCAAAACGCAGGATGGGTATTTCCATGTAATCGCGGAGCCTGTTTCCACTTGGGTCCATGAAATTTTGGAATTGGCCCCTTCGCACAGGCCGCGTTTGGTGACGAAGTTGTAAATGCCGCCTTTGCCTTCTTCATCCCCCGGGTACCAGTTTTGGACCGTGGAGTATTTGATTTCGGCGTCTTCGTGCGCGATCAGTTCGACCACGGCGGCGTGCAATTGGTTGGTGTCGCGCATCGGGGCGGTGCAGCCCTCGAGATAGCTCACATACGCGCCTTTATCCGCAATAATCAGGGTGCGTTCAAATTGCCCCGTGTTCATTTCGTTGATGCGGAAATAGGTGGACAGTTCCATCGGACACCGCACGCCGGGCGGAATGTAGACGAACGATCCGTCCGTAAACACGGCGGAGTTCAGGCAGGCGTGTTTGTTGTCGGAAATCGGCACCACCGATCCCATGTATTTTTGCACCAGTTCCGGGTACTCCTTCACCGCTTCGGAGATGGAGCAGAAAATAACGCCCACTTCCTTCAACTTGCCGCGGAACGTGGTGGCGACGGACACGGAGTCGAACACGGCATCCACGGCAACCCCGGCCAGCATTTCCTGCTCACGCAGCGGAATGCCCAGCTTCGCATAGGTTTCCAGCAATTTCGGATCGACTTCATCCAAAGATTTCGGACGGTCATCGGCGGTTTTCGGTGCGGAATAATAATACGCATCCTGATAATCAAATTCGGGGAAATCCACCTTCGCCCATTTCGGTTCCGGCATTTTTTGCCAATGGCGGAAGGCCTTTAAACGCCATTCCAGCAACCATGCGGGTTCACCCTTCTTCGCGCTGATAAAGCGCACGGTGTCTTCGCTCAGGCCCTTCGGGGCCTTCTCCGATTCAATATCCGTCACGAACCCGGCTTCGTACTGGTGGCTCAGGGATTTGACGGTATCGATGGTGTCTTGTGTGATGGATGACATTGTTACTTACTCCATAACCTGTTCGCGGGCGGGCATTGCGGCCTGCGCAACAATTTTCTTATTCATCATGTCGGCCAACGTGACGGATTCCAGCGCGCCACGCACGGCGGCGTTCACCTCGCCCCAACGGCCATTCATGGCGCACACGCCGGACAATGAACAATCATCGTCATGCCCGTCGGCGCAAGCGGTGATGGCCACGGGCCCTTCCACCGCCGAGATAATATCGGCCACGGTCATGTCATGCGCAGGCCGCGCAATCATATATCCACCCGTTGCGCCGCGTGTGGACACGACCAACCCGGCGCGGTTCAAAATTTTCAAAATCTTCGCCACGGTTGGTTCGGCCAGATTGGTGCGCGTGGCCAGATCGGCCGCCGATGCGCGCGCGGATTCATCGCGGGCCAGTTCGGCCAGCATCAAAACGGCATAATCGGTAAAACGCGACAGACGGATCATTTCCCAAAAACCCTAAATCGGACTGATAAGGTCCGCATTCAATGCCAGTCTTTGTCCCGTTTTTCAAGGTTTTTCCCTCAATACAGGACTTATATAGTACTAATTATATAGGATTATTTTGCGGCGCGGCATAACATTTTGATCCGCCGTCATAATTTTGACGCGAAATGGCCCCGCCTTAATCCCGTTTTAACCATTTCAGCGTCATTAATAGAGAATAAACAACAAGAATTCCGTTTCACAAAAAACGACGATTTCACAAGGGAACCAGAGCCATGCCAACGAACGAATTTAACGATCTCAGCAAATCCGACCGCCAACGCCTGAAAGAACTGCAAGTTCTGGAACTGGCCGCCCGTGGGTACGCCCCGCCGCGCGCCGCGATGGAAAGCCCGACACCGGATTCCACCCCGCGCAACCGCTTCGGCTTTCCGGCCCGGCACTAAACGCGGATGATGAATTTAAAAGGGGCCGGTTTTTCCGGCCCCTTTTTCTTTACAACATGCAATGGATATACCGGGGCCGCGTGACGGCCTGGCCGCCCTCAAATCCCTGGACCACCAATTGCCCGGTGCGGGCGTTGGCCTCAAACGCCAAACGCGTGCGATCACACAAAACAGGCACATTCAGCCAGTCAAACTGCCCTTTATACGACCCGAGCCCTGATACCATTTGTACCACACGGGCTTTGCTGTCCGTTTGGTTGGCAACGCCCTTCCATCCGGGGAACAGCCATTCATTGCCAACACACATCGTGTTGTAATGCGGAACAGCACGGGTCCGGCTGCGTTCAATAATGCAATGATCACGGGCATGAACACCGACAATTGAGAAAATAGCCGGCGTGGAGATTGGCGTTGTGCACAGCATGTTCACAGCATCGTTGAACGTCGTGCATTGCTCGAATACACGGCGCAGCAGAAATGAGGGTGGTATATTGCCACTGCGGTACGTTGCGATTTTATCCGCCGCCAGATTGAAAACACGCCCCAACCCACGATCAGGGGCCGGCGCCTGATTGATGGCCAGCGAAAAGCGTTTGGGGGCCATGCCTTGTAACACACCGATATAGCCGGGGTACGTCATCGCCCAATACAAACCTGCGCCACCAACCATGCGGGCCAGGACCAGCTTGTCCCCCAGACCGTCCAGCGCCCAATCCATCGCGCGAAACATGGTCACACCCTGCGTTTTGGATGATGCGGTTTTATTAAAAGCGGTGGTGCACCCCCATTCATAGGACAGGTTCAACGCATAAACGGCATCATCGCCCAGCAGCCGGGCAACGCTGGCCACTTCATCCCCATAAGGTTCATAACGATTGTGTTCCCACCACCGACGCGCAGCATAGCCAGCCGCATCCAGCATGGTGCCGCCATAAAATTTCCGGCACATTTCAACCAATGTCCGCGTCCGTTCCGGGTCCCGGTAAAACAGACCAAACGGCGTGTCCGCATCACGTACAACTGGAATCTCTGGCAGCATGTTATCCCCCGGCCCTGTGCAAATACGGGACGGACTATAACGGGACTCCGGAGGGTGTAAAGCATGTTGCGATGCAGCATTGTCAATTTTGACCTGAACGCCCTCCCCGCGCTATAACCACCCCGCAATTCAAATCACCAAGAACAGGACAACGGGCATGGGCAAACTGAAAAAACATTTCAACGGTCATTCTTTTGTGACCCTTGCGAACCCGAACATTACGCGGCTGGATCAGGTTTCACCCCGGGCTGAAGCCGATTTGTGGGCCCGCGCCATGCGCATCCGCGATGATCTGTATTTCGAAGGTGATTCCTCGCGCATTCTGATTTCCGCCGTTGATGGAGCCGCCGCCGGACAAAGCGAACCCACCGTGCGCGTAAACGTCGTCGACATGAACAAACGTTTGCCCGGCACGACGTTTGTTGACGCAGTGAAGGCCGATATGTACGGCCCGTTGAAAGGCTTTATGCCCGAAAACAAAAAACGCGAATTAATTTGCACCTTTGGCCAGAATGCCCGGTGCTACCGCGAAGCGGCCAAAGATGCGGTTGTGCCAAACCACATGGTTATTACCAGCACTGGACAAGCCGGATTCACCGGATGCTGGCGCGAACAAGACGAACAGGAAATGTGGGCCCTGCAAAGCCAGATTCGCGGCGTATTGTCCGCCGCGACCTCCGCGCAAGGGTTCTCGATTTTTATGGATTGCGGATTGATCAGCGGCGCATCCGTCATTGAACGCGAAATTCACATCCTGCCGCACGCCGAACCCAACGGCACGCGCCACAACCTGAACGAGATTATCAAACACGAATATTACGGGTTTGCGTATGGCAATCAGGACCGCAAGATTGAGTTCATGAACAACCACCCGACGATTGCCAAGGTTTATAAAGCTTTGCGCTTCGGCCTGAACCCGGCGTAATCAATAAAAAACCCCGCTTCGGCGGGTTTTTGTATCTTTATTTCGTCGCACTGAATTGGATCTTCGGGAACTTGTCCTTCGTATCGTTCAGGTGCCATGAGTTACGGGCCAAGAAGACCGGGTCGCCGTCATGGTCGTTGGCCACGGCGCTGCCCATCGTATCGACGAATTTTTTCATCTCGGCGGGATCATCACAACTGACCCAGCGGGCGGCGTAGACTTCAACCTGTTCGAATTTCACCGGAATGTTGTATTCGCTGCGGATACGGTCCATCAGAACATCGAACTGCAACGAACCCACAACACCAACGATCCAGTTCGGGTCGATGGAGGGTTTGAAAATACGGGCCACGCCCTCTTCCGCCAGTTGTTCCAGCGCAGCGGACAAATGCTTGGCCTTCAACGGGTCATCGGCCCGCGCCCGTTGTAGCAATTCCGGCGCGAAGCTGGGAATGCCGGTAAACGTCAGCGTTTCGCCTTCGGTCAGGGCATCGCCAATGCGCATATTGCCATGGTTCGGGATGCCGATAATGTCGCCGGCGAAGGCTTCTTCCACCGTTTCGCGGTCCTGGGCAAAGAACATCAGCGGGTTATGGATGACCAGCTGTTTGCCATGACGGACATGCAGAAGTTTCATGCCCTTTTTAAACTTGCCGGAGCAGATGCGCGCGAAGGCAATCCGGTCGCGGTGTTTCGGGTCCATGTTGGCCTGAATTTTGAAAACGAAGGCGGTCACCTTGTTTTCATCCGGCGTGATTTCCCGTTGCAATGTCTTCGTCGGACGCGGGCTGGGCGCGTATTTCCCGATCCCCTGCAACAATTCGCGTACACCGAAATTGTTGACGGCGGAACCGAAGAACACCGGCGTCATGTGCCCTTCCAGATAGGATTGGTGGTTGAATGCCGGGTACACACCGCGGATCATTTCAACATCTTCACGCAATTTCGCCAATTGGTCGGCGGGCAGCAATTGATCCAGTTTCGGGTCATCAAGGCCGGAACATTCAATACTGGCCAGCAATTCCTCGCCCTTGCTGCGGTCAAACAGCACCAGCGTGTCATTGAACAGATCGTAACAGCCCTTGAAATCACGGCCCATGCCGATTGGCCAACTGGCCGGAACAACATCCAGCGCCAAGCGGTTTTCAACTTCGTCCAGCAGATCGAACGGGTCCTGCCCATCGCGGTCCAGTTTGTTGATGAAGGTGATGATTGGAATGTCGCGCATGCGGCAGACTTCGAACAATTTCAATGTCTGCGATTCAATACCCTTGGCGGCGTCCAGAACCATAATGGCGGAGTCCACTGCGGACAGCGTGCGGTATGTATCTTCGGAGAAATCTTCGTGGCCCGGCGTATCCAGCAGGTTGAATGTATGCCCGGCATAGTCGAACGTCATCACGGATGACGCGACGGAAATACCGCGTTCCTGTTCCACTTTCATCCAGTCGGATCGTGCGCGGCGGCGGTCGCCCTTGGCCTTGACCATGCCGGCCATCTGAATGGCGCCCCCGAACAACAGCAATTTTTCCGTCAACGTCGTTTTACCGGCGTCCGGGTGCGCGATGATCGCGAAAGTGCGGCGTCTGTCTATTTCTTGTTTCAAGCTGGTCATGGCGGGGTTTTTAGCATTGGAACGGGAAAAAGCCAAGGATTTCAGCCCCCTTTTTCCATCCGTCATTCCGGCGAAAGCCGGACCGCCCCCTCTCCCAAAGGGAGAGGGCTGTGAAGGCTTAGGGTGAAAGCCCTTAGCCGCAGCAGGGTGAGGGGTTTGAATGGATCAGGATCAAACACCGCGCTTCCTCACAGTCACCATACCCCCTCACCCTAGCCCTCTCCCCATGGGAGAGGGAATATCTTCATGCGTCAGGGTGACGGATGATAAGGCCCATGCTAGAATCCCCACATGATGAGCCTTCTGACAACCGCCCTGATCCTGATCATCGCCGCCCTGCACGTTTATTTCTGCGTGCTGGAGATGGTCCTGTGGACCAAACCTCTGGGGCGGAAAACATTTCGGATGGATGCGGATTTTGCGGCCAAAACCGCAACGCTGGCCGCGAACCAAGGCCTGTACAACGCGTTTCTGGCGGCTGGGTTAATTTGGGCGGTAGCGCACCCCATACCGGAAACCGGGCATCAAATCGCCCTGTTCTTCCTGACCTGTGTGGCCGTGGCCGGGGCGTATGGCGGGTATTCGGTGAACCGGCGGATCTTCTTTATTCAGGGACTGCCTGCGCTTGTGACGCTGGCATTGCTGTTTTTCGCCTAACCCCACAAAACCGGCACCCCGGCGAAGGCCGGGGTCCATAGGATAGATTGTATGGATACCGGCCTTCGCCGGTATGACGGTAACAGAAATATTTAAGCGGCTTTGTCTTTCTTCGCGCGCTCGATGCCTTCGACGATCATTTTCTTCGCCATTTCGGCATCGCCCCAACCGTTGGTTTTCACCCATTTGCCGGGCTCCAGATCCTTATAATGCGCGAAGAAATGTTCGATCTGTTCGCGCAGGATCGGGCGAATGTCTGTTAAGTCTTCAATGTTGTCGTGATACGGGTGCAGTTTCGGCACCGGCACGGCGATGATTTTTTCATCCTGGCCATTATTGTCTTCCATCAGCATCACGCCAACCGGACGACATACCATGACCGCGCCCGGCATAACCGGCGTGCGGCCAATGACCATCACATCGACCGGGTCGCCATCGCCCGACAGCGTGTGCGGGATAAAACCGTAGTTGCCAGGATAGTACATGGCCGTGTGCAGGAAGCGGTCCACGAACATCATGCCGCTTTCCTTATCCAGTTCGTATTTCACCGGAACACCGCCCAGCGGGTTTTCGATAACGACATGGATTTCTTCCGGGGCATTCGGACCAACGGAGATTTTGGACAGGAACATGGAAACGGGACCTCTTAATCTTAATCAAGTTATTGTGCGTTGCGGCGAACGGCACAATACCCTCAAAAGACCTTTCCTTCAAAGGGATTTTTCTTATTTTTGTCCTCAATTTCAATGACCCAGAGGTCAGGGTCACGGTCCATGGCCCGGCGGATATAGGCGTCCGCCTCGGCATCCGGCACGGCTTCGCCCTTCATCAGGCGCATCCAGCCCATCACCCCGTCCAGATCCCGTTGCTGGGTCATGAGCAGGGCCGTACCGTCCAAGGGATTGATTTTCAGGAGGATCAGCCCCGAAGCCGGGGCCCCACGCTGGTGGATGTAGTAATAGACCGCCTGTTGGTCCAGCGTTTTCAAATGGCCTTCGAGATAGAGCCAGGTCGGAAGGCGGTCGTCGGCCATGCTTAATTCATGGACCCGGTTTTTTTGATTTTCCGGCCATACAGTTCCAAACGGCATTCAACCAGTTCATAGCCCAGTTTTTCGGCGATATCGCGCTTCATAGCCTCAATTTCGTCGTTCTGAAACTCAATCACCTCGCCGCTTTCGACATCAATCAAATGGTGGTGATGATCCATGTTGACTTCGTAGCGGGAGAATTTTTCGTTGAAATCGTGACGCGTCACCAATTCCAATTCATCCAGCAGGTTCAGCGTGCGGTACACGGTGGCCATGCTGATCGACGGGTCGATGGCGCGGGCGCGGTCATAGACGACCTCGACCGACGGATGATCTTCGGCGTCGTCCAGCACTTTCAGAATAACCTTGCGTTGCCCGGTCATTTTCAACCCGGCGGCGGCGCAGCGCTCTTCCAGAGAGCGGGAGCCTTTATGATGTTCGTGATGGCTCATACCTCAATCCCTCCTGCATAAATCCTGTGGTTGAGGAGCAGTTTAGGCCCCTCACCGCTGCGGCGCAACAGGTTTAGAGGGCTTTTTCCGTGGTTTTGGCCTGATATTTCTGCCAATCCGGGCTGCCCACCACGCGCACGGCGGGCATGTCGATGGTGACGATTGTGCCCTGCCCTAGGTCGGATACAAGGCCCAGCGTGCCACCGTGCATTTCCACCATGGCCTTGGCCAGCGGCAGGCCCAACCCCGTGCCCTGCAGACCCTTGGTTTCGACAGGTTGATGCACCTGCCCGAAGGGTTCGAGGGCTTCGTGAATGCGGTCCTTGGGGATGCCAACCCCTTCGTCCGCCACAACGATGCGCATACATCCATCGGGTTGCATGTTGGCGCGCATATGGATGGTACCGCCCGTATTCGAAAACTTCACGGCGTTCCCCGCCAGATTGATCAACACCTGCCGCATCAGGCGCGGATCGGCGAAGAGTGGCGGCAGGTCGGATTGAATATCCTGCACAATCTTGATCCCGCCGCTGAAGGCACGGGAATCCATCATGCGGGCCACCGCCTGCATCAATTGACCGACATCGAAGATGTCTTCGTCCAGTTCGACGCGCCCGGCTTCGATCTTGGACATGTCCAGAACTTCGTTGATAATTTCCAGCAAATGGCGGGCGCTTAAATGAATATCGCCCAGATATTCAATGTATTTCGGCTGTCCCAGCGGGCCGAATGTTTCATTCTGCATCAATTCCGAGAAGCCAATAATAGCGTTCAGCGGCGTGCGCAGCTCGTGGCTCATATTCGCGAGGAAGCTGGATTTCGCATGGTTGGCAGCATCGGCCTGTTCCTTGGCCACACGCAGGGTCATTTCCATCTGCTTGCGCAGGGTAATGTCCATGATGGTTGTCACCTGAAATCGGCGACCGTTGGATAATTCCAGTGCGGCGGTTGTGAACAGGACGTTGGCAATGCCCCCATCCTTACGCATCATTTTCATTTCACCGCTGCTGCGGATACCGCTTTTGGTGAATTCATCGTGCGATTTTTTGGCTTGTTCCCGTTCATCCGGTGACACCAGCTCAACGAAAGGATGCCCCACAAGTTCATTCCGGTTCCAGCCGTAAATACGCACGAAACTGTCATTCACGCGAACAATGCGCTGGTTTTGGTCAGTAACAATAATCCCCACTTCGCTGACGTCAAACACCGAGGTCAGCAAGGAAATAGCGTCATCACGTTCACGTTGCAGGCTGGACGGCGTCACGGCCACGGGCTGGGCAATCACGTCCAGAAAGGTCACTTCGCGTTTTTCGTTTAAAATCGGGTTGATCCAGAACCCATGGACACGCAAACCACCCGGAAAATCGGGCACAGTTTGGATGGACACGGCTTTTTTCTGTTTCAACGCCACTTCAAAGGATTGTTCGAAATAGCGATATGGTGCGGCCTCCATCACGTCCTGAAGCGCAACATTGACCACCTCGCGTTCCAGGCGGTTGAAATATTCAAGCGCCTTGCCATTGGCATCGACAATCACATAGCGCGGCGCCGACGCCACATCGACCACGAAACGTGGCACGGGCATCGCCTGAAACAGCGCGGCATGATCGACGGGGGTATGGCTCATCAACGTCCCTCGCCATCACCCTTGGGTTCATCCATTGCGTGGACGAAGCGTTCCAGCGGACTGATATCAACATATTCAACGGCCGTGTTGCGTTCCGTCCCGAACCGTTCCAGATCATCCCGCATGTGGTCCATCAACGCATTCAAATCATCACCCGGTTGTGGTTCACCCACGCAACAGGACAAAGTCACACTGACATTCCGGCCCTTCATCGGTACGCGCAAATCTTCTTCTTCCATGAAACGGCGCAGACGGTTGATACCCGCGGCCCCACCGGCGCTGTCCGCCTGTTTGAGGCTCATCATAAATTCACCATTGTCCAGTCGATACGCATCATCGAAAGACCGAATGGTTTTTTTGATCATCGCGGAAACACGCTGCAAAACATGATCCAGCGCGGCCTTGTCCAATGATTTTTGCATGGATTCGAAATGGTCAATACGCACCAGCGCCAGACAGAACGGCTGCCCCCGCCGCGCACGGCGTTCCATTTCACGGTCCAGATCGGGCATCATCATCTTGCGCGATCGCAGACCGGTCAGCAGATCAACACCACTATCCTGCAACAAACTGTCACGCTCCAGACGGTGAATCCGCAGCACGAATTCCTCGTACAACTGCACAAATGCGTCAAAGGCCGCCATATCCGGTGTGGGGGCGCCCATCAACACGGCTTGGGCCGCCGTCTCCATATCGGTGTGCAGACGGTTCATGGCATCGGCCATATCGGGATCGGTCTGGGCCACCCATTCGTTAAAACTGGCGGGCGGCGGGCCATTCAACGGACCGACGGCCTGCACGTAAAACGCGTGGCGCAGAACGCGGCCAAACCATTCCGCATACTGGTCCAAAATCGGAGCCAGCATGTGTGAGTCAGAGTTTTCTGTCTGTGTCGGGTCAATCGATGCGGTCATTGATACAGGACAAATCCGGAAAAGTGCGTTTAAAAAGAATGGGGTAAAGCGCGCCCATATACCCCACTATACCGGGATTTCACGCCTGATTGGTTAATAAGCCCGAAAATGCCCCTGCCCCTGCACTAGCACGAAAAACCGCAGAAATCCGGCCCTTATCAAAGACCCAGGGACAGATTTTTACATTATGAAAAATATTGTTGTCGGTAGGCGTTAAATATGGTTTCATACCGGCATGGAAAACAAGCCGTCTAACGTCTTTGAGATTGCCTCCGCCGCCGGGAAAAAGCCATCCCGCGCCGCCATGGCCCTGCCCGATGAGGTGCGTCAGGGCTTGAAGATGATTTACGAGCATATTCAGCATGACCATGTGATGGATAATATCGCGTTTGAGGCCCACGGTTTCACGCTGGAGAAGCGTATTCGCTTGTCCGACTATCTGTATGATTTACACTCACCCGTGTTGATGAGCGACCTGCACACCATGATGCTGGATATCCGTCCCTATTACCGCAAGGGCGGAAATATACGCGTGATCGATTTGATCGACGGCGTTATGAACGACCTGACCCGCATCATCCAGAATAAACCAAAAGCGGACGTACGCACATTTGTACGTCCCAATAAAAAAACTGAAACAGGAGTAGACCCACGATGACCGAGACACCGCGCAATGTATTCGATCTGGCCGCCCGCGAACGCAAAGCACCGCAAGCCTATAGCGTCGTGATTCCGGCATCATTGAAAGAAGATTTGACCGCGTTTTATTGGGACGCCCTGAGCCACAAACGCTTTGTTCCCGGCAACACGATGTCGTTCGACAAAAAGAGCAAGGTTTCCGACAGTTTCTGGCGCGATTTGCACAACCCGTGCACACCGCAATCCCTGGCCCGCATGCTGGCCGTTGTTGAATCCGTACAGAGCGATTACCGCAAAGAATACGATATCGCCGCTGCAGAATTGGCGGATGTCAGCGAGAATATGCGCCGCACCAACGTGCGCGACATGATGGAATGGCAATGCAATGGCCAATCCCCGCTTGCCACCGCCAAGGAAAAATTTGAAGCCTATAAAACCGTAACGCAACGGATCGACCGCATTATTTCAACCATCCCCACCGTGGCACAAAAACTGGAAAACCCGTTTGGATACGCCATTTTGCCTCCATCCTTGTTCTCCAGCATCCAGAGCCTTTACGATGATTTGAGCAACAGCGACATTGCCCACCTGGACGAAGGGTTGATGGAACGGTTGGGCGGTTACACACTGGATTCACAACGGCACCTGCCCCTGAACGACCTGAAACACATCATCACGGTTGTTCAAGACGGGCTGGAAAAGAAACACGCCAGCGACCGCAGCAACATTGAGCAGTTCGCCCGGCTGGCCAATGGTGAGAATTTCAAAAGCAAAGCCCACTCTGTGAAAAGAACGGGCACGATGGATTCAGGATACAGCAACGAGCATCTGGACTTGACCCGCGACATTCTGGACGATTTGAATGCGCTGCTGGCCACCCAGCCCCGCGCCGCGGTTCAATCCCACCCGACATTAAAGGCTGGCGGCCCGGTATAAGGGCCACCAAATTCCTTAATCTTCAATCCATTCGCGCTCCAGCGAATCCAGCGTGCCGTTTTTAATGGCCGCACGGATTTCGCGCATCAGACGGGTCATCACCGCCACGTTATGCTGAGCAATCAGCTGGCTGGCCAGCAATTCGCCCGCCTTGAGCAGGTGGTGGATATACGCGCGGGAGAATTGAGAGCTGGCCGGGATGCCAAGAGAGGCGTCCAGAGGCTCCTTGTCCTCACGGTACTGCGCGTTGCGCAGATTCATGCGGCCCGAACCGCCTTTGGTCAAAGCCCAGCCATGGCGGGCAATACGGGTCGGGGACACGCAGTCAAACGTATCAATCCCCAAGCGAACGCAGGTAAAGATATCGCGGATGGCCCCGATACCCAGCAGGTGAACCGGACGATCTGGATGAATTTTTTCAACGCACCATCCGGTGATCTCGTAAAACTCTTCCGTCGAGCCCCCCAGGCATCCGCCGATCGCCGTACCGAAGAACGGTTTTTCCGCCGTCCATTCACAACTGATGTCGCGCAGATCCTTGTACACACCGCCCTGAACAATGCCGTACAGCGCCTGACGCCCGTCATGGCCGCGTTCGAATTCCGCGATGGAACGGTCACCCCAACGATGGGAGCGGTGCATGGATTCTTCGGTGTAAGACCGTTCGACGTGATACGCCGTGCATTCATCGAATTGATAAATCAGGTCCGCGCCGACTTTACGCTGAATAGAAATAGACTCTTCCGGCGTCAGGTTCAGAATGCTGCCATCCCAATAGGATTTAAAACGTGCGCCCTCTTCCGAAATTTCCAGCAGGGATTTGCCGCGGCCTTTGTTATTGCTGCGCCCCTTGATTTCATCGGCAACGCCACCGTGACCCATCGAAAAAATCTGGAACCCGCCGGAATCGGTCATCATCGGACCGTCCCAACGGTTAAATTCATGCAGACCGCCCATCCGTTCGATCAAATCCGCGCCTGGCTGGATCATCAGGTGATAGGTGTTGCCCAGAATAATATCCGCACCCGCCTCGCGCATCTGCATCGGGGACAGGTTTTTAATGGCGCCCTTGGTCCCGCAGAAAATGTAGTTCGGCGTTTCGATCGTGCCATGCGGCGTGACCAGACGGCCAATACGCGCGCGCGTACCGTTCTGGTCACGATGCAAAACATCAAAGGCAAAATTCGGATAGGTCAGCATAGGGTACGCGTTTCTTTCAGATTAGAGATTAGGGAACTGGTTCATCTGGGTTTTGAACCGATCGGCCACCGCCTTTTCGGCCTGGGTCGTTGCATGCGATACCGATGCAACGGTTTTGCCCGTGGCAACACCAGTCCAATGCCCCAGCACGGTGCCCGGGGCACCCAACGTCGATACGGTCAAACCCACAACACCGTCCAGCACCGGCGGCAAAACCGCGCCTGATGCGGCGGCGATATAGCTGAGCGGTGCACGCGCCGTCAGCGAGCGTTCATCCAGATCTTTCGCCGTCCATTGATACATATTCATCAGCGGCGTCATGCCCGCCTGGACGCCCACTTGATCCAAACTGACATCCGGCGCATGCGGGCTGTTATGCACGGTGTGCGCGATGATGGCGCTGTCCGCAAACGTGATTGCATTTACGACGGCAAACGCCGCGACCAGAGATTTATACATAATTGCTTTTGCCATGCTTTTTTATCCATATATCCCTTGTTGAAAATCAGCTTGTTTTATAGGGCCATCCGCCTTGGCTTGCAAACTTAACCGCAAAACAAAAGCCCCCGTGACGGGGGCTTTTTATTCAATCGGACCAGATGGCCGAATGATTATTTCGCGGCAGCCGCTTTCGCAGCTTTTTTCTTCAGCAGACGCGCCGAGATGTTGCCCTTTTTGCCCTTCGGCATGGCTTTCTTCTCGAACTTCACCGGGCTTACGGCGCCGTCAGCGACTTTTTTGTCCAACGTGCGGCGATAAGCGCGCAGTTTCGGGTCCAGCTTCGTCTTCGCGGTGTCCAGCAGGTAGGAATCCAGACCACCGTTATGTTCGATCGTGCGGATACCGTTGACGGACAGTTTCACATCAACAAAGCGACCCAGAATATCGCTGAACATGCCGGTGCGCTTAACGCTCGGCAGGAAACGGCGGCGGGTGCGGTTTTTAGCGTGGGAAACGTTGTTCCCGGTCATAACGCCTTTTCCGGTTACGGTGCAGCGGCGGCTCATGGCATAAATCCTGTAGTTTTACTGGTTTTCCAAAACAGGTGCGGACAATAGTCGATGAATCCGGGGGAAGTCAAGCGTTTCCTATGACTTTTAAATGGCCGGGTTTTACAGCCCGATACTGCCCCAGAACAGCCCCCCGCCCAGGGCCGCCAACAGCAGTAAAACCGCCATTAAATGCAGATAGATAGCCCGGCGCAAATGGCTGGCCTCCAGCCGGGCTGTGGCCCCCTCTGGCCCGACCCAGGCCCGTTGCAGGGCCGACCCATCCAAATCTTGATTCGGCCCGCCCAGACTGACCCCTAAGGACCAGGCCATGGCCGTCACCGGCTGCCCCCCTTGGTCATAGGGTGCGCGGCCCTTCCCGGCCCCAAAAATCCCGATAAAGGCCCGGGTCATGCCCCCGGTCGGGGTCAACAACCCGGCCACCGCCAGTAAAAACCCGGCCAGCAGGGTCGGAACAAAGCCCATAAGCCGTTCCAGCGCCAGCGGCAGACGCCCGAACCCCTTGGTGAACCCGTCCTTGCCAAACCGCCACGCCAGTGCGGCCAGCCCGGTATAGATAAACGCCCCCGGCAATCCGGCGATTAAATACCACAGAACCGGCGCCACCAGCCCCTTGTCAAAATTGCGGGCGGCCAACGCCATGCCCACACGGGTAATCGTAAAATCATCGCTGGCCGACAAATCGCACCGGCTGGAGGACGCGATCGTATAATACGCGCCCTTGCCCACCTTCTTATCCTTCAACGCGAAAAACAGTTTCAGCAACGCATACCAGATCGTGCCCGCGCTCAGGCACAGCGACAGCAGCACCACCTCCGTCAGCCCCGCCGCCGGATAGAAAAACGCCGCACTGGCCGCCAGCCGCGCGCACAGATAGAAGAAGCCCAGCCCCAAAACAGTGACAAAAAACCCGCGCATCATCAGGTCCGCCGGCGTGCGTTGCACCCGGTCCAACCGCGCCCCAAACCCACCGAACAACCCGTTCACAACGGCCCAATATAACGGATTGGCATTCCCCCGCAGAGGCCCCGTGGCCACCCCAAAAATGGCCACCGTCATAATCGCCCCCATCGCCAGAGGGATGCGGGTGGGATCCAATAACAAAGAATGGATGTAAACGAGAATATCGGTCATGGGGTGAAGTTTAGCACCAAGTCCGCGCAAAGAAAGCGACAAAACCAGCCGTACACAACACGCGACACCATTCTGACATTATGGATAACAAAAACACTACAAAACAAACAAATTTGGATTGCCCGATTTTGCCTTTAATCTCAAGAGAAACAAACCGCTATTTAGACGAAACACCTTGATAACATCAGTAAAGAAAAATAGACCGCATCACGAAAGCGCCGCAATGACAACAGAGACTTTTCTCAAAAAAATACAACGTCTACAATTTAAGAACACAGAAAACGGAGAAAAAATATTCCACCCCTTTGGCATCATCGGGAAAGGTATTGTTCTTGATGAACAAGGACACCTTCTTCTTCAAAAAGGCACGCCTTGGGATCACTTTATAAACGCACTATTTTTCGCTCTTCTTTTAGTAAGCTTGCTACATCCATCCTGGCTTAATGTCATCGTTATCGGATTCATTTTATCCCATATGACAAAAAATTTTTTAATTGTAAGGCATTACCCGCGAACGATTAACAGGCTTACTCTTGCAGAGTCAGCAAAGGAATGCGCAGAAATTTTTTCTGTTGGCACCGTTATCACCCTGCTATTTGTAACGGGCGCCATCCTCTTAGGAAGCATATATGTCATCGTCACCGACGCTGTCGGCGATGGCGCTGGAATTTCACACTTTATCGGAAACACATTCTCTTTAATTATTTTTTGTACAGCAACGTACATTGCGTCATTAATGCTTATTGAAAAAATAAAGGCCATTAAACACACAAAATAGATTCATTAGACACACAAAATAGATTCATTAGACACCAATGCAATTTCGCGAACAGCCACAATGAACAGATTTATAAAAATATTTGCGATTACGACATTTTTCACATGGCCGATTTTGGGTTTCTATCTAAGCATTCTTTATCACCCGGCATTCGGAATTGCGGCAGGCTTCATCGGCGCCGCAATAGCGGGACTGACGATTGCGCATGTCTTGGACGATTTTCTTCTCTTAAAAGAAAGCAAGAGTAGAAGAGGAAATGAAAAAATCCTGCCCGTACAAAATGCAGAAATTGTCTGCAACGGGACCTTACCTGCGACCCATGAACACTGTGTCAACGCACTTCAATCCATCAATGCGCGTATAACAAAATCAGATATAAAAGAAGGTATTGTATACGCCCGCACGAAGATGACATGGGAGAGCTTTGGAGAGAAAATTATAATTTCCCTATCCGCACCAGGCACAGACGTAACAATTATAAGCATTCAAAGCGCGCCCATAGTCCCAACAACAAAAACAGACTACGGCAAGGGAAAAAGAAACATTGAACAGCTGGTACAATACTTAGAACCGTACAGGAAAAACCAATAAAAAAGCCCCGTAGGCATGAAAGCCTACAGAGCTTTTAAATCACTCCAACGGAACTTATTACCCCCCAATATAATCCCGCGCGCGCCACCACCAGTACACGCTCTGCGCGATATACGGAGCCAGCGGACCGCCCGCGAAGTTCAGGCCGAAGGGGGAGAAGAGTTTGTAGCGGTCGTCTTTGTCCGCAATCGCGCCCGCGATCATTTCGCCGCCTACTGTGGTTGGGGCCAGGCCGTGGCCGCCGAAGCAGGTGGCGTACCAGTAATTCGGGGCCAGTTGGCCGATTTGCGGCATTTTGTGCGGGGCGTAGCACAGATCACCGGACCAGCCATATTCGGTTTTCACCTTGCCGCGCAATTGCGGATAAACCTTCAGCATGTCGCCGTGCAGAAGTTCGGCAATCTTCGCCGGATCACGGCCCACGCTGACGCGGCCACCCCACATGATGCGATTATCGGGCAACACACGGTAATAATCACTGGCGAAGCGCATATCGTAGATGGCGTGTTCGGTATCGATTGAGGCTTTCAAATCCGCCGGATCAACGGGTTCCGTTACCATCACATAGGTGCGCACCGGAAACGCCGCATTGCGCAGACGTTTATCCAATCCATCAACATAGATGGAACAGCACAAAACAACGTGTTCGGCCTCAATCACGCCACCGCTGCCGACCTCGATCCGCCAGCGGCCTGATGGCATCTGGGTGATTTTTGTTGCTTTGGATCCCTCGTAAATCTGGCCACCTTTGGACACGATCGTGCTGGCCAAACCCTGGACATAGGTTAGCGGATGGAATTGAAAGTCACCCGGGGAATACACGCCGTCGAAATATTTATCGGTGTGGCATTGTTCGCGCACCTTGTTCGTGCCCCAGAATTCAAAGCCCAGATCGTATGAATCATTCATGTCATCGACGATGGCCCGCACCGCATCGGGATTGTCTTTCCATGACACGGTCAAAACACCGGGACGCAGCGGGCCACAGGGGATATTCAAATCATTGATGCGTTGTTTGATCATCGCGCGCGCATCCTTGGTTAAATTGACCAAGGCGCGGGCATGATCCAGCCCGACTTTCTTTTTCAAGCTGGATAAATCGCGGGCATAGCCCTTGGCGACGAAACCACCATTGCGGCCCGACGCGCCCCAGCCGATGCGTGCGGCTTCGATTACCACGGCACCACGGCCCCGTTCAACCAAACCAAGCGCCGTGTTCAGTCCCGCCAGACCACCACCAATCACGCACACATCCGCCTGAATTTTATCAACCAGCGGATCATACGCGCGGGCACCCTGCATGGTGTCGCGGTAATAGGTATCGATATAATCGGTTGGCTTGCGCATCAGCATGATTTGAAACTCCCTTTATTATTGTACCCGCATTCAGCGGAAGGGGAGTTTAATCCGGCGCTTGGTCCGTTTAAAGAAAAAGCCCTGCTGCACCTGCACGGTGCGAAGGCATCACGCAAGATATTGTTTTATATATTAAATTCAGGCCGCAACCGCCGCCACAAATCTGGCCAGCACATCTTTTTCCAGACGGCTGGCGGGCGCGGCCACTTTACGGGCCGCCAGCTGCGCGGCAAACCGGGCGCATTCGGCCAGATCCATACCCTGAGACAGCGCAAACAGAAATCCGGCGGCGTAATGATCCCCGGCCCCGGTTGTGTTCTTCACATCCGTCACGGGAACAGCAGGCGTTTGCATCACGTCATTGATGGTCACAATATGCGCGCCATGTTCACCGTCCGTCATCGCGGCAAACGCATCGCCGGATAAAACGTTTTGCAAAGTGTGCGCAGGCTGCCCATCCAACAGCGGAGAAAATTCCCCCTGATTGCTGAACACCGACACGCCCGCGCGCATCAGGTCGATCCACGCATCACGGTGATTGGCGGCCAGCACAGGATTTGACAGCGACAGATAAACGTTTTTGCCTGTTTTTAAAGCGGTTTCCGCGATCTGGCGAAATCCATCAATGCCGAATCCTTCCGTAGAATAGGCGGTCATAAAAATAGCGGGATGATCCTGGGTCTGTAACGTTTCAAGGATGAATGGAATACTGCAGAAGCATGTTTCCACCCCCATCAGCATGGTGCGTTCCCCATCCGGCGTGACGAGGCACAGACAGATATTGCTGTATGATCCGGGAACCGGAGCGCCGTTGATTAACACGTCCAACCCGACGGATTTTAATTCACGCAAAGACAGGTCAGCATAATCATCCGACGCCATGGCGGTGAGGTATGTGCCCTGTCCGCCTAGCCCGGCATAGGCAAACGCCGTATTGCCCGTGGAGCCCCCGCCGCAGAAGGTGCGGTCTTCGATCTGGGTCAGAAGGTTGTTGATAAAGGCCGGGTCCACCGTTTTGCGGCGACCTTTGACCAGCCCCCAGCGGGCCAGGTCGCCCTCAGTTACCCGGGCGGTGCAATCAACAACCAAATCACCAATAAACAGCATAGGGTCCCCTTCCCTGAAAAGGAGGCGGTTATGTAAAGAAAAAAGCGTTCCTTGTCAATATGTTCGGCCATTTGATACGAATTTTATGTTGTATTGCACAATTTAACCATTTGCGGCGTATAATAGTGATAGTGTTTGTGAACCGCGTTCCCCAATTGTGTGAGTGTAAAGAGTGCTTTATCACCTGTTCGATATTCATCATGCGTTTATGACCCCTGCCCGCCTGACGGCAGAGATGACCCGTAACGCATGGGCCAACCCAAACAATCCATTGTCCTACACGCCACTGGGCCGAACCATTGCCGCCGGGGCGGAATTGTTTGAACGATCCACGCGCAAATTTGCAAAACCGGAATTCGGTTTGAAGACCACACAGATTGATGGCCGCACGGTTGATGTGTTGGAACACATCGTGTCCGAACGCCCGTTCTGTAACCTGATCCATTTCCGCCGCATGGAACGCCGCGATGATCCGCGCGTGTTGATTGTGGCGCCGATGTCCGGCCACTACGCCACCCTGCTCCGCGGTACGGTCGAAGCGTTGTTGCCACACCATGATGTGTACATCACCGACTGGAAAGACGCGCGGCAGGTGCCGTTGGCCGAAGGTCGCTTTGATCTGGACAGCTATATCGCCTATGTGCGCGAATTCCTGACCCTGCTGGGCCCGGATGTGCATGTGGTGGCCGTACGCCAACCCGCCGTGCCCGTCTTTGCCGCCGTCGCTTTGATGGAAGCGGATGAGGACCCAAATACACCGCTCAGCATGACATTGATGGGCGGGCCGATTGATACGCGCGTATCCAAAACCGCTGTCACCGAACTGGCCGAAGAACGCCCGTTAAGCTGGTTTGAAAAAACCGTTGTGTCGCCGGTGCCGTTCTACTACCCCGGCGCGCATCGCCGCGTTTACCCCGGCTTCCTGCAACTGAGCGGATTCATGTCGATGAATTTGGACCGCCATGTCGGGTCGCACGTCGAGTTTTATAACCATCTGGTCCAGGGTGACGGTGAATCCGCCGAACGCCACCGTGATTTCTATGACGAATATCTGGCCGTGATGGATATGGATGCGGATTTCTATCTGCAAACCGTGGAAACCGTGTTCCAGAAACATGCCTTGCCCAAGGGCGAAATGACATGGAAAGACCCGCTGAGTGGGCGCGTCCACCGCGTTGATCCATCCGCCATTCGCAAGACCGCCCTGCTGACCATCGAGGGGGAATTGGACGATATTTCCGCGCACGGCCAGACCACGGCGGCACACGTGATTGCCACCAACCTGCCCGCGGAAAAACAATTCCACCATTTCCAGGAAAATGTCGGCCATTACGGCATTTTCAACGGCAGCCGCTGGCGCACATTGATTATGCCGCGCATTCGGCATTTCATGCGCGCCCATGATTCAAAACGCGATCCGATCCCGTCCGATGATTTGAAAAAAATACCGGACATCGCCCCAACGCATTGGGACGTCAGGGTTCACGGGATCGACGCCGTCCGCGCCCGCAGCGCGAAGGCGAAAAAATCCGAAAAAACGGCGGAAGCCGCGGAATAGTTTAGCCCCGAAAAGGTTTCCGGCCGGGGCTGATGAGTGTGGTGTAACCCCTCTGGCTCCGGTTTAAACGGCCCCGTTTTTCAATGGGTGCCGCACCTGGAATCCCGCCGGGCTTATCCCATATATTTATTCTTTGTAACAGACGAAAGGGTCGGGCTAGGATGGTCCGGACAACATCAACCAAAGGCGGAAAAAACCGTGACAAGGACGCCCTTGCCAAAGCGCAACAGGCCGTGAACAGCATTCACCCCTGCCTGCGCCTGACCGTCAGCAAACGCGCCCGCCGCATGGCCTTGCGGCTGGACCCGGCCGCGCGCGTTGTGCATTTGATCGTCCCGCACCGCGCCAGCATGGAACGCGCGCTGGATTTCGCACGCCAGAATAAATTATGGGTTGAAAAACGGTTGGAAGATTTGCCGGAACCGGTTCCGTTTGTGGATGGTGCCGTTCTGCCCATCATGGGCCACAATGTCACGCTGCACATTCATTATGACCCCAAATTAAAAATGACGGATATCGAATTGAAACCGCGCACCTTGATCGTTAAAACGAACAAGGAAGACGTGGCCCCGCGCATCAAGCGCTTCCTGCGCCAACTGGCCAGCGACGCGATCACCGAGATGGCACATGAAAAAGCCAAGCAGATTGATCGTAACAAAAAAATCCAATCCATCACCGTCCGCGACACGCGCAGCCGCTGGGGCAGTTGCTCCGAGGATGGCAAAATGTCCTTTTCCTGGCGCCTAATCTTCGCTCCGTCACTGGCCATGGACTACGTCATTGCCCACGAAGTCGCCCACCTGAAAGTCATGGACCACAGCCAGCGATTTTGGACGCAATGCGAAAAACTGAGCGATGATTTTGATTTCGGCTATGACTGGATGCAGAAGAATGGGCATAGCCTAATGCGTTTTGGGCAGGATGCTTAAAGCATTATCCCGCAACACTATTGTCATTCCCGCGAAAGCGGGAATCCAGAAGACCGGGATCAATTGTGCCCATGCCACTGGATTCCCGCTTTCGCGGGAATGACAGTTGAGGGGGTGTTTTAGCCCGCACCTAATAACCTAATAGGCACAAGCTCGGACCTCCATACGATTATTCTTGCGCGTTTGTCCCGAAATCGGCTACGTCCCCGCGAAATTCATTCGATACGGAGCCAAAGATGAGCCGCAAAATTCAGGCCCAACACGCAACCAAAGACACCCCGGCAGCGGATAAAGCCGCCGCGCCGAACCATCACGCTGTTCTGGACATTGACCAGAAAACGGCGGCCAACCCGTCCGATTTGCTGCTGGCTTTTTGCCGGGTTTATGACCGCGCGGAACGCGACCTGCGCGACGCTTGGGATCGTCACAACAGCCAAGGCGCGCATATTCAACAGGTCTGGAACGCACAGGACCACGTAAAGCTGGTTTTGCAGGCGTATGAGTGCCTGTCGACTAAAGGTCCGCAGCCTGTATAAAGTCCAAAGCCCCTTGCAGAATGTATTGGGCCGCCAGCTTATCAATCACCTGTTTTCGCTTTGTTCTTGAGATATCCACAGTATCGATCAGAAAATCGGTCATGGCGGCGGTGGACAGGCGTTCATCCCACAGGGCGATCCATGGCTTGGGCCCGAAAATGTCGGGGTGGTTGAGCATTTCGGCGGCGAAGGATTGCACGGCATCGCACCGTGGGCCCATGGTTCCGTCCATGTTCAGGGGATATCCCAAGACATATCCACCGATGTCATAATCGCGGATAATCTTGCCCAATTCGACGATATCACGCGTGAATTTGGTCCGCTGCACCACCCGGACCGGGGTGGCGATGGAATGGGCCGAGTCCGAAATGGCCACCCCGATGGTTTTTGTCCCCAGATCCAGCCCCATCAGACGGACGTTGCGGGGCCGGGTTCCGGCGATTTTTTCGAGGGTTTCTGCTGGCATCTGGGCTTGCGTCCTGTGGCTGGGAAGTATACAAAATCTAAGCATTTCTGAGAGGATTCACAAGCATGTCGATGGACAAAGCCACCGTTAAAAAAGTCGCCACCCTCGCCCGTCTGGCCATTACCGAAGAACAGGCCGACAAGCTCGCCCCCCAATTGGGCGGTTTGCTGAAATGGGTTGAGCAGTTGGGCGAAGTTAATACCGACAATGTCGCCCCGCTGGCCAGCGTGGTGAACATGGAAATGGAACTGCGCGCGGACAAGGTCACGGACGGAGATATCCAGTCCGATGTGCTGGCCAATGCGCCGGAAGCCATGGAAGGCTTCTTCGTCGTTCCCAAAGTTGTTGAGTAAGGATTGAAGATTATGAGCAGCACCCTGACCGATCTGACCATTGCCTCCGCTCTGGACGGCTTGAAAAACAAAGAATTCACCGCGACCGAATTAACCGCCGCGCATGTGAAGGTGATGGAGAACACCCGCCACCTGAACGCCTATATCACCGAAACACCGGACGTGGCCATGAAACAGGCCGCGGAATCCGATGCACGATATGCCGCAGGTAAAAACGGCGCGCTGGACGGTATCCCGCTGGGCATTAAAGACCTGTTCTGCACCAACGGTATCCGCACCACGGCGGCCAGCAAAATTCTGGGCAATTTCGTGCCGCATTACGAATCCACCGTCACGACCAAATTGCTGAATGACGGCGCGGTGTTCATGGGCAAACTGAACCTCGACGAATTTGCGATGGGATCGTCCAACACGACCAGCGCGTTCGGCAACGTCATCAGCCCGTGGAAACGCAATAACGGCGACAATGCTGATCTGGTTCCGGGCGGTTCGTCCGGTGGTTCATCCGCTGCTGTGGCCGCGCGGTCCTGCATGGGCGCGACGGGGACGGATACGGGTGGTTCCATCCGCCAGCCGGCCAGCTTCTGCGGCATTGCCGGGATTAAACCAACCTATGGTCGTTGCTCCCGCTGGGGCGTTGTGGCGTTTGCGTCTTCGCTGGACCAGCCGGGCGTGTTTGCCCGCAACACCGAAGATTGCGCGATCCTGTTGAAATCCGTCGCCGGGCACGACCCGAAGGATGCAACATCCGCCAACAAACCTGTGCCGGACTTCGTTGCCGCTCTGGGCAAAAGCGTCAAGGGCATGAAAGTTGGCATTCCGCGCGAATATGCGGTTGAGGGTATGCCCGCCGAAATTCAAAAATTGTGGGATGAAGGCAAAGCGTATTTGAAAGATGCAGGCGCGGAGATCGTTGATGTCTCCCTGCCCCACACGAAATATTCGCTGGCGACCTATTACATTATCGCTCCGGCGGAATGCTCATCCAACCTCGCCCGTTATGATGGCGTGCGTTACGGCATGCGCGCCGAAGGCAAAGATTTGCGCGAAGTGTATGAAAACACCCGTGCGCAAGGTTTTGGCGAGGAAGTGCGCCGCCGCATCATGATCGGCACCTATGTTCTGTCCGCCGGGTATTACGATGCGTATTACACCAAGGCCCAGAAAATCCGCCGTTTGATTTCGGAGGATTTCCTGAACGCGTACAAGGAATGCGACGTTCTGTTGACCCCGACGGCCCCGTCCGCCGCGTTCGCCATTGGCGAAAACGAAGACGACCCGATCAAGATGTACCTGAACGACGTGTTCACCGTTCCGGCATCACTGGCCGGCATGCCGGGCATGTCCGTTCCGGCGGGTTTGAGCGGTGATGGCCTGCCCCTGGGCCTGCAGATCATTGGCAAGCCGTGGGACGAGGAAACCGTTCTGAACGTATCGCAGGTGATTGAGAAAGCCGCGAACTTCACCGCCGTTCCGCAAATGGTTGTGAAGAAAGCCGCATAATGATCCGCGTCCTGATCCTGCCCCTGATTTTGATGGTTTCGGTTCTGGCGTTTGTGGCGGTGGCAACACCGGCACAGGCGCAAAGCCGCGCCCAAACCCAGACACAAACGCAGGGTCAGGACGATTTGCCGCCGCAAACACGCACACCGATTACGACCGAGCGCGCCAATCACTACTATGCCCAATGCATGGCCGCCGACGATCAACGGATGAGTGACGAGGCCCAGGCCGAGTTGTGCTCTTGCACATCGGTTAAAATGATGTCGCGGTTCAGCATGGAAGAGCTGGATATTATCGGCAAGCCGACCAAATTGGGCCGGGAATTAATGCACAAAATGCAGGCCCAGGTTTACGGCCCATGCATGCAAACGGCGGCGCAGGATTTGTTGTTCAACGAATGCATGCGCGACAAGAAAATCATGGATTTTGATTTGCGCGATATGCCGAAGCTGTGCCGTTGCATGTCGAAACGCTCCGCCGCCTATCTGGAAACAAACGGCGAAGCGATGATGCGGAACATTCTGACCCACAATCCGGACCTGCGCGACCCCCTGCCCGCGATTATGAGCAGCCCGTCATTCCGCCAGCAGGCCAGCAACAACCTTTTCTCTTGCCTGCGTGAAGGCACGAGCGAATAACAATTAATGATGATCTAAGTAGAGAGCAACGAAAATGGCACAGACAATTAAAACGGATACAGGCGTTTGGGAAATCGTCATCGGCATGGAAGTCCACGCCCAGGTGACCGCCAATTCCAAATTGTTTTCGGGTTCATCCGCGACATTCGGCGCCGCCCCGAACAGCCAGGTCAGCATGGTGGACGCCGCCATGCCGGGCATGCTGCCCGTTCTGAACGAATATTGTGTTGAACAGGCCGTGCGCACGGGTCTGGGCCTGAACGCGCAGATCAACATGACATCCGTGTTTGAACGCAAAAACTATTTCTACCCCGACCTGCCGCAGGGCTATCAGATTTCACAATTCCTGCACCCAATCGTGGGCAAGGGCGAAATTGAAATCGACCTGCCGGACGGCACGGTGAAAACCATTGGCATTACCCGCCTGCATTTGGAACAGGATGCCGGCAAATCCCTGCACGACCAGCACCCGCAAAAATCCTTCGTCGATTTGAACCGTTCCGGTTGCGCCCTGATGGAAATTGTATCCGAACCGGATATTCGCGGCGCGGATGAGGCCACCGCCTATCTGTCGAAACTGCGTATGGTTCTGCGCTATCTCGGCACATGCGATGGCAACATGGAAGAAGGCTCCATGCGCGCCGACGTGAACGTATCGGTGCGTCGTCTGGGCGTGAAGGAACTGGGCACCCGTTGCGAGATCAAGAACGTGAACTCGCTGAAGGCCGTTCAAATGGCGATTGAATATGAAGCCGGACGCCAGATCGAAATCATCGAAGGTGGCGGATCTATTAAACAAGAAACCCGCCTGTGGGACCCATCCAAGGGCGAAACACGGTCCATGCGTTCCAAAGAAGAAGCACATGATTACCGTTACTTCCCGGATCCAGACCTGTTGCCCCTCAACCTGAAATCCGACTGGGTTGAGAAGATCAAGGCCACCCTGCCGGAATTGCCGGACCAGAAGAAACACCGCTTCATGGATTCCTATGGTCTGTCCGCGTATGACGCCAGTGTATTGATCGCGGAACGCGCCCGTGCGGATTATTACGAAACCGCAGCGAAGGGCCGTGATGCGAAACTGGCCGCCAACTGGGTCTTAAACGAACTGCTGGGCATTTTGAACAAGGATGGCAAGACGATCAGCGAAAGCCCCGTCACCGCCGCCATGCTGGGCTTGATGATTGAACGCATCACCGATAACACGATCAGCGGCAAAATCGCCAAGGACGTGTTCGCCGAAATGTACGCATCAGGCAAAGACGCAGACACCATCATCGAAACCAAGGGCCTGAAACAGGTTACCGACACCGGCGCGATTGAAAAAATCGTGGAAGAAGTGTTGAACGAAAACCCGCAAATTGTCGCCGATTATAAAGGCGGCAATGAAAAGGTCTTCGGCTTCCTGGTCGGTCAGGTGATGAAGAAATCCCAGGGCAAAGTGAACCCGGGCATGGCCAACGAACTGCTGAAGAAAAAGCTGTCATGACGAAGCATAAATACGAATACAAGGTCGCCATTTACCGCGAACCTCTGCTCGGCTCCATCTTTTTGGGTGGATCACGCGTGGACCCGGTGCGTTACACCGACTTCCTGAATAAAAACGCCGCCGAGGGGTGGAAGGTGATTACGATGGAACGGGAAACACGCCGCGAGCTGCTGTTCTTCAAACGCGAAGCGTTCCTGACCATCATGGAACGTGAAATTTAACCCGCTATAAAAAGAGGCCTCCATGATCCGCACGCGTATCCTGCTCTTTTCCCTGATTGGTATGGGGGTTGTTGCCGCCTTGCTGGGGCTGGCCCAAATGTGGGGCAATGTTATGGAATGGGCCACCTTCGTGCGCACCATGGGCACGATTATTGTGCTGGGCACGCTGGCCTCCTTCCTGATTGCGGTTGATTACGATATTCCGGCCAGCCGCCGTAAATGGCTGCTCCTCCTGCTCTGCGGGCTGGCGCTTGGCGCGGGCGGCTTGATCGTCGCCCAAATCTGGGCCCAAATTCTGGATTGGCCTGTTTTTATTAAGGTTTTGATCACGCTGGCCGTGGGTGTGGGCCTGATCGGCTTCATTCTGGCGGTGGCGGAGGATTTCGGCACCGGCAAAAAATTGCGCGACAATCATTATATTGATTGATTCAAACACCTTAGATCCCGCAGGAAACGGTTGATCCGCCCGCCATTTCCTGATAATTGATTGGCCGAGCTGACTACGAGTACAAAGACTACGACTAAGACTATGGGGACTACCCTACACAAATGACATGGCCGCCCGTGCGCTTTGCGCACAAATCGTGAAACACACGAGGCCATTTCACCGTAGGTAAGTGAATAGAATATATGGAGACGTGGCCGAGTGGCTGAAGGCAACGGTTTGCTAAATCGTCATACGGGTTAAACTGTATCGAGGGTTCGAATCCCTCCGTCTCCGCCAGTAAATTCAAAGCCCTCGCTTGCGAGGGCTTTTTTATCGATTTTAAAACCAAAACGCAGAAGATATGAGCATATGCTAGAATTTATTTCTCAATTTTTCACATTTGATGACATTTTAAAGCTTCTCAAAGAGCCAGAGATTATCGCAGTGCTGATCACCTGCGCACTTGAAGTCGTTAGACGCAACATACAACCTAAGGCCAATGTAATATGGGGCATTCCTCATGGCTTCACTTTCCGAATACCGCAACAAAACGGCACAAGCATATTAATGCACACAAGTAGTATTCTGGTTAGAAACTCAGGCAGGGCCGAAGCGCGAGATGTTGAGTTTTACTTCAATTTTAAACCAGAGCATTTTGAGATATGGCCCATAATAGAATTTAAAACTGATACAACATCAGACGGACGCTACATTATAAAGATTCCGTTTATCAAACGAAATGAATTTTTTACAATTGAGCTCATTCAGGCACATGCACAAACGCCAGAGCTTTTGAATGTAAGAGCCATTGAAGGACGATGCAAAAACGTAAACATGGCCCCCATGCAGATATTCCCTCACTGGATAAATGCGATTATCTGCAGTCTGCTGATATTAGGCGTCTACCAATCTATCGTATGGATTGTTGCCGCATTCCAGTAGCATAAAAAATTTGCAAACACTTCAGAATGCAGTTCCAAATTATATCCTTAGGGATATAGACGGCCCGCTGTCATAAAACTGCAACATAACCTCCATAAAATGATCAGAGATTAAGGCCAGATCACGGCCCGGTATTTTATTGGGGAGTTTATTCAAAATGAGTGTTCAAGGCCGGATTCGCCGCGGTGGACTTGACCGTGAGTGTGGGCAAAGGCAACTTGGAAAAAATCCAGGACAAGGCTTTTGCAGCTGTTGAAATAAATGATCATGCCGCATCGTTGGAAGCGGCTTTTTTAACAGCCCGTCGCGCAGAGAAAGATTTTCTTCTCCGCATGGATGAAAAATACGTCACGCGCCACAATGAAATTCAGGATTTGGTCGCCAGCGAGGGAAAAAAACTTCTCGAACTTGTCTCCAGCGATGCCGAAATCACCGAGCAGGCCAAAAAGTTTCAGGCCGGATTTGACGATTATTCTGCACAGTTTGACACCGTTGTCGCCCTGCAGACAGAAGTGGGATTGAACGAAAAAATCGGCCTTCTGGGTGATTTGCGCGCCGCCGTGCATGGCGTTGAAGAAATTATCAACGCCCAGAACCAGGACCGTTTGAAAGTTCTGATGTTGATGATGCGTCGTCATGAAAAAGATTTTCTGGCCCGCAAAGATCCAAAATATATTGATGACATTAAGAAGCGCGGCGAAGAATTTAAACTGGCCCTGAGCACGTCCGGATTGGATTATGCCGTCCAGCAAAAAATCAGCGGATTGATGAAAACGTACCAGGATTCGTTTTACAATATGGCCACAAAATATGGCGAATTGGACACGGCGATTGGATTGCTGAGCGATAAATATGCCGCAGCAGAACCGTTTATTGATAAAGTTGATGAACTGGCATCGCAGCGCAAAGATGACGCCCTAAAAGCCTATGACGTCAGCGCCGCCCGCATTACGGCCATGACAACGGGGTTGATGTTCGGGATTGCCATTATCGTCGTTCTGGCGGCCCTGTTCCTGAGCCGGATGATTACCGGTGGATTGTCGACATTGGGCACGCGCATGACGTCCCTGTCACAAGGGGAAACGGATGAATCCATCCCGTTCCTCGACACGACGGGCAGTTTGCGCCCGATGGCCGAGGCCATGAATATTTTCAAAGAAAACCTGATCAAAAACCGCCAGATGGAAGCCGAGCAGCGCGCCGCCCAACGCGAAGAACGCGCCAAACGCATCAGCGACCTGGCCCGTGGTTTTGAATCGGATATCGAAGCCCTGATGGCCAGCCTGAATGGCGCAACATCGGAAATGCAGACCGTGTCACAAAGCCTGACGCCGTGAACTCCATTGTTGGAATCAGCTCGACCATCCGCAATATTGATGAGATCAGCACGACTGTTGCCGCCGCCGTTGAAGAACAAAGCGCCGCGACCCAGCAGATTTCCCGCAACGTGCAGGAAGTATCCACCGCGACCAACGAGGTCAACAAAAACATCAATGGCGTGAGTGATGCCGCATCCCGCACGGGCGATGCCGCCAACACCGTATCCCGCGTGTCGTTGGACATGGCGCAGGAAACGTTAAAACTGAAGGAAACCGTGGATTCGTTCCTGATGGCGGTGAAAAGCGCATAGTTTTACCTAAGAAGCATCGAAAACCGTAAAAAACCCGCCATCTCTGGCGGGTTTTTTCTGTGTTCTCTGTGTTCCGTGAAAAAATCAGGAAAAGCCTCTCGCCTTCCAGTTTTCGACAGTGGCGGGAATTTTAGCGCCGTTCATCAATTGTGATGGGGATAGCGCAACATCCATGCCCTTTTGCAGCTGTAACGGCTCTTTCGCATCCAGCGCCTGCTCAAAGGAGGCTTTCAGATTGACGTTCGTTTCAACGCCGCCAGATTCAACAATATCAACCATCTATCAAGTCCCCTTCTTACGCTCACGCTCTGGTTTTCTATTCGTTGAAACCAGGCTACACAGAAGATCTTAACATTCGGTTTTCAATTCATAAAATTTTATCAATTTATGCCCTTGCTGGATAACGCCGCGGCCCCCACCATATCAATGGTGATTTTTAAACCAGGAGAAACCCATGGCCGACCGCATCAATTACCCGAAACTCTCACCCCAGCTTTATAACACCCTGTATGCCATGGAAAAAATTCTAGCAGAATCCGCGCTGGATCATGGGCTGCTCCACCTTATCAAAACGCGCGCATCACAGTTGAATGGGTGCCTGTTCTGCCTGGACATGCATACCAAGGAAGCCCGGTTGGATGGCGAACGGGAATTGCGGTTGCACCATTTGCCGCTGTGGCATGAATCGAACCTGTTCACCGACAAGGAAAAGGCCGCGTTGGAATGGACCGAGAAACTGACCAAAATCGGCCCCCACGGCATTACTGATGAGGATTACGCCAAAATACTGGAACATTTTTCGGAGAAAGATTTATCCGATCTGACCTTCGCCATCGGCTGCATCAATATGTGGAACCGGTTGGGCGTGGCATTCCGCCCGGCGGCGGGTGGGCTGGATGCCGTTCTCGGATTGGATAAAGCGGGCCTGGCCTGAACACATCAGGCGGCCACGCTGTCGCCTTTCTGTTCGCCCTCTCCACGCTCACTCTCCAGCACACGGCCCGCGGCGGCGGCGGAGTATTCAAAGCATTGCAACACTCGTCCTGCCAGCTGCAGGCTGATCTCGCGTGTTTCCAGCACAACATCGTTCACGCCCAGTTTTTGCAAATCATCCGCGTGGGCTTCATCGCGGGCTCGGGCATAAATTGGCACGTTTTTGCAGTGACGGCGAATATTTTCAATGGCTGTGCGCGATGCCTTTTTGTCATCCATCGCCAGAATGATGGCGCGGGCCGATGTGGCCTTGACCTTGTCGAGCACATGAGTTTGCGAAGCGTCACCGTAAAAGACAGGCTTGCCCTTTTTGCGCAGGGCCTCCAGATGACCGGATTGATGATCCAGCCCGACATACGGGATCTGGTTATGTTCCATCACTTCGGCCACGGCCTGGCCTGTGCGGCCAAACCCGGCGATGACCACGTGCCCTTCAACACCCTTCACATACTGTTCCATCACCTCGGTCATACCGTTGGCTTTGCGTTTTACCAACCGCGCGGCCAGTATTTCGCCCAAACGGTAATAAAACGGCGTCAGGATCATGGTCAGGCTGGCCAGCATCATCATGAAATGGCCGACATTCTTGTCCACCACCCCCGATGCCATAGCCAAACCGAACAAAACGAAGGCGAATTCGCCCCCCTGCCCCAGGGCCAGGCCCGTTTGAATGGATGTGGGCAAAGACACGCCCCAAATCCGGCACAGGCCCGTTGTAATGACCGCCTTGACCGCAAAAATGCCAAAGACGGATGCCGCCAGCCAGAACAGATTGTCCATCACCGCCAGCAAATCGACCCCCATTCCGACAGACAGGAAGAACAGCCCCAGGAACATGCCCTTAAACGGTTCGATATCCACCTCAATCTGGTTGCGGAATTCGGTTTCGGCCAGAACCAGCCCCGCCAGAAACGCCCCCAACGCCATGGACAGACCCGCCTCGCCCGTGGCCCAGGCCGCACAAATAACGATGAGCAGAATTTGCGCCATAAAAAATTCCGGGCCCTGCGCCCCCGCTGTGACATAGCGCAAAGCCGGGCGCACCACAAAATGCCCAAGCGCCACCAGAACAGCCACAACCCCGCCCGCCTTGGCCAACGCCAGCAGAAGCGAGAGGAGTACGTTTTGTTCCGCGCCCGCCCCCTTGTCCTGCAACATGGCCACCATGAAGATCAACGGAACCACGGCCAGATCCTGCATCAACAGGATGGAAAAACTCGTCTGACCCACGGGGGATGCGAATTGTTGCCGATCAAACAGAATTTTCATGATCATCGCCGTGGATGACAGCGCCAGCGCCGTGCCAATCACCGCCGATGCCGGCCCGGAGTTGCCCCACATATAGGCCACCGCCCCAATCACCGCCGCCGTCGCGACAATCTGCGCCGTACCCAACCCGAACACCATCCGCCGCATGGCCCACAGACGTTGCGGCGACAATTCCAACCCGATAGTAAAGAGCAGGAAAATAACCCCCAGCTCAGCCAGAATGGACACACCCTTCACATCTTCAAACACGATGGCGGACAGGAACGGATAATCCCCCGCCAGCCGCCCAAGCCCATACGGCCCGATGACCACACCGGCCAGCAAGAAACCAAGAACGGGGTTCAACCGCAAACGGCTGAACACCGGAACCAAGATGGCCGTAATCGCCAGAAAGACCAGCAATTCGGCTTGAAAGGGGAGATGCATTTCCATGCGCGAAGCGTAGCAGATGCCGAACGCCGCAAAAATCCCCCATGAAAAAATACCCCGTTCCTGCCCACACGCCCACCAACCCAAACCTTGATAATGGAAGCGGCCACAATTTTTTCGTTATGTAAATGTAATTTATATCAGAAAGTGCTTGATTTCCCCCGCGCCATTGATTAGAAAACCCCATCCTTCGGCTGTCCCCTTCGTCTAGAGGCCTAGGACACCTCCCTTTCACGGAGGCGACACGGGTTCGAATCCCGTAGGGGACGCCAATTTAATAAAAAAGCCCCCGATTTGGGGGCTTTTTTATTGAGGCCAAAACCGAAATATTAAACTCACTAAATAAACACTTAGGAAACCATCCCGCGGGCGACCACATGAAAAACAATATACTTTTATTTTTTATAGGGATTTTAACAAGCTTAATTACCACCTCAAGCTTATATGTATTTATAAAAAGCTTGATGGCATCTCCCCCAGAAATTACCGCCGCTATTATTGGCGCGCTAGGAGCGCTCGCAATAGGTTTTTGGACACAACGAGGAACGAAGACACTTGAGATAAACTCCCGGCATTTCATAGAAAAAAGAGGGGCCTATATAATTTTCATCAACCTCTTATTTGAGTTATTTAACACCCAAAGGAACGGAGGACCTCTGTCGCAAGAAGAAATGACAGAAGCCCTAATGAAGTTCAAACGTGAATTAATGATCTGGGGTGATCAAAAAATCATCAAAACCCTCGAATCTTATGAAAGACTCTGTTTTGAAAACAGCGGAGATATAAAAAAACAAATTCTAACCATTGATAAGATCTTAAGAGAAATTAGAAAAGACCTAGGCCATAGAGATAATCAACTAAAAGATGGCGATTTGGTTTTAATGTTTATAAAGGCAGAAGATAAAGACAAACTATTTAACTAAACAGTTGTTGCCACATCCTCAATATGAAACTCCACGCTCTCCTTCCCCTGCCACTCGTTGATCTTTAAACGACCGAGGAGATGGACGGTGCGGCCGGCGCCGGAGAGTAAGGTTTGCCCCACGGGGGTATTAGCGGCGCGGAAGGCCATGGCTTTCATGCGGGTGCCGCCGCCGTCGGAATCGACGATCAATGTGCGCACGTGGTCGGTGCCGACCAGATCGGCACTGAAGATTTTGACGTCGGGAAGGACGAATACGGGTTCGGGGTTGGCTTGGCCGAAGGGGCCGACCTGAGCCAGAGTTTTCATCAGCGGCAGGTTGGCACCGCGTACGCTGAGGACGCCGTCCACATGCGTTTCATTCACCACCACGCGGCCCGCGGCTTGGGCGGCGATGTGTTTGTAGAAGAAATCGCGGAAGGTGGGAATTTGGTCGGGCAGAATGGTGAAGCCCGCAGCCATGGCGTGGCCGCCACCCTTTACAATTAGATTTTCATGGCGTGCGTCGATGAATGCCGCGGCGATGTTGATGCCGGGGATGGAGCGGCCAGAACCGCGCCCCTCCAACGCAACATCATGGCCCGGCGCGTAAGCAATCACGGCGGCGGGTTTTTTGTATTTTTCAACCAAACGCCCGGCGACCAGACCGTTCAGACCCGGATGCCAGCTTTCATCGCCGACCAGAATGGCGGGATGTTGGTCAAGGCCCAGATCGGCAACCATCTTCAACGCCTGATCCATCATTTCGGATTGCATGTCTTTGCGTTTGTCGTTGCAATCATTCAACGTCCACGCAATGTTTTTGGCCTCTTCCGCATCATCGGTGGACAGCAATTTTGCGCCCAGATCGGCCTTGTGTATCCGCCCGCCCGCATTGATACGGGGGCCGAGCATAAAGCCGCAGGTATAAGCATCGGGCGCGTTCTTCACCCCCGCCACCTGTAACAACGCGGCCAGACCGGGGTTATTGGTGGTGGCCATTTTTTCAAGGCCGTATTTCACGAACAAACGGTTCGGGCCATTCAACGGCACCATATCGCATACGGTGCCGAGGGCGAGAATGTCGATCCAGTCTTTTAACGGCGCATCACCACGCGCGCCGAAGAATCCGCGTTCACGCAAAACCTTGTTCATCGCGACGCACGTCATGAATGCCACACCGCAGGCGGCCAGCATGTCGTAACCGCTGTCATCATCACGGCGTTTGGGGTTGATGATGTGGTTGGCGACGGGCAGTTTGTCTTCCGCCTCGTGGTGGTCGAGGATGACGATGTCGAGGCCGAGGTTCCGCCCCTGTTCCACCACATCGAACGCGGTGGTGCCGCAATCGGCCATGATGACCAGATCGGCCCCGTTTTGTTTGAGCGTGTTCAGCGCGTTGATGTTCGGGCCGTAGCCTTCCTTCATCCGGTCGGGGATGTAAAGCGGTGTATCCAGCCCGCAATGGCGGAAAAACCGCACCAGAATGGCGGTGGATGTCGCACCATCCACGTCGAAATCACCGAACACGGCGATTTTGCGCCCGTTGATAACCGCATCGGCCAGATCGTTGGCCAGCGCATCCATGCCCTTGAGCCGGAACGGATCCGGGAAATCGCGGGACAGTTTGGGGGTCAGGAATTTTTCAACATCATCCGGCACCACCGACCGCGCGGCCAGAAGGCGCGCAACGATTTCGGGCAAGCCATGCCCCTGCACCATGCGGGCAACATCATCGCCATTGGCGGGGGAATACACCCACCGCGATTGCATGATGGACCGGTCGACGTTGAGGATGGTTTGGGCCATTTGTTTTTGTTCTTTCTCTATCTATCGTCACCCCGGCGCAGGCCGGGGTCCATACAATCTATCCTATGGATACCGGCCTTCGCCGGTATGACGATAAAAAAGGGTTAATACGCATCTTCCTTACGATTAAAATTGTGCGTCGATTCAATCTTGCGGATCGTGCCGGATTTGGAGCGCATGATGATGGAATGCGTGACCGCCCCACCCGCGAACCGGCGGACACCTTTCAGCATCGCACCATTGGTCACACCCGTTGCGGCGAACATGACGTTTTGCGGTTTCGCCAATTCGTTCAGCGTGTAGATTTTTTTCAGATCGCGAATGCCACATTTTTCCGCGCGGGAAATTTCACCGTCATTCCGGAACACCAGACGGCCCAGCATTTGTCCGCCCGTGCATTGCAGGGCGGCGGCAGCCAACACACCTTCCGGTGCGCCGCCGGTGCCCATATAAATATCAATGCCGGTATCAGGATCAGTGGTGGCGATGACACCGCTGACGTCGCCATCCTGAATAAAGCTGATCCGTGCGCCGGTGGACCGCACGGCGGCGATCATATCGGCATGGCGGGCGCGATCGAGGATACAGACCTGCAAATCCGAAATCTGCGCGCCCTTGGCTTCGGCCAGTTTGCGCAGGATTTCCTGCGGCGGGGCATCCAGATCAAGGATGTTGGTGGGCAGGCCGGGGCCAATGGCCATTTTTTCCATGTAGGTATCGGGCGCATTCAAAAACCCACCCTTGTCCGCCAACGCCATCACGGCCAGCGCGTTCGATCCGCCCTTGGCGGTAATGGTTGTGCCCTCCAACGGGTCGAGGGCAATATCAATCTCAGGGCCAACGCCTGCGCCCACCTGTTCACCGATATACAACATCGGGGCTTCGTCGCGTTCGCCTTCACCAATCACCACGGTGCCGCGCATGGACAGGCTGTTCAACGCTTCGCGCATGGCATCCACGGCGGCGGCGTCCGCGGCCTTCTCATCCCCGCGCCCGACCAGGCGGGAGGCGGCCAGGGCGGCGGCCTCGGTCACACGAATGGCCTCCAGTGCCAGGTTACGGTCCATGGCGAAAGCGTCGTTGGCAAGCGGTGTGGATGGTTTCATGGCGGTGGCGCTCATTCCTGTGATCCCTTGTTTTTTAGGAGTATAGCCCCAGTTTAGGGCCGGGACGCCCCCGGATCAAAGCGCAAAAATGGCGGATTTCCGCCCTATCCACCCCATCTGGCCCTATTCCGGGGCCGCCACCACATTTTCTTGACATAACCAATTAACAAAATGTACAAAGCGCCATCAGTTCACTGTATTCGAGGTATGACCCGATGCGGAGTATGTTTCAAATGCGGGAGCATGTTTTGTCCCTGTTCAATATGATTTCCGGGACGCTGGCCCGTGAAAGCATGAATGGCAAAAACTACGCCGTTATTCTGCCCACCAATGATGAATTCGATGCGGCGGAAAATATCCTGGTTAAAAGCGACAATCCGCAAATCAAGGCCGTTGCAACATTGATGCGCGCCAAGGGTGAAACGATGCGGTTTACCACCCAGAACCCGAGCCGCCATGGCGACCTGCCCGGTTTTGTGACATTCAACAACCGCGATCTGGCCCACGTCTTCCAAAACGCTATGCACGATTGCGGTCACAGCACGACATTGTGCGAGATTAATCACAAAGGCGTCGTACAGTCCCTGCGTATGCAGGATCGGAATGGCTCCTGCTACAACGTTCTGGCTGTACGCCAGTAACAACAGAGTTTATAAGAACGCCCGACTTCAAACCAACGGTAATAGAGGACCAAAAGAATGTACCAAGAAGCCCAAAAATTCGCCTCCATCTTCAACACGATGAGCGACGATTTCGCTAAACTGGCAAAAGACGGTATGCGCTTTGCCATCCCGGTCACCAACAAAGACATGTTCAACGCCCTGTCCGCTGCAAAAGCAAAAGCCTTGGGCCCGGTTGAAGCCGTGCTGGCTGGCGTTGAAGCCAAACTGCACTATGTAGAAAAAGCACCGACAGCAGACAAGCCGGGTTACATCGCATTCAGCGACGAAGGTCAGAGCATGGCTGTTCTGAAAGGCCTGCGCGCAACCGGTCACTGGACCGCTATGTTCGAAACCATTGATCAAAATCGTTTCGGTATGACCGCGATCAACAGCGACGGCTCGTCCCGTTACCGTTTGCTGCCGAAACTGGCACGATAATCGTTTCTGCGTTTATTGCGTAAAGAAAACAGGCCGCAGATTTTGCGGCCTGTTTTTTTATATCTCGATCAATTTCATGACACAGGGCGACCCCGTCACCTGTGGCAATTTGGCAATTTCGGCACAGGCACCATCAATGTCGGCCTGACGGGCCTCATGCGTGGTCAGGACGATGGACACGGGTTGGTCCGGGTTACGTCCGCGCTGGATCATGGCTTCGACCGAAACATTGTAATCGCGCAGGATCGCCGACACGGCAGCCAGAACGCCGGGTTTATCCAACACGTTCAGGTGCAGGTAAAACCCACTGATAATATCCGCCGGCCCCGCCCATGTGGCCGTGACCAGATCATCCACCGGCACACCGAATGACGGGCCGCGATCACCGCGCACCAGATCGATCAAATCAGCAACCACCGCGGATGCCGTTGGCCCCTCGCCCGCGCCACGCCCAACCAGCATTTCCTTGCCCATGAAATCGCCATCAACAAACACGGCGTTGAACACATCATCCACGGCAGCCAGCGGGTGACCTTCGGGAACCAAGCACGGTTCAACCGATTGCACGATTTTCCCATCATCCAAACGCCGGGCCACACCCAGCAATTTGATGCGATAGCCCAATTCCGCCGCATGGTCGATGTCACCCGCACTGACATGGCGAATGCCGGCAATTTTCATGGCCGGAAAATCGGGTTTTACGCCAAACCCCAACGCCGTCAGGATGGACAGCTTGTGCGCGGCATCAATACCATCAATATCAAAAGTCGGATCAGCCTCGGCATAGCCCTTGGCCTGCGCTTCCTCCAACACATCCAGAAAATTGCGGCCCGTACGGCGCATTTCGGTCAGGATGTAATTGCATGTGCCATTCAAAATGCCATAAACCGCGTTCAAGCGGTTGCCGGCAAAACTTTCGCGCAAGGCTTTAATCACCGGAATGCCACCGGCCACGGCGGCTTCGAATTTCAACGGGGTTCCAGTTTGATCCGACAGCCCGGCCAGACGCACACCGTGCGTGGCGATCAAGGCCTTGTTCGCTGTCACAACAGGCTTGCGGGCCTTTAATGCGGTCTCAACCAAGGACAGCGCCGGGCCATCGGATCCGCCCATCACCTCGACCACTGCATCCAGACGCGGGTCGCCCGCCATGCGTTCGGGGTTTTCGGTCCATTCATAGGCGGACAGATCCACACCACGGTCACGCCCCTGATCCCGCGCACTAATCGCCAGAACTTCAATCTTGCGCCCGGCCCGGGCGGCGATCATATCCGCATGGGTTTGCAGGATTTTAATGACACCCACACCGACGGTCCCCAGACCAGCCAGACCAATCCGGAACGTATCAGCAGTCATGGGCATCTCCCTTCAGGTGATATCAGCGCGGGCGTGTAATGATTTCGACGCGACGGTTGCGGGCTTCGTCCGCGGCGCTGTTTTCAACAACGGCCGGATGCGTGTCGCCATAGGCCGTGGCCTTGACCACATCCACCGGAACACCATCACGGATCAGTTGCTTGGTCACCGCCATCGCGCGTTTCATCGACATATCAAAGTTGATGATGCGGCTCTTCACCGGATCGGCGACATCCGTGCGGGTGCTGGCATGGCCGCCCACCTCCACCATATAACCCGGCGTTTGTTCCAGGTAACGCTGGGCTACACTGCCCAGAACCTGGCGCGTTGTGGCGCTGAGCGCGGCGGAGCCGTGTTCAAAGTAAATACGGGCCGGGCTTCCGGCATAGGTCGGAATACCGCCAATATCGGTCGGCATTGGCAACAACGGGCCACCACGATGCTGGGCCTGTGTCGGGCGGACACCCGGAACGTAACCGCCATCCGCAAAGGGGAACACCGTCACCGATGGATCGGTGCTGGCTTGCAAACCGCCTGCGGCATAACGCATATCACCCGGCATCTGCACCGACTGACGCACCGGAACGGGCGCATCGTCCAATGTGTATAGCTGAACCGAGCTGTTGGAATATTGAGCGGCCAAGCTGTTGTAATCCACGCGCGCCGGGGGCGTCGGCATGGTGATGTCAGGCTGGCTGACTGTATAGGCCGGATCGTTGAAACCACCATTAAACGCCGTATCAAGGTCACGGGCAAACTGGCCGCACGCCGCCATAGATAAGGCCAGGACGGACACACAGGACAAAGTCAGAAGTTTAAACGGTTTCAAGGGGATATCCTCCGCAGAAAAGGCGGTCAAGCGTGAGTCAAAATCGGGCCCCATGGTGGCCCGCGAATCCCGGCTTTTCAAGGGGTTCCGGGGCCCCGGCCCCAAGTTTTCCCGCCCGATTCCCTGTCCAAAGCCGGAATCCAGCATTAAATCCGCAGAATTCTGCGTTATTTAACAATAAAGTAACCCTCTTCCCCTAGGATGAGCATGGGGTTTATCCCCGTCTATCTTGTGTAAAAATTACCCTGATCTTTCAGGGGCATAGAAAAGGATTGGCCCGCCGTGTCGACGTTCCCGCGTTGGACGCAATTGTTCAGTTTCCCAAAGCCAGTCTCCTTCTCTGACGAAGTCGAGGAGAAATATCTGGACGCGCAACGCGAACGGTTTGTGCCGTTCGTGCGGACCTGTTTGATTGTCGCGACACTGCTCTACCCCCTGTTCATTTACTGGGACTTCATTCTGGCCGGGTCGGAATTATTGCCGCACCTTATTCCCGTCCGCCTGTACCTGATCCCGCTTTATCTGTTCCTGTTGTTCCTGATGTTCCTGCCCATCGCGGGGCAGATTTGTGAATCTGTGGCCGTGGCCGCCCTGGTCGCCATGGTGTTTAACGTGTCGCATATCCTGCTTCTGATCCCGGACGGGTTTATTATCGGGCTGGCGGGTGCGCTGGTGCCATTCCTTCTGGTGCCGCTGATGCCCTCCGTCCGCTCCGCCCTGTTGATGAGCAGTTTTTCATTCGTCATTATCAACGGCATGATGACGCTCAAGGGCTACACCCCCGTGCAGATGGTCAACGCAAACTATTTCGTGATGATGTATGCGTCATTGGGCACCGCCATCACCTACATTGTTATTCTGACACGCCGGAAGGCCTATGCCCTTGAACTCAACCTTGAACGCATGGCCACGACGGACGAACTGACCGGGATCAGCAACCGCCGCCATTTCATGCGTGAATCGGTCGAGGTTATCCGGGCGATCCGGTATAAACGCCCGCTGTCCATCCTGTTGCTGGACATCGACAATTTCAAGAAAATCAACGACACATTCGGTCACCACGTTGGCGATATCGCCATCAAATTACTAGCTACCAGCAGCGCGGAATTCCTGCGCGGGACCGATATTGTCACGCGGGTTGACGACATGAACCTGAACCGCCTCGCCCGCAACACGTTGCAATCCGATATGGAAGATGAAGCCACGCCGATGATTGGCCGTTTGGGTGGTGAAGAATTTGCGGTCTTACTGCCCGAAACGGATACCACCGGGGCCTATAAGGTGGCCGAACGCCTGCGCCGCTTGATTGAAGAGAAGGTGATCGATTCCGGGGATGGAATTATTACAAAAATGACGGTCAGCATCGGGGTGGCTTCGCTGAACCCCAACGACCCGAATGAATCCATTAACACCATGCTGGTCCGGGCCGACCACGCGCTGTACCGCGCCAAGCAAAATGGCCGAAATCAGGTGGTTATTGATGAAACCATCCTGAACCAGATTTCATTCGACGATGATGTCACCCCGCCACGGTTGAATTAAGGTCATACAGACGCCTTTTCCGGTTTAAATTTATGCCGTTTTCGGGCACGATAATCCCGCATCGCCCGGAGGCCTCTTATGACCAAAAAGAAAACGCCCACCGAAACACCGAACACCGCAGCAAAGCAGACCCAAGACCTGCCTTTCGATCCCATGGCTTTGAGCAAGAGCCTGACCGAAGCGTACAGCCATATCCAGCCAATGATGCAAAGCTGGATGCAGAAACAACAGGAGATCACCATGCACCACCCCGGTGGCATGGCATTGGACCCGATGAATGCCACGCGCGCCTGGGTCGATTTTATGCAGCACCTTTATTCCGACCCACAAAAGCTGACCGAGATGCAGGCCGAATATTGGCGCAACTGGATGACGTTATGGCAGGACAGCGCCCGCCGCATGGCCGGCGAAGATGTTGCCCCCCACTTCGCCCCGGACAAGGGTGATCGCCGCTTCAAAAACGCCGCGTGGCAGGACAGCGCCCTGTTCGATTTCATCAAACAATCTTATTTGATGTCCAGCCGGTGGATGCATGATGTTGTGCGTAAAACCGAGGGGCTGGACCCAGACACGCGTCGCAAGGTTGAATTTTACACCCGCCAGATCGTTGATGCGATGGCGCCCAGTAATTTTATCCTGACCAACCCGGATGTATTGCAGGCCACGATTGAAAGCAACGGCGAAAATCTGGTCAAGGGATTCCAGAACTTGCTGGAAGATCTGGAACGCGGTCGTGGAAAATTGCAGATCAGCACAACGGATTACGACGCCTTTAAAATTGGCGAAAACATTGCCACGACACCGGGCAAGGTGATTTATCAAAACGACCTGATCCAGTTGATTCAGTATGAACCAACCACGAAGGACGTTTACAAACGCCCCCTTCTGATTATCCCGCCATGGATCAATAAATTTTATATTCTCGACTTGCGCCCGGATAATTCATTTATTCGTTATTTGCTGAACAAGGGACAGACAGTCTTCATCATCTCATGGGCCAACCCGGACAAGCGGCTGGCCATGAAAACCTTCGTTGACTATATGAAGGATGGCGTTTTAAGCGCACTGGACGCGGTTGAAGCCGCGACGGGTGAGAAAGATTGCAACGTCATTGGCTACTGTCTGGGTGGCACATTGCTGACCACGGCACTGGCGTGGATGAAGGGGCGCGGCAAGGGCGAAGAAACGCGCATTGCATCGGCCACATTCCTGACCACGCTGATTGATTTTGAAGATGCGGGCGATATCAAGGTTTTCATTGACGAGGAACAGCTCCACGCCATGGAAAATGAAATGTCTGAGCGTGGCTTCCTGGCTGCCCAGCGTTTAAAGGATACGTTCAGCCTGCTCCGCGCCAATGATTTGATCTGGAGCTTTGTCGTCAATAACTACCTGTTGGGTCGTGAACCGTTCCCGTTTGACTTGCTGTATTGGAACGACGATTCCACCAATATGCCGGCGGCGATGCACAGCTATTATCTGCGCAATATGTACATTGAAAACAAACTGACCCGCCCCGGCGCGATCAAGATTGATGATGTTCCAATTGATGCGCATAAAATCGATACGCCTGCCTATTTCCTGTCAACCAAGGAAGACCATATCGCCCCATGGATGGCGACATTTTCGGGCGCGCGTATTCTGGGCGGGGATGTACAATTCACTTTGGCCATGTCTGGCCACGTTGCGGGCGTCGTTAATCCGCCGACATCGGGCAAATACGGATATTGGAAGAACAATGATTTGAAATCATCCCCCGACAAATGGCTGGCCGAAGCCAAACATTACGAAGGATCATGGTGGGATGATTGGATCAAATGGATTGAGGACAAATCCGGCCCCAAAGTGCCCGCCAGAAAGCCCGGCGGCGGCACGCTCAAACCCATTGAAAACGCCCCCGGCAGTTACGTGAAGGCCAGAGCGGAGTAATTTATCCCGTCTTATCCCCTCTCCCATAGGGAGAGGGTTAGGATTAGGGTGAGGGGAAATAAACCCACCACAAAAACCCCTCACCCCAGCCCTCTCCCTATGGGAGAGGGAGTGAAGACAGTTTTGCCCCAAACATCGCCGCCAACCGATCGGCTGCGCTTTGATCCTTCGCCATCGTCCAAAACACCTGCCGCCCCGGCGATATCTTTGTATCCGCGATCTCCGGCCCGATCATCAGGCCTGCAGCCACCGCCTGGTCACGCAGCCAACATTTGCGCGCATCATCAATGCGATAAAGATTGGCGAACATCACATCATCTTCACGCATGATGGATGCCAAGCCTTCGAAAAAATCATCATGCACATTGAACTGCAGCATATACAGCGCAATCAATACATTCACATCATGTCCACCCATATTCACGTCGCGAATATTTTTAGCCAGATGAGATTCTACACCCTGCTGACGCAATGCATCCACCACATGCGGATCGATATCAATCGACACGTAACAGGACGCACCCGGGAAATAAGGTGCCATGGTCGTTAAACCACTGCCCACATCAACAATGCCAAATGAACGGCCCGCAGTGAAATTTGAAACCGCATCAGCCACCATGCCTTTCAGGGCATCATTCTTTTGCTCAATACCGGATTTGAAACCCCGATCACGCAAGCGGTTTACATCCTGCAACTGCGCCAGATTCAGCTCATGCATCGGTACGGGCAGATAAATCCCTCCGGTCAGATGGGTGTAATTCACACCATCCACATGCCTCGTCGGATCATAGAGATCATCGCTGACAACCATAATCCCGGACGGGAGAATGCGTTGCGTCATTCCATCGCCCCCGGCTCCGCCCGGTAGGTCTGCGCCAATTTGGCGTAACGTTCCGCAGAAAACAGCAGGAATTTCTTTTCATCATCCGTCAAATCGCGCATATAACGCGCCGGGCGCCCACCCCATAATTGCCCAGACGGCACGGTCTTGCCAGGCGTAACCAAGGCACCGGCGGCGACCATAGCATCGGCCTCAACCGTGGCGTCATCCATCACACAGGCCTGCATGCCGATAAAGGCACGATCACCAATGGTACAGGCATGCAAGATTGCCCCATGCCCCACCGTCACATCATCACCGACATAGGTACCTTGCGTCGTTGATGATACGTGGATGATTGTTCCATCCTGAATATTGGTGCGGGCACCGATAACAATATTGTTCACATCACCGCGCAGGGTACAGCCATACCAAATGCTGGCGCCCGCTCCCACCACAACATCGCCAATGATGGCCGCCGTTTCGGCAACAAAAGCCGAGGCGTCAATTTGTGGTAATTTTCCTTTGAACACACGTGTAAACATAGAAAAACCCTATCACAAAAGCCCCATAAGAAAAACGCCCGGCGAAAACCGGGCGTTTTTGAATTTTGTGTAAAAACGAAGCGATTAACGCTTTGCCCACTGTTTGGAACGACGGGCTTTGTGCAGACCGATCTTTTTACGTTCAACAACGCGGCTGTCACGGGTCAGCATGCCGGCTTTCTTCAGAACCGGGCGCAGAGCCGGGTCGAAGTTTTGCAGAGCACGGGAGATACCGTGGCGTACAGCACCAGCCTGACCGGACAGACCACCGCCGGTGACCGTGCAGATCACGTCGAATTCGCCGACGCGATTGCAGATCAGGAACGGTTGGTTCAGGATCAGACGTTGGGTTTGACGAGCGAAGTAAACGGACTGGTCACGACCATTCACGGTCACAGTGCCTTTACCCGGCTTTACCCATACGCGCGCAACGGCGTCTTTACGACGGCCCGTGCCATAGGAACGGCCCTGAGCGTCAACTTTGCGTTCACGCACAACCGGTGCGGCAACATCAACGCCAACGGCTTGTTTCAGGTCTTTCAGATCGTTCACGGTTTCAGTTTTCGTAGCCATTTTCTAAATTCCTTACCTGTGACGATTATTTGCGTTTGTTTTTCGGGTTCATGGCGGCAACATCCAGAACTTCCGGATTTTGTGCGGCATGCGGATGTTCCGTCCCGGCATAAATACGCAGGTTGGTCATCAGATGGTTGGTCAGCGGGCCTTCCGGCATCATGCGCTCAACAGCCTTCTCGATAACGCGGCCCGGGTATTTGCCTTCCAGGATTTCGCCCTTGGTGCGGCCTTTGATCCCGCCCGGATAGCCGGTGTGCCAGTAGAAAATGTCTTGTTCTTTTTTCTTACCGGTAATTTTCACCTTTTCCGCGTTGATAACGATCACGTTGTCGCCATCATCCATGTGCGGGGTGTAGGTGGTTTTGTGCTTGCCGCGCAGGTGGTCGGCAATAACACAGGCCAGACGGCCCAGAACAACGCCCTCGGCGTCAACAATGACCCATTTCTTCTGGATATCACTGGGTTTTGCAGAATATGTCTTCATCACTTTCAACCTTGTTTTCTAGTCCATGGCGGGGGACAATGCCCGCCAGTGGCCGTGTTGCCTTTAAAGCTGTGCGGTTATGAAACATTCCAGAACCCAAGTCAACACAAAAAAGTGACAAGGTTTTGGAAAAATACGTTTAAAAACAACCCCTTATAAAAAGGGTATTATAATACCCTCGCAAAAACGATTGAAATAAGGGGAAAAACAATGGGAAGCACCACAATGAAAGACCAAACCGCCGCCCAACAGGGCTTTGAGACCCTCTCCGTCCATGCCGGCGCTGCCCCGGATCCGACCACGGGCGCCCGGACTCTGCCGATTCACCAATCCGCCGCCTTCGTCTTTAAAGACGCGAAACAGGCCGCCGATATCTTTCAACTGCGCGAAATGGGCTATTCCTATTCCCGCCTGACCAACCCGACTGTTGCGGCACTGGAAGAACGAATCGCCGCGTTGGAAGGCGGCACGGGTGCTACCTGCACCGCATCCGGCCTGTCTGGCCACCTGCTCATCCTGTTCACATTGATGAATGCGGGGGATGAAATTGTTGCATCCAAAAAACTCTATGGCGGCACCGCCAACCAGTTGGGTTTGAGCTTCAGCCGCTCCTTCGGATGGAAAACCAACTTCGTTGACCCGACCAACCCGGATAATTTCCGCGCGGCCATCACCGACCGCACGCGCGCGATTTTCGTTGAGACATTATCCAACCCGGAAGGCGTTATCGTCGATCTGGAAGCCATCGCCAAGATTGCCGATCAAGCGGGGATTCCCCTGATCGTCGACAACACTATCGCCACACCGTATCTGTGCCGCCCGTTCGAATATGGCGCATCCATCGTCGTGCATTCCACGACCAAATTCCTGAACGGCCAAGGCAACGCCATGGGCGGTTGCGTGGTTGATGGCGGGAAGTTTGATTGGATGAAACATGCCGATAAATTCCCGGCTCTCACCCAACCAGACAAAGGCTATAACGGGATTATCTTCGCCAAACAATTCCCGACCATGCCCGTGGCCATTCACAACCACGCCGTGGGCCTGCGCGATTTAGGAATGAACCAGCAACCGATGAACGCATGGATCACCATGAACGGCATCGAAACGCTGTCCATGCGCATGGAACGCCATTGCACCAACGCCATCAAGGTCGCCGAATTTTTGGCAAACCACGCCAAGGTGGCCAAGGTCAACCACTCCGCCCTTCCCTCCAGCCCATACAATGCGCTCGCAAAAAAATACCTGCGCAATGGCTGGGGCGGTTCCGTCTTCACCTTCGCGGTGAAAGATGGCGTAGATGCCGGCAAAGCCGTTCAATCCGTCAAACTGTTCAGCCACCTCGCCAACATCGGCGACACCCGCAGCCTGATCATCCACCCCGCCTCCACCACCCACGCCCAAATGAGCCCAGAGCAACAAAAATCCGCCGGGGTTGGGCCCGAAGTGGTCCGCCTGTCCATCGGCATTGAGAGCGTTGAGGATATTATTGAAGATTTGAACGAGGCGCTGGCCGGGGCGTAATCTCCCAAAACAAAACCCCCGCCAATCTGGCGGGGGTTTTTGCTTACCTTGAAGCGGCTAGTTAATCCCAATTTCGTTGAGGATCGAAACGATTTTCTTACTTTCTTCTTCAAAACAAAGATCTCGGGCGGCCCGGTCAGATGCCATTTTCTTCTGCATAATGACCTCCGGCGTTAAAGCATTCAGCGCCCACGCCATTGTTTTGGGGTTAAAATCATCCGCAACAATTCCGCAATCATACTCCCCCAACAGCGAAGCCATATCAGGTGATGGGCCAATCGCAAGCATAAGGCGTGCTTGAATAAATTCAAAAAACTTATTCGGCAGAGAGTATTCAGTATTGAAGCCAGTCGGCTCAAGAAGATAGAGACCAATATCATAATTCTGCAACATGGGCAGAATTTGATTAAATGGAACGGGATCCAGAAAACGAATACGGTCTTGTCCCGCCGCACGTTTTTGCAACTCTTTCTTATATAACGGGCTTCCCGTTAAATAAAAATCCAACGTAAACCGATCGTCCAGCATGGAAAACATATCGATCATGTTTTCCAGCTTTCTATCACGATTTGCCCCGCCATGGTGAACCATGCGAACAATATTATTCTGAACATCACGCGGAGACGCATCATAAAATTGCGGCGTACTACGAACAAGATTCGATGTAACGCCCAAATCATCTTTGTAACGCTTAACAATCCCAGGTGAAACAGTCATAATCCGATCACACAAAGGCATATATTTACGACAGACACGCACCTTTTCCGGTCGGTCAATAATACGCCACAGGAGATTCCCCTCCATCTCACCGGGATAATATTCACGCGCATCAAAAACAACTTTCGCATTGCCTTTAATTTTAAAAACAAAAGGCAACAGCCACGCATCATGCACAACAATTGCATCATACTTATTCTGCAAAAGCGCGTCTTTAACGCCAGCAAATCCCCACCGGCGATCATTCAAAAATTCAGATATGGCCTCAAATGGCAACAGAGCCGACCACATGCGAATAATTTTCCAGCATACTCGGCTCACAATTTTCTGTGATGGAAAATGAAACGCATAATGCGCGTCAATATCCATATTATTTCTCAGTGCGAAGCTGGCCACATCCACGTTGTGCCCCATATTTTTGCACAAAGAAATCACCCGCCCAGGCCGGGGATTGCCACTGGGATCAGCAAGACAAGCGACCAGTATCTTTTTCCGAATACTCACGACTACAGCCCTGCAGATAAATATGAAACAATCTTCCCTGCCGCATCGCCATCACCGTACAATTCGCCAGAAAACACATCGTCACCACAATGTTTGGAACTTAATGCGACGCTTATTTTTTCTGAATCCGCACCGACTAAAATATTCGCCCCCGCATCAACAAGCTCAACCCATTCCGTTTCATCACGCAATGTAATGCAAGGAACTTCATGGAAATAAGCTTCTTTTTGAACCCCTCCACTGTCGGTTGCAATCAACATCGCATTTTTTTCTAAAGCCACCATATCCAAATAGCCCACCGGATCAATAACACGAACATTGCCTGGAACAGCCAAACCAAGATTGGAAATCATTTTTTGCGTCCTCGGATGAATTGGTAAAATTATTTCATCATTACACGCGGAAAAACCTTTAAAGATAGATCGCATACGATCCCCATCGTTTGTATTTTCCGCACGATGAATTGTTGCCAGAATATAGCCGCTTTTATGCAGAGAATGACGCTTAAGAATATTACTCTCCTCCTCAGCTTTTCTTCCATAAAACCGTGCAGCATCCAACATAACATCCCCTACAATCTGCACATGTTCGCCCGATATACCCTCATCCAGCAAATTCTTCTTGGCCGTTTTTGTAGGGACAAACAAGATATCAGACGCATGGTCTGTTAAAACACGATTAATCTCTTCTGGCATTTTTCGATTAAATGAACGCAGCCCAGCTTCGACATGCGCAACAGGAATATGCAGCTTCACCGCCGCCAATGCGCCCGCCAACGTCGAGTCCGTATCGCCATAAACAAGCACGAAGTCAGGCTGTTCCTTCAGGAAAATCGCCTCGATTCCCTCAATCATCCGCCCCGTATTTTGACCATGCGTACCGCCTCCTACGCCCAGATTATAGGCAGGCTTTGGAATCTCCATTTCATCAAAGAAAATATCAGACATATTAGGATCATAATGCTGCCCTGTATGAATGATAATTTCAACGCAAGAAGGAACATTTGCGAGGGCCCGCGACACAACGGCCGCCTTGATAAACTGGGGGCGCGCCCCCACGATTGTACAAATTTTCACTCTACCTCGCCACACGAACAGAAAACAATTTCATCCATTCGCCAAAATTAATCATACGCCAAATCACAAAGCTGAATGGCTTGCGCCCCGCAATAACATCTTCCAGTATATTCATGCAGTTTGAATTCAAAATTCCCTGTGAGCTCTCTATCGCTTCTTTCATTTTTTGACGGAACAAATCAGGAGCAGCTTCACGCACCCAGACTTCTTCTGGCGTTGCAAATCCAATTTTATCCATACGATCACGGATTTCATTCGGTATAGTGCCACTCATACCGGCGCGAAGAATCCGTTTCGTTACTCCATTACAGGTCTTGTAATCATCTGGAATACCCATCGAAAACTCAACAACACGATAGTCCAGGAAAGGAACACGTGATTCAATCGAATGCGCCATTGAATCGCGATCTTCCCAATGCAACAACATTTGCAAATTTGTCGATGTCATCTGAGCATAACAATAATCGTAAACTGACTTTTCTGCCCCCTTAAACGGCGACACCCTCATCGCAGACAAAACATTCCAATCGATCCAATCAGGAACAGACGTTGTTTTTCCCAACATTTTTCTTAATATAGACTGCATTGGTTGCGGCAACACAGAAGCGGCGAATTGCGCAATCAGCGTTCTATATGAATATCCATGTATATTATGAACCTTCACAAACTCACGCAATAACTGCACCCAACGCATACTGCGGAACAATGCTCCAAAACGTACGCCCATGGCACCATGGTAACCAAAAAGTTGCTCGTCAGCCCCCTGCCCGTCTAGCATGACGCGTACATCTTCTTCCGCAGCCAATTTAAATACATTCCATTGTGCGAAAATACTCGTGGACCCAAATGGCTCATCCTGATGCCAGGTTATAGAACGTGAAATATCGAACAAATCATCCATCTTGGGGTGCGTGTAATGCGCTTCCGTTTGCGCATGATTAACCACAGCCTCAATCCACCTTTGCTCATTAAATTTTTCAACATCGGACAAAGCAGAAAAAGTTTTTTGCGCATTATTCGCACCGTTTTCCTGCAGTATATTTTGCATCAAACAAACAATTGATGATGAATCCAATCCACCTGACAGACACGACCCAACCGCGACATCGGAACGGAGACGCACCCCTACAGATTGCTTTAACAAGCTATGAAATTCTTCTGCCGCCTGCGCCATAGGCACAGAAAATTTGGTTTTGGAAATTTCATACCACTTAACGGTATTAATTCGTCCACTTACATGAGGAACAGCATCAGAAGCTTTTATTTCTGCATAATGCCCCGGACGGATATGAAACACCCCCTGAAACAATGTCTCATCTGTATGATCTGTTATACCCCAAACAAGAAAATCATATGCGCGTTGTTTATTTACAACCGCATCCCAATCAGGCAGAGCCGTAAATTGCTTAATTTCTGATCCAAAATAAAAATCGTTTTTTGGTGACAACCAGTAATAAAGCGGCTTTACACCAAAGCGGTCACGTGCAAGAAAAATTTTATTATCATCACGATCAAAAATCGCAAATGACCACATCCCATTAAATTTACTGAGACACTCTTTACCCCATTGTGCATACGCGGCCAAAATGACTTCCGTATCCGTCCGGGATACAAATTCATGCCCTAGCGCTTGCAGTTCAGTCCGAATTTCCAAATAATTATAAACTTCCCCATTGTATGTAATCCAATATCGCCCATTACTATAACTCATGGGCTGATGACCTAGTGGAGAAAGATCCAGAATGGACAAACGGCGGTGACCAAAGCCAACGCGAGCAGCGGCTTTATTTTCAATGTATTGTTCTTGCGGGAACCACGCGGGCGTTTTTTCAGCAACAGGCACTGGCGTATCTGGGCCAGATAAAACCAAAGGCACATCTGATTTATCTGAAAAAAACACGAAGCCCTCATCATCGGGGCCGCGGTGACGGATAATATTTGTTGCGTCTCGCAGATTATCAATCGGCAAAGTATTAGAAGCAATAAAGCCCGAAATACCACACATCTTATTTCACGCCCCTTTTGGAGAAAACAGTCATCACATCTGCTCGCATAATCTCTGCAATTTTTTGAGGATCATGCCATTTTTCGACATAACGTCTCCCCCGCACACCAATAGATTGAAGCTCTGATCGGCGTGATGCTATAATTTCTTTTAACACATCATAAATCGTTGCTGGATCTGCTTTAATAATCGGAATTTCTTGTCGCATATCATCGGGCATATTCAGCAAGTCAGAATCGCGCATATAGCAAATTACAGGCTTTCCTAAAGCCATCAGCTCAACAGCCAAAGCACCATAATATCCGGCTAAAAGTTGATCAATTAGCAAGTCGGCTGTTTCATAAACCTTGCGCGCGTCCTGGTTGGAAAGACCTTCAACGAGAGTGTAGCGGAATTTTATCCCCTCTTTTTGCAGGCGATCAAATGCCTGCAAAACATATTTGGTTCCCTTTACATCTCGATGACTAGGGGCATGAACAATATGCAAGAGCGAATCTTCGCTGGTGCTCTGAATTGGAACAGGAGACCAGTCCCGAGGGTCCACGCTGGCATACGGGATGAAACGTGCGCGCTCTGGCAAAACATTTAATAAATCGGGATTTACCGCATAAATAAAATTGGCATACCTATCAAAAATTTTAATACGCCGCCTTTTTTCAATGTCCGTTTTCAAAGAGTAGTACGTTTCATCTACGTCATGACAGAAATGAACGGGATAATGTTGTTTGCAATAATCACCCTGACGCGCATCATCACCCTGATAAGTCACCGTTACAACTTTACCCAACAGCCGCGCCAGTTTGAGATCTAAAAATTCAACCCAACGTGCATAGAGATTATTATAAAGCCAAACTTTCCAAGGTTTTTGGTCGCTTCTTATATTAGGAATGATATTCGGAGCTAATGACTGACCGAAATTATAGTGAATGACATCATTTTTTTTTAATACACAAAAAATCTCTACCCAACGCAAAAATTCACGTTCAATAAAACTACAGTTATTATCAAACAGCACTCTGTCGGCAGCGTATGAATAAAATGTCTTTTGTAGCACCAGTGAGCTGCTATCCAGGCCCATAGATTTTTCTGCCTTAGACAGTCCCTGAGGATTCCCACCGACCATTGTTGGGCAATGTAAAATTTTTATCTTTTTTGGCTCGCGCATTAAATAATGTCTTTCAGGCCATTAGAAAGAGAAACAGAGGGGATACAAAGATCAGATTTCATCAGTTCTATATTTGCAATAATATTCTGACTTTCACCATCCACCATTTGATAAACAGGCGTTTTATTGATCATAGCACCGACAAGATCTGCAATTTCTCGCAAAGAAACAATCTCAGATCCAGCGATATTAAAAGTTGCACTTTCGTTTAGCCCAGTCATTTTTTCTAAAGCACGAACCGCATCAGACACATGAATAGGATTAATAAATATCCCATCTTTTCCCTGTAATTGTATCGGCCGTCCCTCTTTTACACTATCGACCAAACGGGGAATAAGCATGGAGCGTTTCTGTTCTGCGCCATAAACAAAGAAAAACCTGGCAATATTTACAAGCATATATGGAGAGTAATTCTCGACAAGAACCTCACTACATAGCTTACTCCCCAGATAGTAGCCCAGTTTTCCATGCGACGTTATCGGAGAGTTTTCGTGAAACGCGTGGTTTCCTGCTCCATATACCCCACCTGATGAAGCATACACAAATCGCTTAACATTCGTTTTCTGTGCAAAATCCAATAACCGCGCAGTTGAATCGATATTTACCTTAAAAATATCGATTGCCTGATTAGGAAAATCCCTGAAATTTTCAGATTGGGCCAAATGAAAAACAATATCCAAGTCAGGAGGCAGAACACCGTCGTCCCAATCTTTGGCAAAATCAATAAGGTGATACTGAACCCCCTCTTTACGAATCTGAGGTATTGTACGAACTGCAGCATGCACATTACAATATTCACTTAGTCTTGCGACAAGAACACGACCAACAAGACCATTGGCACCTGTAATGAAAACGTTAGGCTTTACCGACATTTTTTATCTCTTTTAGGGGTAACAACAACCATCCAAGAACAATACAAATCGCCGCAAAAAATAATTTTTCTCCGACGTTCAACATATTAATCTCGCTTACTTGGAAAATCAGAGACACCACCAGAACACAACAACCAAGGAATAATATCCCTCCCAGTCTAAACCAATTCACAGGGATAGGATGCAGATTTTGAGATCGCACAAAGTACCCAATTGTTAGAACAGCGTATGCAATGAGTGTTGCCCATGCCGCACCGACAGCACCCAAATGCGGAATCATCAGCCAATTTCCAATCAAGTTTACACCGGCCGCCAGCCAAGCCATTTGCATGAGAACGCCAGTTTTCTTTTCCAAGGATATTCCAATTGCAGTGATTTGTTGAGTTGCCTGCAAAACTATACCAAAGCAAAGAATAGCCAAGGGCAAAGCACTTTGCAGATATTCTTCCGGCATCAACAAAGAGATAATTTCACCAGAAAACAGGGCAACCCCGCCTCCAACAATCAACATAAAATAAAGAAGAAAGAGAAGTGTGTTGGAGTATATTGAACGATATATCTCCGGATGATCCGACTTAATCTTGATTGCCTGTGGACTCCATGCCTGACCAAAGGCCGCTGACGCAAACAAGACAATTGTTGCAAAACGATAAGATACGGAATATATCCCGACCTCCTCAACAGAGGACATACTCGCCAACATCCAGCGATCCATAGAGCCAAACAACCAGTATGCAAGCCCCGCATATATGAATGGGTGGCCGAAACGTACCAGCGTTTTGGCCCATTCAAGACTGACATTCGCTGTTATGTCCTTGCGGACAAGGTAGAGACCAACGGGAAAGACCATGATTCCGACAGCGGCCTGGGCAATCAATATCCCGTCAACACCCGCATGGAAATAAAGCACCGCGAAGACCGCAGATAGCGCGACGAGAACGCGCCCAAGCAGAGTATATATAAGGAAATTAATCGGCTTGAAGTGCAACCTGATAATATCTTGGATAAACTGCGTAGACTGCGTTGTAATCAGCAAGAATGTAGCCGCAACAATCCCATAAAAAGTGACGGGCAGCTGAAAATGTCCCAAAACCCGTGCCGTTATGGGCATAATAAACAGTATTATGCTCATAAATACTGCAGAAAAACACAATAACAATGTAAGCGCCGTCGAAACGATGACCGGCCGTTGCTCCAAACTTGTATTACTATCCCAATAAAATCGGTGCATCGCATTATTAAGACCGCAATTCACGAATAGCCCCAAAAGCCCAACAATCGTAACGATGAGTTCCAAGGAGCCAAAGGAGCGCGGTGACAATGCCGCTGCAATAAGTGGAAAGGTAAAGAACGCAATAACCTTACTAATAAGGTCAGCCCCACCATAGATTGCCGTATCTTTTGCCAGGTTACGAAACAGCATCAATCAACAATTTTATTGTTCACCAAGGGATGTATAATTTTGGGCTGCTCTTTTTTATACTCACCCAATAATGGGTGGTACATGTTTATAAGACTTTCTTTCCGGCCATAGACGTAATCAATAATATTTGAAAACAAGTATTGAGCAGAATCGTACCCATGATATTTCTCGATATACTGGTATCCAGCTGTTCCAAGCTGATGTCTAAGCTCTGGACGCATTATAAGTTTACGCAAAACATCCGCTAAATTCTCCGGACACGCAGAAACCAAAGGGCACTCAGAGAAGAAAGACCACCGCCGCATATAAACTGTATAATCTTCATCTTCCAGGTTTGATATTGTTGGCAAACCTGACGCCAACCCCTCAAGACCATTTAAACCATGTCCCGTGTTAATAACCTGTTCGATCAAAATATCTACTTTTTCCTTTAAAATCTCTCGAACTTCGTAGTTTTGTTTTTTCTCTAACAAAACAAGCTCAACCTTAAGCCCTTCGTTCTTTAATCTCTGGATAGTATCAACAATAAATTCTGTACCTTTAAACCCTCTGTGATTAGGAGCATGCGCAATATAGACAGTATCACCGTTTCCATCAGCCTGGCTTTTTCTAGCAGATGGCGTCCACTGATTTAAATCTAGGCATAGTGCAGATGGTGTCAATGCATCCCAACGCCCCAGACCATCAGTACCAAGCCATCCCGGTATGACAGCATCCGCATGTGTGGCCCAATAATCGACATGCTTAGCAATAATTCCCTGACGCTTTGCCGCACCCGGATACGACATAAGCAGACCATGGATAAGAGGGATCGAGCGAATGCGTCTATACACAAAGAAGTCCGCACCGTAAGAAAGCACAACAACTTTTTTTCTAGCCAGTTTAAAAAGATAATATTCAAATCGCCAGAGAGGTGTATTTCCTAAAAAATATCCATGAAATGGTATAAAAAATACATCATAACGCTTTAATGACGCAAGAAAGGCTATACAAATTCTAAAAGGATACGGAAGATGAGGATATTCTTCATCTAACAATCGATCCCAGTTATCGCGCGCATTAATTGCAGCATAGTACTGAGTAGTAAACGTTTCAGATTCATAGCCCGCAGCACGCATGGCAAGCGACCAATAGCTATTATTAATGATTGGCGTAGCCCCCCAGACCAGACGAGGCGTTTTGACATCTGCCTTGGTCGTCCAGCGAATATAAAGAGCCCAAGGAAACGCTATAATCAGAAAGAAAGGCGCTGCAATTTTGTAGCCCACCAAGAAAACAAGCCGAGCAACTCTTTTAAGCATTTAAACGTTCCTTCAGTTTCCACAGCTCATTCAATAGTATTTCAGTATCAAGCCCCATTCGCTGTCGAACCGTTCTAAAAGAAGACACGGGGTCAGAGCTAATACCATCAATACGGATTTCATCTAGAACCAAAAGCTTCATATCACCACAGACGACTGCTCGCTTTAAATCATCCTGAATTTTTAGAACATGCCCAGGAACCGCACAAAATTCTGTTGGATGCTCCTCGATATGAGCAGAGCATATCGTCATCTTCTTTATCCTACCCTCATCACGCACATCTGAATAAAAACTATACGCCCCCGGATATGGATCACCTGCCGCACGTATCAAACGTTCAATTTTCTCGGCCGCATCATGCCAGTTAATCTCCCCATCCCGCGGCAGCCTGGGATAGCACCTTAGTGCTTTCTCTTCATTCTGTGAGGTTAGTGTATATTCATCGCGAACAATCATACCGACAGCCTGCAGAACAAGCTCTGCGCCTCTTTTATCAATATGATCCATCAACTCTTTAATTGTTGTACGGTCAGTCATCGGGATAATTTCTTGAAGAACTACGGGACCACTATCCAGCTTCCCCGCTTCCATCAAATGCACACTAAGTCCTTGCTGATCTTCTTTGTTCAAAATCGCCCAATTTGAACACGCGTTCCCCCTGTAACGAGGCAGCATTCCACCGTGAAGATTTAGAAAACCCAATCGTGCACCAGAAATAACCTCCTCGCCAATTGTATCAAGCCAAAGCATCGCCACGACAAGATCTACATTCTGCTCACGAATGTAGGAAATCCATTTATCCGCATTTAACGTATTAGAAAAATGAAAAGGAATATTGTTGTCGAGCGCCATTTTTTCGAAAACATCGCGCCCTGCGCCAACCTCAGGCGTAACACGACAATTGATTACAAAAGGGATCTCAATATTTTCATTATCAATCAATCCCTTTAATACATCTCGCCCCAACGTTCCTCGCCCAACAAAGCCAACTCTCATTTTCTTTATATTTTTTTCCTGCATAAAACCTCCCAAACGTTCTCGTATCCATAGTTCGTCGCAGGATAGAACGGTGTCACATTGTGGATTTTATTATTAATCGACCCCTCCGGACCAATTTCCAAAACATCAAAACCGATTTCCTCAAGCTCACCGCTCACAATATTGCTGTTCATGATCGTAGAGCTTCCAATAGAGCCTCTACCCGTCGCGTAATAATCGATGCTATTTTTTATAGTATCTGCCGCCATTTTTCGACTGGAGTAATCACTTGAATCGTTATGGGTTTCTATCAAATTATATAAGTACCATCCGATTCCATTCGTGCTGAAGTACAAAAGCCCCCCTGGCTTGAGAAGCCTATAAAACTCAAGAAGCGTTTTCCTGTAATCAGTGAGATATATAACGCTATAAGAAAAAAGCCCATCAAACATACCATCATCAAACGGACCACTCTCAACAGAGCCCGTTAAAAAATTTATGTTTTTGCACTGGATTATCTCAGCAATATTGCAACAAGCCCGCACACGATCCAGATCCAACTCTAAGCCACATACGTTTTCATTGAGCTCCGCCAAGGCAAAACTCCACTGACCAAACCCTGATCCTGCATCAAGAACATTATTAAGCCCCTGGAAGCCCAACGCATGTAAACGGCTTTTGTAATTTTCTGTTCCATTTGCCCACACGCGACGAAAAAATTGGCGCTGATTTTCTGACTGAAACTGATCAGCCACACTTTCAATAAGTGGGTATATGGAACAACCTGATTTCGTCGAGAGGAAATCTACCACGGTTTATTCACCACGCTCAGCCAAATGGAATAAATCCAAAAGATTGTTTTGTGTTCCATGCCCATCGAAAATATACGATTTTAATTTATTAATATCACGATGATGGTCTCTTGATCCCTCATATCGATCAAGATTCTCAGTGTTCAGAAAAACATGAATTGGATGAAAGTTGAATACCTTTACTCCCTCCCTAAAGGAGAGAATTTGAAGCGGCGTATTCTGAGAATAAAGACAGAATACATCATCTTCCCAAAAATAAGGCACTTTTATAATATCATTCCAAAGCAACCAAGGGATTAAAATCATATCAGTTTGTTCAGGAACAAAATGATTACAGTCGTGCGTTAAGCCTCTTTTATAAAACGCATCCAAAATATTTGAATTTTGCGTCATTGAGTGACTACGAACAGATGTAGCCTCAGGAACGATCTCAAGCATACGGTCAATAACTTCAGAAAAATTTGAACCCAGCCTGAAATCACCATTCAACAAAAAATTAAAATTTGGATGGATCCCAAGCTCAAATTTTTTATTCTGGCGCAAGCGCTCCAAAACTGGTGTATCGTGCGTTACAAACCATGTAGCGGCAACATCGTGTTGTTCAACAATATCAATTGTATAATTTAAAACGTCATCCGATGCCCAATCTATATCAAAGGTTAAGAAGAGCCGATCTTCCCACGATTGACGATTATTCAGATTGATGGATTTTATAGTGGCAAATTTATCGCTCATGACGCATACGCCACAATGTCGTCCGCACTATCAAATTCACCCCATTTACCGAGATACGGAATAGCCGAAATCTGGCAACGGTCCTCAGCTATCAATTTCTGTAAGAGATGCGTCATTTGTAGTTTGTTTCGCTCGAGGTCGGGCAAGCCTGATCGGACCTCTTGTATTTTCACCCATCCCTTCGGCGTTATGCGGAGAAGCCCCATATACTGCCCCTGAATCTCGTCAACCGATGATGCTCGCCCACCGATTTCCAACAATGTATTATCGCGATCAATTCTAAAAGTTTCAGCATCAGACAAGGGATCATCAAAGCGATTAGCCCACAAATTAAGCCAATTTGGATCAAACGTTATTCCAACCTCAGCCGGAGAGCCCTTCAGAGAAGAAACGGCACTAGAATCATAGAAAATGTCGGAATAACTTACAACGCACGCAGAGGATTTTAGCCATTCATCAGCACAAGAAAGAGAGGAAACCATATTTGTTTCCTGCCACTTATCATTATGAAATTCAACCAGCCCATAAGAGGACAGCGCCTCACGCTTGTATCCTGTCACGATACCGATCTCATCGATTCCAGCCTCGCGCATGGCATTAATTTGCCACTCGATAAGAGGACGCCCCTCAATTTTTAAAAGACACTTGGGGACGTCATCCGTTAAATTTTTCATCCGGCTTCCACGTCCAGCAGCCAGTATTATACCTCTCATGCTATTTCTCCCATAAAATCACCAGGATCACTTTCAGCACCAAATGCTATAAAATTATTATTTCGCCAATTTTTCTTGCCATAGAGCATACGTTGCCCCGTAGTAAGATCAATTATTCCACCCCCACAACATTCTAAAATGGCCTGCCCTGCAGCGGTATCCCATTCCGATGTTCCAACAAATCGAGGGTATATGTTGGCCTGACCGGCAGCCAATCGCGCATATTTAAGAGCCGATCCCATTGGTACTACACAATTAACGTTGTAACGCTCAGCAAATAGAGTTGACTTTTCACTCTCATGGAAACGACTAGAAAACATGGTTAAAGATTTTGGCGCAGAGCGCTCAGTTAATTGCGTCTTCTCTGTTCCAATTTCCATCCACGCAGACTGACTTTTTGATGCATAATAAATCTCACCTAAAGCTGGGGCATAAATCACACCAAGAACAGGATGCCCCTCTTTAACAAGTGCAATATTGATAGTGAACTCATCATTCGCCGCTATAAAATCTTTTGTTCCATCAAGAGGGTCTACCAACCAATATTGCGGCGGAACATCCGCCCACACCTTTCCCTCTTCAGAAATAATAGGAACACCAGTTTCATTAAGAATCTTACAAATCACCTTATGGGATTCTTGATCCGCTTGTGTAACAGGCGATCCGTCATTCTTTATCGTGACATCTAGTCCAGATTTATAATACTGCATGGTTTTTTCTCCTCCCGCTTTTGTTGCAGAAAGAGCAGCAGACATTAAATCACTTTCCATCATTCACCAGAAAAGAAAATTGTTTCATATCCATTGCAGACAAAAAGTCCACCTCGCGCTCCGGATGCCACATCCATCCATCCCAAGGTAAGGTACGATGGCGGATAGCTTCAATTTCACCATCTTCAGACCGGGCCAGAACAAGATAAGAATCCGAAAGATTATCAATCGAATACGTATGAAAACTGTTCACAATTCTACCTTTAAAATCACCATCCAAATGATGGCGCGCCCCAACATGTCCTGTAACAGGCTTTAACGTACCTCCACCATAGGTGTTCAACATCTGCATGCCCCGACAAATTCCTAAAACGGGAAGATGACGAGACAAGGCATAATTTAGGAGACACTTTTCCGTTGTATCACGTTGCGGCACTTGGCCAATGTCATTGCCCCCGCTTAATATTATTGCTTCGGGAGAAATGTCGTCTATCCAGTTTTGTAGAATGTGATCTCCTATATCCAGAAGATCATTCGGAACAGGGACAGGCAGGAAACCAGCTGCGGCGACCCAAACAGGCAAACGCGAATCAAGCGCGTCTCTTTTTTCATCGCGATCCGGATGTAAATCAACTCTTTGGCTGATAGCGACAATCTTCATTACGATATAACCTTGACGCTCTTACCGGCACAATCGATATGAATCTTATTCGCTGCACCCCATCGTTTAAATAGCACTTCGCCTGCACCGATAACGGCCGGAATACCCATCTCATTCGCACGAATGGCCATGTGGCTATTCACACCACCGTACGCCGTAACTAGACCCGCTATTGGATAAGAGAAGAGCCAATCATATCCGGGATCAGCACTGGATATAAAAACAATCGCCCCCGAAAGCTTGCTAATATCGTCGGCACCAACAACAGCGCCCATTACACTGGATTGTGTAATAAAATTGGGTTCAGACTCACTCATGAAAAATGAGAAAACATCGTCAGGTTTGGTAATTAATGGCGGCAACCACAAGCGACATGTTTTGGCGTAATCATCTCTACCCTTCTGAATAGACCGCGCAAGAACCTCTCTTGGATCATCTGCACTCGCATACAAATCCTGGACACAGCCAATATCCGCATAAGACAGATCATCTTCCGAGAAACCAAACTGCTTACCCCAACTTTGGAATAACAAGATTGCATCCGAAAGACTGCGCGTAAAAATAAATTTTGAGTACTCCCGCAACTCTACGCCAGACTTTATGAAATCAAATAGACTCATAACATCGCAGGAAAGGCCATGTTCCTTTAACAGATCAGTCACCCTTTTCATCTGATCTAGCGTAAGAGAAAATGTCTTTCTGTTGCTATTTGCATGGCCAGTGTGGACAGTTCCACCAAGATACTCATCAGGCGACTCATCATATCGTTTAGACAAGATGTCATATGTCCCAGGGCGCAAATGGCCATATCTGGACAAAAAGCTGGTTTTATCCAACGTGGACAAATCTCTCGAAAACTGGCTGCTAACTGTATTAAGCCCGTTCATAAAGCAATTGTAGTCATCTTCGCTAAAGACACCAACTGACACCAAAGAACGAAGCATTTGAACAGCAACAAATCCTGCACGTGCCAGTCCCGCAAATGGAAGCGTGCCGTATCGCTTACAATCTTCCAAGAGCCAATAAATTTTAGACACATGATCAAGATTAGAAGAAAGTATTTTTTCTCTGCGAACAACAAGCTCTTCTATTTTCTGGGCATCCACACGCCACAGCCCCTCATCTTTGTCTATAATCTTATTGGTCAGTGATCGTAGACTTTCAGCAATCATCCCGCGTTCTTTGTCGCTAAATCCCGCAGCATCCAAAACTTTTAATCTTTCCGGAAGGTCGAGCGTATAGCATGAAAAAACAATTTCAAACTCAACTTTGTCGTGAAGGGTCGGCGCTTGGATAAGGCGATTGATGTAATAATCAACAAGCTGATCCGCAAGATATCCATCAATATCCGCAGGAATAAACGAGTTAAAGGACAAGCGGACATCAATATATGGCTGCCCAGCAAAATGTACTAACAAAGGAAAACTGCGCAAGTTCCTATAGCCATAGTTATGGCGTTGATATGCCCATATAGAATCAGTAACAAGATTTTTATATAAAGTTAGAGCCAGCGGACGCGGGCGAATACCAATGATCTCAGCCGGATTCCAATCAGGCATTACGCCAAAAACAGTTGAGTGACCATGAAGATAAGGATGCGGCTGCTGAGCAGAACGCACCTTTTTCGCAATTCGCGCCAATAGCTCTTTATGTTCTAATGAATTATATAAGTCGACCTTCATGATCAGAGGACGAACTTGCAGGACATAAACCGTACTATCATCCCCACAAACTGCAAATTCGACATCCAAAGGCCGATCAGAAAAAATACCGCTCAATTCATCAAGAACTGAAACAATAGGACGCAAATACGGAACAATATTATCCGCCTGATCAGAGGCAACGTAACATCCCGTTTCACTCGCACCCGCGGTAACAGCTTCTGTATCCGAACCTATCGAAAAATTTATAACCTTGTACTTCGCACCAGTCGACGGGTCATGCGAAAACGCAACGCCTGAGAATCTAACATCATCGAGCATAGGCTGAACAAGAATTTCATCTTGCAGATTCACATCGGAACCATATGAAGAAATAACTTTTTCAACAGCCTCATCAAGTTCGGAATCATTGAAAACATTCAATATAGATTCGAACTGACCGGCCATCGACTGCGTTGCGGAATCTTCATTCACCGCACTCGATCGTACAATATAAGGAACATCGCCCAATATTCCACGAATAGATTTCAAAACAGCGGCCTTACCACTACGCCAGTCTTCCACAGTAAAGTAGTGCAAGGGCAAAATCCTTGCAGTCGCAATGCGACCAGAAAGCGACTCTAGAGTCTTTGATTTTGTAGACAAGACCGGCGTAGCGTAAGAATGTTTCATCTTTATACCGGCTTTCTTGCAATCCATGCCCGGGTCAAATATTCCGCTTCAATTACATCAGTGTCTGAAATTTTGTCTTCCACCCAGCTCAAGAAGTTCTGAAATTTTTCAGGCCCTAATTGCACGCGCAAATCATTGACGGAACGCCACGCACCCAAATATCGCTCTTTTGAGAACGGTATTGTATGACGAGACTCTACATACAAAACATCAGAGAATCGGCCACACCCGTGCAACTTGTCAAATAACCCTTCAGTGAAGGGAGACCGCCCTGATGAAACGCGTGTAATAGTTTCACCCTTCAAGGTTTGAAGATGAGCCTCAATTTCCACCAGCAAAGGATTAGATTCTATATAACGCGGATTCCAAATAGCCACAAAAACACCACCAGGGCGCAAAACCCGACAAAATTCCTGCGTACCACGATCAAAATCAACCCAGTGGAACGATGACGCCATGGACAATATGTCCGCACTTGAATCCGGCAAGCCAGTTTCTTCGCCAGCCCCTTTAAACCACTTTATATTTGCATTATCCGTATGATTTTCACCTTGGTGGCGCATGTCATCATTAGGCTCTACAGCTACAGAAGATCGAACCCCAGCAGCCGAAACCATGCGCGTCCAAATTCCGGTCCCGGCACCAACATCAACAAAATCAATTTCATTCACAGGAACCTGAGCGGAAGACAATATCGCACGCAAAACCGCCGGCGAATAATCCGGTCTATAGTCGGAATAATCCTGCGCAAGACCAGTAAAATCACCATGTTTCATTTTATTCAGCATTATTTACCTCCAGATAATTTACGATTTCAGACAACATAGTTTGAACAGTTTTATTAGGTGACCACTCTAAGTGAATATGTGGGGAGATGGGACGATCAACCACAAGATCCATTCCAGCAACATGCTTCAAATCACCCGCGATAGCACGGCGGTATATTCCCTTAGGGTCGCGCCGCACCAATTCATCCATAGGGACATCAAGATAAATTTCAACATACCGGTCGAAATTCTCCCGGTTCCAAGCATATACGTCCTCGTACATGGATATAGTTGCGATAGCAACGTCAACCCCTTGCGCAACGATAGAATGAACCAAACGCGAATAGCGCAATGAAACCTTAGTCCGCTCCTCCCGGCTGTATCCATCCGTCATACCAAAAACGTAACGCAAAACATCCCCATCGAACATGATGATGCTTTCGCCAGCATTACGAATGTGCTCAACCAAAGCAGAGCACAATGTTGTTTTTCCGGAACCAGATAACCCAGTAATCCAAAAAACCCGCCCCTGCTCCATAAATCACACCCAGTCCGAAATATCGAAATCAACGTGATTTTTAAGCAAAGCCATGTCATCGGAAAATAATTTTTGCAAATATTCTCTACTTTCCTTTGGCATCGCCGCTTTATTGCCAGTCATATTTTCCTGAAGCCGTCGAATATTGTCAGCATCATTTGAATCGCTAGCAAAGCTTTCAATGTCTTCATTTTTACGGCACGCTTCGATTACTTTATCGAATCTATCCGAAAAATATTCTCGTAGCTGTTTTTGCAAGGACGGATTCTGCACATTGACGCTCGTATGATCAGGAGCGCGCTCAGGCACGAAAGACAAATTTTTTAAATTTAAGAATTTATATATTTTTCCAAGTTCGCCCTGAGTATCAGATGAAAGCGCTTCAGACTTCACAAGCAAAATATTCTCTTTCGGAAAGAACTCATAAAAATCAGAGATCTGCGCGCCATAAAAGCCGCGCCCCGTGTAATTATGCGGTTGTATCTCTGCCCATATTCCCTGCTGAGCAGAGACTCTTTCTTGTTCTCGTTCCAAAGCATCCTGAAAAGAGCAATCCTCTAATCCCTGCAAGACCGTGTATCTATAATTGGCCCAAGTTCGCTCAATCGGATTGCGAAGCGTAAAAATAAACTTCATATCCGGATAAAGTTTATGCACTTTCTCAGCAACTGATTTTGCACCAAACATATAAGATGAAGATCTTTCACCAACTGCAACGTGATGTTCTTTTACATCGGAAAACCACCGCTCAATATAATAATCATACCCCTTCTCATACTCCCAACTTTTATAAAAAAAGTGAGGTTCAGGACGCATTTGCTTCGGCAAATATATTTCCGGATGCTGCACTAATACTGCAGCAAGAAAACTGGTTCCCCCTGCTGATGTGCCACCAATAATGAAGTTCGGGTCTTTTTTCATCTCAATCACCAATTTTTAACTTTGCAAACCTGACTTTTCAAGCCACTCATCGACGTTCAACAGCGACCAAACAAGTAAGCGACGATTTTGGCGCCCAGTCAGATGTTCATCCAACATTTGCTGAATACTCTCTTTATCGAGAATGTCATAAATGGGCGCCTTATTGTTCAACAATCGCTTACAAACAAAATCAATACTTTCTCCTTTAAACCAACTTGCGTCAGGTGCAGAAAAACCTTGCTTTTCTGCGCTGGCAATGTCGTCAGGGATATATTTTTTCATTACGTCACGAACAATCTGCTTTCCATCTTTGGTCTTTTCAAAGTATTTGCCCGTTTTATTACCGGCTTCGTTTTCGTTAATCCGAACAACATCAGCAAGATTGTTCAACTTCAACTGCACTGGACAACGCATAGCAAAATCAACAAGATCATTATCAAGAAATGGAACCCTGCTCTCCAAAGAGTGGGCCATCGACAATTTATCCTCAACAACCAAGAGGCCGTGGAGGAATGTTTTCGCCTCGAAATACAAAGAGTGGTTGATGTAATCTTCCGGCGTTTTCAATTCGTTTTTATGATTTTTGAAAACATCACGAAAAATATCGCGCGTCCAGACATGCTCAACATCCTTCCAGACAGGCGCAAAAACTTGCTTCAGCTGACTGTTAGGAATTAAACGTTGCCAAAACATGTAATATTTATCGGTGTAGTCCATGAAATTGTCATTAACGACAGCGCGATAATATCGCCACGGATATCCACCGAATAGCTCATCACCGCCAGCACCACTTAGAACGACTTTTACGAATTTTGAAGCCAGTTGCGCTGCGTAATAGTTTGGATAGCTTTGTCCAACACGCGGCTCTTCTAAATGCCAGGCCAGTTTTGACATACACCGCTCCATGTCACCAGCCTTTAAAACCATTTCGTAATGTTCGGTTTTAAATTTATAGGACATAAACTCAGCCCGTGCTCGCTCATCATACGCAAGCTCAATCCCAGATGCAGAATTTAAGTCAAACCCGCAGGTAAATGTTTTAATATACGGGTATTCCTTTGCAGCAATCGCTGTGATTGAACCGGAATCCATGCCACCACTGAGATAGCAGCCCAATTCAACATCGGTCATCAATTGACGTTTTACGGCTTGCTGGAAGAGACGATCCAATTCCTCTCGATACTCTTCATCACTAGCGGGGTTTTCCGGTTCACTAAAGTGAAAGTCCCAGTATTGCGTCAATTGCAATTCGGGATTCTTTTTCTTCATATCAACGATGGCGTAGTGACCCGCGGGCAGAATTTTGACGTCCTGCAACAACGTCTGATCGGTGAAAATATTCTGGAATGTAAAATATTCCAGTAATGCGGGCTTATTCAAATGACGTTGAAATTCTTTATGTGCTGTAATGGCCTTCTGTTCCGATCCAAAGGCCAGCATATTGCCCTGGCGCGCGTAATAAATGGGCTTAACACCAAAACGATCACGCGCCAGAAGCAATGTCTTCTCTTTGCGATCCCACAATGCAAAGGCGAACATACCATTCAGGCGCTCCAGCGCCTTAACACCCCACTCTGCATAGGCATAAAGAAGCACTTCGGTGTCTGTTTTCGAACGAAACCAATAGCCTTTAGCCTCAAGCTCGGCGCGCAACTCCATAAAGTTGTAAATTTCGCCATTAAACGAAATTACATAGCGGTGATCAACAGACACCATTGGTTGGTGCCCGGCAGGTGAAAGATCAATAATGGCCAAACGGCGATGGCCGAGACCAATATTTTCCTCCACCCACTGTCCCTCTCCATCTGGACCACGATGCGAAATAATATCCGTCATGCGTTTAATGGTCACCGGGGAAACCGGCGTTTTATCGAGATAGAGAAGCCCCGCTACACCACACATGGTTACGCCACCGCTTTCAATGCTTGAACGACGTAATGGTAATCTTCTTCCGTCATTCGATTGTGAAGCGGGATGGCCATCGTGTTGTCGTTACAATCTTGCGCACCAGGGAAGTCCTCCGGCTTCAGATTGAAACGATCGCGATAATAGCCCAGCATATGAACAGCATGCGTTCCAGGCCTTGTAGCAATGCCGGCGTCCATTAAATATTGCATGATATCATTGCGCGGGCGCGGAGCCGTTTTTGCATCAACGTAAGTAACGTAAGCTTGCCAGCCATGACGGCATGAATTGTCGGAATTTGGCGTCCGCAACCACGGGATATCACGCAAGGCATCGTGATAGAAATCAGCCCAACGCGCGCGCTCATCAATAAATTTATCCAGCTTAGACAACTGAACAAGGCCAACGGCACCTTGTAAATCAGTCATACGATAGTTGTAACCGAGTAAATTAAAGTCCGGCAACAAATATGGGCGGGGTCCGCGATGACGCTGCTCCTCTGAAATTGAAGCGCCGTGGTTTCGCATTTGATCCATGACCTCAGCCAACGCAGGATCATTGGTCGTAACCATACCCCCCTCACCCGTTGTCACGGATTTACGCGGATGGAAGGAGAACACACCAACGTCGCCCAGGCTTCCCGCCGGACGCCCTTTCCAATCAGAACCCGCAGCACATGCCGCATCTTCAACAATCTTTACACGCGCTGGCAACGCGGCACGCAATGCATCGATATCAACACAACGGCCAAAGAGGTGCACTGCAATCACAGCTTTGGTTTTTTCGGTTACTTTCGACGCGATCTGCGCAATGTCCAAATTGTATGTTTTGGGATCAACATCAACAAAAACGGGTGTCGCGTTGCAATACAAAACAACGTTAGCCGTTGCAACCCAGGTAAAGGCCGGAACTATCACCTCATCGCCCGGGCCAATCCCCAAGCCAGCCAACGCCAGATGCAACCCCGTTGTACAGGACGTCACCGCCAAAGCATGTTTAACCTGATGACGTTCAGCAAAAGCCTTTTCAAAGGCAGCAACCTTTGGCCCTTGCGTCAACCAACCACTCATCAATGGCTCACGTGCAGCTTGCCACTCTTCCTCTCCCGTCAAGGGGAGAGAAATAGCAATGTTCCGTTTTTGTTGAGTCATGATAATTAATCCACCCCGTTGGCTTTGCGCCAATCGATCAGACGTTGAATACCTTCACGCAGTTCAATGTTGTAGTTAAAACCAAGATCATTTGCCGCCTTTTTCGGGCAACCAATACGGTTTTGCACCATACGACGAGCATCATCAGCACTGTACGGGTTGTATTGGATTTTCAACGGCGAATCTTTCATTTCCAAAATCAGATTGCACAGATCACCAATCGTAGTTTGAACACCCGTACCCACGTTATAGAACTGATCGGTTGCATCGGACTGCAAAGCCAGAACATTGCAACGCGCCACGTCATAAACAGACACAAAGTCATAGGCTTGCGTTCCATCACCATTGATTGTCGGCTGCTCATTCGCGGCAATTTTGTTTAACAGAATTGGAATTACGCCTGTATAAGCCGCCGTTTGATCCTGGTGCGGGCCATACACGTTCATATAACGCAAACCAACGAAGCTAAGACCATAACGATCATGGAATGCATGACACATGGCCTCACCAGAAATTTTTGTCGCGCCGTAGAAGTTACGGTTATTGAACGGATGCTCCTCTGTCATCGGAACTTGCAATGCATCACCATATACGGACGCGGAAGAGGAATAGACTAGACGTTCAACCTTGTTCTTCACGCACGCCTCCAAAACGTTGAAGGTGCCCTCGATGTTTACCGTAAAGGCCGTACGCGGAAAATCTTTGCAGTGGAGCAGCCACATGGCAGCCGTATGAACAACGCCATGAACGCCTTGCATCGCATGATCCAAAACATCTACATCACGAATATCACCGCCATTCGGATACAATGTGCAACGCGGATCTTGTAAATATTCTTCGATATTACTTAATTTTCCGCGGGCGAAGTTATCGTAAATCACAACTTCAGCCACATCGGTTTTCAACAATTCCGCAACAACGTGAGATCCGATAAAACCGGCTCCACCAATCACCAGAATTTTTTTATCTTTAATGTCCATCAACCTTCTCCTTTTATCAAATTTTTGCACGCTACCGCCGTTTGGGTGAATCGCATTCACCCAAAGGCTTGTATTCATTAAGAGCGGCCTTCGCGCATTTACGCGTCAGCCGAAACCACTTCGTGCCGCGAAACAATCGCGCGCACTTCACGTCCCAGAATTTGCAGCATCAGCATGATGCGATCCCGGTCCGCAATCTTCAAAATCGTTCCAATGCAATCCTCAAAGGGGCCATGCGCAATACGCACATTGCCCCCTTCACGCATCCCATCGTCCACAGGGATTGTGCACCCATCATCATCCGTTCGCGCACGCAAGGCATCGATAAAACCGCGCTCAATAATTTGTGGCTTATTGTTCTGACACAAAATATTACGCACACCGAATGTACCATTGATGGCCCGCCACGGCTGTTCGTCGATATTCATGCGTACAAACATATAACCCGGAAACAATGGGCGTTGGACATTCTCAACCCGGCGCGCATGACGGCGGATTTTTTTGATACACGGCAACCACACATCATAGCCCTGACGACGCAGATGCGTTTCTGCACGAAATTCCTGATTGGGTTGCGTTTGAATGACGAACCAATTGGTCATGCCGCACGCCCCTCATCATACGCCCGGATTAATTCATCCCGATCCGGCGTAATACGCAGCAAAGCAGGCCACAAGATAACGGCATCAGGATAGGTCCGGCGCAAATTCTCAAACATGTCTTGCGGGTTTGTTGCATCGGTCACGACGATTGCGTCAATATCCTGCCCCACCAGATCACGAACAACCCGTACGCCAGAAATTTCAGTGCGATCTGTTGCAGGATCCAGAACAACAAGACTTTTTACATCTTGGCACAGCGTTGACAGAATGGCGATTTCCGCCAATTCACCCGCACCCGCCAAAGCAAAGCGATTTCCACCTTGCTTCAAAGCACCACCAAAAACATCAGTATATTGCGCGCGCGCCTGGCGCAGGAAATCAATCGACGATTCAAGATACGCAGCGACCAAACGGCTTTTTTCGCTAAAGCCTTGTGGGGTCAGGTAATACGCGTAGCGTTTGTAAGGGGCCCGACGAACTTTTACATACCCCTTGTTCACTGCCCGCTTTAACAAGGCATTGATCAACCCCACCGAAACACCAATACGTTGTTTCAGCGTCATCTGGGTCACAACTTCTCCCCGCTCAATCGCGGTCAGGAAGTCCAACTCGGCTTTCAATTTCATATGCTCGGACATGGCTGCCCCATCGCCTTTTCATTGAACAAAACCGGGGGTTAAAGCGGTGGGCATCCTACGCCCCATATGGGGCAGGTTCAACAATATTCACATCGTGAATTTAGACCATCCCCACTCCGCATGTTCAAATTATGGAAATATTGACGTGGGTGAATTTTCAAGGCTTTATCTGACACTTAAGGTCAGCTCAAAAGGACAGGAAGAGAATGGAAAAGATCGACACCCTGATTATCGGTGCTGGCGTGGTTGGGCTGGCCGTGGGCCGGGCCCTGAGCCTGGCCGGGCGGGAGGTCGTTGTGGCCGAATCCGAGGCCATGGTCGGGTCGATCACCAGCGCCAGAAACTCAGGGGTTATCCATGCTGGAATCTACTACCCCACCGGGTCGAACAAGGCCCGCCTGTGCGTCCGGGGCAAAGACCTTCTTTATGCCTACGCCAAGGACAGGCACGTGCCGTATAAAAATTGCGGCAAGATGATTGTCGCGTGCGTACCTGAAGACTTTGCCAAAATCGAAAACATTTGTGCGCGAGCCAAAGCCAACGGCGTTCATGATTTAAGCCCGCTCACACGCGATGAAGCTTTGGCGATGGAGCCGGAACTGGCCTGTCTTGGCGGCGTACTGTCCCCATCGACCGGGATTATAGACATCCACATTCTGATGCAGGAATTTCAGACCGACATTGAAAATAACGGCGGGTTTGTTGCTTTACACAACGGTATTATTGGCGGCAACATAACAGCAAATGGCATCGTTATTGAGCTGCAGGATGCAGAGCCCATCCTTGCCAAAACGGTCATTAATGCGGCAGGTCTATCCGCACAATCCGTTGCACGCACGATGAACGGACTTGATGAAAGCACGATTCCACAACGCTATGTTGCCAAGGGAAATTACTTTTCCGTTTCCGGTGCAGCACCATTCTCACGACTGGTTTACCCCGTGCCTGTGCCCGGTGGACTGGGCGCGCATTTCACCATGAATATTGCGGGCGAAAGCCAGTTTGGTCCAGATGTTGAATGGTTGGAAAACGATGGCAAGAATTTCAACTACACCGTTGATCCGGCCCGCGAACCCAGCTTCCGTGAATCAGTCCGCCGTTATTGGCCCGGTGTGATGAACCGGGAACTGATCCCATCCTATTCTGGCATTCGCCCAAAACTGGTCGGCCCCGGCCAACCCGATGGCGACTTTGTCATTCAAGGGCCGGACGTTCATGGCATAATCGGATTGGTCAATCTGTATGGAATCGAAAGCCCCGGCCTGACATCATCCATGGCGATTGCCGAAGATGTCGTAAGGCTACTGAGCCAATAAAAAAGGAGCTACTCGGCTCCCTCAATACTTGTTTTTTAAATGGTCGGGGCGACAAGATTTGAACTTGCGACCCCTTGCACCCCATGCAAGTGCGCTACCAGGCTGCGCCACGCCCCGACATTTAAAAACAGGTGATTTCTATAGCCCGATTGGGGCGGAAAGGCAAATCCCGAATACGGGATTTGCGGGCCCTTGGCAGGTTATTCGCCTTTTCCTTCTGGGCGGATCAGGTCGCGCAGGTCGCGCAGGTCACCCAGCATGGCTTCCAGAATGGCGCGCTGTTTGTCCGTCATCGGCGGAACTGGGCGGCCAACAGTTTGCTGGGCCACGGGGGCTGCTACGGATTGGGCAACGACTTTTGCTTCCGGGCGAACGGCTTCGTTCGCCGGAGCGGATACCTTCGCCGCCGGTGCGACCTTCTCGGCTGCGCCGGTCAATTCAGCCGCAATCTGGGCACGACCCTGGCCCTTCAGCAATTTCTGAACGCCCTTGATCGTGTAGCCTTCGGTATAGAGAAGATTGTGAATGTGTTTCAGCAACACAACATCTTCCGGGCGGTAGTAGCGACGGCCACCGCCGCGTTTTAGCGGTTTTACTTGCGTAAACTTGGTTTCCCAGAAGCGCAGGACGTGTTGTTGCACGCCCAGCTCGTCCGCTACTTCGCTGATGGTCCGGAATGCGCCCGCAGCCTTGCTGGCCGATGCTTTCGCATCACCGCCAAGGGTCGCCTTTGCCGTTTGCGCAACAGGGGCCGGTGTGGTGGCCTCAGTTGCTGTGGCGTTAAAATCGGCTGCTTTCTGCGGCGCGGTTCCAGTCATGTCCATCATTCCTGTGTTTTAAGAATACGCTTGGTTATCCCAATCAAGGCAGGCTTCATGCCCCCTTGTTAATCCGATCTTTCAGCACGTGCGAAGCGCGGAAGACCAAAACCTTGCGCGGCAAGATTGGAACCTCAACACCCGTTTTCGGGTTACGGCCAATCCGCTCGCCCTTCTCCCGAATGGAGAAGCTGCCGAAGGAAGAAATTTTCACATTGGCGCCATCGACGAGATTTTTGGAGATTTCTTCCAACACTGCCTCGACCAGATCGGCCGATTCATTGCGGGACAAACCCACTTGTTCATAGACGGCTTCCGCCAGATCTGCGCGCGTAATAGTACGACCGGTCATCGCAACCTCTTTTGCTTTTGGAGTAAGACAACGATACAGCCCTGCCCCACCCCCGTCAACCGGGCTTGGGGCGAAAAACTGATTCAATTCAAAGGGTAACAGGATTTTGTTAAATCAGGGTTACGGTCATAAAAGGCCCGATTCCCGCCAGAATCAGCCCCCATCCACCCCTAAAACAGGCCCAAGGGGGATAAAGCAGGAACGGCATGGAAGCCTGTGGATATCTTACATCCGGATCAGGGCCGCCCCCCAGGTCAGACCCGCCCCGAGGGCTTCCAGCATGACCAGCTGCCCCGGCTTGATTCGGCCATCCGCCATACCCTCGGCCAAAGCCAGCGGGATGGAGGCGGCAGAGGTGTTGCCATGGCGATCCACGGTCACAATGACCTGGTCCATGCCAACACCCAATTTCTTGGCCGCGCCTTCCAGAATGCGGATATTGGCCTGGTGTGGAACCAGCCAATCGATTTGATCTGCCGTGACCTTGTTGCTGTCCAGCACATCACGGACGGCCCCGGCCATTTTATCAACGGCATGACGGAACACTTCGCGCCCTTCCATAACGATAAAGCCCGCATCCCCCGTGGAGGATACGCCGCCCGATGTTTTCAAAATGTCGCAATGGTTGCCATCGGCATACAGGTGCGTAGACAACACACCACGATCCGCCGCCGTGCCGGTTCCGCCATCATGCGCTTCCAACACCACGGCCCCGGCCCCGTCCCCGAACAGGACGCAGGTTGTGCGGTCTTCCCAGTTCAGGATAGAGGACATTTTTTCCGCCCCAATCACCAGCATGCGGCGGGCATGGCCCGTGCGCATCATACTGTCGGCCACGCTGAGCGCATAGAGAAAGCCAGAACATACGGCCTGGACATCGAATGTCGGGCCATGTTTACAACCCAAAGCCGCCTGCACCTTGACCGCGACGGAGGGGAATGTGGTATCCGGCGTGGATGTGGCAACGATAATGCCGTCAATATCCGCACCGCTGAGCTCTGCGTTGATCAACGCTTCACGCGCGGCTTTGATGGCCAGATCGGCCGCAGTTTCACCATCGGCCGCAATATGGCGTTCGCGGATACCGCTGCGTTGAACAATCCATTCATCGGATGTATCGACGATTTTTTCCAGATCGGCGTTGGTCATCACCCGTTCCGGGAGATAGGCACCACAGCTGCGAATTACGGAACGAACAGTCATTGAATCACTTTCATCAGGAGATGGCTTGCGCACTGACAGACGAAATGAACGCTTCCTGATTCATCAGCTGTTCAATTTCATAGGCGACGCGACGGTTAAATCCGTTTTCGACCAGACCAGCCGCCACGCGAATGGCATTGGCAAAACCAATTTCATCCATGCCGCCATGACTTTTGATGCATACGCCATCCAACCCCAGGAACATGCCGCCATTATAAAAACGCGGGTCGAGGGATTTTTTCAAACGCTTCAATGCCGGCATGGCCAGCAACGCACCCAATTTCGCCAATGGCGATGATGTCAACGCACGCTTGGTGTAATCGCTGGACATCTTCGCAACGCCTTCGGCCACTTTCAGCGCGACGTTACCGGTAAAACCATCGGTCACAACAACATCAACGGTGCCGTATGCGATATCGTTCCCTTCGACAAAACCGTAATAACGGCCCGGGAATTGAACATTCGACAAAATGGCGGCGGCCCCGCGCACCTGTTCGTGGCCCTTCATATCTTCGGACCCGACATTCAAAATACCAACGGTCGGCGATTCAATACCCATCACCACGCGGGCATACACGGACCCCAGCACCGCAAACTGCACCAGAATTTCCGCATCACAGGCAATGTTCGCGCCCAGATCCAACACCAGCGTTTTACCCCGCATGGTCGGAAAGATGCTGGCAATCGCCGGGCGCGTAATGCCCGGCAGGCTTTTTAAAATCAGTTTCGACATCGCCATCAGCGCGCCGGTATTGCCCGCGGATACAACACTGCCCGCATCACCGTTCTTCACCGCTTCGATGGCCAGACGCATGCTGGAATCCTTGCCGGATCGCACAGCGGCGGACGGTTTTTCATCATTCGCGATCATTTTTTCGGTGTGGTGCACCGTGCACACGCGGCACAGTTCGGGATAGCGGCTCAAAACCGGATTGATGCGGCGTTCATCACCGAAGATGGCGAAGTGTACGCCGGGCAAATCCGCGCGGGCCAGCTCGGCCGCCGGAATAACAACATCGGGACCGAAATCCCCACCCATGGCATCGAGAGCAATGGTTTGTCTGGTGGACACGCCATCCATCCTTTTGTTGGAAACTCTAATCAGCGCAGATCATAGACGCGAAAAACGGGGAGTAAAAGCCCCCCGTTATCTTTATCCCTTTGATATAAAGGATTGTTTCGTCACCGAAACCAGACGGAATTAACCGCGCGGATCGATAACCTGTTTGCCCTTATACGTACCGGACTTCAGGTCGATGTGGTGACGGCGCTTCGGCTCACCCGACGTCGCATCTTCCACCCAGTTGGTGGTGGTCAGCGCGTGGTGAGAACGACGCATGCCGCGCTTGGACGGGCTGGTTTTTTTCTTAGGAACTGCCATTTTAAACCCCTCAACTTGGGTAAATTCTGAGATCTCGGTTATTCGAGGTCCGTTGAATACTGGAAAATCCCGGCACCTGCAAGCAAAAACAATCGGAAGATCACGGTTGAGGCTCGAATAGCCCTTAATTATTTACATAACCGCGCCCTTCCGGGGATTTTCCTATTTCCCCTCGTCCGTATCCCGCCCTTTCAGCTTTTTCAGAGCCTCGAACGGGTTGCGGCGCAGGGGCGATTCGACCACGGCCCCCTCCGGCACCACGGTCACACCCGGGATTTTGTCGGGCACCGCCCCTTCCAGCTGGGGATACGGGTCCAGGCCGAGGGACAGATACTGTCCTACCAGATCGCCCAGATCGATTTTGCCATTCACCATCGGCTCCGGGTCTTCGCGCTCTTCCATCATCTGGATTTCGGCGTCCACGCTACGCCCCTGGCGTTCATGGCGGGCTTTATCGAGGGAGATATATTTCTCACGGTCGGCGTACCAGGCCTCAAAATCCTCCAGAATGTGGGAATGGATTGGGGCGTGGGATACGACGCATTCCTGCGTCACGTCAGCCTTCAATGTGCCCTGAACATGCACCACGGCCTTGTTATGGCTGGAGCGTGTAATATCGATCTCGGCGCTCAACGCACCAATCGCGGGAATATCCATACGTTCGGCCAAGGCGGCGCGATCCTTTTCCGTGGCTTCAATCGAATAATGCACGGGGCCCAAACCAATCGCATCCGTATCAACGACAAAAGACCAGCCCGGCTGTTCGGCTTGCGCCGTACTGCGTTTTTTCATTTACTCTAACTCCGTATTGGGATGATCAGGCGACGGCCTGATCCGTTTTTTGCGGCTCGACAATCGGTGCGCGTTGTTTAATGCCCGCACCCGGTACAGGGGCCCATTCAATGTCCCCCTGCATCAAACGATCCGGGTTCATGGTGTTCAGGGCGGCAACCTGATTACGGATATAATCGCCCATAATGGCCAGATTGGTCGGATCAACCGTTCCCGTCACCGTGCCATAGAGATTGCGCATCAGCGCATCATCCAGCGAGGCGTTATCAATACCCGCCTGATAGGCATGCATACGGCCATTAAAGGCCTTCATCATCCGGCGGACATGTTTGCCCACGCTCAAATCGCCCACGCCCATTTCACGGACCGAACGGTCCATATCCACGAACATGACATCGTACAGCGCCTGGGCCAGTTCACGGCCACCCTGCCCCTGTTTATTCAGGGCATTGATAACGCAGAAACTATGCAAAAGGATCATGTCAAACCGGCCATCGACCGTGTCCGGCACGCCAAAGCGTTCATAGAAAAAGGGATTCCGCGACCGCACAACCACCCCGGTATAGAGGCGTTCCGCCGTCTGGCGTTGTGGACTGGGTTGCTTTCTGAACCATGAGAACATTGTATCCGATCCCTTTAACCATTATAAATCAAGTCTGTTCACATATTTATATAACATCCGTTGGGATGAAGACCATGAAAAAAACGACACCGAACCGCTTCCTTGCCCTGTCCGCCTTGGCCCTTGTTTTTACAGGGATTCTGGCCGCTGGCTGCACGCCAACCGTGGCGGTGCGCGGCAACATTGTCGAGGATTACCGCCTGGCCGAAGTACAACCCGGCGTCCACACCCGCAGCGACGTAATGCGCCTGCTGGGGTCCCCGACCACGGAAGGCACATTTGACCCGAACACCTGGTACTATCTGGGTCAGAAAACGGAAAAACGCGGCATTCTTGATCCCGAAGTGATTGAGGAAAAAATCGTCGTGGTCGAATTTGACGACATGGGCGTGGCACAAACCGTCAACAACGTTGACCCGAACCGCCAGAACATCCCGTATGTTCGCGAAAAAACCCAGACATCCGGCAACGAGATGACCGCCCTGCAACAGATGATGGGCAATTTGGGCCGGTTTAACAGCGCCGGATCGCAAGCAACGGGTAATTAACCCCGGTTCAGCCGCGGCGGCGTGACGTAGTTCTGATTCACGAACACCCCCACCAATTCAACATGCGTGGACCACAAAAACTGGTCCACCACGCGCAGATGCGTCAGTTTAAATCCGGCATCTTTTAAAATCGCACCATCCCGCGCGAAGGTCGCCGGATTGCACGATACACTCACCACCGTACGCACATTGGCGTTGGCGATTTCACGCATCTGATCCTTGGCCCCCACGCGTGGTGGATCAATGACAACGGCATCAAAATCTTTTAGTTCCTTGGCGTTCAGCGGGTCATCAACCAAATCGCGATGCGCTGTATCCAAAACGCCGCCCAATTCGGATGCCGCGCGTGACAATGCATCAATGGCCGGACGCCAGCCCTCTACCGCCGTTACATGACGTTTATCGCGCAACAAGGCCAAAGCGAATGTGCCACACCCGGCATACAGATCGACAATGTTCCGCGCGTCACCAACACCAGACAAAACCACTTCGGTCAATGCGGCCTGACCATCTTCGGTCGCCTGCAAAAACGCACCGGGTGATGGGCGCACCATGTGGCCGCCCAACGTCACGGTAAAGGGCGCACGATCCGCCACGGGTGTCAGATCATCGGGCTTATCGAATCCGTCCTGCCAGCGGATGCGGGCAATATCGTGTTCGTTGGCGAAATCATACAACGCCTCCAGAATGGCGAGGCTCGGCCCATCAATCTGCTTTTGTTTCAGCTTGGGTTCTTTTCTATTCCGGGCCTGGCGGTTTTTCTGCGCGTGCTTATTCTGCGTTTTTTTCCATGGGCGGAAGACCAGATCAACGGCATCGCCATCGCCGCTCATCATCGTGATATCCATGCCATGACCGGATTCCAGCAAGGTCAGACCCAAAGCGCGAAGCGCGGGCACCAGCGCAACAAGGCGCGGTTTCAAAACCAGGCAGGTTTGCAGATCAACAATCGACCGGCTGCGCCGTTCATTGAACCCGATCAACACACGTTGACCAGACCGATACATGGCCATGGTCGCACGACGGCGTGTGCCCGGTGCGCTGATAAACGGGCCATCCATCGTTTCCGGTTCCAGCCCGTGCTGGTCCAACGCCCGACGGACGGCATCCATTTTAAAATTGGAATAGCTGGCATCATCCATATGCTGGATCGCGCACCCGCCACAGCGGTCATAATGCGGGCATGGCGCGGCCATACGATTGGCCGCAGGCTCTAAAACCTCGACAACAGCACAAAACACGCCATCGGGCTTTTCGTCCTGCACCCGTGCCCGCACGGTTTCCCCGGCCAGTGTCCCGGATACAAACGCCCGTCGCCCATCGGGAAGCGTGCCAACGCCATCCCCCTGCGCGCCAAGGGAGTCGATTTTGATGTCGTATGTCTGTGTGTTCGTGCTCATATTCGTGCTCATGGCCGGGGTTATACAGGAAAAACCCCAAAAGCGGAAACTTTCCCCTTCCCCTTTACTCCCCCTCTCCCAAAGGGAGAGGGTTGCGCAGGCTTAGGGCAACGCCCTTAGCCGCAGCGGGGTGAGGGGATCGCATTTTTCAGGATGAAGCACCGCGCATACTCACACCTATTGTACCCCCTCACCCTAACCCTCTCCCATGGGGAGAGGGAACTGAAGGAAGGACAATAAAAAAGCCCCCGTTCCCGGGGGCTTTTTCGTTGATTTCTGAGGCTTATTATACGCCAGTCACAAATTTCGCAACAATGGCGACCAGCAGAATGGCCACGATGTTCGCGATTTTGATCAGCGGGTTCACCGCCGGGCCGGCTGTATCCTTGTACGGATCGCCAACGGTGTCGCCGGTTACAGCGGCTTTATGAGCCTCGGAACCTTTACCACCGTAGTTGCCTTCTTCGATGAACTTCTTCGCGTTGTCCCATGCGCCGCCACCCGAGGTCATCGAGATTGCAACGAACAGACCGGTCACGATCGTACCCATCAGCATGGCACCGAGCGATTGGAACGCCGGGGTCAGATCGCCGCTGATCAAGTACACAACAACGAACAGAACAACCGGAGCCAAAATCGGCAGCAACGACGGAACCATCATTTCCTTGATCGCGGCTTTGGTCAACAGGTCAACGGCGCGGCCATATTCCGGCTTGCCTGTGCCTTCCATGATACCGGCGATTTCGCGGAACTGACGACGCACTTCGACAACAACGCTACCGGCCGCACGGCCAACAGCAGTCATCGACATGGCACCGAACAGGTACGGCAACAAACCACCGATGAACAGACCAATCACAACATACGGGTCTTGCAGCGGGAAGGTGATGCCAGCCAGATCCGGCAGGTAGTGCTTGATCTCTTCCGTATAGGCAGCGAACAGCACCAGAGCAGCCAGACCAGCGGAACCGATGGCATAACCCTTGGTCACGGCTTTCGTCGTGTTACCAACGGCATCCAACGCATCCGTCGTCACGCGAACGTTGTCCGGTAATTTGGACATTTCCGCGATACCGCCAGCGTTATCCGTGACCGGACCATAGGCATCCAGCGCAACGATCATACCAGCCAGAGACAGCATGGTGGTCGCAGCAATGGAAATACCAAATAGGCCAGCAAAGTGGAACGCAACCCAGATGCCCAGGCAGATGACAATCACCGGCAGAGCGGTGGCTTCCATCGATACGGCCAGACCTTGGATCACGTTCGTGCCATGGCCCGTTTCCGACGCCTTGGCAACCGAACGAACCGGACGGAACGCGGTGGAGGTGTAGTATTCAGTAATCCACACCAGCAAGCCCGTAACGCCCAGACCAGTCAGAACGCACCAGAACAGGTTCATCACCGTCATGGTTTCGCCGTTGGCCATCGCCACGTCCTGTACCAAACCGGATTTGAAGAACAGAACTGCGATCATGATGACCGACAGAATACCCGTCCAAACCAGACCACGATACAGCGCACCCATGATGTTCGTGCTGCCGTTTTTCAAGCGAACGAAGAACGTTCCAATGATCGACGCAACAATGCACAACCCACCGATCATCAACGGAACCATCATCATCTGACGGGCAACATCTTCGGCGAAGACGCTGGCAGCGATCAGCATGGTGGCCACAACGGTCACGGCATAGGTTTCGAACAAGTCAGCGGCCATACCGGCGCAATCGCCCACGTTGTCACCAACGTTGTCGGCGATAACGGCCGGGTTCCGCGGGTCATCCTCGGGGATGCCGGCTTCAACTTTACCAACCAGGTCGGCACCAACGTCCGCGCCCTTGGTAAAGATACCGCCGCCCAGACGCGCGAAGATCGAGATCAGCGACGCACCAAAGCCCAGACCAACCAGACCTTCCAGCATCGGACGCAAAGCCGTACCGTTATGATCCAGATACCAGGTGTACAACGTCACACCCAGCAGACCCAGACCCACAACCAGAAGACCCGTGATTGCGCCAGCGCGGAACGAAACGCCCAGTGCCTCGTTCAGACCCACGGTCGCAGCCTGTGCCGTACGCACGTTGGCACGAACGGAAACGTTCATACCGACGTAACCGGCAACGCCCGACAGGACCGCACCGATAACAAAGCCGATACCAACATGCATGCCCAGCAAGAATGTCAGCAAGGCCGCAACAACAACACCGACGATACCAATCGTCGTATATTGACGGTTCAAATAGGCAGCAGCACCTTCCTGAATCGCGGATGCAATTTGTTGCATCCGTTCGTTCCCGGCACTCATCGCCATAACTTTGCGTGTGGCATAAGCACCGTAAATCAGTGCCAACGCGCCGCAACACGCAATCGCGAGATAGATATTCACCATTCCAGATCCCCTTATGGTTCAGGTTCTTTAGTGTTTTTACTTATTAAGTGACCTGCTCTTAATTCCTTAAAAGCGCGAGAAAATTGCACAATTCACAACACAGGCGCAAGGGGGGCGCCAGTGCAGTGCCGTAAATAGATGTGTGCAATCGCAGTGCAACATGAAAAAAGGCCCGGAAACCGGGCCTTTGAATATTCCTATAATTCTATGCTGCGGGTGCTCAGTCAACGCTTACATGCTGCGTTGCTGAATCACCTGGATCAGAACGTCGTTCACACCTTCTTCGCCCAGCACTTTGTGGCTGACTCGAGTCAGGCGATTTTTCAGCGGACCAACCTGTAACACGCCACTATTCATCACAGCCTCGTGGCTCAACACGCCATACATGTCCTGAATGAATGCGTCTTTCAAACGCGGTGCCAAATGTTCTGCATTTTTCATCGCCTCTTCGTTCGGCACTTCCAGAACAATGACCATGCTCAACACTTGCGATACGCCATTCTTTGTAACCACCGGCAGGATCAGCGGATCAAGTTCAACGAACTTGCTCTCAACAGCTTTGCCGTGACCTTTCTTCTTTGCCTCCTTCGGGGCATGCGCAATTTCCCCCGATGCATCGACCGCGGCTTGCGCAGGCTTTGCAAAGTAGAAGTAGGCACCAGCACCGCCGCCGCCCAGCAAGATAAGCGCAAAAATGATAATCAGAAGAGGCTTCATTATTCCCCAAACCCGGTAGATAGTCCCCAAAACTCGAATGCATCAACCCGGCACACAACCCCGTGTGCCACATCGACCCCATGGTTTAGAGTACCCCCAATTCGCTAACATTAGGTTAGAGTCATATTACATTTTATCTAATTTTTACGGGATTCTGCGACTCCCTAACCCTACGAACATACTGATAAAGCAGTAATTTTTCAAAATTCGTCGCAAAATGCCAACCCCATCCCCTCCCTCCTGCCTTAAAAAATTTAACATTTTTCTCAGGAAAGACGGATTTTGGACAAATTCCCTACCGCCCAAACCGCGCCTTCTATATAAGTCCGGGCCATGAGCAACCGTATTATTCTCCTGACCGGGGCGGCTGGGTTTGTCGGCCACCATTTTGTCGAACATATCCTGAAAACCACCGATGACACGATCATCGGTGTTGATGCCCTGACCTATGCCGGGTCGCTGGAACGTCTGCGCGATATTCAGATTGATCCGTTCAATCATCCGCGTTTCCGTTATCTGGGATATGATTTCCGCCAACCGGCCGGGCAAAACCTTATCCGTGAATTGCGCGATGTGACGCACATCCTGCACCTTGGCGCAGAATCGCACGTCGATCATTCCATCTCTGACCCGTTGCGCTTCGTTGAATCGAATGTGATTGGCACGACCAATATTTTGAACCTTGCGCGCGGACTGCCCAATCTTGAATTGTTTGTATACTTCTCAACGGACGAAGTATTCGGTCCGGTACCGCTGGATGGCGATATGCACGGCCACAGCGAGCTGGATCGGCACAATCCGAAAAACCCCTACGCCGCCAGCAAAAGTGCAGGCGAACAGATGGTGGTGTCATTTGCCAACACCTATGGCCTGCCCTGCATCATCACACGACAGATGAATATTTTTGGCGAACGCCAGCACCCGGAAAAATTCATTCCGAAAGTTGTGCGGTCAGTGATGGATGGCAGCGTCGTGCCCATTCATGCCACGCCCGACAAAACACGCGCGGGCAAGCGGCATTATATCCACGCACGGAATGTCGCCGATGCGCATATGTTCCTGCTGAATAAAAAACCATGGACCGGAACCAACCCGCGCGATGTCGAATCGTATCATATTGTCGGTGAGCAAGAGGTCGACAACCTGACCCTCGCCCGCATGATTGCCGACAATGTCGTGGCCTTAACCGGAACGGGTGCACTGAAGCACGAAATGGTTGATTTCCACTCCAGCCGCCCGGGCCATGATTTGCGCTATGCGCTGGATGGATCAAAGATGCGGGACCTCGGCTGGGCCCCGCCATTGATGTTTGCGGATTCATTGAAGAAGACGATCAACTGGTCGCTGGACCGCCGCGAATGGCTGGACCTTAACCACGCCTTATAGCGCCCTTACTGTCATTCCCGCGAAAGCGGGAATCCATACAATCTGTGGATACACTCCATGGATTCCCGCTTTCGCGGGAATGACAAAAAGAGATAGCGAAAAAATTGACAGAAACGGCCTAACGAAGCGCTTTAAACAGCTTGTCCAGAACACCGTTCACCAGACGGGCTTCGCCCTGCTCGTAAAACGCGTGGGTCACATCCAGATAATCGCTGATGATCACCGGGCCATCGACATCCGGGCTGTCCGCCATTTCATAGGCCCCGCACAACATAATGGCATGCAGCAACGGCTCCTTCGGCTTGTCCGTTACCGGGCGGCCGCTGGCATTGGCGATATAGGATTCCATTTCGTTCAGGCGGTCATACACGCCATTGACGATGGTCGTGAACATCATGCCGTCCGGCACCACCATATCCTGACCATCCACGGTTTGCCCGAAGCGGTGCAAGCGGAATTCATCAATCACCGCGCGAGCGGATTGATCGTTGGTCATGATTTGATAAACGGCCTGCACCGCAGCCAATCGTGCGGCGGACGCACGGGCTTTGGGGGAACCTTCGGATTTTTTCGATGATGCTTCTGTACTCATGATGCGGCGGACCATATCGTTAGCAAATGCAAAATTCCAGCTTTTTATGCGCCGGACCGTTTTTTCGTTGTCGGCAGTTCCTTTAACTCGCCCAAAAACGCGTTAAAGTCCTGCGGCTGGCAGAAATCCTTATATACCGACGCATAGCGGATATAGCCGACCTGATCCAACTGGACCAGTGCCCGCATCACATATTCACCAATCGTTGCGGATGGAATTTCCGCTTCGCCCGCGCTTTCCAATTGGCGCACGATCTGGTTTGCGGCCTTTTCAATCTGCTCCAGCTCGACCGGGCGCTTGCGCAGGGCAATCTGCATCGACTTGAACACTTTATCCCGGTCGAATGGCTGTTTCCGGTTCCCGGATTTCAAAACGGTCATTTCCCGCAACTGGACCCGTTCAAACGTCGTGAAACGTTCGTCACAGGACGGGCAAAAACGACGACGACGGATGGCGGAATTATCCTCTGTCGGGCGAGAGTCTTTTACTTGCGTTTCTTCACAGGCACAAAACGGGCATCGCATGATGACCCCTCCTTCTGTTTTTACTCCGGATAAACCGGGAATTTTTTGCACAGGGCTTCGACGTCGGCGCGCACGGCACGTTCAATATCACCATTGCCATCCGCCCCATTGGCGGCCAGACCATCCAGAACGCGCGCAATCCATTCGGCGATTTGTTTAAACTCGGCTTCCTTGAACCCGCGCGTGGTTCCCGCCGGGGTGCCCAGACGAATGCCCGATGTCACCATCGGTTTTTCGGGATCAAACGGAATGCCATTTTTGTTACAGGTCAGGCCCGCACGGTCCAGCGCCTTCTCAGCCACGTTCCCGGTCAGTTTTTTCGGACGCAGATCGACCAGCATCACGTGGCTGTCCGTTCCGCCGGATACAATGTCAAAGCCCCTGGCTTTCAACGTATCGGCCAGCACAATTGCGTTCTTCACAATCTGCTGGGCGTAGGTTTTAAATTCGGGACGCAGGGCTTCGCCAAAGGCCACCGCCTTCGCCGCGACCACATGCATCAACGGGCCACCCTGAATCCCGGGGAACACAGCCTTGTTAATCAGCGTGCCGATTTCTTCGTCATCCGCCAAAATCATGCCACCGCGCGGACCGCGCAGGGTTTTATGCGTCGTTGTTGTCACAACATGGGCGTGTTTGATCGGGCTTGGATACACACCCGCAGCCACCAGACCGGCATAATGCGCCATATCAACGAACAGATACGCCCCCACCTCGTCCGCGATTTCACGGAATTTGGCCCAGTCAATGGCGCGTGAATATGCGGATGCGCCGCACACGATCATTTTCGGTTTGTGTTCGTGGGCCAGTTTTCGCACTTCGTCAAAATCAATGCGGTGGTCGGCGCCCGACACGCCATAGGACGCGAAGTCAAACCATTTGCCGGATTGGTTCAGTTTCATGCCGTGCGTCAAATGCCCACCATGGTCCAGACGCATACCCAAAACGCGGTCACCCGGATTGAGCAATGCGAAATACACGGCCTGGTTCGCCTGCGATCCGGAATGGGGTTGGACGTTGGCATAGGCACAGCCAAACAATTGCTTGGCGCGATCAATGGCCAGTTCCTCGGCCACATCCACAAATTCACAGCCGCCGTAATAGCGTTTATGCGGATAGCCTTCGGCATATTTGTTGGTCAGGACCGAACCCTGCGCTTCCAATACGGCGCGGGATACGATGTTTTCGCTGGCGATCAGTTCAATGGAATCGCGTTGCCGCGCCAATTCGCCCTGAATGGCATTGAAAATTTCCGGATCCTGATTTTTCAACGTTTCCTGCATCTCAAATTCTTTCTTTACCGCTACGCCCATTTTAACACCTTCACTTCCTGCCTCTTGTCATACCGGCTAAGGCCGGTATCCATACGATCCATCCCATGGACCCCGGCCTTCGCCGGGGTGACGGGTGGTGATTTGATTTAACACTGTCCCAACGCATCGACGCGGGCCGTATGGCGGCCGCCTTCGAATGCGGTGTTTAAAAATTCTTCCACGCAATCAATCGCCACCTGAACCCCGATGATCCGGCCGCCCAGAGCCAGAACATTCGCATCATTATGCTGGCGCGCCAGATGGGCCATCGTCGCGTCGGTACACAACGCCGCCCGCACCGCCGGGAAACGGTTGGCCGCAATCGAAATGCCGATACCGGAACCGCAGATAATAATGCCGCGCTGGACCTGCCCATCGGTGATGGCCTGTCCCATTTTTTTACCGAAATCGGCATAGCTGACCGAATCCACGCTGTTCGCGCCCAGGTCGATCCAATCGATCCGGTCTGCGAAATGGGATTTCAGGGTTTCCTTCAACGCAAAGCCCGCGTGATCGCAGGCAATAGCCAGGGTCTGACGGTCGGGCATACCACGATATCCTGTGTCTGGGTTATGGGAGACACAATATATAGTAGGCCCAGCCTTGGGGAAAGGGGCTTAGGCCGGAATAATTCCCTTTTTCTTCAGGGTATATTCCAGTTTTTTCAATGCGTTACGCTCCAAAATAGGCTTGGGCGTGTTGGCCGGGCCCTGAATAATGGCCTCGGTCAGGGTTTTGACGTCCATGGCCGAGACCCGCACAATCGTGCCGATCTGCTGGAATTCGATAATTACTTCGCGGTTTTTAAGCGGGTTGTCGGTCATTGTCTGAATCCACGTTCATCCATATAGTACCCAAGGTCAAAAAATTTAAAAACTGGGAAGTTCTAAAAAATGTCTGCGCAAGCACAAACCAAACCATCCAAACCCGCCCGCCCCGTCTTCCAATGGGAAGATCCTTTGTTGCTGGACGAATTGCTCAGCGACGATGAACGGATGATCCGGGATACCGCGCACGATTACTGCCAGAACAAATTGATGCCCCGCGTGTTGGAAGCCAACCGCCACGAAAAATTCGACCCCGCCATTATGCGCGAGATGGGCGAGCTGGGCCTGTTGGGTGCCATGCTGGACGGATATGGTTGCGCCGGTGTTTCACAGGTGGCGTACGGTTTGATCGCACGCGAAGTTGAACGCGTTGATTCCGGTTACCGTTCCGCCATGTCGGTGCAATCCTCCCTCGTCATGTACCCGATTCACACATTCGGGTCGGAGGAGATGAAGCAGAAATACCTGCCCAAACTGGCCACCGGTGAATTGATCGGCTGCTTCGGCCTGACCGAACCGGATGGCGGGTCCGATCCCTCCGGCATGAAAACCCGCCTGAAGAAAAGCGGATCGGGCTATGTTCTGTCCGGATCCAAACAATGGATCACCAATTCCCCCATCGCCGATGTCTTCGTGGTCTGGGCCAAGAATGACGACGGCGATATTGTCGGCGTTGTGCTGGAAAAGGGTATGAAGGGTCTGAGCGCACCGAAGATCGAAGGGAAATTCTCCCTGCGCGCCTCCATCACCGGCGGCATCGCGATGGATGAGGTTCCGGTCACGAACGACATGATCCTGAACATCAAGGGCCTGACGGGTCCGTTCTCCTGCCTCAACTCCGCGCGCTATGGCATTGCGTGGGGTTCAATGGGTGCGGCGGAATTCTGTTTCCACATGGCGCGCCAATATACGATGGACCGCGTCATTTTCGGCAAACCGCTGGCCGCACAACAATTGATCCAGAAAAAACTGGCGGACATGCAGACGGAAATTACACTCGGCCTGATCGCCGCGTGGCGCTTGGGTCGCCTGCGTGATGATTATCGCGCCGCGCCGGAGGCCATTTCGATGCTGAAACGCAATAACTGCGGCAAGGCACTGGATATCGCCCGCGTTGCCCGCGATATGCTGGGCGGTAACGGGATTGCCGATGAATACCACGTCATCCGCCATGTGATGAATCTGGAGGCCGTGAATACATATGAAGGCACCCACGATATTCACGCCCTGATCCTGGGGCGTGCTATAACCGGATTACAAGCGTTTAGCTAAGGAACTGCGTGCATGCACTTTGATGATGAACAGGACCCGTTGAACGAAATTCTGGCGCTGGCCAGTGCCGAAGCGGCACACCGCCCGGAATTTTACCGCCGTTTGATGATCTCGGAAATTCTGGTCATCGGCTCCGCCGCAGGCCACGAAGATGGCGACGACGACCTGACTCTCAAAGGCGGCAGCAGCGTCCAGATTCAAAGCTGGTCCAACCGCGAAGGCCAAAATGTCATTCCGTTCTTCACATCTTTGCATGAATTGATGAAGGCGACGCAGGACGATGTGCCCTATCTGCGCCTGCCCGCCAAAATATTTTTGGAAATGACTCAAGGCACGGCGTTGGTTCTGAACCCCTATTCCGACCATGCGAAGGAATTTTCACCGGAAGAAATCGAAACCCTGCTGGACGGCGGCACGCCGGGTGCCACGGGCGAACGCATGGTGGTTGAAAAAGACACGCAAGTTGTGATTGGCCAACCCAGCGAATACCCAAGCGCCCTCGTCCATTCCCTCACCACTTATTTCGCGGGTGAACATGCGGTGCACAGCGCATGGCTGGCCGCCATTGCCTATTCCGGCGGTGCAGAGCCCCAACCCCATATCCTGGTCGGTGTTGTGACGGACGAACACCATTTCGAACGCATCTCCGCCGAAGCCGGCAGCATTGCCGCCGACGTCATCCCGGACGAAGTTGTCGATATTCTGTTTATTGACCGGAAAACGATTGATAATCCGACAGGGGTTTCCGCCTATCTTCTACAAGAAACCCAACCCTTCTACGAAGCGCGTTGGGGCCTTGATCCGCACGGGCATGACGGCGGGCACGCGTAAAACGCGTTAGGGCTTCACATTCCGAAACACCAGACAGTGGGTATGCGCATAATCCTGCGGCACCGCCCGGCCGGTCCATTGCACGATGGTTTCGGATTCCAACCGCATGGTTTTTCCGATCACAAAACTTAAATCCCGCACCAACGGCGTGTATGTCGCCCCCGGCAGATTGTCCGCATGAACCACCACCACAGCCCCGCGCTTCATCACATTGGCCAGCCGCGCATAAATCACGCCCATACGCTTTAAATACCGGTCATACCCGGCCTGTTTCGGGTTTCCGGCATAAAGCGGGTTCCATTTGTCCGTCACCCGCATGAAGGGCGGCGATGCCATGCAAAAATCCATCTTCGGGAAACCAAACTTTTCCATCGCACCCGCATCACCGCACACCATATTGGTCCAATGATCCAACTGCCCCGCCACCCATTCATGGCGGTGCGCATCATATTCAATGCCAAACGGCACCCGCCCCAATTCCTCGGCCACAAACAATGTCGTCCCCAACCCCGCAAACGGATCAAACACCCGATCCCCACGCTTGGTATAGGCTTTGATAAAATGCCGAGCCAGCGCCTCCGGATACTTAATCGCATTATCCTCAAACGCCGGCGGATCACGCTCTAGCGCATAAGGGAGATTGAGGTGCAGAGGGAAAGATAAACGCGGCATTATTGCACTTTACGTTTTAGGTTGAGGCTAAATTTTAACTTCGGCTCAGGGTCCGTTTCGTGTGAATTTTCAACATAAATCCAATGTTTTTCCGGATCCCATAAAATCGGACGTTCCGATTTTAGCGTTCCAAGAACATTCGGAACTTGATCTGCGGAAACATCGTTCTTCAGTAGATAGATAGCCGCACGAGCAAGATCAGATTTTGAGATTAAATTATGAGAAAACTTAATAACATCGCCCTGATTATCTCTCAATGAAACATTAAATATATTCGTCATAAAAAACCCAGACTGAGAGAATGCCCACGACAATATGTCATAACCCTGCTCAGGACCAAGATCAGGACAAACTTTACGATCATTTTCCGCAAAAAATTCCGCCGCTGGCATAGAAGAAAAGTAAGAATTTTGCTCTATACAACGGAACATTCGTTCATTTTGCGCGGGCGATTTTCCAAACAACATATAAACGAGTATTGATTGCTTCGCCCAATCCCCCGCAACAAGATCCCCTGTTCCAATTTCATTTATGTTCTGCAACGTCAAAGAAGCAACAAGGTCATCACCGAAATCACGCGCAATATCAGGATCATTAAATAACATGGACTCCAACGCATTGATGTGAATTCCAAAGAGTATAAAACTAGACAGTTTATCGATAGAGTTATTTGTGCCACGAACCATTCGGTCATAAGCGACCACAAATCGCAGCCACTCCTTTACAGCCTTGTCGCGCATCCCTTGACGTTGCAAAGATAAAATATGTCCAGCCTCAACCTCAGAAAGAGAAATCAGCAATCCCCATGGGTAATTTCCATCCAACACCCCAAACACTTTGTAATCGGGTATTTTCTGAAACCGGTCCCATAAAATCTTGTTACGCTCTATAGCCTCACTTATATCAGCCGATCCCGCAGGGCATTTCTCAGGATCCTTGGAAATATGCATGTTGGATGCACAAAAAAGATTAACCTCGCCACTCGCATCAAAGGAGGCAATCTCTCGCTCTTCACGTTCAAGAGAATGCCGTAACAGTGCGTCATCATGTACATCGACATACGACTTTATACGCAACATACTTTTCATTTTATTGATGGTATTGAGGTAAAACTCGGATCGCTCACGCCCATATTCATAGCTATCAGACACATCGGCTGGCGCGACAAGACCTGCCATTGCAACAGCCATATTATCATCCCACTGCGGCGCAGGTCGCTCATACAACGCCTGTGTTTTCGATGTATTTAAAAACAGAGGCTCGCGCATGAGATTAAACGCCATCACAGCAACAACAAATAACCAAAAAACATAAGCAAGCGCATTAAAATAAAAACCAGAACCGTTCAAAATGCGCCGCCAGCCACGCCGCATTTTACGGGCCTTTTCATTCCAATATTTCTGCCCCTTATATCTTAAAACAAAACGAGCCCCACTTACGCGCTCGATATAGGTGGCTTCGTTCGTAGAAAAAGTATCATAAATCCCAAGGCACACACCGACAAACAACGCCAGCACCATAATTTTTAGGAAAATGTATATATCTATCACACCACCAGAGATTAAAAAAAACAGCGCCACGACACCCAAACCAATCATAACGGGGCGATAGAGAATGAACTTCAAAGCCGTTTTTATTTTTACACGACCACCGTCAGTGCCATCAACAAGACCGACACCTCCCAATAACCCTGCGATACCGATATACCCAAAGAAGCGCAGCAAAATAAAAGACAACGCCGTAAAAATCGCCATCATAATCAATGATATGCCAATAAAGTGACTGGCCACGCAATCAGGAACCATCCAGCCACTTCTATCCCAATCATAAAGCGACAAAACATCCGCAGGAATCGCGCATGCATCGAAAGGAAATATTTTAAAAAAAGCAGACGGAGCGACACAAAAGAGGGAAAATAAAAGCCACCAACACCCCTCAACACCGCCCCCCAATGCGACAGGCAGAAATTTCTTCAGCTTTAATGAATAATAATCCCTGCCCGCCATGGTACTTACCCGCTATGAAACCACCTTCAACCCCAGCGCATCGGCCAATGCGATGGCGTAGTTGCGGGCGTCGTTGTCGTTGGTGAAGCTGCGGGCGGGGAGGTTTTTGGCGGGGGTTTTATGTACCAATGTGACAACAGAGGCGTCGCCTCCCCGTTCTGGCAGAACCGACACGCCCTCATATTCGGTTGGAAACAGAGCATTCGGCTCGCGGGCCATGCCCAAACCGGAGGGCGTTAGGGGGAACAGTTCAATCCGGCGCTCAGTGATACGAAACCGGGCATAGTTGCGATTGCGAGGGATCACAAACGCGCGCACGATAATAAATTCCGCAATCAACAATGCCGCCAGAATGGGCAACACAATTCCGGCATGTTGGAAGCCGGGATCAGAAAGTAAAAACCCCGCCACAACCAAGCCGGTCGCGGCGGAGCCAAAAACCATCATGCGCAGGACATTCACCCAGGGCGATTGCCCATCAATCGGAAAGTGAACACGGGAAGTGGTGGAAGCCAGCGGTGATACAGGATGGTCGTCGATCATCGTTTTCACCGGGCTGGTCCCCAAAACCCTCAATCGAAATCTTCGGCAGCCAATGCTCCGGTGAATCCGGTTTGCGCGGCCCAGAACCGTTCGATCAAATGGAGCGTATGGTTCAGGTCGCTCAGACGCTGGGTGGTCAGTTCGGTGCCGCCCAGTTTTTCTTCGTGGCGTTTCAACATTTGCGCGATTGCATCACGCAGCGCCGTGCCCTTGTCCGACAGGCGAACGCGGATGGAGCGCTTGTCGTGAACAGAACGTTCCTGAATCAGATAGCCGTTTTCGACCATCTTCTTCACGTTATAAGACACGTTGGACCCGAGGTAATAACCACGGATGGTCAATTCACCAACCGTCAAATCATCATCACCGATGTTATACAGGATCATCGACTGGACGTTGTTAATGTCCTGCACGCCGCGGCGGTCCAGCTCGACCTTCAGCACGTCGAGGAAATAACGGTGCAGCCGTTCAATCAACTGGATGGCGTCATAATACGGTGTGGTCACTATAGATGCTCCGTCTTGAAAGCGTGAATACGCGAAAGCGTGGAAGGACGATCGGGTCGTTAAACCCTGAATCCTAATTGAATCATAACCTTAATATGGCGGGTGACAAGTTAATTTTCCTTTAAACGCCATTCCCGCATACGGGCTTAAGCCGCATCCAGATCGGGATAGTTATCTGAAAAATACGCATCGACCATAGCAGAACTCACCTGCCCCAGCGCTGCCGGACTCCAATGCGGGTCTTTATCCTTGTCGACCAGCGCAGCACGAATGCCTTCGTAAAAATCATGATCGCGCATAAAGGCGATGGCCAGACGATAATCCATCGCCGTGACCGCATCGAAGGACGCGCCCTGCATCCGGCGCATATACTCATGGGTGATTTTCAGGCTGAGTGGCGCCCTCGTTTTTACAATACGCGCCGTTTCGTTTAAAAAACTATTCCCTGAAGTTTCAGAGTCTTGCAGAATTTTCTCAAGGTGAGATTCTAGTTTAAAAACCTCCGCCACAGCCTCTGCATGGCGCGCCAGCGCGGAGGCACCAGCCCCGCCCCTTCCGGATGGCAACAAGGCCGCAATGGCGACCTCCGCCGTGCGCGCATCGGTACTGGCATTCGCGGCATGAATTATGGACGTCACCAGATCATCATGGTCAGCCGACGGGACGAACGCATCCGCCAACCCGGCATACACCATGTCGGACGCAGGCACAGCCTGACCCGTTAAGGCCAGCCACAGCCCTACACCGGGTGATGAGGCCCGCGTCAGAAAATAGACCGACCCCACATCAGGGAAAAATCCAATCCCCACCTCCGGCATGGCAAACAACGTTTTCTCGGACGCGATACGGAAACGACACGGCCCGGCAACACCATACCCACCGCCCATCGTAATGCCATTCATAAATGCGACAATCGGCTTCGGGAAATGGAATAAGGCCCGGTTCATGCGGTATTCATCGGCAAAATACACACGGGCGATGGCGGTTTTGGCATCAGGATCCGTCACATTCACACCCGCCTCGTACACAGCCTTCACATCCCCTCCCGCGCAAAAGGCACGATCCCCCGCGCCACGGATAATAATGGCCCGAATACCATCATCATCCCGCCAAGCCTCCAACGCCGCGTGGATACCCCGGATCATCCCCAGGGTCAGCGCATTCAACGCTTGGGGACGATCCAGTGTCAAAAACCCAACGGATCCGTGGGTTTCAACGCGCAAATGCGGGTCGGTTATGATCTGTGATGCCATGGCATGCCCTACTCTATCTTGAACACGATTACCTGCGGCCTAAATCCTGTAACGAATGGGGGCCATTTGCAAGCCAGCAACAGGGATGATCAATAGGGAAAATGCGCCCTAAATCCCTTAACTAAATAGTAAATTTCGCCTGCCAGACTGGGGGCTTCGAAGACCCGCGCCGGACAGATTCGTCCGGTGCATTCAGCGTATATTTCTATGGGGAGCTGTGACGGCTCGAAAATCGGCATGGCAGACGACAAGCTCGATAAAATCAAAAAACAACGCGACCGCTTCCTCGCGTTTTCGTTTGCGACGTCCGACCTCTTGATTGAGGTCGCAGAGGACGGAACGATCGCCTATGCCCTGGGCGCTGCCCGCTCGCTGGTCGGCATCAATGACAAAAGCCTGCTGGGCCTTCGCTGGCTCGATATGTTTTCCCCAAATGACCGCACCACCCTGTCCAGCATGAAAGAACGCGCCCGCATGGCACAACGTTGCGGCCCGGTTCTTGTGACACTGGAAGAAACCATTGGCGGCGGGCACCAGGCCCTGCTCAGCGCCATTCGCATGCCGGACAGTGATAAATTTTACCTGTCCATCGGCTTCTCCAATGTCCTGATGTCGAAACACGCTGAAGAGGTAAAGTTTTACGAGGACCGCGAACTGCTGGACAAGGAAAGCTTCCTGGCCGCGGCGAAGGAAGCGCTCGATCTGGCAAAATCACTCGGTCAGGATTTGGACATGACCCTGCTGGACATTGCCAACATTGGCGAAGTCCGTGGCCGCATCGGCGACGAACAGTGGAACCAGTTCCGCGACGCCATGACATCCCTGCTCAGTTCCAAATCCGTGGATGGCCAAGCGGCGGCAGAAATCGCCGATGGTCGCTATAGCGTCATTCACGATAAAGCCATCAATGCCGATATGTTGCGCGGCGAAATTGAGAGATTGGCTAAAGAAAACGACCCCACCGGAACAGGCTTTACAGTAGAGAGCAAAACCGTATCCGCCGACCTGACAACCCTGAGCGACCGCGAAACAACCAAGGCGCTGATTTACACCATCAACGAATTCGAGCGGAAGGGAACATCCCTCTCCATCGAAACGCTGAACTCCGGCTTCAAGGCGTATGTCAGCGTGAACGCCCAGAAGATCAGCCAGTTCAAAACCATGGTAGAACAGCTGGCTTTTGACCTCCACTTCCAGCCGATTGTGGATTTGAAAACGGGTGATGCCGTACACTTTGAAATGCTGTCCCGTTTCCGCGACAACACCCCGACCCAGGAATGGATTGTCTTTGGCGAAGATATCGGGATGGCCGCAGATTTCGATATTGCCGTCTGCGAGCGCGCCATTAACTATCTGCTCTATAAATCATCCGGCCGCCGCACGAAGTTTGCGGTGAACTTGTCCGGCCAATCGATTCAAAACGAACAGTTTTTCAAAACCCTGCACGCCAAATTGATGATGAACAAAACCCTGTCCGATCGTTTGATGTTCGAGATTACGGAATCTACGACCATTCAGGATCTGGATATGGTGAACCATTTCGTCAAAATTCTGCAGGACGACGGGTTCAAGGTCTGCCTTGATGACTTTGGCGCCGGTTCCGCCTCGTTCCAATACCTGCACCGCATTCACGTGGATTATGTGAAGATTGATGGGCAGTATACGAAAAAGATTCTCAACTCCGAACGCGATGCCATCATGGTGAAAAACCTGAGCCAGATGTGCCGCGATCTGGAAATTAAGGTCATCGCCGAAATGATCGAAACACAGGACCAAGCCGACAAGGTCCGGTCGCTGGGGATTGGGTACGGTCAGGGTTACCTCTTCTCCAAACCGATGCCGAAACCGGAATACACAAACTGGATGCAGGCCGAGACGACATAGGATACAATCAAACCGCTTAGTTTTATTAACCCACAAGCAACGGCTCCGCGTTCACTATGAAGATTTTCGGTATTATTTTTGTTTTTGCGACAGTTTTCGGCGGCTATATGTGGGCCGGCGGTCACATTGGCGCCATTCTCGCCGTTCTTCACTACGAAGCCCTGATTATTCTGGGTGCCGCCATCGGTGCCTTCATGATCGCGAACTCCACCGACGTGATCAAACACACGCTGAAAGAATTCGACTGCCTGATCAAGCCGGAAGCGCACAGCAAAAAAGATTACATGGAATTGCTGAGCATGTTGTTCATGACGTTCAAACTGGCCCGGACGAAGGGCTGGCTGGCACTGGAACAACATATTGAACACCCGCACGACAGCGAATTGTTCAAACAATTTCCGGGCTTTGCCGCGAACCACCACGCAACGACGTTTTTCTGCGACTATCTGCGCATTATTTCGCTGGGGAACGAAGATCCGCACCAGATCGAAGCCCTGATGGACGAGGAAATCGAGACCATCAGCCACGAGGAAATGCACCCCTCCCACGCGATCCAGACCATGGCCGATGGTATTCCGGCGCTGGGCATTGTGGCCGCCGTTCTGGGCGTTATTAAAACAATGGGCGCGATTAGCGAACCGCCGGAAGTTTTGGGTAAAATGATCGGTGGCGCGCTGGTCGGTACATTCCTGGGCGTGTTTGTGGCCTATGGTATTGTTGGCCCGATCGCCAGCGCCCTGGGCAGCAAGGCCCAATCCAAAGTTCTGTATTACCGCTGCATGAAGGTTGCCGTGATTGCCTTCCTGAACGGGGCCGCACCGCAGGTGGCCGTTGAATTCGCCCGTAAATTCCTGCCCCACCACGTTCAACCCAGCTTTATGGAGCTGGAGGAAAAACTGAACGAACTGCCAGCCCCGGGTTAAGATAAGGATCGTTTGCGATGAGCAAAGGCAAAGGATCGAAAGACGATCAACGTCCAATTATTATCAAGAAGATCAAAAAAAGCGGCGGCGGCCACCATGGTGGCGCGTGGAAAGTGGCCTATGCCGACTTCGTGACCGCGATGATGGCGTTCTTCCTTCTGCTGTGGCTTCTGAATGTGACGACCGAAGAACAACGCAACGCCATTTCCAACTATTTCGACCCTACCCACCCCAAAGTATCCGAAAGCATGAGCGGCGCGGGTGGTATTATGGGCGGGACCGCGATGTCGACCGAAGGGGCGATGACATCGACGATGCAGAACATCTCCCTGCCCCAGACCAGCGGCACAACAACCCGCAGTTTTGAACGCGGCGAAAGCGGCGAAGAAAAACCGGAAGACACCGCCACGGACCAGCAATTGGAACAGTTGAAAGCTGAACTGGCGCAAGAAGAAGAAAAACGCTTCGAAGAAGCCAAGGAAGAATTAGAGAAAAAAATCGCAGAAAATCCGGAATTGGCCGAACTGGCCAAAAACCTGATGGTTGATATCACACCGGAAGGGCTTCGCATTCAGGTCGTCGACCAGGAGGGTGACCCGATGTTCCCGAAGGGCAGCGCCCAGATGTTCGACAAAACCAAGAAACTGATGACCGCCGTGTCCGAAGTCGTGAAATCCATGCCGAATAACGTATCGGTTCGCGGCCATACGGACAGCTTTAAATACCGTGACGGCGCGACCTATACCAACTGGGAACTGTCCGCCGACCGCGCCAACGCCACCCGCCGCGTTTTGATGGATGATGGTATTCCAGAACCGCGCCTGTCCGATGTTGTGGGCAAGGCCGATACCGACCATTTGTTCAAAGACAACCCGCAGGATGCCCGCAATCGCCGTATCAGCATTATCCTGTTACGCGAAGACCTGAATAAAGTTGCGGTGCAGGAGTTGGAAAAACGCGGTGTCAAAATGGACAAGCCCCCCGCCACCGACCCGACCAAGGACATCAACCAGAAACCGGTTGGCACATTCAAACGGACACCGGGTGAGGTTTATTTCCCCTAAGCGCTACTTATCCGTCTTCTGATTTGTCATTCCCGCGAAAGCGGGAATCCATCGGGGCTATCCATCGTCTGTATGGATTCCCGCTTTCGCGGGAATGACATCTTGTGTTGATGAGAATAAAAACCCCCGCACATCGCGGGGGTTTTTGTTAATCGAATTTCGGTGTGCGTGGGAAGCCGTTGGGAGGAAGTTTCCCGACCTGAGCCCGTTCGCCCAGCCAGCCTTTGATCCCGTCCACTTTCTTCTCGCTGGAACCCGAGCGGAAGGTCAGGCCTTGCTTCATGTTGAACGGTTTGGCATCGGCCAATGTGCCGTCCTTGATTTTTTGCAGGGCGACGCCCTTCCCTTTGGACATTTCCGGGATTTGATCCAGCGGGAAGACCAGCATTTTGCGGTTGGTGCCGATAACGGCCAGATGGTCATGACCCGGCAGGATTTCAACACAGATTTTGGCTTCGCTGCCCGTATCGACGTTCAGGATCTGCTTGCCGTTTTTGGTCTGGGCCAAAACGTCCTTGGTCGCGACGATAAAGCCACGGCCATCATCGCTGGCGATCAGGAATTTTTGGTCCGGATTATAAATCATCGCAGCCAGAATATCGGCATCGTTCGGCAGATCGATCATCAAGCGCACAGGTTCACCGAACCCGCGGCCCGACGGCAGTTTGTCCGCCCCGATCGTGTAGAACCGACCATTGGTCGCGAACAAGGAAATTTTATCCGTCGTCTGACACTCAACTTCAAAGCGGCCTTTGTCACCATCCTTGAACTTAAACTCCTTCGGATCGTGGCCATGGCCCTTCATCGCGCGGATCCAGCCCTTGGCGGACAGGATCACGGTGACGGGTTCTTTATCAATCGCGGCCAGCGCCTCTTCCAGATTCTCAACCGCCGCCGGGGCCGGTGTTTTACCGATCACGCTGCGGCGTTTGCCCAGTGCGGTTTTCGGGCCAAACACTTCTTTCAGCCCCTCCACCTGTTTACGGATGGCGGCCCATTGTTTGGCTTCTGATTTGATCAAGGCTTGCAGCTGGTCGCGTTCTTTCGACAGGCTGGTGTGCTCTTTCTTGATTTCGATTTCTTCGAGTTTGCGCAAAGACCGCAAACGCATGTTCAAAATCGCCTCGGCCTGATTTTCGGTCAGACCGAATTTTTTCATCAATTTCGGCTTCGGCTCATCACTTTCGCGGATGATCTTGATCACCTCGTCGATGTTCAGATAGACGATCATATAACCGTCCAAAACCTCGATCCGATGCAGAACCTTTTCCAGACGGTGCGCCGATACACGGACCAGAACTTCCTGACGGTGCTTCAGCCATGCGGACAAAACCTCTTTCAGGTTCATCACGCGCGGGGTTACGCCGTTATCCAGAACGTTCATGTTCAGCGAGAACCGCGTTTCCAGATCGGAATTGCGGAACAACGCTTCCATCAGCAATTCGGGTTCGATCAGTTTGGTTTTCGGCACGAGGACAAGGCGGATATCTTCCGCGCTTTCATCCCGCACGTCGTCCAGCATCGGAACCTTTTTGGTGACGATCAATTCGGCCAGACGTTCAACCAGTTTTGATTTCTGAACCTGATACGGAATTTCGGTGACGACGATCTGGTACCCGCCACCTTTCAGCTCTTCCTTCTCCCAGCGCGCGCGCAGGCGGAAGGAACCACGACCGGTTTCATATGCGGTCTGAATATTTTCTTTCGGCTCGACCAGAATGCCGCCCGTGGGGAAGTCCGGGCCCTTCACGTGTTTCAGAAGGTCTTTCACCGTGACGTTGGCATCATCCAGCATCATGCTCATGGCGTCACACAGTTCGGCGACGTTATGCGGCGGAATGTTTGTCGCCATACCCACGGCAATACCGGATGACCCGTTGGCCAGCAGGTTCGGGAACGCGCCCGGCATCACCAGCGGTTCTTCCCCCGATCCGTCGTAGGTCGGGCGGAAATCAACCGCGTCCTGATCGATGTCTTCCAACATCAATCGCGCGACTTCGGTCATTTTGGCTTCGGTGTAACGCATGGCGGCCGCGTTATCGCCGTCAATGTTACCGAAGTTCCCCTGGCCATTCACCAGCGGATAACGAACCGCGAAATCCTGCGCCAGACGAACCAGTGCGTCGTATACCGACTGGTCCCCGTGCGGGTGGAATTTACCGATGACATCACCGACCACACGCGCCGATTTTTTTGGACCCTGGTCCGGAGTCAGTTTCAACTGGTCCATCGCGAACAACAGGCGGCGGTGAACCGGCTTCAACCCGTCGCGCACATCGGGCAGCGACCGCGACATAATCGTCGACAGAGCGTAAGAGAGATACCGTTCCGACAGAATATCGCCCAGCGATTGGTCAATCACTGCGGTCGGGGGGGACGGAGGGGTTTCGTTTGTGCTTTTTTTACGTGGTGCCATGGCGGGAATTTACCGCCCCAAAAGGCAAAAAACCAGCGGATTTGCACAGTTTTCCCCTGTCTTCACGAGAGTCCCCCCTCCCAAAGGGAGGGGGTTAGGGGGAGGGGTTTTAATGGATCAGTCCGCGCTTTACACACAACCGCCCTACCCCCTCACCCCAGCCCTCTCCCCATGGGAGAGGGGGATATTAAGATGTTGCGATTACGCCGCCCGGCCCAGCCGGTCAAAACGGTCCTGTAAAATCAGGCGCGGTTCGGGCAGTCCCCGGCTGTGATGGACAAACACCCAATGTTCCAGAAAATAGGCATTCATTTTCAGGCCTGTCAGAACATCATCCATCCCGGCCTCACCCGCCCCGTCCAGTCCGGGGGATTTCAGGAATCCCGGCAAGGGCAGAAGTTTTTCCTTATAAGGCGCGGCGGCATCCACACTCACCGCCCGACCGGATTTGGGACTGATATAGGCCAGACGGTTGGAATCGCCCCCCGCGACACAGCGCGAAAAATCCAGCCCGAACCCCAGTTCGCGCATAAAGGCGATTTCCCACATCACATAGGCCGCGCCCCAGATATCGTCATTGCCCATGGTATCCAGCAAAGCCAGCAAGCCGTGAAACAGGCCCGGATGTGCTTCACGTTCCGGCAAGGCAAAATCACACAACGCGCACGCCGATGTCAGCGCCGCCAGTTTCAGCGGGTCGCTTAATAACGGTCCAGTAATGGCCCGTTCGGGTTCAATCGCAAAACTGCCCAATTGGTCCGCCACACGGGACCGCCATTCCACCTGAACCAGATTGCCGGGCTCCAGAATGCCGCGCAGGCGTGATGATCCCGCCCCGCGCACATACCCTGCGTGGCGGCCATAGGTTTCGGTCAAAACCGAAACCACCGCCCCGCCCTCGCCATGCGCGCGGACGGCCAGAACAATTCCATGATCACGCCAGCTTTCCATGATTTTACTTTATATGATGGAACCATAAAAAAACGGCCCTATTGGCCGTTTTTTAAAACTTACTACCAGCTTCGGACCTTGCCCGTGTCCACATGGACGAAGTCGCTGCGGGAATAATAGCCGACCCCACCCGCCTTCAGCCCGATGGCCATATCGCGCAGGCGGCGTGTGGAATAGCCCGGCGCCCGGATGTCGATCGCCTGGCCAACCATGTGTAGGGAGTTTTTGGCAACCCCGCCGCTGGCCTTGCGCAACATGGTGTTGGTTTTCGGCGAACGATAGCCCGACAGAATTTCCAGCGGCTGGTTTTTACCGATTTTCTGTTGCAGGACAAACAGGATATCAATCGCGCGCGGATCGATCGGAAACACTTCATTGGTGCGGAAATCGCGCAGAACGACGTTCAGACGTTCAAACGCATCGGGCAAATAACGATTGCCGATCCGGTACACCCCATTGAAGCTTTCGTTCGTATGGGCGTTGTGAATGGTAACGCGATAAGAGTCAGCCTTGGGCATTTTCAGGGCAGCCAGTGCGGGCGCGGACATTAAACATCCACCAGCCCCGGTGACCGCAGCCATCATGCCGAACTTCAGAACTTCACGCCGACCGATCAATGGCGACACGCCATTTTCATTGTCGAAAAGCATTTCTCTTTTAACCTTTGTTGTTTCAGAGATGCGAGGCAGGAGTATTGCCTCTGAGGGACCCTATGTAAAGACCCGAGGCCAATTTTATGGCCTCGGGTCCACAGCAACAAGGGCGCAGATTAGTGCGCTGAAAAACAAAGGTTATTTTCTATCGAACAACAGGATTCTGGGAAATGGCGGCAAATTTCACCCCATCCCTATCCGGAATCGCATAGGCTTTCATATCCTTTAGGACGGCCAAAAGACGCTGATCCTCATTATAGATGTCCGGCCCGTAGACCAGTTGACCCCGGTTATCCAGCCAAACAGTCTGGTACAGGAAGTAGACGGGAAGCGTCTGCTCCGCCTTCACTTCGGATGTTGATCCACGGGCAATCAGGCCATGCATCCGGTCATCGCTCCATCCCGGATTCGGGCCGAGGATAAAACGGGCCACTTTCTCCGGATCGGCCATACGGACACAGCCGGAACTGAGCGTCCGGTCATTGTTGGCGAACAGGCCGGGTGAATTGGTGTCATGCAGGTAAATATCGTACTGGTTCGGCATCAACACGCGGATACGGCCCAACGCATTGTTGTCGCCTGATCCCTGTTGCATATTCAGACGCGCCAGATCGGCCCGGGTCATATTGGCCCAATCCACCGACGCCGGATCAACCGTTTCACGGCGCCCTTCGATCACGCGATAGACCTCAATCCCTTTATCCTGCAGATAATACGGATCCTCTTTCAGCCGGGGCAGATAGTCTTTGGTTTTAATGGTGGTTGGCACGTTCCATTTCGGATTGAAACGAATGCCGGTGATTTCGGTGGTAAAGCTTTTCGTCGGCCGGTCCTTGCGTCCTACGATAACGGGCATCTGGGCCTCGACGGAATTGCCCTCAACCGCCCATAAGGTCGCGGACGGAATATTCACCAGAATATAACGATGCGGCTTTTCCTGTTCCAACCAGCGCAGGCGTTCCAGGTTGACGATAATCTGTTCCATCTTTTGGCGGACAGATTGGTTCATAAAGGCCAGCGTTTTTGGCCCCAGAACGCCATCGGCAGACAGGCCATGCTGCGCCTGAAACTTCATAACGGCGGCAGCCAGTTCATCATCATACAAATTTTCCGGTCCGTATGCCGGATCATGCGTCTGGCCCATGCGCGCACGCAAAACCGGAACGTTTTTGTGATACTCACCCGGGCGCAGCAAGCCGCCACCAAAATTCACCGGTCCGGCGTCCTCGGCCGCACGTTCTGGTGAACGGCTGAGCGTCACCAGTTCGTCGCGCAAGCGATCATACAACGATCCTTGTGGCGCGAGGTCTTCCAACGTGTCCGCCGGATCATCAGACGCAGACACCTGCATCAACACATCCCCCGCAGCCATGGGCTGGCGCCAATATTCTGCCTTCTGGCGAATGCGGTCAGGGGCAACGCGCATGCCGGTAACATCCTGGCCATAGCGCATCACGGCATCGCTGATTAACAGATCCAGATGCGCTTTATCCTGCGGGCTTTCAGATCCCGCCAACGTTTTGATTTGTGTCAGATGATATTGTTCCGGATTTAAACCGTGCGTCCACGACTCTTCCAGCACAGCAATAAAATCTGCAACATGATCCGATACCCCGCTCCGGCCGATCCATAGCGGTTCGCCATTACGGCTGGCGTAGGCCGCCTGCATCGCATCGGGATTGCGGAAGGGCCGCCCATCAACCGACCCAGACGATAATTTCGTGCTGATCTCGGTCCGGATGATGCGATTTTCGCCGATATTCGCAAAGGGCAGCGCCGCCATCTTCAACGATGGATTGGTCGGGCCGGCAACACTCTCCGCCTGCGCATATTGTGCCGCACCGATGCCGATAGCGACACTGGCTCCGGCAATCATCAGTGATTTGAATATACGGCGAGAAAAACGCGCGGACATAATAAGGGGGTCTCCTTTGCACACCCTTATATTGTCGCGCCAATTGGTTAACAGAGCTTTACCATACAATGGGATAAGGATTGGAAAGCAAAAACATTATATTTCAGACTATTACAACAGCACACCATGCCCCTGTACGCCTTTTGGCACAGGAAGAGCCCGTTGAATCGTTAATAATTAGATCAGCAAAATGCGAATCAGATGCTTTTCGCCCGATCAATCGCCTTGCGGAAGGCAATCGGGTCCGCGATGGGGGGTAGGATCACCTCGCCCACGCCCATGCCGCGGACCATGACGCGGCCATAGTTGAAGATACGGCCAAGGATGGTTTGCAGGACGTTCACGCCCTCAATCCGGTCGATGCTCATCTCACCGACATACCGGGCGACCAGACCGCGTTTGAAAATCAGACGGGATGTTGTGACCGCGATTTCGGTTGTCGCCTTGACCACCATCATCTGCGCAAAGCGCAGCAGGCTTAGAACAAACACCAGAAACGCACCCAGACGAATGGCTGGATGCAATTCACGGATTTTGCCCAGATAGGTATCCGCCTCCAACCCGCCGAGATAATGATCCCAGACATAGACACCGCCGACAATCACAGCAATGCACCCAACAACGCCCCAGACAATCGCCATCACCGCCTGGACGTTATACATCCAGTGGAAATGCCCGACATAAACGAGCTCTTCATCCTTGTTCAGTGATTGCTGGACATACAGCATGTTGGATCAGTCCCCCAAAGAAATCCCCAGTGCACGACAAGTATGCACCAAAGTGCTGTCAATATCCACCTGCTGATACGCGGCGATGGCATCTTCGATCGCCACATCGATCACCTGGCGATTCTGCCAGGCCACCATACGCCCGAATTTACCCTCTTCGATCAAATCAACGGCCTTGACCGCAAAGGCGGTGCCCAGCAAACGGTCATTATAGCTTGGCGGGCATCCGCGTTGCACGTGACCCAGCACCGTGACGCGGGTTTCGGACCCTGTGGCCTCGGCAATTTGCGCGCCGATGTACTGGCCAATACCGCCATAGCGCTTTTCGCCGTCTGTGTATTCGGTTTGAACTTTGCCGCCATCGGTCGTTTTTACGGCTTCGGAGACAACGACCAGAGCGAAGTTACGGCCGGAATCCTTCACGGCCTTGATCTTCTTCGCCACGCTTTCGATGCTATATGGAATTTCAGGGATCAGGATGACATCCGCACCGCCCGCAATACCGGCGGCCAGAGCGATATGGCCCGCATCGCGGCCCATGACTTCCAAAATCATCACGCGGTCATGGCTGGCCGCTGTGGGTTGCAGGCGATCCAGCGCCTCGGTCGCAACCGCAACAGCCGTATCAAAACCGACGGAAAATTCGGTCATGCCGATATCGTTATCAATGGTTTTCGGGATGCCCACCATGTTGATGCCGCCCTGCTTCGCCAGCTTGCTTAAAATCGCGAAGCTGCCGTCACCGCCGATACCGATAATGGCGTCCAGCCCCAGAGCCTTGAACCCGTCGACGATTTCGCCCGAACGATCCTTCAACGACCCATCCGCCATCGGGAACGCGAACGGGTTGCCCTTGTTCGTGGTCCCCAGAATCGTGCCCCCCTGGCGCATGATCTGCCCGTCAATTTCCAGCGGGGTCAGCGTGCGCACAGCCGGAGGCGTTTTAAACAAACCCGCTGTGCCGTTCAGAATACCAACGGTTTCCCAGCCCTTTTTATGGGCGGCGTGAACCGCGCCCCGAATAATCGCGTTCAACCCCGCGCAATCGCCGCCACTGGTCAGAATACCGATGCGTTTCGCCGCCATCACACCCTCGCCTCAAATTTCTCGTTTATATTCAGATTGTTATACGGGAACCTCGCCCCTTGATCCAGCGCAGATTACGCCCGTGCGCGCGGAAGTTCAATTCCTTCTTACATCCCAATGGATTATCTGGTAATATTATAGCCTTGTTTAAACGACAGCTTGTTGAGTTGCTTGCATTCCCATGGAAGACGAAGAGACATTACGTGAAAAGCTTATCGAGCTGAAACACGAACACCGTGATCTGGATCAAGTGATTGAACGGTTGATGGAACGCCAACCGGTTGATTTTCTGCAACTGCAACGGTTGAAGAAGCGCAAGTTGACGCTGAAGGACACGATCCAGAAGATCGAAAGCCAGCTCCTTCCCGATATCATCGCCTGATAAATTACGTAAATTAAATGACTTTTTCCCGCCCCTTCCGCTTGTGAGGGGGTGATGGGAATGCTAAACCGTTCATCGTCTTTCACTTGTAACTTTCGTTGAAACAACCATGAACGCAAAAGCCAGCCCGATGAGCAAACCAGCCATGAGTACCGCCGCCCCCCGCATTGAAACCGACTCGTTCGGTGAAATTGAAGTTCCGTCCGATCATTATTGGGGCGCACAGACGCAGCGATCCCTGCAGAACTTCAAGATCGGCACCGAAACCATGCCAAAACCGCTGGTCCGCGCCCTGGGCGTGCAGAAGAAAGCATCGGCCATGGCCAATATGGAACTGGGCATTCTGGATGCCAAGATCGGTACCGCGATTGTGCAAGCCGCCGAGGAAGTGATTGACGGCACGCTGGCCGATAACTTCCCGCTGGTCGTATGGCAAACCGGGTCCGGCACCCAAACCAACATGAACGCGAACGAAGTTATTTCGAACCGCGCGATTGAAATTCTGGGCGGCGTGATGGGCAGCAAGAAGCCCGTTCACCCGAACGACCATGTCAACATGGGCCAATCGTCGAACGATACCTTCCCCACCGTCATGCACATTGCCGCCGTGGAAGAAGTTCACCATGAATTGTTGCCCGCTTTGGAAAAACTGCATTCCGCGCTGGATATCAAAGCCCGCGAATTTGAAAACATCGTCAAAATCGGCCGCACCCATTTGCAGGACGCGACCCCGATGACGCTGGGTCAGGAATTTTCCGGTTATGCCAAGCAAATCGAATTGGGCATTGCCCGCGTTCACACCGCAGCCCCGCGTTTGATGCAACTGGCCCAGGGCGGCACCGCCGTTGGCACGGGCATCAACTGCAAGGTTGGTTTTGCCGATAAATTTGCCGAACACGTGGCCACCATTACAGGTCTGGAATTCGTCAGCGCCGAAAACAAATTCGAAGCCCTGGCCGCCCACGACGCCATGGTTGAATTGTCCGGCATTTTGAACGTTCTGGCCGTATCGTTGATGAAGATTGCGAACGATGTGCGCTTGCTGGGTTCCGGCCCGCGTTGCGGCATTGGTGAGATTTCCCTGCCAGAAAACGAGCCGGGTTCGTCGATTATGCCGGGCAAGGTCAACCCGACCCAGTCCGAAGCCATGACCATGGTGTGCGCACAGATCATGGGCAACCATGTCACCGTGACGGTTGCGGGCAGCAACGGGCATTTCGAACTGAACGTGTTCAAACCCGTGATCATTTACAACGTCTTGCAATCCATCCGCCTGCTGGCCGATGCGTGCAATAGCTTTACCGATAATTGCGTTGTCGGGATTGAAGCCAACACGGACCGGATCAACAAGCTGTTGCATGAAAGCCTGATGCTGGTCACCGCGTTGAACCCGCATATCGGATACGACAATGCCGCCAAGATCGCGAAAAAGGCCCACAAGGAAGGCACAACGTTGATGCAGGCCGGTATTGATCTGGGCCTGTTGACCGAAGACCAGTTCCGCCAGTGGATCAAACCGGAAGATATGGTTCATCCGCGGGACTAGTATGCGCAAACATTCGGTGAAGATTGCAGGACACCAAACCAGCATTACGCTGGAAGATGAATTTTGGGCCGCCCTGCAATCCATCGCCAGAACGCGCGCACAAACGATCAATGACCTTGTCACAGAAATCGATGAAGGGCGCGGAGATCATAACCTCTCCAGCGCCCTTCGTGTTTTTGTCCTGAAAACAATTCAGGGTAACGCGCAGTAAGCGTTTAACGCCCTCCCAGCACACCACCCAGAACACCACGGATCAATTCTTCTTCCGGGGTCATTGCGGGTTTCTGTTCCTGCTGCACAGGTTGCGGCTCGGTTGCGGGTTGCGTCGTCGCAGATTCTGTTTCACCCGCAGACGGAGCCACTTCCGGTTCGGCCACCGGGGCCGGTTGTTGTGTTGGTGCCGTCGCCTTCGGTGCCGAACCACCCAGCAATCCGCCAATCACACCACTCAACGCATCATCGCCACCCAATTTATCGCCCAATTTTTCACCCAGCTCTTTCTGGAGTTTCTGGTTGATGCGGGCACCGACATAGGATTCCAGCGCACTGTTGGCGAAAGTGTTGCCCGGTTTATCCAACGGACCTTGGAAACGCACCGGCAAATTCGGGGCATCTTCCGGTTCGGTCAGATCGATCGTGCTGGTCATATCAATCGTCCACAGCGGCAGGTTCACCTGCCCCTTGTTGGTGATCGTTGCCGCCGGACCCTTCATCACAAAGTTATCGTAACGCACGATCCCTTCGGCAATAGTGAACGGGCCATCAATCGTATCGAACGATGTCTGCCCCCCTTTCAACGCACCACCGACAAGACCGGAAATATTGTCGAACACTTTCGTGGTCGATACCAGCGAGCGGGACAAAGCCGCCAGATCGAACCCTTCGATCACGACATTTTCACCACTTAACTTACCCTGCCCGTTGAGGTCAGAGATCAGCGCCGCAGGCGACAGGCCAGAGGCCTTCACCGCCATGTTCAACGACGCTTTCCCCTTGGCCTTGATCGGCTTGGACCCGCTGAAACCGCTGGCCAGTTGTTCCAACGCGACATTGGAGAAGTCAGCCTTCACATCCATCGCAATCGGTTGACGTTCCTGTGCCGAGGATTTCACCGTACCGGACAGCGCCATCGTACCACCCTGAACACCCGCATTCATTTTCGCGATATTCAGTGTGCCATCTTTCAACGTCACGCCCAGATCGGCATTGTCCAGAACCCAGTTGCCATAGGTGATGGTTTTTGCGGTCACGGCTAGGTCCATATTATAGGCCTGCATCCATGCCGTATTGATGGCATTGCGGGACCAGCGCAGGTCGCCGGATTTCGATGCACCACCACCAGCGGATTTGGAGCCGCTGGAGGCCGGGTCCTTGCCCACCAATTGGTCCAGCGGCACGGTGCCGGCCTGAATTTTACCTGTAATGCTCGGCTTCGCCGCTTTCATATCGGCGCGCACGTCACCCGCCAGAGCCATAGACCCCAGATTGATTTTAATGCCCGTCACATCATAGGCCCCATCGGCCAGATTGACGTTGGCGTAGGCATCCAGCTCTTTCTTGATCCCCACCCCAGCCCGATAGGTTGGGGAGAAGCGTTGAATCAGCTTTTCAAAATTCGGATGCATGACACGGGCGGCAATTTTATCGACATCCGGTTTGGTCAATGCATTAACCACGTTACCGGAGGCCTGTAATTCACCATCCATCGCCTTGGCATTGGCCGTAAAGTTCAGGCTTTCTGGTTTTTCACCGGCCAGCGCCACGCTCAAATCCAGCGGGCCAAAGTTTTTCGGCAGCTTGTCGGTTTTGACACCGAAGGATTTCAGCATGGCTTCGGTATCGCTGGTCTTACCACCCAGAACGATATCCAACCCGGTGAGGTTTTTCAGGTCACGCACCGTGCCCTTCATGCTCATCGCGTTGCCATCGCTGTCTTCCAGGGCGGCGGATTTAACATCCAGCGCATTATCCTTCAGCGCACCATTCACACGAATGGCGTTATATGTCACGCCACGCATGGTGACGTTATCCAGCACGGCATCAACGCTCAGATCCACCGGCAGGTTTAACTTCGCCACCGTTTCACGGATCACCGTTTCCATCGGTTTGGCGGCACCCGTGGCCGGGGCCGGAGCAACGGCGTTATTTTCCGCCTTTACATCGCGGGCGATGAAATTATCGATATTGATGCCAGACCCACGCAATGTGATTGCGGCATCATCCTTGCCTGATTTATCCAACGCGTAAGAACCCGCGACATCAACCTTGGTTTTGCCTAAATCCAGGGAACCGCTGTTCACTTCAGCTTTGGTCGGCGTCACCGTTCCTTTTGCGGTCACGGCCATGCTGTCTTTCAGCAGCGTACCCATGGATTTGATGGTCGCATCCGGCACAAACGCCGACAAAATGGTCACAGGTTTTTGCGCCGTCGCCGACGTTTCAAAATTCAATGTCGGATTGGAATAGACAACACCGCCATTTTTCGCCGCCGTCGATGACGCGTAGGCCAGCGTTGCAGATGATTTCAGTGAACCACCACCGGGCATTTCACCTGATTGTTCAACCAAGCGAATTTGGCCAGCCTTTTTCTCAACCACGAATTTGACGTTGTTGAACGTCGCACCCTTCGCCGAAAGGCTCGAGAGCGTGGCATCAATCCGCGCATCAATCGCCATCGGCATGGCCAGCGTGTCAGGAATAAAAGGTTTCTTGGTCGCCGCATCGCCCTTCGCCGCCGATTTCGTTCCCGAACCACCAGCGGATTTCATGAAGGGGTCCAAATTGACCGGCGTATCGCTGGCCAAAACAACCTGCACATCCATCGGCGCATTGTTCTTGCCGCCAAGATTGGCCACAGCGATGGAACCACTGGCCTTGATATCACCAAAGGCAAAGGTTGCCGTTTTCATGTCGGCCTTATCCGCCGAAGCGGTCAGCATACCGCGAACATTCACGGCCTTGGCCAAAACCGGATTTGGTTTACCGGTAAAGCTTGCGATCATGGCGGAGAGGTCCGGCGTTTCCACGCTGGTTTCACCCTGCACTTCCGGGGCACCACCAAGGGCGACAACACCGCTGAAATTCACTTTGCTTTTTGATGCAGGCAACCCAACTGTTGTTTGCAGGGCCAGCGTGTTAGCCCCCTTTTCCATCCGTCCGGTTTGGGCATCAATTTCGATGGTTTGTTTGTTCCAATCGAAATCGCCCTTGACCTCGAACGGGCCAGACAGGCTGTCGGCCTTAATCACCGCATCAATGCCGTCCAGCTTCGTTTCCTTGGCTGTACGGCGATCGGCATAAATAAATGTGCCTTTTTCAATTTTCAAATTATCGAGTGTAACGGCTTGCTCTTTGCCTGCATCGGCGGATTGGTCCGCGCCCGAATCATCCTTTTTCCCGGCGGAGAGTTTTTCGGTCATCCATGTCTGCGTCCCATCCTTCGCCACTTCCAGACGGATAACGGGTTCAACCAGATTGACGGTATTCACTTCCACGCGCTTGGACAGAAGCGGCAGCAATGCCACGCTGACTTCGGCTTGTTTCAGGGTCAGAAGCTCCACCGCGTCACGACCCGCTGTGGCCGGAACGGATACGCCCAAATTTTCAATGACCAGATGCGGGAACGGCAGAACGGCCAGATCCAGCTTGCCACCAAACGTGACTTCATATCCCGTTGCGTCTTCGACTTTGGATTGAATCAGGGGTTTATATTTTTCCCAATCAACAAAACTGGGCGCAATAACAGCGCCCCCCAACAAAACGACAACAATGCCACCAGCAACAAGACCGATTTTTTTCACGTCAACTTCTCCGGTATTTTATGTATTTTTAAGGCGGTTGGTGCTTCCCTACTCTTAAGAATGGGATGCAAAGGTGGCAAGTTCAAGGCATCGCCCATAAACCCCGCATAAAACCACCATTTTAATCGTCGGAATATTTTTCCTGGAACGATTGTACGGCAGCCAGAAATTGATTCAGTTTCGGCTGCACAGCGTTTTGAAAGCTTTGCTGCTGCACGCGCGGCAGGGTCACCATGATGGTTTCATAAATATTCTGGACCGTTTCCACCAGAATTTTAATATCGCCATGACGGTTGATCAGCGCGCTGTTCGTTTGAATAATCCGCTTCATCAACATCGGCACAATGGCCCGCACGGTCGGATCGCTTTTGCGCAGTTTGTCATCCAAAGTCTGGCGTGTGATGACAACCAGAACAGAATCCTCAATCGCCTGCACCGTTGCGCTGCGTTTTTCATCGAAGACCAGCGCCATCTCTCCAAAAATCTGGCCCGGGCCCAATTTGGCCAGCTCGACATCCTTGTCATCATGCTGGACATAGACGCGCACCTTACCCGACTGCACAAGGAACGCGCAGTTGCCGCTGTCCCCTTCGCGGATAATGAACGATCCCTTTGGGACCGCGCGGCGTTCCAGCACCTGATTTTCGGGATTGATGATAGCCATACGCTTAATAATCCTTTGCCCGATTAGGACATGTATTGACCGCCATTGGCGGCAATGGTGGCACCGTTGATGAACCCGGCGAAATCCGATGCCAGATAGGCCACCAGCCCCGCAATTTCATCACACCGGCCCATACGCCCGGCAGGAATTTGCCGAACGATGGAGTCCAGCACGTCCTGACGCATGGATGCGGTCATATCGGTTTCGATGTACCCCGGCGCGATGGCATTAACAGTAATGCCCTTCGCCGCGTTTTCAAGCGCCAGCGCCTTGGTAAACCCAATCATTCCGGCCTTGGCGGCGGAATAGTTGGTTTGACCGAACTGGCCCTTCTGTCCATTGATCGAGCTGATATTCACGATACGGCCAAACCCACGGTCGCGCATACCCGGGACAATCGCGCGGCATGTGTTGAACAGCGATGTCATGTTGGTGTTGACCACTTCATGCCATTGCTGGGCCGTCATTTTGTGCAAAACAGCGTCGCGCGTGATCCCCGCATTGTTGACCAGAACGGCCACTGGACCCAGATCAGCCTCCACCGCCGCACAGGCTGCGGCACAGGCGTCGTAATCCGTCACGTCAACCTTGTAGGCTTTTAAGCCCAGTTCGGTTTCACACTGCTTCGCGGCTTCTTCGTTACCGTGATAGAACGCGGCAACCTTGTACCCGGCCTTGACCAACGCTTCGGAAATCGAACGTCCGATCCCGCGTGTACCGCCTGTAACAATCGCTACTTTATTCGTCATTGTTCACAAAATCCCTTAAGCAACTTTTTTCAGATTTTCGGAGGCATCGCGCTCAACGCACATGGCAATCCCCATGCCGCCGCCGATGCACAATGTCACCAGACCGCGTTTCACATCACGGCGCGCCATTTCATGCAGCAGCGTGACCAGAACGCGTGTGCCCGATGCACCAATCGGGTGACCGATGGCAATGGCCCCACCATTCACGTTGACCTTCGCCGGGTCCAACGCCAGATCCTTCAACACGCACAGAGATTGTGCGGCGAAAGCTTCGTTCGCTTCGACCAGATCCAGGTCGGATACGGACCAGCCCGCTTTTTCCAACGCCTTGCGCGATGCCGGGATCGGACCGGAGCCCATCACCGCCGGATCAACACCCGCCGTGGCCCAGGACCGAATGGTCGCATAAACCGGAAGGCCACGCTTCTTCGCTTCGCTGGCGCGCATCAGAACAACGGCGGCGGCACCATCATTGATGCCGGATGCGCTGGCCGCCGTCACGGTGCCGTCCGGTTTGAAGGCCGGGCGCAAGCCCGCCAGAGATTCAACCGTCACGCCTGCGCGCGGGAATTCGTCTTTATCAATGATCACTTCATCCTTCTTCACCTTGATTTTCACCGGGGTGATTTCGGCGGTGAATTTACCGGCCTTTTGCGCGGCTTCGGTTTTTTGCTGGGATGCAGCGGCAAAATTATCCTGATCCGCACGTGTAATTTGCCATTTCTCGGCAATGTTTTCGGCGGTCATGCCCATGTGGTAGCCGTTGAATGCGTCCCACAGGCCATCGACGATCATCGTGTCAACCATCGTGGCGTTGCCCATCTTCGTACCGTTGCGCATGTGCATAGCGTGCGGGGACAGGCTCATATTCTCTTGCCCGCCTGCAACGATGACGGTTGCATCACCATTCAGAATGGATTGCATGCCAAGCGCCACAGTGCGCAGGCCAGACCCACACACCTGGTTCACGGTCAGTGCGGTTTTGTCATGCGGGATACCCGCAGCCATTGCAGCCTGACGTGCCGGGTTTTGTCCGGCGGCGGCGGTGAGAACCTGCCCCATAATCACTTCGTCAATATCGGCACCGCCGACTTTGGCTTCATCCATAACCGCGCGGATTGCCACCGCGCCCAGATCATGCGCGGGCAACGTGCTGAGGCCACCATTGAAATTACCAATGGGTGTGCGTTTGGCGGCGACGATAACGATGGGATCATTCGTGGTCATGGGTTACTCCCCTTGCAGACATGCAAAAACCGGGTTCATTTGAAAGATGCCCGTCATTATTGCGTTTAACCGGGAATATGCAAGGGTATGGGCCGATTTTATGTGGGCTTTACCCGGTTTTCAGCCAAGCCGCCAGCGGTGCCCAGACAGTTTCCATAGCATTTCGTCCAGCCATCAGGCTGATATGCCCGCAATCCGGGCGCAGAATGGCCGCGTCCGGGTGGTCTTTGCATAACGAAAGCGCCGATTCCGGTGGCACCAGCAAATCGCGCATGGCGGCCACCACCATCATCTTTGATGCATCCAGATGATCCAGCCCGACCGTGCGGTCCCCCACCCGCCACGATCCATTGACCGGGCGGTTGTGGCCGTACCAATCCATGATGCACACACGCGCCACGCCGGATGGTAAATCATGCCCGCCATTCAACCAATCTTCCACCGCAATGAACATTTGTTCCTGTGGTGTGTCCGCGGCCATTTCCAAAAACGATGCGAATTTTGTCAGTGCCTGTTGCGGGTTGACGGCGGCGAACACTTTCTGCACCCAATCCATGGGCAGAGTTGGCCCGGATTCGATCATCTGCAACGCGCTGGCCGCGCCCGCGACCACTTGTGCCGCCATGCGCGGATTGCCCGCATGAAAATCCCATGGGGCCGATAGAAACGCCATTTTATTGAACTTATCCGGGTATAACGCCGCCGCAATCGCCAGCAAGGTGCCGCCCATGCAATATCCGATTGCGTGCGGCGCGTGACCATATGTATCGTGCAGGAAATTCACCGCACCCATCACACGGTCATCAATCACACCATCCATCGTGTGAAGCGCGGGGTCATCCACCATCCGCCCCCAATCGAGCAGATAGACATCAAACCCCTGCGCCACCATCCAGCGGGTGAAGGAGCGGTCGGGAAGAATGTCGAGAATTTCCGATCCATTGATCATCGATGGAATGATCAGAAGCGGTTGCGGGTTCGGTATTGAAGATGGATAAAACAGCAGCCGCACCGTGCCCGCCTGCCACCGCGATTCGACGTTGGGCAATGGGCGGCGATAGCCATGATCTTGATATTTCCGTATTCCGGACAGCATGGACGCCATCGCCTTCCCATGTTTTTGCCGCGCCGCATCATCCGCATCCGGCCCCAACATCAGCGCCGCCGCGCCCAGATAAATACTGAGCGCCGCCGGACGGCGTTCAAAACCGTCCGGTGAATTTTGCTGCATTGCATTCATGGGTGTCGTTACCATTGGGGCAAAAAGCTTTTCGGGCTATGAATTTTGTGCATAATAGCAATCAGTTTTCCGGGGTCATAACCATAATTTCCTTATGGCATGACCAAACAGGAGAGGATGGTAAACACTATGGCGACCAAGACCCGTTCCGACAAGCCCACTGTGATCAAGAAATACGCAAACCGTCGTTTGTACGACACGGGGCGCAGTTCATACGTCACGCTGGACGACCTTTGCACAATGGTAAAGGAAGAGCGCGATTTCGTAGTTTATGACGCGAAAACCGGCGAAGACCTGACCCGTTCCGTATTGACCCAGATCATCGTTGATCAAGAAGGCAAAGGCGGCCAGAATTTGTTGCCGATTTCCTTCCTGCGACAATTGATTGGTTATTACGGCGACAGCATCCAGTCCATCGTGCCGAACTATCTGGAGCACGCGCTGGACAGCTTCTCCAAAAACCAGGAAAAGTTCCGCGAGATGTTCTCCGTCTCCGCGTTCGAAGAACTGAGCCGCCAGAATATGTCGGTATTTGAAAACGCGATGAAGATGAACCCGTGGGCATCCGCATTTCCAAACCCGTTGACGGGCGGCAAGTCCACCGGCAGCGATGCCGACAAGGTGCAGGACCTGAAAGAAACGATTGCGGAATTGCAAAAAGAAATTGATCGCCTGTCCAAATAAGGACATCTGCTTGATTTAAAACCCGGCCAATGGCCGGGTTTTTTATTAGATTGTTCAGGGCTGGTTTTTCATCAATTCCATGATCTGCTCCGCCGTCATGTCATTATTCGGGCGGGGTTCGTCATGGTGTTGCAAAATTTTGCGTAAATTATGTTCGCGCGGCAGCCAGACACGTTCCACTGACGGGAAACCGAAGACGTAGCCCTGAATATGATCGACACCGTCCCCGGCCAGCATTTTGGCCTCGGACATCGTCTCCGCGCCCTCCCCCACGGTTTGTACATTCACGCCCTGCGCCAGCGTGTTCAGGGTTTTGACGAACAGGCGGTTTTCGCTTTCATCAATTTTGCGGATAAAGGATTTGTCGATTTTCACCATATCGACATCCAGCCGTTTCAATTGCGCAAACGCGGTATAACCCGCACCAAAATCATCCAGCGCCACGCGGCATCCCATATCGCGCAAGGTGCGAACGATACGCATGGTTTTTTCAATATCGTACATGGCCACGGATTCCGTGATTTCGACGATCAAGCGCCCTGCCACATCTGGCCGTTCGCGCAAGGCCGACACCAGGCCACGCAGCCAATCCGGATCGGTCAGCGTCAGGTTTGAAACATTGACCGACAACGCCAAATCCGAAAATGCGGCCAGTTCCTGAATGGCCAGATGCATGGCATAACGATCCACCAGGCGGCTTAAGCCCAGGCGTTCAATCGCAGGCATGAAGTTTCCAGCAGAATGAAGCTTGCCACCCTCATCCACAAAACGGATCAGGCATTCGTGGAACGACACGCTGCTGGACCGGCTGTTGACCACAGGCTGGAAGGCCAATTTCACACGGTTGTCTTTTAACGCGCGCAAAAACGCATCGCCGGATGAAAGCAACATGCGCGTGTTCTGCGCCTCGGTTGCGGCTTCGCCATAGGACACAAAGCGACCGCGGCCACGTTCCTTGGCCGTTTGCATCGCCATTTCCGCCCGTGTCAGCATATCAGCCGGATCTTTACACTGGCGATTGATATGCACCCCACCGATGGAAATGCTGATCCCCACGGGGCCACGTTGTGTTTGGATTGGAATTTCGTAGAAATTATGCAGCATATGGTGTGCCACGGCCGCCATTTCCGCATGCGGTGCATGGGCAAAAAACACGCCAAAAACATCACCATCAATCCGCGCTACCGTTGCCGAACCACCGACCAGATCGCGCAGGCGTTTGCCGACACGGTCAATGACCTCATCCGTATATTGCGCGCCAAAGGCTTCGTTCAGCATCGACAGACGGTCAATACCAATCACCAGTAAATAGCCAACGTTATTCAGGCGTGATGAATTCTGTGCCTCTGTCCACTCCACAATTTTCTGACAGATCAGCAAACGCCCGTAATGCGTCATGCTGGTATCATAAGACACCATGGAGAAGGAACTGCTAACCAGATTGGCCGTTGGTTTCACAGCATTCGAAAATTGCTTTTGATCGGCAATGCGCACCGTGCCGCACAACATACGATGCCCGGTGTCGGGGTCCAGCTGAACAGTGGCGTGTTCATGCACATCGACCTGTAACCCATTGCCACGGCGAATGCGGAAATTGGCCTTCATCGCCGGCGGTGTTGTCGGGTCGACCTGCAACGCCAGGGCATCATGGAAAGCCGCCAAACGGGCGGGAATGTCCTGAGGATTGATCACACGGGCGAAATCGGCGCTGGATACCGGTTGCGCCGGATCATCGAATCCCAACAGCGCATGAATATCGCCCTGCCATTCAATATGGTCAGTGTCGATATCCCAGACATAGGCCGCCAGGCCCTGATCCGCTAAAGTCTTCTGGAGATGAATGCGCCAGAAATCCGCCAAGATGTTACGCCCCGCTCCCTGCGGTCCCCTGATGGAGGACAAGATAACCCATGCCGTACAAACCCAGTACGCCCCATAATTTAAGCTTAGGCGTCAAATGGTTACCAAGAGCTTTAGAATTTTAATAAAATTTGAAATAAATTTTCGCAAAAATTGAAGGAAACCGCCCTTTTTTCACACCCAAAACACAGCAGGGCGGCCCGCTTACGGGGACGCCCTGCTCGATCAATACTTTGTTTTATAAAGAAAACCCTATTTCAAGGATTGGGTTTTCAGGCCGCTGACCAGACGGTCCCGCACATCCATGGCCATATCCATCGATTCCGGTGCGGCTTCGTGGGCGATAGCGGTGAACATGCTGTCCTGAATAGCGAAGAGCAAGGATGCCGAAGCCCCCGCCCCGCTGTCATCCACACAGGCAATTTCATAGGTGGATACGCTGCCGCCCTGAACGGTGCCTTCCGCCGCCGGAACTGCGGCAAACTGCCCTTTGCAGCGGCTTTCGGTACGTTTCAAATATTCCTGAACGTTCGTGTCAAAATCGGCTGGCGAACGCAGGATTTTCTGCTCCGCCGAGCCAAACACCCCCGCGCCCGCTTCCCAGCGATAAGCCACCTGCCCCGCATTCGTAGCGGCGGCGATCGGCTGCACATTCTGGCTCAACGTAATGCCGGACCCGCGCAAGACCTGTTCCAACCGATTGCCGGACACCAATCCACCCTGCACCACGGCCAGAGCCGGGGCGATTTCGGATTTTTGTACGGGGGCCGGGGCTTGGTACGCCACGGGCTGGGTACGCGGTTTATCTTCAATCGCAGCGAAGCGATCATAGGAAACCTGTACCGCTGGCTTGCTGACCGTTTCCGCCGTGCGGTTGTTTAATGTCGAATTGGCCTGTGCCAACTGGCTGGCCATGCTCGACTTTTCACTGTGCAAATTCGACAGTTGCGTGTTCAGGCTCGCCACCTCAGCCTTCAGCGCATCAATCAGGCCACGATCATCACCGTCTGCGGCCTGGATCGATCCACGTTGGGCATAGGAACGTTCCAGATCAGCAACGCGTCTTTGCACTTCCTGATCAACACGGGCGCGTTCCGTCGCCAGCTGTTGCTCCAGCTGGGCGATACGCTGGTCTTTGCCATCATCTCCGCCACCGGCCAGCTTTTGCTTGGTCAGGGCAAGCTCTTCTTCCAGGCGAACCAGACGGGCTGTTTGTTCTTTCTCGGCAATTTTCGGATCAAAGAGCATATATTCCAGCTCTTTCTTCTCACGCCCGCACTTCGCGCGCTCTTCGTCCAGCAAGGCCCCCAAGCGACGCGTTTCGCGTTCGGCTTCATTGAAACGGGTTGTCGCCTGTTCCAGATCCCAGTTCGCGGATGCGATCACAGTTTCCTTGCCACCTGCGCTCTTGGCCACGCGCAATTGCTCGGACAGGCGGTCACGTTCCGCGCGAATAACCGCCAATTCGGCCTCGGCCGCGCGCAGTTGCGTCACGGTCGCCATGTTTGTTTTCAACTCTTCGCTGGGCGCAGTTGATTTTGCCTCCAGTGCAGCGACCTGCTGACGCAAGGTCATGTTTTCATCCGTTGCTTTTTTCAGCAACTCCTTCACCTGCACCAATTCGGTCTGTGCCGGCACGGTGGATTCGTCCATCTGCGTCTTCGCGGTTTTTACTGTTTGCAGTTCCGCCGTCAGACGATCACGCTCTGCGGTCATGTCCTTCAAACGGGTTTCCAGTGCTTGCAACTGGCTGGTATTTTCGGTTTTCGCAGCGGTCGCGGTTTCGGCCACTTTGGCCTCCAGCGCAACGACCTGTTGCTTCAGCGTATCACGCTCGGCCTCCACCGTTTTCAAACGTGTGGCCAGATCCCCGGCTTTGCTTTGGGCTTCGGCGACGGCGTTCCCGGTTTCAACTTTGGCATTTTGCAGGGACGCCAGTTCAGCCTTCATCTGCGTATTCTCGGTACGCAGACGAGTCAGTTCGGCATTCGCCGCCTCGCCCGCCGTTTTCGCCTGCGACAATGTCGCCATTTCAGCTTTGATCTGTGCATTCTCAGCTTTCAAGCGGGTGAGCTCCGCATTGGCGGCCTCACCCGCTGTTTTGGCTTGCGCCAACGTGGCCATCTCAGCCTTGATCTGGGTATTTTCTGTACGCAGCTTTGCCAATTCCGCGCTGGCCGTATCGGCGGTGGTTTTCACCTGTGCCAACGTGGCCATCTCCGCCTTGATCTGGTTGTTTTCGGTACGCAGTTTTTCCAGCTCGGCACTGGCGATGTCGCCCGCCGTCTTGGCCTGGCTTAAAGCCGTCATGTCAGATTTAATTTTTGCGTTTTCGGCACGCAGATTTTCAACTTCGACGCTCAGCGCACTCAAAGCCGCGGCATCATCCTTGGATGTTTCGCACACAGCCGGAGCAGCCTTGGCCTGTTGCCCCAACTGGGACATACGGGATTTCAGATCACTATTTTCCATTTCCAGCAGGCGCAGCTTCTCGCTCATCTCTGACACTGTCGCGCTGCTCGACGATTGTTGCTGGAAGCGGTTTTCGAATTCACGGCGTTCCCGTTCCAGCGCATTCCGCAGGCGGGTGTTTTCCTCGCGCAGATTATCCAGATCGGTATTGACGGACGATGACGCCATTAACGCAGGGGCCGGTGCAGGTGCAGGCGCGGGTTTCGGCGTTGCGGCCTTCGCGGTTTCTTTCACCTTTTCAACCGCTTTGGCCGGTGCTTCGCGCACGGCTTCATCCACCTGCATTTTGCGCAACAGGGAATCACCGCTGGATGGTTTTACGGGCACTTCGGTCAGATCGCGCATCACCGGTTTTTCAGGGGCAGACAGAATGTCCGCCGCATCGGCTTCGACCTGAACCGCAGTTACGGCCATTTTGGGCATGGCCGGAACATCATCCAGCGATCCGCTGTCATTCCCGCCCGATGCCGGTTCAACGCCGCCGCCAACACAGGCATACAGGTCCGCGATACCAGATTTCATGCTGGATTCGGCAAAGACCAATTTTTTATCCGCAAAGGCGATGGCCATTTGGCCGCTGGCTTCCAACGCGTTCATAAACGCATCATCACGGCCCATATTCACGGTGATGCCGCGGCCTGATGTCGGAACAATTTCAAATTTGCGATCCTGATCCAATGCGGTTTTCATGCGCACATCAACGGCGATCCCCTTCACCACGGCATCGTCCTTGCCAAAGTCCAGAGCCACGGTTGTTTCATCCGCCGCATTGCGCGCGATGGTCAGTTTTACACCGCTGTCAAAATTGCGAACCAGCGCGCAATGGGCATCCGCCCCCGCCGCACTGTTGGACGCCACGCGGGTCACAGTCCATTCCCGGTCGCCAGCAAAAGCCGCCGCACCAAAGGCCATGTGGCCGATCAAAACTGTTGAAAGCAAAAGAGAGCGAGAGCGCATGGTTTTCCCCGAAAACGTCGCAGAAATAAAGGTTTTGCAAGCATACAGGCAGGATTCGCATGTGAAAAGGGCTTTCGGGCCAGAATATGCGACTATCCCCGGAACGAAAGCCCTTTAAATTCAATCGATTAGATTATTGCCCTCTCCAGGCCCGGTCGGATTCGACCACCAGAACCTGACCGTTCAGAGTCGGATCGTTATAAATCCGCCCAACAGGACGCTCAGTCTCGTCGTTAAACTGCTCCAACAAACGCGACAGCGCCCCCGTCAACGGGCCTTGGAAACTGACCGAACGCTGTACGGTATAGGGCGAATCCGCCATCCAGATCACTTGCAAGCCTTGCTGTGCGCCCCAGGATTCGATGGTGGACCGCAAATCCTGTCCCTTCACCGCGGCCCAGCGTTGGCCCGGCTGGGCATTCGCCGCCGATCCACTGGCCGTGCGTGCGGCCACATCGCCGCGGACGATATCGGACGGATTGGCACGCTTGACTGTTGGATCGGCCCAGCTTCCAGCCAGCGCGTGGCCGCTGGATACTTCCTTCACCTTTTCCTCGACCACAGGAGCCGCCGGAGGTGGCTCGATCCCCTTCGCGGCCAGAGCACGTCCCGTATTTTCACCTTGCTTGGCTTTGGCCAGAATGCCTGCCGCCTCGGCATAGGCACGGGCATTATCATCCGCCGCACGATCCAGCAATTTTTCAATCGAAACAACATCGCCGGATACACCGCCACCTTGCTCACCAGGCATGGGCGTCAGCGCGCCCATATCACCCATCGGTGCCACTGGCGGCACGACAGCCCCCGCCGTAACCGGCGGCAAAGCCGGTGCCGGAGCATCCACCGCTGGAACCGGTGCATCCGGCATCACGATTTTATCACCGCTGGTGCTTTTGATTTCAAATACGCCAGCCGGCAGAGGCGCTTTGGTATCCCGTTGCGCAGGGGCCGACGGTGCGGCATCGCCACCACCGCTATAGCAAGATTCCATGCGCTTAAAGCCCTCGGACAACCCCACCAAAATAAATTCGGCGGATGGGCCATCCTGCACACGAATGGCAACGTTGCGCGCTTTTTTCAACGCATCGTAAACATCGGGCATGTTTTTCAGGCTGAGCAGCAACGTGCGGTCATCGTGCGCGGACGCCGATACAAGTTGGAAAAACTCACCCGGGACATCAAGTTCAACGTCGTAATCTTGCCCCTTGGTCAGCGTCGGTTGGCCAATATCAATCGCCACGGCCAGCAAACGATTACCGCCGCCGGAAAAGCGGAAGCTGTAGCCGTTATTGAATTGATTGGTGACGATACAGGGAATGCCCGCAACACCGCCCGCACCCGCCGCCGACATGGATGCCGGACCAACCAGCCATGCACTGCTGGGCACAGCGCCGGTTTCGGCATGCGCGGCCCCCATACCCAATGAAAAACACACACTGCTCATCAGGAAAATTTTGCGGATCATCATGCCCTCGCCACCCGTTTATTATGCGGTTTGTTTGTTACCGGATTTATCTTCCAACCCGTGCGCCAGCGACGCTTCCAGGAAGCGATCAAGATCGCCATCCAGAACGCCGAACGCATCGGTGTTTTCCACTTCGGTACGCAGATCTTTGACCATTTGATAGGGCTGCAGAACGTAGGAGCGGATCTGGTGCCCCCAGCCGATTTCCGTCTTTTCGCCATAAGATGCCTGTGATGCATCTTCGCGTTTTTTCAATTCCATTTCATACAAACGCGCACGCAACATGCTCATCGCCGTTTCGCGGTTTTTGTGCTGGGACCGTTCGGCCTGGCACGCCACGATAATACCGGATGGAATGTGCGTGATACGAATGGCGGAGTCGGTCGTGTTCACGTGCTGCCCACCCGCACCGCTGGAACGGTAGGTATCGACCTTCAAATCCTTATCCAGCACTTCAATTTCGATGGTATCGTCAATCACTGGCGATACAGCAACGGATGAAAAGCTGGTGTGGCGGCGCGCGTTGGAATCGTACGGCGAAATCCGCACCAAGCGATGCACGCCCGTTTCAGCTTTCAGCCAGCCATAGGCGTTTTCGCCTTCAATTTTGATTGTAGCGGCCTTAATCCCCGCCTCTTCGCCATCACTGCGTTGAAGCAAGGTGACGCGATAACCATGCTGTTCCGCCCACCGCGTATACATGCGCAGAAGGATCTCACCCCAATCCTGCGCCTCGGTGCCACCGGATCCGGCGTGTACTTCCAAAAACGCATCATTGGCGTCGGCTTCGCCGGACAACAGGCTGGTGATCTGCATGCGCTGCGCATCATCGCGCAGTTTTTTCAAAGCCGCTTCGGCTTCGTCCACGATGGATTGATCACCCTCTTCCTCGCCCATTTCAATCAGGCCAAGGCAATCATTCATGCTGTTTTCAACAGCGCGCACGGACTGAACCTTTTGATCCAGACGGTTGCGTTCTTTCATGATGGTTTGGGCTTTGTCCGCGTTGGACCAAAGATCCGGATCTTCGCTCAGGGATGTCAGTTCGGCCAGACGGTCGATTGCTGTATCCCAGTCAAAGATGCCTCCTCAGCAAGGTCAGCGACTCATTGATGTCGTTGACCAGCGCTTGAATATCTGCACGCATGGCGATGATCCTTATATTCTTTTACAAACACCAACGCCCCCCGGAATGATCCGCAGGGGCGTTGGGAAAATTCTTCAGCCAGCCCTTATGCTGCTTGCGCCAGTTTGGCGTTTCCAGCGAAAAAGTCCAGCATTTGTGCGATCAGGCTTTGACGTTGTTCACCGTCAACAACCGGGGACGACATCAGGTTGCCGTCCATGGCCATCACGTCGTCAACAACCGTTGCACCAGCGGCAACCAGCACATCTTTCGCGCTGTCGGCCACGGCAACAACGCGGCCATTGGCTTGTTCAGCAAAGACCAGAATAGACGCCGCATCGCCGAACAGGGCAACCGGTTTGGCCATCGTCATGAAATTGTTGATGAAACGGCGGGTATGCGCCGTGGTTTGCAGTTTATCCAGCGCGCGGCTGCCGCCCGGAATGACCAGCATATCGTAATCGGCGCCCAGTGCGGTCGCCAGTGCCTGATCCACCGGAAAATTGTGGCCCCAGCCCTGTCCGTCCCAGCCGCTGATCAAACCTTGATCCGGGCTGATAATCTTGACCTTGGCACCAGCGGCCAACAGGGCCTTCTGTGCTTCGATCAAATCATGTTGGTTGAAACCGTTGGCGGTCAGGATGGCTACGTTTTGTCCGGAGAGCATTTTACTCATGAAGTCACAGTCCTCTTCTTTACATATACTGTTTTCTGATCCCCTGACCGTCCAAAGCCGTGCGATGAACCCTTTGAAAAAACGGTTCGAATGGCGTTTGGTGGCGTTTTTCGCAATGGCCGGGTTTCAGGGGATGTACACACCTGTGTTTTACAGATTGCCGCACCATGATGTTTCCCGGGTTCAAAGTCAAGAAATAAACTCTATCCCCTTGGCGAAGAAGGAATTTTTCATTTTATTTCAGATAATTGAATTGTGGAGATTTGTGCGATGGCGAATGTTTTTGGAGCGGGCGACGGGTCTCGAACCCGCGACCTACAGCTTGGGAAGCTGTCGCTCTACCAACTGAGCTACGCCCGCACCCCGAAAACAGCCGGAAAACCGCCAAATATCTGGCCCCGGCACCTGTAGGGCCTTGATATGGCACAGCTCCCCCGAAAAAACAATTGGGGATTTTGGGTGATTTAAGTTGCGGCGACTTTACAAAGCCCGGGACTCGTTTATAAAGGCCAAGCGGTAAGATTTATTATTCAAGCGCACAAAAAACGTATCTATTTCAAGGAGCAACACATGATTAAGCTGCGCGGCGTTGTTTTAGCAGGACTGGCCTTGTCCCTGGCGGCATGTTCCGGTGTTTCGAGCCACAGTGAAGTTGAAGCCCTGAACGAGGTGCAGCCGGTTGGCAGCCCGTTCACGCAATCTCTGGCGGCCGAATATCGTGATTTCGCCAATCGTGAAATGAACGACATGTTCGATTACCCGGATGCAATCCACTTCGCCCGCAAAGGTCTGGCAGCAGCAGGCGGTGACGCCGTGATGCCGGAACCGATCAGCGATTGGAACCTGCTGCCCCGTCATATGGAAGAATTGAGCGCTGGCCGTGGTCGCCTGATCAACGCGTTTGATCGTGGCGCACGTGACATTGCTCCGCAATTGTCCGCCGTGGCACAAGCCCGCTTTGACTGCTGGATCGAACAGCAGGAGGAAAACTGGCAAGAAGATGATATCGGCGCATGCAAATCGCAATTCGCTGAAGCCATGGCCCAGTTGGAAGCCCTGCTGCCGGCACCGGCACCGATGCCTGCTGAAGACGTGATGGCTCCGGTATCCGCTCTGGATATGGGCGCATCCGATCCGATGGCGGCTGCTGACTCCATGTATCTGGTCTTCTTCGACTTCGACTCGTCCGTTGTAAATGCTGGTGGTAACAGCGTTCTGGACGCCGTTGCAGCCGAAATCAGCAAACGCAGCGTCAGCATGGTCAGCGTTGTTGGTCACACCGACAGCTCTGGCTCCGACGCTTACAACGACAAACTGGCCATGCGCCGCGGTAACGCCGTGCGTGACGCTCTGATCAAACGCGGTATCGACCCGGCGAAGATCAACGTTGAAGGCCGTGGCGAGCGTGAGCTGCTGGTCAAAACCGCTGATGGTGTGCGCGAGCCTGCCAACCGTCGTGGCCAGATCAGCTTCCAGTAAGCGATCGCCCCTGAAACTTCAGGGATAAAAAAATCGGTGGCCGGGATGTTGAACAAGCGTCCCGGCCATTTTCTTAAAGACGAAAATAAACGCAAAGCGATTGGTTCCCTCCCATGGACCTGAGACCCATTTTTTACGTTGTCGGCGCCCTGCTCTGCATTCTGGCCATCAGCATGAGCGTGCCGATGTTTGTCGACATGGTGCACAATCACCCAGACTGGAAAGTTTTCCTGCTCTGCATGTCGATCACCGCCTTCTTCGGCGGCACTACCGTTTTGACGAATGCCAGCGACAAGCCCTTTCAATTAACCATCAAACAAACATTCCTGCTGACCGCGATCAGCTGGTTCGCGCTGGCCGGGTTTGGGGCTCTGCCTTTCTGGCTGGCCAGTGAGACGGATATTGGCTTTACCGACGCGTTTTTTGAATCTGTATCGGGTATCACAACAACGGGTGCAACCGTTCTGACCGGGCTCGACACCATGCCGCCGGGCATTTTGATGTGGCGGTGCATGCTGAATGCATTGGGTGGCATTGGATTTATTGTCGCCGCCATGGCGGTTCTGCCCTTCCTGCGCGTGGGCGGCATGCAGCTCTACCGCACAGAATCATCGGACAAATCCGACAAGGTTTTGCCCCGCATGCAGAAAGTCGCCACAGCCATTGCGTATATTTACTTCGGCTTGATTGCCATTTGTGCGCTCTGTTACTGGATGGCGGGAATGTCCGGATTCGACGCCATCACCCACGCCATGAGCTCCGTCGCGACAGGTGGATTCGCGAATTACGACAGCTCGTTTGGTGCGTTTCTCGAGCACCCGCACATTCTCTGGATCGCCATGATTTTCATGATTCTGGGCGGGCTTCCCTTCGTCCTTTATATCAAGGTCCTCGGCGGTAATTTCAACGCCCTGATCCGCAACACCCAGGTTCGTACATTTTTGGGATTACTGGGCGGATCGATTTTGATATCCACATTGTGGCTTTCCATGAAAGGGGTCTTGCCCTTCGGCGAAGCCTTACTGCAGAGCGCATTTAACATTGTATCTGTTGTAACCACCACGGGTTACGCATCGGCGGATTACATGCAATGGGGACCATTCTTCGTCGTTTTCTTCTTCATCCTTACCTTCTTTGGAGGATGCACAGGATCGACATCGGGCGGCGTTAAAATCATGCGGTATCAGGTGATGGCACTGATTTTGGGACGGCACTTTCAAAAACTGCAACAACCCAATGCCATCATTGCCCTGCACTATGACGGGCGGACATTGCCCGATGACGTGCCGTATTCAGTGATGGTTTTTATCTTTGGCTTTCTGGGCGCGTTTATTGTGCTAGCTCTGGCCCTGTCCATGTGCGGGTTGGATTTCATCACCAGCATCAGTGGCGCGGCCACGGCATTAACCAACGTCGGCCCTGGATTGGGGCCTGTTATTGGCCCTGCGGGTAATTTTTCCACCCTGCCCGATCCGGCCAAATGGCTGATCTCTGGCGGGATGTTACTGGGCCGTCTGGAACTCTTTACGCTGTTGGTTCTGGTGATGCCCAGCTTCTGGAGAAAATAAAAAAAGCCCCGCAATCATCGCGGGGCTTTTTTTATTGTTCGAGATTAAAAAGGTGATGCTTCGACTTGCGGCACGGGTTGCGCGCCCATAGCCGGAGCGGGTTCATATCCACCACCGCTATAGGATGATCCGCCACCAATCGCATTCGCCGCATTTGCACCAATTTGCAAAGTGTTGTTAATGCCATTCACAACAGCAGCATCAACGTCACGCAGCAATTGCTCAACAAACGCATTCTGTTCACGTTCACGCTCGGCGATCGACAGGTTGTCGGCAATGGTCCAGGTTCGCTGGACACGCAGCTCGGTGTGAGCCGCCCCCGGCGCCGTCGGGTTTTCGCGCATCAATTTCAGGCGGATCAGCGCACTGTAGCGGTCGCGATTGTCAACGTTCAGCTTGCGGGCATATTTGTTATCCGACTGGACATCTTCACGGGTTACGCGCGCTTCTTCGATTGAGAAGATAAATGTCCCCTCCGTCCCGGCCGCGACCAGGCGCTTGTCCACATAGCTGCGCAAGGCAACATCCAGCGGCGTTGGGAACGTGCTGGATACGTCGTTGCCATAGGCCGCGGCGTTGCTGGCGTTGACCACCTCAATGCGCGTGGCGCTGACGCCCTGAGCCTGGGTAAATTGAGCGGCGGGTGATTTCAGCGCCGGGCCAACCGTCGTGCATCCCGCAACCAGCCCTGCCCCACCAAGGGCCAAAACCGACACACAGACCAAAAACGAAAGGCGTTTGTTCTTCATGATTATCTTGTCCTTATTGTACGACACCACTGGGATTATTTAATTTATGCTCCAACTCAGCCGCATCGAATTTATATTCGCGGCTGCAGAATTCGCATTTGACGCTGATTTTACCGTCTTCCTCGGCCAGATCCAAACGCTCTTCGCTGGACATGGCCACCAGAACGTTTTCCACGCGATCGGCAGAACAGCGGCATTGATGACGAACGGGTTGCGGTTCCTGCGCCCGCACACCTTCCTGATGGAACAGGCGATAGAGCAGATCATTCACCGGCAATTCCGCATTCAGCAATTCATCATCCGTGCAGCTTTGCAACAGGACCATGGCCCGGTTCCACGCATCGGGATCAACATCGGGTTTCGCGGAATCGGGCATCTTCTGCAACAAAATTGCACCCGCGTGCCAATGGCCATCATCATCACGGCGCAAAGCCAGACGCAGGCCCGTGGCAATTTGTTCGGATTGCGTGAAATAGTGCTGTACACATTCCACCAATGTTCCACCCTTTAATTCCACGACGCCTTGATAGCGTTCGGTGTTCTCTCCACCCTGATCAATCGTAAACACCATATGGCCGCGGCCAATCAGGCCCATATAGGCCGTTTCCGGGACCTCATCGGCCTCCCAGCGGTCCAGACGGTCCTGATCAAAGCGGGCGCAGGCGCGCACGTTGCCATGCCCGGTAATATCGGCAACCAACGTTCCCACCGGACCATCGCCCTGGGCCTGTAACGTAAAGATCCCGTCGTCCTTCAACATTGAAGACAGCAACAACGCCATCACAGCGGCCTGCCCCGTCAGGGTCGCCACAGGGGCCGGATAGGCATGGGTGTGCAGAATATCATTCACAGCCCGCCCCAGCCGCACAATGCGGCCACGCAGATTGCTGTCCTCCAGAAAGAAGGTTTCCACCATGTCTATATCGCGGGTAGTCATAATATCGGCGCTTTCTGTTTTTAAGAGCTTGTGTCCACGCCCCGGCCTCTGCCATCATAAGCCATAATTCAAGGGTGCGGCACGGATGAAGAGTAACGCTGATCAGGAAAATATCAAGCCTTCTGCCCCGGAATCCCGTCGGGGACAGCGCCGTCCAACACCGACAAAACAAGGCCCCCGCCCCCCGAAAAAGATCACGCCTGAATACCTGCGCAATTCTGGCCTGTACTATCTGCAACGCTTCGCCACCAGCAGCGGCCATTTCCGGGCCGTCATGACCCGAAAAATTGACCGGTCCTGTCGCGCGCATACGGAGCAGAACCGCGATGAGTGCCTACAATGGCTGGACGCCATGATTGAAGATTTCATCCGCCAGGGCCTGCTGAATGACCGCCTGTACGCCGAAGGGGCCGTGAACTCTTTGCGCCGCCGCGGCCTGTCCCGCCGAGCAATTATGAACCGCTTGCAGGTCAAGGGGCTGGATAGCGAAACGGTGGACACATTGCTGGCCACCCATGACAGTGAACACGGGGCGCAGGATCACGATACAGGGGATTTGCAGGCCGCCCTGAAACTGGCCCGTCGCAAACGCATCGGCCCCTACGCCCCGCCAGACAAGGATGTTGATCGGGACAAGGCGATCGCGGCCATGGGCCGCGCAGGGTTTACTTATGACATTGCCAGACGCGTCATGGACATGACACCAGGCGATCTGGACGATCAGGATTTACGACGCGTTTGACGCCGTATCCCGTACAGAGACACGACGGGCTGGCAAGATAATCGTCGCCGTGGTTCCCAGCCCTTTTTGCGAGAACAATTCAAATGAGCCTTCATGCAGGCGTGTCAGGGCATCCACCAGCGTCAGGCCCAAGCCCGCCCCCGATGTCGCACGATGCAGGGACGAATCCACCTGGCCAAATGGTGACAAAGCTTTTTGAACTTCATGGTCGTCCATACCCACGCCAGTATCGGTGATCGACAGACGCAATTGCCCATCGGCATCCAGCTCGTAGGACAATGTAATCCGCCCGCCTTCGGGCGTAAATTTTACCGCGTTGGATAACAGGTTCATGATAATCTGCTTCAGGGCCAGTTCCTCGCCAATCACGTCAGGCATTGTCGAATCCAGCATATTGGTCACGGTCAATTGCCCGCTCTCAATTTTCGGCGCCATTAAATCCAGTGCCGATTGAACGATTTTATCCAGCCGGACCAGACTTTCATTCAACTGGCGTTCGCCCGCATCAATCCGGGATACATCCAGAATTTCGTTGATGATTTTCAGCAATTGCTTGCCGCTGTCGTAAATATCGTTCGCGTAATCCCAATATTGCCGCTGTTCCAGCTTGCCAAACACCTCGTTCTTGATGATCTCGGAGAAGCCGATAATCGCGTTGAGCGGCGTCCGCAGTTCATGGCTCATATTCGCAAGAAATTCAGATTTTGCGCGGCTGGCCATATCAGAATGGACTTTGGCTTCCTGCAGCTTTATTTCAGCTTCTTTTCGTTGGGTGATATCTTCAATACTGCCTTCGTAATACAGGATATTACCTTCATCATCACGGACGGTACGCGCGTTTTCGTTGACCCATATTATATCACCACCCTTGCGCCGAACGGTGGTTTCGAAATTTTTCACCGTGCCCTTTTCATCAAGCTGGGCCAAAAATTGCTTGCGCTCGCGGATGGATTCATAAATCTCGCTGTTAGCGTTACGAATTGAACCCACAATATCATCCGCGCTCTCATAACCAAGGATGCGCGCCATCGCGGGGTTGGCGCTGAGATATTTTCCATCCGGCGCAACCTGATAAATCCCGCCTGCGGCGTTTTCAACGATGGTTCTGAATTTCTTTTCCGCCTCGCTCAGGGCCTTTTCCGCGCGGCGTCTTTCTTCCACATCCGTCATTGTGCCAACAACGCGAATATTGCGGTTTTCATCCTGACGCATCATTGACATGGCCAGCTCAACAGAACGGAATGTCCCTTCGCGCGTGCGAAGTCGGGCAAAACTGCGATAAGCCGGGCGTTGTCCCTTAATCATCTGCTGGAACTGATCACGTTGTTCGGCCTGGTCCTGCGGATGCAGCATATCGAAAAGATTTTTTCCCACCGATACGCCTATATCGTGCCCGGTCACACGTCCCCACGCATCATTCAGGAACAGGATATCGCCCTCTGCCGTGGTTTCAAAAATAATGTCTGTAACGGCGTTAATGATGGCGCGATTTTCGCGTTCGGCCTTGCGCAAACTGTTGTTCAGGCGTTCCCGTTCTGAAATCTCGCTGTTCAGCTCAAAGTTTTTATGGGCCAGCGTCCGGTTCATGACCGCCAGACGCCCTGATTGGCGCTGGTTATTGCGCACATATAACATGCCGACAATCGTGAACATGGTGCCAAAGAACAAAACCAGCAAAGGTGTTTTTTGCAGGAAAACCGTGTGGCGTGTCTGTCCCACATCCACCTGCATGGTCCATTTGGCGTTACCAATCGTAAAGGCGTAATCTTCGCGCAGGTTTTTACCCTCCGACGCCCGGCCCTGCCCCATGCGATTCATGTAAAAAATTGGATCGCCGCCCGGCCCTTCACGCAGAACAATACCACTGAGCTCGGTCCGTTCATTGAGCCAGGCACGGTCAATTACAGAAGACACGCGGCTGAATCCCACCAAAAAGCTGTCTGGCCCGTCCGGCGTCATGATTTTTTTGATCATGGCAAAAGGACGGTTTTTGATCAGTGGCTCAGTGCTTTCCTGTACGTAATTTGTGCCGGGAATATCTGTGCGAATTAAAACATCTTCGTAAATACGGACCTTGTTCTCTGTGATAAACCGCACCAAAGCAGCCTGGTCCTCGCGGGTTTGGACATTATATGCATCGTTTTCCAGTGCAGCAGGTGATGAAGGTTTCATAAAATGAGTAATGCTCCACGCACCATTGCCATGGTCGCGCAGCCAGATCAAATAATCGAATTGATCGATGTTTGGTGTGGCATACGAAATTGTCTTTTGCAGGAATTCGGGTGGAATATCTTTTTCCAAAACCAAAATGGTTGATGCCGCTTTGATCGCGCTTTCCAATGCATGCAAATTATCATTGATCGTGCGTTCCGTTTCGGCCACCGTGCGTTTTTGCTCGGCCTGCAACATGTCACCAATAAAAAATGACAATGCCAGATACGCGACAAGTGCCAGAATCATACCGTTGACCAGCACCATCACCTGCGCAGTCGAACCCCGCAGACTGCGCGTCTGCGTTTCGTCGTCTGCTTTCTCTCTTTGATCGGCGCCGATAATCAGCATGAATCAGGTCTTTGCAGTGTTAAAGATAGAGTCGTCCCCACCATGCACTTTGGGGGTTTTCGGTTAAGGTTTCGCTAACGCGTTATGGCGATTGTAAAATTCACGGAAATACGCATAAAACGGGCATTTCCAGAACCTGTGCACTGCACAAATCCGCTTGACTCCCCCCTGCCCCGGGTCCAAGAATGGAGGCTTACCGAAGCCTATAATTTCATAATCACAAGAGTGTGGAGGTCAAAATGACACAGTCCAAAAACACCGCGTCTTTCTTCGATACACAATATCTGCAAAATCTGATGCCGAACCGCTACGCGTTTGATATGAGCGCGGTTCTGGAACTCTACCGTAAAAATGTTGAAGCCTTTACCGAACTGCAACAGGTCACTGTTGAAGGCCTGCAAAATGTTGCCCAATGCCAAAGCACATTGATGAACGAATTGGTTCAGCAAAACACGGCGTTGACTCAGCAATTGCTGGGCGAAGGTACACCGGAAGAAAAAGTCGCCCGTCAGGCCGATTTGATCAAAACGGCGTATGAGCGTTCCGTGACCAGCCTGCGTGAAATTTCCGATGTTGTCAGCAAGACAGGCACCGAAGCCGGTGAAATCCTGAACGCCCGCATCACGGACAGCCTGGAAACACTGGGCACCGTTCCGGCGAAGGCCGCAAAGGCCGAAAAAACAGCGCGCAAAGCCGCCTGATTTTTTCAGTGATCTATGATTTAATAAGGGCGCCCGATAACGGCGCCCTTATTTTTATTTGGAGACTGCACGATGACCACCCACGACACCCGCGAAGAAACCATTGAATTCAGTGATTTTATGAAGGTTGAGGTGCGCGTCGGCACCATCGTGGACGTACAGGAATTTCCCGAAGCACGCCGCCCGGCCTATAAGCTGTTCGTCGATTTTGGACCGGAGATTGGCCGGCGTAAGACATCGGCACAAGTGACACAAAACTACACCCGCGAAGAATTGATCGGACGGCAGGTTGCCGCCGTGGTCAATTTTCCGCCGAAGCAGGTTGGAAAGTTTATGTCAGAAATTCTGGTTCTGGGCTTCCCGGATGAAAACGGGAACGTTACGCTGATCCGCCCGGACAAAACTGTGCCAAACGGCGGTCGTTTGTATTAAATCGTTCCCGTCACTTTTCCATTTCAGCATTCCCGCGAAAGCGGGAATGCACGGGATCTATTGTATGGATTCCCGCTTTCGCGGGAATGCTGACTGGTGGTGTTCAATACAAATTTAAACCGGAATCAGGATAATCACGCGCAAGCCACCGCGCGGGCTTTGGTCCAGTGTAATCTGCCCACCGTGACTGTGGATGACATCCTGCGCGATGGGCAGGCCAAGCCCCACCCCGCCCGTTGCCGTGTTGCGTGATGTATCCACGCGATAGAAGGGGCGGAAAACGTCTTCATACTGGTCCGGCGGGATACCCGGGCCATCATCATCGATAATGATTTCAACGTCATCATCAACGCGTCGCACGCTCATCCACACGTGGGATGCGTATTTACGCGCATTGGTAATCAGGTTGGACAGCGCCCGCTCCATGGCCATTGGCCGCAAGGTCAGGGCCAGATCGCCTTGGGAATCCAAAATAACGTCACCACCGGCCCGGCGGGCGCCAGAAACGATACGGTTCAGGATATCGTTCAGATCACCGGCAACCGCCTGCTCCCCGCCTTCGCCCCGCACGAAATCGAGGTACCCATTCAGCATTTTTTCCATGTCCTGAATGTCCTGCATCATGCCCTCGGCGTCCGGGTGGTTACCCAGCATGGCGACCTGCAGTTTCAGGCGCGTCAGTGGCGTACGCAAATCATGCGACACCCCGGCCAGCATGGCCGTGCGTTGGGAAATCTGGCGTTTAATGCGGTCATTCATATCCAGAAACGCCTGCGCCGCCTGTCGCACTTCGCGCGCGCCCTCAACCTTCAACGTCGCGGGCATATCGCGCCCCTTGCCAATCCGTTCCGCGGCCACGGCCAGACGGCGAATGGGGCGAATTTGGTTCCGCATAAACAGGATCGAAACAGCCAACAAAATAATGGATGTAAAAATCATCCAGAGCAGAAAGATATAACCCGATGATGAGAACAAACGCCGTTGCGGGGAGGACACAAACAACACCCCATCATCCAGCGCGATGGCAATTTCAACCCATTTTTCGGACAGATCGACATTGATTCGGTACGGACGGCGCACCTGCTGATCCAATGCACGGCCCAAAATCTCTGAAACGATGGAGCGGTCGACATCTTCGGGAATGGTATCCAAAACCGCACCAGGTTGATAGCTGATCAACAAATCCAGATGCTTGGCCATATGGCCAGAAATGCGGCTGATCCGTTCTGGCGAAGGATCATTTTCAATCTGTTCAGCAACAATGGCCATTTCCCCGGCGACGGCATAGGCCAGACGATCCGTCATTTTGCCCCAGTGACGGTCAAAGAAGATATAGACCGTGATCATCTGGGTCAGCAGCACCGGGATGATCAAAATCATCAACGACCGGGCCAGCAATGTACGCGGCAGAATATTGCGGAACAGCGATCTTATTTTCATACCGGATCAACCCGCAGCATATAACCCTTACCCCGCACGGTTTGCAGAACCAGCGGCGTACGTGTGTCCTGCTCAATCTTCCGGCGCAGGCGTGTGACCTGCACATCAATCGTGCGTTCACCGCTGTCATCCAGATTGCACATGCGGGCCAGATCTTCGCGGCTGATGGCTTCGCCAGCGCGGCTGATTAAGGCTTTCAGCAAAGTTGTTTCAACGGTGGTCAAGGCTTGAATATCGCTGTCATTTTGCAGGATGTTGACCGCCGGGTCATACACCCACCGCCCCAAACGCACCCGCATATCGGCCACGGGTTTCGGACGGCGGCGCAAAATGGCATTCAGGCGTAAAACCAGTTCGCGGGGTTCAAACGGTTTAGGCAGATAATCATCCGCCCCGGTTTCAAGACCCGCAATACGGTCATCGGCTTCACCCAGGGCCGTGAGCATCAACACCGGAATGTCGTTATGCGCGCGGATGGATTTGGTCAGCTCCAAACCCGTTTCACCCGGCATCATGATATCGACAACCATGGCATCAAAATCCAGATGCGCCAGCAATTCACGGGCGGCGCCAGCGCTTTCGGCGGAAGCGACCACGAAACCGTTTTCATGCAGGAACCGGGTGACAAGCTGACGGATCCGGTCATCGTCATCGACGACCAGAATATGCGGGCGCGTGGCCAGCTTGTCCGCAATTTGCATATCCGCACTCATATAAAACCGCCCTTTGCGGCCTTTGTTATTTCTGGTAATTTTTTAACACACTGCGCGGGTTGGTGAAACCCCTGTGGCCCCGCGGTAAAACCCTTAAAAACCATGGAATTACAACGATGTGCGCCTCCCCCTCCGCCCTGCCTTATGATGATCGTGATGGCTTTATCTGGATGAACGGGAAAATGATCCCGTGGCGCGATGCCAAAACCCACGTCCTGACCCATGGCCTGCATTACGGCGGCAGCGTGTTTGAGGGCGAACGTGTGTATGACGGGCAGATTTTTAAACTGACCGAACATTCCGAACGCCTGATTTTCTCCGGCAAATGTCTGGATATGGATGTGCCGTTCAGCGCCAAAGAATTGAACGATGCGTCTTATGAAGTGATCAAGGCGAATAACATCACCAATGGCTATGTACGCCCGCTGGCCTATCGCGGCGCGGAGCAAATGGGTGTGTCTGCCAAGGGCACCAAGGTGCATGTGGCCATCGCCTGCTGGGAATGGCCGAAATATTTCTTCCCCAAGGCAGGCGATGCCGCTGGCCTCGCCCTGCGCACCGCATCGTGGCGCCGCCCGGACCCCAAGACCATGCCGACGCAGGCCAAGGCCTGCGGTGTTTACATGATCGGTACGCTGGCCAAGCATGAGGCCGAAAATAATGGCTATGATGATGCCCTGATGCTGGATTTCCGTGGGCGCGTGGCGGAATCATCGGGGGCAAACCTGTTCGCCATTCGTGATGGTGTTATTTATACGCCAATTGCGGATTGCTTCCTGAACGGCATTACGCGGCAGACAGTGATGAAACTGGCCCGAGACATGGGGTATACAGTGGAAGAAACTGTGATCATGCCCGAAGACATGAAAACGTTTGAAGAAGTCTTCCTAACCGGCACAGCGGCGGAGATTGCCCCGGTGTCAAAAATTGATACCGATATCACCTACACGATCGGTCCGGTAACGACGCGGTTGAAAGAGGCCTATTCCGACCTGGTCCGCCAAAAGGCCAAGGCTGCGTAAATCTTAAAAAACCTAATCACTACAGTGGCACCCCCGTGAAAACGGGGGTCCATTTTTATCCGCCCCATATATGGATCCCCGCTTTCGCGGGGATGCCAAGACGATGAAAATACGCCATCAGGAAACCATCACGGGGATGGTGCGGGCCCCGGACGGCGCATATTAAAATTTGCGGCCACCATGGCATCCACACGGGCCAGCAATTTGGTTTTCAAGGCCGCATCGGCATAGGAATCGTTGATCGCGTCGCGGGTGATTTGCACCAACTGGTCACGCGTTAAACCGAATTCATCATGCGCAACACGGTATTCTTCACCAATCGAATTGCCGAACAGACCCGGATCATCCGAGTTCAGGGAAATACGCACCCCACGATCCAGCAGTTTTTTCAACGGGTGCGCAGAAAAATCCGGATAAACGCCCGCCAGAATGTTACTGGTCGGGCAGACTTCCAGTGCTATGCCGCGCTTCACGATTTCATCCACCAGCGTGGCATCTTCAACAATGCGCACGCCATGGCCTAGACGCGATGGGTTCAACGCCAGAGCATCCCACCCGTTTTGTGGACCCACATTTTCCGCCGCATGCAAACGAATACCCAGCGGGCGGCCAAAATTTTGCACCACACGGTTATAATCATTCATAAATTGCGGAATATCCCCGGCCATTTCACCACCAGCAATATCCAACCCAACGATATAAGGGTGTTTGTATGACAGGATCATATCGGCGTCATTTTGCGCCTCGACACCTGGGCGATGACGTTCGAACGTCATGTTAATACGCGCTTCGATTCCGTGTTTAGCACGGGCGGAATCGATGCCGTCAGCAATACCGTCGATCATATCCTTGTACGAAATGCCGGCCAAATGCACCTGACCGCAGCAAGCGATGATTTCGACATAGACGGCGCCTTCGTTCGCGCAACGATCCAGATAATCTTCGGTAATGGTTTTGAAATCGTCACGGGTACGAACGCACTGGGCCATCGCCTGATACACCCGGGTGACCAGATCAATAAATCCGGACCATTGATAGCCCTGACCATCCGGGGTGAAAATATCATCCGGCAAAGTCACACCGTTCTTTTTCGCCAATTGCCGCGCAATGTCGGGACGCACAGTTCCTTCGATATGGACGTGCAATTCAGCTTTTGGAATAGCATTCAAATCACGCATGACCATTCTCCTTTTTAAAAAATTCGTTCGTAATCCCAGCGGAGGCCGGGATCCTCTTGTAATAAGAGCTGAAGACCCCGGCCTTCGCCGGGGTGACGTAAAAAAAAAATCAACCGCTATGGCGGAACAGCATAATGTCGCCGTCTTGAACGACATATTCCTTACCTTCGACGCGCATTTTACCGGCATCTTTTGCGCCTTGCTCGCCATTCAGGGCAACAAAATCATCATACGCAATGACTTCGGCACGGATAAAGCCGCGTTCAATGTCGGAGTGGATTTCGCCGGCGGCCTGCGGCGCGCGGGCCCCTTTTAAAACCGTCCATGCGCGGGCTTCTTTCGGGCCCACGGTGAAATAGGTTTGCAGACCCAGCAAGGTGTAACCCGCACGGATAATTTTGTTCAGGCCTGCTTCTTCCAGATTGAGGGTCGAGAGAAACTCTTCCTTCTCTTCCTCGGAACCCAGCTGCGCGATTTCGGATTCGATGGCGGCGCTGATCACAACGTGTTGTGCGCCTTGGGCCTTCGCCATATCGGCGACTTTCTTGGTCCACTCATTGCCGGTAGCGGCATCGGCTTCGGATACGTTGCAGACATACAAAATCGGCTTTGATGTCAACAGTTGCAGCATGGCAAACGGCTTCTTCTCATCTTCGGCCAAATTCGGCACGACGACACGGGCGGGCTGACCCGCATCCAATGCAACCTTAACCTTCTCCATCACAGCCAATTGAATTTTAATATCCTTGTCGCCGGATTTGGCTTTTTTCGTCGTGCTGACAATCTGCCGCTCAACCGATTCCAGATCAGCCAGCATCAGTTCCGTTTCGATCACTTCGGCATCGCGGATTGGGTCCACGGACCCTTCAACGTGAATGACATTTTCATCATCAAAACAACGCAACACATGCACGATGGCATCGGTTTCGCGAATGTTGGCCAGGAATTGGTTACCCAGACCTTCACCTTTGCTCGCGCCCTTCACCAATCCGGCAATATCCACGAACTCCAGTTGCGTCGGAACGATCTGCGCCGATTTACCGATGGTGGCGATTTTATCGAGGCGCGCATCCGGCACAGCCACACGACCCACGTTCGGTTCAATCGTGCAGAACGGGAAGTTTGCGGCCTGCGCCGCAGCTGTTGCCGTCAAAGCATTAAACAGTGTTGATTTTCCAACGTTCGGCAGACCGACAATCCCACAATTAAAACCCATTTTCTTCGTCCTTTACACGCTTTGCTCTTTAGGCGGTTGAAGGTCGCTTGCGACCTTGCTCATAAAATCGTTATCTTTGCCCGACAAGATCAGGCCCACATGATCGGGGATGGACTTCATCATCGCATCAACCCATTTTTGTTCTTCCTTGGAAAAATCGCCCAACACATGGCCGTGAACGCGATCTTTATCTCCCGGGTGGCCAATACCCAACCGCACACGCATATAATCGGCGCGCCCCAGATGGGAATCAATCGACCGCAGACCATTGTGCCCGGCGTGACCGCCCCCCACCTTGATCCGCAATTTCGACGCCGCCAGATCCAGTTCATCATGGAATACAACGATACGGTTCGGCGTCACCTTAAAAAACTTGGCTGCGGCACCAACAGCCATTCCCGATTCATTCATATAGGTTTGCGGTTTGAGCAAGGCGACCTTTTCACCGCCAATGCGGCCTTCGGTCAGCAACCCTTGAAATTTCGTCCGGAAATCAGGAAAGCCATGTTTGTCGGCAATGGCATCAATCGCCATAAACCCGATATTGTGCCGGTTATCGGCATATTTCTGGCCGGGATTGCCCAGGCCAACCAAAAGCCACATGGAATTCGTCCGGTCGTCGTCATTACGCGGTGATTGAATAGAAAACCGGCGCCGTATGCTCCGCGAACAAACACCCAGAAAACGGGTAATGCGCGAAGCCACGGCGCCGGTCCGAAAAAGATTATTCAGCGGCCTTTTTCTCGGTCGATGCCGGAACGGCGTCAGCCGCAACCGGAGCGTCTTCCACTTCAACAACAGCGCGCGGAACGGCGATCGTTGCAATGGTTTCATCGCCTTCCAGAACGGAGGTCGCGCCCTTCGGCAGCTTCACAACATCCATATGGATGACGTCGCCCAGATCGTAGTTGGTCAGGTCAACTTCCACGAATTCCGGAATGTCCGTTGCCGCGCATTCCAGAACAACTTCGTGGTGAACAACGTTCAGAACGCCGCCAGCTTTCAGGCCTTTGCATTCTTCGTCGTTGATGAAGTGAACCGGCACGTCAACCTTAATACGGGTTTTCGGCGTTACGCGCAGGAAATCAACGTGAATAATTTTGTCCGTCACCGGGTGCAGTTGAACATCGCGCGCCAGGGTCAGGTGTTTCTGACCAGCGACATCGATTTCGCACAGGTGCGTGAACATGTAACCCTTGCGGTATTCCAGCGTCACTTCTTTCAGCGGCAGGGTAATGGATACGGGCTCTTTGCTATCGCCGTATACAACCGCAGGGATTTTGTTTTCACGGCGCAGTGCACGGGCGATCCCCTTACCTGCCCCATCACGCTTTTCCGCCGTCAGCGAAAATTTCTTCGACATGGTGTCATTCCTTTATGTCTGACATTTCAACTTGGGCCGCCTCCAGGGGGGTTTGGCCCGAACGGCCCTAAAAACCACAAAACCGGGGGGAAAGGCAAGCGAAAACAGGGGGTAAACCCCTTAAAACCCGCCCAAAAGTTAAGAAATTGAGGCCGTTAGATAAACAGGGCCGAAATCGACTCTTCGTTGCTGATCCGGCGGATCGCCTCACCCATCAGGCGGGAAACCGTTAACTGCTCGATATTGCTGGCATTTTTGACCGCATCGGTGGCCGGGATGGAGTCCGTAATGACCATCCGTTCGATTTTGGACTTGGAAATCCGGTCAACGGCCGCGCCGGACAGAACCCCGTGAACGACATAGGCCTGAACCGCCGTAGCCCCCTGATCCATCAGGGCTTGGGCCGCGTTGCACAATGTTCCGCCCGAATCCACAATATCATCCACCATCAGGCAGATTTTCCCTTCGACATGGCCGATCACGTTCATGACCTCGGACACGCCGGCTTGTTCACGACGTTTGTCAATAATCGCCAAATCGGCATCCAGGCGTTTGGCCAGTGCCCGCGCCCGGACCACGCCACCCACGTCGGGGGATACGATGACCAGCTGGCTTTCCTTGCCCGCGAAGCGTTTTTCAATTTCCGGCACAAACACCGGACCAACGATCAGGTTGTCGAGCGGGATGTCAAAGAAGCCCTGAATCTGACCGGCGTGCAATTCCAATGTCAAAACACGGTCCACACCGGCGGCGGTGATCAGGTTGGCAACCAGCTTCGCCGAAATCGGGGTCCGGCCACCCGTTTTACGGTCCTGGCGTGCGTAACCAAAATACGGAATAACCGCGGTAATACGGCGTGCCGAACCACGGCGCAGTGCGTCAATCGTGATCAGCAATTCCATCAAATTGTCGTTGGCGGGGTAACATGTGGATTGCACCACGAACACATCTTCGCCACGGACGTTTTCCTGAATTTCCACGAAGGCTTCCATGTCAGAAAAGCGCTTGATCGTCGCCTTGGCCAACGGAATTTCGAGATAATCGGAAATGGCCTGCGCCAGCGGAAGGTTGGAATTCCCTGCGATGATTTTCATGACGGCGTGGCCCCTGCCCGTTTTTGAATGCGTTGGAATGGTGATGACTATAAAAAATCCATCACGAAAATCAACCGATTAAGGGTTAATTGCGGATCATAATCGCAGAAATCTGCCTTCCATAATCGGTCTCTTTACGGTGGGTGGACCGGCGATAGCTGAACCAATCATGGTCCGCCGCGTATGTATCCTGCCCACCGATGGACACGTGCCGCACCCCGGCCATGGCCAGACGCCACGTAATATACCCCGGTAAATCGAAGTAATAGCTGTCCTCACCCCGCCCAGCTTTGAAGAAGCGTTCATTCTCCGGGTCTTGATTCAGGAAATTCCCGATAAAATCCATTTTCACTTCATAAGACGCCGGGCCAATGCACGGGCCAATGCTGGCATGAATGCCATCCAGCCCCGCCCCTTGCCGGGCCATTTCACGCACGGTCGATTCCAAAACGCCCTTCAACGCCCCGCCCCATCCGGCATGCGCCGCGCCAATCACGGGGGCCCCGCTGGATTTTTCACCGTAAAATAAAACCGGGCCACAATCCGCCGTCAAAACACCCAAGGCCAATCCCGGCACATCGGTCACAAACCCATCCGCATCGGGGCGTGTATCAACCGTCCATGGTTTTTCGACGTAAACGCATGTTGCGCTGTGCACTTGTTTCATGCTGATCAAATGATCGGGGGCGGCACCCAGAACATCGGCCACGCGTTTACGGTTTTCGACCACCGCATCGGCATTATCCTGTGTCCCCAAACCACAATTCAGCGACGTATACAGCCCATTGCTGACCCCGCCGCGGCGGCCGAAAAATCCATGCGCGACATTCGTGATCATCGGGGAAATGAAATTCCCGTCGCTGTAACACGGCACATCAATTGTGGTCATGGTGTAATGTCCTCTCCAAATCCGGATGGTGTGGGGCCCGCATCATGGCCGATGGCCAGAACCTTGAACAACGCGCCCATTTGATCGGGCGACACAAGCCGTTCCAACCCCGCACGCACATCATCGGCCTGTTTTTCATCCGCCGCGTTGTTGATCAAATGCGATGCCCGCATGCGGATGCCCATATCTTCCAAAAACTGCCATTGCTCGACCGGGCCATAAACGCTGGCCCCGTGATGGATGGCGGCCTCGGCAACCGCTTCGAAATCAACATGGCTGGTGATATCGGCGGTTCCGACATCGTCAAAGACGCTGACAAATTTATGGCCGCGCATGGCCTGTAACGTATCGCCCATACCGTGATGACTATGGCCGTAATCAATGAACAAGGCCGCGCCGCCCTGACGTTCGATCCGTTCACTTAACAAGGCGGTGAAACCGGACCGCGCCGGGGATACTTCATAAATGCCGTTTCCATCGCGCGGGTCCAGCACGTCAGGAATGGCGGCGACCAATGATGGATCGGCGGGCGCCAAACCAAACATCAATTGCCCGTCATCGGACAAACCAATGACGCGTTCGGCCCAGCCCTTGTCCCCGTGCATCAATTGTATAATGGGCAAGGCATCCAGAAATTCATTCGCCACAAACAGAATTGGCGCATCATCCGGCAAAGTATCAATGGAATCATGCCAATACGGCGCATGCCCCGCCAACGCGTGGGCTTGCAATGTGCGCAGTGACGGGCTGGTTTCAATCAAATGAATTTGCATGGCGGTGTGGAACCCATCCACTTTGCGCGTGGCGCGCAACAGGTCCGCCATCAACGTCCCCCGCCCCGGACCGGATTCCACCAACAAAAACGGCGATGGGGCCCCCATGCGCAACCACAAATCCGCCATCCACACGCCAATCATTTCACCAAACAATTGGGAAATTTCGGGCGCGGTGACAAAATCACCCAACCGCCCGAACGGGTCGCGGTTCATGTAATAACCGTATTGCGGATGCCCCAAGGCCAAACCCATGAAATGCGATACGCTGATCGGGCCGTTATCACGGATATGGCGGATCAGAATATCGGTCAGGGTTTCAGCCATTTCGCAAACCCCGGCGCATAGAGTACCAGACGACATACGCGCCACCCAAGATCATCGGCACGCACAACACCTGTCCCATCGTGAAGATGTTCATGATGTAACCAATTTGCACATCCGGTTCGCGGAAGAATTCAACAATCACGCGCGACAGCCCATAACCGATCAAGAACGTCCCGGCGATAATACCCGGACGGTTACGGATAGCATCGTTGCGTGCAAACAGATACAAAACGACAAACAGCAAGGCGCCTTCCAGCAGGGCTTCGTAAATCTGGCTGGGGTGGCGTGGCACTGGTCCCCCATGCGGAAATACAACACCCCACGCCACATCCGTCGTGCGCCCAAACAACTCACCATTGACGAAATTGGCCAAGCGGCCAAAGAACAACCCGATAGGCACACCACAGCAGAAAATATCCGCCAGACGCAGGAAGGAGATTTTCTTCACCATGGCATAAATCAGCATCGCAATAATTGCGCCCGACGCCCCACCGTGGAACGACATGCCGCCGTTCCAGACCTTCAAAATCTCCAGCGGTTCGGCCATATACATCGGCAACTGATAAAACAGCACGTACCCGATACGCCCACCCAAAATGACACCCAGAATGCCCCACGGCAGGAAATCATCAATATCTAGCGCGTTTGGCCGTGCATCCTTGGTCAACCCACACAGATACAGCGCATAACGCCACCCCAGCACAAACCCCGCGATATAGGCCAGCGCATACCACCGCACCACCAGCGGGCCGACAGAAAAAGCAATCGGATCAATATCAGGAAATGGAATGGCCATGATGAAGTGTTACCCTTAACGATATTGGTCAGATTTTGACATGAAGTCCTGCACGTAACGACGAACGCCCTCTTCTAAATCTGTGAAGGGTTTATCGTACCCGGCAGCACGCAATTTGGTCATATCGGCCTGGGTGTAATATTGATACTTCGCCTGCAATTCCTGTGGCATATCAATATACTGAATTTTCGGTTTCTTATCGGCGGCGGCAAAGACAGCTTCGGCCAGATCCTTGAAACTGCGCGCCTTGCCCGTACCGACGTTGAACAGGCCGTTGATGCCCGGATTGTCGTACAGCCACATCATCACCGACACACAATCATCGACATAGATAAAGTCGCGAATTTGACCACCATCGCCGTAATTCGGGTTGGCGGATTTGAACAAACGCGCCGACGCCCCCGCCATCACCTGCGGATACAGCTTGCACACAACGCTCATCTGCTCGCCCTTGTGATATTCATTCGGGCCATAGACGTTGAAGAATTTCAGCCCGGCCCATTGCGGTGGGGTCGGCTCGCTGCCATCGCGCACAATCCGCGCGGTGCGGCGGTCAAACAAATGCTTCGACCAGCCATAGGGGTTCAGCGGACGCAGTTTGGCCAGAAACTCCGGCGCGTCATTATCCACGAACCCGGCATCGCCATCACCGTAGGTCGCGGCGGATGACGCGTAAATCAGCCGGACATTATGCGCCGCACACCATTTCCACAACAGACGCGTGGCCGTGAAATTGTTTTGAGTAATGGCATCGGCGTCCCGTTCCGTTGTTGCGGAAATGGCACCCATGTGAAAAATGGCCTGAACCTCGCCAGCGTGCGCATTCAGATAATTCATCAATTGATCGGGATGAACGACGTCGCGCAATTCCCGTTTGGAAATATTGCGCCATTTATCATCACTGCCCAGCGTGTCGCAAACGACCAGATTGGTGATTCCGCGATCTTCTAATGCAGCGACAAGATTGGACCCGATAAACCCGGCCCCGCCCGTGACAATAATCATATCCAATACCCTTTCCGGAAAATGGCGCTGTTTTGCCCCACCAGAAATAGCACCGCGCCACGCGCGAAAAAAGGTTAAATCCCCGGATATACAAGGCTTTTTCGGGTTTTGTTCGCAGACTCCGGAAAACGCGGCAAAAACGAGGTGGATATGTCTGAATGAACAGGCTGAATCCGTTGTGCCACCCTGCCCCGGCCTGTTATCCCTTTTCTCATTCAAACACAGGTGCCAGGCATGACCATGAAACCCGATCCTCGGATTTTGGACGATATCGCCCGCGTTGCAGGCGGGGCCGTCAATATTTTCAGCGGACTGCACCAGCAGATCCATGATGACATCCGCGCCCGGATCGAAGATATGGCCGCAAAGCTGGATCTGGTGCCCCGCGATGATTTTGATCGTCTGGCTGGGGCCGTTGATAAATTACGCAAGCGCGTGGATGAACTGGAAGCCGCGCTGAGCGTTGCCGAAGGCAAAAAGGCAGCGAAAGCACCTGCCAAAAAGGCCGCAACAAAGGCCAAAACCACAAAGAAAAAGAAGTAAGGGCAGAAGCCATGACCGACCATATCGATTTTCTGGACGAAATCAGCAATCCGCTGGACAGCGTAGAAGACATTTTGTCGGGTCAGGACTGGTCCTTCAATCGCATGAATGATGACGAGCTGACCGTCACGGTCGCCGCCCGCCATGGCACGTACCGCATGGTATTTGTGTGGCAGGAACAATTCAGCGCGATGCAGTTTTCTTGCCAATACAACCTGTCCATCCCCGCGGACCATCGTGGTTTGATGGCCAATGCGTTGATGGACGTCAACGCCGATGTTTGGTTGGGTCACTTTGACCTGCCCGCCAATGGTACGCCGTGCTTCCGCCACACCAGCCTGTTCCGCGGGCAAACGCAAACATCCGGCGCCGATTTCGTTGGCGATCTGATGGAAATTGCTGTGGCCGAATGTGAACGTTATTACCCGTTGTTCCAGATGATGTCAGACACGGGTACGATGGACCATTCCCTGCTGAAACTGGCGGCGCAAGACACCGCCGGGGAAGCATAAGTCCATTTCCATGTCCTCCAGCCCGTTGCGCAACCTGAAACCGTCTGTCGCCCTGATTGGATGCGGCAAGATGGGATCTGCACTTTTGCGCGGGTGGTTATCGGCCCGCATTGTTGGCGACGTCTTTGTTTTGGAACCCGCCGGGTTGCCGGATGAATTTCAGGATGAAGATAACGTCAGCGGTTACGACAGCGCCGCCGCTTTACGCGAAATCGCATCGGAAATTGATGTCGTCGTTCTGGCCGTTAAACCGCAAATTATGGCGCAGGTTTGCCCGGATTTGAAAGATATCATCCCCGCCAATGCCGTTGTGCTGTCCATCGCGGCGGGACAAACGATTGGCGGATTTGAAAATTATTTCGGCACCGACCGCGCCATCGTCCGGTCCATGCCCAACACGCCCGCCGCCATCGGCGAAGGCATTACCGTTGCCGTCACCAATAAAAATGTCAGCGCGGAGCAAAAACAGATTGCCAGCGCCCTGCTACGCGCGATTGGTCAGGTGGAATGGGTTGACGATGAAAAGTTGTTGGACCCTGTCACGGCTTTATCCGGTAGCGGCCCGGCCTATCTGTTTTACCTGATTGAAGTTCTGGCCGAAGCCGGAACGAAGGCCGGCCTGGACAAGGATTTTGCCATGCGGCTGGCCCGCCAGACAATGATTGGCTCCGCCGCCCTGGCCGAAGCCGATGCACGCACACCGGCGGCAACCTTACGCAAAAATGTCACCAGCCCCGGCGGAACAACCGCCGCGGCAATGGACGTTTTGCTAAAGGATAACAGAATGCAATCCGCATTCGACGATGCTCTGGCTGCGGCAACAGCGCGCAGTATTGAGCTGTCTAAATAACCTGCCCAAAAAAAGCATCCCCGCGAAAGCGGGGATCCATGGTGAACGTCAGAAGCACCTGGTGGATTCCCGCTTTCGCGGGAATGCAGAGTATGTTTTTACTTCCGTCCACGTGTACCCAGGCCAATATCCTTGGCCAGTTTACTGCGCTGACGGGCGTAGCTCGGTGCCACCATCGGGTAATCGGCGGGCAGGCCCCAACGTTCGCGGTATTCTTCCGGCGACATATTGTATGCCGTTTTCAAATGCCGTTTCAGCATTTTCAATTTTTTACCATCTTCCAGACAGACGATATATTCCGGTGTGACGGACCGTTTAATCGGCACGGCCGGTTGCGGGCGTTCGCTCATCACCGGGGCATCGCCGTTGACGTTCGACAGGGTCTTGTACACCTTTTGAATCAGCATCGGAATTTCATCGGTGCCCACCTGATTGTTCGACAAATGGGCCGCCACGATTTCTGTGGTCAGGCTCAGGAGGTCCTGATGCTGGTCTTTATTGGTGGTCATGGACGAAACCCTCTCGAGAATAGCTATCGTTACATGAAGTATAGGTGGTTAAAACCACACCGAAAAGCTGAAAAACAAAGTATTCATAGCCATATTAGCAGTAATTATTAACAAAATTACTGATTATCGGCAATTGTCCTGCCTTTTTTCTTCGGCTGACTGACCTCGGCCCCGCGTAAATAAACGGGCTCCGGGGACAAAAAGGCCTCGGCCCCACCCCGGGCCCAACGGATGGCCGCAACCCGCGCCATGCGGTCCATATCAGGGAAAACGATCTCCGAAGCCACGCGCGCACCGTTTAATGTCGCCGCAATGTGCTGGCAATCACCAACGACCACAACGGAATGTTCAGCGATCAAATCCGGCAATTCATCACGCTTCATCACCAGCGGCTCGGTCAATGCCGCGCCCTCGGCGGTAAAAAGTTGGGCGTAATAATCGCCGCGTTTTGTATCCATCAAAGCCATAATGGTTTCGCCATCATGCACATCGCCACGCGCGATCAAGGTTTGCGCCAACGCGTCCGTACTCAGCACGCCGACAACCGGGCAATTGAGCGTCAAACCAAAGGCCCGCGCTGCGGACAGGGCAATGCGCACCCCGGTGAATGCCCCCGGCCCCACCGTCACGACGATCAGGCCGACATCATTGTAGGATCGTTCTGCCATCGACAGAACGTCATTGATCATGGGAACGAGATCTTCCGATTGCCCCCGCGCCATCGGTTCGGCGCGGGACGTTCCCGCCATGGATATCGTATCAAACACAGCGACATTGCACGCCGCCATGGATGTATCAATCGCCAGAATGCAGGGCTTGGATAAATCAGACAATCTTGCACACATCGTCAAAATCAAAACGTGGGGAACGCCCGAAAATACTGGCCGGATCGCCATATCCAAGGGCACAGATAAAGTTCACTTCAACATCCTGATCGGCAAAAAATTCTGCTTTCACCTTATCGGCGTTAAAACCGGACATCGGCCCACAATCAAGCCCTAATGCACGCGCCGCCATCATAAGGTATGCGCCCTGTAACGTGCCGTTCCGGCGGGCCGTGCTTTCAATTTTTGCATCATTTCCGGCGAACCAGCTTCGTGCATCGGTGTGCGGGAACAGGCGCGGCAGATGGTCATAAAATTTTCGGTCATGCGCGATCAAAACCGTCACCGGAGCAGTCATGGTCTTTTTCACATTGCCCGCATCGAGGCAGGGTTTCAATCGCTCCTTCGCCTCCGGCGTCTTCACAAACACAAAGCGCGCAGGCGAAGAGTTCGCGCTGGTCGGCCCCATTTTCAGGAGATCAAACAGAGCATGCAGCAACACGTCGGAAACCGGCTCATCTTTCCATCCGTTATAAGACCGCGCCTCGCGGAACAGGATATCCAGCGCCCGGTCATCCAGAATGCGGGAATCGGTCATTGTCATTATTTTCTCCATAATATTCTGCGGGGCGGGTAAAACCGGCCACAGTTTAGACCAAAATGCACGGCCATCCCACAGTTTGGGCAGAGTTTTTGGCGATTTTTCTGGTTTCCGGCCAAGGCCGCGCTATAGTCACTGCATGAATCAAACGGCCTTATATTTCATAATCCCAACACTCTCCGGTGGGGTGCGCTCCCTTTTGCGCTCCGCCGTGAAGACTCTTGCTCTCAGCACCTTGCTCCTGGGCTCTTTGACGGGACCAGCCATGGCCGCAACACCGAAACAAGCTCCCCATAATCCGGTGATTGAGCCTGCATCGGCCGTTATATTCTCATACCAGCGCGTTGATGAAGACCTATACCCGGACACCAGCATCCGCGCGGAACAATTCGCGGACCATATCCAGGAATTGATGGATGGCGACTATAATATCGTCAAACTGGATACGATCGTTGATGCGTTAAAAACGGGCACGCGCCTGCCTGACCGGACGATCGCCATCACATTTAATGGCGGTCACAAATCGGCGTATGAAAACGCCATGCCGCTCCTGTTGAAGAAAGATATTCCTTTCACCGTTTTTCTGTCGACGGATCACCTGGACGCGAAATCACCGTTGCACCTGTCATGGGACGAGGTGAAGAAACTGCGCCGCAACAATCTGGTCAGCTTTGGCCTGCACCCGGCCATTTACACACGCCTGACCGATGCGGATGAAACGGAAATCAGACGGCAGGTGAATAATGCCATCGTCCGTTACCGTGCGGTGTTTAAGGCAGAGCCAGAATTTTTCGCCTATCCGTTCGGGGAATATACACAAGCCTATCGCGATATTGTTGCGACATCGGGCTTCACGGCAGCGTTCGGTCAACAATCGGGCGTGGCCTATGCCGGGTCGGATATGTTCAGCCTGCCCCGCTTTCCAATGACAGAAAGTTACGGCGACCTTGATCGCTTCCGCATGGCGGCCACCGCCCTGCCTTTCCCGGTCAGTGAATTGACCCCGACCGATCCATATGTCGCGGCCAAAGATAAACCCATGATTGGCTTTACCATCGACCCCATCATGATGGCCCGCGCCGATGACATCTCGTGCTTTATCTCCGGCGAAGACAAGCCAGAGATGAAACGCGTGGGAACCAATAAAAATCGTATTGAATTGCGTATGGATGACGCGTTTTCAGATGAGCGTATCCGCATCAACTGCACCGCGCCGGGGCCCAAGCCCGCAGCAGGTGAGGACCAGCGCTGGCGATGGTTTGGCATGTTGCTGAGCGTGGCCCTGCCCAGCCCGAGCGCATCGGACGCCAGTGAAATCGGCCATGGTGAGGGCTATCGCTATCCACCCAGCGAAATTGATCCGCGTGCAACGCGTGGCGCGGTTGAACCGTAACGCTGTCTAAAGATCGTCGGCCTGACGCACTTCCAGAACCTCTGGAACATAATGGCGCAGCATATTCTCAATGCCAACTTTCAGTGTTGCAGTTGAACTGGGGCATCCGGCACAGGCCCCGCGCATGCGCAGGAACACGATACCATCTTCAAATCGATCGAATACGATATCACCGCCGTCGGATTGCACCGCCGGACGCACGCGGGTTTCCAACAATTCTTCAATTTGCGCAATAATCGCGTTATCCAGATCGCTGGTGCCGCCAGATGCTTTTTTCGATACTGCATAATCCGGATCGATAATCGGCATCCCGATGGATAAATGTTCCATGATCGCGGCCAGAATGCGCGCTTTCAGGAAATCCCATTCCTCGCCCGCATCCTTGGTCACCGATATAAAATCCGGCCCCAGAAAAACACGCGTAACCCCTTCGATCTTGAACAAACGTTGCGCCAGTTGCGATGCACCCGCCTCCCCCACTGACCCGAAATCCGCCGTGCCCGACGGCATAATCGTTTCGCCCGGTATGAATTTTAAAGTATCCGGATTGGGTGTGCGTTCGGTTTGGATAAACATGGGTACGCTTCGCTTTCTTACATCTAACTTGTAATCGCATCAATTTTCTGGGATTCCAGATGCCCCGGTACAACAACCACAGGCACCCGCATTTTGGCAAGCCCCTTGCCAGTAAAATACGCCACCGTTGGCCCCGGCCCGGATGATGACGCACTGGCCCCCAGAACCAGCATTTTAATCGTCATATCTTCGTTGATCAGGTCGATCATCACATCATGTTTGGCGTCGCCTTCGCGGACATAAATCGCCGGGATCATACCGTTCAATTCATTGACACGCTTGGCCATAGACCAGATGAATTTTTCAGATTGCTCGCGCAATTCGCGTTTCATCCGGTTTTCAACACCACTCCATTGTTGAACATCATCCAGCGATATGACGTGCAAAATACCGACGTGCCCCCGGTTGCTCTGCGCCATACGCGCGGCATAGCGCAATGCCAGATTAAATTCATCCGATTCATCGGCAACAACCAGATAAACACCACCATCACCGCGACGCCCGACACGCTCCGCAACGGACAGTTCCGCGTCAATTACTTCTTCCTCACGTGCGGACAGATCTTTTGTTTCGGCGTTTTGTATGTCCATATCCATGGTCCGTTTTATGGGTTTGTATTCACAAACGCAGTATCAAAACTTTATTCCCGGCTTTATTCCCTGCGCATCACAGCCCAGGCACCCCACCCGGCCAAAGCGGCCAGCAAGACAGCCGCCAAACCATAGGCCAGCGCATGATCATGGGCAAAGGAATAGATCCGGGCACTAAACCCTTGTTGCGCAACACGTAATTCCCGGGCCTGCGACCCCACAATCTGGCCGTCACGGATAAGATAGGCCAAAACCCGGTATGATCCAGGTGGAACATCCGGGGGCACATCAAACACCGCCCGGAAAAAATCATTCGTGACAAACAAAATGGGCGCGGGTTCCAACGGCAGGTATCCGTGCGCCTGGCGATTGCGGATCAAGGCTTCGCGGAAATTGTGCTGGGTTGTTTCATCAACATTGTCGCGGACAAGGAACTGCATGGCGTCCAGACCAATATCGTAATCTTCCAGCAAGTCCTGAGATGCGATTTCACGCGCCGGGCGGCTGAGCGCCACGTCGTAATAAGCCGGAACATTATCGAACACGACACTGTCGCGGTTCATCCAGATGCCGCCGACATCATCTTTACGCCGAACCATCATTTGCTGATCCGGGCCACGGACGATGATGGCAATATCACCGGGTTGGTTTTTGGTGCCATACACAACAAATCGCGCCCCGGCAAACCCCATGGTGATATCCACATGATCCTGGGACAAATCAATGGCCAGCGCCGATGGCGGTTGCGCCTGTGCCGGACAGGAGAACCCCAGCGCGCACACAACACCCAGCAATGTTAAGACCATCCCCCGCATCATCGGATCACCGTCGAATATAAATCTTCAGGGCGTACAAATAATTCGGTGGCCAGCTCAACGCAAACGATCAACAACAACACCGCCAACGCAATCCGCGAATACGCGCCCTTGATCCGCCGCGCCACACGCACACCGACCTGTGTGCCCACCACACCCCCGGCAATCAACAGAAACGCCAAAACAACATCCACCGTCTGGTTGGTCAGGGCGTGAAGAATGGTTGTGAAAATACTGGTGATCAAAATTTGGAACAACGATGTTCCAGCGACCAGCAATGTCGGCATCCCCAGAATATAAATCATGGCCGGGACCAGCAGAAACCCGCCACCGACCCCCATGATGGACACCAACAACCCACCAACAAAACCGATAGCGGCCGGCAGGAGCGCACTGACATACAGACGCGAATGGGGAAAGCGCATTTTATAGGGTAATTTTTCAAAGACCGGATGATGGGCCAATCCTTTGCCACCATCTTCATGCGCCGTTTTACGAACGAAGGCCAGCAGGCTTTCGACCAGCATCATGCTGCCCATACTGCCCAGCAACAGGACGTAGAGAACGGGGATGGCCAGATCAATCTGCCCCACATATTGCAACAGGCGGAACAGCATAATGCCAACCACCGAGCCAGCCAGCGACCCACCCAGCATGACCCCGCCCATGCGGAAATCGACATTGCCCTTGCGCATATGAGCCAAAACACCAGACAGACTGGACGCCGCCAACTGGTTTGATTGTGTCCCCACCGCAATCGCTGGCGGAATACCCAGGAAGATCAGAAACGGCGTCGTCATAAACCCGCCGCCAACACCAAAAATACCGGACAAAAACCCGACAAGCGCCCCCAGCAGAAGGATCATTTCTGCGGAGACGGCCATTTCTGCGATCGGCAGGTAAATTTGCATGACGGGCTAACGCTTACGAACAAAGGCTAAACGGGGGCGGCCATGTTCCATTTAAACACGACCACCCCCGCGTGATAACCGAAAAACCGGAATTAGTAACGATTGGTGGCTTCGGACCCCGGCAATTTGAATTGCATTTGCGGGTCTTTCAGGAAATTGCGGTAATTGCCTGTGATGACTTCGTCATGGGTCTTTTTAAAATCAACAGATCCCATCACGCTCATGAACAACGGTTGCCATTCGGCAAACACACCCTCACGTGTAGAACAATCCATCACATAGGCACGATCATTATACAATGCGGCGGATGCAATGGCGCGGCGGCCCATATACGGTCCCACGAAATCAGACTTGAAATCGGCGACAGCAAAGCTGCCGAACCCACGGCCCAAGCCGGTATTGTCCAGAACGCCATAGAGTTCAACGTCATCGTAATCGGCCAGATACGTGTCCCAGAATCCTGTACTGTACGAAATTTTCTGCACATCGCCGGCCATGCGCGGCGGGAAGACAACGAAACGGCGATCTTCGTTGGTGCGAATGCGGCACACCGCAAAATCACCCGGGGCCGGAGCCATCAGGGTCAGAATTTCATCGGGCTGGTTCGGGCTGACCGCTTTCCATGTATCGGGGAATGTGACGGACAGGCCTGTCTCCGCATCCTGCCATACGAAATAATCGGCCCGCGCGGACGCTGATGCGCCGATCATCAAAGCCACAGCCATACAGGCGGAAAGTAAATGTTTCATGGAAAATTCCCGGTCGGTCCAATTTTGATGCCCTATTGTGCAATCATAACCATAAAAAGGCAAACGGCTTGTTAAGGTTGCCCGAAACAAGCCGTTTGCGATTATGTCATTTTCCCAAAACCTAAGGCTTGGGGAAGTAATCCCGGTATTTCATATAGACGTCATCTGGGTATCCGCTGGTCCCCGCATCCAAGGCGCACAAAACCGGACGTTTAATGGCCGGGTCCACCATGGCGTCGTTTTTCGGGGTGCCCAGCAGTGTCCAGCTGCCCTTCGCCGCATTGGCCCAGATTTCGACGTGATACAGGGTGCTTTCCCCCTTTTTACCCGTCGGCGTTTCCTTGAACACATCGCGCTGGAACGCAATCGCTTCGGGGGCGTGAATGCACTCATTCTGTCCGGTGACGATTTGAATCTCCGGCCCGCTTACCGCCTGCGCAGTAAAAGCCGCCGACAAGGCCAATCCCGTCATCCACCGCATCATCATTGAGGTTGAATCTTGGACAGGCTGGGGGCTGGAATGCTACCCGGCTTCTGGTCAAAATAATCCTTGTACCAGTAAGCCCCGGTCACATCTTCCGGATATCCGTCCTTGAAATATTCAACCAGGCACACCAAACGATCACCCGGCTGTACGGAATATCCCATCGCTGCCGGGTTTTTCGGCTCGCCCACAACCATCCAGCCTTTGCGGCCATCAGTACCGGCGCCCGTTTCGTTGGCGTACAGCATCATGGTTTTGAAATCTTGTGTTTCCTTGCCCGGAATATTGATGGCGGCAGCGGCGTAGATTTTTTGCGCGAATGTTTCTGCCTGACCGTGAGAGACGCATTGATATTTGCGCGTCTTGATGCCGTATTGTTTCTTAATTTCATAGTAGCTATTGAACATTTCGCTCATTTGCGGGTTACGGAAGAGCCCCATTGGGAAGTCCGTACCCTTGGCAATAATGCACGAGAGAGATTCCATTGGAAATTCAGACGGGCCATTAACCTTGACCGACAACCCATCTCCTTTGCTATCATTTGGACGCGCAACGACAACCCACACACCCGTCTTCCGATCGGCGTAGGCTTCGGCCCAATCAAATTCGCCCTCCAGGTTTTCTAGATAAGCTTTGTCGTTCGCACCATACTCTTGCGCAATCTTCGCTTTGAGTTCTGGGGTGCGCATGCAATCTTTATATTTGGTTATGGCCTGTTTAACGTCCTCGGCCTGCACATCTCGATAAGCTTCCAGCGGCTCTGCATGAGCCGAGGAAAATGCCAGAGCCAAGGCCAAACCGGCGCAGCCACCCAGTGTTTTCAAATGTTTCATAATGGTCCATCCCATGAAAAGTAATAGCCCGAGGGTTATATAATGAATTATGGAAACAGAGCAAGCTTTTTGCGCCCGCTCCCTACTATGTCCGCCAGAACCCCATGATTTCCGCCGTTTCTTTTAAAATCGGGGTTGCGATTGTATTCGCCTTGTCCGCCCCACGTTTCAAAATCCGGTCGATTTCGTCCGGGTGGGCCAGCAAATCGTTCATCCGGCTGGTGATGGGGGTCAGCTTTGCCACGGCCAGATCGGACAGAGCCGGCTTGAAAGCCGAGAATTGTTTCCCGCCAAATTCGGCCAGCACCGCCGCCTTGGTCGTATCGGCCAGCGCGGCATAGATGGTGACAAGATTGTCGGCTTCCGCCCGCCCCTTCAGGCCATCGACCGTTTCCGGCAACGGTTCCGGGTCGGTCTTCGCCTTCTTCACCTTCGTCGCAATCGCATCGGCATCATCGGTCAGGTTGATGCGCGAATAATCGGATTCATCGGACTTGCTCATCTTCTTCGTCCCATCACGCAAGGACATAACGCGTGTGGCCTCGCCCAATATCATCGGCTCGGGCTGTGGGAAAAATTCAACGCCGTACCGTGTGTTGAATGTCGCCGCCACATCGCGTGCCAATTCCAGATGCTGTTTCTGGTCTTCACCCACCGGAACATGGGTCGCCTTGTACGCCAGAATATCCGCGGCCATCAAAACCGGATAGGCGAACAGGCCCAGGCCCGCACGCTCGGCATTCTTGCCCGCTTTATCCTTGAACTGGGTCATGCGTTCCAGCTTGCCCATCTGCGTCATGGTGGACAGCAACCACATCAATTGTGAATGCGCAGCCACAGCCGATTGCGGGTAAATAATACATTTATCCGGATCAATCCCGGCGGCGATATAGGCCGCGGCAATTTCGCGCGTGGCCGGGGCCAGACGATCCACCTCGTACGGCATGGTAATGGCGTGCAGATCGACGACACAGAAAATATTTTCGTATCCATCATCCTGCAATTTCACCCAATTGCGCAGCGCCCCAAGATAGTTCCCCAGGTGCAAACGGTTGGTTGGCTGCATGCCGGAAAAGATACGCTTGTTCATCATTGGTCAGTGTCCTCAATTGCCATTTCGTCTACGTGCTTCCTTTTCCCGTTACGGCGACGGAAATATTTCATCATGTCGGAAAAGCGGAATACGCCGGTAAAGTGCGCGGCCACAAAATACACAATCCCACCCCCGCACACCAGAACCCCCAGCGCCCAGATTTGATGAATCGTACCATCATGCAGCCATGGATGCAGGCCATAGCCCATACCCGCCAGCGCGACCCCCATCAACCCGGCGGCCAGCGCAATGCGTGGCACGGCCCGTTTCAGGCGGTCATCAAATTCCGTTGCTTCGTTCCCCCGTTGCATCCGCCACAGGAAATAACACTGCACCCATCCGGCCAGCCCCGTCGCCAATGCAATCCCGGCAACATCCAGAAAACGAGTCAGGATCAGGGCCGCCGCAATATTGACAATCGCCATCGACGCGGCGATTTTTACCGGCGTTTTCGTATCCTTGCGTGACCAGTACGCCGATGACAGGATTTTAACGACGACATAAGCCGGCAACCCAATCGCCAGGCACGCCAGCGCCGGAGCCGTCCGGGCCGTATCCTCCGGGCCGAATGCGCCGCGTTCAAACAGCACACGGATAATATCATCCGTAATGACCATCAACGCCACCGCCGCCGGCAGGGTAAAAAACAGGCAATACTCCAGTGACCGGTTGAATAAATCTTTCGCCTCGGTCGTATTATTCGCGGTCAGCGCCCGGGTCAGCATCGGCAACAACGCCGTTCCCACCGCGATCCCGACAATCCCCAGCGGCAACTGGAACAGCCGGTCCGCATAATACAGGGCCGAAATCGCCCCCGTAGCCAGGAACGACGCGATGATAATGTCCGCGAACAGGTTGATATGGACAATCCCCGCCCCCAGAACGCCCGGCCCCATCAGACGGAAAAGCTGTTTCAATTCTGGCGTCATACGCGGGCGCTGAATATGCAGGCGGATCTTATTCCGGCGCAGGAAATACCACATCCAGACAAGCTGAACGATGCCCGATATGCACACACCCCACGACAACGCGTGCCCCACGGTCTGGAAAAACCGATCCGCCATCAACATCGCGACAATCTGGCACAGATTGAAGAAAATGGACGCGGCAGCAAACGGACCGAATTTGTGGTGCGCATTCAGCATGCCACCCACCAAAGCCGCCAGCGACATCAGCAACAAATACGGGAACGTAATACGGGAGAGCTCAACCGCCAGATCATATTGTTCCGATCCCGCTGTAAATCCTGGGGCGATCAGACCGATAACCCATGGCATTGCCGCCATGATCAACACAGTAAAGACCAGCAATACCGCCAGCATGAAGGAAAAGGCCTGCCCCGCGAAACGGTTTGCGGCATCCTCCCCCTCTTTTTCCAGCGCTTCGGAATACAGCGGGACGAAGGATACGCTAAACGCCCCCTCCGCCGTCACATGGCGGAAGAAATTCGGCAACTTCAACGCCACAAAAAACGCATCAGCTAATGGGCCAGCCCCCAAAAAGAACGCCGTCATCAAGTCGCGCACAAACCCGACCAAACGGGATAATCCCGTCAGTCCCCCAACCGTCGCCATGGCTTTAATCAGTTTCATGCGCCGCAGAATGGCGCGGGTTTGGGGCAAAAGAAAGGGAAAAACAAAAAGGTTGCGTGCCTGCACACCATATATATAGATATCCCCCCTTGCGCTTGGGGACCCCATGGGCTAGAGATTTTTCATAAATTATAAAAAACGAACAGGACGGAAGCACCATGATTGATGGCTTCACAACCCCGGAGAACCACCTGCGCGCACTGTTTCAGCGCGCCGTAGCCAACCGCACGCTGGATTTCAGCAGCATTACCATCAGCGTGAATACGGACGATCATTCCGAAGTGATCGTGAAACCGCGCTCGCCCGAACATGCGGCCCGGTATATGCGCTATTTCTTCAACACCAAGGAACCGATGTTCCAGCGCGAAGTAATGACCCTGTCCTCCGGGCAAACCCTGCCCACGCCGCTGGTGTTTAAAATCGGTGGGCTGACCTATGAGCCCAGCACACGCCTGAACTTTTATGTCCAAATGCTGCGCATCCGTTTTTTCCAAACGGGCCAGGCTTCGGAATTGTCCTTCGACTTTAATTACTGCCGCGAAGATTGGAACGAGCTGACATCCGGCCCCTACGCCGGCCCCGAAGCGTTTGAGTTTATAAGAATGCTGGAAAAAGGTGGATCAAGCTGGAACAACATGTTGCGTGATGCCCATAATCTAGACAACACTCAGCGGACCCCACATTTGCACATTGTAAAGTAAGACCCAGATGACCAAAGCCCAACCAAAGCCGCAGAACGAGAAAAACCCGGAACGCGAATGGTTCGGCGAACGCCATGTCAGCCCAGAGGAAAAAACCGGGTTGGTCCACGATGTCTTCGCATCCGTGGCGGACAGTTATGATGTGATGAACGATTTCATGTCGGCGGGCGTCCACCGTTTGTGGAAGGACCGCCTGGTCCGCATGATCCGCCCCCGGTCCGATCAAGTCTTCTTGGACGTTGCGGGTGGCACGGGGGATATTGCATTCCGCATTCGTGCCAAGGCTGGACCGGATACCGCCATCACTGTTTGCGATATTAATCCGGAAATGTTACGCGTCGGTCGTGACCGCGCCATCAATCGTGGATGGATGGATGATTTTGACTGGGTCACGGGCAATGCCGAATGCCTGCCCATCCCGGATGCCAGCGTTGATGTGTACACCATCGCCTTTGGCTTGCGGAACGTCACACACATTGACCGCGCGTTGGCCGATGCGTACCGCGTTCTGAAACCCGGTGGGCGGTTTTACTGCATGGAATTCAGCCGCGTGACCGAGCCGATGTTGCGCCGGATTTACGACGCTTATTCCTACAGCGTCATCCCCAAGATCGGCGAAATTGTCGCCAAGGACCGGGACAGTTATCAATATCTGGTCGAATCCATCCGCAAATTCCCGCCGCAACGGGAATTGGAAACCCGGATGCGCGCCGCCGGGTTTGACCGGGCCCGCCATACGAACCTCAGCTTTGGCATCGCCGCCATTCACGAAGGTTGGAAATACTAAAAAATGGCGGTCTTCCGCCATTTTTGCATTTTGCGGTGGTTGAATCGGGGATAACCCGTTCATAAATATTGCATTTTCCATTCAATCTGCAGTATTTTCTGCGGGTTACCGAAATTATGGATATGGCGGTAACGCCCTGTCCTAAACTTTAAGACACAACAAAAAACGTTCCTTAGTGAGGAGTCACCCAATGAATATCATTAAAAACATCCTGCCTGCCGTTGTTGTTCTGGTTGCTGGCCTGTTCGGCATCCAATTCGTTTACAACAACTACATGGGCGACGCTTCCGGCGTTGTTGCGATCGAACCGGCCGCCGGTGAAGACGCCGCCGCTGCCGCTGTTGAGCATGCCACGGATGCCGCTGCTGAAGCTGTTGCCGCCGAAGCTGCTGCTGACGCTGCCGCCTCCACGGCTGCTGATGCCGCTGTCGCTGCTGATGTTGCGACCGAAGCCGCCGCACAAACCGATGCTGCCGCCGCTGTAGCAACCGAAGCCGCAGAGAAAACCGAAGAAGCCGCTGATGTTGCAACCGACGCCGCTGATAAGGCCGAAGGTGCTGCTGAAGCCGCCGCTGACGAAGCTGCGAAAGCTGCTGCTGAAGCTGACAAAGCTGCAACCGAAGCCACCGAAGCTGTAAAAGAAGAAGCAACGGATGCCGCGAAGGAAGCAGTGACGGAAGGTCACGCCCACTAATCCTTTTGCATCAATGTGATGTAATTGATTGCTGAAGCTCGAATTCAAATAAACCTCGCCAGAAATGGTGGGGTTTATTGTTTTAGGCACAACCGCAATAGAGCATTCCAACATATTGAAAATAAATGATTATTCATCACGATCAAAAACTGTGCATGACTCCCGCAAAACCCCGCCGCGCGGGTCGGGTTTCGGACCCTTTTCTGCTATAAAATCCTCATCAACCCACATGATGAAGATCAGGATTTAAGACCATGACCGCACAGGCAGAATTGCGCGCAAACACCATTGGCAACCAACTGGACCATGTTGGCGTATCCATCACCCGCCTGCCCCATGCGGCGGACCTGCCCTTGCCATCTTACGCGACCGAGCAATCGGCGGGCATGGATTTGTGTGCCGCGATTGATGCGCCGCTGACCCTGGCCCCGGGCCAAACTGCCATGGTCGCAACCGGGCTGGCCATCGCCCTGCCCGCCGGGTTCGAGGCCCAGGTTCGCCCCCGCTCCGGCCTGGCCGCCAAAAACGGCGTGACCGTTTTGAACAGCCCCGGCACCATCGACGCCGATTACCGCGGTGAGATCAAAGCCATCCTGATCAACCATAGCCAGACTCCGTTCGTGATCGAACGCGGCATGCGCATTGCCCAGATGGTCATCGCCCGCCACGCCACCGTGACCTGGACCGAAGTGGCCAGCCTGGACGAAACCGCACGCGGCGCGGGCGGGTTCGGATCAACCGGAACGAAATAGACCCATGCAAAACGCCGCCCAAAAGACAGACGACCAAACACCCGATGCCTTCTCGACCGAGGGGCATACGCCCATGATGACCCAGTACCTGGGGCTGAAGGCGCAATACCCGGATTGTTTGTTGTTCTATCGGATGGGCGATTTTTACGAAATGTTCTTTGACGATGCCATCAAGGCATCGGAAACATTGGACATCACCCTGACCAAACGCGGCAAAACCAATGGGACCGACATACCCATGTGCGGGGTGCCGTTCCATTCATACGAATCCTATATGGCCCGTCTGATCCGCGCCGGATACAAGGTTGCCATCTGCGAACAGACCGAAACCCCGGAGGAAGCCAAACGCCGCGCCGGGTCCAAGGCGCTGGTCAACCGCGACGTCATCCGCGTGGTGACACAGGGAACCATTACCGAAGACCATTTGCTGGATTCCCGGGAAAACAATTACCTGTCCGCACTGGCCGAGGCTGGGGGGCAATATGGGTTTGCCTGGCTGGAAATTTCCACCGGGGATTTCTGGGTCCAGCCCGTGGCCGAAGCCGACATCGCCGCCGCGTTTGAACGCGTGGGCGCCAGCGAAATCCTGACCAGCGACAAGCTGACGCAGAAAGAGGCGCTGTTCGAAACATTCGCCGGCGTCCGCCAGGCCCTGACCGTTCAATCGGCCAGCCTGTTCGACAGCCAGAATGCACAGCGCCGCATGGAATCCATGTTCGGTGTGGGCACACTGGAATCCTTTGGCGCGTTTTCCCGCGCCGAAATTGCCGCCGCTGGCGCGTTGATTGATTACATCGACCGCACGCAAAAAGGCAAAATCCCCCATTTGAACCCGCCCCGCCAATTGGCGTCTGGCGCGGTGATGGAGATTGATGCCGCCACGCGCCGTTCACTGGAAATCACCCGCACGATGAATGGCGACCGCAAGGGATCGTTGCTGGCCACCATCGACCGGACCATCACCGGCCCCGGCGCCCGCGCGTTGCAAGCCCGCCTGTCCGCGCCGTTGCGCGATGTGGCAGGCGTTGCCCAACGCCTGGATCAGGTGGACGCACTGGTGTCCGCAACCACCCTGCGCAATGATATTCGCACCCGGTTGAAATCAACCCCAGATATGGAACGGGCGCTCTCCCGCCTGACCGTCGGACGCGGTGGGCCGCGCGATCTGGGCATGATCCGTGATGGGTTGCGTGCTGGCGAAGATATGCGCGGCGTTTTGCTGTCCGCGAATATCACGCCTTTGTCCCCCATCACAGCGGATTTGCAATCAACCCCGACGACGCAGGCCTTGCTCGACCGTTTGAGCGCGGCCTTGAAAGACGATTTGCCCGCGCTGGAACGCGACGGCGGGTTTATCCGCGCGGGATACAGCGACAAGCTGGACCACCTGCGCACCATGCGCGATGACGCCAAGAAAGTCATGGCCCAGTTGCAGGCGAAATATCAGGCCCATACCGGGATTGATGCACTGAAAATCACCTATAACAACGTGTTGGGTTATTTCATCGAAGTGCCCGCAAAACGCGCCGATGTGATGATGATTCACAAGGGCGAACAAAACAGCGAAGCCAATCCATATATTCACCGCCAGACCATGGCGAATGCCGTGCGATTTACCACACCGGAGCTGGCCGAACTGGAACGGGACATTTCCTCCGCCGCCGACAAAGCCCTCGGCATCGAACTGGAATTGTTCCGCCAGATGGTGGATGACGTCGGTGCGGCATCCCAAAACATTGGCACGATGGCCCGTGCATTGGCCGCTGTTGATGTGACCGCGGCTTTGGCCCATCTGGCGCTGGAACAGAATTACACACGCCCCGCGATTGATAACACCACCGCCTTTGTCATTGCTGGCGGGCGTCACCCGGTTGTTGAATCCGTCCTGCGCCGTGATGGTGGCGGGGATTTTGTGCCCAATGATTGCGATTTATCCGATGCGCAACGCTTGTGGCTTCTAACCGGTCCGAACATGGCGGGTAAATCCACCTTCCTGCGCCAGAACGCGCTCATCACCATCATGGCGCAGATGGGATCATTCGTTCCGGCGAAATCCGCGCATATTGGTTTGGTCGACCGGCTGTTCAGCCGCGTTGGCGCATCGGATGATCTGGCGCGTGGCCGTTCAACTTTTATGGTTGAAATGGTTGAAACCGCCGCGATTTTGAATCAGGCGACGAACAAATCGCTCGTCATCCTCGATGAAATCGGGCGCGGTACAGCGACATTCGACGGCCTGTCCATCGCCTGGGCGTGTGTTGAGCATTTGCATGAGGTCAGCCAGTGCCGGTCTTTGTTCGCTACGCACTACCATGAATTGACCAGCCTGCAATCACGCCTGCCCTCCCTGTCCTGTCATTCAATGCAGGTGAAGGAATGGAAGGGTGACATCATCTTCCTGCATTCCGTTGGCGCGGGCGCGGCGGATCGGTCTTACGGTATCCATGTGGCCCGTTTGGCGGGTCTGCCCCCGGCCGTGATTGCCCGCGCGCAATCGGTTTTGGACAAGCTGGAAAAAGGTGAACAATCCGGCAATTTGAACAAACTGGCCAATGAATTGCCGTTGTTCAGCGCCGCCCTGCCGCAAAAATCAGACTCTTTCGCAAACGCAGCACATTCAAAGCTTGAAGAACGCCTGAAAGCCATCAATCCTGACGCCCTGACCCCGCGGGAGGCTTTGGACCTTCTGTACAGTTTGAAGGCGGAGATTGATGATGCAACAGGCACAAGCGAAAAATAATAAAACCATGACGGATCACATGACCACCCCCTGCCCGGCGAAATCCATTTTGGATTGCATTGGCAACACGCCGTTGCTGGATCTGGGTGATGGCATTTATGCCAAGGCCGAATATTTCAACCCGTCCGGTTCGATCAAGGCCCGCATGGCGAAGTTTATGATTGAAAAGGCCGAGGCCGAAGGCCTCCTGAAACCCGGCGACACCATTGTTGAAGCCACCAGCGGCAACACCGGCAACGCCCTGTCCATGATTGCGGCGGCCAAGGGTTACAAGATGATCGTTGTCATGCCCGATGGGTACAGCAACGAACGCGTGCGCATTTCGCGCGGGTTTGGGGCCGAAATCAAACTGGTTGGCCATTTTCAAGTGAACGAGGCCCGCGCCGAAGCCATTCGCTTGGGCCAACAACCCGGATTTTATTGCCCCGCCCAATTCGACAATGAATGGAACGTCGAAGAAAACCGCGAATGGCTGGGCCGCGAAGTCATCGCGCAAATTCCAGCTGGCGTTAAAATCGACGCGATTGTGCAGGGTGTTGGCACCGGCGGTACGTTGATTGGCGTGGCCCAAGCCTTGCGCCAATGGCACAACCCGGACATCAAAGTTTTCGCGATGGAACCCAGTGAAAGCCAGACATTAGAATGTTGCATCGTTGCAGATCATAAAATTGAGGGCATTTCCGACGGTTTTGTTCCGACAATTTACGATCGGCACCGCGATGAAATCACCGAAGTGATTTGCGTCGACAGCCAAATCGCGATTGACGAAGCCCACCGCATGGCCCGCGAAATGGGCCAATTCGTCGGCCCCAGCAGCGGTGCCAATTATTGGGCCGCCCGCGAAATCAAACGCCGTGATCCGTCGATTAAAAATGTTCTGACATTCCTGTGCGATCGCGGGGAAAAATATTTGTCGCTGATGTATCAGGACACGGGGGCTTGAGCCTGTAAAATTTTAAGAAAATCCTGAAAATCGGTTTTGGGTGCGCTTCCTGAACACGAGCGCACCCATTTTTATTTTAAAAGCCGCAGAAATCTGCGCCTGATGCACGCGTTAACCAATCCCGGGGTAGACTCTGCTTATACTAAAGATACGTGTTTCTTCAGTACCTAAAAGTACTCATACCACTTCAGACAAAGGAGCTCCTGTTATGTCAGTTCGTACGAGCGCTATTCTGTGTATGACCGTTCTGTGTGCCGTTGGTCTCGCCGCATGTAGCGGTACCGCCCGCCCACAGAACACATGGACCAATTATTATGAAACGGCCCATGATACAGCCAACAAGACATGCGCGCATAAATATCCAAAAGCGAATGAGATGTCGTCCAACACGGTTTGCAAAGAACCAGCCCGCTAAGGGCACAAGCAAGACATACCATTCCCGAAACAAGGCCCCGGACGCACACCGGGGCCTTTTTCTCAGCCCCGCCCCAGCCGCACGCCCCTAACTCTTTGCTTTTAAAGCCTCTTCACCCCCCGATCCCCTGTTGCCAAACCCGCCCCAATCGCCTATAAATCCCCGTCCGTAAGAACCACACATCTATTCAGGCACGGAGAGGTGGCAGAGTGGTTGAATGCGGCGGTCTCGAAAACCGTTATAGGTGCATAACCTATCGGGGGTTCGAATCCCCCCCTCTCCGCCATCCATTTCATATTCATACTTTTCTTTACCGATTCGCACCGCTACCGTTAGCATGGAAATTCCAGTTGCACGGAGCGTTAGGATGACAAATTTTTTCACCGCAGAAATATCGAAATCATATGATGAGCGAAACAGCAGAGTGGCTGCCGTTGCGGATAATATGCATTTCTTGATCCGTCTTCTGCTAAAAGACTTGCCCATCAATGCACGCATTTTGTGTGTTGGCGTTGGAACCGGGGCCGAGATTTTGTCATTGGCTCGTCTATACCCAGAATGGTCATTCGTGGGCATTGACCCCTCAATCGAAATGCTGGACGTTTGCCGCCAAAATCTAAAAAATGCGGGCCTTTCTCATCGTTGCGAACTGATCCAGGGATATATTCAAGATATTGTTGGTAGAGAACAATTTGACGCAGTTCTCAGCATCCTTGTCGGCCACTTCATTGCGCGTGATGAACGCACTGCGTTTTATACAGGCATGCAGCAGCAATTGAAGCCGGGTGGATACTTGATCAATACAGAGATCAGCTTTGATCTGAACTCTGCGGAATTTCCCGACATGCTACATGCATGGCAAGCCTTGCAGATGCAAATGGGTGGAACAGAAGATTCTATCAAAAACATTCCGAATTTACTGAAGAATATTCTGTGTGTCATTTCCCCAGCGGAAACAGAGGACATGCTCCGCATTAGCGGCATTCCTCGGCCCGTTCGATTCTTTCAGTCATTTATGATTTCCGGGTGGTTTGGGGTAAAGGCATAATTGCGGCTGCGCGACAAACACCTCAATATCCACAGGACTTTATTGAAAAGCGCCAGAATATAGCTGTCACCCCTTGGGCCCGCATGTTAAAAAACAGGATGTTAGCCCCGACACAAAACACTACGAGCCCCTCCCCCGAAACGGTCCTCAAAACCGTGTTCGGTTACGATTCATTTCGCGGGCATCAGCAGGCAGTGATTGAGCATGTGATGGCGGGGGGAAGTTGTTGCACCCTGATGCCGACGGGTGCGGGGAAATCATTGTGCTATCAGATCCCGGCTCTGTGTCGCCCTGGCGTCGGCATTGTGGTGTCACCGTTGATTGCGTTGATGCAGGATCAGGTGAGCGCGTTGCGCGAACTGGGCATTCGTGCGGCGGCGCTGAATTCATCGCTGAGCTGGCAAGAAATGCAGGATGCCCTGTCGGCCATGCAGAATGGGCAGTTGGATCTGGTGTACATTGCGCCGGAACGACTTGTTACGGATGCCATCCTGAATATTCTGGACCATATCGACATTGCATTGATTGCAATTGATGAGGCCCATTGCGTATCACAATGGGGGCATGATTTCCGCCCGGAATACCGGATGTTATCCGCCCTGCGTGACCGGTACCCGCATGTCCCGTGCATTGCCGTGACCGCGACCGCCGATGCGCCGACGCGCCGGGATATTATGGCGCAACTGAAACTGGATGAAATTTTTGTCGCTGGGTTTGACCGCCCGAACATTCGATATGATGTGGCGGTCAAGGACACCCCAAAAAAGCAATTGCTGACTTTCCTGCAGGATCGCCCGCGTGGGGAAAGCGGGATTATTTATTGCCTGTCCCGCCGCAAGGTGGATGAAACAGCGGAATGGTTGCTTGATCAGGGGTACACAGCCCTGCCCTATCATGCCGGGTTGGATGCGCGCACGCGTGCCAATCACCAAAACCGATTCTTGAAAGAAGAAGGCGTTATTATTGTTGCCACCATCGCGTTCGGCATGGGCATCAATAAACCCGACGTCCGGTTTGTGGCGCACCTCGACCTGCCCGCGAATATTGAGGCGTATTACCAGGAAACGGGCCGTGCGGGCCGCGATGGCCTGCCCGCAACGGCCATGATGCTGTACGGATTGCAGGATGTCGCGCTGCGCCGCCAGATGATCACCAATTCCGATGCACCGGATGAACAAAAACGCGTTGAACATCATAAGTTGACCGCCCTGCTCGGCTATTGCGAGGCCGCCCATTGCCGCCGCCAGATTTTGTTGCAATATTTTGGCGATGACGGCGCACCCTGTGGCAATTGCGATTCCTGCCTGTCGCCACAACAAAGCATTGATGGCACCATTCCAGCACAAAAAATCCTGTCCTGTATCCACCGCACGGGAAACATGTTTGGTGGCAAACACATTGTTGATGTTTTGACCGGCACACCAACACCACAAACCGACAAACACAACCATGACCAGCTCAGCACATGGGGCATCGGTACCGATATTGACCGCCGGACATGGGAAAGCTTTATCCGCCAGATGGTGGCCGCCAATCTGATCTTCGTCGATTTGGAAGGCCATGGTGGATTGAAGATGACAACGGAAGGGATGCAGTTCCTGAAAGACAAGGCAACCCTGCAACTGCGCCTGCCGCGTGAGAAGGAAAGCCGCCAGAGCAAAAATCGTGAAGCCGGAAATGCCCTGGCGGAATTGGAAAACGATGCCGACCGGGCGTTGTTTGAATCATTAAAAGCCCTGCGCCTATCGATCGCACGGGAGGCGAACTTGCCGCCCTATGTCATTTTCCATGATAAGACACTGATCGCAATGGCCACACGCCGGCCCATTTACATGGATTCCATGGCGCAAATCCCCGGGGTGGGTCAATCGAAGCTGGATCGATACGCACCCGCATTTCTGGATGTAATCCGCCAGGCTGGTTAAGCGCCGCCAAAGGATGAGAAGATCATCCGCGGTTGCGGATTGGAATAAATGGGCGAGCGGTGCCACAAAGCCATTTCAGGGTCCTTTGAAAACACACCCTTGAACAGCAAAAATCCATTTTCGGGCAACGATACATTTTCGCCCCTGTCATTCAACCACACCGTGCCCGGGCCGATAGGAACGTGCAACATTTGCGTCACCGCCTGTTCCCGGTGCATGCGGTTGCCCGCATTGTTCATGGAATCATTCTTATCATTCATCAACGTGGCCACGGGCAGGATATAGCTGGCCCCATCAGCGACATGAAACGAATGGATGAGGTCGAGGCGATCCCGCATAAAACCAGATGTTTGTTTGAAAATAGACGTAAGCCCACGCGCAGACAAAATGGATTTCTGGTCTTCGGAAGTATTCTGCCCATGCTGGATCAGCAAAGAAGACGCCAGCACATCACGATCATCCGGGTCCAGATTTTGAATTTTGCCGCGTATATCCGCCGCACTGTCATGCAGGAAGCCATCACGGGGAATCCAGACCACAGCCCGCACATCAGGGTCGGCCAGCCGTTTAAAACCGGCCGGTGTCTCGGCCAGCAGCACGCCCGCGTCCCCATGATAGGGCTCCGCCACAGGATCAGCGTATCGAAATTGACGAAGAAGCCATTGTTTTGCAAAGAAGTTTCGCATTTTAGCCTGCCCTAAAGCCCCTGGAACAACGCCAATAATTATGTAAATATTCATGGTTTGTCAAATTATATTGAGAATACACACCCCCTTCCCCATAATCAGCGCCAGACCATAATGCTTGAAACAGAAAGCCCTCCCCATGAAGTTGCAATATTGTTCGATCACCGGTGCAGATGACGAAATCAAAGTCGACGATCTGAACACAATTGCGGCCGAATTCCCGTTCGTTGAGTGGGCCATTTTGTTGTTACCGGCCCGCGCCGGGCAGGCCCGCTTTCCCACTGCGGCCTGGATTTCTGATTTTTCGAAAAATTACACAGGGACAAACACCGCCATGCATTTATGTGATGGGGGTTTCCTGGGCTTTATTCGCGGTGAACAGGATATTCTCGATTTAATGTCCGGTTTTAAACGGATCCAACTGAACCTGAAATTTGGTGATGTTGAGGGGCGTTATGACCCGGCTGATCTGGTGGCGCGCGTGCGCGAAAATCCGCAGCACCAATTTATTATCCAATACACAAAGGATAAAGCGGGCCTCCTCCCCCTCTTGTCCGATGTTCCCAACCACGCTGTTTTGTTTGATGAATCTGCTGGGCGTGGCATCAGCCCGGACAGCTGGGATGCGCCCTTGCCCGGGCATTTTTGCGGCTATGCCGGCGGCATGAACCCGGACAACGTCCAAAGTAACATCGAGATGATTCAAAAAGTCGCCAACGGCCACACCACGTGGATCGACATGGAAACGGGCGTGCGAACCAACGACCATTTTGATCTGGATAAAGTACGCCGGGTGTTGCACATCGCCGCCCCCCACGTCACCCCAGAATAAACCATCGTCATTGCCAGAAACATAAAAAACCTATCCCCATGGATAGGTTTTTTATGTTTCAACCCACGGAAAATAAAGGACAATTTATTTAAAAATTAACGCATTGCACGCTAAAATTCTAGGACACTGCACTACCCATGCGCGAAGACATGGATTAGAAGGGGTTTCTATATGAGTATGCGTATCTTTGTTTCTGCGTTTCTTTCCTGCGTTGTCCTGTGCGTGATGGCGATGCCCGTTTACGCGGCGGAAACAGTGAAGGATTACCCCACCAAAGCCACCCCTTACGTATTGGATGAGTATTCGCGCGACAAATCCTCTCTGACCGTTACGTTCAGCGGCGAACAAGGCGGCAACGCCAAAGCCAAAGTGTATTGCGGCGCCCCCCTTGGCGGTAAATGGTCTGCTGTTGACAAGGACGTGACCGGAGCCTGTTACGATTTCAATTTCTGCTATGACGTGCCAACACGTGACGTTGCTTCAATCAAAGCCACTCATCTTTCTGGCAAAACCATCACCAGCCAAACCATCAAAGCCAACACGCAAGGCCAGGTCACGAATCTATGCTACCAAGTTATAAAGAAAGCGACAGCCGCGGATGTTGTCACAGTAGACAAATCCAAATGTACAAATGCGCTTTTATCCAGCAACGAAGAAAAGGCAAAACAGGTTTGTGCAATTGATGAGGAAAATCAAGTCACGGGGTTGACCGGCGACGATATGCTGAAAATGTATTCGGCGGATGGCTTCTCGTCCAACGGCGCTTTCATCGACCATGCCGGGATTGCCCAAACTGACAATAACCGCATGAAGTGGATTGAGCGTGAATCCGCATATCGCGCGGATGATTCCGTAATGATTCCCAGCGGCCCGGCCGGCAGCTTCGCCGATTACAAGGATTTCGTTCGTAATCCGCCATCTGGTGTGGTGAAAGCAGAACAGGCGTGTTACCCGACAACCGTCACGCTGTGCGCGGGGTCACCGCCACCATCACCCGAACCTCCTGTCAACGGCTTGTGCGGCTCTGCAAATGGCGGAACGTATAAAGATATTGCCAGCATCCACGACAGTGCGCGATGCTATGTCGGTATTCCGACGGCCATCACACAATCCGGCGGGAAATTCGTGTGGAGCTGTAAAGGCATTCCGTCTACGGAAGGAACCGATTCATGCTCTGCAAACGTGCAAAGCACGAACATCGTTCGCCCGGAACCGCCACCAGCCGGAGAAACAGCACCACCGTCGAATTATTGCTTCTTCCACGTGTCGGGGATGTTGATTGGCAAGGATCCGGTTCCAATGTGGTTCAGCCAGATTGGGGTGACCGATTTTGCGTCCAACATGGTTGGCCCGGGTGAATACGCAAAATCCCAACCTTTTGCGAATGCGGATGCCTTTACGTTTGACGGCATTGCGATTGGGCGGGACACGACCGTGACCATCTATTCCAAGCCGAATTTCCAGGGCAGCATTATTTTGCACCAAAAAGGCCCCGCCGTGATTAACAACCGTATATGGGCCTCCTTTGCACAAGCCCAAAATGGCTGGCAAACCAGCACATGGCCGGGTGAATTCCATGGGCAGTTCCCGCCGTCCAGTCGCCGGTATAGTGACTCCGACATGCACGCATGGGGACACGGCACCAGTGTGAAGGTCGCCTGCTCTATGCCTGGGTCATGCGCCAGCTATGGCGGGGAATATACCAGCCAGCCAGCCACAAACACCGCGAATGCGTGCGGCGCCGGTAGCTATAGCGACCTCAGCGATACGGATACGTCTTATCGCTGGGCTTGTACCGGAACGGACGGTATTGCGCGCACCTGTGCGGCAACCAAGAAAATTGTCTTGAATTCCGGTGAATGCAAAGGCTACACAGGCGAATTCTCAACACAGCCGGCCAGCAATGCGGCGTCCGGATGCGCGGTTGGTTCGTATAAAGATCTGGGCGATACGGAAACAGCATTCCGCTGGGCCTGTACCGGTACCGACAAGATTGATCGCACTTGCAGTGTGAAAAAGAAAATTGTCGTCACCACTCCGGGCGTATGTGCCGTGTTCTCAGACACTTACTCTGCTCAACCGGCGAATGCGGGGAATGGTTGCACATCGGGATCCTATCGCGATATTGCGGATTCTGATGCTGCCTATCATTGGGGCTGTATTGGTACCGATGATGTTGAGCAGGTCTGTGGCGCGCGGAAGAAGCAACTGGTATGCCGTTATGATGCGAATAATCGCGTTATTCAACGCGCCGGTTATGCACGAGGCGGAAGTTGCGCCTATAAAAATGGTGGAACCGGCGCAACAATGAACATATGCCTTAGCGGCGGTGACCCTAAATGGGGTTACTTATTAAACGGCGCCTGCGTTGACAAAAGTGCCGTGACCGTTGGCAAGGAGAGATATTGGCTACGAAACGTATCTTGCGGCCTGGGTGAAACGATCTGGTTTAAGGAATATGAAATCTGCAGATGGGAATAGCGTAAAGGAAGAAACAGGAGAGCCCCCTCCTGTTTCTTCCTTTATTGCACGTTTTTGCTTAATCACTGATTAAACATTGATTGATAAAATTGCGTTGAATCTCGGTCACTGCGGCCTGTCACTCGTGCTTTCCTCTTGATTTCACATACAATTCCGCATTGAAACGAGATCAAAAAAGTACATCTTGATGAGTATTGGTGTAAGGACTGGATACTGCGTATGCGCACTTGCCGGAGCACAGAGAAAAATCTGCCACTCGCCTCCTCTGCGCAGGGGGGGTTCACCCTTCTTGAAATGGTTATTGTCGTCATGATCACCAGCCTGATCATGGGGGCGGTTTTTAACATTCTGAATCAGGATGGTGAAATTAAAAGCGCCCGCATGAACGGTATTTTTGATTCCGTCTTGCTGGGGATGGCGGAATACTATCGTATTTACGGCTTCTACCCTTGCCCCGCTTCGCCAACCCTGCGTCCCGGTGACGCCAATTATGGGGAACCAAACTTTGATGCAGGCGGTAATTGTATGGCCCCGGCGGGTGGCGTGGCTGCTGCTGGTATTGGTGGCGGAACAGTGATTATAGGATCCGTTCCGGTGCGGGCCCTGAACCGTGCCATGGGATGCACCGAAACAGACGATGCCGATTTGCCCGACAACTTAAAACAGGTTTTTCAAAACAAGCTGAACAGCGTTCAGCAGATTTTCTTCGATAGCGATGCAAATTACGCCGATTATGGTGACTTCGACCAGGATACCGAAGCAGATCGCAACACATTAAATGTGACCGAGACCAGTCGTAAATGTGTGGTCGACAGTTTGGGCCGCGATATTTATGGCACAAAACTGACCTATGCCGTTACCCGGGATGCAACCCGATTGAGCCAGAATCCCGTCTCTGGAAATATCCGCATCATCAACCGTAATGGACAGCAGGCCACGGCCGACCTCGTTCCCTTTGTCGTTTTGAGCCACGGCCCAGACACAAAAGGCGCATGGGTTGATGAAAGCGGTGTGCGCGCCTTTAACTGCGGAACCACATCGGCTCTCGATAACGAAAACTGTGACAACGATGCCGTATTTCGAGCCATGCCCTTCGCCGGCATGGGCGACATGAACAATAACAACCATTTCGATGATCGCGTTGAATTTTCACTCAACGGATATTTGCGTGAAAAAGACGTATGGCGGTGGGCACAAGGGGCCAGCGTTGACAATCGTAACGTTGTTCTGGACACAGAAACATCCCAGTCACTGAGCATTGGTGTACCGGGAACCGCAGGAATTGACGATAAAGCGCGGCTGAGCGTCTATGGCGGCAACGTTGAGATTGATGGAGACCTGAAAGCGGTGGGAACCACCGCCGCCAGCATCGAACAATCCCAGGTCAAAGCCGATACAACCGTTATTGCCCAGGAAAATATTGTTGTCGACGACGAGTTGGGCGGAGGTCAAGCCATTGCCCCCAAATTCTGCTATAAACCTGCTATCACTGCGAACTGCCAATAATGATGAAACAGAAGCAAACATACACACAGAACACGCACAATTCGCAGGCCGGTTTTTCCCTGATCGAACTGGCGATTGGTGTGGCTATTATCGGGCTTCTCGCCAGTGCCTTTATTCAACTTTATGACATCTATAGAACAGAACGCGCCAATGTTGAGGAACGCGTGACGCAGGAAAAAATCACATCAGCGATGGCTGTTTATTTGCAGAAAAATGGCCGCTATCCCTGCCCCGCACGCCTCGATTTGCGTCCACAGGATGCCAATTTTGGTAAAGCGGCTGCGACATGCAACACGGTTCTCGTTGCACAGGGGGCTTTGCCGGTTTTCGATCTGAACCTGCCGTTTGAAATGGTTGGTGACGGTTATCAGAACAAGCTTCTCTACGCCGTCACTGGTACAAAAACAAACACCGCTACATTCAACACCGGCGCCAACGAAGTTCAAATTCGTGGCAAAGGCAGGGATGCATCGAATAATATTGTTGATATCGACAAAACCGCTCCTTTCATTGTCATCAGCCACGGCCCTGACATGAAAGGCGCATATCGCGTTGATGGCACCAGCATCGTCGTCGCCTGTGGCTCGAGTGCCGCCGATTCAGAAAATTGCGATGGCGACGCTGCGTTCCGCGACCTTCCCTACGCCCCTTTGAACAACGTCAATAACGCCAATCATTTTGACGATTCCGTGATTTACAGCTTGGTACAAAAAGAAACAACATTATGGGTTATTACGCCGGACGATTCCGGTGTGAATATTGTCAGCCGGAATACAGGGAATATCGGTATCGGCGTTGACAATCCCGATGCAAAACTAAGCGTTCGCGGTGGAAACCTGAACGTTGACGCAGGCGGGGCCAGCGCATCCGGCGATATCATCACGCGCGGCACGATCGAGGCGCAGACAAACGCCACAATTCGCGGTGACCGTGTCGAAGCCGAACGCAATATCATTACCAAAGATGCCGCTGAGGCTGGCGAAGTGATCCGCGCGGGTCGCTTCTGCTACAATATTGATATTTCGGCCTGTAACTAGGGAGGCATGACATGATTTACACCAGCCGCCGCCCCACACAAAGCGCCCAATCCGGTTTCACCCTGATTGAAATGGCCATATCAATGATGATCCTTGGCTTTTTGCTGAGTGGCATTTTGCATGTTTACACCAGCTATAAAAACGACAAGGCCGTGCGCGAAGAATTTCAAACCCGCGAACGCATTACGTCAGCTTTGGCGTTTTACGCCGAACAGAACAATCGCCTGCCCTGCCCTGCTGATCCGACCCTAACCCCGGATAATAATGATTTTGGCAAGGAAATGACAACAGGATGCCCCGCAGCCAGCGGCGTTGTTCAAGGTATGGTTCCGGTACACGCGTTGAACCTGCCTTACCATCTGGCGGCAGATTTCTTTGATCGAAAAATGACCTATGCCGTGACGGCCTCGCTGACCCAAACAGATGGCTTTACGGATGCCACCGCGGTGCGAATTGTGAACAAGAACGGCGAAGAACGCACGGTTCCATTTGTTTTGGTCAATCATGGCCCAGACGGAAAAGGGGCGCGAAGCCTTCTGTCATCAGCGATTGGCACCCCCTGTACCGGCGGGGCGGCCGATATTGAAAATTGTGACGGTGACGCCATTTTTACCGACCTTGATTATGCCACCATGAACGATGTCAACAATGCGAACCATTTCGACGACCGCCTGGTCTATAGCCTGTATCCGCGCGAAACCAGCGTCTGGGTCGCGGCACCAACGGCTTCCGGTCTGGAAATTGCCAATAAAAACAATGCCAATGTCGGTATTGGCGAAGCCCAACCCAAGGCCAAATTGCACGTCAATGGAACCGTTGCCGTAGATTCCCTCGACGATGCAGTCCAGGTTAAAGCCTCTGGCCAGGTGTTTGCGGGCAAAACCTCTGCCACCGCCGGGGGCGAGATCAAGAGCGAAGACCGCGTTGAGGCCGGAACCGAGATGGAAGGCCAGAAAATCAGGGCCTCCGTCTTCTTCTACGAATAGACACACCCCCGCATTATTAACAAAATGATAAACATTTAGGGATTAAAATGATCCCTAAGTATAAAAAGAATCTTTGTTTTTTGGGTATAGCGTCAAGTGGGGGACGTTGAGTGATGGGTAGAGCAAAATCATATTCCTTTCTTCTTCTGGTTACCGGGTGCGCACTTGTATTTTCCGGCACCTTGTCCGCAGGCTATGCACAGGACATATCCCCGGTAAAAACCTATACCGAAAAACAGGAACACTATAAATTCAAGCCGACGGATGGGACTAAAAAATCCACGGTTGATGTGTATTCCCGTTTGGGAACAACCATCAAAATCACCCTTCCACCAAGCGAGGAGAGCAAAGCCGAGGCCAGTGCCACCGTCGAATGTAGCGCCGGTCAGTGGTCCGTTGTGAATGGATCATTGTCTGGGAACTGTTATGATGCGTTCGATTATACCTACCCCGAAGTTCACGCCAGCGATCTGAATTCAATGCTCGCTGACCTTCGTAAAGAAGGGTACGATCCAAAATACAAAAAAATTGGAAACCGACTGGGCCAAGACATTTATGAGATTTCATACTTTGTTCCAGCCATGCCCGTTGGCCCAACCCATGTGAGCGCAACAGCGGAGTCCAAATGCGTTGGCGGCCGCGTCACAAGCCTGAAAAGTCCGAAAGACGAGAGCGGAAATCAGTATTCAGTTAAACAACACTGCGTCTTTGACGATACCGCAACACCAAAAATTATCGGTTCTCATTCTGACCCCAGTAAGAACGATGATATGTTCCGCATTCAGACCGGGGCATCGTCTTACCTCGAATATATTGACCGCGGAGCTGTTGGCGAGCCCAATCGCCTGAAATGGATTCAACGTGATTCCGGTGCCGGTGAAGATTTGATGATGCCTGCGGGCCCCCCGGGGTCATTCGCTGATTGGGATGCGTTTATTATGAACAAACCCGCCGTTCTAAGCACAGTGGAAAGCGCATGCTATCCAACAACCGTTTCATTGTGCGCAGGGGAAAAACCGAAAAAAATGTTCCCTGCCCCGGGCCATTGCGGCGCGGCACATAAGGGATATTACGCCGATGCCGCGGCCATTCTGGCCGTACCCTATGGCCAGTGCGTAGTTGGCGGACCGACGAAAATTGTAGAAAAGGTGAATTCGGCTTCAGGTTTGAAAACCTATCACTGGGAATGCGAAGGCGATCCGAAAGACATTGAACCAGCGGCACAGTGCTATGCCACGCAGGTCATTGATGGCGTTTGCGGCACGGCCAATGGTCGAACCTATACCAGCGCAAGCGAAATCAGCTACGCTTCCCTCTGCGCCTTTGGCACACCATCCAAAGTTCCGAGTGGTGGCGGTTCCTGGGCATGGACATGTCAGGCCACAGGCGAAGGCGGTAAATCGCCGAACTGTATGGCCAGCGCGAAAGCCAGCATGGAGACATGCAACGCCATGTCGAGCGAAGGGGCCATGGTTTTGGTACAGGATTTGTCCGGTTCGTATTGGGATGACCTGCCAAACCTGAAAAACAATATGAGTGCCGTTTTGAACGATCCGGACTTCAAGGGTTGGAAAGTTGGTTTGACAAGCTTTACCGACTTCCCGTCTTGTACATTCTGTACACCCGCAGACTGGGCTTACCGAAACGAGATGAACCTGCGCGATGTATCGACATCCAAGGCCGCAATTTTGAACGAAATTGGGTCATGGGCGGCATGGAACGGTGGTGACTGGGAAGAATCGCAATATTATGCAATTTCTCGAACAGTCGCCGACTTCAAAGGTCAAACCGACAGACCGCTGAACATCGTTCTGGCTACGGATGCGATTTCGCACCATCACGTTGCTCCGGCAACGCTGGCATCGCAATTGAAGGCCGCAAACGCAAACCTGATCGTTCTGGCAACAGATTTCAGCTTTGCGGGCCTACCTTCCCCCAGTGCCTTCTATGCGAACTTTATTCGCAATTACGGCCTGAAGGGGGTGGTTGTCAATCTGGCAGCGGATTCGAGCAACTTCAGAACAGCTTTGAAGGCGGGATTGACTAACTCCTACTGCTCTGACCCTGCCAACCTGCTGGGATGCGGCCCGCTCAACGGCATTTCTTGTGGAGATGGCAGCCTGGGTGGCTCGTGTAAATCTGGACAAACCATCGTCCCGCAGGGCCATTACACTTACTATAGTGGTGGCGGAAAACGTAGCGTTTTCCAATGTCAGAACCAGGCCCTGAAATTTGTTCGCGAGGACACGCTCTAATAAAGCCAAAACAATAAAAACGCCCGGCACGCGCCGGCTTTTTTGATCTCAAACTCATCCCTTCGCCAGAAGTTTTTCCAACTCTTGCCGTACATCGGCAAAGGTTTGGTGGAGCTGTGGCAGGCGGTTATGAATATCTTCGCGCTTGCGGGCCTTGGCCAGTGTTTCAATCTCAACAACCTGATCATACAATCCCATGGCCCCCAGCTGTCCGACGCTGGATTTCAGGGAATGGGCCAGGTGGGCGATTGTATCAAAATGGCCGTTCCCACCCCCAGCATGGGCCATGGCGGCGGCGACCTCTGTTTTAATCTCTCCAATAATCCGGTCCGCATTGTTCAGGAACATAGTTACGATTTGCGGAAATTTGTCCCGGCTGATGAATTTTAATTTCTGGATTGCATCCATATCCAGAATATTCCGATCAACGTTTCCAACTGATACACCAAGACCTGTATTATCAGCGTCTGCGTCACCGTCTTCATCACGCTTCGTTCTTTTTTCTTCGGCAATCCATGTCGCCAGGATCGCTTCCAAATCTTTTTCGACCACGGGTTTGGACAAATAATCATCCATGCCGGCGGCAATACATTTTTCGCGGTCGCCCTTCATGGCGTTTGCGGTCATGGCTATGATCTTAATGTCCTGCCCGCCTTTTTCCTTGCGTACGGTGCGGGTTGCTTCATACCCGTCCATAATCGGCATCTGGCAATCCATAAAGACCAGATCGAAATCCTGTTCGCGCATGATGCGGACGGCATCGCGACCGTTATCGACAACGGCGGATCGAATGCCATAATGATCCAGCATAGCCACCATAACTTCCTGGTTGACCTGGTTATCTTCAACCACCAGAACACGGGTATCTTTGAAATACAGATCATCCGGCCCACGAATGCGACCCGCCCATTGTTCATCCAGCGTGAAACGGGTCACCAGTCCCATATCCTCACCCGTCTTTCGGGCTTTCCACAACGTTGCAATAACGGAAATCAGTTCTGACGGGCGGACAGGCTTGCTCAAATACCCTTTAATCCCTGCCCGTTGCATACGCTCAATATCGGTACGCCCAGGCTGGGATGTCGCCATAATTGCGATGGCCCCCTGAATCTTCTTGTTCTGGGCAATCAATGAGCACAAGGAAATGCCATCCATCCCCGGCATAGCATAATCAACGATCAGGAAACTATAGGGGCGCCCCTCGTCCACAGCCCGTTCCATTTTGCTAAGAACATTATACGGGTTGCTTTCCGTCTCAACATTCATGCCGATGGAGGACAGATATGTATCGAAAATTTCGCACGACATAATGTTGTCATCAATAATCAGCGCACGAATACCCGTTCCGTCAAAATCCTCCAATTCAGGAGCCCGAACATAGGATTTCGGGCGCGGCGCAACCGACAATGTCAGGTGAACCGAGAATGTTGAACCTACACCGGGTTCGCTGGTCAGGGAAATATGCCCGCCCATCAATTCCGCCAGCTGCTTGCTGATAGTCAGCCCCAAGCCTGTACCACCGTAACGACGCGTTGTCGATCCATCAGCCTGATCAAACTTGTTGAAGACCAGGGCCTGCTTTTCCTTTGCAATACCAATACCGGTATCGACCACAGAAATGCGCAAATCGGTATGCCCATCGCGCGTGCCCAGGTGTTTGACCTTTACAAGCACATAACCTTCGTCCGTAAATTTGATGGCGTTCCCACACAGATTGAACAAAATCTGGCGGATCCGCACCGGATCACCAAAGAGGAATTGCGGGCAATCCGGATCCCACGACAGAAGGAATTCGATCCCCTTCTCCTGTGCCCGGACAAACATCATTTCCGACACATCTTCGCACAGAAGCTGGAAATCAAATGGAATATTTTCCAATTCCATCTTGCCCGCCTCAATCTTGGAGAAGTCGAGAATATCGTTAATGATTTGCAGCAGAGATTCCGCCGATTGGCCTACCGTTTGCGCATAATGGCGTTGGCGGGAATCCAGCTTTGTTTCCAGCAACAAGTGCGTCATGCCGATAATACCATTCATCGGCGTGCGGATTTCGTGGCTCATATTCGCCAGAAAATCACTCTTCGCGCGGTTGGCGCTGTCGGCTTCGTCCCGCGCCTTTTTCAGGTTACGGTTAGCCTGTTCAATCTCGGTCACATCCGTGTGGGCCCCCACAATACGGATCACATGCCCCGTTGGGTCGCGTTCGGCAATGGCGCGGCTTAACACATATTGAATATGGCCGCTTTTGTGGAAGAAACGGAAAATGCCCACAAATTCCGACGTACGGCCGGTAATGTAGTCAGCCATACGCTTGCGCCATTCATACAGATCTTCCGGATGGATGACGCTTTCGGCCCCTTTCATGGAGTTTTCAATTTCATCATCGCGATAGCCGAGCATGGCTTTCCAGCGGGGTGATAACCACAATGTCCGCTGGTTTTCATCCCAATCCCACACACCGTCCTGCGTCGCGGCCATCGCCAGCTCAAGAAACTGCCGCTGCATGCGCAATTCCTCGGTGCGCCGCGTCACAATCTTTTCAATCCCCGAGGCATAACCCGTAATAAACAGTAGGAAGACACCACACAGAGCCGAAAAGAAAATACCCACCGCCAGCGCAATCCAGATGGCCCAGTTGACATGAGCCATGATGTAGTTTTGCGATTTGTACACTTTCAAAACCCAGCGTTTTCCAAAGACATCCAATTGGATTTCTTCTGCATAGGCTATTCGGTCACTGCCCGTTGGGCCATAATCACGGGGGTCGTAAGAGATATACAGGCTTTCCTCAATATCCGATTCCCGGGTCACCAAATGGATTTCAATACCCTGCTTTTCCCATGGACTGAAAACGGGTGCGACCGTATCCGAAAAACGGTACCCGCCAGCCACAAACCCCATCAGAGCATCACGGCGTTGCGCAACATTTGTAATCAACGCACCGCGCTCATACACAGGAAGAACAAGAAGAAAACCGTATTGGTCGGACTCTTCGTCTGGCAGCAACTTGATCCGCGAAGTAATAACCGCATTGCCACTATCTCTGGCCCGAATAAAGGCAGCATAACGCCCTTCATTCGCGCTTAAATCGTAGCCGATATAGCGATTGAACGAGTCTGGCTCGATAAATTCAATCGGATAATATTCATCCCGCCGCGGCGACCGTTCCCACGCATCGGGCCCAACTGGCGCTTTAATGAAGAATCCCGGATATTCCTGCTGGCGCAACGCCTCGAATTCAGCACGCTCGGAATCCAGCACCCGGGGCATCCAATCCATGGCCAGAATTCCAGGATTCCGTTTAAAGGCATTATAAGTAAAAACTTCAAATTCACGCCGATCTACGGAATCTGACGCATTAAAGAAACTTTGCAGGGCTTGCAGCTCCTGCATGTAATCGTGGATCTGGGTTTCCAGATCGGTCTTGATCAATTGAGCATCATGGTGAAATTCCGTCTGGATGCGCTTATCATCCCAGTTGCGAACCCCGACAAAAAACATCATGACCATGGAAAACAACAGAACCATGGGAACGCCCACGAAAACCTTGCGGCGCACTTCCGTATTGGGGGCCAGCATTAACGTGACAATCGGGGCAAAAACGATCATGCCCAACAAATCACCGGCATACCACGTCCACCAGACGAAGGGAGCGTTCTCCAACGCCACGGTCCCGGTCAGATAAAACGTCCCAACACACCATGTCGACGACACCAGACAGACGAGAATGCCCGCATAGGCAACGAATTTTACAATATGGCTGAGCTGCTCCAGGCGGCTGCGTTCACCAATTGCGCGATAGAGAATAAACGCCCCCACCATCGCCTGTAACATCGATCCAAAACCGATAGACAATGAATTGGTCAGCAAGCGCGAAAATTGCTCATCCGGTGTTTGGGGAATCCAGATGGACAGATTGAGAATGGCCGCCCCGAGAAAAACGCCCGGTGCCATGGCAAAGCCGTAACGATACACCACCGCCAACGCGATACCCGATGCGGGCCAGAACACCGTCGCATACCCCGGCGGAACAGCCAGTAACAAGCCCAAACGCCCGACCACATAATAGGTCAGCGCCAAAAGGCAAATCCGCCCGATTGTCAGCATGTCTGTACTCAAAAGACCCTGCACCAAAACACCAAAAAATATGAAACGTTATGCTCTATAAAAAGTATAAGCCTGTAGGCCATAAAAGCCTTAAACATGAAAAGAAACAAATAAAAATGTGTATTTTCAGCGCATTATCCACGCATACAAAAACCCGTTCCGAACGCGTCCGGAACGGGTTTTGCGGTTTAAACCGGCTTTAGGGCCGATCCAAAGCTTATTTGCCTACGGCTTCTTTCAGTTCTTTAGCAGCGCGGAAAGCAATTTTCTTTTTCGCCGGGATTTTGATGGTTTCGCCGGTGGCCGGGTTACGACCCATGCGAGCTGCGCGTTTACGCACTTGCAGGATGCCCAGACCAGCCATACGAACACGGTTGCCTTTTTTCAGGTTTTTCACCAGCAGGGCTACCAGATCATCCATCAGCAAGTTTACTTGCTTCTTGGTCATTTCGTGCTTTTCGGCCAGTTCGGCGCCGATTTGTTTCAGCGTCACTGTCGGAGCAGTTGTTTTTGCCGTAGCGGATTTCGCAGCAGCAGCAGGAGCTTTAGCAGCGGCTTTAGCAGGAGCTTTAGCGGCAGTTTTAGCAGCGGTTTTAGCAGCCATTTGTCGGACTCTCTTCCATCGTTGTTGATATATGCCTCTGGCACATTCTGTCCCGTGGCCGCTCACGGCCCCGCAAAACAGAATCACACCAGAAAACCTTTCATTGATAAATGCCAGATTGCTGGTTTTTGTCGATAGAAAAAATGCACGAACCCCCTGTCTTTACGCTGTTTTGCACATTTTTCCCCAAAAAACAGGCAAAAACCCCTTGTTTTTAAGGCCCCACAGGCGTGCAGCAGACCCACAAAGCGTCCCAAGCCCCATAGAATCAGGCCTTCACGCGATTCGGCAGAGTCAAACCGATTCGGCCTTCATCGCCTCCAGCTCCAGCCAGCGCGTTTCCGCGTGGTCCAAATCCGCCTGCGCCAGCGGCAGACGCCGCGACATATTTTCAAAGGCACCAGGGTCGCGCTGATACAAATCAGGATCGGCCAGCGCATCCTGTAATTCATCAATTTCGCTTTCCAGCGCCGCAATTTTCTTCGGCAGATTGTCGAGTTCATATTGCAGTTTGTAGGACATGCGCGTTTTCGAAGCAGCCGGGGCCGCCTCAATCACCTGCGGCGCATCGGCATCTTTCTTATCGGTACGCTTTGCCGCCTCTGCCGCCGCTCCCATACGGGCCTTGCGCTCGGCCCGCGCGGCAAGATAATCGGAATACCCGCCAATATAGCCCTCGATCTTCCCATCCCCCTCAAACGCCAGAATTTTAGTGACGGTTTGATCGAGGAAATCGCGATCATGGCTGACAATAATCAATGTGCCCTGATATTCGGACAGCATTTCTTCCAGCATGTCCAACGTATCCATATCCAGATCGTTGGTCGGTTCGTCCAGAATCAGGAAACTTTTCGGATCAGCCAGGACGCGCGCCAGCATCAGGCGGTTTTTTTGCCCCCCTGACAATGTCGAAACGGGCTGTAACGCCATGGTCGGGTCAAACATGAAATCTTTCAGATACCCGCACACATGGCGCGGCTTGCCGCGTACATTGACATGATCGCCCCCATCAGGAGCCAACGTCTTCCACAAGGACCATTCCGGTATCAAATCACGGCGCGTTTGATCGAAATAGGAAAATTCAATTTCCCGCGACATCTTGACCTTGCCCGCATCGGGCTCCAATTCCCCGGTCAACAGACGCAGGAAGGTTGTTTTCCCCGAACCATTGCGCCCCAGAATACCAATCCGATCCCCGCGCATAATACGCAGGGAAAATTGGTCCAGAATTGGTATTTCACGCCCGTCTTCATTGAATCCTTTTTTAACCTTGAAAAATTCGGCAACGATTTTGGATGAAACCTCGGTTTCAATCGGCGAAATTTCGATTTTCGCCATCATGCGTAAAAATTCGCCCTTATCCTTAAAGAATTTGTCGCGCTCGGCCTTCACCAGATCCAATCGACGCTGGTTGCGTTTGCGTCGCGCCTTTACACCGCGGCTAGCCCATTCTAGCTCCTGTAATAAAGCCTTCTCGCGGTTATGCAGGGTGCGGGCTTCCTGATCCAGAATCATGGCGGACCATTCGTCAAAACGGCTGAACCCGTAAGGACAGACCTTTAACGTGCCACGATCCAGCCAGAACACTTTATCGGAAATGGCGTTCAGGAAGGCCTTATCGTGGCTGATACAGACAACGGCCCCGTGATAGCCCCGAACCATCCCCTCCAGCCATTCGATCACATCCAGATCAAGGTGGTTAGTCGGTTCGTCGAGCAACAGGATATCCGGTTCCTCAACCAGAGCCCGCGCCATGGCCGCACGACGTAACTGGCCGCCGGAGAGCTTGTCCATTTTCGCCTGTGGGTCAAGGCCCAGCGGATGCAGGACCATATCGACCTTGTACGCATTCGCGGCAATTTGTTCTTCGGTTGAGAATTGGGAGAAGACAAAGTCGTAAACGCTCTGCCCCTTGGTCGGTGTGATATCTTGTTGCAGATAGCCAATGGTCATCCCCTGCAACTGCCACCGCGTCCCATCGTCCAGATCACGTGTACCGGTGATAATATTCATCAACGTGGTTTTGCCCGCGCCATTCTTGCCGACCAGGCAGATTTTGTCGCCTTCGGTGATATTAAAGGACAGGCCATCAAACAGCTTTTTGTCACCAAAGCTGACGCAGGCGTCCTGAACGCTTAAGAGAAGTCGTGCAACCACAATATCCGTACCCTGTTATTCACAGGGGTCTTTATACACGGCGGGCCACAAAAATCCACGGGGCCAAGGCCCCGTTTTTCACGGATACGGCCAGATTTTGCAGGGATTGGGCAAATTCGGGCCCCATAACACGGGCCAGACCGGGGCGATCGCCCATTTTGGCCGCCGCGTCAAAGGCGGCCAAGGCCTGTGCCGATTGATTCGCCTTGGCAAGGATTTCAAACCCACAGAAGGTCAGCAACATCTCCGTATCCGGTGGCGTGACCAAATGGCTGGTTTCGCTCCCCCCCGCCCATGGCAACGGGAATGCGGGCGGTGTTCCCGCCGGCCCCGCCATCACATCATATATGCCGAATATGGCCCCGGGCTTCAGAATGTCGTGAACACCCTTATACAGAACGGTTTTATCCAGAATGTTCATGCCGGTATGGATGGTATAGGCCCCATTGAAACTGGCATCGGCAAAATCCAGTGCTTCCGCATTGCCGACACGAAATTGCGTGCGTGACCCCATGCCCATGCGGCGGGATAATTCTGTGGCAACGGCGCAATATTCCGGCGACAGATCAATCCCGATCACGTTGGCCCCCATTTCATGCGCGACGTACCGCGCCGGGCCGCCCAGGCCACTGCCAATATCCAACACGGTCATACCCGCGTGGAACCCCAGACGGTTGATAAAATCAGCCGTGGCGCGTTTGCCGCCAATATGAAATTCATCAAAGGGGGATAAATCATCGGGACCGGGGCGCAGGGGATCGACGCCCGCCTCTTTTAATCCTGCATCAATCAACTCCAGAAGGCCCGCCCGCTCATAATACGCTTTAATCGTAGATTCAGATGTCATTCATGTCCCCGTTGACTTTACGCATACCCTGTACGATTCTACACACAACCAAGGAGACGTACAGCAATGATCTGGTTCAAACCCTATTCCATTGAAGATATTCGCAATTTCAATACACACGATAATATTCTCGATCGCTTGGGCATTGAAATTCATGAAATCGGGCCGGATTTTATCAAGCTGCGTATGCCGGTCGATCACCGCACACACCAAATTCACGGCATTTTGCACGGTGGTGCATCATGCGTTCTGGCCGAAACGGCGGGCAGCATTGCGTCCTTGATGTGTATTGATGCCGACAAAAACTATGCGGTCGGCTCCGCCATCACCTGTAACCATTTACGCCCGGTGAAGGACGGATTCGTTACCGCCACATGCCGCCCTGTGCATCTGGGCCGCACCAAACATGTGTGGGATATCGACATCCGATCAGACACCAACAAGCTGGTCGCGAAAAGCGAACTGACCTGTGCCGTTACACCGAAGGGGTCGGCGTAACGCCCGGGGCCTGTTGCGCAATACGGCGCACGGTAATGCCCTGGTTTTCCAGATGTGCATGCAGAGTATGATACGGCATAATATGCGTATTATGCGCAATGCTCAGAACAATCGTGTGTTTTGGTAAATGATCCAGCATGTCCTTGTAAAGGATTGCCCCCGTTTCCTTGTCCAGCGCCGCCGTGATTTCATCCAGAAACAGAATATCCGGTTGATGCAACGTCGCTATGGCAATCATCAATTTCTGCCGCTCACCACCGGACAGGGACATGGTATCCCCCGTCATGACCTGTTTTTCCATGAAAAATGTTACGGCCTGAACAATCTCGTTTACGGCACTGCGCGCTTTCATACGCACCGCGGCCAGACTGAGCGGCCAGCTGGCAGCATTAAAGACCTGATGCATCGGACCGGATGAGGCCTGCTTCATCATTTCATCGCGTGTGTGATTGACAATGGTGTCCACAACACGCCGCGTCTGATATTCATTCAGGCGGATTTCGCGGAAGGCATCGTCCGTATCATCATTGTTCATATAGGCCTTGACGGCTTTATTCAAAGCACGACGCAATGACCACGCAAAATATTTAATCTTTGCGGGCGTATAAGCGTAGATTTTCCCGCGCTTGCGTGTGGCGATATCCGCAGCAAACAAGGCCAGGCGTTTTTGCAGCGGCGCCATCAATGCATCATCCATCGCATCGGCAACGCGATGGAAAACATCGTCAAAGTCACTTTCAGGTACATGAGTCCGCAAAGATTGACGCAGGTAGTTTCGTTGTTCATTTGGAACAAATTGTACTGTTGAAAACATTTCAGGAATGCGACGTTGCACAAAATCGACAGCGACCTGACCAACATCCTTTTTCAGATGAGACGTGTTCTTCAGATGATTCATCATCTCATCAATCAGGATTTCGACCTGTTGTCCCGGAATTTGCTCAACAAGCTTGTTCAGACCAACGCTTTGAAGCGCATGACGCAATTCCCGGTCAGTGAAATTTTCTTTGCCCTCGGTCGTCATATTCAGGATGGTGCGAAGATTGGCATTGGGCGCATAGGCCGCTTGGGAAAACAACATGGTTTTCACGTTGCGCGGCATCACCACCAACCCCTGCCCGTAATCCCAGCTGTTCATCAGGGCTTTGACAGCGGTGGTTTTACCACTGCCTGATGCTCCGGTGAAAATCACGCGATCGCCGGGTTTGAAATGCAGGTTTACGCCCTGTAACAACACACGCGGATTATCCCCCGGTGTGCGCACGGTCAGGTCATAGACTCGAATATCCGGGCAATCATCCGCACTTTCGGTCACGACAATGAAGGGCACTTCACTGTGCGCAATCGGGGCGGTGCTTTTGTAAAATTCATCAAATGCCTTGGCCATTTTATGCCTCCGGTCCGGAAATTTTCATGGCGGGCATCTCTTTTGGGATAATGACGCGCTTGGCCGCTTGTTTCTTTTCCGCATCAATGTAATGCGCCGCTTGGACCGCGCGGTCGAACATATAGATACGATCCGCCGTTGCTTTCATTTGCGACAATTGTTCGAAACGATTAACAACGAAGCTCATCGCCGATGTAACGCGGTTAAAGGCGTAGTTGATCATGGATACTGTCCCCATGGACGCCGTGCCCGCCGCCACGCCAAACGCACCAACAATCCATGGAATAGGAATGGACAGGTTCCCCGCGGTTGCATCCACCAAAATCAGTTTGACCTGCGTCCCGATTTCGCGCACCGAGTTCTTCATCACCGGGGTCAGGCGACGATTGACCAGCTCGCGCTCGACCGATTCAGTTTTATTTTGTGCAATGACATCAGCATTGGTGTGGATCTTATCCAGAACCGCCCGCAAATCCGCATCGCGGCGTTGTTGCCCCCGTTGAATGGACGGCAATTTGTACCCGGCTTTCATGGTCAACGCCGTCAAAGCCGCGGCATAAGCCGCCCCAAGCCAGAAGAAACCACCCGCCACGCCGAACAACGGCCCCATCGCCCATAGCTGGCTGGAAAACGCGCCCAACGTGATCCCGGCACTGGTCACACCCGTCATCAGCGATACGGCACCCGCCGTGAATTTCGCAGGATCCTGTTCAATCCGCTGCGCCGGGTTGTCAATATTGTTAAACAGGGTCCGCATGCGCATATAGGCGGATGACGTCGTCCAGCGGTTGGTATAATACCCCGTGGACCAGAGCCGCCAGCGCAGGGCAAAATATTGCGCAGCCTTGTACGAAATGATGGCCATGGCTGTGAATTTCAGCGCAATAGTTGCCAGATCCTTGTTGTACCAGGCATCGCGCAGCGAGCCTTTCATATCCTTCAGCTGTTCATCGCTATCGTTCCAGCCGTTTTTCAGGACATGGGTTGTGCCGGCATAGGTGGTTTTTGCCACCTTTCCCCAAGCATCAAAAAATCCGCTCCCACTCAAGCTTTTGAGCGTGTCCAGATGCTCCTGCGTTTCAGGCAGCTCCATTAAATTCTGGGTCAGGAGCGTTTTCATCGCACTGACCTGCCCCATCAATTCAGGGCTTTGGGCAATGGTTTTTTCAACACCGGGCAAGGCCGAAACCAATTCTTCCAACGACGAATTTTTGTTTAATACATCCTGGAGCGCTGCATCATTTTTTATAACGTCTGCAAATTTTTTATTATTCAAAAACGCAGTTAAATCCGGATATGTATGGATGGCTTCATTCAAAATAGGATGCTCGTCCATTGCGGATTTCAAGGCCGGATATTGATCAACCGATTTTGCGATCAGTTCAGGCCGCGCGGTTTTAACCGACTGCGCCAAATGCTGAACCGTGTTGGTTAAACCACCGCTCCATTCACCGAACTCCACAGTCATCTGTACGGAATACCAGGTCATGAACAGCGACGTGGCCAGCAAGCCCGTTGCAATCCCGCGTTCGATCTTGCCCGCTTTCAACCAATAGGGAGATAAAACCCCCAGAACGGTCCGCGTGGCACTGCGCGGTGTTTCCAGCATTGTCGCCTCCAGAAGCTCTTTGCGCTTCTGGGCCGAAATGTCCGGTGCCATGACGGGGCAATCCCATCCGGTGTTGGCAGATTCAAGTTTGAATAGATCGCGCAGACGGCGAAGACGGCCAGACATACCTATAAATTCCCTGTTCAATTCTTTTTATGATTAAGGGAGGTATAAGAGGACTCAGGCCGTTTTCTGTCAATAAAAAACCCTTCCCATATTGCACAACAACACGGGAAGGGTTTTAATTATGTAAACAGTGCTACGCTGCCGCGCGCGTTTCCGGCTTGGCCCCGGCCCCACCGCGCAGGCGGGTCAGCAGGACAGCCTTTTGGCCGCGGAAGATTTTGATGTTGCCATCCTTCACCGGACCATAGCCACGCACCATATCCGGCAGGGCCAGAATATCGCGGCATAGCGCCACATTGTCGGCATTCACGGCGGCCAGAACGGCATCCATCATCGCTTCGTATTCCGTGATTAAAGCGCGCTCTTCCTTACGATCTTTCAGATGACCGAACGGGTCGAAGGCCGTGCCGCGCAGGCCCTTGAACTTGGCCAGCAGGCGCAAAGCCCCCATCATCCACGGACCAAAGGTGCGTTTTTTCGGACGGCCCGTCGCCGGATCGGTTTGTTCCATGATCGGCGGAGCAAGGTTGAAGGTCAGTTTATAGTTGCCCGTAAATTGCGCCTGCACCGACTTGATGAAATCGCCGTTGGTGTACAGGCGGGCCACTTCGTACTCGTCCTTGTACGCCAGCAGTTTGTGGTAATTCTTCGCCACGGCTTCTTTCAAATCCGGCCACGCATCAAAACGCTTCACGGCGTTCAGGTAACGATTGGCATAGGCGGCGTCCTGATAATCGGTCAGATACACAACACGCTTGGCAATAATGTCTTCCAGTGTTTTGGAGATTCCCTCCTCGCCCAGCGGACCACGCGCTGCGGCCACCATTTCATCCATCACGGTCGGATTGTGCGCGGCCAGACGACCAAAGGCGAACGCCTTCTTGTTGTCATCAATCGACACACCGTTCAATTCAATGGCGCGATCAATGGCTTCGAAACTGACCGGGATCAATCCCTTCTGCCAGGCATAGCCCATCATGAACACGTTGGTGCCCATTTCATCGCCCAACAGAACACCGGTGGCCAGGGTCGCATCCACGAAATATTGCGTTTTCGTGGCGGCGATCAACTCCGCGCGGATATCGTCGTTCTTGAAATCCATTTTGTTATCAAGAACGAACGCCGCAACCGGGGTATTGTCGATATTTGCCACAGCAATGGTTTTATTGGCATTCAGTGTTTCATGGGCGGCCTTGCCCACGGCGGACACAATATCGCACGCCAGCAGCAAATCGGTGCCGCCCGCAATAATGTGGCCGTTATGGAGCATGTCTTGCTCCGGCGCCAGACGAACGTGGCTCAGCACCTCGCCGCCCTTTTGTGCCAGGCCTGTGGAATCCAGAATGGCACTGCATTTGCCTTCCAAATGCGCGGCCATGCCCAGCAACGCCCCAACGGTCAGAACACCCGTACCACCAACACCGGGGACGAGGATGTTATAGGCGCTCGTCATTTGCGGAACGTTCGGCATCGGAATGGATGAGAACACATCATCCGCCTTGGCCGGGGCGTTCTTGCGCAATTCTCCGCCCTCAATCGTCACGAAGGACGGGCAGAAGCCTTTCAGGCAGGAAAAGTCCTTGTTGCACATGGACTGGTTGATCTGGCGTTTGCGGCCATATTCGGTTTCCAGCGGTTGCACGGCAATACAGTTGGATTGAACGGAGCAATCGCCACAGCCCTCGCACACCGATTGGTTAATCACCACGCGCTTCGCCGGGTCCGGGTATTGGCCGCGTTTGCGGCGGCGGCGTTTTTCGGCGGCACAGGTTTGATCGTAAATAATCACGGTCGTGCCCGGTGTTTCGCGGCATTCCTGCATAATTTTCGGCAACCATTCACGGCCCATCACCGGAACATTCGCCGGGATTTGCGAACGGTCTTTATACCGGCCCATATCCTCGGTCAAAATCCAGGCCTTGGCCACACCTTCGGACATGACCTGTTGCGCGACGCGCCAGACGGGAAGATCGCCGTCCACATGTTGCCCACCGGTCATGGCGACCGCGTCGTTGTACAGGATTTTGTACGTAATATTCACCTTGGCCGCGACCGATGCGCGAATGGCCAACGAACCGGAGTGGAAATACGTTCCATCACCCAGGTTGGCGAAAATATGTTTTGTTTCACTAAATGGCGATGAACCAATCCATGGTACCCCTTCGCCACCCATTTGCGTGCACAGGGCGGAATTACGGTCCATCCATTGCACCATGTAGTGGCACCCGATGCCAACCATGGCGAAGGAACCATCCGGTACTTTCGTTGATGTGTTGTGCGGGCAGCCAGAGCAATACCACGGGCGGCGCAGTGACGGTGGCACATAACCCTGCTCCTTCGCCTCATACCCTTCATAGAATTTCAGGGCTTCGTTAATCCGATCGGTGCGATAGAATCGTTCGATCCGCTGCGCGATGACGCGGGCGACCAGGCCAACAGATTGATCGTTGTGCAAAGGCAACAGCACATCGCCCTTCTCATCATACTTACCAACGATCACCGGCGGGCGACGCCCGGCTTCCCAGTTATAGACTTGTTGCTTCAGCTGGTACTCGATAAATTCGCGCTTTTCCTCGACGATCAGAATTTCTTCCAATCCTTCGACGAAATTTTGAATCCCGATCGGCTCCAACGGCCATGTCATTCCAACCTTGTACACGCGCAGGCCAATCTGTTGCGCAATCTCTTCGGTAATACCCAGATCCTGCAACGCCTGGCGCACGTCGGCGTAGGATTTACCGGAAGTAATAATACCGAAACGCGGTTTGGGCGAATCCCAGATTACGCGGTCAATCTTGTTCTTGCGCGCAAAGGCGTGGCACGCAAACAGTTTGTAATTTTGTAAACGGAAATCAATTTCGCGCGGCGTGTCGTTCAGGCGGATATGTACCCCGCCCGCCGGCATTTTGAATTCCGTTTCATCGGGGATCAGAATTTCACGGTTTTCGTGTGACAGATCCACCGTACCCGACGTTTCCACCGTTTCCGATGTCACCTTCATCGCCGTCCAGCACCCGGAATAACGCGACATGGCAATACCCAGCAAACCATATTCAACAAATTCCTGAATATTCGCCGGGTACAGTTGCGGAATTTGCATGGCGTACAACGCATGATCCGACTGGCATGCCAGCGTAGATGATTTGCACGCATGGTCATCACCGAAGATGGCCAGAACGCCACCCTTGGGCGCGGTTCCGTTGGCACTGGCGTGACGCATAACGTCGCCGCTACGATCTACACCCGGGGCCTTGCCGTACCAGATACCGAAGACACCGTCGACCTTGGCCCCCGGCATCAAATTGACTTGTTGTGTACCCCACACGGCGGTGGCGGCCAGATCTTCGTTCACGCCCGGAACAAATTTCACGTTCAGCGGATCGAGATATTTTTGCGCACGGACCAGTTCACGGTCATACCCACCGAGCGGTGATCCACGGTAGCCCGAGATAAAGCCCGCCGTATTCAAACCCGCCGCGATATCACGTTGCCGCTGGATCAACGGAATACGCGCCAAGGCCTGAAGACCGGACATGTACGCCACACCTTCATGCAGCTCGTATTTATCTTTCAGTGAAACCTTGCGCAGTGCCTGTGCCATATCGTCCCCGGCATTATGGTTATTCGATAGATTCTTTATTGATTGCCGTTAAATTACAGCAGAGCGCCTTGGTTTTCTAGGTCACACGTCCCGAATTGGTGCGATGCGCAAAGCCTTTATGCCAAAAGCTAGACAGCAAATTGCGCGTGCCATAGCATAGGCGCAATTTTCCACCACAAGGATCTTCCCCATGGCCCCCGTTAAAATCTATGGCATTAAAAATTGTGACACGATGAAGAAGGCCTTCACTTGGCTGGACACGCACAATCACGCCTATGATTTTCACGATTATAAAAAAGAAGGTGCCGATTTAGACGTTTTGAAATCCGCCATCGCCCAACACGGATGGGATACCGTCATCAACCGCAAGGGCACATCATGGCGCGCCCTACCCGATGATGTGAAGGACAACATGACCGAAAAATCGGCAATCAAGGCCGCGATGGATAACCCCAGCCTGATCAAACGCCCATTGCTGGTGAAGGGAAAAACAATCCATTTGGGTTTCACCCCCGACGATTACCAAAAACTTTTCAAATAAGCGTCCCGCCTCTTAATCAGCATCCCCGCGAAAGCGGGGATCCATTTTTGGTGCGGCCCGTATGGATCCCCGCTTTCGCGGGGATGCCAGTGTGATGAATGGTTTTTATGATTTACGCGACGCGGCGATTCCCGGTTTCTTCGAACAATTCACGGCCGATCAACATGCGGCGAATTTCCGATGTGCCCGCACCGATTTCGTACAATTTCGCATCGCGCAACAAACGGCCCGTCGGGTATTCGTTGATATACCCGTTGCCGCCCAGGCATTGAATCGCTTGCAATGCCATTTGCGTTGCCGCTTCGGCGCTGGCCAGAATGCATCCGGCGGCATCTTTACGCGTGGTTTCGCCACGATCGCAGGCAGCGGCAACGGCGTAAACATACGCACGCTGTGCCGACAATGTCGTGTACATATCGGCCACTTTGCCCTGCATCAACTGGAACTCACCAATCGACTGGCCGAATTGTTTGCGTTCGTGCAAATACGGCACAACCACATCCATGCAAGCCTGCATAATGCCCAGCGGACCGCCGGACAAAACAACACGTTCGTAATCCAGACCGGACATCAGGACCTTTACGCCCTTGCCCACCTCGCCTAGAACATTTTCTTCCGGCACTTCGCAATCCTGGAACACCAGTTCACAGGTGTTGGATCCACGCATGCCCAGCTTGTCCAGCTTCTGCGCGGTGGTGAAGCCCTTCATGCCTTTTTCAATGATGAACGCCGTGATCCCGCGCGAACCCGCATCCGGATCGGTTTTGGCGTAAACGACCAGCGTATCCGCATCCGGCCCGTTGGTGATCCACATTTTGTTACCGTTCAGGACGTAACGGTCACCCTTTTTATCCGCGCGCAGTTTCATGGACACAACATCCGACCCAGCCCCCGGTTCGGACATGGCCAGCGCCCCGACATGATCGCCAGAAATCAGTTTCGGCAGATATTTTTCACGCTGGGCTTTATTGCCATTGCGGTTGATCTGGTTCACGCACAGGTTTGAGTGCGCGCCGTAGGACAGGGCAACGGAGGCGGACGCACGGGAAATTTCTTCCATCGCAATCACATGGGCCAGATAACCCATATCCGCACCGCCAAATTCTTCACCAACCGTGATGCCCAGCAAACCTAAATCGCCAAACTTCTTCCACATATCATTGGGAAATTCATTTTTATGATCGATTTCGGCCGCACGCGGGGCGAGTTCCTTCTGCGCGAATTTATAAACTTCCTCGCGCAGCATTTCGATTTCTTCGGCATGACCGAATTTCAGTGTCGGGTACGGGATCATTTCACTCTCCTTTACAATCGTTCACTTACATCGTCATCCCGGCGCAGGCCGGGATCTTCGTCCCTTATGGCTTGAAGATTCCGGCTTTCGCCGGAATGACGGCGGTTAGGTTGGCCGCATGGCATTGGCCACTTTGGAATCCGGCTTGCGGCCCAGATGGTTGGAAATAAACCACGCCGTATCCACGACCGCATTTATATCAACCCCGGTTTCAATGCCCATTCCGTTCAACATATACAAAACATCTTCGGTGGCGACATTGCCGGATGCGCCCTTGGCATAGGGACATCCACCCAGACCACCCACCGATGAATCAAACACGGCCACACCCATTTCAAGGCCGGTATAAATATTTGCCAGCGCCTGGCCATAGGTGTTGTGGCAATGCAGAGCCAGTTTTTCAACCGGCACCCGCGCCATCACGGCCTTCAACATTGTTGCGGTGACAACCGGCGTTCCCACGCCAATCGTATCCCCCAACGAAATTTCGTAAGCGCCCATATCCAACAATTTAGCGGACACATCCGCCACCGCCTGCGGCGCAATTGCGCCTTCATACGGGCATCCAGCAACGCAGGACACATAACCGCGCACGCGGATATTTTTGGCCTTTGCCATCGCAATGACGGGGGCAAAACGCTCAAAGCTTTCGGCAATCGAACAATTAATATTTTTCCGGCTGAAGCTTTCGGATGCGGCGGCGAACACGGCGATTTCGTCAACGCCGGATGCAATCGCCCCCTCCACCCCCTTTTCATTGGGGACCAGAACCGGGTACGTCACGCCCGCACGGCGATCAATGCCCGCCATCACATCGGCGGTATCGGCCATTTGCGGCACCCATTTGGGGGATACGAACGCGCCGGATTCAATCACGCTTAAACCCGCATCGCCCAGACGGCGGATCAATTCGATTTTTACATCCGTCGGTACGGTTTGCTTTTCATTCTGCAAACCATCACGGGGTCCGACTTCAACAATTTTTACGCGGGAAGGAAACGCCATCAAACACTCCTCCCGTCACCCCGGCGAAGGCCGGGGTCCATGGGATGGATCGTATGGATACCGGCCTTCGCCGGTATGACGGTTGAGAGGATGAGCATCACGCGGCTTCCTTCTGCTCAATGGCAATCAGAAGCGCGCCATCCGTTACCTGTTGTCCGGCGATCACGGGCAATTCTTCTACCGTTCCGGCAAACGCCGCGCGGATGGTCATTTGCATTTTCATCGCTTCCATGATCAACAATGGTTGATCCTTGTCCACGGATGCGCCCTTTTTCACCATGACGTCGATAATCTTACCCGGCATTGGCGCGATGATGCGGCCTTCGCCCGCTTCGCCTTCACCATCGGCACCCGGTGTATACAGATGCAGGCGAATAACGCGGCCATCGCGGATCAATGTTAAATCATTGCCATCGGCAACGATTTTCGCGTGGGCCAATGCATCGCGTGATACGCGCACGGATTTTCCATCCACACCCACATCAAAATCCCGGCCCGCGCAGGTGACGGATACCTTCACATGCCGCCCCCGGTTCACAAAATCCAGCGTCCGGGTCAGCGCGCCATTCATGCGCCAGCTATCGGCCACATCCCAAATATCGTCGCCCTGTACCACATTCATGGAACCGGACAGGATATAAACGGATGCAATCGCCAGATCATGCAGATCGGCCACGCCGTAATTTTCAGGCAACAGATCATCATTAAAACGGGCGATAAAACCGGTATCGACATCCCCGGCGATAAAGGCCGGATGGCGCGCAATGTTGCCCAAAAATTCCTGGTTCGTGACCAACCCGGCAATGACCGTCCCGGCCAGAGCAGAGGAAAGTTTTTGCAACGCTTCCGTACGGCTGGCCCCATGCACGATCAGTTTCGACACCATCGGGTCGTAATGGATGGACACGGCATCACCCGCCTCAACCCCCGTATCCATCCGCACACCGAACGGCGCGGACAAAGCGGTCAGACGACCAATTTGCGGCAGGAAATTTTCCGCCGGATCTTCGGCATAAAGGCGGACTTCAAACGCATGGCCGTTGATTGAGAGTTGATCTTGACGCAACGGCAGGGCTTCGCCATTCGCCACGCGCAATTGCCATTCGACCAGATCAAGGCCCGTAATCATTTCCGTGACCGGGTGTTCCACTTGCAGGCGCGTATTCATTTCCATGAAGAAAAATTCATGGGTTTTGGAATCCATGATGAATTCAATGGTGCCCGCATTGGTGTAGCCCAAGGCCTCCACCGCCTTCACCGCGGCATCACCCAGTTTTTCGCGCACGGCTTGGCTCAGCCCCGGCGCCGGGGCTTCCTCCACCACCTTCTGGTGGCGGCGTTGCAGGGAACAATCGCGTTCAAACAAATACACGGCGTTGCCGTGGGAATCACCAAACACCTGCACCTCAACATGGCGCGGGCGGGTGATGTATTTTTCAATCATCACATGATCGTTGTTGAACGATGCCGCGGCCTCGCGTTTGCAGGCATTCAGATGCTCGTCAAAATCCTTCGCGTCCTCGACCAGACGCATGCCCTTGCCCCCGCCCCCGGCGACGGCCTTGATCAACACGGGGTAGCCAACCTTCGCCGCTTCGGCTTTCAGGGTTGCGGAATCCTGCTTCGCCCCCATGTAACCGGGCACGATGGGCACACCGGCCTTGGCCATGATTTCCTTCGCCCGGTCCTTCAATCCCATGGCAGTGATGGCCGTGGCCGACGGGCCAATGAACACGATGCCCGCCTTCGCGCACGCATCGGCAAAATCGGTATTTTCGGACAGGAACCCGTAACCCGGGTGAATGGCCTGCGCCCCGGTATCCTTGGCCACCTGTATAATAATGTCACCGCGCAGGTAGGATTCCCGGCTGGCCGCCGGACCGATCCGCACCGCTTCGTCCGCCATACGAACATGGCGCGCGCGGGCATCAGCATCGGAATAGACCGCAACCGTGGCAATCCCCATCCGCCGCGCCGTTTCAATCACGCGACAGGCAATTTCGCCCCGGTTAGCAATCAGGATTTTCTTAAACATCTACGCCCCAGCCCTATGATTCAAATGCGGTGAGGGACAGTAGCAAATTCAAAGGAATGGGCAAAGGGAGGGGAATGTTGCGGCGCAACAAGCGTTATCCTAATTAATGAAGAAACCTAAATACCTGCGTTTTTTCGCTAAAGCATTCAAAAACATCATCGAAAAAATTATATTTTTTCAAAAGAGGAGCCAACCTTCTATCGGAATGAAGAGGAGAAAAAAGATAAAGAGCCTCCATCTCGTCAATTGACAAACTACACTTAAAAATATTCATGTAAAGTGTAGTATCCCCTGAAAATTCATCCTTTACGTTTTCTCTTTCTATGAAATCGACAATTTGCAACACCATGTTCAGATAAACAGTCACACGCCTCTCCGAACTCTTTATCCATTCATCCCTCAATATATTAGTAATATTTTTATTGAATTTATCGGGCGCAGTAGTGGCCCGATACATAAACTGTTCTTTCAAGCCACGATGTACGCAACTAACTAAGGCATGCAACATCCGCGCACCCGTGAAATCTTCTGTGACAGCGCTATTGTTACCTGTTCGAACAGCCCCTCTCAAGCCAAGTGTAACCCTGCTGAAATTCTCCAGCATTTGAAAAAATGTATTTTCAAATCGTTGCCGCTTTAAGTTTTCATTTTGCTGGGAAAACTCTTCTTTTTGCTCCTTCAACACAGCACGAGTGTCTTTCAACTCATCTCGCTGCAAACGCAGCTCTTCCATCTGCAAAAACAAAGCATAAATCAATGTCGCAAACGCAAACCCGGAGAAAAGAGAGTTTATTGCGCCAAATTTATCCCCAAACTCTCCACGACTTTTATCAGCGATAAAAATATCTATTGAAGACCACGAAAAAAGCCATATGTAGCAAACAATCACACATAAACAGGCAAAAACGTCCCAACGCTCGCTGACAACAGTCCTCTTTTTGGAGCCATCACCTGATGTGCAATCACTCATTTAACCCACCCCGGCTTCCGCTTCTCCAGAAACGCACTCAACCCCTCCTTCGCCTCTCCACCTGCGCGGATTTCGGCGATGCGGGTGGCGGTGTGGTCTTGTAGGGCGAAATCGATGGGGCGGCCGGAGAGTTCGTTGCACAGGGCTTTGGCTTCGCGCACGGCGTCGGGGCCGTTGGTGGCGAGGCCGTCGAGGATTTCGTTCAGGCGGTCGGCCAGAGCGGCATCATCGTGCAGCACTTCATGCACCAGACCGATCTGGTGGGCGACGCCCGCGCCGAAGCGTTCACCGGTTTGGGCGAAGCGGCGCATATGACGTTCGCCGATGGCCTTCATCACATAGGGGCCGATGGTGGCTGGGATCAGGCCGATTTTGACTTCGGACAGGGCAAAACTGGCGCGTTCGGTGGCCAGAACGATATCGCAACATGCGACCAGACCAAAGCCGCCGCCCATGGCCGCGCCGTGGACGCAGGCAATGGTGGTTTGCGGCATGGAATAGAGTTTGTTCAGCATCCCGGCCAGTGCGAGGGCATCGGATTTATTTTGTTCCTGCGTGTAATTCGCGGCCTTCATCATCCAGACGAGGTCGGCCCCGGCGGAAAAATTCTTTCCCGCGCCGCGCAGAACGATCACCCGCAAATCCCGCTCCAACGCCAGCGCATCCAGCTTGCCATGCAAGGCGGCAATCACGTGTTCGTCAAACGCGTTATGCACATCCGGGCGGTTCAGCGTGATGGTCGCCACACCGTCGCGGATATCCAGCAACACATTATCAATTCCGGGTTGGTTTTCGTTCAGCATGTTTGGTCCCTAAAAAAATACTTTTCCGTTGTCATCCCCGCCTTGTGCGGGGATCCGGAGCAACATGTCACATATTACCCCGGTCATCCGGATCCCCGCACAAGGCGGGGATGACGGTTTTAGTTTTAAACCTTCCCCCGTTGTCATCCCGGGCCTGACCCGGGATCCAGAGTCATGGGGCGCGATCTGTCCCGGTCCTCTGGATTCCCGCTTTCGCGGGAATGACAATCGAGAGCGAGAGAATTACATCCGGAATACGCCGTATTTGGTTTCTTCGACCGGCGCATTCAAACTGGCGGAAATGGCCAGGCCCAGAACGCGGCGGGTGTCCGCCGGGTCGATGACGCCGTCATCCCACAAACGCGCGCTGGCGTAATATGGGTGGCCTTCGGTTTCGTATTGTTCGATGACGGGAGCTTTGAACGCTTTTTCTTCGTCGGCGCTCCATGTATTGCCATCACGTTCCATCGCGGCGCGTTTGACGGTGGCCAGAACGCCCGCCGCCTGTTCCCCGCCCATCACGGAAATGCGGGCGTTGGGCCACATCCACATGAAACGCGGATTGAACGCGCGGCCGCACATACCATAGTTTCCGGCTCCGAACGACCCACCAATAATGACGGTAAATTTCGGAACGCGGGCGCAGGACACGGCGGTCACCATTTTCGCGCCATCCTTGGCGATGCCACCGCTTTCATATTTCTGCCCCACCATGAACCCGGTGATGTTTTGCAGGAAGACGAGCGGAATGCCGCGCTGGTTGCACAGTTCGATGAAGTGCGCGCCCTTCAACGCGGATTCGGAAAACAACACGCCGTTATTCGCGACAATGCCCACCGGCATGCCGTAAATATGGGCAAAGCCCGTGACCAGTGTGGTGCCATAGCGTTTTTTGAATTCATCAAATTCGCTGTTATCCACGATGCGGGCGATGACTTCGCGTACATCGTATGGTGTTTTCAAATCGGGTGGGATGACACCGTAAATGTCATCGGCTGGGAATAATGGCTCCTTCGGCTCCTGCATCCGCACCGCGCCACCTTTGCGGCGGTTCAAATGGCTGACGATCTTGCGCGCGATATCCAGCGCATGGTCATCGCTTTCGGCCAGATGGTCGGCCACGCCGGATACGCGGGTGTGAACATCGCCGCCACCCAGGTCTTCGGCGCTGACGTCTTCGCCCGTTGCGGCCTTCACCAGCGGCGGGCCAGCGAGGAAAATCGTTCCCTGCTCCTTCACGATCACGCTTTCATCCGACATGGCGGGAACATAGGCACCGCCAGCGGTGCAAGAACCCATGACCACAGCAATCTGCGGAATGCCCTTGGCCGACATATTGGCCTGGTTGTAGAAGATGCGGCCGAAATGGTCACGGTCGGGGAATACTTCGTCCTGGTTCGGCAGGTTCGCGCCGCCACTATCGACCAGATAGATGCAGGGCAGATTGTTTTGCTCGGCCACTTCCTGCGCACGGATGTGTTTCTTCACGGTCAGGGGGTAATAGGTTCCACCCTTCACCGTCGCATCGTTACAGACGATCACGCATTCCTGTCCGGCGACACGGCCAATGCCAGTGATGATCCCGGCGGCGGGAACATCATCCGCATACACTTTATAGGCGGCCATTTGCGAGAGTTCGAGGAACGGGGAGCCCGGGTCCAGCAAACGGCTGATCCGGTCACGAGGAAGGAGTTTACCACGAGAGGTGTGGCGGTCACGCGCCTTGTCCCCGCCGCCTTGTTCAATCACGGCGATTTTGGACCGCAAGTCGGCGACCAAGGCCAGCATGGCCTCGCGGTTTTTGGCGTATTCAGGGCTTTCGGCGCTGATGGCGCTGTGCAGGCGGGTCATTGTGTTCGTCCTTCCCTTTTTTATCCTTAAATTTTGCCGCCAGATTAAGGGCATACCGCCCCCCGGGCAAGGGTCCGGACCCACCTGCGCACAGCGGAGAAAAAACTGGTATTTTTATGGAAATTATGTCATTTTAACCCCGGTTTATTATAAAAACAGGGACTTAGCCGTGACGCATCGACGCATTAACCCCCTTGCCGCCTTGGCCTACGCCGCGTTTACCAGCGCGGCCGCTGTGGGCTATGCGCTGTATACGGCCCCGGATGACGCGGAAAGGCTCAACACGCTGATCCCCTTTGCCGACATTCCCACCAAAGGGGACAAGCGCCTGCAATCGATTATTGCCACCATTCGTCAATCGCCAGAGGGCGAAGCCCTGTATCAACATGCCGCCAGCACGGGGGCCGTTTTTGAATGGCGTCCCCGCAATCCGCTGGCCCCGCTGGGCACGTATGAATCCGGGTTGACCACCATGCAGGCCGACCACACGAAAAGCCGGACCGTTTTGGCGGTCGTTCACGAACTTTATCACCACTGGCAGGGTGAAACGTTGCAACCCCAACAATGGAAACTGGACCCAGTTGACCGTTATCATCTGGCCCAGATGGTCGAGGTGGATGCCTGTGCCAAAACGGCGATCTTTGCCGCGGCCCATGCTGATGCTACGGGCAAAGCCCTGCCCCGGATCCAAAATGCACAATCCGCGTTCGGGGACAAGATTGCCGAAGATTATGCCCGCCGATCGAAAACAACCCGGCTGTATTTGCACGACACATATGAACAGTGTTTTGCCGAAATCAATTCACCTGTTTTCCATCAATATCAAAAGACGCACCTCTCCATCATGGCGCGGCCCGCCCATGCGGCATTCGACGCCCTGCAAAAAAGCGATGAAAAAGATCTTGAAACTGTGTTCAACACCCATTTTAAAACGGCAACATTGGCGGAAAAAGCCAGGCTGTTCCGTTCCTTCTTTGTCACCGACATCAAGACGGGCACCATTCACCCCGACATTGCCGCCATGGATGATGCGGATTTTATGGGATGGATTGAAACCCAGTCCCGATCCGCCGAAAAAGCGCCGGTACAGGAGACGCAAAATGCGTTCAATTATTACCGTCAGGTGATCAAGAGTTTCATCCCTGCCCCAACACCGGGAAGCTGATCCATGCGCCGTTTTGAAAAAATTATTGCCGGGCTCATCGGGGCTTGCGCTCTGGGGATCACGGGCATTTTCGTGGCCGCACACGAAGAACCCAGCCCGCACGCAGGTACGGAAAATATTGGCACCACGATGTCATTTGCGAATATTCACACCAACGGCGACCCGCGCATTCAACATCTGGTTCACCGGATGCGCCAATCGGCGGCGGGTGAAGAATTGTACCAATATGCCGTCCGGACCAATATGGCGTTTACATGGTATAACAAGAAAACAAGCGGGGCGCTCGGCCTCTACAAGGACCACACGAGCTTTTTGTACACGGGCATGTCGGATGACCATGCCCTGGCCACGCTGGTCCATGAAATACGCCATCACTGGCAGTTATCGGAAATCCCATTCCCATACGCGCGAATGAAACCGCACGACCAATATTACAGCGCACAATTGCGCGAGGTTGATGCCTGTGCCTATACCGCCCACTTCGCCGCCGCGCATAAAGATGCGACAGGAGAGCGTCTGGCGATCAAATTTATATGGCGACCGGGTTATGGGTCTGGCATCGCCCGCGATTATGCCGACATGGATCCGCAAGATCGGAATTATGTGCGCGATGCGTATGAACCCTGTTTTGCACAGGTGAACATTTACCACAAAAAACACATTAATTTTGTCTCTGACGTTCGCGACATTGTCGTCGAACAGGCGGAAAATGCGACAGATTCCCAAACCGCATCATCTGTGTATCATGAATATTTCAACCGGATCAGCCCCGCACAAATAACCCATATGCACCGCCAGCATTTCACGACCGATCTGGTCAACAATGTTCCCGTTACCGCCATCCAGGCGATGACCCGCCATGATTTCAAAACATGGTTTAACCAGAACGTTTCCACGCAAGATCCTGAAAAATTAAACCAGGCGGACGCCGACCTCAACCGCACCGCCAAAACGCTGCTTGAAACGATGAACGCAAAAGCCCCCGCAAAACCAAAATCCGCATTGGAAGCGGGCTTGATACCGCAAGGATAACACGATGAAAAAGCGTTTTGCCCCTGTATTGATCCCGTTGCTGTATCCTGTGTTTATGAATACGGCACTGGCCAATGACACGAATATTGCGTTTGCCGATATTCCGACCAAGGGTGATGCGCGCCTTCAATCCATCATTGAAACCATCCGCCGCACACCCCATGGCGAATATCTGTACCAGCACGGGGCCAAAACCAATCTGAAATTTCAATGGACAGATGCGCTGAAAAACAAAACATCTGCATCCTATGGCAAAGACCAGATCAGCGCATCGCCCGCGTATAAAGACGATAAAACCACCCTTCTGATTGTTCATGAAATGCACCACCATTGGCGCAAGACGATGTTTGATATTGAAACGGTGACCTTATCCCCTATGGCCCGTTTTAACGCCTTACATCTGGAAGAGGTTGAAAGCTGTGCCCAGACCGCAGCTTTCGTCGCCAGCCACAAGGACATAACCGGCAAAAACCTGATCGATCCAGCCGAAGGGTTCACCACCTATGGCCAGAAAACGGCTTATCGTTATGCCCTGCGCCCGGCCCCGTTGCGGGACATGCTGCATCATGCCTATGAACCGTGCTTTACCGAAATCAATACGCGCTTCAAAGCCTATGAACAAAAACATACGACCAATGTCGTCCCGTTCTTAAGAAACGGGGCCGTCGCATTGAAGGGCGCGCTGGAGAAAAAAGACACGCCACAAAATGTCCTCAGCACCCACTTTACGCCGATGAGCGCAGAGCACCAGACCACCCTCTACCGAAGCTATTTTATGACCGACCTCCAGCGCCTCACCATTCACCCGGCGATTACCGCGATGGACGCAAACACATTTTCCAACTGGCTTGCGGACCGCACGGGCGTCCGAAAAAATCAGCCTTTGGGCGAATATCAAAAAAGCTTTGAGCGTTACCGCGACCTGGCCAAAGAACTGATCCGGGAACAAGCCCGCCCCTAATCCCAAATATATTGCGTCGCAACATAACCCTGCGGCGCAAATCCCCCAAAACAATCCCCATTTTGCCATAAAAACAGTGCGTTGTGATTGACGGCCCTGCGCCGCACCCTAAACTCATTTCCAACCATAAAAACACAGGCAGGAGTTCGGGATTCATGTTCGGTAAATTCGCCCTCGCGCAGTTTAAAAAAGTCAACGGCAGCATCTCGCCCACACAGCGGGCAGCGCTGGAGTCTGGCACGGTTGGGTTTGAACAATCGATTTTCGCGGGCCGCCCGGATTGGACCGGATTGCTGAACACCCCCGCACCAACATTAACGGCCGAAGAACAATCCTTCCTTGATAACGAAACAGAAGAACTCTGCCGTCTGATCGACGACTGGAAAATTCGCGATGAATTGAAAGACCTCGGCGACGATGTCTGGGATTATTTAAAGAGCAAAAAATTCTTCGGCATGATTATTCCGAAAGAATATGGCGGGCTGGGATTCTCCGCTTACGCGCACGCCACCATCGTTTCCAAAATCGCATCGCGCAGCGCAACCGTTGCCGCGACCGCCATGGTTCCGAACTCCCTCGGCCCCGGTGAATTGCTGATGCAATACGGCACGAAAGAACAGAAAGACAAATATTTGCCGCGTCTGGCCGACGGCCGCGAAGTCCCCTGCTTCGCCCTGACCAGTCCACAAGCCGGATCGGACGCTACCAATTTGAAAGACGAAGGCGTCGTATTCAAAGGTGACGATGACAAATTATATATCCGTCTGAACTGGGAAAAACGTTATATCACGCTGGCTCCGGTGGCGACCTTGTTTGGTTTGGCCTTCCGCCTGCGCGACCCCGATCATTTGCTGGGCGATCATGACGATATCGGCATTACCCTCGCCCTCATCCCCGCTGATGCCAAGGGCTTGACCCGTGGTAACCGCCACCGCCCAATGGGATCACCGTTCCAGAACGGCCCGCATTGGGGTGAAGATGTGGTGGTTCCGGTTGAATCAATCATCGGCGGCCCGGACTATGCGGGCAAGGGCTGGAACATGCTGGTTGATTGCTTGTCGATTGGCCGCTCAATCTCCCTCCCCGCATCGGCTGGCGGCATGTCCCGTTTTGCCGCGCGCGCAACGGGGGCGTACAGCTTTATTCGCCAGCAATTCGGCACACCGCTGTCCGGCATGGAGGGCGTGCAAGAAGCGTTGGGGCGCATTGGCGGCCTGACTTATATGATTGATGCCGCGCGCACTTTGCCGTTGCAGGATCTGGATCTGGCGCACGAAGCCGGAACGCAGGCCCGCCCCGCCGTAGCCTCCGCCATTTTGAAATACCACGCGACCGAAGCAGGACGTCAGGTGGCGATTGATGCCATGGACATTCACGGCGGCAAGGGCGTAGTCGAAGGCCCGAACAACCCCGTGGGCGGCCTGTACCAGGGCGTTCCGGTCGGCATTACAGTGGAAGGGGCCAACATCATGACCCGGTCCCTGATGATCTTTGGTCAGGGTGCGTTTCTGGCCCACCCCTATACGCTGGATGAAATTCGTGCCGCCCAGAATAATGATGCCGATGCCGCCGGAAAATTGTTGTTCAAACATCTGGGCAATATTTTCAACAATGCGGCGCGGTCGATTTTCATGGGATTCACGGGCGGGGCATTGTCCCACGCTCCGCAATCTGGACCGGATGCAAAATTCTATCGCCAGATTAACCGACTGGCCGCGGCATTTTCCTTCACCGCCAACATCACCATGCTGACCTTGCAAGCCGCCTTGATGCGCAAGGAACGCACATCGGCCTTGCTGGGTGATGCGCTCAGTAATCTTTACATTGCATCAAACGTCTTGCGCCGGTGGAATTTGGAAGGACGCAAGGACAGTGACAAAGCCTTCATGCAATGGGCCGCGGCACACTGCATTCACAAGGCGGAAAACGCTTTACACGAAGTCATTGAAAACCATCCGAACAAATTGGTCGGCCTGTTGCTGAAACCGATGGTGTTTCCGTTTGGCCGCCTGACCCGTAAACCGGGCCATGATCTGGATGCGAAAATTGCCGAAGCTTTGTCCAAACCGGGCGAGGCGCGGGATAATTTGACGTGGAACACCTATGTTCCGACAACGGGTAGCGATTATATTGCCCGCTTGGAATACACATTCAAACTGGCGCACCAGGCCCATCCGCATGAAGTCGCGTTGTTCAAAGCCGCGAAAAAAGGCATCGTGTCCCAGACCGAAGATTACGCCAAGATGGTCGATGAAGGGCTGGAAAAAGGCGTGATTGACGCCAGCACCGCCGCCCTGCTCCGTCGGATGAAGGATGCACGCGATGATATCGTTCAGGTCGATTATTTCGACAAAACCCTGACCGGGCCCGCCATGCACCGTGTAAAATCACCGGACATTCGTAACGGATAATCCGCGCATGAAACGCAAGACCGCAGTGATGGCCGTGATTCCGACCCTGGTCGCGATGGCGTGGTTTGTCGTTGGCATCGTCAACACGGCCATCGACCCGCCCCACACGGCCAACCAGCGTTTAATGGCCGAAGACATCCGCATCAGCGAACCCGCCATTCAACATATTTTATATGGCGACAATTACGGTGGCGGGCATTTGCATGGCGCGAACGTCCCGTGCAAATCGGAATTCCCGTCGGATTGGTCCGCCGATGATGTCATCAACACCGTCCGCACCATGACCGCCAATGACAACCAAGACTGGCGTAAGGAAGATAACGGCTACCATGTTGGGGAAAACACCATCCGGGGGGTCCGTGTCCGGGTTGTTCTGGACCGGGACGGTGATGACGTCATCACCGCCTACCCCCTGAACACCCGCAGAAACCCGTGCCCGCGCACCGCAAACAACGATAACAACCCGTAATAACGGCCTAAAACCAGCGTTTTTCGCTTGATCCGGGCCATTCTTTGGCTAGACTGCCGCGTTCCATAACAGTTTGAGAGACAAAAGATCATGACCGCCATCGTCATCAGCGGAACCGGATTGTTCACCCCCCCCCAGACCATCAGCAATGATGAACTGGTCACAGCGTTCAACGCATGGGTTGATTTGTTCAACGCCGAACACGCCGCCGAAATCGAAGCGGGCACAATCCCCGCCGCACAATATTCCAGTACGGAATTTATTGTGAAGGCATCGGGTATTCAAACCCGCCACGTGATGGACAAAGCCGGCATTCTGGACCCCAAGCGCATGACGCCGAATATTCCGGAACGCCCAAATGAACAGATTTCCGTTCTGGCGGAAATGGCCGTGGCCGCCGCACGTGAGGCCCTGCAACGCGCCGGGCGTGAGCCACAGGACGTTGATGCCGTTCTGGTCGCCTGTTCCAACATGCAACGCCCGTACCCCGCCATGGCGATTGAGGTGCAGGAAGCATTGGGCATTAACGGCTTCGGCTTTGACATGAACGTCGCCTGCTCCTCTGCTACGTTCGGAATTCAGGCCGCCGCCGACATGATCCGCGCTGGAAACGCACGCGCCATTTTGGTGGTGAACCCGGAAATTTGTTCCGGCCATTTGAATTTCCGCGACCGTGACAGCCATTTCATTTTCGGCGATGTTGCCACCGCAACCCTGTTGGAACGCAAAGACGCCGCTGACAGCCCGCACGCGTTTGAAATCGTCGGCACACGCCTGCGTACAAAATTCTCCAACAACATCCGCAACAATTTCGGCTTCCTGAACCGCGCCGCCCCGGAAGGCATCGGCGCAAAGGACAAATTGTTCGTGCAGGAAGGCCGCAAGGTTTTCAAAGAGGTCATTCCGATGGTGTCCGACATGATTTTGGACCACATGCAGGAACACCAGATCCGCGCCGATGATTTGAAACGCCTGTGGCTGCACCAGGCCAATTTGCACATGAACGAATTGATCGGCAAAAAAGTGTTGGGCCGTGACCCGAACCCGGGCGAAGCCCCGGTTATTCTGGACGAATACGCCAACACCAGCTCCGCCGGATCGGTGATTGCGTTCCACAAACACCACGCGGATATGAAATCCGGGGATCAGGGAATCCTCTGCTCCTTCGGGGCCGGATATTCGATGGGCTCCGTCATCCTGCGCAAAGTTTAAGCATAAAAAAACCCGGCCATTTCGCCGGGTTTTTTATTTAGTCTTCTTTTTTCTCAGTGCTGCACGATGTGCCGGTTGAACAGCTTTTGGCACAGCAATGTTTTTCAACCATGCGCGTCAACGGGCAATTCCCGGTCAGACCGCCAAAAATCATGCCCGCGGCCAGAACGACGTTCAGAATGGCCAGCCCATCCCAGATCAGTTCCGCCAGCAACATAAACAGCAAAAACAGACCGCCCGTAATCACCATCATTTTCTGGTGTAACGGCAAATTGGCGCAGAACCCCATCGGGCAATTCGCCCCTTTTTGATTATCGTCCATGTTTATCCCCTTGGTTGTGGATCGTTAGAAATTAAAACCCGCTGAGATTCTACAGCATTTCAAATAAAAACAAAGCCTTGGTCATGCAGTTTACAGAATGCTGCGCGGTGTGATTGTTGCCACACTCCCGCCCCGTGCTACAATCGGATGCAGGAGTCAGGCACCGAAAATGAGCCCGCATACGAAAGCCACAACAAAAACCAGAACCGCCCACATCGCAACGATGGGCGCGGCGTTGATGGTTTTGGGCGGCGGACCCGTTGGTCCCGTTCCGGCCAATGCCGCCACGGGCGTGTTGCAGGCCCAGGCGATAATTATGCCCAGTACATTGGCCCTGACATCCCCACAAAATTTAAACTTCGGCGCGTTTGCCGTATCCGGCGGCGCGGGTAGTGTGACCATCAACACGGCGGGCACCGGAACCTATACCGGCGTGACGCAAGTGGCGACGCCGCCCCCGTCCGAAGCCAACATCCGCATCTTTGGTGATGTCGGGTCCAGCGTTGTAATTTCCGTGACCGACCCAACCGTCACCGTGTTCAACGGCGCCAACACGATGCAGGTTGATAATTTCCAAATCAACACCAATGCCGGCGGTGCCATTGAAACCGTAAACATGACCAACGCCACATTGCTGGTCCCCATCGGGGCGACGTTGAATGTGAATGCCGGGCAAGCGGCGGGGTCTTATTCCGGCACGTTTACGGTGTCCGTCATTTATCTGTGATGATGACCCGGCTGCGTTCGCTTCTATCCTCAAAATATTATCTGGCTTTTGAATTTGCGGCGCTGTTTGGCGGCATGCCGCTTTTGGTTCTGGCCATCAAGGACCGGGGGTTAATGCTGACCCTGCTGTGGATCGGGTCCATTCTCACCTATCTCTATGTCCGCGAACATCACGGGATGGACCGTAACGATTCCGGTTTGCGCGCCGGATTGCGCCCAGTGTTGATGCGCTTTGCCCTGCTCGCGCCCATCATTGCGGGAATGACATGGGCGTTTATGCCGGACCAATTTTTGTCCCTGCCGCTGGAGCGTACATCGCTCTGGGTCAAAATCATGGTGTTTTATCCCCTGCTCTCCGTCTGGCCCCAGGAAATGATTTACCGCACCTTTCTGTATAACCGTTACGCGCCGTTGTTTGGCCGGGGAAATGGATTTATTGCGGCCAGCGCGCTGGCCTTTGGCTTTATGCACATCCTGTTCCTGAACTGGGTCGCATTGGCCATGACGGTCATTGGCGGATATTTATTCGCGCGCGATTACGCGAAACACCAATCGCTCTGGCTCGCCTGCATTGAACATGCGTTGTATGGGTGTTTGATTTTTACTGTGGGATTGGGAATTTTCTTCTACAGCGGCGCGGCGTGGGGCACACCGTAAGAAAATATCTTATATAAACAATGTGCCCATGGCACGTTCCAACATTGGCACCGGGGCTTTGTTCTGGTTGGACGCCGCGTTGACAACAGTCCGCCCCGCCGCAATATCATCCACCTTAAACGCGACAGTACGCCCGCTCTTGGCGGCATACTGATACAACATGGTCAACGCATTATAGGTCTTTTCACAATCCACAAAACGCCGTGGACCGGATGGGTGCGTACAAAAACCAACACCCAGATCATTCGCCGTTTCGATTAATTGCGGACGAATATCCGTGGTGGGGACATCGATGGCGCAACAATCCATATCGCGAATATATTGGCGCAAATCCCCCAACGCCGCCTTGTTATACGCTGTACGCGGGCTGACGTAATAGCCCGGCTGGTGAACCTTTTCCGGGGCGAACAACTCCATGGTCAGGATGGTGGGCTGGATATTGGCATAGGCATCGCGCATCCGCACATCGCTTAATTTCTGCCGATCGGTTGCGCTGTAATAGATTGTGTCTTTCTTTAACCTGTAGAGGGCAGCGACCCCATCGACAACATTCATGGTCGGCTTGACCACGTTCGGGCCCTTCAATTCGATATTGATAAACAAATCATCCATATCTTCCCGGCTCTCATTGATCCCGGATAACAGGATCAACGTATCGCGCAATGTCGGAATACGCTGCCCCATGGGCAAGAGAATACGCTGTACATCCACACAATCCATTTCGGAAATGATATGGCCAAACGCCATGTCCTTATCAATCACAACGGGGATTTGGTCGCGGGTCAGGAAGACGTCAAACTCAACGCCCTCGGCTCCATTTTCAATCGCCTGGATAAAAGACAGCAGAGTCTGTTGCGGGGCCTTGCCCTCGGCAAACGGGGTTTCGGTCGTACGACCATTCCCACGGTGACCAATAATTTTGATCGTCATCCCAAACGCTACCCAGAGGCCCCTCATTGGAGGCCGGTTATTATGTTAATTTAAGGTGCGCTTTTTTAGCTGTTTTTGCCCCAGCCCGCAAGATTCTTCTGCTATAACCCGTAAAAAGCCAGATCAGGGTCAAATCAGGGGGAGCCCTATATGAAGTGTCATTTGCTGGGAACCGGGGGGTCCGTTAACACGCTAACCCGCCATAATACCTCACTTTTTTTGGAAAACGGCCCCGATATGACGCGCGATGGCCTGCTCATCGACTGCAACGGCGTGTGCGTCCAGCGCTTAACCGCCGCTGGCCTCGCCTTTGAAGACCTCAGCCATGTCTTCCTGACCCATGAACATATCGACCACATTGCCGCCCTGCCCAATTTCATCCATCAAAGCTGGGTCAAAGGGTGCCTGTATCGTGCCGACAACCGCCGCACCCACCCCCTGCATTTCTACGGCAACGCCCCCACCATCCGCGCCGTGCGGGCATTATTGGACGCGGTGAAGCTGCCCCAGCACCCGCACATGTTCCCGTTTGAATTCCATGAATTGAATGATGCGGGCGGCACCCTCACCGCCGGGTCGATCACCCTGACCTATTTCCCGGTCAATCACGGCCCCACGCCGTGCTTCGGCCTGACCACCGACGGCCCCAACCGCCGCCTCGTCTACTCCGCTGACACCGAACCGGTGCAGGCGATTTACGACCATTTGCGCGATGGCGACATATTGATCCACGATTGCAACAAGATTGATGTAGAGATCAACCGCGAACATACGACATGGGCGCAGATTGAAGCCCTGTTGCCGTCATTGCCGGATGTGACAATTTATCTGGTGCACTTGCCGATGTTGGACGCGGAGCAGGATGCAAAGTTTCAGAAATATATGAAAATAAACTACGCAGAGAGCGTTATTGTTGGCATAGACCAAGAAGCTGTCACGCTATAAATAGACTTACATTATTGTATTTTTGAAATAATATTTATATTACTAGATCTGATTTGATTCAGACGTTTTCTTATTTCCGCTTCATCTTCAGAAGCGGCCTTTATCAACGTTTTCCACTGAACACATAGGGCGCTCAGACCGTCTTTCTCAGGGTAAACTTTAAGTGTCTCCACACAACGCTTTGTTGAAAGCAGAAAACGCCCCACCTCTAACATAAGAGGAACGTTATGTGATGGCACTTTTGATAAATAATACCAATCCGTCAAAATCCCCGGCAATTCTTTTGGCATATGGTTCCATTCATTAAAATCAATATCAATGAAAGCTGGTTGCCAACGATGCCTTTTTCCAGTGCCCAAGCGATTCTTTCTATTAACGATGCGGATTACTCGGTTTATTCTCTCGTAGTAATCTTCTATGGCAGCCCTATAAGCTTCCGCTGCTGCCACTTGAGCCTCTAGACGTCCACGTCTTTGATCATTAATCTGAGCTCTGATAGCCCGAATACTTGACCAACCAACAAGTAAAGCAATCAAACCTGTGATTAACGTTTGATACGCATAGACCCACCCACCATTATCGTCAGGGATAGAAAGGGCGCTCTCTTCTATAAGTATGGCAAAAACCATGAGCCCTATAAGTCCATAGACGACAACAGAAACGATGGCAGTTATGGTTGGACGGTGCTCAGACATCAAACCCAAGCCTCCACAAATTCCTTCACGCTCATCGCATCCAGCGCCTTGGAATCCTTGAACAAACCAATCACCTTCGCGGCTTGATCGGCGCTGTAATGCGCTTTGATGGCCGCTTCGAATTTAGCCTCTAGAACCGGCATTCCCTCGGCCCGGCGGCGGCGGTGGCCGATGGGGTATTCGATTTCGATTTTGGCGGTGGATGTGCCGTCCTTGAAGAAAATTTGGACCGCGTTCGCGATGCTGCGTTTATCCGGATCGTGGTAATCGACGCTGTAGCGCTTGTCTTCCACCACTTCCATTTTATCGCGCAACATCTGGATACGTGGATCGGCGGCCACATCATCCTCGTAATCCTCGGCGACCAGATTGCCTTTGATCAGCGGCACGGCGACCATGTATTGCAGGCAATGGTCACGGTCCGCCGGGTTGTGCAGCGGGCCGGTTTTAGAAATGATGCGAATGGCGGCCTCGTGCGTGGTCAGGACGATTTTTTCGATATCATTCAGGCGATCTTTCACTTCGCCATGCAATTGGACGGCGGCTTCCACGGCGGTCTGGCTGTGGAATTCAGCCGGGAAGGAGATTTTGAACAAAATCTGTTCCATCACGTATGAACCGTACGGGCGTTGGAATTTAAATTCATTGCCCTTGAACAACACGTCATAGAAGCCCCATTTCGGAGCGGTCAGCACGCCGGGGTAGCCGATCTGCCCCTGTTGCACGACGATCATGCCCAGACGCACGGCACGGGATGTGGCATCACCGGCGGCCCAGCTTTTGCGCGGGCCGGCGTTCGGCGCGTGGCGATAGGTGCGCAGGGCTTGCCCATCGACCCACGCATGGGACAGCGCATCCACAATCTGGTCATACGACCCGCCCAACATTTGCGTGGCGACCGCCGTCGACGCGACCTTGACCAGCACAACGTGATCCAGCCCAACCCGGTTGAAGGAGTTTTCGAGCGCGAGGCAGCCCTGAATTTCATGCGCCTTGATCATCGCGGTCAGGACATCACGCATCTTCATGTTGGGCATATATTGCGCCACCGACAGGATGGCCCCGAGGTTGTCAGACGGGTGCCCCCATTCCGCCGCCAGCCATGTGTCGTTGAAATCCAGCCAGCGGACCATGCACCCAATATCAAACGCGGCCTTCACCGGGTCCAGCGCATGCGGTGTGCCCGGCACGCGCACGGCGTTGGGAACAACCGTACCCGGCACAACCGGGCCCAGCATTTTGGTACAGGCCGAAAATTTCAACGCCAGAATGCCACACGCCAACGTATCCATCAGGCAGTACCGCGCGGTTTGGTATGCTTCGTCACTGGTGACCTGATACCCCGTCACATAATCGGCGATATCGGTCAGGACGGTATCCGGTGCGGGGCGGTTATTCAGGTCGACGTTGGCGGACATTGTGGTTACTCCCGGTAAGGTTTTTTATTGAATATTAAAAAGCTGATGGAACCCATCAGACAGGAATTGGATCGACATGGCGGCCAGTAAAATGCCCATGACACGGGTCACAATGCCATAGCCCGTGGGGCCGAACATACGCCCCAAAAATCCGGCGAAGAACAGACAGGACAGTGCAATCAACAACACGCACCCCGTGGCCGTCATCACCGTGGCGTAGTCGACCATGTTTTTGGACGATGTCGCGAACATGACGATGGCGGTGATGCACCCCGGCCCCGACAGAAGCGGAATGGCCAGCGGGAAGACGGCGATATCGCTGCGGTCCTTATACGCGGATTTTTCGGAATTGAGTTGGTCCGGATCGTGGAAACCCATGATCATGCGGAATGCCGTGACGAACAGCAAAATCCCCCCCGCCACCCGGAACGCGGGCAGCGAAATGGACATGTGCCGCAACAGCGGTTCGCCCACCAGACTGAACGTCGTCAGGATAATGGCCGCAATCACCACCGCCTTCACCGCGATCCGTTTCTGCATCGCCTTGTCCAGCTTGTTCGTCAAGGCGGCAAACACCGCCGCCGTGCCGAACGGGTCGACGACGACAAACATACTGACAAAGGCCGACAGGAAAAGATCGGGTGACATGCAAAACCTATGACAAAATTTCCAAGTAAACCATTTTATCGTCACCCCGGAAGGCCGCAAGACATTCCCGAGAGTTTTGACACAATGCTCACCACTTTATTGAAACATACTTTCACGGCACAAATCCCGGATAAGCCCTAACGGGCTTTCCGGGATGACGAAACAGAAAATAGCCGTCATCCCGGAAAAGGCGGCAGCCTTTATCCGGGATTTGTGCCGTGCTATTTACAAATTTCCGAATAGAGATCGTTCCATTCCGGATTATTCTCTTCGATTAACCGATCTTTCCATTCACGCCGCCACCGCTTGATCCGCTTTTCTCGGATCTCCGCCTGCTCGAACGTGTCATGAATTTCGTAATACACAAGACGCTTTATGCTGTAGGATTTAGTATGCCCTTCGGCGACGCCTTCCTTATGTTCCCATATCCGCTTGGGCAAATCAGAGGTCAGGCCGGTATAAAGAAAACCGTCTTTCTTGCTTGCCAGAATATAAACAAAAAATCTTTTCACACTCCCCCTCCGAACCATCCGTCACCCCGGAAAATCCGGAAGGATTTATCCGGGGTTTTATCCGTGACGTATACCGCCTTACTCAATCCAACAATCACGGCAAAAATCCCGGATAAACGCTATCGCGTTTTCCGGGATGACGGGAGGGTCATTAACGCTGGTTCACAGGCACAAAATTCCGCGTCGTCGGGCCGGTGTAATCGGCGGACGGGCGGATCAGTTTGTTGTTGGCGCGTTGTTCCATGATATGCGCGGCCCAACCGGATACACGGGACATCACGAAAATCGGCGTGAACATCGGGGTGGGAACGCCCATGAAGTGATAGGACGATGCCGAATAGAAATCGAGGTTCGGGAACAGATGTTTTTCATCCCACATCAATTTCTCGATGGCTTCGGAGACCGGGTACAACACTGTATTGCCCGCATCATCGGCCAGTTTCTTCGCCCATGATTTAATCACCACGTTGCGCGGGTCGGCCTCGGTATAGACACGGTGACCAAAGCCCATGATCAGGTCTTTGTTCGCCATCATTTGTTTGACACCAGCGGTGGCGGCCTCGGCGCTGTCGAACTTTTCGATCAATTCCATCGCCGCTTCGTTCGCGCCACCATGCAACGGACCACGCAAGGCCCCAATCGCCCCGGTCACCGCCGAATAAATATCCGACTTGGTCGAAGTGATAATGCGTGCGGTGAAGGTGGAGGCGTTAAATTCATGCTCCGCATACAGGATCAGCGATACGTTCATCGCCTTGTGATGCAGTTTCGACGGCGCACGACCATGCAGCAGCATCAGGAAGTGGTCGGCAATGCCCTCGCCCGCGCTGTTGCAATCAATGCGCTTGCCATTCTGGGCAAAGTGCCACCAGTAGCACAACACCGCCGGGTAAATACCCAGCAGACGGTCGGTGACATGGTATTGGTCACGGCTGGCATCTTCCATCTCGATATTGCCGAGGAAGGAGGTTGCCGTGCGCATCACATCCATCGGGTGCGCGGTGGCCGGAATATGTTCCAGAACGTTTTTCAACGATTGCGGTACATCGCGGAAAGATTTCAAACGTGTTTTGTAATCCGCCAATTGTTTTGCGTTCGGCAATTCACCGTAAACCAGAAGATAGGCAACCTCTTCAAACTCGGCATGCTCGGCCAGTTCATAGATGGAATAGCCACGATATTCGAGCGTGTGCGCCCCGCCAGCGGCAGAAATTTTCGTTTCCCCGGCCACGACCCCGGCCAGGCCGCCTGTCTTTTTCGGAGCGGGTTTTACGGCTGCATTTGTCATCTTTTTATCCTCACTGTTAGCACCCCGATTCTGTAGCAGGTGGGCCAGCAAAAGTCTTTGTTCAGCGCACAAAAACCCCAGCTTTTTCAACGGGTTTTCAGGGTGGGTTGCGCACGGCGCTTATGTTAACTATGGTCCCCTAAACCGAACAGTGTGAGAGTTCCTTAAAACCATGAAAAACAAAACCGCCCTTTTGAGCCTGTCCCTGATCTTTTCCGGCTGTGCCGCATGGACTCCGGCACCGCAACTGGAAACAGTCCCGATTCCACCTCAGGCCCATACGTTCAATACAGACGGGCTGGCCTTGGGACAGCTGTCCATCAACTCAGCAACGGGCATTGTGGAATATGCCGTACCATCCGAAATGGAAAACGGGCCCGCAGCCGTGGTCGTTTATCCCTGTTCCGCTTATACGACGATCCGCATGACGAATGCGATTACGCGCTGGCTGGAACAGCCGTTTGAAACCACGCCGGAAAATTTAAAATTGCTGAAACAGGCTGAGGATTATCTGGACGTTTTTACCAAAACAAATGCCGCATGCAACGCATCCCCTCAACCTGCGCCATACGAAACGCGCCAAGCCATCCACGAAGCTCTGATTGATGCGCGCATAGCACTGAATGTGGCCAAAATCCGTATCAAGGCCGAACACGCCACCGCCCCACAGCCGTAATAAAAAAACCCCGGTCAAACCGGGGTTTTTCTTTACTTCACTTCATCCGTGCATTCCGGAACAGCCTCATCACTGCCATACACCACGCGGGCATATTCGAACAGGATTCCGGTATAGACGATATCGCCTTCGTGCGTTTCAAAAACCTTTTGGAAATCACATCCCAATTTTTCACATTGGTTTTCGGTCATCGCAGCATCGATCTGCGCCTTACGGTCGGCGTCATATGCCTCTTCCCCGGCAAAATGGGCGCAGGCATTCATGCGGTTGAGCAAGGCCTGAATATCCGCCGGGCATTCATCCAACGCATATTGGGTTTTGAACGGAAACGGGTCCCCGGTCATACAGGTTGCGGCATGGGCCGCCCCCGAAAAACCAACACTCAACAAAACAGCCCAAATAATCTGTTTCATTTATTTTTTTCCGAACAAGGCGTCCAGTTTTTGTTCATAGGCGTAATAATCCAAAACTTTGTACAATTCTTCACGCGTTTGCATGGATGGAACAGCGTCCTTCTGCGTCCCGTCTTTACGAATGGTGGCATAAACCATTTCCGCCGCACGCGACATGGCACGGAAGGCGCTGAGCGGATACAGCGTCATATCCACGCCCGCATCGGCCATTTGCGTTGTTGTGTAATAGTCCGTCTTGCCAAATTCGGTCAGGTTGGCCAGAACCGGAACCTTCACCGCATCTTTGATTTTCTTGTAGTGCGATAAATCGGTCATCGCCTCGGCAAAAATCATATCGGCCCCGCATTCAACGTAATGAACGCAACGTTCAATCACACCGTCCAGTCCTTCACCAGCCAGCGCATCGGTGCGCGCCATGATCAGGAGGTCAGACCGCGCATCCACGGCGGCCTTCACCCGGTCACCCATTTCGAATTTATCGACCAATTCCTTGCCCGGGCGGTGGCCGCACCGTTTTTGCGCGACCTGATCCTCGATATGCACGCAGGCCACGCCAGCGCGTTCAAATTCACGCACGGTCCGCGCAATGTTAAACGCTCCACCCCACCCTGTATCAATATCGACCAGCAAGGGCAGATCGACGCGCCCTGTAATCCGCCGCGCATCCTCCACCACATCATTCAATGTCGTGACCGCCAGATCGGGCAAACCGAACGACGCATTCGCCACGCCCGCGCCGGAGAGATAGATCGCCTTAAACCCCGCTTCGCGTGCCAACAGAGCAGAATACGCGTTGATCGCACCAACAATTTGCAACGGCTTTTCGGCGACAATGGCGGATTTAAAGGCTTGGGACGGGGTCATGGCAAAGCTCCTACACTTACGGCTAATTCATTGAAAGAATAGGTGTTTTAAAACCAAACGCCAGCCCAAAATGCCCCCAGCCCTCACTTTTTGACAGATTATGAAAGGAGGCCTATTCTCCCGCAAAATTATTAAAAATGGGATGGTTTACCATGACAAGCACAACACCCAAACTCCCCTGGTATTTGCGCAGCAACAAGGCCTTGGGCTTGGCCCTGGTTTTTGGCGCAGCGGTTGCCGCCTATAACGGCGCCATGATTGGCGAGCGCAACGAAACACATGGAAAGATGAAGTCCATGACGACCGAACAGGCGCATGAAACATATAAAGACCTGTGCGTACGCCGCAATGCGTTTAATGTCGTTTGGGAACAGGCCTATACGTTGGACGCGGGTGACCAGAACCGTGATGAACATTTCACCGTTCCCGTTCATCCCAACTCCACTGCGGTTAAAGATTGCGCCGAATCTGAACACACTCAGGCCATGAAATCTGCCGCGACCGCGCTGAGCATCAATAAATCCGGCGTTCTGTTTGGAGGCATGGTCAGCCTGTATGCCGTTGGCGGATTGGTTTGGCGTTCCCGCCGTTTGAATGCGCCCAAGCCGTAATTTTTTAAAGAGGAATTTAAAATGTCGAACGATTTAAGCAAGCCCAGCCGCTATATCATGGGTGTATTGAGTGTGAGCTTTTTGATCGCAAGCGCAACAACGCCAATTGCCGTTAAAATGGGCGAAGAAGCCCTGGACAAAAGGAAAAATCTGTCCGATGAAGCGATCCAGGCCCATTACGCCGATCTGTGCCTTCAACGCGATGCCAGAAAGGCGTTTGAAACATCCGTAAAAACAATTACGGCCAATGGGCCACACACGATTACAATTACCGCAGACCCCAATTCAAAATCGGTACAATCATGCCCCCAAAAAACGCATGAGGCTATCATTGCGGTCGCAAAATCCGCCAACCATTTTAATATTTTTGCCGGCCTCTCATGCCTGGTCTTGAGCGGCATGATGGGTTATCTGGCACTTGGTGGCGGTAAAAAGAAAGAACCAAAACCATCGTAAATTTTCATTCCGAAACTCTTTATTCAAAAAAGTATCAAATGACACATACACCCAATTCAAAAATCAAAATGGCCTTCAATCTCGTTGCTGGCGCTCTTATGCTGACAGCCTTGGGTATTGCCGGGTCGGGACTTATCAGTGCACACAATACGCTTTCAGATGAACATGACCGATTGAAAGGCATGACGCAGGACGACATTCGGGCGCACTATCAAAAACGTTGTGTTTCGCGCGAAGCCGAACGGCAATTGGAATGGTATTACACTGACAAGGAAACGGTAGAAGCCCCTGTGAAAATCTGGGTTGATCCGCAAGATCCATTATTGACGAAATGCGCCCAGGATACATGGGAAAGACAAAAAGCCGGACAAGGCATGGCCTTGGCTGTGACTCGCATCTGTGGAGTGGTCGGACTTTTCGCCGCTCTGGTCGGAGCCGGTGCGCTGGCACATATAAGCTATAAGAAAAAACGCGAAGCGCCCCGCAACGACATGAACGGCCCGCAGTAAAAAGACAGACAATAAAAACAAAAAACCCGGCCAATGCGCCGGGTTTTTTATTCTATTTCGCCGCCAACCGTGACGCCCCGTCCAGCCGGATCACCGATCCGTTCAGATAGGCGTTATCCACGATATGCAATGCCAGCTTCGCAAATTCATCCGGTTTCGCCATACGGGATGGGAACGGGATATTCGCGGCGATGGAATCCTGTAACTCCTGCGATATCGTGTCGATCATCGGGGTTTGCACCGCGCCCGGCGCAATCGCCATGACGCGCACACCCAGTTTGCCCAGATCGCGTGCGGCGGGCAGTGTCATACCAACGATTCCGCCCTTGGACGCGCTATACGCCACCTGCCCCATCTGGCCTTCGAAAGCGGCGATGGATGCGGCGTTGATAATCACGCCGCGTTCGCCATCATCATTCACCGGATCCAGCCCCGTCATCACCCCCGCAACCAAACGCATGGTGTTATAGGTGCCGACCAGATTGACGTTGATCACCTTCATAAAATGATCCAGGTCCGCAGGACCATCGCGCCCGACAATCCGTTTGCCCAGCAAAATACCCGCACAATTAATCAGGATACGGGGCGAACCGGATTTTTCAATCGCGGCCTTCACACTGTCTTCATTGGTGACATCACATTGCACGGCCACGCCGCCAATCTCTTTCGCCACGGCCTCTGCGGCGGGAAAATTCATGTCCCACAACACCACTTTGGCCCCGGCCCTGGCAAAATATCGGGCCGTTTCTGCGCCCATGCCGGACCCGCCGCCGGTAATTATGACGGTTTGATTTTGAATATCCATTATACGCTCTCCTTCGCGATTTCGCGGGCAATCACCATGCGTTGAATATCGCTGGTTCCTTCGTAAATTGTGGTTACACGCACATCGCGGTAAATACGTTCCACCGGAAAATCGGCCAGATAACCATAACCACCATGGATTTGAATGGCATCATGAACGACCTTTTCCGCCATTTCGGATGCGAATAATTTCGCCATGCAAGCTTCGCGCGTGCAGGGCAATCCCGCGTCTTTCATCCGCGCAGCGTTATGAATCATCAATCGCGCGGCCTCGATCTGCGTCGCCATGTCGGCCAGTTTGAAGGCCACCGCCTGATGATCCATCAGGGACTTGCCAAAGCTTTTGCGATCCTTTGCATAGAACAGTGCCGATTCATACGCCGCCCGCGCCATGCCGAGAGATTGGGAGGCAATACCCAGACGCCCGCCTTCCAGATTGGCCAGCGCAATCGCGTAGCCTTGCCCTTCTTCACCCAGACGGTTGGCGGAAGAAATGCGCATATCATCGAAATTCAATGCACAGGTATCGGATGCATGTTGCCCCATTTTTTCTTCGATCCGCGTGACATTATAGCCCGGTGTGTCCGTGGGCACGATAAAGGCGGACATGCCCTTTTTCCCGGCATCGGGGTCCGTCACAGCAAAAACGATAATCACATCGCCATTTTTACCCGATGTAATAAATTGTTTCGCGCCATTGATAATATAATCATCACCATCACGGTACGCGCGCGTGGCCATGGCGGACGCATCCGAGCCCGCACCAGGCTCGGTCAGGGCAAACCCACCAATCCACTGCCCTTGTGCCAGCGGTTTTAAAAACCGTTCTTTCTGTGCATCGTTGCCGTATTTCAGGATACAGGTGGAAGACGGTGACGAATGCACAGACACAATGGTAGACAACGCCCCATCGGCGGCGGCAATTTCCTCAATCGCCAGACAGAAATTCAAAACGCCCGCATCCGCACCACCCCATTCATCGGGGATCAGCATACCCAGCAGGCCGAGTTCGGCCATGGCGTCTAATTGTTCACGGGGAAACATGGCGAATTGATCACGCATGCGTGCACCCGGGGCAATTTTGTCCCGGGCCAGATCCCGCACCATATCACGGATAGATTTTTGCTCTTCGGTCAACATGGGCGCAATCGTACAGGCTGGGAGCCCGGTACGAAAGCGTCATCCCATGCTGTCGTGCAAAAAATTGTGGTTATCCACCTCAGGCATGCGGGCGGCGAATAAAACCGAACACAGCTGATGCGATAAACAGCACAACAAAGAGCAAGAACAGGATTTTTGCAAACCCCACCGACACGGTTGCGACACCACTAAATCCAAAGAAGCCCGCGATCAGCGCCAGAATCAGAAAAAGGACAGCATATTGAAGCATGGAGAACCTCCTTTGCTTGTTTTTAAGCGTCCTGATTAAGGGTAAGGCGAATAGCCAGCCCGAACACCCTTAAAATTTTCTCTTTTCGTTCAGCGCTCTACAGCCACAGCCACGGCTTCACCGCCACCGATGCACAATGTCGCCATACCGCGTTTCAGGTCGTATTTTTCCAGCGCCGCAATCAACGTCACCAACACGCGCGCGCCGGATGCCCCAATCGGGTGACCAAGGGCACAGGCCCCGCCATGGACGTTCACCTTGTCATGCGGCAGATCCAGGTCCTTCATTGCGGCCATGGTCACGACGGCAAAGGCCTCGTTGATTTCAAACAGATCGACAGCCTTCATCGCCCATCCGGTTTTATCGGACAATTTTTTCAACGCACCAACGGGGGCGGTGGTGAACCATGCCGGTTCATGGGCAAAGGTTGAATGACCGGCGATCGTGGCCAGAATTTTATGACCACCTTTCTCCGCCGCACTTCGGCGCATCAATACAAGCGCCGCCGCACCATCGGAAATCGAGCTTGCATTCGCCGCCGTGACCGTGCCATCCGGTTTAAACGCAGGCTTCAGTCCCGGAATTTTATCCGGGCGGGCTTTGCCCGGCTGTTCGTCGATGGAGATAATTTTTTCTTCTTTGCCAACCTTGACCGTCACGGGAACAATCTCCGCCGTGAAATCGGCTTTTTGCGCACGGGCCAGCGATTCAATGGCAAAGGCATCCTGGGCTTCACGCGTGAATTTATATTCACCGGCGCACAACTCCGCGAAAACACCCATCAACTTGCCACGGTCATACGCATCTTCCAGACCGTCCAAAAACATATGGTCAATCACCTGACCATGCCCCATGCGGTACCCGCCACGCGCCTTGGGCAACAGGTATGGCGCATTGGTCATGCTTTCCATGCCCCCCGCGATCATCACGTCATTGGTTCCGGCTGTGATCAAATCATGCGCCAGCATGACAGCCTTCAACCCCGATCCACACATTTTATTGATGGTGGTACAGCCCACGGAATTGGGAATGCCTGCACCGATCGATGCTTGCCGCGCCGGGGCTTGTCCCTGCCCGGCGGACAGGACATTGCCCATGATGACCTCATCCACCCCTGCCACGCCGGATCGTTGCAATGCCGCACGAATGGCGGCCGCGCCCAATTCCGGGGCGGTCAGATTGGCGAAATCGCCCTGAAACCCACCCATCGGGGTGCGGGCCATGCCAACGATAACAATAGGGTCCTGTGTGTGAGAGGACATAATATAACTCCCTGTTTTTATAGACTTTAGATTCTTTAGAGCCAGAAAGCGCGCCTGTCCAGCCACTGGAAAAAGCCGGGAAAATGGAAAATAAAGACTCGCCCTGACCTGAAAGGCGGTTAATATGCCCTGATTTTCAGCCCAAGACATAGAGCCAACGTATTTAGATGCACCATAAAACCATTCTTTTCCCCACAGACAGCGTTACATCGCTGCAGACCATCGCCGAACATTTCCTGATCACGGTTGGGATTTTTGCTTTGTTCGGCTTGGCCGAAGATTGGTCGCGATCACAGAACACGGCGCGCCGCAAAATCATTGTCGGCATCGTTTTCGGATGCCTAGCTTCACTGATGATTGCCATGGCCGTGCGTTATTCCAGCGAGGTTGTTCTGGATGCCCGCAATGCCATTCTGGCCATTTGTGCGTTCTTTGTCGGCCCCATCCCGGCGGCAATTGCCGCGCTGATTACATCGGCCACCCGTGCGTATTTCGGCGGGCTTGGTGTTCCCACGGCGATCATGGGCATGTGGATTTCCGTTGGTTGCGGGTTGGCTTATCGCGCGTGGCTGGACCAGAACAATCAACGTATTGGTGTTTTGAACATCCTGCTGTTTTCGATTATCTCACCCATTATAACGTTGTCGGTCTTCTTCCTGATGCCCTTTTCGGTAAAGGAAATTGTATCGTCCGGCGTTATTCAGGCCCTGTACATGACCACGGCTTTCTGGACATTTGTCTTTGGCCTGATCATGTTGCAGGATTTGCGGCGCCACGAGCTTGTTGACGATCTGGCGGCCAGCGAAAAGCGCGCCGAGGAAGCGACAAAAGCCAAATCACTGTTTCTGGCGAAGATGAGCCATGAAATACGGACCCCTATCAACGGCGTCTTCGGTTTCAGCGAACTTTTGCGAAAAACAAAACTGGATGAAACGCAGGATTATTACCTGAAACAAATCCACTCCGCAGTGTCATCCATGATTCTGCTGGTTGATGACATTCTCGATTTTTCAAAAATCGAGGCCGGAAAAATGAAGATCGTCAAACATACATTTAACATTCGCAGCTTGATGGAAAGCTGTATCGATCTGGTGCAACCGGATGCAGACCGAAAAAACCTGGAACTGCACATGGTGATCGGACCGAATGTTCCCGAATATATCGTCAATGACGAATTGCGCCTGCGTCAGGTTGTGATGAACCTGTTGTCCAACGCCCTGAAATTTACGCAATCCGGATCGGTCCGGCTGTCCTTACACTCCAGCCCGATTGACGAGCAAAATGAAACGCTGACCATTTCCGTCACCGATACGGGAATTGGTATTGCCGAAGATAAGTTAAAAATCATTTTTGAGGCTTTCGAACAGGCCGACACATCCATCACACGCAATTTTGGTGGAACGGGATTGGGACTGAGCATTGCGCTCAACCTGATGACCCAGATGGATGGAAAAATCACAGTGAACAGCGAACATGGCAGAGGGACGACATTCACAGTCACACTGCCCACATTGGTTGCCGATGGAATTATTCCCGCCAGTAACACTCTGGATGCCGAGCAGGCGATGACGCAACAGACTGAAAAAGCCCACATTTTGATTGCCGAAGACATCCCAATGAACCAAGCCCTGGTGTCCGCCCAGTTGCGAAAAGGCGGATACAGTTTTGACATTGTCGACAACGGTTATGCCGCGGTCGAAGCCGTCAAGTCAAAACAGTACGATATGGTTCTGATGGATATTCAAATGCCCGGAATGAGCGGGATTGAAGCCACAACCGTTATTCGCGAAGAGTTGGGACTATCCGCTATCGACTTGCCCATCGTCGCCTTAACCGCGCACGCCCTGCCCGACGAGATGAAAGCCTGCCTGGAAGCCGGGATGGATGAATGTCTGGTTAAGCCCGTGGACGCCCTGAAACTTTATAAAACGATCGACTCCGTTCTGGGATTAGGCGCGGATGATCCGTTTGTCACGCCACCGGTCATCGCAAATGATTTACTTCCCGTTCCCCTTCTCAACACGGAACAGGTTGAACAATTTTCGAGCTATATTGGCGACGACCAGCTCCTGAAGCTCTTCCATGATTTCATCATGGATGCCGAACGCATCCTGACGACACTGGAAGAATCGGGGTCAATTCCTCGGGGAGATTTACACTCCATGACTGGCGTTGCCGGCAATTTCGGCCTGAGCCGCCTGGCCCAGTATTGCCGCCAGCTTTTGGACGAACAATCCGACCTGGCCCGTGGCGGCATCACACCACCGATTGACGTTATCCACAGGTTGCTCACTCTCTTTAATGACAGCATTCGGGCGTTTCAGGCCTATATGACACGCCCGCATGCGGCGGGTTATTAAGACGTTGCGCCTCTTTACACTGTGCACCCGCAACATTGCGTGTGGGTTTACAGTATAAAAACAGACTGTTATGCAGATTCCATACCGCCTGGCCTTAAAAGAGCGGACCGAACAGACAGGGATCGTTATGACAGGGAAGAATTCTCGCACCACGCGGAGCATTGCTCCGCCAGCCGAATATTATGCGCCGGGCGCACAATGGGACATGGCCATCCCCCGCATCACATTGGTGGACGCGCTGAACCGGGCCCTGCACCGTTACCCCGACCGCCCCTTTATCAACTTTATGGGCCGGCATATCACCTACCGCGAATTCGGCCAGATGGTTGACCGCACTGCGGCGGGCTTGCAGCAGCAAGGTGTTCGCAAATGCACGCGTGTCGGATTATACATGCCGAACACACCTTTCTACCCGGTGATGATGTTTGCGGCGTTGAAACTGGGCGCCACCATCGTCAATTTCAGCCCCCTCTACACCGCCGATGAATTGCGCAAACAAATCGCGGACAGCGGCACCGAAGTCATGGTGGCGCTGGATTTAAAACAATATGGCGACGCCAAGAACAGCGCACCGGATTTGGTCAAAGATGGATCTTTGAAAAAACTCATCGTCTGCCCCATGGCTGATATGTTGCCGACCTTTAAATCCATCTTGTTTCGACTTTTTAAAAGCAAAGACGTATTCAGCCCCGACCGCAGCAGCACCGCCATCCGCACGTTCAGCGATCTGGGTTTATACGGCGTCAAACCATTCCCGGTAAATATTCATCCGAACGATGTCGCCCTGTTGCAATATACGGGCGGGACCACAGGGACACCAAAGGGCGCGATGCTCTCCCACTTCAACATTGCCGCGAACGTCAAACAGATCGAAGAGATGTTTGGCGCGCGGCCGGACCGCGACCATGACCCGGCCCTGATCCAAATGGGACGTGAAAAATTCCTGGTCAGCATTCCGTTCTTTCATATTTTTGGTCTGACTGTCGGATTGATCAATGCCATGGCGACAGGATCGGAAATTATCATCCTGCCCAACCCACGCGATATGACGGCCACGCTGGAGGCCATTCACAAACATCGCCCCACTGTATTCCCCGCCGTGCCCCGCATGTTACAGGGCATCGTCGCGCATCAGGATCTGGAACACTACAACCTGAAAAGCATCCGGGCCGTGATTTCCGGTGGTGCCGCTTTGCCACCCGATGTTAAGGCCGCCTTTGAAAAAGCCACCGGTTGCGGCGTATATCAGGGATATGGGCTGTCCGAAACCAGCCCTGTGGCCACAAGCCACCCGCCCTGCGGGGAAAACCATCCGGCCAGCGTCGGTCAACCCATGCCGCGGACGGAAATTAAAATCGTCGATCCTGAAAACCCGGATATATCACTGCCCAACGGGACCACGGGGGAAATTTGCATTCGCGGGCCACAGGTTATGCGCGGGTACTGGAACAAACCGGACGAAACGCGAAAAACAATGACGCGGGACGGATTTTTCCGCACTGGCGACATCGGCCATATCGATGATCACGGTTATGTGTTTATCACGGACCGCCTCAAACGCATGCTGGCCATCAACGGATTCAAGGTTTATCCAAACATGGTGGAACAAGCGCTTTATGCGCATCCATCCGTTGCTGAATGTGTTGTGATTGGCGTGAACAAGGGAACGGTAAAGGAATCCGTCAAGGCATTTATCCGGTATAAGGACGATGCAACCGATAAACCCACCGCCGAGCAATGGCGCACTTTCCTGGCCGATAAATTGCACGCCTTGGAGATTCCGCGTTCTTTCGAAACGCGGACCGAGGAGCTCCCGAAAACCGTTGTTGGGAAACCGGATTGGAAAAAGCTGGAGGATGAGGAGGCCCAAAAGGCGAACGCCCAACCTTCACCCCCGCCAAGCCCGCGATAATCCATATTTGTCCACATCCCAATGGCGCGTTTCCGGGGCAAATCCTTGCCAAATCGGACGTGGCCTTGGACAATCACCGCAATCAAACCCCGCTTGTCCCCGGTGATCAGATTCGGGGCGGCGGGGATACATCTCCCCTTCCGCTCTTTTCGCAAGGTCTGTGCATTTGCGTTCCTTTATTCCCGTCATCGTCACAACTTTGGCCTTGTCTCTGGCGGGATGCGGGTCTTCGCCCGAAATGGCCGTCATTCCAGACGGCCCACTGACACCGATGCCGGATTTTCTGGCCCCCAAAGACCCCAGCGACAAGGCGTTGGAACAATCCATCGCCAGCATGATCAAATCCGGGCGCGGCCCGGCCTTCAGCCAATATGATTTCCTGCGCGTCGATTTGGACAATGACGGGCGACGCGATGCGCTAGTGATGATGAAGGGGCCGCACAATTATTGGTGCAGCATCTCGGGGTGCAGCATGATTGTGATGAAAGCGGACAATGAATCCTTCACCCCGATCAGCAACATTATGCCCATTCGCGGACCTGTTCTGGTTGCGGAAACACGGAATAATGGTTGGCGCGATATTGTGATTGAGGTGCGCGGACAATCATGGGAACCGGCCCGGCAAGTCGCACTGAAGTTTGATGGATCGGCCTATCCCGGCAACCCACTCAACGAACCACCCGCCAATATTGCCTATACACGGCATGACGGTGTTAGGGCGTTCCCCTAAACACCCCCCAAAAAACCGTCACCCCGGAAAGGGCAACGCCCTTGTCCGGGGCTCATGCCGCTGAGCTCTCAATTGAACCACTGCGGCAAAAATCCCGGATAAACGCTGACGCGTTTTCCGGGATGACGGGATAGGGGTAACAACAGATTATTTCTTCCTGAAGCGGCGATAAAACGCGCCGAGCAATCCGCCTTGCGCCCCCTCTTCCACGGCCGTATGGTCGAACAGGATGTTCATTTTATCTTCTTCATCCAGTTCAAAGGCCATATCCCCGGTAAAGGAATCCATATCCGTCATTTTCACGTGGGCTTTGTTTAGCTCCAGCAGGATTTTTTGTTCCTGCGCGCCAAAGTCACCATCGGTCCAGACCAGCATACGGGCAAAATAGAAAAACTGGCTCCGATCATCGGGGTCGGTAATTTTGGCAAACATATCCGGAATGGATTGCGGCGCGGAAATATCGCGCTCCAACTGCGCGCGCTGAATGGCGGAGAGCGGTTCTTCCGTCAAAATCTTATACATGAACGCACGTTCTTCGTTCGTTACAACGGAATCGGCATGGGCCATGGCGAAAATAGCGCGCCACATGTGGAATCGGCTGTCCGACATCTCCTGCGCCTGGCCTTGCGTTTGATCCGTCATGATTATTCCCCCGTCAGATGTGTGATGGTGAACGATCCCGCACCCTTGGTCAGGGTGGAAACCAGCCACGGCAAGATTGTATTCAATTCCGATTCCAACGTCCATGGCGCATTCACCAGAACCAAACCGCTGCCGTTCAGGCGGGTGACGTCGCTGGCCGGGCGGATCATGAAATCCACAGCCATAATTTTGGGAATCCCTGTATCGGCCAGATCATTGTGCCACCGGGCAATCACGCGCGGGTCCTTAATCGGGTACCAAAACGCATAGACCCCGGTGGCCCAGCGTTTATGGGCATCGATCAGGGCCTTGGTCATGCGGGCAAATTCATCGGTCACTTCGAACGGCGGATCGACCAGAACCATGCCGCGTCGTTCCGGCGGTGGCAACAGAGCCTTGATCACCTGATACGCGTCCATATGCTCCACCCGCACCCGATCATCACGTCCCATGTGATGTTCCAGTGTCACAACATCATCGGGATGCAATTCGTTGACCACCATGCGGTCTTGGTCGCGGATCAAACTGTGCGTAATCGCGGGCGATCCCGGATAGGTCCGCCATTCATCCCCCCGGTTAAACCCGCGCACCAGATCGACATAGGCGCGCACGGCCTCTGGCGCCGTATCGGCATGCGCCATGACGCGCGCAATCCCGTCATCGGCCTCGGCGGTACGGCGAGCCTGATCGGCGTCCAGATCGTAAATGCCAATTCCCGCATGGGTATCCAAAACGAAAAACGCTTTGTCTTTTTGTTTCAGATAATCCAGCACCCGCATCAGCACGATGTGCTTGATAACGTCTGCAAAGTTTCCGGCGTGGTAGATATGGCGGTAATTCATGGTTCTTTGTTTAGCACTCTCCCACCCAACTTCAAACCGTCACCCCGGAAATCCCGACAGGGATTATCCGGGGTTTGTGCCATTGAGGGACCATCACGGCAAAAATCCCGGATAAAGGCGGGCGCCTTTTCCGGGATGACAGCTTTATTTTATATTTTGTTCTTGAATTGTTCTTATTTACCCCTATAATACAGGTATATAATCCTAAATTATGCGTGTGTGCCATCATGAACTTCACCCCACCCGAACAATCCGGTTTGCAATGGCTGTTCCTGGACCTGAACAGCTACTTCGCCACCATTGAGCAAGAACTGAACCCGCACCTGCGCGGGCGGCCCGTGGCCGTGGTGCCGATGATGACAGATCACACCTGTGCCATCGCCGCATCGTACGAAGCCAAATTGTATGGCGTCAAAACGGGAACCATCATTCGTGACGCCAAACGTATGTGTCCCAAATTGGTCTGCGTTCCCGCGCGGCACGATCAATATGTGATTTATCACAATAAGATTCTGGATGAAGTCATCCGCCACACCCCAATCAATAAAATCTGGTCGATTGATGAATTATCCAGCCGCCTGCCCCCGAACAAGCGCAATGCGGAATCCGTAACCGCGCTGGCGCAACGGATCAAAGCCGGATTGCGCGACAATGTCGGCACACAGATCAAATGTTCCATCGGCGTGGCCCCGAACAGTTTTCTGGCCAAGGTCGCAACCGACATGAAAAAACCGGATGGTTTTGTCATTCTGGACCCCGCAACGATGGCCGAAAAACTTTTCGCCCTGAAACTGACCGATCTGCCCGGCATCAATGTCGCCATGAATGAACGGTTAAAAAAATCCGGTATTACAAGCGTTGAAGGCCTGTGGAACATATCACCCAAACACGCCCGCCGCGTCTGGGGCAGCGTTGCGGGCGAAAGGTTCTGGTACAATCTGCGTGGTTATGATGTACCCGACACGGAAACGGATCGATCCATCTTTGGCCACAGCCGTATTCTGGACCCCGCCCTGCGCCGTCCCGATGCCGCGCGCGAAGTGGCGCGCCGATTGCTGATCAAGGCCGCCACGCGGTTGCGCCGCGAGGGATTCTTCGCCGCACGATTAAATTTCTCCACCCGCATCATTGATCCCGCCACACGGATGGAAACACGGTGGGCGGCAGAGGCTCGCCTGCCTCCTGCGCAGGACAATTTCTCCTTCCTGCGCGCCCTTGATGAAATGTGGGATGCTATGATGGATGAAACACGCGCAATGCAGATGCGCAAAGTTTCGGTGTCGCTTTATAAACTGTGCCGCGATGGCGAAATCACTGACGATCTATTTGACACCGCGTCCGCGACCGTGCGCAAACAAACGGCGAAGGATGACGCCCTGTCCGCCGTGATGGACAAGATCAACACGAAGTACGGTGCAGAATCGCTGCGGCTGGGCGTATCCCCGAAAACACAGGCCGGATTTGTCGGCACGAAAATCGCCTTCTCACGCGTGCCGGATCTGGCGGAATTTAGCGAATAAGGGCAAAAACCACCCTTTACAGGATTGCGCATTCGCCTAAAAACCTGCAAAAATCCAGCCTTCCCGGAGGAAAACCATGACCGCAACGCCCCGTATTCTGGTGTACGAAGATTACGTTCACAACAATGCGCAATTGCACCGTGCCTTGCGCGATGCCTATGGTCCGTTCGCTGTGACAACGTGTGACGCCGGGGATTTGCACACGGGCATTTTGAACAAGTCCGTTAATCTGTTCATCATGCCGGGCGGGGCAGACCTTTATAATTGTGAAAAATTGAATGGCGCGGGCAATAAAATCATCCGCCATTATGTCGAGGACGGCGGTGCCTATCTCGGCCTATGCGCCGGTGCGTATTACGCCAGCCGCGACATCAAATGGGCCGAGGGGGTCGAAGACCAAGCCATCATCGGCCTGCGCGAACTCAATTTCTTCCCCGGCACGGCCGTTGGCCCGGTGATGGATTTTATCGAAGATCGCGACGTCACAAAATCATGGAACCATGCCGCGCAGATTGAATGGCTTGACGATATGGGCCCGATGCCCGCGACCGTGCACTACAATGGCGGCCCGGTTTTTATCGGCGCCGATGATGAGCCGGGCACAAAAATTCTGGCGCGCTATACATCCCTGCCCGGAAGCCCCGCCGCGATTATCGAATGCGGCGTGGGCAAGGGGCATGCGATCCTATGCAGCCCGCATCTGGAACACGGCGCAACGACGCTCAGCCGCACCTTGTACAACCATGCCAACCCGTCCTTTAACCGGCGGTGGAAAATTATCGACACACTGATCAAGGGCGAATTATCACGCAAAATGGTATGGGACCGCATGATGAAGCGGGCGTTAACCCCGCAGAAAACCAGCATTGCCGCCTGAATGCCCTAAACTGTGTTATTATGACAATATTGCCGCAATTGCACTGCTGTGCTAAGGTTGCGGCCATCATTCACATCATTGATGACGCAAGAAAAGAAACGGTGTCCCATGTCGAAAAAAACGACAACGCGCAAAGCCGCCCCCGCTAAGAAAGCAACAACAACCAAAAAGGCCGCCCCCAAAAAAGATACGAAAAAGGCAAAGGCCTCTACGCTGACACGCAAAGGCAAACAGCCTTTAACCCCGGCGAAGAAAACAACGTCCGCCCAACGCAACGCGGCGGCCAAAGCCGCGAAGAAAAAGGCAAACGGGAAAAACCCGCGCATGGTTGTGCGCGAAGCCCGTTCGGATGCCGATTACCACCGCGCCTATCCCATCATTCATCAACTGTTCCCGCATCTGGATATGCAAACCTATGCCCGCCGCGTGTTCGTCGCCCGTGCGACCGGATACCGGATGTTCGTGGCGCAAATCGGCGGCGAAGTTGTCGGCGTGATCGGCATTATGCCGAACCACAACATTCATGATGGTTTTGTCACCTATATCGAACACGTTGTGGTCGAAGCCAGCCACCGTGGCCAGGGTTACGGCGCGCAACTGATCAAATTCGCCGAAAGCCGCGCGATGGAAGAAGGTTGCAAATTGCTGGAACTGGATACCGATATCGGCGCCGAAGATGCTGAACGTCTATATCAACGCAACGGTTTCTACCGTTCGGGCAGCTACTATTCCAAAAACATCGACCTGTACAAAGATTCGTAATCAGACCAATGACCGTAAAACCCATTCATGTTATTGGCGGCGGTCTGGCCGGAAGCGAAGCCACATGGCAAATCGCGCAGGCTGGCGTGCCCGTCATTCTCCACGAAATGCGCCCGGTGCGCCCCACCGACGCACACAAGACCGAAGGATTGGCGGAACTTGTCTGCTCCAACTCGTTCCGGTCGGATGATGCGGAACAAAACGCCGTTGGCTTGCTGCACGCGGAAATGCGCAAATGCAATTCGCTGATCATGCAGATGGGCGACAAACACGCCGTGCCTGCGGGCGGTGCGCTGGCCGTTGACCGCGACGCATTTTCGGATTCCGTGACCAAGGCCCTGCACGATCATCCGCTGGTCACCATTGAACGTGGCGAAGTGGCTGGCCTGCCCCCGGAAGACTGGGACAGCGTTATTATTGCCACCGGCCCCTTGACCTCCCCCGCTCTGGCCGATGCGATTAAAAATCTGGGCGGTGAAAATGAACTGGCGTTCTTCGATGCCATTGCACCGATCGTCTATAAAGACAGCATCAACATGGACGCGGCGTGGTTCCAATCCCGCTATGATAAAGAAGGCCCGGCAGGTACGGGCAAGGACTATATCAACTGCGCCATGAACAAGGATCAGTATTACGCGTTCATTGATGCGTTGCTGACATCCGAAAAAACAGAATTCAAGGAATGGGAAGCCAACACGCCCTATTTCGAAGGATGCATGCCGATCGAAGTGATGGCATCGCGCGGACCGGAAACATTGCGTTTTGGCCCGATGAAACCCGTCGGCCTGACCAACCCGCACACGAATGAACGCCCCTACGCCGTTGTTCAGCTGCGGCAGGATAACGCGCTCGGCACGCTGTACAATATGGTCGGGTTCCAAACCAAAATGAAATACGCCGAACAAACGCGCGTATTGAAAATGATTCCGGGATTGGAAGATGCCGTGTTCGCCCGCCTTGGCGGATTGCACCGGAACACATTCATCAATTCACCCAAATTGCTGGACGGGCAATTGCGGATGAAGGCCATGCCGCGCTTGCGCTTCGCCGGGCAAATCACGGGGTGTGAGGGATATGTGGAAAGCGCATCCGTCGGCATTATGGCCGGGCGCTTCGCCGCCGCCGAACGGCTGGGCCAATCGCTGATCGCTCCGCCACAAACAACGGCAATGGGCGCAATCCTCAGCCACATCACCGGCGGCGCGAATGCCGAAACATTCCAGCCAATGAACGTGAATTTCGGCCTGTTTCCCCCGGCGGAAGAAACTGATGGCCGTGGCCGTCCGGTGCGTGGAGGAGATAAAAAACGGGCTCTGACCTCTCGCGCCCTGCGCGATCTGGATCAATGGCTGGCCCAGCAGCAGCGTCAGGCTGCGTAAAACACACTGTCATCCCGGGCTTGACCCGGGATCCAGAGCCATGAGGGTCATACTGTCCCGGCCCTCTGGATTCCCGCTTTCGCAGGAATGACACAATAGAGTTTTATTTGAGGTTTATTTTACAATGGAGCGAAGAATGCGCACGATCCTGCTTGCCCTCTTTTTATCAATCATCACCCTCATTCCGGCGCAAGCACAGGACACCACCTATGACCGCCTGCTGCCCGGCGGCGCGGGCGGATGGCTGAACATCACACGCCCCGTCACGATGCAGGATTTACAGGGCCGCGCCGTCCTGCTCGACTTCTGGACCTATGGCTGCATCAACTGCATGCAGATTGTTCCCGATCTCGATTTTCTGGAACGCAAATATGGTGAAAAACTTTTGGTCATCGGTGTCCATTCGGCCAAATTCGAAGGCGAAAAAGGCAACGAACGCATTCTGGCCGCCGCACAACGCTTTGGCCTCAACCATCCCGTGATCAATGATTCCGATTACGCCATTTGGAAAAGTTTTGGCGTCCGCGCATGGCCGACACAGGTTTTGATTGGTCCGGACGGGCGCGAAGCCGCCCGCTGGTCTGGTGAAGGCCACCGCACGGCGATTGACGCCGCAATATCCGCCACTACAGCCAGCATCACACCACCCTTTACAGATATTTCCACATTGGTTCCGGCCCGTACAAAAACATCCACTCTGTCTTTCCCGGCCCGGATTGAAGATGCAGGCGACTTCATTTTTGTTGCCGATTCCGGGCACAACCGCATTCTGGTCCTGGATCGCACGGGGGCCGTTAAAATGACCATCGGGTCTGGCGAACTCGGCCATCAGGATGGATCATTCGTGATGGCTAAATTCAACCATCCGCGTGGCATGGTTTTAATTGGCCGCAATTTGTATATCGCTGATACCGATAACCATATGTTGCGTGTCGCCAATCTGGATAGCGGATCGGTCATGACATTGTCCGGTAACGGCAAGCGCACATTTGCCCCACCATTCAAGGCACAGAAAGCGATGACAACCGAACTGGCCTCGCCATGGGATGTCGAAGCCCTGCCCGATGGCTCGGTGGCCATTGCCATGGCCGGCGTACATCAACTTTGGCGCTATGCCCCCACCGCCCGCACAATGCAGGTCATGGTGGGCAGCGGCGCCGAAGCCGTCGGCGACGGCCCGGCTTTGGAGGCCACCCTGGCACAACCGAGCGGATTGAAAAACATTGGCTCTGCCCTGTATTTCGTTGACGCGGAAAGTTCGGCCCTGCGTCGGGTGGAAAATAACAATGTCCAAACACTGGTTGGAACCGGGCTGTTTGATTTTGGCTTGGTTGATGGGATGTATCCGGATGCCCGCCTGCAACACGCACAGGGTTTAACAACACTGAACAATCAGATTGTTCTGGCCGACACTTATAACAACACTCTGCGCACCTATGATCTGCAAAACGGTCAGCTGACGACGATGGATTTGAAGGGCCTGCCCCTGAACGAACCGGGCGATGTTGCAGCGATTGACGGGAAATTGTGGATTGCCGACACCAACAACCACCGTATTGTTGTATTTGATCCCGCAACGGGCGACCATCGCGTTTTGGACATCACCGAACCGCAGAAAAAATGACCGTCAATACTGAAAAACAACTCGTCGTCCTGATGCATGGCATCGCCCAGCCCCGTATTATCATGTCGGGGCTGGCCGAATTTATGGAAGATTCCGGCTATGCCGTTTTGAATCTGTCTTATCCATCCACCGACAAGACGATTGATCGGTTAACGGGGGAAATTCATAAAAAACTGGTCCACCACGATGCGTTTAATGCGTTTGATCAAATTCATTTCGTCACCCATTCCATGGGTGGGTTGGTTGCCCGCGCCTATATCGAACGGCACCGTCCGCCCAATCTGGGCCGCGTGGTGATGATGGGGCCGCCGAATAAAGGCAGCGAGGTGGCCGATCTTTTGAAAGACATCTGGTTCTACAAAGCCTTCTTCGGCCCGGCTGGACAGGAGTTGACGACGGAATCCCGCGCACCCTATGGCGATCATCCGGTTGATTTTGAATTGGGCGTGATCGCAGGAACCAGCGCGGTGATGTCGATGTTCGGTCCGGCATCTGTCGGACCCAATGACGGTCTGGTTACGGTCGAAAGCACAAAACTGCCCGGCATGGCCGATCACATGACCGTCCCGGCCGCCCATGCCTTTATCATGAATAATCCGGCTGCCCGCCGTGGCATCCTGTCCTTCCTCAAAGACGGGCATTTCCCGAAATTACACTGATAAAGTCACCAATATTGCGGAAAACCCCATAAAAACGGCCCGATTTCATTGAGATCGGGCCGCAAATCCGCCAAAATCCAGCCTAACACTGTGATGGTCTGGAGAATCGGACCACCCGCATCCATTGAAAGAGTTTTATAATGAACCACTATCGCCACATCCTTCTCAGCAGCGTTGTCACCTCGGCCATGGCCTTGACGGTTCTCGCTTTGCCTGCGATGGCGCAGAACGCAACGTCTGCCCCCGCCGCCGCCGCGAGCGAGGAAGACGCGCGCACCCTGCCATCCATCGGCACAGTTGTAGCGATTGATGGATCGGCCATGATTCTGCGCGGCGGTGCGGGCGCAGCGGCGGAACAATTAACCGTTGGCGCCCCGGTTGCAATTCACGATGTCATCGCCACGGGCAAAGACAGCCGCGCCATGATCGCCTTCATCGACGGCAGCCGCACCGCGATTGGTGCCGAAGCTGAAATGGGCATTGATAATTTCAATTTCAACGATCTGGATTCAAAACAAAGCTTCGCCCGCTTCCGCTTTCCTATCGGCCCATTTCATTTCCAACCGGGACAGGTTGCGGATGCCGAACGACCGGATGTCACGCTGGTCACCGGATACGGTAAAATCAACGTTCGCGGCACCGATGTCTGGGCCGGCATGGTCGACGACCTGTACGGTGTCTACGTGCCGAAAGGCGAACTGACGATTGAAACAAATCGTGGCCGCATCATTCTGCGCGAAGGCGAAGGCACCTTTATCCGCAACGCCAATTCCATTCCGGAACGCGGCCGCCCGTGGACGACAGAGGCCCTGACCATGGCACAAACCCGCACGCGGATGAACGGTAATGCCGATGATCTGGTCGCGGCATGGCGCCCGCGTATTGAAACACAGCGAGCGGATTATCGTGATTTTTTCCTCGCCAATACTGGAATTTTTGTTGAGATGGAACAAACCGGTCCGTATGGCAAACGCAATGCCATGAAGCGGATTCAGGCGGAACATCGCGATCATCTTGCAGATCACCGCGCCGTACAGCAAGATCGCAAGGACGCCGCCGTTGCACGCAAAACCGCCGCAGGGGCCCCTGCGGCTGAACTGAACGTTGGCGCAATAGCCGAAACGCCAACGCCTCCGGCACAGGACGCGACACAAGCCACAGCTCCCACCGAAGTCAGCGCGGAAGACGCATTGAACGCCCCCGCGACAAACACAACAACCGCACCCGAAACACAGGCTGAGACGCAAGCGGAAACAAAACCCGAGGCCATCGCCGCTCCGGCCCTAGGCCAGACAAATGATGCCCCTGCGGCCCCGACGGTTTCTGAAACACCTGCCGCACCTGCACCTGAACAAGCGGCAGATGTGGTACCGGCACCGGAATCTGCCACGGAAACCACCGCCCCGGCTGAAGGACCGGCGTCTGTCGCAGATGCGCCGCGTGTGCCGGAACCCGTGCGACCAACCGATCCGCATAACCCACCGCCGATTGTTTTGAAGCCGGACGCTGATGCGATGGAAAAAATTGAAGATAACGCAAAGGCGGCAACATCGTCGGCAAACCCCGCACCAGCCCCAGCACCGATGCCAGCACCGATGCCTGCGCCGGCGGCGGACAACCTGCCAAGCGACCCGGCCTTGCGTCAGGAAGCCATCGAGCAGATGCACATTCTGGGCCCGACGGCGCCCAGCACAACAAATAATCCGTTATAGGATTTAAAGTCTAAGCGCTCAGACGCTCTTCATCCAGGCCGAGGGATACATCGTCATTCTCGGCCAGGTCATCCCGGACATCTTCCGCCGTATCACGCGCCTGCGCTTCGTTGCGGATTTTGTCTTGTGACTGGCTCAGTTTATCCAGCGCAGCCTCTGACACTTCGACCACGTCGCGCGGCAACGCCCCGCCACCGGATTTTGCGGTTTGTGTTTGTTGCGGCGCCTGCGTCGGCGCTTCCGAACGGAAGAACTTGAAGATCGGCAAGTTCGAAATAATCGGCGGTAAAGCCATCAGAAACCCCTTTTTTTGACCCGTCTTTATTATACAGGCCGGGGTCTTTCCAAAATGTTACTTTCGAGCCGCGCGCCAGAGTAAAAGCGGGAAAAATGGGCCGCGATGGGCCAGTTTTGCCCTAAAAACATTGTCCTGTGCCTTGGCCACACGAGCCAGATCGAACGATGCCATGGCATGATACAGGCGCGCCAGACGGCTGCTCCCCGACAGGTTTTGGATCATGCTTTGGGCCTGATCCCGCACGGTCGCAACAATTGCGGACAGTTTATCCAAATCGCGCCCGGCATACAGCGCATCGGTCGATAACCCCGCCCGGTTCATTAAATCCCCCGGCATGAAACACCGCGATTGCCCCGCATGAAATGGAACGGCGCGGATCAAACCGGACAACGCCCACCCAATCGCAATCGGCGCGACATCGGGTGCATCGACATCATCGCCGGTAATTTGTAACGCCAGACGCATCAACGGCGTTTGTGTGAAATCGGCGTAATTGATCAAGCCAGGTAAATTGCCGGGCAGAACATCTTCCAGATCAAATTCGCGGGCGTAGATCACCGCATCAAACCATTCGCGGTTCAACCCGCGCCGTTTAATCATATCGGCCAGTGGTTCGGTAATCGGATGATGCGGCACGTCGCCGCCATCATACATCGCCGCAATCGCGTCACGCCACCATTGCAGACGGATCAGACCGATATGCGTGTCGGTAACCACTTCACGCGTTTTGGCGATTTCATGGTGAAAGGCATACAGCGTCCACAAATCGGCACGGACATCACCGTCAAAAAACAGGGTTATCATAAAACGGTCCGGATCCTGATCCCGGACCAGATCGCCTGCATACCCTAATGAATCTTTACTTGTTTTCACTGTTGTCAAAACCCGTCAGCGATGTATCTTGGTCAGCGGTCTAATACCGCAAGAGATTATAACCATAATTGCGATCAGGAGAATAGCATGGCTCTCATCCTTCCCGAACTTCCCTATGCGTATGATTCACTCCAACCCTTTATGTCGAGTGAAACGCTGGAATTCCACCACGATAAACACCACAAAGCCTATGTGGACAAGGGCAATGAGCTGCTGGCCGGATCCGGTCTGGAAAACCTGTCGCTGGAAGAAGCGATGGTCGCCGCGTTCAAAGACAAATCCAAAGCCGGGTTGTTCAACCAACTGGGCCAGCATTACAACCACATCCATTTCTGGAACTGGATGAAAAAGAACGGTGGTGGAAAATCCATCCCCGGGAAACTGGATGCACAAATCACATCCGATCTGGGGGGCTTTGACACATTCCGTGGCAATTTCATTCAGGCCGGTATGACGCAATTCGGGTCCGGCTGGTGCTGGCTGGCCGTAGACAATGCGACGGGCAAACTGGAAATCACTAAAACCGCCAACGGCGAAAACCCACTGGTCTATGGCAAGACGCCGATTTTGGGTTGCGATGTTTGGGAACACTCTTATTACATCGACTATCGCAACGCGCGCCAAAAATATCTGGAAGCCTTTGTCGACAGCCTGATCAACTGGGACTATGTCGGCCAGTTGTTTGAAAAAGGTCCGCTGAAAATCGCCGCTTAATTTGCAGCGCACAAACGATTAAAGGGGCCCCTGCCATTGCAGCGGCCCCTTTTTTCCATGACGTTTCAACGGGATGGCCGCAATCCGATTTTTCTGGGAGGGCGGAATACGAATCTGCTATAACCCCTTCATGGCGTTACGTTTTGCAGTCGTGACCGATATTCATTACGGCTTTGACATCAATAATAAAAAAGGGTCCAAAGCACCGAAGCTTATGGACCGGTTTGTCAAAGTCGCGAACGGGAACGGGGTCGATTTTTCTGTAGATATGGGGGACCGGGTCATTCTCAAGACTCCGGCTGATGATGCTCATTACTTGAAGCAACTGACCCAGCATTTCAATCAGCGATCGGGCCCGCATTATTCAATTAACGGCAACCATGATCTGAAAAACTTGTCGCGTGCCGATAACGCCGCCATCCTGGGCTATTCCCCGGAATCGCAACTGGTCGATGTGGGTGATTATAATTTGATCCTGTGGAGTCCGAACGTGAACGGGCGCGATGGCGACGGGTATTTATCCGCCTGGGCCAGCCATGTTGACTGGTTCCGCGATGCCCTCGCCCGTGCGGCCAAACCCTGCATCGTTTTTTCCCACGTCCCGCTGGATAATTCCGCTGCAGATGACGAGTATATCGAGAAGAATTTGACCAACTATTTCCCCGCCTTTTACCGCGAGGGCAAAGATATTCGCAAAATGATGGAAGACAGCGGCAAGGTCATCCTTTGCATGGCCGGCCACCGCCACCGCAATCAACACCATGAAATCAACGGGATTCATTATATCACCCAGCAATCGCTGGTTCAGCGTCATACCATTCTGGGCCGCGCGATTGGGGCCTTTTCGTTGGTTACGATAGATGATGCATCCATCCGCATTACCGGGTACGGCATCCGTCAACCCAGCTTCCTGTTGTCACGGGCGGTTAATACAAACACACCGCCCGGACCATAAAGGCAAAACACGAACAATAAAAAATGCCCGGCATAACCGGGCATTTTTCTTTTATGGTCCTGCGGCTTAGTGCGCAGCCTCCGCGTTTTTGCGTGCCCGGCGTTTCGCGGACAGCAGGTTGAGCGTTTCCACACCCAACGAGAACGCAATCGCGAAGTATAGGTAGCCCTTCGGAATATGCAGGTGCAGACCATCGGCAATCAACACCACACCCACCAGCAGAATGAAGCTGAGGGCCAGCATTTTAATCGTCGGGTGGTCATGCACAAACTTGCTGACCGGCTCTGCCGCGAACAGCATAACAGCAATCGCGAACACAACGGCGGCAATCATAACGGGCAAATGATCGGCCATACCAACTGCGGTAATGACAGAGTCCAGCGAGAAGACCAGATCCAGAATAGCAATCTGGACAATGACCCAGCCGAATACAGCGGATTTTTTGCCCGTTACATCTTCGTCATGGCCTTCCATTGTATGGTGGATTTCGCCCGTCCCTTTCCACAGCAAGAACAAACCGCCCCCCAACATGATCATGTCACGCCACGAAACTGTATGCGGGTCCAGTCCTTCCGGACCGGCGAAGAACGTGAAAACGGGTGTTGTCAGCGTTGCAATCCACGCAATCATCGACAGCAAGATAATCCGCATCAGCAAAGCCAGCCCCAGCCCGATTTTTCGCGCTAGCGGTTGCTGGTGTTTTGGCAATTTGTCGGTAATGATCGACAGGAAAATAATATTGTCGATGCCCAGAACAACTTCGAGCAGAGCCAATGTCGCAAAGCTCAACCATACAGCCGGGCTCATCAACATTTCGACAATCGTCATGTCGGTCGCAAGGTTTGCCATCATCGTCGGATCAGCCATTTTTTATCCCTCAAATTGGCTAGGCGTTAAACCGGCAAAAGGGCGGCAACCACGCGTCGCCCCTCGGCCATCAAAACATTATAGGTGCGGCATGCCGCACCGGTATCCATAAAATCAACACTCAAGCCCCGCTCTTTCAACGCACGGCGCAATTCGAACGGCGGGTTTGTGACCGTCGCACCCAGACCCAAAAGCACGACATCAAATTCGCCTGCACGGTCCAGAAGGGGTGCGAAATCATCCACGCCCACATCCGCGTTTACCGATACGGTCCAACTTACAGTTTTATCAGGGAAGACCATCACCGCACCGTCATGCACGACGCCGGATACGCGGAATGTTCCATCCGCATAGGCCTGGATAATCTGAGCCCCGGAGGGAACGAGCGGTGTCACATCCATGATGGATTATGCGGCCACTTCTTCGCCGTTACCGTTGCCTGCATCATTCGGATTCGGGCGCAGTTTCAGATAGAACAAAGATTGCGCCGACACAAAGTAAGACGAGTGCGTACCAATCAAAATCCCGAAGAACAGAGCGGATGTAAAGCTGCGGATCACTTCACCGCCAAACAGCCACAACGCCGTAATGGCCAGAATGGTCGACCCGGAAGTCATGACCGTCCGCGGCAATGTGGAGTTAATGGAATAGTTGATAATGTCCGGCATCGGCATCTTTTTGAATTTCCGCATCGTTTCACGGATACGGTCAAAAATGATCACGGTTTCGTTAATCGAATACCCCGCCACCAGCAAAATGGCCGCCAGCGTGGACAGGTCAAAGTGCATTTGGGTCAACGAGAACAAGCCTAGAATACCCATGACGTCATGGATCAAGGCCAGCAAAGACCCAACCCCATATTGCCATTCAAACCGGATCCAGATGTACCCCATGATGCCCAGAATGGCGACAATCATCGCAATCAGGCCATCCCGCTTCAGCTCTTGCCCCACCTGCGGGCCAACAAATTCGGTGCGGCGGAAATCAACCTGACCTTCGCCAAATTCGGCGGTCAACGTGTCCTGCACTTTTTGAATGGCACCTTGTTGCTCTTCCGGGCCGCCCTCTTGCTGCGGCAGGCGGATCATCAGGGACTTGGCATCACCAAATTCCTGAATCGAAATATCACCCAAACCCAACGCATTTAAATCTTCGCGCATCCCGACCAGATCCGGGTCGGTTTCTACGGCGATTTCAATGACCGTACCACCGGTAAAATCAATCCCGAAATTCAGGCCCTTGGTCGCCAGGCACAGGATCGACCCGCCAATGATGATCAAACTCATCATAAAGGCGTAGAAACGGTGACCGAAGAAATCAATCTTCAGGTTGTCGGGAACCAGCTGGATCAGCTTGATAATCATAATGTCCTGCCCTCTCCGGCCTGTTCTTAAACCGGGATGGATTTGGGTTTAACGGTGTGCAACCACGTCACAATCATCGCCCGCGTCAACGCCAGCGAACAGAAATACGACGTAATAATGCCGATGGTCATGGTCACGGCAAAGCCCTTGATCGGCCCGGTGCCAAAGGAAAACAGAACCAAAGCCGCAATCAACGATGTCAGGTTGGAGTCGGTAATGGTCGTCAAAGCGCGGCGATAGGCCGTATCCAGTGCAGAATTAATGCTGCGCCCGGACCGCAATTCTTCCTTCATCCGTTCAAACACCAGCACGTTGGCATCCACCGCCAGACCGATGGTCAGAACGATACCGGCAATCCCCGGCAGGGTCAGCGTGGCTTGCAACACTGACATAATCGCCATGATCATCACCATGTTCAGTAACAGGGCCACAGACGCAAACACGCCAAACAACCCATAGACAGTCATGGACAGAATAATCACAAACAACAACGCCATCAGGCACGCCGTTTTCCCGGCCTCAACCGAATCCGCCCCCAGGGACGGGCCCACAGTCCGTTCTTCCATCACGCTCAACGGAGCAGGCAACGCACCGGCGCGGAGCAACAAAGCCAGATCGTTTGTTTCTTCAACCGTAAAGCTACCCGAAATCTGGGCAGCGCCGCCGCAAATCGGTTCACGAATGGCCGGGGCGGAAATCACCACGTCATCCAGAACGATGGCAAAGGGCTGGCCGATATTTTCCGGCTTGCTGGTCACATCACAGAAACGGCGCGCCCCTACGGAATTCAGGTTAAAACTGACCGCCGGCCCCTGTTGCTGGAATGATGGTTGTGCGTTGGTCAGCATATCGCCCGTCAAAATCGGTTGACGGAAAATGGTGATATCAACACCCGGCATATCGGCGGATGGCAAACTGCGCGTTCCGCCCCCTTCGGCCAACGACGTCCCGGACGTGCCCGTATCCACCATGTGGAAAGACAGCTTGGCCGTTTTACCCAAAATTTCTTTGATCCGTTGCGGGTCATCAACACCCGGTAATTGCAGGACGATACGGTCATCACCCTGACGTGCGATCACCGGTTCGCGTGTTCCGGATTCATCAACCCGGCGGCGTACGATTTCAATGGACTGACCCAGCGTCTGGTCGGCGATTTTCTTCACCGCCTCTTCGCTCAACGTCCCCTCAACTGTTTTCCCGTCTTCACTGACAAGAACGGTCAGGTCGGAATCCAGCTTGCGCATGATTGACTTCACCTGATCCACGTCCGCATCGGCGCGCAGGGAAACCCGCACACCATTTGGAACCGGGGCAATCCGGGTATAGCCGATTTTGGCTTCGCGCAATTCCGGGCGCAGGGATTGAACCAGCGTATCGGCCCGTTGCGTCAGAACGTCGCCCAATTCAACTTTGAGCAGAAGGTGCGACCCGCCCTGCAGATCCAGCCCCAGATTGACCGCCTTGTGCGGAACGAAGCCCGGCATCGTCTGGGCCATCTTTTCGCGCGTGGACTGATCCAGCAGGTTCGGCGCGCTGTAGACCAGCGACAGAACACAGACCAGAACGATCAGAACCTTTTTCCAGGTCTCAATATAAATCATGGGGGTCGCCCTTCTTTGGACCGTCTCTATTACTTCTTAACGGTATCGTTGGCCGGTTTCGGGTCGATACGGGTCTGGATGGTGGAGCGCAGAGCCGTCACCTTCAAACCGTTACCCAAATCGACAACCACTTCACCATTCGTGGTGTCGATGGAATCAACCGCACCGATCAGACCACCAGCGGTCAGAACCTTGTCGCCCTTCTTCAGGGCGTCCAGCATGTCGCGGTGCTCTTTGAAACGGCGTTGTTGCGGACGGATCAGCAGCAGATAGAACATAACAACCATCAGCAGGATCATCAGCAGGTTGGATGTCAGCATCCCGCCCGTGGAACCGGTTGCGGCGGCGGCATCAGCCGATGCATGTGCGATAGAGATAAACATGGCGCAAAAACCCTCGTATTTTTCGTAACAAAGATGTGTGGAATCGTCCCCGGACTATAGCCACAAGCCCACCAAACGCAAGCGATTGGCGGGCTTGTTCATAATTTTCCTGTGAAATAAGGCCGTTAAGCCAGATTTCGGGCCTTATTCCGGTTTAGCGGCCGGTTTTGCGGTGCGCGGGGCACGGGGTTTTCTTTCAGCCTTGCCTGCGGTTGCAGTTTGCTCAATCACCTGAGCCTCTTCTGCGACGTCGGGTGCGTTGTCATTTCCGGCCGCTTTCTGCTCAAACCGCAGGGACAATTTGTCACTGGTTGCCGAGCCCACCAACAGCTGGGCGCGTTTTTGCGCATTGGACTGGAAGGTTTCTGCCAAGGTCTGCGTTGCCTGCTCAAGACGTTCTTGTGCGGCAACATGACGGCGGCTTTGGTCTGTAATCGTCAGCATTTCCGAAGACAGACGCTGCGCCAGACGTTCCGTTGAAGCGGCAATCTGTGCCAAGTGGAATGTCCCCTGCTCCATGCTCTTCTGGTGCATGACACGAGATGTTTCGTGCAGTTTCTCACTCTTTTCTGCCAGGTCTGCGCTCTTCTTATCTGCCGCAGTAATGACAGCCTGCAACTCGATACGATCCACCATCAGATTACCGTGGGCAATTTGACCCTCCCACTCACCCACTGACGACGTCAGATGCTCTTCAATCTTCACGTACATCTGGGTGTACATTTTCAAGGATTCTGACAACGTCACAATGTTTTGCAAGCTGTTTGCGCGCGACCCCAGCAAGCCCTCGACGGTACGGGCCATAACATCACCCGCCATCTGCAATTGTTGCAGTTCTTCAAGGCTAATAGCGCCATTTTCTTGTTCCGCAGGCAAAATCTCTTCATAGAAGCGACGTTGCAATTCTTGCCCCGCACCAATAGCCAGCGTCAGTGCACCATAAGCCTTGGTTCGCGCACCGCCCATGGCATTCACTTCGTTAATGTAGCTCGGGATTTTTTCTTTCGCGGTTTCCAGTTTTTCCACCAATGCGCGCGTGGTCAAAATGGCCTTACGCAAATCATCGCGGGCAGCTTCGGCTTCTTTTGCATGGTCCATTTCACCGCGGACCTTGCCCTTCACTTGATCGTATTTCTCTTTTCCAACGCGCGCACCTTTCATGCCCAACCCGGCCAGCAGACCAACAATCGGATTGACGAACATGGCCAGCGCCAAGCCTGTTCCAACTTCGGCTTTGTTATTTTTTACGATATCAAAACCACCTTTGGCCAAATCGTCCAAACGCTGAGTCAAAGCCCCCATGTCCAATCCGGAAACAGCATCGGCACATTCGCGCATTTCGGCGATAAAGCTGTTGTCGGCCATTACACGTTCATTGATTTTACGTGAAACTTGCAGAACGCCGTCTTTGGCTTCCTTACCGAAGCCAATAATGGTGTTCAAATCGCGCCAATCGACACCATCAATCATGGCATCCATCAGGGCGCGTGTTTCTTCATCGGCTGTGCGATAATCTGGAATGTCTTTATAAAAACGCGTTCCGTCTTCACCCTGCAGAACTTCAACTTGAATATCTGTCGTTTTGTTCGGTGCCATTGTTCGTTCCTTTAATGTGGTTTTGGCGCACGCCGTAAATATTACGGAAACTTATAGTCCCGCACCGATGGTCGGCGCAAGCTTTTTATGAAAAATTCCTTTCTTTTTTTCCGTCTTTTGGCTACACTCAGGCTACAGGATATTAACACATTGAATTTAAACGAATTTTTGGAGAACACGATGACCACGAAACCAACCCATGTTCTGGCTGTCGGCGCAAGTGAAGGGGGGCAGAATTACCATGTGGCGGGCTCCCTGAATGATCTGCGCAAGGTGTATAGCGCCCTGCTCGCCTCCACCAATCTGGACCAGACCAAAATCCGCAAATTGGATCAGTCTTTGTGCCTGTACCGTATGCTGAACCAACCGGAATGGACACCTGCAAAAGACTCCGTGTCTCTGGTTGAAATGCTCTCGGCTTTGAAAAAGGATGGCGTCGCCGCCCTCGCCTTTAATAAGAACGCGGCCGTCGAAAATCTGAAGAGCGTTGGCAAAACGCTGAAAGACGAGGCCCCGGCTCTGGCGATGAGCTTCCTTGGTGCCGTTAAAGGTGGATTGATTGGCAAGGCTCAGATGGCCGCCACGCTGGCCAATACGTTTTCCAAGGTCAAACCGCAACTGGGTGAATTGAAAGCCACGGGCGAAGCCGCCGTTCAATCCCTGCGCGACCGGATCAGCGGCAATAATGCCGAAGGCGTCGTAATGAAAGACGGTGCCTATATGGTTCACGCCACATGGCTGGCCAACCCGGACAACGCCAAACCGCTGACCAGCCTGGCCTCCCTGAAAAAAAGCCCAGGCGTGCCCAAACCGGCATAACTGAATCCGCACAAACAAAAACGGCGATCCTGTTAATGGATCGCCGTTTTTCTATCTCTGCATGCCGCCTACTTACCATTCCCACCCGGAACTGCTGCCATTTTTGCGCGTGACGTGGATGGTAGATGATTGTGGCAATCGCTTGTATTCACCAACCACCGCATGATCATTTCCAATTTTTTGGTCAATCGCCATGGCAACGGAACGATAAGCTTTCTCAAGCCCACTCATGAAGTCTATGATCCCATGGGGTAATTCTTTTACAGGTGTGGCGTTACACATAGCCGATCGAATATCGTCGACCTGCGCATCGGAATAGCCATTGTTTTTTGCCATCGTGACCACGCTACACATCCATTCATCAATTTTTTCTTTCTCATACGCCCCCATGGAAACGGCACCGTTTGACAATAAATCTTTGCTTTCCCGCACACATTCAAAAATGCGTAGATCTCGCAGGAAACGAATGGCTTCGGCCTTAATATCGGCCAATTCGTCGACAGGATTTCCGATGATATCTATCGATCGTTTAATAATATGATCCGCGATGGTATAGTTACGATCTTCCACCACGGCTGCGGCCATATTGCGAATATCTTCATCATTGATCCAATATCCATCAAACACCAAAAGACCTGTGATCTTATTCACCGGATCATCATTGTATTTTTTTGATCCGTTTTGAATATCCAGGACACATTGTTCAATCAAAACCGCACAACGCACCGCGAAATAGATCTCTTTCAAACGGTGCATATGAGTAATATCTTGACGCACGTCGCTCCATTGCGGGCCGTCTTTATAATGGGCGAATAGATCGGTTATGGATTGCGAATTCCAAACATTCGTCAGAACCAAATTCTTGCTTTGAATTTGCGCGTATAAATCTTCGTATTTTTTCACATTTTTTGGATCAAAATTGCCGGATGTGACAATTTCACCCGCAACCGGTTCATGCAAACGCCCGTTACGATCCGGCACGAACCCCTCGCGCAGACAGAAATTTTCGACATGGTCAAACCCCAGATCGTTTTTATCTGCACCACAGGGCAGCAAATTCATATCTAGCGCAGTAGATTCATATTCCAGCAAATATTGCGCAGCCTTGCCAAACGGAACGTTTTCCAAAACAGAAACGGTGGTGTAATCATCCCCCATTTGGGACACCTTAACCACATTCCATTGATCGGCAGCCAGAGCAACGACTTTTAAATACTGGCTATTGCCTTCGGGCAAATGGACGTTGGTATATTCACAGGTCCGGAATTTACGACCGAACGCAGCCTTTGAAAAGGATTCGGACAACTCCTCTTGCACCGGCGCGGGCAATAATGCCCGCTCTTCCTGCGGAGCAGATGCCCACGGCCACCCCCAAATTTTCAAAAAACCCGTTTTCAATTGATAGTCTTTCTCATGATGCTTTTTATAACCTCCATCGCCGTTGCACGCCCATTTTCAAGGCCGCGCACAATTTTGGTAATATGCGGCGGAACATGGTCTAAAAAAATGGCATTGCGGACAATATCGTCAAATTCTTTACGTACAGCAGAATACGGATTAAATCGCGCCGTCAGGCCACCCCCCTGTAATTCCAGGTAACGATTACGAATAGACTTCAAAATCCAGTTATTTTTTTCGTTATCGCGCAATCCCGTCGTATGCGTCAGATAGACCGCTTCCTGTGTCAGGGCGATGGATTCAAGTTCATCCAGAAATGTTTCAATCAAATCTTTTGCGGCACCAGAAAAGATTGGCGATTTTGCATCCCGTCGCACTAGACTGAACAAAGCCTTGGTTCGATCTGCCATATATTCGCGTTCAACCCGACCTTCAAAACGTTGTGCCAGGCGCAGAAGTGGCTTATCCCGGCACTCCGGATCGGTCCAGACATGGGGCGATTTATTACGCCACATATGATCAAACAAGTCCGTCACGGGCTTTACAATTTGAATGAGGGCGCTCCCATCCAGCATAATTTTGTTATTACGCAGGTAATTTTCAACCAGCGGGTCCAGCTTGCTTTTTTGCTTAAATTGCTCGCACAGCCACACACTGCCTTGATCAGAAAGGCTCAGTTTTTGGCTCTGAACCTCATTGAATTTTTCCAACATCTGCTTGGCATAGGCATTGTCGGTTACGATCTGGCCATTGATGGTCGGCTGGGGCATGCCGGATGCGTCGAACAAAATTTCGTGCCGCATGGCAAACGTTTCATAATGTTCCGCGCCCAGTGCATCGCGGTCCTGCCCCACGGGATCGCTGAAGCTGGTTACTTCGAACCGGGCCAGATACTCAATCGCATCAAAGAAATTGATCTTTTCTTTGACGATGATCGGCTTGATGTTGTCGGTGGCCACGGGCAAATTTGATTCTTCCAACAACACCGCACGGTCAACAACACGTTGCACCATCCATTGATCCAAAAACGGCGTGGTGGCCGTGGCGCGGTAATATTCGCTTTCGCCATCCATCTGGGTTGGGAATGCCAAGGTGCGACATGTCGTGCCATATTTGGCGCGGCGGAAATTATCCAACAGCTGGTCGCGCAATGATCGCTCATCACGGTCCGCTGCACCCTTATCTTTCAACAACCATTTCATCGCGCTCAGCCCTTCGGCATAGGGGCTTGCCCCCATTATTTCAGAATGGGGCAGGATAGCGTTATATTATGGAATATTGCAAGAAAATTATGGGTAAGAAAAACAACAAAAACCATTAAATATCAGTGGGATAAATTCACCCCATGCCTAACCGAGCCTGTTTTTGCTCTGGGCGGCTTTCGCCTCCACCAGAACCTGGTGGCGCATTTGCGCCGCCTCTCCGGCCATACGTTGCATGGCCCTGGCCGCGGACACGATGTGATCCGGCATGGCCTTTAACATGGTCCAGCTTTCAACATCAGCCATAAAGCGACGTTGATATTCATCTGCAACGGCGTCCTTATAATACGCTTTGCCATTGGCCTCGCTCTGCAACCGCGCGGCGGAATCCTGGATACTGGAAATTGTTTTTGATGCCTTGGCCGCTTCATCCGACGTATTTTTAGCCTCACGCAACACATAGGCCGCGTCTTGGACCATAGCGATATAGGCCACTTCCCGCAGATAGGAATGAACCGTTGCTTTTTCTTCCGCGCTGAATGTGGTGATTCCGCTTAAGATTTTTTCACAGCGGGAAAACACACTGCTGGCACGATAATCATACGCGCTGTCAAAACGGTAACATTGAATGTCAACACCGTAACGGTAATTCAATGATGATTGAGCAAGATCATTGTACGGTTCACTGTCATAAGACGGATAGCCTTGATCAGAGATACACAGATCGTCCCTGTTCCAAATCTCCGCACATAGATCAACCCACAACGTCATAATTTGCGCCGCACGTTTTAAATCATCTTCCTTGCGCGACTGAACCATAAAATTGCGCAATTTTTCACCAAGGTTCAGGACATTCCCACGCGCATCCATTTGTGCCTTTGGGGCCAGCATGGATTTTAATTCCAATTGCCCGCGCGCATCATACAATGCCGCCGTTGCCGTATCCGCGTAAACCCCAGCCACCGCAGGATGCCCACCAATTGTCGGTTGAGGCATGCCGTTCACATCCGGAATGATATCGTGCAAAAGGCCAAAGGCCTCGTAATGATCCATGCCCAGTTCTTCGCGCGTGGGGCCGATGGGATCAATCTTCGATGCCTGTTCCACACGGGCCAGATAGGTCAGCGCATCAAAAAAACCCAACCCCTCTTTTACAACATCAATTTTTCTGTTGGGGGTGGCCACCGGGGCTTTATTCGATTCCAACTGAACCGCGCGTTCGGTAATTTTTTGAATGCACCATTGATCCAATGTCGTCGTGGTGGCCAACGCGCGATAATAAACCGCATCCCCTGCAACAACCGCCGGGTACGACAATGTGCGGCATGTCACGCCATAGACGGCGCGTTGAAACGATGCCGCAACACCAGATGCCGAACATTCTGCAGGCGCGGGCAAAGCCGCCGTGGTTTGTGCCCCACCGCTGCCCTTGTTAAACCCGAAACTAATGCCCAAAAATTTCATGGATCTCGCCCTGTCAGGGCGGCACAGTAGCGCAACATTATGAAATATTGCAAGAATTTTACGCCCCAATAAAAAGGACAAATCTTATTTAAATCAATATGTTAGATCGATACATATCCCCGACGACGGTGCCCCGCAACCCCCAAAACGGTTCGGATCGCCGCCACCAGCACCGCCAACCCGACCAAACCAGAGGCCAGCACAACGATCCAGACCGCCGACACGCCCGCCTCGATCATCGCACGATCCGGGTTGCGCGCATCGTAAATGACATCAACGCCCTGCCCGACCGATACGCTGGGCGCATTGCTGCCCGCCTTGTCGGTAAAACGCACCCATTCATCATCGTGGGTGCGATATTCAATCACCGGATAATAAGCATCGGACCCCGATGGCCGATCAAGGGCAACAACGCGCCCTTCGGCATAAGCGCGGTTATGCAATATTGTGCCTGTGTCATACGCCACCCACCCGGCAACGCCCATGAAAACAAAAGCCACCAAAACGCTCAGCGGCAAAAAACGGAGCGCCAGATCATCCATGGTTTTTAATTGTGCCAAGGCCTCATCGCGATTGATCCGCGGACATTGTGCGCGTTTAGCCAACAGTTCTGCGGCCTTGCGTTTACGAAATTCTTCGCGGCTTTGCCATTCATGACGCGGACGGATCATGCGGGCAATTCTCCACGCAACCCACGCACCAAAGATAACGAAGATAAAAATTGTGTAGGGCGTTACAGGATATTGCAAAACACCAATCGCAATCGGCAAGGCCCCCATACCCCACAAAACCAGAGTCAGGACAATCCCGGACCCATCGCGAATGGTTGCCACGCGCGGTTCGTGCACATCCGGCATCACGCGCACAACCCGCCCCGGCAACTTTCCGGACAACCCCGATGACCCGTGGCGCGTTTCTGCCTCAACCACCACACCAACGTCGTTGGTATAGGACACAATCGGATAATAAACGGCCTTGCCCTTCGCCGCGTCACCACGCACACGCAAAGCGGCAATCTGCCCGGTATATGTGGTTTTGGTCCGACGATCATGGACATGGCTGAGGATCATCACACACGCGATGAACCAGAAAAACAAACCCGCAACCAGCCATCCGACTTGCTGGACCGCCGCCATCAGGCCGATCACACCACCCATTACGATTTCCGCCCATCCAGATAGGCTTCCGGGTTCAGTGCCTGAACCCCGCGGCGAATTTCGAAATGCAGTTGCGGGGTATCCACGGACCCCGTCATTCCCACCGTGCCAATGGCCTGCCCGCGTTTGACCGTGTCGCCGCGTTTGATGCTGATGGAATCCATATGGGAATACGCCGTCATCCACCGGTCCGCGTGGCGGATCAGGACCATGTTGCCATAGCCTTTCATCTCATTGCTGGCATACACAACCACGCCGTTTTCGGCGGCTTTTACGGGTGTCCCTTTTGCCGCCTTGATGTTGATGCCATCATTATGCAGGCCGCCCGCCTTCGCGCCATAGGACGAAATCACATTCCCCTCCACCGGGCGGAGGAATTTGGACGAGGCGCGCGGCGGAACCGTTTCAGGAATTTTTGCGGCCAGTTTTGGTGACGCCTGGTTCGCCGGGCGAACATCTGGCGCGGGGATAGACGCCGACGATGGCGACGCTCCCGCCGATGGGCCAGACGATGGAACAGGCGATGGCGCAGGCAATACTTCTGCCGTTACGGCCCCCGGGCGTGACGGCCGATTAACCGGGGCCAATGTTTCCCGTTCAATCACATCGGTACTGGCCGCGCCCTTCATGGCCACATGCTGACGCGTCACGGTTTCCTCTACCGCCGTTACGGGAATGCGTAATGTCGATCCCGCCACAACGGTATAGGGTGTGCGCAGATTGTTCAGCCGCGCAATATCGGTCACGCTGACCCCGAACAAACGCGACACGGTATAAAGACTGTCCCCAGCGCGCACCTTATATTCGCGCGGCGGCGGCAGCAGCAAATGCTGTCCCGGTTCCAACGTATAGGGGGCATTCAAATTATTGACGGTGATAATATCGCGCATATCCAACCGATAACGTTCGGCCAGCGCATAGACACTGTCCCCGGCAGCGACGACATGCGCGCCGGAACTGCCCGCGCCGCCATGCTGGCCGAATTTATAGGTGTGAACATCGTACGGTGCCGAACCACATCCCGACACCATCAACAATCCGGCAACAATGCAAAACCATTTACGCGCCGTCATCGTTTTCAACCGGGTCGTCGGCATTTTCGCTATACCGGGCCAGATCAGGCAGAAGCGGCACAAACCGTACCGGCAACAAATCCTTGACCGCATAGGTATCATCGCCTTCGCGCTTGTACCGTTTTAAAACCTGATGACCCGTGCGCCCCACGGGCACGATCATGATGCCGCCGATGGAGAGTTGTTCCAGTAACGCTTGCGGCGGAGAATCCTGCGCGGCGGCGGTGACGATGATGCGGTCGAACGGGGCCTGTTGCGGCCAGCCCTTCATCCCATCCCCGGCAATCGCCGTGATATTGCGGATTTTCAACTGCTCAAAAATCTTTTCGGCATGTTCCAACAAAGGTTTATGCCGTTCAATCGTATAAACCCTGCGAACAAGTTTGGAGAGAATGCACGCCTGATACCCCGACCCGGTGCCAATTTCCAACACCTTCATCCGGTCGTTCAGCTCCAGCGCCTGGGTCATATAGGCGACGATGAAAGGCTGGCTGATCGTCTGGCCGCGTCCGATGGGCAGGGCAATATCCTCATACGCCTGATCCTGCATCGCGCGCGGGATAAAAATCTCGCGCGGAATCCGCTCCATGGCGCTGAGGACGGCCGTGTCGGTGATGCCTGCACTGCGCAGGGCCATAATCAGGCGGATGATCTTTGGGGCGGGTGTGGGTGTGTTCATAACACCGGCGATTCTAAACACACATGGGCCGGGGGACAACGGGGAATATCCGGCTTTTTTCCAGCAGGTCCCGCCCTCTCCCCTAACCCCTCTCCCATGGGGAGAGGGGAACACGGCCAAACCCCAAATAAAAAGCCCCTCTCCCTATGGGAGAGGGGTTGGAGAGAGGGGCTGCCTCTCCTAATACTGAATGGGTAATCTTACCCCGCCGCGGCCTGTAACACGCGGGCGTTGGCGTCCAGCGGCATAATCTTGTCCAAACCGCCCATATAGGGTTTCAAAACGGTCGGAACAAACACGCCACCATCGGCCGGATCGTAGTAATTTTCCAAAACGGCGATCAGCGCCCGGCCCACGGCCAGACCCGACCCGTTCAGGGTATGGACGAATTCGACGTCCTTACCACCACGGCGGCGCATGCGGGCCTTCATCCGGCGGGCCTGGAAGTCGCCACAGTTGGAACAGCTGGAAATTTCACGGTATTTCCCCTGCCCCGGCAGCCAGACTTCGAGGTCATAGGTACGGCGTGCGCCAAACCCGGTGTCCCCTTCGCACAGGATGATCGTGCGGAACGGCAATTCCAGTTTGCGCAGGATATTTTCCGCGCAATTGGTCATGCGTTCATGTTCCGCCGCCGATTGATCCGGCGTGGTGATGGTGACCATTTCCACTTTATAAAACTGGTGCTGGCGGATCATGCCCTTGGTGTCTTTACCCGCTGCGCCGGCTTCGGACCGGAAGCATGGGGTAAAGGCGGTCACGCGCAACGGCAGGGATTCCGCATCCATAATCATGTCCGCCGCCATGTTGGTCAGCGAGACCTCCGCCGTCGGGATCAGCCAGTGATCCGTGGTCGTGCGGAACAGATCTTCGGAAAATTTCGGCAATTGGTTGGTGCCATACACGGCGTTGTCACGCACCAGCAACGGCGGCGATACTTCCGTATAACCATGTTCGCGGGTGTGGGTGTCCAACATGAACTGTGCCAAAGCCCGTTCCATCTGGGCCAAACCGGAATGCATCAACACGAAACGCGCGCCCGACATTTTGGCCGCCGTTTCAAAATCCATCATGCCCAGACCTTCGCCAATGGCAACATGGTCGGGACCGCTTTGGGTTTTCGGCGTGCCTTCCTTGCGGACTTCGACGTTGTGGTCTTCGTCTGGTCCGACGGGAACTTCGGCATCCAAGATGTTGGGCAGGCTGGACAGAATGCCATTCAGCTTTTCGGCCAAGGCGGCTTCTTCGGCTTCCAGCGCCGGGGCTTTTTCTTTAATCGCGGCCACTTCATCCATCAGGGCACTGGCATCGCCGCCCTTGGCTTTGATCTGGCCAATCTCTTTCGAGGCGACGTTACGGCGGTTTTGCAGCTCCTGCATCTGGGTTTGCAGGGCGCGGCGCTGTTCATCCAGGGCCAAAATGGCAGATGTTTGCGGCGCCAGACCACGACGGGCCCAGTTTTTGTCAAAGATTTCAGGGTTTTCCCTGATGGCGCGAAGATCGTGCATATCCGGCTCCGGTTAAGGCTTTTGCAAGCGGCATGGTTTAATATAAAATCTGTAATACTTATAATAACTTGCCCCCGAATGGTAAAGGGGGCATGGGATACGCGAAAATACCCCCACCACCCCACCCGTCACCCCGGCGAAGGCCGGGGTCCATAGGATGGATTGTATGGATACCGGCCTTCGCCGGTATGACGAAAATGGGGAAACAGCACGAGTGCCTATAAAAAAATGCCCACTCTGAACAAGAAATTTAGCACTGCCGCCAGCCAGTTGGGTCACACGATCCCCAATGTGGACGAAGGATTCTGGAATTTTTACAGGAATGTCTCGCTTGGCAAAGGCTCAACCATCCAGATCCCGGTCGAATTTATGAAGGGCGAACAAACCGTCGCCACCTGCCGGGTTGAGATGCTGGGCTCCCCGCTGGACCTGCAATGGGTGGCCCTGAAACTGGCGCTCACAGACAGAACCGTGGATTGGGATGCCGTGAAGATGAATCACAGCTCGCCCATCCCCTGGGCCACGGCGGAAGACCGCATGGCACAGAACGATGTTGCCGCCGCCTATGACTCCGCCGGATCAACCATTTTTGAAACCGCGATGGCGTTTGATGGCCATATCCGCGCCATCGACCCCAGCGCCCAATCCCCTGCCGAAATTGGCGAACGGTTTCGCGCGGCGCAGGCGGCCTTCGCCGCTGGCGTTGTGAAATCCGCACATGCCATTCACCGTGATGGCCCGGGCAACGGCCTCACATTTTGGATGAACTCCATCCGCCAACGTATCAGCCGCACACCAAAATGATGATCAATCAATTGCCGCCCCCATTGCACCGCGACCGCCTGTACCACGTCACAAAACCCCGCACGCGTGAGGTTCCGGTGATTTTTGATTCACCGCACAGCGGACGCGATTACCCGGATGATTTTGGATATGCCTGTGACTTCGACATGTTGCAGCGGGCGGAAGATAACGATGTCGATCACTTGTTCGACACCGTCGCGGATGCGGGCGGCACATTATTATGCGCCCTGTTCCCCCGGTGCTACATAGACACCAACCGGGCGGAGGATGACATTGATGTCGACCTGCTGTCGGAAAAATGGCCGGGACCGCTCCGCCCCAGCATGCGGTCTTATGCCGGGATCGGATTGATCCGGCGATTGGTGCGCCCGGGCGTTCCCGTCTATGACAAACAGCTTTCGGTGCGCGCGATCCAGCATCGCATCCACAATTATTACCACCCCTATCATGCGTGCCTGAAACATCTGATCGATGACGCGCATTATCGCTATGGACAGGTTTGGCATATTAATTGTCATTCCATGCCCTCGGCTGCGGCCATGACACTGCCGGCGCGCGGACCATTTCCGGCCGCCCCGACCGTGCCGCCGGTGTTTCCGGCGCAACCGGATTTCGTTCTGGGCGACCGCGACGGGACCAGTTGCGATATTGCCTTCACCCACACCCTAAGGGATTTCTTAAGAGGTTTGGGCTACAAAGTCAGTGTGAACAACCCGTACAAGGGTGTGGAGCTGGTCCGCCGCTATGCCGACCCGGCCCGGGGCCGCCACTCCATTCAGATTGAGATTAACAAAGCCCTGTACTGGGACGAGGTCAAAAACAAAAGAAACAAGAATTACAATGCGTTAAAGGATGATATCGACAAACTGGTTACATTTTCCGCAAATTATGCGGAACAGCACCTTGTCAACCTGGCCGCGGATTAGTATGATGTTTTTTGTAAACAGGTATTTTTTCAATGGTGAATCAACCCCTTATCATACACGATGTTCCGAACGGCACCCGCCGCTCGCCCATTGTGTTCGATACGCCGCACAGCGGCACGGTTGTCCCGTCGCACTTCGATTACATCTGCGAACCATCTGATTTTCCTCATCTTTCCGACCTTCATGTCGAAAAATTTCTGGCGGGCATTCCCGCCACGGGCAGCCCCGTTCTGGAAATGCTGATCCACCGCGCCTGCATCGACCTCAACCGGTCGGAGGATGAGCTGAATCCCGCCGCTTTACGGGATTCCTGGACCCTGCCCTATAAACTGACCCCCTATGTTCAGGAAGGGTTCGGATTGTTTGCCGAATATGTCCGCCACCCGGACAAAGGCATGGTGAATATTTTCAACGAAAATCTGCGTCCCGACAGCGCGGAAGTTCAGAACCGCATCGTTTCGTATCACCGCCCATATTACGAAACCCTACAAAAAATGCTGCATCATGCCCGCGATGAACATGGCTTTGCCCTGTATTGCGACATGCACTCCATGCGCCGCCGGTTCAAGCCGGAGGAAACACACCTTCACGATGTCGATATTGTTCTGGGTGACTTGAACGGCACGGCGTGCAACCCGGCCCTGATCGATTTTGCCGCCGCCTATTTTGAACAGACCGGATACAAAACATCGCGCAACGATCCCTTCTCCGGGGCCAATTTGTTGCGCCAGTTTTCCACCCCCAATGACGGCATCCATTGCATCCAGATTGAAGTGGTACGGGATCAGTATATGAACCCGGTCACACTTGAAATTGATGCAGAAAAAATGGAAAGACTTCAGTCTGTTATGACGGGATTCTCATCCGCTTTGCGCGATTACGCACTCCATCACGCCGCAGAATTTATGCCGGAAACGCTGAGGGAGAAAACACTGCCCCACGCCTCCAGTAACGCCTTGTCCAACGCCTCCATGGGTACATCGACCCCGGTCAGCGCCTTTAAGGACGTCACACCGTAATCGCGAATGCCACACGGCACGATGCCAGTGAAATGCGATAAATCAGGATCAACATTAATCGACACACCGTGATAGGTGATCCAGTGGCGAATGCGCACACCGATCGCCGCGATTTTTGATTCACCCGTTGGCGTGACAACCCAGATGCCGACGCGCCCTTCGCGCCGCTCACCCTTCACACCAAACGTCGCGATGGCGCGGATCACCCATTCTTCAAGCTGCCAGATATATTTTTTTAAGTCAGGTACTTGCTGACGCTTCTTTAAATCGAGCATCACATACCCGACGCGCTGACCGGGGCCGTGATAGGTGTATTCCCCACCCCGCCCCGCATCAAAAACCGGGAAGCGCGCATCCAGCAAATCGGACGCCTTGGCGCTGGTCCCCGCGGTGTAGAGGGCCGGGTGTTCCAGCAACCACACCATATCCCCCGCCGCACCCGCATGGATGGCCGCGACGCGGTCCTCCATAAAGCGGAGGGCGTCCGGGTATTCGACAAAATCGGTGCTGGTTTTGATTTCCATAGGGGGAAAATAGGGTGAAACGCGGCGCGTTACAATCCCCCCTATTCCTCCCTCTCCCCATGGGAGAGGGAACTCAGGAGTGCCCCCACTTGCGCAGCCCCCGCGCTTCTGATAATCACAACCCACTCTACCTCAAGTCTTTTGGCGTGCGGCCGTGGCGGAATTGGTAGACGCGCAGCGTTGAGGTCGCTGTGGGCTAACCCCCGTGGAAGTTCGAGTCTTCTCGGCCGCACCATTTTCTAAATTTTTTTAGGCCTGACCAGCATGCTGGAATCCCTGTCTTTCCTGACCACCATGGAATTGTTGAGCTACGTCGCAACCGTGGTCGGTATTCCGATGGCCATCGTCATCTTTATCATTCAGGAACATAAGGAGCGGGAATCCGAGCAGGAAGAGATTTATGACAAGCTCATGGATCATTATTCCCGCATTCAGGAAAAACTGTTCGAACACCCCGAACTGGACCAGCACGACATCCCGCTGGACGATGCCGAGGCCGCCCGTCGCCAATTGATCCTGTATGAAATGCTGGTCAGCCTGTTTGAACGGGCGTTCATTTTGCTTCAGGGGGAAACGGCCCCCAGCTATCGCCGCATGTGGAACTCGTGGCTGGATTACATTGAAATCTGGTGCGAGCGCCCCAATTTCCGCGCCGCCCTGCCCCGGTTGATGTTGCGCGAAGACGCGGCCTTTGTCGCCTTCATGGCCAAAACCACCGGATTGCCGCTGAAGCCCTGAACCGTTATTTCGGCGCTTTCGCCAGACCGTAGCGCTTGATCGACACTTTCAGGTCGTCGACCAGATCGATCTTTTCCTCACACACGGCCAGCGGTTGGCCAGATGTCATCAGGCCCTGATAACGGAATGCGTCCGTCAAGCGTGCACCGAACGAGGATCGTTGCGCGTCAAATTCTTTCATCCGGGCATCGGCTTTGTTGAAGGCGTCGACCATTGACGGGTAAAAAACCAGCTGGTCCATCAGGCGCAGGAAGCTGTCATAGCCGACCGTAAAGGTCAGCGTGTCCTTTTTCGCGACAAGAACCGCATCGTCCGCACGGCTGACGGCCAGCAAGAACGCATCGGTCAAGCGCGTGAACACCGTAATATCGCTCAGCTGTTTTTTATCAACATATTCAAAAGAAACGACTTTACCCGCCATTGTCCTACCCTTCCGCAGAGGTCACTCAGGTCTATGACCGGGGTTTAGCACCCGCAGCGTTTTTATGTCAACATTTCCTTGCTCTGCACAAAAACTTATGCAAAAAGCGCACGCGTGACCCGTATGGAGAACACACCCCAATACCGCCTGCGGCCTTGAAAAAGCCCTGAAATTCTGGTCAGTTGGGGCACATTTTGAGAATCCCCCGCCCGCCACACAAAAATGCGATGGCCGCAGGGGTTATGTCCAAAACACCAGCCAGAGAACTATGATGAAAGACACGCTGCACGACGCCGCCCTTGAATATCACCGCCTGCCGACACCGGGGAAAATTTCCATTACCCCGACGACGCCGCTGGCGACCCAACGGGATCTGGCCCTGGCCTATTCCCCCGGCGTGGCCGTGCCGTGTCTGGAGATTGAAAAAGACCCGTTGAAAGCGCTGGACTACACCAGCCGTGGCAATCTGGTTGCCGTCATCTCCAACGGCACCGCTGTTCTGGGTCTGGGTGATATTGGCGCGCTGGCATCCAAACCGGTGATGGAGGGTAAAGCCGTCCTGTTCAAGAAATTCGCCAACCTCGACGCGATTGATATCGAAGTTGATGAAAAGGATGTCGACAAGCTGGTTGAAATTATCGCCGCGCTGGAACCATCGTTCGGCGGCATCAATCTGGAAGACATCAAAGCCCCGGAATGTTTCGAAGTTGAAAAGCGCTTGAAAGAGCGCATGAATATTCCCGTGTTCCACGATGATCAGCACGGCACCGCCATTATCGTCGCCGCCGCCATTAAAAACTGGCTGCACCTGAAAGGCCGCAAGTTCGAGGATATCCGTCTGGTCGCCAACGGCGCGGGCGCTGCGGCACTGGCGTGCCTGAACCTGCTGGTCAATGCGGGCCTGCCGAAGAAGAACATCATCGTCTGTGACCGCAAAGGTGTCGTGTACAAGGGCCGCGTTGAGCAGATGGACCCGTACAAGGAACAATTTGCATCCGACACCAACAGCCGCACGCTGGATGAAGCATTGGAAGGCGCCGACATTTTCCTCGGCCTGTCCGCCGCCGGTGCATTGACGGGTGAGATGGTCAAGAAAATGGGCAAAGCCCCGTTGATCATGGCACTGGCCAACCCGACACCGGAAATCATGCCGGAAGAAGCGCGCGAAGCAAAACCGGATGCGATTATTTGCACCGGGCGGTCCGATTACACCAACCAGGTGAACAACGTTCTGTGCTTCCCGTTCCTGTTCCGTGGCGCGCTGGATGTTGGCGCAACGGCCATTAACGAAGACATGAAACTGGCATGCGTCAACGCGATTGCCGAACTGGCGCGCAAGGAAGTCACGGCGGAAGTGGCCGCCGTGTATCCGGACGAACATCTGGAATTTGGTCCGGAATATTTGATCCCGAAGCCGTTCGATCCGCGTTTGATCACCACCCTGCCCGTCGCCGTGGCCAAGGCCGCGATTGAAAGCGGTGTGGCTGCACGCCCGATTACCGATTGGGCCGCGTACAGTGAAAAACTGAACAGCTACACCTATCGCACCAGCATGGCGATGCGCCCGTTGTTCAGCCGCGCCAAAGCCCACCCGAAACGCATTGTCTATGCCGAGGGTGAAGAAGAACGCGTCCTGCGCGCCGTGCAAACGGTTGTGGACGAACATTTGGCATCCCCCATCCTGATCGGTCGGAAGGACGTGGTGGAAACCCGCCTGAAGCGTCTGGGCCTGCGCATGAAAATGGGCAAGGATTTTGAACTGATCGATCCGGAATATGATCCGCGTTACCGCGATTACTGGTCGTCATACCACCAGATCATGGAACGCCGTGGCGTCACCCCGGCCGTGGCCCGGACCGTTCTGCGCACCAACTTCACCGTTATCGGTGCGTTGATGGTGCGTAAAGGCGAAGCCGACGCCATGATTTGCGGCACGGTTGGCCAATATCAAAGCCACCTGAAAGACGTTGTCGATATTATCGGCCTGCGCCCCGGTGTGGAAACGGCGGCGGCGCTGAACGCGCTGATCCTGCCGCGTGGCACATTCTTCATCTGCGACACACAGGTAAACCCGAACCCGAGCGTAGCGCAATTGTCGGAAATGACCATTCTGGCCGCTGAAGAAGTGTCCCGCTTTGGCATCAAACCGAAAATCGCCATGCTGTCCCATTCCAATTTCGGAACGGGCAACACGGATACGGCGTGCCGCATGCGCGCCGCATTGGCCGACATTCGCAATCGTGCGCCGGAACTGGAAATTGATGGCGAAATGCATGCGGATTCTGCTTTGTCCGAAGCCATCCGTGCCGTCAGCATGCCGAATTCCACACTGACCGGCGTGGCCAACATGTTCGTGATGCCCAATATCGATTCCGCGAATATCAGCTTCAACATGCTGCGTATTCTGGGCGAAGGCATTTCGATTGGCCCGATCCTGTTGGGGTTGGCGATGCCGGCGCACATCCTGACCCCGTCGGTCACACCGCGCGGCATCATCAACATGACCGCATTGGCCACCGTCAGCGCACAGGTCCATGAAAGCGAAAGCGGAGCGGATGCGCCAAAACAGGCCATCGCCGTCTAAGTAAAACACATAACCCGCAAAGGGATCGCCCATGGATAATAACGATCAGGATATGATCGAAAAGGACGTCACCGACAGCCTCGGCGCGCAAATCGCGCCCGAGGGTGAAGGCGATGATGTCGTTTTCGGTCTGACCGATCGTTACATTCAGGCGATTGTTGAGGCCCTGCGCAACGGCGATGAAGACGTCGTCTCGCGCGAACTGGCCGACCTGAGCGAAGCCGACATTGCGGAGCTGATCGAAAAGGTCGAGGACGAGGATCGCCAGACCCTGCTCCAGACCCATGGCGATCTGCTCGACCCGTATGTGTTCTCGGAACTGGATAGCGGCTTGCGCCGTAAGGTTCTAACGGAAATGCCTGCGCGGCAGGTTGCCGCCCTGATTTCCGAGATGGACAGTGACGATGCGCTGGATTTGATCATCGACCTGCCGGACGATTTCCAGCACGAAGTTATTCGCTTCCTGTCCGCCAAGACCCGGATCACGCTGGAAGAAGGTTTGAACTTCCCGGAAGAATCCGCTGGCCGTCTGATGCAGCGGGAATTTGTGGCCGTGCCGCAATTCTGGACGATTGGTAAAACCATCGATTACCTGCGCGCCGCGACCGAAGAATTGCCGGATGAATTTTTTGACTTGTTCGTGATTGACCCGGCCTATCACGTTGTCGGCATTATCCCGCTGAACCGCGTTGTCCGATCCAAACGATCGGAAAAACTGGAAGATTTAAAGCTGGAGGACATCCACCCCATTCCGGCCACGATGGACCAGGAAGAAGTGGCCCAATTGTTCCGTCGTGAAAACCTGACATCCGCCCCGGTTGTTGATGAATCCGGTCGCTTGATCGGTGTGGTCACCGTTGACGACATCGTCGACGTTATCGACGAAGAAGCACAGGAAGACTTCCTGAAACTCGGCGGTGTGGGACAGGACGACTTGTACAGCAACATCCGCGGTACAACATGGGCGCGGTTTCCGTGGCTGTTTGTAAACCTGTTTACGGCCTTTTCCGCAGCGGCAGTCATTTCTCTGTTCAGCAATACGATTGAGCAACTGGTCGCACTGGCCGCGTTGATGCCGATAGTGGCCTCCATGGGCGGGAATGCCGGAACACAGGCCCTGACCGTGGCGGTGCGCGCCTTGGCCACACGGGAATTGTCATCCATCAACGAACGCCGCATCGTGATCAAAGAAATTCTGGTCGGCGCGATCAACGGGTGCATCTTTGCCATCCTGATCGGTTGCGTCGCCGGATTTGCGTTCAGCAATCCCATGCTGGGCGTCGTCATTGGCATGGCGTTGATCATCAACCTGATCAATGCCGGTTTGTTTGGCGCAGGAATCCCGATTGTGCTGAACAAACTGGGGGCCGACCCGGCTGTGGCCTCGGCTGTCTTCTTAACCACCATGACCGATATTATAGGCTTCTTTGCCTTCCTTGGTCTGGCAACGATTTTCCTTCTGTAAAAACCATGACCGCTTCCCATCTCGTCCGCCCCGACATCGAATATAAAGACAGCTACCTTGAAGCGCTGGCCGAATTTCATGCGGAAGACCGTTTGAAATATTACGACATGCTCACCCTGCGGGCCGATTTTGATGGGTTCGTCAAAATGCTGCGCACCGAACGTGGGGTCGAACACCAGCCGCTACAAGATTGGGCCGAACCCGTGCCGGAAACCGTCCTTTGGTTTGTAAAGGACGACCATTATCTGGGTACCGTAAAAATCCGTCATCGTCTGAACTGGCACCTGGAAAAATGGGGTGGCAATATTTACTTTGCCATTCGCCCATCCATGCGCGGCAAGGGATACGGCAAGAAAATCCTGACCAAATCGCGCCCCTATGCCAATTATATCGGTTTGGAAAAAGCGCTGATCACCGTATCGCCCGATAACGTATCGGCGATTGAGATTATCGAAGGGGCCGGCTGTACATTTGAAGAAGAAACCGCCGCCACAGCCCAGTTCCCGGCCCGCCGCCGGTACTGGATGGATTGCTCATAATCCGTAAAAAACCCATTTTTCGCCCTATTTTGGGCATGTTGGGCCTATATTTCTTGCTGAAACACTGAAAAGACCGTATCACGCCGCCATGGCCAAAAAGAAGACATCGCAGAAAAGCACAACGCGTAAAAGCACCCGCTCCCGGAAATCCCGCCCGCAGGAGGGATTGCTCAGCCGCGCCTTGCGCTGGTGCCTTGTCGCCGGGCTGTGGGGTTTCATTGCCCTGTCGCTGGTGATTGCGTGGTATGGCGCGGAATTGCCGAAGCTCATCGACAAGCCGGATTTCGAACGCAAAGCCGCCATCACCATCCGTGATGACCGTGGCGAAATGGTCGCCCGTTATGGCGAACTGAAAGGCGTCAACGTCACCGTGGCGGAATTGCCGCCGGATTTAATCCACGCCGTTCTGGCGATTGAAGACCGCCGTTTCTATTACCATTTCGGTATCGACCCGATCGGCATGCTGCGCGCCACCGCCCGCAACATCACGGCAGGCCGGGTCGTTCAGGGCGGATCGACCATTACGCAACAGCTGGCCAAAAACCTGTTCCTGTCGCGCGAACGCACATACAAACGTAAAATTCAGGAAGCGATGCTGGCCGTCTGGCTGGAGCAGAAACTGACCAAGGATGAGATCCTCAGTGCTTATCTAAACCGTGTGTATCTCGGTGCGGGTACGTTCGGGGTTGAAGCCGCAGCCCAGACCTATTTCAACAAATCTGCGCGCGAAATGAATTTGCGCGAATCCGCAACCATTGCCGGATTGTTAAAGGCCCCGTCGAAATATTCCCCGCACAGCAACCCGTCACTGGCCCGCGAACGCGCCGACACGGTCATCATGGCGATGCGTGATGCCGGGTATTTGAGCGACGCCCAAACCAAAGGGGCCACCGAACAAGCCCCCGCCCCATTGCGTAAGCCCACGGGCGGCGACATCGTGCGGTATTACAGCGATTGGGTGATGAGCGATCTGGCCGACATGATCGGCACGCCCAACACTGATTTGATTGTCGACACCACATTGGATGCCGGTGTTCAACGCGCCGCGGAAGAAGCACTGACCAAAGCCTTGCGTAACGAAGACGCCGCCGAGAAAAAAGTATCCCAAGGCGCAATCGTCGTGATGGATTATTCCGGTGCTGTGCTGGCCATGGTTGGCGGAACCGATTATGGCTTGAGCCAATTTAACCGCGCCGTGCAATCATATCGCCAGCCCGGATCGTCGTTTAAGCCGATCGTCTATCTGACCGCGCTGGAAAACGGCATGAACCGCAATTCCATCGTGGTGGACGAACCCATCCGCACGGGCAAATACCGCCCAACCAATTTTAAGGGCGAATATTACGGTGAAATCCCGCTTTATGCCGCTTTGGCCTATTCCCTCAACACCATTGCCTATCAACTGACCAAGCATTTTGGCGTGGATTCGGTGATTGATATGGCCCGGCGTCTGGGCATTGAAGCACCGCTGAACCGCGACCTCAGCCTGTCGCTGGGCAGTGCGGGCATCCCGCTCATTCAAATGGTGTCAGCCTATGCCACCATCGGCAATCAAGGTTCGCTGGTTCAACCTTATGCCATTCGCCGCGTCCGCGATAAAGATGGCCGCCTGATTTATGAACGGTCCAGCCGCATCGTGCGCGGACGGTCGGTTGTTGACCCGCGCCTGACGCAGGAGTTGGCCGGCATGATGACAGGCGTGCTGGAATTTGGCACCGGTCAGGGCGCGAAGGTGCCATACCCCGCTGCAGGGAAAACCGGAACATCGCAGGACTTCCGTGATGCGTGGTTTATTGGCTTTACCGATACCTATATCGCTGGCGTCTGGGTTGGGAATGACGACAACACCTCCATGAAACGCGTAACGGGTGGTTCGTACCCGGCACGGATCTGGCGTGAAACCATTATGGGGGCCTATAACGCCCGCGGCGGTGGTGGATTTATGTCGTCTTTATCCCCGGCCCCGGTCACAGAATTTGACCCCAACGCGGAAAACAGTTCCGACAGCGCATTTGGTGATTTGATCAGCAACCTGCTCTCCGCTCCGGCAACAAACGACCAGCCACGCACAGGCATTTTCGGCGGATCGACATATCAGGCAACGCGCGCAAACGAAGAAGGGCGCAAGAGCGACTGGTCATTTAACGACTGAGATTGCGTAAACAGGAATGAGAAAATCCCCCGACCGCACAGGTCGGGGGATTTTTCCTTGGGGAGGAACCCGTGGAACCAATCTTATGTCGGGAAGAATTCGTTCACCGTGACAAAATCCGTGCGGGAGGTACTGGCAAATCGGTCTTCACCAATGGCGTTCCAGTGCGTTTGCAGGGCCACAATGCTGTCCGGCGCGCTGGATGTGTGATCCCACGCACTGCGTTGTTGGGTCCGGTCGGCAAATTCCAGGAATGAGTGCGGGAACGCCCGGCGCGGTGCGCGCAAACCCATATCCACCAGCGTCTTGGCCACCATGGCATCACCCACATCCATCATGTCAGCGGTAAAACCGATCGCGGCCAGGATTTTAATATCCATCCGGCTGTTCGGCACATCGCGCAGATGGCGCATAAAGCGGGCATAAATTTCCATTTCAAAGCGCGTATCCGGTTTATCTTCCGGTGCGATACCAATATGCGGCGCGGGCGGGATCGGCAAAGCAATCCGGTCACCGGCATGGGCCTGGTTCTGCATGAACGGGTTGGGCGTGTTCGTCGTCATCATTCTGATGTCTGTCGTCATAGTGCGCTCCTTCCTCTGATCGATGTCACGTGCCGCTTTTAAATTTTTCCGTTGTGTTGCGGCTTCGTGCACTGCGCTGTTACATCCACCTTGTGCCGCAAAATTTAATGGAACCTTAAGCGGGTCGGTTTCTTGCCAGAATCAGGCGTCTTCGTTGTGGATAACCGAGTTATCCACAAGGGGTGCCTTCAAAACGATGATCGTGAACAGAGAATCGATTCGTTAGCGCAGTGTCTTGATCGCGTTGCGCGCAAGTTCGTCACAGCGTTCATTTTCCGGGTGGCCAGAATGGCCGCGCACCCAATGAAACTTCACATCATGGTTTTGCAAAACGGAATCCAGCCGTTTCCACAAATCCTGATTTTTAATGCGAGCGGGCCAGCCTTTGGCCTTCCACCCCGCCATCCATTCGGTGACGCCGCGTTTTAAATATTCACTGTCGGTATACAGGTCAACCACAACACCGCGCTTCAATGTTTCCAGCGCGACAATCGCCGCCATCATTTCCATGCGGTTGTTGGTGGTATCGGCCTCGGCCCCGGACATTTCTTTTTCATGCCCGTTCCAACGCAAAATCGCCCCCCAGCCGCCGGGCCCGGGATTCCCGCTGCACGCGCCATCGGTGTAGATTTCAACTTTTTTGGACGGTGATGTACTCATTTTTCGGCGATATCGTGGTTTTGGTGCCAACGCAGGATGTTTAAATATTCAACCGGATCTTTCGGCGTCACCATAGCATCATGCGGATGGAACAGAAAATCATGCAGCCGCGTCAACATAATGCGCAATGCTGCCGCCCGGCCAAAGAATTGCATATACGCCTTTTCCGCCTTGGTCAATTTACGCGCGCTCTCGTACCCGGCGATAAACGCATCCCAACGGGACGCCAGTAAATGCTGGCGTGAATCAAAGCACCACGCATTGGCGGTCAGCATCAGGTCATAGACGAAGAAGTCCGTGCAGGAGAAGTAGAAATCAATCACCCCCGACAACGTTCCGCGTTTAAAGAACACATTATCCGGGAACAAATCGGCATGAACGGTCCCGCGCGGCAGATCATCCACACCCGGCCATTCCTTTTCCAACTGAAAAATTTCGGTGGAGATGAAATGGGCCAGCCCTTTCTCCACATCATCCGCGCGCCCCGCCGTACGCGCCGCCAGATCCTTCCACGCGGGCAAACCCATGGAATTGTCACGCGTCTGGTCAAATTTTTGGCCCAGCTTGTGCATCTTGCCAAGCAAAGCCCCGACCTCGCCACATGCCGCCGGGTTAATCTTCCCATGCGGCAGGGCTTCGCCTTCCAAAAATGAAATAATCGCCGCCGGGCGGCCACGCACGTTACGGATCATCGCACCATCGGCATCGCGCACGATGTGCGGGCACGTAATGCCCTTGGTGGCCAGATAATCGGTCCAGGCAAAAAAGAACGGCAGATTGACCGGATCAACACGCTTTTCAAACAGGGTCAGAATGTAATGCCCGGCAGTTGTGTGTAGGTGATAGTTGGTGTTTTCCACCCCCTGCTCAATCCCCTCCAGCTTCGTCACATCGCCCAGTTTGTAATGGCTGAGTAATTCGTGCGCATCGGTTATGTCGATTTTTGTGTAAACGGCCATGATGATTTTTCAAAAAATGTGAATCACAAACGAGGGAAAGCATATCATTTTCCAATTGTTTCAATGCACAAATTCAACGCAATACAAAACAATATACAAGAGTTTCAGTCCCTTGCCCGTATGCACCGGGGCCGGGCTTGCCAGAATGAAACCGCCCCCCTACAATCCCCATCAACAATAAGAACGATTGAACAGGTTTTATTATGCAAGATTCGCCGCGTGACCGACATTCCGCGACGTCATCATCGCAGTCGCTTTCATCCGCATGGAACAATGCCGCCGAGCAGGTGGTGCTGGATTCTGCACTGACCGCTTTACGCACCGATCTGGCGCGATTGAACGATCCTTATCTGGGTGCGGTTGGACTTGATTTTATCAATCGACTGTCCCGGATCGGGTGCCGCCATATTCCAACGGCGGATGGATCCTGTATGGCGGCCTATCAATCCTTCATTTATCCCGCCGATCCGGCAAGTAACGGATTTAATAACCGCATCGCCTATGGCCCCAAAGCCCGTGACAATAAAAACCTGCTTTTCAGCGCCCATATACACGAGGGTATGCACGCCCTGCAAAAGGCGTCTGCCCCGGCCCTGCACGCCAGCCCCTATAATCCGATGACCCGGATCATCCTGTGTCCCCGTGACTGGATCACAGCCCAGGAACGATGCGAACAGGATGCGTATGTGAAGCAAGCCTGGCTGAACAGCCTGATGGCCGTACATGATGCAACCTTGTACAAAACATCACGCACCGACCCGATGAGCGTCAGTCATTTTAATTCCCTGCGCCTGACCTATGGCAATTTACACACGGCCATGGCCCACGCGGCTAAAACGGTTCTGGATCGTAATTTCTTTGCCGGCCCTTTGCCCGCAGGCCAGCCCCCAACCAGCTTTGCCGACCATTATCACGCGCTGTCCATCAACAATTACGCACAGATCATCGCATCACGCATACGCAATGACGGAGAAAATATTATATTCGTCCGCCTGGACCCCGATGACATTCTGGATATTGGCCACGGCTTTGGCCCCAACCCTTTCACCCGCCCCGGTGCCATGAAATGCGCGCAGGATTTCGCCCGCCCCAGCAAATTGTCTTTTGATAACAAGGCCAGTCTGCGCGATTTGAATATGGATTTGGGGATTGTCGATGACCGCAGTCTGCCCACCCTGCGTGAAGCGTTGGTGACAATCGGGATTACACGTGCGGAATTCTTGGCGCGGGCCTATAACGGGTATATCGAACCCCGCCTGACCCCACCGCCGATTATTCAGCCGCTGACAAAATCCCCGGCACCTTAAACACCACGTTTTCCTGCGTGATGGTCACCTCTTCAACCGTCACGTCGAAACGTTGCTTGGCTGCGGCGATCACTTCCTCGACCAACACTTCCGGTGCCGATGCCCCGGCGGTCAGGCCCAGCGTATAGATATCATCATCCACCCACGCCCAATCAATGTCGGCAGCACGCTGAACCAGCATGGATTTTCTGCACCCGCCATTCGCACCAACCTCAACCAAACGGTTGGAATTGGATGAATTGGGTGCCCCAATCACGATCAATGCATCGGCGCGTGTGGCAATCGCCTTCACCGCACCCTGACGGTTGGTGGTGGCGTAGCAGATATCTTCTTTATGCGGCCCCTCAATCGCCGGGAAACGGTCTTTCAACGCGGCGACGATGTCCGCCGTATCGTCCACCGACAAGGTCGTTTGCGTGCAATAGGCCAGATTGTTTTCGTCGCGCACCTGCAACGTTGCGACATCGTCCAGCGTTTCCACCAGAACCACGGCACCGCACGGCAATTGCCCCATCGTGCCGATGACTTCCGGGTGGCCGCGATGACCAATCAAAATCAACTGGCGGCCATTTTTGAAATGGCGTTCGGCCTCGCGGTGAACCTTGCTGACCAACGGGCACGTGGCGTCGATGTAAAACATTTCGCGTGCGGCGGCATCGGCCGGAACCTGTTTCGGCACGCCGTGGGCGGAAAAAATCACCGGTTGCCCATCATCGGGAATTTCATCCAGTTCTTCGACAAACACCGCGCCCTTGGCCCGCAGATTATCGACCACGAACTTGTTATGAACGATTTCATGGCGGACATAGACCGGCGCGCCGTATTTGATCAGCGCACGTTCAACAATCTGGATCGCCCGGTCCACACCGGCGCAAAACCCCCGGGGGGCGGCCAGAAGGATGGTAAGGGGGCGTTTTTCTGCGGATTCTGTCTGGGTCATAAGGGTTTATATAGGAAATGGGACCGATTTTGTCCATTAAAACCCTGAATAAAGCCGGGGAACCCCCATTCATTTCTTGCCCGAATGGCCCCCAATTTCGTACAAGTGTCAGGTTATCAAAAATAGATCGGGGGAGAGCCCACCATGACATTCAATGCCCGGACCTTTGTCCTCCTGCTGGCCACGACTGCCGCCTTGAGCCTCAGCGCCTGTGAAACCATGGAAACCGCCGCGAACAGCGTCAGCGATACCGTCGTCACCGGCGTGTCCGACCTGTCGACCAAAATCGCCAGCATCAAGCTGGATGATTTGAACCCGTTCGCAACCGACCCGGCCGTGGCCGATGCCGCAAACGCCGCCGCCATCATGCCGGCCGCCGGTGGTGATGCCACCACACAAGTTGCCGGCACCATTGGCGGATGCCCGCACGTTCAGTTGGTCACCGATCTGAAACAACTGCACCAATTCACCAACCCGGACATGCCGAAGGCGGACCAGGAAGTGTCCTCCGTTACCATGAACATCGTCAGCCATAGCTGCACCACTGATGAAAAAGGCATGGTGATGGATATGGAAGTGGGCTTCAACGGATCGCTGGGCGCAAAGGGCCGTGGCACAAACAGCGAGAAGCCGAGCTTCTCCTACCCCTATTTCGTAGCGGTTACAAACGCACAGGGCTCCATTCTGGCTAAAGAAATCTTTGCCGCAACATTGTCGTATGACAAAACCACCGATCAAATCAGCCAAAGCGAAGCCATTCGTCAGGTTATGCCCGCTGGTGCCGACACCGGATCGTACCGCGTTCTGGTGGGCTTCCAGTTGAGCCCGCAGGAATTGGCGTATAACCGGACCTTGCCGCCGTCGGCCGATGCGATTGCCAATGTCGAACCCGCCGCTGGTGAAACGGCTCCGGCCGCGATCGAGCCGCCGACATTCATGAGTTATAAAACATCCGGACCGGCCGCAAACGACAATAACGGTTCAGCCCCGGTGACGTTGACGCCGAAGGAATACGCGGAATAAACGTGTATACAGAAAAATTAAGAAAGGCCGGGTTTTACCCGGCCTTTATTTTTGCCTTCACGCCACGCACCACACCAGATAATTGCCGCCGGATCGTATACAGCCCCAGCAGGATGCCCGCCCGCCACGACACGCTGCGCCCACGCGCATGCATCACGGCGTATGTTTCCATGATGCCGAAATACACATGATACGGCGTGGTGCCCGGCATATAATCAACTGCGGGGGTTAAATCGCGATGCAGCCATTCAACCCAGAAACCGCGCTCGCTCATATAATGTTCGCGGAACACGCTGACCATTTTGGCCATACGGTTTTTCAACGGTGTTTTATCAATCTCCGGCACGACATCCAGCATCAGGGCATTGGCCTTCAGCGCCTCGGTAAACGGCCACAGGCGTTTGCTGTCGGTCAGCACTTCGCCATCGGGCGATAACACATCATAAATTCCGCCATGCACGTAATCCCACCCATGGGCGTTGGCCCAACTGAGCAGTTCGGCACACAGATCATCGTGCATGGAATCGTATCCGCGCAGATAGGCATGTTTTTTCAACAACCACACCCATTCACAATAATGGCCGGGTTCAACCTTGTTTCCATCTTGAGGGTCAGGTTTCAACGTGTCGGTGAAAAATTCACACAATTGCCCAAAATCGCGAATGTAAAAATAGTGATGGAACAAATCCACCAGGCGATCCGCCATGACGGCAAAACCCCGGTCGCCCCATGTGTCTTCAGCAAATAAGCACGCCTCCAACAAATGCATATGCGGGTTTTGGCGGCGCTGGCGCTGAATGGGCTTTAAGTGTTCATCAATCGCTTCGGCATAGCCGGGCAATCCAGGCAGAACGAAATGCGTTTCGATAAATTTCAGAAGGTCGAGCGCATGAGTATGTGCACGCTCATCATGCGTGGCCGCGTAATAATGCGCCATGGAAAATATGACGAATGACAACGCATACAGATCATACGTTCCATCAACCGGGCGGCCATCATCATCAACGCTGAACCGCCACCCGCCCGTTTCCGGGACGTAGAAGGTTTTCAGCATATAGTCGAAATGTTTTTTCAGATCGGGTTTAAACGCCCCACGCGTGTGCGCCGAGGCATGCGCGTACATGGCCATCTGGCGGCAATGGGTCAGCAGGCGACGCGGTTGCCCCGTGCGCGGCACGAATTGGTCGCCCAGCCGTTCATAGAACCCGCCGTTGTTAGGATCACAAAACGCGCCATACCATTTCGGCACCCAGCGTTGCAGCAAGGTTTGCGCCAGAAAATCCACGGTCGTGTGTGTGCTGTAATTCATGGCCCTTGTCCCCTGCTTCGGGTCCTGTACAATTCCCATCACTGATGGGGATGATAGACCGAAAATGCACAATTTGACCATATACAAAGCCCAAGCCGGATTGCGCCATAACACCGGCCCCGGTCACCCGGAACGGATTGAGCGGTTACAGGCCATTTTCGATCTGCTCAGCGAATCCCCGTTTGATACCCTGCCGCAGATCAACGCCGACCCGGCCAGTTTTAAACAGATCACCCGCGCCCACCCCGAATCCTATGTCATGCGGATTGAGGATGCGATTCCAGATCGTGGATTGGTGCATCTGGATGCCGATACGGTTATCTCCCCCGCGTCCATCGATGCCGCGTTTGAAGCGGCCGGCGCGGCCTGCACCGCCGCGCGGGATGTGATGAACGGCACCACGCGCCGTGCGTTTTGCGCCGCGCGTCCGCCGGGGCACCACGCGGAACCCACGCATGCGATGGGGTTTTGTCTGTTCAACAACATCTTCCTCGCCGCGTTGGAAGCGCAACAGCATGGCGCAAAACGCGTTGCCATCATTGATTTCGACGTGCATCACGGCAATGGCAGCGAAGTGATGGCGCGCAAGCATGACAATGTTCTGTTTATATCCATGCACCAGGACAGCCTGTTCCCCGATGGTCGCGGTGGTGCCACCGATCAAACCCCGGATCGCGTCATCAACGTGCCGTTACAGGCCGGGGCCGGAACACATGAATACCGCACGGCCATGACGGGCACGGTCATTCCGGCGTTGGAAGCCTATAAACCCGACCTCATCCTTATCTCCGCCGGGTTTGATGCCCACCGCGACGACCCGTTGGGGGGGATGATGTTGCTGGATTCGGATTATGACTGGATCACCCGCGACCTGTGCGATGCGGCGGATCGGCTTTGTGAAGGACGGGTCATTTCGGTGATGGAGGGCGGATATAACCTCGACGCCCTGAAAACATCGGCCAGAGCCCATCTTCTGGCCCTAGCCGATCTTTAAGTCTATCCGCCTGCGTCACCCCGGCGAAGGCCGGGGTCTTCCAGCCATAACGGAAAAAGATCCCGGCTTTCGCCGGGATGACGTGTTTGGGATGGTTAAGATATTGATTTAAATCGTTTTATGGCTCTGGGACCGGGTCCGCGGGCGTTGCGCCATGATCAGGTTCACATCGCGCACATGTTGGCGGGCGCGCCCGTTGCGCACACTCAAGGTCAGAAAATCCAGCTCTTTCAGCGGATCACGGCGGTTGCGATCTGTCGTATTTTGTTGTGATTCCATGGACTTAGCCTCCCTAAGGCAGTGGTTTTTAGTTATTATGTCTATCTTTATTGTGCCACAGGATGCCCCATCCCAGCCCTGCAAAGATATCAACCCTCAAACGCGCCATTTTCATGCTTAAGCCTTGAGGAATCGGGGTCTCTGGCCTACACTCCACGCGCAAAATCCATACGAAAACAAAAGGGTAACCATGACTTCGGTTGAAAGTCTAAGCTTTGAAGAAGCCTTGAGTGCACTGGAAGGGATTGTCCGTGATCTGGAAACGGGCAAGGCTCCGCTGGAGGACTCCATCGCCGCCTATGAACGTGGCGTCGCGCTGAAGCAACATTGCGAAAAGAAGCTGCGCGAAGCGCAATCGAAAATCGAAAAAATCACACTGGGCGCCGACGGTAAACCCGCCGCCAGCGCGCACGAACTGTAAGCCAACACCGCTCAAAGCTTTGACACAGGAGTAAATTCAGATGGCCCCATCACCACGCGACGCCGCCCCCGGACTTCAGGAACAGATGAATGAAATCTCTGAAGCCGTAAACAAGACGATTATGCGGCTGTTGCCTGAATCCGACCTGCCGGAAGCGCCGTTGTTCGAAGCCATGCGTTACGGCACGTTGAACGGCGGTAAACGTTTGCGCCCGTTCATGCTGATGCAATCGGCAAAATTGTTCGGTGTTGATATGGCCCGCGCCCGCCGCGCTGCCGCCGCCGTTGAATTCGTGCACGCCTATTCTCTGGTCCATGACGACTTGCCCGCGATGGACAATGCCGATTTGCGCCGTGGCAAACCTTCGACACACAAGGCTTATGACGAAGCCACCGCCATTCTGGCTGGTGACGCTTTGCTGACGCTGGCATTCGAAGTATTGAGCGATGTTGAAACGCACGAAGATCCGCGCGTTCGCGTTGAGCTGGTCAATTTGCTGGCCAAGGCCTCCGGCCCGCACGGGCTGTGCGGTGGCCAGATGCTGGATTTGATTGGTGAGAAACAGGAATTCGATCTGGGCACGATCAGCCGCCTGCAACGGATGAAAACTGGCAAGCTGATGGCGTTTGCCTGCGAAGCCGGTGCCGTTTTGGGCAAGGCTAGCGAGCCGATGCGTAAAGCACTCTGCAACTACGCCTATGACCTCGGCCTCGCCTTCCAGGTCACGGACGATATTCTGGACGTTGAATCCAGCCCCGAAGCCATGGGCAAAGATACGGGCAAGGACGCACAAGCCGGCAAATCAACCTTCGTGTCCACGATGGGTAAAGACCAGGCCCGCGCCCGCGCCCAAATGCTGGTGGAACAATCCAAACGCCACCTGCACATTTTCGACAATGGCCGCGCCGATACGCTGAAAGAATTGGCTGACTACGTCCTGCAACGCCGGGCGTAAAGGCACAATCACCCTGTTGTCATTCCCGCGAAAGCGGGAATCCATACGGTGTTGAATATGAAGCAGTATTATTTTTATATTCTCGCCAGCGATAAAGTGGGAACACTTTACGTCGGCGTTACATCTGATCTGAAGCGGCGGGTGGTAGAACATAAGGGTAAGACGCTTGAGGGATTTACAAAACAATACGACGTCGACAGCCTTGTCTATTTCGAGGTGTACGATGATCCCGAAAACGCGATTTTGCGAGAGAAACGCGTTAAAAAGTGGAACAGGAGCTGGAAAATAGACTTAATCCAGAAGAGTAATCCAGATTGGACAGATTTGTATGACACACTTTAACAACACGCACGCGCCGCAGGATCCTATGGATTCCCGCCTTCGCGGGAATGACGATCGAGGGATGGGGGACAATTCCGCCAATACCCTGCTGAACAATGTTGTCGTGCCCGACGATATCCGTGATTTCACGGACGATCAGTTGAAACAGCTGGCCGAAGAAGTTCGCGCGGAAATGATTGACGCCGTGTCCCATACGGGTGGCCATCTGGGTGCGGGTTTGGGCGTTGTGGAACTGACCGTGGCAATCCACGCTGTGTTCAATACACCGGATGACCGTTTGATCTGGGATGTTGGGCACCAATGCTATCCGCATAAAATCCTGACCGGACGCCGCGACCGTATTCGCACGCTGCGTCAGGGTGGCGGCCTGTCCGGATTCACCAAACGATCCGAATCCGAATATGACCCGTTTGGTGCGGCGCACAGCTCGACCTCCATCTCCGCTGGCCTCGGCATGGCCGTGGCGAGGGATCAATTGGGCAAAGACAATCATGTGATTTGCGTGATTGGTGATGGATCCATGACCGCTGGCATGGCGTACGAAGCCATGAACAACGCCGGTGATGCGAAAAGCCGTTTGATCGTCATCCTGAACGATAACGATATGTCGATTGCACCGCCCGTTGGCGCGCTCAGCAAACATTTAACCCGCCTTGTGTCATCCAAGCGTTACATGCAGGCGCGTGAAACGGGCAAGAAAGTCACCGAGATACTCCCCCCGCCGCTGCGCCATGCTGTCAAACGCGCCGAAGAATCCGCGCGGACCGCCATGGGCACCGGATCGCTGTTTGAAGAAATGGGCTTCTACTATATCGGCCCGGTGGACGGACATAACCTCGATCAATTGCTGCCCATCATGCGCAATTTGCGCGATGGCGCACATGAAGGCCCGGTTCTGATCCACGCCATTACAAAGAAAGGCAAGGGCTACGCCCCCGCCGAATCCTCCGCCGACAAAATGCATGGCGTTGTAAAATTCGACGTGGTCACGGGCGCACAACACAAATCCAAACCATCCGCCCCGGCTTACACCAAAGTCTTTGCCCAGAGCTTGATCGAAGAAGCGCGCCACGATTCCCGCATCGTTGCCATTACGGGCGCCATGCCATCGGGTACGGGGCTTGACCTGTTCGAACGTGAATTCCCGGACCGTATGTTTGATGTCGGGATTGCCGAACAACACGCCGTCACCTTCGCCGCCGGTATGGCAACGGAAGGATTGAAACCGTTCTGCGCCATTTATTCCACTTTCCTGCAACGCGCGTATGACCAGGTTGTGCACGATGTGTGCATTCAAAATCTGCCGGTCCGTTTTGCCATGGACCGCGCGGGATTGGTTGGCGCGGATGGGTCAACCCATGCGGGCGCGTTTGATGTGGCGTATATGGGATGCCTGCCCAACATGGTTTTGATGGCGGCGGGCGATGAAGTGGAATTGATGCACATGGTCGCCACCATGGCCGCGTATGATGCGGGGCCAATTGGTCTGCGCTATCCACGTGGTGAAGGTATGGGCATCGACCTGCCCGCACGTGGTTTCGTACTGGAAATCGGCAAGGGCCGCGTTGTGCGCGAAGGCAATGATGTCGCCATCCTGTCCTATGGCACACGTTTGGGTGAGGCCTTAAAGGCCGCCGATGCACTGGCCGAACGCGGGATCAGCGCCACGGTCGCCGATGCCCGTTTCGCCAAACCGCTGGACACCGCTCTGATCACACAATTGGCCAACCATCACAGCAAGCTGATTACAATTGAAGAAGGCTCCATCGGCGGATTCGGCTCCTATACACTCGAATACATGAACGATGCCGGATTGCTGGATGGGCGCTGCCGCGTGAAAACCATGCACCTGCCCGATTTGTTCCAGGATCAGGACACCCCTGACAAGCAATATGACGAAGCCGGATTGAATGCGAAGCAGATCATCCACGCAATCGAAGCGTTGAAATAATGACCTTACAAAAACCCACCATTGTCCTGTTTGATATGGATGGCACCACGGTACGCCATTTGAACCCCGCCCTGCTCGGCGTGCTGGAGCGGATGGACGATGGCGCGCATAAAATTGCGGCGTTCTTTTCCCGCGTAGCCAAACGCAAAATCAATGCGCCGCCGCTGGTCGGGTTTCAGGATGGGAAGCGGAAAAAATTGCTGGTCCACCGCGCCATCCACAAAATCCGCCGCAAGGAAGTCGGCGAAATCGTCGAACCCTGCCCGGGCATTTACGACATTCTCAACCTGCTGAAGACCAACAAAATCCCGATGGGATTGATCAGCAACGGGTTGGGCAAGGGATACGGCCACGACATTTTAAAGACGTTCGATCTGGAACAGTATTATGATGTTACCGTGTTCCGCGAGGATATCCGCCGGTCCAAACCATATCCGGACCCGATTCTGCAGGCGATTGAATTGTTACCGCGCAAACCCGACGCCAATGACGTGATCTGGTATTTCGGCGACCGTCGTAAGGATGTTCTGGCCGCATTGGCCGCGCGCGATTATCTGCCCTGCCCCATTCTGCCCTTTGCGTATAACCTGAACGCCGCCATGTCCATTCTGGAACATAATATCGGCGTCGAGCATATCATCATGGCCTGGCCGGATTTGCATGTCCGGTTGGAACAGATGTTCAAATAATCACTTCCAACGATTTAATCCCGCATCATACACGGCTACACCGCCCGGCATTTTTGATGTCGCGGTCAGATCCGTCCATGTTTGCATCATGGCATTGATCGGGTTCGGCATACGAACCTCAATCCCCAATTCCTTCATCAGTTCATAGAGAGGGCCGGACCCTTCCGGCAAACGCACAATGCGCACATCATGGCGTGTACCTGCGCCAATATCCTTGGCTGCATAATCCAGCGCATCATTCAAACCGCCCAGTGAATCTACCAGTCCGATTTTATGCGCCTGCCGCCCGGTCCAAACGCGGCCGCGCGCCACCTCTTCCACCTGTTCCGGCGTCATGTTGCGCCCCTCTGCCACACGTTTAATAAAAACGGCATAGATCCGATCGGTCATGGCGTTCATACGTTCGGTTCCGGATTCATCAAACCCTTTGTTGAACGACCACATATCCGCATTTTCACCAACCGATACACCATCCCAATTCACGCCCAGCTTCGCCCACAAACCGCTTAAGTCAAATTTCCCGGCAATAACGCCAATGGACCCGGTCATGGTTGTTGGCATGGCAAAAATATGGCTGGCATCGGTTGCGATCCAATATCCACCCGACCCGGCAACACTGCCCATCGACACGATCACGGGCTTGCCTTTTTCACGGGCGTATGATGTCGCATGGCGAATGGTTTCAGATGCAGACGGTGACCCACCGGGGCTGTTGATGCGTAGAACGATGGCGGCAATATTTTCATCCTTCGCTGCTTTACGGATGGCGGCGGAGATGTCCTCAGCCCCTGCAATTTTATCGCTGAACATTCCACCAGATTCACCTGTGCCCGGCATAATCATGTCAGACACATTGACCACGGCCACGGATTGACGTTTTTTGTCCTTCTCTCCCGGCTTTTTCGCCATCAGGGCCTGCAAATATTCGTGGCTGCGGGCATCGCGATAATCTTCCAACACGATGGCGGGCATGGATTTTTCATCGTTCACACCCAACTTTTTGCGTAACGCCTTCATGGCGTCATCACCGAAACCGAGATGATCAACAAAACCTCTGGCCACAGATTCTTCGTCCGTCAAGACCCCCAGATCAATCGCAGCCATGACATCATCACGCGCCATTTTACGATCGGCGGATACATCGTCCAGCAACTGGTCCATGATGTCGGCCAGCATGGAGGCATTCATCTCCGCACTCGCTTCGCTCATTGAATCCGATGTTACACCTTCAAAAGCGTTTTTATATTCCTTGCGTTGGAAATAAGCCCCCTTCACCCCGATTTTTTCCAGAGCACTGCGGATATACGGAGATTCCGTATCAATCCCCGTCATAAAAATCATGCCCACGGGCTGCATCCATATTTCGTCGAAAGACGATGCAAGATAATAAGCCGTGAAATTGGACGCCGCATCGGCAAAAGACGGACTGAACACAATCGTCGGGCGACCGCTGGCGCGGAATTTAGTAATCGCGCCGCGCAGTTCCTGCACCGATGTCATCGGAAAACCACCACCCTCAATGGACACGGCCAAAGCCTTCACACGCTTGTCATTCGCCGAGCGTTCGATGGCATCAATCATGGCATAGATATCCATCGGTTCCGGCAACAGGCTGCGCGGGATCAGGCCGCCCGTTTTATTTTCATCCTCGTGCAGCCCTTCATCCAAAGTCAGAGTCAGAATAAATTGGTCCGGCAAGGTGATTTTCTTTTCTTCGCCTGCGAAGGAAAATACGAGAATATTCACAAACGCAGAAAACAGGATCAGCGCCCCAATCACCGTACAAGTTTTACGCAACGCCCGCCCCATGCCGCCCCAGACACGCCCCAGAAAAGACCGGCGTTTCGGCACAGGGGCCGCTTGCTGGGCGGGGCGGGAAAATAACGGTTGTTTGCGGATCATGGTTGTTTCTCCATTGTCGCCATCCCGGGGTTGCCCCGGGATGGCCGTGTTAAATTATAAATTCTGCGCTTTGTGGCGCAGCCAATGATCGGCCAGAACGCAGGCCATCATGGCCTCCACCACCGGCGCGCCACGCAGACCCACACATGGATCATGCCGTCCCTTGGTGACAATATCGGTTTCGTTCCCGTGCACGTCGATGGTTTGTTTGGGTGTCAAAATCGAACTGGTTGGTTTGAACGCAACGCGGGCCACAACATCCTGCCCCGTCGATATGCCGCCCAGAATGCCCCCGGCATGATTGGACAGGAACACCGGGTTTCCATCCGCGCCGATGCGAATATCGTCGGCATTCTCCTCGCCCCCCAACGTCACGCAATCGAACCCAGCGCCGATTTCTACGCCCTTCACCGCGTTAATCGACATCAGCGCCTTGGCCAGATCGGCATCCAGCTTGTCATACACGGGCGCCCCCAGACCTGCAGGAACACCGCTGGCAACCACTTCAACAATGGCACCGACGCTGGATCCGGCTTTGCGGCGGCCATCCAGAAACTCTTCCCACACCGGAATAATATCGGCATCCACCGTGAAAAACGGGTTGTCGTGCAGAATGTTCCAATTCCAATTATCGCGGTTGATTTTATGCGGGCCTACCTGCACCACGGCGGCGCGAATGGTCACATCGGATAAAATTTTGCGGGCAATCGCCCCCGCCGCAACGCGCATCGCCGTTTCACGCGCCGATGATCGGCCACCGCCGCGATAATCGCGAATGCCGTATTTTTGTTGATAGGTGAAATCGGCATGGCCGGGGCGGAATTTATCCTTGATGTCCGTATAGTCTTTCGACTTGGCATCATTGTTTTCAATGATCAGGGAAATCGGCGTTCCGGTTGTCTGCCCCTCGAACACGCCGGAGAGAATTTTAACCTCGTCCGCTTCCTGACGCTGCGTGGTAAATTTTGATTGTCCCGGTCTGCGGCGATTGAGGAAGGGTTGAATGTCCGCCTCGCTCAGCGCAATGCGTGGCGGTACGCCGTCCACGACACACCCAATGGCGGGCCCGTGACTTTCGCCCCAGCTTTGATATTGGAATAATGTTCCGAAACGATTGCCTGACATGCCCGTAGAACCACCTAAAAAATTACGCCGCGAGAACGACGTCTATTGTCATCCACGCGGCGTTTTGAATCAACAGGGCAAAAGGACGATTATGCGGCCTTTTCGTCACCCTTTGGGGCGATGGATTGCAGTAATTCGGCCGTTCCGGCGGCGTTATCCACCCCGGCCATGCCGATGATGTTGTAACCGGAATCGACATACATGATTTCCCCGGTCACACCGCTGCCCAGATCGGACAGCAGGAACAGACCCGAACGGCCCACATCTTCAATCGTTACGTTCCGGCGCAACGGCGCGTTCAGTTCATTCCATTTCAGGATGAAACGGAAATCGCCGATACCGCTGGCGGCCAGTGTTTTGATCGGGCCGGCGGAAATGGCGTTCACGCGAATATCGCGCGGGCCCAGATCGGCGGCCAGATAGCGAACGGAGGATTCCAGCGCGGCCTTGGCCACACCCATCACGTTATAATGCGGCATCACGCGTTCCGCCCCGTAATAGGACAGAGTCAGCAGGCTGCCGCCTGCGTTCATCATGGCGGCGGCGCGTTGTGCCACAGCGGTAAAGGAGTAAACGGAAATATCCATCGTGCGCTGGAAATTCGCGCGCGTGGTGTTCATGTATAAACCGTCCAGTTCATTTTTGTCCGAAAATGCAACGGCGTGAACGACGAAATCGATGCTGCCCCATTCCTTCTTCAGCGCATCGAACGTGGCATCCAACGCCGCATCATCCGTCACATCGCACGGCAGAACCAGTTTGGACCCAACAGAGTCCGCCAGCGGACGCACGCGTTTTTCCAACGCTTCGCCCTGATACGTGAATGCGAGTTCCGCACCCTGACGCGCGACTTCCTGTGCAATGCCCCATGCGATGGACCGGTCATTGGCCACACCCATGATCAGCCCGCGTTTGCCTTGCATAAAATTGGACATCTGATCCGCCTGATTATATTACGTAAATTGCTAATTGAGTTCCTCCGCATCCTACACAAATATGTAGCCTCGTCCAGTGGTTTAAGCCCCCTTCACCCACCCGTATAGCGTCGGTTTATGCCCCTTCTGCCCCCCGCCATGACCCCCTTGAGATTTCATTAACCACGGGATGATAGGTTAAGGCTGTAATTTCCCAGTCTTTTGAATGGATTACGGAATTCATCGATGGCCATCCCGAGTGACCTTGCCGAACAAATCTGCCATAGCGTGGCGCGCCAGGTGCGTGACCATGATCGCACGGTTCATCTGGTCTTTCTGGCGCATCGCAACGGCCAAAGGCTGGAGGCATTGAGCAGCGCCTCCCAGGAGCTCTTAACCCACCCCGCCGGCGAAGCGGCCATCCGCATGCTGAAAACCGGGCAGGATGACGAACGTTCCTCGTTCCTCGGTCTTGGTATTTGGCGGGAAAGCTTGTTCGGCGGACTGGCCAGTCAGGATAACATTCTGGCGTTGGCCACCTTTAACATGGACGACATCGACAACGCCCACGCCGCGCGGGCTTTGGCCTGGCATCTGGCCTGGTTTGCGTTGCGTATGGCCGCGCTGCGCAACAATCCCGATTACGAAACCGATTTTCGCGGCGGGATTTTATTGCCCGACCCGAATGACACAACCAACCCAGCCACCTGCATGCGCGCGGATGTTTTCAGCAGTATCATGGGATGTATCAACGGGGACAAGGACGCGATTGAGAAACTGGCCCATGACCGCGCTATGGCCGCGCTGCAACGTCGTCCCGGCGCAACACCTGAACAGTACCCTTTTGCGTTAGCAAAAGACGCTACGGAATATGCCTACGCCGAAATGATGCGCCGTCCGCCAGCCCGTAAAAAACAAATCGATACCGCCATGAAAATTGCGGAACAGATTGGCCTGACCTATGACGGCGTATCTCTGAACCAGTGGATTTATTTCTGCCAACCCGCACAGGACATGGCCTGGCGCGGCGAACCGCGCGATATCATCTTGTCCGCGGCGGTCAACACCAGCCACGACACATTCATTCGTGCCACGGGCTTTCTGGTTTCGGAATTGACGCATATTCAACCGGCATCCATCCTTGCCATTCATGATATTCACAGCCCGTTTGCCGAAGATAAATATAACCAGCGCCTGCATGAACGGATGATTGATCGCGTGATCCACGACGTCATTGAAATCGGCATGGGTTCCCGCAACAGCACAGCCTTCCGCGAAGCCGCCAACCGTCAGAACGAGGGCCTGATCGACGGCCATATCGCCGGATGGTGCGCCGCTGCCTTGCAAGCCGCAGGCCGCGCATTTGAGGCCGCGCTAGCCAGCGGCAGCAAAACACCCGACGAAGCCGCCCGGCGCGAATTTGAAGGCACCCGTCATAAAACAGCGTGGGAAGCCCTGCGCACTGTTGGTGAGAACATCATGGAAAAATACCGCCAGGGCCAGATTGTCACGTTCAGCGATATTCTGGATTTTTGCGAGGACAGCCCCGCCCTGGCCAGTGTTTCCAGCGCGATTGCCGTCACCATCAAAGATCCAGCCTATGTCCGCAAGCTTCAGGCCGCCAACGATCTGAACATTATTCCGGATGATGCGCGACCGACACCGCCCCTTGTACCACGCGCGCCAACAACACCGGCTATGACACCGCGCGCGCCAGGCCTTGGCGGCGGATCATCCTCCGCCCGCCCACCGCAAACATCACAGGATGATGATGGCCTTTCCGACCAGTAAAGGTCCACATTGTCATCCCGACAGAGCGAAGCGACGAGGGATCTCCTCTTCATAAGGTCCGCACGAGATGAGATTCCTCTCTTGCGCTCGGAATGACAAACTTCACAGCCCAATAAAAAAGGCCGCTTTTCCAAGCGGCCTTTTAAAACTCTGTACGGAGAAATTAGTTGATAATTTCCCAGTCGCCGTTCGGCTTCTGGCACGCCGTGCCATAGCCGGTTTCCTTGCGGCCACCAACATTGATCGTTTGTTGGTATTCGCGGCAATAACGGTTGCTGTCGCTGTAACCATCGCGGGTCGCGGTGTAGGTACCGGAGTTACCCGATTGCGGGTTGTTCCAGGTGATCGTCTCACCAACCTTGGACGTCATGGCGCTGTTCTGTGCCTGTTGGGCATAGGCCATGTCAGCCTTGTCCAGCGATGCACCGATTTCACTGCCCAGCAGACCGCCGAGCAGAACGCCAGCACCCGTGGCCCACAGACGGCCGGAACCGCTGCCCACCTGGGAACCGGCCAGACCGCCAGCCAGTGCGCCGAGGCCCGTGCCCCAGGTTTGTTTCTGGCCACCGGTGGTTTGGCAACCGGCCAAGCCGAGCGCTGCAACCGCCATCAATGTCAAAATCATGTTCTTCATATCGTTCTCAAGTCCTTTTCCTGATTGAACTTGGAGCCACAGCCCCCTATTTATGATGTGACTCTATGTGTTAAATGAAGCAAAAAAAAGACCCTGTTTGGGGTGGTTGCACAAAATATGGACACATTTGATAATCTGGAAAACGCCAATCAGGCTCCCGCCGATCCTTTTGCCCTGTTTTCCAACTGGATGGCACAGGCAACGGCCAGCGAACCCAACGACCCGAACGCGATGGCCCTGGCCACCGTGGACGGCGATGGCATGCCCTCGGTACGGATGGTGCTGCTCAAGGATTACGACCAACGCGGTTTCGTATTCTATACCAATGGAGAGAGCCGCAAGGGCAACGCCCTGACCGCCAACCCGGTGGCGGGATTCTGTATCCACTGGAAATCCCTGCGCCGCCAGATCCGGGCCGAAGGTCGCGTGGAGCGTGTCAGCGATGCAGAATCCGATGCCTATTTCCACAGCCGGTCGCGCGAAAGCCAATTGGCCGCCGCCGCATCCGACCAATCCCGCCCGCTGGATCATTACAGCGCACTGGAAACACGGGTAAAGACGCTGGAAGAATTGTATGACGGCACAGCGGATATTCCACGCCCCGCACATTGGGGCGGATACCGTATCATCCCGACCCGTATTGAATTTTGGCAGGACGGCCCCCACCGCATGCATCACCGCGTTGCTTACACACGCGATGGCGATGACTGGGTCCGATCCATGCTGTACCCGTAACCCCATCAGGCCGTCATCCCGGCGAAGGCCGGGATCTTGTGGCCATAATGGAAAAAGATCCCGGCCTTCGCCGGGATGACGATAGACAAAGAGGCAAAGTAAACGATGACAAACGAAACGATGAACTTCGGTGCCGACGTATCCCGCCTGCTGGATATCGTGGCCCATGCCTTGTATTCGAACCGCGATGTATTCTTGCGTGAATTGGTGTCCAATGCTGCCGATGCATGTGATCGCTTGCGGTATGAATCCATTCGCGACCCATCGCTGACCAGCGGTGACACCACTTTTAAAATCAACGTGTTCAAGGACACGGGATACCGCTGCCTGCATGTTCAGGATAACGGCATCGGCATGTCGCGTCAGGAAATGATCGACAACCTCGGCACCATCGCCAAATCTGGCACCCGGGCCATGATGGAACAGATTAAATCCAATCCGGCCAATGATCAGGACCGCCTGTCCTTAATCGGTCAATTCGGCGTTGGTTTCTACGCCAGCTTTATGGTCGCGCATAAGGTCGAAGTCATCAGCCGTCGCGCGGGCACAGCCGAAACACACCATTGGGAATCCGATGGCCGCGCGGGATTCACCATACGCGAAGCCACAGCAGACGAAGCCAAAAAACTGTCCAGTGGCCGCGGCACCTTGATCATTCTGCACGTCAATGACGATGCCAGCGATTTCCTGATTGATGAAAAACTGAAACAGGTTATTCAAATCTGGTCCGATCATATCAGCGTTCCTGTTTATCTGTCCGACCCGGCCAAAACGGAAATTGACGAAAAACCCGTCAATGCGGGTTCGGCCCTGTGGATGCGGTCGAAGCAGGACATCACCACCGAACAATACGAAGAATTCTACCGCCATATCAGCCACGGGCTGGATGAGCCCGTTCTGACCAGCCATTGGCGCGCGGAAGGGAAAATTGAATACACCGCCCTGCTCTATATCCCGACATTGCGCCCGTGGGATATGTATGACCCTGGTCGCAAGACATCGGTGCGCCTGTACGTTAAACGCGTCTTTATCAGCGATACGATGGACGGGTTAATGTACCCGTGGATGCGGTTCGTGCGTGGCGTGATCGACAGCGAGGATTTACCGCTGAACATCAGCCGGGAAATGCTGCAAATGAACCCGGTTATCGCCAAAATCCGCAGCGGTGTGGCCAAACGCATCCTGTCCGATCTGAACAAACTGTCCGAGGACGATCCAGCGGCCTTCAAAACCTTCTGGGGCCAGTTTGGGCCCGTGCTGAAAGAGGGATTGTACGATGCTGTTGAACATCGCGAAGGATTATTCAAAATCGCGCGATTCTTCTCCACCCATCAGGAGGATACGCTGACATCCCTGTCCGATTACGTATCGCGGATGAAGGATGGGCAAGACTCCATCTACTATATCACCGGTGAAAATCTGGAGACTTTGAAAAACAGCCCGCAGATCGAAGGGTTCAAGGCCCGCGGCATCGAAGTCCTGCTGATGACTGATACGATCGACGATTTTTGGCTGCAACAAATCCATGATTTTGATGGCAAGCCGTTCAAATCCGTGACCAAAGGCTCGATTGATCTGTCAAAATTCGAAAAACAGAACAAAACGGACGATAAAAAGCCAGAATCTGAACACCGCGACACAACGCCGTTGCTCGCCTCGCTTAAAGACCTGCTGAAAGATGAAGTGGGCGATGTGCGGATTTCGTCACGCTTGACGGACTCTCCCGTCTGTCTGGTTGCCGCCGAAGGCGAGGTGGACATGCACATGGAACGCGTCCTGAAAATTCACCAGAAATATGACGCGCAGTCCAAACGCATTCTGGAAGTGAACGAAGACCACCCGTTGATCCAACGCCTTAGCACATTGGCGCAAAATGCCGGAACCAACAGCCCGGATTTGCACGATGCTGCCCATTTGCTGCTGGATCAGGCCCGGATTATCCAAGGCGAACCCATTCCCGACCCCGCCAATTTCGCCCGCCGCATGGCGCGTTTTATGGAACGCGGATTAGCGGCGTAGTCCCACACACCCGTCACCCCGGCGAAGGCCGGGATGACGAAGCGGGTGGAGGAAGTGACAATAAAAAACACGGACCGCAATGATCCGTGTTTATCCGTGTCCATCTGTGATTTTTAAAACCTACAGCATGCCCTGATAATGGCGGCCGACCATATCTTCCACTTCCTCTTCCGAGAAATCGAAGTTCTGGCCAATCTCTTCGATAATGGCCTGACGCAGCAGCGCGCCCAGATCATCACCGGTTTCGCACCACAAATCCAGCAAGGCGCGACGATAGACGATCATAGTGTCTTCTTCGTCTGTGCTTTTCTTGGTCACGCCGGGCGAAATTTCCGCACCGCTGCGATACAGAACCAGAAGTTCATACGGATCTTCCAGTTCCAGTTCCTGCTCCACGACAGAATCCGGGAACTCTTCGACCACGACATTCATGTCTTCACAGAACCCGACCAACTCCTCCGGCACGGTGTCCAGCACTTCGCGTGCCATGACCTCCAGATCCTCCGTGGAGGGCGGAACGGAAAAACTCATAATAATCTGCTTCCGGTCCATGACCTTGACCCCATTGAAAAACCGTGATGACTTTGACGAACGCTAGTTTAACCATTCCGGGGAAAAGAACAATGGTCCAAACGAAAATGACACGCGACGCTGTTTCCACTGCATTACAGGAATTGGAAGGCTGGGCTCTGGCCACGGACAAGGATGCCTTGCACAAATCCTTCCGCTTTGCCGATTTCAACGAAGCATGGGGATTTATGGCCCGCTGCGCGCTTCTGGCCGAAAAAATGAATCACCATCCCGAATGGTTCAACGTGTGGAACCGTGTGGATGTGACTTTAAACACCCATGATGCGGGTGGTATCACCGCATTGGATATCAAAATGGCGACAGCCATGAACGATTATGCGAAAGCGCTGAATACCTAAATCCATCCACCACTGTCATCCCGGCGAAAGCCGGAATCTTCCAGCCATAATGGACGAAGACTCCGGCCTTCGCCGGGGTGACGCAAATTTTTCTAAACCGCGCCTGTCGTCAATTGCCGTGGGTCCATGGCGATTTCAATCACCGCCACGCGCCCTGCATTCACGGCCTGTTCCCAAACGCCCGCAAACTCTTCGGTCTTGCTGATCCGCGCGGTAAATGCGCCATAGGCCTGTGCCAACGCGACAAAATCCGGGTTGGTCAAGGTTGTGGCACTGATCCGGCCCGGGTATTTGCGTTCCTGGTGCATGCGGATGGTGCCATACATGCCGTTATTACAAATCATAATCACCGGATGCGCCCCGTGATGCATGGCGGTGGCCAGTTCCTGCCCCGTCATCATAAACCCGCCATCGCCGCACAGCCCCAGAACCACACGATCCGGGTGATGAATGGATGCACCAACCGCAGATGGCACCGCATAGCCCATCGCACCACTCAACGGGGCCAACAAACGCCCCGGGCGGCGATAGCGTAAATATCGTTGCGCCCAACCGCTGAAGTTCCCGGCATCGGTGGTCACCACCGCATTGTCCGGCAACACATCGCGTAGGTAAGAGAAAATCGCCGTCATATCCGGGCCGTTAAAGGTCGGACGGTTGGCCAGATCAATATCTGTCCATGCCGTGAAATCGGCACGGGCATCATCCTTCCACCCGGCACGTTCACGCCCACCCAGATTAAAGGCAATCCCCGCCAAGGCACTGGCCGCCGGAATCATATCGGCCTGAATGGCCAGTGTCGGCGTATAGACCTTGCCCAATTCCGCTGCATCGGCATGAATGTGAATCAATTTCTGCGTTGGCACCGGCGCATCGATCAGGGCATAACTCTGCGTCGTAATTTCATCCAACCGCGCCCCGACAACGATCAGCAGATCGGATTGTTTGACACGTTCCAGCAGCTTTGGGTTCGGTCCTGTACCCAATTCACCGACATAACACGCATGACGGTGGTCGATCAGGTCATGGCGACGAAACGCCGCCGCAACGGGCAAATGTGCGGCGCTGGCGAAGCTTGCAAATTCTGCACACGCCGCATCATCCCACCCGGCCCCGCCAAGGATGACCAGCGGGCGCGATGATTCACGGATCATCGTTGCCACTTTATCCAATGCCGCGGGCGCGATGCCGATGGGTTCCGGTACAGCATAATCCGCCTGCACCGCCGTGGTCATTTCGCTCAGCATATCCTCAGGCAAGCCGATGACCACAGGCCCCGGTCGTCCCGTCGTGGCCACATGCCATGCGCGGTTGACAATTTCGGGAATGCGGGACGGGTCATCAATTTCCACTGCCCATTTGGCCAGATCGCCAAACACGGCGCGCACATCCACTTCCTGAAACGCTTCGCGGCCGCGTTCCCAACGGCGCACCTGGCCCATGAAGACGATCAGCGGTGTTGAGTCCTGTTTCGCGGTATGCACGGCGATAGACGCATTGCACACACCCGGGCCGCGCGTGACAAAACAAATACCCGGCTGCCCGGTCAGCTTGCCCCAGCTTTCGGCCATAAACCCGGCCCCGCCCTCGTGACGACAGGTAATCACGTCTATATCGGGATAATCCAGCAGGGCATCCAGAACCGGCAGATAGCTTTCCCCGGCCACGCAGGAGATTCGCCGCGCGCCCAAACGGTGCAGTGCATCAACCAGAACCAGTCCGCCGCTTCCCTTGATTTCCGCCATTTTCGCCCTGCTCTTCCCTTAAAAATTATTGTTTTCCCCAGCCAAGTGACTGAATTGGACCAATATTTACGGTTTCATCAGCCAACCATCGGATACTGACCAATACTATATTTTCAGACTGAACGGAACATGCTCCGACAATGACCTACCAATTTGAAAAAGCGTCCGTTCTGGTCGTAGACGATATGCGTCCGATGCTGGCGCTGACCGCATCGCTTTTAAAAATTTTTGGATTCAAAAATGTTTATACGGCTGTCGACGCGGACGAGGCCTTTGCCATCATGTGCGTTAACAATCCCGATCTGGTCATCACCGACTGGTTGATGGAACCACAGGACGGGATTGATTTATGCAATCGTATTCGCACCGATCCCAAATGCCCCAATCCGTATGTGCCGATTGTTCTGATGACCGGGTACAGCGCCCGTGTGCGCGTGGAACAGGCACGCGATGTTGGTATAACGGAATTTTTGGTCAAGCCGTTCACGGCCAAAGACCTTTATACCCGCATTGAACAATTGATTGAAAAGCCGCGCCGTTTCGTTGATGCCAATGAATTTTTTGGCCCCGACCGCCGCCGCCGTAAAAACGATGAATTCAAGGGCCCTTTTAAACGCGGCGGTGACAGACAAACAAACGCGCCACAAACCGCGAATGACGAGCGCATTCAAACCATCCTGAAACGCTTGCGACAGGAAACAAAAGACGTCACAGGGACAGTGGAATGAGCGATTTTCCAACCGTGGACGATCATAAACCCGATGGCGTGCGATACATCACGCCCCCCAATACATTACGCCAGAAAATTGGCCATGGCGGTATTGATGCCCTGCGCATGGAACGCGCCGAACGATTTATTGAAACCAATGATTTTGATTTCCTGCCCTACGCCCGCGAATATTTGTCACAATTGGAACGGCGCATTTCCCAGGCTTTGAAAACACCAACGCCGGAATGCCGCGACCTGCTCAGCCGCCCGACCATGGAACTCAAAGCCGGGGGCGGCATGTTCGGCTATCGCCTGATGTCGGAAATTGCCGCCGTGTTGTTGGATTTTCTTGAAAGTGTGGAACGGCTGGATAAAGACGCGCTGGATATCGTGTCCATTCACCACAAAAGCATGACCGTCATCGCCACATCGAATCTGAAGGGCCCCGGTGGGAAAGAAGGCCGGGCCCTGGCTGAGGAACTGTATGCCGCCTGCAAGCGCTATTACCGTAAGCATCAGATTAAAAAGGTATAATTAAGGGGTTTAGCGTTTATTAAGACCCTGCTAATATAATTTCAACAGAACGTATTGAATGACCAAGGATTGGTTAAATGACTGAATTGCCCGCAATGATCGCCGCGAACATGGCCATGACGCAACAGGCCATCGCGATGGAAATGATCAAACAAGCCGCCGACATGCAGCAACAAATGGTGCAGATGTTACAGGAATCTGTCGCATCCGTTCCCGTGTCCACGTCCCGTGGCACGACCGTGAATATCGCCGCATAGTTTATACCAGCGGCAAATTTTTCAACGCATCACGAATATCATCGGAATAGGCAAAGGCGCTCAATGCGCCTTTTTTCGTGCAGGCGAGCGAGCCCGCAACCGCAGCCCAGCGCAACGCTTCACGCATATTCATTTTATCCGCCAGCAACGCGGCCAGCGTCCCGCAATACGCGTCCCCTGCCCCGGTCGTATCAACAACGCGATCAATCGGCAACGCCGGAACACGCACAACCGATCCATCATCCAAAACGGCCACCGATCCATCCGGGCCCAGTGTAATAATGCATGTTTTATGCGTTACCCCGGCCAGCGCATGGGCCATGCCTTCGGGTGTGTTGTCGTGTTTCAAGCGGCAAAAATCAGCCAGACGCGCCGCTTCGACCTCGTTCACGATCAGGACGTCAACCATGCGCAAAACATCCGCCGGGATATCACAGGCGGGTGCCGCGTTCAGAAGAATTTTCACTTTCTTCTCATGCGCGCGACGGATCAGGGTGAAGACCTGTTCCGGAGCCACTTCCATCTGCGCCAGCAGCATATTGGTTGGTTTTAAAATTTCGTCGGGAACCTGATCATGCTCCAACGCCTTGTTCGCGCCATTGGCCACAATGATGCGGTTTGATCCATCCGGTTCACGCAAAATCACGGCGGTGCCCGTTGGCAATGTTTCATCTTCGGATACGCCGGATGTCACCACACCCTGACGGCGAATGGTGGTGATGGTTTCATAGGCATAGACATCCTTGCCCACACGCCCGACCAACACGGCCTGCACCCCCATGCGCGCGGCGGCCAGCGCCTGGTTCGCGCCCTTGCCCCCCGGGGTGATCTCGTAAGCGGGAATCACCATGGTTTCCCCGCGGATCGGCATTGACGGCACCGGCAGGGTCATATCCATATTTACTGAACCGAAAATGATAAGCATTCTCAACTACTTTTCTCCGGCCCGAAATTGCCGGGGTAAATCCTTCAAATACTGGGAAAAGTGTACATCCACGCCCTTCGCCCCGCAATGGGGACTAAAAAAGTCCGTTTTACAACCCACAATGCCCCTATATGAAAGGTCATCATAATGTTGTTTTCTCGGGATGATTTGGTTACGGTGCAGGCATAAAAATAGAGGGGCCCACGCGTATGACTGGCTTTGATTACACCGGATTTTTTGCTGACCGCATCACTGAGCTGAAAACCGAAGGGCGTTACCGCACCTTCGCCACGCTGTCGCGTATCGCGGGTCGTTTTCCGCAAGCCATGTATCACGCCCCCGACGGCACATCCCGCGAAGTCACCATCTGGTGCAGCAATGATTATCTGGGCATGGGGCAACACCCCGTCGTCCTGAACGCCATGCACGAAGCCATTGATGCCTGCGGCTCTGGCGCGGGTGGCACGCGTAACATTTCCGGCACGACGCGTTATCACGTCGAACTGGAAGCCACCATGGCCCGCCTGCACAACAAGGAAGCGGCCCTTGTCTTCACATCCGGCTACACCGCGAACGAAGGGGCCCTCGGCACCATTGGCCGCATGTTGCCGAACTGCATTATTTTCTCTGACGCGCTGAACCATGCATCCATGATCCATGGCATGAAAAGCAGCGGCGCGGAGAAAGCCGTCTTCCGCCACAATGACCTGGCACACCTGGAAGAGTTGTTGCAAAAAGCCGATCCGAAACGCCCGAAAATCGTCGCCTTTGAATCCGTTTATTCAATGGAGGGTGATATTTGCCCGATGGCGGAGATCATCGCGCTGGCTGAAAAATATGGCGCACTGACCTATCTGGACGAAGTGCATGGCGTCGGCCTGTATGGCCCACGCGGCGCGGGTGTTGCCGAAGAACGCGACCTGATGGATCGCATCGATATTATCGAAGGCACGTTTGGCAAAGCCTACGGCCTGATCGGCGGTTACATCGCGGGGCGCGCCTCGATTGTTGATGCCGTGCGCTCCTTCGCCTCCGGCTTTATCTTTACCACGTCCCTGCCCCCGGCTGTTCTGGCGGGTGCGAAGGCCAGCGTGGAATATCTGATGAATTCATCCATCGAACGTCAACGCCAGCGCGCCAACGTCAAACGGTTCAAAGATCGCCTGACCCGCGACAATTTGCCGTTCATGCAGGGTGAAAGCCACATCGTGCCGTTGGTGGTGGGTGATTCAAGCTGCTGCAAGCTGGTCACGGACATTCTGCTGAACGACTACAACATGTATGTTCAGCCGATCAATTACCCGACCGTGCCCAAAGGCACCGAACGCATGCGCCTGACCGCCACCGCGGCCCACAGCCTGGACGAAGTCGACGCCTTCGCCGACATCCTGCGCGATTTGTGGGAAGAACAGCACGTGGCGCAATACGCGGCAGCGTAAGCCATCCACCCCCATCCGTCACCCCGGCGAAGGCCGGGGTCCATACGTTCTATCCTATGGATACCGGCCTGCGCCGGTATGACGAGTAAGAAGGTTACCGCCCCAAAACCCGTTCCGCCCAGCCATCAATCCGGGCCAGACCGCGATCCAGTGCCGCCATGGTTTTGGATAGATCGACGCTGTCATCCTGCATCCAGGCGCGGGCGGCGTAGAGATAGACACCGGTCACAGCCGTAACCTTCACCGCGCCCATCCAGCCGGGCATATCGACGCCAGCGGCGGCCAGCATCCATTCCATCGAACGGCCGAGGTGCGGCAGGCCGATGATGGCTTGTTTCGGATCGCCCTTGAATGAATCGAGGAAGGACAAAACCGCATCGCGGTCATCGTTCAGTACATCGAACCGTTCCATCAGAATATCGAACAAGCGATCACGGTGCGGCGTTTCGGCATCGAACGTGCCCGCCGGGAAACGGTCCAGCACGATGCAATCGACCATGCGGCCATAGGCGACCAGAATATCGTCCTTGTCCATGAAGTGTTCGCGTAAGGTGGCCAGATCAATCTCGGCATGGCGGGCAATGTCGGACAGGCTGACATCCGCCCAGCGCAGATCGGCGGCCAGCGCCAGTGCCGCATGAACCACACGGTCCCGAATGGAGATCGTGCGCACAGGAATGGCGGAAACCGGGGCGTTTTTACCCTTTGGGGTTGCCTTGGATGCGGTTTTTTTCTTGGATTCCTGCGCTTTTTTCTTGGCCATGATGCCCCTGATCCCTTATGAATGACGCGTAAAATCAAACCATTAAACCCACTGAAAGACAAGGATCAACCGCTGATGTCCTCTCGCTCTCTTGACGTTGTTGCCATTGGTAACGCCATCGTTGACGTTCTGGCCCATACGGATGATGCGTTTATCCAATCCCAAGCCGATGCCGGCATGATCAAAGGCGCCATGGCGCTGATCGAGCAATCGCGTGCGGTGGAACTGTATGGCCTGATGAACGATACGGTTGAACGTTCTGGCGGATCGGCCGGGAATACGATTGCAGGCGTGGCGTCCTTCGGTGGCAAGGGTGCGTATATCGGCAAAGTGGCTGACGATACGCTGGGTCAAGTGTTCCGCAAGGAAATGCGCGATATGGGCGTTGTGTACAACACCACCCCGCTGATCGTTGGTGCACCGACGGCCCGCTGCCTGGTGTTTGTGACACCGGATGCCCAGCGCACCATGAACACCTATCTGGGCGCATGTCTGGAACTGGGCGTGGATGATCTGGATTCATCGCTGATCCAGAATGCCCAAGTCACATATCTGGAAGGATACATGTTCGACCCGGAACAAGCCAAAGCCATGTTCCGCGCCGCCGCCGACATTGCACACAAATCCGGCAACCGCGTAGCGCTGAGCCTGTCCGACCCGTTCTGTGTTGATCGTCACCGCGAAGACTTCCAGAATTTCGTTGAAAACCACACCGACATTCTGTTCGCGAACGAGGCGGAGATCATCTCCCTCTATCAAACCGAAACATTTGAACAGGCCGCCAAAATCGTTGCCGGAAAAGTCGGCATCGCCGCCCTGACCCGCAGCGAAAAAGGATCGGTCATTGTGGCCGATGGTGAATTCATCGAAATCGCCGCCGCCCCGGTTGCCCAATTGATGGACACAACGGGCGCAGGCGACCAATACGCCGCCGGTTTCCTGTATGGTTTGACACAAGGCATGGATATGCAGATGTGCGGCCAACTGGGTTCACTGGCCGCCGCTGAAGTCATCAGCCACATGGGCCCGCGCCCGGAAATGGCCTATGCCGATTTCGTAACGAAAATTGCGAAGGCCGCGTAAGAAACCTTACGCCGTCGGGTCGATATATCCCGTCCAACCGTGATGGTGCAGCCGTTCATTCCACGCGGCGAAAACGTCATCACGGTTGGCGACGATCCGCACCTCGACAAAACGATCATCCAGACGATCCAGAATGGCGTTCAACCCCAATCGTGCTGCGCGCATGACGGGGAATTTATGTTTGCCCGTCCCCAATGCGGCAAAGGCCACGCGCTGTAAACCCATTTGCGCCGCCACCTGCATCGCGCCACGGAAACACCGGGTCAAATCGCGGTCTTCGCGCGCAATGGCATCGTTCCAATCCGGCGTCACGGCGAACAAGATATGCGAGACGGGCAAACCAAAGGGGGGCACAGCAAACACGTCGCCGGGCCGGGGTTTGTAGATGTGTTCCAGAATAAAATTGTCAATCTGTTCCCCCGCCGCACCCAGAATCGCCCGGTTGAGGGAGCCGCTCATATCCAGATTATGGGGAATCGCCGCCACAATCGCGTCCACATCGTCCTGTGCCACCAAATCTCCGTGGATGAGATCAATCCGGTTGATCAGATGGTGGTTGGAAGGGCTCTGGCCCTCTGCTATCACTTCAGACATGAAAACGATCCTACGCAAGACCTTTATGGTAATGGCCTTTTTCCTGACGGTTTCATCCGTCAGCGGGGCTGTATGGGCAGAAGAATATTACGGTCTGGCCATGCACGGAACCCCCAAATACGGCCCCGATGCCACCCATCTGGATTACGCCAACCCGGACGCTCCAAAAGGCGGCACATTGACGCAAGCCGCGATTGGATCATTCGACTCCCTCAACCCCTACGCCATCAAGGGCACAGCCGCACAAGGGCTGGCCTTTGTCCATGACCGGTTGATGGCCCGGGTGTGGGATGAGGCCTTCACCCTTTACCCCCTGATCGCGGAAAAGGTCGATGTGCCGGAGGATCGTTCATCCATCACCATTTATCTGAACAAGGCCGCAAAGTTTCAGGACGGCACCCCCATCACCGCCGATGATGTCATTTTCACATTCGAAACATTGCGCGACCATGGCCGCCCGAACATGCGCCGCGTGTACAAGCTGGTCAAAACCGTTGACCGGATTGATGCCCACACGATCAAATTTGCCTTTGGCGAAGGGTATGACCGCGAAACCATGATGATTATCGCGATGATGCCCGTATTGTCCAAAGCATGGTGGTCGGGCCGTTCGTTTGATTCCGCCACGCTGGATATTCCGGTGGCCAGCGGACCGTACAAAATTACGTCCGTCGAGCCGGGCCGCAAAATTGTCTATGAACGCGACCCGAATTACTGGGGCGCAAACCTGCCCGTCAATGTCGGCCATTATAATTTTGACCGTATCGTGTTCGATTATTATCGCGATGATTCTGTGGCGTTTGAATCATTCAAATCCGGCGGCATGGATTTGCGCCGTGAATGGGATGCCGGGAAATGGGCGAAGGGATACGACATCCCCGCCGTGACACGGGGCGAAATTGTGAAAGAAGCCCTGCCCCATGGCCGCCCGGACCGTACCAATGCGCTGATCTTCAACACACGCAAGGCCCCGTTCGATGATATTCGCGTGCGCGAGGCGTTGTCCTTGTCCCTCGATGCACCATGGATCAACCAGAATATGTTCCATGGACTTTATAAACGCATCGATTCCTATTACCCCAATGCCGAACTGGCCGCGCCGAACACCGCGCCGGATGCGGCGGAACTGGCTTTGCTGGAACCCCATCGCGCCCAATTGCGCGCCAGTGTTTTTGAAGCCGACACGCCAGACCCCACAGGGCGCGATGCCATGTTGCGCGCCGATACGCTGTTGAAAGAAGCCGGATGGATCGTTAAGGACGGCGTGCGCGTGAATGAAAAAACCGGCGCCCCCTTCACGTTCGAAATCATGTTGTCGTCCCCGGATGATGAAAAACTGGCGTTGTCTTTCACGCGCGGTTTGAAACGGCTGGGTATTGATGTCCGGGTGCGTGTTCTGGATTCCGCCGCCTTCCTTGGCCGCCTGAATGAATATGATTACGACATGGTGTTGTATTTCTGGCTATCCACCCTGTCGCCGGGGTCGGAGCAGATTTTGTACTGGGGGTGTGAAGCCGCCAAACAACCCGCCCGTTGGAATTATGCCGGGATTTGTGACCCGGTGGTCGATGCCCTCAGCATGCAAATTGCCGCCGCCAAGGACCGGGACGGGCTGGTCACCGCCGCCCGGGCACTGGACCGGGTTTTGATGTCCGGGCGGTATATGATCCCCCTATTCCACCCGGGCGCGGACTTCGTGGCCCGCCGGGCCAGCCTGAAACACCCGGAAACCATGCCGCTTTATGGCATGGTTTTGGAAACATGGTGGGACGAATCGGGCAAAACCCCTTAATTCCCCCTTTCCCGGCTTGAGTACCCGGCCCGGTCTTGCTACATTTTCCGGGTCTGACACTTTTCTCCATAATGGATGCGGAATTCATGAAACGCTCTCTGGTTACACTGGCCCTCTGCGGCGCGGCCTTGGTTACGATTGCAGGCTGCAGCAGCGTGCCCTCGACAAAAGAACAATTGGCGAAAGCCAACGGCCAATACTGGCAGCGCGCGGAAACGACCTCCGCCCTGTATATGCGCGGACCGAAGGCGCAGCAGATGCTGAACCAAGACATTGCCCGTTGCACCGGTGAAATCCGTGAACTGCAACGCCTCGGCGCAATCCGCACCGCAATGCCGGGCGACAACGATAAAAACGGCAACGTCCCCGACACCAACACACCGGAAGGTCGTTTGGCCCAGTGGGATTCGCCGGAGCGTGATGGCTACCTGTATGCCGAACATCTGGATTACCATGATTTCGAAACCTGCATGCAGGCCAAGGGCTGGGAACGCGTAGAATATGTTCCGTACAAAGTGGCCGATGAGGCGCGTGATACTTACGTCGAAACCATCATCGAACAAAAACGCCGCTCGCGCGAAATGGGCAAAAACACCAAGCCCAAAACCGCCCCGCAATATCAGGTCAACGAATAAAGAAAAACCCCGCTTCGGCGGGGTTTTTTATTGTCCCCGTATGCGTCACCCCGGCGAAAGCCGGGGTCTTCATCCCTTATGGCTGGAAGATTCCGGCTTTCGCCGGAATGACGACATAGATTTAATGTGGGCTGATCACGCCGATTTCTTCGGGTGATGCAGATACCAGAATTGCCCAACGCTGCGCACCACCGCATCCAGCGACAGGCTGGTCATCAACGACTTCACCTTGCGTGGATCGTAACCGGGGAAGTTGATCAATTCATCAAACGTTTCCGGTGTGCGGACATAGGCCGCATGCGCGCCCCATGGGCGGTACAGATATGGCCAGCTCGGCCCGAACAATCCAACCGTCGGAATGCCCACCGCCGCCGCCGAATGCATCAACCCGGAATCATTCCCGACAAACAACGCACACCGCTTCAACACCGCCGCGACATCGCCGGGTGTACCCTTGGCGATCACATCAATGCGGCGATCTTCGGGGATGGAATCGAATACGGGTTTGGCCTGTGTCTCTTCCCCCGGCGCGGCAAAAACGGCAACACGGGCGCCCGGTAAAATTCCGTCCGGCGCGGTGATCACGCGGATCAGTTCAATATAGCGGTCAAGCGGCCACGTCTTCCCGCGCCAGTTGGCCGTCGGGCCGATGGCCAGAATCGGGCCCCCATCGGGCGCGATCATCGCAGCCTTCTCCATCTGCGCCTTGGTGGGCCAGAGTTTAGGCGCGGGTGTTGTTTTCAACCCCAGGACGGCGGCATTCTGTTCGACCTTATGCTTTTTGGGATCGATATGTTTGCCGTAGATATAGCGCTTCTTCGCGGTCAGCAGGCGCGACACGGCAGAATTGCGCAAATCGACAATAATGTCCCACCGCGTCCCCGCCAGCTTGCGCCAGAGTTTGAACCAGTGCAGATTATATTTCTCTTTCTTGAACGGGATCACCCGCCGCACGTTCGGCGCCCCTTCGAACAGAGAGGCCGGGATCGGGCCACAGGCCACAGCGATTTTTGCATCCGGATGGGTTTTGGCCAGATGGTCCAGAATGCCGGTTGATAAAACCGCATCGCCCAAACGGTTGGATGTGATAAAGAGAATGTTCATAAGGGCGGATTGTAGCATGAACCATTTTTATTGCCAGATGCCAAACCGGGGCCGCGTACGCGTTGGCGGAAACGATGCCACCCGATTTTTACAGGATCTTGTCACCGGGGATATTGAAGCCGCATCGGAAACCCGGGCCGTTTATTCCTGCCTCCTCACCGCACAAGGCCGCTTCCTGCACGATTTTTTTGTGACAAAACAGGGGGATGATTATGTGCTGGAGTGTGAGGGCGGCGCACGGACGGAGGATCTGACCACGCGGCTGAAGCGTTATAAACTCCGCTCCGCTGTCACACTGGATTGCGAACCAGCCATTACCATTTACGCCGGCACCGGCCCGGTTCCCGTTGGAAATTGCACCGACCCCCGCCATGGGGATATGGGTTGGCGCGGCCCCACCGCCCCCACCAACGACACCCCAGCCGATTTTTCCCGCTGGGATGACCACCGCATCCGCCTGTGCATCCCCGATGGGTCACGCGATCTGGTACCGGAACAATCCTTGCTGATGGAAAATAATATGGACCTGTTGCACGGCGTATCCTTCACCAAAGGATGCTTCGTCGGCCAGGAAATCACCGCCCGCATGTATCACCGCAATTTGGGGAAGAAGCTTTTGATGGCCTTGTCCTTCCCCACCACACCACCAGCCGCCGGCACCCTCATCGCCGATGATGCCGGGGAGATTGGCGAAATGCGCAGTTCATGTGGGATGATTGGATTGGCTTTGATAAAGCGGGATGCGGTGGATCGTATACGTGCATTAAAAATAGAAACACTCTCTGAAATTTAGCCGGCTGAGTTCAAACGATTCGTTTTATTTAAGAATCCACTCCCCAACGTCAGAGCACAAATTACTGCTACCAAAACACATAAAACAGGCGTCGAAAACGTAAACCCGATAATAACTAACACTATGCAATAGCAAACACTGTATCCAAGCATAACCATTCCTCCGAAAACAAGGATCATGCGCTTGAGATGTCCATTTGACGTCCATTTTTTCCTGAAAAATAGCCAGTACAAAAAGAACGGTACTATTGTAAGAATAAACAAGAACAACAATACGAAAAATTTATCAAATAGGATTAGTATAGGGCTAATGACTAAAGCCTTTTTGACCTCAATAAAACCCGAATGATCCTTCGTAAATTCAGGATAATTCAAATCATAATCATGAAGAATTTTTTCATTACTATCATTTAAATAGCGTCTTAAACTTTCACGCTCATTATCGTGCTGAGAGCCAGCCTCCCAATCAATATTCTCTGAATCAAGCTTGTAGCCTGAAACAAATGGGTTTGTTGAGCCGTAAGGGAAAGCCCAACAAAAACTTGCATGGGGACAAAAAACCGCAACATGATCAGCCACAGGCGTATTGGCCAAAACAGCGCCATAGCGATTACGAAGTTCAAACGTCACCGGATCTGTAGAAAATATCCCATCACCGTAAAGCTTCCCTTTGAGCACTATTTGCCCGCTGGGGTCAGCCAATGTGCCCTCTTTCACAAGATAGGGTCTGTGCGCATGTGCGGCAGCAGAAAACATCAAAACGCAAAGAAGAGCGATAATAAAAACACCCTTTAATCGTCTTTTATATTTCCGCATAAAATTAACAATCCACATATCAATCATTACGCCGCCCGTTTGACGGCATCAGGCTTTTTTCCGGCATTCTCCCGTATCGTCGCCTGCGCAGCGGCCAGTCGTGCGATGGGCACGCGGTAGGGGGAGCAGGATACGTAATGCAATCCAACCGATTCACAGAACGCGATCGAGGCCGGATCGCCGCCATGTTCGCCGCAAATGCCCAGTTTGATATCCGGGCGGACTTTACGGCCCTTTTCCACCGCGATGCGCACCAATTGCCCCACCCCGTCAATATCCAGCGTTGCAAACGGATCACGCGCGAACACACCCTGGCGCAGATAATCATTCATGAACAAAGCCGAGTCATCGCGACTGAGGCCTAATGTCGTTTGCGTCAAATCGTTTGTCCCGAAACTGAAAAACGCCGCATCGGGTGCAATTTCATCCGCCGTTAACGCCGCACGCGGCAATTCGATCATGGTGCCAACCGTGTAGGATACGGTTTTTCCGGTTTCGGCAAACACCGCCACCGCCGTTTCATCGACCAGTTTTTTCAAAACGGCCAGTTCACGGTGTGTGGCGATCAACGGGATCATGATTTCCGGAGTCACATCAACCTTGATCGCCGCTTCGAAAATCGCGCGGGCCTGCATTTCATAAATTTCCGGATAGGTCATGCCCAACCGGCACCCGCGATGCCCCAGCATCGGGTTGGTTTCGTGCAATTCGCGTAAACGCATCCGCACCTGATCCGCGCCGATATTGGCGATGCGGGCAAATTCCGCGATATCCGCATCGCTTTGCGGCAAGAATTCATGCAAAGGCGGGTCCAGCAGACGAATGGTCACGGGCAGACCGCGCATAATTTCAAACAATTCGGCAAAATCGCCCCGTTGTGCGGGCAACAATTTCGCCAGCGCATCGCGGCGCGCGGGGGCATTGTTGGCGAAAATCATTTCGCGGACATGTTGAATGCGCGTGGGGTCAAAGAACATATGTTCGGTCCGGCACAGGCCGATTCCCTCCGCCCCGAACCCGCGCGCGGTTTTGGCATCCAGCGGCGTTTCGGCATTCGCCCGCACGCCCATGCGACGCACATCATCCGCCCATTGCATCACAGTCGCAAAATCACCAGATAATTCCGGTTGCACGGTGGGCACAGCGCCCAGCATCACTTCACCCGCACCGCCATCAATGGTGATGACATCGCCGGCCTTTACCACACGGTCGCCGACGCGCATGGTGGCGGTTTCATAATCAATCTGTAACGCCCCCGCCCCGGCCACACACGCCCGGCCCATGCCGCGCGCAACGACCGCCGCGTGGCTGGTCATACCGCCGCGCGTAGTCAGGATACCGGCGGCGGCATGCATGCCGTGAATATCTTCCGGGCTGGTTTCACGGCGGCAGAGGATGACTTTCTTCCCGTCCTTTGCCATCGCCTCGGCATCATCGGCACTGAACACCACGATACCGCTGGCCGCGCCCGGCGATGCCGGCAAGCCACGCGTCAAAATGGTTTTATGCGCCGCCGGATCAAGCGTGGGGTGCAGCAACTGGTCCAGCGCTTGCGGCTCCAGACGCAGCAGAGCCTCTTCCTTCGTGATCAACCCCTCGCCCACCATATCCACGGCGATTTTCAGGGCCGCGGCGCTGGTGCGCTTTCCGGTGCGGGTTTGCAACATATACAGCGTGCCGCTTTGCACAGTAAATTCAATGTCCTGCATATCGCGGTAATGTTTTTCCAATGTCTGGCGTACATCGTCCAATTGTTTGAACACGCCCGGCATGGTTTCTTCCATCGACGGCAGGTTTGATCCCTCTTTCTCGCGCCCCAGAATGGTCAGGGATTGCGGCGTGCGGATACCGGCCACGACGTCTTCGCCCTGCGCGTTGATCAGATATTCGCCATAGAAATAATTTTCACCCGTGGATGGATCGCGGGTGAAGGCCACGCCCGTGGCGCAATCGTCACCCATATTGCCAAACACCATCGCCTGAACATTGACGGCGGTGCCCCAATCTTCGGGAATGTCGTGAATGGCGCGATATGAAACGGCGCGCGCCGTCATCCATGATTTAAAAACGGCGCCAACGGCACCCCACAATTGGTCAACCGGATTCATCGGGAAATCGGCCCCGGTATCACGCTTCACCAAGGCCTTGTATTCCGCGACCACGTTTTTCCACGCATCGGCCGACAAATCGGTGTCGTTAAACACGTTATCGTCGCGTTTTTGTTGATCCAAAATATCCTCGAAATCATGGTGCGATACGCCCAGAACGACGTCACCATACATCTGGACAAAGCGACGGTATGAATCCCACGCAAACCGTTCATCGCCCGATGATGTGGCCAGCCCGACAACCGTTTCATCATTCAAACCGAGATTCAAAACCGTATCCATCATGCCCGGCATCGACACACGCGCGCCGGACCGAACGGAGAGCAACAGCGGGTTTTTGGCATCGCCAAATTTTACACCCACGGCATTTTCAATTTTCTTCAACGCCGCATCCACCTGCGCGCGCAATTCGGCGGGGTATTGTTCAGCATTTTTATAAAACGCCGTGCACACCTCGGTCGTGATCGTAAAACCGGGAGGAACCGGCAAACCCAACGACGCCATTTCGGCCAGATTGGCCCCCTTGCCGCCCAACAGATTTTTCACAGGCCCCTGTGTATCCGGGCGCGCATTGCTTTCCTTGGCACCGAAACTGTAAACCCATTGCGTGGTCATAAGCGTGATCTCCCCGGATCGAAAAATGTCGGGGTTATCCTATCCGATTCGGGGCACAGGCTGACGATATTGCGACAGGGTTGTCCACATTTGGAATATGGGACCATTGCATCATTCAAACCACGAATCGACGCGAATATAAAAACACCATCACTCCGCGTCATACCGGCGAAAGCCGGTATGACGGAAACGAATATTCGTGTGAATTCGTGTCCATTTGTGGTTTTCACCCTCTATATATCGTCACTCCCGCGAAAGCGGGAGTGACGAAACTATTGAAGCCCCCAAATCCCGCAAAAATTTCTCAGAAAAACAAAACTTTTTTGCATCAATTTTTTCATAATACAAAAAGACTCAATAATTTCAGTGACTTCCCCAAAAGCGCGTGCTAGCCTTTTTAAACCTTTGTTAAGGCCTTCTGGCTTAGACTGGGTACTGTATCGAGAGGAATTCGATACTGACATAAAATAGGAAACCTAGGAAAGGAACCCTACTATGACATCCGATGTCGTACTCTCCGCTGCTATGCGGACAAACTTGCTGTCCCTGCAAAGCACCCAAAACTCCATCGACTTAACGCAACGTAACCTGGGTACAGGTAAGAAGATTAACTCGGCCCTTGATGGTCCGCAGGCATTCTTCGCATCCCGCGCCCTGACCAACCGTGCAGCCGACCTGACCAAACTGCTCGATTCTATCGGCCAGTCCGTTCAGGTGATTAAAGCCGCTGATACCGGTGTTACCGCCCTGACCTCTTTGGTTGAACAAGCTGACTCCATTGCATCCCAAGCTCAAGAAGCTCTGGCTGCTGGTACGTCTGAAGCCAAAGTGACAGGCAACAAAGACTTGCGTGGCATTGACAGCATTACTGCTTTGGCTGGCGTTGTTGACGGCGACCAACTTATCCTTAGCTTGACCAAAGAAGATGGTACTGTACAACGTATCGCACCGTACAATACTAACGGCGCGGCCACAGCAACCGTCACGCTCAACGACAACATGTCCACGGAACAAATGATTGCCGCTATCAACGACATTCAGTTGGATACCGGGACCGTTGCAAGCCCTGCAACAGGCGGACAAGCGTTCGAAGCGAAGCTGGATGATAAAGGCCAACTGCAAATTCGGGCACTGAATGGCGGTAACTTTACAATGACGTTTGAAGGTACTGCTGGTGCAGGTACTTCAGATTCTGCTGACTTGGCTTTGGCCGCAGATTTGGGCTTTGGCAAGTTGGCCAAGAGTGCAGGCGACCAATCTACCGCAGGTGACACCACAGTTCAGTTTACCGCTGTCGCCGATGTTGCCTTACGTTCGTACGCTTTGGTTAAAAACACTAACGGTGATGTTGCAGACCGTAGCACTCAATTGAGCGCATTGCGAAACGGTGACGCAGCAGGTTTCCCTGCTCTATTCGCTGGTATCGTCGATGCCTCAACATACGAAATATCCGTTAATGGCGGCACACGTCAAACGATCGACTTGGCAGATGCTGACGATAAATCCATTACGGTGCAGGACTTCATTGACACCATCAATAACAACAGCACACTGAACACCAAAATCAAGGCTGAATTCGACGAAACAACGGGAGAATTGTCCATCCGCGCAATTGGTTCCGATGTCACAGCCATTGAGATTGGTGTTTCTGGAGCAGCCACTACCGCAAACTTCGGTTTTGGTACAACAGCTCTGGCGACCAACGACGCTGATGCCACCTATGAAAATATTCAAATGGGTGCAGCAGCGGGCCAATTGGCTAAACTGGAAGCTGACTTTAACAAAGTTCGCGACCAGATTGACGCCTTGGTCAGCAACGGCGACACGGGCTACCGTGGGACCAACCTGCTGAATGGTGACAACCTGCTGACCGTCTTCAACGAAGACCGCACCAGCACGATCACCACGAACGGCGTGACATTTACGTCCGCTGGTCTGGGACTGGAGGAAGCCAACTTCAGCAACGCGGCTTCCGTTGATGGTGTAATCAGTGCAGTGAGTGACGCCCTGACGTCGGTCCGTGAATTCGGATCTACTCTGGCCAACGACCTGTCTGTTATTCAGACCCGCCAAACCTTCACCAACGGCTTGATCAACACGCTGAAAGAAGGTTCGGACAAACTGGTTAACGCCGACCAGAACGAGGAAGGCGCAAAATTGCTGGCTCTGCAGACCCGTCAGTCCCTGGGTGTTACCGCCCTGTCACTGGCCTCTCAGTCCCAGCAGTCGATCCTGCGTCTGTTCTAATAAGCACAGATTTAATCGCGAAAATCCCCGGCGGAAGAAATCCGCCGGGGGTTTTCACATTCTGAAACCAGAATGTGCCCTTTCATCGTCATCCCCGCCTTGTGCGGGGAGGGCGGGAGAAGAGAGAAAAAACCACGAATGCCTAAACCCCGACCACGCGTCATTGCCCGGTTCATCCGGGCAATCCATCGTCCGGTATGGATCGACCATAATGAGGGGAATACCACCCTGTCGCCGTCATTCCGGCGCAGGCCGGAATCTTCTTGCCATGAGAGCCGAGACACAATGGATAAAGATTCCGGCCTGCGCCGGAATGATGAAAACCCAACATTCGTGTTTATTCGTGGTTTACGCCCTCGCCCCCACCCCAACCCTCTTCCAAAGGGAGAGGGGGCACCGCCATCGCCCTGTTTTTCTTTTGGAAAATGAAAGGCTTACTTTTTAACTTTCCGCTAATATGTTACTTTTAAGATGGTATTGGTCTTACTGCGGACGGTGACAGCCATTCTGGCGCCATTCCGGCCCCCAATTTTGGGACGTTCGCTTTATCAGGGAAGAAATCCTTCATGGCTCTTATCATCGACCTGAAGCCAGGTGAAAAAATTCTGATCGGCGAAGCCGTCATTACCAATGACAGCCAGCGCACCCGCCTGCACATTGCGGGCAACGCCCCTATCCTGCGGGAGAAGGATGTTCTGCGCGAAGAAGATGTGAACACTCCGGCGAAGAAAATCTATTTTCTGATCCAGTGCATGTACATTTCTTCCAAGCCGGATCAATACTTTGAGAAGTATTTCTCAACCATTCGCGAAATTCAGGAAGCGGCCCCAACCACCACCGTTTTTTTCGCCAGCATTAACGATAAAATTCTTTCCGGCCAGTATTATCAGGCCATGAAAGAAGCGCGTGAACTGATCAAGTACGAACAAGGTTTGATTGATAATGCCTAGTGATCAAAAACCACCATCGACCCCCACCAACCCGCACGCCAGTGCCGCCGGGGCCTATGCCCAGCACGCCCGCACGACAACAACCGACCCGCGCGAGATCGAAGCGCGCGCGTTGTTAAAAGCCGTGCAGAAAATGCAAGACATTCAAAATCGATGGGACAGTTACAAGCTGGAGGAACTGGACGACGCCCTGCGTCACAACCGCCAGATCTGGCTGATGTTCGTGGATAACGCCACCGCCGGCGAAGAGGATGGCCGCCCCGACAGTCTGCGCGCCAATATCGCCAACCTTGGTGCCTATGTTTTCAAACGCACGCTGGATATTCTGGCCGATCCGAAGAAGGAAAAGCTGGACGTGTTGATCGACATCAACCGCGAAATTGCCGCCGGATTGATGACGAAGCCAGCGCCGGAGGGCGAAGCCACGGCGGAGAAAAAGGCCGGAGAGAAGTAACACCGCCCTGCCCCACAATTTTTAAAAATCCCCGGATGCGGAAGACGCGCCGGGGGTTTTTTGTTTTTTGGACCACGAATGGACACGAATAAACACGAATGAGAAGGCGGCCATCCAGAAGTCGTCATCACCCGGTTTATCCGGGTGATCCATACCAGCCCATGGATTGCCCGGATAAACCGGGCAATGACGGATGGCTGGGACGTAGGGTTGGGCTGAAAGATTTCTGCTTATTCGTGGTTTTTACCACCACAATATTCAATACGATCCGCCCCGGATTTATAAAACGCAAACAAAAAAGCGACCGGATGATCGGTCGCCTTGTTTTCAGTTTTCTCCACCTGCTCAAGATGTTACGCGAGAACGCTCACCGTTGTTGTTGGCTGGCTGGCGGCCGCAAAGTTTGCGGCACTGGCAAACGCGGCAAATTGTTGCTGGGTTGGCGTCGGGGCCTGTGTTTGCGGCGCGGGCTGCTGAACCTGCACTTGCTGGACCGGCTGGGACACCTGCTGCACCCGGGTTTCGCGGGCGGATTCTTCAGCCTGGGCCATACGGCGCGCTTCCAGCGTTGCATCCTGGCGGCGCATCGCATCCAGCATCGGCTCGGACGGGATTTGACGAACAACGTCACCCGTGTCCGGGTCACGCAATTGCAAGACAGCCTTGTCGTGATTCACATCAACATGGACATAGGGGCTGATATAGGGGGCCTGCGCCACCACTTGAACCTTGTCAGGGTTCGCAGCTTGCGTGCGCGACGTGCTCTGCTGTTCGGTGCTTCCCCGAATCAGCGGCGCGTTAGACAGCACTGAGTTCACTGCTTCAATCATTCCTTCCTGACCCGTATACCCTCTGTTTGGTGTGCCATCCCGGGTCCCCACCCGGATGCACCGTTTTAAACTTACGCGGCGCGCGGTCACACTTCTGGTATACTACCTAGATACCATGCTACCGCAATTTCACATCCGCTGTCAAGAAAATGCGCATATTCACCCATGTATGCAGTCAATATTCGCCCCGATCATAAGGAAAAACCCACACCATTTAAATATTCGAAAAAACTAAACCACCAAGTTTTATTAAATAATACACCCGATTACTGTGAATAAACCGCACCAAAAAGAGCCAATTATACTACACAACTTAAAAACTATACTTGCGATAGGCCAATTAACTTAAATGAAACATTCCGGTAACAATGAACAGATTCAACAAAGATTAAACAAAACGAGCGCATAATATTACTTGAAATCAAGCCATTACTGGAATTTCAACAGATTTGGCGTGAGAAACAGCACACAGAGCCAGAAAACTCAAAGGGATAGCCCCTGCAGAACAGGCCCGCATACGTGGCAATGGGGCCCGAAACGCGCTATAATTTTTACGATGCGGTTCGCATTTGCGCGGCCCCCTATTCTCGGGTACCTTTGATATGAGAAACCCTCGTTTTCTGCGCCGCGCGTCCGTGCGGTTTGACTTAAAAACAACACCGCGCTCAACCGCTTTAACGCTACTGTCAGGATTGCAGACGTGAACAGCTTTATGGATACATTGCGACAGCTCGGCCCCGCCCGCCTCGGCATCATGGGTGGCGTGCTGGTGACGCTTTTGATCTTTTTCATTTTCGTGTCGATGCGCGTATCCACGCCGTCGCTGAAATTACTGTACAGCGATTTGTCATCCACGGATTCCGCATCCGTCGCCGCAAAGCTGGAAGAATCCCAAATCCGCTACGATGTGTCCCCCGATGGCACGCGCATCATGGTCCCCGAAAGTGAAGTGGGTCGCGCCCGTATGTTGCTGGCCGAAGCTGGCCTGCCCAATGGCGGATCGATGGGTTACGAATTGTTCGATAAACAATCGGGCTTTGGCACCACGAACTTCATCCAGAACATCAATCAGGTTCGCGCACTGGAAGGCGAACTGGCGCGCACCATCGGCTCGCTCGGCCCCATCAAGGCCGCCCGCGTTCATTTGGTTTTGCCGCAACGTGAATTGTTCAGCCGCGAAAACCGCCCGGCCAGCGCCAGCGTGTTTATCCAACTGAACCAGGGTGCCCGCCTGGAACGCGAACAAATTATGTCGATCCAATCGCTTGTTGCGTCCGCTGTACCCAACATGAAAGCCGACAGCGTATCCGTGATTGACAGCCAGGGGAACCTGCTGGCGCGCGGTGGCGAACAGGATACCAGCCTGATGGCGATGAAAGCGGAAGAAATGCGCCGCGCATACGAAACGCGCCTGACGCAGTCGGTTGAAGACATCATTGGCCGCACGGTTGGTTATGGCCGCGTGCGTGCCACGGTCACCGCCGAACTGAATTTCGACCGCGTCACGACCAGCGAAGAGGTCTTTGACCCGGAAAGCCAGGTTGCCCGCTCCGTTCAAACGGTTGAAGAACTGAATTCAGAAAAAGAATCCGCACCGCAAGATGTGTCCGTTCAAAACAACCTGCCGGGTATTTCCGGCGATCTGCTGGGTGAACCGGGCAGCTCGGCCGAAGGGTCCCGCGTTGAGGAAACCACCAACTTCGAAATCAGCAAAACCGTCCGCAACCGCGTCAGCGAAGTCGGCGAAGTGAAACGCCTGTCCGTGGCCGTTCTGGTTGATGGCACCTATGCCACCGATGCCGAGGGTAACAAAACATACCAACCGCGCAGTGAACAGGAACTGGAACAAATTCGCCAGCTGGTACGCTCCGCGATCGGGTATGATGAAAAACGTGGCGATACGGTTGAAATCGTCAACATGCAATTCGCCGATATGGATCTGGGGATCGAAGATACGTCCAACCTGCTGTTCGGTTTTGAACGCAGCGACATCCTGCGCGCCGCCGAAATTATCACCGTGGCGATCATGGTCATTCTGGTCGTTCTGCTGGTTCTGCAGCCGATGGTGGGCCGTCTGTTGGCGACCGAGGGACTGAATGCCGATGAAGATGAAGGCGACCAGCAAACCCTGCTGTCCGCACGCGCACCGACACCGGCCCTGACCGGTCCGGGCGGCGAACAATTCAGCCCGCCGGAAACCGAGGAAGAAGACAGCCTGATCGACATGAAACAGGTCGAGGGTAAAGTTAAAGCCTCCTCCGTCCGCAAGGTCGAAGATATTGTATCCACCTACCCTGCTGAAACCGTCTCCGTCATTCGGAGCTGGATGAGCCAGGAAAGCTAAGATAAAAAGGGAACGAGCGCACGATGCGTGTACGTGAGGATTATCGCACCCTGACTGGTGCCGAAAAAGCCGCCATCTTCATGCTGGCTCTGGGTGAGGAACATACCGCCCGGATTTTCGAGCATATGGATGACGAGGAGATCATGGAAATCTCCCAGACCATGGCGAACCTGGGCAAGGTCAGCGCCAACGTCGTCGAACGCCTGTTTATCGATTTCGCGGAACAAATGAGCTCGACCAACAACCTGGTCGGCACGATGGATTCCACCGAACGCCTGCTGACCAAAGTTCTGGGTAAAGAAAAAGTCAGCCAGATCATGGAAGAGATCCGCGGTCCCGCCGGTCGAACCATGTGGGAAAAACTGGGCAACGTGAACGAGGAAATCCTCGCCAACTTCCTGCAAAAAGAATATCCGCAAACCGTTGCTGTCGTATTGTCCAAGGTGACACCGGACCACGCCGCGCGCGTTATGGCTTTGCTGCCCGAAAACTTCGTGATGGAGGTTATCCATCGCATGTTGCGTATGGAAGCGGTGCAGAAGGAAGTTCTGGAAGACGTTGAAAAGACCCTGCGCACCGAATTCATGGCCAACCTGTCCCGCACCCAGCGCCGCGACAGCCACGAAGTCATGGCCGAGATTTTCAACAACCTCGACCGTTCGGTCGAAACCCGCTTCATGGAAGAACTGGAACGCATCACACCGGAATCGGCCGAGAAGATCCGCAGCCTGATGTTCACGTTCGAAGATCTGGCCAAGCTGGATCCGGCGGCGATCCAGACCATTATTCGCGCCGTGGACAAGGACAAACTGCCCCTCGCCCTCAAAGGTGCGACGGAATCTTTGCGCGATCTGTTCTTCTCTAACATGTCGGAACGTGCGGCCAAGATTATGAAGGAAGACATGGGCGCTATGGGCCCTGTTCGCCTGAAAGAAGTCGAGGAATCGCAACAATACGTGGTCAATGTGACCAAGGATCTGGAAGCCCGTGGCGAGATCGTGATTGCCAGCGGCAACGAGGAAGACGAGCTGATCTACTAAAGTTCGGAACGGCGTTAAAATATGAGTGATAAGAATACAGCATCGCCGAAAGACGTCCGAAAATTCCTGTTCGACCGCAACAAATTCGATGCGGCGGAAGAGGAAGAGGTCCTTGCACCCGACGAACCGCCCCCGCCCCCGACATTCAGCGAAGAAGAATTAGCCAAGGCCACCCGCGCGGCCATGGAGCAAGGGCGTAAGGACGGTATCAACGAAACGCTGGGCAGCATTGAAAAAGACGTTTCAATGACGCTGAACAGCATCCGCGATCATTTCGACCTGCTCTTCCGCGCCGAAGCCATGCGTTACAACACGTTTGAAGAAGAAGCAGTGCAACTGGCCCACGCCATTTTTAAACGCTGTTTCCCGTCGTTGAATGAACAGGCGGGTCTGAATGACGTGAAAATCATGATCGAAAATGTACTGGAAACGGTACGCGATATGCCGGAAATCGTGATCGAAGTACCCGAATCTTACGTCGATGCGATTCGCCAGCATATTGATTCGATTTTGCGCGACAGCGGCCAGGGGGCCCGCTGCACCGTGCGCAGCCACCCGTCGCTGGCCGCCGGACAATGCCGGATGGGGTGGGCCAACGGCACCGCCGTGCGCGATCCCCAGCATCTGGCCGAACAGATTAGCGCCCAAATTGAACAGGTCCTTGCAGACCGGGCCAACCTGACCGATAATAGTGAACAGAATATTCACAATGCGGTGATTTCCGTAACTGAATCCCCCGCATCCGATCAAAGCCAATAAGCTGGAGAAGTCCCCATGACGGACGATAATCAGGATACAAAAGCCAAATCAGGGATGAACCTGAACGAAATCGAATCCGTCGGTCTGCCCGAAAGCGACGAGAAGGATTACGAATACGGCGAACCCATGGCCGGCGATGTGACCGCTATCTATGATATTCCAGTGCAAATTTCCGCCGTTCTGGGCCGTTCCACCATGCAGGTCAGCCAGTTGCTGAAACTGGGCCGGGGTGCGGTGGTTGAACTGGACCGCAAGGTTGGCGAAGCCATCGACATCTACGTCAACAACCGCCTGGTCGCCCGCGGCGAGGTCGTCGTGGTCGAGGACAAGCTGGGCGTGACCATGACCGAGATTGTCAAATCGGATCGCAACTAATACTCTGCCCCATTCTTTTTGGTAAAACTGTATGACCAGTGATGCATCCCAACTGCGTGCCGCACAAAGCTCCGATGATTCATCCGGGGCTGCGGGTGGTCCGGATGTGGTGCTCAGCATCACCCCACCCCGCCGCAAGCTGGATCTGGCCACTGTTATCGGCGTCACCAGCGCGCTGGCCCTGATCGCCGGGGGAATTGCCATTGGCCAAAGCAACGCCAGCTTCTTTAACCTGCCATCCATCCTGATTGTTGTTCTGGGCACGGTGGCCGCCACCAGCATTTCCTTCACCGGCGAAGAGTTGCGCAAATCCATTGGCGTCATGGGAAATTCCCTGTTCCGCCGCGTCTGGAAGCCTGCCGTCATGGCAAAACAATTGATGGATCTGGCCATGATTGCACGCAAGCGCGGTTTGCTGGCTCTGGCCGGGGCCGAAGGTGAACTGAAGAAAGACAAATTCCTGCAAAGCGCCGTACAGTTGGTCACCGACGGTTACAACGCCGATGACATTGACCGTGTGCTGAGTCAGGAAATCGACGCGCTGGTCGAACGCCACCGCCGTTCCGCCAACATTCTGCGTCGCGGATCCGAAATTGCCCCGGCCATGGGCCTGATCGGAACGCTGATCGGTTTGGTGCAAATGTTGGCCGATCTGGATAACCCGGATGCCATCGGACCGGCCATGGCCGTGGCCTTGCTCACAACCTTTTATGGCGCGGTGCTGGGGATGGTTTTGCTGGCCCCGCTGGCGGCCAAGCTGGAACGCAATTCGAATGACGAGGCCACAATCAAAACCATGATCGCCCTGGCCATGACGTCGATTGCCCGTCAGGACAATCCTCGCCGTCTGGAAATGCTGTTAAACAGCGAATTGCCCCCGACCGAGCGCATCAAATATTTCGATTGAGAATCAAGCCTTAAAGCTGTGAAAATTATGGCAAAATACGCCATTCACCCTTTTCCTTCCCCATCTTTGGCCCTAATATCATTGACTCAAAGGGGTTAAGTGAACATGCGTCTTATGATTGTCGGACAACTTGAAGGCTATATCAGCGCGGCGGGTAAAATCGCCCTGCAGCGCGGGGCCAAGGTCATCCATTGCGAAGATATCGAGCAAGCCCTCGGCGCGTTGCGGAACGGCAAGGGTGCCGATCTGGTCATGATCGACGTCAAACAAAAAGTCGGCCAGTTCGTTGAGGCGTTGAAAGTCGAACGCATTCATTTGCCCGTCGTTGCCTGCGGCATCAACACCGATGCCCGCGCCGCCGTAAAGGCGATTCAGGATGGGGCGAAGGAATACATCCCCCTGCCCCCGGATGCGGAATTGATCGCGGCCGTTTTGTCCGCCGTGACCGAAGAAAACAACACAATGATCGCCAATGATGCGGTCATGCAGGCCGTCGTCAAAATGGCCGACAAAATCGCCCCCTCCGAAGCCACCGTGTTGATCACGGGTGAATCCGGTACGGGTAAGGAAGTGATGTCGCGTTACATTCACAACAAATCCAAACGCAAGGACGGCGCCTTCATCGCCCTGAACTGCGCCGCCATTCCGGAATCATTGTTGGAATCCGAATTGTTCGGCCATGAAAAGGGCGCGTTTACCGGCGCAACATCCCGCCGCCTTGGCAAATTTGAAGAAGCGCATGGCGGCACATTGCTGCTGGACGAAGTGACCGAGATGCACCCGTCATTGCAGGCCAAATTGCTGCGCGCGATTCAGGAACGCGAAATCACCCGTATTGGTAACAACGACCCGGTGAAGGTTGATGTGCGTTTGATCGCCACATCGAACCGCAATCTGGAAGACAGCGTGAAGAAGGGCGAGTTCCGCGAGGATCTTTATTTCCGTCTGAACGTCGTCAATATCCGCCTGCCCGCCTTGCGTGAACGCCCGGGCGATATTGTGCCACTGGCTCAGTTTTTCGCCGACAAATTTTCCGAACAGAATGGCGTCGAACGCAAACGTATCGCGGCGGACGCCCAACGCGCCCTGCAATCCTATAAATGGCGCGGCAATATTCGCGAGCTGGAAAACACCATGCACCGCGCCGTGCTGATGTCGATGGCCGACGAAATCGAAACCGAAGCCATCTTCCTGCCCGAAGGTGGCGGCCTGGGGTCATCCCCAGCGGCCAGCCCCGGCAACGCCCCGTCCATGTCCGGCGTGTCCGGCGCGGGCGCGTCGGCCACATCCGCCCCGTCAGACGTCCAGAATCCGGGCGCGGTCGAGACCCTGGTGGGCCGAACCATCGCCGATGTGGAACGCCATATGATATTGAATACATTGGATCATTGTTTGGGCAACCGGACCCATGCCGCCAATATTCTGGGTATTTCCATACGGACCTTGCGGAACAAGCTGAACCAGTATAAAGACGAGGGGATCGATGTCCCGGCCGCCGCCGGCGGGGAGCGATAAGCCCCTAAGAAACAACCAAAAACGACTGACAAGGATACATAATCATGATCAATTTCCGTACCCTGATGCTGAGCGCAATGATCCTGCCGGCCCTGGCTCTGGCCGCTTGCGACAACAAAAAAGAAGACGCTGCTCCGGCTGATGCCGCTGCAACTGAAGAAGCCGCTCCGGCTGCTGACGCTGCGCCGAGCAACGCTGAAATGGGCATTGAAATGCCGCAACCGGAAGCCGTTGAAAACACCGCTCCTGTGATGGAAGCCCCGGTTATGGAAGCTCCTGCGATGGAAGCCCCGGCCGCTGAAGAAGCTGCTCCGGTTGAAGCTCCGGCTGCTGAAGAAGGCGCTGCACAGTAATTCCGTGCCGCATTGAATACAAAAACGGGGCCCAGCGGCCCCGTTTTTTATCGGATTTTTTATCCGGTAAAACCAAACGATGGCGTGGCGACAATATCCACGCGACGATTTTCGGAATGATCACCAGTCTCTGTATCGTTATCACCCAACAGCGTATCGGCATGTTCTTCGTTCTCGACCGCAATACGGTCCGGATCAATCCCCATTTGCGCTAACGCATTCCGTACGGCAATGGCGCGGCGCATGGACAATGACGGATTGGCCTTCTTGCGCCCGCTGGTATCGGTGACGCCAGATAAATCCAACGTCCAGTGCGGGCGGTGCCGCATGGCCATGGCCAGATCCATCAGCACAATACGTGCCTGTTCATTGATCACGATGCTGTTGGTATCAAAATACACGGCGGTGCGCACTGCCGCCTGATCCACGTCACCGGACAGGCTTTGCATCGCATTTCGGAATTGATCGCGGCAGGGCAGCGTGGCAATGACCGACAGCACATCCTGTCGCATGGCCGATTGCGCGACCCAGCAATCAAAGCTCACCTGCGCCACGGCCAGGGCATTGTCATTCCCAATCCCGCGCATGATGGAGAGCGCTTCGTCCAGCGCCATCGCCGCCTGATCCAGATCGGGGGTCAGCGATACGGGGATGATATTGGGATCCACGATATCCCGCGCGACCGGCTTGGCTTTTGCCGCGGCAAAGGCCTTGCGCGCGAAATGGGTGGACAGGTCACGGTCCCCGCCCTCCTGCTCCATCCCGGCCAGCGCCTGATACTCCCGCGCCAGATAGCTGTTATAATCGGACCCGCTGACCTTCAACGACCGGACATTGGTCGTCACACAGGCCGACATCATGCCGCCGGCCATGCCCAGCAGTAAAACAAGGCGAACGACACGGGCAAAGCCACGATACGGAAAACAGGGGGCGGGCAATGTGGAAATCATCCCCCGAATCCTAATCGAAAACCGCAGAATGACAAGTGTTTAACGCCGAAATCGGCGGATCAGGGTTTGCATGTTCCCCGCGCCCTGCGTAAAATATTATGAACACCTGCCCCCCCCGAACCGGGGTTTGGGGCGGGCGTTTTTTGTGTAATACGCTTATCCCTTCTGGACTGTTTGTTCATGGCTGATGCACCGTCGAATTTTTCGTTGAATGTTGGTCGCGCCAAGGGTGCGGCCGGATCGGTGCTGCGCGGGGATGCGTTGCTGGCTCTCGGCATTGTCATCATCCTGATGTTCATGCTGGTCCCGTTGCCGCCCTTCATTCTGGATATGGGGTTGTCCCTGTCCATTACCTTCTCGGTTCTGGTTCTGATGACGGCGCTGTTTATCCGCACGCCGCTGGAATTTTCAACGTTCCCGACCGTGTTGCTGATTACCACGGCGTTGCGTCTGGGTTTGAACATTGCCTCCACCCGCCTGATCCTTGAGAAAGGGCACGAAGGGTCCGCCGCCGCGGGCCATGTCATCGAAGCGTTCGGAACATTCATCATCCGCGAAAACTACGTGATCGGCGGTATTGTTTTCGCCATTCTGGTCATCGTCAACTTCGTCGTTATTACCAAGGGTTCGGGCCGTATCGCCGAGGTCGCCGCACGTTTCACATTGGACGCCATGCCCGGCAAACAAATGGCCATCGATGCCGATTTGTCATCCGGCCTGATCACCGAGGACGAAGCCAAAATCCGCCGCAAAAACCTGGAGCAGGAAAGCACCTTCTTCGGGGCTATGGACGGTGCGGCAAAATTCGTGCGTGGCGATGCCATCGCCGGTTTGTTGATCACCTTCATCAACGTGGTCGCTGGTATCATCATCGGTACGGCGCAACACGGTTTGAGCATGGCGGAATCCGCCCAGAATTATACCCTGCTGACCATTGGTGATGGTCTGGTCAGCCAGATCCCGGCCCTGATCGTATCCGTATCGGCCGGTATGCTGGTGTCCAAGGCCGGTGTCGAAGGCGCCGCTGACAAAGCCCTGACGGCGCAGTTTTCACGTTATCCAAAAGCCATGGGCCTGACCGGCGGATTGATCATCGCGCTCGGCCTGGTCCCCGGCATTCCCACCCTGCCCTTCCTGTTCCTGGGTGGTGTCACCAGCGGCCTGGCCTGGATCAGCATGCGCGGCCAGCAGACGAAGGAAGAAGAAAAGCTCGCCCTCGCCGCCCCAGACAAACCGGGCGTGGTGGCAGAGGAACCGATTTCCAAAGCCCTGGCTATCGACACGATCAGGCTGGAATTGGGCTATGGTTTGCTTCCGCTGGTTCAGGGCGAAGGCAGCAACAAGCTGACCGATCAGGTCAAGGGCCTGCGCCGCCAATTGGCCGAAGACATGGGCTATATCCTGCCCGCCGTGCGGATTCAGGACAATCTGCAACTGCCCGCCAACACCTACACCGTTCGCATCAAGGAAATCGAAGCCGGCCGTGGCGAAGTACGCCCGGGCATGTTGATGTGCATGGACCCGACGGGCGCGGCCATCACTCTGCCCGGCGAAAATACGGTGGAACCAACCTTCGGCCTGCCCGCCATGTGGATCGACGAACAATATCGCGAGGAAGCGCATTTCCGTGGCTACACCGTTGTAGACGCCCCAACGGTTGTCACCACGCATTTGACCGAAATCGTCAAGGACAACATGGCCGACCTGATGTCCTATACCGAAACACAAAAATTGCTGGACGAACTGCCGGGCGATTACCAAAAACTGGTCGCCGATGTCGTGCCCACAAAAATGTCGGTCAGCGGCCTGCAACGTGTGTTGCAAAATCTGGTGTCCGAACGCGTATCCGTCCGCGACATGCCCACCATTCTGGAGGGCATTGCCGAAGCCTCCATCTACACCAAAAACGTCACCATCATCACCGAACATGTGCGGTCCCGTCTGGCCCGCCAGATTTGCGAACGCAACGTCAACGCCCATGGCGTGGTCCCGTTGGTCACCTTGTCCCCCGATTGGGAACAGGCCTTTGCCGAATCCCTGCTGGGTGATGGCGAAGAAAAACAACTGGCCATGGCCCCCAGTCAATTGCAGGATTTCATTACAGCGGTGCGCGGCGTATACGAAAAACTGGCCCAGACGGGCGAAGTTCCGGTGATGCTGACATCCCCCGGCATTCGCCCCTATGTCCGGTCGATCGTCGAACGTTTCCGCCCACAAACGGTGGTGATGTCCCAAAACGAAATCCATCCGAAAGCGAAAATCAGGACGCTGGGGCAGATTTGATTATCCCCTCTCCCAAAGGGAGAGGGCAACGAAACCCGGCTTTTCTTTTAGAAAAGCCTCGGTTGAGTGGGTGAGGGGTTCAGGCGCTTCTGTTCCACACCGCACCCCCTCACCCAGCGAAGGCTAAGGCGCTTTGCGCCAAAACCTTCGCAACCCTCTCCCCTTGGGAGAGGGGTTACAGGAAACAAGAATGACAAACGCTTCCGACATCGCCACCCTCTGCGCCACGCTGGATGAACAACGCCAGCGTTATATGCAGATTTTTGTCATGGGGGCTCCGATGGTCTTTGCTGCCCTCTGTGCCATTGGCGCATTGATGATGACGGAAGATACGGGATTTCCGTGGATGTTCGTTTTATTCTGGACCGCGATTGCCTCGTTGATCCTGTTCCACGTGATGAACATGAAATACCGCACGCGGACCAAGGCCGCGCTGATGCGCGATCTGGCCGCCGGGATGGGATTGGAATTCAAAGCCGACGGCGTGATGAGCTGGGACGATGTCGCCCCCCACGCCATTCTGCCCCCGCACGACCGGTGCGGGATCGAAGATGGCTTCACGGGCACGATCGCCAATGTTCCCGTCGCGTTTCAGGAAATGAACCTGGTTGATGTCAGCCGTGACCGTGATGGCGACACCACCGAAACCACCGTCTTTCACGGTGCCGTCATCCGCATCGGGATCGGCAAAACCCTGAACGCCCACACGGTGATTATGCCCGATGGGGTTGCCGGGCGGTTTTGGCGCACCGCCTTTTCAAAATTTGAACCCGTCCGCCTGTCCGCTCCGGATTTTGAAAACCGGTTCGACGTGATGGCCACGGACCAGTTGGAAGCGCACTACATCCTCGACCCCAGCTTTATGGAATCCTTCTTGGCCGTTGGCGAGCATATCGGCACAAAGCATTTCGAGGCGAGTTTCCGCGGGTCCGAAATCCTCTTCGCCATTTCACGCCCCGGCGCATTATTTGAAATCGGCCATTTGTTCCACACCCTGACCGCGCAGGATCTGACCACGGTACAAAATGAAATTGCCGCCATCGAAGGGCTGGTTAACGCCTTGAAATTGAATCCCTATACCGGGCTGGGCGCAAAAATCCCGGACTAGCCCCGCCATTCCTCGCATTTTTCTCAAATCCGGGGATTCACTTAGGCTCCCTTTACGTTTATTCTGTAGAATAGTGATTCTAGAAAACATATAATCGTTAAGTGAATCACAGAGTTCACGGTCCCGCCCATGCGCCTTAAATCGTTCTATGCCAAAACCATGACAGAGGCATTGCATATGATCCGCGAAACGCTCGGAGAAGATGCCATTATCGTCGCAACCCGCGAAGAAAACGGGGGTAAATCCGTGCGCGTCACCGCCGCCGTGGAGCAGGAAACGTTTGAGTCCCACAATGATGGATGGGACGAACCCGCCATTTCCACCCCGCAAAGCCGAGCGCAGGATGGCGGATGGTTGCAATATGATTCCGAACAGGACGAAAACGCGGTCGCCGAAGAGCTGACCGACATCATGCTGAAGCATGCCGTGCCGGAAGAAATCACGGATCAGGTCGTGTCCTGCGCCACCGTGGCCGGCATGGGCAACGCACATGAGGCACTGGTTGCCGCCCTTGAACATCTTTACGTATTCCGCCCCCTGCCCCACAAGGCGGTCGGCAAAAATTTCGTGCTGGTCGGCCCGCCGGGTGCGGGCAAGACGTTGGGTGTGGCAAAAATGGCCACCCGCGCCGTTATGGCCGGGCAAAAAGTGGCGGTTATCACCACCGATACATTACGTGCTGGCGGCGTCGAACAACTGGCCGCATTTACCAAAATCCTGAACGTGCCGCTGGAAAAAGCGCGCGATCCGCGTGATCTGGGCCGGGCGATGGATGCGGTGCGCGGTGCCGACCAAATCGTGATTGATACCGGGGGTCTGAACCCCTTTAACCCGCAGGAAATGCGCGATCTGGCCCGCATGATGGCCGTGGCCAACATGGACCCCATTCTGGTCATGCCGGCGGGTGTTGATGCCGATGAATCCGGGGAAATGGCCCGTGTGTATGCCAGCCTGGGCGTCCGCACCATGATTTCGACCCGTTTGGATATTGCCCGCCGTATTGGTGGGCTTCTGGCCGCCGCCCATTATGGTGGCCTGGTTTTTGCAGACGCCAGCAATACATCTCAAGTGGCCGAGGGCCTGTTCGGGATGTCGCCGGATCGTCTGGCGCGTATCTTGATGCCCCGCAGTACGCCCGCAGATCGTGGTTCCACGGCCACATCCGCAACGGCGTTGCCCAAAAAGACAGTAAACGCAGGATAAGACCATGAGCGAGTCACCATTAACGGCTGAAAAAGACCCAGCGACGCCCACAACGCCGACATTCCGGCGCGGGAAGAACATTATCGCGGTTGCCAGCGGCAAAGGCGGCGTGGGCAAGACATGGTTTTCCATCACCCTGTCCCACGCGCTGGCGCGTCAGGGCAAAAAGGTCCTGTTGTTTGACGGGGATCTGGGTCTGGCCAACGTGGACGTGCAACTGGGTCTGATGCCGAAACGCGATTTGAACGACGTGATCCGTGGCCGTCTGGGTCTGGATAAAGTTGTTCAGCGTTACGAAGAAGGCGGATTTGACATTATCGCTGGCCGTTCCGGTCAAGCCTCCCTCTCTGCCCTGCCGGGGCAGCGTTTGACCTTCCTGCGCGATCAATTGCTGGAAGTGGCCGACAAATATGATGTCGTCATCATCGATTTGGGCGCCGGCGTTGACCGCACCGTGCGTATGATGGCCGCAACATCCACGCGCACCTTGCTGGTGTCCACGGATGAACCGACATCGCTGACCGACGCCTATGCCTTTATCAAACTGGGCAATGCCGCCGGCATGTCGAAAAATATCGGCATCGTGGTGAACCAAGCCCCGAACACGATTGAGGGCGAGCGCACATATAAAACCCTGCTGAAAGCCTGTGAAAACTTCCTGCGCCTGTCCCCGCCGATGATGGGTATGGTGCGCATTGATCCGCGCGTGAAGGAATGTATCCGCAACCAGACACCGTTGCTGATCCGCTCCCCTAACACCGAGGCGGCTGAAGACGTTGAGAAGATCGCCCGCGCCGTTATGCGCGACATGGCCGAAACCCGCGCAGCGGCCACGGCGTAGAGAAAAAACAGAAAAATAAAAACCCCGGAGATGCTCCGGGGTTTTTTGTTTTTAAAACTCTTCCTCCGTTTGGCATCCCCGTGAAAACGGGGATCCACAGGGACGATCCACACATCCTATGGATTCCCGCTTACGCGGGAATGCCGGATGATGGAGAGATTACATCTTCGCACCACTCTCAATCGCGAAGATGCTGATAATCGCGGCCAGACTGGGATGCGTGGTGCTGGTGGTGGCCACCATGCCAATGTCATTGCCCATCTCCGGACGGCGCACGGCGATCAAGGTGCGTTTCAATTTTTGCTCCTTGTCGTTTTCGGTCCGCAGTTCATAGGTGATTTTTTGCTCACCCTTGTTCTTGTCCAGATTGTCTTTCATCCACTTCATCATCTCGTGGACTTTCTTTTCATCGGCCTTGCGGGAATAAATCGTGCATGCGCCGTTATCTTCGGACACCAGAACGAAACGTCCCTGTTTGCCGCTGGCCGACCATGCAAGGCCTTTACCGGACGGTGTGTTGCTCAAAAACGGCTTGGCGTCTTCACCGGTGACTTCCGGCAATTTTACCTCTTTCACCCATTTGCGCAGGCGCTCTTTGTCCCCGCCATTGGCCAGACAGGCCTGCATAAACAGGTTTACGGCGAACTCGGCCTGCTCCACCGGGGTGGCCTCGGTGATTTTAACGGTCTTGCCCTCGGGCGCGGCCTTGGCGGCCTCCTTGGTTGCTTCTTTAGCGGGGGCGGCCTCTTTGGCCTTCTCCTCGGCCATGGATGGATGGGTCAAAGCCAGCCCGGCCAGAACCATGAAAACAAACCCGAATCTTTTGAAATTATTGTGCATTTTGCCTATCCCGGTTAACAGTCTTTGTCCCGATTTGGTGGTATAATAAGGGGAAATTAGCCTCTGGATTACGTCTTTTTTATGAAGTTTGCAATGGCATGACCGACACAGGTTCATCATCCCTGCCACCAGGGGCACCCCCACCCCAAAGGCCGGCAAAAACCCCTTCTGTTTTGGGGCTGGTCACCGGACGTGTGGCCGCCATTGCGCAAGCTCTGATTCAACGGATCCAAACCACCACTGTCAATGGCGTCGTCGTCGGTCAGAATAAAGACGGAAGCACCAAAATCCGCACGGCGAATGGCGACGTGGATGTGGTTTTACGCGGACGCGATTCCCTGCCCCCGGGCACACAGGTGGAAATTACCATCCCCCCCGCGCGCGCCGATGGCGAACCCCCGCGCCAGGTCAGCATACTGGAGGTAGCCCCGCGTCCGGATCAACCGCCCCCGACATCGACATCGGCCCCGAAACCGGACACACCGCAAACAACCATCACAAAACCCGCAACAGATCCCGCATCATCCAGCGGGAATAATAATGCGTCCGTGGATGACAAACCACGCCCCGCCCCAACAGCCCCAATTATCACGCGCCCGTCATTGCCGCCGGAATTAAGCGAAGCGCTGGCGCAAACACAACAACCGCGCCCAGTCGTAACGCCAGCACCCGCACCGTTACAACCGGATGTGATTATCCGTTTGGTGCCCCTGCCCGCAGCACAATTGCACGACATCGTTCTTCCCGTAGCCGAGGATGTCACAATCCCCACGTCCGTTATTCGCGCAAGCGTCGTGCCGCAGGACATTGCGAAGGATGTTGCGCAGACATTGGTTCCCGCGTTTCCCGCAACAAAACCGGCCGCCATCAAATCCGTTTCACCCGCAACTGTTACCACATTACCGCCACTGAGGGACGCCCCTGTGGCGCTGTCACGCCCGGCACCCGCGGCGACATCGCCCGGCTTTTACGCTGTCCCGACGGTAACGCCCGCAATCACAACGCCCGCCACCATGCCCGATATGGCCATGACCGCCTTGCCGCAAGGGGCCCTATGGCCAGCGCCCTTACCCGCCCCACTGCCGACCACGCTGATCCAAACGCCAATACTTCAGGCTATGCCCGTGGCTCCCAATTCGATCACACCGCAGGGACAAACCGCGCCCGCAGGCCCGGCCCTGCGCCCGCACACGCTGGATGCGCGCATCACCGCCATTCATCCGGGTGAAGGGATTGTCCGCCTGTCCCCCACGCAATCAACGCAGTCGATCATTACACCAGATGTGACGGTCCCGGTGTTGAACAACCCCAATCCCATCACGACACAGGCCACCATTATCGGCCACATGCCAACGCAAAATAATCCCGTGGCCGTGGTGCATGCGCCATTGATTGCCTCCAACCAATTGTTTGTCATCCAATGGGCAGGGGATGCCCCGATGACCGGTATGACGCTGGATTTATTGCCGCGTTCGGTGCCTGTACCGCTGCCCGGTGTGGCCCCGGATGGATCATCCCTGCCTGTGCCCGGCGTACCAACCTCTACGGCACCCGTTATGCCCGGCATGGCCAGCCTGACACCGCCATCCATTTTATTCGCCGATTGGGACTGGCCCGCTATGGACGACATGATCCAGACCCTGTCGGTAACCGCGCCACAGGTCGCCGCCGCCACGGCCCGGATGATTCCAAACGCGGCATCACCATCACAGGCCGGGGCCGCAATGATGTTCCTGTTCGCCGCCATTCGCGCCAACGATGTGGCAGGATGGCTGGGTGATGATGCCATCAGTGCCCTGCGCCGCGACTCTCGCGGGATGCAGGCTTTGACCCGCATGGGACGCGATATTGCCGGATTACAAAAAACCGATGCCGAACCCGTGACACAGGATTGGAAAGCCCTGACCCTGCCCATGATGTGGCAAAACGACATTCACAAAATCCATATGTTCTATCGTCGCCAGCACAGCGATCAGGATGAAGAAAATTCCGATGCAAAAAAAGGCGACAGCACCCGGTTCATTTTCGACCTGAATCTCGACCGTATGGGCGATCTGCAGATTGATGGATTGATGAAGGACAAACGGCTCGATTTGATCCTGCGCACCCGGGAAAAATCCTTCAGCCCGTCGATGCAGGCCCATATGAAAGGCCTGTATGTCGCCGCCCTGGAAAACGCCGGAATGAAGGGGGCGTTGGGCTTCCAATCCCGGTCCGAAGATTGGGTGCGCGTCGATGTTCGCCGTGCAGAAGTGCAGGAATCCGCCTGATTCCCCATTTCTTAATGGTTTTTAAGCCTTTTCCGCATAGGATACGCGTGAATCAGACGGGAGGCGCCGTTTATGGCCACCGGACATGTCGTTATTGAATCGCTGGCCGCCCTGCCCCACGCGCAGGAGGTGCAGAGTTATTTGATTAATCTGGCCGCCGCCGCGACCGGAAAGAAAAAACCTTCGCCCGATTTGATCCCCGATTTAAACCGCAAGAGCGGCGTGTTCGTCACCGCCACCGACATCAATATGGTGTTGGACCATATCCGCACATTGTATATCGACAACGGGTATCGCGACCCACAGGATCTTGAAAACGATTTGATCCGCACATTGCAACCCGACATGCCGGAATCCGCAATTGCCGCCGCCGATCGTTATGCCGCCGATGATATGATCCCCGACCAATTGACGGGGTACCAGCAAAAAACCAAAGTGCCCTTGGTCATGGGGTTGGCCGCCCTGTACGAACAAACAACGGGCCAGCCCGTCAGCGTGATGGAAATTGATTACAGCAATATGCGCGGCACGAACGAACATTTTGCCCGCCTGATCGGCACCGCCGAAGGACGCAGCCCTGACAGCGTCATGCGCGACGCCATGAACATGACGGATTATATTTCCCTGATCGTCGCACAAACCATTACGAATACGGTGCAAAATCATATCGGTGACCGTGCTGATGTCGCCATGATCCCCCTGCGCACGGGCGGGGATGAAGTGCGGATTGTCCTGCCCGGATTACCGGCAGATGAAGCCCGCGCCATGCTCAACGATGTGCATGATCAAATTGAACAGGTCACCGCCCGCGCAGGATTGCACGATCATATCCATTCCAAACGCCCGTTGGATGATCGATCCAACGGGTTCGGGGCTTGCGCAACCATCTTTGAATTGAAAGCCAATGGGCACAATGCCTATAGCGAAGTCATTAAAGCCGCCGACCATGATATTCAACGCACCAAAACGGAATTGGGGCAAAACCGCCTGAACAATCCGGCTCTGAACGCCCTGAAACCATCGGGCAGTATGGACCCCAATCTTTACACCGACCCAGATATCGCCGCCGACCATTACACCCATGTTATGGCGGCCATGGCGGATTTATATCAAAAGCACGTTGATATAAAATTGGACATCAATACGATACCGTCACTGGAATCGCTGGCCACAAAATTAAAACCGGATCATTTCCTGACCCTGAAACAGATTGAAACATCATTCCACGATCATTTATTGACCGCCATGAAGGATCAAGGACTGACCCTGACGCGGGATCAGGAACGGTTACTCAGCGCCAAGGTCACAAAATTCCCCTCAACCGATTTTGCCAGTGGCACATTGATCGCGCGTGATTTCCCGGCCATGGCCGGGGCGGCCCTGCGCGTGATTGACGATATCAACGCGCGCACCGGGCACAATGAACCACCCATGACCATGGGGGTCAGCTTTCACAATCTGGCCGGCTTGAATGAAACATTGGGGCATGAGGTCAGCAATTCCGTCCTGCATTATCAGGCCCAGCACATCATTGGCGCCGCCCTGCACAAGGAAGGGATTGCCGATGAAAATTTCGTTCTGGCCCATATGGGTGGCGGTGAATTTCGTGTCCTGATCCAACCCGTGATCCCACGCGACAATGCCCCGCCACAGATCATCACCAACCAAAACATGATGAATGTTTACCAAAACATTCAAACCGGTGTTCAGGCCCTGAACGTCGTGCGGGTTGATGATTTTATCGCCCTGCATGGCGGGCATATGGACACCAGCGACATGCCCGATTATATCGCCGACATTAAAAACCCGCGCGCGGAACTACGCGGAACCGAAGACGGAGTGGTGGCCACCGTCTTTATCGCCCCATTCAAGACGGATGCCATATCCGATAAAAATGCATCCCGCCGCGGCGGAACCATCACAAACTTCATTGGTGAAAAATTATTCGAAGCGACTCAGGATCGGCGAACCCAAACACTCGCATCCCTGCCCTCACCACATAGCGCAGCCCCGGAACCAACGGGACCGCATGATAAAAATCGGTCTTTGTTCTAACTATTCCTTCGCCTCATCATTGCGACGAAATGTTTCCAGGCCAATTTCATCCAGCATGATCGTTTCCTTGCGGTTTTGTTCCGCCTCTTCGCGATCTTCACGATTTTTCTGGGTAATTTGCACCTTTTTTAAATCGGCGAAGGCGGCACGAATCTCATCCTGCGCCCGCTCAATCCGGGCGTTGATCTTGGCGATGGCCCCATCCATCTGGGCGATTTTTTTGCGCTGGACTTCGGCGTAACGCCCGTAATAGGTCGTGGCTTCGGTCACTTCGCTCTGGCTGGCCAGTTCTTTTTCATGGGCCAGATCCGCTTCCATCTTGTCGCGCTTTTGTTGCAGATTTTCTGCCTCACGATACAGGCTGGAGAGGACTTTCTGTTTTTCATCGATGACATATTTGCGCCAGCGGATCAGGGGGTTGAGATCAGCCATACTCTACCCCCACTCTAAAAACGACGGCCGCGCGGTGTGGCGACGGAATTTAACATCTCTTGCATCCGCGCAAATCCTTCGACGATGGTGGTGTTATCGTCTTTGTTCTGCGCCAGAAACTCTTCCATTTTCGGGTACAGATCAATCGCCTCGTCCACCTTCGGGTCCGTACCCTTGCGGTATGCACCCAGGCGGATCAACTCGGCCATATCCTCGTAACTGGTAATCACCTGCTTCGCGCGTTTCAAAATGGCGTTCTGTTCATCGTTCAGCGCCCGTGGCAAGGCCCGTGATACGGACCGCAACACGTTAATGGCCGGATACCGCCCGCGATCGGCAATGGCGCGCTCCATCACGATGTGGCCGTCGATAATACCACGCACGGCATCGGCGATTGGTTCGTTGGTGTCATCCCCTTCGACCAGAACCGAGAACAACCCGGTAATCGATCCCTCACCCGGGCCACCCGGACCTGCGCGTTCCAGCAATCGGGCCAATTCGCCGAACGTGGTTGGCGGATAGCCCTTGGACGTTGGCGGCTCACCCGCGCTCAACCCGATTTCACGTTGGGCCATGGCGAAACGCGTGACGGAGTCCATCAGGCACAAAACCTGCTTCCCCTGTCTGCGGAAATATTCGGCCACGGCCAGCGTCGTGTACGCCGCCTGCCGCCGCATCAAAGCGGGTTCATCCCCGGTGGCGACAATCACAACCGATCGCGCCAGACCATCGGGGCCCAGATCGTCTTCCAAAAATTCCTGAACCTCGCGTCCCCGTTCCCCGATCAGACCGATCACGGAAATATCGGCCTCGGTATACCGCGCCATCATCGACAGCAGGACCGATTTACCAACGCCAGAGCCCGCGAAGATCCCCATACGCTGCCCACGGCAGACGGGGGTGAATGTATTGACGGCACGGACGCCCAGATCCAGTTTTTCGCCCATACGCTGGCGGCTGTGCGGCGGTGGCGGTGTATTCCGCAACGGCACCGGGTGCCCCCCCATCGGCAAATGCCCCTTGCCATCGATTGGTTGTGCCATGCCATTGATCACGCGGCCCAGCCACCGATCATCCGGGCAGATGACGGGCTTGCGCCCCTCAATCTCCGCCGGATTGCCCAGGCCGATCCCGTCCAGATTGCCAAACGGCATCAGCAACGCCCGGCCATCCTTGAACCCCACGACCTCGCACGGCACGGATGGCGCGTGCGCCGGGTGCAGGCGGACCCGCGACCCGATGGTCAGATCGGACCCAAATCCGGCAATTTCCACCAAAAGCCCAAGAATCTTCGTCACCCGCCCACAGACTTGATAGTCGGGCAGGATTGAGATTGAAGCTTCGGCTTGTTCGGCGAGACGGTCCATCCCCTTATTATGGCACAGTTTTACCCGCCCGACAGGGGCGATTTTCCGCCCTTTTCACAAAGCTTGCACGACAGGGGCATTTCCGCTATAAATTTCCATAACTTAAAATAAAGGACCCCTGCCTTATGCGCGATGTGCGGGACGCCGACACGACAAAACCCATGGCCAGCCTCGCTCTCAGCGCGGCCAATGATAATGATTCCGCCTCCACCAATGGATTGAAAACGAAGCTCTCCATCGCACTAACGCGCATGATGGCCCGGTTCGACCGCGACCATCGCGAGGGCTATGCCGAATCCATCCTGCGCCATGCCACGGTGCGTTTAAACAACCCCGATGGAAAACCACGTGTTTGGGTCTATATCGGCACAGACCACATGCATCGCGGCGACACCCATGGAACGATCGGAATCGGCCAGTGCATTGCCGAACGTCTTGGTGCGGACATTTTGCAAATTGATCAGGACATGCTCGACCGTTCATTCCCGAATACACAAGATTTAAGAAAACGCCTTTCGTCGCTGGTCAAAACCCACGGTCAGCCGGATATTATTCTGGGCACGCGGTCGATTGAGGCGATATGTGCCCTTTCTCAACCGCCGACACTGCACGTTATATCTGTCAATGAAAGCCATACAAAAACACTGCATAGCCCATTGTTAAAAGAAATCGCACCGCACCATCTGACCATGGATCTTTTACAAGAGGCCGGACGTGATTTGCGCCGCCGCCACAGAAAACTGACCGCCCCCATCATTGCCGTCTTTCTGGCCAGCGCGTCCAGAGTCGAACATCGAAACGCGATTCAAAAATTGTCAAAACTGTGCCGCCACAATGACAGAACCATCGTATATTTCTGTGCCTCTCATCGCACATCGGAAAAACAACAGGGTTTACTGGTCTCTGCATTTAAAAAGGCACTGGCCAACGATAATATTCAGGATCGCGTCCGCATCATTTCATCAAACCGCGAACAAAATGCGCGCAAATTTAATCCGTACAAGGGGCTTTTGAGCCTTGCCGACCACGCCGTGCTTCTGGGACAATCCGTGTCCATGCTGTCGGAAGCGATTGCAAATGGCCGTCCCATCTATCTGAGCCAGGGCGACCATCACGCACGGACTGGCTATCAGGAGTTAAAAAAGCACGGGTATGTAAAAATTATCGAAGAAATGGACGATTCAGCCCCATTGCAGAAAGAACAGTACCCACCGCTGAACGCCACGGAAGCCGTCGCCAACCATATTGTCGAATATTTCCAACTGGCCGCCAAAGCCCGCAGCGTCAGCAGTCAGGCAAGAAAACAGCCTTTTGGCTGTGGGCATGATTTCAAGAATCAAATTATACGAACCGTTTTAAAGCTCTAACGACCATGGATACACCAGAGCCGAACAACACAGTCCGCAATGCCCCCCCCTATCGATGCAACATCGACGGGATTATACGGGTCTGGGCCTATATCGGCGGAGACGATCCAATGCGCGGGGAAAGCCGCGGCGCGACCGGTCTGGCACAGCGCATTGCGGAAAAACTGAACGGGCGCATGTTGTATGTCGATGAAAATATGCTGCACAAAGCATTTCCAAACACAAAATCCATGGCCCAAAAAATCACCCGCCTGATGGCGCGCGACGGACGCCCGGATATTGTCATCGGACACACGGCGGAACAACTCATCCATAAAACAAACGCCGACCCAACATTTCTGATCGATACAATTTTACCGACTATAGCGGAAAGAATGCTGCCCAGCGGCATGGGGTTAAACCTGATCGTTCCACATCATTTAACACCCGACCGTCTGGCCCGGAATGGACAGGAATTTTTGGTGCGTCATCGTAATATCCGGCGCCCCCTCACGGCCCTTTTTCTAGCCGGCCTGTCTTGTGCGGATGACACGGCCGGCGTGATCGCCGACACGTGCTTAAACGGGGACGAAGGAACACTTTATTTTTGCCCGTCTACGCGCACGAACCAGATGCTCTATAGCCGCATGACGCATGATCTGGACAAAATTCTGAAGCGCCGCGGATTGAAGGAAAAATTCAATATCGTCGCCCCACCACTGGATGAGGTGAAAAAAGGGTTTAACCCCTATATCGGCTTGATTGATCAGGCGGATCACGCCGTTTTGGTTGGCGAATCCCAATCCATCATATCGGAAGCGATCGTGAATGGCCGCCCGGTTTACATCCATTGGCAAGAGTTACCTCAGGAACGGACCGCCCATGAAAAAAATTACAAACCATTGGCCGATGCCGGATATATTCGCTATCTGCACCAGCAACGGCCAGACCAGACCTTGAATTGTGCGCGCCTTGCCCCCGTTGATACATCGGACATTATCGCCACAAAAATCGCCAATGACTTTGATCGCAGTGCTCGTCTGCGCACCTTACGCCCGGGGATGATGGCCTTGCAAAATCCCTGTTGCCTGAACCTCAAACCATCCGGTGCATGACAATGGGATTTCGGTGTAACAGGGATGGGACAACACGCATCTGGGCCTATATCGGCAACGACGACCCCACGCGCGGCGAAAGCCATGGCGCGATTGGCCTTGCCAAACGTATTGCGGAACGTCTGAACGGAAACGCGCTGGTGATTGACCGCGTCATGATGCAGGATTGCTTTAAAGATACGCATGAAACAGCCCAGCGCATCAAAACACTTGCGGCACAGCATGGCGCACCCGACCTTGTGATTGGCCATGCCGCGAAAGAAAGCCTGTTTACGCAATCCCCTTTGCCAACCATTTTTATTCCAACGTCCCTGCCATCCATGGCAGACGATCTTTTCCGTGGGACGGCATTGGATGGGGTTGTCCCCCATCATTTGACCACGGACAATCTGAAACACGCGCAGACAGAATTCGATTGCCGGCACCCCGACCTGCCCCGCCCGCTAACCGCGATTTTTACAACAAGCCTGTGGCAGTATAGCGATCAGGACAATTTGTTTCACGACCTTGCACGCCATGGCCACCTAGACGGCACGGTTTATTTTTGCCCCAGCCGCCGCACCGAACCGGATTTGTACCAGACATTGACAAATCGATTTAAAAGCATCGCAATCCACACCGGGCGCGTTGAGCATATACGCATTATTGCCCCATCCTACACCTCGATTGAACACGGATATAATCCCTATAACGGATTGGTTGCTGCGGCCGATCACGCCATCCTGCTGGGTGAATCTCAATCCATCTTGTCGGAATGCATCACGCGCGGGCGAGCCATCTATACGGATACGCCCTATGCGGTCGCGCATACCCTGCTGGCCCAGCGATATGTTCGCGATTTTAATCGGCACGATCCGCGCCAGCCATTGGCCGGAACAGAATTGCCGCCCCTGAATGTGACGGACCACATCGCCGCCCACATCGCCGAAAAATTTAACGCCTTCGCCCTGCAACGGACGTGCGACCCGCACGGTATGGCCATGAAGAACCCGTTCGTGCACGCCCCCAACCTTAACCAACCCCGGTTTTAACGAATCTCTGTCCTTTAAGAATCCTCTTACATCTCACCGCGTCGCACAAAGCGGGGCTGAAGATTTCACAAATTTTTTCACGCGCCCCTCGCTCCGCCATAACATTATGAAAAAATTGAGAAAAATGCACCAAATCTCACATCCCGACCATAAAAAAGGGTGAAAGATTTGCAGGTCCGTTCAGGATTTGTTAATATTAATATTAATAAAGTTTAATCGGAGCTGGCACAGCAGGCTTGCGGATTAGAACGATCTCAAAGCCCACCACTGCAGCGACCTCCATTTTTAAGAATACCAACCAACCGCGGGGAAAAAACATGCGCGTTCTGCTCGTAGAAGATGACAGCTCCACAGCGAAAAGCATCGAACTGATGCTGAAATCCGAAGGTTACATTGTCGACACGACCGATCTGGGGGAAGACGGTCTGGAGATCGGCAAGATTTACGATTACGACATTATCATTCTGGACCTGATGCTGCCCGACATGGACGGCTACGATGTTCTGAAAAATCTGCGCGCCGCAAAAATCACCACCCCGATCCTGATCCTGTCCGGTCTGTCCGAAATGGATAACAAGATTAAGGGACTGGGCTTCGGTGCCGATGATTATTTGACCAAGCCGTTCGACAAACGTGAACTGATCGCCCGTATTCAAGCCATCGTTCGCCGTTCGCAGGGCCACAGCCAGTCCGTCATTATGACCGGCAAGGTGAAAGTGAACCTGGACACCCGCACGGTTGAAGTGGACAGCAAGCCGCTGCATTTGACCGGCAAGGAATACGGCATTCTGGAACTGCTTTCTTTGCGTAAGGGCTCGACCCTGACCAAGGAAATGTTCCTGAACCATTTGTACGGCGGTATGGACGAACCGGAAGTGAAAATCATCGACGTGTTCATCTGCAAACTGCGCAAAAAACTGGCCAACGCCGCCGGTGGCGATAACTACATCGAAACCGTCTGGGGCCGCGGCTACGTCCTGCGCGATCCGGAAGCCGAAAAGAAAAAAGCTGCCGCACGGGCATAAAGCATGGCCCTGTTTGGTTGGGCAAAATCATTAATCGGAGCAGCCAGGGAATTTACCATCGCCCTGGCTGTTTTGTTTGCACTGTCCCTGCTCGCCCCATTCTGGTTCTACTTTGAACTGCTCAGCCATTTTACCTTTCAATATTTTTTACTTGGGCTGGCCCTCTCTGCCTTCTGGCTCATTCAACGAAAAATTCGTCCGGCACTGCTAACCCTTGCCATCACACTGGCTTGCTTTTCCGCTATGCGCCTGCCAATGAACGAACCGCTTCGTTTCCTCTCCCCCACCATAGACGGGCCACACATCAACCTCCTACAGTTTAATGTCCAGATTAATAATGGTGACCAAACCCGCGTAATTGAATGGATTCGAAAACATGCACTGGACCATGACGTCCTGCTGTTTTACGAGGCCTCCCCCGCTCTGTCAGAGAGTTTAGAAACATTACGTTCGGATTTTCCTTACCAAATTCACGAACCGCGCAAGCACGCTTTCGGCATGGTGATTTTGAGCAAGCACGAGGTCACAAACAGCGAAATTACATCGCTTTACAGTAACTTCGTTGCTAGCTTTGATATCCGACCAAAAAACTTCGCCCTACCAATCAGAATTTTCAGCCTTCACGCTATTCCGCCGGGTATGGGGCGTACAGCCACGCGCGATTACGAGATTACCGAAAGCGCAAAACTTATTTCAAAAACAAAAGACAAACACATCATCTTTGCCGGTGATTGGAACATCACGCCCTACGCACCCGTTTTTCGTGATATTTTACAAATTTCTGGCCTCATCTACCAAGTGCCCGGGTTACAACAGCAACCCAGTTGGCCGACATTCGCCCCCAGCTTCGCCAAAATCCCAATCGACCACACGCTCTTTAGTGCCAGCCTCAGCCCCACCCAACGGGTTATCCACCGGGGAACCGCGTGGTCGGACCATAACGCCATAACAACCCGGTTTACTGAACGCTAGAAATTGCGAAACGCGTATAACCTGCTATAACACCCCCATGAAAACGATTCCAAAAAACACCGCCAATATCCTGACGGTTTTGCGCATTCTGTTGGTTCCGGTGATTGCGGGGCTGTTGCTGGTTCCGGCTGCGTGGGCGGTGTGGACGGCGTTTGTCCTGTATGGGCTGTGCGCCTTTACCGACTGGCTGGATGGGTGGATCGCGCGGAAATATGATCAATATTCCGATTTTGGCCGTTTCCTCGACCCGATTGCCGATAAAATCCTGGTCGCGGCCTTGTTCATCATGCTGGCCGCGACGAAGGCTATTCCCGGTATCTGGCTGGCCCTGCCCATCATTATCATGACACGCGAATTTCTGGTCGCGGGCTTGCGCGAATTTCTGGGACCGAAGGGCGTTGTGGTCCATGTCACGCAACTGGCCAAATGGAAAACCGCCGTGCAGATGATTGCGTTGGGCATCTTGATCCCCGGCATGTTGTACACAGGCGTAGCACAGGCAGGGTTATTGCTTCTGCTGGTTGCGACAATCCTGACCGTCATTACCGGATGGGATTATATGAAGACCGCGCGCAGCTATTTTAAATCGTAAAATAGAAGAATTATTCGCAGATCAGTCCGGTCTTGGTCGAATAACCAACGGCCTTGGTGCCGGATGCGCACGTGCTGGTCGTTACACTGCCCGTTACGGTCGCGCAAATCAGCTTGTTCAAGCCAATTCCCGTTGCCACCTGCCCAGTGGGACAGGCCGGTTCATTCCCGGCAATGACATCCGTGGTCATGCAATCGGCCCCATTTTCCGTACAGAACCCGGACGACAATGCGTTGCGCCCGCGCAAGACACCAACAACATGCAAACGTTCCGCCGGTGTATCGGTCCCGATACCAACATTGCCGATGTTGGTGTTGTATATATTTTCCCCATCTGGGGCGTAATTCCAGATGGATGACCCCGACCAAGCCAGATACCGCGCCATATCGTCATTATATTGGGCATTATTCCCCATCATGCGCAGACCACTGACAAACGTGGCGTTCACGTCACAATTTTCCCGTTCCGTCACACCGACAGGGCAATCGCTGAACCGCCCGCCGGTGGGTGAGAAAGCCCCGCCGCCATTGTCACCATGGGAAATGATAATAAAGTGCGCAGCCCCCGCCGGATCGGTCAAATCGCGACCAAATTCATCCTGAACAAAGATAGCCCCGCCATTGGATGAGAAATTGAAAGGCTCGGTCAAACTGCGACTTACGGCGAAGGTCAACGCCCGTCCCCAGCCGTCAACCACATTGGCGCGCGCCAGTTTGGCATTCGTCAAATTTGGAATCATCGTATTAAAGGGCACAATGCCGATCAGAACATCATCCCCCACCCCATCACCATTGGCATCCCGCCCCGATACACGGCACAGCCCAACATCAATATCATCCCCATTCACGCATGCGCCCAAAACCGGGGTTCCGTTGGCATCCAGAATAGCGGCTTCACCATACCCGCCATCATTTTCCTCAAGATTGCGGCGCGCAGGCAACGGATAGGCTCCCGTCGCATCCTGATAATCCGTCAAAGCTTCACGCACAGCCTGAATGTTGTCACGGGTAATATTCAATCGACGTTGCAAATCATAGCTTTGATAGGTATGCATCATCACCGTCATCAAGATGCCGATAATAATCGTGACAACAGCCATTTCGATCAGGGTAAAGCCCTGATCATTACGCTGAACCTTGTTCATTTACAATTACACCCGCTATAGTTTGTGTACATCCCACCTCCAGCGCTGCGGTTACAGGACCCAGAACCACCGCAATCGCATGTCGCACCGACCGTGCTGCCACGGCGTGTTGATTCCGTCACGCCCCCACCCGGGGGCGCCACCCATGTGCAAACCACAGGCGGGATCAAGGTGCAAGTATTGGACCCTGGCACTTCCGTCCAATCCGACCATGTGGCCGATGGACACAGGAATGATCGTGTCAATTTTACAGATCCTTCATACCCCGCCGGGCAAGCGCCGGTTTTTGTTTCTGCAGCCGGTTTACAAACACAAGTGTTGCTGACCTCTTCCCATGCGCTCCAGCTGTTCGAAGCACATGAGAATGTGCGTTTACGTTGAATCGATCCCGTATAACCGCTGGGGCAGCTGATGCCGGTCGGCCCTTCAGTTTTGTCCTCGCACGCGCATGTGTTGGACACGGTGGCCCAACTGCCCCACTGCCCGGTGTTGGCCCCGGTGCAGGTCCAGGACCGTTCCTGAATATGCGTTCCGGTATAATTAGCCGGGCATGACACTGTACGACGTTGTGATGTATTCACGCATGTACATGTTGCCGCACCATTGCCCGATGACGGACTCCAGCTGGTCCATGTACCAGCTGGGCAAATTTTATTTCGGGTTTGTGTATAGGTATTGCCCGTTTCAAATCCGGTGCCACAAGCACGGTTTTCCCGCGTTTCGGTTGCAGTTTGACAGGTACACTCCCCTGTTCCTGCATTATTCGGAATCCACGACCCATCTTTGCACGTATATTTGCGCGAATAATTTGCACCGGAATAAATTGTATAAGTCGCCCCGTTAGAGGCTTTTGGCAAAGTTTTTTCTTCGTTGCAAATCGTTGTGACAGTTTCCGACTGACAGGTTTTATCCTTCTCACACTTGATCGTTCGGTCAGCGTTCACACCGGTCATGACTTCACCTGCCGGGCATTTTTGAACAATTTCATCCACACATTCAACCTGGCCGTTCCGCACACCAACCATATATTGACCAATCGGGCACACCATGCCTCCACCCATAGCGGGATCACCCGCGATCAATGTTGGGGACATGCACCCCGACGCGGTAATATTGCCATCAACGCAATAAGATTGTGCCTTGGCACCATCACGGGCACGGGCATCACCCTGAATAATAACCGCTTCGGTAAAATTGCTATCGGCTGCAACCTTCACACCGACACCACCTGTTGCCAGCAGTGTCGCATGGATCATTGGCCCGCCTGGCCCGTCCGGGACCAATTCCCAAGGCGATACATCGGTCCGCGCGAAATACTGAACCGTGTCATCAAAATGATTCTCGTTGTTTGCTTCGCTGTATGCGGTGGCCCGGAAAATGGCATCACCATCTGTGGAGCAATTCAAATTTTCAAGCGTTGTGTTGCCAGGGCAATCATTTTGCAAAACACCGTCGCGGGAATAGGCACCAGCTTTGTTCGGCCCCATGCTGATCAACACAAAATGCCCGGACCCGGCAACGGGTAAAATCGTTTTTGCCACCGCCTGGCCGTCGACAATATCAACACCGCCGGCCGCCGCATTGAATGACGCCTTATCCGTCAGGATTTCCGTCACCGCATACACCATCCGGGCTGAATACCCGTCATAGGAGCTGGTGTCATCCAGACCCAGGGCACGGAATGGGACCGCCCCGATGCGCACACGCGGATTTATCGTCGACCCATCGACCAGCGTGACAGTGCGCACACTGTTTTTCACACACAGCCCACCCGCACACCCACCCGGAGCAATCGATGTATCCGTACAATCGCTTTCATGACCATATTCCGCCGTTCCCGGTGCGGCGGTCAGCGACGCCGGACACGGGTAATGCCCGTACATCACACGATATTCGCCCAAGGTTCGCAAAACTTCGTTCATATGAACAGTTTGCGTATCCAGAATTTCCTTTTTCTTATTGTTGTTATAAAGAGTCATCAACGGCGTGATTATCAACCCGACAACAATCATCACAACAGCCAGTTCGATCAGCGTATAACCGCCAGATTTCGACGTCTTCGTGAACCCAAACATTGCCCCACCCCTATATATTCAAAATATAATATCTACAAACTGCCACAGGTGAGCGTCCCACCACTCATCCCGATCACATATTGCCCCGTTGGGCACACCTGCCCCGAAACAGGGACCGCCGCCCCGCAATTCACCGATACATTCGCAATACGCGTCACAACACCACCATCCGTCGGGCACATAATTTTTCCGGTATCGCCGGCAATAACTTCTGGCGAAAAACAATTGTCGCCGTTTTCATCACATAATTCTTCGACTTCGAACTGGGTCGCCAGAATGTTTCCATTCACATCCAGATCGTATTCCGGGTCATCCGTGCCAATACCAACACCGCCAGGATTGGTATTCACAATATCATCGGGTGTTGTCACCGTTTCACGCCAAATCCCACCCTTGATCGACGACACGTTCAGTGTCAAATCATCGTAATATCGGGTATTGCCCTCTGTTTCCGAACGTGATGCCCCGTAATTGGACAATAAGAAGGTTGCGTTGTTATCGCAGTTTTTTGCATCTTCATTCGCACCAATGATACAGGCGGCACGCACAACACCTTCACGTGTATAACCGCCCTGTCCATTCGGACCGTGCGACACTAAAATGTAATGTTGCAGATCCGCCACCGGTTCCAGCGCGTTCGTACCCAACGTGCGATCATCAACATATTGTTCGGCGCGAATGGCACCGTTAATCACCAATTCCGTCCCCACAACAACCGGGGCCGGGAAGGTGGTTTCATCCGTCATATCTTCGGTCACGGTATAGGAAAATTTTGTTGACCAGCGATCATAGGTCCGTGTTTCCGCGATCTTCAAATCAACAAACGGGACGGCCCCGGTCACAAGTCTGCGCCCGCTGGCCCCGGCGGCACGACACAGCCCATTCGCACACGCCCCCACAGCCGGCAGCCCTGTGCAAACCTCCTTGCCATAGTCAGGATCATTCGGTCCCAACGTCAGACGCGCGGGACATGGGTAGCGTTTGTTTTCAATGTAAAACGTGTCGATCGCGTCTTTAACGTCGCTTTGGAACCCCATTGTGTCTTCGATCATGCGGGTTGCGCGCTGCGCCGTGGCCAGCGAGATCAAAGGCAGGAGAATTAAACTGAGGATAATCATCGCTATCGAAAGTTCGATCAGCGAAAACCCACTCTCTAAAAAGGGGCGTTTGCGGTGCAAAAGCGCACCGCACGGCTTGGTCCCAAACATCACACACACCTGATTTTATTATTATTTTTGGCTTTTTACGCAGAATCTATTCTTTTGATTATAAGCGGACATACGCCTGAAGGACAAGATTTTATTGCGCCGCAATGCTCCCTTGGCCCCCACCGCCAAAACCTGCTAGGGTCGTGCCAATTCAGTAATTTTCCTGTAATTTCATGGCCATGATGGATTTTTCACTCCCCTTCATTCGCACACTGGCCTTCGCCCTGCCACCTGAAGATGCGCACAATTTAACCTTGGCGCTGCTTCCCCTCGTGCCGCGGACGCAGGCCGTGGCGGATGATCCGGTTTTAAAAACCACCTTGTGGAACCGCATCTTCCCCAACCCCATCGGGCTGGCCGCCGGGTTTGACAAAAATGCAGCGGTGATTGCGCCGATGCTGAATCTCGGATTCGGGTTTGTCGAGGTGGGCACAGTTACGCCCCGCCCGCAAATGGGCAACCCGAAACCGCGCGTGTTTCGCAATCATCAGCACCACGCCATTATCAACCGCATGGGCTTTCCCAATGGCGGTGTAAATGTGTTCAAGGAAAATCTGGAAAAATTTCTGGATCAACGCCCGCGCCCACCCGGATTGGTCGGCATCAATATCGGCATGAACAAGGGCCAGAGCGATCCGGCGAAAGATTACATGCTGCTGGTGCAGGCGCTTGGCCCGTTTGCCGATTACCTGACCGTCAATATTTCATCACCGAACACGCCCGGCCTGCGCGATTTGCAGGAGCCGGATACATTCAAAGAATTGATCGGCAAAATCCTACATGAACGCGGTCGGTCTTGCGGCATGGCCCCGCCCCCGTTGCTGGTGAAACTGGCGCCCGACCTGCCGGATGATCAACTGCAAACCCTCGCCCGCGTGGCCGTCGATTCGCATGTTGATGGCCTGATTCTGACCAACACGACGTTGGACCGTCCCGATCATTTGCCCGAATCCTTCGCCCGCGAAAAAGGCGGCCTCAGCGGTCAAATTTTGCATAAAAAATCAACGCGCGCGATTGCCCTCGCTTATTCCGCAACAAACGGCACGTTGCCCATCATCGGGGCCGGTGGCGTGCATGACGCAGACAGCGCTTATGACAAAATAAAAGCGGGGGCCAGTCTGGTTCAACTCTATAGCGCGCTGGCCTTCAAAGGGCCCGGCGTGGTAAAAGAGATTAAATCCGGATTGATCGAACGATTACAGGCAGATGGCTATTCCCATGTGGGCGAAGCCGTGGGCGCCGATCACCGGTAAGGTATACAACGCATCTCTTTACCAATACGGGGCATGGCCACATGGCACAGGCAAAACAACGCGCTTGGTCTTTTTTAAATTCCCTTTTATCGCGCCCGCGCGTTGCTCCGGTTAATGTTGATCTGGATATGTCCGACATCAAGGCACCGCAAAACACACGCCGCTTCTCGGTCGCCTTCCTGCCCCGCCCCATCATTGAATCGCTCAGCACGATGCAGATGCGCATTGCCGTTGGCGCCGTGGCCGTTGTTGGCGCGCTGATCGTGGCGTTTGTCATGATCCGCCCGGACAGTGAAATTGGTTCCGCTGCTTTGCTGGGCGGCATATTGGTTCTGTCGGGTCTGGTCATGTACGACATCATCAGCCGCCGTAATTGGGAACGCACCATCACAGAACAATTGGAATCCCTGACCCGTAACCATGACCGCCTGGTGCGTGAAGTCGCGCGCAACCGCACCGATCTGGCCGTGGTGAAAGAAGGGCTGGCCGATGCCGCCGACGAAGTGATGGCCATTGGCAAAAATTTCGGCCCCGGCCACACGATCGAAGCAAAAATGATTGAAACAATCATCACGCAACTCTCCGAACTGGGCCGCCGCCCCAGCACGCGCATCCTGTCGCCACAGGAACAAGCCGCATTGAACGCGCAAGCCGAAGACCCAGCCATGGGTATTCTGGAGTTGCTGGTCGCGCCGCCGCCGAAAATGATTACGCCGCCATCGGCATTGGAAGCAGCCCTGAACCCCGATTTCAACAAATTCAGCGACACCATCGTCATGGAACTGATCCGCCACGCGGTTCAGAATGACCATATCGACGTCTTCGTCCAGCCTGTGGTCAGCCTGCCACAACGCAAAGCCCGTTTTCAGGAGCTGTATGCTCGCCTGCGCGCCGCCGCTGGATCGTACATTCCTGCCGCGCGCTACATGGAACTGGCGCACAAGGAATCGATGGTTCCCGCGATTGATAACCTGTTGCTGTTGCGCGCACTGCAAATCCTGCGTGATCAGCGTGATGATGATGATGCCCTGCCCTCGATCATCAATATTTCATCGGCCACTTTGCATGACACCAGCTTCATGAACGACCTGGTGACGTTCCTGGCCCAATATCGCACGCTGGCCCCGCGCATCGTGTTTGAATTGCCGTTGGGCGATATTGATAACGCCCCCAAAAGCGTGACTGAAATCCTCTCGGGCCTGTCGCAACTGGGTTGCCGTTTCTCGGTGGATCAAGTGCGCCGCCGCCGCATCGATATCAACCGCCTGCGCTCCATGGGTATTCGGTTTATCAAGCTGGATGCCGCATGGTTGATCCGCGAGGCGCAACAAGATGGCGGCAATGCCCGCATCACCAAACTGAAAGCCCAACTGGATCGCGCCGGGATTGATTTGATCGTTGAACGGGTCGAAAACCCCGGCCAATTGCGCGAAGTTTTGGACTTTGGCATCGATTACGGTCAGGGCTTCCTGTTCGCCAAACCGGATCTGTACGGATCCACCGGCCATAAAAGCGCGATCAACCCGAAACGCGCCGTGAACTAAACAAACCACAACCGTCACCCCGGCGAAAGCCGGGGTCCATGGGATAGATCGTATGGATACCGGCCCCATTGTTTCTTGGTGCCGGTATGACGAAAAGAACAAAGAGGACATTAAGAATGTTGAAGATTTTAAGCGGCGTGGTCGTTCTCGCCCTCCTGTCTTTCCCGGCGCTGGCCCAAGATGCCGCAGTGAAACCGGTTCATGCCCTGGCCATGCATGGCGCACCGAAATACGCGGCGGATTTTAAACATCTGGACTACGTCAATCCGAACGCGCCTAAGGGTGGCACATTCCGCCAGCACGTGATCGGCACATTCGACAGCCTGAACCCCCATATCATCAAGGGCGCGCCCGGTGCGGGATCATCGCTGGTCAATGAAACCTTGCTGGAACAATCGGCGGATGAACCGTTTTCGGAATATGGCCTGATCGCCGAAACCATCGAAGTACCGGAAGACCGCAGCTGGGTGATTTTCAACCTGCGCCCGCAGGCCAAATGGCATGATGGCCAACAAATCACCGCCGATGACGTGGTCTGGTCGTTCAACACGCTGACCACCGAAGGGGCACCGTTCTACAAAGCGTATTATCACAACGTGAAGACTGTGGAGGCCCTGTCCCCCACGCGCGTCAAATTCACGTTCGATATGGCGGGTAACCGTGAACTGCCGCTGATCGTCGGGCAATTGCCGATTTTGCCGAAACATTACTGGACCGCCGAGGGCCGCAAATTCGGTGAAAGCAGCCTGACTCCACCGCTGGGCAGCGGCCCGTATAAATACGGCACCGTCAAACCCGGTGAATTAATCGAATTGGTCCGCGTGCAGGATTGGTGGGCCAAGGATCTGCCTATCAATGTTGGGCGTTACAACTTCGACAAGCTGACATATGAATATTACCGCGATGCCAACGTGGCGTTGGAAGCATTCCTGGGCGGACAGTACGATTTCCGCCAGGAAAACACCGCCAAAACCTGGGCCACCGCGTATGACGCCCCCGTGGTTAAAAGCGGCCAGGTGAAGAAGGAAGAAGTTCACCACACTCTGCCGCAAGGGGCGCAAGGCTTTATTTTCAACCTGCGCCGCCCGATCTTTCAGGATATCAGCGTCCGCCGGGCCATTTCATATGCCTTTGACTTTGAATGGTCGAACAAGCAATTCGCGCACGATGCCTATACCCGCACGCGCAGCTATTTCTCCAACTCGGACATGGAAGCAAAAGGCCAGCCCAGTGCCGCCGAACTGGCCATTCTGGACCCTTTCCGTGACCAGCTTTTGCCCGGCGTCCTTGCAGAAGAATTTAACCCGCGCAAGACCGACGGGTCTGGCAACAACCGCGACATGCTGGCCGGGGCCAACGAACTGCTGAACAAAAGCGGATACGTCATGGGCAAGGATGGCGTGCGCGTGCATTCCATTACCGGACAACGGTTGGAATTTGAATTTATCGACAACAACCCGGCCTTTGAACGCTGGATCGCACCGTTTATCCAGAATTTGAAAAAACTGGGGATCAAAGCCACCTATCGCACGGTGGACGACGCCCAATATCAAAACCGCATGAACAATTTTGATTTTGACATGACGGTGATGGTGTACCCGCAATCCAGTTCACCGGGCAACGAACAACGCGAATTCTGGGGTTCGGACCGCGCGGAAATGCCGGGCTCTCGCAACTATATCGGGATCAAAGACCCCGTCGTCGACGCTTTGATCGAAAAAATCGTTGCCGCCCAGACGCGCGAGGAACTGATCGTTCTGTGTTCATCCCTCGACCGCGTTTTGCAATGGGGATATTACATGGTGCCCAACTGGTATTTGAGCGCATGGCGCATCGCCTATTGGGACAAATTTGAAAAACCCGCCATTGCCCCAACCTATGGCATGGGCGTGACCGACACCTGGTGGGCAAAGGACGCGAAATAATGTCATCCATCGCCATTATCATTCCGGCCCGGTATGGGTCGACGCGCTTTCCGGGTAAACCGCTGACCAAAATCGCAGGCATCACCATGCTGGACCGCGTGGTTCGACTGGCCCGCAAGGCCTGCGAAGATATGCGTGGCGTCATAATTGCCGTTGCGACAGAGGATCAGCGGATTGCCGACCATGCCGCAACGCTGGATGTGCCGTGCTACCTGACTTCGGATGATTGCCCAACGGGGTCGGACCGTGTTCTGGCCGCCATGCGCCAGATGGACCAGCGCCCCGATTTTATCGTCAACCTGCAAGGCGATGCCCCGTTCACACCACCATCCATCGTTCACGCTGTGATCAAGACATGGGTGGGCGACCCAGCACATTCCGTCGTCACACCGATTGTCCGTCTGAGCTGGGATGATCTGGATCGTTTGCGCGACAACAAAAAAACAACACCGTTCAGCGGCACCACCTGCGTCACCGATGCCAAGGGTCAGGCGCTGTGGTTTTCGAAAAACATCATCCCCGCCATCCGCAAGGAAGACAAAATGCGCGGGACCGATGCCACGTCCCCGGTGCAGCAGCATATCGGCTTGTACGGGTTCCGCACCGATGTGCTGGAGCGCTTCGTCACCTTGCCCGCCGGGCGGTATGAGGAGTTGGAGGGGCTGGAACAGCTCCGCCTGCTGGAAAACAATATTCCGGTGCAGACCGTCGCGGTGGATTTACCATCGGGCACGATGCAGGCGGGTATTGATTCCCCCGAAGATGTCGCGCGGGCCGAGGCTATGCTCAAAGAATTTGGCGATCCGCTGGCGGCATAACCATGATTCACCCGGCGACCATCCTTCCTGTTCTGTGTCTGTTGGCCGCTTCTGCCATCGCATTACCGCTCAGCGCGTTACAGGACCCGGGTCTGGCCCTTGTCATCGGGCTCATCCTGCTGGCCGGTGCCGCTACGGCGATCCCTGCTTTTCGCGCGGGCCGCATGATGATCCCCGCATCCGTGACGGCCTTATCCCTGCTCGGCCTGTGGGGCTGGATGGGCGTGTCCATGGCGTTCAGCCCGGTGCCTTTTCACAGCCTGATTGCCTTCTGCACGTTCAGTGCTCTGCCCATGACGTTTTTTGTCATCGGAACACACCCGCATCGTCATGACATGGTCCGGTGGCTGATGGGCGGTATGCTGGCACTGTTCTGCCTGTTGGCTTTGCCCGCACTGTGGCAATTTATAACAGGCGTGACCACACGGGCCCATTGGCCGATGCTGGATCCCAATATTCTCTGCACCCTGTTTGCACTGGCCCTGCCACTGGCTCTGACCCTCGCACTGACGGCAATAAACCGGGTGCAGAAGATTACAGGATTGATCGCTTGTGCCTTGCTGTGTGCCGCGATTATCGCCACGGGCAGCCGCGGTGGATTGGTCGCCGCCCTTGCCGCCGTGGTGACACTGATCGCGTTTATGGACCGCACCCTGATCAAGCGGGTCATGGCCCCGGCAATCACAATGATATTGTCCGTGGCCATAATGGTTTTTATCCTCGGGCCACAAACCACCACCATCGACCGCATGGCCACACTGGCGCAGAACGGAGCGGACGAAAACGGTCTTTTGCCCCGGCTGATCATGCATGAGGGGTCCATCCGCATGATGATGGATAATCCTGTTGTCGGCACCGGGCCGGGCACCTTCTTTCTGGTCTATCCCGGTTATCGCGGATCCATTTCCGATACGTCGCTGGGCGCGTGGGCGCATTGCGATCCCCTGCAATGGGGGGCAGAGGCCGGGATTCCGGCATTGATCCTGTTTTACATTATTCTTGGCGCCGTTTTGGTCCGTACAATTCGAGCCATGCGGATGGCCACGCCTGACCGACGGATGGATATTCTGGTGCCCTTCACCGCTTTGCTGGCCGTAGCTATTCAATCGCACGTCCAGTTCCCGCTGCAAACGCTGGCAGTGCTGGTTCCATGCGGCATCCTGCTGGCCGCGTGGCATCACGCGACCACGCTGGCCCTGCAGAATGGTGATGCCGTCATCATCCACGCCCCCGGGCCGAAACGAACGGGATTTCTGGTGGCGACGCTGGCGGTTCTGGTTTTGTTTATCGCCATTACCGTTCCGATTGGTGGCGCTTTGTTTGAAATGCGTGCCGCCAGCCGGGCCTGGGCGTCGGACGAGCCCGCTGATGCGCGCAATGTTCTGATTCATCTGGCCCGTGCGGATCGTTGGGGCCCGCACAGCTTTATCGATCCGGAAGTCACATTGGCCCGGATCAATATTTCAATGATCAACGCCAACGACAACCCAACCAGCCGCACGCGATTGATCAACGAGACCACGGACCTGCTGGATGCGGCAACACACTGGAACCCGTATTGGGCGGATATTGACGCCTTGCGCGGTGATCTGGCCCTGGCCATCGGCTTGCGCGATTCCGCGCGTGGGCATTATATCCGCGCCTTGCAAAAGAACCCCTTGCACTTTAACGCACGCATAGCCTTGGCACATACGATGCTGGATGATAAGAAAATGACGGATGCGGTGCAGTTGCTGGACATGGGCTTGCGCATGCCGCATCCGGGATGGTACCGCACGCAATCCGTCGCTTTGTTGAAATCCTATGGACTGGCCCAATGACCCGCACAACACTGATCATCGCGCGCCACGGCAATACATTTGAAAGCGGCGAAGCCCCGCGCCGTGTTGGATGCCGCACCGATTTGCCCTTAACAACAAAGGGCGAAGATCAAGCGCGCGCCATCGGCCACTACATTGCCACCAACGGCTATACGCCTGATGTATTGTTTACATCCACCCTGCAACGCACGATGCGGACGGGGGCGCTGGCACTGGAGGCGGCGCGGATTGATGCACCATCATCCACCCTGCCATTCCTGAATGAAATTGATTACGGCCCGGACGAAAACCAAACCGAAGATCACGTCATCGCACGTCTGGGTGAAACCGCATTACAGGATTGGGAAACGAACGGTATTATGCCGCCCGACTGGTCCCCGCGCCCCGCCACTATCATTGATGGCTGGACCACATTTGCCGACGACATTGTGCGCACCCGTCCGGGCCAATGCGTCATGGTCGTCACCTCCAATGGCATCGCCCGCTTTGCCCAACATCTGTGCCCCGACCCTGATTCTCTGGCCCGCGCGCATGGATTGAAAATGGCCACGGGGTCATTGTCCGTCTTTGTCCATGACGATGATCAATGGATACTCGAAGGCTGGAACATTCGCCCCTGAGCGGCCCAGAACTTGGGATTATCCAAAGCAACGGTAATTTTTTTCCAGTTTTAGCCGCATTATGAACAGCCGCCGGGTTGATCCGGCGCACTTTTCGGTTATAGCATTCCACCGGATGCTGAGTATGCGATCCGGGGCTCGAAAACCCCTTATCCAAGAGTCAGCGACCCGCATCGGTCGTGCCGATCCCGCGTAAAAACGTGGTTCAACAGATGCGCTTCTCGGCTTTTTCTTATGACCGGGGAGTGGTGGTGCATGTCCAGCGGCTTTGCCTAAAGACCATCACGCCGTTACTGATTCGACGGTTTTCGATCCCCGGTCGCCAGAGAAACTCTGGCGACCTTTCTTTTATCGTTCCCACGACGGCGGAGATCCTGAAACATTAACGCTAACTTGAGAAAAAATAAACTTAATCATAATTTTTTCTTCATTTTATCGCATTATGTCCAAACAATATCTTGATCCGTACACTTTTTTCGCGCTAATTTTTTCCCAGATGCCGAGTACGCATCCAGGACATCGAAACCCCTTAGGATCAGCGGCCCACATCGGCCGCAAAGGTCTGGGCCCCGCGCCACAGGCCAGTGGTGTGCCCGTCGTTCGCTCTACGACCGGGGAGTGGTGGTGTATGTCCAGCGTCTTTGCAGTAAAGACCATCACGCCGTCTCTGATTCTACGGTTTTCGATCCCCGGTCACCAGAGTGATGCTTTCGCTTTACACGGCAAGGTAAGGATCACACATGCGCGTTTTCATTGCTCTTCTGACTGGTATTTTTCTTTTCCTGACCACCCACGCGGCCACCGCCCAGCTTGCAGGACATGATACAGCCCCGGGAACATCGTGTTCCGGCTTTCCATCCGGTGCTACACGCCTGACCGCCGACGCCGACCAGGATGGGGCCAGCGTGATTTTGGTTTGTGACGGTACGACATGGAATGCGGCCCAAAGCAGCAGTGGAGGTGGCGGACAAAGCGGAACGTTCACATTTGAAGACAGTAACGCTACATGCGATTCTTCAAACAGCGGCATGATGATTTTTGACAGCAACAATCTCCTCAAACTCTGTGCTGATTCCACATGGCATGTTGTTTTCGCCCCCCATCCGGTGTGCCGGTCCTGGGCGGAATCATCCCGCGTTAATTGCGGCGGCAGTTATGCCAGCACACAATCCACGCAAACAACGCGCGCCGCTTGCCAGACATGGTGCGAGGCCCAGCCGGGGTCGCGGGCCTGTGAACATATTGCCGGTACAAATACGTGTCGCTCATACAACATGTGCGATGTGTATGGCGTGTCATCGAATGCGTCTTATGCGGCAACAATGTGTTACGGCGGGTAATATCATTGCGGACATTTATGCAGGACCGCCGTCAATTGGCGATCCTTGAACACCACATTCACATGCTCTGGCTTACGCTTACAAGCCATGCTGACAGCCAGATCAATGTTGTTTTCCGGGTATTCAATATCAAAAATCGCCTTACCCGCTTTCTGGAACGGGGCGGATTCCGCACACCATCCCTCAGCCACACAGCTTTCCATTAACACCCAATCAAAATCCGCCACCAGCGCTGTTGATAATGATGTTGCATTTTTTAAACCAATGCCCAGCCCCCGGCTGTGAGCCGCACGTGCGAGCCAGCGATTAAAAGTGATTTGATTGGTGTCGCTGATGGAAAATCCGGTCGTGTTGTCGAACCCGTTGATATTGTCCGGGTCCACACCGTCAAACCCCTTATCCCGACACAAATCCAGTCGCGCCTCGATCAACGGTCGTAAACCACGATTGCGAATATCCAGCCATTTTTCCCCCTGCCAGCCGCGATACCGCTTGCCAATCAGCTTGGTTGGAAAATCCTTGGCATCGGGGCGCCAGTTTTCCCATGCCCCAACATTGATGTAACACACAACCCATGTCCCCTGCTTCTGTAACGCCGCCACTGTTTCAGCAGGCGTATCAAACAGATCTAGGATCAGCATGTCGCGGACAGGCAGATTATCAATCGGGGGCGGGTCCTGGAGCAAAATGTCCCAATTGCGCACACTCGCATTGGGCCGCCACCATGATACGGCGTCCCCCGCATACCCTGCGGACGGGGTGCACAGCAATATCATGATTAAAAGACCGAAAAACCTGCTCATAATACGCCCCCCGCGCTGATCACGACTTTGACAGCCATGAACCGCCTGTGCCAGTCTATTCCTCATCCACAATAACGCAAGACAAACAGGTCAACGGCCATGACACATACCGCCTATGAAAAACTGAAAGATCGTTTTCGTACCATCGCCAATCTGGGCGGTGCGGGCAGTATTTTATACATGGACAGTATGACCGCCATGAAACCGGGCAGCGACAATGACCGGTCCGAACAGATGATGGCGTTGGCCAGTGCGGGCCACATGCTGCTGACCGATCCGGTGGTGAAGGACTGGCTGGATGAAAGCGAATCCAATACGGCTTCTCTGTCCCCTGCGGATCAAAAAAATCTGTATCTGATGCGCCGCCAGTGGATTGCGGCCACCGCCTTGCCGGAATCGCTGGTGCGTGAAATCGCCCGGCTGGAAACCGAGGGCAACACCATGCACACCCAATACCGCGCCAGCGGCAACTGGGCGGTGATGAAACCCGTTTACGAACAGGCCTTCAAAACATCGCGCGAAGTCGGCTTGATTTTGAAAGATGCCCTGGGGTTCAACAGCGCGTATGAAGCCCTGCTGGATAAATTCAGCCCTGGTTTGAAACTCTCCACTGTCGAAACGGAATTTGCGAAACTGGAATCCGCCCTGCCCCCCATGATTGCCGAGGCGATGGACCGCCAGAAGGCGCAAAAGAAAATGAAGCCGCTGGGAACCATCCCGGTGGAATATCACCATGCGATTGCCAAGGATCTTTTGCGCGCCCTTGGTTTCGATCATGACCGCGGCGTGTTTTACACGGGCGACATGCATCCCTTAAGCGGTGGCACGCCGGATGATTCCCGCCTGACCACGCGCTACAACCCCGATCACATTCTGGACGGGCTTTATACCGTCGCACACGAAACCGGGCACAGCCTGTATGAACAGGGATCGCCCCGCGCATGGCGGTACCAGCCCGCCGGCCACACCATGGGCATGGATGTGCATGAAAGCCAGTCCATGATTCTGGAGTATCAGGCCTGTAAAATCCCGGAATTTATCGGGTATCTGTCCACGCTGGCGCACCACCATCTACCACGCAAATACCGCAAGGGTTTTACCCCAGACAATCTGGCCCGCCATATCTTCCACGTTGAACCCTCCTTCATTCGCGTTGCGGCGGATGAACTGACGTACCCCGGCCATATCATCCTGCGTTACAACATCGAACGCGCGATGATTGAGGGGGATATGACCATCGACGATCTGCCCGGTGCATGGAATGACGCGATGAAGAAAACTTTCAACCTGACCCCGCCGGATGCGTCCAAGGGGCATATGCAGGATGTTCACTGGCCCAGCCTGTCCGCCGGATACTTCCCCGCCTATACGCTGGGGGCGATGGGGGCGGCACAGTTTTTTTCCGCCGCCGTGAAAGTCAACCCGTCGTTGCCCGCCGAAATCGGCACGGGCAATTTCCAGACCTTGAAAACATGGTTGAACACCAATGTGCATAGCCATGGGTCCTTGCTGAGCCAAGACGAATTGTTCACATCCGCCACGGGTGAAGCGCTGAACGCCACCTATTACCTGAACCATTTGTCGCGGCGCTATCTGGGCCGGGATTGGGCACCCTAACAAAAACTGGTCTCTCCACACATATTGTCATTCCCGTTGTCATTCCCGCGAAAGCGGGAATCCATGGGGTAGCTGATGAATTGTATGGATTCCCGCTTTCGCGGGAATGACAATTTAGAATTACGGAAAAATATAAGCTGGGGGTGGCCCGTGAAAATGCACACCCCGCCCTTGGCGTAAGGCCCACAATTTCCTAATCTTTCGGCATGTCATCATCCATGCTGTCTTACATTCTGCGTCGCTTGCTCCTCATGATTCCGACGTTGTTCGGAATCCTGCTGATCTCGTTCATCGTCATTCAATTCGTCCCCGGTGGTCCGGTGGAACGGATGATCGCGGTGATGCAGGGGCATGGCGGTGGCGCGACCGACCGTTTCACCGGTGCGGGCGGGGCCGACATGGCCATGAACGCCATGCAGAATGTTGGTGAGGGCAGCAAGTATCGCGGCAGCCAGGGCCTCGACCCCGAATTTATCGCTGAACTGGAAAAGCTCTACGGGTTTGACAAGCCTGCGCCAGAACGCTTCTGGATCATGCTGAAAAACTATCTGCGCTTTGATCTGGGTGAAAGTTACTACCGCAATATTTCCGTGGTCGATCTGGTGCTGGAAAAAATGCCGGTGTCGATTTCACTCGGTATCTGGTCCACCCTGTTGATCTATCTCATCTCCATTCCGCTGGGCATTCGCAAGGCGGTGAAGGACGGATCGAAATTCGACGTCTGGACATCGGCTGTGGTCTTTATCGGCTATGCCATTCCATCTTTTATGTTCGCTATTTTGTTGATCATCGTCTTTGCGGGTGGGCGGTATTTCGACATTTTCCCGCTGCGCGGTCTGGTGTCCGAAGGCTGGGCCACCATGCCGATGTGGAAACAAATCCTCGATTATTTCTGGCACATGGCCCTGCCCGTGACCGCATTGGTGATTGGCGGATTTGCGGGCCTGACCATGCTGACCAAAAACAGCTTTCTGGATGAAATTAACAAACAATACGTCCTGACCGCACGGGCCAAGGGCCTGACCGAACACCGCGTTCTGTACGGTCATGTGTTCCGCAATGCCATGCTGATCGTCATTGCCGGGTTCCCGGCGGCGTTTCTTGGCCTGTTCTTCACCGGTGCCTTGCTGATCGAAGTGATTTTCAGCCTCGATGGCCTTGGCCTGCTGGGGTATGAATCCATCATCAACCGGGATTATCCAGTGGTGCTGGGCACGCTCTATGTCTTCTCGCTGATCGGTCTGGTCATGACGCTGATCCGCGACATTATTTACGTGAAGGTTGATCCGCGCATCGATTTCTCGGCGAGGTCTGTGTAAATGAAACTCTCTCCCCGCCTCTCCCCTCTGGCTCGTCGCCGCCTGCACCAATTCCGCGCCAACCGCCGCGGGTATATCAGCTTCTGGATCTTCCTGACCCTGTTCGTGCTGGCTATGGCCGCACCGATCTTGGCGAATGATAAACCGTTGCTGATTAAATATGATGGCGGGCTGTACATGCCCGTCTTGAAATCTTACCCCGAAACCACATTCGGCGGCGATTTTGAAACCGAGGCCGATTACCGCGATGCCTTCGTCTCCGATCTGATCGCGAAGAAAGACGGATGGATGATCTGGCCGCCCATTCGCTATCACTACGACACCATCAATTACAACCTGCCCGTCCCGGCCCCGTCATACCCGACGCGCGATAACCTGCTCGGCACCGACGACCAGGGCCGCGACGTTGCCGCCCGCGTCATTTACGGCTTCCGCATTTCTGTTCTGTTCGGCCTGATCCTGACGATTGCCAGCTCGATCATCGGCGTGTTCGCGGGCGCGATGCAGGGGTATTACGGCGGCTGGCTCGACCTGATCATGCAGCGGATCATTGAAATCTGGTCCAGCATGCCCAGTCTTTATATCCTCATCATCTTCTCGGCCATGTTTGTGCCGGGGTTCTGGACGCTGCTGCTGATCCTGCTCGCCTTCTCGTGGGTGTCGCTGGTCGATGTGGTGCGGGCGGAATTTCTGCGCGCGCGGAATTTTGATTATGTGCGCGCGGCCAACGCGCTTGGCGTGTCCAACGGCACCATCATGCGCCGTCACGTTTTGCCCAACGCCATGGTCGCCACCATGACCATGATGCCCTTCATCCTGACCGGGTCGATCACGGCGCTGACCTCGCTCGACTTCCTCGGCCTTGGCCTGCCCCCCGGTTCGGCGTCGCTGGGCGAATTGCTGGCACAGGGGAAAAACAACCTGCAGGCCCCGTGGCTGGGCCTGACGGCCTTTGTCACGCTGGCTCTGATGCTGTCACTTCTGACCTTTATTGGTGAGGCGGTCCGGGACGCCTTTGACCCCAGAAAGACGAATTTATAAGTAAAATCAAAACACTACTGCAGCGCACAGTCTAAATTTGACGGACGGACCCACCCTCGCCTAAAGTCCGCGTCCCAAATAAACATAACGAATCGGGAGCAAGCGCCAATGACGCTGACAAACGAATTTAACCAGCCCGCCGACCTGCACCTGCTGGTGCGCATGTCCAAACCGGGTGACGAACAAATGGTGCGTGATTTTTACAGCACCTTTAAACATGAGTTCGTCGATGACCGCGATCACACGATGCTGGATAAATACACGGCCGACGGTCGCGTGATCCTGTTCCTTAACAAAGACAATGGCCAACCGGTTGCATCTTCCATCGCACTGAGCCACAACATCGACCCGGCGAAAAAAGCCCCGACCAAGAAAGCCGCATGGACCGAAGTGGGTGCCACGCACATCACGCTGGGGGGATTTAACCTGTCCTCTTTTATGGTGAGCGCGCAGATCATGAACGAAATGTTCAAACGCCCGCCGGTTCAATTTTTCTTCGCCGACATTTACAAAACCAACAGCAAGGCCAGCACATTGCTGAGCAAGGTCATCGGCTGGGACTTCTTCGTTCCGAATGATGATTTGTGGGATTCCACGGGCTTCCGCCATGAGGAACATTTGCTTGACTGGTTGCGTTGCACGACCAAGACGCTGCCGCACCAGGCCAAGCTGTTGCTGGAAACTATGGACAACCCGAAAATCGTCAACCACAAAACGGGCCAAGCCGTTCATCTGGATTTGAGCGAGATGGGCTGGTTGAAAACCCGTCGCAAGGCGCTGGAAAATATTGCCACCGGCCCGGTGTCCGCCATCCTGCTGGACCCGGCTGCAAACCAGAACATTGAGTGGGCCGCAGGCACCATGCCGAAACGCACCGCGAAAAAGGCTGGCCCGACCCCGCAACCGTAATATTCGCATAATAAGTTCAGAAAGCGGCCCTTTACCAACGTGTGAAGGGCCGCTTTTTCATGCCCCCGAATCCCCCTATACTGATCCGCACAAACGACGATGTGCGGACCAACCGCCCGTCAAAAATGGGGAGAGACCAGCCATGACACCGTTGCCGGGTAAACTGACACTCGAATTTTCACGCGCGGCGGATAAACCCCGTTTGATGTATATGTTCAACCCGGCGGTGAAAAATGTGTCTGACCCGAGCGGGTTTGTGGCCCAACGTGAACCCGCCGTAATCGATCACGCCCTGGCCCGTGGTGGCGTGTTATTCCTGAACGATGAACACGGCGAAGCGCAAACGGTCACCGCCACCTATCACCTGCACGATAAAAACCAACCACGCACGCAACGCCATCGCTATACCGAGGTGGGCACAACGCTGGCCCGCCTGCCCGGTTTTAACAGCGCGCGTCTGGCCATCACCGCCATGACGCTGAAAGAATGGTGGACCGCCGCCCCGCGTGAACGGTTTATTGCAGAGATTGATGTGGCCAACAGCGGGTCACTGCACACGTTTTTTAATGGCCTGAAATGGAAACATGTCACCGATAAAAATAAGACAACAGCTTTGCAATCTTTGTGCGACGAAGGCCTTGCACCATCCGAACGCGGGCTTCCTGTCGAATGGTTTACCACCACCCCTGCCGTGCTGAAAAACCAGGCCCGCATCCTCCTTGATTTCATGGATCAGGGTGGATTGATCAACAAAAAAACCGGCACGCTGATCCCGGTTGATTTTTCTGCACTGGATCATGTTGGCCTGACCCGTAAGCGGCTGGAGGCCATGGCCGCCGGAACGTTAAAACGGCGCGATTTATTGGCCATACAGCCGTAAAAATCGCCTGTTTAGGCTGGAAAACCGTTTCAAAAGGGCTATGATTGGTCCCATTCAATGAAAGATGGAGACTCAAATGCCCGTTTTGAACCGCGCTGCCGATATGAAAGATGAAATCGCCGCCCTGCGCCGTGAACTGCACCAAAATCCGCAAACCGCGTATGAGGAAGAATTTGCGTCCAACCTGATTGCGCAGAAACTGACCGAATGGGGCATTTCGTTCAAGCGCGGTTATGCCACCACGGGCATTGTTGCCACAATCGAAGGACAATCAACAACATCCGGCAAAACCATCGGCCTGCGCGCGGATATTGATGCGCTGGATATCGTCGAAAAATCCGGCCAGCCATGGGCATCGAAAACGCCGGGCAAGATGCACGGATGCGGCCATGATGGTCACACCGCCATCCTGCTGGGCACCGCGAAATATTTGCAGGAAACGAAAAATTTTGACGGCAAGGTTCACCTGATCTTCCAACCGGCGGAGGAAGGCGGCCGCGGTGCGGATAAAATGATTGAAGATGGCCTGTTCAACGATTTCCAATGCGATTCCGTTTACGGCCTGCACAACTGGCCGGGATTGCCGTTGGGCCGCATGGAAACACGTGTGGGTCCTTTGATGGCCAACGTGGATGAATTCGTCATTGAAATCACGGGCAAAGGCGGTCACGCCGCCATGCCGGAAAAAACCATTGATCCGGCCATCTGCGCTGCGCATCTGGTCACCGCCCTGCAAACCATCGTCAGCCGGAACGCCGCCCCTGTTGACCCGCTGGTGGTCAGCGTCACCAACATCAATGTCGGCACCGGCGCATTCAACGTGATCGGCGACAGCGCGAAAATGACCGGAACCGTTCGGTCCTTCACCGAAGACATGCGCCAATTCGCCCGCAAACGGATCGAAGAGATTTGTGCAGGCATTGGCGCAACATTCGGGGCAAAGGTGGAAATGACCGAATTCATTTTCGGCACCGACGCCACCATCAACACCGAAGCCGAAACCCATTTCGCCGCATCCTGCGCCGCCAAGATTCTGGGGGCCGACAACGTCAGCACCAAGGCCGATTTGTGCATGGGCGGCGAAGATTTCGGATCGTTCCTGAAGGTCAAACCGGGCGCCTATGTCTTCATGGGCCAGGGCACGAAACAGGACAGCCCACATAACCACGGCCTGCACAGCCCGTTCTATGACTTCAACGACGACCTGATCCCGATTGGGATGAGCTATTTCACCGCCCTGGTGGAAGAGGCTATGCCCCTGAAGAAATAACCTTTTTAGGTTTATGACCCGCTATAGGGGGCCGCTCGCATCCGGGCGGCCCCATTTTTTTCCGCATTTCTTTGCCGCAGGGCACAATTTATTTTGACGGCAAGCCCCTGTTTTGTATAGAGTTCCGCATCGCAAATTTCGATAATAAAGGAGAAACACCCGACGCATGAACACAGCATTGAAGCGCGCCTTTGTTCCCTTGGCTGCCCCATCTGCTCCGCTCCTTGCGGATGCGCCTGCTGTGATTGCGTCCGGTATCCTGCCCAAAACGGGCGAAGCCTACACCGTCCAATGGCTGAGCACCGCGCACATTCCCGCTTTAATCACATTGCAGCACATTGCCGCTGATCAGGAAATCATCCCGCGTGATGCGACCTACTTTGGGGCTCTCTTTGCCAACGGTCATGCTGCATTGGGTGTGTTCAATCAATTCGGCATGATGATTGGTGCGGCCACAATTCGCAACAGTGTGGGCCCCATTTCAACACTGTGCGCGGCGCTGGAAACAACCGATCAACACACAACCACCCATTCCATTTTCGGAACTGTCATGACCCATCCCGATTATCGCGGCAACGGGTTGATGGGTCGCATGATTGATCAATGGATGGATTATGCGCATGCCTGTGGAACCGTGAATTTGCACGCACGGTTGCGCACGACAAATGAAAACAGTTTGAAAAATTTCCTGCGCAAAGACTTCAACATCGTGGCCGAAGGCCCCAGCCCGGAAGACGCAACCCGCACGGTGTATTTCGTTCACCGCATGCTGGCACCTAAATAAAACAAAACCCCCGTTTTATCGGGGGTTTTTTATCAGGCATATTTATCAAGAAGCTTTTTGGCCGCGTCACTCAGCTCGGTTTTAATCTCCTGCCCCGAGGCCAATGTTTTGGAACGCTCCAACATCTTCTCCGCACTCAGCGGTGCATTGGCCTTCTCAGCATTCAACTTGTCCAACTCTGCCTGCTTTGCGGCGGCCTCGTCTTGTGATTTTTTCAGCTTGGCCTGCTGGCTTTCCACCAGACCGTAAATTTCATCTTCCAACGATTGCATGATCGCACCCGTCGGGTCCAACCCGGGCAGCGTGGAATACATGTTCAATTGGCCCTGCAACTGCGCAACCTTGGCGTTGATATACCATTCTTGTTCGGTATAGGGCGTGGATGTATCGGGTTTGGATGCGGCTTCTTGCTTCAACAATTTCGCGACAGGACTAAGGTTGACCGTGTCTGTGGTCCCCTTCTCCATCTCGGCAATCATCTTCTGGATTTTGCTCATACCCGCCGTGCTGCCGGACTCGGCAGCGGCCTTGGATCGCGAGAGCAGATCCTCAACGGAATAGAGTGTGGTGTTTCCGACTTCTGTCGCCATAACCTTGATCCTGAAGGGCCTTGATTCCTGAAGAAACCAGTATGCCTATATTCTAGCCGATTTTCCGGGGGAAAGGGTTAATTCTTGTTAAGATTTCGGCTGTTTTGACACGGTTTCGTGTGCTTCAATGGGGGTATGAGCGATATCCTTTTACAGATTCAAGATCTTAGCATCAGTTTCCACACCCCGTCGGGCCCGTCCCACGCGGTGAGGAAGACGTCTTTTTCGGTGTCCGCCGGGGAAACGGTGGCGTTGGTGGGCGAAAGTGGATCGGGGAAATCGGTCACCGCTTTATCCATCATGCAACTCCTGCCCTATCCGTTGGCCAGCCATGGCGAAGGATCATCCATCCGTTTTCGCGGGCAGGAATTGATCGGCGCAGGTGAAGACGCGATGCGGTCTTTGCGCGGTTCCAAGATCGGCATGATTTTTCAGGAGCCAATGACATCGCTCAACCCGCTCCATTCCATTGAACGCCAGATTGGCGAAGTCCTGATCGTGCATCAGGGCATGAGCAAGGATGCCGCCCGTGCGCGCATTCTGGAACTGCTCGACCTTGTCGGCCTGCCGCAATTGAAAGACCGCCTGAACGCCTATCCGCACCAACTGTCCGGCGGGCAGCGTCAACGTGTGATGATTGCCATGGCGCTGGCCAATAACCCCGATTTGTTGATTGCGGATGAACCGACCACCGCGCTGGATGTGACTGTGCAGGCGCAAATCCTGGAATTGTTGCAGGATTTGAAAAATCGTTTGGGCATGGCGTTATTGCTGATTACGCACGACCTCTCCATCGTTGAACGCATGGCCGATCGCGTGTGTGTGATGAAGGATGGTGTCATGGTCGAAAACGAACCATCCGCCACATTGTTCAACGCGCCGAAACATGATTATACGCGCATGTTGCTCTCCGCCCGCCCTCGCTCCACACCGCCGGCCATCAATGACAGCGCGAAAACCGTTCTGAAGGCGACAGACATTCGCGTGCATTTCCCGCGTAAGAAAAACTGGGCCGGAAAAACAACCGAATGGGTGCGTGCCGTGGATGGCGTGTCCCTGTCCGTCAAACAGGGCCAGACCATCGGCATCGTCGGTGAATCGGGCAGCGGGAAAAGCACGCTGGGCCTCGCTTTGCTCCGCCTGATCCAATCGACCGGACAGATTGAATTTAACGGCACCGATATTTCAAAATTCGACCGCAAATCCATGCGCCCCTTGCGCGAAGATATGCAAATCGTGTTTCAGGACCCGTTCGGCGCCCTCTCCCCCCGTATGAGCGTGGGGCAGATTATTGGCGAAGGTCTGGAAATCCATCGCCGCGAGTACAGCGCATCGCAACGCGAAGATATGGTTGTCGCCGCCCTGCGCGATGTGCATTTGGACCCCGACACGCGCCACCGTTACCCGCACGAATTTTCGGGTGGTCAGCGCCAGCGTATCGCCATCGCCCGCGCCATGGTTCTGCAACCCAAATTCGTTATGCTGGATGAACCGACTTCGGCGCTGGATGTTTCGGTCCAGGCACAAATTGTCGATCTGCTGCGCGAATTACAGGACCGCCATAACCTGGCCTATATGTTCGTTTCCCACGATCTGCGCGTGGTGCGCGCCATGGCGCATGATCTGATCGTGATGAAGGATGGCAAGGTGGTCGAACAAGGCCACGCCGGCGCCATCTTCGACAATCCACAAGCCGATTACACCCGCACCCTGCTGGATGCGGCGCTGAATTTAAAAGCACGGCGCGAAGCTGCTTGAAATACGATCAAAACACCTTCGAATGCGGACCGTGCGGGCGCTTCGGGCGGTACGGCATTTCGTATGTTTCGTGGGCCTGGGCCTGCGGATAGCCTAAATCGGCATATTTCGCGCGATCAAACGGCACCCATGTGCCCGGCTTCTGGCTCAAACGATCCATCAGTACGGTGACGGATTGTTTGTTCATGCCCAGCCCGATATGGCTGGATTGCACTTCAACATTCTCTGCATTCTCCGCCGGGGCGGTGATGCATTGGCGCCAGTTCACAACACCGTCATTCTGCGAATACACGGCCGTGGTCGGCACGGGCAGCGGTTCCATCAAATGATCGGTGAGCGGCGCACGTCCGACGAAATCGCGACGGCCACCATAGAGCAAATGGAATGCCTTCAACAAAACGCGCACAGACAATTCGGAGTGGTCATCATCGGCCCCGAATGGTGCCCCCAGCGTAATCACCTGATCCACCTGATCCGGAAAGGCCCGGGCCAGTTCGCGCGCAAACACACCGCCCAGCGAATGCCCGACCAAAGTTACCTTCTGCCCCGGGAATTTCTTCGACAGCATTTCCAACTGTTCGCGGCATTGGCGCAACGCGCCCTCGCTCGGCCCAGCGTTCAAACCGCCGCCCCAGCCATGGGCCTCAAACCCCTTGTCCCGCAAAAAATCGCGCAGGATTTTGGTGCTGATATCGCTGGCCCCAAAACCGGGCACAATCATCACCGGCCGCCCATCCCCCGGCGGGGTCAGGTCGATCAGTTCGTCACGTTTTCTGAAAAAATCGTAGACTTCCGCCCCGGCCCGGACCTGTTCCGTGAACGTGTTTAACAATCTGGGAAGCCCCAATCGTTTGCCCATAAGCGCCCCTGTCCCTTGAATTTATTATACTTTTTTATATTTGTCGGTATTTCAGCCCAGAATGTCCCATTCTGTCCAGCTTTATTCCCCCTTTTTCCGGATTTTCCCCTTGCTATCCGCCCCCGTAATGGTTAAAACCGGGCATCTTATTGATCAGAAAGGGGTGATTTCGTTGGTTAGCGTACATGTCCGCGACAATAATGTCGAACAGGCTCTGCGTGCTCTGAAGAAGAAGATGCAGCGCGAAGGCATTTTCCGTGAAATGAAGATGCGTCGTGATTTTGAAAAGCCGTCGGCAAAACGCAAGCGTGAAAAAGCTGAAGCCGTGCGTCGTTGGCGCAAGGTTGAGCGCAAACGCCGCGACCGCGAGGGCTAGACCCACGACCTTTCTGCATTGCGCAGGTTTTTAAAACCCCGGCCACACGCCGGGGTTTTTCTTTACGCTCTTTATTTTCTTGCGCCTTTTTAAGCGCCCTTGCTAGGGTCGGGAGCAATATCCTTAAAACCCCAAGAACGAAGGATTTTGCCCATGAAATACGTCAAAGAAACTCTGGTTGGCCTTGCCTTCTGTGTTGCCACCGCCGCCGCGATGTCCGGTCAGGACAAATACACCGCGGCCCCGGTTCGTTTCGTTCCACAACCGTACCCGAACGTGACGGTCAAGGACCCGCTGTTCAAGGCGGGCCCGATTCCGGCCGCGACGAAGCCGGCGCAAGAGCCGCTGTTTAAGCCGCGCACATTCTGATCCTTCAAAAAAAACGGGCCGTGATGCGGCCCGTTTTTTATTTCTTTCCCCCTGCCCCGTATTTTTGTAACCTGCTCCCCATAATCAAAAAATCATAAATAACGGGGATTTCATGATGAAAAAAAGCCATAAAACCGGATTAACCATGACCATTGTGGGCGGCACGCTCTGCGCCGCCTTTGCCTTCGCGTATTACGACTCGCTCACGGTTGATGCGGAAAAAATGGATATCACCTGCACCAACCAAAATGGCACGCTCACCCACTACGAAGGGTACCGCAGCAAACGCCAGGGCGCGACGGACAGCGTGAAGCTGAGCCTGGGCGGATTTGTCACCATCGTCAGCGATGGCCGCGATATCGCCACATACGCCAAAGACAAATGTGACATCCACTACCACCCGGAAACGGAAATTCCATCCGACCGTTTTTACAAGGGCTCTATGCCCGTTACCCCGAAACCGTAATTAGGGCCCAATGATTACGGTTGGGGCATCGCACCGCGGGCGGGTTGTGCGCGCGGTGCCTCAGGCTTTTTTACAGGGGCGCACGCTTCTTTCAGCCACGCACGATCCGTTGCATCCAGATGCGGGCCAATCACCTGCTCCACCTTCGCATGATAATCGTTGAGCCATTTCAGCTCGTCCTTGCTCATCATATCGGCACGGATCAAGCGGCGGTCATACGGGGCCAAGGTCACCGTTTCAAAGAACATGCGCCCACGGCTGTCTTTTTGCGTCAGAATCAAGTTCTCAATCCGAATGCCATAGGCTCCGGCCTTATAATATCCGGGTTCATTCGAAATCAGGGTACCGGGCATGAACGGGGTTTTGCGGGCCGATGAGATCCCCGCCCCGTCTTCATGCACGGCCAGATAACAACCAACACCATGCCCGGTGCCGTGACCATAATTTAATCCGGCGTCCTTCAACGGCTGGCGCGCCAGTGCGTCAATATCGGCGGAGAGTGTTTTCTTGGTTGGTCGCGCCATCGATACAGCAATGTGCCCACGCAAAACGCGGGTATAGTTTGCACACACTTCGGGATCGGGATTACCCACGGTGATCGTACGGGTGATATCGGTGGTGCCATCCAGATATTGCGCACCGCTGTCCAGCAACAAAATACCCGGCGTATCGATCTGTTTGAATTTTTCCGGCGTGGCACGGTAATGCACAATCGCCCCGTTTTCCGCCCACCCGGCAATCGTATCAAACGATGAATCACGATATTCAGGGGCCATACGGCGGAATTGCTCCAAACGGTCGGCCACATCCAGTTCGGAATATGTCCCTTTGTGCAATTCACGATCCGCCCACGCAAGGAATCGCGTCACCGCAACGCCATCACGAATATGGGCGTTGATAATCGCGTGTTGTTCGGCGGGTGTTTTTTGTGCTTTCGGCATAATGATCGGGTCTGTGACATCCTTCACCGTTGCCCCAGCGCCTTCCAGTACTTGTTGGAACCAGATTGATGCGCGGGCGAAATCCAGCCCGATGGCTTTCTTCCCCGCTTTGGCCGCACGGGCCAGTTTCTCCATCTCATGCTCCAGACCAATCGGATCAATGATCTGCACCTTGTTCCCCAGATGCGGGCGCAACACTGGCGGTGTCAGCTTCGCCGGATGGATATACCAATCCACACGCCCATCGTCATAAATCGTGGCATAGGACAGCGCCAGCGGCGTATGCGGCACGTCGGTGCCGCGAATATTCAGCAACCACGCAATCGAATCCGGCTTGGTAATCACCATCGCGTGCAGTTTTTCTTTCTTCACCACGGCGGCAATATCATCGCGCTTTTGCGCGGCGGATTTTCCGGCAATCGCTTCCGGGAATTCTTCGACATTATTCATCGGCATGCCCGGGCGATCGCGCCAGGCCGCATCCAGCGGATTGCGCGACACAGCCTTAAACGTCACACCATGATTGGCCAAATCATCCTTGAATGCTTTGATCTGCGCCGGGGTATGCAATTTGGGATCATATCCAATCACGGCCCCTGTCTTCACATTGTGGGCGATCCATTCCGCAACGGTACCGCCTAATGTTTTCTTGCCATCCATAATGGCGGTGTCAAACAACGCCGCATCCGTCTGGTCCACGACCTGTAATTCATACCGGGAATCCGTCACCACCACGGCCTTGTCCGTACCAACGGCGGCCATGCCCGCCGATCCGGTAAATCCGGTCAACCACGACAAACGCTCGGCCCCGGCGGGAACGTATTCCCCCTGAAATTCATCCGCGCGCGGGACCAGGAACAGGTCGATCCCTTCCTGAACCATATGGGCACGGACATCGGACAGGCGGCTGGATGGTGCGGACATGACGTTGGCCTTTTTTTGATTGTGTGTCATAGGGTAGAATACTAGCGGCACCGCACGCGGTGTCCATGTTTTTTAACGACAATACGGGCGGGGAAAACCAATGCCTTATATTCTGGGTGTTATCGCGCTGTTGCTGGCCCTGTATGGCCTGTACCAATTCATGCTGCACGCCAACACGCATCAGGTCAAAAGCCTGTTTCTCTCCGCCGCCGTGCTGGGCGTGGCCATTGCGGTTGTTTTGCTGGCGTTAACCGGGCGGTTACCGGCGGCGATTGGGGTTCTGGCCGCCCTCGCCCCAATCATTATGGGAATTTTGCGCGCGCGCACCGCCAAACCCGCCACACCCAACGAATCCCGCCCACCCCGCAGCCAGGACCTGACCCGTGCCGAGGCCCTCGATATTCTCGGCCTGTCCGGGGAACCGGAAGAAAAAGATATTCAGGACGCCTATCGCCGCCTGATGAAATCCATGCACCCGGATCAGCAAGGCAGCCCCTGGGTCGCGGAACGGTTGAACGCCGCGCGGGATCGGTTGTTGAAGAAAAAACCGTAGTGTTTTTTAAGGCACCGGATTGGGGGCCGGTGGCGTCGGTGATTTGACCACGCATGTTTTTGCAAAAATCGGATTTTGTAAGACCACCGCCATGGCGCGTTTCAATTCATCCTCATCAGCACATTTGACAAATTGCTGGCTTCCCTGATTGGGGCCACTTTTCGGACGACCGCGATCATCCAGTTCCGTGCTCCAGACAAATTTTTCCAGACCCAGCGAATCCAGATACGTGCCAATATAATACGTCCCCGTGCGTTCACGGTGCATGACACCAAACGCGTGCCCCATGATATAGGCCGCTTGCTGACACCCATCGACCGTGCCGAACGGATAACCGCGATCCATGGAAAATGTGCCGACAAATCTGTGCAACAATGCCACATTGGCCGCATCCACACGCGCCTGTGGATCATCGACCAGATTTTGAAAGCCGGCGATCTGTGCACGAAAGCCGGCCTCATCCACGCCGTTATCTTCATCACACAATGATACGGCGGCAAACCACCATGTGGACGGCGCATCGGCATCACGAATGACGGGCGTAGTACCAGAAAAATCAATCCCCGCGCGCAGAGCCAGCACCGCACCCGGCGTATACGCCGCATGCAACGTCGCCAGCAGAGCCTGTGCATGTCTGGGGACAAACCCCAGCGCACAGGCCAGACCCGGATCAAACCCGGCGCACACGCGATCCCCCTCGGGAATGCGGTCGGTCATGGCATGAGTGGAATCAAGTGTTGCGGGCCAATTACCCAGATGCGCCATGATCGGGGCCAGTGATGCCGCCCGGCCAATAATCTCGTCGATCGGCTGCGTCGCCACGTCGCGCGGATTTTGGGCCTTAATGATCATGCGGTACATGTCAAAAACCTTCTGAAAATATATAAAAAACGCACCCTAGCCGAATGGCGGATGCGCTGTCAAAATTCAGGTTTTGGGGAATAAAATCAGGATACTGACTTAAACCCCCGGCCCGTCCACCAATCCAAAACGGCGCAACAAATCCTGCCCCTGGGGCTCGGCCTTGACCGCTTCCTGGCGGAACGCCTCTTCATCCATCGGATACAATGCCCGCGCCCGTTGGGACACAGCTTCATTAAACTGGTCAACGCGCTCTTCGGACAGGGGTTTCATGTTGCTGATCCGCGCCAGCGGGTCCATGAAATTCGGATCACATACCAAAAGCTCAGCATTCTCGGGTTTCATCTGCACGAACAATGTCGGTTGCCCCCATTGGTCCGTGCGCGGGTTATCCTCCATCGCTTCGGCCAGGGCATCATTTTCTAAAAACCCTTCCATGGCTTTTTGAATGGCCTGCGTGGCCCGGATCATATGGTCGCGAACGTCGGAAAATTCCGGGTCCTGTAATGTCTGGGTCATTGCCAGAAGGTATTTATTTGAGCGCATACCGCTCATCATATTACCCGCCGCATTGTTGAACATTTGCGCCACTTCGCTCTGCGCCTTTGGATCCTGTCGAACCCGGTCGCAAATCTGGTCCACGACGCGGGCATCCACCATGTCCCGCCCGGCCAGAAAGTTTTCAACATCGCGTCGTGTTACATCTTCAGGTCCCATGAGCGAAATCTTATATAAGGGGCATTACTGAAACGTTAATACGGAAAAAGAAAAGCCCCACCCTTGAAAACCCCCCGCCCCTATGCCTTAATCCACTCACTTCATAATAACCTTTGGATTATGGCAACCGATGAGCGCATCGAAACAATGGAAGCCCATTCGCAAAGCCGTCCTGCCCGTTGCCGGGCTGGGCACGCGTTTTCTACCCGCGACGAAAGTCATGCCAAAGGAAATGCTCCCCCTCGTCGATCGCCCACTGGTTCAACACGCGATTGAAGAAGCGCGCGATGCGGGCATCGACGAATTCGTCTTCATCACGGGCCGGTTCAAGGAAATGCTGGAAGAGCATTTTGATTACCAGCCCGAACTGGCCGCCCTGCTGGAATCCCGCGGCAAACCGGATATGGCGGAGAAGGTCAAAGCCTCCGAAATTCCCGCCGGGCAATTGTTCCTGACACGCCAGCCCAAACCGCTGGGCCTGGGCCATGCCATCTGGTGCGCGAAGAAACTGATCGGTGATGATCCGTTTGCGATCTTGCTGCCCGATGATGTTGTGCTGAATCCCGGTGGTCCCGGATGTCTGGCCCAGATGATTGAAACCTATAATCAAACCGGTGGAAATCTGGTCGCCGTGATGGATGTGCCGCGCGAAAAGACCGCCAGCTACGGCATTCTTGATATTAAATCCGATGACGGTAGACGCGTGGATATTAAAGGCCTGGTCGAAAAACCGAAGCCGGAAAACGCCCCCTCCACCCTGTCCATCATTGGCCGTTATATCCTGCAGCCGGAATTGTTCACCTATCTCGATAAATTCGAAAAAGGTGTAGGCGGGGAAATTCAATTGACCGACGCCATGGCCAATTTGATTGGCCAGCAACCGTTCCACGGACTGCGCTATGACGGGCAGCGTTACGATTGCGGCAGCCGCGTGGGCTTTATCGAAGCCAATATCGCCTTTGCCATGCATGACCCGGAAATCGGCGACACCGTCAAATCCATCATTAAAAAACACGCCCAAAATCTGTAAGGGGGATTTCACCATGACAACCGCAAACACAGCGAAGAAGACAGACATGACACAAGCTGCTTTCAATTTTGATCAGGAAATTTTGCGCGAATACGACATTCGCGGTCAGGTTGGCAAAAACCTGTCCGAAGATGTGGCCTATGCCGTTGGCCTGTCCTATGGCACCTATGTCCGCCGTAAAGGTGGCAAGACGGTTGCACTCGGCTTTGATGGCCGCGCATCCAGCCCGGTTTTGTCCGCGGCGGTTGTGCGCGGTTTGATGGCGGTGGGATTGGATGTCACCGATATCGGCCTCGGCCCCACGCCGATGCTGTATTACGCGGTCAAACATTTGAAAACCGATGCCGGGATCATGATCACCGGGTCGCACAACCCATCCGATTACAACGGCTTTAAAATGACCCTGCAAACCGGTCCGGTCTACGGCCCGGCTGTGCAGGAAATTGGCCGCATCGCCCGCGAGGGCGATTACGAAACCGGCGAAGGGTCCGTAAAAGAATTCGACATTCAGGATATTTATGTCGATCGTCTGATGGCCGACCTGAAGCAAACGGACAAACCGCTGAACGTCGTTTGGGATTGCGGCAACGGTGCCGCCGGGGAAATCACCCGCCGCCTGACCAAAAAACTGCCGGGCAAGCATATCCTGCTGTTCGATGAAATTGATGGCACCTTCCCCAACCACCACCCGGACCCAACGGTCGACCACAATCTGGAAGATTTGATCAAGTGCGTGAAAGACAACGGCTTCGATCTGGGCATCGCCTTTGACGGCGACGCCGACCGCATTGGCGCGGTGGATGAAAAAGGCGGGATTTTGCGCTGCGACTCCCTTATCACCATCTATGCCCGTGATGTTTTGAAACGCCACCCGGGCGCAACCATCGTCGGTGATGTGAAATGTTCTCAGGTTATGTACGACGAAATTGCCCGTCTGGGCGGCAAACCGGTGATGTGGAAAACCGGCCACTCGTTGATCAAGGCGAAAATGGCGGAAGAAAAATCGCCGCTGTCTGGTGAGCTGTCCGGCCACATCTTCTTCGGTGATGGTTGGTACGGGTTTGATGATGGCTTGTATTGCGGCATTCGTTTGATGAACGCCGTGATTGATGCAAACGCCCCGGCATCGACCCTGACCGCGCATTTGCCGCAAATCTTCAACACCCCGGAAATCCGGTTCGAAGTGGACGAGGTGAAGAAATTTGATCTGGTGGCCTCCGTCGTGGCATCGGTCAAGGCGCAAGCCGAAAAAGATCCATCCATTGCCGTGAATGATATTGACGGCGCCCGCGTAAACACGAAAGATGGCTGGTGGCTGTTGCGCGCCTCCAACACGCAAAACGTGCTGGTCACTCGCGCCGAGGCCCAAAGTGCCGATGCACTGGAACGCCTGAAAGACATGGTTCGCACAGAAGTCGGGAAAATTGGTTATGACGTCAGCTTCGCTTAAGGAAAAAGAATCCCCCATGCACAACACAATGATTGACGCCACGGTTCTGGAATTACTGGCGTCCCGCATTTGCCACGATTTGATCTCTCCGGTCGGGGCCGTGAATAACGGCGTCGAATTTCTGGAAGACATGGGTGCCGATGCCGGGGACGAAGCCATCGCCCTGATTTCCATGAGCGCCCAGGCCGCCGCCGCGCGGTTGCAGGTGTTCCGCCTCGCCTATGGGGCGGGTGGCCGCGACCCCAACATTAAACCGTGGGACATTCACAAGACGTTCGACAATTTGATCACCGCCGATGGCAAGATTAAACAAAACTGGGATGCCCGCGCGGTATTCGCCGATGTCGAATTGCCGGAAGGGTTCTGCAAAATCCTGACCGCCACGTTGATGCTGGCCGCCGAATGCATGCCCAAGGGCGGCGCGATTGGCGTGACCCATGAAAACGGCGAAACCCGCGTGATTGCCGGTGGCCCCGATGCCGCCCCGCGCGCGCAGGTCCGCGAAGCCCTGGCCGTTGAGCTGGACCCCGCCGATCTGGACCCCCGCTTGGTTCACCCGTTTGCCACGGGCATTCTGGGCCGTCAGTACGGGTTGAATATCACCATCGAAAAGGCTGGCGACAGCATGGTGACATTCCTGATCAAACGCGCTTAAGTCCGCGCTTTATTTTCCAAAACCCCGGCAATCCTTCTGGATGGGCCGGGGTTTTTGTTTGGGCATTAAATCCCCTTTAAGAAACAGATGCCTAGAATGACCGGGCGGGCGTTCCCCGTTTCTTTTAATTCATAATGATGCAGACGGGCCCCCGATGAAATCATGTCTTGTGATCGACGACAGCCAGGTGGTGCGCAAAGTGGCCCGCCGCATTGCCGAACAGGCCGGATTCAAATGCATTGAAGCCGATAATGGCGTCGAGGCCTTCGAAATTTGTGAAAGCGCCATGCCTGATGCCATCGTGCTGGACTGGAACATGCCATCCATGAGCGGAATCGAATTTTTGGAACGCCTGCGCGGCATGAAAAACGGAAAACATCCAAAGGTCATCCTCTGCTCTGCCGAAAATGATTCCTTTCATGTTGAACGCGCGATCAAGGCCGGAGCCGATGAATATGTTATGAAGCCTTTCGACAGCGAAATCCTGATGTCTAAATTCCTGCAAATCGGTTTGGGGTAGGTCTGGATGAGGCTGGCTGATTTTGAAATGTACCGTGAATTGTTGCACCGTCACACCGGCGTTGATTTGACGCCGGATAAATCATCGCTGCTGGATGCGCGACTGACCCCGATTGCAAAAAAATGGGGTTATCCGACATTTGAATCCATGACGATCGCCCTGCGCGGTGTGCCGGAAAACGCATTGATCATCGACGTGGTCGAAGCCATGATGATGAATGAAACCATGTTTTTCCGCGACGCGCGCCCATTCGAAGATTTAAAAAACACCATCATTCCCTATCTGGCCAAGGAACGGGCAAAATATAAGTCCCTGCGCTTCTGGTCCGCCGGGTGTTCAACAGGGGAAGAGCCCTATTCCATCGCCATGGCAGTAAAGGAATGCGGCACGCCGTTAAAAAATTGGGACATTGATATTATCGGCACCGACATCTCGCACAGCGTCCTATCCAAAGCACGCGAAGGGCATTATTCGCAATTCGATGTCCAACGCGGCCTGCCCAGCCCGATGTTGATCAAATATTTTCATCAGGCCGATGGCGGTGGCTGGCAACTGGACCCATCGATCATGAACATGGTCGATTTCCTGCATTCCAACCTGCTCGACCCCGTTCGTGATCTGGGGCCGTTTGATGTGATTTTCTGCCGCAATGTTTTATGCGCCATGGATGATGCGGCCCAAACCCGCATCCTCGACAACCTCGCCCGCACACTGGAGCCGGATGGCTTCCTGATTCTGGGGGATGAGGAAACCCTGCCCACCTCCTGCGTCTCCCTGCGCCCGCTGCCTGATCTGCCCGGATTCTACGGTCCGGCCGATGGCACGCACCGCATGGACCGGCTGGAGAAATTAAAGAAGACCAGCGGAACGTAACGCCCCCACCCCGCCACCGCCCTTTTAAATCATTATAAAACAATCGCTTATCCGCAAACCAAAAATAAAATTATGTAAATTTTTAAATATTAAGACCTTGTTTACCTATTTTCCGTATGGTGAGGACACAATAACAAGAAGAAAAAACATGTTTGTGTGACGGTAATTCGAGGGAGCGTAGCATGGGTGCATTATCAACAACCTTCAAACTGGCCGGCAAAGGTTTGGGATTTGGGATTTCGAACCCGATTAAAACCGGTATTGGCGCCACATTCGCAACCGATGCCATCACAGGCCAGGGCATAGGCACCACGGCTGGCAACCTCATCCCCGAAGCTCTCGATCTGGGTCAGGACGCAGCGACAAATTTCATCGCCGGTGCAACGGGCACGGCAGGTACGACAGCGGTACAAGATCCAACTGTATCCAGCGACGGGACCACGCTGAATCTGGGCACCACATTTAACCAAAATGCAAACCCGATTGCCGGCCTCATGCAGAGCATGGGCGCTGCCTTTGGCAACAACCCGGGAGCCGCAATCGGTGCAGCAATTGGCGCACTCAGCGGCGACGGCATCATGGGCCGGATTGTCGGCATGATTATCGGTGCCGTTCTGGGTGGCGTGATCGGCAAATTCGCAGGGCCTGCCCTGAACGGTTTGATGAACAATGATGGTCCGCAAAGCGGAACCGCCGCACAGTTTAATCCGGCGGCCTTTGGCCTGCCGAGCGGCCCTGCCCCCGCGGCATTGCAGGCCGATATCGAACAACAACCGAAACCGGCCCCGCTGGCCTTCACCCCTGCTGGTTAAGGTTTGATCGAGGAGCGTACCATCATGGCTGACATTCTTGCTTTACCGCATATCGCAGATGAGGCCCTCTTCGCTGGCGAACGCCTGATCGACAACGTCGCCGTCGCCGCAAAGGGTGGCGCCGGTGTCCTGTCCAAAATCGGGCGAGTGGCAACAATAGGTGGAAAAGGTGTGCCTCTGCTGGGGGCGGCCTTTAACGGGGGGGCTTCCTACTTCGCCAACGAACGCGCCGAACTGGCCGCGGACACAGGCTTGATTTCACAAGACGCGATCAATCCAATTCGTGCAGCATTAGCAGGATACACTGCAACCGGGTTTGGCGGTGTATTTGCCATGGCCGCAACCGAAACCGGCGGCGCAGTTGCCTTTGATGCCCTGCTCTCTGAACTTGATGTGGATCCGGTCATGAGCCGCATGATCCGTCCGGAATTTGTCAGCGATCTGGCCATGGACCCCAGCCTGAGTGCCGAGGAATGGGCCCGTGTCGAGCAAAAATATTCCCCGGAGCAAATGGCCAAGACCTATGCCGATATTCAAACACGATTTGAATTGCCCGCGACCGTCAATCTGGGTCAGGGCCGCGTGATCAGCATGGCCGATGCCATCCGCAATGACGAGATTTTCGAAAAAATCGAAGAGTATTACGATGATGCTGGCAATGAAAAAGCCCTGCGCGGATTGGAAGCCATGCGCATGGCCGCCAGTGCCGAAGCCACGGCCCAGCATTGGCTGACCACCTTCCGCCCGGAACAAGACCCGAAGGGCGCAGAATTGTCCGCCGCCGCAACAACAGACGCCGCACGCGAAGCCGAGGCCGCACGCATTCTGGCCGCCGAACGCGCCGCGCGCGATACCCAAGTTTCGCAACCAACACCGCAGACATCTTTTGCACAAGCCGCGCAAGCGCCTGCATCGCCGGCACCCGGAATCCAAACCCCGGCCCCGCAAGCCAGCCAACAAACCGCGACACCGAACGCAGGCGCCAATATGGCCAACGGATTTATGGACATGCTGGAACGCAACGGTGCATGGAGCCTGATCCCGGCCGTTCTGGCCCTGGGTACGATGAGCAATTTTTCCCAAGGACGCGGCATGGGCGGCATGATTCAGGTGGCGATGACCACGTTGATCGTTGGCGCCTTGATTTGGGGCGCGGAAAAAATGGGCCTGTCGGCACCGGGCATCAATACGGGCAGCTTGCGCGAAACCTTTGGCCTCAGCGCCAGCGGTCAGACAGCCGCCCCGCAACCCGCTGTGGTCGCACAAACACCGGATACGGAACAGGATGTGGCCCGCCGCACAGGTGTCAATTTGGCCTATGCCCCGCCAATGCCGGGTTAATCTGTGCCGATTCAAAGGATTAGAAACGGCGGAAAAGTTGTAATTCCGCCGTTTTTTCGTTAAGATACGGGCATCACGACAATGAATGAATGTTACGGGTTTGAATATGGGCGCACAGGACGAAGAATTCGGCTTTAGCCTCGGTGACGATGATATCGTCAAATCCGCCCCCGTCCATCCGCCCGCATTGGCGAATATGGAAGTTGATATTGTCGTGAACAAGAATTCAGAGGTCTGGATTCTGCACAACAAACCGTTCGAAGAAAGCATCGCGTGGATCGAATTTGATGCCGATGACGACACACTGACATTCGTGTCCTATCGCGGAACGGTCAAGGGATTGGGCGCAAAGATTCAGGCCCCGGTGCGGAAATATTTGTACAACGCCAAACGTGTATTTCTGATCCAGACCGAAGGCGGAAAGATTTACGACTTCTTCAATGTGGCCCTGGTCGTGCGTGACGCCAGTACCAAAGACAAAGACCCAAAAAACAAAAAGCGGAGCGCGTAAAAATCCGGATCACGCAAAAAAATAAAAGCGGTACAAAGTTTGAGGATGTGAAAGGACTATAAAATGCTGGGACTTCTTTTAGGCGCTGGAAAATTTGCTCTTCGTCACCCGTTCCTGACTGGGACCGTGGCGCACGTAGCCACCGACGGTAAATCCACCGAGCTGGCCATGGATGCGGCAAAGCCCGTCATGGACAAGGGCTTGGAAATCGCGGGTGAACAATTGACCGGACCGATCATGGAACGCATGGGCATTCCGACGGATGCGCTCGCATCCCTGACCGGTGGCATGGATGGTTTGCAAGACAAGCTGAAGGGCATGTGGGGCGGATTGGGCGAACAAATCGAAGCCCTGCTGAAGGTTCTCGTGTCATTTCTGGTCGAAGCCCTGGGTGGCTTGGTTGATACGCTGGTGCCGAATGCGCACGCGGCTTACGCCCCTGCCGGCGCAAAGGTTGAAGGCCCGCAAGCCATTATTCAAGGCACTGGGCGTCTGGCCGCCGATCTGGCCGCCAGCACCGCAGGGCTGGACCCGACAACGGCCGAAGGCCGCAACGCCATGAACCGTGACGAAGTATTCCGCGTGCCGCATGATGGATCGACCGACATCGTCAAAACCCCGGTTGGCGAAATGACCAGCCCGGCCCGCGCCGAACGCGAAGCCGCCTTCCAGCAGCAGCAACAGGCAAAAGCCCCGGACACCGCCCTGGGCAACCGCGGTCTGAGCATGGATGACGTGACATTCTAGGCACACCGCCCAAGCACACTGCTGTGTGACGCATACATAACGGGGCCCCATTGGGCCCCGTTTTTCTTTGCCATTTCCTTTTAAATCAGGGGTAAAACCACCCAAACATTCATCATGATTTAACTATTTTCAGGTGAAATGGGCGCAGAAGAAGGGCTTTTTTGAAAAGAGACAAAACCCATGACATTTTTTAATAACCCGGCGACCGAAAGCATCACACCGCCCGCCTATAGCGAAATTACCGATTCCAAATTCCATCTGGAACTGGCCGTGAATGATGCGGGGCGCTTGATCGTGTTTCATTCCCGCCCGTTCACCAAACGCCTGTCATGGCTGGAATTCGATATGACGAACAGCAAGCTGGACTTCATTATGAATGACGGTGATGTGCGGCAATTTGGCGTTCCCGTTCACGGTGATCTGGCCAAGCTGATGCAAAACACCTACCAGATCATGGTGGTCCAGGTCGACGAAGACACGATGGAACCGGAAGAAGCGGTCTGGATGCCGCTGATCCTGCATAGCCACTAAGATATAAATAAAAAGAATAGAGGGGATTGATCATGAGCAACCGTCTGAAAGACAACGTCATCGGCACGATCGTACAGGCCCAGAGCCTGCATCCGCTTATTGCCGAGGCCACAATCAGCACGCATCTGGGCGGACAGGATTTAAACGCATCGGCGCAGGCCACCAACACACCTGCCCCAACGGTACCGAAGAACGATATGCCGTCGATGTAAACCATCACACAGGATCATAAAAAAAGCCGCTGAAATTCATCAGCGGCTTTTTCTTTATCTCATCTCAACCTTAACCACAGGTCACACTGATAATCACACCGTTATCGTCGTGAATAACGTTCACACGGTCATGGCGGTAATCCATTGTCGCCGGGCTGTCTTTACCCAGAATGCGAACGGCACGGCCCAGCTTGCGGATTTCTTCTTCTGCGGCGGCCACTTCCTTGCCGATCCATTGATCAAATTCGCACACCATTTCCTGAACGGCCACGTCCGGGTTGGCGGCGATTTCTTCGTGGGTTGTCCCCTGCCCCGCGACTGAGCCAGCAGGTTTCACAACGGAATAAATCACCACGGCGACAACCAGAATGGCGATCACCACCGGGAAGGTCAGGGCAAAATTACGAATCTTACGGTCCATAAGGGGCCTCATTGGGTTGGGTTCGTCAGAAAAATACCGCCCCCATGTACCACCGGGGCAACAACTTTGCAATTCCATTATAAATATGGAAAAAGTTTACGCCGATGGGCGCGGCCAAGAGGGGCACACGCCCTTTATCTGGCCCAGTTTACGTTTTTGCAGGCAATCCTGCGCCGCCTTCATATCGCGCCAATCCTGGTCCGTAAAACTGGCCCGGATAAATTTTTTCAAATCATTCGTCATGTAATTGCCATACGGTCCCATGTCGCCCAGCTTCGATAACATTTGGTCATGCACCAAAATCTGGCGCGGCTTCGTAGGATCATATGGGGCACTGAACGTGACAATTGTTTTGATAAAATCAGGATCATACAGATCGATCAGCTCGCGGCTCTGGCGAAAGGCCTTGATCGCGGCGGCCATTTCGGCGGCGCGATCATCGGGGTTTTGCACCTGTGCCGCAATCATCGCGTAAATCATCGGGCGATAGGCGGAATCCCCCATCAACCGCTCCATCTGGCTCAGATCACCGTTCCGATGCGCTTCACGGGCGGATAAAATGGTGACCAGACGGGCATCAGCCTCGGTCAACCACGCCACGATCATGCGCTCGGCTTCGGGAATATTCCCCTCAGCCAGAAAATTCACGCCCAACACTTCCTGCACCCTGTGGCGGGCTTCATGAACCATGGTGGTGGTCAGCATATCAGTATCGACATCAGGGTTCAGGTCCACCCGCTTGCGTCCCAGAATATAGGCCCCCACCGTCCGGTTGCCGCTGGGCTTTGGCACCGCCATAGCAGGATTGAAACAAACACGCAGGCCATCCGCTATCGCCGCGCTCATAGTGGCCCGGCCAATATCCGTTTCCTGCGACCGTTTTTCGATCCGCGCCAGCGACAATGTTTTCGGGTCCACGGTGGGATAATGCGCGGCCCCCAGGGCGATACAGGTTAAATCCGGCGATTCCCCCAGCGGCATCCCCACGCCCCCCGGGGTCACGGGTTCATGCGCCCCGATCATGCCGCGCAAAAGCCAAAGCCCGAGGGCAAAGCCCGCAGCGGCAAAAAAAGCCTGATTCTGCCATGATTGGCCGGGCCGATGAGGCGGCGGCAAAGATTTCATTGGATGGTCCCTGTTCCTGTTTTTTTATTTTGACCGATCATTACCATAAATAACCACCCCTCACCAGCCCCATAAAGCCCGTTTTCCCGTCATTCTGGCCGGGGATAAACGCGGGAAATCGTTGCTTTTTCGGGGCCAGATCCCTATTGTCCCGGCCATGAGCAAGCCCCTTTCTGAAATTCGCAACTTTGCGATTATCGCCCACATCGACCACGGGAAATCCACCCTGGCCGATCGCCTGATTCAAACCTGCGGCGGCCTGGCCGAGCGGGAGATGAAGGAACAAGTTCTCGATAACATGGAGATTGAACGCGAACGCGGCATCACCATCAAGGCGCAGACCGTGCGCCTGAACTGGACCGCCAAAGACGGCGTGACATACCAGTTGAACCTGATGGACACACCGGGCCACGTTGACTTCGCGTATGAAGTGTCCCGCTCGCTGGCGTCATGCGAAGGCTCCCTCCTCGTCGTTGACTCGACGCAAGGGGTTGAGGCGCAGACGCTGGCCAACGTGTATCAGGCCATCGACAACAACCACGAAATCATCACCGTCATTAACAAGATCGACCTGCCCGCCGCAGATGTTGAACGCGTGCGCACCCAGATCGAAGACGTGATAGGCATTGATGCGTCCGACGCCGTATGCGTGTCGGGTAAATCGGGCTTGAACATCACCGACCTGTTGGAAGCCATTTGCGAACGCCTGCCGTCGCCGAAGGGGGATGTGACTGCACCGACCAAAGCATTGCTGGTCGATTCATGGTACGACCCGTATCTGGGCGTTGTTATTCTGGTCCGTGTCATCGACGGGACATTACGCAAAGGCCAGAAGATCAAGTTTATGAGCAACGGCGCAACGCGCGAAGTGGAACGCGTTGGTATCTTTACGCCGAAACACGTGATGGTGGATGAACTGGGCCCGGGTGAAATGGGCTTCATCACTGCCGCGATCAAAGACATCTCTGAAACCAACGTTGGTGACACGATTACGGACGAACGCAAACCGGCGGCGCAAGCCCTGCCCGGTTTCAAACCGTCCGTACCGATGGTGTTCTGTTCCCTGTTCCCGGTTGATTCATCCGAATTCGAAAAATTGCGGGAATCGATTGGCAAGCTGAAGCTGAACGACGCGTCGCTGCATTACGAACCGGAAAGCTCGCAAGCCCTCGGCATGGGTTTCCGTTGCGGTTTCCTCGGCCTGCTGCACATGGAAATTATTCAGGAACGTCTGGATCGTGAATTCGACCTCGACCTGATCCCGACCGCGCCGAGCGTTGTGTACAAAATTCACAAGACCGACAAGACGGTCATGGAACTGTACAACCCCGCCGACATGCCGGACGTCGTGCGCATTGATAAGATTGAAGAGCCGTGGATTCGCGCTACCATCCTGACCCCGGATGAATATCTGGGCAGCCTGCTGCAACTGTGTCAGGAACGCCGCGGAACGCAGGTTGAACTGACCTATGTCGGCAACCGCGCTATGCTGGTTTACCGCCTGCCGCTGAACGAAGTGATCTTTGACTTCTATGACCGCCTGAAATCCATCTCTCGTGGCTACGCCAGCTTTGACTACCAAATGGACGGGTACGAGGAAGGCGATCTGGTGAAGATGGATGTTCTGGTGAACCAGGAATCGGTCGATGCGTTGGCCATGATCGTCCACCGTTCGCAAGCCGAACGCCGTGGCCGCCATCTGTGCGAACGATTGAAAGACCTGATCCCGCGCCAGATGTTCAAGATCGCGATCCAGGCCGCCATCGGTGGCAAGATCATCGCCCGCGAAGACATCTCCGCCTTCCGCAAGGACGTAACCGCAAAATGCTACGGCGGCGACGCCACCCGGAAACGCAAACTGCTGGAAAAGCAGAAAAAGGGTAAGCTGAAAATGCGCCAATACGGCAACGTGGAAATCCCACAGACGGCCTTTATCGCGGCCCTTAAAATGGGTGATGAGAAGTGACGGAAACATTAGCGGCATAGCCGCTTAGGTTTCCGTCATCCCCGCGCAGGCGGGGATCCATGCGTTTTTCCAAAACCACGAATGGACACGAATAAACACCAATTTATCCGTCACCCCGGCGAAGGCCGGGGTCCATACGGTCCATCCACTGGATACCGGCCTTCGCCGGTATGACGAAAATATATTCGTGTGAATTCGTGTCCATTCGTGGTTTACCCCTTCCCCCTTGACGCCCCCGTCCCCTCAGCCCATCATCACCCCTGAAATTCAAACTCACACAGGAGAAAACCATGGCTATCGAAAAACTGCTTTATACCGCTGTCGCAACCGCAACCGGTGGCCGGGATGGCAAGGCGTCCACGCCGGATGGTGTGTTGAACGTTACATTGGCCAAGCCGGTGGAAATGGGCGGCAATGGCGCGGGTGTGAACCCGGAACAAATGTTCGCCGCCGGTTATTCCGCGTGCTTCCTGGGCGCTATGAAATTCGTCGCGGGTCAGGACAAGATCACCGTGCCGAATGATGCATCCATCACCGGCCATGTCGGCATTGGCACCATTCCGGGTGGATTTGGGTTGCAGGTTGAATTGAAAATTTCCCTGCCCGGCATGGACCGTGCAGCGGCCGAAGCTCTGGTGGCCAAGGCGCACAATGTTTGCCCGTATTCCAATGCGACACGCGGCAACATTGATGTGACACTGACGGTCGTTTAAACCGCGCAAAACTGAACAAATAAAAAGCCCCGGTTTCACACCGGGGCTTTTTTATCAGGAACCACAGATGGACACAAATAAACACCAATTCATCCGTCATACCGGCGAAGGCCGGTATCCAATGGATGGATCGTATGGATTCCGGCCTGCGCCGGAATGACGAAAAACATATTCGTGTCTATTCGTGTTTCAATTCTTACGGCTTCGGCGGCGATAGATTCAGCGCGCGGATCGCCGCGCGCAGATTATCGTCATTATGTTCCAACGCCGCGTGGGCTGATGTAACCCCGGCGCCCAGCGCGACGAGGATCGCGGGTTTCACCCGACCCTGCACCGCGTTCAAAGCCATTTCGGCTTCCTTCGCGTTGCATCCGGTGACATGGCGCACCATGCGGGCGGCGCGTTTCATCAATTTTTCGTTGGTCGCGCGCATATCCACCATCAACCCGTCATAAACGTGGTTCAGGCCGATCATGATTTGCGTGGAAATCATGTTCAGGGTGATTTTTTGCGCCGTGCCCGCCTTCATCCGCGTGGACCCGGCAATCGCCTCGGCCCCGGTGTTCAGGCAGATGGGAAATTCCGCCGCGTCCAGCAACGGCGCATCCGCACTGTTGGCAATACCGATGGTGGTGGCACCCAGAATGCGGGCGCGTTTCAGGGCCGCAATGGTGAATGGGGTCGTGCCGCTGGCCGCCATGCCGATGACGACATCGCCCGGTTTTACTTTTAACCGGATGATCGCTACTTCGGCGCGGCGTGTATTATCTTCGGCGCGTTCGACCGCTTTCAACACGGCCTTCAACCCACCCGCCATCACATACGCAACGCGATCGGTCGGCCAGTTGAAGGTGGGGGTCAGTTCGCTGCCGTCTTGAATACCAATCCGGCCCGATGTGCCCGCACCCACATAAATCAATCGACCACGCGGATTATTCCGCAGCGCTTCGGTCGCGGCCTTCACGGCCTTATCAATATCGGGAATGGCGGCTTCCACCGCCTTGATCGCTTCGGCCTGTGCCATCAATTGCATCTGCAACGCATCCGTCACTGGCAAATGATCAATGCCCGCAAAACGCGGGTCAAAGGCTTCGGTGGCGGGCAAGGATGGGGTGTCTTCGGGTTTTTTCGACGTCATGGCGGGAATCGCTTTGGCAACGGGTTCAGATGACCCTGTCATCATAAACAATTCAAACCCGATGGTGCAAGGCACCTAAGCCCTCTTAAGGCCCCAGAATACCATCCGCCCCCATGCGTTTGACCAGTTCAGGCCCAAACCGCCCCGCCAGCGCATTAAAATCGGCCCCGGTGGACCCGCGAATGGTGAATTGCCCGGTCCAGAGCGTGCGGTAGTGTGGCAGGGAATAGAGCGTGGCGTCATAGGTCGCAACGGGTTCGCGAATGAAATATCCGCCATCAATCACACCGGGCACGTTGTAAAAATCACCATACCCACTGTGATACCGGGAATAGCGGCGATGGCCGGGGTAATAGCTGGGCGGGATATATTCCTCCACCACTTTCTTCTGCTTCGGCGTAATCACCAAAACCGCATCGGTGCCGCTGTTCATGATTTTGCGTTTGCTGGCGGCATCACCAATATCACGCGTGGGCGGCAGTAAATCAATCGACCGCCCAGCCGATGTGCCCGATGACGTCAGCGCACTGACCGCCGATCCTTCCAACGCCTGACGTTCACCCAGATCATCGGTTTTCACCTGCACCACCATGCTGTGCACGCTGCCCGGGCGGAAGCCGGGATCGGTAAAGCTGGACCCCACCGTGCGCGTGGTGGGCGTACAGGATACGAGAATCAACGAAGCGAGAATTGCGGCGTAGAGTGATCGGGTCATATGGGGCTCCTGCTCCAATAAGTCTGCGCTCTTTTCCCCTATATTCAAGGGGATAGGTGCTATCGTATTGAAAGTCTTAAAAAAGCCCTTTTCTCCCGCTGAAATGACCCTATCATTTCTATGCCTTTCGACCACCACAACAAACCAAGGATGATCCGCATGCGCGCTTTAATTCTTCCCGCTCTGGCTCTGGCCACATTCGCCTTCACACCCGCCGCATTCGCGCAGGATACTTCACGCCTGCCCGCCGCCGGTGAAACATTGCTGAATGTCAGCGCCAGCGAACGCGTCGAAGTTCAACAGGATCTGTTGATCGCCAATCTGCGCATTGAAAAGGAAGGCACCGATCCCGCCATCCTGCAAAACGACATCAACACCATCATGAAAAACGCCGTTGATAAGGCGAAGGCCGTCACCGATGTGAAAACATCCACCGACGGATATTACGTGTACCCGTACGACCCGAACCCCCAGCCGGTTGAAAAAGGCGTAACGCCGAAGAAAGAACAACAATGGCGCGGCAGCCAAGGCATCACCATCAGCGGTAAAAATCCGCAAGCCCTGCTGGAGCTGGCCGGTGAATTGCAATCGATGGGTCTGGTGATGGGCGGGTTGAATTACACCCTGTCCCCCGAAGCCACCGAAACCGCTCGTGACTCTCTGATGGAGGCCGCTCTTGCCAAAGTAAAGGCCAAGGCCGACCGCGCAGGCAAAGCGTTGGGCAAAACCAAAGTTGAATTGGTTGAAGTCAGCGTCGATGCCGCCATGCCATCCTATCCGCAACCGATGATGATGCGGGCCATGGCCTCTGATGGCGTCATGGAAAAGGGCGCCGCCCCCACCGCCGAACCGGGAATGAGCGAGATCACCCTGACCGTCACGGCCAGAGCCCTGTTGAAATAGGACAGCATCCGCAATCCAGTACCCTCATAAAAATCCCCGTTTTCGCGGGGATTTTTAATTACACTTTCTATACCCTAGCCCCGCACCGCCAGATCCATCGCTTCCAGCTTGCGGATATGGTCGCGCAAGCGGGCGGCCTCTTCGAATTCGAGGTTGGAGGCCGCGGTGCGCATTTTTTCTTCGAGCATTTTGATTTTTTTGGCGATGGCGGCGGGGGATGACAATTCTTCGCCATCGACATCCATGCGTTTGACCGTAACGTGGTCGCCGCGTTCGTAAACACTGTTCATAACATCGCCGATGGATTTGCGGATTGATTCCGGGGTGATGCCGTGTTCGACGTTGTAGAGTTTTTGTTTTTCGCGGCGGCGGTCGGTTTCATCAATCGCGGCCTGCATCGATTTGGTCATGCGGTCGGCATACAACACCGCCTTGCCATCCACGTTCCTGGCGGCGCGGCCGATGGTCTGGATCAATGATGTGCGGGAACGGAGGAACCCTTCCTTGTCCGCATCCAGAATCGCCACCAATTGGCATTCGGGAATATCCAACCCCTCACGCAGCAGGTTGATGCCGACCAGAATATCAAACGCACCAAGGCGCAGATCGCGGATGATTTCAATGCGTTCCAGCGTATCAACATCGCTGTGCAGATAACGTACTTTCAACCCGTTTTCGGCCAGATATTCCGTCAGGTCTTCGGCCATTTTTTTGGTGAGTGTTGTCACCAGTGCGCGACCACCATTGGCCACGACCCGTTTGCATTCGCCCATCAGATCATCGACCTGATGCGTTGTCGGGCGGATTTCAACCGGTGGATCAGTCAGACCCGTGGGGCGGACGATCTGTTCGGAAAACACGCCTTGGGTTTGTTCCAATTCCCATGGGCCGGGCGTGGCGGAGACGAAAATGGTTTGCCCGCGCATCGCATTCCATTCATCAAATTTCAGCGGGCGGTTATCCATGGCGGATGGTAAACGGAACCCGTATTCCGACAAGGTCGTTTTCCGCGCCCGGTCGCCGTTATACATGCCGCCAATTTGCGGCACCATGACGTGGCTTTCATCCAGAAAGACCAGCGCATCCTTTGGCAGATATTCGAACAAGGTTGGCGGGGCTTCGCCCGGGGCGCGGCCCGTTAAATACCGGGAATAGTTTTCGATGCCCGCGCACATGCCCGTGGCGGCCAGCATTTCCAGATCGAATTGCGTGCGTTGTTCCAGACGCTGGGCCTCCAGCAATTTTCCCTGCTCCCGGAATTCGGCCAGACGGGTTTTCAGATCCGCTTTAATATTGCGGATCGCCTGTTCCATCGTCGGGCCGGGGGTGATGTAGTGGCTGTTGGCATAAATGCGCACGGCGTTCAGTGTCAGGAATTTTTCGCCCGTCAGCGGATCAAATTCCGTGACGTTTTCCAGTTCGTCCCCGAACAGGGAGAACCGCCACGCTTTATCCTCATAGTGGGCCGGGAACAATTCAACCGTATCACCGCGCACGCGGAACGTACCACGTTCAAAAGCCAGATCGTTGCGTTTATATTGCAGGGCGATCAATTGCTGGATCAATTCCTGGCGGTTGATCTGGTCGCCTTTTTTCAGGTCGACGATCATCGCCTGATAATCTTCCTTGGACCCGATACCGTAGATACAGGATACGGACGCCACGATAATGCAATCGCGCCGTTCAAAAATCGCGCGGGTGGCGGCGTGGCGCATCCGATCGATCTGTTCGTTAATCGATGAATCTTTTTCAATGAACGTGTCGGTTTTCGGGACGTAGGCCTCGGGTTGGTAATAATCGTAATAGGATACGAAATATTCCACCGCGTTTTCCGGGAAGAAGGATTTCATTTCCCCATACAACTGCGCCGCCAATGTTTTGTTGGGTGCCAGAATCAGCGCCGGGCGCTGCGTCGCCTCGATCACATGGGCCATGGTGAAGGTCTTGCCCGAACCGGTCACGCCCAGCAGCACCTGATCCGTCACGCCCCCATTGATCCCGGCGACCAGTTCGGCAATCGCCGTCGGCTGGTCCCCCGCCGGTTTGTAATCGGACACGATTTTGAAGGGCCGGACAAAATCCGGGCCAGGTGGCGAATCGGAGGTGGTGGGGGCTGATTTGGTCATACGCATTATATAGGGGGAACAAACCGGAAACTCAAATGAAACAAGCGTCTTTTTTCGCCATTTGCACGGGGGGCGAAAAACCGCCTAAAATCCCCCCGACACACTGTAGGGAGTTTAATCCACCATGAAGATCCAATCACTGGGCCCGTATTATGAAGACCAGATCAAGACTATCAAGGCCTTGGCCAAAGGATCATCATTGTGGAAAGCCGAGGCCGAGGCCCTGTTGCCCCGGATTACCCAAAGTTATAAACGCGCCGACGCGGATGCGTTGCTGGCCACGCTGAGCGATATGCAACGGCTGGCCTATATCGTTGCGGCCGGGCTGGAACATGAATCATCGTTCCGCGCCGATTTGAAAGATATGCCCGCCAGCGGATGGGCCGCGTTCACCGCCCCACCGGTGGAAGATAAATTGAACCTGTCGCTGGCCAAAAAACTGTATAACGTGAAGCCAAATAATAATGATGTTGCCACCATGCGACTGGGCGATACGTCGCGTGCCATTGGCTCGTATCTGGTGCAATGGTGCCTGCGCGATAAGGTGCCGTTCAGCGTTTATTTTCAGGATAGCGATTTCCACGCCCTGTTGCTGAACCACGCAACGCCGGATGGCGTGAAGGCATTGGCCGCTGATTATATGCGCATGGTGGATGGCGTGAACAAAAGCATGATCGTGCGCGCCAACACGCCCAACCGCAAAATTGTCCACGCCCACCCGGACAAAGCAAAAATTTATGATCACGAAACCGCGCCGTTCTTTCAGAAGGCCGGAACAGGCGAGGTATTCTACACCCTGACCTGCATCCCCACTGAAAACGATTCAAAGATTGATGGCATCACCTATAACGATTACATCAAACTGTTCTTTGAAATGTGCGACCAACCATGGGATGCCATCAGCGACGCGCATTTAAAACTGATTCAGGAATTCAACATCGCCACGCATGTCCGTATCACCAACAATGACGGCACCGATGTGTCGATGGAGTTGGTTGATGATGATGGATCACACTTCACATTCTGCAACAGCCTGATCGCCAAGAACGTGCCGGGATCAGAAATTTTCAGCGCCCCGCGCAAGAACAGTGTCAATGGCGTTGTTGTTGCCAAGGGGAAATTTACCCATGGCGGCGCGTTGATCGAAGATCTGACCATGGAATTCAAGAATGGCGAATTGGTCAAATACGAAGCGAAAGCCGGCCTCGACGCCTTTAAACGCGCGGTTGAAATGGATGAGGGCGCGCGATTCGTCGGCGAACTTGGTATCGGTACCAACCCGCATTTAAAACAGCATGTCGCCAACGGCCTTTTGGTTGAAAAAATTGGCGGGTCATTTCATCTGGCGCTGGGACGCCCTTATTCCTACACCGAATATCAGGGTGTGCAGGTCAAGGTCGATAACGGCGGGCGCAGTAAACTGCACTGGGACATCACCACGATGTTGTATGGCAAAGACGGGATCATCTATCTCGACGGACGCAAGGTGATGGAGAATGGATTGTGGATCGACCCGCAATACGATGTTCTCAATCGCGGATGGGCCGCCATTCCGCGCAAGGATCGTCCGGCATACTGGAAAAATTACGATCCGAAATTGTAACGCCACATCATAATTATAAAAGGTCACTCCGGACAAAGGCTTACGCCTTTTCCGGGATGACGAACCGAAAATAAGAAGGAAGCCCGGATCAGGGGGGCTGATCCGGGCTTAGACGTGTGTGCAGGTAGTGTGGGGGTCGGAGTTTTAACCTGTAAGCCACCGAGGAGAGAGGGGGCGGTTGGCGGCGCTACAGGCATTTGGCAATCCGACCGTAAGTCCAGTTTCGCCGATCAAGCTGACAGAAAACTGACAGATTTATTTTTCTGGAAATATTTTCAAAAAATCCTGTTTTTCGAAGGCGGTAAGTCGTCCGTAAGTTCGGCACCGCATCATAAAGGAAATAAAAGATTATGAAAAAGGTGTTGGAAAAAAACCTTAATTCATTGAAAAACAGGAGACTTTAAATGCTCAAGACGCCCCCTTCTTCCAATACCCACCCCGGCAAAGCCGTTGGGCAATTGATCCGGAGCAGCATAACCCCAAGGATAGAGCATAATGCCTCTGCCGCGGATGCGCTGGATTTAATGTATCGCTACAAAACCCAATATGTCGCCGTCATGGACCGTGGCGATCTGGTGGGGATTTTTACCTATGCCAGCTATCTGGGCAATGTTTTACGCAGCGGCAAAGAGGCGGAAAATACCCCGCTGGATGAGGTTATGAACACAGCCCCAGCCCCTGTGGATGCCGAACAATCGTGCCGTGACGTTTTCCAAACAGTGTGCCAAAATGGATTCCCTTATGTACCGGTTGAACAAAATGGCCGGTTCTTAGGATTGGTTTCTGATGATATTTTGCGTCTGGAACTGTCGCGCGAATTAAACGCCATGCGGAAGAAGATTGGGTTTTCATTCTTCTCCCCCGACGATGGCAGTGCGATGGGTGGGGCGCGCCCATGATAGTAAGAAAGATCCATGCGTCTTTTATTGATCGAAGACGACGAATTATTGAGCCAGTTCATCGCCGCCGGGTTGCACCAGGCGGGGTATGAAAGTGATTGCGCCTATACGGCGGATGAAGCGCTCGCCCTTGTCCGCACGCAAAGCTACGATCTGATCATCACTGATCTGGGTCTCCCGGATCAGGATGGTTTGAGCCTTCTGAAAAAAATTCGCGAACACAATAAAAACATTCCCGTCTTGATCCTGACCGCGCGCCAAGGCGTGGACGACAAGGTCAAGGGGCTGGATCTGGGTGCGGATGATTACCTGCCCAAACCATTTGAAATGCCGGAATTGACCGCACGCGTGCGCGCCCTGCTCCGCCGACCGGCCCAGGCACTGGACGCCGTTATTACCGTTGGCAATCTGGCATTGGACACCAATGCCCACACGGCCAGCGTGATCAATGCGCCGATGAAACTGACGCGCCGTGAAATCGATCTGCTGGAACAATTAATGCGCAACAGCGGCAAGGTGGTCAGCAAAGAGCTGATTGAAAGCCGCCTGTACAGCTATGGCGAACAAGGCTCGTCAAACTCCATCGAGGTGTTGGTCCACCGCTTGCGTAAAAAGCTGGAAGACGCGGGGGCCGATGTGCAAATCGCCACGCTGCGCGGCCTGGGCTACGTGCTGGCCGAACGGACCGAAGAATAAACCCCGAAGAATATCTACTGATTGAATTGATAGGGCGCACGCGGAACGCGTTTCGCATCGCCCTGACCATCCGTCTGTTGCCCCGGGCGAATCGCACCGGCATCGGATGGCGGAATCACATCTGCGGACCCGGGCGAGGCGACCTGCTCCACGACGGCGGCCGTCTCCTTCTTCGAAAACACGCCATCCAGCCACGCGGCAAAATCCGGGCTGGCCCAATGCAGGACCCAGCCCAGCACCGCCAGAACAGCCGTAATTTTCAACCAGACCTTAATTATCTGCATCTTTACTCTCCCTGAGGGCCGGCGGACAGGGCCATAATGGCATCCTGATCATCTTCGGACAAATTCGCAAACCCGCGCGTTGAATCAATGAAATCCAAAAATTGCGCCATGATGGACGCCGATTGCGGGTTATCACGAACCGCGCGGGCAAATTGCGCCATAAAAGCCGGCGATAACCCGCCCGTCACATCCAGCCGGTCACTGCGAACATCATAGCGAATTTGGCCATCAAACACTTCCGGTCCGGCGGCCTGTGCCAGCAAGCGAATTTTAAAATGATTAAACCCATTATTCCACCGCTGGGTCAGCCGCACGACTTCATCCGCCTTGATCACCATATCGGGGCGCACATCGGCAGGCACCTGTCCGGCCTTTTGCAACAGGGCAACAATCCGCCCATCCATACCGCCGCCGTAACTGTCCGGGTTGATATTGTCTACCCCGCCCCAACGGAACAGCAATACCATGATACGATTATCCAGGTCATTCACGCTGGACAGCAGACCAACAGCCCCGGCCGCGGCAAAATTCGTAACCATATCCTTCAACACGGTATCATTTTGTTGTGCCACATGCAGGTCAGGCAAGGTGCCCTCCCCCCGCAACGTCATCATGCCCGCAGGGACAGGTTGTAAAACATGTGTCACCGGGCTTTTGTTCGTGACCCGATCGGGCATGGTTGCCACAGCCACAATCCCCCCCAACACAACACCCGCCGCGACCAGCAGGGCCACGCGGCGTTTATCCTGAAAAAACGGATTTTCGAAGAGATTGTATTTCATCAAAGCCAACGTATATGATTGCCCGACACAAGGAATAGCCCCCTATTCTTGCCGATTTTATCCCATCCGACCAGAGGAAAGCGTTGAATGACCACCATCACGCCACAGCCCGCCACCGTGCAACCCGATGCGATCGAATTTCTGTTGCGCCGCCGGTCGTGCAAGATCAAGACACTGGCCGCTCCGGGGCCGGATGACCAGCAACTGGCGATCATTCTGCAAATTGCCGCCCGGGTTCCCGACCACGGCAAACTGGCCCCGTGGTCTTTTGTCACCTTCACGGGGAATGCCCGCGCCGATTTCGGAAAAATCCTGGCTCAGGCCTGGAAACAGGACAACCCCGATGCGGAACCCGCCAAGCTGGACCTGGAATCCGAGCGCTTCCTGCGCGCCCCCGTCGTCGTTGCCGTCCTGTCCCATGTGCGGGAGGGGAAAATTCCGGCGTGGGAACAAATCCTGTCCGCTGGCGCGGCGTGCCAGAACTTGATTCTGGCCGCGACCATGATGGGATTCGGCGCGCAATGGGTTACGGAGTGGTATGCCACCAACAACACCGTGCGCACCGCGCTGGGTTTAAAAACGGATCAGGATCAGGTGGCTGGATTTATCTATCTCGGCACACCATCCGAAACACCGGAAGAACGCCCGCGCCCGGAGATGGACACGATTGTTACACAATGGACAGGCGTGAAAAGCTGAATTTCAGATGCGGGGTCATATCATCGATTTCCACCATATAGGATTCGATGAACGGATCTTCCTCACTGCGCAGCACATCTTGAACTGAACGTGGGTCTTGCAGGAACACACCGGATTCTTTCATGCCCTGTAAATGAAACTGCAAGGCATCTTCAAAATTGGCGATGGCTGCATCAATCGTTTCGCCGCATGACGCACAACCAGGCACGTCGGGAATATCAATCCAGTATTCGGTGTTGTCTTCTTTGCGAATCAGCGCGACATAGGATTTGCTCATGATGGATATCCCTAGGCCAGATGCGCCCGCATCTCTTTGGCCATCTGTTTGCTCAGTTGCTTGATGGATGCGCCGTGTTGCAGCTGCTTCAGCACATTATCCAGACCCGCTGTTTTCAGGATACTCCGGACTGTCCCGCAGGGAATATCCTTTGGCCCGTGATTGGTCACCGTCACGACATTGGGTTTTGCATCATGTTTAAATTGTTCGTGGCTTCCCGTTTGACCCACGCATTTCCACCCATCATGGAGCAGAATATCGACCATATCGTTATGTTTTAATGTCGGCATATGTGACATGCCCAGACCCCCATCTTTCGTGCAGAGTTACCCCCGACCCTACGCGGAATTTCCTAACAATACGTAAAAAAGGCGACCGTCGCTGGCCGCCTTTTAAAATCCATCGCAAGATGATCCCTTATTTCTCCGGCTTCAGCGTCGGGAAGGCGATCACTTCGCGGATGTTATGCGAATCCGTCATAATCATGGTCAGACGGTCGATGCCCATCCCCCAACCACCCGTCGGCGGCAGGCCATATTCCAGCGCCGTGACGAAATCATGGTCCACCATCATGGCTTCTTCGTTTCCGCCTTCGCGCTGGGCCACCTGATCCATAAAGCGGTCATGCTGGATTTTCGGGTCGTTCAGCTCGGTAAAGGCGTTGGCCATTTCCCAGCCGTTGATATAGCTCTCAAACCGTTCCACCAGACGCGGGTTGTTGCGGTGAACCTTGGACAACGGGGAAATATCCAGCGGGTGGTCAATCACATGGATCGGCTGGATCAGTTTATGCTCCACCTTCTCACCAAAGATGGTTTCGACAACCTGGCCCCAGTTGGCCTTCGGATCGACATGCACGCCCAGTTTTTTGGCTTCTGCGTGGGCTTGGGCCGCATCCATCGACATGAAGTCAACGCCGGTTTCTTCCTGCACCAGCTCAACCATGCCTTTGCGCGCCCATGGGCTGCCCAGATTGATGACATTGCCCTGGAAATTGATTTCCAGAGTACCGTGTACGGCCATGGCCACGGCCTGCACCAGTTTCTCGATCAGATCCATCACATCGTAATAGTCTTTATACGCGTGGTAAGATTCAATCATCGTGAATTCAGGATTATGTTTATAGGAAATCCCCTCATTCCGGAAATTGCGGTTGATCTCAAACACCGCATCGGCCAGACCACCGACGATCAGACGTTTCAGATACAGTTCCGGTGCGATACGCAGGAAGAAATCGGCATCCAGCGCGTTATGGTGCGTCACGAACGGTTTCGCCGAGGCACCGCCCAGGATCGGGTGCATCATCGGGGTCTCAACCTCAATCGCACCATGTTCTTCCATGAATTTCCGGATGGTGGAGATGATTTTCGAGCGCATCAGCAATTTCTGACGGCTTTCATCATTCATAATCAGGTCCAGATAACGCTGGCGGTAACGCTGCTCAACATCGGTCAGACCGTGATATTTCTCCGGCAGCGGCATCAGCGATTTGGTCAGCATGGTGACCTTTTTCGCGCGGACGGACAGTTCCCCACGCGGGGTGCGGCGCACCGTGCCTTCGGCCCCGATAATGTCGCCAATATCGAAATAATCGAGGATCGACAACGCCTCTTCCGACATCGAATCCTTGTGACAGAAGACCTGCATTTTCCCGCTCGGGTCCATCAGGTCCAGGAACATGCCATTGTTCCGGATCGCCATGATCCGGCCGGCAACGGCCACGTGATCATCGGTTTCCGTGCCATTCGGCAGGTCTTTATACATGTCCTGCAGCGTGCCGTTTTGATGGGTGCGCGGGAAAACGTGCGGGTACGGGTCGATCCCGGCGGCCTTCAGGGCATCCAGCTTCACCTGCTTCGCCAGACGGGGGTTCCCGGCTGTGGTTACGGTCGTTTCAGAATTCTGTGCTGGATTTTGTCCCATTTTCAAATCACCGTGGTACAATTGTTTCAGGTCCTGATTTTGTCGCTTATGCGATACGAAAATGCAAGCCCTATCGCCCTTTTCAACACCCGGATACCCCCTTAAATGATGCCCTTTTTGACCCCCAAAACCCCTGTTACACCCCAATCCGGTCAATCCGGCAATGCGCTATGGTTTATCCTGCTGGCCATCGCGCTTTTGACCGCATTGACCATCGCCATCACCAAAACCGGCGATAACGTGCAACAGGCCGGGGAAACCGAGCGCGCCACGGTCGAAGCGACACGGATCATGCGGGATGGCAAGGCCATGCAAACCGCGATTCAGCAAATGCTGGCACGGGGTGGCAGCGAAAATGACATCTGTTTCGACAGCGATGACTGGGCCACCAACGATTATGATTTTGCGGCCTGCGCCGATGCCGAAAACCGTGTTTTCGACCCCGCCGGGGCTGGTTTAGGCATGCCGAAGACAACCGCAACCCAAAAAATTATTTATACCGGCTCCCTGGCCATCGACGGTGTTGGCACGTCGGCACCCGACCTTGTTTTCATCCTGTCAGGGGTGGGTAAGGCCGATTGCTTGCGGATCAATCGCATGATGAAAATTGATGACGCCAGCGGCAATCCGCCCCCCATTTCCGCCGTCGTTTCATACACGCCGTTCACTGGCACATACACTGCGGGCAACACTGTGACAGCACCGCAAATTCTGCAGAAATCTGCGGGTTGCGTGGGGGGTAACGGCAGTGATGCGGATGAACTGGATCAGGATTTTTATCACTACTACCATGTGCTGATTGCACGCTGATCATCCATCCAGCATCACCCCATCACGACCCCACCATCATCATTCAAAACACCCCCGCGATGTGATTCATCCGGGGGTGTTTTTGCATCGTGCGCGCGATGAAAACGACTCGTCATCTGTGTCATCACGGTCACACCATCGCGGATGACAATTTCCCAAAATGTAATTTTCTTTATTTCTTTTTAAAAAAATGGGTTACTATATGGGTAACGTATCAATGGTTGGTACAACCCGTGTGACCGGGCAATGTCACTTCCTTGGGGAGAAACTAAAATGGTAGCCAAGAAAAAGCCGGCAGCAAAGAAACCTGCCGCAAAGAAGACAGTGAAGAAAACCGTAGCAAAGAAACCGGCAGCGAAGAAAAAAGCTCCGGCTAAGAAAAAAGTAGCTGCTAAAAAACCGGCAGTGAAAAAGACGGTGAAAAAAGCTGCTCCGAAAAAAGCTGCTGCTAAAAAGCCGGCTGCTAAGAAGACAGTGAAAAAAGCTGCTCCGAAAAAAGCAACCGCTAAGAAAGCCGCTCCGAAAAAAGCTGCTGCTAAAAAAGCTCCGGCGAAAAAAGTAGCCGCGAAGAAAACCACAACGAAGCGCAAAACCGCTGCCAAGAAGAAGTAATTCTTCCTTGGTGTTGTGATCAAAATCCCCGTGGGTCTTCCCCACGGGGATTTTTGCATTTAGGCCCGTAAAATCGGGGGTTTTATGCTGTTTGGTCTGGAACAGCGCGATGATGGATGATAGCGTCCAATCATGTCCGGACATGTCGCAGAACAAACACAAAAACGCGCACGCGTTTCCATGCCCGCCGCCGCCGTCATCACGGTCACGGCGCGGACGACAACTGCGCTGTCACCGGATGGGGAAATAAAATCATACCCGCATGATCAGGCGCGAATGATTTTTCACAAACGTCCGGTCATCGTTTGTCACGCACCGTACACACGTCACCGTCTGGGCACGGATGATTTGATCGCGTATGACGTGCTCGAACTTTTTGCATTCGTGCATCCGGCAAAATTTTGTGTCCCCACACCGTTTGGAATTGCGACCGCGCTGGGCATCCATGTCGGGGACAATTCCGAGGATGCGCCGCTGGCCTTGCATGAGTCCGTTCGGGTGCTTTTATCCGACCTGCGGGCCTGCGAATCAGATCAGGAGATTCGCGCGAATCTCCTCGGGATTGCCGACGCGATGGGGGCACAGGGCAAGGGTTGGGTGTGGACGCCGTATATTTTTTCCGCCCTGAATGCCGAATATGACCCCGAACGTCAGATTTTGACGCGCACCGCCCTGAATATCTGGAAAAACCTGCCTGAATGGTCGGAAGGCGCACCGCCCCCGCCCGCCGGGCACGATAGCGTGAGCGGCGAAGAAGCGCGCGAGCGTCTGCGCAGCATGTTGACGCAAGGGCGCAGCGCCGAACCCCGCCCGCAACAGATGGATTACACAGGCCAGATTGCGTCCATTTTCGCGCCCGCACAAAATGCCGATCAACCCCATGTTTTGTTGGCCGAGGCAGGGACGGGCGTTGGAAAAACGCTGGGCTATCTGGCGCCATCCAGCGTCTGGGCCGAGAAGAATGGCGGCCCCGTCTGGGTATCCACTTACACACGCAACCTGCAACGCCAGATCGGACAGGAATTGGAACGGCTCTACCCCGACCCGATGGTGCGGGACCGGGCCGTGGCCATTCGCAAGGGGCGGGAAAATTACCTCTGCCTGCTGAATTATGAGGATCTGGCCAATGCCGCCGCGTTGGCGCGCCATGCAACCCAGATTATTGCCGCCGGATTGATGGCGCGGTGGATTTCCGCGACCAAGGATGGCGATTTAAGCGGCGGGGATTTCCCCGGATGGCTGCCCGCTTTGCTGGGCTATGGCGGCACGACATCACTGGCCGATAAACGCGGGGAATGTATTCATTCCGCATGCGACCATTACCACCGTTGTTTCGTTGAACGGTCCATCCGCAAGGCCCGCCACGCCGATATTGTGGTCGCCAACCACGCGTTGGTGATGATCAACACCGCCCTGGCCGGGACCGCCACGCCGGATGACCAGCCCCATCGTTATGTCTTTGACGAAGGACACCATTTATTTGATGCCGCCGACGGCGCATTTTCCGGAAACCTGAGTGCGCGAGAAACCGCCGATTTGCGCCGCTGGATTTTCGGCCAAGAAGGCGGCAAGCGCAGCCGCGCCCGCGGCCTGAAACGCCGGATGGAGGATTTAATCGCCGGCGATGGGGCAGCAGAGGAAGATTTAGAGAAAATCATCCAGGCCGCGCACAGCCTGCCCGGGCCGGGATGGTCGAAGCGGTTTAAGGACAATGCCGCCTTTGGCGCGACAGAACAATTTTTGGCGCTGGTGTACCAGCAGGTCTATGCCCGGGCGGATGGGCGGGATGGCCCCTACTCGCTGGAATGCACCACCCTGCCTTTGATTGACGGGCTGGGCGATGCGGCACGTTTGTTGAAATCCCGCCTGAATGATTTGCGTACGCCGATGATGGTGCTGGCCGGGCGCTTGCGTCGCCGCCTGGGCGAACAATCGGCCACGCTGGACACCGACACGCGCCGCCGGTTGGAATCCGTCGCCGCATCCCTGCAGCGTCGCGGGGAAGTGACAATTGGGGCATGGATCGCCATGCTGGATACGCTGGAGAGCGGAAACGCGGACGATCAGTTTGTCGACTGGATGGAAATTGAACGGATTGAGGGACAGGCGATTGATGTTGGCCTGTATCGTCATTGGGTCGACCCGATGATCCCCTTCGCCGCCGCGATGAAAACCCAAGCCCACGGCATCGCCATTACATCGGCAACATTGCGCGATGGCACGGGTGATGAGGAAGAGGATTGGCGCGTGGCCATTGAACGCACGGGGGCGTTATCCCTCACCCCGTCGCCGCATCGCTTTGCCGTTTCATCACCCTATAATTACGCCGACCAGACGCGCGTTTACATCATCACCGATGTACGCAAAGATGATCTGGATCAGGTTGCGGGCGCGTATCAAGCGTTGTTCGAAGCCGCAGGCGGTGGCGGGTTGGGATTGTTCACCGCCATTCAACGTCTGCGCGCCGTACGGGACCGCATTGCCCCGAAATTGGAAGATAATGGCATCGCCCTGTACGCCCAGCATGTCGATGAGATGGATACGGGCACGTTGGTTGATATTTTCCGCGCCGATACACATGCGTGTTTGTTGGGCACGGATGCCGTGCGCGATGGCGTTGATGTACCCGGTGATTCATTGCGCATGTTGGTGTATGACCGCGTGCCATGGACACGCCCAACCATTTTGCACAAGGCCCGCCGCGAAGCATTCGGCAAACGCCGTTATGATGAATTGCTGACCCGGTTAAAATTACGCCAGGCCTTTGGCCGTCTGGTCCGCCGCGCGGATGACCGCGGCGTGTTTGTGATGCTGGATTCCATGTTGCCCACCCGATTGCACGGCGCCTTCCCCGAAGGGGTTACAATCGAACGCGTCGGTTTGGCAGACGCGGTCAAAGGGATTAAAGAATTCTGGTCTACGGATTCGGTGGGTTAATCACCAACGCCAGATGACGGACCCGCGACGCAGGTTCCGACGTCGTTTGCGGATACTGATAATACGGATCCAACATTCGAAACAGCCCCGCGCGTTCAAATTCCGCCTTCAATTCCGGCGTCAGGAGGGCAATCGGCGTGCTTTGTTCGTCGTAAATAAATTCCATTTTTAAAACCTTTTGAAAGGCCCGCAACGGACCAAAACCCTGTTTTGCAGAAATAGCACAAAAACAAAATGGGCCGGAGTCAAATCCCCGTCCTATTCCCATATTATATAAACCCTTTTCATATTGAGCACCCCACAATCTTGGGATAGACTCTCAAAAAAATATAATGAACAGGGACTGCGTATCACATGCCAAAAAAATCTCTCAAGGCCGCGTTCAATGCGGCCTGTAATCGCTTTTTTGAATTGGCCAAAGAATGGGAAAACGCCCGCTCCGTTCCATGGGACGCGGTGGATGATGCGCGTCAGGCCGTTCTGAACGCCCGCGACGACCTACAGGGCGCACAGTTAACCCCGGATGAATGGGATGATGTTATTCAGGACATTATCGCCGTGTCGGACACGCACGAACGGTTAAAACCGCCATCACCCTAAGCGCACAATATTGCGTTCTATGCCCGGATACCGTGTCAACGTCACGGATTTTTCCGGAACGCTGACCTGCTCGGCCTCCAGCAATGCACCCCCATCGTGGTCATTCAGACGGTTTAAACACTGAACCACACGGTCGGCATCATACACATTTGCGCCGGATGGCAAGAAGAAGCGAAAGGCCGATGAATCATAAACATCTTCGCTGAAATTCAACCCGTCACAATCGGCGATCACCTGTTCAATCACCGGCATCATGCGCGATACGTCGCCAATATTTTTGTCGTGTGCAGGCCGAAACACAACACACATGATCGAAGCGGTCATTGCGTTATCCCTTCTTCTTTCAGTGTGCCACGCCCCGTTTAAGCTTTGGTCAATAAAAAATTACCGGGGTCTTACCAGACCCCGGCTTTTATTTCGTATTCTATATATTATTGCGAAAGCGTTGTTTTTGCTTATGCCGCAACGGCTTTCAGCTTCGCACGCGTTACATCAAGACGGCGCTGCAGTTTTGATTTCTCAAACGCATCTTTTGCCACCGACAGATCGTCGCTCAGGTTGCGGATGTCCTGTTCCAGCTTGGCGGCATCCAGATCGTTCACGTTCACAGCTTCTTCAGCCAGCAAGGTGCAATTGACCGGGGTCACGTCGGCAAAACCGCCCGTGATAAAAATACGGACCGGTGCGGCCGATGCTGACTCCAGAATTTCAACCACGCCCATACGCACGGTGGACAGAACCGAAGCATGACCGGCCAGAACACCGAAATCCCCTTCTACACCGGGAATGGTGACGCGGTATGCGGTACCGGACATCAATTTGCGTTCCGGTGAAACCAGTTCGAAGGTCAGAACGTCATTGCTTGTCGTTGCATCAGCCATTTTTCAAATCCTTAGCGAAACAGATACTGCGCCTTTTGAGCGACGAACACGGCATGCGGCACCGGTTCATTCACGGGCAATTCACCAACCTTTTGCACATCATCTTGTGAAACGATGTAGAAGGTGCCGGAAATTGACGGTGTCGATCCGATGGGACGCATATACATGCCCAAATCACCAGCAACCGGCGCATAGCCCATACCGCGCAGGATCGTTTGAACCTGTTGCAACATGGGTGAAGAATGCGCCGGTGCCGTTGTCATGATTAAGCAGCCTCAGCAGCCATTTTCTTGGCTTTTTCTTCAGCTTCTTCGATCGTGCCAACCATGTAGAAGGCCGATTCCGGCAAGTGGTCATACTTACCGTCAACGATCGCGCGGAAGCCCTTAATGGTGTCTTCCAGCTGAACGAATTTACCCGGGGAACCGGTGAAGACTTCGGCAACGTGGAACGGCTGGGACAGGAAGCGTTGGATCTTCCGTGCGCGGGCCACGATGAGTTTGTCTTCTTCCGACAGTTCATCCATACCCAAGATCGCGATGATGTCCTGCAGAGCCTTGTAGGTTTGCAGAGTCTTCTGAACATCAGCAGCGCACTTGTAGTGTTCTTCACCAACAATCCGCGGGTCCAGAATGCGGGACGTGGAGTCCAGCGGGTCAACGGCCGGGTAAATCCCCAATTCAGCGATTTGACGGGACAGAACCGTCGTCGCATCCAAGTGGGAGAAGGTCGTTGCCGGAGCCGGGTCGGTCAAGTCGTCAGCAGGCACGTAAACGGCCTGAACCGAGGTGATCGAACCTTTGTTCGTGGAGGTAATACGTTCCTGCAACGCGCCCATGTCGGTGGCCAGCGTCGGCTGGTAACCCACGGCGGACGGGATACGACCCAGCAGAGCGGACACTTCGGCGCCGGCCTGTGTGAAGCGGAATACGTTGTCCATGAAGAACAGAACGTCCTGGCCTTCTTCGTCACGGAAATATTCAGCCATGGACAGACCGGTCAGCGCAACACGGGCACGGGCTCCCGGCGGTTCGTTCATCTGACCGAACACCAGACCCACTTTGGATTCGCCGTCCAGCTTGATAACGCCAGCATCCATCATTTCGTGATACAGGTCGTTCCCTTCGCGGGTACGTTCACCAACACCGGCGAATACAGACACACCACCGTGGCCCTTTGCGATGTTGTTGATCAATTCCTGAATGGTCACGGTTTTGCCCACACCGGCACCACCGAACAGACCAATCTTGCCACCCTTCAAATACGGGCACAGCAAGTCGACAACTTTAATACCGGTGACCAGCTGTTCAGCTTCGGTGGACTGATCCACGAAGGCCGGAGCCGGACGGTGAATCGGGTAACGCTTTTTCGCGCTCGGTGCCGGCAGGTTGTCGATCGGGTTGCCGATAACATCCAGAATACGACCCAGAACTTCCGGACCAACCGGAACGGAAATCGCATCACCCGTGTCCAGCACTTCCTGACCGCGAACCAGACCATCGGTGGTGTCCATCGCGATGCAACGCACGGTGTTTTCACCCAGGTGCTGCGCCACTTCCAGAACCAGCGTTTTGCCTTCGTTCTGCGTGGTCAGCGCGTTCAGAATTGCGGGCACGTTGCCCTCTTCGAACTGCACGTCCAAAACAGCGCCCAGGATCTGTGTGATCGTTCCTTTTGCCTGTGTCATCGCTTCGTCTTTCACCTTCACTCGTTTAGGGCGTCTTCCTGCCCGTTGTTAAAACCAGTTTTTAAAAACTCTTCGCCCTTTATTCACGCGCCTGAAAAATCAGGCATCAAACCGGCGGGAAAAATCGGGCGAAATCATCCGCCCACCGGTTGAGGATGTGAAGTGGTGCACATGGGCCCGCACTTCGTCCTCGTCAATTCCTTCTTTGTTCATCAGACCAAAGGCCCGATAGAACGCGTCGTCCACAACATCCTGCGCGGTGCGCGCGATGAGAAACGGCGCCGTTGCGATTGCATCCTGCATAACATCCAGAACGCGAACCAATTCGGCAAACGCCTTCACCTTTACATCGCGCGATGCTTTTGCCTTCGGATCCAGTACGGCGTCGATATGACGTTCCGCACGTTCCAGCGCCTGCATCGCGACGGCCAGCTTGTCATCCGCCGGATTGACGGTTGCACAGCGACCAAAAGACTCCCCAAGCCCATTTGTCTGAACCATAACGTTTTCCCTTCCCATGTTCTTTTTCTTTCGCGAGGCCCCGGATCTACGCCCGGTATGAATGCCCGCGAAAGGTCTTCTTTATTAGAGCGCCTCGGCACCCGAAATAATTTCGATCAGTTCCTTGGTAATATAGGCCTGACGCGCGCGGTTATATTGCAGGCTGAGTTTTTTGATCATCTCGCCCGCGTTCCGTGTTGCGTTGTCCATTGCCGTCATCCGCGCGGCCTGTTCTCCGGCAGCGCTGTCCAGCAACGCGCCGAAAATCTGAATGCTCAAATTCTTCGGCAGCAACGCGCTCAAGATTTCCGCTTCGTCCGGCTCAAAGCTGTACGGGGATGTTGCACCCTTGTCGGCTTCGGCGGCATCAACGTTCTGATTGGCCGCTTCCACTTCCGGCAGACGGAACGGAATCAGCTGTGCACCCACCGGGCGCTGCGTCAAAACCGATTTGAATTCGTTGTACATCAGCGTGCAAACATCGAATTCACCCGCATCAAACTGGGACAGGATGTATTGCGATACTTCATCGGCTTCAGCAAAACCGATCCGGTTTTTACCAGCCAGGCCGGTAAAGCTGTGCGTAATATGCTTCGGGAATTCGCGGCGCAGAATGTCGCGGGCTTTACGGCCAACGCACACCAGCTTCACCGTTTTGCCGGCGTTCAACAACCCACGCACTTCGTTACGAACGCGGCGCACCAGGTTACCGTTGAACCCGCCGCACAGGCCACGATCAGACGACACAACAACAATCATGTGCACCTGATCCGAACCCGTACCGATCAGCAATTTCGGGCTGTTCGGGCCGACGACAACACCCTTGGCCACGCGGCTCATCATCCCCGCCATCGCATGGGCGTAGGGTTGGCTCGCTTCGGCCTGTTCCTGTGCTTTCTTCAGCTTGGATGCCGCCACCATTTTCATGGCCGACGTAATCTTCCGCGTGGATTTCACGGAGGCGATACGGTTACGATATTCCTTCAAACTTGGCATTGCTTTGACCGCGTTTAAATCTGATTGAAAATCACATGCGCCGGTTCATCAGCGCATGTGACCACCATATTCACTTAGGCTGCTTTTTTCTCAACCGCCTCGAACCCTTTGCCGAACTGGCTCAGGTAATCGGACAGGTCTTTCTGCAGCTTGTCGCTCAGGGCCTTCTCGGTGCGGATCGCATCCAGAATGTGTTTGCCGTTGGCGCGCACATCTTCCAACAGGCGGCGTTCATATTCGCGAACGGATGCCACCGGCACGGAGTCCAGGAAGCCTTTCGTTCCGGCGAAGATCACCAGAACTTGTTCTTCAACCGGCATCGGCTGGTATTGCGGCTGAACCAGCAGCTGGGTCAGGCGGGCACCACGGGCCAGCAGCTTCTGCGTGGACGCATCCAGGTCGGATGCGAACTGCGCAAAGGCTTCCATTTCGCGGTACTGGGCCAGTTCCAGTTTAATCGTACCGGCAACCTGTTTCATTGCTTTGATCTGTGCGGCGGAACCCACGCGGGATACGGACAGACCAACGTTAATGGCCGGACGGATCCCTTTGAAGAACAGGCCCGTTTCCAGGAAGATCTGACCGTCGGTGATGGAAATCACGTTGGTCGGAATGTATGCGGAAACGTCACCGGCCTGCGTTTCAATAACCGGCAGAGCGGTCAGAGAACCAGCACCATGTTCGTCGTTCATCTTCGCCGCGCGTTCCAGCAGGCGGGAGTGAATGTAGAATACGTCACCCGGATACGCTTCGCGGCCCGGCGGACGACGCAGCAGCAGGGACATCTGGCGATACGCCACAGCCTGTTTGGACAGATCGTCATAAACGCACAGAGCGTGCATGCCGTTGTCGCGGAAGAATTCGCCCATGGTGCAACCGGTGTACGGTGCCATGAACTGCATCGGGGCCGGGTCGGACGCGGTTGCGGCCACAACGATGGAATATTCCATCGCACCGCTTTCTTCCAACTGGCGAACCAGCTGAGCAACGGTCGAACGTTTTTGACCAACAGCAACATAGATGCAGTACAGGTGGTCTTTTTCGTTCGCGGATTTGTTGATGACTTTTTGGTTGATGATCGTGTCCAGAGCCACAGCGGTTTTACCCGTCTGACGGTCACCAATGATCAGCTCACGCTGGCCACGGCCAACCGGAACCAGCGCATCAATCGCTTTCAGGCCGGACTGCATCGGCTCATGCACAGATTTACGCGGAATGATGCCCGGGGCTTTCACTTCAACGCGGCGCATTTCAGCATTTTTAATCGGGCCCTTGCCGTCGATCGGGTTACCCAGACCGTCAACAACGCGACCCAGCAGGCCTTTACCAACCGGAACCTGAACGATTTCGCCGGTCCGTTTTACGATATCGCCTTCTTTGATCGAGCGGTCATCACCGAAAATAACAACACCAACGTTGTCGGCTTCCAGGTTCAGGGCCATACCCTTGATCCCGCCCGGGAATTCAACCATTTCACCGGCGCGGACTTGGTCCAGGCCGTAAACGCGCGCCACGCCGTCACCGACGGACAGAACCTGACCGATTTCGGCCACGTCTGCTTGCGCGTCAAATTCCGCGATTTGCTTTTTCAGGATTTCAGAGATTTCTGCCGCACGGATTTCCATTGATTGAACCTCGTTTTGTATGCGTGTGTCTTACTTAAACTGTTACTAAATCGTTTGTTGTTACGCCGCGCTCCGGCTTTCCATTGCGCGTTTCAGGCGTTCCAATTTGCGTTTCACGGAATTGTCGATCATCACCGAACCAACCGTTACCACCATGCCACCCAGCAGGGATTTGTCGATTTCGACATTCAGGGTCACGTTCTGGCCCATCTTGTCGCTGAGTGCTTTTTGCAAGGCATCGGTTTGAACCGGGGACAGAACGAAGGCCGATTGAACGCGTGCGGATACGGTGCCGCGACGACGGGCCAGTTCATTCCCGAAAGCTTGAATAACGCCAGAGATGATGCCCAGACGGCGATTGCCGGCCAGCACACCCAGAAAACGGCGCGTCAGTTCGTTGAACCCGGCCTTTTCAGCGACGGCCAAAATGGCGCGCTGGTGCTGCGTCCGGTTGAAAAGCGGATTTTTGATCAGTTTTTGCAAATCGTCCGACGCGGCAATCATGCCCGCCAGTGCATTCAGGTCTTTTTCAACCTGTTCAACAGAACCTGCATCACCCGCCATATCCAGCAGGGATACAGCATAACGGGATGCAACCTGACTTGTTTGTGTGGCCACTGTCCGTCACCCAAATCGCGTTAGGGGTTTAAACCTGTTTTTGAGACCTATTTTGAGCTCGGGCACGGTGTAGCACGGGGACAGGGGCCCGGGCAAGGATATTTCCGGCGGTTTTCCAGCCTTTTTCGCCCCATCCCAAAGACAAGGGAAAGTTCGGGGATTCCCTTAATTTACGGCGTGGGGCCCGGGGCCGCAGGAGTCCCAAAATCCAGGGTCGTCCAGTGCGGGGAAAACAAATCAAACCGGTCCGGGAACACGATCACCCCGATGATGTTCAGAATCACCAGATGCGCGACATAAATTTCCAGAGTCCAGCGCCCCATAAACCGTATCACCGCCGCCAGCGGGCCCATAACCCCCGTCAGCCGGGGAAAGTTCATGGGCTTGAACATGTAGAGCGCCCCAAAGACAGGCAAGGCGCAAGTGGCCAGCAACAGCATCTGCCCCTGTACGAAACCAAAGGACACCGTCTGGATCAAAACGAAGGACACGGCGGCAAAGATGACATAATTCTGCACCATTGCCTCGGAGATCAAGCCCCGGTCCCCCTCCGCCCGGTGGCGCATAAACCATCCGAGCATGGCCAGCAGGACGCCCTGTGTCCCATATTCCAACACAAAGGCCGTGGGCAGGTACGCAAAGAAACACAGCACCGCCACCGCCCAGAGCGCCTGCGTTCCCGCCCGGGTCACACCGCGCATCAACGGGTCAATCACCAACCGGATGGCCAGCATAGTAAACAAAATATTGAATGGTATTAGATACTTACCAGCGATCAGGTCGGCGGCCAGCAAAAGAGTGCCACCGATCCAGAGCCGCGGCCCAATATCGCGCGAGCGGGCATACCCGATCAGAAAGAACCAGATGGGCACACACAGCCGCCCAATCGCCCGCCACCACATATCGTCGGGAAAGAAATAGAAGCCAATATGGTCGACCAGCATGGTCAGGACCGCAAAGGCCTTCAACAGATCATAGGATGTGATGTCCTTTGGCAATGCAGCGCGGTTGAACATGGTGGAGCCCCCTCTTCTTTTCAGGGTCCGCCTTTCTCCATCCGCTGGCAAGTCGAAAATTGACAAGCTCTCCCATCAGGTGCAGGGTGCCCATAATCAAAAAATAAGACATAAACAGGGACATACAAATAATGACCACACGATCATTCCGCACAATTTTGCCCGCTTCATTCGCGCTGGCCGCCGCCCTGGCCTGTGGCGCAGCCGTCGCCGAAGAGCCACATATCGACCGCGTCGATCATACGATCACCCTGAAAGATGGTTGCGACAGAACACACAGCGCCGTCGATGATACCGGCATGATCGTCCTGCCCGCCAGCGATGCGCACACGGGCCAAAAATGGAACGACCATTATAAATGGGTGTTTTTCAGCATGGTTGATAAAAACCTGGTGAATGCCGCACTGGCCGATCCGCGCGTCACCACAATCGTTTTTGATTTCAATGGGTGCGCCACCAACGAAAACATTCCCGTTTTCGCCGTCGATGTTGAATTTCAACATATGGGCATCAACGGCAGCAATGACGGGATTTTATACCCGGCCTATCAGGATTTTGACCGCACACATGTCGACACCATCCGCAAAGCAGGCGGTTTTGGCATCACGCTGCAACGGTGATGACCATGCGTCGATTGTTTCAAAAAATATCGTCCCGTCATATTGCGGGGCTGACATTGCCTTTTATGCTGGCGGCTGGCGGTGCGGCATTGGCCGGCCCCGCGCTTGATGCGCGGCTGGCCGAAGAAGATATTAAACAAACCACCTATTGGTGGCCCACCGCCGCACGTGAAAACCCGCGCGGGGCCTGTATTGTCCCCGGCGATCCCGTGGACACACCCACACCCGCCACGGACAATTTACAAAAAATCCTGGCCCTGTTTGAAACAACGGCATTTGGGCGCCAACTGGTTCAAACCGCAACTGATCACAAAACCTTGTTCTGTACCTATGAGAATCCGATGGAACGCGGATTTTATGATACGGGGCTGAACATGATGATGGTGCATGATGGCATGGAATTCGGCCAGCAGGCGTTAATTACCGCGCATGAATTGCGCCACCACGTACAATATCGCATGGGGTTTGAACGCTCACTCAAATACAGTCGGGACGAATATGTGCGCTTTACCTATGTTATGGAGGCGGATGCACAGGCCCTGGCCACCCTGCTGGCATGGCAGACCCGCGCCGCCGGCGATGCACGCGTGTGGGACGGATTGATGAGCATTGAAAATTACCGTGACACGGGTGTCGCCTTTGAAACCGCAATGGCGGGCAAAGATCCGCTTGATGAAACAGCCCAAAGGGACGCAACAGCCGCCGCCGCTATCGCATGGCGGAATAATCAATGGCTGAACGCTATCTATCGTGCGCAATCCATCGATATGTATCTGGACGAACTGGACACAACAAAAAAGATCCGCACATACAAAAACGCGCCGGATGAAATCTACGCCCCTCTTTGCGCTAAACCGGGCGATTTTTATGATTGCCTGTCCACCCTGCCCAAAGTCGAAGGACTGGGCTACGGTCCGATGCCGCACGATTTGAAAAAACCATCAAACCATCCAGCGCCGTAAATTTACAAGAAGCTTTGCGGATCAATATCCACTTGCACCCGCACGGTGGATGGGATTTTCACGCTGGCGACCCATGTTTCGATGGCGCGTTGCAGATTGATTGTTTTTGCGGCCCGCACCAGCAAGCGACGGCGGAAATTGCCGCGCAGGCGGTAGAACGGCGCCTCCGCCGGGCCCAGCGTTAAAACATCCGGCCCCTGCGGCGCACAGGCCCCGAGCGCACGCGCCGTTTCCATCACCTGCTTTTCATCACGACCCGATACGATAATTCCGGCCAGACGGCTGTAAGGGGGCATCAGTGCACGTTCACGCTCCTCGGCCTCGACCGCTAGGAATTCATCGCGATCATCGGCGGCCATGGCGCGCATGACTTTGTTTTCCGGCATAAAGGTTTGCAGGAAGACATGCCCCTTTAATTCCTCGCGCCCGGCCCGGCCTGCAACCTGATGCAACAATTGGAAGGTGCGTTCCGCCGCACGCAAATCACCACCGCCCAAGCCCAGATCGGCATCAATCACGCCAACCAAGGTCAAATGCGGGAAATGGTGCCCCTTCGCAATAATTTGCGTGCCAATCACAATGTCGATGCGGCGTTCACGGATATCGTCCAAAACGGCCTTTAATTTATCGTTTGTATCGACGATATCGCTGGCCAGAATAACCGTGCGGGCATCGGGCCACAGGGCCGCGACCTCTTCCTTGATCCGTTCCACACCGGGGCCACAGGCCGCGAGGGAATCCGTATCATGGCACGACGGGCATTCCTTTGGGATTGGCGTTGCAAACCCACAATGGTGACAATGCAGGCGCGATGTTTTTTTATGTTCGACCAGCCACGCTGTGCAGCGCGGGCATTCAAAACGATGGCCGCACGTCCGGCACAGGGTGAGCGGTGCATATCCCCGGCGATTGAGGAACAGCAACACCTGTTCCCCCCGATCCAATGTCGATTGAATTTCGTTATGCAGGGTTGGCGCAATAAAATGCTGCCGCGCTGGCTTATCCGCCCGCATATCGATCAGGTCGATATGCGGCATTTCCGCCCCGCCATGACGCACGGGCAGGACCAGATGATCATATTTCCCGTTCCATGCATTCAGGATGGTTTCCAATGACGGCGTGGCCGACACCAATACCACGGGTATTTTCCCACGATGACCGCGGACCACCGCCATATCGCGGGCGTGGTAAATAACACCATCTTCCTGTTTATACGCCGGATCATGTTCTTCATCGACAACGATGATGCCCAGATCCTGATACGGCAGGAACAAAGCCGATCGCGCCCCCACCACCACCTTCGTCGTGCCATCGGCCACACCGCGCCATGTGGTGCGGCGTTGTGCGGGCGTTAAATGCGAATGCCAGAGCGCAGGTATACATCCAAAGCGCTTTTTAAAACGATCCAAAAACGCATTCGACAAAGCGATTTCCGGCAACAGGATCAGGCCCTGCTTCCCCGACCGGACCGCTTCGGCAATCGCCTCAAAATACACTTCGGTTTTACCGGCACCCGTTACACCGTCCAGCAACGATGTATGGTGTTCACCACTTTTCACCTGCGCGATCAAATGATCGGCGGTGGCGCGTTGGTCGGGCGATAAATCCGGCCCCACGCGATCAATATCCGGATTGCGGCACGGGGCAGATGAAAACAGATTGACGGTGCGGAGTAAGCCCTGCCCGACCATGGTTTTAATAACGCCGGGCGTACATCCGGCCATATCCGTGATTTCCGATGCGCGGCGCGGGTGGCCGTCGGACAATGCCTCTAAAATCTTGCGCCGTTGCGGGTTCAGGTTACGGAGGAGCTTCGCTCTCCCCCCACCTTGATCCTCCCCCCTCGCGGAGGGGGGAGGAGAATGTTCGGCAAGTTTTGTGATGATTGTCTGCAGGACACCATCGATATTCTCCAGAACCTCGTTATTCCAGAAACGGAGAACGCGCCAGCCCAGAGAGTTTAAAAACGCCGTGCGTTTTTCATCGTGGGCACTGTCATTATGCTGCCCGCCATCGACCTCGATAATCAGATTTTTTTCGATGCAGGCAAAATCAGCTACATATGGCGGGATAGGATGCTGACGGCGGAATTTATGCCCCAGCTGGTCCTTGCTCAAACAGAACCACAACCTTGTCTCCGCATCGGTCATATCCTTGCGAAGCTCACGCGCCTGATCCATTGCGCGTTGCCCCTCCTCCCCCCTCCGCGAGGGGGGAGGATTGAGGTGGGGGGAGTGCGCCAGCACATCCCGCACCCAATCATTCAGCACATACCCCGTCGTCGCTTTCGGCGGTTCCAGCCCTGCGGGGGCGCTCAGACACATTTTCAAAACGGCGCCCGGAGCGCTCATCGTATATTGGGCGACCCAGCTTAAAAAATCGCGGTGCGCGGCCTGCATCGGGGGCAGATCAAAACGATCGACGATCATCTTTAATTTTTTGGGCGGCACGTCTTCGTCCGATGTCCCCCAGACCACCCCCGGAACCTCGCGCTTGCCCAGCGGCACGGTCACGTAATCACCCGGCGATACATCCATCCCGTCCGGCACGGCGTAGGTATAGGCCCGGTCCACCGGATAGGGGACCAGCACAAGAACCCGGCGCGCCGTTTCGGGCACCGGCGCTCCCCCCGGGGGGGCCTTTTCTTCCATACTTTCAAACAGGGTCTGCATCTGCTAAGACCTAGCACAAGATTGATAAACCGCCAAAGCCGGAGCCGCCGCATTATGAAATTCTTTGTCGATACTGCCGATATCAACGAAATCCGCGATCTGGCCTCGACCGGCCTGCTGGATGGCGTGACCACGAACCCGACACTGGTCGCCAAATCGGGCAAGCAATTTATTCCGCTGATCGAAGAAATCTGCGGCGTCGTCGACGGCCCGGTCAGCGCCGAGGTTGCCGCCACCGATTACGACACGATGCGCAAGGAAGCGGACAAGCTGTCCAAGATCGCCAAGAACATCGCCGTGAAGGTTCCGCTGACCCCCGCCGGTTTGAAAGTGTGCAAAGAACTGTCAGACAAGGGGGTCATGACAAACGTCACGCTGTGCTTCTCTCCGGCGCAAGCGTTGCTGGCGGCCAAGGCTGGCGCAACCTTTATCTCCCCGTTCGTTGGACGGTTGGATGATATCGCGCATGATGGCATGCAGTTGATTGCCGACATCGTTTCCATCTATGACAACTATCCGCAGTTTGAAACGGAAGTGCTGGTCGCGTCCGTGCGTCACCCGATGCACATTGTTGAAGCCGCAAAAATCGGCGCGCATGTGGCCACCTGCCCGGCCGATGTGATCAAGAAACTCTATAACCACCCGCTGACCGACAAGGGGCTGGCCGCGTTCGTGGATGACTGGAAAAAGACGGGCCAGAGCATTCTCTGACCCCCTGTCCACCCACAATAACCCATTGATAAAGGCCGCATTTTCATGCGGCCTTTGACTTTTCCAGCGGGCCTGCCGTACAACCGTTCATCCATTTATTTCAAGGGATTAGAGGGACACATGCAGCTCAAAACAATATGGAACAAATTGGTAAAGGTTCTGGACAAGGGATTGGACAGCTGGGCTGAGGGTTTTACCCATCATGCAGGCGGCATCAAATGGCCCGAAGTCGAGGTGATGGAAGCCATGCAGAAGCAAGGTTGGAAATTCGAATGTTTCGCCACGCACGGTTTGGCCAGCATTGGCGGCGGGTCGGTCAACAAATATATCCAGACACCGGAAGGACGCGATTTGGTTGGCCCCAACGCACGGGAATCGGATGTGACGCGCTATCACGACACAATTGCTGCGACGCGGCGTGAACTGGCCCAGAACAAGCCTGTCCCTAAAGTGTAAAAGACGCCGATATTATTATGGATTCTAAAGCCACCGGAAACGGTGGCTTTATTTTTGGCCTCTGGTCAGACTCTCAATTTATTCATACAATTACGACGTTCGATCGAAACGGACTCAACCAAACACCTGAGAACAGGGGAGATCAAATTGGGACTCGGTAATTTTTTTAAGAAACTTGCATCCGTATTTAACACGAAACAGGATTATGCCGTGTCATGGCCGGAAAAAGCCGTGCGCGAAGAGATGGAAAAAGACGGATGGAAATTTACAACCGACCCCATTCACGTTCCGGATATCGGCATCACCGATGCGTTCAAACATGTCATTACGCCGGACGGGTCGTTGATTGACAACACACCGGCCAGTCTGCCGCTGAAAAACACCTACATCACGACCATTCGCGCCACGCGCGACAAATTGGGCCTGAACAAGGACAATGATCTGGACGGCCCAAGCTGGTAAGGCCTGCGCTGGTAAGCGCGCATTAAGATTGAAACAATTCTGAAAAACGGGCACACTGAAAAAATCACAGTGTGCCTGTTTCCTTTCCTACCTTTTCGTATCTGAAAGCCGCCCATAACAATGTCGAACGCCATGACCGAAAAATCTGTACCCCCATCATTTGACGCCGACGACATTATTGCGTGGTTACGCAAGAACCCCGATTTTCTGGATAAAAACCCGGATGCGTGTGACCTGCTGTTCCCGCCGACGCGCAAGGATAATGACCGCAAAGTCACCGACTTCCAATCCTTTATGATTAAACGTCTGCGCGAAGATAAAGACGAAGTGATCGAAGCCACGCGCGAGATTGTTGAAAACAGCCGCGCCAACATGAACAACCAGGCCCGCATTCACAATGCCGTCCTGATGCTGTTGGAAGCCACCAGCTTTGACGATTTTGTTCGCACCATCACGATGGATTGCGCGACCCTTCTGGACGTGGACATTGTTTCACTGATCGTTGAAATTGACTCGGATGTTATTCCCCATATCGACCTGACCGGTGTGCGTGTTGTGCCCAGCGGAACCATTCATTTGTTGACCAAAGGCCAGAACGCCGTTTTGGAATCAAACATTTCCGGACTGGATGAAATTTATGGCGGCGGGGCCGGATTGGTCAAATCGCAATTATTGATGCGATTGGACATTTCCCGCCACGCCCCCCCGGCCATCGTGGCGTTTGGCAGCCGTGATCCAAACCATTTCCAACCCGGTCAAGGCACGGACCAAATCGGGTTTTTGGGCGGCGTGATTGAACGCTGTTTCCGCACATGGCTGAGCCTCCCCATTTAACGCACCTGCAACGCGAACAATGCGCGCCGGATCTGGCCGATGCGTTGGGGCACTGGGTGGATTGGTTGCGGGAAAGAAACCTGTCCAAACACACGGTGCGGGCGTATTGCGGTGATGTGGGAGGGTTCGTCACATTTTTATGCGGTCATTTGGGCCGCCCGCCATCCTTAAACGATTTATCCGACGCCACCATTCGCGAATTTCGCGCATGGATGTCCCGCCGCGCCATTGACGGCGCATCCGCCGCTACACGGGCGCGCGGATTATCCGGTGTTAAAAACCTGATCGGGTGGCTGGATCGCAGCGGCATCATGCATAACGGGGCTATTAAAACGGTACGCACACCGAAACTGCCCCACAAACTGCCCCGCCCCCTCAGCCAACGTCAGGCGCAAAGTGTTTTGGACAATGCCGAATCCTTATCCGCCGCCACCAATGACGGATGGATCGGATCACGCAACCGTGCTTTGTTTACCCTGCTGTACGGATGTGGTCTTCGTATTGACGAAGCCTTGTCACTGAATATCAACGGCCTGCCCCGCGATGGATTTATCCGCGTGCGCGGTAAGGGGAACAAGGAACGACAGGTTCCCGTTCTTCAAATCGTTGAACGCATGATCACACAATACCGCGCCGAATGCCCGTTTGCGGAAACCAGCGACCGCCCGTTGTTCATCGGCGAGCGCGGTAAACGTCTGCATCAGGGTGTCGCCCAGAAAGCCATGCGCGATATTCGCCTCGCCCTCGGCCTGCCCGAAACGGCGACACCGCACGCGCTGCGCCACTCCTTCGCCACGCATTTGCTGGAAAACGGGGCCAATTTGCGGGAAATTCAGGAATTGCTGGGCCATGCTTCCCTGTCCACCACGCAGCGTTATACCGAAGTGAACGCCGAAGAATTGATCCGCATTCACCACGCAGCCCACCCCCGCAATAAAATCGATACATAAAAAAACGGGGCGCATGATGCACCCCGCTCTTTATTCCATTTGATCCGCTTACATATGCAGCGGACGTCCATCAACCGCCAGCGCCGCTTCCTTCACCGCCTCTTCCAAGGTCGGGTGGGCGTGGCAGGTGCGGGCGATGTCTTCGGCGGAGGCGCCAAATTCCATGGCGATGACCGCTTCGGCAATCAACGTGCCCGCTTCTGGCCCGATGATGTGCACGCCCAAAACGCGATCCGTTTTGGCATCGGCAATAATTTTAACGAAGCCTTCGGTCGCGTTCATCGCACGGGCGCGGCCGTTGGCGCTGAACGGGAATTTACCGACTTTATATTGGGCGTTGGCGGCCTTCACCTGATCTTCAGTTTGGCCCACGCTGGCCACTTCCGGCCATGTGTACACAACGCTGGGGACCAGATTGTAATCAATGTGTCCCGTTTGCCCGGCAATCATTTCGGCCAGAATCACGCCCTCGTCTTCAGCTTTGTGCGCCAGCATCGGGCCGGCAATCACATCACCAATGGCGAAGATGCCTTTTACATTGGATTGGAAATGCGCATCGGTTTTGACGCGGCCACGTTCATCACGCTCAACACCCACCGCATCCAGACCCAAACCATCGGTATAGGCCTTGCGCCCAACAGCGACCAGAACGATATCGGCTTCGATCGTTTCTGCTGCACCACCAGCGGCCGGCTCAACGCTCAACGTTACGCCTTTGCCATTATCTTTGACGGATGTAACTTTGCTGGACAGTTTGAATTCCATGCCCTGCTTGCCAAAGATTTTTTTGGCTTCCTTGGACAAATCACCATCCATCGTCGGCAGGATGCGATCCAGATATTCAACCACAGTGACTTTCGCGCCCAGACGCCCCCAGACAGCGCCCAGTTCCAGACCAATCACACCGCCACCAATGACGACCAGATGTTTCGGCACGGATTCCAGCGCAATGGCTCCGGTGGAGGACACAATGCGTTTTTCATCAATCGTGATCCCCGGCAGAGACGCCACGTCCGAGCCCGTCGCAATCACAATGTTTTTGGCGTTGTATGTTTTTCCGGCCACTTCGACCACGCCAGCGGCGGCCACTTTGCCTTCGCCCTTCAGCCAGTCGATCTTGTTCTTCTTGAACAAAAACTCCACACCCTTGGTGTTGGATTCAACCACCGCGTCCTTGTGCTTCATCATGGTTGGCAGGTCCAGTTCCGGCTTGCCCACCTTGACCCCGAAAGCGGCCAGGGCGTGCTCAGCCTCATGGAATTTCTCGGACGCCTGCAACAGGGCCTTGGACGGGATACAACCCACATTCAGGCAAGTGCCCCCCAGCGTGTCCCGCTTCTCAACACAGGCCGTTTTCAGACCCAGCTGGGCGCACCGGATGGCGCAAACATAGCCGCCAGGGCCGGAGCCGATAACAATGACATCATAAGAGGGTGCGTCGGTCATGATCCTTTTATCCACATGTAATTAAAAGAAGTTTTCGGAGTGGTCAGCCCCCTTTTTACGCGCAAAACAAGGGGATGGCGAGGGGGTTTGGACAGAATGCCGAAAAATTACATTAGATTGCCATAATATTTTATTGACTCCGAAGCCCCCTAGCCCTTATAACACGACAACTGTGAGGCCTTTCTCTTTAGGAGCAATGATGAAAAACCATCATTTAGACCTTACCGACGGGGTGGATACTTCCCCGAACGTAAAGCAAACGTTCAATGATCTGGCACGCAAAGTGTGTGAGGTCGAAATCAAGTTCCTGGTCCCGCCGTCCGCTGAAAAGGACACGGGCGTTGACCGATCCGCCTTCTCTCAAATCGACCAATATTTCCGCGAAAAAGGCTGGATCAAGCTGGAACGCCCCGGCAAGAGTCTCCTGACTCGTCAGCTCGACACCCCCGACCGCCGCATGTATGACAAAGGGGTCACCCTCCGCGTCCGTGGCGAGTGCGAGAACCGCGATCTGAAAACAGTTTCCGAAGCCGATATTTGCGTCAAACTCGGTAAGACAAAAGATGAAAGCGGCGCCGTCCGCCGTGGCGAATTTGAAGCCCGCATCGCCGATTTTGAACATTCCGACCTGAAGCCGCTCCGCGCAAAATACCCCAAAGACCAATTCCCCGAAATCCATGCCGCCCTGAAGGGTATCAGCGTCCGTGATCTGCGCGAATATTTCCGCATTGATTGCATCCGCACCCGTTATGTCGTGGAAATCCCGGAAGAAGTGACCGGCCTGAAAGGTCGCCGCTTCGTTGGTGAATTGCTGCTGGATGATGTGGCTTTCGTTTTGGACATTCCGGGCCGCAAGGGCGCACCGCTGGTCTTCCACCATGATCTGGAGATCGAGTGCGAAACCCTGTTCAAGCCCTGCGACTATGACAGCAATCCGGAAGCGAAAAACTACGTTTCGTCCCCGCTGAACAAGCATGAAACAAACATCGCCATGGCCGCCGTAAAGAAAGCTATTCTGGAGGCCACAAACAACCGCGTTGTCATCAACAATGACAGCAAGGCCGAACGTGGGTTCAAGGCGCTGGATCGTGAATTGCCGAACCTGGAAAGCGTGCTGAACACCCGCACCGGGCACAAGAAAGGCTCCAAGATCCAGAGCGCCTTCCGTCTGAACGCCAGCAACGATAACGAAGGCCCGACCAAGATCCATGATCTGTTGAGTGGTGATTACGGGTACCTGTTCCGCCAGAACCGCCCGATCGCGATGACGCTGGACATGTAATTCATCAGGACAAAAAAATTAAAACCCCGCAAGTCATTGCGGGGTTTTTTATTGACCTTCGCTGTTTAGAACGGAAAGCTCAGAATATCATCGCCCCACCACCCAGCGACGTCCATCTGCACCCGGGCAGGCAAGGTTTGCATGGCGGCCCGCATTAATGGCATCCGCCCCTCACGCTCCAGCAACACATCCAAAACATGCTTTAAACGGTGCAGGAAAATCACATCGTTGATGACATAGCGGATTTGATCCGGGGTCAGCGTATCCGCCCCCCAATAGCTGGACGTTTCGCTTTTATCAATTTTCTCGCCCAGCAAATTGCTGACCAGATCCTTGAAATCATGCGATGCGCCAAAGGTCTGGCCCAGACGGGACGCCGTGCGCGTGCAATAGACATTGGTGATGGCCACGCCCAGATATTTCAAAATCCAGCCCAGATCGAGGCGGATCATATGGCCCAGAAACAGACGGTCCGGATCAGACAGAACCGCGCGCACGTTGGGCGCGTTATACACCGCATCGGGGAATTGGATGATATGGACGTGGTCGCTGTGCAGATCGTACATCTGCACCACGCACAGGCGGTCGCGATTGAGGTTCAGGCCCATCATTTCACAATCGATGGACACGACATCGCCAAAGGTGATACCGGCAGCCAGATCGCCGCGGTGGATCGTATAATCAGCCATATTTAAAGAATCCGGCACGAAGGTCAGGTTTCGGTCGGTTCATATTAGCAGTTTCACGACGGCGGGCCAGATCTTCGACATAGATTCGTTCCAGATAATCGAAGGTCAGACCGCCTTGGTTGGCCAGAATGGTGTTCGCCAGCCCTTCAATCTTGTGCGTATTGTTGTCGCGGATGGCGGTAAACAAGGTGCGCAGGATGGGGCGGCCAGCGGCATCATCCGCCTTCTGCACGGCGGCCTCACCATAGGAAAACGGCACGTTCATCTGTTCGCACTGATATTTCTTCAGGGTCAACCACAGAACGCTTTCCAGACCATAACGGCGCACCGTTTCATAGGCCTGCACGTCCTTCATACGGGCCAGATATTGGCCCACCATGATCTTGGCGCCCTGCTGGTCGCTTTTTTGTTTTTCTTCGACCGTGACGAACTTGCCAATATCCTGTTGCAACAAAACAGAGTCGGCGTTGTTTTCACCGGCCCGTTTATCCAGCTTGCCCTGCACCTTTTGGATAAAGGTTTGATAACTGCCGAAATCACCGACACTCGCCTCGTTAAACGCCTTGGCCAAGCGGATACCGGCGGATGGAATAGCCTGACACAACGATGACAAATGACGGTCCAACGGCGAATCCCAGATAACGGAAGACCGCAGATAGCTGTTGGCCAGAATGTGCAGCGATTCCACCGCCACCATCTTTTGTCCCACATTGGAATGTGGTTGGTTCAACGCCATGGACAGGTTGTTCAATTGCGACCGCATTTCATTGATTTGCGTCGGCCCCAATGGCAACGGACCTGCATTCAACAAACGGACAGCTTCCTGGCGTAAAGTTGGCAATACCCCATTCACGTCTTGAATGGGGTATGCATCTTTCAACATATCGAACAGGAACGGGAAGCGGCGCAATTCGCGTGTGTGTTGGGCGTGAACGGCCAGATAATCGTAATCCATGATCTTCATATCGATACTGACCCGCTCGCCATGGCCCGGCACATCGATCCAGCCGGAGGCAAACAAGGCCGCAGGGTATTTTTCGGGAAGTTCAGGATAGAGAAGGATAAAATCGTAATCGGAATTTTTTTTCGGCGCGACGGACGCATCAAGCGCACCACCTTGATTCAGCACGCGGGCTTGCGAACCGCAGAGCAGGATCATGTCAGCATCTTTAAAGCGCTCGAGAATATAGGGTTTAACGTGATCTTCGAGCACCTGATCAACGGGCATTCACATCTCCGTATTACGCTGGGTCAAACCTAGGCCTTTCATAAGGAATTAGGACCAAAAGAGTCAAGAAAATTAGGGAAATTCGCCGAAAAATCGAAAAATTGGCATTTCAGCCCGATTTTCTGTATTCTTCTATCCCGTCTGATGGGACGGACCAGACAGTTAGTAGACTGATAAAAAACATGATTTTTAAGCGTCCGCAGGCCCAGACCAACCAACCCGACCCATTTGCCATGATGCAGATGGCGGTTGAAGTTGTGAATTCCAGCCCCCACCCCACCAACAAGATCGCCGCCGCCGTATCGGGCATCGACCACAATGGCAATCCGTTTGCGACCGCCGCCACCAATTTCTGGCCGGAGCCGATTCAGGCGGGGTTGGATGAAGGCACACGCATCGGCAACAGCAGCGGCACCATTCACGCGGAAACCGCGTGCCTTCTGCGCGCGCCGCGGACAGAGGGGGGTAGCATTTACGTCACCGACCCCATTTGCCCCAACTGCGCCAAGAATATCGCCGAAGCCGGGATCAAAAAAATCTTTATCGACCACAAAGGGTTTGAGAAGGATTTTGCCGAACGTCGCGGTGATGAGTTTCAAGCCATGTCGCTGGAAATTTGCAAAAAAGCCGGGATCAGCGTGTACGAAGTGCGGCGCAAGGATAAAATCCTGACGCCGATTTTGGAGATGCCGGATGACTTCATCCCAGAAAACGATAACCCGATCCGCGTTACAAAATTCCGCCGCAAGGCCGATACGGGATTTTTTACTGAAGTCATCGCCGCCGAACGCCCGCATTATATCAATGAACGTTTTGCCGTTGTTGTGGCCGAAGACCCCACCGGGAAAGGCGTTTATGTGCTGAGCGCCCGCGACCATATCACAATCGGTTACACCCATGACGATCATCCGCGTGCGGCACCGGGCGGGAAATACAATTTCATACTGGAACCGATCAATCGTTTGTTGATGAACGCATCCCGGCTGGGCCTGCGCATTATGCCCGGCTATGTGTACAGCGCGATTGTGCCCAGCCCGCGTGAATTCGTGAACATGGTTGGCGGCGGACAGACGCAATTGCTGATCGGGGATATCACCCACGCCCGGGATCAAAATGGGTTGGATGCCCTGAAACTTCTGACCGATCACGACATCGTAACCGCCGTGGAATGGAAATAATAAAAAACCCGCCATCCGGCGGGTTTTTTGTTGATCCTTAGATATCCAGCAGCAAACGTTGCGGATCTTCCAGTGCGTCCTTGATACGGACCAGGAAGGTCACCGCTTCACGGCCGTCAATGATGCGGTGATCATAGGACAGCGCCAGATACATCATCGGGCGGGCCTTGATCGAACCATCGGGCATCACCATCGGGCGTTGCTGGATTTTGTGCATGCCCAGAATACCGGATTGCGGCGGGTTCAAAATCGGCGTGGACATCAGGGACCCGAACACACCACCGTTGGTGATGGTGAACGTGCCGCCCGTCATTTCTTCCAGCGTGATTTTTCCATCACGTGCGCGCAGACCCAGGGCACCGATTTCAGATTCAATCGTCGCCATGGATTTTTCTTCGCAATCACGCACAACCGGAACCACCAGACCCTGCGGCGTGGAAACAGCCACACCAATGTCGTAGTAGTTTTTGTAGATGATTTCATCACCGGAAATTTCCGCGTTCACGGCCGGCAATTCTTTCAGGGCGTTCACAGCCGCCTTTACGAAGAAGGACATAAAGCCCAGCTTCACGCCGTGTTTCTTCTCGAACTGGTCCTTGTACAGGTTGCGCAGTTCCATCACGGCCGTCATATCCACCTCGTTAAAGGTGGTCAGCATGGCGGCATTGTTTTGGGCCTCTTTCAAACGCTGCGCGATACGCTGACGCAGACGGGTCATTTTCACACGTTCTTCACGCGGGCCAATGGCGCGCGGTGCAGCTTGAACGGCGGACGTCACGGCATTCGGTGCGCGGGCGGTCTCGATATGGTTGATCACGTCACCCTTGGTGATGCGGCCATCTTTGCCCGTGCCTTCTACGCTGGCCGGGTTGATGGCGTTGTCCGCGGTCATTTTCTGAACCGCCGGGGACAGTTTGTGCTCTTCCGTTTTCGCAGGTGCAGGGGCTGCAGCCTGGGTCGCAGCCGGTGCTGGCGCAGCAGCCGCAGGCGCGGACGGTTTTGCACCCGCATCATTAGCGATTTCGCCCAGAATGGCACCAACACCAACCGTCTCACCCGACTTCACACCGATGCTGACCAACACGCCAGCGGACGGTGCGTTGACTTCCAATGTCACCTTGTCGGTTTCCAGCTCCACGATCGGCTCATCGGCGGCGACGACATCGCCTTCCTTCTTCAGCCATTGGGCCACAGTGGCCTCGGTCACGGATTCACCCAGCGTCGGGACTTTGATTTGAGCCATGTTAAAAAACGCCTTTATAAGAAGATGTTGGACGGGCTTAATTTGGCCCGAACAGCCCCCAGCGTCAACAGTGAACACAGGGGTTTTTATGCAGTTTCGAGCATTTTATTTTCGTAATATCAGCGACAAGGGCTACCCCCACCCCATGGACAGGCTATACTGATTCCAGCCCTTATGGATGGAGCATGACATGGCATGGATTTTACTGAGTTTGGCGGGATTATTTGAAATCGGCTGGGCCATCGGCCTGAAATACACGCAGGGCTTTACCGTTCTGGTCCCCAGCGTCCTGACCTTGATCGCCATGACGGTCAGCATCGTCCTGTTGGGTCTGGCCGTACGGGATTTACCGATTGGAACCGCCTATGCCGTGTGGACAGGAATCGGGTCCGTGGGCACCGCCATTTTGGGCATTATCCTGTTCGGTGACCCGGCCACGGCGCTGCGCCTAGCCTGCATTGCCATGATCGTGGCAGGAATTGTCGGGCTAAAGGTTTTTAGTCCGGCTTAGGCGCAAGCGCGGGTGCCGCCACCTTCTTGCGCAGATTACGCAGTTCAACGCGCGCAATCTGGCTTTCATCGCTGACGCTGATATTCAACGCATGCAAAAGTCCAGTGCGTGTTTGATAGGTATGCAAGCGCGCAAAGCCCATCACCAGATACGCCCCCGCTTCGCTTGTAATCGCCTGTAACAAATGCGCCGTTTCAGCGGCCATTTTTCCATGTGCCGGCGGATCAAGATATAAACGCGGCGCGATAAATTCGGCTCCGCCATCACTGCGGCGCCAGAAGAATTTTTGCGAATCCATCACACCCGCATCGCCACGTTGATTCCATTGCGCCGGCTGATCGGCCCGTATCTCCATCAACACGGGAACGCGCGCCCCTTTATTCATACCCAACAAACGTTCGGTCAAGGCGTGAAAACGCGTGTTATCTTTGCCATCCGATGAATGACGAATAAAAAACTGATTCCACGGCAGGATATGTTTCCCCTGCACCACAACGGAATCACGAATGCGTGCCGGGTCGCCGTTTTTTAAAAGCCGCGTAATCAGATCAGATGCCGATTGCACGGCCAGCGATTCCCGGCCGACCAGACGCGGATCATCCGTCACAATGCGACGCCCATCCGCACGTTGGTAATGACGCGCGCGTTCATTAAACAATGTCGACAGCGCCGCAAGATTCAGGTGAATGCGATAACCGCGTGTGCGATCCACCTCTTCATGCTCGACATCATCATAGGTGACGATGTAGGCACAGGACGGATCATGCGGATTGCCCGGATTGGTTTTGAAATGCGGGCGTTGCCCCTGCATCGTGCCACCACACATCACGGCACTGCCACGATTGAAATGGACCTTCACGTCACAGGATGGGCAATGCAATTTCCCCTTATGCCGGTCCGGGTCATAGGCCACCGCATCCACCCGCGCCAGTGCGGTGGGCAGAACGACATCTTCAACCGTGCCATCATCCAAGACCGCGCGGGCCTTGGGAATTTTCAGGAAATCGAGCAAAAACCCCTCCGTTTTCACGAGAGGGGTTTTTACGCCAAAAGGACAGATTCTGTCAAATTTAGCCTTTGAGGGCCTCATCCAAAAACTTGGCCAGTTCCGCGTTGTGACGCTTCATCAAGCCTGTGGCCGGGGCGGCAGCCTCTGGGCGTCCGGCGTAACGCGGACGGCTGGATTTGTGTTTGATGGATTTCAAGACATCTTCGATCCGGCGATCAACGAAGTGCCAGCCGCCTTGGTTATACGGCTCTTCCTGGCACCAGATCACTTCGGCGTTCGGATATTTGGACAATTCTTCGCCCAAGGCTTTCGCCGGGAACGGGTAGAATTGTTCCAGACGCAGGATGATCACGTCTTTCTGACCGCGCTTTTCACGCTCTTCAAACAGGTCGTAGTACACCTTGCCCGAGCAGATGATCACGCGCTTGATGTCCTTCGGCTTGTTCATCTGGTCCATCGCATCATCCCACAGAATACGGTGGAATGTGGATTGTCCCGTCATCATGGATGCCGGTGACACCGCCAATTTATGACGCAGCAATGATTTCGGCGTCATGATAATCAGCGGCTTGCGGAAATCACGAACCATCTGGCGGCGCAGGATGTGGAAATAGTTGGCCGGGGTGGTGCAGTTTGCCACCTGCCAGTTATCTTCCGCACAGTTTTGCAGGAAACGTTCCATGCGCGCGGAGGAATGTTCCGGCCCCTGCCCTTCGAACCCGTGCGGCAACAACATGACCAGACCGGACATGCGCAACCATTTGGTTTCAGCGGATGAAATAAACTGGTCAATCACGACCTGTGCGCCGTTCACGAAGTCACCGAACTGCGCTTCCCACAGAACCAGCGTTTTCGGATCGGCCAACGAATAACCGTATTCAAAGCCCAGAACGGCCGCTTCGGACAGCGGGCTGTCATGCACTTCGAACGTGCCCTGATTGCCACCAATATGTTGCAGGAAGCAATATTTGCTTTCATCTTCCTGATCCGTCACAACAGCGTGGCGTTGCGAGAATGTCCCGCGCTGGCAATCCTGACCGGACAAACGGACATTATAGCCCTCAGCCGCCAAGGAACCGTACGCCAACGCTTCCGCCGTGGCCCAATCAAACCCTTGGCCGGTTTTGAACATGTCGGCCTTGGCTTCCAATTGACGGGCAATTTTAGAATTGATGTTGAAATTGGCCGGCACGGTCGTCAGCGCCTTGCCCAATTTTTGCATCATCGCATCATCAATCGCGGTCACACCACGGCGTTCATCGCCACTGGCAACCTTCAACCCGGTCCATGCGCCTTCCAGGAAGTCCGCTTTGTTCGGCTTATAGGATTTGGTCGCTTCGAACGCTTGCTCCAGATAGGTGTTGAACTCATCCACCATCGCTTTGGATTCAGCTTCGCTCAATGTGCCGTCGGCCACCAAGCGGTTCGAATACATGTCACGCACAGACATGTGGGTTTTAATTTTTTTGTACATCAACGGCTGGGTGAAGGCCGGCTCATCCCCTTCGTTGTGGCCGTAGCGGCGATAGCAGACCAGATCGATCACCACGTCCTTCTTGAACTCCTGACGGAATTCGATGGCGATACGGGCGGCGTGGACAACGGCCTCCGGGTCATCGCCATTGACGTGGAAGATCGGCGCAGCCAGCATTTTCGCAACGTCGGTCGGGTACGGGCCCGAACGGCTGTATTGCGGCATGGTGGTGAAACCGATCTGGTTATTGATCACAATGTGAACGGTGCCACCGACGCGATAGCCGCTCAGTTCCGACATCATCAACGTTTCGGCCACAAGTCCCTGTCCGGCAAAAGCGGCATCACCGTGCAACAGGATCGGCAGAACCTGCGTGCGGTCCTTGTCACCACGCTGTTGCTGTTTTGCACGCACCTTGCCGATCACAACCGGGTCGACCACTTCCAGGTGGGACGGGTTGGCGGTCAACGACAAGTGCAAAGTCTTGCCATCAAATTCACGATCGGTGGATGTGCCAAGGTGATATTTCACGTCGCCCGATCCCTGAACATCATCCGGGTTGGCCGAATTGCCCTGGAATTCCGAAAACACTGCCGTGAATGGCTTGCCCAGAACATTGGTCAGTACGTTCAGACGGCCACGGTGCGCCATACCGAACACAACTTCCTTCACACCCAGTTGCGACCCGCGTTTCAAAACCTGTTCAATTGCCGGTACGGTGGATTCGCCACCATCCAGACCGAAGCGTTTCGTGCCCACATATTTAACGTGCAGGAACTTTTCGAACGATTCCGCCGCCGTCAAACGTTGCAGAATGGCACGTTTTCCCTCAACCGTGAAATCGGTTTGGTTGCGCGGTGCTTCAATGCGCTGCTGGATCCATGATTTTTCGGCCGGGTCGCTCAGGTGCATAAATTCAACACCCACAGCCCCGCAATAGGTTTGGCGCAGAGCCGTGACAATTTCGCGCAACGTCGCCGTTTCAAACCCCAGAACACCATCAATAAAAATCGGGCGATCATAATCGGAATCGGAAAAACCGTAATGCGCCGGGTCCAGTTCCGGGTGGTATGTTTTTTCTTTCAATTCCAGCGGGTCCAGATTGGACAGCAAGTGACCGCGTGCGCGGTAAGCCCGCACCATCATCAAAGCACGAATGGAATCCAGCGTTGCACGACGCACATCATCGGTCAGTTCCGCAGATGCGGCCGGTGCCGATGCCCGCGCGGCGGATGATGCCACCGTCATGCCCACAACATTCCCGGTATTAGAGCCAAAGGCGCGGCGGCTGCGTTTATTTTCATCGGGGGTCCAGCTGGCGCCAGCCAAATCCTGCAACACAGCCAGTTCGTTATCGTTCAAATCCTGAAAAAAGGCTTTCCAGCTCGGATCCGTTTTCTCCGGGCTCTGCATGTAACGGGCGTACAGATGCGCGATATATTCCGCGTTCATCCCGGTCAAAACACTCATTTTCGCTGTTTCAGAGGTCACGATTTTTCACTCTCGGTTTGTTGTCGTCATTACTGGTGTGTGCCCCCGACGGCCCCGGCACAACAAAGGGTATAGTATTCTGCCACGGACTATAGCACCGCCCATGGTTAAAAAAAGGGTACGGCGCGGGAATCCATAGGAAAACCCAGTCCATCATATAATTATGAAAATATATCAGGTGTGCGGAATCGTTTCGCCCGTGTGCAAGGTGGCTTTTTCCACCTGCGCCACCAGATCGGCCCGCAGGGCCTCGGCCAATGTATTGAGGGCGATGTCTTCCTCATAGCTGATGTTCAGCAATTCGGACGATGAATAATGTTCCCCGCGCACGATGCCCAGCAACCCGTCCACCATGATGCCCAAACGGCGATAGAAGCGCGCGGTCCAACTCTCGTTGCGGTCATACTCGCGATAGGCCTTGGCCACGTCGAGACCAATTTGCAGCAGGATACCTTTGAACGCATCAATATCGCGTTGCTGAATTTTTCCGGATGGAACCACATGCGACAACATCAAAACGGTGTTGCGGCATTCACCCGGCACCGTATCCAGATGCTCGCCCCAATTGCGCCAATCGGCCCGACGGGCAAAGGTTTCGACCATCACTTCATGCACGAAGGCGGATTCATACATCCCCTTCGCCTGGGCCTCGATCAAATCGTGCAGAACTTTTAACTCTTCGGCATCGGCTTTGTTTTCACCCTGGGAATCGCTGCTGCTGACGAACAGGCCGGCGCGATACGGCAACGCGACCAACAGATCGAGGTCATGTCCGTTAAAATGCTCCAGATAGGCCATGGCGTTGCTCTTTCCTTTTGATCAAGCGGCGTTGGGTTCACGTGCTTTGAACAAGCGTCCGTCCAAATCCAAGGCCTCGGCCAGACGGTCGAGTGCTGCCTGTTCGGCTTCTGAAATATTCAGGATTTCATCCAATGACCGTGGCGGACGCCCCATCATCATCGACCGGACCTTTTCAGAAACCAACCGCGTATAGACATTCACGCGCCCCGACAGGCTGTCATCCCCGTTTTCACGATAAGCCAACGCCACGTCGGTCGCGATTTCCATCAGGTTTTGTTTGAAAGACAGAAATTCCTTGCGATCCAGATGATCGGCCAGCAACTGCACGGCCTTGCGGCATTCCTCGGGCACCAGATCAATGTCGCGGTTCCACGTGCTCCACGCATTTTTGTGCGCCACAGTTTGTTCCATCAAAGCCTGAACAAATTCGGATTTCAGGAAATCTTCGGCAAAACCGGTGACAATTTCGTGCAGGGCTTGCATCTCGGCCTCATCGGCATCGCCACCGCCCGTGGAATCACACTGGCTGAGCCACAGCCCGGTGCGATAGGGCAACGCGATCAACAAAGCTTGCTGGTCTTCAGAAAATTGGTCGAGCATTGGTGGCCATCCCCCATTCGGTATAACCCTTCGATTCTACCATAAAATGCGGGGAATAAAACCGGATACAAAAAGCGGCGAAACCCGTGGGCTTCGCCGCTTTTTATTAAAATACGAATGATCGCGCTTAAGCGGCCTTTTTCATGGCTTCCTGAACGGCCTGACCCAGGCTGGCCGGGCTGTCGGCAACAACGAAACCAGCGGCCTTCATGGCGGCGATTTTCGCTTCCGCCGTGTCGGCACCACCGGAGATAATCGCCCCGGCGTGGCCCATACGCTTGCCCTTCGGCGCGGTCACACCGGCGATGAAACCAGCGATCGGCTTTTTGTTGGTCAAGGATTTGTAATATTCCGTCGCATCCACTTCGGCACTGCCACCGATTTCGCCGATCATGATGATGGCTTCGGTTTCCGGATCGTCATGGAACATTTTCAGGCAGTCGATAAAGTTGGTGCCGTTGACCGGATCACCACCAATACCGATACAGGTGGATTGGCCCAACCCGGCGGCCGTGGTTTGTGCCACAGCCTCGTATGTCAGGGTACCGGAACGGGATACAACGCCGATTTTGCCACGCTTGTGAATGTGGCCCGGCATAATGCCGATTTTGCATTCATCCGGCGTGATAATGCCCGGGCAGTTCGGTCCGATCAGGCGGGTGTTGGACCCATCCAGCGCACGGCGCACGCGCACCATGTCCAGAACCGGAATGCCTTCTGTAATGCAGATGGCCAGTTCGATACCGGCATCAATGGCTTCCAGAATGGCATCCGCCGCGAACGGTGGCGGAACATAAATCACGGATGCGTTGCATCCCGTTTCTGCTTTCGCCTGAGCCACCGTGTCAAACACGGGCAGGTTCAAGTGTTTCGTGCCACCTTTACCCGGGGTCACGCCGCCCACCATTTTCGTTCCGTACGCAATGGCTTGTTCCGAGTGGAACGTGCCCTGTGCGCCGGTGAAACCCTGGCAGATCACTTTGGTATTTTTATCGACAAGAACGGCCATAAGCCTACACTCCAAATTTGTTACTGGTTGTTTCGATTACTGAGCCGATGCAGGTGCCTTTTTCTGCATCTCGGCAATCACGGCATCCATCACGGCTTTTTGAATCGTCGGCATGATCTCATTCATATAAGCCGGCATCTTTTTCATGATCGATTTGCCCGTCGCAGACGTATAGAAGTCGGCCAGTGCATTGATTTCCTCAACCGTGAAATGTTTGGCCATGGCATCAATCATCACCGCGTCCAGATTGGCCGCATTGACGGAATTGCGAATGGCCGCAATATCGGCTTCGGTCAGGTTGATTTGTTCGTTGGATTTGAACTGGTCCAACATTTCATCAACCATTTTCTGGGACGGAACAGCCTCAACATAACGCTTGGCCGCCGCTGTGGTTTCCGCAGTCTGGGCCATAGCTGGCGTGGTCGCCAGCAGGATCGCCAGAACGGACAAAGACAGGATTTTTTTCATGCTCATGATCCTTTTCGTGATTAAGCGGCCAGCGCTTTTTTCGTTGCATCCACGACCTTCTGGGCCGCATCGGCCAGATTATCCGCGGACGTGATCGGCAAACCGCTTTCGCGCAGAATTTTCTTACCCTGCTCAACGTTGGTGCCTTCCAGACGAACGACCAGCGGAACCGACAGCGACACTTCCTTCGCCGCGGCGATAATGCCGTTGGCAATGATGTCGCATTTCATGATGCCGCCGAAAATGTTGACCAATACGCCCTTCACATTCGGATCAGACAGAATGATCTTGAAGGCTGCGGTCACGCGTTCGGTCGTTGCACCGCCGCCCACATCCAGGAAGTTTGCAGGTTCACCACCATACAGTTTGATAATGTCCATGGTTGCCATGGCCAGACCGGCGCCATTGACCATGCAGCCAATGTTCCCGTCCAGGCGGACATAGGACAATTCCCAATCCTTGGCCAAACGCTCATTCTCGTCTTCCTCGGCTTCATCGCGCAGATCGGCAATGTCCGGGTGACGGAACAAGGCGTTGTCGTCGAAGTTCAGTTTGGCGTCCAACGCCATCACTTCGTTTTTGTCGGTCACGATCATCGGGTTGATTTCAACGATCGAGCAATCCATGTCCACGAATGCTTTGTACAGGGACATGAAGAATTTTTGCGCGCTCTTCAGCGCATCGCCGGACAGGCCCAGACCGAAGGCCAGCTTGCGGGCGTGGAAGCCCTGCATGCCCGTCACCGGGTCAATCGCACAGCGAATGATTTTTTCCGGGTGGGTTTCGGCCACTTCTTCGATATCCATGCCGCCTTCGGTGGACACCATGAACGTCACGCGGGACGTTGCGCGGTCCAGAACGACGGAGCAGTAATATTCTTTTTGAATGTCCACACCGTCGGTGACGTACAGGCGTTGAACCTTCTGACCATCCGGTCCGGTCTGCTTGGTCACCAGAACCTGGTGCAGCATCGCCTCGGCGGCGTCTTTCACATCATCAACCGTTTTGCACAGACGAACACCGCCCTTGCCTTCCGGATTGTTTTTGAATTTACCGGCGCCACGGCCGCCCGCATGGATTTGGGATTTTACAACATACAGCGGACCTGGCAGTTGTTTCGCCGCGGCCACAGCCTCGGCAACCGTCATGGCCGGAATGCCCTCGGGCACCAGAACGCCGTATTTTTTCAGCAGGGCTTTGCCTTGATACTCATGAATATTCATTTGGACCCCGTTTGGATCAGGTGGGTTATCAGACTAACCCCAGAGATTTACCACCCGGCCCCTCTTTTGCAAAGCTGCAAAGCCCGCTTCAAACGGCTGTCCCCGGCTATCTTCCTGTTTGAATAGATAAAATTTTAATAAAACTTGATCTTTTAACATAATATTATTCGTTTTTGTGCATGATGGGGGCGTGTGAGTACACCCCGGGGGATATGAAGTGGCAGAATCAGGCCAAACACCGAACCAAACCAACGCTGTATATGATGTCGAACGCGGCACCTATCGCCGCATCTTCAATGAATCGACCACAACCATCGGCATGAAGGGGGCCGAGGCTGATCGCGCGTTGTTCGATACCGCCCCGCTGCAATCGGCGCGACGCGCGATGGAATTGGGTAACGATGCGGCCGCACAATCCCAAACGATCCCGAATGAAATCAACAGCGCGACCAATATCGCAGCGATTGACAATTCCGCGCCCCAGGCCGCCGCGACAAAAGACAGCGCACCGTCAGCATCCTCACAAGGAACAAACCAGAATAATAACGCGGCTTCCGAAGCCAGCGGCCCGGATCAACAGGCCATTCAGATTGAAGCCCTGAGCCCGATTTTTGAAGCACAGGTGAAAACACCGAATGCGCGCACCATCGCCGCCGAAAACGTGATGGATGCCGTTTATGAATCACAACACGGTCACAAGGGATTACGTGAATTAAACGCGATGGAAACCCTGGCCGAACGCATGGGCACGACCGGACCGGTGAATAGCAGCGTGCGCGGTGGCCAGACCCAGGCCGAGCAGAAAGAAAAAGAACGCACAGCCCAGGCCATTCGTTACAGCCAATATATCCGCCAGCTGGAAGAAAACGTCCGCCAGAACCAATTGGCCGTCGAACAAGCCCAAAAACGCCTGAACGAAGCCAACGAACGTGTCGCGCAGGCAGAACGCGAAGTGGAAGAAGCCGAACAAAATGTTCAGGCCGCCGAACAGCGCGTCGAGCGTTTGAACGAAGACGTCGTTGTTCTGGATCAAAAGATCGCAGAAAACGCAGAACAGCGTGCCGTTTTGGAAGCCGAGGGCGAACAGCTCAACAATCAGATTGACGTTCTGGAAGAGCAAGAAGCCAATACCCAGCAGGAAATCAACCAGATCGACGCCCAAATGACCGTGTTGGACGGGCAAATGGCCGCGAACGAGGCCATGGTTGAAACCAACCAGCAAATTCTGGAAGAAAATCTCGACAAGTTGAACACGGCCAAAGAAGAGCAGATGGCCGTGGCAACCGATAACTCCGAGGTTTTCCGCCGCCTGAACGCGATGGAAGCCAACGCACCGCGCGACCCGGAAAATGGCGACAAACTGTTCGTCAATGAACAGGGCCAGATCGTCAACCAAAATGGCGATGTGAAGGACATCTCCAAAGACGATCTCGACAACGCAAATGCCCTGTCCTCTTTCGAACGCTACAGCAACTTGAAACAACAAAGCGGCGATAACCTTGACAAGTTTATCAACAAAACCGTCGAAATTGATGATGCAAAAACGCAGGCCGAACAGGCGCAAAACACAGTAAACGAAAAAACAGCCGAAAACGCGCAGCTGAGCGAACGTCGTGTCAGCCTTGAAGAACTGCGCGGATACTACGAAGAAGGCATGGTGGGCATTCGCCAGGAAATCGGCAATTTGAAAGCCGACCTCGCGGAAAACCAAACAGAATTGCAAAACGTTGTTAGCGCAGGGGAAGCCCTTGCTCAGGCGAAGCTGAAAAAAGTTGAAGAGCTGGGCATTGCAAAGGGTGACCTGGCCCAGGCCAAAGCCGAATTGATGGAAAAGCAGGGGAACCTGACCGCCGCGCAGCAAGAGCAATTGGAAGCTATTCAAGAACTGGAAACAGCAGAAAAAAATCTGGCCGAATCCCAGCAAAAACTGGAGAATGCCAACAACAGCGCCGATGCCCAAATCAACCAGATGAATGATTATCAGGCCTGGTTAGAAAACACGGATACGCGCGAACAAATTTTAAGCCAGCAAATCGACCGCACGCAAATTTTGGATAAAACGCCGGAATCATTGCGCACCTATGTCTCCACATCGATGGACAATACAAAACGCCTGATTGACGAACGTTATGGCATGGCCCCGGAGCGCGAAATGGTCGCATCGACCGGCAATGATGCCGCAACCAGTCGCGTGGGCACATCGGCCGCAAAATCCGACATTGATCCGGGCATGGACATGAACAGCGCCTTTGCCGCCGCAGCCAGCCCGAATCAACCGACTGCGGCCACACCGCAAGTGCCGGGCGCTGATATGGACATGACCGAACAGACCCGCCGCGCGGGCCTGAACGGCCAAACGATGAGCATGGGGATGGCCTGATTATAAAGCCGGAAAAGTTTGACAAAACAGGGGCTTTTTCGATATTATGGGGGCAATCACAGACAGGAAGAGCCTGACAGAGGCCCCAATAAATAGAATAAAAACAAGGGTGTAGGACTATGGTGGTAGATACAACACAAAACACAGCCCAACCCGCCCCCGTACAAAACGGGGTTGATCCGCGCAAGCTGACGCAGGGTCCCCAGCAAGTTGCCCCCGCCATGGCCTATGGCCAGCTCGGCTTCCTGCAACAGGTTCTGGCCCAGATCCTGATGTACTTCATGTCATTCCTGGATCCTGAAAACGGCAGCCAAACCGGCCTGAACAAATTGTTCGCCGGTATCATGGGCATGGATGACACCCAGTATCGCGGCTGGCGCAATGATGTAAAAGCGCATGACGGCGAATGGGAAAGCCGCACAGATTTTAGCAAGACAGACTTCAGCAAAGCACGCGCCGTTGTTCTCAACCCGCCGCAGAACCTGCTGGACCTGATTTCCACGGGTGAACACAGCCAAAAAAATCACGAGACTGGCCAATCTTACAACACGGCCTTTGGCAACCGCCATGTGAACTTCACCGGCATGACGATTAACGAAGTTCTGGCCTGGCAAAACAACGACCCGGGCAACTCCGCCGCGGGCCGCTACCAGATTATCGAGAAGACCCTGCGCGGCTTGAAAAATGAAATGGGCCTGAGCGGGAACGAAAAATTCGATCAGGATATGCAGGATAAAATGGCCGGTGTTCTGATGGAGCGCCGCGGCCTGAGCAAATTCCTGAACGGCGACATGAGTGAAAGCCAATTCATGCGCAACATGTCCATGGAATGGGCCTCCCTGCCAAAAGATATGGCCGGGAAAAGCTATTACCATGGCGATGGGTTGAACAAAGCGCACGTGCCGCCGCAGGCCGTTGTGGCCGTTTTACGTGCCGAGCGTGAACAGCAAGTGGCCAATGCCCTGACCCGCGAAACGGGCAGTGCTGCCAACAAATACGATCCGGATGGTGCCGTGAAGGTGTCTGCGCAACCCGTCAGTTTGGCCTTTGCCAAACCGGCACAAGGAATCGATGCGGCACAGGATCAAACACCCGATCCGCAGCGCCCCGCCCCGGTCATTCCGGCACTGGCCATCCAATAACGGTCCAGAAAACAGTTTAAAAAGCCCGTCTTTCCCGGCGGGCTTTTTTATTTTTTAACATCTACAGTTTAGAATTGTTCGCAGATCGAAAAAAAGAATCCAACAAGGGGGAGAGCAACCGCCGCGTCAATCAGAGTATAAGCCCATGGCAACAGACAAAGACAAAAACACCGAAGCCAATACACAAGCGAAACCAATTGATTTCACCCCTGCACGCGCCGTGGTCCAGGATGGCGGAGTCATAACACCCCAATCCCTTCCCGATGATTTAACCGACCGCCAGGCCCGCGTTATGAGCGTGCTGCCTGACGCCGCCGCAGCCACAGGCGTTGCGCCGGAATTGCTGGTCGGCATGTGGGGCCGCGAAAGTGAATTCAGCACACACGACACAATGACCAGCCCCACAGGTGTGAAAGGTGATTTTCAGGTCAGCCGCGTCGCCGTCGTTGAAACATTGGCCAAAAACGGTGGTGAAATTGCCGAACGGCTCGATGCGCAAGGCCTCAAAAAGCAAGCGGATAAAATTGAAAAAATCCATGAAAAAGCCAAGGATATGGATGGGGATGAGATTCGGTCTTTCGTCAAAAAGAACGGAAACCTGATCGATTCACTGCGCGAAGCACCGGAAGCCACAACATATACCGCCGCCTTTTACAGCAAGGACATTGCACAAAAACTGGATGTCGACCCCGCCGAACCGGACAGCTTCCCCATCGTTTATGCTGGTTACAATATCGGCCCGGGGAATGCGCAGAAATTACAGGACGGCAAAGCCGCATCCGGATGGGAAGTGGACGCGAACAAAGGCCTGGCCGGAAAGGCCTCCGCCGATAAACAAATTTCATCCTATGAAAAGGCGATTGAAAAGAAGCTGGAAGATCCGACAGGCCAGAAAATGCTGTCGATCGTCGAAGATGTTCAGGAACAAGCCTGCAGGCCTGGAAAAAGTGCTGCCGCCACATACGCACCAGAGGGAGAATTACAGGCCAGCATGCCCGCACTGCGTACCGCGTTTTCCATCGCGGCGTTGGGTGATTATCAACGCGCCGGCACGACGGTCGACGCAACAATGGAACAGCAATTCCGCCAAGCCCCCATCGCCCCACCGATGCCGGGAGCATAAAACAGATTACAATTGTCTTGATTACGGCTGCGACACCGGTGCGGCTGGCCTGGCCCGGCCCAGCGCGCGGTCCACTTCATCCAGCCGGGACAGATCAATCCGACGATGGTTTTCACACCACGCCAGAAGCGTTTGCGTTTTTAACAATCCACGCCATGCCAGAATGTCGTCTTTCTGATTTTTCAGGGATTGAATACGGTCAAAAATACCGGTTTTTCCATTCACCGCGTCACACATTTTGATATGCGTTTCTGCATGATCCAGCATCCGGTTTATGGCCTTGCGCATATTCATCCGCACACCATCAACCGTTACCGCACCGGTTTTGAACAACCGTTCATGCATCGGCCCGAACATGTCCGGCACATCATTGATCACGCGGCGAACATGGTCAAATCCATGTTCATGGCTTGTGGCCCACATGCGGTTTAACGCCGTCAAAAAATTATTCGACCCATACAGCGTCAAGCCAAAGGACAGCAGATCATCATAATTTTCGTTGCATACGGATTTGCAATGATTGATCAACGCATATTGTTCATCCACCATATCATCCAGTGCAAAAACATAATGATCCAGGGCCGCATCCATCAAGCCGCGCGGATCGTCCGCCCGCAGCCAACGACGCATATCCCCATCAACCGATCCGAGAATGGGGCGTATACACACCGCGCCCTCTGCCGTTTTTAATACATCCAATCCTGTATCGCCGTGGGTTTGCATCATCCATGCGGCGCATTCATGCTCCATGCGTAACCGATCAACAGCACGGCGACGATCGGTACGGCTGGCCTGATTGTTGGCGGCCAGATCGTGCAGGGTTTCAATCATCACACGTGGCAGGGGCGAATGGGCTTTTTCATCCTGTAAATCCAACGGATGGCAACGCAAGGCCGCGCAAAAATCTTCGATCGTCTTACGGCTGGGGCGGACTTTCCCCTGTTCCAGGGCCACATAATCTTCGGCCTTTATTCCCATGGCGGTAGCGGCCTGTTCGGGCATCATGCTGGCACGCGCGCGCACCCGTTCAAACCCGGTGGCGTAAACGTCATGCGACAGACGCCCAGCGCAATTGAATTTGCGTTTGACCAGATCGGGGTGGCCCGATGCATGCTCTGTGGTTTTGTGATAATTGACGTGTCCCACGGCCCCAAATCCTACATTTTTATTATTATGTCTAAACAGTGCCGAATTTTACCGGCTTTGGCAAGAAAAAGGGGGCTGACACAGCCCCCTTCCCCGCAAAATCCTGAAAAAATCAGCCTTTCAGCCGCTTTTCCCCACGGCCCTTAGGCCGCTTTTTCCATCGCCGCAACCAGGCTCTTCACCGCACTGACGGAATGATCGAACATCGACTGCTCTTCGGCGTTCAGCTCGATCTCTACGATCTTTTCAACACCGTTTTTACCAATCACAACCGGTACGCCGATATACAGCCCCTTCACGCCATACTGACCATCCAGACGGGCGGCACACGGCAGAACGCGACGTTTGTCCTTCAGATAGCTTTCCGCCATCGCAATCGCGCTGGATGCCGGAGCATAGAACGCGGAACCGGTTTTCAGCAGGTTGACGATTTCGGCACCGCCGTCGCGCGTGCGCTGAACGATCGCGTCCAGTTTCTCTTGCGTGGTCCAACCCATTTTCACCAGATCAGGCAGCGGAATGCCGGCCACACTGGAATACCGCACCAGCGGCACCATCGTGTCGCCGTGGCCGCCCAGAACGAAGGCGTTGACATCCTCAACCGACACTTTGAATTCTTCGGCCAGGAAGTGACGGAAGCGTGCGGAGTCCAGAACGCCAGCCATGCCAACGACTTTGTTCGCCGGCAGGCCGCTTGCGCGCTGCATCACTTCAACCATCACGTCCAGCGGGTTGGTGATGACGATCACGAATGCGTTCGGTGCGTATTTTTTAATGTTGGCACCAACGGTGTTGATCACGCCGGTGTTGATCCCGATCAGGTCATCACGGCTCATCCCCGGTTTACGCGGTACCCCGGCGGTGACGATGACGACATCGGCATCCTTGATCACTTCGTAATCGTTGGAGCCGGAATATTTCGCATCGAACCCTTCGACCGGGGCGGCTTCGGCAATGTCCAGCGCCTTGCCCTGCGGCACACCTTCGGCGATGTCGACGATGGCGATATCGCCCAGTTCTTTCATGCCCGCCAGCAAGGCCAGCGTACCGCCGATTTGTCCCGCACCCACCAGGGCGATTTTGTTCCGTGCCATGATCTTAAAGACTCCCTTTGTCGTTCTGTTTGGTAAGAAAAACCTGATCACAGACATAGCCCCTTCGCGCACGACAAACAAGGGCAAGGGCGCAAGAACCCCCTGCGCCCCGCGTCATGTTTTACAGAATATTGAATAAGGTCAGGCCGCCTCCAGCCCAAGAAATTCCAGCTGCCAACGCAGCTCGTCTTCATCCATCGGATAATCCGTACCGCCCTTGGGGTACAGCAATTGCCGCGGCGGAACGCGGCCAAGATCCTGTTGCAGACGCAGGGCCATACGCATACTCAGCCCCGCCTTCCACGACAGGGCGACGATGGGTTTAGGCGCGCGCAGGGCAAAAACACGACGAACATCGGCCAGCGTCACCCGACCCATAATGCTGATCGCGGCATAGATAAAATCATAATCCTGCATCGCCAGCGCGTCGGACAACATCTCTTCGTCCAGACGCCCTTCGCGCGCCATGCGGGAGGCATAGGCATATTGTTCTTCCTCGGATTTTACCGGCTTTCCATCCGGTGAACTGCTTCTTTGCAGCTCATCGGGGATTGCATCGACAATCTTGTCATCCGACTGGTTCGCGGCATAACCCAAACGGCGTTTGAAAGCTGTGGCAACCTCCTCGGTCGTGCGGCGGTCAAACTTGCCACTGCGCACCAAAATCAGGCGAACGGACTCATTGGCAAACTCGGCCAGTTTCTCCGCCATCTCGGGCGGCAATGTGCGATGGTCGGCCAGGGAACGTTGCCATTCCGGCAAATCCCGGGCCCGGTCGATAATCTTCTGCAACAGGGTCGGGCCAATGTCGGCCCCTTTGTTTTCAATCAGGGTTTTTCCGGCGGCGGCACTACCGTGTTCGATCACGGCAACGGACACATCGCCGCTGACACTGTCACGTCCGGCGATCGCTTCAGAAGCCCAGCCTTCCGGATGCATTTTCAGAATATCAATCAAAACATCGTCCGGCACGGCGGCGCAAAACCGCAGGATCGGTTCCGCCACGGTCCGCTCCACGTCCCGCGCCAGAGTCGATACGACGGAGGGCGGCGCATAGGCCTTGTCCTTCAGCGTCGCGGACAACGCTTTACGAATTTTCAGAACTTCGTCGAGCGCGAGCAGGCCCAAAGTCTGCACCGCGTGTGCGTAGAGTGCGGCCTGCTCCTCCTGAGTCAGGTTGGGCAGAAGACGAACCAGACGTTCGGCCAGAGCCAATCGTACATCCGCGCTGGAGTCCCGTGCGATCAGTAAACTGGCCTGCAAAGGCGTCGCATGGTTTTCGGCAACGGCATGACGCACATCATCCGATGGATCGGTCTGGGCCAGATAATAAAGAATTTCGGGATGCGTTTCCGGGTTCCGCGCAATCGCCATACGTTCATCCAGCGACCCGGACCGCGCTTTTTGCTTTTCAATTTCGTAACGCGCATCATTCCGCGGGGCCTGACCCGGCAGAACAGCGCTTTTTGCGTTCTTTAACAAAAGCTTACGAATGAATGCAAACATGTAACACCAATGTACAGGAAAGACTTTCACAAAGATTTAAAGCCCCAAAGGATATCCGGCACGGATATAAAAGCAATTTGACAACACAACGCAATGCATTGAATTACTTAAATTTTATAAACCACACACAGGCATGCAATAGTAAAGATACGACACGGGCCGTATTTGGCAAAAACGAAAATTTCAGGCCCCTGCCCCAGTCCGCGCCGTATCGTTTTGGTGCCATTCACTGACCGATCGGGCGGTTCGGGCAAACCAGTCGGTGCTCTGCATCTCGGTCAGTCGGCTGACCGTGCGTTGGAACTCGAACGCATGATCATGCCCGTGATAGAGACGATCGACCGGCGCATCCGCCGTGACGATCAACCGCGTGCCGGCATCGTACAGCGCATCCACCAGAGTCATCAGACGCACCGCTTCGTTCCGACGATCATACCCCAGTTTCGCCACCCCCTCCAGCAGGATGGTGTGATAGGTCCGGGCGATGGTGATGTAGTCTTCGGCCCCTAACGGACGTTCGCACAATTCGGCAAAGGTGAACCGGGCGACACCGCGGGCCGTTTGCATGACGGGCACGATCCGCCCCCGAACCTCCAGCGTATCCGCATGGGCGTCGACACCATCAGTCAGGTGGGCGAAAATCTGGTCGGCCCATTCATGGGCGGCGGACCCCAGCGGTGAAAAATACACCCCGCTCGATTCCAGATATTGAAGCCGGTAATCCACAGGACCGGACAGGGACAAAACCTCCATCCGATTCTGCAGCAATTCGATAAAGGGCAGGAAGCGGTCACGTTGCAGCCCCCCTTTATACAGGTCATCCGGAGCACGGTTGCTGGTCATAACCACAGCCACACCTTGGTCAAACAGGGCGGTAAACAACCGCCCTAAAATCATCGCGTCAGCCACGTTGCTGACATGAAATTCGTCAAAGCACAAAACCCGGACGTTTTTGGCCAGATCATCGGCAAAGGCCAGAAGAGCGGAATCGCGCACATCATTATCCGCCTTGCCCGATGCGGCCAGACGGCGGTTATGCATAAAATCATGCACGCCAATCATAAAGTCATGGAAATGGACCCGGCGCTTTTTGATCCCATCGGGCAAGTTGGCAAAGAACAAATCCATGACCATGGACTTTCCCCGCCCTACGGGACCATATAAATACAGCCCGCGGATGGGTGCCGTTTTACGTTTTATGCCAAACCACCCACGGGAGCCCGGTTGTGCCAGAACATCGTCCAACAGCATTTGCAGGGATTCAATCGCGCGTTCCTGATATGGGTCCGCTTGCAACCCGCCATCCGCGACACGGGTTTTATAGCGCGCCAACAGATCGACAGGGGCATGGGTCATGGCGCAGCGGCACGTTCACGAACAATGCGCCGGACCAGCAGGATCGAAATTTCATATAAACCGATCAAGGGAATGGCCAGCCCGATCTGGGAAATCACATCCGGCGGCGTAATCACAGCGGCCACAACAAAGATCAGGACGATGGCGTAACGGCGCCCCCGCACCAAAACAGCATCGGTAATCATACCCGCCCGCGCCATCAGGGACAGCAAAACCGGCAACTGGAAACAGAATCCAAACGCAAACATCAGCACCATCACCAGATCCAGATATTCGCTGACGCGCGCTTCCAACTGGATTGGCAAGGCTGTTTCGGCCCCCGTGCTTTGGAACCCCAAGAAGAACCGCCACGCCATCGGCATAATCAGGTAATAGACCAGCGCGGCCCCGGTGATAAACAACACTGGCGTCGCCACCAGATAGGGCAGGAAGGCCTTGCGCTCCTTTCCATACAAACCAGGTGCAATAAAGCCCCAGATTTGCACAGCCAAAACCGGAAACGTCAAAAACGCCCCGCCCCAGAAAGCAATCTTCAAATAAGTAAAGAACGCTTCGGTCAGGTTGGTGTAAATCAGGCGCTGGCTATCCCCCGGCCCCATGGCATCGGCCAGCGGACGAACCAGAAAACCGTAAATGTCCTGAACAAAGACATAGCAAAAAACCGTACCGGCCAGAATGGCCACAAAACACCACAGCAATCGCGTCCGCAGTTCGACCAGATGATCGACCAGTGGTTTTGGTACGTGATCGGGTTCCTGATGCGGATTGGTCATGACGCACCCCCGGTTTTTTCAATATCTTTTTTCACGGGTACGATATCCGCTTCATCGTCGGATTCAGCTTCGTTTGTATCGGGAATGGCGGCGGATGATGTTTCGTTATATTTACGAATTTCCTCGATATCCACGGCGCGCATGACATCGTCAAAATGGTGCGTCAGAGCAAAACGGATATGCTGCATCTTCCGGACCAGACGGCCCAGCGACATCATCACCTTCGGAATGTCGGACGGACCGATCACGAGAAGCGCCACCAACGTGACGATCAAAAGCTCGGCCCAGCTGATATCAAACATGAATGCAGGTCCCGTTTATGGGGTGCGGATACGCAGTAAAAACGATCAGGAAGGGTCCTGATCGTTCTTTTTCTCAATTTTGGCCGGGGCTTCGTCTTCTTTCAGGCCTTTCTTGAAGCTGCTGATCCCCTTGCCGATGTCTTCCATCAGGCGCGGAATGCGACCAGCCCCGAACAGAACCAGAATAACCAAAATGACGACCAGAATGTGGCCCATGCTAATACCCATGATTTTTACTCCTCATCCTCGTCTTCTTCATCGTCATCATAGCCGTCTTCATCGTCATCCGAATCATCGGCATCATCTTCATCGTCTTCTTCATCAGAATCGGATTCTTCGTCGCTGTCATCATCCTCATCATCGTCGGAAGATGCGGCGGCTTCGACAGGCTCCGCGCCCTCTTCTTCCATATCGTCGATCATGGCAGACAGTTCGGCATCGGCCTCTTCTTCCGTTTCCGGGGCTACGGCGTCTTCTTCGTTGAAGTGCGCTTCGAAACCACCTGCGGTTTCTTCGTCGTCCTCGTCATCTTCGCTCAAGGACTTGGCGTCGTTTTCCTCAATCTGGTCGAACAGGTCCGGGGCGATGTTTTCAATCGCCGGACGGCGATCCAGCAGGCCGGAGGCCTTCAGATCATCCAGACCCGGCAATTCGCTCAAGGTTTCCAGACCGAAATGGTCCAGGAAGCTGGCGGTGGTAACCCAGGTCAACGGGCGGCCCGGCGTTTCGCGGCGACGGCCCGGTTTGACCCAACCGCATTCCATCAGAATATCCAGCGTACCCTTGGCAATCACGACACCGCGAATATTTTCGATTTCCGCACGGGTCACCGGCTGGTGATAGGCCACAATCGCCAATGTTTCCATGGCGGCACGGGACAGCGGGCGACGCACTTCGCGTTTCAGTAACAGGGCATCGTTCAGATCGTCAGCGGTCCGGAACGCCCAATGGCCATCCATTTCCATCAAATGAACACCACGCGTTGCGTATTCTTCCTTCAGCTTCATCAGCATGCCACCAACATCGGAATCTTCCGGCAGGCGTTCACGCATCGCGCTCATGCTGAGCGGTGCGGGGGATGCAAACAACAAGGCCTCGAGAATGCGGATCGTATCCAGCGGGCCAGATTCTTCTTCCACCTCACCTTCGACGGCGTCCGCGACGACAGCATCGTCTTCGGCATCGGACGCTAAAACTTCATCCTCCGAAAACTCATCTTCGGATTCGAAATCGTCTTCTTCAATTTCCTCACCAGCGGACAGATCCGCCTCAACCGCTTCGGCGATGTCCTCGATGGCCTCCATGTCCTCGGCATCATCTTCATCCATGGCCCCATCCATTATTTCGGCCATGATTTCGGCAACGCTGGCCATGGTGTTGTCGCTGATCATTTCTTTGGAATCGTTGTCATCCATGCTCATCTTTTATACTCCCGCTTCGGCGTAACTGGTTTCGGACTCGCCATCAAAATCATCGGCGGCATCCGGGTTGTTATCTTGTTCAACGTCGTCAGATTGTTCGGTATCCGGCCCACCCACGCGGTCACGATCAACAAAGGTCGCGCGCATATAAATCGGGCGGAACAAACCGTCTTGTTTAATTTCGACTTTGCCCTGTTTCACCAATTCCAAACCGGCGGTGAAAGTGGATGCCATGGACGAACGACCATAGAGCGGATCTTTGATTTTTTCCGGCATCAGGCTGTTCATCGTCACCCATGCGCTGTATGGACCCTTGCGCGGCAATTTGCCCAACATGGTGCCGACACGATCCAGCGCCTCTTCCATCGTCATGATGGAGAAGACGGGCAATTCAAACGTCGAAAATTCCTGACGGCGGCGAATATCGCCATAAGCCTTCAGCAAGTCGAACAACGTGATGTCCCACGTGATATCGGTTTTAACACCCAGACCTTCGGGCATGCCGCGCGTGTAAATACCATTGCCCAGATACGGACGGCGGAACAACGCATTGGCCGCATTCTTCATCGCTTCCAAACGGCGCAACTGGAATTGCAGGGCTTCGGCCATCTGGTCGGCAGAGGGTTCATTGCCCTTGGATTCTTCACGCGGCAACAACAGGCGCGATTTCAGATAGGCCAACCATGCCGCCATCACCAGATATTCGGCGGCCAAATCCAAATTCATCGCCTTGGCGCGATCCATGAACACCAGATATTGGCGCGTCAATTGCAGGATGGAAATTTTCGCCAGATCAACTTTCTGGTCGCGGGCCATCACCAACAGGACATCAATCGGACCTTCGTACCCGTCAATGTTCAGTAGCAATTCATCCGGATTATATTCGCCCGGTTCCACACCATCGCGCGGCGGGTCTTCTTCGAACCCGATGACATCATCCAATTCTAAACCGGAATCGGCGTCCATCATTTCATCAGACATGCAATCCCCCATACGCAACATTCGGGCCCTGGCCCGATGCGGGCAGGCTGCGGTTATAACGGCGTACCGCATCGGCGGTCATCACCGGAATGGCGGCCGCGACATCTTTCATCTCATCCATCTTGCCGCTGCAATGCAGGACGATGTCGCACCCGGCATCCAGCGTGGCTTTCGCGCGCACGCCCATATCACCAATGCGGCCCAGCGCGTTCATCACAATATCATCGGTCAGCAACAGGCCATCAAAACCCAGTTGCTTGCGGATCACGCCACCGATCAGAGCCGGCGAACATGTGGCGGGCAAAACATTATCAACGGCGTCATAAACAATGTGCGACACCATGCCCCACACAGCATCCACGAAATCCTGTTTCAGTAGATCGCGGTAAGGTAAGAAATCAACCGCTTCCAGATCAAGCATCGCGGCCTTTACATGCGGCAGATCGAGGTGGGAATCGAGCGTTGCACGGCCCTGCCCCGGCATGTGTTTAATCACCGGTACAATACCCTTCGCCAGATAGGCGCGGCAGGATGCAATGGCGCGTTCGGATACAATCGCCGCATCCTTGGAAAACGCACGATCGCCAATGGCGGCGTGCGTATCGTCAAACAGAACATCCAGAACGGGGGCGCAGTTTACATTGACGCCCATGGCGTTCAGCGTATCGGCAATGGCGCCACTTTGTGCCGCAACCGCCGCCGTGTCCGGCAAATTCTGCGCCGCGATGGTTGCGGGCCAGTGCGGTTGACGCAGACGAGCGACGCGTCCGCCTTCCTGATCAATCAGGATTGGAACCTCACGCCCCAGCAAAGATTGCAGGTCAGCCGTCAGCGCCATCAATTGAACCGGGTCGATCGCGTTGCGCGCGAACAGAATGAAGCCCAGCGGGTTGACCGTTTTGAAAAACGCGCGTTCTTCATCCGTCAGGGCCGGGCCCGACAGACCAAAGATCGCCGCCAGCGGCGCGTTCTGCGGATCAACGGGCAACAACAATACAACCCCCTGGACGCTTGGCGGAAATGGCCGTGCAGATGGATTTGGCTTGATCCTGGCTGAGCGGGCCACCCTGAATGCGGTAGAACACACCCTTGGCCCCCAGATCAGCTTTCTGCACGCGCAGCTCAACACTGCCTAACTGCGCCGGGAATGCGGCCTGCATTTTCTTCCATTCGGCACGGGCGGCGGCTTCATCCTTCACGCTGGCCATCTGAACGAAATGGGTTCCATCCTGCACCGCCTTCACAGCAGGCGCGGCGGCACCAGCAGCGGGTTCGGTGGCGGCCACTTTTTCTTCAACCTTTTCCGCGCTGCGGATGTCGGTTTTCTTTTCCGGGGCAATCACCGGGGTTGGCATGCCGGCCGGTTTGGAATCTTCAACCGGTGTAACAGGCTCTTCATCCGCGGCTTTTTCCGGTTCATCGACGGCAGATTCTTTTTCCAGCGCCGCGTTGGGCTTCGGCTCGGCGCTCAAATCATCATCAACCATTTTTGCGGCCGGAACATCGGACGCATCGGCCATTTGTGTCTCCGGCGTCAATGTTTCGGTTTTCAAACCGGCAAACATTTGTTCGCGCGTCATCGGCTCTTCCGGCGGGGGCAGAAGGTTTTCAACCTTGCTGGCGCCATCTTCGGCATTGTTTGCGGATCGCAATGTGTCGAACAAGGTGCTGTCACGGTACGGAATATCCATCCCACCCGGATCATCCGGCGTGGTTTTATAGGACGCGGACGCCATATCGGCATCGGCCTGCACCATCGGGACAGGACGCGTCGGATCATCACCGCGCGGGTAGCTGACCCAAAAGACAGCGAGAAGGATAAACAGCGCGCCCAACCCCATCAAAACGGTCAAGAACGGTGCGCGTGCGCTCAAACGCGTGCGCCCATTTTCAAGCGCCCGCGCAATCCGGCCAAAGGGGTTTCCCCCTTCGGGATCATCAAATTCATCATGGTAGGTCATGGGCGCTACTGTAGGAAAACCGGGGCTTTTCCTCAAGCATTCCTTGAGTCTTATCCGCAGGGTTATATGGCGGAAAAATCGCTGACAAATCAGAGATTTAGGGGAATCAACGCAAATCCCAGTGCAGATCAAACAGGCGCTCGTGCTCTTTTATGGCATATCGGTCGGTCATCCCGGCGATATAATCGGCCACAATCCGCGCCCGGGGCCGGATTCCGTCGACATCCCCACCCCCCACATCCTCGACCCGTTTTTGCCATTCCGGGGGCAAAAGATGGTATTCATTCATGAATGCTTCGTACAAATCCCGCACCACGCGGCTGACCTTCGTCCGCATGCGGCGGACGGTGTAATGGCGGTACATATTTTCATACAAAAATTCGCGCAGGCCATCGACCTTGTCCCGCATGGGGTCGGAAAACGCCACCATGGCGTGACCCGCCATACGCACGTCTTCGACACTGGATGGGTTCAGGGCTTTCAAACGGCGGCGCGTTTCGCCCAGAACATCTTCGATCATCACGCCAATCATTTCGCGGATGACTTCGAAAATGATGATTTTGGGTTCGCAATCCGGCCATTCGGATTCCACCTGCGGAATAATATCGGCCAGCAGCGGCACGGTGCGCAGATCATTCAAGGTGAAGAGCCCAGCGCGCAAACCATCTTCAACATCATGGTTGTTGTACGCGATATCATCGGCCAATGCCGCCACCTGTGCCTCGACCGAGGCATAGGTATCCAGACGCAAATCCATCTGATCATTCACCATCGTAACCGTGACAGGCAAGCCCGCCGATTCCGGCGTTTCACCCTTTTTCAGCAACGGGCCGTTATGCTTTGCAACACCTTCCAGCGTTTCCCATGTCAGGTTCAGGCCCGGCCATGCCGGGTAACGGCGTTCAAGGTGCGTTAAAACGCGGAGTGATTGATCGTTATGATCGAACCCACCCACATCATTCATGCATTCCACCATCACATCTTCGCCCACATGCGCGAACGGGGTGTGGCCCAGATCGTGGGCCAGGGCAACGGCTTCGGCCAGATCTTCGTTCACGAACAGGGCCCGGGCCAAGGACCGGGCAATTTGTGCGACTTCGATCGTATGGGACAGGCGTGTACGGAAATGGTCGCCCTCGTGATAGACGAACACTTGCGTTTTGTATTTCAGGCGGCGGAACGCGCTGCAATGAATGATGCGGTCACGATCACGCTGGAACGGGGTGCGGGTGGCCGATTCCGTGGACGGGTAAATCCGCCCCGCCGTTTGGTCCGGGCGGCAGGCATAAGACGCCAGTGGCAGGGCACAGTAATTATAGGTGGCTTGGTCAGCGGCCAGGTTGCTCATCACGCGATTATCCGTAACAGGTTGAAATTTCGGGCCAGATTAACGCGTTAATGGGGAATTGAAAATACCCCCCTTGGCACTCTATATATAGTGTATGGACACACAGACCCGCACAATCACCCTGACCGATGCTCTGGCCCGCCGGATAAAGGCGCTCCAGACCGCGCAATCCAACCCGGACCTGATGCTCCGGGTCGAGGTTCTGGGCGGTGGCTGTTCAGGGTTCCAGTATAAATTCAGCTTCGCCAGCGATGTGGCCAGTGACGACCATGTGTTCGACCATGACGGCATTCGCGTGCTGGTCGATGACGTGTCGCTGGATTACCTGAACGGTTCGACCGTTGATTATGTCGAAGACCTTGTTGGCGCCAGCTTCCAGATCAAAAACCCGAATGCCACATCGTCCTGCGGCTGCGGCACATCGTTTGCCATGTGATGATGAAATTATTTTTCTTTACCCCCGCCATTATATGCTTGCTGCTGAGCGCGTGCGCCAGTGTGGATGTGAATGAACCGCGCCCCTATGCCGGATATTTCGAGCAGAAGAAACTGACCGCCCCCGCACCAAAATCCTTTGATGTCTGCCGTGGGTATGGGTGTGCATCGCGCGACCGTGTGTCGCTGTCATCCGCTGAGTGGGGCAAGGCCACCGCACCGTTGCGCCAAACCATCACCAACGCGCCCGCCGAACGGGCCGCCATCGCCAAATCCATCGGCTTGATGGAGCGCGTTGTGGGCCAGAAAACCGGCACCGCCGTTGATGTGGCCGGAACATACGACACGCTCGGCCCCTATCAACTGGACTGCGTGGATGAAAGCACGAACGCCACCGTCTATCTGGCGATGATGGAAGAAGCGGGATTGTTCAAATTCCACAAAACCACCCGTCCCACCGCCCGCGTTCCGATCTTCGTGGCCCAAGGCCCGCACCAGACCGCCGCCCTGATCGAAATTAAAACAGGCGCGCGTTACGCCGCCGATTCATGGTTCCATGATAACGGCCATCCGGCAGAAATCGTGCCCATGGGTGAGTGGAAAATGGGCTGGACCCCACAGGGAGATTAAAAAATGAAAATCGCCACATGGAACGTCAATTCAATCAAGGTCCGTTTGGACCATGCCAAAAATTGGGTTGAAACAAACCACCCAGACGTTTTGATGATTCAGGAATTAAAGGGCGAAGCCTTTCCATCCGAAACATTCCAAGCCATCGGGTACAACGCCGAATTTGTGGGCCAGAAAGCGTATAACGGCGTGGCCGTTTTATCGCCGCACCCGATTAATGTCATCCTGAACCGCCTGCCGGGCGATGATGCGGATGAACAGGCACGGTATCTGGAAGTTGAGGTCAAGGGCCTGCGCCTGATCAACATCTACCTGCCCAACGGCAATCCGGTGGACAGTGAAAAATTCCCATACAAATTACAATGGATGGCCCGGTTAAAAGATCGTCTGGCCCATTTGCGGCGTGAGGGCATTGTCTTCGCCGTCGGCGGGGATTTCAACGTCATCCCGGAGCCAGAAGATTGTCACGATCCCAAAGCATGGGAAAACGACGCCCTGTTCCGGCCAGAAAGCCGCGCGGCGTTTCGCGCCCTGCTCTGGCTCGGCCTGACCGATGCGCTGCGCGTCGTCAATAACGCACCGCGCCAATACACCTATTGGGATTATCAGGCCGGTGCATGGCCGGCGGATAAGGGCATTCGTATCGATCATTTCCTGCTCTCCCCCACCCTTACGGATAGATTGCAGGATTGTGTGATCGACCGTGACCCACGGGCATTGGATAAGGCCAGCGACCATACGCCGCTGGTGATGACGATTGATTAAGTTGACGGACGGACAAAGCGGTTGAACAATGCGCGCGCCGCCGACACGTCCGGGCCGGTCTTGATGGTTTCGACGACAATGTCCGCCGCCGTAATATCCCCGGCATTACACGCCCGCACGATCATGATGGCACGGTCATAGGTGATTTTATCCCCCACCGCCGGACGCCCCAGGAAATGCATATCGAATGCTTCCTGCACGGTCATTTCCTCTTCCTCTGATCGGACGCGAAAACCATGTTCTTCGGCCAGGTCGCGCATCACCGCATCCGGCAAAACCGAATAGGTCTGGAAAATCGTATCACCCACCTGCACCGGGGCGGCGTCATCACCATCAGAAGCGAACAAACGGTCCAGACGGTGGGCTTGGTGCGGCGGCGCAAGGAAATAAGCGTAATCCCCGACATGAAAGGCCGTGCTGTTATCAATATCGACAATGGTGTTTTCACGCACCGCCATCAATGGCCGCGCCCAAGACGGCAAAATACGATTGCGGAAGAAATTGCTGTCTTCGGTAATGGTATAACCGACCAGCTCCATATCCAGCTGGCCAGGTAGATCCAGCTCCACCCTGCGCACTTGCGGCACCGTATTGGGTAACCCCATGCCCAATCGCCGCGCCATCAGCGGAATGGTCCATCCCTGCAACACCAGTGACACCAGAACAACGAAGAACGCCGTGTTGAAATACACTTCCGCGTGCGGCAGCCCGACCAGAACCGGCAGGGTGGACAGGAAAATACTAACCGCGCCGCGCAACCCCACCCAAGAGATAAATAATTTTTCTTTTGGTTTATAACGGAAGGCCTCAAGACAGACCCAAATCATGGCGGGGCGCGCAATAAAGATCAGAAACAGCGCCAGGCCCAAGCCCGGCACGGCATACTCCATCAACTTGGCTGGATTCACCAGCAAACCCAGCACGATAAACATGACAATCTGGCACAGCCAGGTCACCGCGTCGTGGAATTTCACAATACTGGGAAAAGCCCGTACCGGACGGTTACCAACGATCAGACCCGCGATATACACCGCCAGAAATCCACTCCCCTGCAGCAGGGCCGCCACGGAAAAAATAAACACGGCAAAAGCCACAACAAACAAGGGGTGCAATCCACCCGGCAGGTGAATACGGTTCAGCAAAGCCGACACCGACAATCCGCCGCCAATCCCCACCATCGTTCCCACAACGGCCTGCAGAATGAAGATGGATGCCATTTGCAGCGCGGCCCCCTCCATCGTCACCATGGACAGGATCTGCACCATCATCAGCGTCAGGAACACGGCGATGGGATCGTTGGTGCCGGATTCAACCTCCAGCAACGCCCCCACGCGGTGACGCAGATAAAGCCCGCTGGATTTCAGCAAAAAGAACACCGCCGCCGCATCGGTCGACGCCACGATGGAGCCCAGCAAAAACCCCTGCGCCCATGTCAGGTTCAGGAAATACACCGCGGGCACCGCCATCAACCCCGCCGTTATCAAAACGCCGACGGTGGCCAACACCATGGATGGGGCCAGAACACTGCGGAAATTGTTTAATCGGGTGCGCAAGCCGCCATCAAACAGAATAATCGCCAGCGCCAACGACCCGATCAGGTACGCCAGGCGATAATTATCAAACGCCAACCCCCCCGGCCCGCTTTCCCCCGCCAGCATGCCGATGACCAAGAAGACCAACAACATCGGCGCGCCAAAACGCGTGGCGATCAGACTGGAAAAAATTCCAACCAAAACCAACGCGGCCCCCAGCAAAAGCGAGGCATTGACCAGATAGATGCTTTCCATTGTGGTGTATGTTCCCCTTGGCGGCATGTGTGTGCACGATAGTGTAACGTGGCCCCAGCATTACACAAGAATACCTTGCAAAAAAAACGTTATGAAAAAATCACCGCTCTATCGAGCGGGAAACAGCGTGGCACAGGGCAACCCCATATGATATGTATGGATATCTGAATAATTCCACCGTTCACCATCCGGATTTTATCATGACTTTGAAATTACAAATTATCCGCCGCCCCCTGTTCACATTGGGATTGCTGGGACTGGCCGTTGGTGTTGTGGCGATGACCAGCGCCTGCACCATCCTGCGCGAGGAAGGGGCCACCCGCCTGGCCGCCCCGGTTCATATGAACAAGCGCCAGATCGAAACCGGATCAACCAGCCTGGTCGCCTATGAGCGTGTGCACAAACAAGGCGGCATCGCCAACGTCTATATCGAAGGCGACGGACTGGTTCTGAAAGGCGAGCATCAGGCCGCCCCAACGCTGGACCCCACGCCCGACAATCCGGTGGCCCTGCATCTGGCAACGCGGGACAAAGGCGACAATGTCATTTATCTGGCCCGCCCGTGCCAATATCTGACCGCCGATAAAAACCCGGCCTGCGATGAAAAAGGCTGGGCCGCAAAACGTTTTTCCGTCGAAAATATGGACGCGATGAATGATGCGCTGGACAACATGCGCAACAAATACGGCTTCGTTGGCTTTAACCTGATTGGGTATGGCGGCGGCGGCCAGGTGGCCATTCTGCTGGGCGCGAAGCGTAAAGACATCCTGACCATCCGCACGGTGGCCAGCACACTGGATCACCAAAGCTGGACCGCGAACAAAGAGATCCCCGCATTGGAAGGATCATTGAACGCGAAAGATTTCGCCCGCGATGTCGCGACCATCCCGCAACATCACTTTATCGGTGCGTGGGATGATTTGATCACCACCTATAACTACAATGATTTCCGCGCAGCGATGGGTCCGTCCACCTGCATCCGAATGAGCAAGATTGATGAAGCCGATGGCGCCGATGGCTGGGTCAACCGCTGGCCCTCCATCATGGATCTTCCTGTTGATTGCAACAGCGATCAATAAACCGATTTAATCCTGTTTCGTCTTAGCGGCCGCTTCATCCAGAGCGGCCGTTATGCCATTCAGGGAAATGGGAAGGGTGACATCCTTGCCCGCAAAACTTTGAAACGCCAGTGTGGCCGCACGCCCCTTGCGCAATTCGGTCAGCACCACATCATCCAGCGTTAAGAACGCCATGCATCCATCATGGGTGCAATACCGCACTTGCGCCCCATACGGGGCCGCATTGTCGATGGAGAGCTTAACCCCCGCGGGCAACATAATGCCCAACGGCAACACCATCACCCCGCGCGCTGGTTGCCTCGGCCCATCGGGAAACCCGATGGCAATTTCCGCCATACGTTGCACGGTGCCCTTGACCATCAACCGTTGCCACGCTTCGCACTGCGTTCCATCCGGCGCACAACGCACGGCCCAGTCGGCGGCATGGGCCGCCGGTGCGAACCCGAGACACAACAATAAAAAAACCAAGGCTAAGACTTTCATAGGGCCGCTCCTAGCGGTTTAGCGTGTTGGAAAGACTGACTTTATCATCCCGCTTGACATTTCCCGAATATGTCGATTATTCTGGACATATGGACATACAAAACGCCCTTATCGCCTTTGATGCGCTGTCTCAAGAAACCCGCCTGCGGGCGTTTCGCCTGTTGGTCGGTTATGGGCCGGACGGTGCCCCCGCCGGGCATCTGAGCGACACACTGGGCATTCCGCACAATACGCTGTCGTTCCATTTGAACCATATGAGCAATGCGGGATTGATCCAGTCGCGACGCGAGGGGCGATCGATTATCTATTCCGTTAATTTCGATCTGTTCACCGGGCTGATCCGCTTCATGATCGAAGATTGTTGCAGTGTCGATTTCGCGCGGATCAAAGATGACAAAAAACGCGGCTGCGCAGTGATTGAACTCACCCCTTGCTGCCCCACATCACAGAAGGAGAAAACACAATGAAACGCTTACACATTCACCTTGGCGTAAAAAATATTGATGACAGTGTGCGGTTTTATTCCGCCCTGTTCGGGGCCGATCCGGTCAAACACAAACCGGATTACGCGAAATGGATGCTGGATGACCCGCACGTCAATTTCGCCATCTCCACCCGCGCGGGAAAAACCGGCGTGGACCATATGGGCATTCAGGTCGATACGGCCGATGAATTAAACGCCATCCGCACCCAGATGTCGGATGCGAATATCAGCACGCACAGCGACGGCGAAACAACTTGCTGCTACGCCAAATCCGAAAAATCATGGGTCGAAGATCCGAATGGCATTGCATGGGAAGCCTACCACACCATGGAGGATGCACAGATTTTCTCCGCCGCCGATACATCATCAGAAAGCGGTGCGTGCTGCGTTCCCACTACAAAAAGCGGGAGCTGCTGCGGATAATGGAACGGATTTTGGTTCTCTGCACCGGCAATTCGTGCCGGTCGATCATGGCCGAGGCTCTGCTCAATCATCTGGGGCGCGGACGTGTCGTGTCGGTCAGCGCGGGCAGCCGCCCCACGGGCCACGTTCACCCGCTCTCCCTCGCCACGTTGAATCGTCACGGCATCGATCCCGGCCAGCCGCGCAGCCAGTCATGGGACGCCTTTGCAGATCAAAATTTTGATCTGGTCATCACCGTCTGCGATCAAGCGGCGGCGGAAATTTGCCCGGTATTTTTGGGACCAACCAAAAAACTGCACTGGTCCACCCCAGATCCCGCCAAGGCAACAGGAACGGATGCGGATATTCAAGCCGCATTTGATGACGTATTCCACCAACTGAAGCACCGGATTGAAGAGTACCTAGCATGACCTCCTGCACTCCGCGCCGCCTGTCCTTTCTGGATCGTTATTTAACGCTCTGGATCTTTCTGGCCATGGCGATGGGTGTTGGAATTGGGTCCATCTTCACCAGCGCACCGGATTTTTTAAACAGCCTGTCCATCGGGTCCACCAATATCCCCATAGCGATTGGCTTGATTTTGATGATGTATCCGCCCTTGGCGCGGGTGAAATACGAAGAATTGCTGCTCGTTTTCAAGGATTGGAAAATCCTGACCCTGTCGTTGGTACAAAACTGGGTGATTGGGCCCGTGTTGATGTTCGCGCTGGCGGTTTTGTTTTTGCGTGATTACCCCGAATATATGACGGGCCTGATCCTGATTGGTCTGGCGCGGTGCATTGCCATGGTGATTGTGTGGAACCAACTGGCCGAGGGGGATAACCAATATGTCGCCGCATTGGTCGCGTTTAACAGTATTTTTCAACTGGTTTTCTTCAGTGTCTATGCGTGGTTTTTCCTGAGCGTTTTGCCGCCCGCCTTTGGATTAAACGGCCAGATCATCAATGTGGATTTCATCACCATCACCGAAAGTGTTTTCATTTATCTGGGCATTCCGTTTTTTGCCGGATTTTTCACGCGCAAAATCTTGATCCAGAAAAAAGGACGCGATTGGTACGAAACCCGTTTCCTGCCCAGCATTAATCCGATGACATTGATTGCGCTGTTGCTGACCATCGTGGCGATGTTTTCATTGAAGGGCGGCATGGTTTTGGAATTGCCGCTGGACGTGGTGCGCATTGCCCTTCCGCTGGCCATTTATTTTGTGGTGATGTTTGTCATCAGCTTTGCCATGGGGAAAATGATCGGGGCCGATTACGGTAAAACCACCGCAACCTCCTTCACCGCCGCCAGCAATAATTTTGAACTGGCCATCGCCGTGGCCATTGCGACTTTCGGCCTGGCCTCGCCCGTTGCCTTTGCCACGGTGATCGGACCGCTGGTCGAGGTCCCTGTCCTGATCGCCATGGTCAGCGTGGCCTTCTGGTTCCGGAAACGATTCTGGAACAAAAACACAATACATTGATATATAAAGGGAAAATGGTGCTGCCAGAGAGGATTGAACTCTCGACCTCTCCCTTACCAAGGGAGTGCTCTACCACTGAGCTACGGCAGCGCGCCGGGGAAACGGTCGTTTGAAACCGGGCAAACTTCTAACCCATTCATTCCCCGGTGTCCAGCACCATATTACAGGACCATGAAACCTGCAAAATGGCGGATAACCGGGCGGAAAATCCGGTTTTTACTGGTCCAAAGGGGGTTTGGACGCTATAAAAACCGTGTTTCCCAAAAACGATGACAGGATTCGACCCTTATGACGAATCAAACCAGAAACGCCGCGACGCTGGCCGCAGACAGGGCGAAAGCCGAAAAGCGAGCCGAAGCCCTGCGCCAAAATCTGGCCCGTCGCAAAGGACAAAGCCGCGAGCGCGCAGAACAAATTGCAGACCAGAATAACGACAAGACCGAGAAGGACCAGTAAGACATGACCGCCGAACACGCCCTGAAAGATATTGAAAAGCTGGCCGCAAACGTGGGCGCCGATGCCATTCCCGGCATTCTGGCCGACCACCAGATCCGCTGGCTGGCGCAGAACGAGGGCATGATCGAACCGTTCGTGGAAAAACAAACCCGCGAGGGCGTGATTTCGTACGGCCTGTCATCCTATGGTTATGACGCGCGCTGCTCCGACGATTTCATGATCTTCACCAATATCGACAACGCCATCGTCGACCCGAAGAATTTTTCGAACCAGAGCTTCGTTGAACGCAAAACCGACGTGTGCGTCATTCCACCCAACAGCTTCGTGCTGACCCGCACGGTGGAATATTTCCGCATTCCAAAGGATGTTCTGGTCATCTGCCTGGGCAAAAGCACCTATGCACGCTGCGGTCTGATCGTGAATGTCACACCGCTGGAACCGGGTTGGGAAGGCCATGTGACATTGGAAATTTCCAACACCACCCCCCTGCCCGCGAAAATTTACGCGAACGAAGGGCTGTGCCAGTTCCTGTTCTTCAAGGGATCGGATGCATGCGAAGTCAGCTACGCTGACCGCAGCGGTAAATATATGGGCCAACGTGGCGTCACATTGCCGCGCCTGTAATTCAGACACCAAGAAAGCACCGACATGACACCGACACAATCCGCACAGGCCGTTGCCGATAACAGCGCAGAAACATCGCCGGAGAAAAAGGGCATGGATAAAATTCGCGTTGGCGGTGGTAACCGCCTGAATGGCACCATTGAAATTTCCGGTGCCAAGAACGCAGCCCTGCCGCTGATGTGCGCGTGCTTGCTGAGTGCGGAACCGCTGCGCCTGACCAACGTGCCGACCGGGTTGCAGGACATTAAAACCCTGCGCCAGGTTTTGGAAAGCCTGGGCGTTGCGATCGCCACCAACGATGATGGCGCGATGATCATGCAGGCCACGCAAATCAGCGACACCCACGCCGATTACGAACTGGTGCGTAAAATGCGTGCCAGCATTCTGGTTATGGGTCCGCTGGTTGCGCGCACGGGCACGGCCACCGTATCCCTGCCGGGTGGATGCGCGATCGGCACACGCCCGATCGACCTCCACATCATGGGGCTGGAAGCCATGGGCGCAAAAATCGAACTGGATGGCGGATATGTACACGCCAAAGCCCCCGGCGGATTGAAGGGCGCGGAAATCACCTTTCCCAAAGTATCCGTGGGCGCGACCGAGAACATCATGATGGCCGCAACACTGGCCAAGGGTGAAACCAAACTGTACAACGCGGCGAAAGAGCCGGAGATTGTCGATCTGGCCGAATGCCTGATCGCCATGGGCGCGGATATTTCCGGTCATGGAACCGATACCATCACCATTCGCGGTGTTGAAAAACTGCACGACGCCTTGCACCCGGTCGTACCGGACCGCATTGAAACCGGCACGTTTATGATTGCCGTTGCATTGACGGGCGGGTCACTGACCCTGAAACGTGCGCGACTGGAACATTTGAAGGCCCTGGTCGGCCCGTTGAAAGCCGCTGGTGTCCATATCGAAGACAGCGCGGATGGCAGCGGCGTCATCGTCAGCCGCAACGGCACGCCGTTGAAGGGCACGGATATTATGACCGAGCCCTACCCCGGTTTCCCCACCGATATGCAGGCACAATTTATGACCATGCTGACCCAATGCGAGGGCGCGGGCATGGTCACGGAAACGATTTTTGAAAACCGTTTCATGCACGTTCCGGAACTGTGCCGCATGGGCGCGAATATCACCGTGCATAACGGGTCCGCCATCGTGCGCGGTGTGAAACGTTTGAAGGGGGCCGAGGTTATGGCCACCGATTTGCGCGCGTCCGTTGCGTTGGTTCTGGCTGGTCTGGTCGCCGATGGCGATACATACGTCAACCGCATCTATCACCTGGACCGCGGATATGAACGTCTGGTTGAAAAACTGTCCGCCGTTGGCGCGGATATCGAGCGCGTTGCGTCGGCATGAGCATTGCAAACATCACATTAAAAGAATGTGATGAAACCGGGTCGCTGTCCTGTGAACGTAAAAGTGCGCTGGATGGGCTGGCGACCAAGAATAATTTTTCTCCGCTGGGCACCGATGCGCCGGGTCCATTCGACCTGACCCTGTCGATTCAGGATAACCGGCTGGTCATGGAATTAACCGATGCCAATGGCCTGTCCTTGCCCACCTTGGTCCTGTCCTTGCGCCCCTATGCCCGGCTGATCCGCGACTATTTCATGATGATTGAAAGTTATGAAACCGCCCGCCGGGACGGTCACCATATGCGATTGGAGGCCATCGATATGGGCCGCCGCGGCCTGCATAACGAAGGGGCCGAACTGCTTCAGGACCGGTTAAAAGACCGGATTTCCATGGATTTTGAAACTGCCCGGCGCCTTTTCACCCTGATTTGTGCGCTTTATGGGGGTCGTGGGCCGATTTTATAGGCTTCGGGTTGCAAACGGCCCCGGATTGCGTTAAATAACCGTCTGTTTTAAAGCACTTTTTGGAATTTGGACTGAATGGCAAAAGAAGATCTGATGGAGTTTAAGGGAACGGTGTTGGAAGTTCTTCCCAACGCAATGTTCCGCGTCAAACTCGAAAACAACCACGAAATTCTGGCCCACACGGCGGGCAAGATGCGTAAGAACCGCATTCGCGTTCTGGCGGGTGATACGGTCGTTGTTGAAATGACCCCGTATGACCTGACCAAAGGCCGCATTATTTTCCGTGAAAAATAATCTAAACCGCGCGCCGTTGGTTTTGGCCTCGGCGTCGCCGCGCCGTCTGGACCTTCTGGCCCAGATGGGCATTACCCCCGATCACATCGCCCCCGCTGATCTTGATGAAACGCCGTTGAAGGCGGAAACGCCGGACGCGCACGCGTTGCGCCTGGCGATTGAGAAAGCCCGCGCCGTGGCCGCCAAACACCCCGCATCCATCGTTCTTGCCGCCGATACGGTCGTCGCCTGTGGCCGCCGCATTTTGCCCAAGGCCGAGAGCGAAGCGCAAGCGCGCGAATGTTTGAAAATCCTCTCCGGCCGTCGCCACCGTGTTTATAACGGCATTTGCGTGATTGGCGCGGATGGCACGGAGCACACGGCCATCACCAACACCATCGTGCGGATCAAGGCCCTGTCCCGCGTTGAAGCCGAATCCTATATCGCCAGTGGCGAATGGCACGGCAAGGCGGGCGGTTACGCCATTCAGGGCCGCGCCGCCGCATTCATTCCCTTTATCAGCGGGTCATACTCCACAATTGTCGGGTTGTCCCTGTATGATACAATGCGTCTGTTGAATCGTGCAGGGTACAGTCAGGATTAAGCATGGCCAGTGGCGTTGACATTCTGATCGAAGAGCTGGATGGCAGCCTGTGGGTCGCCACGATGGAGAAAAACCGTCTGGTCGGGCTCGAGGTCGATCCGGTGCATGAAGAAGTCCGCTGGGGCTCCATTTACTGGGGCCGCGTCTTCCGCATTGATGCCGCATTGGACGCCGTGTTCGTCGATCTGGACGGGCAGAACAAGGGCATCCTGAACAACGCCGATGTGTATTTGCAGGAACCGGACGGAAAAATCCGCCGGGGTGGCGATGTCGCTATTGGTAAAATCCTGCAAGCCGGACAAATGATCGCGGTACAGGCTAAATCCGGATACGTCCCCAAACAAGATGACGAAATGTTCCCGCACAGCGAGGAGAAAATTCCCCGCCTGACCATGAACATCGCTTTACCGGGCCGCTATTTAATCCACACGCCGTTGGGCCGGGAAAACCGTGTATCATCACGCATTCGCAATAAACAGATGCGCGATCAATTAAAGACCATGCTGGATTCTTTCCATGAAATGCATGGCTATATCCTGCGCGCCGCTGCCGCCGACACACAAACGGTTATTTTGACGCGCGAAGCCGAAATTTTGCGTGCGATCTGGGAACAGGTGCAGGAACATTTTACGGGGGTTGAACCCACCCTGCTCATGCTCGGCCCCGATTCCGTGCAACGGACGTTAAGCGACCAATCGATCGGCCGGATCAATCGTATCGAAGTGGCCACCATGGACCATTATCAATACGCCGAAGAATGGTGTGAAATTTTCGCTCCCGATCTGGTCACCAAAATTCAGGCCGTCGAACTGGAAAACGGCGAAGAGGATATGGCCCTGTTCGATGAGCGCGACATTATGGGCCAGATCGAAGATTTGTTTCAGCCTTATATGGTCCTCGAAAACGGCGGCAGCGTGATTATCGAGAAAACCGCCGCCCTGACCGCGATTGATGTAAACCGTGGCGGCGACAAACGATCCAATCTGGCCATCAATATCGAGGCCGCCATCGAAATTGCGCGCCAGATCCGCATCCGCAATCTGGGCGGCATGATCCTGATTGATTTTATTCGGCTGAAAAGCAAGGATGAACAAGACGCCCTGCGCCGTGCGATGGAAGATGCCATCGGCACCGACCCGTGCACCGTCCAAATTCACGGTTTTTCACCCATGGGCCTGATGGAAATCACCCGCAGCCGCCGCACCCCGCCGTTGCACGACCGGTTTTACACGAAATTCGACTAAAACCGCCTGACCCGATCCGGCAAATCTTTGAAATATTTCATATAAAACCCTCTGGACATTCCGGTTTCAGACCTGTATAAGCCCATAATCCGTTTTTCGAAGCGGGCCCGAGTAGCTCAGTTGGTAGAGCAGGCGACTGAAAATCGCCGTGTCGGTGGTTCAAATCCGCCCTCGGGCACCATCTCTCTACCGTCCGCCCCCACATTGTGGTTTGGGCGGTTTTTTATTGTTGCAGGTCAGAGAAAATTAAAAACACCGGCCGCCAAACAAACATCCCGCCATCAGAACAGCCACAAACAAAAAAGGCGAAATAACCAAGCCACCCAACAACAGACCCGCCAATTTCATAGCCAGCCCAATCTCCATCCTGAACACAGCGATGACACTTGGAACAAAACAAAGAATTAAAAGCGACCCGTCGGATACGCCAACCTTCTCAAGCCCGTTGAACAAAAGACTGAACTTAAAAACCGACGCAAACATCCCATCACAAAGAAGAACAAGGAATGGGCCAAAGAAAGCCAACAATGACAGTCTTAAATTCCGGTTTTTATCAATCGCAATATCATCCATCTAGAGCAGCGTCCTTTCCACCGCCTTACGCCATCCGGCGTACAAATCATCCCGCGTATCAACATCCATGGATGGGGCGTAATGGCGAACGGCGTGCCAGGCGTTGGTGATATCATCCAGACCGTTATAAACGCCCGCCTGTAACCCGGCCAGGTACGCCGCGCCCAGGGCCGTTGTTTCGGCCACGCGGGGAATATCGACGGGGCAATTCAGGATGTCGGCCAGGAATTGGCAGACGAATTTATTCGCCACCAATCCGCCATCGGCGCGGATAATGTCGATTTTTTTGCCTGTGTCCGCCTCCATCGCGCCGATCAGATCGCGGGTTTGATAGGCTTGGGCCTCTAACGCGGCGCGGGTGATATGGGCGGCGGTGACGTCGCGCGTAATACCACAGAGCAGCCCGCGCGCATCCGCATCCCAATACGGGGCACCCATGCCGGTGAAGGCCGGGACAAGGTAAACGCCATTGGTATCGGCAACGGATGTTGCCAGCCCTTCGCTTTCCGACGCCTGCCGGAACAGGCCCAGTCCATCGCGCAGCCATTGCACGGCGGCACCAGAGACGAAAATGGACCCCTCAATCGCGTAAGTAATATCACCGTTCAAACGATAGGCCGGCGTGGTCAGAAGGCGGTTTTTCGATTCCCGGAACGTACCGCCAATATTCATCAGCGCAAAACATCCGGTGCCATAGGTGGATTTCACCATGCCATCATGGAAGCACGCCTGCCCCACCACAGCGGCCTGCTGGTCACCCGCCATACCGCCAATGGTGAAAGAGCGTCCCAGCAAAGCCGGATCGGTTGCCCCAAAATCGGCCACGTTATCGCGCACATCGGGCAACAAGCCACGCGGGATATTCAGCAGGCGGAGCAGATCATCGTCCCATTCTTGCGTCACAATGTTATAGAGCATCGTGCGTGCGGCATTGGTGGCATCGGTGGCATGCACACGCCCACCCGTCAATTTCCACAGCAAATAACAATCCACCGTACCAAAGGCCAGATCCCCGGCATCGGCCCGTTTGCGAACACCGGGAACATTGTCCAAGATCCACGCCAGTTTCGTGCCCGAAAAATACGGATCGAGCAAAAGCCCGGTTTTGGAGCGCACGGCATCCTCGTGCCCGGCTTTCTTCAATTTCTGGCACAGATCGGCGGTGCGGCGGTCTTGCCAAACGATGGCGCGATAAACCGGTTCGCCCGTTTTGCGGTCCCAAACAATCGTGGTTTCGCGTTGATTGGTGATACCGATGGCGGCAATATTCGCCGCCGCATCCGGTGAATCCTCCATCACGGCGCGACAGGCCCAGAGCGTATCGTTCCAGATATTCACCGGGTCCTGTTCCACCCAGCCATTATGGGGATAGAATAATTCCAGTTCCTTTTGACGCACGGCCAGAATGTCACCGCTGGCGGAGAATAAAATCGCGCGGGATGATGTCGTGCCCTGATCGATGGCGAGGATGGTTGTCTTTTGCATCTTCAAATCACCCCTTAATGAATCTGTCGCGTCACGTTGGCACCACGGGCCGTCTGCGATGAGACCGGATGGCCCTCAAAATACTGCTCAATCGCCGTCCGCGTTTCATCACTGATGTGTAGGCCCAGTTTTGTCCGGCGCCACAGCATATCATCCGCGCATTTAACCCATTCATTCTGGATCAGATAATTGATTTCGGCCATATACACGCCATCACCGAAATGCCGCCCCAGCGAGTCCAGATCCGTGGCCTCGGCCAGAATGCGGTCCATACGTGTGCCATAGGTGGTGGCATAACGCCGCACCACAGTGGCGGGTAAAAATTTATAACGACGGGTGCGTTCGGCGATAAACGCATCCATACCATCATCACCAATATCCCCACCGGGCAGGTGCATCGTATGCGTCCATGGTTTGATGGTATCCATACCACGCGCCGCCGCATAATTCGGCCAGAACCGGATCAATTTATTCACCGCTTCCTGTGCCAGATGGCGATAAGTTGTGATTTTCCCGCCAAAGACCGAGAGAATCGGCGCGCCATGGTCCGTATCCAGAATCAGGCGATAATCGCGCGTGACCTTGCTGGCTTTACCCCGCCCATCGTCAAACAAGGGACGCACGCCGCTATAGCTCCAGACCACATCGGATGGCGCAATGGATGATTTGAAATAACGGTTCACGCAATCACACAGATATTGCGTTTCTTCCGGCGATATTTCCGGGGCTTGCGTATCATCCGGATGATCGATGTCGGTGGTGCCGATCAAGGTGTATTTATCCTGATACGGAATCACAAAAATGACGCGACGGTCCGGTTGTTGCAAGTTGAAGGCCTGCGATCCGTCATACAATTTCGGCACGACAATATGGCTGCCCTTTACCAAACGGACATTCGGTGTTTTTCCGGGGATGGTCAGTTGCGATCCATCCAGAATATCGCGCACCCACGGACCCGCCGCATTCACAACCATGCGGGCCGTATGGGTGGCCGACTGGCCCGTATCCGTATCATACATCTCAACGTGCCAGATGCCGTTTTCAACGTGCAAGCCCGTGCACGCCGCATGGGTCAGGATATGCGCACCCATTTCCGCCGCATCCACCGCATTTAATGCGACCAGACGGGCATCGTCCACCCAACCATCAGCGTAAGTAAACGCCGTTTTGTAATCATTTTTCAGCGGGGCGCACCGCGCATCCTCCGCCACCTTGATCGCGGTGGAGCGTTTAAAATGGCGAATACGCGCCAGATGGTCATACAGGAACAACCCCAGCCGGATCATCCACGCCGGGCGAATGGTATGCGCGTGTGGCAGGATGAAATCCATCGGGTACATGATATGCGGGGCGATGCCCAGCAGGACATCGCGTTCGATCAACGCCTCACGCACCAGTTTGAATTCGAAATATTCCAGATAACGCAACCCGCCATGGATCATTTTCGAACTGGCCGAGCTGGTCGCACCAGCCAGATCGCCAATCTCGAGCAACAAAACGCTCAAACCCCGCCCGGTTGCGTCACGGGCGATTCCCGCCCCGTTCACGCCACCGCCAATGATGCACAGATCGTAATCGGGAATGCTGGGTCGGGATGACATCGAATCGCCTGCCTGAAGGAGGGTAAACACTGAACCGTCCGCCATTATACAAGGCCGCGCCGAACATTCCACAGGCATGAAATGACATAATGTCCGTTTTATTTGACTACAATCGTATATTTCGAAAGAATTACGGAACCACTTTTCTGTGTATTCATTTTCTCCATCTTTTTCGTTTTGTATTCGTCTTGCGCGCACTTCCTTTGCTGATCGGTATGGCTGGATTATTGTGTGCTCCGGTCCCCGCCGGGGCGGAATTGCTGCCGCCTGCCGCACCGAAGGACCCAAAGCCCAGCCCGAACTGGGCCGGATCGCTGGGATTGAATACGGTTCCCTCCGCCCGCATGGATAAATCGGGCATGATGCGGTTTCATCTGTCCACACTCGACCCCTATGCCACCGCCGCATTGTCGATGCAAATTGCGGACCCGCTGAACATCACGTTGCGCCAGAACGGATATGTTTCAAATTTGCGCGAGGCCGCAGACCGATTGTATCCGGCGGTGGATTTGAAAGTGCGCCTGCTGAATGAAAGCGCCTATCGTCCTGAAATCGCCTTGGGCTTAATGTCCGCCTATGGCCATAAACAAATGGCGGCGGAATATCTGGCCCTGTCAAAACGCTATAATAACTTTGACTTTACAGGCGGTCTTGGCTGGGGCCGCATGGCCAGCGCCGGGCATTTTTCCAACCCACTGAAAGTGTTCGGATCACATTTTGAACGCGACCGCGATGCCACCAGCGAAGATGCCAACGGCCCCGATGATTGGTTCACGGGGGATAAAATCGGCCTGTTCGCCGGGGTGGAATATTTTACACCGATCAATGGCCTGTCCCTGAAAGCCGATTGGGGAGCGGATGATTATTCGACGGAGGCGCTTATCGACCCCGGTTATGACGCGCCCGATCCGTGGTCGGTTGGATTGCATTATCAACCCACCGAACATCTGGGCTTTGGCCTTGGCATCCTGGGTGGTGAAAAAATCATGGCCAGCGTGAATATTTCCGGTGCCTTGAATGATTGGCCCTATCAATGGGAAGAACCTTCGCCGGAAGATCCATCAACCATTCAAATTCAAACCACCCGCGCGAATGATAAGGGTGTATGGGCCAATCTATACGCCCACGACGAATTACCGATTGGCATGCAAATTGGCCGCGCCCTGCGGCACCTGACCGAAGTCGATCCTGAAGGCCCGGCGGAAATTTATATTACGCCCAGCCATTACGGCCTGACCGGGCCGACCTTGCGCATGGTGCGCCGTGATGTGGCCGCCGCCCTGAGCGAGGAGCGCAATGGCAGCCCGGCGGAAATCTGGCGCAACATGACCATGCCCGCGATTGTGCCCACCGACCTGCAAAACGCCGAAAAGGTGAAAGATCTCCGCAGCCCCAACCGCCCCTTCGCGTCCTTCCGCTTCATTTTGGACAATCAAATGAGCCTGTCCGAAGAAGATGGCGGCATTTTGCACCGGGAATCGCTGGTGCAGGAAACGCAACTGAACTGGCCGAAAAATATTACGGTTGGTGGCGGGTTCCGGCTGAACTTTTCCGATGATCTGGAATCGCTGTCATCGCAATATCTGCCCGTTGATAAACCGGTGCGCAGTGATGTCGCCGAATTCGCCGGGGCTTTGGTATCCGTTGATCGCCTGTATGGCGCGTTTATGCACAGCCTGTCCCCCGATATTCATACCGGTTTCACGGCCGGATATCTGGAGGAAATGTATGCGGGATTTGGCGGCGAAATTCTCTATCGCCCATTTGGTAAAACATTCGCCATCGGGGCGGAGGGATGGAATGTCTGGCGGCGCGATCCGTATAGCGATCTGGTTCTGGATTTACAGGACGATTCAACCCTGACCGGCTTTTTCAATGCCTGGTATGAATTTCCGGACAGCGACCTGACCGCCGGGTTAAAAGTGGGCCGTTATCTGGGTGAAGATTTTGGGGCGACGGTATCGCTGGATAAACGGATGGATAGCGGCGTGCGCGTTACCGCCTTTGTCACGGCCAGCGAAGATGAAGACCCGGATATTTTCGGCGGGACTACCCATCTCTATAGCGGCCTGCGCCTGACCCTGCCGCTCGGCACATGGCGACGTATGGTGGATGGCAGCGAAATGCGCACCACCATTGCCCCGCTGGGCCGGAATGCGGGACAAACTCTGGACACGCCGTTGCCGTTGTACGACGTGAGCGAACCGCTATCCTACCGTGCCATTTCACGCAGTTGGGACCAGTTGCAGAAATAGAACCTCACGGACTCCGTCATCCCGGCGCAGGCCGGGGTGACGCCATGAATTTTTTATTCTGCGTGAATTACGCCCGGATTTTTTCCGCCATGAAAATGGATTCCGCCATCCGGTCCGCGGCCCGGCCCGGGGGCAGGCCTTGGGTTTCGGCCAGTGCCAGAATTTTATCAATGGTGCGGCCAATGCCGGTGACATGATCCATCATCACATCGCGGGTCAACGGTGCGGTGAACGGGTTACGGCCCGTGCGGGCGAAATATTCATAGGCCACGGCAATCACACCGCCCGCATTGATGACGTAATCCGGTACATACAAAATACCGCGATCGGCCAGCATGTCGTCATGCTGTTTCGTCGCCAATTGGTTGTTGGCCGCCCCGGCCACGATGCCCACGCGCAATTGCGGCACCGTTTCATCATTGATCTGGGCCCCCAGCGCGCACGGCGCGAAAATATCACCTTCAACCGCGAAAATCTGATCCGGCGTGACCACTTTCGTCCCCGGCATTTCGGCCACGGCCCGGTCAAGGATGGAAGGACGTGTATCCGTCACGGTCAGGCTGGCGCCATCACGGTGCAGATATTCGCACAGGGCATAACCCACAGACCCTAACCCTTGCACGACAACGTGCAGACCGGCAACAGAATCCGTATTGTGTTTGCGGCGCACCGCCGCCTTGATCCCCATATACACGCCATAGGCGGTGACGGGTGACGGGTTGCCCCCCAATGCACTGGTGTCACCTTGCGGTAAATGCAGACCAACGACGTAAGATGTTTCGCTTCCCATTTCCTGCATGTCGGCTTCGCTGGTGCCGCTATCTTCCGCGGTGATGTAATGACCCTCCAGCGATTGAACGGCCCGACCCATGGCGCGCATCAGCGCCGGGGTTTTTTGCGTAAACGGATCGCCCAGAATAACGCTTTTCCCGCCGCCCAGCGGCAAGCCCGCCAGCGCGTTTTTATATGTCATCCCGCGTGAGAGACGCAAAACGTCGCGGATGGCATCCGCCTCCCCACCTGCGTAGGGATACATACGGCACCCGCCCAGCGCAGGCCCCAGCGCGCGGTTATGCACGCCAATAAAAGCCGTCAGCCCTGTATCCGCATCGACAATCTTGCGCACGGTTTCGTGCCCATCATAGTCGGGGAACGCGGAAAGAAATTCAGGGGAGAGATCGTCATACGCCATGGGATTGATCCTGTCTTATTGTCAGAAAACATACCGTCATTGTAACACCATCATGTGCAGATAACGATCTGCACCGCAACAAATCAAACAAAAAAGTGGCCATCAACTTTCGTTGATGGCCAGTTTCGATACCAGATCGGTCAAAGGTAAACCTTGGAAAAGCGCCTCTCGAACCCCTTCAAAAAGTCGCCTTTAAATTTCGCAGTTATTCTTCTTTACGCTTGTGTCCCACCACATCAGGCCGCCTATTATTGTTCGGCGCGGTTCTTTTAATCTCTCACACAGGAGGCTTTTGCCTCTCATCCGTTGATCACCTGCTCAACGTCGTATTCCATAATTCTAGAATACATACAATTTTATGTAAATTCAAGCGGTTTTTTATGCGAATTTCTAATTTATTGTTTCCATTACAGAAAGCAGCTCTTCAATATCCGCTGGCGGTTCCGCATCGAACCCAATTTCCTCACCTGTCACCGGGTGGATAAAGCCAATATGACGGGCATGCAGGGCCTGACGCGGGAATTTCAGAACGAAATCCGCCTCCTCCGGACTGAGGCCCCCCTTTCGCAGCAATGATTCCTGCGCATTGTGTTGCAGGCCATAAAGCGGGTCGCCCACCAGCGGGTGACGAATGGCCGTCATATGCACACGAATCTGGTGCGTGCGCCCGGATTCCAGTTTGCAGGTAATCAACGATGCGGCTTCACCGAAACTGCGCTCCACATTGTAATGCGTGCGTGCTTCGCGGCCACCGCGCACATTCACCGCCATTTTCTGGCGAAAGGATGGGTGACGCCCGATGGGCATGTCCACCACACCTTTGTGCGCCGGAATGCGCCAGACAATCGCCATGTATAAACGGTGCAGCGTGCGATCCGCCAATTGATCCGATAATCCGCGATGCGCGATATCGTTCTTGGCCACAACCATCAGGCCCGTTGTCTCCATATCCAAGCGATGGACGATACCGGGGCGCATGACGCCGCCAATGCCAGAGAGCGTATCACCGCAATGATACAGCAACGCATTCACCAACGTGCCCGTGGGGTTTCCCGCACCGGGATGCACAACCAACCCGGCCTGTTTATTGATGACCAATAAATCGGAATCTTCGTACACAATATCCAGCGGAATGTTCTCCGGCTGTGGCGTTGCCTCAACCGCTTGCGGCACAACGACCTGTAACACCAGGCCGGCCTTCACCGGAGTCGAGGCATCGCGTAACTTTTTTCCGCCCGCCGTGACCTGCCCGCCTTCGATCAGGGCCTTAAGCCGTGTACGGGAATGATCGGGGCACAAGGCCGCCAGCGCCTTGTCCAGACGCATGCCATTCAGTTCATCGGATACAGTGACTTGTACGCCGTTATTGTCATCGTCTTCTTCGATTTCGATCACTTGTCTTGTACTCTTGGAATTTCAAGGGGCAGGCACGGATCCTTGTACGGATCCAATGCCGTTGCAACAAAGACCCAACCACGGAAGGACGGATCCTCTTTCTTTTCTTCAGTTGCCACCGTTTCCGGCGGAGGCAGCGTTACAGGTTTGTCTTCTATCTTTTCTTCTTCTGGCGCAACATATGATTCAACGACCTTGCCATCGGCACCAACGGTGCGGCGGCCTTGTTTTTTAATCTGTTCGGTGATCAGTACAACCTCGTCCGGCAACAACGACCCGGCGGTGCCCTCAACAAAGGCAATCACGACGCGTTCGCTTTTATACCCCAGGCTGATCTGGCTGGCTTGCGCATGCTGTCCCTCGACATAAGGTTCATCCCGCAGGATTTCGCCGCGCGGCGACAAGGTCAGCAACCGGATATGGTCCCGATCATCAGCATATTCATTGCGCGCTCGCACATTCAGCATCACCACCGTGCGGCCATCGTCATAGGTGATAACCCCGCGCGCGTCAGTTTCATTTCCACCCAGCGGGAAATAACGTTGCCACAATATTTCGCCATTCGTATCCACCTCCATCACCCAGGCGGTGGAATAGGTTTCACCAAACGGTGTAATTTGCCCGACCATGACCACGCGGCCATCGTCCCGCACGCTGGCCTTGCGCAACAGGGCATGAACGCCGCGCGGATAGGGTTGTTGCCACACCAGCGTTCCATCATTGTTGATTTCCATGGCCATACCGGAAATCCGGCCATTTTCGGCCAGCTCACGCCCCGTTACAACATATCCCTTATCCCCCACCGGGGCGATACCGTGCATCAGACTGGCCGCGCCGGAACGATAGGCACGCTTCCATAAAATTTTTCCTGTCGCACTGATGCGATAGAGAATACCGTGTTCATCCATCGAACCCTGACGCGGGCGGGCATGGACCACAGCGATAAATCCGTTTCCTTCGTTCGCGGGTAATAAGGTGTAGGATTCAAAATCGTGGGCGGCATCTTTTAAAATCAGATCACGGATATAAGTGCGTGTTTCATCATACCACGACAGCCGCACCTGTTTTTCATCATTGGCCCCGGCCAGAATATTGCTAGCCACCACATACCCATGATCAACGGGGACAAGGTCGGTGACCTTTTCCCCCTTCAACGCTTGAATCCGTTTTTCGCCAATGCCGCGCCCGCGGCTGTTCATCTCAACAATGAACGTTTGAAGCGGTTCGAATTTTTCATTCAAATGTTCCCCGGCGATCAGAACGCTGCCCGACGGCAGCGGCGTCGCGGCGGAAAAACGCATCAATTTGGATTCATCGCCAAACAGACCGTCCCAAACCACCGGAACGCCGAAATTCGGCTTCTTTAAATTCACGATCGCTTCGCGTGCTAAATCACAGGCCGGAAGGCCCGGAACGGGGGCCTGGGCCACAGCCGAACCCGCCATGGGGCCGGATGCCAACACCCCCAGCCCGACCACCAGGGCCGTGCCGCGCATAAATCTGAAAAAAGAAAAGGACATCAAGGACATCGTGCTTTTATCATAGCATAAAAATGGACCGTATATTGACTCTAGTCCGCTTTGCCCGTTATGTCCATCTGCCCTCTTTGATACAGGATCAACGCATGCGTATTGTTATCATCAGCGACGCCTGGAAGCCCCAGATCAACGGGGTGGTGCGGACCTATGAATTGATGATCCCCGATCTGGAACGGATGGGGCATGATGTGCATGTGATTGGCCCCGCCGATTTTCCCAAACGATTCCCCATGCCGGGATATCGAGAAATTGAACTGGTGATGTTCCCGCGCACGGGATTGGCGCAAAAAATTGACGCGCTGAAACCCGATTCCATCCATATCGCGACCGAAGGGCCGTTGGGCTGGGCCGCGCGCGGATTATGCCGTTCGCGTGGGTGGGCTTATACCACTGCCTATCACACGCAATTCCCGGATTACACCGCCCTGCGCGCCGCGAAATTTTTACCGTTTTTGTATAACCCTGTGCGGAATTTTTGTATTTATCTGGTCCGCAAATTTCATGCGTATTCCCATGCTGTGATGACCACGACGCAAAGCATTGAGGATCAATTGCGTGGCTGGGCCATTGAAACGCCGTTTCATCGCGTCACACGCGGGATTGATAAAAACATCTTCTACCCCCGCACGCATGACAACGCACCGGTTGCGAATATTCCAAACATGAAAACCCCTGTGGCCCTGTATGTTGGCCGGGTGGCGATTGAAAAAAACATTCGCGCCTTTCTGGACATGCATTGGGACGGATCGAAAATTGTTGTCGGTGACGGTCCGGATCGCCCGGCTTTAATGCGTGATTATCCGAATGTGCATTTTGCCGGAAAACAGGTGGGCCACGATCTGGCCGCCCATTACCGCGCGGGCGATGTGTTCGTGTTTCCATCCAAAACCGATACGTTTGGCATGGTCTTGATCGAGGCGATGGCCTGCGGCCTGCCCATCGCCGCCTATCCCGTGCCCGGCCCGATGGATATTGTCACCGATGACACGCTGGGGGCGCTGGACGACAATCTCGAAATCGCCACGCACAAGGCCATGGGCCACGGCACAGCGGAAGGGCGCTATGCCCACGTCCTGCACCATTACACATGGGATCAAGCCGCAAACCAGTTTGCAGACATGCAACACGCCGCCGCGATTAAGCGCTAAGGTCACTCTTTTTCGTCATTGCCCGGTTTATCCGGGCAATCCATAAACAGCCCACAACCCTGCATGGATCACCCGGATAAACCGGGTGATGACGACATCATTGAGTTTAATCGCACAAGAACGGCTTTAATTCAGCCTGTAACCCGATAAAGGCAATGAAGGGATGCGTGATCAGATAGGTTGGAATGGGTGCCAGATAGGATTGGAACCGCCCCTTGGATTCAAATTGATCGCGGAAATCGGATTGGAAAAATGCCTCGCCCAGTTGTGCGCAAATTCCACCCGCAATATACACACCACCCGCCGCCCCCAGCGTCAGCGCCAGATTGCCCGCAATGCTGCCCAAGAAGGCAATCATCATACGCAGAGCCTCGGCACAGAGTGTGCAGGATCCATCAAGAGCGGCCGCGCTGATCTCCTCCGGTGAACGATCCGGCAAATCATTGCGGTGGTCGATAATACGCAGGGCATTGTAAATATTCACCAACCCCTTGCCCGAACATACGCGCTCGGCGGATATATGGCGGTATTTGTCGTGCAGGGCCTGAAACACATCAAATTCACGCTGCGTCTTTGCGGGCATGGTGACATGGCCACCCTCACCCGGTATCGCACGATAAGCCTGTCCATCCCAGACCAGTGACCCCACACCCAATCCGGTACCGGGGCCAATGACAGCGATGGGGGATTCATTCACTGGCGTTTGTGTGCCACCAATTTGCCGCCGATCCGTTTCGTGCAAATGCGGAATGGCCAGCGCGACGGCCTTAAAATCATTCATCAACGTGAAATGGTCGAGCCCCAACGCAAGGCGTGTTTGCTCAATCGAAAAATCCCACGGATGGTTGGTCATGGTGAAATGGTCGCCCGTCACCGGGCCGGCAATGGCAAAGCTGGCCGCCCGCACATCCGGCGCGCCGCACATGGCCAGATACGCCCGCGCCGCATCCACGATCGTGGCGTAATCGGCGCATTTCAAAACCTGCACATTCTCCAGCGCGCCATTCCGCACCCCATTACGAACTAAGGCAAAGCGGGCGTTGGTCGCGCCAATATCGGCAATCAATCCTGTGGCGGTCATTCTTTATGGTCTCCCCTGCCCTTTGCTATATAGGCGCGAAAGGCTTGGTTCAAGACCACCCCCTGTTGACACATCAGGCCCGTATTGTAATTTGACCACCCGTCCCACCCACAAAGGATACGCCCATGGCCCGCATTCTGATTGCCGAAGATGACGCATCAATGCGCCAGTTTCTGGCGATGGCATTGGAAAAAGCGGGGCACACGGTCACATTATGTGAAAACGGTATCCTGGCCCTGCAAACCATCGAAACCGACCCGGCCTATGACCTGCTGCTCTCGGACATTGTGATGCCCGGAATCGACGGGATTGAACTGTCTCGCAAGGCCGTGGCCGTCGCGCCCACCCTGAAAGTCATGTTTATCACGGGTTTTGCGGCTGTTGCCGCCGAGAACGGGGCCGAAAACGACGCCAAAATCCTGTCCAAACCCTTCCACCTGAAAGACCTGGTGGATCAGGTGGGGCAGCTTTTGGCGGCATAAAGCCCGCATTCCCGTAAAAAACCACTTGTCATCGATGCCGATTTCTGGTTTTTTCACCCTCGGTTACGGCGGACAAAATTGGCCGGCACCGGACGTTAGGATTAAGACGCGCAATTAGCTCAGCGGTAGAGCACTATGTTGACATCGTAGGGGTCACAGGTTCAATCCCTGTATTGCGCACCATCCTTTTCCCTTTATAATCAAAGCATTAAGCACATCCTGTTTCAAAAAGAAATAGGGTGCATTTGTTACATTTGAACCTCAAGGGCAGAAGCGGCCCCGCGCAGGTAATCAGGGCTATATCGGGCATAAACCCGTTCCGTCACCATTGTGGATGTATGGCCCAGATACTGGGCGATCTCTGACATCGGTATTCCAGCCTCAGCCATCCATACGGCCGCCGTGTGGCGCAACACATGAGGTGTGACGCCATCAAGACCGGCCCGGCGCACGGTCAGCCTGAACCCCGTTTTAATCGATGCCACGTTCTTCCCGGCCCATTCAATCACCCAATCCGTTTCCCTTGCCTCATAGGCCTGCGCCAGCGCATCCCGTGCCAGGGCCGTCATCGGGACGGTTGCCCGGCCCTTAAGCCGCGATTCCTTCCCTTTCGAAAGCCGAATCAGGCCACGGTCAAAATCAACCTGGTCCCATGTCATGTCCAGAATGGCCCCGGCCCGCGCAGCGGTGGCCAGCGCGATGACGATGAAAAGCCGGATATGGTTTGTTTCCGCCGCATCCAATAACGCCCGGTATTCATCCCGGGTCAAATACCGATCTTTGGGTGCTGGTTTTGACGGCAATTCAACCACGGCTTTGGTGTTCGGATCGTGCCAGCGCAGGGCGGCGCGCAACATGCCCAGTTCGCGGTGGATTGTGCCATCTGATATTCCGGCCTTGTTCCGGAATGCCCGGTAATCCCGGCAAAGCCCGCGATCAACTTGCTCCGGGGTCAGGTTGCCAAAATATGGCTTAATATTTTTCCACACATATTTCAAACCCTCATGGCTGGCCCGGCCCTGCCTGTCGTCCTGATAGGCGGCAAATATCTCGGCCACTGTCCGCGATGGGGTTCTGGCTTCCTTTATGAAGCCTTGGAAGCGCTGTTCAGCAATGGCACGGTCCTTGGTACGAAGGGACGCGCGGCGGGTTGTTTTTCCGTCATTCCAGACAGCGCACCATGTTCCTCGGTATTGCTTGAGCCGCATTCGATTCTTTCAACCTCTTCCAATTTAATTCGCCACAACGTGCCCAGCCGGAACGCCTTAATTGCCCCGCCACGGATCATGCCGCGTATGTGGGCCTCGGTACAGTCCCAGCGTTCGGCGAGGGCCCGTGTTGAAAATGCCTTGTCCGTCATTGTTGCACCTCCTGAATAATTGCAAAAACATCCCTCTGACCATCGCCAAAGTGCGGATGCGTGATGGTCTGCTCCTCATACCCGCGGTACGGCATGACCAGAATCTTGCTGGTGTCCCCGGCTGCCGGGTATCCCGACATGAGGACATAATCGTCATAGTGCTGTCCGACCAGTCGCTTGGTCCAGTACGGGGTGCGCAGGCGGAACTCAAACGGTTTCAGGCCCGCCAGCGTCTGCTGGAAATAAATATCCTTGACGTGCAGGACAAGGCGGCGGCGCTTTCTTACACCGTTGCAATAATCGCACGGTATCCCGCGCTTGATTTCAGTTATGGTTGTGAAGCCAAACCAATCGCTTTTGCGTCCGCATTTACGGCACTGGAATTGCGCGCAATACGGTGTCCCAAAGCCATCGCCATTGCCCGCATCAATAAAGTGCATCAAAACACGGGGCTTTTTTCTGGGTGGCTTTGTTTCTGGGAAAAGATCAGGGTGTGCCATTACTGCGCCTCCTGCTTTTTCTCCCAAGGGTTATTGTCCGCATACGGATTGAACGGACAGCAGAAAATCATGCTGATTGCCTCCTCCGCCGTGCAGTTACCAGCCGTTGCCCGCGCCGCCCAGCGGTAGAACCACTCCGGTTCTTGTTGTTCACCCGTGACGGTCAAACCCGTTTGATGTTCAGATTTCTCGGAATTTGATAGACAACTGATCAGTCCGCGCTGGTGGAGATAGTTTATAACGCGGAGGCGGTCCTCATATTGTTCCGCACGATGAACGCTGTCGATTTTGTACACGCTGGGTAAATCGACCACATCACGCTTCAGCTCTTCAATATCAACACCCCTCTCCACCGCGTCCGGCGGATCATCCTGTTGATTCAGGTCTCCAAGGTGCGCATCGTTGAGAGGCGTGGGGGGTGTATTCTGTTTTGGTGCGGCGGCGCGGGTGTTCCATGCGGCGGCGGCTTCTTCATACGTTTCGAAAAAAAATGACAACTCCAATAGGCAGGATGGGTTGTCACATCTGCAAGTAACAAGACGTTGAGTGACCGCGTAAAATACTGGGACATGTCCACAAAACGGGCACTGCATCAGTTCATTTTCGTTTGTCATTTTAATCGTCCTTGCTCTGGTAAACCACGTTTCCGCCTGTGTCCCATATGGTCATTCGCCAGTATGGATGGCAGTTTCTGATCTGTTTAACGGGAAATTCGACGTTGAAGTTTGCGGACGAATTTCCGCCAACAATCACGCCTTCATGACCATCCACAATGCATGGATGCCCTTTTTTTATTTTTGGTAATCCGCGATATTCGCAAACTCGATCTATTGATGCTTGTGTATTTTCCATCACTTTTTTCTCATTGTTTCTGCCGCGATAAACCTGCAAAGAACCCCATTACCACGTACATTAAAGCTTCGATCATTCTATTATCTCCATAACTTTTTCCAAAGTTCATCAGCGCAGGATTGGCAATAGATAAAAATTCGCCTATCGAACAATCCGCACCGTTTACAAACACACGTCATTCTGCTTTCTCCTTAAAAAGGGATTTCATCTTCATTCACGATGTTATTGTCAGGCAAAGGAACGATTGAGTATCGGCCCATGAATTTAGCAATGTCCTCTCTTGGTATTACTAAAAACCCATGCGACATCAGAAATGATGCGGCTTGATCCAATTCTTGTTCGAGTTGCATTTGTTCAAAGTATTGCTGCTCAAACTGTTGCTCTTGCTCACACATCACTCACCCCCAGCCGCTTTGATCGTGGAGGCGTGTTTTTCATGCGGCATCCATTCCTCCGGCACGATGTCTGTGTTTTTCCACCCACCATATTCATTCATTTCCTGCCATCGCCCCTCTGGGTACCCCTGTCGCTGGGCGTCTTTCTTGTAGGGCCACCATCGGAACGGTGTTTTAAATCGTGCATAAAATGGTGTTCCATCCTTCGGCGCAGTTTCAATAGGCTGCCATCCCTGCGCTGACTGGTGGGCGCGGAGTTGTTCGATTACCGGACATACAATCCGATCAATCTCATCGCCTATTTGATAGTTTCGGCATTTCTCCAGCGCATCAATCGCGGCCTGTATCGGGTCTGTGGTCATTACACTTCCTCCCCATGAATTTTTCCGTACAAAATCGCTTGAAAAAGAAGGATTCGATCTTCTTTTTTCAAAAGATTTAATTCTGCGGATAGCTGTGTAGCTAGAACAAATTTCTTGTAAAACAGCTTGTTATTGCAAATGATGAAATTCAAATCGCCAAGTCTGTACGACGTAAAATTTTCCCTGATGTCGTCATATTCATCATCTGCCATGTCCAGCACATAAAATCCGTACCCAGACAGAAACTCACCAGCCGCATCAGCCTGCCCGACTTCGCTGCAATCGAAAACATAATCCTCGTCCGTGTCCAGAACAGGCGGATTACAAATGAACTTTGAGCCAGTTTCGTAAAAATCGTTACAGGGAATTTGCTCAAAAATCTCTTCAAGTTTTTCCGCAAGCATGGCCTTGTCCTGCTCGAACATGCATCCACTCCTGTAATGGCATACCAGTTCTTTCGGTCCTTCGCATTTTTCACACCAAAAATCTGTCATCACACGCCCTCCGCTTTCAGTGCTTCGCGGGCGGTGTCGATGATTTTGTCGTATGCGTATTTAAAACATTCATCATCGCGATCTTCTTCGTCCACCTCATGAACCTTTTTCTGCATCGCAATTATCTGAACGTATTTCCGAAACCGCTTCACTTCCTCGATCAGCGCGGGGACGGCTTCGCGGCTGGCGGCGATGAATTGGCAATCAAAAGCATGAACTTCTTTAATGCCATGCAAAGTGTATCGTGCATCACCTTCTTCGTTCCACGAAGCCTCGCCTGTTTCCCAAGGCCCCGGCGTTGCCCCGTTCGCCAATTCCATCAGCGCGTCCAGTTGCGCCGGATCGCATGGGTTGAATTTATCGGTCATGGACTTCTCCTTTCGCCAGTTCGAGGGCGGCTTTTGCGATTTTCACCACGTTTGCAGTTACGACCTCATTTATCTGACTGCGCGGAATATCCCCACCAAGGTCATCATAATAAACATCAGCGTTCGCAATTTCCTTTAAAGCCTCAAACAGAGCGTCATGGCACCCGATAATGCGGATAATCTCTGTGGCCATGTCAAAATCAGGAACGTGCGTTCTGACATTTGCGGCCATATCCGATTTCGGCGCGCACAACCCGGCGGCTGCGTGAAGTGCGTTGTTGTCGTTGGTCATTGCTGTTCCTTCCATTTCCCGGTGTGCATGTTGTAGTCTGCCAGTTCGCGCTTCAATTCGCAGAGCGTTGAGTGCGACACAGAACATGCCCGCAAACGTCCACGGACCATCCCGGCCATGTCATTCACATGGTTATCCGCGATCCTGATTGTCCGCGTGGCTTCGTCGAAAGCCGCCTTGAATGTGTCCCATTGGTTCGTCATGATGCCCTCCTCTGGGCTGTTGTTGGTAGACGGGGCGGGAATTGCACCCGCGTCATGATCGCGTACGCCGATCAGCCGATCTCCTATTTCATTCGGCCATGAACCCGTCCATGTGTGCCGCCGGAGGTTTCCGACAATCCAGCGGCACACATCGAGGGGCTGATCCGGGCGGGGTATCCCCCACTGACACTGGGGTGTTTTTGACACCACCGCCCGGTACCGAGCCCGCCGCCGATGAAGACATTATCGGCGGACTGGTATTCTTATGCGGCCTCTGACATCTCGCTTTGCTTTACCTGACCGTCTTCAATAACGATGGCCACCGGGTCATCATCCGCAACACGCTCAATCCAGATTTGGAAATCCTTGTCCTTGGCCATGGACTTGATCATGTCCATGCCCTCCCGATCCAGCAGGGAACCGTCTTTGATACGGATCACGCGCAGTTCTGGATTCATTGCCATGGCGATGGCGGTAGATACGCGCAGTTGCTGGGCGCTGGATGCCTGGCTAAACGGGACACCTTCATAAAAGACCACACCGTTGGCCAACGTCAGGCCCGGGATTGGCATTTCCGCATCGGCAATGGCTTGAGCCTTTTCCAACTCCCGGTCTTTAATGGCTTTCGTCAGGCCCTCTGATTTTTTGATCAGATCATCCAGCGTACTCCGCTTTTCGAGCATGTCCGCTTTCAGGGATACGGCCTGATTGGTTTCCTGTGATTTCTCAAGACGATCCTGCCAATCCTGAACAACCGCGGCATCCACAAGCGTGATCTCAGATTTTGCGGATGCAATGTCCAACCGCGCCTTCCGGTACCCATCCAATTTTTTGCTTAATGCTTCAATCTCGCTTTCGGTGTCGGCAATCGCCTTGTCAGCGTTTGCAATACGTTCGCAATAATTGCCGTGCGTACGGATTTTGTCCTTCTCGCCGTTAATTTTATTGCTCAGATCCATTACATCAATCGGCTCGTCCGGCGTCCCGTCTGGGATTTTTGCCTTGATCCCTTCGATCTGCGCATCAAGGGCCTTGATCTGCCGGTTTACATCTGTCCGATTGTCAAAATCTTTCTCGTTTTGTGCATCCAACGCTTCGATATCGGCATCAATTTTGACTAAACCGCGCAATGCATCGTACTGCTCCTGCGGTTTAAGGCGGGAAAATTCCAGCGGGTCGAACGTGATTGACGCCGTCATTTCATTCAGCAGATCCTGCGGGCTTGGGTACCGGGCACCATCCTTTGCCGTAACCGTCAAATAGCTACTTTTCTCTGTGAAGCGACGCTCAACTACATATTTTCCAAGATCAAGGCGGATCGATCCCTTCTCTTCACCCTGCCGGATCGGCATGGCATCGATGTGCTTTGAACCGGCCAGAGCCCAATAGATCGAATCCAAGACACTGGATTTCCCGGCCCCGTTCTTTCCGCTGATGACCACGGTGTCCCCATTGGGCGTAATGTCCACGGCCACCAGTTTCTTGATATTCTCTGCTTTTAAATTAAGGATTTTCATATCTGACCTCTCGTTGTTTGAAATTACGCAGCGTTCTTTTGTGTAGAGCAGTTCGGGCACGGCTCTTTGCTGTCGTCGGTGACGATGACGCCGCGGCCATTGCAATTGGTGCAGGTGCCCGTGAATGAATCATCCAGAGCCGACGCCCCGGAGGGGCCCTGCTGTGTTTGTTTTGGCGGAGCATTCATTGCCGCGTCGGCATCGGCTGTTTTGGCTTCGGCGACCCATCCGGAATGCAGGTGGCGGACCTTAGATTTTTGATCCTCTGACAGGGAAGCGGTCCATGCACGATAGGCGTCAAGCCCGGACATAGCGGCTTCCTGACCGTCGCGCTTCAGCTTCAGGAATTCGGCATCAACCTTGGCACCAGACCCCATCCATTCAGCGATTTTTTTGCCCATTTCGGACGTGACTCGGCCGCCTTTGGTCACAACACCGCGCAAGCCTTCGGGAACGGTTTTTGAGGCTTCGAGATCGTAATGACCGTCTTTGGTCATGCACAAATCCAACGTCATTTCAAAAACGAAGTTCCTCTCAGCAATTGGTACAAGCCCAACATGCTCAATTTTATTCCCAACCTGCTTGACGCCCTCCTTGGCACGAAGGCAGAAAATCACCGGGATCGGCGAGCGGGTCAAATTGTTCATCATCCGTTTGTGAGCCATCTTGGGCGCGTTCCATTTCTGAAGGCCGGAGCCGCCGTTGCGATCGGCCATGTCGATAACACCGCCCTCGCCTTCCCAGACGTGTGAGCCTGAATCGACAATGATCACGTCCGCGCCCCACTTTTCGGAAAACTCAAAGGCGGCTTTGTATTTGTCTGGTGTGAATGGTGGTTGCAGGTCGAGGTGGAACCATGGCGCAGAAACATCCGAATAGAATTTGGATCGCCCGTTTTCGGTATCGATGACCACAATCTTGCCGCTGGGTCCGACCATGCCGCGCGCCAACAACAGGGCGGAGTACGTTTTCCCGCCACCAGATTTTGACCAGAGGGAGATCAGCGGCGGCACCGCTTCCCGTACGGATTCTTGAATTTTAAAAGAGAAATCTTCCTGTGACATTTTATGCCTCCATAATGTAAAGGGGGAAATCGCAATCGCTGAACTGTTCGATCGGCTTAAGATCAAGCCATGGGTCCGTGCCGTATATCCGCCAGTATTCAGCGAACGTGGCGCGCGCCTGCCGAACCGCGCCGGTGGCCGCTTTGTACGTTTCGAGTACCCGGGAGAACTCTTTCACCCGGGTAATCGGGGAATCTCCGGATTGCTGGAAAACAAAGAAGAATGCACAGGGTTCTCTGTATTCCGCGTAAGCCTTGAGCCAGTCCGGATCAACATCACCAAACACTCTGCCGGTTGCGGCAAATCTTCGGGCATGTTCATCTGCTTCGAGATAATTGGCCACCTGGAGGTGGTAGCGGCGACCGCCAACAGCGGCACCAATCGCGGCGTCAATATGCTTTCTCTGCGGGTTGCTAAACGTCTTAAGATCGCAGATTGCCTTGATTTTCAGATAATCAAGCTTGGCCTTCATCGGCACTTTTGTAATCGGGTCAATCCAGATAATGACCACCTCAGGATATCCACCCCGGAAACAGTTGATTGCGGCAGGATCGCGCTCAATCATGAATGCGCTCTTCTCGATATTGGCAATCAAGCTTTTGGAAATCATGATTTTCCCGGGATTCTTGCGCGCATATTCTGCACAAAGATGGTCCATGATCTGATAAGACGGATCAGCATCCAGTAGCCGTTCGATCAACTCATCTTTTTTCCCAGTCACCTTCTGTCCCAAAGACTTCAGCTCTTTTTTGATATCATCCACAGTATCCAAAGCATTTGGATGCAAGCTTTCATCAAAAGATTCGACATACCGAAGGAAAAAGACTTCTTTTCCTTCCAAAATTCGAGCGTGATATGCCCTTCCCTCAATCTTTGCCTGAGTGTCTTTATCCACCCGTTGCGGGTTCATCCATGACTGGGTCCAGAAATCCATCGGAGACACCAGCAGTTCTTTGGTACCACTGGTCGAAAATGCCGGGATTGCATGATATTCGTCGTCCGGCATACCAAAATAGATGCCCGGTTCATGCAGCATTCCTGTGTCGATCTGCGGCGCTTTAATATGCGCAGGCAGTTCCGGGATCATAGCCTGATCCATCACGTCATAAATAATCTGTTGGGTCATTTCGTTCTCAATTGTCAGTATTAAAATTTAAGTCCGGCCATCACGGCCAATCCGTTGTTGTCGTTCGCTGGCGGCCGCATTGTGGATGGCGTGCAAATCATCCAGTGGACGAAGTCGAAGCTGTCAGAGCAGATTTTGAATCGCATCGGCGCACCCTCCACTGCTCAGGAAAGCCATCACCACCATCCCGGCGACAAAGCAAAACACGCAGCCGGCGATAACAAGCGAGGCGTTAATAACCTCACCGACGGGCCGGGGCGGTGCCGGGCGATCCGGGTCAAAGGTCAGGCCGATACCCAGATTTTCCGTTTCCAGCTCAAACGTGGTCAGGTGACGACGCAGGATGCCAACGGCTGTCTTGCAATCACTCCGTCCGTCCAGTTCACGGATAAGCTCTTTAGCGACATTCCAAGCGATTTCCGCGCGCTGTGCCAATTTCTGACGCTGTTCTTCGGCGTTCAGAATGCGGCGCATCGAACTGGACGCGATAGCACTGGCTTTCATTGAACCGGCGGAATGTCACGCTCACCGGTTCTTCGTTGCGGTCGTAATCAACGCGGAAGAACCACCGCGGTACATTGTTGCTGGTCATGGCTGGCCCTAACCTGTGATGCTGTGGAAATGGGAACGGTCCAGCTCGGCCTGACGCGCTTCGGCGCGCTCGGCTTCTTCCTCGGCGCCATGGTTGCGGTTGGCCTCGCGGTAGGTGTCCAGCGCATCAAACAGATGGTCAGCGACACCGTCGAGGTGGCTTTGCAATTTGAATGCGGTGGTGGAAATTCCGTGGCGGGAGTAATGGACGGTCCCGGCAATTTCGGTCGCGTGGACTTCCATCAGCTTTTTAAGCTGCAGGTCCAGCGCCTTCAGGTCCGTGTACAGGTCTGGCTTGCTTTGATCGGTGGCCACCTCTTTCCGGCAACGTTCGACATAGCAATGCAACTGGAAATCATTCTGGAAATTATCAGCCTTGCCAACAATGTCCCGGCCAGCAAAGGCGGGTTTAGCTTGCAAAGCCTCAAGGTCGGCAATCAGCGCCGTGCGGGGTTTAATGCTCATTTCTGTCCTCATCTCGTGTGTCAGCACGCCCCACCGTCTTGCGTGGCCGGAGCCAGATCAGGTGGTGTGAGGGAATACAAACAGATTGTTTGTATAACGTCAACAGAAAAACAAACAATTTGTTTGTATTTTTATTTGAGCACAAAAAACCCGGAAAATCCGGGCGTTTTTCGTGTGAAATTTTTGTAAGAAATTAAAAGCGCACAAACAAAAACCCCGCCGAAGCGGGGTTTTTCTTATTCCTTAGAGGCTTTCTCGTGCTTATCTACATCCGCTATTGGTATCCCTTTATCTTTAAGAATTTTATTTCTCAATAAAATCCCGAACAGCGTATATATCTCCTCGACCGGAAGGCCTCTGTTGAATGCTTCCTGCTTAACGGCTGTCAGCTCCACATCGCTCAAGAGGTCTTTGAGCTCATTGCGAGCTACCGTAAAGGCGCATTTTTGAATGTCATAGGCGTTTTTAGGCCCTTTATCATCGACATGCTTCACTAACTTGGAAGAATACTTCTCAATTATTGAGTCGGCGTTAACCTTCGTAGCCAACTCCCTTCCCAAGTCTGTCAAGCTTATTGGGCTTTGTGCTCTATACAAGGCATTCGGATTATTTTGATAGATAAGATCAACTTTAGTTTTGATTTCGACGATCAGATCAGAAATTTTCTCGACCTTATCAATCCTTCCCTGATGCTCAATAAACGTCTGTTTCCAGCCACCAACCTTGAAGGTCAGCACAAACGCCATCACCAATATGACAATTAAAACAAAAACGCTGCTATTAAGCTCTGACTGCAGCGCTGTAAAAAGCTCAACCATAAATCCCTCACATGGCGCCGGCCCCACTCTGTATTTTCCGGCACCTGGTCCTTATATAGTACACGACCAGCCTTAATCAACAAGTTAAATTTTTATTTAACACATTGATATACAAATGTATTTTTAGGAAATATCCTATTTTCGTTAACCATTTGTGGATAATTTAGGACTTAGTCCGCCATTATGAAATCGCGACTCGACGCACGAAATCAATCCGTGTAAACGCAGCACGGTCGCCATAGGCCGGGTGTGACCAGAATGGCAGGATGCTGCCCGGGTACACGTCCGCCGCCGGTTCAAGGCGGAAAAGCATATCGAATACAGCCATTTCCTCGATCAGATAGCCCATGCGCGGGGCGGCGTGATGCACACCTCGCCGGTCTGCATATTGGTTGGCCGCGGCATGCATCCGGCCCATTAGATCCGCGTCATCCCTGATCAGATCAAGGGTGCGCATCATGAATTGCTGGAACAATGGATGACGAACACGCTCGTCCCAACGAATCACGGTGCAGCCCTTCAACAGGTTCGCGTTGCGGCCAATCCATTCGGTACCGGCATCGTATGATTTCTGCCATGCCTCGCCCTGCTCCACCCCATCAGCCATCATGTTGAACCGTTGCAGGGTGTCCGCCACCGACACAATGACGTGACCAAAGCGCGCATGCGCCCATTGAATGGTGGCAGCCAGCTTTTCGCCTTCGTGGTATGGTTGACCAACACTGATATCCAACCGCCCTACCGGGTGGCTGTGTGTCGCATTCGGGCCGAGGATTTTGACCTTGTAATTCATCAAATACGCTCCGCCGCGGTGCTTTCGATCTTCAGCTCCGGGAACATGTTCCACAGCATGTCAAAGCGGTTGCGCATGGCGTCAGCCAGGTTCGCATCGGTAATAACCATGCACCCGGTTTCATCGGCAACGGAATATGCAACCTTGTCGCCGTACACCATTACAATCCAGTTTTTGAAGTATTGGGCCGGAATAAAGCGGTACCAGCTCACGGGTGCGGAAAGGTACGTATTGCCCTCCATTGCGGTCATCCGGAATGTAATACCAGCGCGGCGCATCTGGCGCAGATGATCAATAACCCGTGGGGATGATTTGCGGTCATCCACATTCTCAATAAGCACCTCGCCCCCATCTGGCAGGGTGGCGGAAACATCGTCAAGAAGGCTGGTGTACCAGGTATCCCCCTCGATAAAAAACACCGGGGTTCTGCGCAGTTGAACGCCACTGGGCAGGAACTCGACACCAACCCGATCAAAGGCCGCGCGTATTTTTTCCAGCGATGATTTGTGCGGATCGCCCCGCCCCTTTTCGATGCCGGCGATCGATGCCTGCGTCATGCCAACACGACTGGCCAGATCCGCTTGGGACCATCCGACAAGGGCGCGCGCTGCGGGTATAAGACCCTGAAAATCCATAGATTTACCCCAATAAGCAATAATTTATTTCTTGTACCATATTTTTTATTGCAATTTCCAGTTTTATTCTTTATCCATAAGAATATATTTTATTCGGTGTGACGAATAAAAACAACAAAAACACTGACGTGTATGGGGAAATTATGACTATAAACTCAATTTACGGGCTGAGGGATGGGGACGCCCTTGAGCCTGGCTATATCGACTGTAAAGCCATGAATGAAATGACCATAGAGTGGCGCAACAACGTCCGATCCATGGTTGCCGAGATCCGAGCCCTGCGCACCCAACTGGGGCGTAGCCGTGACTTGATCCACCGTTACCAGCTCTGCGTCCTTCTGGGCCATAAGGTTCAGGAAATGGGTGCCGCCGTTTCCACCTATCGTGCCATTCAACGCGATAGCCGCATCATGAGCGAAGTGTACATCGCAACGGCAAAACAAAAGGCCGCGCAGTCATTCCGCGCAGCCTGATACAGATTTCTACCCCACGCCCGCCCGGACCACACACCGGGCGGGTTTTTATTGCAGAATTTGGTCTGCGGTATAAATACCCCGCCCAATTAACTTGCGCGCTTTTGCCGGGCCAACCCCTTGCAAAGATGTAAGATCGTTTATTGCCCAATATTCCGCCATGTCAGAATATTTCCCATGTAATGCATATTGGATATGTCGCAACCAATTCGGATTGGTGTCATCGGCGGTCATTTTTTGCAACCGCCTGAATTTTTCATCCGGTGGAAAATCAGCCTCCACAATTTCCCTGTAATGCATCAGGATTGGCAAAACCTCATCAGGAATTACTAATCCAAAAACAGATGCGTGCGGTGATGGTGTGGAGGTTTCGCCTAAATATGGAATCCACGCCCCAAAGCGAGGGTTAATTTCAAATGTTTCTTCTGGGGTTTTGAACAAAACACCGTGCATTTTTAAGTATTCTAAGGGCGTCCAAAAATTCAGCGTCACTAACAGTTTATAGCCCTTAATAATATCGCTATGATGATTATAAAAATCTCGGTTTCTAATTGTATTCGCATTAATTTCTGAATGAGGCGGCCTTACCCCCAAGAGAGAGCGCGCCCCCTTTCCTGCTCCCCATACTGGGAGAAAGCACAGCGAACATCCCCAAATGATAAAGGACGAAACTGGGGCGGCAGAAAAAAACGCAATCCCAATACAAAACAGGAGTAAAAAAACGGTATAATGCGACCATTTATGGGGAGTGTTTTTATTTGGCAACATCTTTCTGTTCCCCGAACAAAATCGCATCAACGGCGGCACGCAAGTTATCAGGCAGTGCACGATAGCGGGATAAGATTTCCCGATCCTTTTCATCGACCGTTGTTTTGGGATCAACCCAAAGCATCCATGGCTCTACGCCGAGAGCCGATTCAATCTTTTCCATCCACTTCGGGGTCAATTGCCGTTGACCATTTTCGATATACTGGATCATCTGTAGAGATGATCCGCACATCTCTGCCAGTTGGGTCTGGGTCAAGCCCAGATCTTTTCTAATTTCCTTAAGTCTATGTTTCACAATGAAATAGTAGGGAAAATCTTAAATTTTAGATACAAACACACTGTTTGTATTTTTGCCTTGATTGGATACAAACAATATGTTTGTATTGCTCCATGACACTGGATCAGCACCTTACCGACACAAACACCTCAAACGCCGAATTCGCGCGGAAAATCTCCGTAACCGCGAATGCTGTTGGCCATTACCGCAGCGGTCGGCGCATTCCCGTCAAGCCAATCATGAACCGGATTATTGAGGCCACCGGCGGGAAAGTCACCGCCGACAGCTTCTATGCGGAGGTCAAGGTATGACAATTTTACTGCTGTTTATTGGGATCGTTGCATTTCTGGCAATTATTGCTGTTTTGGTCGGCATGGCCGTCAATGCGGCCGTCAATCTGGAGGATGGTTTCTGATGCTATCCGCCAATATCTCTCGCCATTTCTCGAATTTCATTTGCAATGGTTCCAACCCATCCGGACCAGTCCGTCCGGTGGGAAATGCTGTCCAGGTAATTGGCTATGGCCAAGAAATCCCGGGCCATATCGAGTTCTGGTCCAGGGGCGCGCAACCGGTTGCAGCCGGTGCGCCCTTTGGGAAATTGAATAACGTTCTCAGTGCTTTCCATTTTCCGTCCCTTCCTCGTCATGTCGAAACCATGACAGAGGACGTATGGAAATGTCTTTCACAAAAAATGACCGAACTTTTCCGCCGCGCAGGTTGCGGGGTGAAAAAGCCATGATGCAATCCGGGGTGATTACATCCGATATGGTGGCCGAAAGCGTATCAAGCGCTTTGCGGTCGGCTGTGTCCGGGTTGTCGGCCCCGGGGAAACGTGTTGCGCGGTGTGTGGGTAAGAACGCGCGCACGATCCGAAACATCATGGAAGGGGCTAATGCCCCATCAGCTGCCACCCTCATCCAACTCATGCGGGAGTTCGACGAGGTTCATGAGGCCGTTTTGTGCCTTGCCGACCGCAATTCAGTGAAGCCGTCCGGCTTAGACAATCATCGAATACAGCAAATTATGAGCATTCTCAGTGGGGGAGAACATGCCGAAATCAATACTGATCCAGATCCACGGTTGGCACGGACTATCAGCAGCCAGAAACCGTGACGTCCGGATTCTGTGTGCAGGGTTCCTGACCTTCTGGATTCTTCGACACGACTTTATCGATCGTCTTTGTGACGTTGCTGGCATCCCGCGACCAAAGCCGGACGCCAAGCAAGGTCGCCTGCCCCTTTAATCACAATCAAACGAGGACACCATGACAGAGGATACGCCAGGAATCGGCCACAACAGCGATGGAGAACGCGAGGTTGATGGCGTGACGGGTAAGCGCCTGAAAGCCTTCATTGAACGCCTTGAGCGTCTGGGTGAGGAAAAAGACGCCCTGAACGAAGACATCAAGGACGTGTACGCCGAGGCTAAGGCCACTGGGTTTGATACCAAAACCATCCGCGAGATCGTGCGCGAACGCAAAATCGACCTCGAAAAACGTCGGGAACGCGACATGTTGCGGGAATCGTACAAAGCCGCGATCGGGATGGAATAAATGTTCGAGGCCCTGCTCCCTATCCCCCCATCCGTGAATGCCGCATACCGCGCCGTAAATGGCCGGGTGATCAAATCGGCACGCTATCGCGCATGGTCGGCGGAAGCGGAGCAGGCCCTCAAATCACAGATCGAAACCATCGCCCCAATGACCGGTCGTCTGATTGTGCATTACGGGTTCGGTTTTCCGGACAAGCGCCGCCGGGACATCGCAAACTTCGAAAAAGCCCTGTCCGATTTTTTGGAAGAATCCGGTGTCTACCTGAACGATTGCCAGATTGATGACATGCGAATGACGCGCCTAAACACCGGCAACGGCGTTTATGTGACGATCAAGGAGATACAGCCATGACCCACCCTCGCACCAGCTTGGCCCGGTACCAGCCCTATACGCCGATGAACGATGCAGAGTTGCGCCACAAGGCCGCAAAGCTCTGGCACGAAACCGGCACCGTGATGATTAAACCGGAATGGATTCACAACGCCTTTGATGGCCAGCACATGAAAAACGTCGCCGAAAAGATGTTCGGGAAACGGAGAGCGCAATGACCCTGAACCGCAAAAAATACCAGCTGACCGTCAAATACAAAACGACCGGACGCGAGGAATTGTTGACCTTCCCGCACAGCGTTGCCATGGACGCCGCACTGAACAACCTGCGCCGTATGCAAACCGTTGATTGGGTCAAAAAAGGCGATAAGCGCACGATTTTGGAAGGGATTCAGAAATGACCGTTCAAATACTACACGGTGATGTAATTGATCGTTTAAAATCGTTGCCCGATGAATCTGTAGATATTGTCGTGACCAGCCCACCATACTGGGGCCTGCGCGATTATGGCGTCGAAGGGCAGCTTGGCATGGAAATGACGCTGTCCGAGCATATCCAGAACATAGTCGCAGTGTTCGCAGAAATTCACCGCGTCCTGAAAAAAACCGGAACCGTGTGGCTGAACTATGGGGATTGCTATGCATCAACCCCGAACGGCCGCCCGGCCAAAGACATCCAAAATGATGACCGGGCATTCCGGGACAAGCCTTTCAGCACCATCCAAGGGAAATTGAAAGCCAAAGACCTTTGCATGCTGCCCAACCGCCTGGCTATTGCCTTGCAGGAATGGGAACCGGAAGGCAGCAAAGCCCGGTGGTGGGTCCGGTCTGAAATTGTGTGGGCAAAACCCAACGCAATGCCCGACAGTGCCAAAGATCGCCCCGCAGTCGCACATGAAAAAATCTTTCTTCTGACAAAATCCAGAAAGTATTTTTACAACCATCAGGATGTCAGGGTTCAGCAAAAGACGTCTGGTGATTATTACGCACCGTCCAGCTGGGGCGACGAAGGTTCGCACGGTAAATTTAACAAGGATGGCCGGACACCACACAAAACCCGAGGACGGGACACTTATGGCCGCCATACGCTTGGCGAAAACCTTCCGGAAAAGCAGCGGGGGCATAGCCGCCGGCATGCCGGGTTTAATGACCGCTGGGATCACATGTCCAAAGCGGAGCAGCAATCCAACGGGCGGGCACTGCGCAATTATGAACCCGCTTATATGCAGGTCTGGGAAATCCCGACCCATGCATTCAGCGGCGCGCATTTTGCCACGTTCCCGCCGGAACTGGTCCGGCGTTGCCTGTTGGCCGGGTGCCCATCTGGTGGGGTTGTTTTGGATCCATTCGGCGGATCTGGCACTACGGGGCTGGTTGCGGAAAGCATGGGGCTGGATTCCATCCTGATCGAGTTAAATGCCGATTATATCGACATTGCCCGTGACCGACTACGTGCTGGATTGGTTTCTGTCAAGGCAGATACGCCAGAGAAAAGCAAAGACGCTGGCCCGTTGTTTGCGGGGGCCGTAGCATGACCGAACACAAGGTTCTCTTCGTTGAATGGTGCGCAAAGGATGCGCTGGACGGTACCCAGCAAATGGACCCGATGACAGAACTGGCCTATCGCCGGGTGCTGGACATGATCTATGCGACCAATGACGACCTGCTGGATGATGACAAAGTCCTGCAGTACAGCACGAAGACCGGACCGAAATGGAAGGCGATTAAAAAGGCCCTGATCGAGGTGCACAAAAAAATCTATGTCGAGAATGGAAAAATTCGCAACGTCGTATGCACGAAAAAATTAGAAAAATCTCGTGCAAATATTGAGCAAAAGAGCGTCGCCGGAAAATTGTCCGCTGAGGCGCGCAAGGCATTGAAAGATAACGAAACAGGTTCAACGGCTGTTGGTACGGACGTTGCAACGGCTGAACCCACGGGCGTACCAACTAACCAAGAACCCAATAACCAATTAAAAGAATCCCCCTTGCCCCCTTCGGGTGAAAAGGTTTCACGTGGAACCAAACCGAAGCCACGACCGATTGCCGATGACAGCGGGTTCGCTGAGTTCTGGGCCGCATATCCCAGCGACGAAGGGGAAACCGCGGCGCGGGCGCAGTTCCTGAATCAGATCATGTTCAAAGGCGCTGATCCCGCCCAGATGACCCGTGCGGCCAAGGCCTACGCCCGGAAATGCGCCGAGAACAAGATCGAGCCAAAGTTCGTGACGCATGCAAAGAAATGGCTGCATGAGCAGTATTATCTCGATGCCGCCCTGAACGTGCCGGAACCAAAAGCCATCAGCACCGAAGACATGGCCGATTGGCAACGCGCCATCGCCGCCGAGATCGGCGCCGCGGCCACGGTGGCATGGTTCCGCGACGCCCTCTGGTCAGCCCCGGTTCTGACGATGCCGGGTAAGTTCGCCATGGACCGCGTCAAGACCGACTATTTCACCGCTCTGCAACGTGCCCTCGGAGCAGACATCCAGCTCGTCTACACCCCAGCCAAACCCACACAGGAGACCGCAGCATGACCAAAAAGACCAAGAAATCAGCCGCAGACAAAGCGCCCCTGATCAAGGCCAGCGAGTTCGCCACCCCAGAACGTATGCGGCAGGAAGGCGGTGTATCGATCGAGGCTGTTGATCGGGATGCCAAGGGCGGGGTCGTGCAGGTCCGCCAGCGCGCAAAGATCACATGCAAGCTGGATTGGTACCTGAACGCCGGGACCATCACCGAGGACATGTGGAAGGCCGGGTGCCGGTTTACGTTCTATTTTTTCTGTGCCGGGAAACTGCCGCGTACAACGCCAATGTATGGGGATTTCGTTTCCGGCCGCCGCGGGCAGGACCCATTCGCATCAAAGACCGATTACCAAATCCGGCTTGAGAAGGCGCTGGAAGTGCTGACACCGCAGGAGCAGGATGTTATCTGGGATGTGTGCGGGAATGACCAATACGCAGGGACGCCGGCAAGAACCCGGGCCCTTTTGACGGGGCTCCGGGCTTTGGCTGTGTTATGGGCGATTACGAACCAAACTTAATGTCGGCCATTGTTTTGTCAGTTTCTGTTGCGAATACATCGACGTCCCACTCAGAGTCGTCGCCATAATCCACACAATGAATGACGCCCTTCACCTCGAAAAAGCCGTCAATATCTCCATCATCGTCTTTTTGTACTGAGATATATTCACCAACGCGCGGTAATGATTCCATGATCACAACATCGTTGTATGGATAATTCGTTTCTTCTTTATTGCTGCAGTGTAAAAATACTTTCATGTTATTTTCCTTTTCTAAATTTATGCACTTGACCCCCTACCCCAGGCCCCCCTATACTCATAGGCATGCTGGTGTTTTGCGCCAGTACCAACCCCGCCACCATGGTGGGGTTTTTATTGATTAGACAATTGTACCAAATCCGGCGGGTACAAAATCAAGCCCCCGCTCCCATCACCCCTTTCGTTTTTCTTACTAAAATCAGCGCAAAACGGGGCCACCGAATGCGCTGTATTTCATTGTTTTTACCTTGCTCGTTATACCACATCAGAACGCGTTATGTAACTCGATGCGCCCCTCGATGCGTGCTGTGACTATGCGCTCCAATCCCCGCCATGAGCGGGTACAGGCCAGAACACAGCACACATGGACGGGCAACGCCGGATGTGGTCGAGTCGCCAATCGCGTGTGACAGCGCGCTTTATGCGCGTGGTATCAAGCCCCGGGTGCCCGTCCAGACAATTCAAGTCGAAAACTTTTAATATTAAAGGTTGACAAAAAAGTATCAAAGTAATACATTTATGTTGCAATAACGATCAACATAGAGGTTATGATGATATCATCTGGACAGATACGAGCAGCTCGCGCTTTTCTTGATTGGAATCAGGGCGATCTGGCGGAACATTCTGGGGTTTCTGCCCCAACAATAAAGCGCATAGAATTAAATGGACCGGAGACATCTTCGTTCTCAACGGTAAAAAACATCATCCTTGCTTTTGAGGGTGCCGGAATTTCTTTCTGCAAGTCTGGCTGTATATGTCCATCAGGCGCGCATTGCGAAAAGCATAGCGTGAGGGATTAATGATGAACGCGGCCAAATCTACATTTTACACCTGCAATGACGAAAACGAATCAGGCGCAGTATCGATCAATACCCGTTTTGAAATTGCTGATTTAGGAAATTGTGAGGTTAAAGATCTGACATTTTCGCTCTCTCTTAATGTCGAAGACCTGAGGCGCATGGTGTGTATCGCAGATAATGAGGGGCACCATACAGCAGAGGTTTTGGTGACATACTCACCATCTGGTGGTGAGGTTGATGAAATGTCCCGTTACATTTTAACTCGGATTTCCTCAGGTAAAGTAAAGTTTGATTAAAAAAAACCCGCTTCGGCGGGTTTTTCTATGGGTGGGGCATTGGCCCCGCATGGCCTTGTCGGTTCTGCCTCACAGTAACGGATTGCCCCACCCTCCAGATTTTCGTGGGTTGCCGATACCTCCCTGACCCCACTTTGCCCGCGCCAAAGTGAAAAGCCGTTGATGCCGTTCCACCTGCCCCTGACATGCAGGTGAGCCCGGTCAAAGCTGATCGGCGTAAAGGATTTCAGCTTAATCACGGAAGCGCGGCATGTTTCACGCGGGCTAGGCCTGCAACCATCCACCCAAGGGGTCGAGCATGGCAAAGAAAACACAGGGCAAGGCCCCAAAAAAAGAAAAAGGAACTGGCGCAGGCCGTCCAAGTGACTACCGCCCAGAATTTGCGCCACAAGTCCGGAAATTGTTCCTGCTTAAATCTGATGCCACAGATACAGATATTGCTGAATTCTTTGGAAAATCGGAAAGCACGATCAATAAGTGGAAAGTCGATTATCCCGAATTCTCGGAGGCTATACGCGCAGGCAAGACGCCCGCTGACACCGAGGTGGCGGATTCTCTGTTCCGACGTGCCAATGGTGCAGAATGGACCGAAGAGGTCGCGTTCAAGGTTAAGGTCATTGAGTACGAGGGCGGTAAAAAGTCCCGTGAGTATGAAGACGTCAAGGTCGTGACCATTCGCAAACAGGCCCCGCCAGATACGCAGGCCTGTACGGTTTGGCTGACAAACCGCCGCCGCGATACATGGGCACCTAAACCAGAGGCGCTTCCGCCCTCGGATGCGCCGATTGGTGATGAATACGCTTTGAAGCCTGACGAGGCGGTACCGAATGCGCCCATCCTCTGATGGCCCGGTGGCTCTGACGCCCAAACAGGCCAACATCTTTGTCTGGGGATGGCAACAATGCGCCCGCTTTCGCGACGCTGTTTGTGGCCGCCGGTTTGGCAAGACATACCTTGGCAAGGCTGAAATGCGCCGCGCTGCCCGTTTGGCCATGAAGTGGGGCGTCAGTATCGAGGATGAAATCTGGTACGCGGCCCCGACATTCAAACAGGCTAAGCGGGTTTTCTGGCGCAGGCTAAAGCAGGCGATACCCCGCGAATGGCGCGCCGGAAAACCGAACGAAACAGAATGCAGCATCACCCTGCGCACCGGGCACGTTATCCGGATTGTGGGGCTGGACAATTACGATAACCTCCGCGGCTCCGGCCTGTTCTTTGTGCTGGTCGATGAATGGGCCGATTGCGCCTATGAGGCATGGGAAGAAGTTCTGCGTCCGATGCTGTCCACCTGCCGTTATACGGTGGATGGGGTCGAATACCGCGGCGGCCATGCTTTGCGCATCGGAACGCCCAAAGGGTTTAACCACTGTTACGACACCTATCTGGACGGACAGGGTCAGCTTCAAGATCACAAAAGCTGGCTTTACACCTCGCTCCAGGGTGGAAACGTCCCAGAGGATGAGATTGATTCCGCGCGCCGGACAATGGATCCACGGACGTTTCGGCAGGAATACGAAGCCAGTTTTGAAAACTATCAGGGCGTCATCTATTACTGTTTCGACCGCCGCCTGAACCATTGCACGGATACCGTACAGCCGGGTGAAGACCTCCATATCGGGATGGACTTCAACGTCGGGAAAATGGCAGGGATCGTCAATGTCATGCGCGATGGATTGCCGCGTGCCGCCGCTGAACTGATTGACCTGTTTGACACGCCGGCCATGATCGCCAAGATCAAGGAACGGTACCCGGGCCACAAGATTATCGTTTATCCTGATGCCTCCGGGGATAACCGCAAGAGCAGCAATGCCAGTGAAACGGATATAGCCCTGCTGAAACAGGCTGGGTTTATCGTCCGCGTCAATTCGCGGAACCCTTCGGTTAAAGATCGCATCAACAGCATGAACGCAATGTTCTGCAACACATGCGGAGATCGGCGCTATCTGGTGAATACAGCGGCCTGCCCCAAATTCACCCAATCGCTTGAGCGGCAGATATGGGGTGAAAATGGGGAGCCGGACAAATCATCCGGACACGACCACGCCAACGATGCAGGCGGTTACCCGATTGCCTATCTATTCCCGATTACTCACAACAAAGTCCAAACCATCAAAGTCACAGGTAAATGACCGCACCAACACCAGACAAAACACACCCGGAATACGATGAGTATGCACCGGTGTGGAGAAAATGCCGCGATGTGGTTGGTGGGCAACGCAAGGTTCATGCCGGCGGTGAGAATTATCTGCCAAAACTGGATGGCCAAAGCAAGGAAGCATATAACGCGTACAAATTGCGTGCGGTTTTCTACAATGCCACTGGCAGGACGGTTGATGGCTACACAGGCCTGATATTCCGCAAGGCTCCTGTGGTTGACCTGCCCGCGTCGGTAAAGGACGCTTGGACCTCCAACATCAATCTGGCCGGAATGAGCCTGGAGGGATTTGTGCGCGGTTTGACCGAGGACGTGATCACGGTTGGCCGCGCCGGGATTTTGGTTGATTATCCGCCCTCACCGAATCTTGCGTCCGGGGCCGCGCTGACCTTGCATGACATGTCGCGTCTGGAAATCCGACCGTACATGACCGCATACAAAGCCGAATCCATCCTGAACTGGAAAATGGCCAGGATTGGGAATGTCACAAAGCTTTCCCGCGTCGCGCTTGAAGAAATCTATGAGGATGTGGACGGTACCGTAAAGCCGCAGATCCGCGAACTGACCCTTTATGACGGCTACTACGTCCAGATCATCTGGCGTCAGACTGGCAAGGGTTGGGAAATGGCCGACATGGCGCAGCCTCTTAAGGGGGGCACGCCCCTGACCGATATACCGTTTTACTTTTTGGCCCCAAAAGAGCCGGATTGCAGCGTTCAAAAACCGCCGATCGAGGATCTGGCCGATCTGAACCTGTCCCAGTATCGGAACAGCGCCGATCTTGAGAATGGTGCGCACATGGCTGGCCTGCCGACGCCCTACGTTACTGGCGTCGATGATCCTGGAAATTTTACATTCAACATGGGCGGTAGCGGTATGGCATTGCCGCGGGATGCCACCGCCGGGTTCCTGCAGTGTGGTGCCGAAGGTTTCTCGTCCATTGAAAAACTTATGGATCGCAAAGACGCACAAATGGCCTCCCTTGGTGCCCGCATGCTGGCCCCGGAGAAGCGCCAAACAGAAACGGCGGACGCTCTGGGCATAAAGCGCGGCGGTGAAAACAGTGTTCTGGCAACGCTGGCCGGCTCCGTTGAAATGCAGGTCCGAAAGGCTCTACAGTTTATGGTGGACTGGGCCGGGCTCGGCGGTAAAGCCGTCTATGAAATGAACAAGGATTATTTGCCTACGCCTATGTCGGCTCAAGACCTGACCGCATGGGTTGGTGCATGGCAATCGGGCGGCGTGTCCGACAGGACGTTCTTTGAGGGCCTGAAATCTGGTGAAGTCATCAGTGAAGGCCTGACCTTTGAAGAGGAACAGGACCGTAAAGCCGATAGCGCCCCTGCCCTCGGAACGATGACAGTCGATGACGACAGCGAATGAGCGCATCCTTGATGCCTCCGTTCGCCACATGGTTTGGCTGGAACGGTTCAAGGCCAGTGAAGTCCGGAAGATAATCGCCCTCCTGAACAAGGCGGATGCGGGCCTGCAGAAAACCCTTCTGGATCGTCTTCACAAGATCGAGGAACGAGGTGTTGACCTCGGGCCGGAGACAACGAAACGCATCCGCGACATGGGTGCATCGATCGCAAAGATGCGGGCCACGCTCTATGATGGCCTATCCGACGTATCCGCCGAAGGTATGGTGGATTTTGCGGAGTATGAGGCAGAATTTCAGGCCGTCCTGATTGAGAAATCAGCAATCGGTGCCGCGGTAATCGAAATGAACCGCCCCGCAACGTCACAGCTCCGGGCAATTGTACGGGCCCAGCCGTTTCAGGGCCGCCTGCTCAAGGAATGGTATTCCAGCCTGGCGCAGACCGACGCCCGCCGCATCAATGATGCTGTCCGGATAGGTATTGCCGAGGGTCAGACAACGGACCAGATCGTGCGCCGCATACGCGGGACACGCGCAGCGCGGTACCGTGACGGTGTGCTGGAAATATCCAGACGCGATGTGGATTCCATCGTGCGCACCGCCATTGCCCATGTTGCTGACCGATCAGGACAGTATGTGTGGGAAGCCAACGCCGACATAATCAAGGGCCTGAAATGGGTTTCAACCCTCGACAGCCGCACATCGGCCACATGCCGGGAGCGCGATGGCCGCGTGTACCCGGTCAAATCCGCGCCACCGATCCCGGCGCACTTCCGGTGCCGGAGCCGAAAGGTTCCGTATATGGGCGAAACATCGATCAAGGGATCGCGGGCCAGCGCATTTGGCCCGGTGCCCGATGACTGGACCTATGAGCAATGGCTTAAACGCCAGCCTCTATCCGTCCAGCAGGAGGTCTTAGGCGTCAAAAAAGCCAAACTGTTCCGCGATGGTGGCCTACCGCTTGACCGGTTCGCCGACGATACCGGGCGCGAATATACGCTGGCGGAACTGAAGCGGCGCGATGCCAATATCTGGAACAAGACATTTTCAGAATAACCCGCCGCGTTGGCGGGTTTTTAATGCGGCAAGGCCGCGAAACTCAAACCCGAGGGGAATGATTGAATGCCCGTAATTGATACCGATACCGCAGAAGGCAAGGCCGAACTGCAAAAGATGATCGACAAAGAAACTGAGGGCCTGAAGGCTAAAAAAGATGAGCTTTTGGGTGAGGTTAAAAAACTCAAGGATTCGTCAAAATCAATCCAAGAACAGTTGGACGAACTTAAAGCCGCCAAGGACGCCGCAGAAGAGGAAGCCGCCGCCAAAGGGGGCGATGTGGAGAAAATAAAATCCACGCTGGAAGCGCGCCATGCCAAAGAAAAGGGCGATCTGTCCGCAAAGCTGGCTGACCGCGAGGCGAAATTGCACAAACTTCTGGTCGATAACGGCCTGACCGAGGCCCTGACCAAGGCCGGTGTAACCAATCCGGCGCATCTGAAAGCGGCCAAGGCCATGATTTTGGCGGAAAACAAGGCTGAGGTATCAGATGCGGATGGCGCTGCTGTGGCCACAATCTCCGGCAAGCCCATTCAAGAATTCGTTTCATCGTTCGCGCAAGGCGAGGACGGGAAGCATTTCATTGCCGCCACAGCAAATAGTGGCGGCGGAGCCGGTGGCTCAAACGGTGGCGGCAAGGCTGCTGGCGGTCAAACGCGTTCTGCGATGAACCATGTTGATAAGGCGGCGTACATCAAAGAACACGGCCAAGAAGCGTATCTCGCGCTTCCCGAATAACGAGAAGAAACCCCCCATCATACGATGGGTTTTTAATTGTCAGACCTGAAAGGACAACATCATGGCGACATCCCTTCCTACCGATATGAAATATTTTGATCCGCTGATCCAAACTGGATACACAGAAAAAATCACCCAAATGATCGATGGCTTTAACGGCCAATCAGCGGGCACCATTGTTTTCCGTAGCAACCGCAAACCGGGTGATTATGATTATTCAGCGTTCTTCAAGAACGCTGGTGGTCTGGTTTCCCGTCAGGATCAAACATCCGTTTCGGATGCGACGTCCATTAAACTGACGCAAGACCAGATTATCAGCGTAAAACTGAACCGTAAAATCGGCCCGGTTGACTGGTCTCGAGCGGCAATTCTGAAGCCGGGCTTGGATATGGACGCTATCAAAGTTGCTGCAGGTGAACAGGCTGCCGCTGATGCGTTGGCCGACATGCTGAACAGTTCCTTGCTGGCTGGTGTTGCCGCCCTGAACAACCAAGCAGCGGTAAAGTACACGGTTCCGACAAACGGAACCCTGAACACGTCCTCAATGGTTTCAGGGCTTTCCAAGTTCGGGGATCAGGCAAACCGCATTCAGGCCTTCGTAATGCACTCGAAGGTGTTCTTCGACCTGTTCCAATACCAGGTCACGCCAGCCAACAACGGCGACCTGATTGCGAATACCACCATTGTCAACGGTGGCCCGGTGACCCTGAACCGCCCTATTCTGGTAACGGACAGTGCGTCTCTGGTGCAAACAGGCGGCACAGGTACCGGCGCATACACGAACTACATGACCCTCGGCCTGACCGCTGATGGCCTGATCGTGGACGAAACCGAGGAAGAGTACATGACCTTCCAAGAGATCACCGGGAAAGAACAGATCCTTATGCGTATGCAGGGTGAGTTTGGGTACAACCTCGGCGTCAAAGGATTCAAATGGGATGTGGCGAACGGCGGTAAAAACCCGAACGCTGCCGCCCTCGGTACCGGATCAAACTGGGACGCCGCCTTCACATCCAGCAAGGATTTTGCTGGCTGCATCATTCAGTCCCGATAATGCTGGGGCTTTATGCCTTAGAAGAGAATATGGAAGTGGCGGCTTTTGCCCAAGGGTTAAGAGCCGCCACTCTTCCTTTCAAATATCGTAACCATAACCCGTTTACCCCTGATCAAGTCGAAGATTTCGACGTCGTGGTTGTGTCTGGGCTGCGCGATAAAGGCACAGTTATCCGGGACGCATACGCTAAAAAGGGTAAACCGGTTATCGTTATTGATTACGGCTACATGTCCCGAGTTTCTGGGATAAAAACATGGGCCACCGGACATTGGCAGGTGGGCCTTAACCGATTGGGGTGGGTTCCTCCTTTCCAGTGCCTATCCGACAGGCTTGATCGTCTCGGGATTTTTTTCAAACCGCAACATGATGGTGAATACGTCTTGGTCTGCGGTCAGCATGTGGGCGATCCGTCACATGGCCTTGATGCGGATGGAATTTCCGCTTGGGCCACCCGAGAAATTGCGAAAGCAAAGGGGGCGAGGCCCGTTCTGTGGCGGCCACACCCTGATAGCCCAGATGTGAACGCAACTGGTCATGATGGTATATCGTCTGGCCCAATCGATTGGGCCTCTGTACATGCCGTTCATTGCATAAATTCGAATGTGGGCCACGAGGCAATTATCAATGGCGTTCGTGTCATCTGCGAACCATCTGCGCCTTACGCAGAATTGCCCATGGCGCCATCAGAAGAGCAGAAACGAGTGTACTTTTCTCGCTTGGCATACTCCCAGTGGACGCTGGATGAAATGCGCAGCGGAGAGGCCATAGAATTTATCATAAACGCAATAAGGAGATTGCAATGAGCAGCAAGAAAACAACCACCCTGATTTATGGCGATGACGACAAAGCCATGAAGGACCTGTCCGAAGACATCCGGGCAAAAGACAAATTTGCACACGTTAGCCTGCGCTCCGCCCGGCTGTTCACGGCAGATCAAATCGAACCGTGTGATACCGTTATCACCCTTGGAACGCACAAGAAAATCGAAGCCGCATACGGTGATAAAGTGCAGGCCTTCAAAGATCTCGAAGAACAAAAACCCAATCAAAAACAGGGCGACGAATTCGACCAGATGACCAAAAAACAACTGGCCGAATACCTCACAGCCAACAAGGTTACCTTCGAAACAGACGCGAATAAAGCCGCTTTGGCTGATCTGGCACGGGCCGCAAAGCTGGCCACAGGCGAAGGTCAATAATCCATGGCATTCGTGGTCGAGGACGGCACAGGATTACCGGACGCAAACAGCTATGCATCTGTCGCTGAGGCAGACGCATATCATACGGACCGCGGTAACGCCGCGTGGACCGGAAGCAATTCGGTAAAGCAAGCCGCCCTCGTCCGCGCCACGGATTATGTGGAACAGGCCTATGCGGGCCGCTGGAAGGGCTGTGCACTGACCGAAGAGCAAGCCCTTTCGTTCCCTCGCGATGAGGCTGTCGTCCCGGCCAAACTGAAACAGGCCGTCATCCAATTGGCCCTGGAGGCCATTGCCACTGACCTGAACCCGACGCAGGACCGCGCCGTTAAGCGGGAAAAGGTCGATGTGATCGAGGTCGAATACATGGACAATGCCCGGAACGGCAAAACCCGCCCCGCGATCGATGGCTTGCTGTCTGGCTTGCTTTCCGGATCTATCTATAACCGCCCATTGGTGCGCACATGACGGAATTTTACGAAAACATGGCCAAAACTGCGCTGAAACAGATCGCAGATAAAGGGCGCGAAATCACCGTTCGCCGCCCCGGCGAAGGCCAGGTCTATGACCCATCCAACGATACCTTTACGGCGGCCACCCCGGTGGATGAAACGGTAAAGGCCCTGTTCACGAATTTTTCCAAAAACGATGTGGATGGGGAAAAGATCAAACGCACAGATAAACGCGTCCTGATTGCTGGTGCATCGCTGGATATGGCTCCGGATACGGACCACAAGATCATTGATGGTGGCGTCACCTACAACGTGATCAACACAGACGTTGTGCAGCCCGGCGACACCGTCCTGCTGTACATGGTGCAGGTACGGAAATGACAGGCTGTCGCATCGGCAAAGTCACACCAAAGCTTTCCGTGGTCGAGCCGATGCCGTACCCAATCAATTACGATGCTGTTCGGTACCTGACGCAAGCATTAGAACAGGCGAAAACCGGAGAATTTCGCAGTATTGCGATCGCCGGAATCAATGCCCAAGGCTATGTGCAAACCGCCTATAGCATATCACCGGACGAAAACCCTGTTCTGTTGCATGGGGCCTGTGGATGGCTTTCAAAGCGTGTCATGGATGAGGTGCAAAAATCAGCATGAGCGCAGATTTCCGCAGACAGTTAAACAAGGCCTATGAAGAAAAGGTTTTGGGAACGCAGGAAAAAGTCACTCGCCTGATCGCCCTCAAGGTTTTCAATAACATTGTTGAAAATACCCCGGTCGATACTGGCCGGGCCCGTGCAAACTGGAATATCGACCTGAACACCGTAGATGTGTCGCTGGTCGATCCATCTGGCATGGAAGGCGGGTCGTACGACGGAACCGAAAAGGCCTTGCCTGTTATCGGTTCGTACAAACTGAACGACACGATCTATATATCGAACAACCTGCCCTATATCCGTCCCCTGAACGATGGAAGCTCAACAAAAGCCCCGGCTGGTTTCGTGGATGCCGCGGTGCAGATTGGCGTCCGGCAGGGCAAGGAACTGGCGAAACAATCATGAAATTTGAACAAGCCGAAGCCGCGGTGCGCGCCTATTTCAATACAGGATGGGCCGCGCGGACCCCTATTGCATGGCCGGACGTATCCTTTACCCCGCCGAACAATGCGACGTGGGTGCGGTTCAGTATGAAGAATAACGACGGATATCAGGCCAGCATGGGAAGCCCCGGTTCAAACCGGTTCCGCCGCGTCGGTATGGTTTATATCGACATTTTCCAGCCTGCTGGTCAGGGCAGTATCGACGCCCGCAAAAAGGCCGATATCGCGCACGACATTTTCCTTGCTAACACCCTGCCCGGCATCACGTTCAGCAACATCAATGCCAGGGACATCGGAAAGGATGCGACAGGCGCCTACCAATGGAAGGTCAGCGCCGCATTCAAGTACGACCGGATTGCCTAATTCCCGATAAAGCCCCACCGCCCCGTCAGGGGCTTTTTTAATGCCAAAAGGAGACCATCGAAATGGCTGATACCTCGCAGACACGCCTCGCCTATATCGCCGAAAGCGTATATGGCACCACCCCGGCCACCCCGACCTTTAAAAAGGTCCGATATACCGGCGAATCGCTGAAACACGCGCGCCAGAACATTACCAGCAACGAAATCCGCCCAGACCGCAACGTGGCCGATCTGGTACAGGTGGCTGGTGGCGCAGAAGGTGGGGTAAACTTCGAACTGTCCTACGGTACATTCGATGATTTTCTGGAATCCTTCATGTACAGCGCATGGAGCAGCAACGTCCTGAAGAACGGTATCACACCGAAATCGTTCTCAATCGAAAAAACATTCGAAACCGGAGCAACGGACAATTTCTTCCGCTACACCGGAATGATCGCCAACACCTTCAATCTGGATATTTCAACCCAGCAGATCGTGACCGGTTCATTCGGATTTATGGGCAAAGGCGGAAGTGTAGCTACAACGGCCATTTCCGGTGCCACGTACACAGATGCGCCGACCTATGACGTCATGAACGCCGGGACAAACTTTGCGTCATTGGCTGTCACAGGCGTAACCAGCCCGAAAATCACAGCCCTGTCCCTGCAAGGCACCAACAACCTGCGGCAGAAGCCCGTTGTCGGTTCCGTTGAAAGCCTCGGCGTCGGCGCTGGTCGCTTTGTTCTGACGGGTACCGTGACCATGTATTTTGAGAACAAGGAAGCGTACGACCTGTTCTTGGCCGGCACGGCGACCGATTTGACATTCACCATCGGCGGCGCATCGGAAACGAATTATGAATTCGTCATCCCTCGGCTGAAATTCAGTGATGCCGATGTTGCTACACCGGGGAACGATCAGGACGTTATGATTACCCTGCCGTTCCAAGCTCTCTACGACCCGACAGAGCAGTGCACGTTGAAAATCACCCGCGTGCCCGAAACCCCGTAACCATTTAACAACCCGGTAGCCGCTTCGGCGGCTTGAATACCCATATCCCGCGCAGGATGGTGGGGACAGTCATCGGGTTCTGTCCCCACTACTGCGCACAACCCGAAAACAAGGACTAAAAAATGAGCTTCTACAAGCACTTTACAACGGACAAAAATCTGGAAAGCGGCAAAGGCGTGGATCTGGATTACGGTGCCTCTGGCATCATCACCATCCATCGCGCTGGTGGGTCGAATCAAAAATACGCAAAAGTGGCAAGCGCAAAGCTGAAACCGTATGCGCGCCAAATTCAGGCAAAAACGGCTGATGTTGACGTGATTAACCGCGTGATGGCTGAGATTTATGCCGAATCCATCATTATCGGCTGGAGCGGGGTTTCTGGCCCAGATGGCAAGCCCATGAAATTCACCAAAGAAAATTGCGTGAAATTGCTGATCGATTTGCCGGAGCTGTTTGTAAACATCCAGCAGGCCGCCGATGATTTTGCTCTGTTCCGTGCCGAACAGCTGGAAGAAGACGCAAAAAACTCTGCGAAGTCCTGATTTGGTGGAGAAAGTGGGGCGACAAGATCAATGATCTTGAAGCCGTAGTGGCCATGGGGCAGATGCCCAAGGCCTTATTGGAGCGCCCCGCCCTTCTCCCCGGTCTGGACTTTTATTTCAACGCGTACATCGATCTGCAGAATGATCGCCCCATGGGCATGGCCATAGGCCCTATTCCATGGTCGTCCATTGTGACATTCGCACAGATCCACTCCCTCGACCTCGACGACCTCCACGAACTCAACCACCTGATCCGTAAAATGGAACAGGCGGACCGCGAACATGATGAAAAGAAAGGCAACGCATGACCACAGATGCTGAAATTGTTGTTGCCGTTCGTGGTGAAACCAATGGTGGCCGTACAGTCAAGCGCACGTTGGATGATATCGCCAACAGCGGTGACAAGGTAACGTCAGCAACGCAACGCGCAGAACGCCAGATGCAGAGCCTTGATCGGGCTGCTGGTGCTCTGCGTAATACCATGATGGGGCTGCTGGGTGCTTTTGGCATCCAGCAAATCCTGAAATCGGCAGATTCGTACCAGGTTCTGATGGCCCGTATTCAGGGTGTAACCCGGGCAACCGGTGACTATACCCGCGTCAGCCGTGAATTGTTCGATATTTCCCAACGCACAGGATCGGCGCTTGAGGGAAATATCCAACTGTTCCAAAGGATCAATATCGGGGCAAAAGAATTAGAAAAAACAAATTCCGAAGTTTTGGCGCTTTCCGAAACAATTAATCAGCTCGGATTACTCGGCGGTGCCAGCACGATGGCGCTTGCGGCTGGTACCATGCAGTTTTCGCAGGCAATGGCCGGTGGCATCCTGCGTGCCGAAGAATTCAACTCGATCATGGAAAACATCCCAGAGGTCGGAGCCGCGATTGCCAAGGGTATGAACCTGACAGTTGGAAGCCTTCGCCAGGCCGTGCTGGCGGGCGAGGTTCTGGCCAAGGATGTGTTCGATTCCCTCGCTGGGCAGTCCGCAGAAATTGCCGCACGGTTCGCTGATATGCCACTTTCTTTGGCACGAGCCACGCAGATGTTGAGCAATGCGCTTCAAAAATACATCGGAGAAACAGATGCCACGATTGGCGGGACGCAGTCTTTGGCCAAAGCGGTCGCGTTCCTTGCTGAAAATATCGATGTGGTCGGAAACACGGTCCTGATTTTAGCAGGTTCGGCCCTCCCTGCTCTGGCCGCAGCCATATCATCCGTTGTGATCCCGGCGCTCGCCGCCCTTGCTGCGGCACTTCTGGCAAACCCGATCATGTTATTGGCAACCATCCTTGCCGGAGCCTCTACGGCAGCCATAATTTTCCGTGACGATCTTGCCGCGCTGATTGACCCTATGGCGACGTTCGGTGATGTAGCCGACGAGGTTCTGTTGCGCGTTAAAAACAATGTTTATGACCTTATTGATGGATTATCGATATTAATCCTGACCTTAAAAAAAGTATTACCCGGTGAATTGAGCGCCTATGATCAGGGCGTCATTCAAAACAGCAAAACAAGCATAAGATCGCGCTCAAACACCCCCTTATTCGGCGGATTCTCTGAATCTGTTGCAGACCGGGCGGCTGATCGCGTCATGAAAGAAGCAAGCAAAAACCAGCTTCAGTATGGCGGTAAACTTGAAGCCCACCTGCGCGGCGTTGCCGCCAGCAGCACACAGGCACAAAAGGCGTATCAGACATGGCTTGGCACCCTTTCAGGCAAAGGATCGGGCGGTGGCGGTGGGGGACAATCTGGAGACGCTAAATCCGCCGAGGAGACAGCAAAGAAACTTGCCGCGCTGGTGAAATCCACGGCGACAGAGCAGGAAAAATACAACGCCAAGATCAAAGAACTGGAAGCCTTGCGCGGATACGCGAAAACCGCAGAGGAAATCACCGCGATCGAGCGTGGCATCAAGGCGGCAGGCGATGAACTGGAAAAGGTTCGCGTGCAGGCGGAGCGCAATGGCCCCGTGGCAAAGGCGTTTGAAAGCCTTGCAAACCAGATCGATGACGGTTTCCGCGATGCCTTCCGAACCGGTTTCACCGAAAGCGATGGCGGATTCAAAAAACTGATCGAAGGCTGGAAATCGACCTTCAAGACGTTCCTGGCTGATCTGGCATACATGGCACTGGCACGTCCGGTTATCCTGTCCGTTGTTGGTGGCATCGGTGGCGCCATGGGAATTTCATCCGGGGCACAGGCCAGTATTCTGGGCGATATTGGCGGCACCGGTGGTGGTGGTCTTGGTGGCATCGGTAACCTGTTGGGGTTGGGTAAGAACCTGCTCACAGGCGGTAGCATCACCATGGCGCAGGGCTTCACAGGTTTGTACAACACCGGCGCAGGTCTGGGCAGTTCCCTTGGCTTGAGCTTTGAGGCCTCCGGGATGCTTGGTAAAGCATTCGGCGGACTTCCGTTCGGCGCTCTTGGTGGCCTTGGTGCAAACCTGTTGGGTCTCGGATCGGGCAATGGCCTGGTCGATACCGGATTGGGCACCGTTGGCTCTCTGATTGGCGGCGGATTCGGTGGCCCGATTGGTGCCGCGATTGGTGGATTCCTTGGTACCGCTGTTGGTGGGCTGTTCAGCGGCGGACCGAAGCGGGAAACCATCGGAACATCGTACAACGTCGGGAAAGATGGACTGCTCGGCATCAATGCTGTCAGCACCAAAGGCGTTGACATGTCCAAGGCCAACCAGTTCGCGGAAGGTGTCACAAAGAGCCTGAACGCCGTGGCCAGCGCCCTGAATGCAACATTTGCGCAGGCTATCCCGCTGATCGAGACGAACATCGGCAAAAAGGACACGGGAACATTCTGGGGCGGTTCCCGCAGCAAAATTTCCAGCACGGCCGGAGACATAAACGCCGTTATCCGCCAGGTTCTGAACAGCGATTCATACCTGACCGGAGCAAACAGTGACGTGATGGCCGTTGCGCGCCGCTCCTTGAGCTTGGGCAGCGATGTGGAACAATTGGTGTCGGATATCACATTCGCCCGATCGATCCTTGAGGACACCGCCACGCCCGCAGAATCGGCGGCTGAGGCCATCAAACAAATCAATGAACAGTTTGATGCCATGTACACCCGTGCCGCTCAATTAGGCCTGCCTTTGGATAAGGTGACGGAGGCTTTGGAAAAACAGCGGGACGTCGCAATCGGAGCCGTCAAGGCCATGCAGGCCGGGTTCCAGTCTATGGAGGCGATGAAGGCCACATTCGACGGTTGGTTATATGAACAGTCCATGAGCAGCGTTTCGTCCGCATCTCCCATGGACAAACTGAAACTGGCACAAGATCAGTTCGGAAAGCTTCTCAGCACGGCACAAGGCGGTGATTACAGCGTCACTCAGGATCTTTTGAAGGCCGCCCAGCAACTTCTGACCGTTGGTCAGGGTGTTTATGCGTCCTCAACCAGCTTTGCCGCTTTGGAAAGCTTTGTCCGGTCTTCGATTGGCCAGATCGCCAAAGAGCTGGATATCCCCGGCTATGCCACCGGCACGGCCAGTGCACCGGCAGGGTTGGCGTGGGTTGGTGAGCGCGGGCCCGAGTTGGTCCGGTTCAGGGGCGGTGAGCGCGTTCACACCAATCAGGAATCCATGGAAATGGTTGGCCGCTCATCGGCACAGATGGAAGTAAAAATGGCCGAAAATAACGAGCAGATCGCGGCCATGCGTAAAGACCTGCGCGAAATGTCCCGACAATTGAGCCGAGTGGCCAACCAGATGATTGTGGCGAGGTCGTAATGTTCGCGCCATTTGGGTTCCTGCCATATGGGTACATTCCGCCAGAATACGACAATTCTGTGCCGGACCCTTTCCGCGCGCTTTTGTCAGAGCCGGATATCCAGCTGCGGTACCTGATCGAACTGCACCCATACGATGAATCGAATATCGTGGAGCATACGTGGTTGCCTGCGCCGATCGGTTGGCTTCCGTTCGGATATACAAAGGCCAAAACATTGGGTGGAATCGAAACGGTTTACCTTTCAGACATGAAATTTATTACCGAACCGACGGACACCCCGGCGAACCAATACTTTGCCCCGGTGGTCAACAATCCGTTGCAGTTCGATTTTTCCATTCTCCGGGGTGAAGAGTTCGGGATCAGCAGCCCATCCTTTGGCGCGATCCAGATCCAGAACGGAAACGGTGATTTTGATTATCTGGCCGGTTTGAGCTGGAAAGGCCGCCGTATTGTTGTCAAAGCTGGCGGGCCATCGTTCAAATACAGCCAATTCACCACGGTTTTTGACGGTCTATGCAACGCCATCGAATTTGATGATGATGTCATAACTCTTACCATCCGGGATAATGGCTTGAAGATCGATCAGGACATTGTTTCCGCGACCTATGACGGGACAGGTGGACTTGAGGGCGGTGACGATCTATCGGGGAAGATGAAACCCCTGCTCTATGGCGAAGCGTTCAACATTGAGCCTGTTCTGGTTGACCCGGTAAATCTGATTTACCAGATCCACGCCGGGCCCATGATGGGTGTTGACGCGGTTTACGACAAAGGTGCGTTGCTGGCCTTTGATGAGGACGTGACGGACATTGCCGAAGCAGCGCCCGACGCCGGAAAATACGCAACCAGTTTATCCAGTGGATTCATCAAGCTCGGATCAACGCCAGCGGGCCGAATTACGGCAGATGCACACGGGGACAGTGCGGGGGGTTATGTTTCCAGCGCCGCCGACATTGCGCGTCGTCTTGTGATGACAAAGCTCGGCATCCAGTCGTTTTCAGCCACAGAAATTGATGGCGCCGCATTTAACCGTCTGGACGATGAAATCCCCGGGGCCATGGGGCTGTACATCACAGAAAAAGCCCCTATCCGCAATTTTCTGGATGCACTGATTAACCCATGTGGGGCCTATTGGAACTTTGGCCGGACCGGAATGCTGACGGCCGGTTATGTTGACGATCCTGGCGTCGAAATCGCCACAATCAACGCCAGCAATATTGATACGTCAGGGATTGAAGCCCCTGCACCAATATCACCAGCATGGCGAATATCGGTTGCATATGCGCCGGCATGGGTTGTCCAGAAGGAAGATGAACTCGCCGGTTCAGCCACAGACGGATACCGCACATTTGTGGGGCAAGATTACCGCACTGTTGTCAGCGAAGACCGGTCGGTCAGAACCCGAAACGCGCAGGCCGTTGAGCGGGTTTTTTATACAACGCTTGCAGATAAAGCAGATGCCGAGTCATTACTTGCCCGCTTGGTTCGCATTTATGGCGTGGAACGTAAAATATACCGGGTTCCTTCATATGGCACACTTTTCCGCCTTTATGTTGGTGACCCAGTGAAATTGGAATATCCACGCTTCAACATTAACAAAAACCTATCCGTTGTCGGCATTTCAGAGGACGCGGAAACCAATCAAACCACATTGGAGCTTTGGGGATAATGGCAAACATGCTGTTGGCAACGCCCGTCCTTTCGGATGCGGCGACATTAAGCGCGTCCACATATCCGGCCAGCCTTCCTGTCGGAAATTTGAAACGGATGCCAATTGGCGAAGTGTGCCGGTTTATTGATCCGGAGAATGCTTTTATCCAGATTGATCTTGGTACGGAAAAGGCCGTCAACCTAATCGCCCTGCTGGGCCATAACGGATCAAGCCGTGGGTATGCCCGTGTCCGGGCCGCCGACGTTGAGGCCGACCTGCTGGCCGACCCAGATTATGACAGCGGAAACCTTCCCCTGCGCAGCCACCAATCCGGATACGACGAAACATGGGCCTCCGGTGTTGATGATGAACAATACGGAGCACTGGATACAAACCACTTCATCCTGCATCTGGATACGGCCCAGAATTACCGATACTGGCGCATTGATATGGTTGATACCGAAATCAGCTATCTCGATGTTGGTCGCCTATACATGGCCAAAGCATTCCAACCCGTCACCAACATGGATTATGGCGTTGCAGATGGATTTATCGACCCATCCACAATCGCCCGGATGGTTTCCGGAAAAAACATTGCAAACGAACGCCCCAAATACAGGTTTTGCGAGCTGAAGCTGTCCTTTGCATCAGAGCAAGAGATGTACGACATCGCGTTTGAAATCGACCGCCTGCGCGGAACAACGCGGGACGTTCTGTTTATCAATGATCCCTCTAAAAAAGACACACTCCAAAAGCGAACAATTTACGGCCTTATGAAAGGCCTTGCTCCCATCGTTAATGCAAATTTCCAACTTTTTGAAAAATCCTACCGTATCGAGGAGATAATCGAATGATTAAGTATGCCGACCGCGTGCTTGAAACCAGCACAACCACTGGAACCGGAACGATCAACCTTGCTGGCCCAACCATCGGTGCACAATCATTTGTTTCCGGCGTTGGGAATGGCGCAAAGGTTGCGTATTTTATTGAAGATGGCACGGATTGGGAATCCGGTATTGGTACTGTTACTGCCGGAACTCCTGACACATTAAGCCGTGATGCCGTTCTTGAATCTTCCAACAGCGATGCCCTTGTAAACTGGGGGGCCGGGACACGGAACGTATTCATAGGGGCAATCTCTCACGCGATGGTTTGGCGAGACGAAAATCTTGTCAGCAAAGAAGGATTCAGCACCGCTGGAGGAACAGCAAATGCTCAAACACTAACGCTCTATCCTGCACCAATAGGATTTAGCGATGGAATGTTGATGGCCTGGTATTCAGCCGGAAACATCACAGGATCGGCAACGGTAAACCCCAACGAATTGGGCGCAAAAACCCTTAAGTGGCGCGGATCTGATCTCACATCAGGTGCTTACAACACTGGCGATCTCATGGTTGGTCGGTATAGTGAAGCCAACAATTGGGTTGAAATGGTTAACCCACCAAGAAACGTATTTGCGACCGCCACCCAAGGCGCAAAAGCAGACACAGCGTTACAGCCTTTAGCAGGGCAGATTGTAAAGACTGCAATTGTAGAATATGCAACATCCGCAGCGATTACTGCCACTTTCCCTCTTGACGACACGATCCCTCAAAACACTGAGGGGATTGAAATTATCAGTACGACATACACGATGGTGAACAGTGGCAATAACCTGCGCGTTTATTTCCAATGCCAAGGATCACATAGTACGGCCACGGCTTCTTATGCGGGTATTTTCCGAGATAGCGTTGCAAACGCGATTTCATTTGGATTCACATCTGGTTCCGCTGGTGGGTTCTCTCAAACTCGTATACCGCCAGTAATAATCACACCGGGGGCTTCTACAATTGATTTGAAGGTCAGGATCGGTGTTTCCGCCGGTACGTATTACATCAATGGAATTTCTACTGGAAGAATGTTCGGCGGAGTTTCAAAAGCAACGCTAGTCATTGAAGAAATCAAAATTTAGCCAAGGATGGCATGATGACAATCACAATTCACGCCCTGCTCTTCGCCATCCTCTACAGCATTAAGGGCGGCTGGCACGCCCCATTACGCCACCGGTATGCCCGCGCTATCGGTATCCCGTTCGCGGACGACGGAAAGCCAGACCCGCAGGGATGGCGGCAATACTTGGCCTACCAGATCACAGATGGAAAAGTGCTTTCCTCTATTCTGCTGTTTATGGCCGTGCCCTTCCTGACCGCCGAATATGTGGGCATGGTTGCAGGCGGCGCAAAATACGTCTTCCGTGATGGGTGGATCATGCTGTCCCTGCTCTGTGCGGTCGCATGGGCTTTGGGTGTATCCCCGCGGATTAAAGAGGAATGCGCGTCCGTTGGCGGATACCGTGGGCACGAGCTGTTTTACCTCGATCGCATGTTTTGGGTGAAGAAGGCGGTGCAGCGCGGCATCTTTACGGCGGCACCGCTGGCCATTGTTCTGGCAACCATGATCGGCGCAAACCCAGCGCCGTTGCTCATTGCCGGGGCCACTTTCCCGATCGTGTATTTTTTGGGTATTTCAATTTACCAGTATCGGAGTAATACTGTTGGTATTGGATGGGGTTATGCGGAACCTCTTTATGGACTGGCTCTTGGCTTAGGCTTCGGGCTTTCGCTGTAAACAGGAACCGCACAATGTTCGCACGCTTGGCCGACCAAATCGGCGACCTCTTTGTTTTTGCCGCAGCCGCACTGATCTTCGGGATTGTGCGGCTTTTGCTTTTACCGGGCGGCCAGCCCGTAAAGGTTTACCTGGCTTCGATCGCAACATCGATCCCCGTTGGAACATTGGCGGGCGCGCTCTGCCTTGAGCTGGGCGTGCCTGACATTGCCAGCATGGCCGGTGCCTGCACGGCCAGCCTTTTGGCGCATGATTTTCTGCTCGGCATTATGAACAACCGGGTATTTCTGGGCCAGCTTTTGAAGCGGGCAGCGGAGAACCTGACCGACAAAGTTACCAAGTAAAAACAACCCCCGCGACGGAGTGCAATCCTGCGGGGGTTTCACATTTTGATGATGGAGAAATTATAGCTTGAATATGCCAGACATGCAAGGAGTCGCCATGTGTATTGAATTTCTTAACCGAAAGGAAAGTTGGCGCGTTCGTTGGTTTATTGCCCTTCTCATTGTTCCGTTTGGGGTGTCGAGCGTCATCTCAGCCATTGAACCGCTGCTTAATTAAGACAGAGGTGACGAAATGACATACACCCTGAGCAAAAGAAGCCTGGATAACCTAAAAGGCGTTCATCCCGATCTGGTTGCCGTTGTCCATCGCGCCATCCAGCTTACACCGGTTGATTTCGCGGTGATCGAAGGCCTGCGCTCCGTATCCCGCCAAAAGGAACTGGTGGCCGCCGGCGCCAGCAAGACCATGAACAGCCGACACCTGACAGGCCATGCGGTTGATCTAGCCGCTTACGTCAATGGCATCCGCTGGGACTGGCCCCTGTATGACGCCATCGCCGTGGCTGTGAAAGCCGCAGCAAAGGAATTGGGTGTGGCCATCGTGTGGGGCGGTGACTGGACCACGTTTAAGGATGGCCCGCACTTTGAACTGGATCGGAGCAAATACAGATGATTGCCAAAATCTGGGGTCTGATCCCCGTTAAGTACAAAGCCATAGGGCTGGCGATTATGGCGGCACTGGTGGCCGCGTCTGTGTATGGGTACGGATTTACCAGGTACACCGCCGGTCGGGCATCCTGCGAGGCGAGATACGCCACTGCGGCACAGGCGGCCCAGACCAAAGCCCAAAAACAGATCGGGAGAATCCAGAATGATTATGACCAAATTATCACAAACCTTCCGGCTGGTGTTGATTATCCCGCCCCTGCTGTCGATGCTGCTATTGACGGGCTGTGGGCGCACCGTGGTGGTCAATGACCCTGCCGAGCAGTGCCATCACCCGGCCCTGCCCGAGCGCCCCTATACGGACCAGAAACGCGCGATCCTGGTTCTTCGGCAGGCCGAGGCTATTGATAAATGCCGATCCTTGTTGGGACACACGCCAACTGGATAATAACCGCTAATGACGGGTAATAAGTGCTAATGGTGGGTAATGGAGTCTACGCAACCGATTGACATCATTGCGATCATAAAAATAGCGCTTGTTTGGAGCATTTGAACCAACGGGCACGCACCTTCACGCTTTGTTCACGCATATATTAGCAAGGGCTTGTACGAAAAGCGGCGGATTTACGCGCATTTTCCAACAGCACAGCCCGTTGACATCGTAGGGGTCACAGGTTCAATCCCTGTATTGCGCACCATCCTCCCAAAATTCCATAACACGTAAAATCACGCTCAAATACAGTTTTCCACAAAAAACTGATGATTCCTTGCGATTCCAGCGGTATAATCAAAGCTTCATACGGGCACCCTTCCGTCCGCCCTTCACACCACATTATCGTTGGTTTGCCATGTCCCATTTTTCTGTTCAAAGCCGCCGGGCTGCGTTTGCCATTCTGGCTGTATCTGTCGGGTTTGTTTTCAGCACGACCGCAGCCTTCGCACAAAACACCGTCGCCCCGGCCAAAGATTTAATGCCGCAAACCATTGTTCAATATGGAGAGGGCACCACAGCCACGGGCAGCGATGATATTGCGGGCCGCTTGCTCAGCACGGCACCAACACACCCGCAACTGTCCCTGACCCCGGATAAAACCGAGATTTTGCGGCTGGATCAGGATGCAGGCACCATTATCGTCGGCAACCCGAACCAATTGAGCGTCGTCATGGAAACGCCGCGCAGCCTGCTTCTGGTGCCGCGCCAGCCGGGTTCGACCTTCCTGCGCATTCTGGACCCGGAGGGCAAGGTGATGATGCAGCGTCACGTCGCCGTAGCCACCGCCGCCAAAAACTATGTCCGGATCCGGCGCAGCTGTAATGGGGTGGATGGATGCGCGGAGACATCGGTTTATTATTGCCCCGACACCTGCCATGCCGTTGATTTAGTGACCACAAATGCGGCGAATGCCGGATCGACCAGCATGGGCTTGCCCGTAGTCAGTACGCCTGACATTGACGGAGAATCTCAGATCACACCGCCGTCTATCCAGCCCCCGCCAGCCGATGAGGTTGATGAGCAGGAGATGCAGGACACCGAAGCCGATATGGAAGAGGAGCCTGAAGAGACGACGGAGGACGGAAGCGAAGACGGTGAACCCCAGTAATATTTGAGTAAATGCGGCTTCCGGCCCGCTAAAAACCTGCTATAACCCTGACGCTTTTCAACATTGCCAATGCGGAAGAAAACGATGACCAAGACCAGCCATTCCATTCGCACCCTGTCCCTGATGATGACCAGCGTGGTGGCCTTGACAGCGCTTGCCGCGTGTCAGACCACGGGGTCATCCGCGCAAGGCGGAGAAGTCGGCCGTCAGGCCAAAATCGATCAGGCCATCGAACGCGCCGCCAACGATGCCGATGCCGCAGGCAGCGCGCAGGATTCTCTGGCCCTGGTTGAAAAACTGTACAAACGCAATCCGAAAGACGCGAGCGTTGCAACGCGTTATGCCCGCGCCCTGCGAAACGAAAACCGCTTAACCCGGGCCAATCTGGTGATTGAACCGTTCGCGCAAGATAGCAAGACCGCAACGGCAGATGTCCTGGTTGAATATGCCTCTATCCAGACATCCATGGGGAACCATGCCGGTGCCGAAGCGGCTGCGCGACGCGCCGTAGACAAGAACCCGGAATCGGGTAAAGCCTATCATGTTCTGGGCGTCGCGTTGGATGCCCAGGGTAAACACAAACCCGCCGAAGAAGCCTTCCGTAGCGGCCTTGAATATTGGCAGGGTAACCCTTCACCCCTGCTAAACAATCTGGGCCTTAATCTGGCGGCGCAAGGGTTCCTAGATGAAGCCGCCGAAACCTTGCGCAAAGCCGCGGCCACAGCGCCCAACCGTGCAGAAATCGAACGCAATTTACGCATCGTAAACGCCCTGCAAGTCAGCGGCGGACAGGTTCCGTCTTATCTGAAACAAGAAGAGAAAGACGAAGAAAAGAAACCGAAGAAAGACGATGAAAAAAAGAACGACAAGAAAGCCGCCATTGACCATGACGCGCCTTACGTTCCGCCCAGCAAACCCCATCCGGCCCCTGCCGTGCAAAAGGCCAGCCTGAGCGTCAAGCCGATCATGGAGAATGACCCGGCCGTCAAACAGGCCCCGGTGCCCACACAAAAACCGGTTTCGACCGCAGCCGTGAACCAATAAGTGAATTCAGAGCATACAAAAAGGCCGCAGCATGCGCTGCGGCCTTTTTTAATGAAACAGCGATCATTACATTTTTGAAAACGCGCGCATCACGGCGGGGGCAATAATGATCACAAACAACACGGGCAGAAAGAACAGGATCATCGGGACCGTCAGCTTGGGCGGTAACGAGGCGGCCTTGCGCTCGGCCTCTGCCATACGCTGATCTCGCAATTCATCGGCCATCACACGCATGGCCTGTGATACAGACGTTCCGTACTGCTCAGCCTGAATCAGCGCCGTTGCAAAGGATCGTGCGGCGCCACTGCCCACGCGACGCGCAAAATCCTGCAACGCGCCGCGACGGTCATTCAGCATGGCCATTTCAGCACTCAGGATACCCAGTTCCTCGGCCAATGTCGGGGAATGTTCTGAAATCTCATCGGCGATGCGATTAATCGTTTGCTCCAGGCCAACGCCGCCCTGAACGCAAATCAGCATCATGTCCAGAGCATCGGCAAAGGTCAGGTTAATTTCCTGAGACCGTTTCATGATCTGGTTTTTGACCAGAATTTTGGGGATTTGGTACCCCAGCCCCGCCGCCGCAATAATGATCAGCGCCGACAGGCCATTGGAAATTTCTTTATCAGACGATGTAATAATGATAATCGCAAAAACGACTAAAAAAATTGCGATGGCAAAACGGGAAACAATAAACTTAATCGGCGCAGACGGATCACGATTGCCCGCTTGTAACATCATGTCGCGGACCTTTTCCCCCATATCGCCCATCAATTGTTCAACCTTGAACAAGGTTGTCATTGAATCCTTGGCCGACATGGTTTTTTCATCCAGCCGATAACCCTTTTTCGACTGCTCGCGCGTTGTTTCAAAGAGCGCCTTACGTTTTTTCTCAATAACGGTTCGATAACGCTCTTTTTTCTCAGACCGCTGCATCAGTGGCAAGAGAAAGGCGACAAACGATATGGCCGCCGCAATAGCCGCCAAAAAAACAATTAATCCGTCACCTTCAAAAAATTCCTGCATGATTTGCTATACCTTGAAATTGATCATGGCTTTCATCACCATGACCCCCATCAGCATGAATACAGCACACCCAGCCAGCATCATCTTTCCATTAAAGGTCGTAAACATGACCATCATGTATTCATTGTTAATGAAATACATACCCGTACCGACCAGAAAGGGCAGTGATCCGATAATCATCGCCGATGCTTTTGCTTCGGACGACAAGGCTTCAACCTTTCGCTTCAAGCGGAAACGAGCACGAATAACCTTGGCTAGATTCGTCAAAATTTCAGACAGGCTAGCCCCCGTCTGGGCTTGAATTGCCATGGCAGTGGCAAACATTTGCATTTCCGTGATTGGCATCCGGCGCGCAGCCTCTAACGAGGCTTCTGGCAAAGAAATACCCACACGCTGAGCGTCGTAAATCATGGCCATTTCTTCACCAACAGGGCCCTCAAACTCTTTGGACGCCATATTGATAGCTTCGGTTACCGGCATACCCGCCTTCAACAATCGCACCATCGCCTCCAGCGCATCCGCAAATTCGAGCAAAAATTTAGCCTGACGTTTTTTAATGCGGCGTTTTAACCAATAGCGCGGGAACCCTAGCAAAGCTGTAATCCCGACCAAAATCGTTACAAGAGGCGATTGGCCGCTTAACTTCGTGAGGATCGTAACAACAATCGCGAATAAAATCGAATATATCCAGAACTGCTTGGGAGAGATCGATAATCCGGCTTGCATCAAACGTGACGAAAGCCGATTTTTTTTCGCTTTATTCTCTTCGGTTGTTTCCTTCAATTTGCGCGAGATATCAGCAACGCGTTTATCTTTTTCCGCTGTTGCAGCAGATTTTTTGTCAACGACGACATTGCCGCGAATAACGGATTGAATGCGGCTGCGCCGTTTTTTTTCCTGGGCCGACATCACCAGCAAAACGCCGCCAAAACACAGCAGCGTGACAACCAGAACAACGATGACAAAAATCATCGGCTGCATTATCCAAAAGCCTCCGCCATCGCATCCAGAACCAGTTGTTCAACGCCATATTGGCGGGCTTTGTCGTAGAATTTTGGGCGCAATCCCGTTGACTTCTGGCGCGTGATCAATTTTCCGTCATCATCTTCGCCAAGGAATTCAAGCTGGAACAAATCCTGCATCGTCACCACATCACCCTCCATCCCGGTAATTTCGGAGATGTGTGTAACTTTACGTGAACCATCGCGCAGACGCTGGACCTGGATAATAACATTCACCGCGCTGGCAATCTGTTCGCGCACTGCGGAGCTGGGCAGGTTCAAGCCCCCCATTGCGATCATGTTTTCCATACGGGACAAGGCTTCGCGCGGGTTGTTGGCGTGCACGGTTCCCATGGACCCATCGTGGCCTGTATTCATGGCCTGCAGCAAATCAAAGGCTTCCGGTCCACGAACCTCACCCACGATAATGCGTTCCGGGCGCATACGCAGACAGTTTTTCACCAAGTCACGCATCGTGACTTCGCCCGCACCTTCAAGGTTGGGCGGGCGTGTTTCAAGGCGCACGACGTGCGGCTGTTGCAATTGCAATTCGCAGGCATCTTCACATGTAATAATGCGTTCGCCAGATTCGATATAACGGGTCAAACAGTTCAGCATCGTCGTTTTACCCGAACCCGTACCGCCGGACACCAGAACATTCACACGACAGCGACCCACTGCCATAATCAGCTTGGCACAGCTGGGCGTGGCGGCCCCGAATTCAACCAGCTTTTCCAGCGTCAGCTTGTCCTTCTTAAACTTACGAATGGTCATGGTTGCGCCATCCACAGCCAGCGGTGGGATGATAACGTTGACACGGCTTCCATCCGGCAAACGCGCATCGCAAATCGGCGATGATTCATCGACACGACGGCCAATAGCCCCCACGATACGCTGGCAAATCGTGGTCAAATGCTGGTTATCACGGAATTTAATATCGGTGCGCTGAATTTTACCGCTGACCTCGATATAGGTCGTCTCCGGGCCGTTGATCATGATATCGGCGATATCGTCGCGCTCCAGCAAGGCCTCAAGCGGGCCATAACCGAGCATGTCATCAGAGCATTCCTTGGAAATCAGATCCAGTTCCGATGGCGTAATATCCAGATTGCGAAAACGGGCAATCTCCTGAACGGCGGAGGCCACTTCTTCGCGCGCGGCTTTGGCATCCATGCGCGCCAGGGCCTTCAGGTCAATACCATCGCGCAAATCCAGCCAGATGCGATTACGCGCACGTTGCAGGCGCACAGACGCCATGCTGGCTCCGGCCTCAGTTTTCACCATCTGCTCTTCGGCTTTGGGCAATAAATCGTCATCAAGCGCTTTGGCTGGCTTGGCTTTCTCAGCTTCAGCAACGGGAATATGAACCTGCCCGGCCGACGTTGTACCCTTTTCCGCATTCAGAGCATTTAAAGCCCCGAGCATATCTGCATCCATCGGCGGCATCGCGGATGATGTTTCCTTTGCCGGAGATGGCGCAGAAGGCGTTACCGGTTCCGGTGCGGGTGCAGCAGAGACAGATTCGGGCCGCGGCGCCGATGGCGGCGGCGGTGCGGATGGTCCGGATATGCCCTTTTTCCCAAACATTGCGCCACCCTACCCGTCAGGATTTTGCTTTGAATTTGTTTAATATACCGGACAGCCCCTTGCCGCCTGCATCGTTGGCAGGGCCAGATACATCCGATCCGGCACCACGAATAAGTTTTGCCACCAATTGCAACAAAGTCTGCGCGATATCGCGCCCTTCGGGGCTGGAGGTGATCTTGCGGCCCTCGCTCTCAAACGCCATAAACAAACTGGGTTTGTAATCCAGCATCAAAGACGGCTTGCGATCCAGCGCCGCCTCAATATCCGCCTTCGGAATTTCATGTTTCTGGGCGGAACCGATCATATTGACGATCAGGTCAATAACCGTGTCATCTTTGCCCCCGCGCAAGTCGCGAATTTCGTTCATCAAGCTGCGAGCTGCACGCAAGGCCGGCAATTGCGGCGTGGTCACGACAATAATTTCATGCGCCCGCAACAACGTCGCCTGACGCAAACCAACCGGAGCCGCAGACAAATCAACGATCACGACCGGATAACTGGTCATCAAATGATCCAGAAGGCGTTCGAACGTTGCAGGATCGACCGTGTTGTCCAACATGACGTCACCGCCCGTGCTCAGCACATGCAGACGGTCATCTGCCTGGAACAGAATGCGACGGAAGGCATCGGCATCGCCTGATTGTGCCGTCCGCACAGCTTCGGATAATGTTGTCACCGGCTCAAAATTCATACCCACACTCAGCGAGGACCAGCCACCGGCCGCATCCAGCAGCATGGTTTTCTGATGCATTATTTCGGCCATGCCCCAAGCCATGCCTTCGGCCAGAACAGTGGAACCAACCCCGCCCTTGGCACCGATAAAGGTGACCAGGCGGCTGCCCGTCGCCCCAATTCTCTCAATCAAAGAACGCGCAATGTCAAAGGCCAGCGTATCCGGTTTCACCGGACGCACCAGATATTCGCTGATGCCCATACCGATCAAACGGCGATACAAATTCACATCATTCACAGGGCCAATAACAATCGCCGCCGTATTTTCAGAGCAATAAGCCGACAACGCCTCCAGCTTTTGTGTGAAGCCTTCATCAATCGTGTCGGTTTCAATGATCAGAAGATCAGGCGCTTCGCGGCTTTGGAATGTTGCGATCGCCTCATCAACGCCGCCTTCAACCGCCTCCATCTGCACACGGGCAAAACGCCAATCCTGCACCAGAGAGCGGAACGATTCCAATGACTCGCGATCACGCGCGAACATCGTCACGCGGGCCCCCGGCAACAGGACAGAAGTAAAGGTGGCATCAGCAGCGGTCATGTGATTGGAACCGGATTATACTTTTGATATTCAACAAGGAATCGCGGATTTGACCCGCCACCCCATCATCGCGCGGTTTTATTACCAATTGATTTACAAAAACTGGCTAAAACCAATGATTATGGCATCAATTTCCAGAGGCACTCTCACCGCTCAGCGCGCCATTCTCCTCGCCGGCGCGGTAAGGTTCGGTCACGGCAGCGCCACGACGCCCATCCGAGCCCGAAACCGGGCCCCGGCCCAGTAAATCCGACGGCTGCGCCGTTTGGCGCGCCACCATCTGATCGACCGTACAGCCCAAAGGATAGGCCCGGGCTTTATCAAGGTCTGTAAAAGACTGGTCCATTTCCTGACCCACGCATGCGTCCGACACCTGCGCGCTCAGGCGGTTATAACTGACCAGAACCTGCATTTGGTCGCCCAACGCCTGCACCGGCATAATATCGGCCTGAACACCAGTAACATGGTTCTGTTTCAGTGTTTCGACAATACGGGCCAGCTCCTGTCCCGCTTTCATCGCGGTGCCAGACCGTGACGACGGGTCGTATAACACCGATACAACCATCGCGCCATCACCATGGCTGGTGTAATTGCTGGCCATTTGACGAATGGCCGCTTCGTTCATCGCCGCGACCGGTAACTGCATTTCGGCCCCATCGCTGACCACCTGCATTTGGCGGTCGGCCGAGGCCAGTTCGGAATCCCGATCCAGTGAAATCGTACACCCACCCAGCAAAGCCACCACGCTGGCCGCCATTAAAATTCCACGGTTTTGAAACGACATTTTGATCACGAGCCTTCTACCTTTATTCGAACCGATTAATTCAGGATGTAGCCAAAGCTGCCATCATCACTCAACGAAGCCGGAGCCTTGCGGCCATAGATACGACGAATATTGTTGATAAAGGCTTCACGCAACGGCGTCTGGGCCGGAGCCTGCACCTTACGGGCCGCTTTGGTTTCTGCATAGGGCTTCACCAGAACAGGTGTCACGATGATGACCAGCTCCGACTCCTGGCGGTTAAAGCTTTCAGACGAAATCAGATCCCCGAGAACCGGCGTCTGCTGGATCCCCGGCAAACCGGCCATACCTTTCAGCGCATTAGATTGCAACAGGCCAGCAATCATCAAACTGCCGCCGCTGCCCATCTCTACCGTGGTCGAGGCCCGACGAATGCTTAAGCCCGGAACATCCAGACCGTTCAGCGTCACCGAATTGTCGCGTGAAATGGACGACACTTCAGTGTTCATTTGCAGACTGATCCGATCCGACGACAACACAACAGGGCGGAAGTTCAAAGACACACCGAATGAACGATATTCAATAATAACGTTGCCATCATTATCTCGCCCCGCAGGCACAGGAAATTCACCACCAGCCAAGAAGCCAGCCTGTTCACCCGAAATTGCGGTCAGGTTCGGCTCGGCCAAGGTTTGTGCCATCTGGTCATTTTCAAGCGCACTCAGCATAAAGCTTAAAGGACCGAAACTTCCATCATCAAAAATCAATGACCCCGTCGCGAACGGGTTCTGCGTCAAACCGGTCCCGGCGATTGTATCAATCGCACCGATCAGGTTGTCATTATTGCCCAACAGGCTGGTATCATCCAGCTGCGTATCAATCCCCAATTCGCGCAGCAGAGATTTGGAAACCTCCATAATCTTTACACGCAGCATTACCTGCTGCTCGCCCGCAACCTGGAGCAGATTCACGATGGAATCCATATTCGGCGCACCGCCACCCTGGTTAAAATAGGCTGCGACAACATTGGCGATTTTATTAGACGCATCCGGCGTCGATACATTCCCAGTCAGGAAAAAACGGCCATTCACCGCCCGTACCGATACATTTTCATTCGGATAGAGTTCTTTCAGGTAAGCCTGAATCGCGGCCTCATCAATTTTAACATGCACGTCAACACGTTTCAGAACGTTGCCCTGCGCATCAAGGACCATCAGGTTGGTATTACCCAGGCGCGAGCCAACAACATAAAGCTTGTCCGCCTGCAGCGCCGATACATCGGCGATGGATGGATCGGCCACCAGAACATCGGCGACATCACCCGGAATGGTCAAAACCTCGCCCTTGCCCAACGTGACTTCAAGCAAGTTGCTTTTCTTCGCCGCATTGATGCTGACCGGGTTCATTTTGCTGTCGGCACGCGCATGCAACACCGGACCAAAAGCCAGCCCCGCCACGACTGTGCCGATCAGGGCCAGGGCGATTGGACGTTTCATCATGTTTTTCATCTCGACCATATTTCAAACTCGCAACATATCGGACCGGGCCGATTATAGCCCCCGGGTTGAATGTATTATTGCGCCGGAACGCCGCCACTGTAGATACGCACGCCACCACCATTGGCACCACCGCCCAGTGATTTGTTCGCCTGCTCCAGAACCTCGTCATCAATCAAAATCATCCGCGCATCCGTCGTGGCCGGGCGCTTTTCGTCAAACCGGCTGGTGTCGCCAAGGGAACGCAGGGATAAATGCAAAGTTCCGGCCTTCACGCCCGCCGCCAACTTTTCAGCGCCGCGCGTATCAACCTCCAATGTCACCGTTTTTAACTTCCCGCTTGCTCCAGACTTGTCATCGGACGAAGCAGGTTTTTCCCTTTGATCTACAGCCAAAACACGAACATTTTGTAAAATTGTCTGCGCTCCGGTTTTGTCAATATTCATGCCACTGATCATCTCAAGGTATTTTTTAGTGGCTTCATCTGCACTATCTACTTCGACATTACCCTTGTAGACCATGATCACATCAACATAATCGCCGGGACGAACTAAGCCCCCAGCCGCTGTCGTTGCATTGGCCTTAATAGATACAGCGCGCATTCCTGGCTCCAGCCGCGCCGCCGTAAAACTGCCCTCTCCAGAGATAACCGCACTGGATACAATGGGCTCATCAATTACAAAAGCGCGAACGACACGCCCTTCTTTTGCTTCGGATGTTTTTTGATTTCCTTTGCGAATAATGGCGCCGGGGAAAATGGCCTCTTCTGGCCACGGCTTCCACTTCACATTATCGTCCAGCAGATATTGGCCGATTGCGATCGGCTTGGCGGCGACCAGAATTTCGATACGCTTCACCTCCGCTACACGCGGCTGTTTTTTCTTCGTGCCGCCCAACAAGGTGCTCATCAACATCGCCACCAGAATGGCAATCAACAATGCGCCGGCAAAGGCGATTAAAAGATTTTTATTCATCACAAAGCCCCTGTCAGGGAGAAAAGATACGGTCGTCAAAAACCGCGCAGGATGGATTGAACCACGAAATAAACAGGACCGGCACGATCGTGCCACGCCCCATTATACCCAGATTTTTCCATTTAACAAAGCCCGAAAAGCCATTGGCATTTAATAGAAAAATGCCATCAGCGGACCCAAACCGCCTCCGGCCGAAACTCCCGCGAACAAACCAGACGTTATGGCAACGCCATAGGGGATCGCGCTTTCCCCTCGCTGCACCCGCCCCACCCAACTATCCGGCGCAACGCGCGCAAAGACAACCCGATTACGCAAAACCAATGCAAAGACAGCCAAAACCATACCCACAACCATCATGACCAACAAAAAGGACACCAACCCCTTCAAACCAACCCACAACGCGCAAGACGCCGCAAATTTAGAGTCCCCCCCCCCGATAGCGCCAACAACAAACATGCCCAGCGTAACCACAAAAACAATCAACAGAGAGGACACATAACTCCACCATGGTGCGACCACCCCACCCGACAAAGCCAGCGCGCCATAGCCGATTACAAACAACCCCATAATTACGACACTGCAAACATTCGGAATAGTCATTGTGCGCACATCCGAACAGGCAGCACCCAGCGCAGCCAAACAAACACCGATAAAACAGACGCAATAGATAAGATTAAATGCAAATATCAATTTCACCCCCACAGAATCAAAAAGGCCCGCCCGAAGGTTTCCCCCCGGACGGGCCCTTTAAAACTTTTAATTACGGCGTCGTGCCGCCGCCGGTACCACCGGACGTATCTTCGGTAACCTGCTCAGCAGCTTGCTGCATAGAGTCCGCGATAGAGGCGAACAGACTTGCCAATTGCTCACCGAACAAAAATACTGATGCCACAATCGCCAAGGAAATCCCACCGGCGATCAGACCGTATTCAATAGCGGTCGCGCCTTTGATATCCTTTACATAGGCTTCTTTCCAAGCCCGAATGAACGTAAACAACATTTGAAGTCTCCTTCGTTTGGTTTCCAGCTTTTTGGTTCCCCTAATCGCACAGGCATTGCACCGATGCGTGAACCCACAGTCTCCAGAATATACCCTAAATTTTTAACGAGGGGTTAAAAAATTGAAGAAATAAGAGCACGAATTATAGAAAAAAAGAGAACAAACAAATAAAACTTAGAGTGTTTTTACATAAAATTTTATATAGAAAGCACAGAACAACTATAAATATACAAATTATTACTATAAGCATCACAAATAAGTATTTATACGCATAAAATCCGTATAGTAATCGAACAATCTATAGTAAAACTGAATCACACCCCCATCGAATACTTACCCAAAAACCAAACGGGACTCGAAATCGAGCCCCGTTGATTCAACACACAAATATCGATCACATCAGTTACTGACGTGCAAGTTGCTCAGCTCACGTGCAATTTTTTCAAACGCTTCTTCAAGATCATCACCGCTAGGTGCATAATAATACATGTTCGATGTTGTGGCACAGGCGCGATACATGTCCTTGGTTGCCTCGTTAATCCCGGATGTAAAAACGATCGTATAGACAAGCACCCCCTGTGATCGCAACAGCGCGCACACCTCTTCAAAGCGATCATTGATATCGGCCGTACTGATGCCATGCATTGCGCCCCAACCATAGGCGGAATAAAAACTGCTGTTCCCGATGGTGTTATCACCGTCCGTCATCATCACAACCGCCTTGCGCCAGATATAGTCATCCCATGCCGCCCCCTCCTCAAACGGGAATTCAGGCGACACAACACGATAGCCCCAGATCATGCCAAAGTTCCCCAGCGTGTTTCCGTCGGCACGCAAATCATCAATCGCGTCCAGTAAAACCTCGCGGTCACTGGTCAAAGGCGTAATCGGGGGCGGACAATAACGGTTTGGCGTCGATTGGACAGTGCAAGTCCATGCCTTAGTCCAGTTGCTGTAGGAACAAGTTCTATAAAGATAGGCCCCGACGTTATTCTCAAATTCCTCGACATCCCCGGGATAATTTTCGGCCAGAACACATCCGCACCAGCGTGATGTACTGCTCCCGCCGCAATTCGAATTATAAGTAACGCCATTCGGTAATGTTACAAAGGGATCCCCATACGCCGACCCATCGGGATTGAGCCCCAAACCATAACGCCCGACATTTACGGTTGAACTGTAGGGTACAATACCGATCTTGACATACTCCTCATCCTCGCCCGCACGATCATACAGTGTATTAACAAAGGTTTCTGCCGCATCACGCAATTTCTGAATATTATTATTGTTCGACATTGAGCCCGTGTTATCCAGAACCAGAACAGCCTCGATCCCCCGCACGGCACGGGTGATCGTGGTTGAGGCCGCGATATTAATTTCATCAATGCCCAGAACGCGAACAAACATCGTGTTGTAACGGGCCATCGCACTCACCTGTAGCGCTTCATCGGAATCCGTAAAGTCCAAATCATACGGTACGCCGATTTTCTCCGGCGGGTAATTTGCCTCGAAATACGCATCCAGCTTCTCGCCAATGTCCGCATCTCCCGATGATGTAGCCGCCGCCGTCGCCAGGGCAGCCGCATCCAGCGCCCCCTGCAAGCGGGCGCGCACAAGATAGGACATGCCCACATCGGTTGCCATGCCGATGGATCCAACAAGGATCGGAATGGTCAAGGCCATATAGGCCGCCAACGATGCCCCGGAATCGTACCAATACTTTCGTAGAAACTGAATCATGCCCATCACCCCGGGTTATTCAATACGCGTTACCACTGGCAATCGGCGGCCACGCGTATAGCTGACTTCCTGCATCATAATTGATGGCAAAAACGATCCCGAAAAAACCGGATCATAATCATAGTTCACTTTAACAACCACCATTCCATCGCCCTCACCACCAAGGCCGATTGTTCCTTGTATGGGGGCATCTTCAACTTCGAATGCGGTTGACGTACCCGTCACTTCTTGCCAGAGAATTTCTGGCTCATCGTCTTCGTTATACTGAACGCTGGCAATACCGACCCCGAAATTCGTAAGATTGAGTGGTAACATCGCTTGCCGCGCAGCTTCTATCGCATCTTCGATCTGCGCATCATCCAAGCTGATTTCCCGGGCGATCAGATCAGCGGTCATCTGCGATGCATTGATCGCTTTCTGGTTGATTAAAATCGCAGTCCCGATGTCGTAAACAGCAACAAGCATTGAGAACAGGATAGGAATAAAAATTCCCGCCTCGGCTGCAATGCTCGCCTTTTGGTCTTTCCACCAATCGAAAAAATGAGGATTTTTCTTCATTTATTCATCCTCGAATTCATATGGTTCAGTTCGCATCACAGACGTCGCCAGCATAGGATACGTCCGATCCGGCTGATTGGAAAAAATTTCACCAAACAAAGGGGTCATATATTCGTAACGATAGGCCGCACGAATCAGAACAACGTCACTCACGGCACCCAGTTCAAATCCAGCAGGGATAAGATTTCCATCCTCATCATATTGCGGAGGAATATCGGAGATACCACCGAACGTATTATCTTCAATCGCAATAGATTCAATCACGATACGATCACAATCAATCAACACCAGCGCATGACCACACAATGCCTCACGAAACGTTTCTTCCGGGTCGCCGCCTGCCTGTTGCAGTTGGCCCGTTCGGATAAGGCGGGAGGCTTCGGCCACGCCGCCTTCCAGCATGTTGGCCGCGGCGAAGACCAGGGCCAGTTCAATGATGCCGATGGTCATGAAGATGAAGGGAATGGCGACAAGGCCGAATTCGACCGCGGTCGAACCCCGCGTATCGCGCCAGAAGGACAAGAACCTGCGCCCCCGATATTGCGTTCCCATGTTTTTCATTCCCCGGATTCGGTTCCAAGCCCCAGCGAGCCGGAAAAACCCATCTTCCATTATCGTTTCTTGCACTTAAGGGAGAGTGAACTGTTGATCAAAGACATTGTAAAAGCAGATAAAATTTTACGCTTAATCTCAACTCTTCTTTGCCTTGGACCCAACGGGTCCATCATCATCCAACGGAAATCCCTGTTCATCCAGAGCCACTTCGCCCGTGACCTCAGGCCCCCATCGCTTGACCATGGCAGCCTGCCGTTCATCAATTGCGGCAATACGGGATTTTGCCTGTTGCACCAGAATATTGCCCACCAACCCGGACACAGCCCAGTCAATCAGGTATCCCACCGCCGCCGCGCAATACATCACCACAATCGTGCGCGGATCGAACAGCATCGACACAGCCTGTTCCACCGTATTGCGCGATGTCCAGAGATCAAGGATAAAGGGGAAGCATCCGGCAAAGTTCATGGCCCCAACGGTCAGCGCCCGGCTTCCCTCGCGCCCGCGGCCAATAAACGAAGCCACCATCGTCGGCAGCATCCCGAAAAAAATCAAAATGGTCGTCGGTAAAAACACGATCGACAGAATGAATGCAAAAAGCAGCAGAACCTGCGTTTGCCATGTCACCGGTTTTTTGCGTTTCTTTTTTGCCGCCATAATCTACGCCTTTTACAACCCTGACGATTTGGTGAAGAACATAAAGGCGAAAAACAACATGATGACGCCAGCCAGAACACAGGAGAAAATCGCCGCCATTTCACGTCCCGTGGTCAGCTTGATCCGGTCCGGATCGGCCATATCAGCCTGCAGCTCCATGCTTTCCTGACGCAGTTTGAAGTACTCCATCCGTGCGTCATTATAGGCTTTTGTATCATCCTGCGTAATTTTAGGGTCATCCAGCAAAGCGGCTATTTTTGTGATATCGCCACCCGCCGCAATTTTTCGTATTTTTTCACTCATGCTGACGCGCAAATCGCGATCGTGCAGCTGCGCCAGAACCGGGTCCAGAATATCCGCCATCCACCCACAAATTCCGGGCAATTTTTCCATGCGTGACCGTTGCTGAATGGTGGCAAGTGTTTTGATATTTCCCAAAATACGCTTATATGGCTCATCCGCGCCCAGTTCGATCAGATACGGATCAATATCCTTACGATCTTTTACAGATAAGAACGCCGTGACATGACGATCCAGGAATAATTCCGGACGCTTGGGCGATGATGAAATTTTTTCAAAGGCCCGCAACAAATCTTCTGGCGTTCGGACCAGATAACCTTTGAGCTTGTCGCTCAGGCAATGGCATTCGGAATTGAGAAAATACAGGCATCGCTCAATCCCGTAGGCGGGGGATGTTTGCCGCAAGAACGCGCGACAGGCATCAAAACGCCCAACCAGAACCCCGACATCCATTTGCGCCGCCGGTGCGGCCCCAACCCAGAACATGACCGTTTGCTGGGACATCAATTCGGCATAAGGAGCGATGTCTTCTTTTTTAATCACCGCCTGTGCCAATGCCGTGCCGATGCCATCCGGCGTCAGGGACAGGCCCTTGTACCGAATGGGTGCATCAGGATCGAGGGCAATCGACAAACGGCACAACAGCCGATCCCAATACCCGGCCCCGCGCCCCAGTTCAGTCATGCTTTCAACCACGCTTTCATAGCGCTTCATGACCTGTGGGTCGTCCAGCGACCGGCTGATCCATTGTTCCATATGGTTGTTTTCAACCAACTGAACCGCCGCGCCCGGGTCCTTGTGCAAATCCATGGCCAGCAATGACGGACGGAAATACCGCTCTTCGTTGAAATGCAACGGGCGGGCGGCTTTGACTTTTTTTGCGGCCTGTTTCGGGCTTAACCGCTGCCCATCCATCCATTGCTGCAAATCGGATATAGACCAGCGCTGCCCTGGGTCATCATATAGAAGCCCACGCAAGGGCTCCAGAATGGCGCCTGTGAATCGATCCCGGCTCAGTAAGGCCGAGTAACTTCCATTTTCAATTTTCTGGCGAATGATGTCTTCATCGCTCATCCCCTCCAGCGGGTCGCGGGAACGCAGCAGCAACGCCAGCGTTACACCCAGCGCGTACATATCATCTTCCTGCGACGGCAAGCCACGCGCGATCGGATCGGCCATGGCGCGCTCAATCGTTTCAAAGATGACCGGCTGTGCATAGGATGGCGGCGTAGACAAACAATCGCCCAGAACAATACGGTCAATCACATCGCCTGACATCGCCGCAAAAATATTCGATGGGCGCACATTCCCGTGCGCCATATCCCGATCCCGAACATCGGCCAGCGCCGTAACCAATGGGCGAATAATGCTGGACACGACGATGTCCGGCTTCATATCCAGCCCCTTGAATTCATTATGCCGCATCAAAGGCGGCCCAATCGGCTTTTCGTAGATAAAGGTGTAACGCTCTTCCGATGTTGGTGGCCAATAGATGACGCCAGACCCCACCAACCGGATGACATTGGGATTGGAAATACCGTTATACGCCCCCGCCAATCGCGCCCGCGGCGTCAAATGTGGCTCACAAATCAAGGCGAAATGGTCCACCGCAACGGCATCCCGGCCTTGCGTCACGCCATAGGCCTTCACCGGCCCCTGATCAAATTGCGGCAGGGGTTTTTGCGGGTGGATAAAAAACTTATCCGCCAGCGACGTCACCGCGCCAGACCCGCCCGATGCGGATGACGGCGCAGGCGACGGAGCGGGATCGGACTCAACCGCCTGCGGCGCAGCCTCCCCCACCGGTTCGGTCACCGGGGTGGCATTGGCGGCCTTTTCTGTGGCTTCATCGGATGTCATACGGGCGTAGAACCGGGCGAGGATTTGTCAGAACGAAGAAAGCGGTGTTGCATGACACCGCTTTCTTCATTGTATATCCCAATCCGGTTTTTGTAAAACCCGCAAAGTCTTAGATTGCGAGACCTTAGGCCGCGAACGGATCCTGAACCAGAATGGTATCATCCCGCTCCGGGCTGGTGGAGACCATGGCGACCGGGGTTTCGATCAATTCCTCCAAACGGCGGATATATTTAATCGCCTTGGCGGGCAGATCGGCCCAGCTGCGGGCCCCCTGCGTGCTTTCCTGCCAGCCTTCGATGGTTTCGAAGATGGGTGTAACCGCAGCCTGTTCCTTCTGCCCGGCGGGCAGACGGTCCAGACGGACACCGTTCAAATCATAACCAACGCAAACCTTAATCTCCGCAAACGTGTCCAGAACGTCCAACTTGGTCAAGGCAATGCCATCAATACCGGATGTTTTAATGGCCTGACGCACCTGAACCGCATCGAACCAGCCGCAACGGCGTTTCCGCCCGGTGGTGGTGCCGAATTCATGGCCGCGACGGCCCAGCGTTTCACCATCATCATCCAGCAATTCGGTCGGGAACGGCCCGGAGCCAACGCGCGTTGTATACGCCTTGGTAATCCCCAGAACATAACCCACAGTGCGCGGGCCTACGCCGGACCCCGTTGCAGCCTGGGCCGCCACAGTGTTGGATGATGTCACAAACGGATAGGTACCGTGATCGACATCCAGCATGATGCCTTGCGCGCCTTCGAACAAGATTTTTTCTCCGTTCTTGTTGGCGGCGTCCAGACGTTGCCACACAGGCGCGGCGAATTGCAAAATATCGCCACGAATTTGTACCAATGAATCATAAATGGTTTTCGGTTCAATCGTATCGGCACCCAAACCTTTGAGGAAGGTGTTGTGATGAACCAGCAGGCGTTCCACCTTTTCCATCAGCAATTCATCATCGGCCAGATCACACACGCGGATACCACGACGTGCCACTTTGTCTTCATAGCACGGGCCAATACCACGGCCCGTCGTGCCGATGGATTTTTTACCGCGTGCGGCTTCGAAGGCTTTATCAACGGCCGAGTGAACCGGCAGGATCAGCGACGCATTATCAGCGATGATCAAATTGTCCGGCGTGATTTCAACGCCTTGCGCGCGCACGTCACCAATTTCTTTCATCAACGCCCACGGGTCGATCACAACACCATTGCCAATGATGGAGAGCTTGCCACCGCGCACAACGCCGGACGGCAGCAGGTGAAGTTTATAAGTCACCCCGTCAATCACCAGCGTGTGGCCCGCATTGTGACCACCTTGGAAACGGACAACCACATCAGCCCGCGAGGATAACCAATCGACAATCTTACCCTTGCCCTCATCGCCCCATTGGGACCCGATGACCGCGACATTCGCCATAATACACTCTCCGTTGTTGGCCATAGCTGGCTGTTACGCTGTACACAAACATAAACCGACCCCTGTATTCAAGGGTCGGTTTTAAAAAACATTATTTGGCCATTACAGGCGGCTTAACCAACAGCTTTTTGGGCTTCGTCTTCGCGAACTGGAGCCACGGAGCCCTCGCCCACCAGACCCAGCTGTTGCATATATTTCATTTCCTTAGCGGCCAGGATGGTTTTGGCCGTATCGGCGTGACCATATTGGGTGGCCAGATTGAACGGCGTGCGCCCCTTTTCATCACGGGCACCAAAATCAACGTCGCTGAACGCCAATTGACGGATGGTGGCATTATCCCCGCACCGGGCGGCGGCAAACAATTTGTCCTGGTTGCTGATGGTCATTTGGGGTCCTTTCGTCGAATCGGGCCTATCCTAAAAACTGGCCGAAGAATATGAAAAATATCCGGTTTTGTCAACGGGATAATCCTGTATTCAGCTTCGATCCGGCCTTTTCTTTTCCCCCCGTTGCCCCACATTGGATAGCGCGATTTTAACCAAAAGGAACAAAAACCATGGAATTCAGACAATTGGGCCGGTCCGGCCTGAAAGTACCCGTGTTCAGCTTTGGCACGGCCACCTTTGGCGGGACCACGGAATTTTTCAAAGTCTGGGGCGATACCGATGTGAAAGCGGCCAGCAAGCTGGTCGATATTTGCATGGAAGCCGGCATTAACTTTTTCGACACGGCGAATATTTATTCCGCCGGCGCATCGGAAGAGGTTCTGGGTGCGGCCATCAAGGGACGCCGCAATGATATGCTGATTTCCACCAAAGCGACGTTCAGCATGAGCGATGACCCGAATGACAAGGGATCCTCCCGCTTTCACCTGATCAAGGCCTGTGAAGACAGCTTGAAACGTCTGGGCACCGATCATATCGATCTGTATTTCATGCATGGGTTTGACGCGCTGACCCCGGTTGATGAAACGTTGCGCGCACTCGACGACCTGATCACTGCGGGCAAAATTCGCTATATCGGCTGCTCCAACTTTTCGGGCTGGCATGTGATGAAATCGCTGGCCGCATCGGAGAAAGACGGGCTGGCCCGCTACATCGCGTATCAAGGGTATTATTCACTGGCCAACCGTGATTATGAATGGGAATTGATGCCGCTGGCGCAGGACCAGGGATTGGGCACGATGGTTTGGAGCCCACTGGGTTGGGGCCGCTTAACCGGAAAAATCCGCCGCGGACAAAAACCGACCGAAGGCCGCATGGCCAGCGAATCCGGTGCCGTCGGCGGGCCTGAGGTGAACGAAGAACATTTGTTTAACATCGTCGACGTATTGGACGAGATCGCCAAGGAAACCGGAAAAACCATTCCGCAGGTGGCACTCAACTGGCTGACCACCCGGCCGACCATTTCCAACATTGTGATTGGCGCCCGCACCGAAGAGCAGTTGCGCCAAAATTTGGGCGCATTGGGGTGGACATTAAGCGCCGATCAAATTGAGCGGTTGGATAATGTCAGCCATAAAACCCCGGCTTATCCATACTGGCACCAAATGGGGTTTGATGAACGCAATCCGAAACCGGTGAAGTGGTAAAATTTTCCTCTCCCCCCAAGAAAAAACGCCCCGGACATCGGGGCGTTTTTTTATAAGCGACGATTAAACCGCGACGCTTTCGATCACGCCACACAGATCATTGACCACCGTTTCGACCAGCGACTGGTCATCCCCCTCGGCCATCACGCGGATCAGGGGTTCGGTGCCGGATGCCCGGACCAACAAGCGGCCTTCTTTGACCAATTTGGCTTCGGCGCTTTCAATCGCGGCCTTGACCGCGTCGTGATCCAAAGGCTTGTGGCCCTTTTGGAAACGCACGTTTTTCAGGATTTGCGGCACCGGTGTGAAAATGTTCAACGCCGTGGACGCAGGAAAACTTTGTTGTTTCAGCGCGGCCAGAATTTGCAACCCCGCCAGCAACCCGTCGCCCGTCGTGCCGAAATCGGACATGATGATGTGGCCGGATTGTTCACCGCCCAGATTATATCCATCGGCCCGCATGCGTTCGACGACATGGCGATCCCCCACTGGCGTGCGGATCAAATCCATGCCCAGCGTTTTCAAATAGCGTTCCAGCCCCAGATTGGACATGACGGTGGCGACAACGCCATTGCCGCGTAATGTGCCATTGGCCTGGCCCGAACGGGCCAGCAGCGCCATCAATTGGTCGCCATCAACGCGGTTGCCACGTTCATCGACCATGATGATCCGGTCGGCATCACCATCCAGCGCGATACCGATATCGGCCTTTTCCGCGACAACGCGATCCTGCAACGCTTGCGTGGCCGTAGCCCCGCATTTGTCATTGATGTTGCGGCCATTCGGAGCCACGCCCATGGCGATGACTTCGGCTTCCAGTTCCCACAGAACCTGCGGCGCGATTTTATAGGCGGCACCGTTGGCGCAATCGACAACGATTTTCAGTCCCTCCAGGCTCATGCCCTTGGGGAAGCTGCTTTTGATAAATTCGATATAACGGCCCGGCGCATCTTCCAGACGGCTGGCCTTACCAATCCGATCGGCGGGGGCCAGTTCGGCGGATAAATCCGGTGTATCAATCCGTGCCTCAATCGCTTCTTCCAGCGCATCGGGCAGTTTGTAGCCATCGGCACCGAACAGTTTAATGCCGTTATCTTCATACGGATTGTGGGATGCGGAAATCATCACCCCGACATCGGCGCGCAAAGAACGCGTCAGCATGGCAATACCCGGGGTCGGGATCGGGCCGACCAGAATGACTTCCATCCCCATCGCCACGAAACCGGCGGCCATCGCCTCTTCCAGCATATAGCCGGACAGGCGTGTGTCCTTGCCGATAATGGCGCGGTTTTGGTGCAGGCCCCCCTGATCCGCGCGAATGGACGCCGCGGCAGCCATGGCCACCTTCAACGCCATATCGGCAGTCATCGGGAATGTATTGGCGCGACCGCGGATACCGTCGGTACCGAAATATTTACGGGCCATTCTGACCTACGCCCCTTGCGGCTTGATGGAGCCCAGATCGATATCGCCGCCCGTCGGAACGGATGAATGCGGACGATCATCGGTTTCATCCGGACCTGTGTCACGGATAATGGCTTCACCGCGCAGGACGGCCTTGATCTCTTCGCCGCTCAGCGTTTCATATTCCAGCAACGCCTTGGCCAGCGTGTGCAATTGATCCAGATGTTCGGTCAATTTGTCGTGGGCGCGTTTGTATGCAACCTCAACAATCTTGCGCACTTCGGCATCAATCACCGATGCGGTTTGTTCCGACATGTTTTTCGATTGTGTAACGGAGTGGCCCAGGAACACTTCTTCCTGGTTCGCGCCGTAATGCAGCGGGCCGAGATTTTCGTTAAAGCCCCATTCGGTCACCATGCGGCGCGCCATATCGGTTGCAAAACGAATATCGCTGGATGCGCCCGTCGTGACCTTTTCCTTGCCGAAGATCAATTCTTCGGCCACGCGGCCACCCATGGCCACAACCAGGTCGGCCTTCAACTTGTCATACGCAACGGACAGGCGGTCCCCTTCCGGCAGGCGCATGACCATACCCAGCGCGCGACCGCGCGGGATAATCGTCGCTTTGTGGATCGGATCGGATTCCGGTTCGTGGATGGCCAGAATGGCGTGACCGGCTTCGTGATAGGCGGTCAGGTTCTTTTCCTTGTCGGACATGGCCATGGAACGACGTTCCGTGCCCATCATCACCTTGTCTTTGGCGTCTTCGAATTCTTCCATACCGACAACGCGTTTGCCACGGCGTGCGGCCAGCAACGCGGCCTCGTTCACCAGGTTGGCGAGATCGGCACCGGAGAAGCCCGGCGTACCACGCGCAATCACCATCGACTGAACGTTTTTCGCCAGCGGCACTTTCTTCATGTGAACGCTCAGGATCTTATCGCGGCCATTCACATCCGGCAGCGGCACTACAACCTGACGGTCGAAACGGCCCGGGCGCAGCAAGGCCGGGTCCAGAACGTCCGGACGGTTGGTCGCAGCGATCAGGATGACACCTTCGCTGGCTTCGAACCCGTCCATTTCAACCAGCAACTGGTTGAGGGTTTGTTCGCGTTCGTCGTTCCCGCCGCCCAGACCGGCACCACGGTGACGACCGACCGCATCAATCTCGTCAATGAAGATAATGCAGGGTGCATTCTTCTTCGCCTGTTCGAACATATCGCGCACACGGGATGCACCAACACCAACGAACATTTCAACGAAGTCAGAACCAGAGATGGTGAAGAACGGTACGTTGGCCTCACCCGCAACCGCACGCGCGATCAGGGTTTTACCCGTACCCGGGGGGCCGACCAGCAACGCGCCCTTCGGAATCTTACCGCCGAGACGTTGGAATTTTTGCGGGTCCTTCAGGAACTCAACAATTTCTTCCAGTTCGGTTTTGGCTTCTTCAATACCGGCAACGTCATCAAACGTAATACGGCCATGTGCCTCGGTCAGCATACGGGCGCGGGATTTGCCAAAGCCCATGGCGCCGCCGCCCCCTTTGCCCTGCATCTGGCGCATGAAGAAAATCCACACACCGATCAGCAACAGCATCGGGAACCAGGACAGCAAAACGCCCATCAGGCTGACTTTGCCGCTGTCGTCTTTTTCGGCGGTAATGCGAACGCCCGTGGTGGCCAGACGGTCAACCACGTTTTCATTGTTCGGAACCAGAACGCGGAACGCGCGGCCATCGGCGCTGTAATGCCCGGTGATTTCCTGCCCCTTGATCGTGACATCGGAAATACGACCACCGCCCGCATCGGCCATGAAATCACTGTAGGCGAGCGTTTCGCCGCTCATGCCGCCCGTGGTCGCGGTCTTGCCCCCTTGAAACACATTGAACAGGAACGCCAGCGTTACGCCAACGGCCAGCCAGAACAGCAGGTTACGGCCAAAATTGTTCACAGTGATTGCTCCGCCTCTACGTTATTGAAAATGCGTGGTTTTACACGCTTTCGAACTCTACAGGATATGTAGCACATTTGTCCAAGCAAACAAGCGGTGGCAGGGGTTCAAAAAGCGCAGATTCGCTTGGTTTTAGGACGTTTTTCCGCCTTCGCGCGCGATCAGCAGACGATCCCCGCCACCCGGTGCACGGCGCAGGAGAACGCCGCCCAATGTGGCCGCCCGGAAATCATGATCCGTAAAGATCTGATCCACGATCTCCTCAAGCCTATCAAGACGCGGGCCGAAGCCTTCGCGGTCCATTGTCACATGGTCACAGGCCCGGCGAATGACGCGCAGGCGGATATCATCCGGCCATGTCGCCAACGCGTGCAGATCCATCGTGATGCCATCATTTTGAACCGTCACCACCTGCGCCCAGGCCTGATCCGTGAAATGGTCCAAGGCCGCGCGGGCCCGGCCCATGCGGCGGGCGGTGGTCGCCAGACGTTTTTCGCTTAAACCCTCTGCCGCCAGCACATCCATGCTCTGACGCAAACGGATGCGGGCAAAGGCCGTATTCTGGTTGGATGGATCGGTGGCAAAGGGAATATTTTGATCCACGCACCATGCGGTCAAATCATCCTTGGCCACATCCAGCAACGGGCGAAGAATTTGTACAGAGCCCGATGGCGATGATGTTTGCTCGTGAATAGCGGCCAATCCATCAAGCCCGCTGCCCTTCGCCAAACGAAACAAGAAGGTTTCCGCCTGATCCGTGCGGTTATGCGCAACCCATAAATTTTCGATGCCGCGCTCGACACAGAATTGTTCCAGCAAACGGTACCGCGCGGCCCGCGCCGATTCCATGATGGCGCTGTCGGGTTTGTCACCCTCCCAGCGCACGATATGGTGATGCACATTGTGCAGAGATGACACCCATGTCCCCACCTGCTTTGCCTCATCCGCGGAATTGGCGCGCAGGCCGTGGTCAACTGTGATGGCATGAATGATCGTTTGTGACGGACACACCCGTGCCAGAAGATGCAGGAGCGCCATGCTATCCGGCCCGCCGGACAGTGCAACGGCAATATGACCGGATTGAATGTGGTCACGAACGATGGGCAGAGTCCCGAACCACGCCGTGAATGCATCCGGCGTTTCAGAATTCGCAGATACGTTTAGGGATTGCATTGCAACTTCGCCATTTCCTGATCGCCTTGCGTCAGGACAGGCACGGCACCGGATGGATATTGCTTGCGCAACTGGCCCAGCGCGATGCACGCTTCCTTCGTCTTGCCCAAGCCCGCCAAAGACAGGCCGAGTTTCAGGAGATTATCAGGCCCCTTGGTTCCCTTCGGGAATTTTTGGAACCCTTCGGCAAAAATACGCGCGGCAGATTCATAATCATTCTGCGCGTAATAGGTCTCACCCAGCCAATAGGTGGCATTGCCAGCCAGATTATGTTCCGGGTTTTCGCTCAGAAATTTTTCAAACCCGGCGCGCGCCTTGGCGAAATCGCGACTGCGCACAGCAGCAAAGGATTCTTCATACAACGCCGCAGGCGTACCTGCGGTAACCGCCTGGCCCGTCGGGGCAGTGACAGCCGATCCCAGTTGACCCGATGTCGGCGCATTGACAGGCGCGGGCGCATTCGGATCAGTAACGGAAAAATCATTATTCTGCACCGGCATGTCCACAACGCCATCCATGTCGCTCGGCGGTGTTGCTGGCTGTTGATCAGGGTATCCAATCATACCGTTGCGCACGGCGGGCGTGGGCGTAACCGGTGCGGACAGGGATGCGTTTTTCAACTGCGTCAGTTCGTCGCGCAGGCGCTCCATCTGATAATTCTGTTCTTCAACTTTGCCGGTCAGAACGCGGAGGTCTTCCTCCATCTGCGTCAGGCGCAACTGCAATTCAGCCTGCGCCGTTTGATCAGCGGATGCGCCAAAGGCACCCGGCGGCGGTGTTTCGCCCTTAAAAATCGCGCGCGACAATGTCTGGATTTCATTTTCAATTCGGGACAAGCGGGCTTGCGTATCGCCGCCCCCCGATTGTGCGAAAGCCGGCGCGAAAACCGCGCCGGCCATCACTGTAACAAGAAGGGTGGAAAGAACGGTCTTACGGATCGACGGACGACCGGAATGACTGATAATCACGCGCTTTCCTTCCTTATGTTCTGTTCTTATTCAACAACGGTTACGCCGCGACGGTTTTGTGCCCAAGCTTCCGGTGTGGAGCCCAGTACAGCCGGTTGTTCCTTACCGTAGCTGACCGTGCGGATACGCGCCGGAGAAACACCCATGGCCGTCAGGTAGTTTTTAACGGAGTTCGCACGACGCTCACCCAGAGCCAAGTTGTATTCGCGTGTACCGCGCTCGTCCGCGTGACCTTCGATCACAACGTTGACGTTCGGGTAACGAGCCATCCAGTCAGCTTGCATTTTCAGCAGGTTTTGGGCTTCCGGGGTCAGGTCGATACGGTCATAGCCGAAGAAGACGCGGTCGCCGATGTTGACAACCAGATCCTGTTGCGTGCCCGGGATCGGACCGCCCATGTCTTGATAGGAACCGTCCAGCGCACCGGGGGTCATGGTGTCGTTCGCGCCAACGCGCACTTCACCAACTTCAGCTTGATCATCCTTGGAAGAACAAGCAGCGAGAGACAGGCCCATAGCGGACACCAGCAGCAGATTACGGACGAACATGGGACGACTCCTTGAATTCTTATGAATGGTTCAGGTTGTTTGAGAGACGCAGAATCACGCCCCCAGAGAGCTAATACAGAATCTTTTATTCGGTTCCCCAAGTACTTGCAAGGGCCGAACAGGTCCATCACATAACATATTCTGGACATTTTTAAGGCAAGGGCGCGGCGCTTTGCGGGCAGACGTCCGCAAGCTATGGTTATGAAAATAAGTCAGTTCAGAATATCCCGCACCTGAAATAACAACATTTCCGCGTCCTGCCGATCCTGTGGGCTCGGCGCGCGGGGAATATACGCCTCTAACGCCGCGACCGCGTCATTCAACCGCCCCGTCCGCGCATATAACACCCCCGCATCCAGCAGCAAGCGGACTTCATTCGGATCAAAGGCGCGCATGGCTTCGACGGCATGAAGCGCACCTTCGTAATCTTCAGCCTCAATCCGGCGCAGTTTGATGTTGTTTTGCAGTCGCACCAGAATGGTGCGGTTATCCGCCGGATTGTAATAATCAGCAGAAAGTTCTGCATTCGGACCCAAAGTCTGTTTCACCAATTGGCGCAAATCAGGTGCCTGTAAAATTTTACATCCGTTAAACGGATCAAAAATCACACGCAAAGCCCCATCGTCCATGCGGCACACAAAATGACCGGGAATGTTCAGGCCCTGAACACTCCACCCAATGCGGCGTCCTGCCTCAATACACAAAATCGCCAACGTAATGGGCATGCCACGACGACGGTCAATCGTGCGGATCAGGCTGGCGTTTTGCAGATCGTCATAATCATCGCGGTCCCCGTCATACCCGTACTGATCGCAAATAATATGCTTCAGGGCCGCGATTTTTGTTTCCGGCGTATCGTCCGCCCCGGCATCAATCAACGCCACGAAACGATCACGCACATCCTCGGACAAACGGCGCAGATGGCTTTCATACTGATCCAGCGTAATCCCCGGCTGGTCCAGCGCCGCCAATAATAATGCCGTGCCCGCTAAATCAATCTTCCCATCCGGCAACGCCCCCAATCCGCGCAGATGATTCATGACATCGGCGGGATTATCGGTGCGTAATGTGGATATAGGGGATTGGTTCATAGGTTACAAATCCGGTCTTACTGCTGACCCGCTTGTGACACGATGGGTTCACCCAGCATTTTGGCGTAGCTGACCACCTGTTTTACGCCGCGAATATTTTTCGCCAGCGCAATCACGCGGTCCAGCTCCGCCTGATCCCGCGCAACGCCCATGATGTAAACCGTACCATCCACCGTATCGATCGAATAGTTGATAGACAAAATATTGCGATCAAACGTCATGGATGTGCGCATATTCGCCGAAATCCACGCATCATTGGCGTAGCTGACAAATCCCGCACTTTCATCGACGCGAATTTCGTTGATGACCTGCTTCACGCCTTCAACCTGCCAGACCAGACGCACGGCCTCAACGCGGTGATCGGGGTTTTGCACAATACCGGTCAGCAACACGCGCCCCTGATCCACGGTCAGGCCGACCTTGCGGAACATGTCAACGTCGTGACGGAACCAGCTTTCATTAATTTGTGTGCGGATACGCACGTCGGTGGCCGCTCCACTGATTCCCCCCTCGCCCGCGGCGGCAATACCCACAGTCGCGCCCGCGCCCGTGGCCACACCCAGCGGCGAACACGCCCCCAGCGCCAACATTGTCGCACACGCCAAAGCCATAAAACCGGATGAGGTAGAAATTTTCATGTTGGGAACCCCGATGATTGTAGAAATACGTTAGAGCGCGCCGGATAAATCCCACGCATTCCTAATATGCCGCAAGGAAAAGGGCGGAACAATGGCAATCACGTCAAAACGCGGATCAAATTCGCCTCGCAAGCGCGCCATATAATATTGTGCCGCCCGCACAATCCTCCCGCGTTGCGTCGGGGAAATGGATTCCAGCGCCGTGACCATATCCATCCGGGTTTTAACCTCAACAAACACAAGATTTTTTCCACGCCGCGCGACAATATCAATTTCCCCGACCGGGGTACGGCAACGGCGTTCAAGAATACGATATCCGCACACGCGCAGATAAACCGCAGCCCAAAATTCCGCGTTCATACCCCGGCGATAGCGATCCGGTTCGCCCTTCTTCATTCATCGCGTCCTTGTTTCGAAACAATCAGCGCGCGTTCATAAATTTCCTTTTTCGGTCGGCCCGTCTGTTCCGACACAAACGCGGCGGCATCCTTGACCCGCATGCTGTCCAACGCGGATGCAATCATCGCATCAATCGCCGCATCATCCATTTCAACATTATCGGGCGCCCCGGATACGACCAGAACGATTTCCCCTTTCGGGGGGCCATCGGCCGTATAATGCGCAATCAGCTCCGACAGTGTCCCGCGGCGGGATTCTTCGAACATTTTTGTGATTTCACGCACCACAGCGGCATCGCGGTCGCCCAGAACATCGCGCATATCAGTCAATGAATCCAACAGGCGGGGCGCGGTTTCAAAGGCCAACAAGGTCGCGGGGCTGTGCGCCCAACGTTGCCATTCTTTTTTGCGCGCAACCGATTTGGACGGCAAAAACCCAATAAAGCAAAACGCATCGCTGGGCAGTCCGGAAAGTTGTAGCGCGGTCAACGGCGCATTCGCCCCCGGCAGGCTGGTGACCATGATCCCCAGATCCTGGGCATCACGAACCAGTTTATAACCGGGGTCGGACACCAGTGGCGTCCCCGCATCGGACACCAGCGCCATGGATTCCCCATTGGCCAGACGGCTGAGGATCGCGGACCGCCCTTTATTCTCGCTATGGTCGTTCAGAACCAGCAGCGGCTTGTTCGGAATGCCGTGCGCCTGCAGCAGCTTGGCAGTCACACGGGTGTCTTCACATATAATGGTATCGACCGTGGTCAACACATCCAGCGCCCGCAGCGTCATATCGCGCAGATTACCGATGGGCGTGGAAACCAGATACAGACCGGGCGGCAGGGAAACGGGGTGCAGTGTTTTCATACTTCTATATATAAGCGACAAAACCCGGCCTTTATAGCCCTTTATGAGTGTGCTAGGCTCTGCGCCACACCGCGGCATCTCCCACAAAGGGGACTTTTCACATGTTTCAGCGTCTTTCCGTTCTGTTTTTCATGATTTTGACGGCGGCCACCCTGTTGACCGCCTGTGGGTCGTCCTCTTCCGATCCATGGACCCGCCCGACGACTCAGGCCCCGGCCAGCGAGGCCCCCGGCTCTTTGGATGCCCGGAACCAATGGCTGAACACCGATCCGCAAACCACCCCGCAGACGGACGCCCTGCTGAACCAGCCGAGCGACAGCACGGGTACATTCACCCCGCCCCCCGCCATGCCCGTTCAAAACCTGCCGCCGGTGAAGGTGGCCTTGCTGGTGCCGCTGTCCGGCCAAGGCAAGGATGTTGGTGAGGCGATTATGAACGCCGCACAACTGGCGTTGTTTGATGTTGGTTATGATGCATTTGAATTGATGCCGCGTGACACCCATGGCACGGCACAGGGCGCATCCGCCGCCGCCGAAAGCGCCGCCCGCGATGGCGCGCAGCTGATCCTGGGCCCCTTGTTCGCCGATGAAGTGCGCGCAGTCAAAACTGTGGCCGCCCGTTACAATCTGAACGTCATCGGATTTTCGACGGATTGGAAGCTGGCCGGTGGCAACACCTTCCTCATGGGCTTTATGCCGTTTGGCCAGGTCCAGCGCGTTGTCGATTACGCGGCCACACGCGGCATCCGCAATGTCGGTGTTATGATCCCCGACAGTGAATACGGGCAGATGGTGTACGGCGCTTTCCAAAACCGCGCCCCGGTTGTTGGCATGCAAATGACATCGTCCATGCGGTTTACCCCCGGTGACAAAAACATGACCGATGCGGTGAAGCAATTCAGCCAGTATGACATGCGTCATGCCTCTGGTGCGCCGGCCCCGTTCGAGGCCGTGATGATTCCGGCGGGCGGAACCGACGCACGGGTGCTGGCCAATCTGCTCACCTATTTCGACATGCCGCCGCAACAGGTGCGCCGTATCGGAACGGGATTGTGGGACGACATTACGCTGGCCTCTGATAAAAACCTGCAAGGGGCGTGGTTTGCGGCACCAGAGCCCTCGGCCCTGCAAACCTTCAACAGCAAATATCGCAATGCCTATGGCATCACACCGCCACGCGTGGCCACGCTGGGTTATGATGCCGCGGCGCTGGCCGTTGTGCTGGCCCGTAATGGCCACATGACGCAGGGAGCCCCCGCCTTTGACTGGAATTCCATTATGAACCCGAACGGGTTTGCTGGTCTGGACGGCATTTTCCGTTTCCGCCCGGATGGGCTGGTGGATCGCGGGTTGGCCGTTTTGGAATACAGGAATGGCCAGATCGTGGTGGTCGACCCCGCCCCGAAAACATTCCAAACCCCGATCCAGCAAAGCAGCGTGATCCAGTAAATACAAAAAAGGCGGCCCGGTTGGAGCCGCCTTTTTCTTATTCTGATTGGGAATTTGCTCAGGCTGCTTTCTTTTTCGCTTTGGCGGTCTTCGTGTCGAAGATGCTGCGCACGTTGCCCAGCCAGCGTGTAAAGGACGCGCCGCCACCCGTGGCCACCGCCGCCGTTGCACGACGCGCCGCACGATGTTCAGCCAGCAGATTTTCAATACCGGCATAGACCTGTTTCGGAATATTCACACCACAGGCCTTTTCCAACCCTTTGAAGCCCGGGAACACATTGGCTTCGCAAACGGTGTAATGACCGTCATCGGTAAACAACAGGTCAATGCCCGCAATATCCGCGCCCAACGCCCGCGCGGTTTTCACCGCAATCCATTCGGCTTCGGCATCGGGTTCAAATTTCGCAACCGATCCACCCAGGGAATAGTTGGCTTTGAAGCTGCCGTTGCCGGACCGGCGTTCCATGGCACCGATGACCTTGCCATCAACCACGAACAAGCGCAGGTCACGGCCCGATGATGCGGCCACAAATTTCTGCATTATCAGCTGAACGCCCGAACTGGTTTCGCCGATAAACGCCATCATGTCGGTAAATTCGTTTTCATTGTTAAGCAGGAAAACACCGCTGCCCTGTGTGCCCAGAACGGTTTTTACAACAACCGGGAAGCCCAGATGTTTTTCAACCATTTTCACATCGACCGGGAATTTGGCCAGCATGGTGGTCGGGGTCGGAATGTTGTGTTGGGCCAGAACCTGGTGCGTGTGCAGTTTGTCGCAAACGCATTCAATCGTGGCGGCATCGTTCATGACCAAAACGCCCTGGCGTTCCATTTCACGAATAACGGCCATGCAGAAATACATGTTTTCATTGCGCGCCAGATAGGGGAAGCACACATCCGGCAAAGCAGTTTTGACGCCGTCGATCAGGATGCTGGGTTCCGCATCACCATCGGCGACCAGAATTTCGAATTGGTTGGGTTTATAGACGGTCACATCGTGGCCGAGCTTTTTGCCCTCTTCCATATAACGCAGCGTTTCAAACGCTTCGGGGGTATCGAGGTCACGCTCGTAAATAAACCAGATTTTCATGTGTCGAGTACGTCCTGTGTTTTTTGGTTAACATTCCAGCGGTCCGCGTCAATTACGCGACTTAACTTTATGCGCGGGCCGCTGCCTGATGGTCTCGTCGAATACGCCTAAGTGGTTTGGCCATCACGCCATGCACAGTCTTCGATGGCCCTTTTTATACCTGAAAATGTCGCGCGCGCCAAACAGGCCGCGGCTTTTCTTTCATTATCAATAGGTTACACAACATAATTATTCTGGAAAATAGACCAATTGTGGCGATTTGCGGGCACAGTGCAGAATCTGTGCAGATTTCCGTCCAAGGGGTTGCGCTGACGCGCTGGCTATGGATTCATGCCCCCTCGCCCAAAATCGGATACAGGGCGTATCGTTTTCACTTCGCACATATATATGAGCACCCAAGGATTTCCTATGTCACACGCCTACGCCCTGAACCAGATTCAAACCGACGCCGCCATGGATGATGGTGGATTGAACAGCGTGCAAACCGCCGCCCCGGTGAAATCAGGCCGCCCGCGCAGCGAAGAATCCCGCAAAGCCATTTTGGATGCGACCCGTCGCCTGATGCTGCACACACCACTGCGTGATTTGTCGATTGAAGCGATCGCGCGCAAGGCCGGCGTGGGCAAGACCACCATTTACCGCTGGTGGCCGAACAAGGTCGCTGTGGTGATCGAGGCTTTTTCCGACCAGCTGGACCTGCACACCCCGCATTTGACCGAAGTGTCGATGACCACCACCGACGCCCTGATGGCGCAGGTCGATAAAATGATCCGCCATTTGCGTGGCCGCAACGGCCGCATCATTGCCGACATCATGGCCGAAGCTCAGGCCGATGAGGGTGTGATGGCCCTGTTCCAAGCGTTTTACATGGATACCCGCAAGCAAGCCCTGCAACACATCGTTTACCAGGGACAACGCAGTGGCGAATTCGGGGCCGTCATTGCGCCGGACATTGCCGCCGACATGATCATGGGCCCCGTGTTCTTCCGCCTGCTGACCACGCGGGACGGGCTGGATGAGCGCTTTATTGAGGATTACCCGATCACCGTCCTCAACATGATCCGTGGAGCCTAGAGATGACGGGACAGACAAACCCGGCCACAGAAGAAAGCCTGGCCGAACTCACGGCGGAGGTTTTGGATATTGATCCTGAAGCCCTGAAAAACTGGGGCGAGCATGCCGCTGACTGGACCGCCACCCATGTGCTGACACTGGATACAGCCATTGAAGTGGGCATAATCATCACAGCGATTGTTGCGGGATTCCTGATCGACAAGATATCGTCGGCCAAACTGGCCCAGATTATCAACCGTCTGCATGCGCCCCATATTGTCAAACGCGTCTTGCAGAAAATTCGTAAATCTCTGGCTCCGGTCAGCATTTTTATCCTGCTATCGCTGTGCCTGACCATCGCACCCTCTCTTGTACCGGATATCCGGCTGGAGCTGGTTGATGCCGTCACGCGCCTGACGGCGGCGTGGATCGTGATCCGGCTGGTGGTTCAGATCGTTCATAATCCGACCATGCGGAATGTAATTGCCTTTATCACATGGTCGATTGCGGCGCTCAGCATCTTTGGCTTTCTCGACAACACGGTTGAGGCGTTGCATGCAACATCCCTGACCATCGGCGATTTCCAATTGACGGCGCTGACAGTGGTGAAATGCCTGATCGCAACCATGATCATGGTCTATATCGCGTCCAGCATATCGCGCACCGTGGAACGCCGCCTGATCAATATTCCGGGCATGACCAGCGGATCGCGCCTGTTGATCGGTAAAATCGTTCGCATCGTCCTGACCATTCTGGCGGTGATGATCGGCCTGACCATGGCGGGGATCAATTTGTCGGCACTGGCGGTCTTCTCCGGTGCGGTTGGTATCGGGGTTGGCTTGGGTCTGCAACGCGGCGTGTCCAACCTGTTTACGGGCATGATGCTGCTGATGGACCGCACCATCCAGCCGGGCGATGTCATTGAATTGCCCACGGGCGGTGTTGGGACCGTGAAACAAATGGGATCGCGATGCACCGAGGTGATCACGCTGGATCGGCGGTCCTACCTCATCCCGAACGAGGAACTGGTAACCCAGCCCGTCATCAACTGGTCACGGGGCGGGCGTGAAAGCCTGGTCAGTGTTGTGTTTGGCGTTGATTACAGCCACAACCCGCACCAGATCATCACCTTGGCCAAGGCCACGACGGAGGGGCATTCCCGTATCCTGCAATTCCCGGAACCGTCTTGTTTGTTCACCGGCTTTGGGGACAATTCGCTGGATTTCCAATTGAATTTCTGGATCGCGGATCCGGAAAACGGCACCGCCGGAATCAAAAGTGATATTTTACTGGCGTTGTGGGATGTGTTTGATGAACACAATATAAAAATCCCCTACCCGCACCGGGAAGTCTTCATTCACAACAAATCATAAGAACAAAAAAACCCGCCATCACTGGCGGGTTTTTTATTGTTCGATCCGTCCGTGGACTAGGCGGCTTTAGCCAAGCCCTGCTCCATCGCAGCAGCACCATCAACAATCGCGGCGGCAGCGTTGATCACGGCGGCGATACGGACGGCGGCTTGAACTTCGGCTTTTTCAACGCCGGCCTTCATCAAAATCGCATCATGCGCGTTCACGCAGAAGCCACAGCCATTGATCGCGGACACCGCCAGCGACCACAATTCGAAATCAGCCTTGTCCACGCCCGGGTTGCCGATCACGTTCATACGCAGTTTGGCCGGCATGGTTTTGTAATCAGCGTTGTCGGACATCCCGACGAATTTATAATAAACGTTATTCATCGCCATGATGGCAGCGGCGGCGCGGGCGGCGTTCAGGGCCTCCGGCGATAATTTCGGTGCGGCTTCGGCCTCGACCAGACGGATAATGTCCGCATTCCGAGCCCCATGGGCACAGGCCACGAACGTGCCCCATTTGCGTTGGTCGTTCAGGGTTTCTTCCGAGGCCAGCGTGGACAGGTTCAGGCGAATATCTTTCGCATAATCGGGGATCAGGTTTTGAATGGCTTCAATGCTCATCATCTTACTCCTTGGATTGACAGTTTGAACCGATGCGGAAGGTCGGTGCAGGTATGAACCAACCTTCCTGACCGATTCAAATCCTCAATTAAGCGGCTTTGAGATCGATAACGTCGCCACCAACCGGACGGTTGCACGGGCACAGTTCGTCCGTTTGCAAAGCGTCCAGAACGCGCAGCGTTTCTTTCGGGTTGCGGCCAACATTCAGGCCGTTGACCGTGACGTGTTGGATCACATTGTGCGGATCAACAACGAACGTCGCGCGCAGGGCAACGCCCGCATCGTAATCACGAATGCCCAGACCATCGACCAGGGACCCGTTGGTATCGCCAAAGCTCCACTGATCCAGGTTGGCCAGGTCTTTATGTTCACGGCGCCAGGCCAGTTTGCAGAATTCGTTGTCCGTGCTGCCGCCCAGAACGACGCAGTCACGATCGGCGAATTCTTTGTTCAGTTTCGCGAACTCAACGATTTCAGTCGGGCACACAAAGGTGAAATCCTTCGGGTAGAAGAAGATGACTTTCCATTTCCCTTCGAAGCTGTCCTGCGTGATGGTTTCGAACGCGGATTCACCGTTTTCTTCGTGCTTCATGAATTTCGGTTTTACACCGGTGACGGAAAAATCCGGGAGACGATCGCCAATACCGAGCATTGTGCTGTTCCTTCTAAGTTTTGGGGTTGGAATTGAAATCGGGAGCACCATGCCCCCTTCGCGCCCGCGAAATCAAGCGAGAATTTTCATTGCTATCAATCGTTTTTTCCGATAAATAGCCCTCGCACCCCGAAAATAAAGGCAAACCATGAAGACGCTGCCCAGCCTGCGGCAATTACAATATCTGTTAGCATTGTCCGAAACCCTGTCTTTCGGACGCGCGGCGAAATTGTGCCATGTCACGCAATCAACATTGAGCGCAGGGATTCGCGATCTGGAGGCCCTTCTGGGCCAGCCCGTTGTGGAACGGACCAGCCGCCGCGTCACCCTCTCCACCTTCGGGCGCGATTTACTGCCCTATGCCCGCACCACACTGGATCATGCGGAGCGGCTGGTTGATCAGGCCCGGGCCCGGCGCACACCATTGACCGGGGCCTTGCGGCTGGGGGTTATTCCCACCATTGCGCCCTATCTTCTGCCCGACATTCTGCCCGGCCTGCACGCCGATTATCCGGCGCTGGATCTGCATCTGCGCGAGGATATGACCGCCCGGCTGATCACCGCGCTGGATCGCAATGATATTGATGCCGCATTGATCGCCTTGCCTTACGAGGCAAATGGCATGGTGCAGATGGAATTGTTTTCGGAACCCTTTGTCCTGGTTCAGGCTGCGGATCAGGGCGCGGCCCTGCCCCCGCACATCACGCTGGATGCGCTGAAGGATCAAACCATCCTGCTGCTGGAGGATGGGCATTGTCTGCGCGATCACGCCCGTGAGGCCTGCCACCTGCAAGACCACGCAAAGGAAAAAACTTTTAGCGCCACCAGCCTGCCCACCCTGTTACAGATGGTCCAGCACGGATACGGGGCCACCTTGTTGCCCGCCATGGCGGTCCGGGCCGGGTTTTTGCCCCAAGGGCTTCAGATTCATGAATTTAACGCCCCGGCCCCCCGCCGTAAAATCGGCCTGGTCTGGCGGCAAAACAGCGCGCGCGGGGCGGAATTTCGCCTGCTGGGCCAGCATATTGCCGCAAATGTTGAACAGAAAAGCCAAGCGGGGTATAGGTAAGGCCCCATTCCATGGTGATGAACATGACGAACACATATCCGTATAAAATCGCGGCCCTGTACCGCTTTGTTGCCCTGTCTGATATTCCGGCCCTGAAGGACCGCATTGCGGCGGAATGCGCGCGCCTGAACATCTGTGGCACGTTGTTGCTGGCACCGGAGGGAATCAACGGCACCATCGCCGGCGCGCCCGACGACCTGGATGCGATTGTGGATGTGCTGGATGAATTGTTTGCCGTCCGCCAGGGTGAATTGAAATATTCACACGCATCGGACAAACCCTTCAAGCGTATGAAGGTTCGCCCGAAAAAAGAAATCATCACCATGAAACAGCCGGAGGCCGACCCGACGAAACTGGTTGGCACCTATGTCGCGCCGAAAGACTGGAACGCGATCATCAGCGATCCCGATGTGGTTGTTCTGGACACCCGCAACCAATATGAAACTGCCGTGGGCACATTCCGTGGCGCAATTGACCCGAAAACGGAATTTTTCACCGAATTCCCGGATTTCGTGAAACAGCATCTGGACCCGGCCAAGCATAAAAAAGTCGCCATGTATTGCACCGGCGGCATCCGTTGTGAAAAAGCATCCAGCTATATGCTGTCGCAGGGTTTTGAAGAAGTGTATCACCTGAAGGGTGGCATTCTGCAATATCTGGAAGATATTCCGGCCGAAGAATCATTGTGGGATGGCGGGTGTTTCGTGTTCGACCAACGCGTCGCCGTGACCCATGGGTTGAAAGAAGGCACATGGGATATCTGTCTGGGCTGCGGCCATCCGCTGACCCCGGAGGAGCATGACCATGACGCATACGAAGCGGGCGTCTCCTGCTCCCACTGCCATGCGGGATTAAGCGACGAGCGCAGGACCATGCTGCGCCAACGGCACAATTTCCTGATTCGCGAACGCGGCGAAGGCACACGGGCGTAATTTTTCCGCCGATTTTGGGACTTCAGCCAAGTCATGGTAGCCTGTTGCCCATGACACAGGATACTGCAGCCACGGCCAATCCGGCCCCATCGGACCTCCTCCCCCTCAAATTACCGCGCCGTTTGTGGCTGTGGATTTTGATTGGCCTTGTTACGGGCCTTGGCACGGGGTTGATCCTGTCACCGGATGCGGGCGGTGTTTTGAATGCCGATCAAGCCGCACCGGTGGGGGAATGGCTGGCTTTGCCGGGCGTGATCTTTCTGGGCCTGATTCAAATGGTCATCATCCCGCTGATTTTCAGTTCCATCATTCTGGGCATTTGCCAAAGTGGGGAATTAAGCTTCCTGCGCCAGATTGGACTGCGGCTGGTCCCTTATTTTATCCTGACCACAATCGTTGCCGTGGTCATCGGCATAACAATCAGCACGGTGATCAATCCCGGCAGCATGATCGACAGTGCCGACATGCAAAACACGTTACACATTGCCGAACAACAGGCCGCAAACCTGCAGCAAAAGACGCTGGACGACCTGACCGTGCCGCAACGCATCGTCAATATGCTGCCCGTAAATCTGGCGGAGGCCAGTCTGCATCGTGATATGTTGAAAATCGTCATTGCGGCTTTGATGTTTGGCGTGGCTATTTTATCCATGCCTGCCCGCACCGCGCGCCCTTTAATTGAAATCAGCGAATCCGTGCAGGCTCTGACCATGCAGATTATCGGCTGGGCCATGACCATTGCGCCGCTGGCCGTGTTTGGATTGCTGGCCGATATCACCACGCGCACGGGCAAGGACGTTTTGGTCGGCATGGGCGGGTATGTCATCACCATCCTGCTGGGGCTGGCCTGTATCATGGTGTTTTACATGATCATGGTGCGGTTCGTGGCCGGACGATCTGTGGTGGATTTCATGCGGGGCATACGCGAAGCCCAATTGCTGGCGTTCTCATCCTCCAGTTCGGCGGCGACGATGCCGGTGTCCATGCTGGTGGCGGAACGCAATCTGGGGATTCGCCCGTCCGTGACACAGGTGGTTATTCCCCTTGGCGCGACCATCAATATGGATGGCACCGCGATGTATCAGGCGGCGGCGGCAATCTTCCTGACCCAGGTGTTTGGTGTAGACCTCAGCCTCGGTGAAACGGTTCTGCTGGTCTTGACCACCGTGGGGGCGTCGATCGGTACGCCCGCCATTCCCGGCGTCGGTATTGTTGTTCTGGCCACGATTTTGACCGGCATTGGCGTTCCGCCCGCAGGCGTTGGGCTGATTTTGGGTGTCGATCGTATTCTGGATATGTGCCGCACCGTGGTGAATATCAGCGGCGATCTGACCGCCTGTACCGTCATGGACCGGTGGGTTCCGCGCAAAAAGCCTTAACCCATTGGGATAGAATGCCCTTTTACGCCAGACTTGTAAAAAAGTCTTAAGACCTCATATCTATAATTATCTGATCGAAAGAAAAAGGGTCAGAGTGAGGTGTGCATGGTTGCGGATTCAGAAACCACATCATCCAGCGTTAAAACCAACCTGCTTGGCACGTTGGAGCTGGCCCTGTTGATGCCACAGGGTACAGATCGGTTTTCAAATGACCGCGACACGGCGCTCCGCTCCTTTATCGTGCCTGCCCTTTTATTTCCAGCATCGTTGATTGCCGTTTATATGTCGCCTGGCGCGATGGCCGATACCTCAACAAACACGATCGCCCTGCTTTATTCCCTGCGCCTGTTTGCATCATGGGTTTTGTTTTTTGGGTTTGTGTACTGGATTCTGCGCGAAGTTGGGCGGATGGATCATTTCTATCGCTTCGTTACCGCCAACAACTGGTTGACCGTTCCGGCCACGGCGATTTTTATTCCCGTCGCCCTGATGGTGGTCACCGGGTCGCACACCATGACGGATCTTTATCCATTTATGCTGTGCCTGATGGGCTACACCTATTTCTTTACGGCCTTCATGGCCGCGCATGTGTTACGCGTGCCACTGGAATTTGCCGGGTTTCTGGCCTTCATCGCTTTTGCCATTGATCAGGGCACGACCGATTTCGTGCAATGGGTCGGCGGAATCCTTTAATCCGCTGCTTTTTCGCCGCGCACGCAACGCAACGCCCACGCGGCCAAACGGCGGAATCGCCGTGGGCGCAGGCTGATGTAAATATGCATAAACAGCATGGCAATCCACGCATAGGATAAAACCGGCTCCGGCGCCCCCAGAACCATGCCACCAATCCCCACAGCCCCCGTCCCAAACCCGATCAGGCACAGCGCTGCCATAGTCCAGCCCACGCTGACCCCGGCATTGACGAAATGGTGGTGGAAGTGGTTCCGATCAGCGGAGAATGGATGACGCCCCTGCGCCACACGGCGGGCAAATTGCGCGCATGTATCAATAATCGGTAACGCCAAAATCCATGCGATTGAAATCGGCTGGATCACGCCCGTACCCGGTTTGGCCAAGGTGATGCAAAACCACGCGAGCGACAAGCCCAGCGCCATGCTGCCCGAATCCCCCAAAAAGACGGAAGCCCGTTCGCGTAACGGATGCCGCATATTATAGGCCAAGAATCCGGCCAGCGCCGCCATCAGCACCGCGACCTGCACTGCCGCATCATGCGCCCCACCCAACAGGCACGCGACCAGCAACCACGCAAAGGCCACGAAGCTTTTCCCACCAGCCAGACCGTCCAGCCCATCAATCAAATTGATGGCGTTGATCAGCAGGACCGTGGCCACAACGGAGAATGGAATATCAATCCACCCAAGCCAGACATCACCAAAGCCAAACAAATTACCCAGCGACCCAACACGCGCCCCGCCGCCAATAACGATCAGAAACGCGGCAATAAATTGCGCGACAAATTTCCAGCGCGGAGAAATCGCGAAACGGTCATCCATGGCCCCGGCGAAAACGATCACAGCCAAAGCCGCAATAAAGTACATGAAAGCGGAATCGATCAGACCCGATGCAAACAGCACCGCCACAAAAACCGGGAATACGACCAGTCCGCCCACAGGCGGCACCAGACCGGCATGATCCTTGCGCCCGCCCGGCGCATCAACGAACCCGGTGCGAATGGCCAAACGTGCCGCCAAAGGCACACAGGCCAGAGCCACCACCAACGCCACAACAGCCCAGACCAGAATATCGACGGAGTTCAAAACCATTTTAACGCTCTTTATGAAACCGGGCGCCAGTGTACCGCGCCAAAGACCAGAAATAAAGCGGCCGGAGATCAGCCTTTCTGAGCCGTGCGACGGGCAAAACGACCGGGATTCAGGGCCTCGACCACATCCCCGGGCAGGGACCACACCCCACCCCCGATGATGTCCGCCAAAATGCGCGCCCCGGCCACGGACGATACAATCCCATGCGACCCATGCGCCGTGGTGACATAGAGACCGGGTTGATCCATCAACGCCCCGATGACCGGGAAACGGTCCTGAGCCGCGCACCGCAATGCGGCCCGCGCATCCACGACCGGACCGGGCGCAAAAGCGGGCACCGCACCGCGGGCCTGATCCAGAATATAGATATTGTCTTCATCGCGCAGGTTTGTGGTATCCAGCCATTTCTGGAATGTCGATCCCATCACCTGCACGCCATCTTGAGCCGCACCAATATAGCCACCAAAACAAAGATTAGCGCGCGGCGCGGGCGTTCCGGCCTCAACACTCATAATTTGCCCCCGTACGGTATGCAGCGGCAACGCGGCCAAGGCTGGATGTTTCAAACAGTCAATCCCGGCGGCCAGAATAACAGCGTCAAAGGATTCCCCCCCGACATTCCACCCCCCCGCTTCGTCATCCCGACGAACAATAGAAGAGATATCCACGCCATTACGGCATTCAATGCCTTGCGCCATTGCGCGGCAGAATTCACGGGGGCTGACTTGCCTGCCATCGGGCAGATACAGGGCCGCATCATCCACGCGCACACCCGCAATCGCGGATGCCGTATCCGCATCCACAATCTGCATATGGTCAGCATGCCAGCCCCAATGATCGCGACAGGATGTAAAGCGTTTTTCCTTATCCGCATCACGGATCAAATGCAGGTTGCCGCAGGCCGCAAACCCGGCGCCCGGATACCGCGCCGCAACCCGCAAGGCCCGCGCGTAGGCAGAGGCATAGAAATCAGAATCGTGGGAGCGCAACGCGCTGATCCGCGGATTGATCATACCGCGCACATTGCCTGAGGCCCCGGCCGCGATATCATCCCGTTCAAATAAAACCACACGGTGCCCATCATCCACCAAGGCCCGGGCCACAGATGTTCCGGCCAGCCCACCGCCGATCACGGCGATTTTTTGATGTTGTGATTGTGGTGCGGCATGGACCGTCCCCGGAAATGATCCGGCCAGCATGTGCCATTTATACCCAAATCCACGTTTCCGATTGACCGTGTAACCAAGTTCGCGCATAGCGCGCTTTACAAATCCCGCCGCAGTAAAGGTGGCAAATGTGGCCCCCGGCGCGCATAACCGCGCCATACCGTTAAAGACGGTGTCCGTCCACATGCCCGGGTTTTTCGCCGGAGCAAACCCATCCAAAAACCACGCATCGACGCCGCCCGGTATAACCACGCGCGATAACGCGGCATTTACATCATCGAAAATCAGGGTCAACGTCACGCGCGGCGATAACTCAATCCGATGCCACCCGGCGACGCGAATGGGATAATCGCGCAGCAACGCATCAATGCGGTGCTGGCCCAATTTGTCCGCCCACGGGGCCAGAACTTCGGCAATCTGATTTTTGGTCAGGGGGTAGAGTTCGAAAGACACCAGATCCAGTTTCAAATGGGCTGGCGCAACATCATCAAACAACGCCCACGCCGAAAGCATGTTCAGGCCCGTACCAAACCCCGTTTCGGCGATGGTGAAGCGGGCCCGATCCGCCATGCCCTCCGCCCAGCGCTGCGCAAGATTATTACCCCCGAGGAACACATGTTGCGTCTCGGCCCAGCCATTGGCGGCAGAAAAGTAAATATCATCAAATATTTCCGACCGGATCATATGAAAAACTTGCCCTTTCCAAGGCCCCGTCTTAAAACTGACCCCAACCATATACAACAAAAAATGAAGAACAGGGACGTTAAAGCCATGACGACGCACGACGACACCACGAATCCGCTGATCAACCCGCCCGCTTTGCCCCATGGTGTGCCGGCCTTTGACCGGATCAAAACCGAACATTTCAAACCCGCGTTCGAGCATTTTTTGGCACAGTCCCAGGCCGCGCTGGATGAAATCCGCTTTAACCCCGACGCACCGACATTCGAAAACACGATCGAGGCGCTGGAGCGTTTGGACGGGATCATGCATCCGGTTATCAGCGCGTATTACAATTTTACATCGTTTAACACATCCAAAGAATTGATGGAGATGAGCGAGTGGGTCACCAACCTCCTGACCCCGCACCACATCGCCATGATGCAGGATGAAGGCTTATTCGAACGCGTTAAAACGATTTACGATGATCGCCAGAATCTGAAACTGTCGACTGAACAGAAAACATTGTTGAAAAAAACGTATCGGGGTTTTCTTGGCACGGGCATTCATTTGCCCCCCGAAGGCAAAGTCCGCTTTCAGGAAATTTCCGAAGCTCTGGCCAAGGCGAGCGAAGAATTCGAACAAAACAACATCAAGGATGCCGAAGCAAATCCGATTATCGTGGATGATATTGCGCAACTGGATGGCATACCCAAAGACGTCATTGGCGCTTACGCCATGGCCGCAGAAGAAAAAGGCCTGACAGGCAAATGGTTGATCAGCGATGCCGCATCAACGCCCGTCCTGATTTACGGCAAAAACCGTGATTTGCGCGCCCGCGTCCACACCGCCGGAATGGAACAATCCACCAGCGGCACATACGACAACCACGACACCATTATGAAGATCATCACCCTGCGCAAAGATCAGGCCAATTTGATGGGGTTTGAAACCTATGCACACATGGCGCTTAGCACGCGCATGGCCAAAAACCCGGAAACGGTTCTGAATTTCCTGGATCGTAACTTAAAAGCCTATCGCCCGCGGGCTGAGGAACATCTGAACCGTATTCAGAAACTGGCGAAAGATATGGATGGGATCACCGATTTCAAACCATACGATTACGCCTATTATAACAATATCAACATGCAGCGTTCGTTTAACATTGATAACCAGGAAATCCGTCAGTATTTCACGCTGGACAATGTATTAAAGGGCGTCATGACTCATGCGGAAAAATTGTTCAACATCCGCTTCACCGCCACGGACGGAAAATATCCGGTTTGGAACAAGGATGTTAAAACATTCGACGTTCATGACCAGAAAACCGGAAAACAGATTGGTGTTTTCTACGGCGATTACTTCGCCCGCAGTGGCAACAAGCAAGATGGCGCGTGGATGAATTCATTTCGCAATGCCGGGATTGATCAGGATGGAAAGCAACAAATTCCGCTGATTCTCAATTGCTGCAACTTCATCAAACCGGCCCATGGCGAGCCAGCACTGCTGTCGTTGGACGAAGTGATTACCGTTTTCCACGAAATGGGTCACGGGTTGCATGGATTGTTGGGCAAGGGGCGTTATCCGTCCCTGAACGGCACGAATGTCACCCGAGACTTCGTTGAACTGCCCAGCCAGGTTCAAGAAAACTGGGCCCTGGAAAAGGACGTTTTGAAAACCTATGCCTTCCACAAGGATACGGGCGCTGTTATTCCAGATGCCTTGATTGATAAAATCATTGCCAAGGGTAATTATGCCGCCGGATATGCGGGACTGCGCCAGACATTTTTTGGCCTGCTTGACATGGAGTGGCAGATGATTGACCCGGCCAACGTTACATCCGCCGAGGATGTTGAGGACTCTGTCATCGCCCGCGCCTGGTTGATGCCGCGCAATGGCAACGGCATGATGTCCACGTCATTCGGCCACATTTTCCCGGGCGGGTACGCCGCCGGATATTACGGGTATAAATGGGCCGAAGTTCTGGACGCTGATGTCTTCGCAAAGTTCAAGGCCACGGATTTGTATGACCGGAAACTGGGCGATGATCTGCGCCGCCATATTTATGAGAAGGGCGGCACGCGTCAGGCCTCGAACCTGTTCCGTGCCTTCATGGGCCGGAACCCTGACCCGGATGCGTTGTTACGCCGCGAAGGCTTGTTGCCCGCCAACGACAACGCAGGCACCGCGCCGCAAGCCACCCAAAAACGCAAGGGTCCGACCCCGGCACCTTAACCCCCACCCCTTTTAAAGAAACGGTGCCCCCAAGCGGAGGCACCGTTTCTTTTTATCCAGCGCCCAAACTTATGACAAACATGCCTTGACCCAGCGCCTTGAAAGCCGGACACTGCCCTATATTTATTTTCATGCCGGAGATTTTGATTATGCGCGCTTTTGCCCTTCTGACCAGTGTTGCCGCCCTGTGCCTGTCCATCCCCTTGGCCACACCCGCCATGGCGCAGGTGGAAACGCCCATGACCGTGCGCGTCATGGCCAAGGATGCAAAATTTATCGGCACGTCCATGGGCGGCGCGCATGTGGTCATCCGCGATAAAATGACGGGTGATATTATTGCCAACGGCGTCACCCACGGCGGTACGGGCGATACAAAAAAAATCATGGCATCACCCCGCGCCCGCGATGCGGTTCTGGTCGATGATGACAGCGCGAAATTCGATGTGTCCGTTGATCTGGCCCACCCGGTGCCCGTGACCATTTCAGCCACAGGCCCGATGATAGCCCGGGGCAACGCCGTCACGACCAGCATGGATATGATTCTGATCCCCGGCAAAGATTATTCAACGGGGAATGGCATCCTGCTGGAACTGCCTGGCTTTTCGATTGATATTGTTGCCCCCGTTGCTGGCCAAACCGCCGCGCACGATCCGAATAAAATTATCGACATCACCGCCAACATCACTAAATTATGCGGCTGTGCCGTGGGCACCGATACGGCGTGGGATCCCAGCCGCTATGACATTGAAATGGCGCTGTACAAAGGATCCGTCCCCGCTGGCACCATCAAAATGCAACCCGGCAAAACAGCGGGCGAATTTGTGGCCAAGGCCCGCATGCCCGAACCCGGCACATATCAAATTTACGTGACAGCGTTTGACCCGATGACCAAGGAAGGCGGCATGGCCGCCAGCAGCATCGTATTGACGCCAAGCGATCAAGAAAAAACCGCCCAAAAATAACTAAAAAGGAAAGAGTACCATCCATGACCAATACCAATCCGCTGTTGACCCCGTCCGATGTACCGAACATGGCCCCGGCCTTTGATAAAATTCGCGAGGAGCATTTCCTGCCCGCGGTAGAGGCCGGGATTGAGGAAGCCCGCAAGAACATTGCCGCGATCAAAGCCAATAAAGACGCACCGACATTTGAAAATACCATTGTGGCGTTGGAAACCGCATCGGAAACATTGGGCGCGGCATCGGGTGTGTTTTACAACATGCTGTCCGCCAATGGCACGGATGGGCTGCAGGCCTTGTCCGACAAGATTGGCCCTTTAAGTGCGAATTTTTCCAGCGACGTGTCGCTGGACCCGGACTTATTCGCACGCGTCAAGGCCGTCTGGGATCAACGTGACACCCTGTCCCTGACCCCGGAACAATCCCGTATGCTGGATGAAACATACAAGGGTTTCGTTCGTGGCGGCGCATTATTAAACGATGCTGACAAAGCCAAATTGCGTGAGATGAATGAACGCCTGTCGACCATGGGTCCGGCGTTCTCAAACAACGTTAAAAAATCGGCGGAAAAATTTGAATTGTGGATTACGGATGAATCCGATTTGTCCGGCATCCCCGATGGTGCCCGCGCCGTGGCCCGCCAGATGGCCGAAGAAAAAGGCCGCAATGACGCGTGGCTGTTCACGCTGGATTTCCCCAGCTACCTGCCTGTTGTGCAATATGCCGACAAACGGAGTTTACGCGAAAAAATCTGGCGCGCCTTTGCCAGCCGCGCCTATGGCGATGAATTTGACAACAGCCAGATGGTTTTGGACATTGTAACCTTGCGCGATGCCCGGGCCAAATTGCTGGGCTATAACGACCATGCGGCCTATGTGCTGGAACAGCGCATGGCCCGGACCGAAGATGAAGTGCGCGCGTTTCTGACCAAGTTGAAAAACGCATACAAACCGGCCGCCGAAAAAGATTTAAAGATGCTGCAGGATTTCGCCCGCAAGGCCGGCGGCCCGGACCCGATCCAGCCGTGGGATGTGGCATATTACGGTGAAAAATTGAAACAGGACCTGTTCAAATTTTCATCCGAAGATTTGCGCCCGTATTTCCCATTGGACAATGTGTTAAAGGGCGTGTTCCAGCACTTTACAAAATTGTTCAATCTGCGCTTCGTCGCCAACGACAAATACCCCGTCTGGCACCCGGATGTGACCGCCTATGACGTCTTTGACAATGACAGCAATAAATTCATGGGCACATTCTATGCTGATTTCTTCCCGCGCACGGGGAAGAAGGATGGCGCATGGATGACCGCGTTCCGCGATCAGGGCCTGTATCGCGGTGAAGTCCGCCGTCCCGTCATTGCGATTGTCTGCAACTTCACCAAACCGGCGAAGGATCAGCCATCGCTCCTCACCTTCGACGAATTGCTGACCCTGTTCCACGAAATGGGCCACGCCATTCACGGTATGTTGTCGGATGTGACGTATATGTCTATGGCGGGCACGAATGTTTTGTGGGATTTCGTGGAACTACCGAGCCAAGTGCAGGAAAACTGGGCCTACACATCGGAAACGCTCGACCTGTTCGCCGCGCATTACAAGACGGGTGAGAAGATTCCAGCCGATCTGGTCAAGAAACTGAACGATGCCAAAAACTTTATGGGTGGCTGGGCCGGATTGCGTCAGGTCAGCTTTGCCCTACTCGACATGGCATGGCACACAGCCAACCCATCGACGATCAAAGACACGGCCACGTTTGAGGACAGCGTGATGAAGGATATGTCCCTGTTCCCGCGTCTGGCCGGACCGCAATCCACCGCGTTCAGCCATTTGTTCGCGGGTGGATATTCCGCCGGATATTACAGTTACAAATGGGCCGAAGTGTTGGATGCCGATACCTTCGCCCTGTTTGAGGAAAAGGGTTTGTATGATCAGGAAACGGCCAAGGCATACAAGGCCGAAATCCTGTCCCGCGGCGGCAGCGAGCACCCGCAGGTGCTGTATGTCCGGTTCCGGGGCCGCGATGCCGACCCGGATGCCCTGCTCCGCCGCGAAGGATTGCTGGACCCCGCCCAGACCAGCCCGGGGCAGGTTGCATAAAAGATCAATAAAAACAGACAATTAACAAATCCCCTGCGGCCTCTGGCTGACAGGGGATTTTTCAACCCGGATTTCCAATGGATAGATCGATAATTTTGGTTGCGCCCGCTACATTCGAGCGCTACCAATACTTACGAATTTCCCAAGAAACGCTTAAGAAAAAACGAATTATAAAGGACAGGACATCATAAATGACCATTACCACAGCACAAATTCGTGGCGCACGCGCCGTATTAAACTGGAGCCAACAAGATCTGGCCGATCGATGCGGATTGTCTGCGACGTCCATTGGTAGCATCGAAAATAATCAAAGTACACCCCGCAACAACACCCTGCACACCATTCAGAAGGCGTTCGAATCCGCAGGGATTGAATTTCTGGGCACCACAGGCATCCGCCTGCGCAGTGGCGAGGTACGCGTGTTCACGGGCCAGGCCGGGCTGATCGACTTTTACGAAGATATTTACAGCACCGTGCGCAATTATGCCGGCGACATTTTGGTCAGCAATGTGGATGAACGCTTGTTCATCAAACATCTGGGCCAATACGCCCAAACCCATATTGACCGCATGCGCGCCTTGAAAAAAATCAAATACAAAATCCTGATCCGTGAGGGCGATGATTTTGTTCCGGGCGAATCCTACGCAGAATATCGCTGGATCCCCAGCGAGCTGTTCGCATCGGTTCCGTTTTATGTTTACGGTGACAAACTGGCCATCATGTTGTTTGATGCCAATGTGACCGTGATTTTGATGGATTATCCGGCGATTGCCAGCGCCTATCGCATGCAGTTTGCCGATATGTGGACCCGATCAACCCCCGTTGGAACATCCGTGAAAGTTGCGGCATAGATTTAAAAGCACATCATGGTTCATCCAAAACTAAACGACGAACAAAAAAGTGATGTTACTGCTGCGGCCATCAACCTGTTCAGCGGGATAGAGCACGGCCACATGGGCCGGATCGCCTATCTCGATAACGGGGCATTTTTGTTCAATAAATTTGTCCATGAAAACCCGAATTACTACCTGTATAACGACGAAATTGAACTGTTTCAAAAAAACTGTTCCGAACTGTCCCGGAATTTCCGCTTTTGCACCCGTGCCATCATTGTCGGCCCCGGCCCACGAGACAGCTTTATGCAGAAGGAAATGCATATCCTCAAGCATATACCTCATTTGAAAGAGATCATTTTTATCGACTTGAGCCAGAAGTTTAATGATGCGGCGAAGAAGGTGATTGATCGATCCTATATCTTCAATTGCATCGGCGCTCGTGCGTCTTATCTGACAATGAACTTTCGTGTTGCCGCGCATTTCCTTGCCCCACGAGAGGACACTGCGGTCTTATGCACGGGATCATTGATATCAAATCTGGAAAACGTAAAGCCGACAGAAGCTTTTCCTAAGGTCAAAGCCCGAATTTTTATGCAAGGGTTGCAACAACTCGCCGGGCCCAATGGGAGAATATTGATCGGATACGACTCAAACGACAACATCAACACATTGTTGCGGGCGTATGATCAGTGCCTTGAGCCTTTCATGATCAATATTATGCGTGTCATTCGGGACAATGTCCCGGGGGCGCAACTGATGAAGGTCGGGCCCGATTACTTTGGCTACGAGGCCAGCGTGATACCGTGCGCCCCTATGGTTGAACACAGATTGGTGGTTAAACAGGGTCAAACCATTACCATTATGGACCGCAATAAAACCCCGATGACGTTTGAGCTTAAACAAGGACAACGACTGACGATGATGACCTCGTTAAAACCGCGCCCGCAATTGCTGGATTCGGTGGGTCGCAATATCGGCCTGCTCACGGCGGATATTTATCGGCACCGCAACGGCCCGACACTGCATGTTTTCAGCACATAAAACGGAAAAACAAAAATGACCCATGAATTGGATGGACAATACCAAGTCAGCAGCACCAGCTCATATCAAGGCCCACTGGAAATGAAAGCCGATGGCATCACACACATCCACGACGGAAAAACTGAACGCCGTGACGCCGCCAATTGCCTGTGGACCAGTACATTCACCGTGCTGAATGAAAACGAAGTCGAAATGGTTTCAATTGCCGATCCCACCGATGCCGATTCAGATTTTTCTCTACTGCGCCCGGACGGGTCACCGTCACGCCAACCGGTCACGTACCGCACCACATTAAAATTGGCGCGCAAGGGCGACAAAATCCAAATGACAGGCCAAGTTGAATATGGTGGTAACGTGACCTTTATCACGCTGCGTCGGATCGAATCTTAAAACGCTGTGTGGCCCCATCCAAAACCACCTGCAAAGTAGATAATGCGGTTTGATAATTAACCCCAGCCCCCTTCAGAGTCGGGTTATGTTCCGCCACTTCAAACAGGCGCACATCAAAACGATCCATGATCGCGCGCAGGGCCTGAAGAACATCGCTATGGTTTAGTCCGCCAGCAACCGGTGTACCCACCGCCGGAGCAAAGGCCGGGTCCAACCCATCCAGATCCAACGAAATGGCCCACACATCGACATCCATCGCAGCCATAGCCGCGATTAACGTCGAAGCCAAGTCTTTCCCGACCAAATCCCGCATTGGAAATGAATGGATATTCATGTCACGGATAAAATCAACCTCGCCCGGGTCCAGATCACGCAATCCCGCATAAAGCAGGTGCGAGGGCGCGACAACAACCGCGTCATGCCCCAGACCAAATGGATCATGCGCAACATCCAGCCCCAAAACCTGTGACAACGGCATGCCGTGCAAGGCTTTGGACGGGGTGGTCGCCAGTGTGTTCAAATCCGCATGCGCATCCAGCCAGAGCAACCCCAGCCGAACATCGGCGCCCATCGTTTTCTTCAACCCACGGGCCAGACCGGTTATTGATCCGGCGGCCATGCTGTGATCACCCCCCAGCGTCACAACGAAGGCCCCATTGCGAACATCTTCTTCCACACGGTCGGCCAGACCGCGCACGTGCCAGACCACAATCTCGTTGCGCTCATCGGACCCCAATGGCGGCAAGTCGCGGTGGGCACTGGACCCGTATGGCCCGGCCAGTAATGCTTCGGGATCGACGCTCCACCACACATCGCGACCTGAGGCCTGCAGCGCATCAGACAAGCCACGCAATTCGAAATCCAATGGCCCCTGTTCACATCCAGGGGTTTGTGCGCCCGCGCCACAGACATAGGGGATCAGGGCGACCTGTAACAACGCATCCGACGGGGTGGTCATAGAAAGAGCGACTCCAAGGGTTTAACAGCCCCCCAGACTACGCCATGATGCGCCGCACATTCAACCGGTTGAAAACAGGTTGGCACACATGTTTTTGGCCAATGCCGACCAGGTACCCAAATCGGACCACACGGTTTCCAACGCAGCCACCCGCACGCCGCCGATTCGCTCCATCACCGCTTTGTCAAAGGACACCGCCGGAGCGTCGGCAAAATCGCTGGACAGATGCAGAGCCTGCTGATCCCAGACACCGTTTTCAACGGCGCGCCCTGTTGCCACATACGCGGCGGAGGCATGGGTTTGCGCATGATCAAGAAGAGTTTTCGCCCGGGCCAGAAACAACCCGCTGTTCCACCACCAGCACCCCTGATCCAGATAGGTTTGCGCCAATTCCCGATCCGGTTTCTCGACAAAAGAGCGCACAGCATGCGATCCCGGGCGCGCATGCGCACCGACATCGACCTGAATATAGCCATAGCCCGTTTCGGCGCGCGTTGGACGCACCCCAAACACGCCAACAATGTCATGGTCCAGATACGGCCACAAGGTCAGCGCCGCCCGCCCCACAGCCGCCGGATCGGCCATAAAATGATCGGATGGCATGATCAGCATGACGGCATCGCTGCCAAATTCACGCTGAATATAATGGGCCGCCGCCACCATCGCCGGGGCCGTATTCCGGCCACAGGGCTCTAGAAGAAGAGCCGATGACGTCGTTCCTATATCCCGTCGTACCAAATCGGCATGGATTTTATTACACACAATAACGGGGGGCTTCATGCCACGGGCACGATCCATGGTCTGTTGCAACAAAGATTGCCCGGACATATCCCGTAAGAAAGGTTTGGGCCGACGCGGCGTCGATAACGGCCACAAACGCCGCCCGACACCACCGCACAAAATAACCGGAATAATATTGTGCAACATGGATCAGGCCGCCCGTTGATCCCGATGATTGATGTACCAATCCCACGCCAAAGCCAAACCGTCATCCAGACCGGTTTGTGGGGCCCATCCCAGCGCACGCATGCGCGATGAATCCATGATTTTCCGCGGTGTCCCATCGGGTTTCGACGAATCCCATTCAATGCGTCCGCCATACCCCGTGACACGTGCAATTTTCAAGGCCAGATCAGCAATTGATATATCCGCCCCCGCGCCAATATTCACTGGACTTTCACCACTATAATGGCCCAGCAGAGTCACCAGCGCATCGGCCAGATCATCAACGTACAAAAATTCACGCAAAGGACGGCCCGTTCCCCACAAGGTCACGCACGCATCACCGGCGCGACGGGCATTATCAAACCGCATCATCAAGGCCGGAATAACATGGGATTGTTCCAGATCGAACTGATCACCGGGACCGTACAAATTGCACGGCATCGCCGCGATAAAATCATGCCCGCCTTGGCGGCGATAAGCCTGACACAATTTCAACCCCGCAATTTTGGCAATCGCATACCATTCATTACTGGGCTCCAACCCGCCGGTCAGCAACGCATCCTCGGTAATCGGCTGCGTGCAATCGCGCGGATAGATGCAGGATGAACCCAGGAACAGCAGCTTGCCCACATTCTGGGCCGCGGCGGCATGAATGACATTGGTGGCAATGGCCAGATTGTCGTAGAGGAAATCTGCTGGGCGCGCCGCATTCGCCCCGATACCGCCCACGGTCGCCGCCGCCAGAATGATGGCATCAGGCTTGTTCTGTGCGATCCAGTGTTCGGTTTCATCCTGCCGCCGCAGATCGAGTGTATCGCGTGATACGGCCAAAATTTCACAATCCGGATGGTTGTCCCGCAAATGACGCACCAATGCCGCGCCCACCAGCCCACGGTGCCCGGCAATCCAGATCCGACGATACGGTAATTTACGCAAGGCGGGCATAGTTATCGTTCGTCCAGTCATCGTCGCCGTGCGATTTCTGTGTATTATCCATTGCCGCCGCAACCATATCCCGCACCAGCGTTTGAAAATCCGTTTCCGGCATCCAGCCCAGAACGGTTCGGGCTTTGGCCGCATCGGCGATCAGGTTATTCACTTCCGTCGGGCGGAACAGGGATGGGTCAATGCTGACCAATAACCGGCCAGTGCGGGCACAGCGCGCGGTTTCCCCCACGCCAATCCCCGTCCATGTCAGGGTAAAACCCACCGCATCAAATGCCGCATTGACGAAATCGCGTACGCTGTAGGATTGCCCGGTGCCTAGGACGTAATCGTCCGGCGTATCCCGTTGCAACATCATCCACATGCCACGCACATAATCACGCGCATCGCCCCAATCGCGACGGGAATTCAAATTGCCTAGAACCAGCGCAGGGGCATCATGGCCAGACGCCAGCGCCGCAACGCCGCGCGCAATTTTCTGCGTCACAAATTCCTGACCGCGCAGGGCGCTTTCATGGTTAAAGAGGATGCCGTTACACGCGAACATACCATACGCATCGCGGTAATTGCGCACCAGCCAATAGGCGTAGAGTTTCGCGGCGGCATAGGGGCTGCACGGTGTAAACGGCGTATCTTCGCTTTGCGGGGCCGGGGCATTGCCGAACATTTCAGAGCTGGATGCCTGATAAAACTTAATCTCATGCTCGCGCCCCAGCAGGCGAATGGCTTCGAGCAGGCGCAGCGGACCCAGCGCGTTGATCTGCGCGGTCGCCTCAGGCACTTTGAAACTGGCGTGAACATGGCTTTGCGCGGCCAGGTTATAAATTTCATCGGGCGCACAATCGCGGATCAAGCGGGCCAGCGACCCGCCATCATTCAAATCGCCGATATGCAGGTGAAAGCGTGGATGATCCAGAATATCGCGCAGGCGTTGCGTATCATCGGTCGCGGAATACAGGCGCACGCCATGCACCACATACCCGCGCCCCAGCAAAAATTCCGCCAGATGCGCGCCGTCCTGTCCGGTGATCCCTGTAATCAGGGCTGATGGGCTTGCCTGCATGCGTAAAATCCGGTCCGACCCCGCACATCGCGCGGCATCGGCCCCCTTGAAATCCAACAAAAATAAACACGCGAATGTATGCAGATATGCCCCAAGAGGGCCAAAATGGCGAGATTTTTCTGAAATGAGCGAGAAAAAGGACCAAAGATTTCAAAAATGGCCGCATTCAAGAAAAAACAGGCCCCGAATAGGCCCGTTTTATCGAAAAGACAGAGTTTCAGCGGCTCTAACGTCCCAAAGTCGGCTGACGATTCGCCAGAGAAGGCGCCGATGGGCCCGCACCCTGCGCCGGGGCCGCGCCCGCCAGATGCAGCGCACCGCCCACACCCATGGCAAGGCCGCCATGGGCCATGCCGAATTGTGCGCTCAGCCCGCGCCCCATGGACGGATCAACGGAGACATCCAGCCCCGCATTCACCATCGCGCCCAATGTTGCCATGGACGGCGCACCGCCATCGGAACTGATCGCTGTAAATTTGCCGAGGTCGCTCAGAGAATCCCCGATATGCGCTTCGAAACTCATGCCGCTCTCCGTAATTCGATATAGGCAACATTGGTGATGGTCTTGGGGAAACTTTCGGCATTGGGGGGATATTCAACTACACCCACTTGCGTGTAATTCATCAAGCGGCGGAAAATTTCCGCACCCTGAATCGGCATTTCGGCAATGTCATCGTACCCGGCGCGAAAGCGTATATCGCGATCGCTGACCGACAATGTATAGGTTTCGGCGTGGGGCAATCGCGCGGGGATAACCACCACGATACTATCGCCCTCTCCCAACAGGAAATCGCATTTCTGGAACATTGCAGACCCCGCCTTGCTGTAACTTTTAACACCCAATGCGGTTTATACCGCAGGGGACTTTTCGCCCCATTGGCCTTCATTGTGCCGGGTGCGCGTTAAAAAAAGCTAAAGATATGAAAATGCCCTATTCCGCAGCGTCCGGAACGGTTTGTACGGGGTTCTGTACAGGCGTTTTCGGCGGATAGCGATGCACGAACGGCCAGACCAGCTGCTGGACAAAGCCCGGCGGCATCGTTTCCTTGATCCCGATATTGACCGGCGGGCGGCGATTTTCGTTGAACCATGTGCCAAAGACCCAGTCCCACAACATAATATTTTCACCGAAATTCTTATCGCCTTCACGCAGATCCTTGCTGTGGTGCCAACGGTGCAATTCCGGCGTGTTGAACAGGTACGACAAAAACCCAAATCGCATTTCAACATTGCAGTGGGTCAGCATGCCACAATACGCCGTAATCGCCGACACCCACGACATCACTTCCAACGGCGCACCAAGAAGGGTGAGAATCCCCAGCCCCAGAACAACGCTTTTAAACGAGTCGATAAAATGGAATCGCCCGGTGTTGACGATCCACAAGCGCGTGACGCTGTGGTGAATAGCGTGGAAACGCCACATCGGGCGCCATTTGTGGGCGATATGATGCCCCCAGTATAGACCAAATTCCGCCGCGACAACGCCCATCAAAATTTGTACCGCCATCGGCCAATCCCGCGGCCAGATCCCATGCCCCGGCTCCGCCATCGGCGTAATGTAATTGGTGATACCAATGACCGATGCAAAGACGATACAGGTCTGCACCGTTCCCTTGGTCACCAGCGTATGGGCAATGTTGGCAAAGGTCTGCCCATCATTCTCATTCCATTCGCGTTCATGCGGCATCACCCGTTCCAGAACCAGCAAAATCGTCGCCATGATAAAATAGGCGATGGTGAACACCAGCGCCGGACGATCAATCGCAAAGCCATAGGCCGTTGCGGCAATACAAGTCACCATTAAAAACGGCCACGTGACCCAGGACAGGAAGATACGCAGATTTGCGGGAATGGTTTGCATGGTTCGCCCCAACCGTTTTGAACAGTCTTTAATATCGCGCACCAAATTACCGCAGAGGCAACAACAGGAAAAGGGGGATTAGTGCACCGCTGTGTGATTTGCAACCAGAAGCACAATCAGGTTGAACATAAACAACGCCGTAGCGACGCCTAAAATACGGGCATTGCGTATTTTTTTCGTATCGCATGGCGGGTGGTCACACCCGGTGTCGTGACAATCGAACCGGGTGCTGGCCCATTGCGCAATCCACCCCAGCGCCAGCATCACACCTGAGAAAATCACAAGTCCGGCTTCATAGCCATGGACGACGTGATGCACATGGTCCAACGCCGGCAATACACCCGAGAGCAACCCCAATCCGACAATCACAGACAGGAAACTGACCACCAGCGGCAGGCCACAGCAGAAAATGTGCCCAACGAAGGTGAACAGGACAACCCAGTGTACAAAGCGGTGGAACAGATCCATGACAAAAAACCCTTTAAAATCAGGCCCGCACCATAGCTATTTTCGATAAAAAAGTGAAACTTTTTATCGCTCCCAGTCCATGTTTGGGGACATACCGGGTAATATATTGATTTCATTCGGATTAAATCAAGGGGTCGCCCCACCAGCCCCACCATTCGATGGGGGCACCACATAGCCGATTAACTATACTTCGCAATCGCCTCGGCCACGACGCGTTTCAGCTCGTCCGCCAGCGGGTGTTTCATGCCCTTGAGATTTTCGCGATAGGCCACCTGCATAACATCGACATGCGCCTGAACAATTGTGGCCTGTTCCGGCTGGCTCAAATCTGTGTCCAGAATATAGTCCCGCAACGACGTCCCGAAATAGGACATCAGTTCATACCCAAAGGTTCCAGCCAGATCCTTGATCTTGTTCGCCGTATTGGACATTAAGGCGGCATGGTCGGCCCGCGCATTGCTGTCCATCTGTTTCGTTTCATTCCACAGACGATCCAGCTCCTCCAACGATTTTTTGATTTCGTTGGGGTACATATCGGACATTTTTTGAATGACAATATTGGCCCGGTTGACCGCCGTGGCATCAAACCGCCCCGGACCACCCTTTGGATCGCCACCCGCTTTGACCTTCAGCTTGTTGGCGCGTTTGTATATTTCGATTTTTGGTGTGTCGTCGCTCATGATGCACTCTGTATCGATTCAACATGGGTTACCATTTTTTCAGCCGTCAGAACACGGCGGCACTTGCCACGAATATCCTTGATGCGCCGCCTGCGATCCGGGCCGAAATAGCTGGGTGCTTTCACAAAGGGACGCGGATGATCGATAATTCCCAACAAGCGGTTGGCCAATTTTTCACCCGACAAGGGCTTCACCAAAATTTCATTGGCCCCCATATCGCGGGCCGCAAAAATCGTTTCTTCACTGGTGAAGGCGGAAACAAGAATAACGGGCATAAATTTGATATGTTCGTTTTTATGATCCCGCATCCACCGGATCAGATCACGCCCAGACCCACCCGGCATCATCCAATCAGTTAAGACCATATCGATTGGACGAACAGCCCCGCCGGATACACATGACATATTCAACATCGTCTGGGCTTCGCGTGCATTGGCGCATACCGTAATATTACCCACGCCAAAAGCCTTGAGCATCGAACTGATCAGACCCTGCATGAAATCATAATCTTCGACAACAAGGACGGAAAAGTCCCTGAGCGTGTAGGTCGCCGAGCGCCCCGGCTGTAAATCCATATTCTGCATCACTGAAAAAACCAAAAAAGAAATTACTTATAATTTCAACCATGGTAACGCAGACATTCAAAATTGCAATCGCCCAATTTGCAAAATGCAACACAGTTCACGCTAGCATCCAGCCCCTTTACATCGGGTTAATCCGATCCGCCTGCCGCAGGGGTAATCAGTTGCAGGTCAACCCCACCGGGAAACAGGTCATCACCCTCAACGGTTACGGTCTGGTGCGGCACATCAACGCCATAGGCAGGATCAGCCCGCACGGTATAGGTACCAGGCGGCACAAATTCAAAAGTGTAATATCCGTCATAGGCACTGTCCGTCGTCATGACAACGGAGCCGTCTTTATTCACCAGTTCCAGTCGCATGCCCTGAACCGGGGTGCCATCGACCCGCGCGACCATGCCGTCAATCGCCCCCGTTACGACAACCGGAAAATCAAATGACGGCACCACACCGGGCCGCAGAAAAACACTGAACCCCTCACTGCCCGAACGGTAATACGGATCTTCCAGACTGCTGTCATCCAGCATCACATTGCTGGGGCGATAGGCCGTGCCGTAATTGATCGTTTGCCCGTGTTCATCCGTTTCGTTGGCTCCGTTGTAACTGCCCACCATAATCTGGGCATGTTGCAGGGGCTGTTCACCCTCATCGAAAATACCGTCGCCATCCTGATCCAGAAACACGCGGCCACGCACCGGGGCCACGGCCGATTGACGATCCGACGTCATCGTATAATTGCCATTCGGACCCAACGGCGCCAAGGCGGTCGAGGCCCGCATCAACACACTAAACCCTTCGTCCTGTTGCCACCGACTTTCAACACTGCCGAGGAATTTTTCGAAATCATATCCCAACTGCACCCCGACAGAGGATTGCGATTCGACAAAATTATGATTGAGATTCAGCGCCGTAAAAAAACCTTCCGGTTCGCTGTACCGTAATTCATTTTGCACATTGGTGACGTCACGATCTGGAAAAATATCATAGTCCAGTTGTGATCGCAGCAACCAGCGTTGCTGCCGCACGTTGACGCTCACCTGCCCGGTCGAGTTTGAATGGCTGCCATCCGTCAGGGATGTTGTGGTCGTATTCCCAACACGCACACCGGCAAAAGACAGGCTTTGCCGTGTGCGGTACGATGTGCGCGTATCGCCAATTTTGTTTTCTTCTTCCCGCGCATTAAAGCCCAGCGTCAGCAACCCAAAAGGCAGTTTGAAATTGCGGGACAAATCCCCCTCATGATCGCGCTTCAACGCACCATCGCCAAAACCGGCGTCCGCGCTTTCAAAATCGTTGTACAACGCCGTCCGCAGGGCCACATTAACACCCTTCCATTCGGTGTTATAACGCAGGTCAATGGCCTGCCCACCGTCCAACTGCTTGTACCCTTCGACCTGAAACAGACCAAGAGCCGTGGACAGAGCCGCCCCACCGGTTACGTAATTATGGGTGTCATCATCACGCGTTGGCGTTTGTGATGTTGTTGCAAACACGGTCAGGCCCCGCATCAGGCCGTATGATGCCCGCCCGCTATAGGCGATTCCCTCGGGGTTATCGACATTATCATCGCTCAGGCGAATCAAATCCTCGTTCGCATCGACGGCGGACAGGCTGTATTGGAACTGGCCGGGCTCAACCATGCCGGAACCGAAGGAATAATTTTCGATCCGTTCGCGAATTTGCCCCTGCGGCCCGTAAAAAACCAGGCGGATACGGTTATTGCCGAAATTCAGTGGCACATCTTCAAACCGGTATTCACCGCGCGCATCCACAATCTGGAAGTCCAGCAATTCGCCATTGCGGTATAATTCGACCTCCCATCCCGGTGTACCAATACCTTCGACTGTTGTGATATCGTATTCGCCATCACGGGCGCGATCCGTCGATGTCACATAAACACCGCGTCCCGACGTTCCATTTTCAATCAACGTCGAATGGCGGGCCCGCGTATCGCCCCATTCAATGTGACGAAACCCCGCAAACAGAGAATCCTCTCCCTGTGCCTCCCGTGAGAATCGCAGGCGAATATTGTCCGGTTCTTCCAGATCGCCGTTTTTATAGCCGAGCGTCGTTGTGTAATCCGCCTGGAAATATCCCAGATCATTCACACCCGTCAGGCGCAACGTGCCCGTTGTGTCGTCTTCGTCGCTGTCATACCCCCATTCCGTATCCAGATCGACGAAGGGCAGGCTGAACGCGCGATAGGGCGTTGGCACAAAAGGCAGATCGGAGCGTTTTGCCGCCAGACGGGCCTTGCGCATCTCCAACTGCATGTCGCGCTTATCCTGCCGCTCCATTTTCTGCATAAAGGGCAGCTTTTCATCCGATGACACCTCAACCGCCAGCATGGAAATATTGATCCCCAGCTCCACCGGCCATATTTTATTCAGCACACCAATTTCAACATACATATCCGTTGAATCGATTGCATCACCAGACAAGACATCCAGGTCGCCCAGCGTTTCGCGTTTGCCGGCAACTTCGTATGTCTTACGTTCCGTATCAATGCTGAACGTATTTCCTTCCTCCAACGCCCAGCCAGATACGACGCCACGACCCAGATCGGATTCAATACCAAAATCAAAAAGATTGGCCAACGTCACAACGGGCAAATAAAACCGCACATCGTTTTGATACGCAATAATACCCGATGACAGAACATAGGGCGGGACCATAACGGAAAAAATCAATTCTTCCGGCCCGTCGATATAATAACCATCATCCTGTGCGCGAGCCTGCTGTGCCACGATCATCGCACAGGATATCAGCGCAACCCCGAACACCAGGGCACGTGCAATAGAATACAATTGTGATCGTTTTGACCCGGACAAAATGGCGTAATTCAAAAATTCAGAACGTGATAAAAACCCCGCCAGACTGGCGGCCAGAGACGCCCCTCAAAACACCAAGGGCGGATGCCGATTCTAGCATGATTTTCAAAGGCTTCACAAAGCACGCAAGCCGTTTTGCGCAGGTTGTGGACAGGAAAAAACCCGCCTGAATCAGACGGGTTTTTATTTGGTAATAAACGCTTCAGCCCGGCGGGCAATAAAACACCAAAGAGCCCTTATGGCACCGCAACTTTGGTCTGCGCAATCACGCCGCCTTTGTACTGCGCGTCACTCGCCTCGGCCCGATAAACCACATCCATCGTAGCACATCCACCAAACCCGTCCTTTGGTACGGGCATATTCAAACGGACCGTCCGCTTCGTCAATTCGGTATAGACCGCGATGCCCCGCACCTGATGCAGCGTTTTTCCGCTACAGGAAAATTCAACGTCACCATACAGGCTGCGGTTCCCATCACGGTTGATATCCATGGTCACGGCGATGCGGTCGCCATTGCGCACGGCCTTGGCATTTTCGATGCTCGCCGTGACATTCATTGGCCCCACCCGCACGAAAACCGGCAACGTCACGCCTGCCAGCATTTTAATCTGCACACTGGGCCCGTTGGCGGCATTGTCTTGCGGAGCAGGATCGAATTTTGCGGATTCAGCCTCGGGCCGGATCCAGAAATGGGACCGATATTCCCCATCCACAACGTCTTTCGGTTTGTTCAGCATCAGGCGCACCTGTTGCGATCCACCGGCGGGAATGGTCACGCGGCGCGGCGAAAACCGCACCATGCTATCCGCACTTTTCAAAGCTGGATCTTGCGCGCCGTCTTCCAATGTTTCCAGTCCATCGCTTTGCGTCATACGCATGGTTTTGAAACCGAGGCGGTAAACCTGTTCTTCGGCAGTGTTGTTGATGATGGTCAAATCCGCCGTGCGTTGCGACCCTTCAAACATCACGCGTTTCATCGTCAGGCGGATGGCCTGCGCATCATTCGCGACCAGCGTTAGAACCAGTGCGGCCGCTGTCACACACAAACCACGTACAAAAATATTGTGGCGGGATGATGTTCTGGGTTTTTTATTCATCAACATGACGTATCCGTTATGATCGCGCAAAAATGTGAAATGGTTTTATAATCATGCCATTGTGCCCCACTTCATCCGGCAATTCAATGACAGCCACAATGGCGCGATATGACAACACGCAATAAAACAGCGCTTTATTGATAGTTGGCATAGATTGTGTTGGCCCCGGTATAGGTGCCTGTCGGTTGCCCGGTGCGCGATGTCAGCGTGGCCCCGATATTCAGAAAGGCCGAGCTGCCCGCACCACCCGGTGTAATGGTGACGCGGGGGCCCGCTTGATCCGTCATGAAATTAAATTTGCTGACCGTCATGAAATCGACGCCGTTGCTGATCTGCATGGTATCGGCGGCCAGGGAAACATTTACCGGAAATGGCGCGCCGCTGATACGAATCCGGCCAGCCTTCGGCGTGCCACCCGCCAGCGCCAGACCGCCACGACCATCCAGACTGAGCCGGCTGGTCGACGGGTCCAACCGTACGGCACCGACAACATCGGGATTGGTGATCGCCACCGTGCCAAAATTTAACGACGTATTGATCGTGACTTCGATGGACTTAACGACATTCACAAGAATGGGCAATGTCACCGTGGCCGCCATCGCCCGCACCACGCCCAGCGCGCCAACAGACATCAACGCCCCCGCCGAAACCAGCGCGGCCCCGGAACGCAGTGTCTTTCCCCATGGAGCGTGGCGTCGTGCCATAGAAGCGATCGCCTTTTCGTTTTAAGGTTCTTATTCGTTGAGAGGATCAGCCGGAGGTTTCACAACCCCCGGCTTTCATGATCCAAGAACCAGCATTGACACGCAAGAGTATAGTTTACTGGTAATCGGCAGTGATATCGACGGTGCCGGTATAGGAACCAGCAGCTTCCGTACCAGCTACAACCAGATCAGCGCCAATAGTGACGGCCACAGCCGCACCCGTTCCCGTTGTTGCATATGGGCCCGCACCCGGCGCACCGACCGGATCGTCAAAAGTGAAGTTGTTAACGGTCAGCGTATCCGTTCCATCGGTGATGGTCCCCGGCGTACCCGTAATTTCCATGACAACAGTGTTATCGCCAGTTACATCACAGCTGCCGGACTGGATCGTACCACCGGGAATAATCAGGTTGGCGTTCGTTGATGTGCGACCATCTGCGGTATCAATCGTTACCGTCCCGGCTTCACCAACGGCCAGATAACCAAAGTTCAACTCATCCGTGCAGTTGATGGTTACGGCGTTCAAAATCCGCGCTTCCACATCCAATGCGTCGGTTGCCGCGTCGGCCTTCTGCATCACAATACCGGAGCCGATCACAGCGACCGCAGCGCCCAGCATCAGAATTTTTATCATTTTCATGGCATGGTTCCTTCTAACTATTCTTTTTGTTGTCACTCGTCACGGATCATCACAACCATGCGAATGCGGGTTCAATCAATAATGAGAAAATGTACGCGAGAAATTTTTTACAAACACGCAGGCGGAAAGAACAAGCACACGCACGCCGCACTGATTCTTCGATTCGATACACAGCAGTGTGCCTGATTCGCCTGAAGAGTCATTTAAGTGAAATTTCATAATACCAATGTTTTTTTCGATTGCAACACACGCATCCTCTGGCCCGCTGCATTCGTGGCGTGATAGAGGTGGAGAGAGCCAAAACAACAAAACCAATTTTTACATTATGTAATTTAAAGCCATGACCGCGCCACGCACTGTCACCATCAACGAAGCCTTTGATATTGGCGTCCAGCATTTGCAGGCGGGCAATCTGATGGTGGCTGACCGCACGTTCCGCGACATTCTGTCCAATATGCCTGACTACTACCCGGCGCGCCACATGCTGGGCCTAACCTGTTACCACCGGGGGCAGTTACAGGACGCGGTCCACAGCCTGCGCGAAGCGGCAACACAGGCCCCGGATGATTGCGAAATCGCCAACCACCACGGCATCATGCTGTCGGAATCGGGGCAATATGACGCGGCGCTGGCGGAGTATGATCGGTCCATCGCCATCAACCCCGATTACCCCGATGTCCACAGCAACCGCGCCAACACGCTGTGGATTTTAAAACGTTATGCGGATGCAGAAAATGCAGCCCGCCGCGCCATCGCCCTGCGCCCCGATTTTGCCGACGCCTATCTCAATCTGGGCAACGCGCTGGTGGAACAGAGCCGCGCCGAAGAGGCGATTGCCGCCTGGCATCAGGCCCTGACCTTCAATCCGACCTTCTCGAACGCATGGAGCAATATTGGTAATGCCCACCGTGATTTGGGGCGATTGCATGATGCGGAAGAAGCGTGCCGCAAGGCGATCACACTGGATGAAAACAACGCGCAAGGATGGTGCAATCTGGGCAATGCCGTGCGTGATCTGGGCCGCAGTGTCGAAGCCGAGGATTATTATCGCCATGCCACCGCCATTAAACCCGATTACGCCGTTGCCCACCACAATCTGGCCATCGCGCTGATCGACCAGATGAAGCTGGCCGATGCCGCCGTGGCGGCCAAATACGCCGTAACATTCGACCCCGATTACGTCGAAGCGTGGAGCAGTATGAGCCTGGCCTTGCGCGAACTTGGACGCCTTCGCGAAGCGGAAGATGCAGCACGCCGTGCCGTATCACTCAAACCCGATTCCGCCGAAGCGCAGGTTGATTTCGGCGATGTCATGCTGATGGCCGAACGATTTGATGAGGCGGAACTGGCGCTGAACGAAGCGTTGCGACTGAAACCGGATTCAACACGCGTTTATATGAAACTGGCGGCAGCACAGGAACGCGCAGGCCGGATTGATGATGCGTTATCGTCCATCGACCGCGCCATTGCCATCAGCCCCGAAATGCCAGATCCGTATTACCGCAAGGCTGGAATTCTATTTATTAAAAACGATCTGGACGCCGTGCGGGACAATGTTGATCGCGCCCTCGCCCTCAAACCCGATTTCGCGCACGGCATTGCCATGCAGGCGGAAATTGCCCTGTCACTGGGGAACGAAGCGGACGCGCTCGATTATATCCGCCGCGCCATCACCATGGCGCCGGATATTCCCGGGCCGTATTTGACATTGGTCAAATTGAAAAAATTTGAATCCGCCGATGATGCGGACCTGGCCGCCATGCACGCACTGGAACCGCGCATCAAACAATTCGGACAGCAACAGGAAATCAGCCTGTATTTTGCCCTGTATAAAGCCTACGAAGATTTGAAGGACTACGACCGCGCCTTTGATTATCTGCGCCGTGGCAACGACACCAAGCGCAAAACCATTTTCTTTGATATTGGGGACGCGTGCAAACAACTGGATGATATTGCCCGGTTTGCATCGCCCGCGATTGCCAAAAACCTTGGCTATGACAGCGATATTCCTGTCTTTATCGTCGGCATGCCACGATCGGGCACGACATTGACCGAACAAATCCTGTCATCCCACCCAGATGTTTACGGTGCCGGAGAATTACACGATTTCACCGTGTGCGAACAACTCTTCGGCGGGCGTGTCACACCGGACAATGCCGCCGATATTGGTCGCATGTACGTCGAACGCATTCGCAAACTGGATAAAACCGGGCGCGCCAAACGCATCACCGACAAAATGCCGGGCAATTTTTCACGCATCGGCATGATTGCCGCAGCCCTGCCCCATGCCAAAATCATCCATTGCCGCCGCGACCCCGTCGATACGGGATTGTCTTGTTACAAACAGCTTTTCGCGCGCGGGCAATATTGGAGTTACGATCTGGACGAGTTGGGCCAATATTATCAGGCCTATGAACGCATGATGCAGCATTGGCGCGACACCATCCCCGATGCGTTTATCGAGATTGATTACGAGGATACGGTCAACGATCTGGAATCACAGGCCCGCAAGCTGATCGATTATATCGGTCTGCCGTGGAATGATGCCTGTCTGAAACCGCACGAACATAAACGCGCCGTCATTACCGCCAGCAAGGCGCAGGTGATTAAGCCCGTTTACAAAACCGCCGTACAAAGCTGGCGGAAATATGAATCGCACATTCAACCCCTGATCGATCGCGTGTCCAAATAAATGAAAAGCGTACTAGCCCAGTCGTGGCCCCTCTTCCTTGGTTTTGCATTATTGATGATTGGCAACGGGCTACAGGGCACGTTGCTGGGTCTGCGCGCGACGATTGAAAATTATGACACGACGGTCATCGGCCTGATCATGTCGTGTTATTTTGGCGGATATTTGCTGGGGTCTCTGACCACGCCGAAATTGCTGGCCCGGGTTGGGCATATCCGCGTCTTTGCCGCGCTGGCCGCCATGGCCGCCATCTGCATTTTGTTGCACGGGCTGTTTGTCCACCCGCTCGCCTGGGCCATCATACGCATTTTCAGCGGATTGAGCTTTGCGGGCCTGTACGTTGTTGTTGAAAGCTGGCTGAACGATCTGGCGCAGGCGGGCAACCGTGGACGGATCCTGAGCATTTATATGATGCTGTCGCATGGTGGCTTGGCCGCCGGGCAATTGCTGCTGCCCGTGGCGGACCCGGCCCAGATGGAATTGTTCGTGATTATCGCGATCCTGATTTCACTGGCGTTGTTGCCGATTGCGCTGATCCCGCGATCGGCTCCAAACTTCGCGGCGCCGGCACGGCTGGGCTTGCGTGAATTATTCCACGCCTCACCGTTGGGTGTTGTGGCCACGGCCTGCGCCGGAGTTTTGGGCGCTGTGGCCCTTGGCATTGGCCCCGTCTATGCCGCGCAGACAGGATTACAATCGCACCAGATTGGGTTGTTTATCGCCAGCATCATTCTGGGCGGGATGATTTCGCAATTGCCCATGGGATGGTTGTCCGACCGGTTCGACCACCGGAAAATGATTTTGGTGACATCGTGCATCGGTGCATTGATGGCCGCCCTGTGCGCGCTTGGCAGCCCGGCGCAATTTCCGGGTATCCTCGCCGTTATTCTCTATGGCGGGATGGCGATGCCGCTTTACGGGCTGGCCATCACCCACACCAACGACCATTTACACCCCAGCCAGTTCGTATCGGCCAGCGCCAGCATGCTGATCTATAACGGCATTGGGGCTTGCCTTGGCCCCACGGTGGCGGCGGCGTTGATGGATATGTTCGGGCCGCACGCCTTCTTCGCCTTCATCGCCGTGACATTTGCGGCACTGGCCGGCTTTGTCCTGCACCGGATGCGGGTGCGCCCACCCGTGCCGCTGGATGAACAGCAAAAACTGGTCCCCATGCCACGGCAGGCCACCATTCTGACCGGGCTGCTCTTCCCGCGCCGGAAGCCGGGGGCCAGAGACGAATAATTGTCGAATAATTGACGAATAATTATGGCAAGGACCAAGCCTTGCCTTGCTCTGCACCGCGCTTTCCCGTAAGACGATGGCGGCATGAAACTGATTTACGTTGTGACCGAAGACTGGTTTTTTTACATCCACCGCCTGCCCACCATGCGGGCGGCGGTGCGGGCCGGTTTTGACGTTGCGCTGATCACCCGCGTGGACCAGCACCGCGCCCGGATCGAGGCCGAAGGTGTGCGCGTCATTCCCTTCCCCTTCAGCCGGAAAAGCAAAAACCCGATCACCGCCATCGGTAATATTTTCGCACTGGCCAATATTTATCGCCGTGAACGTCCGGACATTGTCCACCACATTGCCTTGAAACCCATCTTGTTCGGATCACTGGCCGCATGGCTGGCCCGTGTGCCGCGCATTGTGAATGGCTATGTCGGGCTGGGCACATTGTTTTACAGCGATATTCCCCTGACCCGCGTTTTGCGCCCATTGATCTTCCCGTTGCTGCGCGCCGTTGTAAAACGCGACACGGTCTGGACCTTGTTTGAAAACAGCGACGACGCAAACCGCATGACCCGCGACCGCATGGCCGTGCAAGACCGCACCACCATCATTCCCGGATCGGGCGTGAATATTGACCGGTATCAAACCGCGCCGATGCCCGCCACCCCGCCATTCATCTGCATGTTTGCGGGCCGCATGATTGCGATGAAGGGGTTGCAAACCATCCATGATGCGTTTGCGATTTTAAAGGATACCGCGCCGCATATTAAACTCTGGCTCTGCGGTACGCCGGACCCGGGCAATCCGGAATCATGGGATGAACAACGCCTGACCGATTGGGCCGCATCCAACCCAAATGTTATTTATCGCGGATATCAAACCGATATGGCCGCCCTGTGGCCACAGGCGCATCTGGCCCTGCAACCGACCATTGGTGGCGAAGGTTTGCCCGTATCGTTGCTGGAGGCCGGGGCCTGTGCCCGCCCGATGATCGCCACCAACGTGCCCGGATGCCGCGAAGTAGCCAAGGATGGCATCAATGCCATCCTGATCCCCGAACAAGACCCACAGGCGTTGGCCGATGCCATCCAATCGTTTGCCAGTGATGGCGAAAAAACCACGCGCATGGGGCTGGCCAGCCGGACGCTGATTGCCGAAAAATTTTCATCCACCCATGTGACGCAAGCCATGTATGATGTGTACCAATCTTTAATCGGGACACGAACATGAGCAAAACCATTCTTGTCACCGGCGGTGCCGGATATATCGGATCGCATGTGTGCTGGCGTTTGCATGACGCCGGATATACGCCCGTCGTGCTGGACAATTTGTCCACCGGACATGCATGGGCCGTGCAATGGGGGGATTTGGTGCAGGGTGATATTGGCGATGCCGATTTGATCCGCAAAATCTGCACCGATTATAAACCCAGCGCGGTTATGCATTTCGCCGCCCTGACCGACGTGGCGCAATCCATGCGTGAACCGGATCGTTTTTTTGACAACAACACCGCCCGGGCCAAAACCCTGTTCGACACGGCGGCCGATTGCGGCATCAACCATGTCGTTTTTTCCAGCACCGCCGCCGTTTATGGCGTGCCCCATGCCGATGGGTATGTGAACGAAGATACGAAACTCCAGCCCGCCAACCCCTATGGCGAAAGCAAAATCCGCGCGGAAAATGCCCTGCGCGCGTTGGATTCACACGGTGTGCGCTCGGTCGTCCTGCGGTATTTCAACGTGGCAGGCGCGGCCCCCGAAACCATTGGCATTGGTGAGGCACACTGGCCGGAAACCAACCTGTTGCCCCGTGTGATTTTATCTGGTCTGGGGTACGAAGGGCCGCTGTCCCTGTTCGGGAATGATTATGATACGCCGGATGGCACGGCGTTGCGCGATTTTATCCATGTCTGCGATCTGGCCGATGCGCATATCGCCGCCCTGCACCACATGCAAAATGGCGGGGGCAGTGACATCGTCAATCTGGGCACCGGGCACGGATATTCGGTGCAACAGATTATTGATGCGGTTGAAAAACACCTGAACAAAACCATTGATGTGCGTATCGCGCCACGCCGCGCCGGAGATGTGCCCGTGATGCTGACCCAAACGGACAAAGCCCAGCGCGTTTTGGGGTGGAAAGCCGCATCCAGCCTGAACGACATTATTTCCAGCGCAGTGACATGGCACAAAAGCGCGTTTTACGGCGATCTGGTCCCCAGCCTGCAAGCCCGCGCGGCGGAATAACCCTCCTACACAGCATTCCCGCTTTCGCGGGAATGCTGGAAAGAGAAAGATTTACCAAAACCCATAAACGAAGACCCCGGCTTTCGCCGGGGTAGCATCGAAACGGATATATTTTCTTGCGGAATTAGAACGCCGGTTTCAGGTTCGGGAACATTTTGTCGCAATCCTCAATGATCGCCTGAATGGTTTTGACACCGGCTTTCGTTTCAATCGCGCAATCTACCGTACCCGTACCATTCGCCGCCATCGAGAATGTGCAGGACTGGCTCAGAACTTTTTCGCTTCCGGCATCAATATCAATGATCATGTTGCCTTTGGCGTCTGCGGAAATATCCAAAACCATATCGCCGCTGCCTTCAACGGCTTGTCCGGTCCATGCGGACACGAATTCGCGGGCGGCTGCGGATTTGATTTCCTGCATCGCGGCCAACGCGGCATCTTTTCCGCCTTCAACGCCATGCAAACCATGATATTGCAGGTACGCCAGATCGACTTGCGCCTGAACATTACCAGCCTCAGCCGCGCCTTTGAGCAATTCAACACCCAGCGCCGGATCTTTCGGCAGACCATCGGTGCCGTTCAGGAAGAACGCCGCCAGATCTTTCACGCCTTGGGCATTGCCGGCTTGCGCCATTTTCAGGGATTGTTCCGCACACGGCGTCAGATCCGTTTCCGCGGCCATAATCACGGCGGCCTTGGCTACCGGATCAACGCAATCAACGTCGGCAGCAACACCATCAGCCTGCGGCGCGTCCGGCGCAACGGTTTCAGCGGCAGGAGCCTCAACAACCGGGGCCTCAACAACAGGTGCTTCCGCTACAGGGGTTTCAACAACCGGAGTATCCACGGTCGGTGCCACGACATCTGCCGGGGCCTCAACGCCCATGGCGGTCCATTGGGCAACGAATTCACGCGCGGTTGCGGTATCCACGGTCATCATGGCTTTCAGCGCTTCGCCCGGGTTGGCAACGAAGCCAGCCTTGCCATGGAATTCCAGATAGGCCAAATCCTGAATGGCCTGTTCGTTGCCAGCGGTCGCGGCCTGTTTCAGCAGATCAACGGCCATCGCCGTATCCACCGGAACACCTTCATACCCGCTCAGGAAGAACAGACCCAGGTCCTTGGTTGCCTGGGCCGAACCCGCCTGCGCCAAGTGCAGGGCTTCGTCTGCGCACGGCGTCAGATCATTTTCTTTCGCCAGAATTTCGGCGGCCTTGGCCACAGCATCTTCGCATTCGACATCAGTCGTCACAATGGCATCGCCAGCAGCCGGCTCGACTGCTGTCACGTCTGGCGTAGCGGTCGCTTGCGGGGTGACTTCCGGTGCCGATACAGCTGCATCCGGTGCACCGAAGAATGACCCGATCAGTTCGTTGGCACCAAAGAACAGCGCACCACCAATCATCGCCCAGCCCATACGTTTTACAACATCGGTGGCTGTCATGCTGGCCTTGCCCGCAGTCACGCGATCATAACCATAGCGCAGTGCGCTGGTGCCCAGGCCCGTCAAAATCCCAGTCAGGACAATCGTTGCCGCCGTCACCGCAATTGCGGGAGCCGCCACCGGCATTGCCGCCGTCAAAACCGCACCAACAACACCAAATTTTGCCAGCATTCCCGCCACGGCAAAACCGGACGCAATGTTAAACCCGATCGACAAGCCTTTTTGTTTCCAGTTTTTAGGTGGTTGCGGGGCGTTCAGGGTTTCGTCAGCCGTTTGGGTGTTCGGTGTCTCGGTCATTTGTGAATGTCCTTTTGATCTCTCTATTACAAACTTTGGTTTCTTATGGGCCCGGGTTTTGTGGTCTTTATGGCCTCTTTTTTTAAATGTTCCGAAGGTCTATACATAAGAGCGGCGAATTATGCAAACTTTTCGTGTGATAGCAGCCCTGCAAAAAGAACATCCTTAAGGCGTGATTATTTTCTTGACATAAAGTTCAATTATGGAATATCAAGGGCGCGACTTTTAGTCCCGTAACCCAAAAGGCGGCTCCAGCTATCATGGGCCGCATAACAATAGAAGGTGAAAAAATATGAGCTTCAAGACACTGAAACTGACCGCTGCTGCCCTGGCCCTGAGCGCCGCTTTCGCCGCGCCGGCTTCTGCAACCTACTACCCGGAATATCCGGAGCAGCCGTCCACACCGACAAACAATGTTGATGTGAACAACACCAACAAAAACTACAACAACAATCACAACAACAACAATGCCAGCGCCAACGCTGGGGCCGTTGCGGGTGCCGTATCCGGCTCCAACTCCAACGCTGTTGCCAACGGCGGAAACGCTGTCGCAAACGGTGGCCAAGGTGGCAGTGCCACGGCAACCGGTGGCCAAGGCGGTCAGGGCGGCCAAGGTGGTGAGGGTGGTCAAGGCGGCCAATCCGCATCCAACGCCAATGCTGTCGGCGGTGACAACAACGTCAGCTTCAAAAACGAAGTGGCTGCAGCGTCCGCAATCGCCCCGTCTTTGAGCACGGTTGCAACGTCCAAATGCGCGAACGTGAAAACCAAAGTCGGCGCGATCCAAGTGATCGGCGGCGGTATCAGCCTGGGTTCTTCCGAAGCCAACAGCTCGGACAAAGATTGCCTGGCGCATGAAGAACGCAAAGCCTACATCGAAAGCGGCGACCCGATGCTGCGCGCAATCGCTGTTCAGGAACGCGCCCAGTCCGACGAAAAAGTGGCCCAGGCCGTTCAAGCCATCCGCGAAAACGTTCAACAGAAAGCCGTAAACGGCCAGCCGGTCAGCGTTCGTTCCGAAAACTGGAACCAATTGCTGGGTATCGGCGTCAGCTTCGACAACTCCGCTGCACCGGCTCCGGTTCAGCAGGTTGTGGCCCAACCGGTTGTTCAGCAGCAAGTTGGCTGCGGCGGTAAAGTAACCGTGAACGTCACCGAGAAAAGCGGCGGCTCCACGACCACGAAACGCTATGTAAGCCCGTGCTCCCGCCCGTAAGCGGTTAAAGCCCAAGAATTGTGCAGGAAAGCGCTCGGCCCCAAGCCGGGCGCTTTTTCTTTATATTTCAACAAATTAATAAACTTCCGTCGGTTTTTATTGACGGACAGCTTTACATTATGGTAATTATTTGCGACCTTAAAAAACCAAAAAAAGGGTGTGTAGCAATGACCATAAAAACCGCAACCAACGACAACGCCCCCCTGCGTTCTGTGTTTGAAAACGCGAACCTGCGCCGTGCAGGGGCGTTATCGACACTGGGCCTAGCAGCGGCGATTTTGAGCGGATGCGCCACACCGGGATTGAACACCGAAACCTGCATGGGCACGGATTATAATGGCATCGGTTTTTACGGTGTCGGGCAAAGCAAATGGGACAAGGATTGCGCAAACGCGGAATTCGCGGAAACCCTGTTGCGCAAGAAAAACGACCCGGTCGGCAATGCGCTTGGTTTTCTGCTCTATCTCGATCAACTGCCAGGCGCACGCGCCCAGCTGGAAGCGCGCCTGGGCCAAAAGGGTGCCTTGCGCATTGAACCGGAAACGGTGGCCACATTGCTGGCCTCACCGGATGTCAGCCGCTATACGGGCGTACAGCTCTACGCAAAAATGAACGAAGACGACCGCGCCACCGTCAACAGCCTGTTGCAGAAGCGTGGGATTGACCCGAAGGTTGCCCTGACCCTGAACGACGACGATCGCCGCGCCATGATCCAGGCCCAAGAACAGGCCACCAGCCGCGCCGAGCAGGACGTTGCCAAGACACAAGCCACACCACCGACAACACCGGAAAACACGCCCAAACAACAATGCAAACCCGTGGTGACCAACGGTCGCCAGATCCGCTTTGTCTGCGGCGGCCAGTAACGCCCGCAGCGCCCGCCATACGGGCGTTTTACGACAATCATAATCCCCTTGCTTTCCGGGATCATTTGCCGCTATCTGGTCAATATTGTGAACCTCTGACCAGAAGTGGAAAAAATCGAGAATGGCAAACTGGCCGGTACACGGGACGATAAACGGGCCCGTGGTGATGATTGGATTTGGCTCTATCGGGCGCGGCATGGTTCCCCTGCTGGAGCGACATTTCAAATTTGACCGGGACCGTTTCGTCATTATCGATCCGGAAGATATTTACCGCCCCGTGGTTGAGGGGCTGGGCATTCGCTTCATTCACGCTGAACTTTCTCTTGAAAACTACCGCGACATCCTCACACCGCTGCTACGTAATGGCGAAGGTGTTGGGTTCTGCGTCAACGTATCAGTCGATACGTCATCCCGCGATATCATGCGCCTGTGCCGCGAACTGGATTGCCATTACATCGACACCGTGGCCGAACCGTGGGCGGGGTATTACGATAACAAAAACGCCCACCCCGGCGACCGCACAAATTATGATTTGCGCGATGACATCATCGAGGAAAAGGCTCTGGCGCGCGGCACCCGCACCGCCGTATCCTGCTGCGGTGCGAACCCCGGCATGGTATCGTGGTTTGTCAAACAGGCCGTGTTAAACATCGCCCGCGACACCAACACACCGTTCACCGAACCACAAACACGCGAAGACTGGGCCCGATTGATGCAAACATTGGGCATCAAAGGCGTGCACATCGCCGAACGCGACACCCAGCGCGCCCGGATGCCAAAGGAAATGAATGTCTTCGTCAACACCTGGTCGGTAGAAGGCTTCGTATCTGAAGGCTATCAGCCCGCAGAGTTGGGATGGGGCACGCATGAAAACTGGATGCCGCCCAATGCCTCCACCCATTCGTTCGGGTGCCAGGCCGCGATTTACCTGAACCAACCCGGCGCCGCGACCCGCGTCCGTACATGGTGCCCAACCCCGGGCGCACAATTCGGGTTTTTGGTGACGCATAACGAGGCCATTTCAATTTCCGATTATTTCACCGTTGGGTCCGGGCCGAAACCGGAATACCGCCCGACATGCCATTACGCCTATCACCCGTGCAACAATGCCATTTTGTCATGGCATGAATTGTTTGGCCGTGATGGAAAAATGCAGCCGCGTATGCATATCCTTGGCGAATCCGAAATTGTCGATGGGCGGGATGAATTGGGTGTACTCCTGTTCGGGCACGCCAAGAATGCCTATTGGTATGGATCCCGCCTGACGATTGAGGAAACCCGCGCCCTCGCCCCGTATCAAAACGCCACGGCACTCCAGGTGACATCCGCGATTATCGCCGGCATGGTCTGGGCACTGGAAAACCCCATGGCCGGGATTGTCGAGACAGAGGAAATGGATCACCGCCGCTGCCTGGAGGTCCAGAGCCCGTATCTGGGCACGGTTGAAGGCCATTATACCGACTGGACCCCGCTGGATAACCGCCCTGGCCTGTTCCCGGAGGATATCGACACCTCCGACCCGTGGCAGTTCCGGAATATCCTGGTCCACTAGATAGAAAAAAGCCCCCGCAATCCGGGGGCTTTTTTCATCCGCGATATTCATAGAGACCTTTTATATCGGGGCAGCGCTGGAAATGATGGTTGAGGTCGTAAATACCTTCCGCCGCGCCCAGCAGTAAATAGCCCCCCGGACGCATACGGTCAGCAATACGGCGCAGGATATTTTCCTTCAACGCCGTATCAAAATAAATCAAAACGTTCCGCAGCAGGACAAAATCAAATGGCCCCTCAACATCGTAATCACCTTTCAAATTCATTTGCCGGAAATGAACCTGGGCCCGAATATCGTCGTTGATTTTCCAGTTTGATCCATCGCGCGTAAAATATTTGTCGCGGTAATGATCGGGCAAGCCACGGTGCACCTCAATATCCGAAAAAACCCCTTGGCGCGCACGGGACAAAACCCGGCTGTTAATATCCGTGCCCACAACTTCGCATAGTAATTTTGGATAAACCGAGCGCTTTTCCGTCGCAATCATCGCCACTGAATATGGTTCCTGACCAGTGGAACATGCGGCCGACCATATGCGCACACGATTGGCCACGGCGGATTCCGCCAGACGATCCAGCAATTGATTTTCAAACACATCAAACGGGATTTGGTCGCGGAAAAAGAAGGTTTCGTTGATCGTCATGGCCTCGATCACATCGGTCGCCATTTTCGATGAATAATCATTCCGGATTGACGATATAATCGCGCGATGATCATTCAGCTTCCAGCTTCGCAGCACATCCTCTAATCGCGATTCCAACAGGTAGCGCTTATCATCCGTCAAATGATAGCCGGACGATTCCTTCAGAAAATTACGGAAGAAGTGAAATTCAATATCATCAATTTGCATGATGATCCCCTATGGATTCACGGCGTACCAACTTGTTTACTGCGGCCCCAATACGCGAGAGTGGCAGGACAGCGTGACATATCCCATCTTTTGCCACCGCACCCGGCATACCCCAAACTACGGACGATTCCTCGTCCTGCGCGATTAAAATATTATGCGTACCGTCAACAACCATGCGGCGGCTGGATTGATGCCCGTCAGCCCCCATACCCGTCAGAATAACGGTGAGCAAATGTCCGCCATACGCATGCTCCAATGAATCCAGCATAACATCGACAGATGGTTTACAAAAATTGACTGGCGGCCCATCGGTCAGAGTAATGCGCTTTGGGATCCCTTTTTGTACACCCATATGCTTTTGCCCCGGCGCAATATACACGTGGCCGGGGGATACCAGCATTCCCTCCTCCGCCTCATGCGCAGGAAAACCAGTTTTACGTTCAATATTCTCCGCCAGAAAGCGGGAAAAGCCGGGCGGGATATGTTGCGTAATGAAAATGGGCAACATTATATTTTTATCAACGCTGGTCAGAAATTCGACCAGCGCTTTCGGCCCGCCCGTGGATGCACCGATCGCCAAAGCCAAGGGAAAATTCGGGGGTAAATGATCAGGCATCCGGCGCAAAACCACGTCCCCGCCCAACTTGTGCATATAAGGCGTGGACAAAGACACCAGTTCCGGCACCCCAGAAGACCGCGCGGTTATCGAAACCGCCTTTCTTTTCGCACCATTCCGCCCCAGCGTACGCAGTTTTAACAGCAATTCCTGTTCGAACGTCAAACCCCGATCAATCGATTTTGACGACGGCTTCGCCAGACAGTCCACAGCGCCGATATGCAGAGCCTGGTACGTCGTTTCCGCCCCGGCCTGCGTCAGGCTTGAACACATAATGACCCGTGCATCTGGATCATGGACCAAAATCTCACGCAGGGCGCTGAGCCCGTCCATATGCGGCATCTCAACATCCATCAAGACAATATCAGGACGATGGGTGCGATAATCGCGCAAAGCGGTCTGGCCATCGGCCGCCGCAGCGACGATGTCCAGATCGTTATGTTTTTCAATGATATTACGCAACAATCCACGCACAACAACAGAATCGTCGACCAGCATGACGCGTACAGGTGAAATATCCATAGCGTGTTACACCATATTTGCCGGTTCCGGGGTCAAATGGTCAATCATCAGGTTAAAATCAAGCAGAACAACCAGCTTGTCCCCCATGCGACAAACACCACGCGAAATGGAAAACCACTTACGGTTAATCGTATCCGGCAGTTTTTCAATGCTCGAATCCATGACGTCGACAACATCACCGATTCCTTCAAACACCAGGCTGTACATTTCGCCACCCCGATTGATAACGATGGAATATCCGTTATTGCCCGCCAGCCAATCCCGATTGTGAATGCCCAGCGTATAAGCGACGTCAATTTCGGTCACAATATGCCCCCGCAAATTCAAAAGGCCGATAATATTGGGGGGTGTTAATGGTACAGGCGTGGTTGGATTGCGCTGGATGACATCCTGAATACTTTCAATCGGCGCGCCAAAATAATGATTTCCAATATTCAAAATCAGAATTTTGAATGTGTCCGCGACAATATTTGGCTTTGCATTATTCATAGCGTTCCCCATGGCAATTAATTACTCATTATTGCGGATGCTGACCAAAGACCGGATCAATTCATCTTTGTCAAATTTTCCAATATATTTGTTAAACCCTTTTTTATAGCCATACTCGATATCTTCCCTTGTGTTGTGGGAGGTAATGGCAATAAAGGGAACATCTTTCCACGACGAATCGTCGCGCATCCGTTCAACAAATTCATACCCGTCCATATGCGGCATCTCGATATCACTCAAAACAATATCGAACATATGCCCATCATCGTGCAGACGAATGGCATGCAACGGGTCCTCGGATAATGTCACATCGTATCCGGCACCCGTCAAAATTGGATAAAGCATGCTGCGGAAAAATGGGCTGTCATCCACGACCAGAAGGCGCATTTTTTGCCCCCTATATTCCGCCATGGGCCTGTGCGCCATGGCCGTCTGCTCCAGCTCGCCGATAGTTGCAGAGCGGCCTGTTGTATGCGGACCGGTTTCGACTATATCCAACCGTTCATGCACGCGTTCAATATGATAATTGGCATAGGGCGCCGATTGATGCGCCATCTTAGAGAACCAGTCTGAACGGCTAAGCGACAGGAAGTGAGCAATATCGATGACATCCACCGTTCGGTCGCTTAAAATCATGCTGCCCAAAACGCCAGGACGCAATGTCGCCGTTGTCAGGTCTAAATCCCCCTCGATAATGTCAACCACATGGTCAATAATCAGGCCCATTGAAGCATCCGACATATCGTCGGACAGAACCAGGCTCATGACCTCATGATCATTCAGCCCCTGCGTCGTGGAATCAATGAAGCATAACTGCATCAATGTGTTGTTATATCGCACAACGATCTTGTCAGCCGAACAGGTAATTTCACCGCGTGGAAAAACCTGAATTCTGGACACCAGCGCCAACGGCACCGCCTTCAATGCGCCATCACCAGCCTTGAAGACCAGCATTGAGGCACGCTCTTTCACACTTTCGCGTGCCTGGCGCGCCATGATGTTCTCCGCCTCTATCTGGTTGACCGCTTTTTCAACATTGAATTTACGGGCAATGGCCGCAGGATCCAAAATCATAATGACCCGCCCATCACCCAAAATGGTATTGCCAGAGAAAATACCGGCATTTTTAAGAACAGAGGATACAGATTTAATCACAACTTCTTCCGTATCATAGATCTGATCCACCAGAATGCCGTAATAGCTGGAACCCGTACTAATCACGCAAATCAGCTTTTCATTATGTGGCTTCTGTCCTTGATCACTCTTAAAATCAAACAACGCTTCACTATCAAGAAGCGGGATAATGCGGTCACGTAAGCGCAGGACCGGTTTGTCATTTATATATTCAATCATGTCGGAATCTGTCGGGTTAATGGACACTAATTCCTGAATATTCATTTGTGGGATGGCATAACGATAGGAATCAATCTCAACGATCAATGCAGAAATAATCGCCAGAGTCAGTGGAATTTGGATCGTAAAACACGTCCCCTTTCCCGGGGTAGATTCCATGTCAATTGAGCCACCAATTTTTTCAATATTGGCGCGAACGACATCCATGCCGACCCCGCGCCCCGATACATTCGTGATCTGTTCGGCCGTTGAAAAACCCGGGCGCATGATGTAACTGAGGATTTGTTTATCACTCATAGCCTGAATTTTATCTGGGTCAGCCAGCCCCTTTTCAATTGCCTTCTCGGCAATTTTCGCCGGGTCCAAACCCTTGCCGTCATCGCTGATCTGCAGAACAATAAACCCACCCTCATGATATGCACGTAGGCGAATGCATCCTTGTTCTTTTTTACCGGCATCCAATCGATCGGCGGGGCGCTCAATACCATGATCGCACGAATTTCGGATCATATGGGTCAGCGGATCTTTAATCTGCTCCAACACCTGACGATCCAGCTCGGTTTCCTCGCCTTCCATCTCCAGGACAATTTTCTTTTTCATCTCGGTCGACAAATCACGCACGATACGCGGCAATTTTGACCATGCATTCCCAATGGGTTGCATTCGCGTTTTCATGACGCTATCCTGAAGATCTGATACAATCCTGTTCAACCGCTGGAATGGCGTTGTCAGATTTGAATTTTCCTCCATACGGATCAATTGCGACAGTTGGTTTCGCGTCAAAACAAGCTCGGAAACCATATTGATAAGATCTTCCAGAACATTCATCTGTACACGCAGATATTCAGGCCCCTTTTCAACCGTCTGGGCCGGGGAAATATCGACAGAAACCGGCGGCTCTGGCACAGGATCACGGTTTGAAACCGCCGACTCTTTCTTTTCTCCGCCATGCAGGGATTGTTCTATCTCAGCCTCAATCACCTGAATAATATCGGAATCGTTCCCTTCTGGTTCTGCTCCACTTTTACTGACTTCACTCACCAAAAACCGAACACGGTCAATGCACATAAACAGCAATGTCATGGCCCGTTCACTGACGTCCATTTTGTCATTGCGAAAATTATCAAGAAGGTTTTCGGCGGCGTGCGCAGTTTTTTCCAAGCGCGGAAGACCGATAAATCCACACGTTCCCTTGATTGTGTGCATGAGCCTGAAAATGTTACCCAGAAGATCTTTATTTTCCGGCTCCTGCTCCAATCGCACCAGATCAAGGTCCAGCGTCGAAAGCGATTCAACAGTTTCTGTTATAAATTCTGTGACGAGGTCATCCATAGCGCAATCACCGTTTATAAAATGGCAGAAGATTCGGAAACAGGATGTATCTTAGGCGGGCAATTCTTATCGAGATATAAACGCCAAACATGGTAATGCGATATGCAATAAACACGCGCATAAATTTAAAAGTGAATACCCGCGCAGGCATGAAAATATCACCACGCAAAATTGATCACTCGTGCGACGATATACACGATTGTGATTCATCGTTATTTTACGGTTTACGCTCAACACTGATACTGAACATTATTACTGCGTATATTCATTTTTCTCTTATTCAAAGAAAGTGATCAGAAATGGATATAAACAAGGATATGAAAGTATTGATCGTTGACGATCACAAAACGATGCTGCGCATTGTTCGAAATCTGCTTTCACAAATTAATATCAGCAATGTTGACGAAGCAACGGATGGACAATCGGCCCTGCAAAAGCTTGCGCACAATAAGTATGATTTGGTCTTGTCGGATTGGAACATGATGCCCATGACCGGGTTGCAATTACTGCAATTTGTTCGAACTGATTCAACATACGAACATAAAAATGTTCCATTTATTATGATTACGGCGGAATCTCGCCCCGAAAACGTCATGGAGGCGAAACAGGCCGGCGTTGATAACTACATCATCAAGCCTTTTAACGCGGACACATTAGAAACAAAAATAAAATCAGTTATGACCAAAAAACAGCGATAAGGATATTTTTTGAATGACATCCCTCATCCAGACCATACAGGAAACAAGCCAAGCCATGGGCCACGTATCGCCGGAAAAGCGCGCCGCATTGGTCGATTCCATGGCCCAGCTGGCCAGACGCCTGGCCGATCATGTCAGCGCACTGGATGATATACCCAGCCATTATCAAGCATTTACCATGCCCGCCATCAACGACCAGATTGCTGCAGCCGAGAAACGGACAGAAAAGGCCGCCGATCAAATTTTGACAGCCGCTGAAAGTATCATGAAATCATTGGCCAAGATGAAGGGCGATGCCGCTGCAGAAATCCAAAACCAGGCCAATATTATTTTCGAGGCCACCAGTTTCCAGGATTTGGTGACCCAGCACCTGAACGAAATTCGCCTGCGTATGAAAGAATTAAATGATGATATGCTGGCATTACAGAATTGCATGACCAGCATTTCCAGCGGATCAGGCGATGCCCCCCTACAAAAGACGCGCACACGCAAATCCGAACGTCCAGATGCGCATTTATTAAACGGCCCCACAACAAACTTTTGATGTTAAACAGATCCCCCCGCCAGACACATCTGACGGGGGGGATTTTATGGGCCTAAATCTATCTAGACCATACTGTTTACTTCGCGCGTTACCCGCTGCATATTGCTGGCAATTTCGTTGGCAACAGCGCTTTGCTCCTCAACCGCACTGGCCGTTGAATTCACGTATTCGCGCACAGTTTCGATCGATTCTTTAATCGCATTCAAGGATGACACAACATTCGATGAAATATCACGCATGGAATTGATCTCTAGCGAAATTTTATCCGTCGCTGTTTTGGCCTGCGCCGCCAGATTTTTTACTTCATTTGCCACCACGGCAAATCCTTTACCAGCCTCACCCGCACGTGCGGATTCAATGGTCGCATTCAAGGCCAGCAGATTGATCTGCCCTGCGATACTGTTAATCAATTCAACAATTCCACCCATGGACGCCGCGGCATCGGCCAGCTTATTGGTTTGCTGATCGGCCTGATCAACAATGCCGTAAGCCTTCTCCGTTGTTGCACGGGATTTTGTCATGCTTTCCGTGATTTCCTTCACGGACGCACTCAACTCTTCCGTTCCCACGGCGGCGCTTTCGATCATTTTTCCGGCGTTTTGCTTTGCAATGACCTGTTTTGTGACATCGGTCGCAAATTTGACGACCTTAAACGGGCGGCCGTTGAGGTCAAACACAGGATTATAACTGGCCTGGATCCAGATTTCGCGCCCCCCCTTGCCAACACGTTTATATTCTGAAGATTGATACTGGCCCGCGCGCAAATCGTCCCAGAATTTTCTGTATTCCGCGCTGTCGGCTTCACTCGCCTCCATAAACATGCGGTGATGGTGACCTTTCACCTCATCCAGGCCATATCCAACGGTATCAAGGAAGTTTTTATTCGCCGTGATGATGGTACCATCCATATTAAACTCAATAACGGCCATGGATTTATGAATGGATGCAATTTGCGAAACGCCATCCATTTGTTTTGAATCCTGCCACTCCACAACAGTTCCGACACGATTTTTATTGTCATCAAAAACCGGAAAAGCATGCAGATTAAAAACAATTCCACCAACCTTAATTGATGTATCGAACTCACCGCTCATACGATCCAGCATACCGCGTTGATGCGATGGACTTTTGTGGAACATATCAATATTGGTTCCAATCAATTGATCGACATTAAACGACGGAAAATCTTTTTTGATATCCCCTTCAAGCGCGCGGAGAAACTCAATAATGGCATCGTTCACATAGACAATATTATAATCCTTGTCCGCCATCATGATATTGGTAGACAATCCACGCAACGCCCCCATTTTTAACGATAGAAATCTATCATCATCATTGGCGAATTGCTTTTCGCGAAAGCCCAAAGCATAAGCAAGATTCTTCATGGCAGATCAGCCTTCCTGTTATCGATTGATGTAAAAACACGACGATTCAAAAAATACGAACGCCAGTTTACATCAGGACCAAAAGGACAATGAAAGCCGATCTTGTTTTTACATGCGCAGGGATGGTGAGATCACTCACCAAAACAAAAACACCATAATTATGCTTAGAGAGAATTGGTTGCGGGGGCAGGATTTGAACCTACGACCTTCAGGTTATGAGCCTGACGAGCTACCGGGCTGCTCCACCCCGCGTCACCGAGAAATGGCGGCCCCAACCGGTTAGAAATGCGGGGCGCGCAAGCGATATGGGGTTATAGACCGTTCACTTCAAGAACGCAAACCTTATTCGCGATAAAGACGATAAATCTTTTTGCAAAAAGACACAGCCGGGCGCTGCTACCATTTTTTAAAAATCACCCACGCCGCAAGCACAATCAGACCGAAGCCGAGAAGGTGATTCCATTGGATCGGTTCCTTCAAATACCAGATCGAGAAACCCATAAACACCAATAGGGTCAAGCATTCCTGAATGGTCTTGAGTTGTGCCGCATTAAAGACAGCGTGCCCCATACGATTTGCAGGAACTTGCAAACAATATTCAAAAAAAGCGATGCCCCAGCTGACAAATATAACAATCAACAATGGCGTTGTTTTAAATTTCAGATGACCATACCAGGCAAAAGTCATGAAGATGTTGGACGCCAACAACAACCCGATCGTCGCAATCGGCACGGGAAGAGAGAAACTCATTGCATAGGCCCCGCAGAACAGTGGTTTTATAAGAAAAAAGCAAAGATTAGATACAAAAAAACGCGCCAAGGGCGCGTTACAAAAAATTGATCATCGTAAATAGGTATGACAACAACGATTGTTTAATCCAAGCGGGCTTGGAAGACCTGGCAACGACCTACTCTCCCGCGTCTTAAGACGAAGTACCATTGGCGCTGAGGCTTTTCACGGTCCAGTTCGGTATGGGATGGGGTGTTGCGCACTCGCTAAAATCACCAGGTCATCCAAAACCGCCTGTATCAAACAACCAATATCCGTTTTTGTCTTTCAAAATGCTGGCCTATAAGCCAACCGCAACGAGCTTGCCGCTGCGCGTGATGTTCATATCGATGGTAAACCATACGACATGGAGTGAATTCAAGCCGATCGAGCAATTAGTAACAGTTAGCTTCAAGTGTTGCCACTCTTCCACACCTGTCCTATCAACGTGGTGGTCTTCCACGGCTCTGATAGGGAAACCTTGTTTTGAGGGGGGCTTCACGCTTAGATGCATTCAGCATTTATCCCTTCCACACATAGCTACCCAGCTGTGCCACTGGCGTGACAACTGGTGCACCAGAGGTGTGTCCATCCCGGTCCTCTCGTACTAAGGACAGCTCCTCTCAAGTTTCCAACACCCACGGCAGATAGGGACCGAACTGTCTCACGACGTTCTGAACCCAGCTCACGTACCTCTTTAAATGGCGAACAGCCATACCCTTGGGACCTGCTCCAGCCCCAGGATGAGATGAGCCGACATCGAGGTGCCAAACAGCGCCGTCGCTGGGGACGCTTGGGCGCTATCAGCCTGTTATCCCTAGAGTACCTTTTATTCGTTAAGTGATGCATCTTCCATACGAGTGCACCAGATCACTATGACCGTGTTTCCACTCTGCTCGACTTGTCAGTCTCGCAGTCAGGCAGGCTTATGCCATTGCACTCAAAAGTTGATTTCCGACCAACCTGAGCCTACCATCGCGCGCCTCCGTTACTGTTTGGGAGGCGACCGCCCCAGTCAAACTACCCACCATGCAGGGTCCGGATCCCGGATAACGGGATGCCGTTAGACACCAGGAAAATCAAGGGTGGTATTTCAAGGACGACTCCACACGAGCTGGCGCCCATGCTTCAAAGTCTCCCACCTATCCTACACATGACAATCCTGATGCCACTGCAAAGCTATAGTAAAGGTTCATAGGGTCTTTCCGTCTAACCGCGGGAACCCCGCATCTTCACGAGGAATTCAATTTCGCTGAGTCTGCTCTGGAGACAGTGGGGAAGTCGTTACGCCATTCGTGCAGGTCGGAACTTACCCGACAAGGAATTTCGCTACCTTAGGACCGTTATAGTTACGGCCGCCGTTTACTGGGGCTTCGATTCAGTGCTTGCACACCTCCTCTTAACCTTCCAGCACCGGGCAGGCGTCAGACCCTATACGTCGTCTTTAGACTTCGCAGAGCCCTGTGTTTTTGATAAACAGTCGCCACCCCCTGGTTTGTGTCCCCGGCCATTGGTTGCCCATAGGCCGGGCTTGCTTATCCCGAAGTTACGCAAGTAATTTGCCGAGTTCCTTCAGAACAGTTCTCTCAAGCGCCTTGGTATACTCTACCAGTCCACCTGTGTCGGTTTCGGGTACGGTCAATAATGATGGGGCTATTTCCTGGACGTCCCAGGCAGCACACTCAATCCGTTAAGAGCATACTGCTTTCGGCCGCCGTCACCTCCATCTGGCTCACGAATATTAACGTGATTCCCATCGACTACGCCTTTCGGCCTCGCCTTAGGGACCGGCTCACCCTGCGCGGATTAGCCTTGCGCAGGAACCCTTGGACTTTCGGCGACAGTGATTCTCACACTGTTTGTCGCTACTTATGTCAGAATTCTCACTTCTGATACCTCCAGCAACGCTCACGCGTCACCTTCGCAGGCTTACAGAACGCTCCGCTACCACTCCCGTAGGAGTCCTAAGCTTCGGTACATGACTTGAGCCCCGTAACATCTTCGGCGCGGAAACTCTTATTTAGACCAGTGAGCTATTACGCTTTCTTTAAATGATGGCTGCTTCTAAGCCAACATCCTGGTTGTCTTGGAGTTTCTACATCCTTTCCCACTTAGTCATGATTTGGGGACCTTAGCTGTAGGTCTGGGCTGTTTCCCTCTCGTCCTAGGACCTTATCACCCTAAGACTGTCTGCCATGTATTACTCCCGGGTATTCGGAGTTTGGTTGGGTTTGGTAAGGCTCGCGCCCCCCTAGCCCATCCAGTGCTCTACCCCCCGGGGTATTCGCATGACGCACTACCTAAATAGTTTTCGCGGAGAACCAGCTATTAGCCGACTTGATTGGCCTTTCACCCCTAACCACAGGTCATCCCACACTTTTTCAACAGTGATGAGTTCGGTCCTCCATTAGGTGTTACCCTAACTTCAACCTGCCCATGGCTAGATCGTCGGCTTTCGGGTCTAATGCTGCATACTTGGTCGCCCTATTCAGACTCGGTTTCCCTGCGCCTACACCTACCGGCTTAAGCTCGCATGCAACACTAACTCTCTGACCCATTATACAAAAGGTACGCCGTCACCCCATAAAGAGGCTCCGACTGTTTGTAGGCATCCGGTTTCAGGTCTGTTTCACTCCCCTTATCGGGGTACTTTTCACCTTTCCCTCACGGTACTGGTTCACTATCGGTCGATCAGTAGTACTTAGCCTTGGAGGATGGTCCCCCCATGTTCAGACAGGATTACTCGTGTCCCGCCTTACTCATAGACATTTGTGCTTTCTACCTATACAGGACTATCACCTACTTTGGTGTGCCTTTCCAGACACTTCTAGTTCTTACACAACTGCCATTGGGCTGGTCCGCGTTCGCTCGCCACTACTAACGGAGTCTCGGTTGATTTCCTTTCCTCTGGGTACTGAGATGTTTCAATTCCCCAGGTTCGCTTCGCTGCACCTATGAATTCAGTGCAGGATACCGCATAAAGCGGTGGGTTCCCCCATTCGGAGATCTGCGGGTCAATGGGTGTTCGCCCCTAACCGCAGCTTATCGCAGCGTACCACGTCCTTCATCGCCTCTGATCGCCAAGGCATTCACCAGATGCCCTTAAGACGCTTGAATTCAAACCACGCGCAGGGACAAGTCCGCTACGCTGGCTTATTTACTCAGCATTTCGTTAGACATTGGATATTGATGTCATACCTATTTACGATGTCAAAGAACCGAAGATCTTTCAATCTTCACTGCAATTCCCGTTTACACAGAAACTGGAGTGAACATTGGAAGGAAGAGAAAAAATGGTGGACCCAAGGAGGATCGAACTCCTGACCTCCTGAATGCAAATCAGGCGCTCTCCCAGCTGAGCTATGGGCCCATCTTTTGAAAAATGGTGGGCCTGGAAAGACTTGAACTTTCGACCCCACGCTTATCAAGCGTGTGCTCTAACCAACTGAGCTACAAGCCCCCGTTTGCAAAAACCAAACTCTCTAGGTTCGGTATTCACAACAACCAGGGCAAGCCCAGTCGCTATGAAGTGGTTCTTATCTGAAGGAAGAGATACGCCGGCAGCAGTGCGAGGCTTTCATCTTACGATGAAGGTTATGCCAAACACATCCTTAGAAAGGAGGTGATCCAGCCGCAGGTTCCCCTACGGCTACCTTGTTACGACTTCGTCCCAGTCACTGACCCTACCGTGGTCGGCTGCCTCCATAGGTTAGCGTACCGCCTTCAGGTAGAACCAACTCCCATGACGTGACGGGCGGTGTGTACAAGACCCGGGAACGTATTCACCGTGGCATGCTGATCCACGATTACTAGCGATTCCAACTTCATGCCCTCGAGTTGCAGAGGACAATCTGAACTGAGATGGCTTTTAGAGATTAGCGCCTCCTTGCGGAGTGGCTGCTCACTGTCACCACCATTGTAGCACGTTTGTAGCCCTACTCGTAAGGGCCATGATGACTTGACGTCGTCCCCACCTTCCTCCGGCTTATCACCGGCGGTCTCGCACGAGTGCCCAGCATTACCTGATGGCAACATACGATGAGGGTTGCGCTCGTTGCGGGACTTAACCCAACATCTCACGACACGAGCTGACGACAGCCATGCAGCACCTGTCACTCCCCCGGCCGAACCGAAGACAATCATCTCTGAAAGTCAAAAGGAGGATACAAGAGTAGGTAAGGTTCTTCGCGTTGCTTCGAATTAAACAACATGCTCCACCGCTTGTGCGGGTCCCCGTCAATTCCTTTGAGTTTTAACCTTGCGGCCGTACTTCCCAGGCGGTGTGCTTAGTGCGTTAGCTGCGCCGCCGAAAGCCTAAGACTCCCGACAGCTAGCACACATCGTTTACGGCGTGGACTACCAGGGTATCTAATCCTGTTTGATCCCCACGCTTTCGTGCCTCAGCGTCAATACCAGTCCAGTTGGGCGCCTACGCCACTGGTGTTCCTCCGAATATCTGCGAATTTCACCTCTACACTCGGAATTCCCCCAACCTCTCCTGGATTCAAGCTTTGCAGTCACAAAAGCAATTCTGGAGTTAAGCTCCAGGATTTCACTTCTGTCTTACAAAACCGCCTACGCACGCTTTACGCCCAGTGATTCCGAACAACGCTCGCTCCCTTCGTATTACCGCGGCTGCTGGCACGAAGTTAGCCGGAGCTTTTTCTGGTGCTACCATCATCATTTTCACACCTAAAAGAGCTTTACAACCCGAAGGCCTTCATCACTCACGCGGCATGGCTGGATCAGGGTTTCCCCCATTGTCCAATATTCCTTACTGCTGCCTCCCGTAGGAGTCTGGGCCGTGTCTCAGTCCCAGTGTGGCTGATCATCCTCTCAGACCAGCTATGGATCGTCGCCTTGGTAGGCCGTTACCCCACCAACTAGCTAATCCAACGCGGGCTGATCCCTAGGCGATAAATCTTTGATCCGGAGATATTATGCGGTATTAGCGTTCGTTTCCAAACGTTGTTCCGCACCTAAGGGCACATTCCCACGCGTTACTCACCCGTGCGCCACTCCCCTTGCGGGGCGTTCGACTTGCATGTATTAGGCCTGCCGCCAGCGTTCGTTCTGAGCCAGGATCAAACTCTCAAGTTTGAATCCATCACTGTTAAAAAACAGCAAAGTTCGAGAACCTGCTTATATATATGCGTCATGTGCGTCGAATAGACACGCAGACATCATTAAGCAGGCTTGTGTGTAACGTGTTCAACACGACCACCAAGCACTGCTGCCTGCGCATCTCTTCCTTCATTCACGATGTACAAGAACCGTTTTCTTACAGCCGGACACCGCATAAAGCGTGTCGTGTCCGTTCATAAAAAAGCCGGGCGAACCCGACGTCTTCGTTGACTGTGGAGCGAGTATTTAGTCGTTACCCGAACCGTTGTCAACCATCTTTTTCAATCTTTTTTCAAAGTTTTTCCAAGATGCTGGCCGACGTTTCCATCTGCCGAGGGAGCGAGTATTTAGTCGGTACTCACTCCGTTGTCAATCATCTTTTTCAATCTTTTTTCAAAGTTTTTCGAAGATGCTGGCTGACGTTGCCGCCTGCCGAGGTCGCCCCTTATATAGGGGGTCCCTGACCCTGTCAAAGGGAATTTGGCGATTTTTTACAAAAAACTTTAAAAAATCGTAAACCCCTTGGAAATCCGCCATTTTTTACTTGGGCACGAGGGCCAAATGACCTGTTTTGCGTGGTGCCAAAGCCCGGTAGGCTCCGACCAAAGCCTGCATTTCCGCCAGAGTCGGCTGATTAAAATGCACCTGGTCCAGAAAACAGCCTGCATCACCCAACCTCAGGGCTCTTAAAAGGGTTTCCATTTCCGGGATCACCGCCTCCAACGCCATAGGACGGCCAAATAGTGGCTCGGAAACCACGCTTGTCGTAACGCAATCCGCGCAATGGCCTCGACCTTCCATAAAGCCGCTGACACGACGCACCGCAAACAATGTCCGCACACCGGCCGGTTTTCCAATACGCTCCGCGAGCAGGCAATCCCACGCACGCTGCATATATCCGTTTTCGCTAATACTAAAATCGCGCCCGATAGGAACCGTGTTAAATGCAGACACCGCATCCAGGTGCCCAACAATGACAGACAGATCGGGCGGCGCGGCGACAGGATCTGACAGCGTGCGGCGCGTCACGATCAATCCGAAAAATTTTCTGAGGCCGTCATAACCAGACATCGGCACATGCACTCCGTTTCCAATCAGGCGCGTGGGTCAAAGAATAGTTACGCAGGACGATGCATGAGCGGATGCTACTTCACCAGCTTGAGAAAATCTTTTTTCACCGGGCAGAGCATGCGATAGGCATCCACAAGCTGGCGCGCATCTTCTATCGTGGTGCGCTCGAACGTCATTGTACACGGACCAATGCCGAACACGCGACGCCTTTCATCTTGCAACACCATCATTACAGGAAAAATTTTTTCCAGCGGCAGCACAATGCCCAATTCCGTATAAGCCGGATCACCCAACTGACCATACGGCGCACAGCCCATACGCTGCGATGCCCAACCATGAGCCCAGCGCAAACGGAAGGCCGTGCGCACGCCCGCCGGTTCACCCACCCGGTCCGCGAGCAGGCACATCCAGTCATAGTGAACGGTATAATCCGGCATCGTTTGAAAGTTTTTCGCCAACGGCATGGCATACAGACCATGAATGTCGTTGATCTGCTGCAACAGACTCTCAATTTGCGCACGGTGCTTAACGGCTGTGCGATCCAGTGCAGGCACCCAACCGTATAGAGTTTTTTTAAAATGCTCCCGTAACGTCGCGAGGATCATTGCCTTATTTTTTCAAGCTCAATGTTTGCTTCGGTGTCTGGTCGCGCACGCCATATGTGGCATCCGTCAGGATCGTGGTGATTTTTTCGAGAATCTGATTCATCACAGCACCATGTTCCGCGTACTCTTCATGAATGCGCTGGATATTTGGAATATCCAGAAAGGGTGCTGCTGACGACAGACTGGCGCAAATGCCCCCCATCGCAGTGGTGGCTCCGCGTGCCATCACACCGATATCGGCAGCAAATTTACGCGAGCCGCTGCGCACCGGTAAGGCAAGGTTGGGGGTCACGACCGTTTCATTGCGGGCGGCGATATTATGCGCCTGGTTCAACTGCGCCAGCCAGGCCACACAGGTTCCGAGTGCCATTTGCGAGTTTTGCAACGGATCGCCACCAAGGGGACGAAACTGCGCGCACATCGCATCCTGAAAATCGCGCTCCGCGTCCCCCAAAGGCCGCGGCGTTGCCTGTGACAGGGATTTCAAGGCCAGCGCATTGGTCTGGGTGATATCCTTTATGTGCTGAACACATTCGAGCAGGGTTTTCAGTTCCCGCGCGCTTAAATAACGATCCGTCGGCGGAGGAAGAGGCTCGGGGGTTGGCTGCGTTTGCAAACCAAAGGCGCGGCGGAGCTTTCCGCCCAGATCTTTCCAATCCATGTTTTTAATCCCTGCATTCTTGTTTTTCTTTTTCTTATGGCTGCGATTTAGTCCATAAAATGCAGGAAAAGAAAGCCTTATTTTCCAGAATATTACAAGAAAATTCGAGATGCCCCCTTAAATCAATCCCGCATCGCGCAATTGCGCGGCCAGATCGGCAGGCATTTCATCATCTTCAGCGGCCAGATCCGGGTCGAAAAAGCGCAGATCGGGCGGGGCTTTGGCCGGATCAAGGTATCGCCACCCCTGAAATGCTCGGTGCGGCATGGCCGCCACCAGCATCAAAGCCGGGTCCAGAACCAGCCGACAATACGGCCCCTCATCCGTATCCTCCATCTCAAAGCCCAAAAAGGCCTGTCGCGCCTGAATACGGCCCTTGATGATCCAATATATGGACCCGCCATTCAGCAGCCCACCATCCCGCGTGGGCTTACGCCGGGTCCACGCACAAGTGGCCAACGCGCCATCAAAATCAAACAGGCGGGATGATTGCAGCGCATGCAGGTGCCCGACATCGTCCACACCAACGGCCAGCTTGATCAGATGAATGGGGTCATTGGAAATTATTTTGGCCATTTTACTGGATTGTCCGGGGCAAAGGAGTGAATGGGGATTAACAAGGCCAAAACAACGAGGCTATACTAATGGTTGCTATAGTATGTTTTATATAACCACTTTGTTTTGTACTGATTTATACCTCGTCTATATCATGGCCAGAGCCCGGAAATTCAAGTCCACCCGATTTTTTATGCAGAGCGGCCTGTGCACCGTCTGGGTGTTGACGGGGCTTGCCTTCGGTGCGCCGAGCGCCCGGGCGCAGGATTTCCTGCCTATGCAAATTGCGCCTTGGTCCACGGATACCCGCAACATCGCCCGCGTAACCCAGGCCCGAACGGATATTCAGGCCGGAGGACACCAGCAAGCAGCCCCAGCCGCCGCATCACCCCCCGCCCGCAAAGCCGGAACCCTGACGCCACTGACCCCACAGGATTACGAACCTCTGCTGGCCGATTTGCTGGCGCGGGACGAAATGTTGGCCCGCATGGTGGGGCACCATGTCAGCCCGCTGTCCAGCATCGAAGAATTTTACGCTGGTCGCGTAGTCGATCCGCTGGAGCAATTTGGTTACGATCTGTTTGAGAATTTCAGCGCACCCAGCACGCAAGCGCGCGGCAAACAGACGGATGGTGAGCCATCTCCCACCCCACAGGCCGCATTACCAGCCGGCGCGGTGCAGGACAATTTTGTTTTATCCACGGGTGACCGCCTGAACATCACCTTCCGCGGCCAACGGCGCGATCAGGGCATTTATACAATTACAACAGACGGCCTGTTGATCCTTGATGATCTGCCACCCGTCTCCGCCGCCGGGCGCACCATCGGCCAATTGCGCGAAGCCCTCGCCGCATCAGCGGATAGTTTGTACAACACTGATATTTACGTCTCATTGGAAAGTGTTCGGCAGGTGAACGTGCTGGTGGTCGGCAATGTCCGCAAACCGGGCCGCCAAACCTTGACCGTGTTCCACACGGCGCTGGATGCGCTGATGCAGGCAGACGGCATTGATAAGAACGGATCGTTGCGCCAGATCAAACTGGTCCGCGATGGCCGCACGACGATGGTGGATCTATACGGCCTATTGATTCATGGCAGCAGCGGCATGGACCTGGCCCTGCGTGATGGGGACCGTTTGATCGTTCCGCCGCTGGGGCCCACGATTGCCGTGGCCGGTGGCGTAAAACGCCCGGGCATCTATGAGATTTTGCCTGCCTTGAAGGGCATGAAACACGCACCGGAAAAATCCAGTGAATTTCTGTCCATGCAGGAAGCCTTGGATATGGCTGGCGGCTTGGTCAGCCCGGGAAATAATCGTTTCATGAAACTGGGCCTGCATCGCAATGGCCAGGAAACTGTGGAGACGATCACCGATCCATTCACACCCGCATTAAATGACGGATCGATTTTGATGGTGGCGCGCGCCGATGACAAACGCGCCGGATTGGTCGAGTTGGTCGGGCACACACGCCAGCCGGGATTGCACCCATTATCCTCCAGCAAAACACTGGCGGCATTGCTGAGTGACCGATCCATGTTCGGGGCCGATATTTACCCGCTGATTGGCGCGATTGAACGGTGGGATGATGAGCGCATGGCGCGCATCTTCCTCGACTTCCCGCCCATTCTGGTGGCGCAGGGGCAATATGATCAGGAATTAAAAGATGGCGATATCGTCCATCTGTTTTCCCGGTCGCAGATGATGGCCCTGCAGAAACAAAAATTTAATCCAGCAAGCATCGAACCCGCCGCCGGATCGGTTGATGAAACCGATATAGATCCGGCGGACACCGTCACGGGCGACCCAGCCCTGTCCGCCTTTCTGGCAGAGCGCACGATTTCGGTGCGCGGGGCGGTGCGCGATTCCGGCGTATGGCCCGTCGCCGCTGGCACCACGCTCGATTCCGTTCTGGCCGTGGCTGGGGGTCTCAGCCTGGAAGCCAATACATCGAATATCGAAGTGACCCGCACGCATGACGCCAGCATTCCGGATACGGAAAGCTCGATCCCGTTCCGCACCGCCGTCAATATGAATGACACGGATCCGAAAACGGTTGCGATCAACCCCGGCGACACCGTGCGCGTCAAACAGAAATTCCGCAAAGCCGAAGGCCAGAGCGTTACCATCATTGGCGAGGTCAACAACCCCGGTAAGTATGATCTGGTGCCCGGTGACACATTGCGCGACCTGTTCGCCCGCGCGGGCGGTATTACCGACCAAGCCTATCCCGACGGAACCATCTTCAGCCGCGAATCCGAACGCAAGGCCGAGGAAGAACGCTTCCGCGCCGCCGCGCGGGAAATGGAACGTGCGTTGGCCACCGCCCTGCACAAGGAAAAAGACGCACCAGACATGACCCAGATTGCGATGGTGCAGGATCTGGCCGCCGAATTGCGGAATGTCGAGGCCGTAGGCCGTATCACGGTTGAAGCCGACCCCACCGTGCTGGAGGTGCAACCGGAACTGGATATATTGCTGGAGGCTGGTGACCGTATTTACGTGCCGCGCCGCCCGTTGACCGTGCGGGTTGAAGGCGAAGTGCTATCCCCCGCCGCCCTGCAATTCCGCAACGGCAAAAATCCGCGTGATTATATTGCCGAGGCCGGTGGCCCCAGCCATTTCGCGGATCAGGATCGCGCCTTTGTCCTGTACCCCGATGGCAGTGCTCAACCTTTGTTCATCAGCGCATGGAACCACAAGGCCAGCATGATCCCGCCGGGGTCCACCATTGTCGTGCCGCGTGACCCCAAACCGTTCGATTTTATCGAGAGCGCGAAGGATGTCAGCCAGATCCTGTCCAATCTGGCCGTCACGGGCATTTTCCTGAGCGATATCCGGGATGATGATTGATGATGTTCAGCATCGTCACCATCACTCGGAATGATCTGGCCGGGTTACACGCCACATATAAATCCGTTCAATCCCAGACCTGCACCGATTACGAATGGATCGTGATTGACGGTGCATCGGATGATGGCACGGTGGCATATTTGCAAAATTTATCTTCCCAAACCCCTTCATCCCCCCACCCTACCCTCCCCCCTTTACAAGAGGGGAGGAAAGAAGAAGAAGAAATACTGCTTCCCCCTGAGCAAGAGGTGAGGGTGGAGGAAGAAATACCCCTCCCCCCTCAGCGAGGGGGGAGGCTGGGTGGGGGGAGAGAAAATGGCACTGGGGGGCGTGCAATCCTCTGGACCAGCGAACCCGATGCGGGCCTGTATGACGCAATGAACAAGGGACTGGCCCGTGCCACAGGGGATTACATCATCTTCCTGAACGGTGGCGACCAGTTTGCCGATGACAATGTTTTAAGCAATTTGTCGCAATTGATCGGCATGGCCAGCACAAAGCCCGGCTTTATTTACGGCGATGCGCTGGAAACGCTGCCCGATGGGCAAACAGCCTATAAAGCCGCCCGTCCCTTTATCAAGGTGGATCTGGGCATGTTCACGCATCATCAAGCCATGGTCTATGCCCGCAACGTTATCGGCGATATGCACTACGACACGCGGTATAAAATCGCGGCGGATTATAAATTCACCCTGCAAACACTTGGGGCAACACGGGCGATTTATTATGTGCCCGCCCCGTTTTGCCTTTTCGCCCATGGCGGCCTGTCCCAAACCCGCACCGCGCTCGGGCGGCGGGAGCAATTTGACATTCGCCGGGAATTGGGTGTGGTTGGCCCCATCAGGAACCGGGCCATTACAACATTACAGATGATCAATATGGGTGTACGGCGGATATGCCCGCCCCTTTATTGGGCATTGAAGGCCCGGCGTGATAACGCCGCGATACGGTGATAATACCAGCCGCGCGCGCGGGCAAAATCAAACCCCGCCCATCCATCCAGAAACCCGCATCTCCAGACATAGCAATATAAGAACGCCACGACACCCCGGGCGGGCAATGCGCGAAAGATCCGTTTCAAACGATGCCGCCCGGCCACAGGGTCAACAGGCCACGCATTGCGCGCGTTCATGCCCGCTTCCCATTGGGCGTAGCGTTCATGCCGTTCATACCACCGGGCCGGGTCCGTCGCCGCATCATGGGTCAGCATCGGGGACAGCACACCAATCCGCGCGCCCGATTTTTTTGCCACGGGTTGATAATGCCCCTCAATCTCCCCCATACCCGGCAAACCCAGATCATCGACGACCGGGAACATGAAGGCATGGCGGTTGAACAACGCCAGTTTGTTATTGGTCAGTCCAAAGCGCAGGACCCGCCCACCCCAGACGTAACGCCCGCGCACGAAATACCCATCCGCATCCGGCGCACCCGATACAAACAAATCGGCAATCGCACGGGTCAGGTCCGGCGTGACAATTTCATCCGCATCGACAAAAAACACCCAATCATGGGCCAATGTCACATGATCCAGGCACCATTGCCGTTTTTTCGGATACGCCCCATCCCATGTATAGGCAACCGTGTCCGCACCAAAGGATTGCGCCACGGAAAACGTATCGGCATCACCGCCGCTGTCGACCACGATGATTTGATCAAAGCCGGACAACGCAGCCAGTGTGGGCGACAGGAATGCCCCCTCGCCCTTGGTCACGATAATAACGGAAACGGGAATGACCGGATGGTCAGGCATGGCGATCACGGCGACCGAAGATTAGCCCCAGGCAATAGAAGAGCACGGCCCCGGCAAAGACAAAGGCGGGCAGAACGATGGATTTACGCGGCCACACCGCGCGGGCGGACGCCGAGGGCGATTCCGCAATCACGGCGGCAAAAGCTTCATCCATCGCCAGCATCATGCGGACATGTTCCTGTTCCATCAGCAGATTGGTCAGCGCCCGGCGGTGGTCCGGGTGATCGGTGCGGCGCAAAGCGTCCTGTAAATAGGCAGAGCGCGCATCGGCCCGCGTGCGCACATCATTGCGGATCAAACGATCCGCCGCATCATGCACCAGCGTTAAAAAACCGGTCGCCCATTCGCGATCCGGATGGTTCAGAACAACGCGGCGCATTGTGGTGGTGCCAACGGGTTCAATTTTAATCGTGCGCGCCATCCAGTCGGCCAATTCCGCCGGATCACGAATGTCCGCCCCCGCGGAAATACGCAAGGACCGCGATGCCCGCACACCATCCGCCACATCCTTGTTCTTCATCACAATTGCGGCCACATCGGCCCCGCGCATGATATTTTCCAGTCGGGAGAAATCGGTCGTATCCTGCGCCCCGATGGAGCTGGCCAGATATTGCAAGGCAAAGGTTGCGTTATCGGGCAGCAACGCCTTGATATCCGTGCCCGTCCCGCGATCCGCCGGGGCGATCAGCATGCTGACCCGGTATTGCGGCACGGCCAGCGCCAGAAAAGCAAAGGCCGCCAGCACGCCCGCAACCATGCCCGCCATGATCCATCCGCGCAAACGCCACCAATCGCGCAACAGATCGATCAGATCGGGTTCCGGGGCATTCATGGTCTGGCTGTGTGTGGACATAAATTACTCGGCTGCGTGAATGGTCACGGATGGGGGCTGTTGAACCGCATTATCCTGCGCCACCGGGGTGGGCACGGTAACCTTCGGCTTGGCCGACGGCGGTGTCAGCGGACGACCCACCACGTCACGAGCCCGTTTGATCCACGCATTGATGGATTCGGACGGCACGAAAATGCGCCCGGCCTGCGCCGAGCCATCATGGGCATTGTGCCACGCGTTCCCATCCATACGCAGGGTCAGGATGGTTTGTGCCAATGTTTCCGGCTCACCCTGGGCCACAACGGCGCCGGCATGGAAATCGGAAATAACCTTGGCCACTTCGCTGTTCATCGGGCCGACGAACACACACGGGCGACCAACGGCCAGCGCAGAATAAAGTTTGGACGGAACCAGCAACCCGGCCGCATCATGCTTCATTGAAATGATGTGAACATCGCCGCTTTCCATCAGCGGGCGCAAACGGCGGTTCGGCTGGCGCGGCAGCAGACGAATATTTTCCAAGCCGCGGCGCGCGCGTTCATGCGCCAGACGGTCCAGCCCCGGGCCATCACCCACGAATACAAATTCAATATCCGGGCATTGATGTTGCAGAATGGCCGCCGCATCGACAATGGTGTGAATCGGATGCGCCCGGCCAATCGTTCCGGCATACAGAACGCGGAATTTCGGCGCGCCATCATCCTTGAACAATTCTTCGAATGGCTTGGCGGGGATGGACGCATCGGCTTCAACCGCCGCTTCGTTCATTGCATCCGTCATCGTGCGGGTCAGTTCCTGATCCGGCCAATTGGGAATAACCGCAATGCGCTTCGGGTCCAATCCGGTTTTCGTCAATTGACGGGCCATGCACCGGCCAATCACAACAATTTTTTCACAACGGCGCATCGCGTTGAATGACAGTGCGCTCAACCCGCTCATCATAAAATCAGGCAAGCGGATACCGATGGAGGGCAACAAGTCCGGGTACAGATCCTGACACCAATGGATGTGTTTGGTTTTACGGGCACGCGCCATGATGCCACCGGCAACCACCATCATCGGCGGATCGGTCATCGTGACGATCAAATCGGGGCGCGGCAATTTCAAACCCGCAATCATCATGCGCACCCAGGCCGCGCCATAGGTGAACAGGTTGCGGGATTTTGTATTCGATTTCAGACGGATCACGCGCACGTCACCGTCGCGGTCTTCACGCGCCACGGATGCGGTCGTCACCACCGTCACCGCCCAGCCATCACGCGCCATCGCCCGCGCCAGATCGCGCAGGACACGGCCCGTCGCCCCCCGGTCCGAGGGGTATACACGGTTGAAAAATATGACGGACGGTCTGCTCATCCCGAAATCATTTAAAATCTGCGTTATTGGGTATGGTTTTGAATACAACAGGATTGCCGGGCTGTCCACCGGGGGACACGGCTGCGGTCCGGGCGCTATACAATGCAGCCAGAAGCAAAATAAGACCGAAATCCAATGACTTAAAGCTGGCATAGAGCAGATAGTCGATGACCATGGGCGCGCCCAGCGCCACGACCAAAATCGGGTGAATCGGCAAAAACCGTATCAAAGCAAGGGCCAAGCCCCCGAAATAGGCCAACCCCAGCCCCACCCCGATCAGACCGGATTTAAGCCATAACGTCGTGCCAAGGTTGTGGGTAAATGTGACGATGCTGTCCCCCACCGCCGGGGATTGGACGGTTGCCCCCCACCCATTCCCAAACAGGATGGCCCCGATTCCGTGCAGGGCGTCCCGCACGGCGGCCGCTTCCTGCCACCGCATATTGGCCCCGACCATGACGTTCTTGTGCGCCAGCCCCGCCACCACATCGGCCAAGGGGGCCCACACCATCAGACACAACACCGCAAGACCCAAAAGCGGCACCACCATGCGACGTGGTTTTTTGACGATGCCAATCGCGATCCAGAAGGCCAGCCCCAAAGCCAGCAACCCCAGTGACGCCCGTTGCAACACCAACGCCATCGCCGCCAGCGGGATCAATGCCACACCCGATAATATCGCGGCGCTTATCATAGCGTTCGCGTTGATCCGTCGGGTGATGATCCACCCCGCCGCCCCCAGCAACGCCATCGCGGCAAACAAAACGCTCGGCGCGTTGGCCAGACGGCGCGGATCTTGCCCGCTCAGATTCATACCCAGTTGCGCGGCATGATCCATACCGGAACTGGCCAGCGCCAGTGGCGCAACAACACGCGCGGCAAAAATAACGCCAAGAACGACAACACAAGCCGTCACAATAAAATGCCACCGCACCCGGTCACGCACGGTATCAACCATAAACACGGGCAACAGCATAAACAGGAATGGGACGATATCACGCACGATGTTACCGGGGCTGGCCCCGGCGATCACCGCACCCACCAGCGGCACGCTCAGACCATACAGAAGGAAAAATTGCCCCGCCCGGAACCAAAACGGATGCGCATCACCACGCACCGGTGTCACAGCCCGCGCAAAGGACCGCAACCCCACCGCCGCGGTCAGCAACACCCCAACAAGAATTTCGGGCCAGCCAAAAGCGGGCGGCGTGGGTTCGCCCCACAGGGCGTAGACCAAAATCGCGGCACATAACGCCGCGCATTGCACATCACGATAGGTTGAAAACATCCATCATCATCCGTGCGGCAACAATGATCAGGAACACGGCAAAAACCCGCCGCAACATATCAACGGGAATGGCATGCGCCACGCGCGCGCCCAGCGGCGCAAAGGCGACCGCCAGCGGAATAATCATGATGGCGGCCAGCATATTCACGAACCCCAGACTGAAAGGCGGGCGATCCGGCGCGGACCAACCGATCAGGATAAATCCCATCATCGCCGGAATTGAAATCACCAGCCCCAGTGCCGATGCCGTTCCAACCGCCTGACGCATATCCACGCGCCCCATGGTCATAAAGGGCACACTGACCGTTGCGCCACCGATGCCCATCAGGGTTGATAAACACCCGATCACAGCCCCCGCCACCGTGCGCCATGGCTGGTCCGGCACATCATTCCACACCGTGGTCCGGCGCGGATCGACCAACATGATCACGGCCAACGCGGCCAATGCAAAGGCAAAAACCATTTTCAACGACTGGCCGGAAATGGAATCCGCAATCAACGTCCCCATCAAAACGCCCGCCACAATCCCGATACCGATGGATTTGATTAAATCCATTCGCACACTGCCCCGGTACGCGTGCGCACGCACGGATGACAACCCCGTCGGGATAATCACGGCCAGCGATGTCCCCACCGCGACATGCATCAGATGATCCGGCGCAAACCCCAGCGCCGCAAACATGAAATACAGCCCCGGCACCAGAACGATGCCCCCGCCAATACCCAACAACCCGGCCAGAAAACCGGAAACCGCCCCCAGCAGCGCCAAGAGCGGTCCCCAAACCATCAACAATGAAGGATCAATCGACACAGAAAGAATGCAAACGGATCAGCGTGACGAATTGAACAATTTACGCGGCGCGTCGGCCTTGTCCTTCTCCGCACGTGGATTGGAAAAAACAACGTTCGCCCCGTTATACGGATCCGCCGGATTGGTTTGGGCCTGGGCCGTCGCACCGGTCACGCCCCCCGCGCTTGCCCCGGATTGTTCCGCTTTTTTCTGCGCCTGCTTCATCTGCGCCTCAAACTGCGCCTTGATCTGCGCGGCCCGGGCGCTGCGTTCGCTGGCATTTTGCTGGGCCTGCGCGGCCTTGGCGGCCTGATTGTCCTTGTACAATTTGTTCGGGTCAACGGGCTTGGACACCTGCGTCCCCTTCATGCCATAAGACCGCCCGTTCGGCACGGCGTTCGGCAAAGCGTTCGCCGTTTCGCGTTTGGTGAACAGAGGCGAGGCCCCGCTTTCTTTCTTCGTTGAATTATAAACGCCCCCTGTTGGAGCCGTAGCATTCCCGCTCGACTTCGTGCTGTTGTACACGGCGCTGCCGCTGGTGGTGCCGTTATTCTTCGCGGTCTGGGCCCAAACCGGACCCGTCGCCGTCAACACAGCCACAACCAGAGCCGTCACGAAAAATCGATAATTCAATGCGCACGCCGCCATGGATATTCCCCTCTTCAAAACCTGTTTTTCGATTATATCAGCCCATGCCTCTGGATGGAAATTCCCACACACCAAAATGGGGCAAAAAGCGCAGAAAAACGCCCTCCCCCAAAGATCGAACTTATGTTAACCCCCTTTTAAGCCTTTGAGGACATTATAGGCTCAATCATTCCGGAAAATAATTCGGAAACCAGAACGGAAAACGGCCATAAATAAGGGCCATGGTAAAAGAAGAAGAGGTGTCACCATGCAAGTCAACATTCAGGACATCCTGCAAAAGGCAGGACTGGATGAACCGCTCTATCCTGGCAAGCGCGTTGTTAAACAATGCCGCCAGGCGGGCGAGTTCAAAAGCCACTGCGTCGTCTATGACTGGCGCGATCCGGAAAAAGTTCGGATCGAGGTCAAAGCAGGCCTGAGCGGGCGTGACTTGCCGCCGAAGGAATTGAAGAAATATCCGGTCAGCTTCCAGACGCCGACCTTCATCGAAATCAACGTCCGTTAATAGGAGGACGATATGGGTAGACAGCATTTTAGCGGCGCAGCCGCAGGGCAGATTGCAGAGAGAGGCGATGCCAGCGCCACCGTCGTCGGCAAGCCAACAGAACAAATTGACGTTCTGGCCAATCGTATTGGGCACGGTTTGCAACATGGTCATGTGGATTTGATCACGGCCGCGATTGAAACACGGGCCGCAGGTGCCGTTATTCGTGCCACACCAGGCGGCGGATTGGCCCCGAAAGGTGACGAAACCGTTCCGTATAAATACAAAGCGGATAACGAACAAATGTTTGGCGCAACAGCCCCGACGCCACCAACACCCGGCGGCCCATAAAGTTTCCAGCATTGAACAAAAAACCCGCGCAACAGGAGGCATGGCCTGTTGCGCGGGTTTTTCTATCTTTCCCTACCCGTCATCCCGACAGAGCGCAGCGACGAGGGATCCCCTCCTAAAGACAAGGTGAGATCCCTCACATGCGTTCGGGATGACATTGCCTCTACAACGTTTTCAAAACATCCTTGATCGTCGTCACAATCTGATCAATCTGGGCCTGATTGATGATCAGCGGCGGGGACAGATACAAATTCGGCCCCGTGTACCGCACCATCAATCCACGACGGAACAATTCATACGACACTTCGCGTGGGTATTTGTTCAGATCATTGGGGTCCTTGCTTTCCGCCAGTTGAATACCGGCCAGCATGCCGCAATTGCGGACATCCACAACATGCGGTTCACCCTTCAATGAATGCACGGCATCTTCGAACGGTTTCGCCATGGCTTTGGCATTGTCCCAGATTTTTTGGTCCTGAATGGTGTCCATGGTTCCGATGATGGCCGCCGCCGCTAGTGGGTGACCGGAGTATGTATAGCCATGCATCAATTCAATGACATGTTCCGGTCCGTTCATAAACGCGTCATAGATGGTTTTGGTCACAAACGTCGCGCCTAGCGGCACGGTCCCGTTGGTAATGCCCTTAGCCATCGTGATCAAATCCGGCGTTACACCAAAATAATCCACCGATGACATCGTGCCAAAGCGGCCAAAGCCCGTCACAACCTCATCAAAAATCAGCAAGATGCCATGCTTGGTGCAAATTTCGCGCAAGCGCTGCAAATACCCCTTCGGCGGCGGCAGAACGCCCGTGGACCCGGCCACAGGCTCCACAATCACCGCCGCAATGTTCATCGGATCATGCAGATAGATCAGACGATCCAGTTCGTCTGCATATTCCGCACCATGGTCCGGCATGCCGCGTGCAAACGCGTTGCGCATCAAATCATGCGTATGACGCAAATGGTCCAAATTGGGCAGCAATTGACCAAAGGTCGCGCGGTTATACGGCAGGCCCCCAACGGAAATGCCGCCAAAACCAACGCCATGATACCCACGTTCACGTCCGATCAGAACGCGGCGCGTGCCCTCGCCCCGAATACGGTGATAAGCCAGCGCAATTTTCAGTGCGGTGTCCACCGCCTCGGACCCAGAATTGCTGAAAAACACATTGGTAAAGGGTTCCGGCATATCCGCGATCAAACGCGATGCGGCCTTGAACACGGTTGGGTAGCCGAACTGAAAACACGGCGCGTAATCCATCAATTCCAATTGCGCGGTGATGGCCTCTTTAATTTTCGGCTGATCATGGCCAGCGTTCACGCACCACATCCCTGCGGCCGCATCCAAAATTTCTTTGCCTTCCGGATCGTAATAATACATCCCCTTGGCCCGCACGATCATACGCGGTGCCTTTTTGAAATAACGTTGCGGAGTGAACGGCATCCAAAATTCGTCCAACGAATTTGCCGCGGTTGTAAAATCATATGCCATGATACTTGTCCTTTGTGCGGGAAAACCCTAGATTCGAAAAGTCGTACGCAGTATAGGCGAAGAAATCAGTTTGGCCAAAGGGGTCAGCATGCAGGATGATAATGGCCATAATAATGGCGAAAATCGTGATGAAACGCCCAACACAACCATGGGCGCGGACAGTAATATTGTCCGTTTTCAACGCCGCCCACAGCGTGATCATAATGCAGCGACACCAACGCATGACGACAACGCGCCACTGATCAATCTGCCCCCGGTGACGAAATGGATGATCGCGTCTTTCGTCCTGGTGCAACTGATTATGAGTCTCGGCCTCAGCCCGGAATGGCGTTTTTGGGTGATGGCGCATCTGGGATTCGTACCCGCCTATTACACCGGACAATTCGGATTTGGCTGGCCGATGATTGTCGGTCCGTTCACCTATATGCTGATCCACGGCGGATGGTTGCACGTGGGACTGAACAGCGTGATGATGATGGCCTTTGGTGCCGGATGCGAACGGGTACTCGGCGCTAAACGCATGATTATTTTATTTGTATTATGCGGATTGGCCGCGGCGGCGTTTCACATGGCCCTGAATTGGGGATCCGACGCCCCCGTTATCGGCGCATCGGGTAGCATCAGCGGATTATTCGCGGCGATTATGTTGATCCTTTACGCCCAAAATCCCGGCGGCATGGGCGGAAAATACGGTTTATGGCCGTTTATTCTGCTCTGGATCGTCATTTCGGTTGCATTCGGCTCCATGGGCGGGCCGGGCGGCAGCTCAATCGCATGGGCTGCGCATATTGGCGGCTTCATCGCAGGCTTCGCGTTCTTCCCACTGGTGATGCGGTTGAAGATTTAACGCCCGCCCAGACTGCGCATCGGGGCCGCCAGTAATGGATCGGCTTGCATGTGCAGGATGGAGCCGTCGGACAGCAGGTTTTTCCGCGCGTCCGGGTAATCCCAGACAATCGTATTGAACGTGTCATGCGGTTCCGCAATCGGGGCCCAGCGTTCGTAAATACGGCCCGTTTGACGGCATGTCCAAACCGGATCGGCCGGCGCATCCGCCGCTTTTTCCAACATGCGTTTGGCCGTTTCCGGGTGGCCTGTTTTTTCTTCCAGTCGCGCCCACAGGCGATAAATGCGCGGTGATGGATGCAATGTTTCCGCCATCACCAGATATTGACGCACCTCACCCCACAGCCCGCCTTCCAACGCGGCGCGCGCGGCGGCCAACTGGCTTTCGGCATGATCGGGGCGCAGGGCGACCAGACGTTCATACCACCGCATCCGCACCATGGCGTCGCTGGCTTTGTTTTCCGGCGCCAACGCATCCCACAGCGGAATCAAATCCGGGTGCGGGTTGGCGCGCCAGGCGCGTTCAATAATGCGCGCGGCTTCGCGTTTCTTTTGCAAATCAATGCACAACCGCGCCAGACGCACCGCCGCCGGAACGAACGCGGCGGAAATTTGAATGGCGTCACGCAGATGATGCAACGCCTGCGCCTGCAACCCCGCACGCAAATCCTGATCGGCCTGCGCCATCAGCAGGGCCAGACGGTTGGATTGCGCTTCTTCCGGTGTAAATGCACCCACGCGTTCGGCGGATTTCAATGTCTTCTCGGCACTCGCCCAATCATGTTTCTGCACTTCCAATCCAAAGACGGTGCGCAAAATCCATTTTTGTTTCGGGTGCATGTCTTGTGCCTTGCGGGCCAGAACCAGCGCCGCATCGACATCGGCATGATCCATCGCGTCCTGCATCAAACCGCGCACACCCAGAAACGCCGTGTCTTTATCCCGCATCAGCGCATCGAAATGCGCGCGGGCGACCAGATCATTGCCCTGCAGGCGCGCGGCCTGGGCCTCAAGCAGATGCGGCAGACCACCATCCTTCGGCAAGAATTTGCGCATACGGGCGGCTTGATATCCGGCAACGCGTGCATCACCGGCCGCAACCGCCGACAGGCCCAGAACCAGCGCGCGCATACCGCGATCGCGGCGTTTATCCGCGCGCTTTTTTCCCCACATCATCGGCAGCGACACCAGCGCCAGCCAAATGCGGTACACCACCAACGCCGCCAGAATAACAACAAACCCGGCCAGCAGGACCAGCCCGATATGCGCCTCGATATCATAGCCGAGCCATGAAATCTGCACCGTGCCCGGATTATTCATGGCCCAATGCGCCACCCACCAACCGGCGGCGACCAGAACGGCAATTTTTGTCAGGATCCACAACGTCCGGATCATAATGATCAGCTCCGGTTCAAGGTTTCATTCAACGGTTATTGTTTCGGCATCATGATGGGGGCGGTCGATCCCGATGTTGGCGCACCGACAGCATCACCAACAGCTCCACCAATGGCCCCGCCCATAGACCGGGCGCGACCAATATGGCCCATCACCCCTTCGGTCACCGTGCTTTGCAGGTTCTCCAGCATCAGGGTCATTTGCGCCTGATCGATCAGCGGTTGCGCCGTTTGCGCCGCCGGGCCGCGCAAGGCCTCCAGCTCGGCCAAGGCCCCTTCGACATCGCCGTTATCCAGCATCACCTGCGCCCGGGCGACACGCGCCTGCGTATCCGTACCGGTGACCAACTGGCCATCTTTCTGGATTTTCAGCACGTCGTGCAGACGCGCCATCGCTTTATCCTGCACCGACACATCTTCGCCCTTCAATGACGATACAACAATATCACCGGTCAGGCTGCGCAGCTCGTTGGACAAACCTTCGGGGGACAGAACACCCTGCTGCGCCAGCGGTGCCAGACGATCAATCGCGGCAGCCAGTTCCGGGTCATCTTCGCCCACCATGTTTTTCAGCAGAACGAGGTCATCATAAAACGGCTGTTCCCGCGCGGCGGATTCACGCACCTGCGTCAACGCCAGCAACAAGGCGGCCGCTTTCAAATCGGCGGGTGATACGCCTTGTAACGTCTGGGCCAGTGCGGAATCGCCTTCCTGCACTTCTTTCAGCGTTGAATCCATTTCACCCATGCGGCCCTGCATACCCTCAACCAAAGCTTTGAGGTCGGCCAGGGAATTTTGCAATTGCGCCTGCCCCTCCAGCGTCGTCTGCATATCCCCCAGACGCGCCAGCATGTCGGACAACTCCGGCGACGCCCCGGCAATCCCCTGCACCTGTTGTTCCAACGCATAGATACGGTTCATCAGGCCCGCAACATCGGCGGCCTTGATCTGGTCGACAATGCCTTCGGCCTGATCTTTCAAATCGGCGACGCGGCTTTGCAGGCCGGCGGCTTCGGATTTCAAATCGTTGATCCGGTCACCCAGATCCTTGGCAATTTTTGCGGCCTTGTCCGGGTCGGTGTATTGCACCGCTTCGACATCACGCTCCAGCGTGGCAACGCGGTTGCTGGTTTGATCCAGTTTTTGTTTGCCAACGGCGATCAACATGCCACTGATCAACACAAACACCATCACCAGCGAGGCAGAGCCGAGCATCGCGCTGCGCACGGCCTGACGCTTGAATTTATCCAAATCCTGATCCGCGCCCAGATTGATGGTGGGTTGTTCGTGCATGACCGGGCGAACAGGCTGTTGCTGTTGCGCTTGCGGCTGCGGCGCGGGTGTCGCCATCGACACGGCATCCAGAACGCCCGACAAATTCACATTGTGCGCAGCGGCGGCGCTGACCACATCGGCGCGGCGGTTACCGGGAATGACGTTGCGTTTTTTCCACCCCTGTACCGTTGTCACGGGCACGCCCATTTTGGTGGCCATCGGTCGAATACCGCCAAACCGTTCAATGACGGTTTCGGCATTGGGAATGGCATTGTCATCCGGGGTGATTGGCGCAGAAGAATTTTGCATGGTCTTGATCGGCCCTTTGCGGCCCATTAACGAAACACGGGCGGTGAAGAGATTACGTATACTTTAAGGACGCAGATGATCCAAAAGGTCCAGCATGGCGGCCCGGTCGGGGCGTTGTGCAGTATAGAGTCCGCGCCATGGCAGGTCCGATACAGACTCTACCACTGAATCCGACAGACACAAGGCCCCGATGCCCGCGCACGCCCGATCCAAATTCATCTTTTTCATAGTATTCACAAAGGCTTGCCCCGTCCGTGCCGAAAAAAACAAAACGCCCGTGACACAGCCCAGCCGAATCATCACCCGCACCACCCATGGCAGGCGTGTGACCATATCGGCGCGATAGACCACCAACGGCGCAATCCGTACGCCGGGCACGACCATGGGGCGGACCACATCGGCCCCACAGACATGCAGAATGACCCGGTTCGGATCCAGATTTGCACCCGTTAAAACGGTTTCCAGATCATTGATATCGCCACCGGCGCTGACCACCGTTTTAAAACCCGCATCACGCGCCGCATCCGCCGTGCGATCACCGACACAGTAAACGGGGAGATCACGCGGAACATCCGGACAATGCCGCACGCCATTCATGCTGGTGAACACAATCGCCTGAATATCATCAAAGGATGGGAGTGTCGGGTGCAGCGGAATGATATCCAGCATCGGTGCCAGCATCGGAATAAATCCGGCGGTGCGGAGTGCGTCACACAAATCCCCGGCATCATCCGCCGGGCGCGTGACCAGAACAATCGGCCGACAAAAGCCGGAAAAAATCATTGCAAAATACCATCCGGCAAACGCGATTTCAGACGCGCGCCGACCACCTGACCAATCAGGGCCGCATCATGATCCACATGCACGGGGCCGGATTGTTCGTCCGTAAACACCTGCACCCCGTCGCCCGAGGCGACCAGAACGCGTAAATGCAATTGGTCGCCGTTCAATGTCGCATGCGCGCCAATCGGTGTGTGGCATGATCCGTCCAGAACCTGCAACGCCGCACGTTCCGCGGCCAGAACCAGACCCGTTTCACGGTTGTGAATAGCATCCAGCAGCGCCATTGTTTGCGTATCACCCACGCGGGTTTCAATACCGACAATCCCCTGCCCTGCGGCGGGTAACATGGTGTCGGCGTCGATGGTGCAGGACGCTTCATGCGCCAGCCCCAGACGGTTCAACCCGGCCAAGGCCAGAATGGTGGCATCCACCTGTTTGCTGCGCAATTTTTCAATCCGCGTCGGCACGTTGCCGCGCAGGGGAACAATTTTCAAATCCGGACGGATCGCCAGCAACATCGCCTGACGGCGCAGGCTGGCTGTACCGACCACGGCCCCTTGGGGCAAGTCTGCAATCGCCTTGATGCCATCATGGGCCAGTAACGCATCACGCGGATCGGCGCGGTCCAGAACATGCACCACCTGCAACCCTTCGGGCAGGAAGGACGCCATGTCCTTCATCGAATGCACGCCACAATCCACGGCACCGGCCAGAATCGCCTGCTCAATCTCGCGCGCGAACAGACCCTTGCCGCCCTCGGCTTCGGACAGGCGGGTTTCGCCCTGTTCCGGCTTCCAGTCGGCAGAGGATTGAATCACAACAATTTCAACGTCCAGACCCGGGTGGGCAGCCTTCAAGCCATCGGCGACCATGGTGGTCTGAACCAATGCCAGCTTCGATCCCCTTGTTCCAATACGCAGTTTTTGGGCCATTTTTTTACTTTGCTTATTAAAGACGGGGCCCTTATAGCATTCCGGTTATGGTCGTTCTAGGCATAGAAACAAGTTGTGATGAAACTGCTGCCGCCCTTGTGGACGGCAACGGCACGATTCTGTCAAATACGATCCTGAGCCAGCTGGATGACCACCGCATTTTTGGCGGCGTTGTGCCGGAAATTGCCGCCCGCGCGCATATGGACCACCTCGACCGCCTGATCAAGGGCGCCATGGACGAGGCGGGATTATCCTTCGCCGACCTGTCCGGCGTGGCCGCCACCTGTGGCCCGGGCCTGATCGGCGGGGTCATGGTGGGGATGATGGCGGGCAAGGCCATTGCCGCCGCCGCTGGCAAGCCCTTTATCGCCGTGAACCATCTGGAAGCCCACGCCCTGACCCCACGGTTGAGCGATCAATCTTTGCAATTCCCCTATCTGCTCCTGCTCGTCTCGGGCGGACACACGCAAATTTTGGTGGTTGAAGATGTCGGTGTGTATCACCGCTGGGGCACCACGCTGGATGATGCGTTGGGTGAGTGTTTCGACAAGGCCGCGAAATTGATGGGCCTGCCCTATCCCGGTGGTCCCAATCTGGAACGCGCGGCCAATCAATGCTCCGATTTGGATGCGGCCTTGACCCGCTTCCCGCTGCCGCGCCCGATGATGCACCGACCCGATTGTGATTTTTCATTCTCCGGCCTGAAAACCGCTGTGCGCCATCATGTTGATGCGTTGCCGCCCGGTGAATTGCAGATGAGCGATGTCGCGGCCATTGCCGCCTCGTTCCAGGCATCGGTGCGCGATGTTGTGGCGGATCGGTGCAAACGCGCCATGGATCAATTCAAGAAATCCTATCCCGCGCACACCACACCCACGATTGTCGTGGCGGGCGGTGTGGCCGCGAACATGGCCGTGCGCGGCGCGCTGGAAGATCTGGCCGCCGCGAAGGGCTTTACTTTTGTCGCGCCGCCCCTGAAACTCTGCTCCGATAACGGGGCGATGATTGCGTGGGCAGGAATTGAACGCTTGCGCCGTGGCGATACATCCCCCCTCAATTTCGCGGCCCGTCCGCGCTGGCCGCTGGACCCGGATGCGGAACCCAAAACCGGTGCAGGCATCAAAGCATAACGAAGGACATAACGAGCATGAAAACAATCGGAGTCATCGGCGGCGGCGCGTGGGGTACGGCATTGGCCCAATGCATGGCCGAAAGTGGTCGCGCGCTCACCATCTGGGCGATGGAAGATGAAGTTGTATCCGCCATCAACACCGCACATGAAAACACGCCCTTCCTGCCCGGCGTGAAATTGAACCCATCCATTCGCGCGACGAATGACATTCACGCCACACTGGCATCGGACATTATTTTGATGGTGACGCCCGCGCAATATCTGCGCGCCAGCCTGCGCCCGATCAAAGATGCGATTGCCAACAAACCCATCGTGATTTGCGCCAAGGGCATTGAAATTTCCACCGGCAAATTGATGACCGATGCGTTGATGGAAGAAGCCCCAAGCGCCATTCCCGCCATTCTGACCGGCCCGACATTCGCCGCCGAAATTGGCCGCGGATTGCCCAGCGCCGTCACCATCGCCGCGCGCGATTCAAAAACCGCCGAAGGATTATGTGATGCGTTGGCGTGCCGCACATTGCGCCCCTATGCCAGCGACGATCTGGTCGGCGCGCAGGTTGGAGGATCAGTGAAGAACGTGATTGCGATTGCCAGTGGCATGATCCACGGGCTGGGTCTGGGCGATTCCGCGCGCGCGGCGTTGGTCACGCGTGGTCTGGCCGAAATTGCGCGTCTGGCCGTGGCCATGGGTGGCAAGCGTGAGACGTTGATGGGCATGTGCGGCATGGGCGATTTGATGCTGACCTGTTCCTCCATGCAATCGCGCAACTTCTCCCTCGGCGCGGCTTTGGGCGAAGGCAAAACGATGGACGAAATCCTCGGCGCGCGGAACTCCGTGACCGAAGGCGTTTATACCGCCCGCGCGCTGGCCACCATGGCCAAGGATAAGGGCGTGGACATGCCCATTTCCGCCGCCGTTCATGCCTGTCTGGATGGCGGACTGGCCGTACGCGACGCCATGACGGCCCTGTTGGAACGCCCGATCAAGGCCGAAGGCAAATAACCCCTTGAAAAACCGCGGTAATTAAATTTCTTGACATAAACATTGTGGTTTTCATAGTGTGCGTCATCGTAACCTATCGCTGGAGCCGACGATGGCCAACACAGACGACGCCAAGGTTGAAATCAACACCCCCTACGACGTTCAGGGGCTGATTGTTACGCCCCTCGGCAGTTCGCGCAGCAGTGACAATTACGACCACGTCCGCCGCTTCATGGCCAAAGTTTTCTTTTTGCCCGACACCCCGCAAAACAAAAAATTCCGCAGCACCCTGCGCGAAGACACGCTGCTCAACATTCACAGCTATATGACCGATAGCGATGTTGCCCGGATCAATGAATGCGGCAATACCATCACCTTTGAAAAATTGAGCGTGACATTCAACGCCCTCGGCTATCCCGATGCCGTTGACCTGCGCACCGCGTGCCAGACACCCGGAACAAAATCACATGTGCTTCACGTGGAAGCCACACGCAAGGCCGTGATGGGGCGCGACATGCCCAGCCCCTGCGACACCTGCACATGTGAAAAAGGTAACCGTAAACCCCCAAAGACGGATTACAGCTACGAACTTTAACCCCACAGGAACGGAGCACACACCATGGAAGGTATTTCTGATCACTACAAGGCCTTGCAACAGCAACAAGCCGCAGAACAACAAGCCCGCCAGCAAGCCCTGATTAATGCCCGTGGAATTATCCTTCAGCCCATTGACCCGCCCAGCAACATCGTCGAACGCGACCCACACGGGAATGTCCGCCTGATCCGCCACGATTTCACCGCCAGCGTTTTCTACATCCCGGACACACCCGAAAACGCCGCAATCAAAAAAGTCCTGAACGAAAACGACCGCGTATCCGTCTCCTCTCTCCTCCCCCGCGATATGGTCGAACAAGCCATGCAACACCCCGGAACGATCACGTTCGATCAGTTGCAGTTTGAAATGCCGAAAACCCAATCCATCCGCGTCGCACACCACTCCCAAAATCTGCCCAAGGCTTTCGATGCCCGCACGGCATGCCAGATTGATGGAACGGCGGCATTTAATGCCCACGCGTCCCAGACCATGTTTGGCAAAGGGGCATCGCCTTGCGCCGATTGCGCCTGCAACCGCGGACCGGGGTATAAGCCGATGATCCATCGCCAGATCAACCCGTAACCAGACAAGAGGATCGAAACAGCCATGTGCAATTCAAGCGACATCACCGACGATCTGTCCAGTGTCATTGTCCAGCCGATCCAATCCCCCATGCCCGGGAATTATTACGGGGCCCACCGGATTGGCGACAAGCAACGCACCTTTCTGGCGCAGATTTTTTACCTGCCGGCCTCCGCGCAAAACGACAAACATCGTGCCGCCTTGCCGGATGGGGCTGTGGTCAATGTCCACAGCTTCCTGCCGCCGGACACGGTTGACGCCGTCATGCAATCGAACACGGCCAGAACCATCACGCTGGACGAGGTCCAGGTGACCTTTATCAATAACGGCCTGCCGCAAATTATTGATACACGCGACGCCGCCGACATTCCGGGAACCGATGCCTATAAAAACCGGTTCCGGACCATGAATATCGCCCCGCCGACAATACCTTAACAGGTCACGGCCCTTGCCAAGGGCCGGATCCGGTCCATATCATAGACGGGCGGTCCCGACGGGGGCCGTCCGTTTTAATTTCAATCAGGAACTTCCCCAATGGCTTACTGGCTGGTCAAAAGCGAACCCTTCGTCTGGTCCTGGGACCAACAGGTGAAAAAAGGTATCGAGGGCTGGAACGGCGTGCGCAATTATCAAGCCGCCAATAATTTGCGCGCCATGAAGAAGGGCGACGAAGCATTTTTTTATCATTCCAACGAAGGCAAGGAAATCGTCGGCATCGTTACCATCGCCCGCGAATCCTACCCCGACCCGACCGATGAAAAGGGCAAGTTCGTCATGGTCGATGTAAAGGCCGACCGCGCCATGCCCAAACCCGTAACTTTGGCCGACATTAAAAACACCCCGGCGTTACAGGATATGGCATTGGTCAAACAATCCCGCCTGTCCGTATCCCCCGTCACCGCCGCCGAATGGAAAATCATTTGCAAAATGGGCGGATTGAAATAACACCCTGAAACAAGGTTCTGCGTATTATGTCGTTGCGTGATGTTCTTCTCAGCCTGCTGGTCATCGTCATTTGGGGCGGGAACATCGTTGCCATTAAAATCGGCGTGAACCAGGCCGAACCGCTGACCTTCATCACGCTGCGCTTTGCCCTGACCACCTTGGTCTTCCTGCCCTTTATCAAATGGCCGGGATGGGATGTGGCGAAAAAGATCGCTGAAATCTCTTTCTATATGTGCGTCCTGCACCAGGGTTTCCTGTTCGTCGCCATGAAGATGATGGATGCCTCGACCATGGCCATCCTGTTGCAATCGCAAATCCTGTTTGCGACGTTGCTGGGGTGGTGGTTGCTGGCGGAAAAAATTGGTTGGCGCACATGGGGCGGGATTGCCTTGGGTTTTGCGGGCCTGCTGGTCACACTCAAGGGGCCGGATGTCGCCGGACACCCGCTGGGTTTCGCCATCACCATGGCCTGCACCATCGCGCTGGCGTTCAGCTATATTCGTATGCGCCAGTTGAAAAGCGTGCATCCCGCCACCTTTATCGCCCTGACCAACGGCTTTGCCGTGCCGTTTGTTCTGATCGCCTCACTGATCATCGCCCCGACCGGGTGGGCGCAGGTCGCCGAAACCGACTGGACGCAATTGGGCGGTGCGATTGGGTATCAGGTCGTGCTGGTCAGCCTGTCGCATATCCTGTGGCAAGCCCTCCTCTCCCGCAACGAGGTGGCCAAGGTCACGTGCTTTATCCTGCTAATGCCGGTGGTGGCGATTATCCTGTCGGCCATGATGCTGGGCGAACATATCGATCAATCGTTGGTGATTGGCGGCGCCCTCACTTTGTCCGGCGTCGGCATCATCGCCCTGCGCAAGGCGCAGAAAGCCCAGCCGATTGAGACCGATCCGGTTTTATAACGCCGCCCCCAGCATCCTATGCAAAATAATTTCACATCCGGCCACCCCCTGAAAAATGGCGGAAAGCCCCGATATTTTGCACCGCACAAAATCCCAACCTCCCCCGCGCTTTAGGGCTGTGTTACAAATTTTGGCATAGAATTAAGAATCCAAGACATTTTCAGACGTTTTCAGGGGCTATTTCGCCATGTCATCAACCGCCACGAAAAACCCAGCCGGAGTCGCAATGACCAAGGAACTGTTCCAGCCCAGCGCCGCCATCACATCCAAGGCGCATATCACCGCCGCCCAATATGACGCTTTGTATCAACGATCCATCAGCGACCCAGATGGGTTCTGGGGTGACATGGCGGACCGGATCACGTGGTTTAAAAAACCTACCAAAATCAAGAACACCAGTTTCAACGCCCCCGTGTCGATCAAATGGTATGAAGACGGCGTATTGAACGCGGCGTATAATTGTATCGACCGCCACTTGCCCGCCCGCGCGAACCAGACCGCACTGATCTGGGAGGGAGATAACCCGAATGAGAGCAAGCACATCACCTATGCCCAGTTAAAGGACGAAGTGTCCAAACTGGCCAACGCGTTGAAAGCGCGCGGCGTGAAGAAAGGCGACCGCGTCACCATTTATATGCCGATGGTGCCAGAGGCGACATACGCCATGCTGGCCTGCGCCCGCATCGGGGCGGTTCATTCGGTTGTATTTGGTGGGTTTTCACCGGATTCATTGAAAGACCGCATTCTGGATTGCGATTCCAATATCGTGATCACTGCGGATGAAGGTCTGCGCGGTGGCAAGAAAGTGCCGTTGAAGAAAAATACGGACGAAGCGCTGAAATCCTGCCCCGACGTGTCCACCGTGATTGTCTTGAAACGCACCGGTGGTGATGTCGCATGGAATGCAAAACGCGATGTGTGGTGGCACGACATTGTCGATACGCAAAGCACCGACTGCCCGTGCGAAGAAATGAATGCCGAAGATCCCCTGTTCATTCTTTACACATCGGGATCGACCGGCAAGCCGAAGGGCGTGTTGCACACCACGGGTGGGTATATGGTGTATACCAGCCTGACCCACGAATGGGTGTTTGATTACCAACCGGGCGAAGTGTACTGGTGCACGGCCGATGTGGGCTGGGTCACCGGGCATTCCTATATCGTTTATGGTCCGCTGGCCAACGGGGCCACGTCGTTGATTTTCGAAGGCGTCCCGAATTACCCGGACTTTTCCCGCTTCTGGCAGGTGGTGGACAAGCACAAGGTCAATATTTTCTACACCGCCCCCACCGCCATTCGCGCGTTGTTGCGCGAAGGGGACGAATGGGTCAAGAAAACCAGCCGTTCCACATTGCGCATTTTGGGCAGCGTGGGTGAACCGATCAACCACGAAGCCTGGATGTGGTATAACGCCGTCGTTGGCGAAGGGCGTTGCCCGATTGTTGATACATGGTGGCAAACCGAAACCGGTGGCCACATGATCACGCCCCTGCCCGGTGCTGTTGCAACCAAACCGGGATCGGCCACCAAACCGTTCTTTGGCGTTGCCCCGGAAATTGTCGATGGCGAGGGCCATATTATGAATGGCCCATGCGAAGGCAATTTGTGCATCGCCGATGCCTGGCCCGGCATGATGCGGACCGTATTCCGTGACCATGCGCGTTTTGAACAAACCTATTTCAGCACGTTCAAAGGCAAATATTTCACCGGTGACGGATGCCGCCGTGACGATGATGGGTATTACTGGATCACCGGGCGTGTGGATGACGTGATCAACGTATCCGGCCACCGTTTCGGCACGGCCGAGATCGAATCCGCCATTAACGAACATGATTGTGTTGCCGAATCCGCCGTTGTTGGCTTCCCGCACGATTTAAAGGGTCAGGGCATTTATGCCTATGTCATCCTGAATACCGGGCGTGAACCGAGCGAAGAGATGAAAAAGGAAATCGTGCAGGTGGTCCGCAAGATCATCGGCCCCATCGCCACGCCGGATGTGATCCAATGGGTCAGCGGACTGCCCAAAACACGGTCAGGAAAAATCATGCGCCGCATTCTGCGCAAGGTCGCCGCTGGTGAGATTGATAGCCTGGGCGATACATCCACGCTGGCCGATCCGGCCGTGGTGGATGAGTTGCTTAAGAACCGGCAAACACCGACATAGAGCCACCGGGCTGCGGCCCGAAGGATGCTTCAGCAAAGGCGGCGGCAAAGCTTCTTTGGCGCCGTCTTTGTTTTTGAATGGCGTCAAAAGGATTATAAGCCTGCGCATTCGCGGTCACACCGTTCAACATCATCATCGCCATAAAGGCCATGAACGGGTCATGTGTGTTCTGCTCCGCTTCCATCTGCCTGCGCATACGCAAGTGGAACGCATTCAAGCGATCCCAGAATTTCTGTTTGGTTGCGGCCAACTCGGCCTCGCGCTCTTCATCCAGACGAACCAACATGGCCTTCACAGCGGCCTGAACGGCGTCGTCTTCGCGGGCTTCCAACAGACGAGTCAGATAGGCGCTTTTCGCGCTGTCCATCATATCGGCGGCAATCTGCGCCATCGGGTCTTTTGCTCCGCGCTGTTTTTCCAGCCGCTTGAAGTGAATTTCGGCGTCCAACGCCTGTTTGTGCAGATGGGCCAGAAGGCTGTCAACGGCACGCAAGGCGCGCTCTTCGTCCTGGCCGGATTCTTCCTGACGAATTTCCGCATCGCGTGCATCCAGATACGCGTCGAGACGTTGCGACATCTGGATCATCGTATGGTTGAGCGAAACGGGTTTCATCAAATCCTCTTTTTATGGTCTTCCTGTTCGCTGCCACGATATAGGGAAAATATAAACAATCGGTAAATTCACACCTGCTTCGGCCGCCGCGCAAACCGCAAACTTCCCATAACCCTGATTTTTCCTTGCGCCAGAGCCGCTTTTTAGGTAAGGTTTAAAAAAATGTTAATAAATTAACAGTAGCGTTAAAGAACAGGATGTAGATATGTCGGGATTGAAAAGAACTTTCAATGAAAACTCCACCGGGTCCCATATTGGCGACCGCATGCTGGCGCGTGCCGACGCCGGCAAATCCCGTTACAATCCGGACCAAATGTTTCTGCTGGTCGCCAGCGCCCTGATGCGCTCCCGCTTTATGTCCGACGATGATCAAGCCGTTATGAAGGAACTGGCCGCGTTTGGCGAAGCCTATAATGATACGCCGAAGGCTGTGCGCATGTTAAACACGCTGGCGCGCCTAGCCGAAGTTGAAGTGCGCTTCCGCGACGAAGCCACGATGAAGCGCCCCACCGTACCGCAACATCCCACCATCAACTAATGCGCTTTTATTACGGGGCCAATCGGTCCCGTAATTGTTTGAGCCACTGGTCCACACCTGTGCGGCTCCGCACTTGTATATTCCGTTGCTCTGTCCGCGCGGCGATCTTATCGGCATAAAATGCGGCACGGTCCGCATTCCCCGCCCGTTGATGCATTTGCGCCAACATGCCCAGATATTGCGGGGACGCATAAAGCTCTGCCACGCGCCAGCGCATAACATCCTCCAGCACCGCCACGGACTGGTCCACGCGCCCGGATGCCGCATAGATCTGCGCCAGGCCAACACGTACTTCAAAATTCAGCGGATCCAGCGCCAAGGCCTCTCGCAAAATCTGTTCCGCCATTGCCGCGCCGTTGGGCTCCATCACACCGGCAACCGTATAGATCAGCAAGGCCTTTTCATTGCGGTAATAGGCGTTATAGGTATTGAGGGCGATCGCGCGGTCATATCCGGCCAGCGCACGATCATACACAACACGGGGGTCCTGACCGTCCAGCACATTTTTGTTCAAACGCAACCGGGCCGCCACCGCATCAATATAATATACGCGGCCATAAGATTCAGGCGCCCACCTGTGCGCGATGGCAAGGACGTGCTCCGCCGCCTGAAAATCATCGCGTCCCAGCATCGCATGCCCACGATCCGTGTAATAAATACCCACCCCAGCCCGCACACACCACGCCGCCGTCAAGACCAGCCCGACCATCACGCCAGCGAAAACGGCATGCCGGACAAACGGAGCCTTGAATGACAGGGCAAAGCGGTTCCGTCCCAGACATTGTTCCGTCGCCGCATACCATACGGCCAGAATAACACCGGCGGGGATCAAGAAGACGGGCATATAAAGCTGGAAACTGAGATGCGCATTCAAAACCAGAACAAGCAAGGATGCCGCCGGAGCCAGCACCGCCAGACGTTGGCCCATATCCTGCGTGGCCGATGCCGCCATCACCGTGCGCACCGCAATCACGTCCAGCAGCAGATAGAAAAAGATCAAAGCCGGAATCCCGGTTTCAACGGCGAATTGCAAGGGATCCAGATGCACGAAATATCCGTCGCTGGTATCCCCGAACGGTCGCATGCCGGCATAGGATAAATAGAACGAAGCCAGGCCCCCCATTCCCGTCCATGGGTGATGCGCCGCCATCGACAACGCTGTGGTCCAGATCAGATAGCGTTCATCAATACTGGCCTTGGAATCCCCCATAATGCCGCCAAAGCGTGTTGCGATTGTATCGACATCATTCAAATAAGCACACAACGCAAACCACATCGCCCATGCCGCCACCAGGGTCAGAACAAAGGGCCCGATGCGGCGGCGTGTTTGTGGCGCACACCACAGCGCCATTACCACGATCACCGCCCCCGCAGCCAGAAACCCACCCCGGCTTTCCGTCATGGCAATCGCCACCAGCGCCAACGCCACCATCACGCCGCCCGCCACCATCACGCGACCAGACCCGCGTAACAGCATGGCCAACGCGAACGGTACACTCATCGCGATAAACGCACCCAGATCATTGGCGTTGAGGAAGGGATGGTGAATGCGACCGCCCGCCAGATCCGGCAGAACCGCCGCCTGAAAAATCGTCCACACGGACAATGCCGCACCCAGCCCGGTCAGGACACGGGTCATCGCCGGTAAAATGTCGGGCCCGTGATCGCGATACAGCGTCAATGTGAAAAACAGGGCCGGAACCAGCAACAGCATGGCCGTGAAGGCCCCGCTGACAAACGCCACATCGGCCCGGAACACGGCCAGCCCGATCCAGCCAAAGAACAACACAAGGGCCACCGTTAGCGGCGCCCACGGCGCATCCCAGCCAACCATCCGCCGCGCCGGCCAAAATGCCATGGCCGCGCACACCCACGCCCCGCCCAGAACTGGCGCAAACAAGGCCTGTTCAATCCCGCGAAAAAACATCGCCAGCGCAACAACCACGCCGAACACAGCCGGGATCAATAAGCGGGACAAAAGATGCGTCATAAGAAAATCCGTCGCAAAAAACAAAGGCCGAAAAAGCAAAGGCCGGGGATCACCCCGGCCTTTATTGTGTCGGTTTTTACACCGAATGCAAAGAAAGCAATTATTCCATACCAAGCGCGGCTTTGTATGTTTCCAGCAGCATTTCTTCTTCGCGGCGTTTATCCAACGCCACTTTGCGCATGCGGATAATTTTGCGAATGGTTTTGGTGTCAAAACCAACAGCTTTGGATTCTGCGTAAACGTCCTTGATATCTTCGGCCAGCGCGGATTTTTCTTCTTCCAAGCGTTCCAGACGCTCAATAAACGCCTTCAGGCGCTTGCCCGTCACGCCATCCACTTCGCGTGTGCCATCATCGGACCCAACGCTTTTCAATTGTGCTTCTGCCATTTTCAAATCCCGTTACAAATACAAGGACCGGAGCCCGTTTGCATAAAACAGGTCGCCTGCGGTCACAGATGGTGGTTAACGGGGCGATCTTAACCCAAGGGGGTGTCGGGCGGAAGGCCGCGATTCGATTCATCCGCCATAATTTTATGCACCACATTGGCCAGAATTTCGGCCCAGGATTGCTGGTCTTTATCGTTTTGGATCAGGTTGTTACGAATTTCTACCAAAGCATGGGGCCATAAAAACGCCCCGTCCGCCCCGTCGCCATGGCCCCCGGCATGGCGATCGAGCGTGCCGAAACATTGTTTCCGGCTGTCATAGGGTTCGTTGTCCCCCACGTTCAGACCCAGCGCTTGTAAATGGCCCAGCATAGCCCGGGACATGGGCCAATCCTCGCGCCACAGCACGGCACATTCCCAGGGGCGCGGCGTTCCGAAAAAGACGGGGGTGTAGCTGTGCACCGCCAGCAACATCGGGCGGCCGCCGTGATCCAGAACGGAATTCATCACATCCTGCACCGCCCGATCAAACGGTTTGTAGATTTCATTGATACGCTGTGCCTTGTCAGCATCGCTCAATCCCACATTCCCGGGAATGGGCTTGCCCTCGCCCGTCACCGGAAATGTCGTTTCGTGATCAATGGTGCGATTAATATCCACCACCAGACGGGAATAGGTCGCGACAATCGCAGGCGCATCCAACAGACGGGAGAGATGTTCCGTCACACCGCGCGCACCAATATCCACAGCGTAATGACGACCAAAATCATCGTCGTCCAGCCCCATACGCCCCAGGGCGGCCGGCACCACCGCCCCCGCATGTTCGCAGATCAGGATGCAGTCACTGCGTCCATCAGGATTGAGAATTTCAACGGGAGGCGGATCGCCCGCCTGAAGCAAAGAACGCATCGCCTGATCAGTTTTTACGCGTATTGGCGTAGACTTCCCATGTTTCGATTAAAACGCCATTTTCCAGACCACCCGACGCCACACGCCCGATTTGCAGGCGGACCAACAGGCGGCGTGTTTCCTTGATCTGGGTCGAGCTTTTCATGAACTTCACGTCCTTGTCGAAAAAGCTGATCATCACCGGAATTTCAAACAACCAGCGATACCGCCCGTTCACAACCCCTTCGTTCAGAAGGAACGGCGCCTCCTGAACAAAACCATTCATCTGCAGATGGCCGGTTTCCATCGCCTGAATCAGGTTGGCATTCTGGACCCAGGCCTGGAACTGCGCCAACCCTTCGGGCGTAAAGCCCGTGGCCAGATGTTTAATATGATCGGGATAGGAAGCGGGACTGAACGACATGGTTTCGGCCACGGCACGATCCAGCCACTTGGCCAATTCATCCTGGTTCCGGTGCGGAACATCCAGGTTCTTTCCGGCGGTTTTATCCAGTTCACTGACACCAATACCAAATTGCATCAACGGCGTCGGCGTTACGGGGGGCAGGCTGGGGTCAGCAAAGGGGGCGCGCAATGTTTCAGCAGGCGCGGCACTGGTGTCACGATCCTGAAAATATTGCGGGAACATGGCCTTGATTTTCGCCCCGATGGATTCGAAAAAACCGGCTTTTTCCGCAACAGGCTGCGCACCGGGCGGCAGGGTGTTGCTGGCATGGGCGGGCAGTGCGCCCCCCAGCATTCCGGCAACCGCAACGGATAATACAACGGTACGCATGGCGTTTTTATTCATGCCGAATGTCCCTTCCCGGATCTTTTATTATTATCTTTCTTACCGGGCATGATGCGGCCCATCATTTTCCCGAGCGTCATAATACGGTCGATGCGACGATCAATAAACTCTTCCAGCGCCGCGTCATCATCGCCGGAATGGTTCAGCCATGCCACCGTGGACGATGTCAGAACACCACACAACAACGCCCGTTTCGTATAGCGGTTGTAATCCGTGGCAATATCGCCCGCCCAGTCCCAGATGCAATCCGCCGTGCGCCAGACGCATTTGGCGGCCATCGTCTGCCGTCCCGGCACCGCCCACCATGTCGAGGCCATGCGGACCTGTTCCTTCCACGGGGCCAGGCCGTTGAACCGGGCCAGCAACGCCGCGCGGATACGATCGCGCACGCGCAGTTCTTCGGGCGTGATATCGGCCAGCGCATCAATCATCGACACGTCGGCCCAATCGGAAAAATGGGCCACGATATCGGCCACGCCGCCCGGAAACACCGCCCGCACCAGCGCAGGGTCTTCGCCCGCATTTTTCAACGCGGTTTCAAAGGTGGACACCGCCCAGCCATCAAACACCACATCGGGCAGTCCGGTGAGCAGGATATGGTCGCGGTGCGTATCAATCTGGCGGGTCATGGGAAAAGCCGTCCGTTTATATATTTCAGAGAGTTAGAGTGGCGTGCCCCAGCCCGCTTTTCAAGCCATAAATCAGTGAAATTATGGATATAAACGGGAAATAAGGCTGGACTTTTTTGTCAGTCCCGCCACATTGCACCCATGGCACATGATCCGAAAAACAAATCGAAAAAATCCGGCGACGGCGGCAGCAAAATCGCCAGCCGCGCGGCCCGTTACGCCAAAGTCTCTGGCGCGATGGCCGGGTTGGCCGCGAAAGTTGCGGGCGAACGCTATCTGGGCCTGAAGATTGAGCGGGAAAAGCACGCCGAGGAACTCCTGCTGGCTCTGGGTGGCCTGAAAGGGCCGTTGATGAAGGTCGGGCAAATTCTGGCGACGATCCCGGAGGCTCTGCCCCCCGAATATGCCAACGCCCTGCGCCAGCTGCAATCCAACGCGCCGCCAATGGGCTGGCCCTTCGTGCGCCGCCGGATGAAAACGGAATTGGGTGCCGATTGGGAAAGCCAATTCAAATCGTTCGAACATGACGCCGCCGCCGCCGCCAGCCTGGGCCAAGTGCACCGCGCCGTTTTGCATGATGGCACGCGCGTGGCCTGCAAACTGCAATACCCCGACATGCAGTCGGTGATTCAGGCGGATTTAAACCAGCTGAAACTGATCTTCTCGCTGTACGAAAAACACGACAAGGCGATTTCAACGAAATACATCCATGACGAACTGTCCGCCCGATTGTTCGAAGAAATGGATTACGCGCTGGAAGCCCGCCACTGCAAACTCTACGGCAATATGCTGGCGGATGAGAAGGCCGTGCATGTTCCGCGGGTGATTGACGATTTATCGACGGACCGTTTACTGACCGCCACATGGTTGGATGGCGAAAAGATTCTGGATTACGTCGACGCCCACGCGGATCAACGCAATCAGATTGCCCTGAACATGTTCCGGGCGTGGTATGTGCCGCTGTATTATTACGGCGTGATCCACGGCGATCCGCATCTGGGCAATTATACAGTGCGTGACGACCTGTCCATTAATCTGATGGATTTTGGATGTGTCCGCGTCTTCCCGCCGAAATTTATTGGCGGCGTCATCGACCTGTATCACGCGCTGATGAACGACGACACGGCCCGCGCTGTGCACGCCTATGAAACATGGGGTTTCAACAACCTGTCCAAGGGCCACATTGAAACGCTCAATATCTGGGCCAAATTCCTGTATGGCCCGGTGATGGAAGACCGCGTCCGCCCGATTGGCGAAGTGACCAACGGCATCTATGGCCGCGAAACCGCAACCGAAGTGCATGAACGCCTGCGCTCCCTCGGCGGTGTGACTGTCCCGCGTGAATTCGTGTTTATGGATCGCGCCGCATTGGGATTGGGTTCCGTCTTCCTGCATTTGAAAGCGGAAGTAAACTGGCACCGTTTGTTTAACGAGATGATTGCCGATTTCGATGTAGCCGCGCTGGAGAAACGCCAGAAGGCCGCGTTGAAAAAAGCTGGATTAAACCAATCACACTAATCCCCTTTTACGTCATACCGGCGCCAAAAATTCATGGGGCCGGTATCCATACACTCTATCCCATGGACTCCGGCCTTCGCCGGAGTGACGGATACGATTTATATGATGGGGAAAAATGGCGCGCCCGTTCGAACAAAGTTCGAACCACCCTTTTATAAGAGGGCGACCATTTCCAAGGGAAATGGCGCGCCCGGCAGGACTTGAACCTGCGACCCTTGGTTTCGGAAACCAATACTCTATCCAGCTGAGCTACGAGCGCTTCTTCGAAAAGACGGCACAGGATTAACAGAAAGCCCAAACCAAGGCAATTCAAAATCTTGAAAAGCCCCCAATTCCAGCAAAAACACCCTGAAAAATCAGCGCATTACGCTCGATTCCCATCCGCCACCCAAGGCCCGGAACAGGGTAATCGCCGCCGTATAGGTCGCCAGCCGTGCCGAACGCGCCGTATCATCCGCAGACAGCATGGATCTTTGCGCATCCAGCAGCGTCTGGAAGTCAATCAACCCGGCGTCATATTGTTTCACCGACAATTCCCATGCGCGGCGCGATTCCGTCGCCGCAACATCCAGCGCCGTTTGCCGTTCGCCAGAGGACCGGATTGCGGCCAGCGCATCCTCCACCTCCTGGAACGCGACCAGAACGGTTTTGCGATAGGTTTCGGCCAATTCCATTTGACGGGCCGTGGCTTGTTCCAATCCACCTTCCAAACGTCCACCTTGGAAAATCGGCGCGGTCAGGGCGGCGGCCAGCGACAACGCCGTCGCTGTCGGATCACCCAGCGGGCTGGCCGCCACGGACCAATCCAGCCCCAGATTAAGCGAGGGGTAAAACGCCGCGCGGGCCGCACCAATATTGGCATTGGCCGCGATTAAATCCATTTCGGCGCTGTAAATATCCGGGCGACGGATCAGCAGATCCGAGGGTTGCCCCGCAGCGATGGTGGGCAAGGTCACACCCGACAAATCCTTTGCCTGCACCGCCACCGTTTGCGGTGGTTGGCCCAACAACACGGCCAGCGCATTATACGCATTCACGCGCTGTTCCCGGATGCTGGACAATCCGGCTTCGGTATTGGCGACGATTGTTTTTTGCTGGGCAACTTCCAGCCCCGAAACGGACCCGGCATCCTCACGCGCCTGTACGATCCGCAGAACCTCGCGCGAAATTTTCAAATTGCTTTCGGCAATACCAATCCGTTCATTCAAATTCAGAATGGTGAAGTATGTTGTGGCCACATCACCCATCACGGTCAGGGCCAAGGCCTGCCGATCGGCAACGACCCCTTCGACATTCGCGGCCGCGGCATCGATTGCTGCCTGATTGGCGCCGAATAAATCGACCTCGTACGCCACACCAAACCCGGCGCGTCCAGAATTTTCCGATGTGGTTTTGCCGCTGGTCGGATTGTTGCGCGACCACGATACGCCGCCCGATCCATCGATGGATGGATACATATCCGCCCCGGCGATTTTCAGGCTGGCGCGGGCCTGTTCAATGCGGTGAATGCCCGCGCGCAAATCATTGTTGTTTTCCAGTGCGCGAATAATCAGCGCGTTCAATTCCGTCGATTTAAAATTGCCCCACCAATCCGCCGTTACATTGACACCGGTTTTGGCATCAATGTGCCACGCGGTGGGCGTACCCACGTCGGGACGCGTGTAATCAGGCGTCAGCGAACAGGACGACAGAGCCAGAGCGGCAACGGAGGCCAATAAAAAACGCTTCATCATCTCACTCCGAACTGAGGGCCACGACGGGGTCCAGCCATGCAGCCTTACGCGCGGGCAGGTAGCCGAACAACACGCCCGTCACAAAGGCACAGGTAAACGCCAAAACCGCCGGGGCCACCGTAAAAATCACCGTGACTTGAAACAAGGACGCAATCCACCCGGCCAGAAACCCGCCCAACAGGCCCAGCACACCACCGACACCGCACACCACGGCGGCTTCGGTATTGAATTGCAACATAATATCGCGGCGGCGCGCCCCCGTGGCCATACGAATACCGATTTCGCGCGTGCGTTCGGTCACGCTGACCAGCATAATGTTCATGACGCCAATACCACCGACCAGCAACGAAATCGCCGCCACCGTGCCCAGCAGGATGGTCAATGTATTCTGCGTTTCCGTCGCCGCCGCCAGAATCGAGGCCGTATTGCGAATACGATAATCTTCGGTGCCGTGACGCTGCAGCAGAACTTGCCCAATCGCCGCCTCGGTCTGCTCCATCAACGCAATATCGCCAACGCGGATGGTAATGCTGTTCAGGAAATTTTGCCCGAACAGGCGGATCATGCCCGTGGTATAGGGGACGAACACGGCATCATCCTGATCCCCGCCCCACGGGGCCGCGCCTTTTGACCCCATCACGCCAATCACCTGGAACGGAATATTACCAACCAGAACATAGCGCCCCACCGGATCGTCCCCACCGGGGAATAAAATATCAGCCACGGTTTTCCCCAGCACCAGAACCGGGGCGTAAGTGGACACATCGCGGTCCATAAAAAATGCGCCCCGCGCCACGGGCCAGTCGCGGGCCAGCGGAAACCCCTCGCCCACGCCCTGCACCGTTGTGGAATAATCAATATTGCCAAAACGCAATGTCGCCCGGCCCGAGCGTTCCGGCACCACCACATCGATATTGGGCAAGCCCACCAACGCCATGGCATCATCAACGGTTAATGATGCATTATCACCACTGCTGCGCACACCGGGTGCGCCGGGACGAATGTTCAGCAGATTGGTGCCCATGGCCCCGATCTGATCCAGAACCTTTTGCTTGCTGCCCTGCCCGATGGCCAGCATGGTGACAACGGCGGCCACACCGATCACAATGCCCAGCAGGGTCAGCGCCGTACGGAACAAATTCACGCGCAACGACCGCATGGCCGTTTTGGTTGATTCCATGATGTCCGCCATCACGCTGGCATGGGCGTTGCGGTCCACATGCGGCGCAATGGTCGTTACGCCATCCTTGCCGTCACCGCTGTCATCCGTGATTTTTCCATCGCTGATGCGGATGATGCGTCTGGCGTGGGCGGCCACTTTTTCATCGTGGGTAATCAAAATCACTGTGCGCCCTTCGGCATGCAGGGATTTCAGCAGGTCCATCACCTCGGCCCCGCTTTTTGAATCCAGCGCACCCGTGGGTTCGTCGGCCAGAATGACGGGGGGATTGTTCATCAATGCGCGGGCAATCGCCACGCGCTGTTGCTGCCCACCGGAGAGTTGCGACGGACGGTGATCGGCCCGATCCCCCAGCCCCAGCCGCGACAATAATTCCTGCGCCCGCGCCCGGCGATCGGCCACGCTTAAACCCGCATAGATGGCCGGAATTTCAACATTTTCCGCCGCGCTGGCCGTGGCCAGCAAATTATAACGCTGGAACACAAACCCGAACGTATCACGGCGCAACGCCGCCAGCTCATCAGCATCCAACACCGACGCATCGCGCCCCAGCACATGGTATGTGCCACCCGTCGGACGATCCAGACACCCCAGAATATTCATCAATGTGGATTTACCGGACCCCGATTGCCCCATAATGGCAACAAATTCCCCGGCATGGATGGTCAGGTCGATATGGTCCAGCGCCCGGACGATGCTGTCGCCGCTTTCATACACACGGCTCAGGCCCGAAAGCTGCAGCAACGGCTCGCTCATAGGCGCGGCCCGCCACGGAAGCCGCCACCGGACGATGATGATGCCACCGCCAACGGCAGGGCGATTTCATCGCCAGCGGACAGGCCGGATTTCACTTCGGCCATCGTGCGGTTCATCAAACCAATTTGCACGGCGCGGTCCTCAATCTTACGTCCTTGAACAACGCGCACAGAATAGGCCAGCGTATCTTCACCATCCTGATCCGGCACACGTTTACCCAGTGCGGAAACCGGCAGCGCCAGTACATTTTCAGCCTTGTTGATTGCGAAGAACATTTGCGTGCTCATGCCCGTCATCAATTGACGATCCTTGTTATCAACATCGACAAGAACGTTATAAAGAACAACATCATTGATGGTTTCGGGGCTGGGCAAAATCTGACGTACGGTCCCGGTCCATGTGCGCCCCTGCGACCCCAGCGTGGTGAAAGACACATCCATACCGGGTTTCAGGCGCATAATATCCGCCTCGGCCACTTGCGCCCGCACGGTCATGGTATCCAGATTGGCCAATTGAACCAAGGTTGGGGCCTGCTGGCTGGCATTGAGGGTCTGGCCCTCCTGCACGCTTTGCACGACGACGGTGCCATCCATCGGGGCATAGATTTTGGTGTAGCCCAAATTCGCCTGATCGCCCTCTAATGTCGATTGCGCTTCGGCAATTTGCGCATCCAAAGCGGCCAATTGTGCCTGTGCGATTTTCAGGGCCGTTTCCGCGTCCTGAAAATTTTCCTGGCTGACAGCCTTGTCTTTGACCAATTTTTTATTGCGGTCGAATTTTTGTTGCGCCTGTAAAACGCTGGCTTCCTGTTGCAGACGCTGGGCTTGTAAACGTTTCAGCGCGGCCTCGTCGGCCTCAACGCGCTTTTCATAGACTTCGGGATCAATTTCGGCGAGTAAATCACCGGCCTTCACAACATCGCCCAATTCGAAATGGATTTTTTCCAGCTGGCCAGAAACCTGCGCGCCGACATCGACATAATCGCGCGGTTCCAATTTACCCTGTGCGGTCACGACATCATCGACCGTTGTGGTTTGCACCTGTACCGTCATCATGGTGGCGGCGGGGTTTTTGCTGGCCGGGGCCTTCCACGCGAACCACGCCCCGGCACCAACGGCAACCAGAACCAGCAACGTGATCAGAACAAATTTAAATCGTCGTCTTTTGGGGCTGTTTACGCTCACAAAAACCTTCCATAACGCCGAATCGCTTTTTCAGTTAAAAAAGGATAGCGAAAATATGGGGTGAAATCATGGCAAAGCCCCGTGTTTACCGCTGTCATCCCCGCCTTGTGCGCGGATCCGGGGCCACAAACCCCAGTTTTTCCCGGTCATTTCCTGATCCCCGCACAAGGCGGGGATGACGATGAGGGAGGGAATGAGCTGCTAAGGCCGATGCGTCAGCGTGCCCAGATCATCCATCCAGCGCGCCAGACCGCCGCCAATCAGCCATTCATGGGCAACGCGATCGCCCTTCAAATAGGCATCCCACCACGCCAGGCTGGCCACTTTGATGATGGTTTCATGCGGTTCGCGCAACGGGTTGTCACCCAACTGGCCACGACTGCCGTTATAGACCATGTGATCGCCACCATTGAGCATCAGCAGGTTTTGATCCGGCCCACCGGACAGTTCAAACACTTCCATTCGGCGATCATACCCGAACCCTTCAATCGGGCTTTCATCCGCCGTCCCCGTCATCATCAGCAGGGGAATGGCGATATCACGGTAAATCGCCGCACGGTCATCACCGCTGGCTGGACTAGCCAAGGAACGGATCGAGCTGGGCACCGGGCTGTAGACGATACCGGCGGTAAAGCGCGGTTCGCGCATATCATATAACCCATCGCCTTCGTCTAACTTTTGCCCGGCCATGATTTGCGTCGTACCGCCGCCAAACGAATGGCCCGACATGCCGATGCGTGAAAAATCCATGCGCGCGCCAATATCGGGATGATCCTTGGCCCAGATCATCAACTGGTCGAGTAAGAACGGAATATCGCGGTAACGGTTCAATACGGTTTCGCGGGTAATGGTCGCGCGGCGAATGGCATCCCACGGATGTCCCGGCTGTCCTTCCCAGAGCGACGAATCCGTTCCCCTGTGCTGGACATGCACAACGATGTAGCCATGGGACGATACAAAACGGCTGATAAAGCCCGCGCCATCGCGGCTGCCCCCCAGGCCGTGGGACCAGATCACAACGGGCAATTGTTCGCCCGCATCATCGGTGGGGTAATAAATTTTCCATGGCACCTTGCGGTCATCCCGCGCGGGGTCGATAAATTCGCCGCGCGTAATCAAAATGCGGCGCGGTTCAACCGCCGGGTCGATGGAATCGTCCCAGAGCAAAGAGAGGTCAAGAGCCATGGAGACAGACCTTACGTGTCTTTCTTGCGGAATTTGTCGAGCGATACGACTTCGCCGGTTTTTTCACCGCCATTGCCGCCACGATTGGACGTGTCGTCATCGTCAAAATCTTCGCTCGGGTCCAGATCCGGGCCGTCATCATCGCCCAGCGGCTGGAATTGCAGGGCAAAGTTCACCGACGGATCGGCAAAAATGCTGATCGCCGCCAACGGAATTTCCAGACGCTCCGGAACGTTGTTGAACGACAGGGTCACGGAAATACGGCCACCGTTTTTATCTTCGATAATGCCCAGGTCATAAAACTGGTATTGCAGGACGATGGTCATTTCGCCCGGATAGCGTTCGCGCAGGTAGTCCGGAATCTTCACACCGGGGTAGTCGGTCATGAATGTAATATAGAAATGGTGATCACCCGGCAGGCGGCCATCTTCGGCCACTTCGCCCACAACCTCTTGGATGGCCTGGCGCACGACGCCGCGCAGGGCACCTTCGACCATTCTGTCATATCGCAGGATATCGTCGTCTTTCATACTGAATCTCTAAGCCTGTCGGCGGAAAAATCTGGAACGAGCCTTACCCCCAAAGGGCAAAGCGGGGCGAATCGCCCCTTCTCCCCTTTGTGACATATCGGGATTCGGCTGGCCAGCGCCCGCCCCGGAACCCGCCCACTATGCTGTGGACAAGTTATTCCGCCGCTTTTTCGCCCCCCTGCCAGGCCTGCGCCTTAAGAATAGCCCGGGCTCGGATGGCCTGCGCCCGCTTTTGTTCCGCCCGGCCGCGCTGGATCAGGGGGTCATCCCCATCCCCGCGTTTGTCGGCCATGGCCAGAACGTCATCATAATATTCAATCGCCTCACCCACCCGGTCCAGATAGACGCGGTCAAGGCCCGCCTTTAGAACCTCGTACGCTTCGTCACCACGCTTGTTCTGGGCCAGATACGCGGCCAGACGTGTGCGCGCCGGCAAATAACGCGGGTCGATGATCAGCGCATGCCGCAATAATCCTTCTGCATCCGGCATCCATGATGGCCAATACGCCCCGGCCATCACGGCCAGCTCCGCCTGTTGCATATAATGACCGGGCCGGAACGGGTTGTGGCGCTGTGCCGCGGTCAGCAGATTATCCGCCTGCGCCACCAGCGCCTGCTTCTCCGCATCATTGATGCGCGATCCCTTGCCCACGATAATGCCCATCGGGATGCGCGCCGCCATGGCATAGGACCGATCATTCATGCCCATACCGATGCTGTGCCCTTCATTCACCTTGGCGGCGAAGCCATTCACATCATCCTGCTGGAACAGGCGTTCCGCCGTCACCAGCGCCCGTTCGCCCAGCATCGTTTGCGCCCATACGCCCATCCCGGCGACCAAGGCCACAACCAGAGCCAGATCGGCATAACGATGCCCAAACAATACAGAACGGCGCTGCACGTTAGACGGCGATACACAAACCACCCACACCGCCATCATCAGCGGCAGGACCAGCATGATTGGCAACGTATAAAACGGGAAATCAAAGATCGCGTGCGCGACAAGTGCACCGATACCACAGAACAACACCGATGCCACAACACGACGCATATCGCCGCCCCCAATCTTACGCGCCCGCGCCATCATCATCACGGCGGCGGCCAGAATGATCGCCATGACAATGACACCCACCGGGCCCGTTTCGATCAGGATTTGCAGATAATCATTATGCGCCATAAACCCACCGGACCATTCATCCACCGGCGTGCGTACATACGGATAATGCAGGAAGAACGTGCCATAGCCCGTTCCCAAAATGGGATAACGCGCGACAATGCCCACCGCCGCATCCCAAATCGCGGTGCGACCCAGAATAAAATTATCGGGATGATCGGCTATGTTCGCCATGCGGCTGAACATCGTGGCCTGTCCATCCTGTGCAAAAATCAGCGTCGCGAGCAATCCCAGAACGCCCGCCCCGATACAGGCCAGCAGCGGTTTGATATGGGCCCGCATCATACGCGGTTCCAACACCGTCAAAACGGCCAGACCACCGATCAGAACGAACAAACCACCACGACTGCTGATCGTGGCCTGTGCAATCAGGATCAGCGCGATTAGCCCCCAGGCCATTATCCGCACGCGCCCCGCCGCAACAAAGGCAACAGCCAACGCAGCAAAAATGGCGCAGTTCAAAAACGATGCATAGGCATTGGGGTTGGCGAAGGGTTCGCGCACTTGCCCCGCGACCAGCATATCCGGTAACGCGTAATACTGAACCAGCGCCCAGACGCACAGCGCCGCAATCACCGCAAAGCCACCCGCACCCGCCACGCGGATAAAACGGATCAGATTATCGCCCCGCAACGCCGCCACAGCGATGGTCAAAAGTGGAAAGACCAAAAAGGTCGGCATCATCATAATGGTGATGGCCCGCGCATCGGACCACAGCACAGAGGCCGCAACCCAAACCGCACTGAGTGCCAGCGCTGGCATGATGATGCCCGATGGCCACGATACAGGCCGCGCCGCATACAGCACCAGACCCGCCGATAGAACCGCCGCACCCACCGCGCCCATGCGCATCAAAATGTCATCGCCACCCAGCGCCAACGACGCCACCAGCGCGACAACCCACAAACAGGCCGCGATTGAGATCAGGAGAGAAGGAGACAATAATTTTTTGGATATCTGTGTCATGGGTTTATTTATAACCCATTGGCCGGGTTTGCAAAATCCCCCAAATCAACACCTCGCCCGAATAGGGGGCGGGGTGTTTTCTGGCCGGGTACTTATGTTATGCGGCCCGGCCCGTTTCGAACAGGAACCAGACCCGTCTTTCCGCCTCATCAATCCAGACTTCGATCAGACTGGCGGCGGCCACATCTTCTTTTTCGGCGACCAGGTCATGCAGATTGCGCATGGATTGGATCAGGGTCAGATTATCATCGCGCAATTCGGCCAGCATATCGCGCGGATCGACAAAATCGGCCTCGTTTTCCAGCAGACGCTGTTGCTGAACAATCTGGTTCAGGGATTTCAGCGTGCCCGCACCAATCTTGCGGACACGTTCCGCGACGATATCCGTCATATTCAAAATCTCTGCCGCCTGATCGTCGAGCAGAAGATGATATTCACGGAAATGCGGCCCGCTGATATGCCAGTGGAAGTTTTTGGTTTTGAAATAGAGCGTATAAACATCGGCCAGAAGCGCGTTCATCGCCCCCGCAATTTCGGCAACCGTTTGAGGATTCAAACTGGTCGGCGTTGTCAGTGGTGCACGGCGACGCGCTTGCAGATCGTTGATTTTACCGCTGGATTGTTTTCGTGCTGTCATGATGACCTCCTTACGCGAAAGATCGTGTGGCGCGCGATAAATGCGCGCCACATCAAAATTCTACCGATCCCGAAACGAAGAAGAAAAAGTGGGCCGATTCTGTTGCGAGGCTCGGCCCGGGCCCCACCTGCCGTTGTCTAGACGACAGGGATTGATTTGCAGCTACTCACTACAACTGCCTAATAAATTAGGCAGCGATAGCGACAGCAGCCTCACGGCTGTTGTCATTCGCTACGACGAAGTTGTCGTTTGCAAATATAAAATAGCCCGATAACGGCGGTACAATGCCGAAGACAAACCATCCCTTTACCACGCGTGTCGATCCTGTTTCAGCCCCGCCAAAATCCGCTGGTGAACGAAGTGAGCCTGAGGATTTTGAGCGCCGCGCCGTAGCCCCTTGGGGGCGGAGGCGGGCTTCATCTCTGTCCGCCTCCGCGGGTTTCACCCGCTACGGCGCGACAAAGTCCTCGTAACACTCGCTTCGCTCGTAACTGCGGACTTTGGTGGAGCTGCCGGGCACTGCCCCCGGGTCCACGTCGCTTATTTCGAACGGCGTTTAGCCTCATAGCCGGGCGAACCCGGCACATATAAGTATAAGGCAAACCAGCGATTTTTCAATCATTTCCCAGAAACCGCCCAAAACCAATTAGATAAGAATGATTTGCATTTGCATTACGGGTAACCTATAACCCGGCCACACCCCATTCAAACGGAGTCTTTCCATGATTATCGTCCAATCCGTCACCGCGCACCCGACCCAGGCCGACACGCTGCGCGTCACGTTCAACTGCCTCGCCAACGAGGCGGCGCCACATTTTATGGAATTCGATATTATCTACCCCTATATGAAACAAGGCGATACGACAGAGCTGGACCTGCCCGCATCCCTGAATATCAAAGCCGGTGACACCGTTTTGCTGTCCAAATTTGTCGAGGCCTATACCCAGCAGGACAAAAACTGGAATCTGGCCTGGAGCATTGATGAATTGCCGGAACCGTCCAACCTGCACCGGAACATGATGCCCCCGGCCATCCTGAAATACTAAAGTCCCCAGCTTTCATGGGCGGAAATGGGGCAAAACCTTGCCGTTTTGCCCCTCATGCCCCATGTTGAAAGGACGAGGATTTAATCATGCAGCAATACCACGATTTGATGACCCGCGTTTTGGAAACAGGCGCGAAAAAGGAAGACCGCACCGGCACCGGAACGCTCAGCGTGTTCGGTCATCAGATGCGTTTTGATCTGGCCGAGGGATTTCCCGTGGTCACGACGAAGAAACTGCATTTAAAATCCATCATCCATGAATTGCTCTGGTTCCTGCAGGGGGATACCAATATCAAGTACCTGAAGGATAATGGCGTTTCCATCTGGGATGAATGGGCCGATGAAAATGGCGAACTGGGCCCCGTTTACGGCCACCAGTGGCGCAGCTGGCCCACCCCTGATGGTCACCATATCGACCAGATTTCAAACCTGATCCACCAGATCAAAACCAACCCGGATTCCCGCCGCCTGATCGTATCCGCTTGGAACGTGGCGGAGATTGGCAAGATGGCGTTGCCGCCGTGCCATTGCCTGTTCCAGTTTTATGTCGCGGATGGGAAACTGTCCTGCCAGCTGTATCAACGCAGCGCGGATATTTTCCTGGGCGTTCCGTTTAACATTGCGTCCTACGCCCTGCTGACCATGATGATCGCGCAGGTGTGCGGACTGAAACCCGGCGAATTTATTCACACGCTGGGCGATGCGCATTTGTATTCCAACCATATCGAACAGGCGAAACTGCAATTATCGCGTGAGGCCTTCCCCTTGCCGGAAATGCACATGAACCCGCATGTGACGAACATCTTTGATTTCAAATTTGAGGATTTCGAACTGGTCGGCTATCAAGCGCACCCCTCCATCAAAGCCCCCATCGCGGTTTAAAATCACATGAGCAACGAACCCGTTATCTGCGCCATCGCGGCCATGGCCAAAAACCGCGTGATCGGGCGCGACAATGCGTTGCCGTGGCATATTCCCGGCGACATGCATCATTTCAAATCCGTGACGTCGGGCAAACCGGTTGTTATGGGGCGCATGACGTATGAAAGTTTGGGCCGCCCGTTGCCGGGCCGCACCAACATTGTCATCACATCCAACCGTGATTACCGTTTTCCCGCCGCGCACCGCGACGGCAAAAACCCGCCGATGATGGCCTTCACCATCGATGCCGCCATTAACGATGCCATCAATGACGCGCACCGCCGCAATGTGGATGAAGTGTTCGTGATTGGAGGCGGCCAGATTTATGAGGCCGCGATGCCGCGCATTCAACGGCTCTATCTGACCATCGTGGATTTGGAGCCCGAGGGCGATGCGTTTTTCCCGGCCATCAATATGGATGAATGGACGGAAACCGCCCGCACCGAATTACCCGGTAACCCGTCTTGTGTCATCCTGACGCTCGAGCGCAATTGACGCCATAACGTCGCGCGCCAGTGCACGATAGCTTTGCGCTTCGGCCAGACCAGGTCGCGCGGAAACAACGGGCGTTCCCGCATCCGATAACATACGAATCTCGGCCTGCAACGGAATGTCCGCCAGCAGTGGCACATTCATTTTTGCGGCTTCATCCCGCGCACCGCCATGGCCGAAAATATCGGTGCGGGTGTTGCAGCCGGGGCAGCAGAAATAGGACATGTTTTCGACCAGCCCCAGAACCTTCACGCCCACCTTTTCAAACATGGCGATGCCCTTGCGTGCATCGATCAAGGCGATATCCTGCGGCGTCGAAACAATCACAGCACCGGACAGCGGCACCTTCTGCGCCAACGTTAATTGCGCATCACCCGTGCCCGGCGGCATGTCGACGACCAGAACATCCAGTTCGCCGTCACTGCCCGCCCAATCGACATCTTCCAGAAACTGGCGGATGGCGGATTGGATCATCGGGCCACGCCAGATCATCGGCGATGACGCATCGACCAGCATGCCCATCGACATGGCCTTCACACCGTGCGCGATATGCGGGATCAGTTTTTTCGTATCGGCATCCACCACCGGGCGCGGCGCGTTTTGCAGGCCCAGCATCATCGGTACGCTGGGGCCGTAAATATCGGCATCCATCAACCCGACCTTCAACCCATCCATCGCCAGTGCGACGGCCAGATTGACGGCGACAGTGGATTTGCCCACGCCGCCTTTGCCCGATGCCACGGCAACAATGTGTTTGATGGGTAGTTTTTCGCGTAAGGGGGCCGGGCCCTTTTTCATCGATGGCGCGGGGCCTTCGCGTTCGGCGGTCAGCACCGCCGTCACCTTCTTCACCCCAGCAATGGCGGCGACGGTTTTTTCCGCCTGCATGCGCACGGCTTCCATCGCGCCCGCCTGCACCGGATCAATCAGGATCAGGAACAGCACGTCGCCGCCGCGCACCTGTAATCCAGAAATGCGATTGGCGCCAACCAGATCCAAGCCCGTTGCCGGGTCAATCACGGTGCGCAGCGCATTCAAAATTTCGTTTTCCGGAATATTCTTCTGAATCATGGCAAACCCGTATTCAGTACCTGTTGCGGTTGCTTTCCCGCGGAAAAAAGCTATTGTTAGAGGGCTTTTTAAAGCGCATCAAGATTTTTCAGAAAAAAGGACCAGCCCATGCCCGGCCCGAACGATCCGAACAACAATAATCCCAATAAAAATCCGTGGGGTAACCGCGGAGGCGGATCCGGTGGCGGCGGCCCGCGCAACCCATGGGGCGGCGGTCAGGGCGGTGGATCGGGGCGCGGCCCCGGTGGCGGTATGGGCGGCGGTGAAATTCCCCCGGACCTGGAAGAATTGCTGAAAAAAGCACAAGCCAACCTGCGCCAGGCCTTGCCTGGTGGTTTCGGCCCGACAAAATTCATCGTTCTGGGCCTTTTGGCCGGAGCGGCCTTGTGGCTGAGCAGTGGCTTTTATTACGTCACGCCCGGCGAAAACGCGGTCATCACCCGTTTTGGCGCATGGAACCGCACACAAACGGAACCGGGCCTGGGCTATCGCCTGCCCTATCCGGTTGAGGAATCCACCGTTCTGAACGTCACCGTTGACCGCCGTGTGCAAATCGGCTTCGTCGATGCGATGGGCCGCGAAGGCACAGGCAAGCGTGACATTCCGGAGGAAAGCCTGATGCTGACCGCCGATGCCAACATCGTCGATCTGGACCTGGTCGTTCTGTGGAACATTGAAAATGCCGAGAACTATCTGTTCAAAATCAAGGACCCGGATGCGACGTTGAAGAAAGTCGCCGAAAGCGCGATGCGTGAAGTGGTCGGCCAGACCAATTTGCAGCCCATCATCACCGGCAACCGGAATGAAGTGGCCACCCGCGCCCAGAAAATTATGCAGGACACGCTGAACGCATATGAGTCCGGGATTTCGATCAAACAGGTCGTTATTCAGGAAGCCACCGTTCATCCGGACGTACTGGACGCCTTTGAAGATGTCGTCGCCGCCATTCAGGATGCTGAACGCTTCCAGAACGAGGCCAATATCTACCGCAACGACATCATTCCGAAAGCCCGCGGTGAAGCGCAACGCATGTTGCAAGAAGCCGAAGGCTACCGCCAATCCACCATCGCCCGCGCCGAGGGTGACGCCGAACGGTTTAACTCCGTTTATCGTGCCTATCTGGAGGGCAAAGATGTCACGCGTGAGCGTATGTATATCGAAGCGATGGAATCTGTTTTGAAAAACGCGCAAAAAATCATCATGGACAAGGATGGATCGGACGGCGTTGTGCCGTATCTGCCTCTGAACCGGATTGCGCCCGCTGCTGGTAATGCCACGCCGGATGCCGCGCCCGCCAAAACGACCGTTACACCGTAATCACAGGATAGAATGACCATGAAACCCTCCCACGCCGGTGTTTTGATTGCCTTGGCTGTCGTCGTAATGGGCGCAGCCCTGTCCGTGTTCACGGTTCGTGAAACCGAACACGCGATTGTTCTGCAGTTTGGCGAACCCAAACGCGTGATTTCCGAAGCTGGTTTGCATTTCAAACTGCCGCTGATCCAGAACGTGCGTTATTTCGACAACCGTATCCTGAGCGTTGATCCGCAAACCCAGCGTATGAACTTGTCCTCCGACAAATCCAGCCCGCTGCGCGTGAAGGATGAGGATCTGGAGATTTCCGACGAACAGAAAGAAGCGTTGGAAAAACTGACCACCGAGGTCAGCGGTGAACCCATCAATGTTGAAGCGTTCGCCCGCTATCGCATCGTTGATCCGCTGTTATTCCTGCAGCGTATGGTGACCGAAGATGTCGCCGAACAGCGCATTCGCGCTGTGATGGAGGGGGCAACCCGTGACGTTCTGGGTCAAACCACCCTGCGCACCTTGCTGTCATCGCGTCGATCGACCGTGATGAATGAAATTCGCGACCGCGTGAACACCGCCATGGCCGATCGCGGCGTTGAGATTGTCGATTTCCGCATCGCCAAGGCCGATTTGACCGACACGCTGCGCACATCGACGGTCAGCCGGATGATCACCGAACGGAAAGAAAAAGCCACCGAAACCCGCGCCACGGGTCAGGAGCTGGCCCAGCAGATCCGATCCAAAGCCGACAAGGAACGCGCCATCATTCTGGCCGAAGCGGAGAAGGATGCCCAGATCGTGCGTGGTCAGGGCGATGAAACCGCCATCAAGACCTATGCCGCCGCATTTAACAAGGACAAGGATTTCTATGCCTTTACCCGATCGCTGGAGGCGTACCGCAATACGCTGGGCGATCCGGCGACACAGCTGATCCTGTCCCCGGATGGTGCGTTCTTCCGTTATTTTAACAACGCCCCATAAGGCTATAGCGTCGTGGATTTTGCGGCCTATATCCTGACCGCTTTCTGCCTGATCTTTGTGATCGAAGGGCTGATGTACGCCCTGTTCCCCGATATGGTCCGGCGCATGATGGCCATGGCCATCATGTTGCCCGTGCAACGCCTGCGCCTGTTCGGCGCGATTATGGCCATCAGCGGATTATGCCTGATATGGATAATCCGGGGGCTGGCGGGGTAATCTCTTTCCACCCTCGCCATTGACCTGCCGCACGGCAACGCCTAATTTTAGTGCAGGATTTTTCACACCCCTTCGATGAGGATGACCATGCGTACCACGCTTCGTCTTGCCGTACTCTGCGCCCTGATGGGCACCAGCCTGACCCTGTCGGCCGCCGCATTCGCAGCAGGCCCCAGCGGCGCGATCAACCCCAGCGTCAAGACCCCGACGTTCAGCGGCCCAGCCAGCCTGGCGGATGAGGTTGAAGTCTTGCTTCCAGCTGTCGTGAACATCTCTTCAACCCAGCGTGTGCAGGTGATTGAAGATATGCCCGACATGCCGCACTTCCCACCCGGATCCCCGTTCGAAGATTTCTTTGAAGAATTCATGGGCCAGCAACAGGGTGAAAATGGTGCACCGATGGCCCCGCCCGCCTCGCTCGGCTCCGGCTTTATCGTCGATGCGGAAAAAGGGTATGTCGTTACCAACGCCCACGTTATTCAGGACGCGGACGAAGTGCGTGTGACCCTGCATGACGACACCACCATGCCCGCCGAAGTTCTGGGCAAGGACGAAAAAACCGATCTAGCCTTGTTGAAAGTCACCACAACGAAAAAACTGACCGCCGTGAAATTCGGCGACAGCGGACAAATGCGCGTGGGTGATTGGATCATCGCCATCGGCAACCCGTTTGGTCTGGGTGGTACGGTGACCACGGGGATTATCTCCGCCCGCGCCCGCGACATTCAATCGGGCCCGTATGATGATTACATTCAAACCGATGCGTCGATTAACCGCGGCAATTCCGGCGGACCGATGTTCAATTTGAACGGCGAAGTGATTGGCATCAACACCGCCATTTATTCCCCAACCGGTGGGTCCATCGGTATTGGCTTTGCCATTCCGTCGAACCTTGCCCGCCCGGTCATTGACCAATTGGCCAAATACGGCAAAACCCGCCGTGGCTGGATGGGTGTTCGTATTCAGGAAGTGACCGAAGACATTGCCGAAAGCCTGGGTTTGGACAAAACCGGCGGTGCCTTGGTGGCCAGCCTGACCCCGACCGGTCCGGCGGAAAAAGCAGGATTGAAACAGGGTGACATTATCCTGAAATTCGATGGCAAGGATGTCACCGCCATGCGTGGCCTGCCCCGCATCGTCGCCGAAACCGAAATCGGCAAGGATGTTGAGGTTGAGTTCTGGCGCGAAGGCAAAATGAACAAAACCACCGTCATGGTTGGTGAGTTGGAAAAGGCTGAAGAAACCGGCCTGCTCTCCGATGACCCCAGCGTTGAAACGCCAGAGAAAAAAGGATCGGGCGTAACGGTGGATTCCGTCGGCCTCACCTTCTCCGCGATCAGCAGTGAACACCGCACGGAATTTAACATTCCGAACGATGTGACAGGCGTGATCATCAGCGCCGTTAAACGCGGATCGGAGGCGGCGGAAAAAGGCTTCATGGTTGGCGATGTCGTCATAGAGATCAACCAGCAGCCCGTCAGCGACGCGCGCGATGCCGCCACACTGATCCAGGCCGCCATTGACAGCAAACGGAAAAAAATTCTGTTGCTGATCAGCCGCGAGGGCAACACGCGCTTCGAAGCGCTGGATCTCGACCGCAAGCCCGTAACCTCGGAAAAGAAAAAAGACCGGGTTGAGAAAACCCCGAAGCAGGACGCTCCGATCGAGGAAACGACCGACGCAGAGAAGGACGATACGACCGTTGAATAAACAGCGCATCGTCATTATCGGCGGACCCACGGCCAGCGGCAAATCGGCGCTGGCCGTTGCGCTTGCGCAAAAACTGGACGGCGTTGTCATCAATGCCGATTCCATGCAGGTGTACGACGCCCTGCCCCGCCTGAGTGCGCAGCCGGATAGCGACGACCAAGCGGGCATCCCGCACCGCCTCTACGCCGCGCTGCCCCCATCGGACATCTGCAGCGCCCAGATCTGGCGTAAAATGGCATTGGAAGAAATTGCCAAGGCCGCATTAAACGGCAAAACCCCCGTCATTGTCGGCGGTACCGGGTTTTATATGAAAGCCCTGACCGACGGGATGTCGCCCATGCCGGATGTTCCGGTGGCCGTGCGCAACCGCGCCATTATGATTATCCGCAGTGAAGGATTGGCCGCGTTGCAGGCCGATCTGGCGCGACGCGACCCCGTGATGGCCGCCCGCCTGCACATGAACGACACGCAACGTATCACCCGCGCCTGGGAAGTGATCGAGGCAACAGGCAAAAGTCTGGCCGATTGGCAATCCGCCCCGGCGGAGCCACCACCGGCGCATTTAACGTTTGACTTCATCGCCCTGACCCCGCCGCGCGATTGGTTGCGCGAACGGTGTGCTTTGCGTTTTCATCACATGATGGATCGCGGCGTGATGGACGAAGTGGCGCAGTTGCAGGACCAGATTGACGCGGGTACCGTGGCCGAAACAGCCCCGATTACCAACGCACTTGGGTTCCGCCCATTGCGCGCCCTGATGCGTGGGCGGTTGCCGCGCGACATCGCGATTGAGCGATCCATCAACGAAACCCGCCAGTACGCCAAGCGGCAAGAAACATGGTTCCGTCACCAGATCGCCGCCACCGGCGCAGTGCGCGCTTTGCACCGGCTGGACATGCCGGATGCCGACCAGTTACCCGCATCGTTCTGGGACGGGCCCTAACCACCCCCCTTACAGCTTCGTATTTTCACACCCTCCTGTCCGCGCTAAACTTAACGCAGACCGATTCGTTTTCTCATTTCAAAATCAGGATAAAATTATGAAAACAGCCATTCGCTTTATGCTTTTGACCGCCTGCGCCCTGACTCTGACGGGGTGCGTTAACCGTGAACAGGCTGATGCGACACTGGCCAAGGGATGCGCGGCGGGCGTGGCTTCGCTGCTGCCGGAGGGCACAACGCTGGGCGACGTCCGAAAATCCGAATTCTCCGCCTCACCGGAAGGTCCGAATACACGCCACGTTGCCATCACCGCCGTGACCATGGACGGATACCTGGAACAGGAAGCGACATATGAATGTATTTTCGAAGAAAGCTTCGGCTTCATGAATGCCAGCCACACGGCCTCCATTTATCAGGTGCGCGTGAACGGCCAAATCTACGGCAAGTCCGGCAACCAGATTCAGGGATCGTTCGATGATTTCGTGAAACTAACCGACGCCATCCGCAAAGCGATGTACTAAGCATCATGAGCACACGCCCCGTTACTGTCCATTCCACCGGTGAAGGCCGCTACGTTCAAGCGATTGAATGCGGCCCGCACCGTTTGATTGCCGATGAAGATCGCAATGCGGGCGGAAATGATCGCGGCCCCGATCCGTATGGCTTCCTGATGGCCGGACTGGGCGCATGCACATCGATGACATTGCGTATGTACGCGGATATGAAGGGCTTGCCCCTCACTGGGGTTGATGTTGAATTGACGCATGAAAAGGTTGAAGTGAACGGCGAAAAGCGGGATCGCTTTACCCGGGAAATCGTCCTGCACGGCCCGGCCTTAACGCGCGGTGATCGTGAAAAATTGATCGAGATTGCAAATAAATGCCCCGTGCATCGCACACTCAGTTCACAGGTCATCATTGAAACGACCGATGTCGAACCCAATAAAAAACGCCGGATACAATCGCGTTTTTTATTTATCAGTATTCATTACTGGATCTGCAATCCATGCGCGGTGTAAATACCAACCGCTTTCTTCGTCCGCCAATCATACAGCATGAACATGCCATCGGGCTTGGACGCCGTGATCTGATACACCTCATCCACCGTGCGGGCGACGCGGCGTTTATCGAAGCCGGAGAGGTGATAGAAATTCGGACCGACCTCCAACACCGGAACATCGTCATCCACATATTGATCGCTCAGAATTTCAGCGGAATAAAATCCCTTCAACAAATCCTGTGTTGAACCTTTTTGCGCAACCCAATCGGCCGGCTTCCAGATTTTGCGGTCCCACTGGGTGTTGTGCGGGTCCTTGCCATTTTCCAGATAGGGTTCGAAATCCATGTTCTGCCAATGGGACGGCCACCAGCCCCAGATGGTTGGTTTTGGTTCGGCCTGCGCCGGCAGGGCCATCATCAGGCCCGCAGCGAACACGGCGGAAAGCAGGGCTTTATTCATATATTTCATGGTGTTAATAACCCCAAAAGGATCATAGGAATGGATCAGGCGGACACAGCCCAAATGTGAAAATTCAGGCCTTTGTTAATGTAATTATGGTACAGTGAAAATATGATTAAGGCCATACAGATCGCGTTATCCGGATTAAATGCCGCATCCACACGGGTGAACACGGCCGCGAACAATATCGCCAATATGACCAGCGGCGGCGCGGTCAAGGGCGGAAACGGCCCCGCGTCCTACACCGCCCAGACGGTTCAGCAGGAAGCGAATGGGGATGGCGGCACATCCACCACGGTCGTTCCGAAAAACCCGCCCTTCGTTCCGTCCTATGCCCCGGATTCCCCGTTCGCGAACAGCGAAGGCATCATCGGGGCACCGAATGTCGATCTGGCCGAAGAAGCCGTGAATTTGACCCTGGCCGAAACCACGTACAAGGCCAACATCAAAACCATCCAGACCGCATCCGATATGATGGATGAATTGCTGGATGCGTTTGATAAGCGTGTTTGAACCGCGCCTGTAACGCCTCCTCGATCCCCCCACAAACCCGCATCCCCGTGAAAACGGGGATCCACGCAAATGCCAACACCCCGCAATGGATTCCCGCTTTCGCGGGAATGCCGGGACGGGCGCGCATTTCGCACCGCAACACCGCAATTCACGGTTTACGCCCCCGCATCCCTGCGCTACGCTTCCCTGCATAATTAAAAAAGACAACAGGGATACGCCCTCACAATGACTCTTCCGACCGATTTCGAATCTGGCCGCCGTGACGGTTTTTTGCAAATCCGTGTTTTGTTTGACATTGATATTGGCGAAGTCGCATCGACCGCCGTTGTTGATTTCACTGGCCCCGGCGCGAAGCAGGATGTGTTAAGCCCGCTGATCCAGATTTGCCGCCGTCTGACCAAAATGCATATGCGCGCGGTGAATGATGCGCTGGTCGCACTGGAATCCGGCCATTCCGTTTATGCCATTACCGGGCAAAAATCCATTCCGACATACCGCGCCATTGTGGATGGCGATTACAACGCCGGCATGTTATCGGCGGCGGAGGATATGGTCGTCCTGCTCGCCACCATCAACACGGCCAAAGTCTTCACACCGCCGACACTGGCCCCCAATGCCACAGACGGCGTAAACCCGTTGATGGATGTGGATTTCAGTAAAATCTGCGCCTACAACCACGCGCTTCTGACCGACAGCCTCTTCATGCGTATTCATGAGCGCATCATCGCCAAAACCCCGAAACCGGCGGCCATCACATATGACGATGGCATGAATAGAAATGGGGGCGAAGATGCCCCGCGCAAACGCACCCTCACCGAAATGTTCATGACAGTCTTACGCAACCAGCGCCATTATCTGGACCGTTTCGGCATGCGCCGCGATAAAATGACACCATGCTGGCCCCCGTTACAGGTCGGCCCCGCCGCCCTGATTCCGCCGACACCAGTGCAGAACAAAACCTCGACGCAAACCCCCGCTCCCATCCCGGTCCCGCTTATGACGATGGATGATGCCACGCTGGACCAGCCCAATAACGGCATGGGCTATGCGGCGGGGTTCAGCTTTGGCCTGAAACTGCTCTACAACATTTTGCAGACAAAGCACTTTAACGCCCTGGCGTCTACACGTGGTTATGCCGACAATGTCGGCAACGACACCCCGCTGGGAAAAATTATCGCCACGGTCGCCACCCAGGAATTTTCAATCCTGCGCGATACCCTCCGCGAACGCATGAACAATCCAACCGCCCAAGGCCCCGGCACCTCCAACAGTGACGGGATGACGGGCGCATTGCACTGGACCTTGCGTGAAATAAACACATTGAAAACCGACACCGCCCGCACCCGCCATGCGGATTTAACCGACGACGCCTGGGCCTATGTCGTTGAAACCATCCACCCGTTCTGGATGAAGGCGGCGCAGGACAGTATCACGCAAATGACCAAGGATAAAAAAACGGGCATGGATCCACACCCGTAACGCGGACTAGTCCAACAGGTACGCAATATCCAAAATCTCAATCACCTCGGACCCGGCATCCGTGCGCACGGTGACTTCGTCGCCCACTTGGCCTTTCATGAGCGCGCGGCCCACCGGGCTTTGCCAATTGATTTTGCCGTGGGTCAGGTCAGCCTCGTCCACGCCAACCAATTTGACGGTCAGTTCCGTGCCGTCTTCACGGGCGTAGGTGACGGTAGCGCCGAAGAACACGCGGTCAAGGCCCTGTTGTTTTTTCGGGTCGACCACTTCGGCATCTTCGGTGCGCTTGGTGAGGTAACGAATGCGGCGGTCAATTTCGCGCAGGCGTTTTTTGTTATACAGGTAATCGCCATTTTCCGACCGATCGCCATTGCCTGCGGCCCATGACACGATTTCGGTGATACGCGGGCGTTCTTCGCGCAGCAGGAAGCGCAATTCGCTGGCCAGCGTTTCATAGCCCTCGGGTGTCATGTAATTTTTAACGCCTGCGGGCAGGGCGTCAATTTCATCGCGGTCTTCATCGTCCGCACCGTCGGTTTCTTTGGTGAAGGCTTTGCTCATTTACGTCGTCCTGATTAGTAATGCGGCGGAATATCCAACGCGGCCTGTTCAATTGAACTGAGGCCCTCGCGTTCACCATCCGGCGTGGCGGCTTCCAACGCCTTCACCCGCCCCAGCGCCATATTCAAATCGCGGCGCAGGCGGTCGATTTCGCCCCATTGGCGTGTGATCATGTCATTCAGGTCAGCAATCTGCCGATCCTGATGCGCCATGGCAATTTGCAATTCTTCGATTTTTGAATCCATCGGCTCGCGCCATCCTTCTTTTTGCTTACCCCTGTATTATAGCAGAAAAGCAGGTCAAACAACCGTGCAAAAACCCTTTCGGGCCGAGGCACAACGCCCTATAATCACGGCATAATTTTAAAAGGCCCCCTGCACCATGACCGACATGTCCCCGACCGATCTTTATCTTGGCGCCCGCTCCGACGACACGAATGTTCCGGAAGTTCTGCGCCTGAAATACGCCAACCGCCACGGCCTGATTGCCGGGGCAACGGGCACGGGAAAAACCATCACGTTGCAGGGCATGGCCGAAAGCTTTTCCCGCGCGGGTGTGCCCGTGTTTTTATCCGATGTGAAGGGCGATTTATCCGGCCTGGCGCAACCATCGGACATGCCGGATTTTGTGAAAGAGCGCGCCGAAAAAATTGGCTTCGCCACGCAATTCCGGGCCGAAGCCTTCCCCGTTGCCTTCTGGGATATATTCGGGGAGAAGGGTTTACCCCTGCGCACCACCATCTCCGAAATGGGCCCGGTGTTGTTGGCCCGTATTCTGGAACTGAACGATACGCAGGAAGGCGTGTTGAACATCGCCTTCCGTCTGGCGGATGACGAAGGATTGTTGTTGCTCGACCTGCAAGACCTGCAAAGCCTGTTGGTGTTTGTGGGGGAGAAGGCGAGCGAGCTGTCCCTGCAATACGGCAATGTCAGCAAGGCCAGCATCGGCGCCATTCAACGCAAACTATTGCAGCTGGACGATCAGGGCGGCGCGAAATTCTTCGGCGAACCCGCCCTCAACCTGCACGATTTCATGGCCATTTCGCCGGATGGGCGCGGCATGGTCAATATTCTGAATGCCGAAAAATTGATGCAGACCCCGCGCCTGTACGCGACCTTCCTGCTCTGGCTGCTGTCCGAATTGTTTGAGGATTTGCCAGAGGTGGGTGACACCGACAAACCAAAATTGGTGTTCTTTTTTGATGAAGCGCATTTGTTGTTCGATGACGCGCCCAAATCATTGCTGGATAAAATTGAACAGGTCGTGAAATTGATCCGATCCAAGGGCGTCGGCATTTATTTCGTCACCCAAAACCCCGCCGACATTCCCGAAGCGGTGTTGAGCCAATTGGGCAACCGCGTGCAACACGCCTTGCGCGCCTTCACCCCGCAACAGCAAAAGGACATTAAACTGGCCGCCCAAACCTATCGCGAAAACCCGGCCTTCAACGTGGCCGATGCCATCACGGAATTGGGCGTGGGTGAAGCGTTGGTGTCCACACTGGAAAAAAGCGGCCAACCCTCCATCGTGCAAAAAACCCTGATCCGCCCACCCTTCTCCCGCGTCGGCGTGGCCGATGACGCGGTGCGCACCCAGCGCATAGCGGGCAGCCCCCTGCACGCCAAATACGCCACCACCATCAACCGCGAATCCGCCGCCGAATTATTGCAAAAACGCGCAACAGAAAAAGCCAGCCAAGCGGAAAAGAAAACCCAAGCCACAAAATCAGCCCCGCGCAAATCCACCCGCCAAACCCCGACCGAAGCCTTCGTCAAATCCGTCGTCCGCACCATCGGCAACCAAGTGGGCCGCGAAATCATGCGCGGAATTATGGGGTCGATGCGGCGGTAAAAATACGCATTAAAAAACCCTCCCGCATGGGAGGGTTTTTTAAATGGTGCCGGCGGAGAGGATTGAACTCCCGACCTTCGGTTTACAAAACCGCTGCACTACCGCTGTGCTACGCCGGCGCGCCGTGAAGGGCGAACCCGGCCTTTATACCGGGGGGGATTTCGGTTTTCAATTGGGAAAATGACGCAATCCCCGGGCAAAAGGCGGATTTTTGGCCTTATGGGGCGTAATTGCGCCCGTGCCGCGTTTCCAGCGCATTGATCAGGGCGGCGGCCTTGGTGTTATCCAGATCCTCGTTCCCGATATAGAGGCCATAGACCCGGGCCCCGTTTTTTAACGCAAATCCGGCATCGGTTTCGGCATAGGCCGCCATCAGCGGCATGGCGGATGTGTTCGTACTGAAAGTGTGCGTCACGGAAACGGCGGTGGCGGAATTGATCCAGAACCGGGTCCGGTTGTTGGCGTGGCTGTGCGATATTAAAATCAAATAATCCGTGTTGGTGGACAGTGTCACGCCCGATGACACCGACGCGGCGCTGGCCCCGCGTTGCGCCAGATAGACGACACCGCCATTCACATAGGCGCTGCACCATCCGGCGGGGGCCGAATCCGGACCGCCATTAAACAACCGTTGCACACCGGACCAGTCCGCCCCACGCAATGCAAAGCCCAGCCAGAAATCGGCCCCGCCCGTTGTTTTACTGATATTTTGAAGGAAGGCCGTGTTGGCCCCGCTGGCCAGACGGAAATAATCACCACCATCCAATGCGAAATACGCCGCCGCATCCCCCGCCGTGCCGGTAAAGGTTGGATAAGTTGTGCCGGTCGCACCATCGCCGCGATAAAAATCATACGCGGTTTGCGCCGATCCATCCGCCGGGGCCGCGACCAGATTGGCCCATGTGGTTCCGCTTCCGCCATAACTGGCCGCCATGGTGGCGTCGAGATCCGCGACGGTGGAGGACAGAACCGCCTTTAACGACGGGTCCGTGGGACCGGGTTCGCCCCCCGTCCCAAAAAATTCCCCGCGCACACCATATCCAACCCTGCACAGCATCACTTCGTGCCCCCTGCTTTATTCCCGTTCGTGAACCAAAAGACGAAAGGGAGAGTAACAGGAATTAAATCCTATATCAAGAAAAAATTCCTATTGCGTGGGTGCAGCGTGAGCCCGGGCGGTGGCACCAGGCGTCAAAGATCCATTAACGTGCTAAAAAACCACGAATAAAGACGGGAACGACCAGATCGACCACCGCATCACGCTCGGCCTGGGTCAGCGGGCCGCGCACGCCCAGCATGCATTTCATGTGCTGATCCCCCTCCAGCATGCTGAAAAACAGGGCCGCGGCATCGACGGGGGATGGTACATGCATGCGTTTGCGGTCGTGCTGGTGTTGCAGATAGGCGGCCAGCATGTTGTGCGCCTTGCACGGACCACAATCGTAAAACCCCTGCCCCAGCTCGGGAAACTGCCGCCACTCGAAAATCACGGTGCGGTAGAGGGCCAGCGCTTCCTCATCATGGATCATTTCGATGAATTTGGTGGCCAGCGGGCGCAGCGCCAGATCCGGCTCCAGCGCGTGATCCAAAAGCCCTTCCATATTGGCCAGAAACGCCTCGCACCGTTGCATCACAACGGCGGCGAACAGGTCGTTTTTATCGCGAAAATGGGTGTAAAGCGTCGGTTTTGACACCGGGGCGGCCTCGGCAATGGCCTCCATGCTGGTCCCGGAATAGCCGCGCTCCAAAAACAGACGCGTGGCCGCCACCATGATGGCGTCACGTTTCGGGTTGAATTCGGTCACAGCGGCGCAGGCGGTTTCAGCCATTGGATCTGCCGGGCTCCATCAATTTAAAAGGGAATGGCGACTGTACCCATGACGGACGCGGATCACAAGAAAACTCTGCGCCTTACACCCAAGGGCTATGTTTTCATAAGGCAAGACGGGTTTCACAGGCCCCGCCTTGCTTTTTTATGGTTTTGGGCCGCGCGGGACTTGGTGAAAATTGGGTTTTTCTGCTATCCTATGAAGGGTTTGGGGTCCGTTCATCATCCGTGCCGAAGGGCGCGGTCCATGGGCTCTGGCTCCCCCGAGTTTACATACCAATTCACCATGTTTGCGCCCGCCCCAAACGGCGCACCTGACGGAGAGTGCTTTGTCCGATAAGGCTTCCAATACGACCAGCGAAAACGCCGTCGGCTATTCCATTCTGGCGGTGGTGTTCTTCTGCCTGTTCATCCTGTTCTGGTATTTCAACGAATACACGGTGAAGGACGCATTCCGCTGGATTCGCTGGGCGGAGATGTCGGTTGTGTCGCTCGTTGTTCCGGATGATTACTCGGTCAATTTCCAGGGGCAGGATTTTAATTTCAAGGAGGCCAAAGACGCGATCGCCACAATCCCGAAACGGGAATTGAACGCCTTGAACGTCAGCTATATCGGCACGATGTCGATGGCGCCGTTTAAATATATCTTCATCGCCATTCTGGCCGCGATTGCATTGTGGTGCCAGATGTATGGCCCCGGCACCAACAACCGCCGCAAACTGGATTTGAACGGATTGATCCGCGCGCAGGCGAAGAACTTTCCCGCTGTCGCGCCGTTTGTGAATTTCAACCCGTCCACGCAACCGCCGCGCCCGCCCGGATCGCCCGTGCCGTCTGAATTGCCCGCGTTTGCCGAAGCCTTGGGGCCGGAGGAATGGCTGGCCTACAACAACATTCCGATGCCGGATGGAAAAATTGACGAAGGTGCCGCGTATATGGCGTTCGCCCGTCAATTGGGCCCACGTTGGCAAGGATGGATGAAATTGCCGGATTACAAGCAGGTCTTGCTGGCGGCCTTCTGCCTGAAAGCATCGCGTAAACGCGCCGATGGTGACGCGATGATGGGCCGCATTGCGGCATGCTGGTCGTTTGAAAAGGGACTGCAACTGTCAAAGGACCGCAAGCTGGTCAGTGATGCCCGCAAGGTTTTGAAAAACAAAGATCTGGCCGGTCTGGTCCTCAGCCGTGCGAACCAGCACGCGTTCCATACGACAGCAATGCTGCGCGCCATGGCCACCGCCCGCGAAGAGGGTGGCGTTCTGGCCCCGGCGCAATTCGTCTGGTTGCGCGCGCATGACCGCACGCTGTGGTATCCGCTGAACAACCTTGGCCGTCAGGCCTTCCACATGGAAGGCTTGGGAGCGATGGCGCATTACAAGGCCGAAAAGATGACCCAACGCCCAATCCCGCGCCCGAAAGTCGAAGGCGCCGTGCAGGTGATCCGCGATTACATGGCCTCTGACCGTGCGCGACCGGTACCGCAACTGGATTACAAGGGCGGCAAGCGTGGCCTGAAAAAACCAAAGGGCAGCGGCAAGAAATAAACACCGCCCCAATACCAAAAGACTAGACACACAAAGGACGATGACACCATGAAATCGCTGTTCACCAATCTGACGGGTAATTATTCATCGACGGCCAGTGTTGTTGATGGCACGCTGATCCTGTCCTTGCTGGATGCCGTCACACCCACAGTGTGGCAGATGGAATTGGGTCATGCGCGCGCGTCCGCCCTGGAACTGCGCAAACAGGACGAAAATAATTTTATCCTGGTGCTAAAAACACCGCGTGGTGATGTGCATGACATCGCCCCATTCGACAACCGTGGCCGCGCCGTGGCCGCATTGCAGGCCGCCAGCCGCGCCATGGAACAGGCCCGCGGCCAATTGCGCCCCACCACCAACAACGAATATCGTAGCAACACCCTGCCCGCCTTGTACCAGACAAAGCAAAGCGATGGCGGTAAGGCCGGAAAAATCCTGACCGGCGTGATTGTCGCCGCGGTGATTGTGATCGCCATTAACGTTGCATTGACATCGGGCCGCACACTGGCACCCCAGACGGGCCGCAGCATGGCCACCGCGACAGCACAAACCACCCCGGCACCCACGGCACGCCCCGAATCCGGTGCGCCAATTTCGGCGGATGATTACCTGCGATCGCTGGGACAATAAAATTTAGAACACGCGTAAACGACAACACTGAAAAAGTAACGGCGCATTGCGCGCCACACTGAAGAAAGCCCGGACCGAAAATGGCCCTCGACACACGAAAGTACGGCAAGAAACATACCGACCTCCTGCGCGACACCCGCCCTTGGCTGGTGCGCGTTGCGGAATGGATGCGCAAGCCATCCAACTCGACCGCCATTTTCACCATGGCCGCGGGTGGTATTTATTTCTCACCGGGCTTCGCGGCAGCGGGCGACCTCGTCATGATTATGGCGCTGTTGTATTTCTGGTGGCTGAAAAAATCGGACCGCGCCATCGCGTTCAAATTGCCGATGGGTTCAAAATATCCGGATGCAAATAACAAAGGCCCGGGCCGCAGCGGCAAGGGCGAAGGCATTCTGTATCTGGGCAACATGGAAAAAACCAACGAAGAAGTATGGTTTACCAACAGCGACGCCCGCACGCACATCCTGTATCTGGGCACCACCGGTTCCGGTAAAACCGAAGGCCTGAAATCCATGGTGACGAACGCGTTGTCATGGGGATCGGGTTTCGTTTACGTCGACGGTAAGGCCGATACGGATTTATGGTCGTCCCTCTCTTCGCTTGTGCGCCGTTTTGGCCGTGATGACGATTTGCTGGTTCTGAACTACATGACCGGTAACTCGGACAGCCGTGCGCCGTCCAACACCATGAACCCGTTCAGCTCCGGTTCCGCATCGTACCTGACCAACATGCTGGTCAGCCTGATGCCGGAAGCCGAAGGCGACAACGCCATGTGGAAAGAACGGGCGGTTTCGTTGGTCGGCTCACTCATGCCGGCACTGACATGGAAACGCGCGCACCAGGAAATGCCGCTGTCGGTCAGCACCATTCGTGAATATCTGAACCTGAACAACGTTATCCGTTTGTCTCGCGATCAGGCTTTGCCGGACAAATTGCGCTCCTCCATTCGCGGTTATCTGGACACGTTGCCGGGTTATGTGGATGCCGCGTTTGATGATACGGGCCGCGAAAAACCGGCGGGCCCGGATCAGCCGATGATCGACACAACAACCGCACGCCAGCAGCACGGCTATCTGGCGATGCAGTTTACGCGTTCGCTGCAATCGCTGGGCGATGATTACGGGTACATCTTCGACTCGCAAGCCGCCGACGTTGAAATGGTCGACGTGGTTTTGAACCGTCGTATTCTGGTCGTTCTGATTCCGGCGTTGGAAAAATCATCGGACGAAACCGCCAACCTCGGTAAAATCGTTGCCGCAACATTGAAGGGCATGATGGGCTCGACGCTGGGCTCCACCGTTGAAGGTGAATCCGCCACCGTCATTGAAAACAAACCCACGCACTCATCAACCCCGTTCATGGTGGTGTTTGACGAGGTGGGTTACTACACCGCGCAAGGTATGGCCGTTATGGCGGCGCAGGCTCGTTCGCTCGGCTTCTGCCTGATTTATTCGGCACAGGATTTGCCCGCGCTGGAAAAACGCGTGAAGGAAGAAGCGCGTTCTATCACCGCGAACTGTAACATTAAAATCTTCGGCAAGCTGGAAGACCCGACCCAGACGAAAGAATTCTTTGAAAAAACCGTGGGCTCGGAACTGGTCATGGAAGCCTCCGGTTTCCAGCTGTCCGGTGACCGCAGTGTCGGCTCATACTACGACAACAAACAAGCGGGCCTGCAGATCCGTTCCAAAGCCAGCTATGACGGCTTGAAAGCATTTAAAGAAGGCCAGGCGGTTATTTCGTTTGGTACGGGCGTTATTGATACGGCGATTTTCTATTCCAACCCCGGCCACGCCAAGGCGATGCGCGTCACACGTTTCATGGCGCTGCCGCCAACGGATGAAACATTGCTGACCAACGCGCCATCCATCACCAAATTGCGCGATTTGATGGTTCATAAAACCTGGACCGCCTTGAAAGCCGACGTGCAGACAAAAACGCCGAAGGAAATCACGGCGATGAACACAACATACGAAGCCGCCCTGCCCGTACTGGGCGCGGGCGTTACGGCGGGCATGGCGGCCGTAGCCTCAATCGCCGTGATGAATGGTGACGCCAGCGTCAGCGGATCGGCCAGCGCCGGCCCGGCGGAGCGCATTCAGGCCGAAGCCACCGCCCAGATCACCAACCAACCCGCCGCGACCATGCCGCCACTGACCGCGACACGACCGGCGGATCCCGTCGCACAACAGCCGGGCTTTAACCCGATGCAGCAGATTTTGAAAAAATCGAAGGGTGATGAAAACCCGGCCCCCATGGCCGCCCCCGCCGAGACTCCTGTTGCCGCTCCTGTTACAGCACCGGCAAGTCAGGCCACGCCGATCACCCCGGAACAACCCGCTGCCCAAGCCGGTGGCAGCCCGATGGGATTCTTTGCCAAAGCACCGGGCAGCACCCCGGCAACCGAGCAAGTCGCGCCGCAAGCCCCGGCAGCTCCCGCACAGCAAACCCAAAGCGCTGTCGAGCGCCCGCTCAGCTGGGACGAATTGGTCGACGCCGCCGGCGATGGCTCCGCCCTTCCCGGCGCGCAAAATCCGCAACAGGCCGCACAAAATCAAAGCGCGCTGGATGCGGAAACGCAGGACATCCTGAAAAAAGCAGGCGAAGCCGCACGCAAAAACCTGATTAAAGGCAAGGACGATGGTGAAGCGGCTGAATAACACACGCCGCTCCACACGCCCCCGCTCAACCGAGGCGGGGAATGCGTTTTTTATTGTCCTGATTGGGGTCGTCCTGTTCACCGCATTGATGTTCACGTTCAGCCGTGGTGCGCAGCAAGGGGGCGGGAACATCGCCAACCGCCGTGCCGATTTATCGGCGACGGAAATTCTGGATTATGCCGCCAAATATGACCGCGCGGTTAATCGCCTGCTGTCGCGCAATTGTTCGGAAAGCGATTTGAATTTCGAAAATTCAACCATTACCAATTCCGATAACGCCGCCGCACCCGCCGATGGGCGTTGCGATGTTTTCGCCCCCAATGGCGGTGGTGTGTCTTTCACCCCCATCCCGCCGCAATGGTTGGATGACGAACATGATGATAAAGACGGGTACGGCCTGCCCATCTTCGGCAGCGACGCCCGCATGCTGGATATTGGTGGAAACGATGCCACGGATCAGGATTTGATTTTGTGGATCGGCTTCGTCAGTGCCGATGTCTGCACCGCCATCAACAAAAAATTGGGGGTCGACCCGATGCCGACCTTCGTCGATGGCCCTTATGCCGGGCTGTATTACACCGGGTCATTTAATGATACGTGGCAAGCGGAACTGAGCGAGCCCGGATTAAAGGCCGCATGCGCCCGGGAAACGAACAGCGACAACGCCTTCACCGACACAGCCAACGCACCGTCGGCGAGCCAGTCCATCGCCGGATCGTACCATTTTTATCACGTACTGATTGCGCGTTAGGATCTACATCCGTTCCGGAACATCAATGCCCAGCATATTCAGCGCCAGCTCAATATGCTTGAACGTCAGCGCGCTGAGAGCCAGACGGCTGGAGCGCAAGCCCGCATCGCTTTCCGACAAAATGTGGTAATTGCCGTAGAAACTGGAATACGCATTGGCCATGCGATAAACGAAATCGCACAGAACATGCGGCGTATAATTGCGCAGGGCCATCTCCACCGTTTCCGGCCATTCCGCCATCAACAGGATCAAGGCGCGCCCTTCATCATTCACCGTGATGGTATCCGCCGGTTCAAACCCTTGGTCCGCCGCTTTTTTCAGCAGGGATTTAATCCGCACCGCCTGGTATTGCAGATACGGCCCGGTTTTACCTTCGAAACTGGTGAAACGGTTCAGGTCAAAAATATAATCCGATTGCCGCTGGTTTTGCAGATCGGCGAATTTAATCGCGGCCACGGCCACCTGCAACGCCACCTTGTCCTTGGCCGCGTCATCCATATCCTGCGCGACATTGGCGGATTTCATTTGTTCGACCACGGCGTCCCGCGCCATGCCGATCATATCTTCCAACCGCATCACGCCACCGGCGCGGGTTTTGAATGGCTTGCCATCGGCCCCGTTCATCGTCCCGAATCCGGCATGGGTCAATTCGACATCATCGCGCACGATTGCACCAATACGCGCGGCCCGGAACACCTGTTCAAAATGCAGGGATTGGCGTTGATCGACGACATAGACAATTTTATCGGGGTTAAAATCCTTCACTCGCTCCACAATCGTGGCCAGGTCGGTGGTGCCATACATCACCGCCCCGTCCCGTTTATACAGGATCAGCGGCGGAATTTCCTTCTGGTCATCATCGGTCTTCACCGGAACGATGACAGCGCCGTTATCTTCGATCGCAATGCCGCGTTTGCGCAGATCATCAACCATGGGCGCGATATAGGGGTGTGAATCGGCCTCGCCCTTCCACAAATCAAAATGCACGCCGAGCAAATCATAATTGCGCTTCACGCCCGCAATCGACACATCGACGAAATGTTTCCACAGGGCACGGTAACCCGGGCGGCCATCCTGTAATTCCACGGTGGCCTGACGTGCGGCATCCATACGGGCCGGATCATCTTTGCACGCATTGGCCGCACGCGGATAAATCACCTCCAGATCGGCCATGGTGACCGGCGGTTCCGCCGGATACGGCCCGGTGAAATTCGCATCGAAATATGGCCATTCCGGATGATTGATTTCCAGTTCGGACAGGATCATCCCCATCGGGGTGCCCCAATCGCCCAAATGAACGTCGCCAATCGCCTTGTACCCGGCGAAAATCGCCATGCGGCGCAGGCAATCACCAATAATGCAGGGGCGCAAATGGCCGATATGCATGGCCTTGGCCACGTTCGGTCCACCATAATCCAGCACCATGGTTTTTCCAGTGGCATACGGCACCGCACCGAAACGATCATCGCCCTTCAAGCCCTCGGCAAAGCCGGACAGATAGGCGTCCGTCAAAACCAGATTGATAAACCCCGGCCCGGCAATTTCAATTTTCGCAAAAATCGGATTGGCGGACAGGCGCGCGGAAATCGCATCAGCCACAGCGCGCGGGTTTTTCTTCGCCGCCTTGGCCGCCATCATCGCGCCGTTGCACTGGAATTGCGCCAAATCGGGGCGGTCGGATACACGCACCGCGCCCATGGCCGCATCCAGCCCCTCAGCCACGAATGCATCACCAACGATTTGAGAGAGTGTTTGAATAAGAGAAGTCATGATTTTAACCACGAATAAACACGAATGAACACAAATACGACAACCATTCGTGTCAATTCGTGTTCATTCGTGGTTTTTGTTTTAAACGTCTAGGTTGGATACTTTCAGCGCGTTGTTCTGAATGAACTCACGACGCGGTTCAACCACGTCACCCATCAGGGTCGAGAACAATTCATCGGCCTTCTGCGCGTCTTTAATCGTCACCTGCAACAGGGTGCGCACCTCCGGGTCCAACGTGGTTTCCCACAATTGTTCCGGGTTCATTTCACCAAGACCTTTATAGCGCTGGATCTGCAGACCCTTGCGGCCATATTCCTGCACCGCAGTGTGCAGGCTCATCGGGCCATTGATGGTGCAGATAACCTTGCCTTCCTTGGTCACAAAATCGGCTGATTCAGAGAAGTTTTCACGCAGGAAATCAATCACACCAGCCAGACGATAGCCCTCGGCCCCGCGAACCTGTTCCGCCGGAATGCGAACACGGTCGGTCACGCCGCGCAATGTGCGTGTGGCCATATAACCGCCCACCGGGGTAAATTCGACTTTCCAGCCTTTTTCTCTTGGCCCGGCGATCGCGTTCAGGCGATCCGCCATGGCGGCACAGATTTTGCCAGCCAGTTCCGCATTGGCAAACACGTTTTCATCAAACGCACCGGCGATTGCGGCCTGTTCAACCACATCATCATTGCCGATCCGTTGCGCCAGCGTGTTGATCGCGTTGCGGACCGTGCGGGACCGCACCATCAAATCACGCAGATCGTTACCGCCGCGCGCCGACGGGCCAGCGCCCAGAACGACATCATCAATCGCCGCATCGATCAGATAGTTTTCCAACGCGGCTTCATCTTTCAAATACACTTCGCTGGAATTGCCGCGCTTCACTTTAAACAGCGGCGGCTGGGCGATGTACATATACCCGCGTTGGATCACTTCCGGCATGTGGCGGTAGAAGAACGTCAGAAGCAACGTCCGAATGTGCGCACCGTCGACGTCCGCGTCAGTCATGATAACAATTTTGTGATAGCGGATTTTATCGATGTTAAATTCATCTTTAATCCCGGTCCCGAGCGCAGTAATCAACGTGCCCAATTCCTGGCTGCCGATCACGCGATCGAAACGGGCGCGTTCGACGTTCAGGATTTTACCACGCAACGGCATAATGGCCTGGTTCCGGCGGGACCGGGCTTGCTTGGCCGAACCACCAGCCGAGTCACCCTCGACAATGAAGATTTCGGATTTGGACGGGTCGCGTTCCTGACAATCGGCCAGCTTGCCCGGCAGGGTGGAAATATCCATCACACCTTTGCGGCGGGTCAGATCACGGGCCTTCCGCGCGGCTTCACGGGCGGTGGCGGCCTCGATCATCTTGCCGACGACCTTTTTGGCCTCGACCGGGTTTTCACCCAGCCAGATGTTCAGATATTCACCCACGACCGATTCAACAACCGGGCGCACCTCGGATGAAACCAATTTATCCTTCGTCTGGGATGAGAATTTCGGGTCCGGCACCTTCACCGACAAGACGCAGGTCAAACCTTCGCGCATGTCATCGCCAGTGATTTTCAGGTCTTTTGCCTTTTTCAGCAGACCTTCTTCCTCGGCATATTTTGACAGCACGCGGGTCAGGACGTTACGGAAGCCCTGCAAGTGCGTACCGCCATCGCGCTGCGGAATGTTGTTGGTGAAGCATTGCATGGTTTCATGGTACGCATCGGTCCATTCCATCGCAACTTCGACCGTGATGTTGTTTTCTTCGGCGCGCATATACACCGGCTTTTTCGCGATCGGTGTTTTGTTGCGGTTCAGATAGTGAACGAAGCTTTCAATCCCGCCTTCGTAGAAAAATTCGGTTTCGCGCGGCGCGTCGCCACGGTTATCGCGCAATGTAATGCGCACGCCAGAGTTCAGGAACGCCAACTCACGCAAGCGATCTTCCAACGTGGTGAAATCAAATTCCGTCATGGTAAATGTTGCGGGCGAAGGCAGGAAGGTCACTTCCGTACCATTGCGTTGGCCCGGTTTCATGTCGCCCACTTCTTTCAGCGGCGCCTCGGCCTCACCGTGGCGGAAGCGCATGAACCATTCTTTGCCTTCGCGCCAGATGCGCAATTCCAGCCATTCGGACAACGCGTTCACAACGGATACGCCAACGCCGTGCAAACCGCCGGAGACTTTGTACGAGTTCTGGTCAAACTTACCGCCCGCGTGCAATTGCGTCATAATGACTTCGGCGGCGGACACGCCCTCTTCCGCGTGGATACCAACTGGAATACCACGACCATTATCACGAATGGTGGCGGACCCGTCGGCGTTCAGCGTCACGATCAGCAAATCGGAATGCCCGGCCAAGGCTTCGTCGATACCGTTATCGACGACTTCGTACACCATGTGGTGCAAACCCGATCCGTCATCGGTATCACCGATATACATACCCGGGCGTTTGCGCACGGCATCCAGACCCCGCAAAACCTTGATCGAATCTGCGGAATAATTTTGGGCGGCGTCGTCGTTGCTCATGATGTTCTTTTGGGCCGGTTCGCTCATGGGTCGCGGGTCCATTGGCTCTTTTTAAAGGTTATGACAATATCGTCTTTTTCTCCCCTGCAAGCACCTGAAAAAGCGCAGAAATTCGGGGTTTTTGACGTGGTCTGGTTATAGCATAAGCCATCCCCAAATACACCCGGAATCAACAGAGTTTCACCCCTTTTCCGGGGGTTTCTCGGGATGAATTTTTTCATTTAATTTCAGTAAATTAAGATGGTTTTGGCGGCACTAAAAACAACCCTGCAAAAGGTCAGGCGTGCTTACGCCACGGCGCGGGTAAAAACCGGGCTTAAACGCCCGTTTTCCACGCCGATAAAGGTTGCGGAATCGACCACCGAATCGAACAGGGCCAGATCCGTGCCCGTCATCCAGACCTGCGCCCGCAAATCCAGTAATTGACGATACAGGGCGGCGCGGCGGTTTTCATCCAGATGGGCGGCGATTTCATCCATCAACAACACCGGCGGCGCCCCACGTTCGGCGGCCACCATGCGCGCATGGGCCAAAACGATCCCGATCAACAGGGCCTTTTGCTCGCCCGTCGAACATTGGTCGGCCGGCATCGCCTTGGCGATATAGGTCACATTCAAATCCGATTTATGCGGGCCCGTGGCCGCCCCGCCGGTTTGCGCATCGCGCATGCGGCTTTGGCGCAATTGGTATCGCGCCATTTCCTCAACCTCCAACGCGGGAACGCGGCGAACCAATTCCTCCATCGTGCCGGAAAGCGTGAGCTGCGCTCGCGGGAACAACGTCGCCAAATCCGCGGGCACGCGGTTGATCGCCTGTTGCAAGCGCTGGACGAAATCCTGCCGCGCGGCGGCAATGGATACGCCCGTTTCAGCCATCGTGATTTCCAATGCATCGAGCCAGGCAGGATCCGGAGTCCGGCCTAAAGCCCCGTCCTGCAACAGTTTCGAGCGTTGCCGCATGGCGTTTTCATACCGCGTCATGCGCCCGGAATGGCCGGGATCAAAGGCAAAGACCATGCGATCCAGAAACTTGCGACGCCCCGATGCGGCATCAGTAAACAACCGATCCATCTGCGGCGTCAGCCACAGAATGGACAGATATTCCGCCAATGCCGATTGTCCACCCTTGGCATTTTCACCGTTGATGCGCACGATGCGTTTATCATCCGCACCATCACGCCCCGTGCCAATGCGTACCGGACCATAGGCACTTTCAACCCGGGCGGAAATCGCCCATGGTTTTTCGATGCAATCATTTTTCTGCAATTCGGCAATTTTGGCGGTGCGCAATCCGCGCCCCGGGGCCAGAAACGATACCGCTTCCAACACATTGGTTTTGCCCGCACCATTCGGCCCGCACAAAATCACCGGCCCGGATTTCAATCCGTCCAGCACGCCGTCATCGTAACAACGGAAGTGATTGAGATGCAGGGTTTCGATAAAGCTCATGGCCTTACCATAGACCATATCGCCGCGATCACGCACGCACCGTGAACAAAAAAGGCACAGGAAAATGTTCCCTGTGCCTTTTTTAAATTCAGTGTATTTGGCGTTTAGACACGCAACGGCATCAGAACGTACAGGGCGGACGGATCGCTCGTATCCTGAATGATCGTCGGGGATGCGGCATCGGCCAGCATCATGCGGCAACCATCGCCGGAAATCTGGCTTGTAATGTCCATCAGATAACGGGCGTTGAAGCCGATTTCCATGTTGTCGTTGCCGTTCACTTCCAGATCCTCGGTCGCGCTGCCCGAATCGGGAGAGTTGGCGGACAGGGTCATGGTTTTGCCGTTCAGTGCAATTTTCACTGCACGGGATTTACCATCGGAAATGGTCGATACACGGTCAATCGCACCAGAGAACAGTTTCGGGTTCACTTCGACCACTTTGGTGTTGCCGGTCGGGATCACCTGTTCATAGTTCGGGAAGGTGCCATCAACCAGCTTCGAGGTCATCACGATGTGATCGAACGCGAAACGCACCTTGCTTTGGGACAGGCCGATTTCAATGGTATCGGCCGCTTCGTCCAGCAATTTGCGCAGTTCGCCAACGGCCTTACGCGGAATAATCACGCCCGGCATTGCATCCGCACCATCCGGCAACGGCATTTCAAAACGGGCCAGACGGTGACCGTCGGTCGCCACAGCGCGCAGAACCTTCAGGTTTCCGTTCGCGCCCGCATGGATATAAATACCGTTCAGGTAATAACGGGTTTCTTCCGTTGACATCGCGAATTTGGTGCGGTCAATCAAGGCGCGCAATTCAGCCGCGGGCATCGCGAAATTCACCGGCATATCGTGGCCACCCAGTTCCGGGAAGTCGCCAACCGGCAGGCAGGACAGTTTGAAGGTGGAACGACCCGCCTTCACCGTCATGGTGTTGCCAGAGCCATCAACCGCCAGTTCAATCGCGGAGCCATCGGGCATTTTGCGGATAATGTCGTGCAGCGTGTGGGCCGGAGCGGTCGTTGCGCCCGGGGCCTGTACCGTTGCGGCGACCGATTCGTTGATTTCCAGATCCATATCCGTGGTGGTCATGGCCAGAGCCCCGTCTTCCGCGCGCAGCAGAACGTTGGCCAGAATTGGAATAGTGTTCCGGCGCTCTACAGCGCTTTGCACGTGGCTCAAGGAACGCAACAGCGCGGCACGATCAATCGTCAGCTTCATGGTCACCCATCCGTCGTAATAATTTTAAAACCTGAAAGATTGCTTGGACTATAGCAGATGGCCCTGCCCCGCCAAGGGGGGTAAAGGGCAAAAACCCCCGGAAATCCACCGCTTTTCACGGGATTCTGGATAAAAAAACGGCCCCACCGGAGCGGGGCCGTTCAAGGATCGGGTCCAATGGCCGCCGGGGGGCGAACCAGTGAACCAGAACAGCAAATTTTAGCCCGCCAATCAGCCCGTGAGCGAGCGACGAATCACGTCTACATCCTGGGCAATCTGTGCGTCCTCAACCATCAGCTCTTCGATCTTGCGCACGGCGTGCATCACGGTCGTGTGGTCACGGCCACCGAATTTACGGCCAATTTCCGGCAAGGAGCGCGAGGTCAGTTGCTTGGCCAGATACATGGCCACCTGACGCGGGCGCGCCACGTTGCGGGCACGGCGGGCAGAATGCATATCCGGAAGGCGGATATTGTAGTGTTCCGCCACTTTGCGCTGGATTTCATCAATCGTGATGCGGCGGTCATGGGCACGCAACAGATCCTGAAGAACATCCTGCGTGGATTCCAACGTCACCGGCTGTTTCGTTACATCGGCATGGGCCACAATGCGGTTCAGCGCGCCTTCCAGCTCGCGAATGTTCGAGGTCACTTTCAGCGCCAGAAACTCCAGAACGGCATCCGGAATCTCAGCCCCCAGCTGTTCACGCTTGGACTGCAGAATGCCCAGACGCAGGTCATAGGTGCTCGGGTGAATATCAGCCACCAGACCCCAGGCCAGACGGGAACGCAAACGCTCTTCCAGACCGGTCAGATCGCTCGGCGCCTTGTCGGCAGAGATCACGATCTGTTTGTTCTGGTCAACCAGGGCGTTGAACGTGTGGAAAAATTCTTCCTGGGTCGATTCTTTGCCGCTGATGAATTGAATGTCGTCAATCATCAGCACGTCAACGGAACGGAAGGCTTCTTTAAACGCCATCGTATCCTTCGCGCGCAAAGCCCGCACGAACTGATACATGAATTTTTCAGCCGACAGATACACAACGCGACGGTTCGGCCATTTGTCTTTCATGGCTTGACCAATGGCGTGCATCAGGTGGGTTTTCCCCAGGCCAACGCCACCATACAGGAACAGCGGGTTGAACGGCACGTTCGGGCTTTCAACAATACGACGTGCGGCGGCATGAGCCAGCGCATTCGGTTTGCCGACAACAAACGTGTCGAAGGTGAAACGCGGGTCGAACGGCGCGCTCAGACCAAACGGATCTTCTTCTTCGTTCTGGTTGGACTTGACCGGGGCCACCGGAGCCGGAGCGGCAGCAACCTGCTCGTCCTCGGCCGGACGGGCACCGGATTGAACAACAACGATTTCCAGACGGCGCACGTCGGCGTTCACACCTGCGCACATCTCCAGAATGCGTGCGGAATAGTGGGATTGAATCCAGTCACGCATGAAACGGGTGGGAACCGATACTTCCAGCGTGCCGTGGTAATAGGCTTGCAGTGTCAGGGGCTTCAGCCAGCTGCGGAATACGGCTTCGCCGAATTCACCGCGCAGGGCGTTGTGGATCGTGTTCCACAGATCAAGAATTTCAGGTGTTGGCTTGAAAGAATCATTCTTAAAAGAAAGGACTTCATTGCTCTTCATAGTTCCCCCGGCTTCAGTCGTCATGGATTACTTCTCCCACAAATTTAATAGTCCATAAAACAGGGCCCTGGACCGGACCCCAACCAAAAAACAAACCCCGCCAAATGGTGTTTATTTTTTGTTTACTCTTTTCGTGCACTCTTCAAAAAATGTCCGCTTGCATATCCGGCGACGCGATAAAACAATCCCATTGCGATTGCACCGCGGTACAAGACCGGGCCCATCACATCCGGGGCATTTCATTTCGAAGCCCAACACAGATCAGCGAAAATTTTAGGGACTTTCTGAATCAATCGATCGCAGGCGATCGTTTGCGTTCAACACATCCTCTGTTCTTCAATCGTGGTGAAGACCACGGGTGGGGAACTGGCTGTTCCCGAAACGGACCGAACGGCCGCTTCCGATTTTTGAAGAGTGACATCGTTTGATGGTGGCGATCAATTTTTTGATCATCGGTCCGTCATTCGATGGGGTGACGTTATCCAGATTTTTTTATCAATGCAACTGGATCAAAATGTGAACAACTAAAAAGCAAGAATCGTTCAGTGCTTATGTCACTTGGCTTTTTCGCACTTCGTGCATTTTTTATTCACTAAAAAAATAAAAAATTTTTTGCTTGCATCGATACGCGGCAACCACTTTCTGACTCCGCGCGATGAATCAGAATCGCTGATGCGAATCGACCCAGACTGCAGAAAGAAAAAGCGCCGCAGTATTTGCGGCGCTTTTAAAAACTCAATTCGAAATCGCGTTTATATTACGCGGCTTTCATTGCCTTGATGCGTGCGGTCAGGCGGGACATTTTGCGCGCAACGGCATTTTTGTTCATCACGCCTTTGGCAACGCCACGGTCCAGTTCCGGCTGCGCCATTTTCAGAGCGGCTTCAGCGGCGGATGCATCGTTCGCGGACAGAGCCAGTTCAACCTTTTTCACAAAGGTACGAATACGGCCAACGCGGCTGCCGTTGATGGCGGCTGCGCGTGCGTTACGACGGATACGTGTTTTTGCCGATTTATGGTTGGCCATTGTTTGCTCGCTTTATCCTTACAATTGTTTCAATTCTTTGTGGCTTGTTTGCCGTCCCACCGTGCTGCGTCACAATCGCGCACCAATACCCTCAAAGGGGCCCGGTCGGGAACGGTGTGTTTTACGCTTCGGGCCCCACCCTTGTCAAGAGATTCATACACAGGTGAAAGCCGCAGATTTCTTTGGTTTTTTAGATGTTTTTACACCCCGGTGCCATCTTTTCCCGCGCACAGGGCTCTTTTTCAGCCCTATCGGGTCAGCGGAGCCAACGACACCTGGAGTATAACCACCCCATCCCCTTGATTTCCCTCAGGTCTGGCCGTCAGGCTGAGCATCTCGCCATTGCGCTGATACAGACCCACCCCAGCCGCTGGGGCCGACGACACCACGACCCACCCCAATTGCGGCAGAGTTTTTGTATAAAAATCAATAACTTGCGTGTGATGAACCCCTTCACCCGCGGCGGCACTTTCGACGATGCGCCCCTCTTCCTTGTCAAAGACAACCGCCGCATCAGGCAGTTCATACAGGCCGGACATCAACGGCAAGTCACTGATATTGCTAAAAAAACGTTGTTCCGCCGCCTGCGCTGATGCGCTCAGCATCATCACCGCAACCACGATAATCGTCAAAAACCGGATCATATGCTCTCTCATCTCTGGCTCACTTCTGACAGGCGGGACAATAAAAGGTCGACCGGCCACCCTGGACCAAACGCTGAATGGGTTTCCCGCAGCGGGCGCAACCATCCCCTTCGCGATCATAGACGGCAAATTCAAATTGAAAATAGCCCATTTCGCCATTCGTCTGACGATGATCCCGCAGGGACGATCCCCCCGATTCGATCGCTTTGGTCAAAATCTGGCGGATGGCGGCGACCAGCGCCTCCGCCTCATCAGCGCGGATTGATCCCGCTGCACGGGTCGGTTTGATCCCCGCGATGTAGAGCGCCTCGCTGGCATAAATATTACCGATCCCCGCAACAACACGCTGATCCAGTAACGCGACCTTAATTGCGGTTTTCTTTCCCGCCAGCGCCGCCAGCAGGGCCGGACCACTGAATTCATTCGACAAGGGCTCTGGCCCCAACGTGGCAAAGGACGGATCTTTCGCCATCACATCCTCGGATTTGAACCACATCACCTGCCCGAAACGGCGCGCATCGTTCAGCACCATCATGTGCCCCCGCGCCGAGGTAAATAAAAAATGGTCGTGTGTTTCGGGTTTATACACGCGGGCCTGTGCCGGAGGCAGAATTTTTACGCGCCCCGACATGCCCAGATGCAGAACCAGCACGGATCCATCATCCATATTCAGCAGCGCGTATTTCGCCCGCCGCGTCACCGACGCAATTTTACGACCGGTAATATTTTTCACCAGGCCACGCGGAAATGGACGGCGCAAATCCGGGCGGCGCACGTGTGCGGAGGCAATAATCTGCCCGGTAAAAGGCTTGGCCAGACCGCGACAAACCGTTTCAACTTCGGGTAATTCGGGCATGATTACGGCGTCACCGGCGCCGGGGATATTTCCGGAGAGGCCGACGGTGCGGCATCGTCACGATCAAACACCAAAAATTCCTGGCTGCTGTACTGAATAAGTGGATGCGTGGCATTCCGGTTCGGGTAATTCGGGTCCGTCTTGCCGGGACGCCAGACCATCATATCCTTGTCCAGCATCATGATGACATCGAACGCACGACCAGCCAGCGGCAGGTATTGCGTTTGCGTGTTGGCCTCGGGCGCCCCTAAAGCCGCATTCGGCACCAACGTCATGGTCGTCTTGTTTAGCGTATATGTCCCGCGCGAATAATAAACCGGCGATGACGGATCATCACGGCTGACCAGAATTTGGAATGCGCCGTTGCGCACCTGGAACAACGCGGTGTAGTCGAGGAACTTGGCGATCCAATTGCCCTGCACGTCTTTATCGGCGATATCACGCTCCGGCAAATTTGGCATTTCCGGTTTTTTCGGCGTGACCACTTCCAGCGGCCCCACGGGGGCTGTGATTGTCGCGGCCTGCTCGGCCGTCTGACTGGATGTGGGCACAGTGATGAAACGCTGCGCAACCAAAACAGCCACGCCAATAAACACCGCAACCCCAAAAACCAGCACCAGATACGCCGCAGGCGGCGTGGATTTGGACGGCTTGGATGGTTTTTTCGGCTTCGGTGGTGTCTGTGTCATGCCCACTAATATGCGTCAAAAGGGCGCATAAGAAAAGGGCCGGAACAATCCGGCCCTTTTCAATAAATCGGGTTAAACGGCAGAGCTTAGAAGCCCATGCCACCCATGAGCTATTAGAAGCCCATGCCACCCATACCGCCCATGCCGCCCATATCGGCGCCATGGTCGTGGGCTTTTTTGTCTTCCGGTGCGTCGGTGACCATCGCTTCGGTGGTGATCAGCAGACCAGCAACCGAGGCCGCATCCTGCAGAGCCGCACGAACGACTTTCGCCGGGTCGATGATGCCAGCCGAGATCAGATCGACATACTCGTTGGTCTGGGCGTTGTAACCCCAGTTGGCATCGCCTTTTTCCAGCATATGACCAACAACGACCGAACCTTCAACGCCAGCGTTTTCAACGATCTGACGAACCGGGGACTGGATCGCGCGACGAACGATGTCGATGCCGACATCCTGATCGCGGTTGTCACCCTTCAGGTTGGCCAGCGCCTTGGTTGCGTACAGCAGGGCTGCACCGCCACCGGCGATGATGCCTTCTTCAACTGCGGCGCGGGTGGCGTGCATTGCGTCATCAACGCGATCCTTACGCTCCTTCACCTCAACTTCGGATGCACCACCAACGCGGATCACAGCAATACCGCCAGCCAGTTTGGCCAGACGTTCCTGCAGTTTTTCGCGGTCGTAGTCAGATGTGGTTTCGCCAATCTGGGCGCGCAGTTGTGCACAACGTGCGTCGATGTCGGCTTTCTCGCCTGCACCGTCGATGATCGTCGTATCGTCTTTCGTGATACGGACTTTCTTCGCTTGACCCAGCATCGGCAAGGTTACGGTTTCCAGCTTGATCCCCAAATCTTCGGAAATCACTTCGCCTTTGGTCAGAACGGCCATGTCTTCCAGCATCGCCTTACGACGATCACCGAAGCCCGGAGCCTTCACAGCAGCGATTTTCAGACCGCCACGCAGTTTGTTCACAACCAGCGTTGCCAGAGCCTCGCCTTCAACATCTTCCGCCACGATCAGCAGCGGACGGCCCGACTGCACCACAGCTTCCAGGATCGGCAGCATGGATTGCAGGTTGGACAGTTTCTTTTCGTGCAGCAGGATGTACGGGTTTTCCAGCTCGCACACCATCTTGTCAGCGTTGGTGATGAAGTACGGGGACAGGTAACCACGGTCGAATTGCATGCCTTCGACGATGTCCAGTTCGGTTTCCAGCGATTTGGCTTCTTCAACCGTAATCACGCCTTCGTTACCGACTTTGTCCATGGCCTTGGCAATGTATTCGGCGATTTCTTTATCACCGTTGGAAGAGATCAGACCGACTTTTTCAATGTCGCTGTTGTCCTTTACCGGCTTCGCACGGGATTTCAGGTCTTCAACAACGGCCAGAACAGCCTTGTCGATACCGCGTTTCAGGTCCATCGGGTTCATGCCCGCCGCAACGGCTTTCACGCCCTCGCGGATGATGGATTGCGCCAGAACGGTCGCGGTGGTGGTGCCATCACCGGCAACGTCGTTCTGCTTGCTGGCCACTTCACGAACCAATTGCGCACCAATGTTTTCGTGGCGGTCTTTCAGTTCGATGCTTTTGGCAACGGTTACACCGTCCTTGGTCACTTGCGGTGCGCCAAAGGATTTTTCCAGCACGACCAGGCGACCTTTCGGGCCCAGCGTTACCTTTACAGCGTCAGCGAGAATGTTCACGCCGCGCAGCATCTTGTCGCGGGCTTCGCCGCGGAACTTTACATCTTTTGCAGCCATAGCTGTCTTCTCCTTAAAAATTGCGTTGTTAAATGATCGTACGGGGGGTGGTACGGAACCGCATTACGCAGCCAGAACACCCATGATGTCGGCTTCCTTCATTACCAGAAGGTCTTCGCCATCAATCGTCACTTCCGTTCCGGACCATTTGGAAAACAGGACGCGGTCGCCAGCCTTCACATCCAGCGGCACAACCTTGCCGGTTTCATCACGCAGGCCGGAGCCCACAGCGACAATTTCACCTTCCATCGGTTTTTCTTTCGCGGTATCCGGGATGATAATACCACCCTTGGTTTTCTCATCCTGTTCAACGCGACGCAGAAGAACACGATCATGCAAAGGACGAAACTTCATTCGACTCCTCCAATTTTAAGCTTTTGATTTACAACAACATTCCCCGTCCGAGCCCATTTGGCACTCTGACCCGGGGAGTGCTAGGCCTTGATTTAAGGCAATCGCCTCCGGATTTCAAGCCTCTCCGTGCGATCCACACACAGGTGAAACCCCCAGAAACCATAGGAAAGACTGGGATAATTAAGAATTTTGAAAGGGCCCTCATGGCATTCTGGTAAAACGGGAAGGAATCCCGGCAACCAACCCCCGATTCAGAATGGAACATCAGGAGGTTAGACCATGGCCGATCTGCGCGCCCAATTCATGAAAGACTACCGCCTGACCACGGCGGAGATTCTGTACCATTTGCCGGATTATCCGGATTTGCTCCAATCCTATATCTGGCAGGAATACGACCTGGCCCCGAAATACCCGGTGCTGAACAAATTCCTGGATTTCTGGAGCCATAATCTGGACGGCAAACTGCATTCCGTTTACGTCGCCAGCCACAAGCTGATCACGCCCGGCGAATCCCGGTTTATCCGCGCGGAATTTCAGCTGCATTAAAATCAACGGATCACAGATTAAATCGCGGGTCACGATTGCGACGGCGTGACACGACCAAGGCATGCGGCCCATCCAGATCGGGCCGTGCGGCTACATCTTTCAACGGATGCCCCATGGCCTCATCACCAAACAATTTCGTGTTTTCATCATACAGGTCGCGCCACAAATTGATGCTGCGCCCTTCGGCATCCCAATCGCGGAAATTGGATCGCACCAATGTCGTGAAGGAATCCAATTCCGGCACCAGCAACACTGGCGCGTGCGCGCCATCATTATCCAACACATACACCGCATCGGAATTATAGGGCGGTGGAATCATCGTGCGCACCGGGTGGCGCACAGCACCAACCTTCTCAATATTCTCTTGCACCTGGCGATCCTTGCACAACACGCCCGTGCGCATTTGCGCGCCGAACCATGCGGTCACCTGCCAGGCGCGGTGATAACGCGATAAATCGGGATCAATGTCAGCCAGATCCACGCGCGCCACATATTCCGACAGGCCTTGTGCCGCGGTCCAGCAATTATACCGTGCGCGCAGAATATCATCCGTCGTTGTTGATGTATCCGCCCGTGTGCGGAATGGCGCACTGGCCCGCGCCCAAATATTGCGGATATTGGCCTGCACAGACGCCAATCGACCCGCACGCCCATGAATAGCGGAAATCGCATGTTGGAAATATCGCGTTTCCGGCCCACCGAACAACCGTGCCAGCCCCTTGGCATCGCGGTCTTTTTCAAACGGCTCCAACGGCGCCATATCCTGCGTGAAATAATACGGGATTTCCCGGCTGGTGCAGATCACATCGGGGGATGTTTCCCCCGTGTTGCCATCGGGTTCGCACGTAAACGCCATGTCACAAAAATCGCGCAGGCGACCCGCCGCCATGGCAGACACCGGAATGACGATCGCGAATTGAAGACGGCGTCTGGGGTTTGAAAATGAATCGACCGGGCCGGTTTGAACCCGCACTTTTTTCGTGACCATGCTGATGCGCGTGCGCGACCACGTGTCCCCGGCATCGCCGTGGTCGTGACGGCTATACAGGTCAATGTCACAATCCGACCCCACAGACAGGGCGATAAAATCGTCAGGTCTTGGCATCACGCTCACCCGGCCCATCACCATGATGGGTCCAAACGATCACACACCACCCGTTCAAAAACGGATGGAACCCAGAAAACGCTGGTGCCAACCTACCCCAAAGATTGTGTTATGTAAAGAAAATAGACAACCCTAGACCCCGTTGGGGGCAATGGTCAGGCTCAACCCGTCCAATTCCGGGGTCATAACGATCTGACAGGACAGGCGGGAATTGGCTTTTGGGGCCAGGGCACTGTCCAGCATGCACTCTTCCTCGTCCCCGATCGGCGGCAATTTATCCAGCCAATCGGCATCCACATACACGTGACAGGTGGCACAGCAGCACGCCCCGCCACACTCCGCCTTCACCGGCAAACCGTAATCGCGCAGGATTTCCATGACCTGCCACCCCTCCAGCGCGTCAAGGCTGGTGCGGGTGCCGTCCGGGTTCGTGACATGAATTTTGTATGTGTTCATGCCCATCTATCTATACCGGGGCGGCGATGATTTCAACTTTTCTTGACGAATGAACGGCACCTGCGGTATGGGTGATGCATGATTTCGATGAACGCAACAATGCCGATGAATTGGTGGTGGCCCCTGTCATAGCGGGCCCCGGCGCATTTCTTTTGGTATAAATCGAAACATGGAAATGGTCTGGAACCCGCGAAGGGTCCGGGCTTTTTTTATGCGTTTTGCACACCCTGTCCCGGCCTTCTGGTTTTCCAAACCACACAGACACACCACACGTTAAGGACAAGGACAAAAATCATGACCCCCACACACACCACAACCATGCAGGCCACCTTGCGGGATCAGTTTCATCAAACCATCCTGCCCCGCACACCGGATCAGACATTACACCTGGCCCAGGCCCAGATGGCTGCGGCGATATTGAGCGGCCTGATGACCCGCGCCCGAATCGTTGCCGCAAGCGACGACATCACCGCCGCCTGCACCGTGCTGGGCACCACACCCGCGATCGTGAATGATTTGAAAGATTATTTTAACCAGCAGGGTGCAAATCGCGCGCTGGCCGAACGCATTATCACAGCCCAGGCCGCGCATAACCGCGCAACCGGAATCACTGCGGCCGCGGCCCAAAACCCGGCACGCGCGATTGGATTTGGCGGCTGGTCATGCTGAGGGATTTTTGCGCAGGTAAATATCAACCAGCTTGCCAAAGCCTTGCGCAATGGCGGCTGTGTTGATCAGTGTAATGGCGGCGCCACCGCACACCTGCAGGGTAATCACGATAAATTTCGTGGACAATGGAACGGGCACATTCTGTTGGTGATAGCTGGACACCAGCCCCATGGTCACAAATAACAGAAGAACAAAAAGCGGGAAAAAGCATAGCAGGGAAACACCCAGCATCTGCACCGATACGCCAAGTCCGTTCACCGCACGCAGATACGTGCGAATGCGATATCCCGCCGCAACACCAATGTGCACCCACAAGAACCGGAACGCCCACACGCCGACAACGACAATCACAACCTGCATGATCAGCAGCGCCGCAGGCGGGTTGCCGCCCGATTGCACCAATGTCTCCATGTCATCAGACATCTGAAACATCGATGAAAACGCCAGCAGGGCCGAAGCGATCATCTTGATCAGCACGTACACCAGCGTCCCGGCAAAGATGCCATAGGCCCGGTCATCCAGCGCCGTTTCATCGCGCACCGGATCGCCACTGGGCATGAACGGCCAGCGTTGCCCCAAAAACACCAGCCGCACCATATGGCACACCATCCACCCTTCGGCGAAATAGGCCGGTAACATCACCATGGCCTGGCGCAGGTAATTGGATTCCCACCCCAGCATTGTGACGATCAATTGACAGACGATGCTGACCAGAATCGGAACGGTGGCCAGACGGACCAGATATTGACGCTCCGCCCACGCCAGCTGGTAACCAAAGCTGGCGGCATCAACGATATCGAATGTAGGCAGGGCCGGAGCCGTCTGTTTCATGGGCCTTACTCTACACCAGCATGGGCGGGGTTAAAAGGTGGCTCTACGCCGCATCCTTGGACTCGCGCACGCCCAATTTGTCCTGCAGGGCGGACGATGATGTGGTGTACTGAAACCGCAGTTTTTTGTCGGGGAAGACATAACGGAACGCGGCCTGCGCCATCAGCGCCCCCTCATGGAACCCGGACAGGATCAGTTTCAGCTTGCCGGGGTAATAATTGATATCGCCGATGGCAAAAATCCCGGGGGTCGATGTTTCGAATTTTTCCGTATCCACCGGCACCAGATTTTCATGCAGGTGCAACCCGAAATCGGCAATCGGCCCCAGTTTCATGGTCAGGCCATAGAAGGCAAGCAACGTATCCGCCTCAACCACGTAATCGCCCCGCTCCGCCGAATTCATATGCACGGCGCGCAGGATGCCGTTTTCGCCCTCTAACCCGGTAATAGCGGCAATATCCAACGCCATCTTATTATCGGCCACCAGAGCCCGCATTTTGTTGACGCTGTCCGGGGCCGCGCGGAAATCGTCACGGCGGTGGACCAAATGCATCGATTTGGCCAAGGGTTGCAGATTGATCGTCCAATCCAGTGCGGAATCCCCGCCCCCGGCAATGACAATTTTCTTGCCGCGGAATTTTTCCATTTCGCGCACGGCGTAGAACACCGACGTGCCCTCGAACGCCTCCAGCCCCGGAATGGACGGCTTCTTCGGCACGAACGATCCGCCGCCAGCGGCAATCACAACCACCTTCGCTTCGATCACGGTGCCAATATCGGTGGTCAGACGCCAGAACCCGTCATCCGTCCGCTCCAACGCCTCCGCCATCTGACCCAGATGGAAGGTCGGTTTGAACGGCGCGATCTGCTCCATCAGCCGATCGGTCAGATCCTGACCCGTAATCACCGGCCAGGCGGGAATGTCGTAAATCGGCTTTTCGGGATACAGCTCGGCGCACTGACCGCCCGGCTTGTCCAGAATATCGACCAGATGGGCCTTCATATCCAGCAAGCCCAGCTCAAACACGGCGAACAGCCCCACGGGGCCCGCGCCAATGATCACCACATCCGTTCTAACCGATTGATTTTCCATGTTTTCACCATTCTGGACCGCCTGATTTGACCCGCTTATTTACCATAATTTTCTTGGCACAGGGGGGCGGTCATGCTATAACCATCTTGCGGTAGCACAGGCCCCGCCGAATTTAAAGTTTTTTGACCCAAAGATGCCAACCGGATCAAGCGCGTAAGGATAATGCCATGACGACCATCGACACCCCGAAAGCCTCCACCGCCTTTAACGGCACGGCCCAGACGCACGGGTTCGAATTCCGCATTAACGGCGCGCACACACCTTATCTGGAATTGCACATGCAGCCGGGGCAGGCGTTCGTTGGCGAAGCGGGCACATTGATGGGACAATCCGACAGCGTAAAAATGAAATCCACACTGGGTGACGGGTCCAATTCCGGTTTCCTGAGCAGCCTGTTCCGGTCCGTCATGCGCAAAATGGGTGGCGAGAATTTCTTTATCAACCAATACGTCAATATGGCATCGGACAAGGTGGGCAAGTTGAGCTTAGCCGCCGCCCTGCCGGGTGAAATCGTTGCGATTGATATTGCCGAACACGGCAAGCGCATCGTCGCCCAGCGCGGCAGTTTTCTGGCTGCGGAACAGGGCGCGCAACTGGGATCGAAAATGAAACTCTCGCTGTTCGGTATGTTGAGCAACAGCGTTGTGATGCAGGAAATCAAGGGCGAGGCCTGGACCTTCCTGAACGCGCCGGGCAACGTCCAATGCATCCAGCTGGACGCGGGCGAAGTGTACAAAACCGATGCCCGCTGCCTGGTCGCGGCCAGCGACTCCGTCAAGCTGGGCATGGCCCTGTCGGGCGGTTTACTGACCATGGTTACGGGCGGCGAAGGCGCGTTCGTCGCCAAGGCCGAGGGCCCGGGCACGATCTGGGTTGGATCCAAACCCTTTGAAACCAAACAGGCTTTGGGCCCGAAACGGTAAACTCCTCCATCAAACTGGACATTCCGCACCCACAGGGCTAAACCCGGTGAGTGAAGGAGTAAAACCATGTCCACCGATCATCAAACCACATCATTTGCCCCCCACCGCAAAATTGCCGTGTGGCTGTTCATTTGCTGTTTCATGGTGTTGAGCATGGCGATGATTGGCGCGGTGACGCGGTTGACTGAATCCGGCCTGTCGATCACAGAATGGAAACCCATTACGGGCACATTGCCCCCGCTGAACGAAGACGCCTGGCAGGCAGAGTTTGATTTGTACAAACAGACGCCGGAATACGATGCCAAACATTTCTGGATGGAATTATCAGACTTCAAAAAAATCTATTTCTGGGAATGGCTGCATCGTCTGTGGGGCCGCGCGATTGGAATTGTTTTCGCTGTGCCGCTGGTCTGGTTCGCGATCCGCAAGCAAATCCCGCCGGGGTATGGATTGAAATTTCTGGGCCTGCTCGCCCTTGGTGGCGCGCAGGGTTTTATCGGCTGGTTCATGGTGCAAAGCGGCCTGGTGGATCGTCCGTCCGTGTCGCATTTCCGCCTGTCCCTGCACCTGTTTATGGCGGCCCTGGTCTTCGCCCTGATGTTGTGGCTGGCGATTGGCTTGTGGCGCGGCACGACCCGCACAACAACCACACCAAAATCCACCATCATCAGCGGGTGGATCGCATTGGCCATGACATCGGTCACCATCATCTGGGGAGCATTTGTCGCAGGACTGGATGCCGGGATGATTTATAACCAATTCCCGCATATGGGCACCGGATTGATCCCGCCGGATTTTCGCACACATGCGACGCTCATTGGTGACATCATGCAAAACCCGGCGGCTGTCCAGTTCACCCACCGCTGGCTGGCCATCGCGACAATGTGCATCACTGGATTTTATATCTGGCTGCGGACCAAAGATGGCGCAATCACCGGGGATGTTGCGGCCTTGGGCGCCATGATCCTGATTCAGGTCGGGTTGGGGATCGCCACCCTGCTGACCCAAGTGGACATCCACATCGCCACAGCGCACCAGGCCGGGGCGTTTATTCTGCTCGGCCTCTTACTGAATGCCCAGCATCGGCTCATTCGCGGCTAATCCCAAAACACTCTTTCGTCATCCCGGACAAGAGCTCAAGCGCTCTTTCCGGGGTGACAGCTTGAGTGTGAGAAAGTGGGAATCCACTCTATGGCACACGCCAAAAACAATGGATCCCCGTTTTCACGGGGATGCCAATAGAATTTCAATTTTATAATATTGGGTAAATCAGCTTGGCTTTTGCTGCTGCGCTTTAATGGCCTCATGCAAACGCGCCGCCATTTCTATGGCTTGCAGCGCTTCGCTTTTATGCGAACGAACACTGCCCACTTTCTTCTGGTCTATAACGAAGTTGAAATTGATGCCCGCGCCACGCGACACCATGTTGATGATATTTGCGGCGTCCGGATTCACGGTGCGGCCATTCCCGCGATAGACGTACAATTTCGTCCAGCCCTTTTCACAGGACAGCTCGGCCACTTTCGCGGCCTGGGCCTGCGACAATTTGCCTTCGCGCGTGCGCAGTTCGTGGCCATAATCATAAACATAGCGCCCGTCGGCACAGCGGATCTTGCGCGGATAACCTTCCGCCGTCGCAACGGCAGCAGCATCGGCCTTTGGCCCCGGCAAAGCCAGTGGCTGGTCCGGGCCCTGCATCAACGGATTTTTCGGCGAAAACACGGTGTCGGAATTTTTCGGTTCCGTTTCGCCCGCTTTCTTGTGCGCGGCGCGCAGCAGGCCCGCACGTTCATGGCGCAACAGGCGCTGTTCATCCTCAGCAAATTCTTCTTCAATCGTGGGACCGTTTAACTTCGGGCGGGCATCGACACCAATGCGGCGGAATTCACCCTCAATAGTGTGGCCCGGTTTTTCGTCCGGCTCGTCCTGAACCGCGACAGCGCGGTTGAACGCCACCAAAGCCGTTGATGGTTTTTTGTCGTCATCTGGAACAATCGGAAACTGGTCGCTCATCGTTCAAAATCCCGCATTCTGGAAACGCCTTATCCTATCACATGCCCATACCGGGCGCAAAAGACATTTGGAAATTTTGCTCAGGCTCAGGTGGACGCATGGCCGGGCCCTCGTAAACCGGAATCTCCACGGTTTGCGCCGGGGCCGTGGCGGAATGGGCGGTTTCGGTAAATTCCACCCGTTTTTCATCCCACATCGACACGCGCCAGCCGGCGGACGGGTCATTGGCCGGGTCTGCCCCCAACTGGCTGTACAGATATCCCATGGTCTGGTCGAACAGGTTGCCGCCGCCTGTCCCCTCCCATGTCAGCGCATCCCCGCCCGATGCGCCCTGCATCATCTCATCTGCGATATCGTGCCCCTGCTTCTGGGTCAGGGCGGATGCGACGCTGGCCTCGCGCAGCCGGCGCACGGCGACGTCATCAACATTCTGGCGGTAGAGCGCTTCGCGCGAAAGTTTTGTTTCAATCTGACGTGCCTCGGCCTGCATTTTTGCGTCACTGGCACTTTTTTGCGCGGCCAAAGCCGATGTTTCGGATCGTTGCGGATCGTTTTGTTTTGGACCTGAATTTTGTGTGTTTTGCGCATCCGTGGCCCGATTTTGCGGCCCGGCGGACGCCGGGTTCGCCCCAACAGCCAGCGCAATACCCGCCACGGCCGCCCCCGCAACAACGGTTGCCGCCCCGATGCGTGCACCACTGACGACCTGGCCGGTCTGTGCGGCGTCAACAGCCTCTAAATTCCGGTTATAACCGTACAAACTCATCCGTTCGAGGAAGGACAGGCTTTCATTTTCCCATGGGCGTTCGCCCCCACCGATCAGGAGCATCAACGGGTCAATGCCATCGGCGGTCGGGTCGGTGATTTCATCGCGATCGAAGGCCGAGAGCTCGACCTCCTCCTCTGGCGCCTGATCCACGGCGGTCTCCAGACCAAAGGCTTCATCACTCAACGTCACGTTCAGGACAGAGCCCTTCGTCGCCGCATCCGCCAGCGCCGCACCATCCATCCGTTCCGCCGCATTATCCATCGCAGCTTTCCAGCTTTCATCGGTCGGCGTCGACGCATTTTTCGGTGCAAGCTTCATCGCCAGCGGGTCAAGCGCCGCCGGGTCCGGTGCAATGGCGGGGTCATCCGCATCGGTTTGATCCGGCGTTTCGGGGGCATCCTGGGCCGGGGATGGGTCATCTGCGGCGGGGCCGGCGGCCTGGGCCGCGCGTTCCGGCTCGGGAACATCAAGGGTCAATGCAGGCGCACCATCGCGGGCGGATTCTTCATCCACCGGGGAATTCGGCCCATTTTTGACGTCTATCGTGTTTGCCACAGCCCTCAGCCCCTCTTCCTTATGCGGAAAAAGAGATGAAATTCAATACGTTAACAGGATACCGCACCCCGCCCGCATATCTCTTGGACCCATTTTGACACAGGCGGGCCCGCGAAAGCAAATTTCACAAAAGCATGATTGCTCTTTGTTTCCCGTGCCTTACACCCTTTGGAGAGGGTCCGCGGACTCACTCGGCCTTTTTATAGGCCTCGGGCACGCCCTCAAACGTATCGTCCTTCGGGTCATAGGCCGGGATCTTCAGATCGGCCAGCAATTCTGTCACCACCTCCTGCGTGCGGTCCATGGATTTCAGCAGGGACTCGCAATCCTCCTTGGCGGTGGCGTAATTTTTCTCGATGCTCTTATCCGCAAACTCGGCCGTTTGCTGGATCAGCTTCAGATAATCGCGGATCTCCTTCGGCTTCATATAGGTTTGGGCGGTAATCGCTTTATCCATCATGGCTTCGCGATCTTTGACCACCGGGCCAACGGAATCGGACCATTCCTTGAACCGGGCATCCATCGCCTCTTTCATATCAGGGTTGGCCTTGCCACAGCTTTTGACCGCTGCGCCCACATCACGCTGCACCACGGTCACAGCACGCACCGTGCCAAAGGTTTCACGGATATAGAACAGGTTCTTCAACTCCGCTTCGCCCAGCGTCCTGGTTAATTCATCAGTGCGGGCATTGAGTTTTTTCAAATGCAGGTTTTCCGCTTCCATAAATTTTTTCGCGGCTTCCGGCTTGTTCAATTCCTGCGCTGATACCACAGAGGGAACGGCCAGAACGCCAGACAACACAACAGCGGAAAGCAGAAGAGCGGAAACGATGCGCATGATAGGGCCTTTTCTCAAATGAAAAACTGCGCCGAGAATAGCAGGAATCCCGGCACAAAAAAACCTCCACCATCTGGGTGCAAAAAACCGCCGGCCCGATCTGCGCAGCAGATCCAAACAAAGACCCATCCCGGCAGCCCCGCACCCGGCCTCACCCATTTTCTTCCCCCCCAACCCCATAAAAAAACCGCCGGGATGAACCCGGCGGCCTAGAGGGGGGACTTTGTTTCTCCGGTCAACGCCAGAGGAGAAACGGCATACCGCTGACTGCGGGGCTGCGGCAACCGTTGGCTCACGGACAAACAAACTTGTACAGGTACGCAAAGGCACCCAGAAACTCGCCTAGAAATTCGTGTGGAGCCGCTCGTCCCGGCCTCTCCTTCGCTCCCCCATGACCAAGGGCGAAGGTCCTATCCGGCAATCGCCGCACTCCATTCTCTTACTTTAGCGTATTATGGTAAAGTGGCCGTGAATTTTGCCTAAAATGCTATCTATTTCACAACGGACAAAAAAAGCCCGCCAATCCGGCGGGCTTTTAATGACGTTAGGATCGCCGGATGGATTACTCCATCAAACGATTCCACCAGCCTTTTTTCTTTTCCGAGGGCTCTTCGTTCACACGCTCATACTCACGCGCGACCGGCGGCGTCGACTCCTGCGTCCGCTCTTGGGCGGGAGCCTGAGCCATTTCAAATGCCGGTGTACGTTCGCGCGCAGGTGCAGGCGTAGACACAGGAGCCGGAACGTCACCAATGTTCACGGCATAGCCGTGATCAACATTGTCGTTGCGTTCCTGCCCCTGTTGGTTCATGGGCTGATCATCACGGTTGCCGCGATTGTCACGACCGCCGCGGTTACGACCACCGCGATTGCGGTTACGACCTCGCTGACCTTCGCGACCACCTTCACGGGCACCTTCACGGGGCGCATGCTCACGCGAATGATTTTCACGCGGCTGAGCATCATCGTCGCTGGCGAAATCGGCTTCGGCACGGTTGCCATCAATCTCACCATCTTCATCGGTCGGGCGATCCTCGCCCCCGTTCGGATCACGGTCACGACGGTTGCGGTTGCGGCCACCACGGCGGCCACGGCGGCGGCGATTACGGCGTTGACCGTCTTCACCCTCTTCACGCGGCGCACCAGCATCGACTTCACCAGCTTCACCATCGGACTCTGCATCAGTGTCGGACGATTGATCTTCGTCTTCGCCGCTTTCGTCCTGATCATCTTCAACAACGCTTCGGGCTATCGGCGCGCGTTGTTCCGGGCGGCGGCGCGGGGCCGGGCCTTCTTCATCGTCATCACGCGGCTGGGCCTTGATCGATTCAATCTTGAAATCGGACGCGGTCAGCGATTCATCGACACGGATCAGAATGGTGAAACCATAACGACGCTCAATATCTTCCATCATCGCGCGTTTGTGGTTCAGGATGTACAACGCAACACGCGGCGGAACGGTCAGGTGCACCGTCGCGGCGCGGCCACGAATGCCCTCTTCTTCCAACGCACGCAGGGCCAGAATAGAGGCGGAATCTTCGGTCCGGACGTGTCCGGCACCACCGCATTCATGGCATTTCTCAAACTGCGCTTCGGTCAGGCTGGGGTTCAGACGCTGGCGTGACATTTCCAGCAAACCAAAGCTGGAAATACGGCCCATCTGAATGCGGGCGCGGTCGGTAGACAGCGCCTCTTTCAAACGGCGTTCGACCTTTGCATTGTTGCGGCGGTCTTCCATATCGATAAAGTCGATGACAACCAGACCACCCAGATCGCGCAGGCGCAATTGGCGGGCCACTTCATCCGCGGCCTCCAGGTTGGTTTTCAATGCCGTTTCTTCGATATGGCGCTCCTTGGTCGCACGACCGGAGTTGACGTCGACAGACACCAACGCTTCGGTCGGGTTGATGACCAGATAACCACCGGATTTCAATTGCGCGGTCGAGCTGCCCATATCGCGGATCTGGCTTTCGACCTGATAACGATGGAACAGCGGGATTTGTTCATCCTGATAATGCACCACGCGTTTGGCGTGGGACGGCATCATGACTTTCATGAAGTCGCGGGCGATTTTGTAACCGTCTTCACCAGCAACATGAATTTCTTCGATGTCGCGGCTGTACAGGTCACGCACGGCGCGGCGAACCAGGTTGCCTTCTTCGTGGATCTGGGCCGGGGCCGATGATTGCAGGGTCAGGTCACGAATATCGTTCCACAGACGCAGCAGATAATCGAGATCGCGTTTGATTTCCTGTTTCGTGCGAGACATACCGGCGGTCCGCATAATCACGGACATGCCTTCCGGCACGTTCAGCTCGGCGAGGATTTCTTTCATCCGGCGACGTTCTTCGAAGTTTGCAATCTTGCGGCTGACGCCACCGCCACGCGGGCTGTTCGGCATCAGAACACAGTAACGGCCCGGCAGAGACAGATAGGTCGTCACGGCCGCGCCTTTGTTGCCGCGCTCTTCCTTGCTGACCTGGATCAGCATGATCTGGCCGCGTTTGATCACTTCCTGAATCTTGTAGTTTTTGCGCAGGGACGGGCGCACCGGACGATCACCGTCCACGCCGTCACCGCCCAGCATTTCTACGCGGCGGCTGCTGGCCGCCATATGGCGACCCCCGCGGCCACGACCGCGATCACGGCCACCACGACCGCGGCCACGGCCACGATCATTGCCACGGCCCCGACGGCGGCCATTGTTACCTTCGCCCTCGCCCCCTTCTTCGGAGGCACCTTCGGGGATTTCTTCTCCATCGGCCTGGTCTTCGCCTTCGGACGCGGCCATTTCGCCGTCATCCTCGACATCGTCACGCACGCCATCATTGCCGTCAACATCGCCGGCTTCGTCGTCCTGATCCTGCTCATCGGCAAACACGCCATCGACCGGGATTGGAACGGGAATCAGCTGAACCGATACGGGTTCGTTGCTGTTTTCATCATCTGCGTCGTCGTCTTCAGATTCTTCGTCGATCATTTCAACTGCGCGGTTTTCACCACCCAGTTCCTCAACGATTTCGTCTTCCTCTTCGTCGTCTTCCTCATCCTCGTCGTCCTCTTCATCGGACTCCGCTTGATCCTGTTCAGCGTCTTCATCGCTATTCATGTCGATGGCGGGCTGACCGTCAGACTGGGCCTGTTGCGCGGCGGCACGGGCCAGAGCTTCGGCTTCTTCCGCTTCTTCTTCGGCAGCCAGTGCATCCAGCTCGGCCTGTTGTTCGGCCAGCAGGGCTTCGCGGTCGGCGATTGGAATGCGGTAATAGTCGGGGTGAATTTCCGTGAAGGGCAGGAAGCCGTGGCGGTTGCCGCCAAAATTCACGAACGCGGCCTGCAGCGAGGGTTCAACCCGTGTCACCTTGGCCAGAAAAATAGAGCCTTTAAGCTGTTTGCGGACTTTACTTTCATAGTCGAATTCAACCAGACGGTTTCCATCGACCACCGCAACCCGGGTTTCTTCCGCGTGGGTTGCGTCAATTAACATACGTTTAGCCATGTTTATCTCCTCATGGATCAAGCGCACGCGCCCGCCATGACCACCATGCAACAAATGCAGTCATGCGGCGCGGAATGCGCCTTAAAAAATTCGTCAGGTCTTGATCGGGCTGGTTTTTTCGCGGTCGGATGGCGCTTATAGACTCGCCATTCGGGAGGGGTGGGATCCATACTCAAACGGGGATCGGTCCCTCGGTTACACGCAGATCTTCGCGTTATCCAGCGCCGGTAGAAAGGCAAGTTCAAGACCTTCCTTCACCGTTGCAGCTAGCGAAACCTGTTTCATCTCACATGCACATGCTAAAGCCGCAACGTGTCGCACAAGTCCACAATACGCCAGGTGGGGGTCCCTGTACAACAACAAAGTACAGCCCCTATCCCTTTATAAAAAACCCGGTTTTTGGGGGCCTGCGGCGTTCGTCACCGGGGCAAAATACCCGCACAAACTCTCATTATAACCCCCGGCCCATCGGGCGGACAGACTGGTTTCCCGGCGTGGCGTGTGCCATAATATGAACATGGATCGCTTATAGTGTATCTATCCATCTGATCCAAAGACGCTTATTCAATTTGACCCACCCTGCGACGCGTATGAAACCCACAATGACCACAGCCGCACTCATGCTTATGAAAACTATCGTTCGTATTGCCCTGATGCTCACCCTGTGGACCGGGGTGATGATGTGCGCCATCGCCCCCCAAGCCGCTCTGGCCCAGAAAAGCGCTGGGACAGCCCCGCTGACCGTCACGGGAATCCGTTTCGGGGCGCACGAAGACAAAACCCGTCTGGTCATCGACCTGAACGCCCCAGCCCAATATCGGGCCTTCACCCTGCAGGGGCCGGACCGGCTGGTGATTGACCTGCCGCATTTCGGGTGGACCGTCGGCACGATCACCCGCCCGACATCCACCCTTGTCACCGACATTCGTCAGGGTCCAACCCAACCCGGCATCTCCCGCATCGTTATTGATATGAATCAGGCCATCGCCATTCGCGGCACGATGATGCTGCCCCGGTCTGGCCAGAACGGGGACCGGCTGGTGATTGATTACAGCTCCGCCGCCAAGGATGCGGCCGGACAAAACCAGATCTTTGGCACACTGCAAATCAATGATGCGGTGGCCGGGAACAACGATTTACAAACCCCCGTACAAACGGTCAGCGCCTCCGCCGCACAGACGGTGCAGGCCATCACCCCGACACGCAAACCCTCCGCGCCACAAAACCAAAACAACACCGCAGCCCCCAAAGGCGAACGTCCGTTGATTGTTCTGGATGCCGGACATGGTGGCAACGACCCCGGTGCGTTGGGGCCGAACGGATTGAAGGAAAAAAATATCACGCTGGCCATGGCCCGTGATTTGAAAAAGGCCCTGGAGGATACGGGCCGTTACCGCGTTATGATGACACGGGACAAGGATGTTTATCTGCGCCTGGGCCAGCGCGTTCAAATTGCGCGCCATCATAACGCGGATTTGTTTATTTCCCTGCACGCCGATTCACTCGACCGCAAACATGTCAGTGGTGCATCCATCTATACCCTGTCGGAAAAGGCATCCGACTCGGAGTCCGCACGATTAGCCGAACGCGAAAACCAATCCGACCTGATCGCCGGATTGGATTTGAGCGTTGAGGATGAGGAAGTCGCCAGCATTCTGGTCAACCTGGCTATGCGCGATACGATGAACCAGTCAAAATTTTTCGCCAACACGATTGTGGACGTCATGCAAAGCCACAGCCTGAGCCTGCTGGACAACCCGCATCGTTATGCAGGGTTCGCCGTGTTGAAAGCCCCGGACGTTCCATCCGTTTTGATTGAGGCCGGGTTCATGTCGAACAATCAGGAAGCCAACAAACTGAATACACCTGCCCACCGTGCCCGAATCGCCGCCGCCATCGTCCGCGGCATCGATGCCTACTTCGAACAGGTTCGCAGAAATGGCGGGAACTAAGGGCAATTTATGCCCGCTGCGCACACCCGCACGCCCGCTCATTTTCGATAAAGCGCCCCGCGCCACGAAAATGCCGCAAACGTTTTGAAAAAAAAGCAAAAATTCGCAAAAACCATATTCAAGTTCCTGTGAGTCGTGTATAAAGATACGGACTTCTGCTCTGGTCAGAGGGCACAAACACGTAGTAATTCTTACGTGACTACCTAACCATCTTTGGAAAATAATGAGGAACAAAATGAAAAAATTCGTCCTGCTCACGATGGCTGTTGCCGCCGTTGGTCTGTCCGCTTGCTCCAGCACGAACAGTGCACAAGTTGACCAAGCTCCGTACGCTCACGAGCGTACCGTTGGTTCCACTGGCGAGCCGGTATTCCACCACAAGCAAGGCAAATAATTTGCCTGCTTCGACCCTCTGGGGTTGAATGGATACAAAAGACTGTCTGGTTATTCGCCAGACAGTCTTTTTCTTTTGGGCGTTTGATTTATGATGAACGGAATGGAAACGGGGACACACGCGCCATGATAAAAAAACTGACCATCTGGATCGTTATGGTCGCACTGGGTTCCGCGTGCGGCGCGTTTGTTTTGACGCTGGGATTACAGCTGGGACTGTACGATGCTTTACCGCCAGATGCGCAGATGGATCAATTTAAAACATTCTATATGGGCGGCACCATGTGGGCCTGGCTTGCAGGCACCGCGATTGGCGCGTTTTCATTGATGAGCGGCCCGCGTTTTTACGCCGTGCTGGCCAGCCTGCCCCTCAGCCTACCCTTACTGTACAGCATCGTCACACTGATGCGTTTGATGTAACAACCGTATCAATCGTTCGTCTGCGATTCCGCATCAGCAACTTTCGTTACTTCGCCCTGTGACTGATCGGCTGCAGCCTTTTCGTCATCGGATTTTTTTACATCTTCCTTCGGAGCATCATCCTTCGGCGCCTCTTTCTCTGCGGGAACAGCCCCAGCCTCGGCGGCAACCTGCTTCACCGGGTCCGGTTTGCGAAACACTTCGATCGGATAACCGCGGCGTTCACGCACGGCACGACGCACCACCGACCAATCCAGATCATCCGCATAATCACCGGCGACTTTCATGATCACGGCCATGTCATCATTGCTGAACACATAGCCCGGCAAGCCGCCGTCAATCTCCATGCGGTCCACCTGAGCGGTTGTGGGGGAGGCTTCGACGAAGAACTTATCGCCGACCCATCCGGCCTTCACCGACTGGTCCACGACATTGACGCTCATACCAACGGGAACCATGCCGAAGGCCTTGGTAATATCCTCTGGATACATACGGATGCACCCGCTGCTGAGACGGCGGCCGATGCTGTACGGTTTGTCCGTGCCGTGGATCAAATATTCCGGCCATCCCAAATACATGGCGTGTGTGCCCAGCGGATTATCCGGCCCTGGTTCGACCACGGCGGGCAGGGCCGGATTTTCTTCACGCATCCGCGCGGTCGGGCGCCATTGCGGGCCGTCTTTTTTCCGCACGATCGTGGTTTGTCCCACCGGCGTTTGCAACCCTTCGCGACCGATCCCGATTGGATAGGTCAACGGGGCCTTGCCCGGTGTTTTGAAAATATACATCCGCATTTCCGCCAGATTGATCACCACATCACGGCGTTCAGCCTGGGGCAGCAAATGCATGGTTGGAATAACGACCTTTTTGCCCTCACCCGGAATCCACGGGTCCAGATGCTGGTTCGCGGACCGCAGTTCGACATAGCCAACATTATATTTCCGCGCCAGCTCGACAAACATGTCGTCATAGGTGGCGACGTGCGTTTTCATCGTGCCGACCCAGTCTTTGTCGTACGGTGTGAACGGAGCGGGTTTGGCCGGCTTCTTATCTGGATCCGGAACACTGGCTGTTTTTTTAGCGTCGTCTTTCTTGGCCTCAGCTTTTTTGCTTTCGGCCTTGCCGCCCTTGTCTTCTTTTTTAGCCTCAGCCGGAGGAGCGTCTTCTTTCTTCTCCTCCTGCTTTTCGGTCCCAAACGGGAATTTCAGGAACGCAAGCTTCATCTCCTCCGCCTGCGCCGGAACGGACGATGTTCCGAGCAAAAGGCCCAGCACCAAGGCGGCTGACAAATGAAGGCGAGAGAGAGTCATGATACGCATTGCTTTCCTGTTAAACCCGTTACAGCTTTTTTACGCGGCCTTCCGCATGGCGGAATCCAGATTGGCGACCACGGCATCCATAAACTGGGTGGTGGTCAGATATTTCTGGTCCGGGCCAACCAAGATCGCCAGATCCTTGGTCATCGCACCGGCTTCAACCGTTTCGACGCAAACGCGTTCCAACGTTTCAGCAAAATCAACCAGCGCATGGTTACCATCGAACTGACCGCGATATTTCAAACCTTGCGTCCATGCAAAGATGGATGCGATCGGGTTGGTCGATGTTTCCTTGCCCTTCTGGTGTTCGCGGTAATGGCGCGTCACGGTGCCGTGCGCGGCTTCAGCCTCAACACACTGCCCATCCGGCGTCAACAGAACGGAGGTCATCAGGCCCAGCGAGCCAAAGCCCTGTGCCACAACATCCGACTGCACATCACCGTCATAGTTTTTGCAGGCCCAGACAAATTTACCGTTCGACTTCACGGCAAAAGCCACCATGTCGTCGATCAAACGGTGTTCGTACCAGATTTTTTTGGATTCGAACGTCGATTTAAATTCCTGTTCGTACACACGTTGGAAAACTTCGATGAACTTGCCGTCATAGGCTTTCAAAATCGTGTTCTTCGTCGACATGTACAACGGCCATTCACGGGCCAGTGCATAGTTGAAGCAGGACCGCGCAAACCCTTCGATCGATTCATCCAGGTTATACATGCCCATGGCCACACCAGCCGCCGGGAAATCGAACACTTCGAATTCCTGTGCCGCGCCGCCATTGGCCGGTTCAAAACGCATGGTCAGCTTGCCGGGGCCGGACACTTTGAAGTCGGTGGCTTTGTATTGGTCGCCAAAGGCGTGACGGCCGATCACGATCGGGCTGGTCCAACCCGGCACATAACGCGGCACGTTTTTGCAAATGATCGGCTCGCGGAACACGGTGCCGTTCAGGATATTGCGGATGGTGCCATTTGGCGACTTCCACATTTTCTTCAGGGAAAATTCCTGCACGCGGGCCTCGTCCGGCGTGATCGTGGCACATTTGACGCCAACGCCATATTTCTTGATCGCTTCGGCGGCATCAACCGTCACTTTGTCATCGGTGGCATCGCGGTTCTGAATCGACAGGTCGTAATATTTCAGGTCGATATCAAGGTACGGCAAGATCAGTTTTTCCCGGATCATCTGCCAGATGATGCGTGTCATTTCGTCGCCGTCGATTTCAACAACCGGATTATCAACCTTGATCTTGGCCATGGGTTTTGCCTCCCCTGAAGTTTTTGAAAAAATGTCCCGTTAATGTATAGCCCCTTCCCCCCAAAAAACCAGAGGAGAGGCGCAAAAATCCGCGATTTTTTGGAGATTTAGGGCGGCGTTTAAAGCGGCGGGGGCAGGATGGCGTCGATGGCGGATTCCAGCTTTTCATACACCCGGTCGAACAGACCGCTTTTGAACGCCCGCCCCTTGCCCTCCTGATGCAGTTCGTACATCACCTGACGCGGGCCAACCTGGCGGATCACGAAGGTGAACATCGGGGCATGCGCATTTGTTTTTGCATAAGAGAAGGTCATGACCCCCTCCTCGAAATCACAATCGACAAACCGGGCGTTTAACACCTTGGTCTGGGCCGCGCGCAGGAACAGGGCGTCCAGCCGCTGGAACTGGAACCGGGTAAACCCCGCTTTTTCGAGGGTTTCAAAGGCTGGATTATTGATCAAAGTCAGGGTCATAGGGCCATTATAACACCCGGCGGGGCGGAGCGGAGCGGATTTTTCCGGGATAAAAGCACCGCGCACACCCGAATTATGTCATTAAGCACTGGAAACAGAAGGAAAAATGGCTAATATAGCCCCCGATATTGAACCCCGGACCCAATCTAGAGTGGACCACGCATTATGAGCGATATTCTCAACGACATCGACGAAGCCCTGAAACGCGACAAGGCCGAAAAATTCTGGAAAGAAAACGGCCCAACATTGATCGCCGGTGCCGTCATGCTGGTTGTGTTCACGGGGATTTTTTCTGGCTGGAACGCGTGGAAGGCCCACACCGCCCGCCAGCAGACCGCCATCCTGATGGACGCCATGACCGGTACCAACCAGCCGCAAGACCTGATCGCCGCCGCCGATTTGTTGAAGGGCGGGCCGCGGGCGCTGGCGTTGCTGAACGCTGCGGGCGACCATATCCGCAATGACAAACAGGCCGAGGCACTGGCGCTGTATAACACGCTGGCCGATGATGGATCCGTTCCGTCCGACTATCGCGATCTGGCCCGCGTGATGGGGGCGCGCATCGCGTTTGACAGCCGTACCGATGCAACAGATTTGAAAGCGCTCTACGCCCCTGTGGCGAAAATTGCCAATGACGCGAAGAACCCCTGGGTCCTGCATGCCGCCATTCAGGCCGCCATCATCGCGGGCGAAGGCCTAAGCGATTATAAAGGCGCATTGGGCCATTTGAACATCGTTCTGCAATCCGAAACGGCCCCGGCCAGCATGAAGGAACGGGCCCGCGCGCTGGATCACATTTACGCGTTGCGCCTGTCGGAACAAAAATAAATAAGATCACGAACGGACAAAAACCATGAAACGTTTTTCACTGCATCTTCTGTTGCTGGGCACGGCCATCACATTGGCCGCCTGCGGATCGTCGGATGACAAGGCCCCGCTGCCCGGCACACGGATTTCCGTTTTGGAAATGCAGCGTGCGCTGGAACCCGATGACATCGCACTGGACGCCCAGGGCTTTATCGCTCCGCAACCGTGGAAGAACGAATTCTGGCCGCAAACCGGCGGGTACCCGAACCACGCCATGCAACATTTGTCCTTAAGCGAAGGATCATTGAAGCGGGTTTGGAAAACCAATATTGGCGATGGCGGCAATGACCGCCTGCCGCTGGTGTCGCAACCGGTTGTGATTGATGGCCGCGTGTACACGATTGATACGCGCGCGGAAATGTCCGCCTTTGACGTGACCAGTGGCAAGCGCCTGTGGTCCGTTGATATCGCACCGGAAGCCGAAGAAGGCGAACCGGTGATTGCCGGTGGCATCGCGTACTCCCAAGGCCAATTGTTCGTCACCAACGGCTACGCCGAAATTCTGGTCATGAACCCAAAGGATGGCACGATTGCATGGCGCAAACCGTTGCCTGCCCCGTCCCGCGCCGCGCCGACCGTCATGGATGGCCGCGTGTTCGTGATGACGATGGATAACAAATTGCTGGCCCTGAACACCGCCGATGGCGCGTTGCTGTGGGAATTCTCTGGATTGGCCGAAACCACCGGCCTGCTGGGCGCGGCCAGCCCCGCGGCCAGCCGTGAAATGGTTGTGCCCGCCTTTTCATCCGGTGAAATTTTTGCCCTGCGCGTTGAAAACGGATCGGTGGCGTGGACGGATAACCTGACCTCCTTCCGCCGCACGGGCGGATTGTCCGGCATGGCGGCCATTCGTGGCTTGCCGGTTCTGGACAAGGGTATGGTGATTGCCGTGTCTTATGGCGGACGCATTGCCGCGATTGATGAACGCACCGGCGCGCGCGTCTGGCAACGCGACATTCCGGGGTCGGAAACCCCGTGGGTGGCGGGCAACCATGTCTTCATGATTACCGCCAACAACGAATTGATTGGCATGAGCCGTGATTCCGGCGCCATTGCCTGGGTTAAACCCCTCCCAAAGTATGAGAACCCCGATAAACGCAAGGACGCAATCACCTGGACCGGCCCGGTTCTGGCCGGTGGGCGTTTGTTTGTGGCATCCAGCCACGGTTACGTGCTAGAGGTCAGCCCGGCCACCGGCGAAGGCACCAGCGAATGGCGCACCGAAGGCCCCGTGCATATTGCCCCGATTGTTGCGGGCGATACACTTTACATCCTGTCTGATAACGGGACATTGGCGGCGTATAAGTAATGTTTACCCTCGTAATTATCGGCCGACCCAATGTCGGCAAATCGACCTTGTTCAATCGTCTGGCCCGCAAGCAGATGGCGATTATCGACGACACCCCCGGCGTGACGCGCGATTGGCGTGAGACCGAGGGCTGGTTGCTCGACAAGAAAATCCGCCTGATCGACACCGCCGGGTTGGAAGAAGCGTTTGACGATTCCATGCGCGGCAAGATGCGCCGCCAAACGGAGCTGGCATTGCAGGAAGCCGACGCCGTGTTGTTCATGGTTGATGGCCGCAGCGGCATCACCCCGATGGACAAGCATTTCGCCAACTGGCTGCGCCGTCAGGACATTCCGACCGTTCTGGCCGTCAACAAATGCGAACATGAAAACGCCGCCGCCGCCGGATTGGCTGAGGCCTATGCCCTTGGCTTGGGCGAGCCGTTGCCGATGTCCGCCGCGCACGGATACGGGTTGGATGACCTGTACCACATGCTGTCCCCGTATTTTGAGGAAGAAGAAGAGATCGAGGATGCCGCCGCATCATTCGGCCCGTCTTTGACCGAAGAAGAAATCGACGCGCTGGAAGGTAACGACGATTTCGACCTCAGCGCCATTGAGCCGCAGGTCGACACCGACACCATTCCGTTGCGCGTGGCTTTCGTTGGCCGCCCGAACGTTGGCAAATCCACACTGTTGAACGCGTTGTTACAAGAAGAACGCGTGATGACCAGCCCCGAAGCGGGCACAACGCGCGATGCCATCGCCGTGAAATGGACGTACAAGGACCGCCTGTTCCGTCTGGTCGACACCGCCGGTATGCGCCGCAAGGCCCGTATTGACGACCGTCTGGAAAAAATGGCTGTACAGGATTCTTTGCGCGCCATTCGCCTGGCCGAGGTGTGCGTTCTGGTTCTGGACGGCAACAATCCGATGGAAAAACAGGATTTGGGGATTGCCGAACATATTATTGACGAGGGCCGCGCCCTGGTCCTGGCCATCAACAAATGGGACGCGGTCGAAGACAAAGCCGCCGCCATGAAACGCATCGAAGACCGTATCGAAGCATCCTTGGGCCAGTTGCGTGAAATTCCCGTCATCACCATTTCGGCATTGAAGGGTAAAAACCTGGAACCGATGCTGGATTTGATTTTGCAAACCCATGCCGTTTGGAACCGCCGCGTGCCGACATCGCGTATGAACCGCTGGCTGCGCGGGATGGAAGAACAAAACCCTGCCCCGATGGCCAATGGCCGCCCGAACCGCCTGCGTTACATTACGCAGATCAAGGCCCGCCCGCCGACATTCGCATTGTGGGTGTCACGCCCCGGTGATTTCCCGGATACGTATAAACGGTATCTGATTAACGGGTTGCGCCGCGATTTCGACATTCCGGGCGTTCCGGTGCGCGTGATGATCCGCACCAGTAAAAACCCGTACGTGGATTAAGGGACAGGATTAGCGGGGCCCGACACCCAAAGGGGGCCGCGATGGTCGCGTTGGAGGGCTTTTCTCCAACCCATCAATTTGCGGTGACAATTTCTTGTTCAAAATGTCGATGGACGTTTTGTACAGATCTTCAAACGACGCCACGCGATCTTCAAACGTCTTGGGGAACTCGCGCACGGGTTCGGTGCAGAGCATGGAACTTTCCGCGTCGGCAATCATCGCCGCATCATACCCCATACCGTGCATCAGATCCTTGGCCTTGCCGACCAACGTGCCAACATCATCGCGTACGGTGCCATCCATATATTGCGCCCCGACCCGCATCATGGACCGCACACGGCGCGTGATTTGAAACACCTGCAAATCGGTGACCAGACGCTGGGCTTCCTTGCCAATGTCTTCGGGCAAGGTCGATCCGTCTTTTTTCAGGAAATCCACCGCACGGTTCAACAAATCTTCCGTCAACGGCGTCGTGGATTTCAGCGCATTCTGCACATACCCTTCGGAAAAGGCCGAATTTAGGAATTTGGTTTCATTGATAAAATGATCCGCCTTCCACACGCCTTCATTGCCGCCGTTTTTAACAACGCGGCGTTCCGCAATCATGGCCGCACGGATCAGGAAGACCGCCTTGTGCAGGACATCGGTGTCTTTCAACCGCTCGCTAAAATCGACCCAACGCAGTGGCTCGGCCCGGCCATTGAACAGATCATGGATAAAATTATTCACCCACACATCGCGCAGGAACAATTGCCCCGACCGCACGCTGTTCACAATATCTTCCAATTGCGCCGTAACCGCCCCGTCGAAACGCCCCTCGGTGACAATTTCGCCGTTTTCGGTTTCATGCAACCGCCCGCCACGATCCGGCACAAAACCTTCGCGCAGGCAGAATTGCGTCACATGTTCAAAACCAAATTCTTCCGGACCGTTGCCCAGTGGCAACAACCCCATATCCTCCGCCGCCGTTTCATATGACACCAGCTTCTGCGCCGCCGTTACAAACGACACAGATTCATCCATCACCAAGGTTTGTACATCACCGGATTTTTTCGTGTATTTGATCACGCGCCAATCATTGGGACCTTTGGCAATGGCTTTATAATATTCTTCATCCCCTTCCGGCATATGCGGATTGACAAAAGCCTGCGTCCGAAACCGCCGTCCATACCGCGCCCCGGATTGGTTTTCCGATACGTCCGGCGTCGGCAATTCCAAAGCCGGCGTTTGTACATTCGATGCCGCACCAAATGGCCAAAGCGTTTTCAATACCACCTATTTCGGCTCCCTGCCCATCTGTATGATTTTCATTTTATCGTGATTCAATAGCCGCATCCCTTCGCCCTACACCCATTCCCGCGACCCGCCAATCGGACCACGGCGGATTTTTGTGATGGCACGGTCGGCGTCATATTGCGCTTGCATGCGCAACGCGTCAAAACGCTGCGCCACCTCAACGAAATTTGCCGGAACCGCTTCAATTTTAGGGGTTGATGCCACCAAGGATGTAAATTCGGCGCGCGCTTTTTTCTCTGCGCTTTTCCATTGCAGACACTCAATTTTATTCCTCCAGCCACCATCAGGACAGCTTCCAGTTTTGACCTTCACATACGCAGTTTCGTATTTATTCATGCGGTCGATCATGTTGATATTTGCATCATCGCCATGCATACGAAGAAAAAATGCCGCATCCTGCACCAGCGCAAAGCAAGTAATATCTTTTACGAATTGCGTAGCCTGAATTTTAATCTCGTCAGATTCAATTTGATTGACTTGAAACATTGTGTTGTCAAAAAAGTTAGAAAAACGGTCCGATCTAATTTTATCAGTAAATCTAGACAGCCAATAGTATACCCCATCTCGATCCACGAAACGTCCGTGGGGCTCAGCGGCAAGGATTTGATCTTCTTCCTCATCCGCTAAATAGAAAGAATCATTTTTCAATACGCGGCCCAAAATATCGACCCATAAATTGGACAATCCCGCAGCGCGTGTCAGGTCATTCAAATCCTGCGCCTGCGCCAATGTTTCTTTGTACAGATCAGCGGGCTTACCGACATTGGCCAACGCCCCTTCCCATGCTTTTTGCGCCAGGTGGGCTTTGGTTTCATGATCGTTCAGCGATTGTTGCAAATCATCCATCATCGCCTTGGAATACGATCCGCCGGTGACAATCTGGCCGTTCATGGTCGGCTGGGGCATGCCCTTTAAATCAAAACCGATCAGGTGCAGTTTGGCGAAGGATTCGTAATGGCCCAATTTCAGATCATCCCGCGTGGGGCCGATGGATGGGCTATCCTGTAGCATCTCGGTACGGGCCAGATATTCGATCGCATGGAAAAAATCCAAACCGGTTTTAACAACGTCGAATTTCGCGTTGTCCGTCTGAACCGGAAGGGTATTCGTTTCCATTTGTACAGATGATTCCGTTACGCGCTGAATCACCCATTGGCTGAAGATCGTATCGGCGGCCACGGCGCGGTAATAAACAGATGTGCCATCGACCACACCGGGGAAGGCCAATGTACGGCACACTGCGCCATAATGGGCACGGGTAAAATCCTGGAGCAGGCGTTCACGCAATGATTTTTCATCGGCGGGCGCGGACACATCCGGGGCCGGCAATTGCGCTACGGTTTGCACATTATCATTAGCGGTGCGCCCCAAGGACCAAAGAGATTTCAAACTGCGCATCATGAATAAGCCTCGGCTATAAAGCCCATTAATTGCCATAATATTGATGCGACACAATGCCTCATTTTCCGTAATGATGCAACAGATTTGAAATACTGACTTTCTGCTGAAATACCAATAGGTTAAAATAGAGAAAGCCGGGCAAAGGCCCGGCTTTTCGTTCCATTCTGTCGCTATCGGCTTATTGCGGGCCGTTGCCAAGGCCCCGGCGAATGTCGCGTCCCTGCGCCGCCAGCCAAAGCCCCGCGCGCGCGGCAAAAAAGCCACCAATGACAGACAGGCCAATCGGCGCAACGGTGAACCCGGCCACCATGGTCGCGGCCCCCAACGCGCCCGTCGCGATCATGCCCGGTTTGTATTCGTCGCAGTCCGCATCCGGCGTGGGCAACAGCAGGCCATAGGCCGCATCCTTCGGCGCATTTACAACCGCATCAAACAAACGGAGCAAAGTCCCCTTGGTCAGTTTCGTCATCGGCGTCTTCCCTCGTCTTATTTTTAATTTTTCGATACGTCTTTGTAACCCCACCGCGCCGACGGGGCAAACAATACCGGAAAGACATTGAAAAATAAGGTCTTTACGCCGCTTTCACGCGCTGGCCATGGGCCGTCATGGCCGGGTCGGCCAAGGCCAAAAACGCATCCACGACATCTTCCGGCGGGATCACGCTTTGCGGGTCTTCGCCGGGATAGGCAGCGGCGCGCATTTTCGTGCGCACGCGGCCCGGGTCGATGATGTTGACGCGCAGATTGGTTTTTTCATTTTCCGCCGCGTAAGACCGCGCCATTGCCTCCAGCCCCGCCTTGGAAACGGCATAGGCTCCCCAATAGGCGCGCGGTCCTTCGGCTGCACCAGAGGTGACAAAGATTGCACGGCCCGCGTCCGATGCGCGCAACAACGGATCGAGTGTACGCACCAGACGGAAATTCGCGGTCAGGTTCAAACCAATCACGCGGTCCCATTCTTTTGCATCCGCATGCGGCAGGGGGCCGAGCGTGCCCAGCATCCCCGCATTGGCCACCAGAATATCGCAACGGCCAAACCGTTCGGCCAGCGCCGGGCCCAGCGTATCCACCTTGTCAAAATCCAGCAGGTTGAGCGGGATCAAGGTCGCGCGGCCACCGGCATTGCGAATTTCATCATCCAACGCTTCCAGCGCGCCGGTTGTGCGCGCAACCAGAACAACATGCGCCCCGGCGGCGGCGAGCCGGCGGGCGACGGCCGCGCCAATGCCACGGCTGGCCCCGGTGATAACGGCCACGCGCCCGGTCAAATCAACACTCATCGTCGTATTCCTGTTTATTGTTGCGTATCTTGTTGCGTGTCTTCGATCAACTGATCCAGCGTATCGCGCTGATCCGGCTCGTACCCTTCGCTGGATTCCTCGGGCGCGGTAATGGCTTCGGCACCATCCTGCACGGCTTCCTCAACATTCTGCATCTGCTCTTTCAACGCATCCAGCGCGTTGATCCGCTCACGGGCATTTTCAACGTCTTCACGTGTGCGCCCCGCGCCCTCGGCCAGTTTCTCAGCCGTATCTTCAGGAATGAAATCAGCCATCCATGCCGCCAACCCTTCGATATACACGGCGGAGCGGCTGTCCTTAAACCACTCATCGCGATCATCCTTGTCCACCATCAGATAGACCGGCAGATAGAGCAGCGCCAGCAGAACAGCCGCGCGGGCAATACCAAACACCACACCCAGCGTACGATCAACCGGACCCAGACCAATTTTCTTCGCAAAGCCGCAGAGCAAATGGCTAACCACCGTCAGCGCGATCACAACGACCAGAAAGATCGAGGCATAGGCACAGACCAGCGCCACAATATCCATCGGCACGATGTCGAACAATTTCGGCATGTCCGCCGTTTCATCCGCCGGCACACCCAGCCAGCCATTGAAAGAGGGACGCACAACCGGGCCCAACGCCACAGCCGCGACCAAACCGCCGACAACCCCGGCAATGGTCAGCACCTCACGGATAAATCCGCGCAGGAAGGCGATAATGGCGGAAATGACGACGATAACGGCGACGACGATGTCGATAAACATGATGGGGCGATTTTCCTTAAAACCCGTGAAATCCTGCCCCGATTGTCGGGGAAAGCGGGCCGGATTTCAAGGGTTTTTGGGGGATATGGGAGCCGAAAAATCCCTATCCTTGCGCATATTTAATCCCGCCGCCCATTTCCCGTTTCATCTCGGAGAACAGATCGACGATATCCTGCACCTGCGCCAATTCATTCACGCGAATGGCCGGGGCGGTTTTGGCCGCCGCGTCGGAGGCCGGGGTTTTCTTCCGTTTCGGAATACAGGCCTGACCAAAGCCCAGCTTGGCCGCTTCCTTCAACCGCACATCGGGTTGCGCCACCTGACGCACTTCACCGCCCAGACCAATTTCACCGAACAGCACCATATCCGCCGGAACCGGCACGCCGGTCCATGAACTGACCAACGCCGCCGCAACGGCCAGATCGGCCGCCGGTTCAGTCATGCGAATACCGCCCGCAATGTTCAGATAAATATCCGAAGATGAAAGCTGCACGCCGCACCGCGCTTCCAGCACGGCCAGCACCATGGCCAGACGGCTGGTATCCCACCCGATCACCGCGCGTCGCGCCGTGCCCAATGCCGTGGGCGCGACCAGGGCCTGCACCTCGACCAACACCGGCCGCGTGCCTTCCAGCCCGGCCAGAACCGCACTGCCCGCAACATCTTGTTGCCGTTGGGCGAGGAACAGGGCCGAGGGGTTTTCAACTTCAACCAACCCTTCGTTCGCCATTTCGAACACGCCGATTTCATCGGTGGGACCAAAACGGTTTTTCACGGCACGCAGGATACGGAATTGGTGCGACCGATCCCCTTCGAAATACAAAACCGCATCCACCATGTGTTCCAACACACGCGGGCCCGCGATCTGGCCATCTTTCGTCACGTGACCGACGAACAGAATAATCACGCCGCGCCGCTTGGCCACACGGATCAATTCCTGCGCCGATGTGCGCACTTGCGTCACCGTTCCGGGGGCGCTGTCGATCGTGTCGATATACATGGTTTGAATGGAGTCAATGACGATCAGATCAACGCCGGAGGTCGATGTATCCTCCATCGTCGCGACGATATCGCGCACGTTGGTGGCGGAGGCGAGTTCAACATTCGCCCCGTCCAGACCCAAACGGCTGGCGCGCAGGCGCACCTGATCCACCGCTTCTTCACCCGAGACGTACAGGCATCGCGACCCGCGCGCGCTGAGCGCACACACCGCCTGAAGCAGCAGGGTGGACTTCCCAATCCCCGGATCGCCGCCAATCAGGATGGCCGATCCCGGCACCATGCCGCCACCCGTCACGCGGTCATATTCGGCAATGCCGGTTACACGGCGCGGCAGTTTGTTGGCATCTTCACCCTTCAGATCGACCAGCGCCAGCGTGCGGCCCTTCTTCGCCGCACCCGCCCCGGCGCCTAAGCCCTTCGGGATGGCGGCCTCGGCCACCTCCTCAACAATGCAGTTCCATTCGTTACAGGCTTCACATTTCCCGGCCCAGCGCGTGGTGACCGCGCCGCAGGATTGGCAAACGAAGGAGGATCGGGATTTGGCCATGATGGGGTTCCTTATAGAAGTATGCCCCTCATCCTGCCCGCAACACGCGAACAAATCAAGAACAATGCGCGCGCCGGATAAACTTGACCCCCGCAAAATGCAACGATAGGCTTCTTGCCATATTCGCTGGGAGGCGTTGATTTGAGTCAGGGGTACGACATTATCGGTGATGTTCACGGACGCGCCGACCAGCTGGAGCGATTGCTGGGCATTTTGGGCTATCAACACACATCCGCAGCCTTCACCCACCCGGAGGATCGCAAGGTCATTTTCATCGGCGACATGATCGACCGCGGCCCGCAGGAAGCGCAAACATTACGCATCATCCGCGACATGGTCGATGCAGACACCGCCCACGCCATCATGGGCAATCACGAATTTAATGCCATCTGCTATGCCACACGCAACGCCAACGGCGATTACATCCGCCCGCACAGCAGCAAGAACCGGCACCAGCACGAGGCGTTCCTGCACGAATTTCCGCTGGGCAGCGCCCAGCACGCCGACGCCATTGCGTGGATGAGCACCCTGCCCGTTTATCTGGATCTGGGTCCGCTGCGCGTTGTACACGCGTGCTGGAATGATGATTACATCACCACATTGGCCCCGCATCTGGATCATGGAAACCGCATCAATACAGGCATTTTGAATGCCTATGACCGTCGGATTGAACCGGTTTATACGGCGCTGGAAGAAACGTTGAAGGGTCCGGTTGTCAAGCTGCCCGATGGCATCACGTTTCAGGACACGATGGGGCACGACCGGGACGAAGCCCGCCTGCAATGGTGGGCCGATGTGAACAAACCGCTGGCCGACATTGCCGACCCGCGCGTGGCCAACATCCCGGCCCAGCATCATGGAAAAATTCGTCAGGCGATTGCACTGAGAAATGTGTTTAACGCGGCCAGCAAACCGACCTTCATCGGTCACTATTCACTGAGCCAGCCTTTGCGCTTGCTGTCGGATACGATTGTTGGCGTGGATTACCGCAAGCATTTGACGGCGTATCGCTGGGATGATGGCGAACCTTTAAGCGCGGCACGGCTGGTTTCGATTCCGGCGTACCGGCCCTGACGGTATCCCCCTCTCCCTCCGGGAGAGGGTTGGGGTGAGGGTGCCACACTCTCAGATCCACACAATCCCATCCATATTTCGTCATCACCCGGTTTATCCGGGTGATCCACACTGGCTGATGGATTGCCCGGATAAACCGGGCAATGACGGTAATCTTTGGTTTTATTGAATTGTTGATACCGCACCCTCACCCCGGCCCTCTCCCGGAGGGAGAGGGGGAAGGATCATCACGCGCCTTCGCGCTGAAGGGCCCATTTCAGGACAGCCAGATCAGCATTCATCGTCGTGGTGATGACCAGTTGTTTGGTTTTGCGCGGGCGGCACCCTTGCCCCATATAGATGGAGTTTTCGAGGCTGAGTACGCCACCGCTTTGTACAAAACTCCACCCCGCCCCACCCGGCAGACGCAACAACGCTTCCGTCCCGTCTTTGGTCAATGACACCGTCACACGCGGGTGCAAATGGAAGCGGGCCACCACGCCGATTTCGCGGGTCAGGTTGGTGGCGCAGGTCAATGTTTCTTCCCCGCGCAGATCATGCCCCTGTTCCGACAGATACAGGCGGCGGCGGTGTGATACGCCGTTCAACGGCACATAGCCATCATGCACCGCATCGATCAGGCAGGCATCGCCGGTATCCTGGCGGTTCACCACGACGCTGCGCGGGCGGCGGCCAAAATGGCCGTCTTTGCGAATTTCGGCGGCGTTGCGCCAATCCAGCGTTACGCTGTTATGCGCGGCGGTTCCGCGCAGCATGTTGCGCCATTCATCATCCACCGGGTTGGACCCGCAGGCCACGAAAATCCGTTCGCGGCCATAACAGAATTCAAACGACAACGGTGCAGCATGGGCATCGACATCATGCGGGTATGGCGGCACACGGCCCGCATCCACCATCAACACGGACCGGCCCACGCTGGCGCGTTCAAATCCGGTATCAGGCAGTGAACGCAGGATTTTTCCACGCGCGTTGGACTGCATCAACACGGCATCCACCAACGCGACATCCCCCTCCTGCGCGCCGTTGAACAGAGCGAAACCTTTGTCGCTGTAGCGCATGAAGCGCAAAGCCTGGGAAGCACGATCAATGGTGGGTTGAATGTCGTCCGGCACCGGGAACCCACCCGCGCGCAACGCCCCGCGCAAGTCGATCAGGATACGCAAAACATCCAGCAAAACCGCAGGCGAACGGCTGACATGGCCGCCATCGCTCAAAATCTGGCGCGGCAATTCGCGGTCCAGCATATCCAGCGCCTGTTCCAGCCAATTTTCATGTCCTTCGAAGCCGAGACCCGCATAGGCCAGCCCCTTCATCGCGTGGAATGCGCCCATGCCCTCAACACCACGGCCCATCAGAACGCGGGAGAGGTGGCGTCCCTGACGCACCAGAGATTCAAGCACCAGAGATTGGAAATCTTCGTCCGCGCTGCCCGCGTAGAAATCGTACAGGGCAATCCATTGCGCCATGCGGCGGCCCGTGATGGCGGCATCCCATGCGCTGTCGTGCCAATGACCGCATTGTTCGATCCAGCTTTCGATCATCATGCGGGCCTGACGCCGCGCGGCATCACCGCCCAGCGCGCGCAGATCGCGCAGCCATTCAAAACCATGAATATGCGCGGTCCACACCGCACTGCATCCGGACGGAGCCCAATCGCCCTGTGCCACGGGAAATTGTTCGCCATGCAATGTGAAAATGCCATTGCACAGGAAACGCCCGGCGGCGGCATCACCCGGCCACGGGTCCGCCGGCTTTACGATCAGATGTTCGGGAACGGTACCATTCAGGGTCCAGCGATAGAGGGCGCTGTTATACGTGGCTGCGTGCACACGGTGTTTAATTTTATGAATGATATTCAGATTCATCATGAACTTCAGAAAACCTTGAAAACGCCCCAGCCCTTAACCACGCAATGCAGCGATGTTCGCCGCATATTTCTCGGCACCCCCGGAGAACACCGCTGTCCCCGCTACCAGAACATTCGCCCCGGCGGCAATCACCTCACGTGCGGTTTCGGGATTGATGCCCCCGTCCACTTCCAGATCAATGTCGCGACCCGATGTGGCAATTTTTTGACGCACGGAACGAATTTTATCGGCCAGCGGGATATAAGCCTGCCCACCAAAGCCCGGATTCACCGTCATGACCAAAATCAAATCCACCAGATCCATCACATGGTCCAGCACGTCGACCGGCGTTGCCGGGTTGAGGGCCAGGCCCGCGCGCTTGCCCAAACCCCGAATGGTTTGCAGGGAACGATGGAAATGCGGTGATGCTTCCGGATGGATGGTGATGATATCAGCCCCGGCGGCGGCAAAGGATTCCAGATACGGATCCGCGGGCGCGATCATCAGATGCACATCGAAAATCTTCTTTGAGTGCGGGCGCAACGCCTTCACCACATTCGGGCCGATGGTGATGTTGGGCACGAAATGGCCATCCATCACATCGACATGGATATAATCGGCCCCGGCGGCATCGATCGCGCGCACAGCTTCACCCAGCGCCGCAAAATCGGCGGACAGGATCGAAGGCGCAATGCGAATCGGGCTGGTGGCGGTCATAATTGCGAAAAAACCGTTTGGAAACCGGGGCTTATGGGGAAATGACGGGGCGCGGAACTGCATACGTCATGATTCAATGTACCAAAGAAATCAGGGGCTTTCACCACTTATCCTCACCCTGTGGGTAAAATTTCTTTGTGATTCCAACAGATTCCCAAAGATTAGGCGTGACATCCCCCCGCAGACCTCTATCGTGGTTGCAGGCCGTTAGAGCCACACGTTTTGCATAAGACAAAGCGTTATAAAAGACAGGGATACCAGACCAATGACTCCACACTTCCGCAAGGTCCGCCCATGGCGGAACCTGATCACCGGATTGAGCACCAGCACGGCCCTGCTTCTCGCCCTTTCGGCACCAGCCAATGATATTCGGGCAAACGATACTGGGGCCAACGATATATCTGCGCCCCCTGCGCCGCTTTATAACCCTTCGGCCCCCATACAATCCGTTCCCGCCCATGTTGCGGATCATGCCCAAAAATTTGACGGGCTGTGCGCCCCCGTCACTGGCCCCGGCCCCAGCCACTATGCCAACCGCCGCGTTCATGCGCTGAACACGCTGATGGAAAAAACGCCGCTCGGCCGCCATGCATGGGAACAGGCCGCCGGATACGAAAAGGGCCCGGCCTGGATCTGCTTCACGCCCTCATCGGACATGTATGCGTTTTATTACACGGGTGCGGGCGTCTTGGTTTTAAACAGCGACCTGCCCGAGGCTGAACATATCGCCGCCATACCGCATGAATTACGCCATCTGGAACAGGAGAGGCGCGGCTTTACCGCCGACGCGTTGGGCATGACCGACACAGAGGCTCGCCTGCACCTGCAACTGGCGAAGGAAGCCGATGCAGAAGCCTTCGCCACGCTGACCTTGTGGGAACAGAAACAGGCGGGATACCCCGCCGGATGGGATGCCCACAACAACACCGCCATGTGCCCGGAGACGATGAACAATTGCTACGCCATGATTTCAAAAACATTTGAAGCCGTGGCCACAGCCGACCCCAACGCCATCACAGACGGAACCGCCGCGCGCGCCGCCTTCCGCGAATGGTATGCGGATCTGGAATTGATGGACCGGTATGAACGACACCATTACGGGTACATGGGGCGCGGGCGTCACTTTTCACCCCGCGGCAGCCTGTCATCCCACAGCGTACCCACGGATGATTTCGCCAAGGCCGTCACCGGCCTGGGGTTCATCGCCCCCTATGGGTTTGATTATCTGGGCGGGGATGTGGCCAAAATCCTGAAACAGCCCGCGCACAGCACAAAAATCTATTACCGGGACGACCCCTCCCCGTAAGAATGGCCAAACCGTTGGTTTTTCCCTGTGTCTGCACAAAAAACTTGGCAGCGGGGGCCAAACCATGCTTTTGTTTTCATAATAAAAAACAGATCTAGAAAAACAGGGACCGGCCCATGCGTTTATCCAGCCTCTATAACCGCGGCACCACCGTCAAAGACCAGCCCGCCTTCATGGTGCAGGCGCGATCCGTGTTGCTGGGATCCGCGCTGGCGCTTGGCGCGCTGGGTCTGGGCGGATGCACCAGCGTTTCCAACGTTATTCAACCGATGTTACCGGATTCGATGAAGAGCGCGCCAAAGGTCACAGCGGAACAGGACGCGGCAAGTGGGCCGACGACATACGACCCCACCGCACAGAGACTCGATCCGCCGCGCAATCTCAACCGTTTTCTGGCCAAGGCCGATGGGCAGTGCGCGCCCGTGACCGGCCCCGGTCCGAATGATTACGCGAACGGCAAGGTTCACGATATCTATTCCATTCTCAGCACGTCCGCGATTGGCCGCGATCAATGGGCCAACGCCGCCCAATACAAAACCGGCCCGGCCTGGATCTGTTTCAACAAAAACATGCGCGGCCACGGCGCATATTATAATGGCGAAGGCGTGCTGGTCCTGAATGACCGGTCGACGATGGCCGCCCAAATCGCCGCCGCGTCGCATGAGCTGGCGCATTTGACGCAAGAGCTGGAGGGGCTGACACCCTATGCCCTGCGCAACGTGCTGGATGAAGAAGGCTTGCTGCACCTGTTCTTCGCCCAGGAAGCGTCCGCAGAAGCCCTGTCCGTTCAAGCCCTGTGGGAAATGAAGGAAAGCGGCTTCCCCGGCCCATGGCACGGGCACAACACGTTTCAAGGATGCCGCAGTACGCCGGGCATCTGCTACAAATCGGTATCCGATGCGTTTGCCCGTGTTGCCAAGGATAATCCGGACAATGTCACAAATGGGGCCGCCATGCGCGCCGCTGTCTATGCGTGGTATGACCATCCGGTGACGGTATCCACCTATCGCTCCATGTTCTTCCGTGATTCCGGATTTGCCCCGTTCAAGGCCAGCAAAATTCCCGGATATGCCGACAATGAAATTCTGGGACGATTGGGCGAAGTGCCCACCTATCGGATCAATTTCATCGAAGATGCCGGTGGGTTGCGCAACATCCTGTTACAGGAATCACCGCGTAAAGCGGCCTTTCCATCATACAAGCCCTAAGCCAGCGCCCGCCATTTACCCAGCATCCGCGCCACAGATCCCGGCCCGGTCAGCGCGATGGCCTCGTCATAATTGCACCAGCGCATATCCAGCGATTCATCGCTGAGCGTGAAGCGTTCATCATCCGCATTCAAACGAAAGATAAAGCGTACATCATAGTGCAGGTGTGCGGGTTCGCCGCGTTTGGCGCTGTAGGGAATCGGGTGAATATCCAGATCGAAGATGCCATCCATCACGGGTTCGAACGCGCTGAAGCCGGATTCTTCCACCAACTCCCGCGCGGCCACATCCAGCAGATCGGCATTGCCATCCGCATGCCCGCCAAATTGCAGCCAGACATTCAACGCCCGGTGATGGTTGAGTAATACGCGCAACCCATCCCGGTTGATCAGCAACGCCGACCCGGTGAAATGACCCGGCCAATGGGCGCGGTCAAAACACGGCGCACCAGAGGCCAAAAAGGCCAGCATCGCATCGCGATCGGTGGCCTCTTTGTCATCAATCGGGATGTGATTGTTCAGCGCAGTCCGCAGGTCGAACATGAAAATTACGCGGCCTTCTCCGCCTTGATCTGTTCTTCCAGATCGCAGCTCCACTGGATCAGCATGGCGTAAAGCGCCCGGACCAGATCGGGGTCCAGCCCCTTCTCCGCCGCGCGGGCGGCATTGCGTTCACGCACTTGGTCCACCCGGTCCTGCAGGATGGCCGGAATGCCTTCGCGGGCCTTCAGATGGCCAACTTCGGCAATGATTCCAGCCCGTTCGACCAGAAGATCGACGATTTTATCATCCAGCGCGTCAATCCGGGCGCGATAGGGTTTCAAGAGTTCCATGGGCACATATCCTTTGGCTTGATTTCAGGCGGATCTTAGCGATTTTTACCCCCGTTTTCCCTCTGGCGGAACCCCATCCATGGAAAATGCGATATTAAACCCCTGAAAGACGCGGAAACTGGCTTTTTTTATGGCATTCTCGGCCTATTTCCTGTACACAGCAGCCAGTTTTTCGCAATCGCAACAATAGGTTTAGAGTTTATGACGTTCGTCCAGAATCTTCGCAACATCGCCATTATCGCCCACGTTGACCATGGCAAAACCACTTTGGTGGATAACATCCTGAAACAATCGGGTACGTTCCGCGACAACCAACAGGTTGCCGAACGCGCCATGGACTCCAACGATCTGGAGAAAGAGCGCGGCATTACCATTCTGGCCAAATGCACCGCGGTGCAGTGGAAAGATGTACGCGTGAACGTTATCGACACACCGGGCCACGCCGATTTCGGTGGCGAGGTTGAGCGGATCATGAACATGGCGGACGGCGTCTTGCTGCTTGTCGACTCTGCTGAATCCGTTTTGCCGCAAACCAAATTCGTTCTGGGCAAGGCCTTGAAAAAAGGTCTGCGCCCGATTGTTGTGATTAACAAGATTGACCGCCCGGATGCGCGCCCGGACGAAGTTCTGGAAGAAGTGTTCGACCTGTTCGTGTCGCTGGACGCCGCACCGGAACAATTGGACTTCCCGGTTGTGTACGCATCGGGCCGCGATGGTTGGGCCTCGATGGAACTGGACGGTCCGCGCGAAAACCTGTCGCCGCTGATGGATCTGGTTGTGTCCCACGTTCCGCCTCCGGGCTTGGAAGTGGACGCCCCGTTCACGATGCTGGCCACGTTGCTGGACCGCGACCCGTATCTGGGCCGTGTTCTGACCGGCCGTGTGACATCTGGCCGCGCGAAAGTGAACATGACCGTCAAGGCGCTGAGCCTGGATGGCAAAACCGTTGAAAACTTCCGCCTGACCAAATTGCTGTCCTATCGTGGATTGCAGCGCGTTCCGGTGGAAACAGCCGAAGCGGGCGACATTATCTGCATCGCCGGCATGGTGAACGCGTCCGTGTCCGACACAATTTGCGAACCCTCCGTGACCAACCCGGTTCCGTCGACCCCGATTGATCCGCCGACAATGTCCATCACGCTGACCGTCAACGATTCCCCGTATGCGGGCACCGAGGGCAAAAAGCTGACATCGACCATGATCCGTGACCGTTTGATGGCCGAAGCCGAAACCAACGTCGCCATTCGCGTCAACGAAAGCGCGAACAAGGACTCGTTCGAAGTGGCCGGCCGCGGTGAATTGCAGTTGGGCGTTCTGATCGAAAACATGCGCCGCGAAGGGTTCGAATTGTCCGTATCCCGCCCGCGCGTTCTGTTCAAGAAAGATGAGAACGGCCAGTTGACCGAGCCGTATGAAGAAGTCTTCATCGACGTGGACGAGGAATATACCGGTGCGGTCGTTGAAAAAATGACCCAGCGTAAAGCGGAAATGACCGACATGCGCCCGTCGGGCGCGGGCAAAACCCGTATTACGTTCCTGGCCCCGTCCCGTGGTTTGATCGGATATCAGGGCCAGTTCCTGACCGATACGCGCGGCACGGGCGTGATGAACCGTTTGTTCCACTCCTATGGCCCGTACAAGGGTGATATGGCGGGCCGTCGCAACGGCGCGCTGATCTCCACGGACAAGGGTGACGCGGTTGCATACGCCATCTTCAACCTGCAGGATCGTGGCACAATGTTCATCGGCCATGGCGACAAGGTGTATCAGGGCATGATCGTCGGTGAAAACAGCCGCGACAACGATCTGGACATCAACGTGTTGAAGGGCAAGAAATTGACCAACATGCGCGCCAGCGGTTCAGACGAAGCCGTGACCCTGGTCCCGCCGCGGAAGATGAGCCTGGAAGACATGATCGCGTACATCAATGATGATGAACTGGTCGAGGTCACGCCGCAGTCCCTGCGTTTGCGCAAAAAATTCCTTTCGCCGAATGACCGCGAGATTGCGAAGAAGAAATCCGCGAAGGAATCCCTGAGCGCGTAAGTGTGAACAAACGATAGCGCGCGCGTAACGTAAATAATAACGCTATAGCTCAGACCTAACAAAAAGGGGCCGTCGGAAACGACCGCCCCTTTTTAGCATCCCCGCGAAAGCGGGGATGCCACATGGAGATTTAGAGAAGAACCTTACTGGTTATACAGATAGGATTCCGCGACTTCAGGACGCAGGGCGACCTCATATCCGCGTTTCCATTCGCTCAGCTCGATCACACGGGACCGATCGGTGTCCAATTGCCAGAACCCCATTTCAATGAAGTCCCGCGGGGACAGGCCGCGTGAGTCCTTGGCAAAACGATCCAGCATGGATTTCTCAATGAAACTTTGCTGGCTCAGTTTTTCCATGTCATCAATGATGCCGTCATCGTTATAATCAAAATACAAAATCGTGCCGCGTTCCATGGGGATGTAGGTCAGCACGTTACGTTGATCAAATTCGACGTTATCAATGACGCCATTGCCGTCGCCGTCAAAACTGATGAACAGACGTTCACCCACTTCGTCACGCGACAGGATGCCGTCCTTATTGGTGTCGAAGGCACCGAAATTCACGACGGTCGTATTGGGCATATCGATTTGCTTGACGTATGTATCACGCATCACGGTTTCAGCCCCAGCCGGTATCGCGCCCAGAGCCAGAAACCCAGGGACCAGAACAGAACCGGTCAGCAATATTTTACGCATCAGATTTTTCATGTGGAGCCTCCATTGACTTCATTCATGGTGTTTATAAGTTTGCAAACAAAACACCCCACCCAATACAGGAGACAGGCCTGCCGTCGGCCCAATCTTATTCAGGGCACGACAAACAGGCCTTGCCCCCTTGCGTAATAAGGGAGATCACATCCCCCTCATTTCAACCCCCGATTTAAAAAATTATTATTTTTCAATGCCTTAATTTGGTCACCTTGCCGCCTTGATGCCGCCGGGCTATGGTTTGGCATTGAATTATAAAAACAGGGATATTCATGATGACACGCGATTTGAAACCTGCCTTTGATCTGGCCGACCTGCACCACCGTATGGCTGAATTGAAACGCCAGATGCGCCCGCTGCTGTCCAGCCCGGTCCGCAACGACCGCATCATGCTGAACCACGAAACAGGCGATTTTTACCTGCGCAGCGATGTTGAGAAGAACGGCATGGACCAGGCCACGGCTCTGGGTCGCATCGATTTGAACACCGAAATCACCATGTTCAAATTTGCCTCGCGCGAGATACTCAGCCAGAAAATCGCACACGCTTCAAATACACCGCGCCCGGCGAATGGATAAGGACTGCATCTGATGGCTGGCCTTTTGACCAAAGCATTCCGCGCACTGTTCTTCAAACCACTGACCAAGCAGGAACAGGACTGGATCGACCTGATCAAAAAGATCAGCCCCGATCCCAAGACCCTGCAAGCCGATGGCACGGTGCGGACCAAACATGGCCGGAATATCTATCCCTACACGGTCAGCGTGAATTGTTCCGACCCGTTGCTGGGCTGGTCCATGTCCGCCGATATGCGGTATTACACCCAGCCACGCATGGCCGAGCTGGCGCAACAAATCCGCCCGTTGCGCACCAGCCCGAAAGATGACCACATCCACATCAACGAGGCCACCGGGGATTTTTACCTGCACAGCGATGTCCTGAAAAACGGGATCGAACACGCAACCATCCTCGGCCAGATTGACGTAGCGCTGGAGCGTGACATGCTGAAATGGCAGGAAAGCCGTATTCGTACGCCAAAGATGGTTGGGTTAAAGCTCAACTGAGCCGCAATAAAAAAGCCCGGATCACCCGGGGCTTTTTTATTTATTCAACGACAACGCCGTATAAATCATACGCATCAGCATCTTCCACCAGCACGCTGACATAGTCACCCTGCTTCACATCGGATGGAACGTCGCGCAGGAAGACTTTGCCGTCGATTTCCGGGGCGTCGGCCATGGAACGGGCATCCGCCCCACCTTCGCCATCGACCTCGTCAACAATACATTGAACGATGGTGTCGATTTTGGCGTCGGATTTGGCGGCGCTGATTTCCTGTTGCACCTGCATGAAGCGGTCATAGCGCTCTTGTTTCACTTCTTCCGGAACGGCGCCATCGATATCATTCGCCTTCGCGCCCTGCACCGCTTCGTATTTGAAGCATCCGGCGCGGTCGATTTTCGCGTCCTTCATGAAATCCAGCAGCATTTCAAAATCGGATTCCGTTTCGCCGGGGAAGCCGACGATGAAGGTGGAACGGAGCGTCAGATCCGGCACTTGCTTGCGCCAGTTGCCGATACGATCGGCAATTTTGTCGACGTTACCCGGGCGCTTCATGGCCTTCAACACGTTCGGGCTGGCGTGCTGGAACGGAATATCCAGATAGGGCAGAATTTTCCCATCCGCCATCAGCGGAATAACGTCATCAACATGCGGATACGGGTAAACGTAGTGCAAACGCACCCACACGCCCATGTCACCCAACGCCGCGCACAGATCATAGAATTTCGCGCGCACGCGACCACCCTTCCACGGGCTGTCGGCATATTTCAGGTCAACGCCATAGGCCGACGTATCCTGCGAAATCACCAGCAATTCCTTCACGCCCGCATTGACCAGCTTTTCCGCTTCGAACAACACGTGGTGGGCCGGGCGGCTGACCAGATCACCGCGCAAAGACGGGATGATGCAGAAGGTACAACGGTTGTTGCAACCTTCGGAAATTTTCAAATATGCGTAATGGCGGGGTGTCAGCTTCAAACCCGCTTCCGGAACCAGATCGACATACGGGTCATGCACCGGGGCGACCACATCATGCACCGCACCCACCACATCTTCATATTGTTGCGGGCCGGTCACGGCCATCACCTTCGGGTGAATTTTGGTAATGGATTCAGGTTCGGCGCCCATGCAACCGGTCACGATGACCTTGCCGTTTTCTTTCAGCGCATCGCCAATGGCGGCCAGCGATTCTTCCTTCGCCGAGTCCAGGAACCCGCATGTGTTGACGATGACCACATCGGCCCCGTCATGGGTCGCGGAGAAATCGTACCCCTCGGACCGGAGCTGCGTCATGATGCGTTCGGAATCCACCAGCGCCTTGGGGCAACCGAGGGAGACCATACCAACTGTGGGGGCTTTTTTGACTTGTTTCATAGAGCCGGATCGTTCTTAAGCTGTGCCATTAAAACAATGGATCGGGATTATCTAAAACGCTGTCCCTTGCGGGAAACCAGCTTAAAACGTGAATCCGTCTCTCATCAACATGGCGGAGATATACCCGAAACAGGGGGTAAAAAGCGAGATTTTTGTGATTTACGCCCTATACCAAGGACGAATTGGGGGCCGTTTTCAGCCGTTTTTACCCTGTTTGGCCGCACATTTGGCCCCGGATTTGGCCTGGCAATGCGCCCGGCGGGCGGCCATATCGGCATTCAGGCGGTCCAGCATCCGGCTGCCGGTATGGGTGAACAGGAAGGGCAAAAGCCCATGAATCACCACCACACACGCAATAACAATCAACGCCCCACCGACCTTCACCGTGAAAGCCAGATGTTCAAAATACCGTTCGTCCGCATCGTGCAGATGCCGTGTGAAGAATGAATCGCTCATGGGCGTGATTATAACCGAATGTGCGCGGATGATTGAATCCCCTTTTCATCACAAATTTGTGTTGCGTCGCAATGCGGACCTGTGTTTCCATGAATGAACAGACATTGAGGATCTTTCCATGGACCGCCTTATGGCACCACTAAACACGAAGGCACCTGCCGCAAATCCGGGCCAAACAGAAATTCTGGCCGGAGTTGTGGGCGGCTTCGTTGTATCCGTGCGCACCATGGATGGGTTGATGGAATAAGGTTTCTTCCTCTGTCAGCCACCACCCCGAAAGGCTGACAGATCTCCTCCCAAACCATCCGGAATATCATCTGCATCCGCCTTTCGGTTCATAACAAACCGAACAGGAGATTTTTATGCAGACCACCGATATTCGCCCGATTTTGATCGATATTCCGATGCCGATCGTGACCCCTCGTTTAATTATTCGCCCCGCCATGCCGGGCGATGGCGCGGCCATCCACGCCAATAAAATTGAAACGTGGGATCAATTAAGCCGCTGGATGCCGTGGGCCAAAGCAATAGGCACCGCAGAAAATGACGAGGCCACGGTGCGCGAGGCCTACGCCAAATTTATCCGGCGCGATGACATGATGATGATCGGCATTGACCGCGAAACGGGTCACATCGTGATGGGTACGGGTCTGCACCGTTATTGCTGGACCGTGCGCCGCTTTGAAATCGGCTATTGGGTGACCAAAAGCGCGCAAGGCCGCGGCTACGCCACGGAAGGCACCAACGCCCTGACCCGTTATGCATTTGGCGCACTGAAAGCACGTCGTGTGGATATTGCCCACGCCGCCGGAAACGAGGCCAGCCGCCGCGTGATTGAAAAACTGGGTTTCATTCCGGAAACGATTCGGAAAATGAACGCGGCCCTGCCCGATGGCACAGTCACGGATCATCACGATTATGTGCGTTTTGACACAGACGGATTACCCGCCCTTGATATAGAATGGGGATTGGAAAAATGACAAAAGAGCAGATTACAAACCGCAACATCCTGCTTCTGAACCTGCATAATATCGGGATCAGTGCGATTTTTATCCTGCCTGTTTTCCTGCTGTATTATCAGGACGTGATCGGCATTGGGTTCCGTGAATTGATGATCGGGGAAGCGATTTTCTCCGCCGTTGTTTTATTGATGGAAGTGCCCAGCGGGTGGCTGTCTGATGTGTGGAAACGCAAACACACCCTCATGCTTGGCAGCGCGATCAATATGGTTGGGTTTGCGTTACTCTGGAATGCGGATTCGTTTCTGGATGCCTGCATTGCCCAAGGCTTGCTGGGTGTTGGTGTCAGTTTGAATTCCGGTACGGTACAAGCGTTTTTATATGACACGCTGCTGGATCAGGGGCGCGAAGACGAATTTTCCAAACGCGAGGGCACACGGTTTTCGTACGGGTTTTATTCGATTGCCGCGGCCAGCGCGGTGGGTGGGTTCCTGTACGCCATCGACCCGCATCTGGCCATGGGCTTGACCGGATTTGGGTATGCGTTCGCCATTGTCTGCGCGGCCTTGCTGGTGGAACCGGCACGGCATAAACGCGCGGCGGAAAAGCACCCTATTGCCGATATGATCGAAACCATGCGTTACGCCCTGCACGGCCATCGCGAGGTGGCCATGCTGATCTTCGCCGGGGCCGTGATGTTTTGCGGCACGAAAGTATTGTTGTGGACGCAGCAGCCTTATTACATCGCCAATGATGTGCCTGCGGCATGGTTCGGTGTATTGGGGGCCAGCGGGTTCCTGATCAGCGCCGTGGCCGGGCAATTCAGCCATATCCTGCCCGCGCATTGGCCCAACCGGTATGTTCTGGGCGGGTTATTGGCGTTTGAGGTGTTGATTTGCGCCATAGCCGGGATTTTTATTGGCTGGGTTGGTGTTGTGCTGATCCTGTGTGGGTATCTGGTCTATGGTCTGGGTCAACCCCGGATGCAGGCCGCATTGAACAAACGCGTGGACAGCACGCGGCGCGCGACCATTTTGTCGACCGCCAGTTTGATGGTGCATGTGATGGCCATTCCCGCCATGACGGTTTTTGGCATATTGGAAGGGTCGATCGGTATTGATGGCGCATTGCTGGCACTTGGCGGGTTTATCGCGCTGCTGGGCGGGCCGTTTATGATTGGCCTGATCCGGGCGGAAAAAAGACTGGTGGTTTAAGCGGCCAGCTTTTCCTCTCTCGCATTATCCTGCCGATCGGTCCAGATGGCTTCCACCGCCAACCAGATCGACAGGGCCATGCAGAGATGCCACATGAAATGCAGGCCATACGGGAATGACCAGCACAAAGCCCAATCGAGCGAATAGAAGATCAACCCGACAAACAAGACGTAGGCCGAGCCCATCAAAAACTTGGCTTCACGCATACGTCCACGTTGAATTTCCACGAACGCCAGAATAACCAAAAACACCATGGCGGGCAGGAGCGCACCGCCATTCTGCAACATGAACGGCAAGCCCAAATCCCGCCCCAACATGGCGGACAGCAGCATAATCACGCCCACAATCACCGCATTGACGGGATGCCACCGTAGAATTTGATGCGCCAAAATCATGGTCAGGATCGCGCCCATCACCAATTGCGCGCCAATATCAATGGCAGCGGCAAATTGTTGTCCGGTGATGTGCCACACCATGCCCGCAAACCCGACCACCGCCATCAACATGGCCAGCAGCGACAATGACGTGCCGCGCCCCCGGTCCTGTGACCACAGCAAAAACGCCCCGGCGATGAACGCCAAGTTAGAGAGAATATTCAATGGCTGGGAGACCCCGAAGAACGAGGCAGATTCACAGTAAACGTGATACGGCAAATTCAAATCGAAATTCATGATCCATCATGTCGCGTGGTAAAGCGATGCACAGTGACGCATAAATTAATCATCGCCCGCACGGGTCACAAAAGTCAAATAAATCAAATTAAATCAAATTGATTGCAGAATTAACGGACGCGTTATCCAGAACGGTTTTCGCGCATAAAAAGCGCACTTCAAGCGGCCTTCAGATCAAGGTCGATCATGACCGGCACATGATCACTGGGCTTTTCCCAGTCGCGGGCAGCCGCCAGAATGTCATGCCCCGTCAAATGCGGCACCAACGTCTTGGTCACCCAGATATGATCCAGACGGCGACCCCGGTTGGATTTTTTCCAATCCCGGTTACGGTACGACCACCATGTGTAACATTTCTGATCATCCGGCACGAAATGGCGAATGGCATCATGCCATTTCAGCGAATCCTGCATCGCGGTCAGTTTTTCAACTTCAACCGGCGTGTGTGATACGACATCCAGCAATTGTTTGTGCGACCACACATCATGTTCGAGCGGGGCAATGTTGAAATCACCAAGCGCAATCATCGGGTCGCCTGACTTACCTTCCTTCGCAAACCACCCCGCCATTTCATCAACGAAATCCAGCTTGTGGCCGAATTTATCATTCACAGTGCGATCGGGCACATCGCCCCCGGCGGGAATGTACAGGCAATGAATTTGCACGGGTTTTTTAAATTCCGCGACCTGCACATGGGCGGCGATATGGCGGCAATCTTCACGGCCAACACGGTGATGAATTTCGGTCGTTGTAAACGGGATTTTGGATAAAATTGCAACGCCGTTATAGGATTTCATGCCGTGAATGTGGGTGTAGGCATATCCCGCCTTTTCAACATCACGCAGGGGGAACAGGTCGTCCGGCGTCTTTGTTTCCTGCAGGCAGATCATATCGGGCGCGCATTCGCGAACCAGCTTTTTTAAAAGCGGCATCCGCAGGCGAACCGAGTTGATATTCCATGTCAGGATGCGCATAGAGACAGAACCAAAGCCCGTTCGATTAGAACGGCAGCTTTGCCCCACCCGGAATACCAAACTGGCCCATCAATTTCTGGGTTTCTTCGGTCATGGTGTTGTCGGCCACGGCGCGCGCCGCGTTGATCGCCGCCATCACCAGATCTTCCAGCGTTTCGCGATCGTCCGGGTTAATCACTTCCGGGTTGATGGTCAGCTTGCGCACTTCGCCCTTGCAGGTCATCACAACCTGTACCATGCCACCACCGGACATGCCCTGAACTTCCATTTCACCCAGACGCTCCTGCAATTCCTGCATTTTCGTCTGCATGGCCTGGGCCTGTTGCATCATTTTCTGAATGTTCATGGAAATTCTCCGTTTAATTGTCTTTGGTTTTGATGGCGATGTCGGAGCCGGGGAAGCGTACCAAAACTTCCGATACAACCGGATGGGCGCGCGCGGCCTCAATTTTGGCACCCATTTCCGCACGTTCAGCACTGGCCAAGGTGGCCGCGCCCGGCGCCGATGACAAAGATACCAGCCAGCGCGAACCCATCGCGCGGGTCAGAATGGCACCCACTTCCTGCGCTGTTTTGGGATGTGCCTCGGGCGCCATACGCACCTCCAGCACGCCGGGACGGATGGCGACAAAATGGGCGTAGTTATAAAGCTCCGTGGCCCAACGAATTTCACGATTGGCCTGCAACACGGCAACCACATCAGACAGGTTGTTCAGCGCGACAGCCTGCATCGGTGCGGCCACAGGTGCGGTTTCAACCACGGGCATCGGCGCGGTCATCGCAACAGCCGCTCCGCCGGACACCGCACGCAAACCCACAGGTTCCGGGCTGCGTCCCGCATCCACATTCATGCCCGGCGCACCCGTGACGCCCGTGTCCTTCATGTCCTTGATCTTTTTCAGCAGGTCGGACGGGTCTGGCAAATCGGCGGCGTAGATCAAGCGAATGATCACCATTTCCGATGCGGCCACCGGGTTCGGGGCAGCCGTAACCTCGCCCAACCCTTTCAACAAAATCTGCCATGCGCGCCCCAGCGTCGGCATAGACAGTTTCGCAGCCAGATCAATCGCACGCTCCAACGCCTCGGGCGACAGGCCCACGGGCATATCCTTGGTTTTCGGCGCGACACGCAGGCGCGTCATCAAATGGGTCAGGTCGAGCATATCCTGCACGATCACCGCCGGGTCCGCACCCAGACGATGCAGGTCGCCCATAATTTCCAAAGCTTCCGGCGCTTCGCCCTTCAGCGCATGTTCGAGCAGATCCAGCACACGGCCACGATCGGCCAAGCCCAGCATCGCCTGCACCTGCGCGGCGGTAATATCAACACCGCCACCCAGCGCAATCGCCTGGTCCAGCAAACTCAACCCATCACGCACCGATCCATCCGCGGCGCGCGCGATCATGGAAATGGCGGCATCTTCCGCGCCGACCTTTTCCCAACCGCAAATATTCGTGAAATGTTTTTCCAGCACCGGAATTTCAACGCGGCGCAGGTCAAAACGCTGGCACCGCGACAACACGGTCACGGGCACTTTGCGAATTTCGGTGGTGGCGAAAATGAATTTCACATGCGGCGGTGGCTCTTCCAGCGTTTTCAGCAAAGCGTTAAACGCCTGCTTGGACAACATGTGCACTTCGTCGATGATGTAGACTTTGTAACGGGCGGACACAGGGGCGTAGCGCACACCATCCAGAATTTCGCGAATATCATCAACACCGGTGCGGGACGCCGCGTCCATCTCGATCACATCAGGGTGACGGTCTTCGGAAATCGCCTGGCACACGGCGCAATCATCGGTCGGCCCCGTGGTCGGACCAGCGGTGCCATCGGCCCCGGTATAATTCAGCGCCTTTGCGATAATACGCGCCGTGGTGGTTTTCCCCACCCCGCGCACGCCGGTCAGCATAAAGGCATGGGCAATCCGCCCGGAATTGATAGCGTTGGTCAGCGTACGGACCAGCGCATCCTGACCAATCAACTGGTCAAAATTCTGCGGCCGGTATTTCCGGGCCAAAACGCGGTACGGGACGGTGCTTTGCGATTCTGTTGCCATGGGTTCCGTTTTAATGGGTTTAACCGCACCCGGCAACCAGACAAAGGTTAAAAACGGCGCTTATCCGGGGGTTTTGCCCGAAATCTGTCGATCAATAAAGGCCCCAGTCCGCTGCGCCAGAACAGGCCAGCGATAATCTCGCTGGACCAAATCACGCCCAATCCGGCCCATAGCCGATGCCAGTTCTGGGTTTGCTGCCAAATCGGTCACGGCTCGGGCCAATGCATCGGCATCTTCCGCCGGAATCACGACTCCACACCCCTGCTCACGGACCAAATCCGCCTGCCCCGGAAAATCAGTCACGATCACTGGAACGCCACAGGCCAGAGTTTCAAACATTTTGAGTGGAAACAATCCAGTCCCTGACCGCCGCCCCGGATTGCCAATTGGAACCAACCCGGCAATCGCATTGGCAATGTACCCGGCCAATTGATGGTGCGGAACGTGGCCCAACACATGAACATGCGCCTGCGTGCGCGCTGCACGCTGAACTGCCGCACTTTCTTGCCCCGCACCGATTACGACCAAATCAACACCAGCGGGCCACCGCGCAGATGCCGCCGCTTCAATCATTGTTGGAACACCATGCCAGCGAGCCAGTGAGCCGAAAAACAGAACATAGCGCCTCGGCAACCCATCGGGCCGTTTGGCATCTGGGTGAAACACTTCCGTATTCGCCCCATTGGGCACCAATTCAATCGGACGGCCGTCCGATTGCACGCGCGCCCAATCCACCAATTGCGGCGTAACCGCGCACAGCCCTGTGGCCCAGCGGAATTGTTGTTTCTGCATCCAGATCAAAATGGATTGAAAAGGGCGAAGAACCGTGTGCGTGATAAACACGTCATCATACGGCCCATTGATTTCATGAAAAATTGGCACGCCGAACACACGCGCCACCAACCCAGTTGGGAATGCCAGATTATGATTGCGCACATATAAGACAGTACCGCGATATTTAAACGGCCAACACGCCCACATTTTAATCTGCAACACCATCAACCACAGCAGCCGTACAGGCAAAGGTGGCGATTTTTTAAATCGGGCATAGGCCGGCTGCACCAACGTGACATCCCAGCCCTGCGCACGCAGGCCGTTTGCAATTTCATTGACGTGAACAAAACTGGCCGAACCCTCGCGCGTGGCTTCCAGCGCGAGGTAGACCAGTTTTTTATCCGGCGACGGCATCACGGACAACGCCGATAATGTAGTCTTGCGTTTCCGTGTCCAGATACGGGTGCATCGGCAGGCTGAACACCGATTGCGCCAAGGCTTCCGACACCGGCACGCCGCCCGGAACGGACGGATAATGTTTGTATCCTTGCTGTTGCGACAGCGGAATCGGGTAATACACCATGGTCGGAACGCTTGCGGCTTTGCACGCATCCATCACAGCGGCGCGGCTCTGGCCCGGCTTCAGGGTCAGGGTGTATTGCGCCCAAGCGCTGGTCGCGCCCTTGTCCAGTTCCGGCACCTTGATCACGTCGCGCAGGCCGTCATTGTAACGATCGGCAACTTTCTGACGAGCAACCAGTTCGTCACCAAATATTTTCAGTTTTTCGAGCAGAACGGCAGCCTGCATCGTATCCAGACGGCCATTCATGCCGATGCGGACGTTGTCGTATTTGTCCGAACCTTGGCCATGCACACGGATGGATTTCAAAAGAGCGATCATTTCGTCACTGTCGGTAAACACCGCGCCACCATCACCGTAGCAGCCCAGCGGCTTCGCCGGGAAGAAGCTGGTCGCCGTGGCCAATCCCATGGAACCGACTTTTTTGCCATTCAACGACGCGCCAAAGCTTTGCGCGGAATCCGCCATCACCCACATACCGTTTTCGGCGGCGATGTCGTTGATGACCGGATAATTGGCCGGTTGGCCAAACAGATCGACCGGAATAACCGCAGCCGGTTTCAAACCATCGGCCTTGGCCGCCGCAATTGCTTTTTTCAGGCTTTCCGGGTCCATGTTGAAGCTGTCTTCCAGCACGTCAACGAAATAGGCCGTCGCCCCAACCCAGGCCACAACTTCCGCCGTTGCCACGAACGTAAAGGCCGGGACGAAAACTGCATCACCAACCCCCACACCCTTGGCCATCAGGACCAGACCCAAGGCATCCGTGCCATTGGCACAGGACAACACATGCTTGCAACCAGCCCACTTGGCCAGTTCGGATTCCAGCTGCGCCACTTCCGGGCCCATGATGTATTTGCCCTGGTGAATCACGCGCACAACCGCCTCATCCACCGCCGGGGTGATACGCAAACGCTGGGCGTTCAAATCAATGAATTGAATTTCCGTTTCCGGTTTAACCAGTTTCAGATTTGCATTAGCCATGGCTTACGTCCTTTTTCCCTTGTTCAACCAGCACCAGCGTGCCGTTATCTTCACGATATTTGTCCCCAGACAGCGGGCAAACCAGATCAGCGCCCAATTTTGCGCCCGCATGGCTCATCCAACCAATGCGCTTGGCCGGAACACCCGCCATCAGGGCAAAGGCTGGAACATTGCTGGCCACCACCGCACCGGCGGCGATAAAGCAATATTCACCCAGTGTGTGGCCGCAGACGATGGTGGCGTTCGCACCAATGGTTGCGCCGCGTTTCACCAGCGTTTGGCGATATTCACTTTTGCGTTCAATTTCCGCGCGCGGGTTGTTCACGTTGGTGAACACACAGGACGGACCACAGAACACGCCGTCTTCCAGCACGACGCCCTTATACAGGCTGACGTTATTCTGAATTTTGCAGGTGTTGCCGACACTGACATCGGGGCCAAGAACACAGTTTTGGCCAATCACGCAATTTTTCCCGATCACCGTGTTCGGCAGAACGTGGGAGAAGTGCCAGATCTTTGTCCCCGCACCAATCGTGCTCGGTTGATCGACATAGGCGCTTTCGTGCACCATCACACCGGGGTGTGAATTTTCAACGGCCTTGACCACCGGACGTTCGGATTTCAACGCCTTGGACGCACGGTCCAGAACCTTCAACACGCGCAGACCCTCACGGCCATCGGTGCGGGCCGATTTACGGCTATCGATGCAATCGGCGAAATGCTGGCATTCGCCGCGCAACGGTTCGGAGACGACCAGCTCAACCGCTTCACCATCGGCTTTTTCCGGCACAGGCACATCGCCGTTCCATTGAATGGCGTGACGATACAAGGTCAGTTTATTCGGCCAGGCTTGTCCATCATCAAACACAGCCATACCTTTTTCACCGACCACTACCAGCTTCTGTTCCTTGAACGGGTGCAGCCAGGATACGAACACATGCGCATTCAACCCGCTGGCAAATTCCAGATGGGTGATCGTCGCATCAGCAATGGAGTTATGCAGCGTATAGGTGCCGTGGGCGTGAACCTGCTCAGGTTCTTGTCCAGCCAACGCCAGAATCATAGACAGATCATGCGGCGCGAAGGACCAAAGAATATCTTCCTCACGACGGATTTTTCCGAGGTTCAAGCGGTTGGAGTAGATGTAGTTCAAACGGCCCAATTCACCGGATGCGACCATATCCTTCAGCTTCAGGAATGCCGCATGATATTGCAGCAAATGCCCGACCATCAGGATGCGGCCATTCTTCTCGGCCAGCTGACACAATTCCTGCGCCTCGTTTACGTCCAGCGACAACGGCTTTTCGACGAAAACATCTTTGCCCGCCAACATGGCTTGTTTGGCCAGCGTGTAGTGCAAAGCAGCCGGAGCAGCAATGGCCACACCTGCAATCGCCGGATCCGCCAGAACCGCATCCCATGTCAGGACCGGCACATTGTGCTGCACCGACATGGCATTGGCCAGATCAGGGTTATGGTCGCAAACTGCGGCCAATGCGCCGATTTCAGCAAAGTTACGAACCAGGTTTTTGCCCCAGTAACCGCAACCCGCAACCGCAATATTCTTCTTCACACTGGACATCCAAAATCCCCGATTATGATGATTACGATTTAACGATGTTGCCGCCGGTCAGGCCGCTACGCTCACACGCGTTACGGGTATCCACGACCAGCTTGGCATTATCGACGATCATTTTGTAATCAACATCATCGTGATCGGTGGCGATCAGAACAGCATCATATTGCGCCAGCGCCGCCGGAGTCAGATCAACCCCCTTGCGACCCGCCAGGGCCATATGTTCGCGCGTCTTCGGCACAACCGGGATGTATGAATCATGGAAATCAACAGTCGCGCCGCGATCTTCCATGATTTCCCACAAACGCAAAGACGGGCTTTCACGCATGTCATCCACGTTCTTTTTGTAGGCAATGCCCAACAACAGGATTTTTGCCCCGTTCAGGCTTCTCTTCGCGCGCACGCTCAAAGCCTCGGCCAGATTGGTGACAACATAGCGCGGCATGTTTACGTTCACCTCGCCCGCCAGTTCGATAAAGCGGGTGGAAATTTCGTATTCACGCGCTTTCCATGTCAGATAGAACGGATCAATTGGAATGCAGTGACCACCCAGACCCGGGCCCGGATAGAACGGCATAAAACCGAACGGCTTGGTCTTTGCTGCGTTGATCACTTCCCACACATCGATACCCATGGCGGAGTAGATCACTTTCAGCTCGTTCACCAGCGCGATGTTCACCGCACGGAAAATATTTTCGGTCAGCTTCACGGCTTCAGCCGTTTCGGTGGAGGATACCGGCACAACCTGCGGCACGATTTTGCCGTACAAGGTGGTTGCCATAGCAATCGCCGCCGCGCCGTCACCGCCAACAACTTTCGGAATGGACGCCGCCGAGAATTTTTCATTGCCCGGATCTTCGCGTTCCGGCGAATAGGCCATGAAGAAATCTTCACCGCACTTCAGACCTGTTTCTTCCAGAATTGGACGCATCACTTCGGTCGTTGTGCCCGGATATGTGGTGGATTCCAAAACGATCAATTGACCCTTGCGCAAATATTTCGCAATCACACGCGTGGTATCGACAACGAAGCTCAAATCCGGTTCGCGCTGTTTCGTCAACGGCGTCGGCACACAGATCAGGATCGCATCGGCCTTGGCCAATTTGGTGAAATCGGATGTCACGTCAAATTTGCCCGTATCCAGAATTTTCTGAATGTCGGAGGACGGGATGTGTTTGATCGGGGACTTACCGCTTTTCAAACCTTCCACGCGGGCTTCATCAACATCAAAGCCTATGACTTCGAAACCGTTCGCGCTTAATGTGGACACCAGTGGGATACCGACATACCCCAGACCAACAACACCGACAGTGGCCTTGGCGGTCGCGTAGGCACTGACCATGTCCTGAATATCGGACGGCAGGTCCGAGGCCGGATCAATCGTCGTAAATTGCGGAAGCGCAGAACTTTTCATGATGAAATCACCCGTCGATTGCCGAAGGCAGCCAAACCATCTGGCCCCAGCGCAATCGTCAATGTTTATGTAAAACCAAGCAAGCCCAAGGCTTGCCCGGTTTGTACAAGATTTGGGACGGCAGGAAAAGCTTTATAAGAAGGAAAAACACCGGATTTAGGGGGCTTGGACTACACCACCCTTTATTCGGCAGGGTCAGCCAGGCCGGTTTTGTGCGGCGCGGGAATTTCGTCTTCGGAATCAAGGGCATCCATGTCGACTTCCGTCGGAATGGTGTACCCCAGGCCGCGCACCGTGCGGATGACGCCGTGGCCCAGTTTGCGACGCAGGGAGGAGACATGCACTTCAATGGCATTGCTTTGCGCCTGGTCCGACCCGGCGCGGCCATAGACGAAATCTTCGATTTGGGTCTTGCTGATAATCCGGCCGATATTGGCCATCAGGATATCCAGCACCGCCGCTTCGCGCGCGGACAGGGATATGGGCACACCCGCCTTTTCTACACTGCAAAACGCGGTGTCGTACCGCATATCACCATGGGTAATAATGTGCTGGGTGCTGCCGCCGACACGGCGCAGCAGGGTGGCCACACGGACCAGCAATTCATCGGGGTTATACGGCTTGCAAACATAATCATCCGCACCGGCATTCAATCCTTCGACGCGATTATCGACCGAATTGTGAACGGTCAGCATCAGCACGGGATAATCCTGCCCGCCTTCGCGCATCTGGCGCAGAAAATCGAAACCGGACATGCCGGGTAAATTCACATCCAGGATCAGCAAATCATAATGCGTCCTGCTTTGCAGCTTTTGCGCAGCAGCCTCGGCCGATTGAACCCACTCCACTTTGTAAGCAGATTTCAAAACCGTTTCCGTCATGGATCCGATGATCGGATTATCTTCGATGAGTAAGAGACTTTGCATTCGATTTGTATCCTGCACTGTAAAACCCCTATCTTAGGGTTACTGTGCCATTCTATTATGACGTGAAGCTTACCGACTTTCGCCGGTGCCCCATATCTTATTGATTCACGTAGATAATAATGTACACGCAGATGACATGCGTGAACACCCCCCATGGATGGGGGATGGCGTTAACACATACTTAAGGTTGGAATATTTATTTCCCGGGTTATTTCATCGTCGGCATGACGAATTGCGCACCTTCGCGCACGCCAGCTGGCCAGCGTGACGTCACCGTCTTCAAGCGCGTGTAGAAATGAATGCCCTCCGGTCCGTGCATACCATGCGCGCCGAACACAGAATCTTTCCACCCGCCAAAGCTGTGGAACGCAACGGGCACAGGGATTGGTACGTTTACACCAACCATCCCGACTTGAATTTTATTGACGAAAGTGCGCGCGCAATCACCATCGCGCGTGAATACTGCCGTACCGTTTCCAAACTGATGATTGTTGATCAAATCAACGGCGGAATCGAAATTGTCCGCGCGCACCACACACAAAACGGGACCAAAAATTTCCTCGCGGTAAATCGTCATGTCTGGCTTCACATGATCAAACAGGCACCCGCCCATATAAAATCCATCTTCATATCCCTGACGGTTCAGTTTGAAATTGCGCCCATCAACGACCAGCTGCGCGCCCTCTTTCAAACCCGCATCCACATACGACAGAACCTTGTTCAAATGGTCGCGCGTCACCAGCGGGCCCATTTCGGATTCATGGTCCGTACCCGGCCCGATTTTCAGGGCCTCGACGCGCGGTTTTAATTTTTGCATCAATTTTTCACCGGCGTCACCAACAGCAACCGCCACCGAAATCGCCATGCAGCGCTCGCCCGCAGACCCATAGGCCGCGCCCATCAGCGCATCCACCGCTTGATCCATGTCGGCATCGGGCATCACCACCATGTGATTTTTCGCTCCGCCCAAGGCCTGCACACGCTTGCCGTTGCGGGCCGCGGTTTCATAAATGTAATGCGCAATCGGCGTGGATCCGACGAAGCTGATCGCACTCACGCGCTTGTCATGCAACAATGCATCCACAGCCCCTTTGTCGCCATGGACAACGTTCAACACACCGTCCGGTAATCCCGCCTGCTTAAACAGATCGGCAATAAACAGCGCAGCGGATGGATCGCGTTCCGACGGTTTCCAAATAAATGTGTTGCCGCACGCAATCGCCACCGGGAACATCCACATGCCAACCATGGCCGGGAAGTTAAACGGCGTAATGCCCGCGCACACCCCAACCGGTTGACGAATGGAGTAGGTGTCGATGTTGGTGCCAACATTTTCGGAATATTCGCCCTTCAAAAGATGCGGAATACCACAGGCGAATTCAACCACCTCAATCCCGCGCGTAACTTCACCCGCAGCATCAGACAAAACCTTGCCATGCTCCGCCGTGATAATCGCGGCCAACTTGTCGGCATTTTGGTCCAACAGATCCTTGAACTTGAACAAAACACGCGCCCGGCGCAACGGCGGCGTCGCGGCCCAGCCGGGCAAGGCGGCTTCGGCAGCAGCAATTGCGCGTTCCACCGTGGCCGGGGCGGCCAAGGCCACCGATGCCGCAATTTCACCCGTGGCGGGATTATAGACCGCACCCGTGCGCCCATCTGGATCGGCATAGGCCCGGCCATTGATGAAATGATGGATTTGTTGCGATGCGGTCATAATTCATCCCCGTGCGGTTCAATTTTTAAGACCCCTATATCTATCATCCTTTGCCCCCGCCGTCACCCTGCGCTATAGTGCCCCTCCATTATTGATGGGCCATATATTCAACAGGGCATAAGGCCGGGAGGCCATAATGAAAAAGAACCGATCCAATCCATCCCATATTGTTCTGACATCCCATCCGCCGAAGGATGGCAAGATTCCGAAAATCACATGGGGCGCGAAAACGCTCGCCGAACGTGGCCCGCTGATCGCCAGCATGGCCGATCACGCTGCGTCCAACGTTATCGGCGCGTATGCCGGGGCCTATTCCGTTTACCGTGCCGTGGCTGTGGCCACCGGTGAACTGGACCCGCTGCACGTTCCCGACCTGCACAACACGTCGCCGCCGGTCAAAATCGGCCCGCATGAACAATGGTTCGAACCGGGCAAGATCGTTTCGCTCGACCCGTGGGGCCACATGGTGGGTGAGGCGTTTGAAGATTACCGCCAGAAGGGTCTGGACGTGCGCCCGACCATCGCCGTGACCCGCGCCCATATCAACATCCCGGAAATTCATGACGCCATGCGCGCGGGCCGTCTGAAACCGGATGGTAAGATTTTGAAGGAAAACGGCGACGTGCGCGTGACCAAAGCTGCGATTGATCCCGTCTGGCATTTGCCGGGCATGGCCGCGCGTCTGGGGGTTGATGAACACGATCTGCGCCGGTCGTTGTTTGAAAATTCCGGCGGCATGTTCCCGGAACTTGTGACGCGGCCCGATTTGAAAGTGTTCCTGCCTCCGATTGGCGGGCACACGCTGTATTTCATGGGCGATGTTGAAACCATCCATGATCCGAATGTCCCGCTGGCCTGCCGCGTGCATGATGAATGCAACGGCTCCGACGTGTTCGGGTCCGACATCTGCACCTGCCGCCCGTATCTGTGCCACGGTATTGAGCTGTGCATCGAAACGGCGCAGCAAGGTGGTTGTGGCCTGGTGGTGTATAACCGCAAGGAAGGTCGCGCCTTGGGCGAAGTCACCAAATTCCTGGTCTACAACGCCCGCAAACGCCAGGAAGGCGGAGACAGCGCCGCGAAATATTTCGAACGCACCGAATGCGTCGCCGGGGTTCAGGATATGCGCTTCCAAGCGTTGATGCCGGACATTTTCCACTGGCTGGGCATTAAAAAGATCGACCGTTTCGCCAGCATGAGCAACATGAAGCATGATGCGCTGGCCCAGCACGGTATCGAAATCGTCCACCGCATCCCGATTCCGGCCGAACTGATTCCGCCGGATGCGGCCGTCGAGATGGAAGCGAAAAAGGCCGCTGGCTATTTCGTTCCGGACCCGGAACAGGTGATGGATGAAAAAGGATTGGAAGGCGTGAAAGGACGTGGCCTCGATGAATAAAACAATGGAAGAACGGAGTGTATCCACCATGAGTGACAATAACGTTCACGTGATCAACCATCCGCTGGTTCAGCACAAACTGACCATCATGCGGAAAACTGATACATCGACAAAAGAATTCCGTGATCTGTTGCGCGAAATTTCCATGTTGATGGGATATGAGTTGATGCGTGACCTGCCGACCGAAGGTGTGAAAATTGAAACACCCTTGGAAACGATGGAAGGCCAGCAACTGGCAGGCAAGAAACTCTGCCTGATCTCGATTCTGCGTGCTGGTAACGGCTTCATCGACGGGTTGCTGGATCTGGTTCCGTCCGCCCGCGTGGGCCATGTCGGTTTGTATCGCGATCCCGAAACATTGATCCCGGTTGAATATTACATGAAGGTGCCCGAGGATCTGGGGAACCGTCAGGTCGTTGTGGTTGACCCGATGCTGGCCACCGGCAATTCGGCCATCGCCGCCGTGGACCGGATCAAGGATCATGACGCCGTGGATATTAAGTTCCTGTGCCTGATCGCCTGCCCGGAAGGGATCAAGGCGTTCCAGGAAGCGCACCCGGATGTGCCCATCTACACCGCCGCGATTGACCGTCAATTGAACGAGCATGGCTATATCCTGCCGGGTATCGGCGATGCCGGGGACCGGATTTTCGGGACGAAGTAAGCGGATCAAAATTCTGAAAAGACAAAACCCCGGCTTGTATGGCCGGGGTTTTTGTTTGTCCTTCAATGAAGGGGTTACAACACGGCGGGCACGGCGATCACGGCGATTCCTTGCTCTCCACAGGCCTTGCCGCGCAAGCGGGAATCCATGCAGGCGGGCCACATCATCAATGGATCCCCGTTTTCACGGGGATGCCGCATGGAGAAAAACGCCGTGATCGTCGTTTCGTCCCTCAATATAATAGCCCCCTTTCATCATCTCAACCATTTGAAATAAATAAGGAATAAATTTTTTTATCATCCGGTACAGATTTCTGTTGTGCCACGCCCAAATCCAGCTTAATATGTACTTATCAGTACAGATTAAGACCACAACAGACCATGAAAGAGAGACCGACCATGAATATCCTTCAAAAAGCAAAAGACCTGTCCCTGAACGTCATTCACGGCACCGCCAAGGGCCCGTACCTCGACAAACCGACCAAGGCCTTTATGGACGCCGTTGTTGCCGCTGGCGGTGCGCCGCTTTACACCCTGACCCCGGCCGAGGCCCGCAAGGTTCTTGAAACCGTGCAGAAGGTGCCCGTCCGCCTGCGTGACGCCGATGTCAAAGACATGACCCTGAATATCGGCCCGACGGGAAGCGTGAAGGTGCGCCTGTACCGCCCGGCTGGTTCCACGGCAAAACTGCCCGTCATTTTGTACACCCATGGCGGTGGCTGGATGCTGGGTGATGCGGAAACGCACGATCGTCTGAGCCGTGACCTGGTTTTCGCGACGGGCGCCGCTTTGATGTTTGTCGATTACGACCGCACCCCGGAAGTGAAATTCCCGGTTCCGCATGAGCAAGCCTACGCCGTTTTGGAATACCTCGCCGCGAATGCGGACTCACTGAATCTGGACAACAACCGCATCATCGTCGCCGGTGACAGCGCCGGTGGCAACATGGCCGCTGTTCTGGCGATCATGGCCAAGGAACGCAAAGGTCCGCGCATTGCGATGCAGGTGTTGTTCTATCCGGTCACGGATAATGTTTCGAACAACAGCTCCTACACCGCGTTTGCGGATGGCCCGTGGCTGACTCTGCCTGCCATGAAATGGTTCGGCGAAGCGCTGCTGGATAAAGATCCGGGTAATGACCCGCATATCTTCCCGCTACGCGCTTCGATCGACACGTTGAAAGGCCTGCCAGAGGCGTTGATCATCACCGTTCAGAACGACGTTCTGCGCGATGAGGGCGAGGCTTATGGCGAGAAGCTGGATGAAGCCGGTGTACGCACCACGGTCACGCGCTATAACGGCACGATCCATGACTTCCTGTTGCTGAATGCGCTGGCCGAAACGCCTGCGACCGAAGGGGCAATTGCCCAGGCCGCCAGTGCCATCAAACGCGCCTTTGGCACGAACTAACCCCTAAGAAGATCCCCAAGCCCACGCAATAGGACGGTCGTTATCTCCCGTAACGACCGTCCGCCGGGGCCTTGTACACGCAAACAAAAGATGAACGGAGACCAGTACAATGAAAATTCTGCATATCGATTCCAGCATCATGGGCGGCAATTCCATTTCGCGCCAATTGTCCAAGGCGATTGTCGAGCGGATTGAAGCCGACCACGATGAATTTGAAACCATCTATCACGATCTGGCCAGCGACCCGGTGCGGCATTTGAGTGGCGAGTTGTTCGCGGCCCAAGCATCCGCCCCCGAACATCGTACCGCCGATCAACAGCGCGACATCGACCACGGCGCAAAAATGCTGAACGACTTTCTGGCCTCCGACATCGTCGTCATTGGCGCGCCGATGTATAATTTTTCGGTACCCAGCCAGTTGAAAGCGTGGATCGACCGCATCGCCGTGGCCGGAAAAACATTCCGCTACACCGAAAAAGGGCCGGAAGGTCTGGCCGGTGGCAAGAAAGTGGTGATCGTGTCCAGCCGCGGCGGATTTTACGGCCCCGACACACCCGCCGCCCCGCTGGACCATCAGGAACCGTATTTACGTGCCGTGTTCGGCTTCCTTGGCATTACGGATATTGAGTATATCCGCGCCGAAGGGGTCGCCATGGGCCCGGATCAACGCCAATCCGCATTGGATGGCGCGATGAACACCATCGCCAGCCAGTGCGAGAAGGCGAAAGCGAACAGACAGGCCGTCGCGTAAGGAGAACGCCCCCAACCCATCTCCCCGCACTCTGTCTAGCCGGGCGTCCTTGTGGTCGGGACGCCCGGTTTCTTTTTTTGGCGTCTTGCCGATTTGCACAACACCAACACGCCCCCTCGAGGAGTGGGGAGGGCTTACACTTTATCTCCTCCCCCCTTTCAAGGGGGGAGGGTCAGGGTAGGGGGATGAGCCGTATGCTCAAGCCTTTCCATTCACCCCATCACTCTTTACAATTCCGGTCATCATTGACCAAAGGATTGCCCCATGTCCCTGATCGAACTGACCATCCCGCCACGTGAAGCCGATATTGGCGACCTGCTCGTCCGCCGCCTGCTGCCGTATATGAAACGCCGCACGTTGGGGCCGTTTATCTTTCTGGATCACATGGGCCCGAAACATTACGACGAAGGGCACGGGCTGGATGTGCGCCCACACCCCCATATTGGATTGGCCACGCTCACATACCTGTTCGACGGTGAAATTTTTCACCGCGATACGCTGGGGTCGCATCAGGCCATTACACCCGGCGCTGTTAACTGGATGATCGCGGGATCGGGTATCGCGCATTCAGAACGCATCGATCACGCCGAACGTGTGCATGCCAACGATGTGCATGGGCTGCAATTCTGGATCGCTCTGCCGAAAGAGTTTGAAGAAAAAAGCCCTGAGTTCGAACATTACGAAGCCAACAAGATCCCCGTTCTCGAATCCCCCGGCGTGCGCATGAAGGTCATCGCCGGATCGGCCTTCGGCGAACACGCGCCCGTAAAAATTCACAGCCCGCTCTTCTATGTCGAAGTGCACATGAATGCCGGGCGTCATATTGACCTGCCACCGCAATATAGCGAACGCGGCCTGTATCTGATTGATGGCAATATTCGTGTGGGCGGCGAAGATGTGATGCCCCACACCCTGCCCGTTTTCCTGCCGGATGGGACCGTGCGGATTGAGGCCGCCACCGACACCCATTTCGTTTTGCTGGGGGGCGAGCCTTTGCCAGAGAAACGCTTTATCTGGTGGAATTTCGTGTCCAGCTCCCAAGAGCGGATCGAACAGGCCAAGGACGATTGGGCCAAAGGGCGGTTCGGGGACATTCCCGGTGATAAAAATGATGCCCTGCCTTTGCCCCCGGACCGGGTAAAATCAGCTAAATAGTTGAAAAATAAAGATAATAAATTTCATACTGATTGATAAATAATTGTTGACTGACCGGTCAAATCTACGTTATTCTATACTTATAAGTACAGAATTAAACAACAAGGATGACCAACATGAAACGCACCCGCTTTAAGAAAACCCCGGTTCTGGATCTGGAATTTGAAACCGGTGATGTCTATCTGGCCGAACTGACCAAACGCGCGAACATGTTCCGCGGTGATGTTCACAGCACCTATGCTGTATCCGACTGGATCAACGGCTAATCAAAAAATGAAACCAACACGAACAGGGAGTTCAAAAATGCAAAACCGCGATGAATTTATCAGTGACTTGATCACATACCTGAAGACTTCAACCCTGACCCTCAACAGCATGAAATAAACGGAGAACAAAATGCACACACAATCATTTCAGGATCAATTTTTTTCACAGCCGATGTACCAACAATTCAACCGCGTTGTGACCCAATTTGAATCCGATGAAAACGAACCGGCCGTTGTTAAATATCTGCGCGCCAACAGCCAAATGTAAGGAGAATAATCATGAGAAATCTGCAATGGGATATCGAAGAACTGATGGCCTTTAACCGCCATATCGCGGAACAGGACGCCCGCATTCGTGAACTGCGCGACCGCGCCCGTTATACAGGAATTGTTGCCCGTCCCCGCTAACACATATCAACAGCGAAAGGATCCACTATGGATTGCTCCTGTATTTAAGGCCCTCCGTCACCGGGGGGCCTTAATCATTTGTGCAATAGCAATACCGCGATCAATTGGTTGTTGGCAACGCATCCAGCGCGTGTTTGGCAATGGCGCGCATTTCATCGCAGGACACGCCGCTGGTGCTCTGGATCGACATCCCGTTCAGGATGGTGGTGTAGAACCGAGCCAGATAAGCGGTGTTGGTTCCGGCGGGCAGGTCGCCATCTTCCAGTGCGCGATCACAGCGTTCTTTCAACAGCCGCGTAATCACGTCGCGGGATTCTTTGGCCGCCTGTTGCGCTTCGCTGCATTCCTCTCCGCCAACCAGTGCGCCATGTACGGCCAGACAGCCGCTCGGGCGCTCCTTGCAGGTAAAGGATTCTGCAGACCCCAGCAAAAAACGCTCCAGCGATTCACGCAAGGTCGGGGCATCCAGCAGGGCTTTGAGCATATCAGTCGCATCGGTCTGATATTTTTGCAGGGCTTTGCGGAACAATTCTTCCTTGTTACCAAAGGCGGCATACATGCTGGGGCGGTTAATGCCCATCGCCTCGGTCAAATCGGGGAGGGATGCACCCTCGTACCCTTTTTCCCAAAAGACGTGCATGGCCTTGTCCAAAGCCTGATCGTAATCAAACTGGCGGGGACGTCCGGCTGCCATTTTCATGCTCCTTTGTCACAGTTACATTTATACTTATAGGTAAAATATACAGAATCCATTGAAAAAAGTCCATGATTATTTTTTACCGTTTGGTAAAATATGCCTTGACCAAACCCCAGCCCCAATATAATATTTACTAAATGGTACATATTTTAACCTTAAGCATTACAGAACGGATACAGACATGACCCGACCACTGGATAACAAAGTCGCCCTCGTCACCGGAGCCTCCCGTGGCATCGGCGCCGCCATCGCCAAAAAACTGGCCGAAGATGGTGCCAGTGTCGCCATCACCTACTCCGCATCGCCGGGGAAAGCCGACGACGTGGTTGCGGCCATTAAAGCCACCGGTGGAAAAGCCATCGCAATCAAGGCCGATGCCGGCGATGAGGCCGCTGTGCGCAAGGCCGTGAATGATACGGTGGCCGCCTTCGGTGGGCTGGATATTCTGGTCAACAATGCGGGCATCGCCATCAATGCCGATATTGCCGCATACACCACCGACGATTTCGACCGTATGGTCAATGTCAACATCAAGAGCATTTTCGTCGCCGTGAACGAAGCCGTGAAACACATGAAATCCGGCGGCCGTGTCATCAATATCGGCAGCGTGATGAGCGAGACATCCATTTTTCCCACTGCATCAATTTACACGATGACCAAGGCCGCCGTTGCGGGCCTGACCCGCGGGCTGGCCCGTGATCTGGGCGCGCGCGGCATCACCGTGAACAACGTGCAACCGGGCCCGGTTGATACCGACATGAACCCATCCGACGGTCCGTCCAGTGATATGCAACGCGGCACAATTCCACTCGGCCGCTTTGGCGAAGGGGCCGAAATTGGTGCCGTTGTGTCCTTCCTCGCCTCTCCCGCCGCGTCCTTCGTCAATGGCGCGCAAATTCGTGTCGATGGCGGCGCCACGGCGTAACCGCCTTTGAAAGGAGACCACCTATGAACATTGCATTGATTGGCGCATCCGGAAATATCGGATCAAAAATTCTGGCCGAAGCGTTAAGCCGCGGCCACAGCGTCACGGCGATCGTCCGCAATACGGACGCTTTGCCCACCCACGATCGGCTGAGCGCGCGTAAAGGCGATGTCGGTGATGAAGCCGGCTTGTCCGCCCTTCTAACCGGGCACGATGCGGTGATCAGCAGCCTGCATTTTTCCGCCTTTGATCCGGACAGTTTGCTGGCCGCGATCAAAGCGTCGGGCGTTAAACGCTACATCGCCGTGGGCGGCGCGGGCAGCCTGGAGCTGAAACCCGGATTGCGTCTGGTCGACAGCGAAGAATTCCCCGCTGAATGGAAGCCGGAGGCCCGCAAAGGGGTTGATTATCTGGCCCGCCTGCGCCGGGAACAGGATCTGGATTGGACCTTCATTTCCCCGTCCATCATGATCGAACCGGGGAAACGCACGGGCACATTCCGTCTGGGCGATGACACGGTTCTGTTTGCCCCCGACGGGTCGAGCCGCATTTCACAGGAAGATTACGCCATCGCATTGATGGATGAACTGGAAAACCCCGCCCATATTCGCCAGCGGTTCACCGTCGGATACTGACAAGAAAAAGCCCCCGAAACGGGGGCTTTTTGTTTCTTAATCGTAATGCAGATCCCGGCTTTTCCCGTGGAATATTTTATACGCCAGGAACGTATAACCAATCAGCACGGGTAAAACGATCAACGCCCCGACCAGAATGATCATCAGCGATTCCGGCGCGCTGGCCGCATCCACGATCGTCAATTTATCCGGCACGATGTAGGGATAGAAGCTGTAGGCCAGCCCGTGGAAGCACAATACGAACAGGCAGATGGTCGCTACGAACGGCAACCAGCACCAATGATCATCCGGACGCGGCAAGCGGCGCAGCGCCGTTTCCAGCCCAATCACCAGCAACCCGGTCATGACCGGAATGGGAGCCAGCAACAAGACATTCGGGAACGTAAACCATTTTTCAAAGATGCGTTCACTGACCAGCGGCGTTGCGATGGACACCAATGTAATGCCCGCGAACGTCCCCCACAGGGCAAACCGCGCCCAACGGGATGCCTTTTTCTGCAACTCACCTTCGGTTTTCATCAACAACCATGATGCACCAATCAGGCAATAGCCAAAGGCCACGCACACACCGGTCAGCAGGGCGAAGGCCACCGGGCCCCATCCGCTATCAAACCCCAGAATATAGGAGCCGAGCATATACCCCTGCGACAACGCCGTCAGCAAAGACCCACCAAAAAACAAATTGTTCCAGATGCCCTTATGCGCGGCACTGACCTTGGCCCGGAAATCAAACGCCACCCCGCGCAGGATCAACCCAATCAGCATCAGCGCCACGGGCAGATACAGGCTGGACAGGATGATGCCATGCGCCATCGGGAACGCCACCAGCAATAACCCAACGCCCAGCACCAGCCACGTTTCATTCGCATCCCAGAACGGGCCGATCGAGGCGATCATGCGGTCTTTTTCAGCCTCTGTAGCCCCTTGCATCAGAATACCAACACCCAGATCGTAGCCATCCAAAACAGCGTAGATCAGCATCGATAAACCCATCAAACCCGCGAAAGCCAGAGGCAGCCAATGTCCGTTTGCAAAAATTTCCATGGTTCTCTCCGTTATTCCGCGATGGCTTCAACAATGGCCTGGCCCGATGCGGGTGCGGCTTCCGGTACTTTCGATCCCGCCTTGCGCGCGATGTACAGCAACGTGCCAATAAAGGCCACCAGCAACACCGCATAAACGGCCAGATACATCGACAGGCTGATTCCGATAATCGGGGCCGGAACGGCGGATATGGCATCCTCCGTGCGCAGCACCCCGGTCACCAGCCACGGCTGGCGTCCGATTTCGGTGACATACCATCCCGCCACCGTGGCCACCCACCCCGAAAACGCCATCGGGATCATGGCAAAGGTCAACAGTTTCGGCATATCACCGCGACGCCACAGGAAAAACGCCGCAGCCCATGACAACACCAACATCAAAACACCCGTCCCCACCATGATCCGGAAGGCCCAGAACACCGGTGCCACAGGCGGGTGATTACCAACAAATTCATTCAGGCCCTCGAGTTCGCCATCCATATGGTGGGTCAGGATCAAGCTGGCCAGATTGGGAATTTCAATGGCGAAATCGTTGGTTCGCGTTTCTTCGTTCGGCATGGCGAACAGAACCAGCGGCGCACCCTCGCGGGTTTCCCACAATCCTTCCATCGCAGCCACTTTCTGCGGCTGGTGTTCCAGCGTGTTCAGACCGTGCAAATCGCCCGCATAAATCTGAACGGGGATCAGGATAGCGGCAATCGTCACACCCGTGCGCAACGCGGCCAGTACAGCCGGCGCCCGATCATTCCGGAACCAGCGATAAGCCGAAATCCCCGCCACCAGGAACGATGCCGTCAGGCCCGAGGCCAGCAACATATGCACCATGCGGTACGGGAAAGACGGGTTGAAAATAATCTGCATCCAGTCGGTGGCATGCGCCTGCATATGGCCCGCTTCGTTCGGGATCATTTCAAAGCCCACCGGGGTTTGCATCCAGCTGTTCAAGGCCAGAATCCAGAAGGCCGAAAATGTCGTGCCCGCGGCGACCAGAACCGTCGCCGTGGTGTGCAGCCACCCTGGAACACGACGGAAGCCGAACAACATGATGCCCAGGAACGTGGCTTCGAGGAAAAACGCCGTCAGTACTTCATATGCCAGCAATGGCCCGGCGATATTGCCCACGGTTTCCATGAAACCCGGCCAGTTGGTGCCGAACTGGAACGACATGGTGATGCCGCTGACCACACCCATGGCAAAGCACAGAGCAAAAATTTTGGTCCAGACGAAATACGCATCCATCCATTTCTGATCCCTCGTCGCATTAAAGCGCATTTTGAAGAACAGCAGGATCCATCCAAGCGCGATGGTGATGCTGGGGAACAGAATATGGAACGTAATGTTGGCGGCGAATTGAACGCGGGCCAGAAGGGCGGGATCGAGGTCCATGAATTAAGACACTTTCCGGGGCGAGATGGCCGCCCCTTTTGTAAAAGGAACATTCTCTGCAATGCACAATACAAAATATGCTCGCCCAAAGCCAGAGAGGAGTGTTCCGCCCCGCTATTATTTTTTTACATACCCGCCATGCTGATACGCCCATTCCTCCATCGCGATGAGAATGGGTTTCAATGTCATTCCACGCGGGGACAATGTGTAATCCACACGCGGTGGTATTTCGCTGTAATCCGTGCGGATCACCAGCCCGTCCTCTTCCATCTCGCGCAGTTGCTGGGTCAGGGTACGGTGGGTAATTGCGCCCAATTCACGCTGTAGCTGGTTAAACCGTTTCGGCCCATCAACCAGCTGATGAATGATGAGAATTTTCCATCGCCCCGCCATTACGGCCAGTGTGGTTTCGACCGGACAGGACACTCCTTTTTCTTTCTTTTCTGCCATTTTATGCCCTTTTCCGACGTGCGGAGCGGTATCTTTTTTGCCCACCGCCATAAGGCGGTATCTTTTTTGATCGTACTTACAAAATGATCGTACTCCACTAACTTACCCTTCGGACAAGAAATTTGAAGGAGGCCCCGTGATGAAACCGCAAAAAAATGATCAGCCTGCCACCAAAGCGATAAAGCGTATCATTCGCAACACACAGGCCCATTGGGTTGGCGACGGCTTCCCCGTCACCACAATGTTTTCATACACCGCACAAGGCGCAGAGGTCAGCCCATTCCTGATGCTGGATTATGCAGGCCCCGCGACATTTGAACCATCCGATCGTCCGCGCGGTGTTGAGCAACACCCGCACCGCGGATTCGAAACCGTCACCATCGTCTATGACGGCGAAGTGGAACACAGCGATAATGCCGGAAACAGCGGCAAAATCGGACCCGGCGATGTACAATGGATGACCGCCGGGCGCGGCATCCTGCACGAAGAAATGCACGGACGTGATTTCACCGCGCGTGGTGGCACGCTGGAGATGATCCAGCTTTGGGTGAATTTGCCCGCGAAAAACAAAATGACCGATCCGGCGTACCAGGAACTGACGGCGGCACGCATTCCGGTGATCGCCTTGCCCGGTGATGCAGGAACATTGCGCGTGATTGCCGGCGATTATAATGGCACGTCCGGGGCTGCCCGCACATTCACGCCGATCAACGTATTTGATCTGCGGTTGAAAGCAGGCGGTGTGACGACATTATCCCTGCCCGATGGCTTCACCACCATGGCCCTGGTTTTGCGGGGTTCTGTACAGGTTAATGGATTGAAAACATTGCAGCCTCGCGACCTCGCCCTGTTTGAATTGTCGGGCAGTGATATATTACTGGAAGCCGCAGAAGACAGCGCGATCCTGTTGCTGAATGGTGCGCCCATTGATGAACCGATCGCCGGGTACGGCCCCTTCGTCATGAATACGCAAGATGAAATTCGTCAGGCCTTTGATGATTTTCGCGCTGGTCGGTTTTGATTCCTTTCAACACTGGTGCCACCACACTTGCTTTTTCGGGGAACCGGGGCAGAATAACGCCCTCAATCCGGCTCCTTATCGTTCACGCTTGTTTTAACCCATCTGATCTTAAAGGACACACACCATGAATCCGACATACAAAAAACTTGATAAAAACAACGCCGCCGTGCTGCTGGTTGATCACCAGACGGGCTTGATCAATCTGGTTCAGGATTACACGCCGAATGAATTCAAAAACAACGTTCTGGCGATCGCGAATGTCGCCAAATATTTCAATCTGCCGACCATTTTGACCACCAGCTTCGAAGATGGCCCGAATGGCCCGCTTGTTCCTGAGTTGAAAGAAATGTTCCCAAACACGCCCTACGTCGCCCGCCCCGGTCAAATCAACGCATGGGACAACGAAGATTTCGTGAAAGCGGTCAAAGCCACCGGCAAAAAACAACTGATCATCGCCGGTGTAGTGACGGAAGTCTGCGTGGCGTTCCCCGCACTCTCGGCGATTGAGGAAGGGTTTGACGTGTTCATCGTCACCGACGCCTCCGGCACGTTTAACAAGGACACGCGCGATGGCGCCTTGATGCGCATGGTTCAGGCCGGGGCCCAACCGCTGAACTGGTTCGCCGTGGCGTGCGAACTGCACCGCGATTGGCGCAATGATATTGAAGGGCTGGGCACGTTGTTTTCCAACCACATTCCCAACTATCGCAACCTGATGAACAGTTACGCCAGCCGCAGCAAACAGGCCGCCTAAGGCGAAACACCCTTAAAAACCCCGCAGAAATGCGGGGTTTTTTATGCCCTTCGCACAAAAGCAACAAAAATACCTAAAAAGCCGTGCTTTCTTAATCGGACCCTCATCCTTTAGGCGTAGATTGAGCGCACGGTCGCGAAAAACCGAAAAAGATCAGAGCAGAGGGGATACAACCATGGCCAAAGATCTGGCGGATATGAGTGCAGAAGAACTGGTAAACCACTTGAATGATATTGCACCACCCGGATCGGAAATGAACGAGGCCGGAGAGCAAACAATCGAGGCACTGGAACAGCAAGGCGATGATTTCGATCCAACGGTCGATTTGCCCGCGCCCGGCACCGAAATTACCCCCGAAGGCGAAAAAGCCATTCAGGATTTTCAAAACCAGTCGAACGAACAGGATTTGATCAACATGATCGAAAGCCTGCCCGCCGCTGGCACCGCCTGGACCCAGGAGGCCGACGATGTGGCCGCAAAAATGGAAGCCTGGAAAAATCAGGATCAATTGGGCCCGGCCGAACGGGGCGTGATTGGCACCCATTTCAACCAAAGCGCCACCGGCGCCTATCAAAACCCGGGCAGCGCCCCGGCCATGGCCCCGGAAAACAGGCCGGCCCCGACGGACCCCAGCATGGCCTCTCCCGGTATGTAGACATTTCAGCATTACAGAAAACCCCGCCCTATCCGGCGGGGTTTTCAATTGCGGATCGCTCTGATAACCCGCATAATTTTCTCCGACACCGACGCCCCACCCTTGATGAGTCCAGCCAACACCATGAAAAAAATGCTTCTCTGCCTCGCTGTATGCGCGCTGGTCACACCATTGACCGGGTGCAGTTCCATCGCCAAAGGCGTGACGGAAGCCATCATGGAAAAGAAGGACAAAGCCGAGGACACACGCTTGTGCGAAATTGCAGGCCCAGCCTTTGAGGGAATTGAAGCCAGCGTCGCCCACAAAGCCGTCGCCGGCGCACCGGGAACGACAAAGGTGTTAATGGTGCACGGGATCAGCAAGCACCTGCCCGGATATTCCGCCCGCTTCCGTGAAAAACTGGCTGCATCGCTGGGGCTGGACAGCATGGATCCGACGATCAAAAACATAACCCTGACCAACGCCGTCGAAAATGGCGAGGACGTGGGAACGTTACGCGTGTCGCGCCATTTTTCCAGCGCCAATGACCGCGAGTTTTTATTCTATGAATTGACCTGGTCCGGCATTGGCGAAATGGACAAAGAGGTGATCGCGTTCGATGATTCCGAGGCTTATAATTACCGCCGCGCCGGGTTGAACAAATCCCTGAAAAAATTCATGAACGCCACCGTGCCCGATCTCCTGGTCTATGAGGGCCTCAAAAAAGGCCTGATTGATAAATCCGTGGGGCAATCCGTTTGCTGGGCCTTTCGCGGATCGTGGGACAACATGCCGGACAATGGCCGCCACTACTGCAACGCCTATGACAACAGCATCGCCACCAACATCAAACAGGATGACTTTTACATCGTCACACACAGCCTTGGCAGTCGCATCACCATCGACACGCTCAACCGCTTTGCCGCCGATCGTGAAAATTGCGAAGAATGTAAAAAACTGGACGGGTTGAACGCCACATTGCAGAACGAAACCATCACCGTTTTCATGATGGCGAACCAATTGCCGCTTCTGCAGGTGGGGCAGGAAAAATCTGGAACCACGGGCGTTACAGATGAATATTGCCAACCCGGCGGATCGCATTACAGCGAGCGCCTGGTCGGCAAAGTCCGGATCGTCGCGTTCAGTGATCCGAACGATATCCTCAGCTACCCGATCCCGCCGGATTATGCCGATGCCTATATCGACAGCCGGTATTGCCCGGAAATCGTGAATATCGACCTGAACATCGCCCACCCGAAAGATTTGCTGGGCGTCACCGAATTTGCCAACCCGCTGGAAGCCCATGTCGGCTATCAGGATGACGACCGCGTCATCGCCCTGATGACCAGTGGCCTCAACCGCAATCATATGCACCCGCTGATCGCGGAAAAATGCAATTGGACCGAATATGCCATCAAGCAGAAAAAATAAAATCTTCGCCGCCCTGCACGCCATCGGCCTTACGCTTGCGATCCTGATTCCGTCCATTCTGGTTGGACTGGCCTTGTGGTATCGCGCACCGTTCCAGGGCCTGTTCGGCTTGGGGGATGGCAGCTGGTTGGCCAGCGGCATTTGGGGCACCTATGTTGCAGCCACGCTTTATTACGCCCTGTTCACATGGCGACGGCCACTGGCGACGGGGGTTTTTATGGTGGCCATGGCGCTGTCGATCATGTGGTGGACGTCGATCAAGCCGCAAAATTACCGTTACTGGATGCCAGAAGTTGCGCATATCGTTGCCGCTGAAATCGACGGATCAAACGTCACGATCAAGGATGTCCGCAATTTCACATGGCGTAGTCTGGATGATTACGATGTGAAATGGGACAAACGTACTTATGATATCGACACCATTACGTCGGTTGATTTGTTCTTATCCTATTGGGGCATGCCCGCCATTGCTCACACATTGGTCAGCTTTGGCTTTGAAAGCGGTGAGCACCTGGTCTTTTCCGTCGAAATCCGCAAGGAGGAAGGCGAGGTTTATTCAAATCTGGCCGGGTTTTTTAAGGAATATGAACTGGCACTGATCGCCGCGGATGAGCGTGACATCATCTATCTGCGCACCAACGTCCGCGGCGAAGATGTATACCGCTACTCGATCAAGGCTAAGCCCGAGGCGATGAGGGCCCTGTTCCTCTCTTACCTGAACACCGGCAACACGCTGCGCAAAACCCCGCAATTCTACAATACGCTAACCGCGAATTGTACAACCATCGTGTTCAACATGGCCCAGGCGATTGTACCGGGCCTGCACATGGACCCGCGCATCATCTTCTCCGGCTATTTACCCGCCTACATCTACGACATTGGCGGCCTCAACGCCCCTGCAGACCTGCCATTGGCAGACATCACCGCCGCAGCAGCGATTACAGAGAAGGCCCGCAGGGTCGAAAGCGGGGACGACTTTTCCGCTCAGATTAGATAATAATGTTCAATTTTTCAGCGATGACATTTCAATACTATGACGTGGCAAACGCTCACGCAAAATCATACAATATGTGGTGATCATAATATTGAACATAGACTGAATAAGGATTTCAACATCCTCATTGCCGCAATTCCGAGCCTCTTCCTTCAAGTATTGCAACGAGTCAACGATGCTCTTTATTTTTTCATAGTCAAAAACCTTCGATTCCATTTGCCCCTCTACTTTATTCGCTCTTTTCATTTACGCTTCACCCATATAGTTAAAGCCACAAAAACGAGCATAGAGAGAATCGACAGAATCAGGTATCACGAGGATACGTGATGGAAAAAATTATATTTAAAATTAAACATTTATTAAACCCAAAGAGATCGCCTTCACAGCAGCAAGAACCCGGCTATTCGCACCGAGCTTGCTAAAGATTTTACGCATATGCGCATCAACTGTATTCCGACTCATATTAAGAATAAACGCAATCTCTGCGTCTGTTTTTCCAGCAGCTGCCCATGTTAAGACTTCGCGCTCCTTATTCGTCAGTTGTATATGCACAACATCCGCGTTTCGGCGCATGAGACGCTTATAAGCAACATAAAAATGACTGCAATACGCAGCCACTAAATCCACATTCCTGTCAAATGCGTCTTTTTTTTCTGTCGTCGCCAAACCAACGCCAGCAATCTGATGATTCAAGCCGTGCAAAGGAACACACAGGCCATTTCTCAAGCCTGCCTCTTCCGCTAATAATAAAAAATCCCTCTGAGTTTTGCTCAGATTCATAAAATCATTTAGGCGCGACCATAGAAATGGCTCAGCACGAATAGATCCCAGCATTATAACAGGATCAATGTATCGAAAATTTTTTTCATTATAATATTGAACCCAATCGTCAGGATAGCTACAGGCAATTCCAAAGCCGGCTTTTTTTCCAATATCTAAATGATCTGTCATCATGCCAAATACACAGCGATTTAAACCATGCTTACCCGCTGCCTTGGTCAAAATCGAAAACAAAGAATCTACGCTCTCTGCCCGATTTGCCTCTAACAAATAATCCTCGAAACGATAATCATTTAAACCAATCACGACGCACCCCACAACACCTAATCAGAACACACTAAATATGAATAAGCCCCATAGAAATGGCTTTGACTGACGCCAAAACACGGCTATTCGCATTCAATTTCTTGAATACTTTACGCACATGCGCATCGATTGTATTTCGGCTAAGATTTAAAATGCTTGCAATTTCAGAGTCCGTTTTTCCCGAGGCCACCCACGTTAAAACTTCACGCTCTTTCGGTGTCAAAAAAACAGCGTCTTGGCGATCTTCTTTTCGATAAAGACGCTTATATGCAACGTAAAAATGATTAGCATACGCGGTGACCATGTCCAGATCATATTCATTCGAATCTTTTTTTTCTGTAGCCGCAAAGCCCAATGCAGCAAACTGCCCGTCCATCCCTCGCAATGGAACAGCAAGGCCGCACCGCAAACACGCATCACTTTCCAGAAACATCAGGGCATGCTGATCTTTTCTTAACCGCATAAGCTCAGGCATATCACCCCAGAAGAACACTTCATCATGCCTTGCTATATCCAGAGCAGCCGGATCAATATTGCGGCACCATCGTTCAAAGTAATGCGACATCCAACTTTCAGAATAACTGCAGATTATTCCGAAATCAGCCTTTTGCCCAATATCATCATGATCCGTTATGAGAGAAAAGAGAGCACTATCGAACCCGTGACGATTGATCGCCTGTAAGAGAACATAAAACAAATCATTCGCGGAAGTTGCACGATTGGCCTCACTTAAATAATCTTCAAAAAAATAACCGTTTAAACTGAACACCATCCCTACAATACCCAAAAAGATGAAAACCCCGCCATGATAGCGGGGTTTTTCAAAATAAAAAAGTGTGCGACAGGCCCCTATCGCCACTCACCCATACAAGGCAATATCATGAACATGCACATCCCGCGCCGCGTGCTTTTTCATGATGTTTGTTGCCGTATTTTCCTGCTCCGGAGCGCGCAGGTTGACCCATAACGGCAAACCGCCTTTATGAATTTTCTCCCGTAAATCGCGGTCACGATGTTCGGCGAAACCGCGCGCCATCATCATGCCAATCGCCGCACCGACCGCCCCAGCCACGATCGCGGCAATCACCGCATGGGCCAGCGTTCCGCCTTCGGCGACAACAATCCACGTCGATGCAATCACTGCCAGATACATCGGAATGGCAATGAATGCCCCTTCGATCTCGCCCACGGTTTCGTTGGGCAAAAACGTCGCACGCGGCGCGGACGGATCATCTTCCAATTCACGCACATCGCGGTACTTCCGCCCCAGCTTGCTTTTTATTTTCTCTTGATCAGCCAGAACACTTAACTCATGGCGCATAAACCCATGGGATTGCAGGTCATCCATGGCGGCCTGAAGATCATCAGCATTGCTGAAGACACCCACCGCTTCATGCACCATGACAGGAGCATCATTCCCTGCCTTTTGAACACGTATCATGACGGCACCTCATCTCTGTAGAATGAAGACATCCCCCATAACTAACATTCTGCGCGGGCCCCAAATGTCAAGGACGGGGGCTTCTGCCGAAAATGGAACAAATCCATCTCAATTTTTAATCAAGCTGGATTGATGGGATTTGCGTCCGCAAGAAGGGCTATTCGCGAATCATTGCCTGACCGGCCTATTAAAAAACCCTCCCTGAAGGGGAGGGTTTTTTAATAATAATGGTGCCGCTGAAGGGAATTGAACCCCCGACCTTGTCATTACGAATTTTAATTATGTCAATTTTGTATAGCACAGACCCTAAGCACATCGCTTCATATAACCCGTTGTTATTACAGATTATAAATCTCGATTTAAAACGCCCCCTTACTGCATTTCTTCATATCCACACATCTCCATTACACTCCCTCACCATTGCTACGGCATTAATAAAAGCAACGGCCCCTTTCCGCCGAAAGGAGCCGTCGTTAAAAGCATCGCTCTTCACAATTATGCGACTAAGGTACCCGCGCTATATAGCGCGACTTCATCCGTAAGTCCTGTAACAGCCTGAAGGGTCGCTATTTGCTGTAAACCATAAACAGAATCGGAACCATCACGGTCAACAAACAAGGAAGAATTGCCGCCACTTTCCGTAATTTGAACAAAGTCCGTGATCGCGTCTGTCAACGGGTCGAAGCCACCCAGTAAATCAGACAGGTCCAAACTGTCGCCCTGACTAACATTGAAGTCTTTAATCACATCCACATTGTTAAAAGCTGTCGCGTTCTCAAAGATGAATGCGTCGGCACCAGAACCACCATACAAAGTGTCTAATCCATTTCCACCATAAAGAACATCATTCCCCGCATCCCCACGAAGAGTGTCGGAACCATCACCCCCATACAACGCGTCATCCCCATCACCACCGTTCAAATTATCATTACCATCTTCACCATGTAGAGCGTCGTTACCACTCCCACCATAAATGAGATCATTTCCACCACCGCCGTACACAAAATCATTTCCATTTTCAGAGCTGATTTCATTTCTTACAGCGTCGCCAATAATTTTGTCGTCATAATTTGAACCAGTTATGTCTTCAATATTGACAAATAAATCATCTACGCTGCCATCCTTACCGACATCAACAGTACCAAGCGCCAAATTGGCATCAATTGCCTGCGTGGAGTACTTATAATAAATCTCGTCTACTCCAGCCCCGCCATCAATTGTATCAGCCCCTAAATCAACTACGAAAAAATCGTCCCCCGCATCTCCATACAAGAAATTACCCCCCCCTCTCGCCCAAAACTGATCCCCGCCATCACCCCCATACATAATGTCATTTCCACTCAAACCTTGAATATTATCCGCGCCACCCAGGCCATAAAAAATATTATCCCCCTCTAAACCCATTAAAATATTATTCTGGTCACTTCCAGACAGCGTATCGTTGTAACTTGTACCCGCAACACCTGTAATATTAATTAAACTATCATCAGAAACGTCATCCCCGTTAATGTCGGCTGTACCAGCGGCCAAATCAACAACGATCCCTTGCGTCGCATAAGAATCATAACGGACACTTATGTTAGTTCTTCCCGTGCCGTCATATACATCAAATCCTTGACCATCATGAATAGTGATTGAGCCTGTTCCCACACCGGCATAAACAATATCATCCCCAGAACCTGGCGTTATTGTACCGGCAGGCCCAGAGCCGCCATAAATAATATCATTACCATCTCCCGCATTAACATTTGCAATTCCACTCCCCATGTAGATAGTATCATTGCCACCCAACGCAAAGATAATGTCGTTGCCACCATTCGCATTGATTATGTTTTGGCCATCTGTACCAGTTATATTATCTGCGTAAGGAGAGCCTATTACGTTTTCGATAGAAACAAGGGTGTCATTTCCTGCGCTCCCAGAAGCAATCCCAGCAGAAAGATCTATGGTTATTGCCGATGCGGCCGTCGCGTATGTGACAGTGTCATCCCCTAAGCCGCCATCCAGAAAATCATCTCCTAATCCACCATCAAGTACATCATCACCATATCCACCATATATATGGTCGCCTCCATCAGAAGCATTAATAATGTCATCTCCGTCAAATGCATAAATGTAATCAGAGCCCGAGGTGCCGTTGATTACATCAACCGACGGGGTACCAAAGATCGCTCCAGATGCTGGCAATATTGTTACCTCAATATCTAAATTATCGCTCAGAACCCCATCAGAGACCGACACCTCAACCTCATATAAGTTGTCAGCATTAGCATCTTGAGGATTTTCGAAATCGGGAGGAACCAAAAAATATAGAGCGCCGGAAAGGGAATCAATTCCAAACATTTGCGCATCTACGCCACCAAAAATTGAGAACACGAGATTGCTTTGACTATCAGGATCCACAGCAATAACCGTAGCAACGCTTGCAACCCCTTCATTCATAAGATAGCTAGCAACATTACCCTCGCTCTCGGAGGCTATAGTCGGAGCATCATTAATTGAATTCACAACAATATAAACGGTACCCACATCATAACCGCCCGCGGAATCCAACAGCGTGTAATTAAAATTATCGGAACCATAAAAATTTTCATATGGCGTATAAATAAAACTGCCATCTACAAGAATATTTACGCTACCGCCATTAGCGGTAGCGTACGTTCCAGATTGAACATAAATAGAATTACCATTTTCATCAAAATCAGCGCCCTCACCGTTATCAGAAAGAAGATTACCTGTGAGAATGGCGTCTTCATCTATAGAGAACAAATCATCCCTGGCTTCTGGAACAACATTTAGCAAGGCAACCAGATCAATAACTGTATTATCATCAAATACTATTTGCTCAATTCCCGTTGAATGAACAACCGTAATTGTATCGCCAGATTGCCCCATATTAATTACAAGATCTGATCCGGATTGAACAATGTTAATATCTTGGAATGAATAACCAGATATCTCTATAGAGTCATATCCCTCTCCATCAAGTTCGGCGATTATATCCGCCCCATCCCCAACAGAGAACCGATAAACATCATCACCAGCTCCACCAAGCAGGGTATCATTTCCACCAGCCCCGACTAAAATATCGTCTCCATCCCCACCGGAGATAAAATCATCCCCCAGCCAAGAATCAAGGTAATCATCACCTCCATTTCCAAGCAAAATATTTGAACGATGGGAATTTAGATACGGATTACCGTTCGTTGAATGATTGGAATAAGAATCACCAGACTCCGAGCCATTGAAAGCCGATAGGCGAATGTTTAAATTAGCGGTTACACCGCCTGAAAAAGTTATATTCTCTATATTACTATCGACAAAAGGATTGAAGTGATTTTTAAAAAGAAAACTACGGCCAGAGTTAACAATAAGCAAATCAAAGCCATCAACGGAAAAATACCTTGATGTAGAATATCCTGCCGTAGAAGAGTACGTTACAGTATAAGCATCAACCCCACCAAAATCCTCTACTACTGTATAGTTACCCGTATCTCTGTATATGTCATTTCCATCATGATCAATGATGTGGTTATCATAACCAGCAACCACGTAATCATCATCTCCACCAATATCCTCATAGTTTTTCTGCGCATATCCGGAACCACCAAAATCCGAGGCGGTCCCCGTAGCCCGATAGTCGTCGTGGCCATTTCCACCCATAATAGAAATTTGCCCCGACTGTCGTCCAACATATGTCAAAACATCATTACCATCACCACCATCAATAAAGCCAGTGCCACCAAACTCTATTCGATCATCACCAGAACCGCCGTAAGCATGGTTTTCGCCCAACATAGTGTAAATTACATCGTTACCGTCTCCACCATCAAGGTAATCATCACCAGCGTACCCATATATCGTGTCATTACCAGCGCCACCATAAATCGTGTCGTTTCCCGCATGCTCGCTATAACTATTTGCGCTTGTCCCAGTAGTCGTTGTCCCTCCTTTCAGAGAATCGTTCCCAGCACCACCGAAAACAACGTCATCACCGAGCCCTGCATAAATTATATCAACACCAGAACCCGCAAATATTAGATCATCATTCGTCGTTCCATATGTATAAATTGTTCCCCCTGCGTTATTACGGACCGTCTCCCACTGCACTGTAGTGCCATCAAAAAACTCAATATAGTCTATGGAATTAGAAGTAGATGGTTCATAATTTCTAAAAGTAATGCTTCCAGATTCTAAGATGCGTATAACAAAATCATTGCCATCCATAGAATATGTTAGCATTGATTGATCAATGCCCAGCCCAAACAAGACTATATGTGAAGCTGTATAATTAGAGTTAATTACGTCGTCTCCATCTCCCAGCCCATAGAAGACGGTATTATTTCCCGCACCCCAATCTATTATATCGTTGCCACCCCCCCCAGCAATGTAATCACCATCACCTCCACCAATAAGAATATCACTACCGTCTCCACCAAAAAGACTGTCTCCTCCACCGTTCCCAAGTAGCAAATCGCGCCCAGATGATCCCAGAACCTCATCAACGCCAGTACCACCGACAAAGAGCGCGGCTTTATCGGTCAAGTTCGCAGCATCCGTTATTGTATGAATGCCACTTTCTGTCGTTGCAAAAACGACACGCTCAATAACATTTGTGGTATCATCGCTCCATAGATAAAGAGCGCTCGAACGCAAAAGCGATTCAATGCCGCTGTTTTGATAAATATTTCCCACCAACTGCGCACGAGCCACCATAGCAGGTAAAAATTCCGCGCCCAGAAGCCACTTCGAATCCTCAAAACTGACCGCTAGAAGATTTTGAGATATATCAAGGACACCATTCAGAACACTTGAATTATCCGATTTTAAAATTTTGTTTAACGCCAAATGGCCTGCATATTGAACAAAAGCCGTACTGATATCCGCTGCATAAGCTTCAATATTGCTCGATATACCACTCTGATCTAAAAGGGCACCAAGGTTGTTCGCATCATTATAAAAGGCGCGAATACCCGTATCGCCAAAAACGCGCACTCCTTCGTCAATCGCAGAATAAGCCAGCATTGCGCGCATTTTTGCATCGGCAGAATCCTGGCCCCCCGTCCCCGCCGGATCAAAACCAATGCTTTCAGCGAATGATTCGTTAAATAAAACAGGCCAAAAATGCTCTTCCGCGTTTTTCCAACTGGTTCCGAAAAGAGGATCCCCGTTTTCATCTTTTTCGTCCGCAAACATACGGATAACCAGAAGTGATTGAGAGTGGCGGTTTACCGCCTCGGCCAGACCATCCCCAAGATCAGCATCGACCTCCAAAGTTTCGACATTGGTTACACCTAAAGCATTTTGAAGCAGTCGGTTAAAACCAAGCGCCTCACCGTCAATTGCGTACCCCTCTATCCCATCATAATTCAGCGATCCGTAAGAATCGCCCCCTTGATACACAAGATCATTGAGCACAGTTGACCCGATAACATTACGATAGTTCGAATTATTTTGGTATGAGAGTAACGTCGCCTCATAATCATCTCGCGCCACCTGCGTGACATAATAATTCCAACCACCGCTTACAAATGCTTCATATCTAATGTAGTTATATTGTGCATCGTCGGCCGTATTTTCTGCGGCCGATTCAAAGGCCATGCTGTCAAACAAGACCGCATCCTGATCGTACACAGCCGCTACCAAACCGGCCAATCCGCCGCCCATGGAATGGCCCGTCAGGGAAATATTCGCATCAAGGTAAATATTGTTTTGTGTGCCTTGCGTGTTGAGGAGTTCGGCCACGCTGTTGTAAAAAGCAAACGCCATGTTAGCCTGTGGCGCACCAACAAGGCCAGCACCAATGGGCCATCCGGTATTGTCATCAATCTGATTATTCGGGTCAGATTCGTCAAGATCATCCGTACCACGGTACGCGATCACGACTTCACCGTTGTAGGTATAGGCTATGCCGTAGAAGCCAATGGATGAATCTTCACGTTGTCCGTTGTTTTGAAAAATTTCAGAATTAAGTATAATCGTTGCTGTGCCAATCTGCGTGCCTTCAGCATCAAGGGAGTAATCATTGTCACCAGCATTGTCACCAAATATTATACCAGCATCATATCCTCTGTTATAGGAATCGAGAGACAAGATGGCTTTCATTAAATTTGCACTAATGGTCATTTATATTCTCCTGCCTTAAAAGCAAACAACTTTGCGTATTTCATCTTTTCCGAAGCTGAAACACTCCTCCACCAATCGGCATATTTCTCCCAAAAATCTGCAGGAAGATATTTATCGACGCCTTTTCCAGACACAAACGATTCAGTAGCTATCTCAAGCATGATGCTTTTTAATTGCACATTTTCACCGAAGATTTTTTCAAAATCATCCACCGGATCATATTTTTGCGTCTGCGGATTAAAGAGACCACCCCGCACCAGCGTAACGGATCTCGGATCATTCATATCGGCGAACGTCACAAACATCGGCCAATCATCTGGTTCCAGCACTGCAGATTTACCCACGGGTAATTGTGCATAATATGCCATTGTTGCATTGCTCTGTGGGTGCCCGTCCGGTGGCGGGAAGGCTTTGTAGAAACGCGCCTCTTCTCCATCCTTGTTGATGAGGGCAAAAACCTTACCGCGCGCACCGAGGTCAATCACCACGGCCTCACCACGCACAGAGGCCGGGTTTCCCCCCAGCCAATCCAGCTTGCTGTTCGTTCCCTTATTGGCAATTTCACGCACGGCGGAACCGGAGACATCCCCTTCGGGCGTTTCAATCGTGACCGTCATTTTGACATTGAGTTTGTAAGATGGCGGCGCTTTTTTGGTCAGGATCATTCCAGTAATAGCAATGATCACCACAATACCCAGCACTCCACAAACCATAAAAAATTTCTTCATGCCGCAATCCTTTGCATAGAGAAATTATCATTTGCAGCCAGACCGCCGCCCATGGAATGGCCCGTCAGGGAAATATTCGCATCGAGATAAATATTATTCTGTGCGCCTTGTGTGTTGAGGAGTTCGGCTATGCTGTTATAAAAGGCAAACGCCATATTTGCTTGGAGCGCGCCAACCGAACCAAGCCCAATGGGCCAGCCGGTATTTTCATCAATCTGGGTTGCTTCATCACGATCATCCGTGCCGCGATACGCGATGATTGTTTCGCCGTTGTAGTTGTAAGAAAGAGCATAGAATCCTATTAGCGCATCATTCCTTATATCTTCGCCATTAATAGTGGTAGTGCCAAGTTCAGACGAATCTATCCCTAATGTAGCATCGCCTACATCACCCGATATTCCATCAATGCTAGCATTATAACCGCGATTGTAGGAATCCATTGACAAAATGGCTTTAAATAAATCACTAGAGATCGTCATTCTGCCGCTCCTTGACTAAAGTTTACACCCGATATTTTTCTGGGATCATCAAATTGAAGTGTTTTACGCCAGTTCCAAAATTCGTCATCGAATTTTGGAACTGTCTCCAAAATTCCAGTTTTTTCTACATGTTTATTAGTAATCTCAAACGTGACACCTTTCACCCGCACACCGCTCCCAAAGATCTTTTCAAAGTCATCGACCAAGTCATATTTTTGCGTCTGCAGATTAAAGCGGCCTCCACGCACCAAGGTGACAGCTTTCGGGTCATTCATATCGGTGAACGTTACAAACATCGGCCAATCATTTGGCTCCAGCACTGCGGACTTACCCACGGGTAACTGCGCATAATATGCCATGCTGTCATTGCTCTGCGGGTGCCCGTCCGGTGGTGGAAAGGCTTTGTAGAAACGCGCCTCTTCTCCATCTTTGTTGATGAGGGCAAAGACCTTGCCGCGCGCACCGAGGTCAATCACCACAGCTTCGCCGCGGACTGATGCCGGATTTCCGCCCGGCCAATCAAGCTTGCTGTTCGTTCCCTGATTGGCAATTTCACGCACGGCAGAACCAGAAACATCACCTTCGGGTGTTTCAATTGTGACCGTCATTTTGACGTTGCGTTTGTAAAACGGCGGCGCTTTCTTGGTCAGGATCATTCCTGCAACAGCAATGGTCGCCATAATGCCTAGTATTGCACAAACCATAAAAAACTTTTTCATGCATCTCGCCTTTTAAAAACTGAAAACTATCTTCCGCTGAAATTATGATGACGAACACGACGGCCATAGTGACAGTCTGGAAAACGGCGGGTAGATCTTAACCTACACTTCAAATTCTCGAAAAGATTGTACGCTACAAAACAGCACAATCAAGGCGGATGTATTTTTCATACAACCGCCCCGTGATCCATCACCGCCCTCAAACCCCGCCCCTGTCCGTAAAAATTTATCGGTCGCTGCCGCTTTTGTATGTCATTGTTTTGTTTTGGATTAATTAATATAAAGCATTGATTTAGTTCGATTATCCGACGTTTTTTCTTGCTCACCCTGCTCCGCTCACTTTATAAGCGCGCCTTATTCAAGCGTTAGTAAAGGAGACACCATGGCCGTCGTGAAGATCACCAAAGCGTTCGTCGAAAAGACGCCACACAACCCAAGCGGGCAATTGACCTTCGCGGATGAAGACCTTCCCGGTTTTTATCTTGTGGTCGGTAAACGCAGCAAAACCTTCGTCGTGCAGAAGGACATGAACGGACGCACAAGGCGGAAAACTATCGGGAAATATCCCCTTTTCACGGTGCAACAGGCCCGCACCATTGCGATTGAGCATTTGCGCAGTATGGCGCAGGGCACCTTCCCCGAAGATCCCGGAAAATCGAACCAAGACGGCGAATTAACCTTAAAAGCCATCGTGGAGTCGTACACCCGGACAAACAAAAACCTGAAACCGAGCACGAAAAAGGACTACACCTATTATATATCGCTCTATCTGGCGACATGGGAAAACAGGCCCCTCACAGACATAACGACCACCATGGTCTGCAAGCGGCACGGAGAGATTACGGAACAAAATGGCAAGTCCACCGCCAACAAGACCATGCGCATTTTAAGTGCGCTGTTTAATCACGCTTACGCGGTCTATGACGTGTGCCCGAACAACCCCGTTCATATCCTGACCAAGGCGCGCGCCTGGAACAAGGAGCGGCGGCGAACAAACCACCTAAAACCCAGCCAGATCCAGACTTGGCTTGCCGCTGTGCGGGATTTAGAGAACGATACGTACCGGGATTACCTTATTACTCTGCTGCTTACCGGAATGCGGCGGTCCGAGGCGGCGGGATTGCTTTGGGAAAACGTTGATTTCGCCGAACGAACCCTACACATCCCGGAAACAAAAAACGGAGATTCGCTCACGCTGCCCCTCAGCACATATTTATATGACATGCTACAGGCCCGCCGCGAGACATACCCGAAGGAAAGGTTTGTTTTTCCCGGTTCCGGTAAAAGCGGACACCTGCAGGAACCCAAGAAGGCACTCTGGAAAATTTACGCTGACACCGGAATCCAAGTGACCTGCCATGATTTGCGAAGAACATTCGCAACCACAGCGGAGAGCTTGGACCTATCGGATTTCACAATCAAACGCCTCATGAACCACAAAACACGGGACGTAACAGCCGGATATATTATAAGTGGCGTTGATAGGTTGCGAGGCCCCGTGGAAATGATCGCCCAGAAAATAATGCGCGAATAACTCGACAAAGCGCTTCCGGTTTGAAACGGAGGCGCTTTTTGGATTTAATACAGTCTCTTTAATTAGAAAATTGATCCAGAGAGAACGGAGCCGACATGAGCAAAGAACGCAAGGATGGAAAAAAGCCGCGAAAAAAAGTCCTGAAACCACAGCAAAAGAAAAAAAGATCAGCAAAAACGAAGCCAGATAACAAAATTATCAACGATCAATTTGGCGTTAACCCGTCGATGATAAACGGTGATGCGCAAGATGGAGAATTGATTACCGATCAAAACGGTGAACAGAAACTAATCTTGCCAAAACCAACGTTCCCTAGCGCAGAAGAAGCCAAGGCAGAAAAATTGCGGCGTCAGAAAAATAAAAAACGAATGAAAAAACCTGAGCTCAATTTAGTTTACGGAAAAAATCCCGGCAGTACTGGCCTATCTCCATTTGAAATGCTGCTCATCCGCATCATAAAAACCAGCAAACACTCGGAGCCAAATAAGCAAGAATGGGATCGATTTCGTGAAGCGTTATACGCCATTTATGGCGACACAAATTTAAATGCGAAAAAACCAAGCAGGGCGGAGCGTGAATATACGTACGACGAGCTATTTAGAATTGGTCGCACGGCAAGAATGAAAAAACCTATTAACCCGGTGATAAAAGATATTGCGCAAAAGCGTATAGAGGCATCGGGCTTAAAACCCCATCAGGCAAAAGCACGGCTTGGCACCATCGAAAGGGGACTCAGGAAAGCGTTCAAAGCGGAGGAAACTTTTTTTAAAAACCCGCTATTTATTTCCATGTTTTTTCCCCCCTCAGACGAGGAAATAAACGCGATGTCCGCAAAGGAACGTTCAGCTTACATGGGGCAACAGCTTGCGTATCAGCAACTGGAGGAGCGCATAGCTCAAAACTTGGATGCATTTAATACCCTGATTGCCAAAGATCACGCCTCATAGCCGCCCCGTCAAACAGCACAAAACTAAAACACGTTATATTGATATATATCAATGTGTTAAGTGGTAACAAGACGGTGGGATATCTGGCCAAAACGAAATCTGATTAACTCCGAACATCGCAAAACAAAGACCGAAGGAGGTGATTAGATGACGACTGTTTTGATTTCAGAAAAAGAAGTGGCGCGCATGCTTGGCTGCACACCATATAAACTACAGCGTGACCGCAGATTGGGAGCTGGTATCCCGTACCACAAAATTGGACGATCCGTGCGTTACGATCGTGCTGCCGTCCTACAATACATTGCCGCTCATGAGTTCCGCTCAACGAGTGAGTATTGACCCCCACTAAACTTTAACCCGCATGCCATGAAGGCGAATGTGCTCCCTCAGCGTCATAACGACGCTGAGAGGGCGCACTTTTAACTTTTTCAGGAGAAGAAAATGACGAAAACGTCGATTCCAACCAAATTCTTGGGCACTTTCACCGCCTACGACAGAGCCTACGGCCAGTGTACATATAAAGGTGATGCCAGTGCCCCCGAAACAAAGAAGGCCACAAACACAAAGACCGTAAGAAAACCCATAACCCCAGAGGCTATCCAACGCCATCTGGACGGGTCAACCGGCATTGGGCTCATTCCCCTGCTGGGCGACAACACCTGCGCATGGGCCGCCATCGACATTGATTTGTACGTAAAATTCGACCATGCGGCGCTTGAGCGGGATATTGCCAAAATGGGCTTGCCCCTGACCATTTGTCGGTCCAAAAGTGGCGGCGCACATTTATATATGTTCTTCACCCGCCCCTACCCCGCAGACCAAGTGCAAACGGCTATGCGCCAGTGCGCCATGCTTCTGGGCTATTCGGATGCAGAGATTTTTCCCAAGCAAACGCACAGGAAAAATCCGGGTGATGTCGGGAATTTCATCAACATGCCGTATTTTAACGCCGCCCAAACGGATCGATACGCCATTGAGAACGGACAGCCCGTTGATCTTGAGCGGTTTCTTGCACTCGCGGAAGCACGCCGCACTGACCTCGACACGCTGAGGGAGGTGATTGCCCACAACGGCATCGGCCCAAAACCCACAAAACCCAAGAAAGCCGAGCCGCAATGGAAAGACGAAATCGCGGAAGGCAATCGGCATAATGAGCTTTTGCGCCGGGGGACCAGCCTGCGACGCCAAGGTTACGGCATGGATACGGTGGAAAAAATCCTGACCCATGCGGCAGAAACACTATGCACACCGCCGATGGACCAGCAAGAGGTGCAGCAGATTTTGAAGTGGATTGACGAAAAGGTTAAGCCACAGGACACAAGCTACCCCCTGACGGATCAAGGGAACGGCTACCGTTTCCGGGATCGGTATGAGGGGCACGTGATTTGTGCCTTTCCCGGCGAACACTTTTATATCTGGGACAAGACGCGCTACAAACGCGACGAGACCGACATGATAATAACCCTTGCCAAGGAAACCGCCCTGAGCCTGACCTCGGAAATTCAGGCGGCCATCGCCGAGGGGAAAAACGCCTCCGGCCTGCGCAAGCATATGAGGAACCTGCAAAGTCGCGGTGGCCTGAACAATATGGTCTGGGCCAGCAAGAGCGAACTCCGTATCCACCAAAACGATCTGGACCGCGATGTCATGCTGCTCAACGTGCAGAACGGCACGATTGACCTGAAAACCGGGAATTTGCTCCCGCATAATCCTGCGCATCTGATCACAAAAATGGCTCCGGTGACATTCGATCCGCAGGCGGAATGCCCTGAGTTCATGAAATTCCTGCACTCCACCTTCGACGGGAAGGCAGACATGATCGCCTATATCCAGCGGGTTTTTGGCTACTGCCTGACTGGCCTGACGGTGGAACATTGCTTTTTCATTATGGAGGGACGGGGGCGGAATGGCAAAAGCACCCTGCTGACCATTCTGGCCGAACTGATGGGCGATTATCACCGCAAGTCCGAGGCCAAAAGCTTCCTGACACAACGCAACGAAGGTGTGCGCAATGACATTGCGGGTCTGAAAGGTGTTCGCGTTGTCACAGCCAGCGAGATTGCGGAGGGGATTCGTATGAACGAGCCGCTAATCAAGGAGATGACCGGAGGTGACATTATTGCCGCCCGGTTCCTGTATCAGGAGTATTTTGAATTCCGGCCACAATGCAAAATCATCATGGCCGTGAACGTTAAGCCCGAAATTATCGGAACGGATGTGGGAATATGGGAGCGCATTCGCCTGATCCCGTTTGAAGTAACCATCCCCGAACATAAGCGGGATAAAAACCTGATGGGAAAACTCCAGAACGAAAAATCCGGGATTTTGAACTGGGCGCTGGAGGGTCTAAAACAATGGCATGCAGGGGGTTTACAGGAGCCCCCCACAATTAAAGCCGCCCTTGAAAAATACCGAGGGGATATGGATGTTGTGGGCCGGTTCCTGGCTGAATGCACCACATCCAGTCAGAACGACAGTGTTTCAGCCCATGAGCTTTATGAAACATGGCGCGTCTGGCAAAAGAATGCGGGCGAACCGTTTATGACTCAAAGAACCTTTGGCCTAAAATTAACCGAAAAGAGGATTCTCCGCGTGAAGGAGCGATACAACGGCGCTCCGATGACGGTTTATAAGGGCCTCCGCATCACCCACCGCCCCAAGCCCCAGCACACAGCCCCGACCAAAGAAGTGGCGTTCTAGACCACCTGCGCACCCCTGTTACCCTTGTTACTGATGGCCCGGAAACTTTCCCGTGATTCAGTTACAAGGGTAACACCGCCCAGCCCCCCCATCGCTGGGGCCCCTGCGATCAACGCAAAGGCGGGTTTATTCACGTCGCCCGATGCCTTGACGATATCGGGACAAAAAAAAATCACTTAGGCAAAAAACCGTGGTCAGATTTCACCACGGTTTTCTCCTGTTTCCGGCCCCTCGCCGATAGTCATAATTGCATTGTCAATTCAGATGGTTAGCGGTATCATAAAAACAGTGGCCCGAGAGGGCCGCCGGGGCGTAAGAACCCCTTCCTGAGCGGCCTTGCTTCAACGTCAGGCCGTTACCAATGACGTTGCCTCTCGACCTCTGGTCGGGGAGGCGGCGGAATATAATAGCGCTTGCGTGAATACGCTGCGCCGTTCTCAGGACGGTTCTTAACTCCCCGGCTGCCAGAGAAATCTGGTGGCCGTACTGCTTTTTAACCCAAACCAAAAAGACAGGAGTTGAAACCATGACCGAAGCCACCGAACAGCAAAAAGATAAAATTACACTGGGACTGATTACAAGTTGGGGATTGGGGCTTTTCTGCCTGATCTGGGGCTTTGTTACTTTATTTAACCCCCTCACCGCTCCGGCTGGGTTTACTTCCCTTATCATCGCGGCCTTCCTGCTTCCCCCGGCCCGCAAATTCGTTCACCAGAAAACAGGCAAAACAATCTCCACCGGAGTGCGTGTTATATGCGTGATCGTCCTGTCCCTGATCGGCTCCGCCATGGTCACACCTCATGCCGCCGCCATTCTCGAATCCCCCGAATACGCCTCAGCCACAACAGACAACCCATTCGTCAAAGCCGCATCAAAGGGTGAAAACGGCCTGATGGTTCAGAGCTATGCGCTGGAAGTTGGGGAATATGGGGTTGGCAAAGTCACAGGAACGTTGCGCAATAACAGCAACAAAGAGTTTTCGTATGTACAGGTGGAATTCAATTTGTACGATGACACAGGGGCGCAGGTTGGTAGCACATTTGCGAACATCAATAACCTAGAGGCCGGCGGAACGTGGCATTTTGAAGGGCCTGTTTTGGAAGACAGAGCCACACAAGCAAAATTGAAAGGCATTACATCATTCTAAATATAGTAGGGGGTGATTATTGCGCATCTAAAGATCACCCCCTATCAGAATAGAAGATTGCACTTTCTAGACATGATTAATTTTGCTATTTTCATAGACGGAAACCTTACAACAGAAATATAAACCTAATGCGGCAGATACACCCCTTTCCAGCTAGAATGGCTCCAGAAATTGCACTAAAAGCTATGGCCTCGATGAAGAGGGGGTCCACTGTATTAGACCCAATGGTTGGTTCTGGAACTGTAATTAGGCAGGCACTAAGGAATGGCCACAGGGCATACGGATACGACATGGATCCCCTTGCCGTCTTAATGTCAAAAGTAAGCGTAAGCAGCCCCAAAGAAACATTGGTACAGAAACATCTCGATCGCCTATTGTATGATCTTAAAGCGTTGGGCAATAGTCGCGTAGACTTGCCATGGATAGATGACGATGTTGAAACGCTAGAATTCACAAAATTCTGGTTTGCACAGAAACAGAGAAAAAAACTGAGGGCCATCGCGTTCATATTGAATGAGTACCGTCACTCAAATATGAATAAAGAGTCCATCAATCTTTTAGAATTGGCCCTGAGCAGAATTATTATAACAAAAAAAATTGGCGCCTCATTGGCTTGGGATATCTCGCACAGCAGGCCACACAGAGCTAAGGACACCAACGATTTTGACGTTGTGAGTGGATATACTAAATCTGCGCTTAAACTTATTGAGAACCTTTGCTCAGATTGTGACTTTTCAGGAACAGCCGTAATAAAATCTGGGGACGCCAGAAAAATGACGGGCATTGACACGGCGTCAATCGACGCCATTGTAACATCACCACCATACTTGAATGCTATTGATTATCTGCGCGGGCATAAACTAGCCTTGGTTTGGCTTGGACACGATATAGAAAAATTGCGCCAAATTCGCGCATCTTCCATCGGCACAGAAAAAACAAAGAACGGCGCAACACACACGATTGCCGAGGACATACAAAGAAAAGTTATTCCACAAAAAAATGATCTACAACCAAATCAGATCAAAATGATTAATCGTTACATAGTCGATGCCATAAACCTCATGGGCGAAACATCAAGAGTATTAAAAGAGAACGGAAAAGCAATATTCGTCATAGGAAACTCCTGCTTGCGTTCTACACACGTAGAAAATTCCGAGATTTTTAAGGAGGCTGCAAGAATCCACAACCTCAAAGTAAAACATCATACGGAGCGCGAATTACCTCAATCAAGTAGGTACTTGCCTATCCCGAAAGGAACGAAAGAAGCCTTGGGAAAAAGGATGCGCTCCGAACATGTCCTGACGTTTGTTCACAAGAATTAGCACCCGATACATAATCTATTATCTTATCAGGACAGGATGATCTACTGATCTTGTACTCTAGTTTACCGTCGGATCCAGCGACAGAATACATTTTTCTCTTGGTCCTAGATACACTCACCCACTCATGGGCAGAGTGCTCTTCATCAAGGATCTCTTTAAACTCCTTGTAAGATAGAACAACAACACCATCTATGTTGCAGACCAAGGCAATAAAAACCTGCCCATACTCCTGGTGCATTCTTAAAATTTCGTTCTGATGCCCTTCAGTGAAGGAAAAGCGCCAAGGATTAAGCCTTTTTCCGGAGTACTTTATATACAAACCTGTCACATCGTTAACAACGTAAGATGAATAGCCTTGTTCAGTATAAGGACGAATAGACACAGAAGTGCCATATACGTTACACAACCTAGAAAAAACTACACCGTGTAAATATTCATACTCCTTAATCACGCAGCTTTCCTTTCGATCTGGCTAATCAAATTCTTGATGAATTGAACAGACCCATCAAATTTATAAAAAAGTCGAGCGCGCCCACTTTCATTATAAAAAACCTTTAGATGATGGACAGCATCAGGAAACTTCTCTTTTTGCATTTGCGTTTTACCGAAAAACCCTTTTAAACGCTCAATTTTTTCCTTGTCCAAACCAGCGCTTTGCTTGTAGCCAGCTATCGACGTCGCAGGGTGTATCGCTACAGAAGAAGCGCCTTTAAACGAGGTGCTTTCAATGTATTTTAAAAGATACTCTGGGAACACCTGATCACCAAAAGCCAAGTGCAGCTCTTTTAATTTTGAAAATTCATCGACTGATGATTCAACTACGGACTCATAGAGGGACTGACTGTCTGCATCAAAATCAAACAAAGAAAACGCCATTTCTCCACGATCCAAGGAAACTGTACTTCTGTCGATGCTAGACGAAGATACAGGACTAATTCTGTGATCAGCCAACCAGACAGGGGCTCCCTTACCTTCTTTAATCGCCTCTATAGCCAGCTTGTGAAATACAAAGCAGCGGTGCCAATCCACATATAGCGCCTCAGGAATCGTAAGCTCGAAAAATTTTAAATAATCACCTCTAGCACCAAACATTCGTGCTCTCTGAATGTATGTATCCTGTTGTATTTTATGCTGCACATCTCTTGTAAAAAACATTGAAAGAAGATTATTAAATGTAACACCACGGGACACAATATTCCCACCGATAACCACCGTAAAAAGAGAAGACGGATTGGAGGCCTCCTCTAAGTTCGGATCATTTCGGTCACTATTCAAAAGAAGCACAGCGTTTCTAGTTGCATTATCGACAATGTATCCAGTAATAGAATCCGCTTTACCGGGATATATCTCTTGAGCCATTTCCCAAATAGCCTCTACTTGTTTAGCAAATTTGGGGTTTTGTTCACTAGACAGGTTTGAAAAAACAGATTCAACAACATGCCAATCACCTTTATGATCAGCCTTTTTACCGCTCGTATGTATTAATATGCTATAGCTCTCAGGCTTTTTGTTAATTTCAATATTGAGATAAGCCACATTGATCATAAACCGACACAGAGCATCACGGATATATTTTGGACTATCTCCAGAATCTGGCAAAAACGTTAATTTGAAACTCAACTGCTCGCGATCAGGATTAAGCGGAAAGAAAATATTTTGCCCCGTGTACTTAGAATGAGGAGGGAAATCGACCCACTTCTCATGATCGTTCTCAAATGTATTATTCAAATCCAGCCGCGCTGGCGTGGCAGTGACGCCAATATATAAGCCATCATCTTTAAGCAATTTAGTGATTAAGCCATTGATTTTTGTTTTTTCGCCCTTGTTCACTTTGCCGTTAGGTGATGCATAGTCCGCTTCATCATCTATGATGACTTTTTTATCTATATTACCAATCTTATCGATTAGCTTTTTCAAGTCCTTCGAATTTTTCTTACAAAACAGAATTAATTCGCCATTTCCAACCTTAATTGCTGGATCCAAAATTTCCTTATAGATCTTTGGCGATGGCGCAATTCCTGATTTTTTGAAGCGACGCAAGTTTTGCTCTAAGAGATCAACGCTATCATTGAGCAAATGAATGATAATTGGATGCCCCTCATCGAGTAACCTCGCGGTCAACCCAATCATCATCTCGGTTTTCCCACTCTGAGGCTCTCCGTAGATCACGAAAGAACGAGTGTTGCCGCTTTTTATATTGGCAAGAGCACCTTCAACCGCCGTTTCTATTGACGCGGTTTCTTTTCCAGCAGCTTTCAGGGAGCCAATGTGCTGACCATAACGCCCAGTTAATTTCTCTCTTGCTTTAAATTTAGTGATATCAAAAGTCATACTGGCGTCCCTCTAAATAAATTAGCCATTAGATTTATAGATTGCGAAAAAACACGCCCCTTTGCAAGCAGCTAGGGCGTAAATTATACGATGCAACTTTAAGGGGGAGGAAAAATGGCGGGAAATGCAGTGTAACTGCAAAAGAACCCCTGTTGGGAATGGAAATATAACCTCCGACTGGTGCCGCTGAAGGGAATTGAACCCCCGACCTTGTCATTACGAATGACCTGCTCTACCCCTGAGCTACAGCGGCACACCGGAAAATGTGGCAACCTTATTATAGCCTTATTAGGGCTGGGGCAAGATTGCTAACCCCCTCTATACACGCTGCTTTCAGGCACAGAGCATTTAATTACGAATGACCTGCTCTACCCCTGAGCTACAGCGGCGTGCTGTTTGTAAGGAAACAGACCGGATGCCTATAGCGCATTCCAGCCATGGAACGCAAGGGCGCAGAGGGAAAATTCTGGGGCGCGGAGCTATAGCGGGCCGATAATCTGGAAAATTTATACCTGGATGGGGGTTGTGTGTGTTGCATTTGCCCGCGCAAGCGCCTATATCAACCCACGGAAGGTCGGCGCGGGCGGACAGTTCGCCAATCCGGTCAGGGCCGAGAGGCAGCAGCCGTAACGAAATTTGCCGGGTCGCGTTCGGCCTTCCACTTTTTCTTTTTCGTAATGTTTTCCACACACCCATCCCGCCCCTGTCGCGCGCCTTGACCTCGCGTTCCGGGCCGTTTTCATGCGTCTGCAACCCATACGATTCCCTTGCGAGGGGTGCGTTTTAACGGTATTGTACGGCCCGGGTTCGAGACATTCAAAACCCCGGAATCATTCCGCCGGCCGCGGGATGGAGCCGTTTATACTCACGTGCTTTTAGTTGAATGAAGGAGACGAACATGGCCACCGGGACCGTTAAATGGTTCAACACCACAAAAGGATATGGGTTTATTCAACCCGATGATGGCGGAAGCGACGTGTTCATTCACATCACCGCTCTGGAACAAGCCGGCATCCGTGGCCTGAAAGAAGGCCAGAAGCTGAGCTATGAACTGGTCACCAGCCGCGGCAAAACCGCAGCCGGGAACATCCAGCTGGCGGACTAAGTCTCCATTTAAAATTCACGAAAACGGCCCGCTGGTCACCGGCGGGTCGTTTTTTATTGCGCCCAAAGATTATCGAACCAGAAGGGTCGCGGCAATCGCCGCCGCCTGTTGTCGAATATCCGGCATGGCCGTGGTTTCGATGAAGGCCGCCCCCAGAACAGGCCCCAGCCCATACAGCCGGGCATCCGCATGCAGACGCAAAGTGGCATCATCATAAATCCGCATGGCCGGACCATCCACCGCAAGGACACCCGTATCCACCAGTGTGGCGGTCAAACTGCCCGGTGCGAAAGGATCGGAACGATAGCCCAACGCAGAAATCACCGCGTCGCACGCATGATCCACCCCGTCCACGCCAACCACGACACCGTTATTGCCATCCCCGCGCACATAATCCGCCCGGCCATGATGGATGGATAAACGGCCCGCTCCCATCAATTCCTGCAGGCGCAGGGCCACGTGCGGGGCCATGCGATGGCGATGCACCGCCCAATAGGGCAGAACCCGGCGCAACCGCGCCCGTTCGGTCAGTGATAATCCGCGCCAGATTTTATTGCTGAAGGGGCGTAAGGAGTCCACGGCAGCCCGCCAATCCCCCTCACGTGCGGCCCGGCGCAGGGCCTGCATCATCCCCCGCGCCGATGATGGCAACGCATCAGGCGCAACAAAGGCCGGACGCGGTGTCAGCATCTGGGGCGCATGGGGCTGGGGCAACAGGCCGTGACGCGAGACCGCCACGATCTGTCCGTCATACCCGATGCGGTCTAGGGTCAGTACGGCATCCACCATGCTCAGCCCCGTGCCCAAAATCATCACACGTTTCCCGGTGAAACCGGACGGAATATCGTTGGGGCGCAGGCCATAAAGCGGGATCGTGGGCGCATTCACCTCCATCCCGGGAACCCGGACCGGGGCCACATTGCCACAGGCCAGAGCCACCGCATCAAAGACCTGTGTCTGTGCCCCACATGACACGGCAATTCCCGCATCCTGTGGCACGACATTGGTAACCATGGCCCGGCAATGCGTCACATTGACCCATTCATTGACCTGGGCCAGATGGTCGCGCAGATACGCGCCATAGACCATGCGCGGCATAAAGCTATACGGCGTGACCGCCATATCTTCGAAAGACGGGTCCAGCACGCGCCAGCCGGGATAGGTGTTCAACCAATCCAGAAAATCATTCGGCCGGTCGGGCCACAGGCTCATCCCCGCCGCCGGGACGTTTAACACATGCGCCGGGTCACGCGTGGCATAAGCCACCCCCAGACCAATCACATCCGCCGGATCAAAAATGGTGATAACGGGGGCGTCCATGCCTGAATCAGCGGCCTGACGGGCCACATGCGCCACCAGGGCCACCGCCGCGGCACCGCCGCCAATAATGCCGATATGAGATTGTTTTTGCATGATCGAAAAGCCCCATTCCTTGCCCGGGATGATAGCGCCAGGCTATTGACGAAGACAAGCCCGCGCCCGTACTCTTATAGTCAAGGCCGAATCACTGGCCTCTCCTGCGTTTTTCATTCTGTTCCTTCCGTTCGGATTTCAATGTCCATGTCCTTTTTCCGGGCTCCCCGCCCCACACTGAACCGCCTTTTTTGCAGCACGGCCCTGATGGTGTGTGCGCTGACGCTGTCGGCCTGTGGCGGATCGGATGCGGAAGACGTGGGCGTGGTGCAAACCACCACCCAGATCTGCCCGATGGCCATGGCCGAAACACCGCCCGCGATGCAACCGGCGCGGGGCATGAATGTCAGCCCCGAAGCCCTGTTCGTTGAGGATATTCAGGATCCGGTAGCCCGCATCAAACGCGCCGAAGCTGCCATTATTGATTTACGCCGCGATATGAATGCCCTGCAGGCACCCACCATGCACTCCGTGGCCGCGCCCTTGACCGCACAGGATCAAGCCCCGATGGCCGCACCGGTCATGGTCGCCAGCACCGCCGCACCACAAAGCCTGTTCCCGGTTGTGGAGGCGCCCGCCCCTGTCACCACAACTGCGCCAGCGACAACAGCCCCGGCCCCAGCACCCGCCGCCCCGGCCCCAGTGATGGCCCCGGTGATGGACGAACCCGCCGTTAAAGCCGCCGCACCGGTAAAGACAAAAGTCACTGCCCCATCCGGCCCGGTGATCAGCGCGTTGCGTATTGGCGAACATGCTGGCAAAACCCGTCTGGTCCTGGATGCAGGATCCCCCGTCAAATTCACCACCGATCTGGACAACAGCGAAGATTTATTGCTGGTCGAATTGCCGGGCATGAAATGGACGGCGGCGAAAAGCGGCACATCATCATCCCCCGCGATCAAGTCATGGTCGACGCAAGCCATGGATAACGGCACAGATGGCACCCGTCTGGTCCTCGTCCTGCGCCAGGATGTGGCCGTCACGGACAAAAGCCTGATTGCGCCGGACGCCAACGCCGCACATTACCGCGCCGTGATCGACCTGAAACATCAAGGCACAATCAAGCGCCCGCCCCCGGCACCAAAAGCCGCACCGGAGCCGACACCGGAACCCGTAAAAACCGAAGAGCCGAAGGTTGAGGCCCCCGCAGCTGCGGCCACACCCGCCCCAACCGCACAGAGCCAGTCCATAACAGAACCGGTCAAAACAGAACCCGCGACAGCGGCGGCCCCGGCACCTGCGACAACCACGGCAACAGCAACAACACCCACACCGGACAGTACGGCGCCAGCCGCTTCCGTGCCGCCACCATCCATGATGTCCGCCCCCAAAACGACCGCGACCACGCCCGATGGACATGGTCACGATACAGTTCAGGACGGTGAATTGCTGTCCGGCGGACAGTAACCCCCTTTTACCCTTGCGCTTGCGCCTTGCGTTTTGCAGCTTCGGCGGCATAGACGCCGGTGCCCCGTTGCAGGATCACATCATCCGGCAACAGATCGCCCGGCGCGTATTTCATCGGATTGGCTTTCAGGTCGGCATAGATCGGGCCAAAATCCTGATAGGTCTGTTTGAACAGATCATCAAACGAATCGATGACGAAATAGCTGGTCTGGAAATCATCGATTTTGTATTTCGTCTGCATCACCCGCTTCAGGTTAAAGCCGATTTTGTTCGGTGAATCGCTGTCCGCCGCAAACACGGTTTCGCCGGGGGATGACAGGATGCCCGCACCATAGATGCGCAAACCCTCATCCGTTTTCATCAATCCAAATTCAACCGTGTACCAATACAGACGCGTCAGGTTGGTAATCACCCCTTCACTCATCGCGCGCAGACCACCCTGACCATAGGCCTGGATATAATCGGCGAACACCGGGTGGGCCAGCATCGGCGCATGGCCGAAGACATCGTGGAACACATCGGGTTCTTCCAGATAATCCATCTGGTCACGGCGGCGAATAAACGACCCCGCCGGGAATTTACGATCGGCCAGAAGCTGGAAGAACGGCGCGTCGGGAATCAACCCTTCAACCGCGACAATTTCCCACCCGGTCAGGGCCTTCAATTTTTTATTCAATTCGGTAAAGCGCGGGATCTGCTGGTCCCCAATCCCCAACGCATCCATATTCTGCAAAAATTCCTTGCAGGCGCGGCCCGGCATCAATGTGCGCTGACGTTCATACAACAAGCGCCATGTTTCGTGTTCTTCCGCTGTATAATCGTCCCACCCTTGATCAATCACATATTTCATCGCATCGGCGGCCACGCCGGCGCCCAGCGGATTACCGGAATCATATTCGGTCATATCAAACCTCCTTTAAAATGCGGGCCGTGAATAATTTCTAAATCATCTGGTGCATCGGGTTGCATTTCCGGCGATGCTGTCTGGAACGCGGTCAAGGCCATGCAATTTTCCTCGATATGGCGACAGATCGGGAACTCATCTAACGGCAGATGATACCGGCGCATATTGTACATTTGCGGCACGATGCACAGATCAGCCACACTGACCGCATCACCATTGGCGAATTTACCCGTGCGCCCACAATCCAGCAGCATCGTCTCGACCGCGCGCATCCCATCCAGCGCCCAATGGGCGTACCATTCATTTTTCTGGTCTTCCGATGCGCCAAACATCGTGCCCAGCTTTTTCAAAACCTTCAGGTTTGTCAGCGGGTGGATATCGGTCGCAACCGCCAACGCCACTTGCCGTACATAGGCCTGCCCCTGAATATCATCAATGGGGGACAAAGGCGGGTTGGGCGCGACATTGTCGATATAATTCAAAATGGCCAATGATTGCGACACACGGAACCCATCATGGTCCAACACCGGCACCGCCGCCATCGGGTTGATCAGGCGGTACATGTCCGCAAACTGCTCCCCCTTGGCCAGATGCACGGGCACAATTTCATACTCAACCCCCTTTAAATTCAGGGCAATGCGCACCCGATACGCGGTAGAGGACCGGAAGTAACTATACAGTGTCATCATGATTGACGGGTTACCCTTTGTTCAATCGCGCCGAACACGGACGCGCCCTTGTCATTGATCATTTCAATGCGGATCACATCGCCAAACGCCATGAATGGCGTGGTCATGACCCCGGTTTCGATTTTTTCGATCATGCGTGTTTCGGCCAGGCATGCCACACCGGCCGCGCGGTCACGGTTGGAAATGGTCCCCGACCCGATAATCGCCCCGGCGCGCAAGGGCCGTGTTTTCGCCGCATGGGCCACCAATTGGCCAAAATCAAATTGCATGTCCACGCCGGCATTGGGTTTGCCCACCACACGGCCATTCAGGGTGCAAATCAACGGCAAATGCACTTTGCCCCCCTGCCACGCCGCACCCAATTCATCGGGCGTGACCGCCACGGGGGAGAAGGCGGAGGGCGGCTTGCTCTGGAAAAATCCGAAACCCTTTGCCAATTCGGCGGGGATCAGGTTGCGTAACGACACATCGTTCATCAACATGATCAAACGAATTTGCGCGGCGGCCTCTTCCGGCGTTGCGCCCATCGGCACATCACCGGTAATAACGGCAACTTCACCTTCGAAATCGATACCGTATTCTTCGCTGGTCACCACAATATCGTCGTTGGGAGCCAGAATGGGGTCGGATACGGCCTGATACATCAGTGGGTCATGCAGGAATTCCGGCGGCATTTCGGCACCGCGCGCCTTGCGCACCAATTCGACGTGGTTCAGATACGCACTGCCATCCGCAATCTGGTATGCCCGGGGCAACGGAGCCGAACAATTGCCCGTGTCGAATTTTTCAACATCCTTGACCCGACCGGAATTCAGCGCATCGGACAGGATACGCAAATCTTCCTCAACATCTGCCCAGTGATCGAGCGCATATTGTAGAGTTGGAGCCACATCCGTCGCCGGGGCCCAGACGGAGAGGTCGTTGGCCACAACCATCAACCACCCGTCATGCCCACCTTTATAGGACGCTAGTTTCATTCTTCCTAAACTCTCTTTTTCCTCAGCATTCCCGCGCAAGCGGGAATCCACACCGTACCCACCGCCCCCATGGATCCCCGCTTTCGCGGGGATGCTCAAAATGGATGGCGTCCTCATCTATTTAAGCGTTCGCTGCCTTTTCATCTTTCAATACGCCGCGGCGAATCTGGTCCAGTTCGATGGATTCGAACAGGGCTTTGAAATTACCCTCACCAAATCCTTCATTGCCTTTGCGCTGGATAATCTCAAAGAAGATCGGGCCGATGGCATCACGAGTGAAGATCTGCAGCAACAGCCCCTGCCCTTCCGTCGGCGCACCATCCAGCAGGATATTCAGCGATTTCAGGCGCGCCACATCTTCGCCATGACCCGGCACACGCTTGTCCAGCAATTCGTAATACGTTTCCGGCGTGGATTGGAACGGCACGTTCTGCGCGCGCATCATTTCCACGGTTTTGTAAATGTCGTTGGTGCCCAGCGCGATATGCTGGATCCCTTCGCCGTTATAGCGTTTCAGGAATTCCGCGATCTGGGATTTATCATCCGATGATTCATTCAGCGGAATGCGGATTTTACCGCACGGGCTGGTCATCGCCTTGGATTTCAAGCCGGTCAATTTGCCTTCGATATCAAAGTAACGAATTTCGCGGAAGTTGAAGATGTCTTCATAAAACTTCGCCCACACCGCCATGTTGCCACGATGTACGTTGTGCGTCAGATGGTCGATATAGGTGAAACCAACGCCCGCAGGGTGTTTATCCACGCCCGGATAAAAATCGAAATCACGCTCATACACGCCGTCATTATCGATGAAGTAGATCAGGCATCCGCCAATCCCCTTGATCGCCGGGATATCATCACCCATTGACCCGCCGTGATTTTCAACGCGTTCCGCGCCGCGTTTGACCGCATCGGCAATCGCCTGTTTCGCGTCTTTCACGCGGAAGCCCATGGCGCTGGCACCGGATGTGTGGATCGCCTGAAATTCACCCGGTTGACCCGTGGTGTCATGGTTAATCAGGAAATTCACGCCGCCCTGACGATACAGAACAACATTGCGCGTCTTGTGTTTGGCCACGGCCGTAAAACCGAAATCGGCAAACAGCTTCTCCAGAATTTTCGGCTCGCCCGTGTATTCCACGAATGCAAAGCCATCGGTGTGAAGCGGATTTTCAAAAAGATCGGCCATGATTGTTCTCCCCTGATTATGAATTGTGGGGAGAAGCCTAGGCGATCCATGGCCTGCAATCAATGACTGGCAGCGAATGAGGGTTTAGATGGCACTGCAATATGCCATAAGACAAAACAGGGTTTTACAGAAACGCCAGACAAACAACCCGCTCTTTCGGGTCACCCTGACGTTGTCGAATGGGAGAGGCATGAAGCGTCGGCAAATGCGTTTCCGGCCAATCGCCGCCACGCATCAAACACACATCCCCTGCTTTGGCTTGCCACCCCAGATGGGCCGGAATGGCCGCGCCACCGACACCCATATCGTCATCGTGCATATCCGAAACCTGACGCCAGACCATCTGGCCATTCGACCCGCGGGACCGTTCCAATTCATTCCGTGATACTTCGCGCACGATCGTTCCGCCACCACGCAGGGCCATGGTCAACGTCACCGCACCGGGCAACGGCGCATCCTTGACCAGATCGGGGTTGATGAATTCATACCCGCTATCCAGATGGGCATTGGCGTTATCGCCATCAGCCACGCGCACATACATGGCAGGATCGGAATGAAACAGCCCATTCATGGCGGTCAGCAGGTCGGTGACATCATGCCCCGCCACACGGTTGAAATCATCGCGGGCATAGACATCCTGCGTGCCCTCTCTGGCGCGCATCACGGCAAAGCGTCCATCAGGCAAGCGGCCCAATTCATCGCGGTTGGGGGACATGGTTTTCAGCAAACTGGCCGCCCGGTCAGCCGATTGATCCGCCGTTGCGCTGTCCCGCACCACCACCACGGCCTGATAGGCCGGGTCGAGCAAGGCATCGCGCGCCGCCTTCATCGCGGCGGCCAGATCGACCCGGCCATCGAAAACGGCAATAAAATCAGGATGTTGATCCAAGGAAATCTGTTTCATAGCCCTTAATTTACCCAAGATTTTGCATTATGTCAAATATATGGGCAGCAGGCTCACACCCCCCTTGCCCGTCATCGGCCGCCGTTTTACCCTTCCCCCCGACACCTTCGCAACCGCACCAAAGGATACGCCCATGACCAGCCTCGCCGGAAAAACCGCCCTGATTACCGGATCGACCAGTGGCATCGGATTGGGCATTGCACAGGCCATGGCCGCCGCCGGGGCCAACGTGGTGTTGAACGGACTGGGCGATACGGCGGAGATTGAAAAAATCCGGCTGGGGCTGGAGAAGGATCACGGCATCCGCGCACTCTATCACGGGGCCGACATGACCAAGCCGGAGCAGATCCGCGACATGTGCGAAAAATCCATCGGTGTATTTGGCGCGATTGATATTCTGGTCAACAATGCCGGCATCCAACATGTCAGCCCGATTGATGAATTCCCCGAAGATAAATGGAACGCCATCATCGCCATCAATTTGAACAGCGCGTTCCACACGACCAAAGCCTGCCTGCCCGGCATGAAGAAAAAGGGCTGGGGCCGCGTGATCAACATTGCCTCCGCCCACGGCCTTGTCGCATCACCGTTTAAAAGTGCTTATATCGCCGCCAAACACGGGCTGGTCGGCATGACGAAAACGATTGCGCTGGAAACCGCAACGGACAACATCACCTGCAACGCCATTTGCCCGGGCTATGTCCTGACGCCACTGGTGCAAAACCAGATCAAGGATCAGGCCAAGGTCCACAACCTGCCCGAAAGCGAAGTGGTCGAGAAAATCATGCTGACCCCGCAGCCGACGAAGAAATTTGTTGAGGTGGAACAGTTGGGCGCGCTGTCCGTGTTCCTGTGTTCCGATGCCGCATCCAACATCACCGGCACATCATTGCCCGTCGATGGCGGATGGACGGCCCGATAAAAAAGCCCCCGGTTAGGGGCTTTTTTATTCTCAAAATCAATCTTAGTTCAAACCATACGGCTCAAACGATTCATGGCCTTGACGCTTCGGCTGGCGCGGATATTGGCATTCGCGGGTGGCATCCGTTTGTGCGGCGCTTTCGACGCGATCCGGGCCCACGGCGGCGCGGGAAAAATCCATACCGGTGGTGTCTGGTTTCTTGGTTTTCGTGGTCATGTTTTTATCCTTCGCTCTGTTCAACGGGCTTTTTATAACGGTGTTCAAACTACGCCTTTTCCCATAAATCGTCAATTTTCACACCTTGTGCGGCGCACACCAAACAAACACCACACAAGACCTTGAAAAATAAAAGAAATAATTCATCATGATCCCGCTACACAGTGCATGCCCCCTGTGCGTTCGCAACATGGGTGCAGGCTTGCCGCGCCCGACATTTCGGCCTAGTTTGCCGCCAGAACAGACTGCGTAATATAGAGTACCCCCCTCACCAGCATCATGGATGTATGTGACACTATGGCCAAAGCCCCTGCCCCGACGAAACTCCACCCCCTCATCACCAAAGCTGTCAATGCGTTGCCGCCGAAGGCGCCGCAGGCCCTGAAGGACTTCACCGAAGTTCTGTTCCAGCGTACGTCGAAAGACGATCTGGAGATGATGGACCCGAAGAACATGGCGCTGGCCGCGCAACTGCATTTCGACATGATGAATGCGCGCAAAGTGGGCAAGCCGGATATCCGCATCACCAACCCGACGATCAAGAAAGACGGCTGGGCCCCCGGTTGCACCGTGATCGACATCGTCAATGATGACATGGCGTTTCTGGTCGATTCCGTCACCGCCGAAATCACGCACCAGGCCCAGATCATCACATTGCTGGTCCACCCGGTGATTCAAGTCCGCCGCAATGCCAGTGGCAAAGTCACATCCGTATCCGCCACGCCGGATGATACGACACAGGGCCAGTCCCACATCCATATCCACCTGAACCGCACGTTAAGCGACGCGCAGATTAAAACACTGCACGAGCGTCTGGAACAGATTCTGGTCGACACCCGTTTTGCCACCGGTGACTGGCAGAAAATGCGCAGCAAATTGCGCGATTGTGAAAACGCGCTCAGCCACGCCCCGGCCCATTTCGCCGACGACGCGGTCGAGGATTACCAAGGCTTCCTTGAATATCTGTACAAGGACAATTTCACCCTGCTCGGCTACCGCGAATATGCGTATGCCAAAGACAAGAATGGCAAGATGGTGGCCAAGGCTGTGCCGGGTTCGCATCTGGGCCTGCTGCGCACGGAAGTGAAAACCAACATTTTCCCGGAAGGGCGCGAAACCCTGCCCCAGCATCTGGCCGAGCTGCATAAAAATGACGAACCCTTGCTGGTCTTTAAAATCCATCGCAAATCCACCGTTCACCGTCGTGTGAACATGGATGCCATCATGGTCCGCTTGTATGACAAGGGCGGCAAGATCAAGGGCGAAGCGTTGTTCGTCGGCCTGTTCACGTCCGTGACCTATTCCCGGTCCATCCGCGACATCCCGTATTTGAGCCGCAAAACCCACATGGTCACCGACCGGTCCCATTTCGCCAGCGGCAGCCACAACCACAAGGCCCTGGCCCATATTCTGGAGAAATATCCGCGCGACGAATTGTTCCAGATCGACGTGGACACGCTCTATGACTACGCCCTGTCCATGCTGCGTCTGCAAAAACGCCAGCGTATTGCGCTATACACCCGTCTGGATACGTTCAGCAGGTATGTATCGTGCCTGGTTTACGTTCCGCGCGAATTGTATGACACGACATTGCGGATGCGCATGCAATCCATTCTGGAAGAACGGCTGAACGGCACATGCGACGATTATTACGCCAGCCTGGACGATTCACCGCTGGCCCGCGTGATGTATGTCATCACCATTGATCCGAAGAAAAAGCCCACCTTTGACCGTCTGGCGATTGAACATGAATTGCAGGAAGCCGGGCGGTCATGGGCGGAACGCCTGAATGTGGCCTTTGCCGAAAAACTGCACGAAGATGCGGAGATCGCACACCTGACCGAAAAATATGGCCGCGCGTTCCCCAGTGCGTACCGCGAAACCTATATCCCGAAAAGCTGCGTTCACGACGTCTTCAAGATTGAGGAAGCGTTGTCGACCGGCATTCTGGCCCGTGACCTGTACCGGTCACACGGTTTGCCCGATAACGAACTGCGCCTGAAGCTGTATCGCGCGGACAAGCCTGTCATCCTGTCCGATATTCTGCCGATGCTGGAGAATATGGGTCTGCGCGTGATTGCCGAATTGCCATTCGAAGTCCGCCCACATGGCACCGACACCGCCATCTGGATTCACGATTTCCAAATGGAAACAACCGGTCCGGTGATGGCGATTGATAAAATCAACACGCCGTTTGAGGAAGCCCTGATCCGTATCTGGAATCGGGAAACGGAAGATGACAGCTTGAACCGTCTGGTGGTCTCCGCCGCCATGAACTGGCGCGAAGTCACCATCCTGCGCACCTATGTTCGCTATATGCGACAGGCGGGCGTCACGTACTCCAACCGCTTCCTTGAGCGGGCATTGACCGATTATCCGGTGATTGCCCGTTTGCTGGTCGATTTGTTCATGGCGCGCCTGAACCCGGCCCAAAACAAAACCGGGCAAAAAGACGGCGATGCCGCATTGGACAAGATCAACAAGGCGATTGAAAAAGAACTCAACGCCGTGAAGTCGCTGGATCAGGATAAAATCCTGCGCTCTTTCACTACGATGATCAACGCGACCCTGCGCACCAACTTCTTCCAGAAGGGTGCGGATGGCCAGCCAAAGCCTTATCTATCCATCAAGCTGGACAGCGGCCAGATCGCTGACCTGCCGGACCCGAAACCGTTCCGCGAAATTTTCGTTTATTCCGTGCGAATGGAGGGGATTCATTTGCGCGGCGACCGCATTGCGCGCGGCGGTATCCGCTGGTCCGACCGACCGGAAGATTTCCGCACCGAAGTGCTGGGCTTGATGAAAGCCCAACAGGTGAAAAACGCGATTATCGTGCCAATGGGCGCGAAGGGCGGCTTCGTCGTCAAGAACCCGCCCACCACGGGCGGGCGTGAAGCATTCATGGCCGAAGGGATCGAATGCTACAAAATGCTGATCCGTGGCATGCTGGACATCACCGACAATCTGAAGGGCCACAAGGTCGTTCCGCCCAAGGACGTCGTGCGCCGTGACGGGGATGACCCGTATATCGTCGCCGCCGCCGACAAGGGCACGGCCACCTTCTCCGACCTCGCCAACAGCCTGTCCGCTGAATATGGCTTCTGGCTCGGTGATGCGTTCGCGTCGGGTGGTTCTGCTGGCTATGACCACAAGAAAATGGGCATCACGGCCCGTGGTGCGTGGGAATCGGTGAAGCGCCATTTCCGCGAACTGGGCACGAATATTCAGGAAACGCCGTTCGACGTCATTGGCGTCGGCGATATGGGTGGCGACGTGTTCGGCAACGGTATGTTGTTGTCCCCGTATATCCGCCTGATCGGTGCGTTCAACCACGTTCACATTTTCTGCGACCCAAACCCGGATATCGCGAAAAGCTTTGCCGAGCGCAAACGCCTGTTCGACGCCGTCAAGGGCTGGGACGGGTATGATGAAAAGCTGTTGTCCAAAGGGGGCCGTATTTACAGCCGCGCGGACAAGAGCCTGAAACTCACCCCGGAAATCATGGCCCAATACGGCATTGAGAAAAGCGAAGTATCCCCCCCGGACCTGATCCGCGCCATGTTGAAAAAACAGGTCGATCTGCTCTGGTTCGGCGGGATTGGCACGTATGTAAAGGCGCCGCACGAAACCCATGCCGATGTGGGCGACAAGGCCAACGATGCGCTGCGCGTCAATACATCCGACATCCGTGCCCGCGTGATTGGCGAAGGTGCCAACCTTGGCGTGACCCAAGCGGCCCGGAATGATCTGGCCCGCCGTGGCGTGCGTTTGAACGCGGACTTTATCGACAACTCCGGTGGCGTGAATTCGTCGGACGTCGAGGTGAACATCAAAATTTTGATGACCGCCGTGATGCACGACGAAGCCAACACAATGACCCTGGCCAAGCGTAATACATTGCTGGCCAGCATGACGGATGAGGTGGCCAATCTGGTCCTGCGCAACAACTATCAGCAAACGCAGGGCATCAGCCTGATGGCCCATCGCGCATCCGACACCTTTACAACGGATGTGCAGTTTATCCGCGATCTGGAACGTGATCACGGTTTGAACCGTGCCCTGGAACATCTGCCGGATGAAGAAGAAATTGAACGTCGTCGGTCCACGGGCATGGGCCTGTTGCGGCCTGAACTCTGCACCCTGCAATCCTATGCGAAAATTATGTTTACGCGGGAATTGCTGGATTCGGACGTCCCGGATGAAAAGGCCACGCATATCTGGCTGTCTGATTACTTCCCCGCCGCCCTGCGGAAGAAGTTTGACGCCGAGATCCGCAAGCACCGCCTGAAGCGCGAAATTGTTGCCACGGCGATTGCGAATGGCGTGGTCAACCGTCTGGGTGCGACGTTCGTTAAATCCAAAATGGATTCGACCAGCGCATCGGCCGCCGATGTGGCCCGTTCCTATATCATCGTGCGGGAAATCTTTGGCCTGCGCGATATGTGGGATGCGATTGAAGCGCTGGACAACAAAGTCCCGGCGGATATTCAAACCAGCATGCTGGCCGATCTGGCGTATATGGCCGATCACTCCGTGACATGGATGCTGACCCGTTTGGGCCGCCGCCCGAATATTGATGCGGACATCGCCAGCTTCACCCCGCGCGTCAAAGCCTTGCGCGATGCGGTTGAGGATATCGCCACCCCAGCCATGCTGGAGACGATGAAGGCGCGGATGGAGGCATTGAAAGCCTCCGGTGTTCCGGCGTCATTGGCCCGCAACATTGCCATGATCCCGGTTCTGGATTCGGCCTGTGACATCATCCGTATCACGCTGGACGGTAAAACCGACCCGATCCAGACGGCGAAGGCCTATTTCGAGGCTGGCGAGCATTTCCACATCGACTGGCTGCGCCAGCGCGCGGACGAGATCGAAGTACGCGACCGCTGGACCCACGAAGCCCGTGGCGGATTGATCGAACGCCTGTTCAGTGTGCAGGCCGCCATTACCCTGCGCATCCTGAAGGATTCAGTGAAGGCCAATGCCAAGAAGGGGGCCAAAGATTCATTGCTGCAGCAATGGCTGGCCCAGCACGCAGACAAGGCGGAACAAATCACGCCACTGCTGGCCACCCTGCAACAAGGCGGCGCGGTGGACATTCCCCGCCTGATGATCGCGGAACAACGTTTGAGCCATCTGGCCAGCGCCGCGGATTAAAATCAAAATAAAAAACCCCGCCAATCGGCGGGGTTTTTTTAAATGCTGTTTTATATTTTTGGCGTCATCAACCCAACCCGGTTGCTTTCACCCCGCATGGCGGCGACGATGGCGCGGGCTTCCATCAATTCGTCGCGCGATGTCACTGCGCGGCTGGTAATGCGGATGGAATGAACCGGGCCCATATCCTGTTCGGTCACGTTTCCATCCTGACCCAGCAGGGCGGCCTTCAGCGGGTTCAAAACCCAATCGCGCACGCGGTCCTTCAGGCAGGCATAATGGCGCAGAGCCGGGGCACGGTCGATCATGGCGGCACGACCTGCGATATCACGCGACAGGAATCCACCGACCAACGCCGATTTCGGCAGGGTGCTCATCATCGTCGTGCAATCATCCAGTGCCCGGTCCGTGTCGGCGATCAGATCATCAATTTCATCCCGGCCCGGCACAGGGGCCAGGCTGGCCATGTCGAACAATTCACGCACGCGCAGGGCCACGGGCGGCAATTCAAACGGATCGGAAAAATACGGCATCAACACCGGGGCCAGCGGCGGGTGTTCCAGAATGGCGCGGGCCAGCATAATATCCTCCACCCCCAGATCGAGGCGGTCAAAACCCTGCCATGACAAAGTTTGCATGACATTGCCATCTTGCGTGTTCTGGCGAATCACATCGACGTTCAAAACGCGGTGTGCCTGCATCGACACGGCCTCAACCCGGGCGCGGAACGCGTCGGACAGGCGGTAAATATCGGATGATGGGGCGTAAATCTGGCTCGGCACGGCTTTTCTCCCTGTATTTTTTTACAAGGATCGCACACACCGCAGGATTTGTGAAGGGTTAGAGAAGCGTGGCCAGCCCCACCGCCGCCAGAACCAATAATCCAAAATCGCGGTTGGAGCGAAAGAATTTCAAACTGCTGGCCGGGTCATTCATATCCCAATCCCTCACCTGCCAGGCAAGGTGCATCGCAGCAGGAATGAGCGTCACAATCCCCCACACCGATCCAATCGCCGCCGCGAGCAGGATCAGGGTCAGCGTATAAAACCCGGCGATCCAGATGCGGCTTTTTTTACCCAGAAACAACGCCGTGGATTTAATGCCGATACGCGCATCATCTTCCTTGTCCTGATGGGCATAAATCGTGTCGTACCCCAGCGTCCAGAAGAATCCGGCGGCATACAGATACAACGCCGCCATATCCACCGCGCCCGTGACCGCAGCCCACCCCATCAGCGCGCCGAAATTAAAGGTCAGCCCCAAAAACGCCTGCGGCCACCATGTAATGCGTTTCATGGCCGGGTAAACGACGATAAACGCCACCGACAACACACCCAGCAAAATGGCCGTGATGTTCAGTTCCAGCAAAATCATCAACCCGATGCTGAGCAACACGCCCAGCAACACACACGCCGCCGGAACCGAGACCGCGCCCGACGCCAATGGCCGCTGGGCCGTGCGCTCCACCCTGGCATCCAGCTTGCGATCCCACAGATCGTTGATCACACACCCCGCCCCGCGCATGACAATCGCGCCGATGGCGAACAGGACAATCAATTTCCAGTCATAGGGATTCATGGCAGGCACCCCACCCGCCGCCAGCACAATCGCCCACCAGCCGGGCAACAGCAACAACCACGTCCCGATCGGCCGGTCCAGCCGCATCAGTAAGGCATAGGGGCGCATAAATCCCGGAAGGTATGCGGTCCAGCCTTGGGTACGAATGTCGGTGTGGGTCATGGGTGTCTCAGGATGGGTTGTGATTAAGCGGGCAAATGGCTTCGCTTCTGATACGCGCCGCCTTGTCCTTACAATCGGCATAAACCGCTTCAAAATGCGCGCGGGACTTTAAACCGGCATCTTTGTAAATCTGATCCTGCGACGGACTTATCCCGCCCGCGCACATGCATCGATACACGTTGTTCACAAAATCCCAGTCACCATATTGGACGGCCATTTGCACACCGCCCGTTTCGACCATCATCAGCGCCCCCAGAACAGCTTCACGACATTCCATGTCGAATACCTGTTTTGTAATGCCCAACGCCGCAAAACCGGCATCCGATGACACATCCGCACCAAGCAACACCAACACCTCATGCACGTTGCCAAGCTGGGCCAGCAACATTCCCCGGCCTAAGACGCTGTTTTTCTTTTCCAGCGCAACAACATCGTCCATCGACGCATCCCACGTTGCCACGGCCGCCGCTAACGCGCATTTGTTAAATTCACGCTTGGTCACACCCAACACACGGTGCGCTTTGTCCATCGCTACACCCTCCGCATCCAGATGACCCAATACGGTCATAAAGGCGGCCCGGTATTCGCGCATGGCTTTGACGGATTCTTTGGTCATGGTTTTTATCCTAAATTTTTTAACGAATGACGCTTACAAACCAATTCTCACAAAATATGTCAACAGCCCTCTCCCACAAGGAGGAAATCCCTTCTTCTCCCCCTCCCACGAGGGAGGGGGCTGGGGGGAGGGGCTCAGAGTATTAAAGTCATCACCACCACCTTATCCCCCCACCCCAACCCTCCCCCTCTGGGGGAGGGAGCGCATGATAGGGCGATAGACAACCACCCGGCTTTCATGGTGATATCCATTTATGACACCCGATTTCAAAAAATGGCCGCGTTTGTTTCTGGATGCTGCGCTCAGCGCCGGGGCGGAGGTCCCGCTGTCGCCGGATCAAACGCATTATTTTAAAACCGTAATGCGCCGCAAGGATGGTGATTCCGTGCGTGTGTTCAATGGCCGCGACGGGGAATGGGCCTCAACCTTTCATGCCATCGGCAAACGCGATGGCGCGTTGCATGTCGCCGATTTGTTGATCCCGCAAACACCGGCCCCGGCCCCGGCCCATTTGTTCTTCGCCCCGATCAAGAAGGCGCGGATGGACATGCTGATTGAAAAGGCGGTTGAATTGGGCGTCACCGACCTGCACCCCGTTCTGACACGCAATACCGAAGTCCGCGATGTGAATGATGAACGGCTGCGCGCACAGATTATCGAAGCCAGTGAACAATGCGAGCGGATGGATATTCCCACCCTGCACCCGTTGATCGCATTGGACCGCGTGCCGGGGGCATGGTCTCATGACACACCGATTTTCGCCGCACTGGAGCGGCAGGGTGATACGCCGGACCTGCAAAATCTTTTGAGCAACCGCAGCAGCTTCGCCCTCCTGATCGGACCCGAGGGCGGATTTACGACAGAAGAAGCAACAATCTTGCGCAAAACCACCCCCTTCACCCCGGTCTCACTGGGCTCCAGCATCTTGCGCAGCGAAACGGCCGCCCTTTATGGCTTATCCCTGTGGCGCGGACGCGCCACACTTTAAATATACAATGGGGCGCGGGCATTAATTTTGGCCTGAAGGGTTGCATTCCCCGCCCCACTTGCCCTAACGTCCCTGCATTCCGGGCCCAGCCTATAAAGAGGCCCGATTAAACAGGGACGCGTCAGAGTGAAAAAGCTTTCATCCATCTTCGCCATAGCCGCAGCCATGGCCGCCGGGCCCAGCGTGGCCACACAGGTCACCGCACCACCCGTCACAGCGCCCTCGGCCCATATTGAGGCGATGACCCGCCTGGTCCGCGATTACCGGTTTTTCCATCACCATGGCCAATCGGCCCGCGATATTCTGGCTTGGCGCATCCGACTGAATGGATTTTCCGATGCCGCCATTCCACCCATGATTGACGACGAATCCTATCGCGATATTGAAAAAAGCACGTACATCCGCGATTTCAAAATTCTGTCGACCAGCGCCATCCCCGACCCTGATTTACGCACACCGGATGCCATGACACTGGCCCCGATCTGGTCCGCCAGCGATACACTGACCATCGCGGCCACGGGCAATATGGGCAATTACCTGTGCACGGGGAAAAAACAAACTGTCGATGAATGGCGCCTGCTGTTCTGGCAACGCATTACGTCCTACACTTTTTCCGACAGCTTTATGAAAGTTGGCGCAGCCGAGCTGGATGGCACCATTTCATGTTATTCCTCGGAAAATGCACCGGATTTGCTCTATCCCCACGGATATGCCCAAGGCTTTTGCAATGATTATTATATGAGCCAGCCGGAAATCGACGCCATGCGCCACACCGTCCGGTCCAGCACCATGACCCCGCGCGAACGCATGATGGGGGACCGTTTGTTCCGCGCCCATCCGGACGCCGGAAAAACCGTTTGCAACATTGAAGGCACATCGTTTTCCGCGCCCAACGTCAACGGCCATTTGACCACATTGCGCACCAAATTTCCGCAGGCCACCGACACAGACACCTATATCACCGCGCTGCTGGCATCATCGCAAGACACATTACGGATCGGTATGGATCAGGATGCGAATTACTTCCACGCACAATCGGCAATCAATGCCAACGGCCTGCACTACAACACGATCAGCGGTTTTGGATTATATGATCCGGCCCAGCACGAACGCCTGCTCGAACATCTGATCCGTGAAAACAAGACCTTATCATCACGTTTCATTCATGCCGCCACAGGCACAGTGAACGAGCCAGAAAATGCGGATCGCACCATTACATTCCATGTTGATGACAATGCTGCCGCCATACGCACAATTGTAGAATTTCGTTTAACGCCCCATTCCACATCGAAGGATGATATTCTGGAGCAGGGTTTACCCACTCACGTCACCCTGGTCTCCCCTTCGGGTACGGCCATACGCCTTCCCGTTGCAACAGAACCTCTGTCGTTAAGCGATGCCGATGGCTACCGCATGGCGGTGGCCGCACCGGCGTTTCTGGGTGAACAGACCAATGGCACATGGACACTGCGCCTGCCGCGCGGGAAGTTCCTGACGCCGAAAATTGGTGATGCCGCGCTGTATATCTGGGGCACAGATCCCGCGACACTCAACACGCTGTTGCCAAGGGGCCGTAACCCATGACCCGCACCGCTGCCATTTTGCGCGCCGTTGGGTGTGCCGCATTGGGAACAACGCTCAGCGCCTGTTTCAACAACGCGGTTCAGCCGGATTATTCATCCGTTCCCATCGTTCCCGTGGCCCATATTGAACCGGCCACACGGTTTTTAACAAAAGACTGGCTGTTTACCCACCATGCCACATCGGCACGCGGCATTTTCAAATGGCGGATTGAGAAAAATGGGCATCGCATACCCGCCATTCCCCTGATCGACGACGACGCCTATGACGGGATCGAGGGCAAAGACCATCTGCTGCGTTACAAGGTCGTATCCATCTCCAGCACCCCGTCCCCGTTTGACAAAACGCCCCGCCCGGAAGCGGAGCATTTCCTATCCCTGTGGACGAAAGCCGACATCAATCCGGTGATCGCCGCCGGGAACGCCGGCAACACATTGTGCCCGGAAGAGCGCGATTACGACGCCCTGCGTCGCCAGATGGTCAGCGCCTATTCCTACGCGGACAGCGCGATCTTCACCGGGGCCGTGACCCCCGATCATACCGTCACCTGCTACACATCTGAAAACGCACCCGACATTGTTTATCCAACCGGGTACAAGCAGGGTTTTTGCAACAATTATTATATGACGCAGGATGAAATCGACGATTTTCGCACCACCATGTCCGTCGGGGATAAAAACGGCACAAAGCTGCAATGGTCAACCATTCGCAGAGCTTTTACCGCCCACCGCGATGCGGGCAAATTAAATTGCGACATCACAGGCACGTCGTTTGTATCCCCCAATGTCGCCGCCCACATCGCAACATTGCGCAGCCGCTTCCCGCAGGCGACGGATCAGGATGTCCGCGCAACGGCGCTGCTGTCCGCATCACAGGACAAACTGATCACCGATCCGGGCCAGCACGGCGAATATCTGGATCAATCGATGGTGCGCAATGCGCGCGGATTGCGGCACAGCAGCCTGACCGGATTTGGCATCTACAATCCCGACCGGCACCAGCAACTCCTGCGCCATCTGAGCAACGACGGCCAGCACATTACCCCGACATTGATCCGCAGTGACGGGACGAAAAATATTCGTTTTGATTTTCAACGCAATGCCCGCCGGCTCAGCCTCACCGTGACGGACAACGCCGCAGCCTTGCAAACAATCTTTGAATTCCGCGCGGTCCCGCAAACCACATCACCGTATGAAATTTATCAGAACGGATTGCCGGAAGAAGTCTCCCTGATTTCGCCATCGGGAACGGAAGTTAAATTGCTGGCCGCATGGGACCGCCCCAGCCTGGCCGACCCGCGCGGCATGCGCCTGGTCGTATCGACATCGGCATTTCTGGGCGAAGATACAAAGGGCACCTGGACCCTGATCCTGCCGCAAATGTATTTCGGCACGCCGGATATTACCGACGCCAAACTTTACATCTGGGGCACGACCGGCCCGGCGCTGAACACGCTGATCGAATTGAAGCCCTGATACCCCAAAACTTCCGGTGCACAACTTTATCCTGCCCCGTTGCCGGGGTTGGGGCGAATCGGGTATCCATTTGGCCCCTGACCCGCCCATCAAGAAGGCGCGCAGACAAAAAACCGAACCCATGGGTGTGATCATGTCCGTAGAAGCGCGTGCTTTTGCCGCTGTAAAGTCTGAACCGACTTTGTCTGTGTACAATCCGCTGGATTCCCTGACCCACCTCGGCAATGCCGTCCGCACATTGGACAGCGTTCTGGACAGCCGCGGGCAAAAGGACATCGTCGACCCGGTCCGCCGCGATCTGGTGTTCGTGCGCAACACACTGGCCGTTTGCTTTGACATATGGCAGGACGATGTGATGCGCCGCCTGACCCGGTCACGCGACAATATTTATGTCTATTCCCTGACCCTGGATCAGGCCGAAGACATGATCCGCCGCCTGATCCCAGGTTTTGGTAAGGCCGCCGCGGATTTGCGCCGGATGGATATTCCATCCCTGCTCCACATTCCCTCGGTCATTGAGAATGTCGCGGACGAAGCCCGCTCCTATGCCGCCAACAGCCGAGCCGGGCTGAAGCGTGCGCTGGCCCGTCCGGTCCAGCTTGACACGTATAATGTTATGGAATTTAAAGCCCGTCCGTTGCCGTCCCTGGTGACCGCTCTGGCCACGGCCGTGTTCCAGCCGGCCCGTCACGGTTAATCCCGCCCCATACCGCCGCCCTTAACGTTGCCATAATGCGGCAAGTTTTTGCGCTTCCCCCTTGCGCTGACCACCCCTTTCCGTGTATCAGAAAGGCGTGATTAAAGTGCTGTTTGTGCTGAAAAATATCACACTCCCGATCCTGTAACATGAAGCTCTTATCCATGCGCATTACAACTCTCTTATCCCTTTTCCTGTCCGCCCTGGTTTTGATTCTGCCGTCCGTTGCGATGGCGGCTGACAATCTGGCTCATCCGACACAACTTGGTATGCTGCCCGCGGTCACGCCGTCGGCAACGGAAATTCACAATTTCCACCACCTGCTGATGATCGTCATCACCGGGATCGTGTTGTTCGTGACCGCCCTGCTGGTGTTCGTCATGGTTCGCTTCAATGCGAAGGCGAACCCGACACCGTCCACCACGACACACAACGTGATGCTGGAAATTATCTGGACGCTGGTGCCGGTGATCATCCTGATCATCATTGCCGTGCCGTCATTCAAACTGCTCTATTACGTCGATCGCGCGAAAGAGCCGGAAATGACGCTGAAAGTCACGGGTTATCAATGGTATTGGGGCTATGAATACCCGGATCAGGGCGGCGTGACGCTGACCGCGAACATGCTGAAGGATGACGAGATCGACCCGGCCAAAGGCCAGGTTCGCCTGCTGTCCACCGACAACCCGGTTGTTGTTCCGGTTGACACCACCATTCAGGTTCTGGTCACCGCACAAGACGTGATCCACAGCTTCGCCATGCCGAACTTTGGCATCAAGATCGACGCCGTTCCGGGCCGTATCAACGAAACCTGGATGCGCATTGAAAAACCGGGCGTTTACTACGGTCAGTGCTCGGAACTGTGTGGCATCAACCACGCTTTCATGCCGATTGAAATCCATGCTGTCAGCAAGGAAGATTTCGCCGCATGGATTGCCCGTCAACAGGCTGACCAAGGCATTGAAGCCCCCGCAAACGACGCGGGCGCGAACGCCGAATCCGCTGAATAATCACCGTTTTTCTTAAAAAGACCAAAAGGAACGCGTAACCATGAACGCTCATACAACACACCATGATGATCATGCACATGATCATAAACCTGGTTTCTTTACCCGGTGGTTCTGTTCAACGAACCACAAGGATATCGGAACGCTGTATATCATCTTCTCGATCGTGGCTGGCCTGATCGGCGGCTTCTTCTCGATGATGATGCGGGCCGAATTGCAGGACCCGGGTCTGCAGCTGGCGGCTGATGGCCAGATGTGGAACGTCTGGATCACGGCCCACGGCCTGATCATGGTGTTCTTCGTTGTTATGCCCGGCTTGATTGGCGGGTTCGGCAACTGGTTCGTTCCGTTGTTGATCGGCGCGCCGGATATGGCGTTCCCCCGGTTGAACAATATTTCGTTCTGGCTGATGGTTCCGGCGTTCCTGCTGCTGGCCTGCTCCACCCTGATCGGTGTTGGTGCGGGAACGGGCTGGACGGTCTATCCGCCGTTGTCATCCACGCTGGGGCACCCGGACATGTCGGTGGATATGGCGATTTTCGCCCTTCACCTGGCCGGTGCGTCATCCATTCTGGGTGCTGCAAACTTCATCACCACGATCTTCAACATGCGGGCCCCGGGCATGACGCTGCACAAAATGCCGCTGTTCGTCTGGGCTATGCTGGTCACCGCGTTCCTGCTGGTTCTGTCCCTGCCGGTTCTGGGCGGTGCGATCACCATGTTGCTGACCGACCGTAACTTCGGCACGTCCTTCTTCAAACCGGAAGGCGGTGGCGACCCGATCCTGTTCCAGCACTTGTTCTGGTTCTTCGGCCACCCGGAAGTGTACATCATGATCTTGCCGGCCTTCGGTATCATCTCCCACATCATCTCGACCTTCTCCAAGAAGCCGGTGTTCGGTTATCTGGGCATGGCCTATGCGATGGTGGCGATTGGTGCCGTTGGTTTCATCGTCTGGGCGCACCACATGTTCGCGGTGGGTATGGATGTTGACACCCGTGCATACTTCACGGCCGCAACGCTGATCATTGCCGTTCCGACGGGGATCAAAATCTTCTCCTGGATCGCCACCATGTGGGGCGGGTCGATTGAATTCAAAACCCCGATGCTGTGGGCGATTGGCTTCATCTTCCTGTTCACCGTTGGCGGTGTAACGGGCGTGGTTCTGGCCAACGGCGGTATGGATCTGGCCCTGCACGACACATACTACGTCGTGGCCCACTTCCACTACGTGCTGTCGCTGGGTGCTGTGTTCGCTCTGTTCGCGGGCTTCTATTACTGGATCGGTAAAATGTCTGGCCGCCAGTATCCGGAGTTCCTGGGCAAGCTGCACTTCTTCATGACCTTTATCGGCGTGAACCTGGTGTTCTTCCCGCAGCACTTCTTAGGCTTGGCCGGTATGCCGCGTCGTTACGTGGACTACCAGGCGCCGCTGCCTCCGGAACATCTGCAAGGCTTCTTCGTCAACCCGGTTGAGAAGATCCAGTGGATCATGACGCAGGATTACGGTTTCCATTTGTGGAACTATGTGTCCTCGTTGGGGGCCTATCTGGCCGGGGCGTCGACGATCCTGTTCGTGTTCATCGTGTTCTACACCCTGTTCTTTGGCCGTCGCGTTGGCGACAACTACTGGAACAATGGTCCGCAGAGCATGACGTTCGAATGGACCCTGTCCTCGCCGCCGCCGTTCCACCAGTTCGAGGTTCAACCGACGGTGAAATAATCGGACAAGCGATTGAAATTAAAGAAAACACCCCCGTTTCGGGGGTGTTTTTTATGCCCGAATTAACAGGGACAAATGATTTGACAGAAGCGCCACACGAGTCCTAGGATCAGGCCCTTCAAACAAAAAAGAATAACTTTAAACAGGGATACATATAATGCGTCTGCAATCCAAAACCCTTTCCGCCCTTTTTCTGACCACCGCCATCGGCCTGGGGTTAAGCGGATGCGCCACGACCAGTGACAACACGGCCGCCACCGACGCGCCGAAACCGTCCGAACCCGTGACCACGGGTGCAAAGCCGCGCGGGCCTTCTCCTTATACGATCGACCTGGGCAGCCGCGAAGAATTTGAGCGCATCATGGTGTACGGAATTGCCCGCCGCCTGGCCGAAGACAACTCCGTCATGCCGCAAGCCCGCGACCGCGACAAAATGTTGCAGGGCGCGGTTGACGGCATGCTGAAAACCCTGACCCCGCACGACGCCTATATCACCGCCGAAGACATGAAGGGATATATGAGCGGCAAACCCGAAACCCTGAAGGGGATCGGTGCCGGACTGGAAAAAGAAAAGGATAAGGGCCGTATTATCGTTCAAAGCCTGGTCGAAGGGGGCCCCGCGGAAAAAACAGGCCTGCAAATTGGTGATGCGATTACCCACGTCAACGGCCAATCCATCCTGGACATGGACATCGCCAAAGCCATCGACCTGATCCGCGGGGAGAAGGGCACGCCCGTCACGCTGAATTTTGAACGCGATGGCAAGCCGCAAAGCTTGACCATCATCCGTGACGAAGTGGTTTTGAAACCCGTTGACGCCAAATTGATCGGCGACATCGCCTATGTCCGCCTGGCCAGCTTTATGGAAGGGGACGTCGATACACAGGTCGCCGACGCCTTCAAAAAACTGGAAGCCAAAGCCGGGACCAAGCCGGTCAACGGTTACATTCTCGACCTGCGCTATAATGGCGGTGGCCGATTGGACATGGCCGCGGAAATCACCGACCTGTTCGTGGACCCACAGGATATGCCGATCGTGGATATTCGCGGCGCCAACGGCGTGGTCAAACATGCCTGGACCGCCGAACCGGGCGACATGCTGAACGGCAAGAATATGGTCGTTCTGATCAATGGCGGATCGGCATCGGCATCCGAAATCGTGGCCGGCGCGTTGCAGGATTTCAACCGCGCCACATTGATCGGCACCCCATCCTTTGGCAAGGGCTCCGCCCAGGCCATCATGCCTTTCGGCATGTTTATTCCCGGTCGTGAAGACGGTATCAAAATCACGAACGCGCTGTACCATTTGCCCACGGGCCGGTCGATCCAGAATATCGGCATCACCCCGGACATTCTGGTCGAAGGCATTGATGAATCGAACATCAAGCACGAACGCGATTTGGCCAACAACGTCGACAACCCGAACGGCGATACCGAGCAAAAACGCACCCAAACCCACACCTGCACCATCAAGGATGGTGTGACGTGGAAAAATTTGGGCCGCGATTATCGCTGGGGTCGCGACGATGTCGACAAAGCCCTGCTGTGCGCCATCAAACACCTGAACAGCACAACGGGAACAGCGTCGAAAAACGCAACGATTACGCCGGTGCCACAGCCGAAGCCGTAACTGAACCGAGCAGGACCAGACAATGACATTACATTCGAAAATTTTACGCTCCGTATTTCTGGCAGCGGCACTGGGCGCTGGCGTGTTCGGATGCGCCACGGCTAAAGACGCCAACGCCGACCGCCCGAACATGGACACAAACACGGCTACGCCTGCGACAACCCCGGCGGAAATCCCGGCAGAATCCCCGGCAACGGCCCCGGAATCTGTCGCCGCTCCCGTTGCCGCCCCGGTCACGGAAGAAGACGAAGCAACCCCAAAAATCGTCGTCGAATCCCCGGATATCGGCCCACAGTCTGAGCCCGTCTTCATGGTTCCTATGACCATGAAGGAGATGGAAACAATTGACCTCTACATGACCGTTCGAAATGTTCTTCAAAACCGGTCCGTGCATGAGGTCGACCCGGATCAACTGAGCAAGGGCGCTATCGACGGCATGCTGAAAACACTCAGCCCACACGATTCCTACCTGACACCCGAGCAGATGGACGTCCTCAGAGGGAACGAAAAACCCAAAACCGGGATCGGCGTGATTGTCAGCGTGGAAAAAGATATTGGCAGCATCCGCATCATCGAAGCGATTGAGGGTGGCGGCGCACACAAGGCCGGATTACAGGCCGACGACCAGATCATCGCGATTAACGGCGAAACGCTGACCAAAAATAATTTTAAAACCCTTTATGAATCAATCGGCGGCCCCGCCGATACGACAATGTCCATCCGCGTTCGCCGCGATGATCAGGATCTGGATTTCACCATCACCCGCGCGCCGTTCACGATTCCATCTGTATCCAGCAAGATGATCGGGGACGTGTCCTACGTCGCGTTGCGTGATTTTCTGCACGATGACAGCCCGAAGAAAATCCGGGCCGCCCTGACACACGCTGCGAAGCATAATCCTGCGGGCTATATCATCGACTTGCGCTCCAACACGGGGGGCCTGCTGGAACAGGCCGCCACACTGGTCGATATGTTCGTCGATTCCACGGACCCCATCCTGACCGTTCGTAAACGCGGTGGTCATATTTCCGAAACGTTTAACGCCACACCGGGCGATATGCTGAATGGCAAGAAACTGGTCGTGCTGATCAATGACGGGTCGGCATCGGCATCGGAAATTCTGGCCGGGGCTTTGAAGGATTTTGGTCGCGCCACCATTATCGGCACGCAAAGCTTTGGCAAGGGATCCGTCCAAAGCGTCCTGCCGTTGAGCGTGAAATTCCCCGATCGCAAGGACGGCATCAAGTTCACCAGTGCGTTGTATCACCTGCCATCCGGGGCATCCATTCAAGGCGTTGGCATCATGCCGGACATCTTTGTAGAAGGCATCGAAGACGTTTTCCCCGAACATGAACGGGATTTGGAAAACACACTGGACAACCCGGAGGGCACAACGCCACCGGTCCAACCCAAATCCACCTGCGCCATCAACGACAATGTCACACCCACCACCGTCATTGCCGATGCCCGCATCTCCAGCAAAACGGTGGACAAGGCTTTGCTCTGTGCGCTGGAACACGTCCGGGGAACCCCCAAACAAACGACCACGACACCATTTACGCCAGCACCCCAGCCCGGCGTATAACTGGCAACACACTGATATAACAATACAAGACCGCTGGCCCTCACATTGAGGGCCAGCATTTCTTGACAGTTTTTGCCGAAGCGTCCTAGGGTCGGACAAACAAAAATTTAAAAACGACCAACAGGGATTACTGACATGCGCATCCGGGCCAAAACCCTTTCGCTGGATTTCTTTGCCGCAACGCTCGGCCTGTCCGCCGCCGGATGCAGCACCCAGCCTAACGCCCCCGCAGAACAAGCCCCGCAAACATTAAGCGCCGAAGCCCCACCATTCAAATACGGCCCCTTCAATGAATTGCTGAAAACAACGTCGTATTACTCCGTTGTCGGGCGCGATACATCCGCCATGGCCGCAGGCATTATTGATGGCGTGCGCGCGGAATTGGGCGATTCCTATAAGACACAGACCGATGATCAGATCCGCACCCTGATCGACGCACCCGACATCGATCCCGCAACACGCGAAAAAATGATCGTCGGCGGCGTCAAGGGATTGGCCAAAATCCTCAGCCCACACGACGCCTATATGACGGCGGAAGAGGTCCAGCAACTCTGGCGCGGCAGCCCCAAGGTTACAGGCATCGGCATTTCATTCGAAATGGATGAGAAGGCGGGCGGATTGGTGATTTTTGATATGGTTGATCACGGCCCGGCCTTTAAATCCGGCCTGCATATCGGCGACATCGTCACCGCGGTTGATGGAAAACCCGTCGCCGGATTAAAAACAAAGGAGGCCCGCGCCCTGATTGTCGGCGACAAGGGCACGCCCGTCACCATGACCATTCGCCGTATGGGTGAAAACACCCCACAGAACATCACAATCACGCGCGACACATACCGATACACACCCACTGCGGCCAAAGCGATTGGTGATATCGGCTACGTCCGGCTGCGTGATTTTTCATCGCGCGGATCGGCCGGGGCGGTGGTCAACGCCATGGCCGCCTTGGAACAATCCATCGGCGCGGACCGCGTGAAGGGCTACATCCTGGACCTGCGTGGCAATCCCGGCGGTTTGGTGCAGGAAGCCCGTATGCTGGTCGATGCCTTCGTCGACAAGGCGGGCGCCCCCAGCGTCGAAGTGCGCGCCCGCAATTACACCTACAGCGAAAAAACGCATCCCGGCGATATGCTTGACGGCAAACCGCTGAGCGTCCTGATTGATGATGGATCGGCCTCCGCCGCCGAAATCGTGTCCGGATCGTTGCAGGACCATCACCGCGCCACGGTCTTTGGCATTCAATCCTATGGCAAGGGATCGGTGCAGACGCGCATTTCACTGGGCCGCATCTGGCCGGATCGCCACGACGCGATGAAGGTCACATCCGCCATGTATTACCTGCCCTCTGGGGCGTCGATCCAGAATATCGGCATCACGCCCGACATCCTGGTCGAAGATGTCACGCCGTTATTGCAGGATCATGAACGCGATCTGGACAATGTGCTGGCCAATCCGAACGGCACGGGAAAACCGCTGCGGCGATCCGGCGCGCATTGCCTGCTGAAAAACACGGTGACCGCGCCCAGCCTGAAACCCGATTTCCGCGATTATCGCGGCCAGCCCGACCGTACATTGCTCTGCGCGCTGGACCATCTGCGCCGCACGGAAACCCATACACGCACGATCCCGCTGCCCTCGGCCCATCCGGGGGCCCATCCGGCCCCCACACCCTGACGCCCCTCTTCGGGGCTTGGGGGATGACTGAAACAGCGAAACAAATCCCCGGCTTTGGCCGGGAATTTGCTTTTTCGAGGATCGTTTTCTTGACAGGCTTCGCCCCCCTGCCCTACCGTCATGCCTAACAAAACAAAAAACGAGAATAAAAACAGGGATATCGCATAGAATGACCTCCACAGCGAAAAAGCTTTGCGCTCTTTTTTTGGCATCCTCCTGTGTCCTGGGCACGGGGTGCGTTTCCGTTGAAACGACAGAACCCGTTGCAAACGCACAAAACACGGCGCCCGCCGAACCTGTGCCGACGCGCTATTTCAAATATGATTTGATGAACAGATTGCTGGATGACGTGGCAAAAGAATCTTTCGCCAATCCACAAATTGACGACATGATCCGCGGCGCGATCGACCACGTGCGCGAAATGCGCAGCCCCGACCTTGCAAACAGCAGTGACGCACAGATCAAAGCCCTGATTGATGGCGAAGGTATTTCCAAGGATGAACACGAAAAAATCATTATCGACGCCATTACTGGCGCCCTGTCCCGCGTCAGCCCCCATGATTATTACGTTACACCCGAGGAAGTGCGCGAATCCATTATCGGCAAAAGCACTTTGAAGGGTATCGGCATAATTTATCAAAACGATAACCGCATTGGTGGCTTGGTGATTGAAGACACAGCCGATGACGGACCGGCCAAAGCCGCCGGCATAAAGCGCGGCGACATTATCACCAAAGTCGAGAATACGAGCGTCGCCGGAAAATTCAACGAAGCCGCGGAAATGATCCTGGGCGAAGTGGGAACCCCCGTGACGCTGAGCATCATACCGAGGGGCGAAACGGAAGAAAAAACAATGACCCTGAAACGCAGTGTCGTGACATTCTCCTCCGTCCGTTACAACGTGATTGATAACGATATCGGGTATATTCGCCTGCGTAATTTCAGCGACTTGTCATCATTCAACACCATCAACGATGCCATTCGTGAAATGAAACAGGCACATAACGGCACCCCGTTGCGTGGATTTGTTCTGGATTTACGCAACAACCCCGGTGGACGGGTCACACTGGCTGCACGCCTTGCCAATAATTTTATTGACTCTGAAACTGGCGTTTCGGTCACCGTTGAAAATAAAAAATTCAGCTATGATGAGAAAATTACGCGCGGTGATATCCTGAACGGGGCACCGCTGGCCGTTCTGGTCAACGACGCGACCGCATCTGCCGCCGAAATTCTGTCCGGTGCCTTGCAGGATCATAAACGCGCCACCATTGTTGGCACACAATCCTATGGCAAGGGATCGGTGCAAAGCCCGATTTACCTCAGCCGTTTTGACAAGAACCGCGATGATGCCATCCGTATCACAACGGCGTTGTACCGCCTGCCCTCTGGTGCATTTTTGCAAGGGTACGGAATCATGCCCGACATTTTAGTCGAAGGGGTCGAAGCGAGGTTGAAAGAACATGAACGCGACAAAGACCGCATGATCAAAAACCCCGATGCCGACAAAATCGCCGCCCGCAAGGCCAGCCAGACATGCCGCGTCCGCGATGATTTTAAAACCCAGATCGCCAATGACGATTTGCGCCTGTTCAGCGGCGAGCCGGATAAAACATTGCTTTGCGCCATCGACCATTTGCGCCGCAACAGCCAATATACAATCACCCGGCCCAACACCCCGGCCCCAGACAAATCCCGCGCCCCAAATCCTTAACACGTTGTTTTTAAATATAATTTCATCGTGCATAACCGCCCCCTAAATTTTGACATAAGGGGGCGGGCATGCTACGCCTAAACCATCAAAAAACACGAAAAACAATGATGCGGCGCGGGCCTGTGACCTGCGCCAGACGAACAACCGGGAGCCTGACATGAAAACCACCAAACAAATGACCGAGATGACCGATACGCTGGCGCGTATTCTGGACAAGATCAAAAAGATCGACGGCGTGGATCATGCCGAGGCCAGCTATAGCGTGTCCGAAGCCCGCGAAGTGGGCGTGCGCATGGGCCAGATTGAAAAGATGGAAACGGCGGAATCCCTGGGCGTGTCGATGCAGGCCTGGATCGGCAACCAAACGGCGTCCACCAGCCTGTCGAGCCTGAGCCCCGATGACATCGATGCGGCGATTGCGTCCATGCACGCCGCGATCAAGCTGGCCGAGCAAGATCCGGAACGCCGCCCGCTGGACCCATCCATGCTGGCGACAATCCGTCACAATGACCGCCTGGATCTGTATGATCCGCGTGTGCCCACCGCCGGTGACATGCTGGACCGCGCCCGCACCGCCGAAAGTGCGGCGCTGAGCGTTGCAAAAATCACCAATTCCGAAGGTGGCAGCGCATCATGGCACAAAAGCACATCCGTATCGCTGGATACCGATGGCGTGATCTTCACCAACCGTGGCACCTTCCACTCCATGAATGCGGTTGTTATTGCCGAAGAAAATGGCGCGATGGAACGCGATTATGATTACGGCGTTGCCATTCATGGCAATGATCTGCCCGATGCCGCAACAATTGGCCGCAACGCCGGCACCAAGGCCGCAGCGGCATTGAACCCGCAAAAAGGGCTGTCAGGCCGTTATCCGGTTTTGTTCGCACCGGACATGGCAGCGGGCCTGCTGGGCCATTTTGCCTCCGCGGTTCAGGGTGGCGTTTTGCGTTACAAACGCACCTTCATGAATCTGGATGAAATCGGCACGGAACTGTTCGCACCCGGCATCACCATTATCGACAACCCGCATTTGAAGCGCGGGCTGGGGTCGAAAATGTATAACGGGCTGAGCATGGCCACGCAAAACCGCACATTGGTTGAAAACGGTGTCTTGCGCGGCGTGTTTATGGGCCTGAAAGATTCGCGCCATTTTGGCATGGCCCCGACGGGCGGCGCCTCCAACCTGACGATCGAGCCGGGCATGAAGCTGGCCGAGATGTTTGCGGATATTAAGGACGGACTGTATGTCACGGGCCTGATGGGTCAGGGCATCAACCTGATCAATGGCGATTACAGCCGGGCGGCGCAAGGATTCTGGATCCGCGATGGACAAATCGCCTTCGCCGTATCCAACGTGCCCATCGCCGGAAATCTGCGTGAGATGTTCAAACACATGGTCGCAGCCGATGATCTGGACCGGTTCAAACGCAAAGTGTCGTCCCCGACCCTGCGCGTCGACGGCATGACGATCGCGTAAAGCCAATCACAACAGACAAACAAAAACCCCGCCAGATGATGGTGGGGCTTTTTGTTGTTTATTGGCCCTCTTTTAAAAGCCCTCTCCCAGGGGGAGAGGGTTGGGTGAGGGGGTATAAATTCAATCACAAAGGACGGCTCTTAACCCCTCCCCCTAACCCCCTCCCTCTAGGAGGGGGGAATAAAGAGGACGGGGAAAGGACGGCCCCAGCCTTATGACGGTTCGGTCCCGCCCACGCGGATGCCGCGCAGTTTGACGGAGGGCTGGCCAATGCCAACCGGAACGGACTGGCCATCCTTGCCACATGATCCGCTCTGGGCGATTTCCATGTCGTTGCCGACCATTTCAACCAAGCCCATGGATTTCGGGCCGTTGCCTTCCAGAATGACACCCTTGACCGGAGCAACGATTTTGCCGTTTTCGATCAGATAGGCCTCGGTGGAGGCGAAAACGTAGCTGCCGCTAACCGTATCGACCTGACCGCCGGAGAAATCGACGGCATAAATCCCGCGATCCACCGATTCAATCATTTCATCCAGCGTGTATTTCCCACCTTCCATATAGGTGGTGGTCATGCGCGGGATCGGCGCGTGTTCATAGCTTTCACGGCGGCCATTGCCCGTCGGGGCCACACCCATCAGGCGGGCATTCAACGTATCCTGCATATATCCGCGCAGGATGCCATTTTCGATCAGCACGTTGCGTTGGGTCGGCACGCCTTCGTCATCGAAGGACAGCGATCCGCGCGCTTCGGTGAAATCGCCCTGATCGACGATGGTGACGCAATCGGCGGCCACTTTCTGGCCGATCATGCTGGTTTTGAATACGGTCGAGCCTTTGCGGGCGGCATCGCCTTCCAGGCCATGACCAACCGCTTCGTGCAACAATACGCCGCCCCAGCCATTGGCCACAATCACCGGCATATCGCCCGACGGTGCGGCAATCGCGCGCAAATTGGTTTGCGCCTGCTTAATCGCCTTGTCGGCCACATCATGCCAGGATTTGGCATTGAACATGCGGGTCAGAATTGTCCGGCTGGACAGGCTGCCCCGGCCCGTTTCGCGACGGCCATTTTCCTCGGCTACGACGGAGATGTTCAGGCTGCTCATCGGACGCAAATCGTCCAGACGTGTGCCGTCCTGACGGATAATCGTCACGATATCCCAGCTGGTCGAAATCGCCGCCGACACATCAACAATGCGGGTATCCGCCGCGCGAACATACGCATCAATTTCACCCAGCAGTTGGATCTGTGCCGCTTCGGTCATGTCGGCCAGCGGGCTTTCGCCCGTGTAAATGCGATTGGCGCCATGGCTGGGCAGGGCAATCTTGCCCATCATGTCGGCATGGTTGCGAATATCGCGCGTGGTGCGCGCGGCGTTGGCGATGCTTTTTTCGCTCAGATTGTTGGAATGGGCATAGGCCACCGCATCACCGGCGATATACCGGAACCCGAATCCCTGATCCATCGAGGAGCTGTTGGATTGCAGTTTTCCGTCAGACCATGAAATCGACTTGCCCTGCGTGCGTTGCAGATACAGCTCTCCGCCATCGGCCTTGGCCAGGCCATTGCGCACGATCTTGGTGACCGCGTCCGGGTCCATGCCCGTGGCGGCGAAGAAGAAACGGTTGTTGACGGATGCGTCGAATGGGTAATCGGCCATCGGCTGGGCTCCCTTGCCTGTTCTTTTATTCTTGTGATTATGGTTACCCCTTGGTTGTAGGGGGGTTTTACGGGGCTGTCAAAATCTTTGGCACCCTTATCCCCGCCTGGCCGAAACGCCGGATTTGCGGCACCGCACCAAAGATTTTTTAATGCACCCACCCCCCGGCCATGCTAAGCAAATAGACATAATCATAAAAAGCGTAAAAACAGGGATCTCGACATGACAAAAATCACCCGCCTGCCCAACGGCATCACCTGCGTTTGCGATTCCCGTCCCGGGACGGGCACGGTCAGCATGGCCATCGGCTTTGGGCAAGGACGCATTCATGACCCCAAAGATCAGACCGGGATGAGCGTTCTGATGCAGGAAATGCTCTGGGCTGGAACGGATGAATGGGACTACAGCGAAATCGTCGGCACATTGGAATCATGGGGGTGCCAGTTTGATGGCCACGTGGGTCGCGACAGTACGGCCCTGACCATCAATGCGCTGAAACGTTTTGCACCGGATGCCTTCCGCGTCATCGCCCACATGATCCGCGAACCGCGTTTTGACAACGAAGATCTGGACACCGTCAAACAAGAGATGATGGAAGAATCCACCATCAAAGTAAAAGACCCCGCCGCCACCGCCTATAACGAATATATCAAGGCCGCCTTTATCCAACCCGGCGTGACAACGCCCAGCGATGACGAAATCAACGCCCTGGCCGCCACATACACGGTGGATCAGGTGCGCGCACGCCACACCGCAATGCTGTCCCGCCCGGACAAAATGGTCGTGTCATTTTCCGGCGACATCACACCGGCGCAGGCCGAACGTCTGGTTCAATCCTGCTTTGGCGATTTGACCGTAACGAATACGCCAGAGATGCAACAAACCCCGGACGGCTTGTTGCCCTTTATTGGCGGCGACACGCGGCAGGACAACAAGGGCAAGCAATTGTTCCTGACCTTTGGCTTCCCCGCCCCCCACGCCAATGACCCGGCTCGTTTCAGTTTCTTTATGCTGGAATCGCTGTTTTCCGGTGGCATGGCGGCACCGTTGTCGCTGGAAATTCGCGAAAAACGCGGCCTTGTTTACACGATTGATGCGGCCATGACGCCCGTGGGCAACAATTTCGCCTTCACCGTACAGACCAGCACATCCCCCGGCAAAGCCAAAGAGGTTATCAACTGCACCATCGATCTTCTGGGCGATGTGGTGCGGAACGGATTTTCACAAGACGCAATGGATGCCGCACGGTCACGGATGGTGCGATCCATTCAAGCGTCAAAAGAAAGCGCTGCGTCCGCCTGTGCCCAGAATCTTTATATGGTGATGGAATCGGGCCGCATCCTGACACCGGAGGAGCTGGATATAAAACTGGCCACCGTCACACAGGATGACGTCCGCGCCGCCGCCGCCGCTTTGCTGCGCGATGGGAAATACGCACTGGCCGCTGTTGGCCCGCATGACAAGATGCCAACCCCGGATGATATCCGCGCCACCATGGCCAAACAATTGCAGGGGGTTGATATTCCCGCGGCCCCCGTTCGCCCGGAACATACGCTGGTGACCGCATTCAGCGCCGCACAAAAACGCCGCTCCTCATTGGCCACCGACGCACAAATGACCATTCTGCCCAACGGACTGAAGGTGGTCACCGCCACGCGCAGCGGCACGCTGTGCGTATCCGGCTGGGTCGGCGTCGGGTCCGATAATGAAACAGCGGACATCAACGGCATCACCCATATGATCGAACATATGATGTTCCGCGGCACGCCCACCTATGGCCCCGGAATCATCGACCAGATTGTCGAAGATAAAATGTGCGGGTCCAGCAACGCCATGACCGGGACCGACAGCACCAATTATGATTTTTCCGACCTGTTGCCCGAACATCTGGACCAAACCGTCGATATTTGCGGTGAAATGATTTTCAAAGCCAACCTGGACGATCGCGCCTTTAACGGCGGCATCGTCACGGATGAATCCGGACACAAAATCCGCGTGGCCGGGGAACGCGATGTCGTCCTTGAAGAAATCGGCGAATATGCCGAGGATGCCGGATCGATCCTGCGTGATCTGACCATGACCCAGCTTTATCAAAATCAATGCTATGGCCGCCCCGTTGCTGGCACAGTTGACAGCGTCAGCGCCCTGACCACCGCGCAACTGGTGGCGTATCGTGATCAATATTATGTGCCGAACAATGTGGCCTTTGTCGCCGCCGGTCCGGTGAAACACGCGGATTTTGTGGCGCTGATTGATCGCAAATTCGGATCGTTGCCCGCCGCCCCGGTTCCGGCCCTGCCCGCCCCTGTCGCACACAGCGGGATTGATTGCGTCAGCATCGACGGGCTGGACCGCAGCCATTTCCAGCTTGCCTTTAATGCGGCGGCGTACAACCACCCGGATGAACTCGCCTACCAAGCGCTCAGCGTCCTGCTGGCCGGCGGTCCAAACGCCCGCCTGAATGTCGCGCTGGACAAACACACCACCATCGACCCGGGTTCCGTCCTGTGCCATTTCGACAGTTTGAAAAATCTGGGCGTTCTTGGCATTGGCGGCATGGGCAAGGCCGAAGATATTCACACAATCGTCAACCTCGCCTACAAGGAACTGCACGGCCTCAGCAAACGGGTCACGGCGCTGGAACTGGACAGCGTCAAGGCGATGATGGAAATGGCCACCCTGTCCCAGCTGTCCACCAGCCTGGACACCTGCGGCATCTATGGGGAACAAGCCCTGCATCTGGGACAGATCCTGAGCGTGGACACGCTGACCGGGCGGATTCAGGGCCTGACATCGGCGGATATTCGCCGCGTGGCCAAGAATCTGCTGAATGCGGCCCCGTCTGTGGTCATCATGGTGCCGCCGGAAACGGAGCCTGCCCTCTTGCCCAGCTATGACGACATTCTGGCTTGCCGCGATCAAGCCTCTGTAAAACCAGAGAAAAAAGGTCAAAAAGCGGGCCCGGCCGCCCCCGCCCCGGCCCCATAAGCCCTGACCCAGCGCGCATTTGCATCTGCATCACGTTTCGGGCTAAAAGAACGGCCATGAGTGACGTACAAACCGAAGCCGATCCGCAGATTTCTGAGCCCACCCCCGCGAAAGACACCTCGCGGGTGCGGGATTTCTGGGCCTTGTTAAAACCCCGCGTGATGTCGCTGGTCGTTTTTTCAGGTTTTGCGGGCATGTGGGTTGCCCCCGGCTTCTCCGATATGCATCCGTTTATGATTGCCGTGGCCGTTGCGTGCCTGGCCATTGGCGCGGGTGCGGCCGGGGCCGTGAATATGTGGTACGAGCGCGACATTGATACGGTGATGAAACGCACCGCGGGCCGCCCGTTGCCGCGCGGCCGCATGAACCCGGACGAAGCGGTCAGCTTTGCCCTCGTCCTGTCGGCTTTGTCCGTGATGACCATGGGCGTGGCCGTCAACTGGACCGCCGCCGGCCTGCTGGCCTTTGCCAATCTTTTCTACAGCATCATTTACACCATGTGGCTGAAACGCCGCACGCCGCAAAATATTGTTATTGGCGGTGCCGCCGGGGCGTTCCCGCCGATGATCGGCTGGGCCGCAGTCACGGGTACGGTCACCATTGAATCCATCGTTTTATTCGCGCTGATCTTCTTCTGGACACCGCCGCATTTCTGGGCTCTGTCCTTGTTCGCGAACGAAGATTACAAACGCGCCAACATCCCGATGATGACCGTTGTTGCGGGTGAACGGAAAACCAAAATCCAGATGCTGGTTTACACACTGATCCTGCTGCCGCTGTCGTTGTTGCCGACATTGATGGGATTTGCCGGATATGGGTATGGCATCGCGGCGCTGATCCTGTCGGGCTTCTTTGTCTTCACATCGATCCGCGTTTTGATGGATGACAGCCTGAAAAGCGCGCGTCTGATGTTCGGCTATTCCGTATTCTATCTGTTTGCGCTGTTTCTGGCGCTGATGATCGACGCTGTTTAATCAGACTATAAAGTGGAGATAAATATGCCCCTGTCCGACATGCACAAAAAGAAAATGACCAAGAACCTGACCATTCTGGCCGCGATCATGGGCTGGGTTGCCGTGATCTGGATCATCACCATGATCAAGATCAAAGCCGGGATGCAGTAACATTCATCCCGTCTGACCGTTCCGCGCGTAACGCGCACCGTGAATGGAGTATCCCCTATGTCCACACCTGACCTGCAAACAAAAAACCGCCGCATCCTGATTATCGTGCTGGCCGCCGTTGCCATTATGATTGGAGCGTCCTTTGCCGCGGTTCCGCTGTATAATCTGTTCTGCCGCGTCACCGGGTTTGGCGGGACCACGCAAATGTCGGCCGAGGCCCCGGACCCGTCGGAAATCGTGGATCGTGTTGTGACCATTCATTTCAACACCGACACGGGCCGCAACCTGCTGTGGACGTTCAAGCCTGATCAGCGTGAAGTGAAGGTGAAAATCGGCCAGCCCGCTTTGGCCAGCTTCCGTCTGGAAAACAAGGATCGCGTCCCGGTCACGGGTACGGCCCTTTATAATGTTACCCCGGCCAAGGCTGGAAAATATTTTCATAAGACACAGTGTTTCTGCTTCGCCGAGCAAACCATGCAGCCGGGGCAGGAAACCACCCTGCCCGTCGTGTTTTTCCTGTCGCCCGAGATGGCCAAAGACCCCAATCTGGACGATGTGAAGGTCATCACCCTGTCCTACACCTATTTCAAGGCGGATACGCCTGAACTGGACGCCGCGTGGGAGGCCTTTAACCAGGCGGATAACGGGGTTGTCGTAAAAACTGGCCCGGCGGCGGATGATTCACTGGTTGGCACCGTTGCCTTGGAACCAGAAAAGCAGTAAAAACAGAGCCGTATATCGACCCCCGGCCCGCCCGGGGTTCACGTTGACCGATTCGCTACGATTTTTCAGTAAGGACTGTTACTCATGGCCCACGACCATCACGCAACCGGAACCCATTTCGGCACCACCGGCAAACCGCACCCGTACCACATGGTTCGCCCCAGCATCTGGCCGATGGCCGGATCGTTCGCGGCGGGTCTGCTCGCCGCCATGGTTGTCCTGTTCATGCACAAAACCGAAATTTTCGGCATCTCTCCGGGGTTGGTCGGCGTTGGCCTGGGCCTGCTGTCCGTTGCCGCCGTTATGTTCTTCTGGTGGAAGGACATTATTTTCGAAGCCGTAAAAGAAAAAGCCCACACCCCGATTGCCGAAATCGGCCTGCGCTATGGCATGTCGTTGTTCATCGCGTCCGAAGTGATGTTCTTCGTCGCGTTCTTCTGGGCGTTCTTCGCCGCCGCCCTGTTCCCGACCGAAGCGATTGGCTTCGTCTGGCCGCCGGCGACGATCGAAGTGATCATGCCGTTCGGCCTGCCGCTGCTGATGACCATGATCCTGCTGCTGTCTGGCTGCACCGTGACATGGGCGCACCACGCCATTCTGGACGGCCATAACGATCAGGCGGTTAAGGCTTTGGGCCTGACCGTATTGCTGGGCGTGATCTTCCTGTGCTTCCAGGTTTACGAATATCACCATGCCGCCTTCGGCTTCAAAGACACCGTTTACGCTTCGGCCTTCTACATGGCGACGGGCTTCCACGGGTTCCACGTTTTCGTCGGGACCGTGTTCCTGTTCGTGTGCTGGCTGCGTGCGAAGAAAGGTCACTTTGACCAGAAACACCATTTCGGCTTCGAAGCCGCCGCCTGGTACTGGCACTTCGTTGACGTGGTCTGGCTGTTCCTGTTCGTCGCCATTTACTGGTGGGGCAACACCGTCGGCGTCAACGCCGTACCGGCCCCGTAAAGAATTGAAAGAATCAAAACCCTCCCTACCACAGGGAGGGTTTTTTCCTTGAAGGAGTACACACCATGGACATGAACCCTGATACAGAATTGATGAAGCTGGCCCTGCGTCAGAAATGCCCGAAATGCGGCATTGGCAATCTGTACAAGCCGGGCCTGACCCTGAATCTGGCGGATAAATGTGACCATTGTGGTTTCGATCTGGCGAAGAATGACAGCGCCGATGGCCCCGCCGTTTTCCTGATTTTTATTCTCAGCTTCCTGCTCGTCCCGCTGGCCCTGCTGGTCGAGGTCTGGTTTGCACCGCCCTTGTGGGCGCATGTGATTGTGTGGACCCTCGTGGCGCTGGCCATCACCGTGGGGCTGCTACGTCCCATCAAGGCCTATGTCATCGCCCTGCAATACAAACACCGTTCCAGCGACTGGGAAGAATAATCACGCTATGTCCTCCGTACGCCCCACTCCATTTTGCCTCCCCTTCTGGGCCACGACCCTGACCCTTGCGGGCGTGATCGTGCTGTGTGGCCTGGGATCGTGGCAGTTACAACGCCTGCAATGGAAAAACGACCTGCTGGCCCGCATTGAAACGGCGCGCACGGCCCAGCCGTTGGCGTTGGACGCGGGCACCATTGCGCCCTTGGTCGACGAAAAGGACTTGCTGATCCGTGGCACATTGACCGGGCGATATTTGCACGACCACGAAATCTTCCTGAAGCCCAGACCGATGGGACAGAAAACGGGCGCGCATCTGGTGACACCGTTCCTGCTGTCTGACGGGCGCACGATTATCCCGGTGTTGCGCGGCTGGGTCAGTGATGATCCCGACACGTTTATCCAGCGCCCGGACCCGACGGTGACCATCATCGGCACGCTGCGCCACCCGACGCAAACGAATTCATTCACACCGAAAAACCTGCCGGATCAGAATATGTGGTTCACATTGGACCCCGCTGCATTGGCCGTCTCCCACAATCTGGAGAATGTTGTGCCGCTGGCGTTTTATGAAGAAACCAAACGCGACGATGTGGGCTGGCCCCTGCCGGTTGAGGCGTGGCAGACGCCCAACAACAATCACCTGTCCTACGCCATCTTCTGGTTCACGATGGCGGGCATTCTGATCATTATGTATGGATTACGGTTTATCGTTTACGGACGCAAGCCGAAGGGTGAAACAGAGGGCGCTGGCAACGGTTCAACCTGATAGCCGGCGACACCGCTGGTCACGACATCCCCGGCGGCCGGGGCGTAATCGTTATAGCAGGGATAGGACATCGCCATCACCTGCGCCACCATCACCCCGGCGGGCAACCGGGTCAGGGATGGGTCGGCATCCACTTCAATCTTCACCGTATCGACCAGCTGCTGCGGCTTGACCGTGGCATGGTCGCAAGCGCGTTGGGCATAGGCCGGTTGGACCAGCATGGCTTCGGCCACGGCGGCGATATACCCGCTGCAGAACCCGGCATCAACGTCATGTTTGCTGGCACAGAATGTCATCAAAGTCTGGCCCGACATGGCCGTGCGAGGAAGCGCGTTCGGCACACCCTGCGCCCCCGAATGGGACACATGGCCGGGCAGGATCAATGCCAACCCCAACAAAAAGGTCAGACGGATGGTTTTACGGGCAAGATTCATGGTTTGTCTTTGATCCGGATGGGCATAAAGTATTTTAAAGAATCACTTTGCGCATCATTCACCATCACAAAGGAAATGACGAGATGGCGATTCTCTTTCGCCCTGTTTATTCTGTTGATAACCCGCATTGGGTTCCCGCACTGCGCGCTGGCCTGGCCGATCTGGATATGCGCATCTGGCCCGACGTTGGCAATCCATCCGATATCACGCACATGGTGGCGTGGAAAATGTTCCCGGGCGACCGTGATGCGTACCCGAATTTGCGCGCGGTTTTATCGCTGTCGGCGGGTGTGAACCAATATATCGGTCACCCCGAATTCCCCCATCCCGCCAAACTGATCCGCATGATCGAACCGGGCCTGTCATCCGGCATGGTGGATTATGTGACCAGCTATGTCCTGCGTTTTCACCGCGACCATGATCTGGTGCAAACGGGTGGGGCGTCCATTCCATGGGGCGGGATCATGCCGACACTGGCCAAGGACCGGGTGGTCGGCATACTGGGGCTGGGGGAAATGGGTGGGGCCTGCGCCCGCGCATTGGCCGCCCTCGGTTTCCGCGTGCGCGGCTGGGCCCGGACACGCCACGCCATTGACGGTGTGGGTGTTTATGCGGGGCAGGATCAGCTGCCCGCCTTCCTGAAAGGGTGCGACATTCTGGTCTGCCTTCTGCCTTTGACCCCCGACACGGAAAACATTCTGAACCGCGATGTGTTCGCGCAATTGCCGCGCGGCGCCTGCCTGATCAACGCTGCGCGCGGCAAGCATCTGGTCGAAGACGATTTGATCCCCGCACTGGACAGCGGGCAATTGCGCATGGCGGCGCTGGATGTGTTCCGGACCGAACCCCTGCCCGCCGACCACGCATTCTGGTCCCACCCGCGCATTCTGGTCACCCCCCACATCGCCGCGATCACCATTCCCGAAACCGGCGTGGCCGCCATTCGTCAGGCGATCATGATGCTGGACCGTGGCGAAGAGCCGCCGGGGTTGGTGGATTTTGAACGCGGGTATTAAGACGAAAACCACGAATGGACACGAATAAACACGAATGAAATAAGGCGCGTCATTCGTGTCCATTCGTGGTTCAAAAAACAAAAAGCCCCGGCAAACACCGGGGCCTTTTTAATTCATATCCGCTTACTGCGCGGTTGAGGCCGTGTTGCGCGCATAACGCAGTGCGCGGCCGTTGGAAATGTCGCGATCCATCTGCTTCACGTGGGCTTTGAACAGGCGCATGTCTTCGCCGTCCAGCGTTTCCCCCGTGGGCAAATCCAGACTGCGCGGGTTTTTCTGCACACCGTTGACCAGGACTTCATAGTGCAAATGCGGGCCCGTGGAGCGGCCCGTGGTGCCGACATAGCCAATCACCTGTCCCTGACGGACACGGGTGCCCGGGGTGATACCCTTGGCAAAGCGGCTCATGTGGGCATAGGCGGTTTTCAGCTGGGCATTGTGACGAATGCGGACATAGTTGCCGAAGCTGGAAAACTTCCCGGCCTTTTCAATCACACCATCACCGGCGGCATAAATCGGCGTGCCGGTTGGTGCAGCGAAGTCCATGCCCTTGTGCATTTTGGTATAGCCCAGAACCGGGTGACGACGCACACCGAAGCCGGATGAAATACGCGCCCCATCAATCGGGGTTTTCATCAGCGTCTTGCGGATGGACCGGCCATTCGGCTGGAAATAATCCACGCGCCCTTCGCTGGTTTCATAACGATAGAGCGGGATGTCGATGCCGCTGACCGACAATTGGGTGTACAGGACATCGCCCGTTTTCACACGCTGGCCGTCTTCGGTTTCATACGCTTCGTAGGTGATTTCGATTTTATCGCCTTGGCGAATGTCACGCTGGAAGTCGACGTCCCAGGAATAAATCCGGATCGCTTCGTTCACGACCGCAGACGGAATGCCCGCCTTGGCCGCCGCGCCCACAACCGACACGGAAATATCCGCCGCCTGGGTATAAAGTTTTTTGACGACCTTTTTCTCGCTCACATCAACCTTGAACCCGGCCTCTTCGGTGGCCGCGCGGGCGACGGTGATGGTTTTCAGTGCGTCCATCGCCATGCTGACCTGCGCCAGCGGCTTGACGTCGCCTTCACCCTGATCAAAGCGCACCTGCAACACCTGACCCGGGCGGATCGAGCGCGGGTTGACGTGTTGTTTCATGGCCTGCACCACGCCATAGGCATCTTTATCGGACAGGCCCGCCTGCAACAACGCGCCCGTCAGGGTGTCGCCCGGGGCGATTTTAACTTGTTTTTCCTTGGGCGCGAGGGTCGCGGCCCGATTGATGGCAACGGTCTGGCCCGGGTCCATCGTGTAAGAGGCGGCCGTATAGCGTTGCAGACGTTTCTGCGTCGCGGCCAATTGGGTCACCAGACCTTCTTCACCATCCTGACGCTCACCACCGGCGGCGGGTTCAAGATTGGCATAGGCCTGCGCCGTCAGTTCAGACGAGATTCCCTGCGCCGGATTACCCAGCGCGGAAAAAACCAGACCCACCATGACCACAGCGCAAACCGGACCCGCGACATAGCGCAGGCGCACCGTGTTGTTCCGGGTCAGCACATGGCGGTGACGCAATGGCAGGTAACGGTTCAAACGGTGCAAGACATCTTGCACCGCAACGGGCGGGATCATGGACAGGATTTTATTCGAGCGTTTTTTAAGTTGTGGCATTGGGTCAAGATCCGATCCCCGTTTGTCCGTGCGTCGTCACCGACACACATTCCGGCAAGGCGGGAACGCGTTCTATCCTCCTGGTTGGTTGGGATCGGTCGCCAGGTCGAGGCCAGATGCCCCAAAATGCGACGATACGTATGACCCCAAATCGTTAACACTTCATTAATTTCGCCCCTCAGAGTTAGCATAGCGCCAGGGGGCGAACAACCGCTTTATAAGGGCGTTAACCCTTTTATCCAAAGGGCTTTTTTGTGTAGAGCCGCCCCAAAACGGCCCCAAAATCGCCTTATTTCCTAATCTTATCCACAACGCGTTAACAAAATGATGGGATTCGATAAAATGCCGTCTAATTTCAATGGCTTGCGCCGCAACAGAACATAAAAAAGCGCGGAAACCCGCGCCTTTTTAGCCAATTTTATCTCAAGAGAATTCTTATTTCGCACAGGCCTCATTGATCGCGTCATGAGCCGCGCCCGACCCCTTCAGGATAAAGGTATCGGTGGTGGCCGTGTCGCGGCTGGACCGCCCCTTGACCACCATTTTGGACCCCTTGCGGATGGCATTGGCGATTTTCTCGTCCGTTGCCGCGTCCGGAGCCCAGGCCGTGTCATCCTGTGAGAACAGGGTATAAGACTGACCGTCAATCGTCACCGTCACGTCGCTGCCCGGCTTGTATTCATAGCCAGCGATATAGCTGAAAACGTTGCGGCTGCCTTCGGCCGGGCGGTGCGTGATCAGGGCGAAGATTTCGCCACGGCGGTTATATTTGCCCTCGGCCTTGTCCGGCTGGGCCGCCATGTAGCAGACCTTGCCCCCGGTTTCGTCAATCCGATAGGCCGTCCAGTTTCCGTGGACGCCCAGTTCAACCGGGTTCTGCGCCTGCGCCGCCGGGGCGGCCAGCGTCAAACCGGAAACAAGAGCCAGAGAAAACAGAAACAAAGAAGCGCGCGGCATCGGCATGGTTCAAATCATCCTTTGCGATCATGGGACTAACTCGGGACCAGTGTAGAGAATCGGGCCGCCTTGGCAACCGAAAAACACAGGGCGGCATACAAGCCACCTATTCCGTCACTTTCCGCCCTTTTAGCGGATGGCGAATAACCCGGCGCGGTTGCCAGACGGGCGCCGGCATGTTGCCCAGATGGGCATCCATCGGCCCACCTGCCGCAACGGGGCGATCCGCAAACCGACCCAGCGACACCATCCGGTCATACATAACAATCGCCCCGGCCACCCCGACATTGACACAGAATTTCATGGGAATGCGGATGACATGGTCGCATTTGGCGAGCAGGTCAGGCGACAGGCTGCCCATCTCCGGCCCCAGCACATAGGCCGCCCGTGTGGGATGGCGAAAGGACGGTAACGGAATGGATTCATCCGTCAGTTCCACCCCCACCAACTGGCATCCGGCGGGCAGGCGCAAATTGTCGACCGAGTCAAAATTGTACAACGGCAGATGATCGAACGCATCGGACGTATCCGACACGCGGACCAGATCCAGATCAATGTCCGGTTTGATGGTAAAGAAAAACGACCCGCCAAAGGCATGGGTGGTCCGAACCAGATTGCCAAGATTTTGTTCTTTGCTGATGCTTTGCACACCAACACCAAAGAAACCGCGCATCATACGGAGGGGAACCTTTGTCGTCTAAGGGTGATCCTTAGCGCTTTATGGCCGTTGCAAACCGGTCCAGCGCCAGACGCAGGCGCGGTTCAGAAACGGCAAAGCACATCCGCATGAAACCTTTCACATTTTCACCGAAGGCGCAACCCGGCACCAGAACAAGCCCGGCCTGATCAACCAGATTGCGGGCCAACGCCATGCAATCTTCATGACCATCAACCTTGAAAAAGCTGTAAAAACCCATGCGCGTGCGCGGGGCAATGATGCCGCCAATATCGTCGAAATAACTTTGCACGATCTGCATGTTATGTTCGTAGCGGATTTTTTGCTCTGCAATGAAATCCTCGCCCTGCTCCAATGCGGCGATCGCGCCGAATTGCGTGAACGTATTCGGGCACAGGGAATCATACAGGACCAGATCGTAAATCTTCTGCTCGGCCTCTTTCGGCCCGATCAGCCAGCCCAAACGCCAGCCCGTCATAGCCCAGTTTTTGGAGAAGCTGTTGATCACCAGCAAGCGATCATCGGGTTCCGCCACATCCAGAAAACTGGGGGCGCAGGATACGCCATAGACCATACGGCTATACACTTCATCCGAAATCACCCAGATGCCGCGCGCGCGGGCAAAATCCATCACGGCGCGCATTTGATCGGTGGTCATGATCCATCCGGTCGGGTTGTTCGGGGAATTGATGACGATGGCGCGCGTGTTCGGGCTCACCGCATCGAACAGGCGTTCAACATTCAGGACCCAGTCCTGACCATCCGCCGATAGATCCAGATAAACCGGTTTAATATCTGCCTGTTGCAAACGCATCGCGCCGAGCAGGTTTTTCCACATCGGCACAACGGCGATGACTTCGTCACCCTTTTCCAACACGGCGGCCAGCGCCAGATGCACCGCCGACGTGCCCGATGGCGTTACAAAAAAACGCTCCATCGGAATATCGTGGCCGTAATGGCGCAGATAATACGCGGACAAAGCCTGGCGCAATTCGGGACGGCCCAGCGGCGGGGAATAAAATGTTTCACCACGGCCCAACGCATCTTGAACGCTGCGGATAATAAAATCCGGCGTCGGCGCATCGCCTTCGCCCATGCTGAGCGCGATCATATTGTCGCGTCCGCGCGCATAGCGGACGATTTCGGCACCGGGATTGTGATGAATGTCATTCAGGATCGGGCGCATAAACGGCGCGGTTTTTGATGCATCGCGGTCATTCAGACCGGAAAGCAATTGTCCGTTACCATCGCGCGGAGGCAGAGCCACCATAGCGCCTTACACCCTTTGTTTTTCTTTTTCACACCAACTCTAAACCGGCATTTGCCCGGTTCATCGTATCGCGGTCCAGCCGATCTTTTAAAACGTCCGCCGTGACCTGATATTCGTTTTATAGGGAAAACCCTAAGAATGAGTCAAAGGAATTCTTAGGATTTTATAGCGTCATACGCTTGATTTTTATAAGCGACCTCGCCAATCATTTGAAAAAGCACGATATTTCACCACCCATATCCAAAACGCACCCCTGATCCGCACCGCTCACGGACCATCGGGCGATAAAAAAGGTGATTTGACCCGCCCCCTTTTCTTACGCTTTCAATTCCGGAAGGTCTTTATACAAATCCAACGCTTCGGGGTTGGCCAGGGCTTCGACATTCTTCACCTTACGCCCATGGATGATGTCGCGCACGGCCAGTTCGGTGATTTTGCCAGATTTGGTGCGGGGAATGTCGGTGACGGCGATGATGCGCGCGGGAACGTGACGCGGTGAGGCCCCGGCGCGGATTTGTGCCTTGATCCGGTCGGCCAGTTCGCCACTCAACGTCACACCATCACGCAGGCGCACGAACAAAACGACGCGCACGTCATTGTCCCAATCCTGACCCACGGCGATGGATTCGATGACTTCGGGGATTTGTTCCACCTGGCGATAAATTTCCGCGGTGCCAATGCGCACGCCGCCGGGGTTCAGGGTCGCATCCGATCGGCCATGAATGATAAAGCCACCATGATTGGTGCGTTCGATCCAGTCGCCATGGCACCAGACATTGTCAAACCGTTCGAAATAGGCCGCGTGATATTTCGCGCCATCGTGATCGTTCCAGAACATCACCGGCATCGACGGGAAGGGTTTGGTGCAGACCAGTTCGCCCGAACCCGCGCCCGCCGGAATGGGTTTGCCATCTTCGTCAAACGCATCCACGGCCATACCCAGGCCCGGCCCCTGAATTTCCCCGCGCCAGACGGGAGAGAGCGGATTGCCCAGCACGAAGCAGGAAATAATATCCGTCCCGCCGGAGATGGACGCCAGATGCACGTCTTTCTTGATTGCATCGTAAATATAATCGAACGATTCATGCACCAACGGCGACCCGGTCGAGGTTATCACGCGCAGGGCAGATAAATCATGCTCATCCCCGGGGCGCAGGCCCGCGGCCTTCAGCGCGTCGATATATTTCGCCGCCGTACCAAACAAGGTGCAGGAATGTTTTTCGGCGAAATCCCACAGCGTCTTGCCATTCGGGTAGAACGGCGACCCGTCAAACAGCATCAGCGTGCAACCCGAGGCCAATGCCGATACCAGCCAGTTCCACATCATCCAGCCACAGGTGGTGAAGTAGAACACGCGGTCCCCCTCACCAATATCGCATTGCAGTTGATGTTCCTTCAAATGCTGGATCAGCGTGCCACCATGGCCATGCACGATGCATTTGGGGATGCCCGTCGTGCCGGACGAAAACATGATAAACAGCGGGTGATTAAACGCCACGCGGTTGAAATACATATCGCGCGGCACGAACGGGGCGACAAAATCACCCAACGTGACAGCCCGATCCAAACCCGTCAGATCCGGATTGGGATTCACGAACGGAACAATCACCGTGCATTGCAAGCCCGGCAGGCGCGGCTGCACCTCGGCCACGCGGTGCAGACAATCCACCGTTTTGCCGTTGTAGTAATAGGCATCAACGGCGAACAAAACCTTCGGTTCAATCTGGCCGAACCGATCCACCAACCCCTGCACCCCGAAATCGGGCGAGGCCGAGGACCAGATCGCGCCCAGCGACGTCGCGGCCAGCATGGCGATAATGGTTTCCGGCGTGTTGGGCATAAAGGCCGCCACGCGGTCCCCTTCGCCCACACCCGCATGGTGCAAGGCCTGCGCGATTTGGGAGGACAGGTCGTAAACATCATTGAAGGAAAGCTGGCGTTCCTCGCCCTTTTCATTGCGGAAGATCATGGCGACCGCATCATCGCGACGGCGCAGCAGATTTTCGGCGTAGTTCACGCGCGCATCGGGGAAAAACGTAGCGCCGGGCATCCGGTCGCCATCTTGCAGAATGGTCGCACCCTTATCCCCGATCACCCCGCACGCATCCCACACCAGATCCCAGAATGATTCAGTGTTGTCGACGCTCCAGCGCCAGATGCTGTCATAATCGGAAAATTCCTGACCCGCGCGCACTTCGGCGCGTTCCATAAAATGGTGCAGGCTGGACCGGTCGCGGCGGACGCGATCAGGGCTCCAGAGCGGGCCGTTCCCGTTTTTGGTGATAACGGCGTCCCGGTCGGTTTTGGTCATTTTTGCCTGCCCCATTGCTGATCCCCCATAAGGTCCGCGGGTATTCTCTACACCCCATGATAAGAGTCAAGCGCACCCGGACTCTTGCCCCCGGCCGGGAATAGGCTACATTATTGAAGCCGTTTGTGTTTTACCGGAAAAATCAGGATCTTAACCATGCGCTTCCGCCCCCTGTTGACCCTCGCCTCTCTGCTGGCCCTCAGTCTGGCGGTTCCCGCAGGGGCGGCACAGGCCCAACCGACGAGCACAGCCCCCAACGTCAATATCCGCCTGATCCCGGAAAAAAATCCGGTTGAAGCAGGCACCACGATCCAGATCGCCGTGGAACAAACCATCAAGGACGGGTGGCATACCTATTGGCGCAACCCCGGCGATTCCGGTATGGCCCCCAATATCACATGGACCCTGCCCGATGGGTTCACCGCCACCACATTGCACTGGCCCGCGCCGCATGCGGTGCCGTATGCCGGGTTGATGAATTACGGGTACGAAAATTCTGCAACCTTGTTGCAGGACATCACGATCCCCGCCACCCTGCCCGCCGGGCCCATCACGATTAAAGCCGATGTTGAAATTCTGGTGTGCCACGATATTTGCATCCCGGAGTTTTCCAGCCATGAAATCACATTGAATGCCGGGGATGGCACGGACACCCCGGCGGATGAATCCGCCATCGCCGCCGCGCGGGCCGCATTGCCCACCGCGCTGGATGCCACCGGCACGTATAACGTCAATGATCAGGACTTTATCGTGACCATCACGGCCAACGACGCTGCGGCCCTGACCGGAATCGACACGGCAGCGCTGCGCCTGTTTCCACATGAATGGGGCGCGGTGATCAACAATGCAGCCCCCGTTATTGAGGCCACCGACAACACCATCACCATTCGCCAGGCCCGCGACACCACCCGCCCGATTGAGGAGTTGGGTGCCTTTGATGTCGTGTTGACCGCCAATGACCGCGCCCACAGCGTCACGATTGAACCGGGTACGATTACCACCGCCGCATCCCCCGCGCCAAATACGGCCGCCATACCCACTTCTGTCACTACACCGCCGCCCGCCCCGACAACCACTTTGGTGCAGGCTCTGCTCTTCGCGCTTCTGGGCGGCATGGTTTTGAATTTGATGCCGTGCGTGTTTCCGGTTTTGTCACTGAAGGCGCTGAAGCTGGTGCAGATGCAGGGGAAAGAAAAAAACCACGCCCGCGCGCATGGGCTGGCCTATACCGCTGGCATCTTGTTGTGCTTTGGCGTGATTGCCGGAGCGTTGATTGCGCTGAAGTCCGGCGGCGCGCAAATAGGCTGGGGGTTCCAGTTGCAGAACCCGCAGGTCATTCTGGCGCTGGCCTATCTGCTGTTCGTGATCGGCTTGTCTTTGTCCGGCGTGTTTGAATTTGGCGGACAATTGGCGGGCGTGGGACAAAAACTGGCGGGGCAATCGGGTCTGCGCGGGTCGTTCTTCACTGGCATGCTGGCCACCATTGTCGCTACCCCCTGCACCGCACCGTTTATGGCGGCGGCGTTGGGCTATGCGCTGGTGCAGCCGCCCGTTATCGCCCTGTCCGTCTTTATGGCGTTGGGGCTGGGGCTGGCCTTGCCGTATCTGGCGCTGTGCTTCGTTCCGGCGCTGGCGCGGGCCTTGCCGAAACCGGGGGCGTGGATGTTGCGCTTCCGCGAATTTTTGGCGTTCCCGATGTATGCGTCCGCCGTCTGGCTGATCTGGGTTTTGAGCCTGCAAAGCGGACCGCACGGCGTGTTGGCCGCGCTGATGGGCATGGTGTTGATCGCCTTTGCGCTGTGGATGTTGTCGCACCGCCCGCACCAAGGCACGGGCCGCATCATCATCACCCTTCTGGGATTGGTTGCACTGGCACTGGCTTTGTTGCCCTTCGCCCCGATGGCCAAACCGATGATGGACGAAGCCCCCATGGCCGCAACCGCCATGCACAATGGCGAATCCGAACCCTTTACCACCGCGCGGCTGAACGAACTGCTGGCCACCGATCAGGCCGTGTTTATCAACATGACCGCCGCATGGTGCATTACGTGCAAGGTCAATGAACGCGTCGCCATCGCCACGATGGATACGATGAATTTGTTCAAGGCCAAGAACATCGCCTACCTGAAAGGCGACTGGACCAACCAGAATCCGGAAATCACAAAATTTCTGGAATCCTATGGACGCAATGGCGTTCCGCTCTACGTGTACTATCCGCCTGCTGTAAACGGCACACGTCCGGATGCGGTGGTCTTGCCACAAATCCTGACACCCGGCATCGTAGCGGGCGTGATCAATCAAGAGTAAGTGTCCTGCGTTTAAACCCCACCATAAATGGAGAGAGACCGACCATGAAAATCCTGCTCGCCGCGGCTGTTGCAGCCCTGATGTTTGCCCCGACATTGCCCGCACACGCCGCCGCAACGGTGGGCGAGGCCGCACCGGCCTTCACCCTGACCGATTCCAAGGGCACATCGCATAACCTGTCCGACTTCAAGGGCAAGACCGTTGTGCTGGAATGGACCAACGCCGAATGTCCGTTCGTGCGCAAGCATTACGACAGCAAGAACATGCAGACCCTGCAGGAAGAAGCCACGGGCCAGGGCGTGGTCTGGCTGGTGATTAACTCCGGCGCGGAAGGCAAACAAGGCCACGTGACCGGTGCCCAAGCCGAAGAGATCATCACCCGCGATGGTTTCAAATCCACCGCTTACCTGCTGGATGGTGACGGCACCGTCGGCCATGCCTATGGCGCCAGCACGACCCCGCATATGTTTGTGATCAATGGCGAAGGCACGCTGGTCTATGCCGGTGCGATTGATGATAACAAAAGTGCGGACCCCGCCACCATCGCCGGGGCGAAAAACTATGTCCGCGCCGCGCTGGCCGATCTGGCCGCCGGGAAGCCGGTGGAAACCGCCAGCAGCCAACCTTATGGCTGCGGCGTGAAATATTAAGCTGGAAAAATTTTAAAAAGCGCCCTTCCCGCGTCATTCGGGGAGGGCGCTTTTTTATGCTCCCTCTCCGTTGGTTGTGCGTCATTGAAGCTCCCTCCCCCAAAGGGGGAGGGCTGGGGTGGGGGATCGGGTCGTCGTTCATTTCCAACATACGCCCCTCCCCCTAACCCCCTCCCTCTGGGAGGGGGAACAGAACAAGAGGAACAAAATGACTCACGGCACTCCCCCAACAAACTTGACGCACCGCACCATCCAGATGTATATTTTCCCATAATCAAAAAATAAAACTGGGTGTGCCAAGACCATGGATTTGCCGGATCATTTGACGCCGTTGCGCGACGTTCTCAACGCGCTGACCCGCCTGCCTCCGGACGAGGGTGGGGCGTGTTTTTCGATCGACACCAATACCCATGAATGCGCCTTGCACCATGGCGCGGATACACCGGCTTTGCCGCTGACCCCGGCCCGTCCGATCTCGACACTCTGCGCCATCATGAACTATGTGAACCAACATGCACCGGATCATGCCGATCATGTGGCCGCCGTGGTGGAGCAAGCGATTTATCGCGTGCAGTCACTCCCCAAGCCAAATCCATAACGTCAAGCGATCTTTTTCAATAATCGCGCAAATTTCCAAAATCTTTTGGTTGAAAAGGCCCCGCTCCGCCTGTCATCATGGCAGGCGTTAAATGTGATTCGAAACCATTCGAATCGGTGAGTTGTACAGGGATAACGAGGCCAAACGGCCCGTAAGTTGGTAAATCAATGGCCCCAAAGGACACCCAAACCCCGACAGGCTCCGCGACCGCACAGGTCGCAAACCGGGTCTTGGATGATCTGAACGACGGCGTGCCGCGCCTGATCGCCGATCAGGATGGAAAAATCCTCTTTGCCACGACTGATTTTGCCGCGCTCTGCGGTGTTGAACCCGCCGATCTGATTGGCCGGGCCCTGACCAGTGTTTTCACCTTTGCTGAGCCCGATGATGCGTTTCATGCAACCTCCATGTTCGGTGCACGCCGCGATGACGCGAACGCTATTCTGTCCAGCCTGCGCGAAGGATTGCATCTGGTCGATATTCAGACCGGCCATGCATTGCCCCCCGTGCGCGGCCCGTACCAGTTTGATCGCCTGAAAATGGCCGATGGCCGCGGATTGATTATCGCCTCGGGCACCGATGGTGAAACCGCACGCAATGCGGGCCTGGATACCGACATGGCCGCGCGCCTGCTGGACCGGATTGCCGGGAATGAATGGAAAACCCGTGCCGATGATGCCACCGCAAAACATGGCAACACCCAAAACACGAATGATGAAACCGCGCATTTCATGGCGATGTCGTCCGACCTGATGGCCGTATCCGACACGCGCGCCCGTTTTACCCGGATCAACCCGGTGATGGCCGATACGCTGGGCTACACCGAAAGCCAGATGCAGCGCATGGGCTTTTTGGACGCGATCCACCCGGAAGATAAAGCCATGGTGCGCAATGCCATTGGTGCCTTGATGACCGATGACGCGGTGCATGACCATGTCATAGATTTCGAATGCCGCATGCTGACCCGCGACGGCGCATCATTGTGGATGGAATGGCGCAACAAACGGTCCGGCGACGCGATTTACAGCGTGGGCCGCAACGTCACCGCCATTAAAAAACAAGAAGACGCCCTGTTCCGCCAGCAACAAATGCTGCGCGAAGCCCAAGCCATCGGCCATATGGGCCACTGGCGCTGGATCGTCGGCGCGACCGACATTATCTTTTCCGAAGAAATTTACTGCATCTTCGGTGTCGACCCGGAAGAATTTCATCCGACGTTGGACAGTGTGAATGCCCTGCTCCACCGCCGCGATGTGGGTCGCCTGTTGCAGGCGTTCCAGCGCGCGATCATCGAACAAAAACCATATGAAATGGAATTCCGCGTCCTGCGCCCCAGTGGCGAAGTGCGTTATATCCGGTGCGAAGGCCGTTGCGAAAACGATGCGGACGGCGAAGTGATTTCCCTGTTCGGTATCATGCAGGACGTCACCGACCGTACCCTGTACGAACGCGACCTGCACGAAGCCAAGGAAGCCGCCGAGCGCGCCTATGCCGCGAAATCCCAGTTTTTGGCGAATATGAGCCACGAACTGCGCACGCCGTTGAACGCCATTATCGGATTCTCCGAAATGATGCAGCGCCAGTTGCTCGGCCCCATCGGGTCGGACCGCTATCTGGATTATATCGGCGGTATCCGCGAAAGCGGCGAACATCTGCTCGATTTGATCGCTGATATTCTGGACATGTCCAAGATCGAAGCCGGGAAATATGAGCTGGATCTGGAAGAATTAAACGTATCCAAGGTCATTCGCCTGGCCGTCCATATGATGGAGGGCCGCGCGACCGAGGCCAAAATCCGTGTCAGCATCGACATGGCGAACGAAGATCTGCAAATCATCGCTGATCGCCGCGCCGTGATGCAGGTGTTGTTGAACCTGTTGTCCAACGCGGTGAAATTCACCGACGCGGGCGGATCGGTGCGCGTGGATTGCATGGAACGCGATGATTACGTGCTGATCAAAGTCACCGACACAGGCATCGGCATTCCGGCCAACAAGTTGAAAAACGTCACGAGGCCCTTCGAACAGGCCGCATCCCACTACACGCGCAAGCATGAGGGCACGGGACTGGGTCTGGCAATCACCAAGGAATTGATCGAACTGCACGGCGGCACGTTGCACATCGAATCCACCGTCGGCATCGGCACAGCGGTCAGCGTCCGCCTGCCCTACAATGCCTATGATGCGATGAAGGCGCAGGGATCCCTCCCCGCGCCCATCGATGATTTGATTTAATCAAACAGCCTTATATTTTCGGCTTGGTAAACCAGCGCTTCCAGAAGGGTTGGTTCTGCCACTCTTCGACTGCCCCCACTTTGACGATGATATCGTTGGCGGCCACATCCACTTCGTACGGTAATTTTTCTACACCGCCACACGCATTTTCAAAATCGCACGACAAATCATAAACACGGCTGATATTCAGAACGCCGTGCTTCGTATAAACGCCCAGCAATTCGCGGCGCATCGTGTCCTTGGTCACAGCCACGCAGGATTCGTGAATGTCGATCATCGGGCAATAGCCCCATGGCATACCATCTTCGCCATAGGTGTAGGTGATCAGGAAATCTTGCTTGTCGGCCCGCGCGCGTTCAAACGCACCGCGCAGATAATCTTCGCTCAATGAATATGTTTCGCCCACTCCGGCCATGACCCAATCCCGTTTCGTTTTTTGCAGAAATATGGTCGTAGCACAAAGCGCAAAGACCGCACAAACTTTCGCGCGCGAACCACATCAAAGCATTGAAAATAAACATAAAAATAGAGGCCTAAAGCCCCTCAATCCGTCTTGAAAAATCTACCCTTCGCGGGCTCCACCCATGGCGGCGGCAGCAAAGGCACCCATACGGGAGCGGTGCGCCTGTTCCTTGGCCAGACAATCCTGCAGCCCTTCCATAAAGGTCGGATGCTTCAGGACGACGCCCAGTTCGTTTTTAATGCGGTCGTTTTTAATGCGCTTGTTGTCGGAATAGAAACTGCGGGCAATCGGGGCCATGTCGGCATCGTCATATTTCATCAGCGGCGGCGGGGTCAGGCCCAACATGTCACAGGCCTCGGCAATCACCGCATGGCTGGGGGCCGCCAAATCGTCGGCCAAATTATAAATCGCGCCCGGATTGGGCTTCGCCATCGACGCCATCAACACCTGCACAATGTCATCGATATGGATGCGGCTGAACGCGTGGCCGGGTTTGTCGATGCGGCGGGCAATACCGGCACGCACGGAATCCAGCGCGGATCGTCCGGGGCCATAAATGCCCGCCAGACGGAACACATGCACCGGAACACCTTGGCCCGCCAGTGACAACCATTGTGCCTCGGCCCGGGCGCGGCGTGACCCGCGTTTGGTGGATGGGCGCACTTCGGAATTTTCATCGACCCATTCGCCATCGCGGTCGCCATACACCGATGTCGATGACAGATAACCGACCCATTCCAGCGTCGGAATCGACAGAATATCATCTTCGTGCATCAGGAAGGTGGGATCACCATTATCCGCAGGCGGGGTGGAGATCAAGAGGTGGGTGGTTCCTTTGAGGAACAATTGCGGGTCTTCGAGCGGTTGGGTGTAATCGAACATATAACCGCGCACGCCCAGATTTTTCAGGAAGCGGCGCTTTTCCGGATCACGCGTTGTTCCCGCAATGGTCCATCCGCCCGCTTTTTTCAAAGCCTGACCCAGATAGTCACCGGTGTACCCGTATCCAAAACAAAAAAGTTTTTTGTCCGTCATTTACTACATTCTTCTTTTTGGTGCGCAGTGAAGCGCAGTCACCGATCCCGGGAGGACATCGCCCTCCCCGACAAAAACGGACCGATACTGTATCTTAGAAATCTACGTTTTCGTAGTGGCCAACAGGCGTAAATCCGGGGATCCTATCCTCCAGCAGAGGCTGGAAGCTGGGCCGGGATTTAACGCGTGCGTACCATTCCCGGGCGGCTTGATGCTCATCCCACGGAACGTCGCCGATATAATCGATGGCCGATAAATGCGACGCCGCCGCAACATCCGCCAACGAAAAATTCTCACCGGCCAACCAACGGCGTTTTTCCGTCAGAAAACCGATATAATCCAAATGATAATGAATGTTGGCGTGGCCCGCGCGAATGGACGGCCCGTGCGGTTCACCCAATTTCAAAAACCGCTTCATCAATTTTTCGCCGACCAGGTTGTCGGTGACTTCGCGGTTGAATTTCACGTCAAACCAGCTGACCAAGCGGCGCGTTTCCGCGCGCTGTGCCGGGTCAAAGCCCAGCAGATTGATTTCGGGGTAAACTTCTTCCAGATATTCGCAGATGACCTGAGAGTTCGCGAGCGTCGTGCCATCGGCCTCGACCAGCACGGGCACATCGCCCGCGGGGTTCAGGGCCAGAAACTCCGTCCGGCGTTCCCACACTTTTTCAATGCGCTGCTCGAAATCGAGCTTCTTCTCGGCCAGTGCGATGCGCACCTTCCGGGAAAAGGGGTGAAGCCAAAGATGATACAGAGTTCTCATGTTACACAGACTATCCCAGACGTCCCTTGAAGGACATGTTTTAATTGACTGACATCATAGACTTTTCCCACCCGATTCCCCAGCCGCAAATTCACATTTCCCCGAAAAAAATTTTTATCGGCCTGATTTTAAAGAACAAAAATGAAACGCCGCGCCAATTATTTTCATAACAACGATCCATTGCAACCCAGCCATTCCAAAATCCGGTTTTTGCTTTTGCATTCCCCGGCAATCCCTCCTAGTGTTTCTGCTTGAAAAAATAAAAAAGTAAAAACAGGGATTATTTAAAATGGCTTCCGCTCAAAAACGGGCGCGGCTTTTGGCCGCCGCGGGTCTGGGATTCGCAACATTGCTGGGCGCGTTTAACGCCGCCGCCATTTCACCTATCAGTGACAATCTGGACCGTCCGCAAACGCCGGAGCCAACCCTGCAGCCGCAGCGCACTTCCCCGCTCAGCGTGGTGATTGATCCGCTCCATCAATTAAATATGGATTTGGCGGCTGAAATGCGCGCCCTGGGACGATTGATTGAAGAGCGCACGGGCAGCATCACCAATTACAATCCGGCCACGGACGATTATATCCGCATCAATATAGACACCATCAAATCCCTGCTGGATCGCGGGGCCAACCCGAATTTCCGCATTGAAAAGGGCATGCGTGTGGGCAAAACCAGCGTGTCCAGCCCGATGTTCGCGGCCATTCAGCTGTCAGCAATGATGATGACGACGGAAATTCTTGATCATATCCTGACAAAAAATCCCGACCTGAACGCCATCGACGCGGATGGGTGGAGTGTCATGGACTACGCCGTCAGCAACCTGCAGGATGCCCAGCTTGTGTCCCGGGAAAAGGTTGAAGCGGCGTTGCGCATCGTGCAGACATTGGAGGCCCGGGGCCTGACCCTGAACGACACGCGCGAAAGACTGAAAGGCGTGGAGCATCGCGATTACGCCGCCACGGCGAAAAACCTGTTCGGGTTGAGCGTGTTGCGCGATCATGGGCTGGTGCCTGATGATGTTTATAAAAAAATTATTATCGGGTCGGATGCCGCGCGCGATGCGCTCTTGAACACGGACAATATAACGCCCGCAATCCTGCAGGAACACGGAGCCAAAACACCGGACTTCAGCGGCTCGCGCCCCGGCGGCCCCTTTCAAGTTACAATGACGGCGGATAATACGCTGGACAGCGTCGCGGCGCGCTTTGCGTCGGTCATGGGTGCAATTGATCTGAACCACGCCCGCACCCTGATCGCGCAGGCCAACGACACGCCACTGGCCGCAAATCAGCCGGTGCTGATTCCCCTGCCGCCGGGCCGCGAAATCAGCGTAATCAGTGTATACAGCACGGGGGCCACCTTTAAATTACTGGCCGAGGGCAACGCCGCGCATTATTACCGCCCCGGCGCATCCATCAACACTATTGCGGCGGAACTGGCGGCGATGAACAACCTGCCCCTCGACACCAAACTGGATGCCGAGCAAAAAATACTGTTCCCCTACACCAACGACAGCCATAGCCACGTCAAGCTGATCCAACCGGACCCGAGCGCGAAGCGCAATCCGGTTGATTTATTCGTGATTGAGGGCAACCCCCTGCCGATCAAGGTCGAAGACTCCCACCATCGTGATACATACCGGATTGCGGCGGGCACGACCTATGGCATAAACCCGGCGGCGGATCTGCGCCGGATACACACTATTGAGACCCTGCCGATTGATTATCCGAGCGCACAAATCCCGGATGCGTTGCGCGCGCTGTTCAGCGCCAACACGCGCAATGATTCCATGGATTCGCCCAACAACCGTATTGTGTTCACCCATTCCATGGGTACCGCAGTCAAGGAAAGTGCCGCCAATGACGCGCGGCAGGCCCGTACCGCAAATGACCGCAACGTCGAATCCATCGCCATGATGCTGGACCCGTTGAACGAAGCGAAGCCGATCATCTTCAACGCTGCGGGCAATTACTGGTACAGCTATGGTGCCGGACGATATATGCAGGGATACACCCTGACCCATTCACCGCGATCTGTCTTGATTGGGGCCAGCGCCATCGCCAAAACCAAAAACACCGCCCCCGGCGTTAAAATGCACGTGATGACGCATTACAGTTCATACGGGGCGGATGTATGCGCACGTGTGCCGAATTTCCGCGGGGACATCATGACGGGAACGTCGTTTTCCACCCCATCCACCGCCGCGCAATACCGCCAGTTCGCCGAATGGTACGGCGACCGTTTAAGCTTTGAAGAAATCATGGCCGCCGGGTTGATGAGCGCGGACCGCGACGTTCTGGACGTAGAAAATATCGGGAAATATACCGCATCCCTGCCCCCGAGCCTGTCCACGTTGAACAGCGTGCCAGCGCTTTACACCACCAATGGCGGCGGCTTGCCGCGTCATGAACGCTGTGGCGCGGGCGTATTGGAGCCCCAATCATGGCATCAGGCCCTGCAGAATGTCTTGTCGTTAAAGGCGCAATTTAACCTGTCCGCCAATATGGTGCCGCATCAGCGCGTCACCATCAAAAACGCGTTCACCCGATCTGACGCGAACAACGTGTCCGAATATACGTACCGCATTCCCGCCCCGGCGGATATGACGCTGGGCAAGCTGACGTTCCTGTTGCCGCAATTCCAGAATGCCCACAGCGACGTGGTCGTACGCACACCCGCCGGGTTTGAAATGCTGTTACCCCGGACATACACGGACGTTTTGTCCACTTTCGCCTTTGCCTATGAAGACGTGAAAGCCGGCGACGTATTTGAACTGCGAACAACGCAACCGCTGGCCCCTGAGGCGGGCATCGTCTTTAACGGGCACGCGCCGGGCAATTCAATCGCGGCGTTGCGTGATTATCTGCGTGGCCATGGAACCCTGCCCGCCCCGTTGAAATCCATGACGATGAACAGCGTCACAGGGGATGCCCAGCCGGTCAATATTCACAAACCCCTGCCCGACGCCCCGGGCGCCAAGCCAGCCTTTCCAGGTGGATTTTAAAGATGAACCGTCGACATATTCGCACTATCGTTGCTTCCGCTGGCCTGAGCACGCTGGCCTTGAGCCTGTCCTTCAACAGCGTCGCCCATCCGGCACTGGAAGAGGCCGATGCAGCAGCCCAAACCCAAACTCTGGCCACGCAATCCGACGCCGCCCAGAAACAATTCAAATTAAATCACGATCTGGCGCGCGAAGTTGGGATTCTGGGGCAGTTTTTGCTGACACAGAAAAACGCCAACCCGGCCTATAACCCAAAAAACGACCCGCATGTCCGGGGCAATATTGACCTGATCAAAACACTGATTAAAGACGGCGGCAACATCAACCACAACAGCTACGGCGCGCTGATGGTCGGGGAAGAGGCTTATTCCACCGCTTTTAGCGCCATGTTCCAGGTATCGCGCCTGTTGGAATCAACGGAGTTGTTTGATTTCATGATGGAGCGCGGGGCCGATATCAAATCACAGGATGTCGGCGGACGCGGGCCGATGGATCACGCGGTCAAGGCCGTCATTGACGCACAGGATCAATCCCGCGCCGACCTGCGCCTGAGCCTGAAGATGATGAAGCGCTTGATTGATGGTGGGCTCAGCCTGAAAGATGCGGAAGAGACCATTAAAATTCAGGCCGGAACCCGCATGACCGACATCATTCACAATCTGGCCAGCGCCGAAGAATTCTGGCGCGCCGGGCTGATTGATTACGCCACTTACTACCGCCTGCATTACAGCACCCCGTCGGCGACCCATGCCGCCCGCACCGCCACCACGATCACAGCGGATCTGTTGCGCGATCACGGGGCCAAAGTGCTGGATTTTTCCGCCGTCCTGCCGCTGAAACCTTTTGAATATGTGATTCAAGACGGTGATACGCTGGATACACTGGCCGCACGTTTCGCCCCGATCATGGGCACACGCGATACAGAAGACAGCCGTCGCGCCATCATCGCGCATAATACAGGCAAGCTTCCCCCGCACGCAGGACAAACTCTGCGCATTCCTGTGGCGGTGGGTCAGGAAATTGATACAAAACCCGCACACGCCTTTGTCTTTATGAGTGACACGGACACCACAACCAGCTTCGAAAAAATTGCCAAGCGCGTGGGCACCGAATATGCCCGCCCCGATGCCGATACGGCGACGATCGCCGCCGATCTGGCCCGCATCAATGGCATGGCTGTTCACGCCGCCATCCCGCGCGACCGGCTGATTATCGTGCCCTATCTGTACGACAGCCACGCCCATCTGGCCCCGGTCATTCCCGGACCCACGGCGGGCAACAAACCGGTCGACCTGATCGTCGTTGAACGCCCCGCCGGCGATACCGGGGACCATCACACCGACACGTTCCGCACCGCCACGGGCACGGCCTTTGCCATCAATCCAAAGGTGGATTTCACACGGTTTCACGCCATCGAGGAATCCATCATGTTTTATCCGGGCGGGGAGACATCCAACATATTGCGCGCACTGTTTAACAACGCGGCGGCCCCGTTGATGGACAATGTCGTCTTTACCCATTCTATGGGCATGACCCGGTCGGAAAAACTGGGTGATCAGAAACGCGTCTATCACACAACAGACACGCTGCTTTACCGCACGACAGATACAGTGATCAAACGTCTCGACGCGTCAAAACCCATCGTGTTTCAGGCCGCGGGCAATGATTGGTATAGCGGCGGCGGGCGGTATATACAGGGCTATTCCACCACGCACTCCCCGCGTGCGGTCATCGTCGGGTCCAGCGGCATGTACAAGACCAAGGATTCCAAAGATCAGCCCGTCCACGTCATCAGCACGTACAGCAGCTTTGGCGGCGATATCTGCGCCAAGCAGCCCAACCGCCGGGGTGAACAGCTCAGCGGCACATCGTTTTCAACACCGGAAACGGCCGCTTTGTATCGGCAAATGGCGTCCTGGTATGGCGACCAGCTGAATTTCGAGGAAATCATCGCCGCTGCCATGATGACGGCCAGCCGCGACGTGCGCGATTTTGAAAATGTCGGATCGTTCCAAAGCCTGTTTGGATCGCCAGCCGAAGTCACATTGCAATCCGCCCCGGCCGAATTCGTCACCAATGGCGGGGGCCTGCCGCACCATGACCGATGCGGCCCCGGTATTCTGGACGTTCCGGCGTGGCACGCCGCCATTCAAAAAATGCTTGTTTTAAAGGCGGAAAAGGGGCTAGCCGCCACACCCGTCAGCCATACCATCATGGCGACACCCGCCCGTATCACGGTCGGCCACGCCAAGAAACCGGAATATGTGTATCAGGTCCGCGTGCCCGAAGACATGACACTGGGTAAACTGACCTTTAAATTCCCGCATCCTCTGGGCACCCATGGCGACATCGCTGTGCGCACCCCGGCCGGATTTGATTTGTGGATGCCCAAATCTTTCAGCGAAACCGTGTCCACCTTCGCCTTCGCCTATGAAGATGTGAAAGCGGGCGACATGTTCACAATCCGCACAACGCAACCGCTGGCCCCCGGGGCGGGCATCATCCTGCGCGGCCAGCCAACGGGCAACAGCATCGCCGCCCTGCGCGACGCGTTACAGGCGGTAGGCACATTGCCCAAACCACTGAAAACGATTACTGGGGACAAGGAATCCGATTTCATGTACCCCGTCGATCTGCAACGGCCCCAGCCCATCGCCCCGACGCCGATTTACCCGTCGCGGTTTGAACGATAATCAAAAAGCCCGGCCCGTGTTCGGGCGCCGCCTGCCCCGTCAAAAAAACGCCCGGCGATCCGGGCGTTTTTCACATTAACATACTGAAAATAAACAATTTTAAACCTTTGCATTTTCCAGAAGATTTATTGTATGGTGCCCACCCACGGCCCCGGCCGTGTTGTTATATAGATTGTATGGAGTTTTTAAATTATGGGTTCCGCACGCACACTGCGCTCTGCTCTCGCCGCAACCGGATTGGCCGTTTTAAGTCTGAGCCTGGCTTTCAATGACGCCGCCGCACAAACCGCCAAACAACCTGTGGCCAAGACCGCGCAAAAAAATAAAAACGATGTGCGCACGGAACAGGACAAGGTCCTGCATGAATCTTTGCTGACAGCCTATAAGGCCGCGCTGTTCCAAAAGGACGATGAACCGGCGCAGGATATTGCCGCGTTGGTCGACAGCGCGATCAACGCGCTGGATCAAGGCGCGAACCCGCATCTGCGCATCACGCAAGGCATGAACATCCTGAGCCCGATCGAAGTGGCCTATACCCTTTTTGCTGAAAAAGGGGACACAGGCACAAACGCCAGTGCATTGATGAAAAAAGTGCTCGAAAAAGGTGGAAATAAACGCCAGATCACATCCAACGACATGACCATCATGGATGAAGCTGTCGAAATATTTCTTAAATCTGAGCAGGAGCACATTGATGGAGTCCGCAAAATATTGAGCGTCATCCAATGGCTTTACAGCTTTGGCTTCACTTACAGCGACGCCCCTAAGTGGCAGAAAGAATACAAAGATTTTACCAGCATTGCCGACTGGGCGATGGACAGAAAGACGCTTGAAATTCTCAAGGAATTGTCACTGGTTGATGAAAAAAACTATACGCGCTTGACCATTGGCAATCAAAATTCCCGTGATGCTGTACAAAACAACACGCATTTAACACGTGAAATGTTGACGAACAATGGCGCCAACATTGCAAAAATCGCCATCCCATCATTACCAAAATCGTCCTCCTTGGAAGCCTTGGAACCTGGACCCACCGCAAAAAACCGTGAAGTGGACCTGGTGACCGTTGAATCCAAAGGTGATAATTCACCCATCAAAAATCACCATGTGATCGTTTTTACAACGGCGGTTAAATCAGCGCTGATCTTAAACCCCAATGTTGATACAAAAAACTTTCACCACCTATACGAATCATCATTCCGCCAAATCCGGAAGGATAACAGTGACATTCACACGGCCTTATTCAACAATAACGGCGCAAAAATCGCCGATAATATTGTATTCAGCACATCGCAAGGCAGTGCAAAAGACACTGATCACGTTTCCGAAGAAAATGTCGAACGCTACGAAGGCGCAATAGACTTCATCGCACTCCGCGAAAGCCTGGATCAACAGCAAAAAAACAAAATCACCTATTTCATTGCCAACGGGAATGACTGGTTTACCGGCGGCGGACGCATGGGCGAAACATCATATATTACACACGGCCCGCGCGCAGTCACGGTTGGCGCAAGCGCTGATTTTAGAGCCAAAAACATGGAGACAGAGCGGCCAATGATTGCGCATTACACAAGTTTTGCCGCAGACATTTGCAACCGCACACCTTCATTTGACGGAGAAATAAATCACGGAACGTCAAATGCAACGCCGGCACTGGCCGCAACATATCGCCAAATGGCCGAATGGTATGGTGATGCCCTGTCGTTTGAGGAAATAATGGCGGCGGGTTTGATGAGCGCGGATCGTAACCCATGGGACTTCAAAAATCCTGGCATGTTCAAAGATGACAAGGACCATTCAGTCGCTAACAACCCAGCCAATTTTGAAGGTCAGCCTGCACACTACACAAGCAATGGCGGTGGGCTGCCTTGGCACGAACGATGCGGCGCCGGGATTATTAACCCCAAGGCATGGAACAACGCCATTCAAACCATGATCATCTTGAAGGAACGCGACGGCCTGCAAACAACGCAAGCCACCGCGCAATTCCTGTCGGTCCACAGCCATGAAAAAATCGGCACCGGCCGCAAAGCGTTCAACAAATATAGCTTTGTGGTTCCGGAAGATATGACACTCAGCCGGTTAACCATCGCCACACCGGGTGGTTCCTGGTTAACGATTATGCCGATTGTAACGACCCCCGCCGGCTTTCAATTCCGCATGCCGTTCAGCGAAACAGAAACTTTTTCGACCTATGCCTTCGCCTATGAAGACGTGAAAAAGGGCGATGTCATTACAATCGAAAGCCGGGGCAAGATGGAACCCGGCGCCGGCATTTACATTCGCGGGCAAAAACCCGGCAATGCCATTGCGGCCCTGCGCGATGTATTGCGCAAAAACGGCGTCCTGCCCGCACCTGTGCGCGCCATGACCGAAAGCAAGGTCACAGGACCGGCAGAACCCCTGCCCGCCGTAATAGAATACCCGGATGATCCGCCAACCCCGCGCGTTCCGAAGCCATAAAGAAAAACCCGGCCAGTGGCCGGGTTTTTTATGATCTCTATTTTTTCGCCACGATGTGGATCGTGATTTTTACATCCGTTCCCACATCCTTGGGGTTCGACCATTGCCCGGCCCCGACACCATAATCAATACGGTTGATGGTCAGCGTGCCGTCTGCCGTGGCCACACCCGAGTCATCGACAACCAGAGTAAAGGGCAATTGCACCGGCACGGTTTTATCACGGATGGTCAACTGGCCATGGGCGATAAAGCTGTTCGGATCGGTCCCGGCCTCAAATTTATCCGTGACAAACTTTGCCTGGGGGTAGGTTTTTGAATCAAACCATTCCGCCCCCTGCACCGACCCGTCACGGTCCTTGCTGGCGCTGTCAAAACTGGCGATATCAATGGTGATATCGGCCTTGGATCCCGCCAGATTGCCGGCATCGAAGTGAATGACGCCATCGAATGTCTTGAACCCGCCCTTGAATGGCGCACCCATTTGCGTGCCTTCGATTGCAATGGTGCTTTGATCTTTTTGAATCGTCCACGCCGGGGCGTCCGCGGCAGAGGCAGGGGCGATCATCACCCCCAGCGCCACGACCACCATGGGCAGCATCCGGCGCAACGTTGAATCCTTGTCAATGACGTGATGTTTCATGGCACCGGCGAAATGCAGCCCGATCAAGACGATCAGCGCATATCCGGCATAGCCGTGAATGCTGCGGGCGATCGACCCGATCTGTTCGTTTTCCCCGACCAGATCCGGCAGGGTAAACCAGCCGAACACATTGACCGAAAACCCCTTGGCCGACGACATGATCCACCCCGAAAGCGGCATGGCAAACAACGCCAGATACAGAAGACCATGGGTGATTTTGGCCAAAGTTTTTTCCCACCCGGCATGGGTGGGCAGGCTGTGCGGATGCGTATTCATAAACCGCCAGACCAAACGGGCCGCGACCAGCGCTAGAACGGTAATCCCGAACGATTTATGCCAGAAGGATAATTTAAACATCAACGGGCTGGGGTCCAGCGACTCCATATACAACCCAACACCGAGAAGACCAATCACCAGCAGGGCGATAACCCAGTGAAAGCTTTTGGCGACAACGCCATAATGTTCAGATGTGTTACGCCACTGCATGGTGCATGGTCCTCTCGTCTCGGATCAGGGATTATTCGTTGGTCGCCGGTTTGGCCTGCAGGATCGATTCAACCTCAATCCGCACCTCAACATCGTCACCCACGGCCGGAATGCCATAGGTAATGCCGAAATCCGAGCGTTTAAAGCTGGTCGTGGCCGAGAAGCCCGCGCGACTTTCAGCCGGGTTCATCGGGTGCGGACCCGCATTGTTAAAGGTGGTTTTCAGCACGACTGGCTTGGTTACGCCCTTGATGGTCAGATCGCCAGTGATGTCAGCGGTCTTTTCACCCGTCACGGCAATCCCTGTGCTTTTGAACGTAATCTCCGGGAATTTTTCGACATCCAGGAAATCGGCATTCTTCAAATGCTTGTTCCAGGCATCGTCATTGATCTCCAGCGAGTCCGATTTGATCACGACATCGACATTGGATTTGGACGGATCGGTGCGATCGAAATGGATCGTCCCGCTATACCCCAGAAATTTCCCGATGGAGTTGGAGAAACCAAGGTGGTTCACCGCGAACACGATTTGCGTGTGCGGCGTTTCCAGCGTGTAGGTTTCAACAGCATCTGCCGCGCGGGCCGCAACAGGCGTAATCAGCAAAGCGGCCGCAGCCAGAATGGATAAAAAACGAGACATGGTGGAACGGTTCCTTTTGTGTGTCAGTGGTTGTTGGTGTGATGTGTTTCAAAAACAATTCTTACGCGAAAGATCCGATGGTTCAGGTAACACGAAAAGTCTGAATCAAGGATGAACAAATCCTCAACAAATCGTCACCATGGCACCACGCTTTTGCGCGCACTTTCAGTCAGTTAGGTGGTGCGTATACAGGATCAAGGGCTGGCGCAAAGAATTTTATACCAATCGGTATTTTCATATTGAAATTCAGTGTCCCTCTCCCATGGGGAGAGGGATGTGCAGGCTTAGGGCGAAAGCCCTTAGCCGGAGCCGGGTGAGGGGTTCTGATCTTGCCGATCAAGCACGACACCCCTTCCAACCACCCCCCCCTCACCCTAGCCCTCTCCCCGTGGGAGAGGGAACAGGGGAAATACAAGGTTCAAGGCATTGTTCGATCAATACGCGCAGAAACCTTGGCCACACGACCATCACGGATGAATATCGTTATTTTATAGGACGCAAAAACATCAAATATCCGGCCTAAACCGGGCCCGCGCTGGCCATGGACCGTTTCGTCGTAGTACTCTGCCGATTTAAATCCGGCCGGATATGGTTCATCTGGCAGCCATTGACGGGTTGTTATTCGAAACCCATTTTTCTCTAACTCAGCATAGGCAAGGGCTCGTTCTGCGCAACACTGTAGGATATGTTCCGCACTAGCACGTCCCACATAACCAACATTCTTACCATAAGCCCCATCAAATATTTTGAGCAGGCTTTTGTCAGACGTGTTGTTTTGGAAAGCGGCAATTCCGAGGACGACTGCCAACGCCCCTAGAAAAACAACGCATAGCCAACGTCTTCCCTGCTTCATCCCTACCCCCAGAAATGCGTATAACACGCCATCGCCGTGGCCCCGCCCAAAGCGGCCAGCAACCATGTGATCGCCCCGTACAGGCGCAGGGATTTATCCTGCAGCAAGTCTTCTTTGCTGCGGTCTTTCAGGATGTAACGCAGGGCGATCAACCCCAGCACAAAACCGCCAATAAAGCCCGCCACACCGATGACATAGACCATGGGTAAAAATCCGTTTATTGTTTTGAATCACAAACCTGACCGCATCACGGAAAGCTCCGCTTCATCATGCCACTCTATCATATTATCATCCTGGCCATCGTCCAAGGGATCAGCGAATTTTTGCCGATTTCGTCATCCGGGCATTTGATCCTGACCCATGCTTTGCTGCATGAGGGACCGGGGCAACCCGATTACTGGGGTGAAACGCTGACACTGGATATTGCGGTCCATGTCGGCAGTTTGCTGGCCATTCTGCTCTATTTCCGCAAGGATATCTGGCAGGTGGTGCTGGGCGGATTCGACTTGCTGTCCGTGCATAAAAACGGGCTGACGCAACGGTCCAAACTCTGTCTGTTCCTGATGGCTGGAACCGTTCCGGTCGTGATTATCGGCCTGATCCTGCATATTTATGAACCGGCCTGGGCGCGGTCCTTGCCGCTGGCGGCGTGGGGGCTGGTGATTTTCGGGATCCTTCTGGGCGTGGCCGACCTGAAATGCCCCGCCACCCGCACGGGGGCGGACCTGACTCTCAAGGATGTGATGATTATCGGGCTGGCCCAATGTCTGGCCCTGTTGCCCGGGACCAGCCGGTCGGGCATCACCATGACCGCCGGGCGGTTTTTGGGCCTGAGCCGGGTTGAAGCCGCGCGCTTCTCCTTCCTGTTGGGCAGCATTGCCATTGCCGGGGCCGGGTTTCTGGCCGCGTTGGGCATGGTTGAAAACCCGCCCAGCAACGGGTTGTGGCTGGATATTGCGGCGGGGGTCGTCGTGTCTTGCCTGGCCGCGTTGGGGGCCATGCATGTCCTGATGAAATGGCTAACCCGTTCCAGCTTCATGGTTTTTGTCTGGTACCGCGTCGGTCTGGGCCTGTTCCTGCTGGTTTTGCTTTACACTGGCATGCTGGGCTGATACATATATCCCTGTCGAGTTATTATAGAAAATAACAGCAGGGTTTATGCTCTATGTCGAAACCGCGTAACGCAAAAGCCAGCCGCCCGGAAAAACATCTGGTCGTCTGGGATCTGGACAACACGCTGACCGATACGATCAAGACGTGGGCGCAATCCACCAGCCGGGCCATGGCCCGCACATCCGCGCTGTACGGTTTGAACCCGGCCCATGTCCAGCAGGCCTTCCGCAAGACCCCCAGCCAGTTCCGTTTTTACGATTACACCGGGGCCCTGCAATGGATGGGCGCACAAAACATGCTGCCCAAGGCCGCCAATCCGGTTGAAGAAACGCAGCTGAAAGCGACACAATGGGCCATCCGCGACCGTTGGATGAAAGAACAAAAGGAATTAACCACCTTCTATCCGGAAGCGGTCGAAACATTGCGCGGTGTCCGCAACAGCGGTGCACAACAGGTGATTTATTCCGACACCGAAGCCACATCGCTGATCCTGCGCCTGTGGTTTTTGGCCCAAAATGCACAAAAAAGCGGCCAAATTGCCGATTTCATGGAAATTCCGGCGCTGTTTGACCATTTTTACTGCCAACCCAGCATCGAATCCGACAATCGCCTGCTCAGCCAGATTGATCCGGCCTTCGTTCAGGCGATTAAGCGGAATATGACGCTGTGGGGACCGCATCCGGTGACGGGCAAACGTCTGGCGAAGCCCAGCCCGAAACATTTACAGCAAATTCTGAAGGATTTTTCGTGCCCAACGAACCGGGCCGTGATGGTCGGGGATTCCGACAAGGATGGGGCCACCGCCCGTCCGCTCAAGGTGGCCTTTGCCTGGCACAAACGCGGGTGCATTGTGGACCGCTACACCGCCGAATCCGCCAGCAAAATGTCAGATCCGGGGTATGTGTACGGAACGCGTGCGATTGAAAAAGCCATGAAACGGCAGGATGTCCGCCCCAGCATTACGCTCGCCCGTTCGCTGACCACGCTGTTCAGCGCGTTCAACTTCAAGGCCGGCCATGGTTTCAGCCACAATATTGAACAAAGCGAAACAGGGTCAGACCATACGCCCGCTCATCCAAAATACGTACACCTGACACCGATTGCACCAGTTCATCGGCTGGCGCCGTATTTTCAGTCTCAAGGACTGCTATCGCCCCTGGGGCCATCCACCCACCCGCAACCAGCGGGCCCAACGCCCTAGGCACCAGACCCTGCCGATACGGCGGGTCGAGGAAGACCAGCGTCGCCGGCGGGACGTCCGCCGGACGCGCGCCCGGCTTGGTCGAATCCCGGACATACAGCGACGTACGATCGGTAATTTTCAATGATTCCAGATTGTTACGGCACAGCCCCGCAACAGCGCGATCCTTCTCAAAAAACACGGCGTACGCTGCCCCGCGGGACAGGGCCTCAACCCCCAGCGCCCCGGTTCCGGCAAAACCATCCAGCACGACGGCTCCATCCAGATCAAAATCCGTCCCCGGCATCAGGTCATCCAGCCAGCGCGGGGCATTCAACATATTGAAAATCGCCTGCCGGTTCCGGTCCCCCGTTGGGCGTACATGTGTACCCGTTGGCGCCTGAAGTACGCGCCCACGAAATTCCCCGCCGGTGATTCGTACACCCATCAGCGTTTACCCGTACGATTACCCGTGGGCTTTCCCCCGGACCCAGACGGTTTACGGTTTTTCCGCGGCTTGACCTTGGTGTCCGGCTTGGCCTTGGCCCAGCCTTTGCGGCTGGTGGCGTTCTTGGCCGGGGCCGCGCCCGTATGCGTGCGGGCTGTACGCGGGGCAGTATCAACACCATCAATGTCCGTATCCGTCTGCGCAGCCCCGGGATTAAAGTATGTCGGGATCAGCTCGCGCAGGGCGGCCAAAGGGACTTCCTCCACCGCGCCTTCGTTCAGCTTGCCCAGACGGAACGGGCCATAGGACACCCGGATCAGGCGCGTCACCTGCAAATCCAGTGCCTCCATCACCCGGCGAATTTCGCGATTTTTGCCCTCGGTCAGGGTGACGGACAACCAGCTATTGGCTTTGGTCTGTGCTTCTTCCAGCGTGGCCTCGATCGCGCCATACCGCACGCCATCGACCGTAATGCCGTCCTTTAACCCGGCCAGTTTCTTTTCATTCACGGTCCCGTACACACGTACACGATACCGGCGTTTCCACCCGGTGGCCGGCAATTCCAGATGGCGGGACAAGCCCCCGTCATTGGTCAGCAGCAACAGCCCTTCGGTCGTTAAATCCAGCCGCCCGACACTGACCACCCGCGGCATGGCGGCGGGCAACATGTCAAACACGGTGGGGCGGCCCAGTTCATCCCGGGCCGAGGTCACAAGCCCGGCGGGCTTATGATACAGGAACAGGCGGGTGACCTGCGCCGTCGGCAGGGGCTTGTTATCGACAAAGACCTGGTCATCCGGCCCGACGAGACAGGCCGGGGACTCCAGCGTCTTGCCATTCACCCGGACGCGGCCCGCCGCGATCCAGCTTTCCGCCTCGCGCCGGGAGCACAGCCCCGCCCGGGCCATGACCTTGGCGATGCGTTCGCCGCCGGATTCACTGTTTTCTGTGTCGTTCATGCTGGTGTTCTCTTTGGCGGTCTTTTGATTGTTCCGGCCTTATGTACCACAAAGGTACAGCGGCATAAAGAAACTCGAAGAGTTCCCCCTCCCAGAGGGAGGGGGCTAGGGGGAGGGGAATAAAGCCAGAATATATGCTCCCCTTCATCCACCCTGTACCCCCTCACCCCACCCCTCTCCCCATGGGAGAGGGAGCAAGGGGAAGCGACCGCGCTGCGTCCTTTGTGCCGCCGCGCCTTTGTGGTAAACACCCTGCCATGGTGATGAAAACCGACGATCATTACATGCAGGCCGCGCTGGCCGAAGCACACGCCGCTGGCACCCGGGACGAGGTTCCGATTGGCGCAGTGCTGGTCGATGTGGAAACGGGTGACATTGTCGCCCGGGGCGGCAACGCCACGATTGAACGGGCCGACCCCACAGCCCATGCCGAAATTATGGTCATTCGGGATGGGTGCAAAAATGCGGGGGCCCAGCGCATTCCCGCCTGTGATTTGTATGTGACGCTGGAACCCTGCGCCATGTGTGCGGCGGCGATCAGCTTTGCCCGCATCCGCCGCGTGGTTTATGGCGCGCCAGACCCCAAGGGCGGCGGGATTGATCACGGCGGCCAGTTTTTCACCCAACCCACCTGCCATCACCGCCCAGCGGTCGCAGGCGGCATCATGGCGGATGAATGCGGCCAGATTCTCAAGGATTTCTTTGCCGCAAAACGGAAGAAATAAGCCGATCCGGTCCGCATCCGCGGCCCGCTTATTTACAATATAGCTTATCCACCACCGTGGCCGGGGTATAGGGTTTGCAAATCCCGGCAGATTTATACAGCGCGTCCAGCAATTCATCCGGATTGTTCGACCGGTAATAGGCCCCGCCAGTTTCCTGCGAGATTTTTTGCAGGCTGGGGTTCCCCACCACGTCGATCACATCGACCTGAATGTTCGGATGCTTGGCTTTCAATGTGGCCAGCAGGGACATGGGATCTTCGCCGCCATTATTTTCCCCATCGGAAATGATGGTGATTTTGTCCGGAAAATCCGGGTTGTCGACATAGCCTTCCGGCTTGTGCGCCTTGATCTGATCCGCCAGCCCCATCATGTGCGAGCCCAGCGGCGTTCCGCCCGACGGGCACATTTTGGCCAAATCCCCCTCCAGATCGGCCATCATTTCATCGTCCTTGGGCGGGACATAGACGGACCCGTCGGTTGGGGCCTTGTCGAAAATCCGGTCTTTCCATGTTGAACTCAAAACCGGATTCACGTCCTTGAGCCATTGTTTATTGGTAAACCCGGTCATAATGGTATCACCGGGGCTTTTGCTCAGCGTGTTGGAATAAAGCCGCGCCGGCATCACGCGCCGCATGGCCCAGTGGGCCACATCCATCCGGGTACAGTTCTTGCCAACCTCCGGCGGGCACCCGTTGGCCTTGCTGGCCATACTGCCGCTGGTATCAATCAGGAACGCGGTGTCGCGCGGGATTTTCAGGCCCTTGTCCTCACACGCCACAACGGTCTTGCTGGGGCGATAGGCCACGCGCGATACGAACGGATCGGCCGGGTTGGATGATTTTTCCATGGTGTTCATAAACACGGCATTGCTGTCGATATCGCAGTTAATGCCGGACTTCTTGCCCGCATCACAGGCCGCCACGATGGCCCCGTTATCGGTATAGGCCCCGTTATCGTCCCACCCCATGCTGTAAACCACCTGCACGATGTTGTTGGGTTTGGATGTGGCGCTGTTGCCTGCTGCATCTTCGATGCGGATGGCCCCCCGGTCTTCGGCCAACGGGGCACCGTCTTCGGTGTAGGCCTCTGTCACGGCATAGACCAGACGGCGGTTATAGCCATCGGCGATATATTCATCGGGAATGTTCAGGGTGCGCACCGGCACCGCCCCGATACGGATAAAGCCCTTGGTCGCGTCTTCGCTGGCCACGCGGGTTGTGCCCGCCGGAGCGGTCAGATCAGTGGCGCAATTATCGGAAATTTCGACGCCGAAATTGGCGGTATCAAACGGGTCCGTCAAACGGGCCGGGCACGGATAACGCCCATGATGGGCCGCAAAACTGGCCAGCGCATCCTGAATATACTCCATGCGCGCCTGGGTGGTTGATGATCCCTTCTGTGCGGACCAGACCTGATACAAGGCCCCGCCGACGGCGACGACGCCGCCCAGAATGATCATTAAAAAGGCCATCGCCAACAGGGAGAACCCCGCCTGTGATGTCCAATGGGCCCGATTATCAGATTTGCACGCAGACCGGTTTTCATGACCCTGCATGACCGTATCCCCCATTAACGCCCTCTCAACCAACAATCATATATACTTTTGATTAAACTTGCGTAAAAATTGATCTAAATGCGTAACTTCTGGTTTTTATTCATAAATTTGGTCTTGAGAGGACCGGGGGAGATTACGATGGCGCACCACCCGAACATCCGCGAACGCGGTTTTACACTGGTGGAAGTGGCGATTGTCATGCTGATCGGCGGCATTTTGCTGGCCACCGCATCGACCATGTTGCTGAGCTATCTGAAAAAAACCGAGATCAACACGACACAGGAGCGGCTGGACCAGATTGACGAGGCCCTGCAGCTCTTCCTCAGCCTGAATGGCCGCTACCCCTGCCCCGCGCGCCTCAATGCTGCGCCCGACACCGCCAATTTCGGCGTCGAAATTTCCGAAAACGGATGCAACACGGTTGCGCCCGCCGCCGATGAAACGATTGCTGCGGGCGGTGGACGCGGCGGGCGATTGGTCCGCATCGGGGCGGTGCCGGTACGCACGCTCAATTTGCCGGATGATTTTGTGCGGGATGCGTGGGGCGGGCGCTTTACCTATGCCATCACGGAATCCCTGGCCCACCCCACCACCTATAACCGCGATGAAGGGGCCATTTTCGTCAATGACGCCGCCGGCAACCCGGTTGTGACCTTCCCCGCCGCCGGCACGGCCCATTACATCATCAACAGCCACGGCGAAAATAACGCCGGGGCCTACAGCGCATCAGGCACCGGACGCTTTGCCTGTACCGCCGGAACGCGCGAGACAGAAAACTGCGATGATGATGCAACATTCGTCAGCACAACAATCCGCAGCACGGGCAACAACGCCAACCTGTATGACGATTTTATCCGCATCCGCGCCACAACGGCGTTGGGCATCGGCATTCCGGACGGGGCCGTGATGGCGTTTGATTTGAGCGCATGTCCGGATGGATGGGTGCCCTTTGCCAACGCCAATGGTCGCATGATTGTCGGGGCTGACGGGGCAACCTATAACCGCGGGAATACCGGTGGAGCAGAAACCGTGACGCTGAGCCTCAGCACCGTCGGAGCCGTGGCACGGCCAACCGATTTATCGACGCTGGGCGCCAGCGGTACCACGCTGATGGAAAGCACGGGCGCAGCCACGGCGCACAACAACATGCCGCCTTATCTGGCCTTGCTTTACTGCAGGAAGTCGTAAGCTCCGACCTCAAAAAAGCCCCTCCCTCTGGGAGGGGGAATAAAGAGGTGAGGCTCTCTTGGGCTGCCAGCGGACGCCTTACGAACTGCCGATCAAAATACCGGTCAGCAGGACCAGCGCCCCGCCCAGCACCACCTGGACGGAGGCAGAGTGGAATGGTGTGTCCATGTATTTCCAGCGAATCCACGAAATCGCCCACAATTCGACCACGACCACGACCGCAGCAATAAACGTGGCCGTCCAGAAATCGTGGATCAGATAGGGCAGCGTGTGCCCCAGACCACCCACCGCCGTCATCAACCCGCACACGCCACCGCGCAGCCACGGACTGCCGCGTCCGGTGATTTCACCATCATCGGACATGGCTTCGGTAATCCCCATGCTGATCCCCGCCCCCAGTGATGCCGCCAGACCGACGACAAAGGCGCTGTGCGAATCATGCGTGGCAAAAGCCGCCGCAAAAATCGGCGCCAGCGTTGAGATCGACCCATCAATCAGGCCCGCCAGACCGGGTTGCACCACCTGCAGCACGAACATGCGGTGCGCGGTTTGCGCCTCTTCATGCTTGATATCGGCGGGCAGGTTTTTTTCTTCCAGGTCGGCGGCGCGGGCTTCGTGGCCTTTTTCGATCAGGGCCAGATCGCCCAGCAATTTACGGACCTCGACATCCTTCGCCTGCTCCGCCGCTTTGGCATAGAAGTTGGAGGCTTCGATCTCCATGATCTCGGCCTGACGGCGCATGGCATCGACGGGCAGATTGTCCATCAACCAGACCGGGCGGCGTTTCAAAAACCCGCGCACGTCCTGACGCGTGATATAAGGCAATTGATCGCCGAAACGCTTCTTAAACAGCGTCAGGAGCATGTTTTTATGATCCTGCTCCTCCGCCGCCATTTCATCGAACATCTGCGCTGTGGACGGAAATTCCGCACGCAGGCGGTTGGCGATGTGCTTGTAGATTTGCGAGTCTTCTTCTTCGCTGGACACGGCCAGCGCGAGGACTTCGTCTTCTTTCAAATCGGCAAGGCGTTTCAACGGATCATCTCCTGACTGGTATTTTTAATCAGATAGCATGATAACAACGGATCGCCACAGATCAAGAACGCATTGATTGAGAAGGATAATTGAGAATTATTCGCAAGGCGGATCAGATTGGCTTACGCACCGCGAACCCTTGCGCAAATTCGCGCGCCTGTGCGGGCATCAGGGGTTTGGCAAAGAAATACCCCTGTGCCATCTCACACCCCAGGGCGTTGATCATCTGGACATCCTGTTCGGTTTCCAGACCTTCGGCCACCACATCCATTTTGAAGTTATGGGCCAGACCGACAATGGCGCGGATAATATCAATGCTGCGCGGGGCATCGTGCATCTGGCTGACGAAAGACCGATCCACTTTGATCGAATCAATCGGGAAGCGGTGCAGATAGCCGAGCGAGGAATACCCCGTCCCGAAATCATCCAGCGCGATGGTCACGCCCAGCGCGCGTAGCCCCCTGAGCACCTGTTCGGTTTTTTCGGGGTCATCAATCAGCGCGCTTTCCGTGATTTCCAGTTTGATCCGGTGCGGGTCGACGCCACTATGGACCAATGTTTCCCGCACCGATTGGATAATATCCAGATTTTCAAAATTGATCCCGGACAGGTTGGCGCTGATAAACAAAGGAACGTCATCGCCGCCCATGTCAGACAGCAGATCCGGCATCAATTCACAGGCCTTTTGCAGCATCATATGGTCGATAAACTGCACCAGATTGGTGCGTTCGGCCACCGGGATAAATTCATCGGGGAAGACCATGCCCCGCTCCGGATGGTTCCAACGCACCAGCGTTTCAAACCCCACCAGCCGGCGGCTGGGCAAGGACACGATGGGCTGCAAAGCAGGGACAAATTCCCCCTTTTCAATACCGCGGCGCAGTTCCTGCTCCAGCTTTAATTCCTTGATCGCGTTGTCACGCCGACGCCAGAGTTCGGACAGGCGGGCCGCATCTTCGGGCATATCATAATGCGTGGCCCGGTCCATCGCCTGCGCCACGGCGGACAATTGATCCTGCCGGATCGATTCTGGCAGATTGACGCGGACGGTGCGATACCGTTCCACCAGCAGCGCCACCATCAGCGATAAAATTGGATCCATTTCCAACACGCGGTTCCTGAGCGCGCCGCGCGGAATGACGAACAAAACCGCATCACTGGTGACGACGGCGGCGGCACTGCGCAATCCACCATCGATCAGCGCCATTTCACCAAACACGTCCCCCGGGCTCAACCGCGCCAGAACGCTTTGTGGCCCCTCCGGCCCGGGACCCAGAATATCGACAGTTCCGCCCTCGATCAGATAGGCATTGTCCCGCGGCTCACCCGCTTTGAACAGCACGCTGCCCGCCTTGAAATTTTGCAGACGCACGCCACGGTCCACCCGCTTGCTGGGCGGGGTGATTTTGGTCAAAGACTGCAAGGTCGGGTGTGGTTTGTTCATATCCCTATTGTAAATCAGGATTAGGGTTTAAGAGGTTAATCATCCAGACTGACCAGGCTGGCATTGCCGCCGCTGGCCGTTGTATTGACCGAAATGACCTTTTCCGTTGCAAAACGCGGCAAATAATACGGCCCGCCCGCCTTTGGCCCCGTGCCGGAAAGTCCATGTCCACCAAAGGGTTGCACCCCAACGACCGCCCCAATCATGGTCCGGTTCACATAAACGTTGCCCGCATGGGCCCCGTCGGCCAAATCATGGATCGTGGATTGAATACGGCTGTGTATCCCGAATGTCAGGCCATAGCCCGTATCGTTGACCGCCTTCAAAATCGCATCCCGCTCAGACGCCTTGTACCGGATGATATGCAGGACCGGACCGAACACTTCCCGTTTCAAATCACTGATCGATTTGATTTCACAGGCAACAGGGGCAAAGAACGTGCCCTGTTTTTCCGCGCCCATCGGCAACGGGGCGGACGCCACGATTTTTCCAAACCCCTCAATCGCTGCGCGATGCTTCACCAGAATCTGGCGCGCTTCATCATCAATCACCGGACCGATATCGGTACGAATATCCATCGGGTCGCCGATGCGGATTTGTTCCATCGCACCGCGCAGCATCGTGATGATTTTATCCGCCACATCATCCTGCAAACACAGGACACGCAAAGCGGAACAGCGTTGCCCGGCGGAGCCAAAGGCGCTGATCATCGCATCATCCACCACCTGTTCCGGCAGAGCGGATGAATCAACAATCATCGCGTTCTGGCCGCCCGTTTCGGCGATCAACGGCACAATCGGGCCATCCTTGGCCGCCAAGGTCCGGTTGATGATGCGAGCCACTTCGGTCGATCCGGTGAAGGCCACACCGGCCACATCCGGGTGCGCCACCAAGGCCGCGCCCACATGCCCATCACCGGGCAGCAGGGTAAACGCATCATGCGGCACACCCGCCATGTGGATCAGTTTTGCGGCCAGCGACGCAATCAACGGCGTTTGTTCGGCGGGCTTGGCAATCACGGCATTCCCGGCCATCAGGGCGGCAGAGACCTGCCCCATGAAAATGGCCAGCGGGAAGTTCCACGGGGAAATACACACGAACGTGCCGCGCCCATGCAGGTTCAGCACGTTGTTTTCCCCCGTCGGGCCCGGCATGACATGGCCGTGATCAACAAAATCAATGCGCCCGCGCATGGCGTAATAGCGGCAGAAATCAATCGCTTCGCGCAGTTCGGCCACGGCGTCATCCATGGTCTTGCCCGCCTCACGCACGCACAAGCCCATCAACGGGATCGCATAATCCTGCATCAGATCGGCCAGACGATCCAGACACGCAGCCCGGTCGCGGGTGGGGGTTGCGGACCAGACCGCAAAACCATTCCGGGCCGTTTCAAAGGCGCGTTTAACATGGTCGGCACCGGCATAAACCGCGTGCCCGACAACATGGTCACGGTGCGCCGGATTGGTCACCGGGATCATCGCCCCATCGCGGTAGAGCTTGCCCCCGATCAGCGGGGCCGCCACCCATTCCACATCATCCACGGCCGCCTTCATCGCCGGGATCAGCGGCCCAACCACATCCGGATCGGTTAAATCCATCCCGGCGGAATTTTTACGGCCCATACCATACAGATCGGCCGGCAACGGAATGCGCGGGTGACGACGTGTTTCATTGCGTTTTACATCAGCAATCGGGTCTTCCACCGCATCTTCCACTGGCACTTTGGGATCAAGCAACTTGTTCACAAAGGAACTGTTCGCCCCGTTTTCCAACAAACGCCGCACCAGATAGGGCAGCAAATCTTCATGCGTGCCCACGGGGGCATACATGCTGACCCGGATGTTTTCGCTCTGTTTCGCATCATCCAGCACGATGTCATAGAGCGCTTCACCCATACCGTGCAGACGTTGGAATTCAAACGGGCCCGCCGCCGCGCCACCATTTTCGCGCACCATGTCCAGCACCGCCGCCACCGTGTGCGCATTGTGCGTGGCCAGCATAGGGTAAAACACATCGCGGTTTTGGATCAATTTTTGTGCGCACGCCAGATACGATAAATCCGTATTGCATTTGCGCGTAAAGACCGGGTAATCGCGCAGACCCATCACCTGCGCGCGTTTAATTTCGGTGTCCCAATACGCCCCCTTCACCAACCGGACGGACAGACGGCGTTTTTCCGCCCGCGCCATGGCGGCCAGACGGTCGATCAACGGATAGGTGCGTTTGGAATAGGCCTGCACCGCCAGCCCCAGCCCGTCCCAGTGTTTCAAAGACGGATCGGCAGCGACAGCCCCAATGATATCCAAGGAAATTTCCAGACGCTCGACTTCCTCCGCATCCACGGTCAGGGCGACATCCTTCGCCGCCGCGACGCGGGCCAGATCCATCAATTTATCGGTCAGGGCCGGGATGCAATGATCCGCCTGAGAATAGCGATAGCGCGGATGCAGGGCCGACAATTTCACCGAAATGCCCGGCATCACGCCATTGACCGTTTTGCCATTGGCGGCAATGACATTCAGCGCGGACACGTAAGAATTAAAATAGCGTTCGGCATCGGCCATGGTGCGCGCGCCCTCACCCAGCATGTCATAGGACATGCGGTAGCCCTTGGCTTCATAGGCCTGCGCGTTTTTCATGCCTTCATCAATCGTGCGGCCCAGAACGAATTGGTGCCCCATGATGCGAATGGCTTGCCCCATCGCGGTGCGGATGACGGGTTCACCCAGTTTCGCCACGACGCTTTCCAGCGTGGCTTTGGTCACACTCAGACCCAGCCCCGTGGCCTTGACCATCCAGTCATTGACCGCCCCTTCGGGGGCCCAGTCGGCGGCGGTGATTTTATCGCGGATCAGTGCGTCCGCCGTTTTTGCATCCGGCACGCGCAGCAAGGCCTCCGCCAAGCCCATCAGCGCCAGCCCCTCATCCGTGGTCAGGCGATATTCCTGCATAAACGCTTCCAGCTCACCCGCCTTGCGTCTCGCCCCGCGCACGCGTGTGACCAGATCAGAAGCTGCCTTGCCCACACGCTCCGCCCGTTCCGCCTTCCACGCCAGATCGACCAGCAGCGTATTCACGCGCACGGTTTCATCGGCATACAGATACGGGGCCAGATCGTGGTCGGTTACATTCGGGGGGGTCATTGCGCGCAGAGCTGTCATCATCGAATCTCCATTCAAGATTTCGGTGATGAGTCTATAGGATTGAAAAAAAGCGGCAATGGGGGCCACAGATTCCCATAACAAAACAACACACCCTCTCCCTCCGGGAGAGGGATGGGGTGAGGGGCTATCGCGCTCTAACGCACGCGCCTGCGCCTCTTTGCGAAGGCCTGTTCCCTCACCCTAACCCTCTCCCGGAGGGAGAGGGAATGGCAGCGACGCGCGGGGCACGCTTGAAATCCTTGACCCCCGCCGCCAATCGCCGCGCCGTCTCCAGAATATCCCGGTGCGGCATGGCGCAGGTGAGGCGGACAATCATGGAATGGGTGGGCAGCCCGGCCCAGCTGCCATAGGCAAATTGCAGGTTTTGCCCAGCCGCCAGAACATGGTCGATAGCCTCTTCCGTCTGGGCCGTGGCCGTGCCCATAAAGGCGCGGTAGGGCACGAATTCATTGGAATATTGACGGTCGCGCAGGGGCGAACAATCCAGCAAATGGAAGAACCCGGCCTGCGGCGTTGTGATAATCCGCACACCCTTGATCCCACGGGTCAGCAGGTCGCGTGATGCGGCGCGGTCCATACCGGTTTCCTTCATCACGATGCGCAGCATTTTTGCGCGGTCGGCATCGCTGGCCTCAGGCATTGTGTCCATGCCGTTGACCAACGCTTTCATCAAAAGAGTGTTCTGGCGATGCTGCGCGTTCAGGCGGGCCAGATGATGGCTGCGCTGTGCAGCAAATTTTTCATCGTCGTTGTAATAGGCCGCCAGCGCGTGCAGCACCGGGGTCGGCGGGAAATATCCGGCGTGGCGGGTAATGCCCATCATGGCGCGGATTTTGTCGCGGGGGCCAATGGCCACCCCGGCCCGCAGCCCCACCAGACCCGCCTTGGACGGGCCAAACAATGTGATGGTGTCGCGATACATGTGCGGCAATTGCGCGAAACCAAAGGGTTTTTCATCCCCCATTTCCAGCCCGTCATAAACCATATCGTCGATAATGGTCACGCGCGTGCCCGCATGATCCCACAGACGGGAGCGGGTGTTGAGCGACAGGGCGTTCAAATCCTGCTGCGCGTAATGGGCGTTGATGGCCTCAAAAATTTCCGCCAGATGTTCTGTTTCCGCTTTGCCCCGGATCAGCCCCGTCGGATTATGCGGGTTGCAATCGTAATAGGCGATGATGCGGTATCCGGCCTTGTGCGCGTCATTCACCGCAGCAATCAACGTGTCACGGTTTAACACACCGCCCGCGGCCAGATCGCGCTCCACCTTGACCACATGGAACCCCGCCGCCTTGGCCGCATCCATAAACATGCCATAGGTGGGCACGGGCATCAGGATGGCGGGTTTAATCACCGCGCCCTGACCGTTCCGTTCCGCCACATCCGCATGCAACATCCGCAGGGCCAGATCGAACGCTTCCGTCGTGCCGCCACCCGTGGGCAAAATTTCTTCGGTGGTCAGGCCGGACCAGCCCTTGTCATGGAAACCCCGCGCGCTGAAATAATCGCGCACCGGATGTAGTACATCCCGCACAGAGCCGGGGCCGCTATAGCTGGGGATCATGTTGTAATAATTGTTCAAATCCCGCGAAGCCATGCGAAACGCATACGCCGCCACCCCGCGCAACGGCAGCAGCGGGTCGCCCAAAGACAAATCGAGGCGTTTTTGACGGGTCATGGGGCCTGTCATAGCCCAAAAGCCAGACCCAACGCCAGAATTTTCATATTCTTGAGCTTGCTTCATCCGCATTCCCGCGAAAGCGGGGATCCAGCGGAAAGAACGGCAAAAACGTATGGATTCCCGCTTTCGCGGGAATGACAAGCCAGAGCCCAGGCCCTAAGATGCCCGCCATGACCAACCGCACGTTATTCGACCCACCACCCAATCCCGCGCCCGTTGGGGACCCCATTCCCAGCGCGAAGCAAACACCTGCGGAACCCCCGGCAGCCGCACCCATGCGCACGAACGTGCCTGAAATGAGCGTCGCGGATCTGGCCAATGCGTTGCGCCGGACGTTGGAAGAATCCTTTGGTCGCGTGCGGGTGCGCGGGGAATTATCCGGTTTGAAGCTGGCCTCCTCTGGCCATTTGTATGGCACGATCAAGGATGCGGATGCGGTCATTGATATCGTCTGTTGGAAGGGCAACCTTTCGAAACTGTCCATCCGCCCCGAAGACGGGCTGGACGTGGTGTGCGTCGGTAAAGTCTCCAGCTATCCGAAATCATCACGGTATCAGATTATCGTTGATTCCATTGAATTGGCGGGCGAAGGCGCGTTGCTGAAAATGCTGGAAGACCGCCGCAAAAAACTGGCGGCGGAAGGCCTGTTTGACGCCGCCCGCAAAAAACCCATTCCGTTTTTGCCCACCGTGATTGGCGTGGTGACATCACCCACGGGTGCGGTGATCCGCGATATCATGCATCGTTTGAATGATCGGTTCCCGCGCCATGTGTTGTTGTGGCCCGTCGCGGTGCAGGGCGATAATGCCGCCGCGCAAATTGCGGCGGCCATTGCCGGGTTTGATGCACTTCCGCACGATGGGTCCGTGCCGCGCCCGGATGTGGTGATTGTCGCGCGCGGGGGCGGAAGCCTCGAAGATTTGATGGCGTTTAACGAGGAAATCGTCGTGCGCGCCGCCGCCGCCTGTTCTATTCCGTTGATCTCAGCGGTGGGGCATGAAACCGATACGACATTGATCGATTATGCCGCCGATATGCGCGCACCCACACCGACCGGAGCCGCCGAAATGGCCGTGCCCGTGCGCGCCGAGTTGATGGCCCAGATCATGGATGATGCCCGTCGTTTGATGGGCGGCATGAACCGCATCACCGATCGCCACCATGAACGCGTAGTGTCCTTGGCCGCGCGGCTGGGTGATCCGCAAAAATTGCTGCAGATCAAAACACAGGCCGCCGATCACGCCATCCACCGTCTGGATGCCGCCTTTGACAAGGCCGTGCAGGCCCGCATTGCGAAACTAGACCGTCTGTCCGCCGCCTTGCGCCACCCACGCCAGATTGTCGAGGATGCGGGGCGTCGTTTGAGTGAGCGCGCCGAACGTCTGATCCGCGCGGCCCAAACCATCACGCCGGACAAAGCCCGCACCCTGACCGCCACGGTCCGCGTTCTGGATTCCCTGTCGTTTGAACGGGTGCTGGATCGCGGGTTCGTCGTGGTGCGTGATGCGGCGGGAACGCCCGTATCGAATGCCGATGCGCTGGCCAAGGGATCGGATATCACGCTGGAATTCCGTGACAAGAAACACCGCACCGCCACGGTTAAGGACTGAAAACCCGGTTATAGGGTGCTTTGGCCCTATGATTCCGGCGGTTTTCAGGGTATTTTGACCGGATCGGGAGTATAATCAAAACCATGCGCGAAACATTCCGCAACATGATGGACCGTCTGGGCGTTGGCTATGAGCTGTCGCCTTACGAAACCTATCCGCTGACCGTGTATGATCCGGCCACGGGTGCGACGTGCAGCGCCGAAATCCGCATGGGCATGGACCCGAATGAATGCGAAGCCGAAATTCAGTTGATGGTTGACATCCCGGCCGAAGGCCAGCCGCCGATGCAACAGGTGATCTGGTTCCAGTGCAAACCCGTTGTTGGGGCCGATTGGGATGTCGTGAATGCCCGGTTGAAGGGCGATCCGATCGACCGCGAAATTTATAACTGGGAAGAAAAATGCTGCAACTTCTTCGGTGCCGTGGCCCGCTTTATGAAGCTGGACCAGATGCCGGATATTGATGCGCTGATCGAAGAAGAATTCCACAGCCGCGAACGGTTCCACGACCAATATGGCGGCGGCGGCGGCAAGTCCCCGAAAATCCGCCCGGGCCAATTGCTGGACATGAAAAAAGGCCGCGGGTTTTAATCCTGACGGCCCTCTTCTTTTCCCTTTAAAAACGCGGCTTACGCGCCGGCGCCAACGATAATTCCGTACTGGGTCGCGATCGCACCTAAGCCGCCTTTGACTGGGTTTTCCAGCACCTCGAGATACCATTTCGGCCCTTCGCGCACCAGGCACGCGACCTGCATCCCGGCAACGCCGTTCAGCATGGATTCATCCATCTGCAGACGGACGATTTCATTGCCGTCTTCTTCGTTCACGACGCGCAGATAGATATTGCGCACCATACCCAGATGCTGTTCGGCCTCGGCCGCGTTATAGATCGACAATGTGATCATCACACGCAACACATCGAACGGCAGACCGTTCAGATCGATGAACAGCGATTCATCATCGCCATCGCCCGCACCGGTGCGGCTGTCGCCGCTATGGCGCACGGCCCCGTCACATCCGCTTTCGTTGTTGTAGAAAACGAAATCCTCATCCACACGGGTCTGGTTCTGCTTATCCAGCAGGAAGCAGCTTAAATCCACGTCGATCTTGGTTGTTTCCAGCATTTTATGGTCCCAGCCTGCACCAATCATGATACGGCGCAGGGACGGAACCTTTTTCACCAGATCGAAATAATCGCCCTTTTCCACCAGATGGAAATCGGAGGGTGAAGGCGCCGGCGCAGGCGCGGATGCGGCCAGATCACCGATCATGTCGACACCGCTGTCCGGCAGGTTCGTGTTTTGAGCCCCGCCATTTCCATTCCCGCCCATATCGCCCATCATGTCGATGGGACGTTCAAAATCATTATCGCCCGCTGTTGTTTCGTTCCAGAACGGATCATCGCCTATGCCGCCGCTCATTTACTGCCCCCTTCCCATTCCAGACCAAAACCAAACGCCCGGTCCATTTCAGCATGACCGGGGAAATATTCCGTGTGATTGGTGATGCGAATACCGTTTTCACGATTTTCAAACATCGCCACGGCGCAGACCGACAAATCGTTACGGTCCACACGCGGCGTGACGATCATCGGCGTTTCACCGGGGATCAGCAATTGCACCTGGGGCCGGATCGCATCCCAGTCCGGCGCACCATGATAGATGTAAACATAAGCCAGAATGCGTTTTACCTCGCCCCAGCGCGCGCCATTGATCTCAATGATTTCGTCCAGACCGTCTTTATCACCCGTGCGTTCATCGCCCGTATGATGCACAAACGGCGCATCGTTATACGCGCCATACAAATCACCAAAGGATTGAATGGCCCCACGGCGACCATCATGCAATTCATACAGACAACCCAGATCGACATCGACACCCTGCTTCGACATTTTTTTCAGCAGGCGGCTGAAAAACCCGGCCTGTTGCACCTGAATATTATCCCACGCCGCACCGATACGAATTTTCGGGAAACCACCTTCGCGCGGGTTGATCACGCTCATCTGCCCCGCCTGGGACAGGAATTCACAATCCGGATCGGTTGACGGCACCCGATACCCCGCCGCCCCCTTGGCATTGCCATGCCCGGAAAACGACGCCCGGCTGCGCGTGGCTTCGGACAGGGAATCCTGCGACAATTGTTCACGGGACATGGGTATATTTTCCTATATTGTGGCGCGAAAACTAACTTTTATAGGATAGTATATAGCGGTTAAAATGAACAGGCTGCTAAAAGGCCCACAAAATGATCCCGCTCGGGAGCAAATATGTATTACAGCAAGCAAAACAGAAGAAATGCTCCCGAACGGTAACAAAATGTTTGTTTTTAACTTTTTCGCCCTATATTGATACCGTACGGGATCAAGCAGAGGGTATCATGGAGCAAATCATACCAAACCCAAAAGAGCTGGGCGCAATTGTACGAGAGGCACGCAAGGAACAGCATTTAACCCAAGAAGAGCTGGCCGGACTAACCGGAACAGGACGGCGCTTTATCAGCGAACTGGAACAAGGCAAAACAACACTTGAACTTGGAAAGGTTCTACTGGTGCTTGCCGCACTAGGCATCGCCCTGTACGCACTGAGCAAGTGGAAAAAATAAACAGCCATGCAAGCAACACCTCTCGAAAAATTGCGCGTCTATTTACGCGGAGAATACGTTGGGGCACTCACGTCTGATTCCGGCACATTGTCTTTCGCATACGATGGGGCTTATTGCGAAAAAAAAGATGCCCCGAAATTATCAGTATCTTTACCCATACAAAAAGAAACATTTTCCCACCATGCAGCAGCCCCCTTCTTCTCGGGACTTTTACCTGATGGAGACGTACGTAAGCATTTAGCAAAACACTTAAAACTATCCCCTGAAAATATATTTGGTCTTCTGGAAGCCGTTGGCGGCGACTGCGCTGGCGCAGTCTCATTGTACAAAGAGCATGACCTCCTAAACAATACAACCAACCCAACCTACAAAGTCCTGAGCGATACTGAGGCGGCAGAGATTTTATCGTCGCTCAATCATCGTCCATTCCTTGTCGGTGAGGAAGGTATCCGTATGTCTGGCGCTGGCGCACAAGACAAACTTATGGTTTCTTTTGTTGGTAAAAAAATAGCCCTTCCAACAGGACAAACCCCATCAACGCACATAATAAAGCCTCCAATAAAAGGCGCTGAAAATTCTGTGCAAAATGAATTTTTTTGCATGCGGCTTGCGCAAAAAATTGGTTTACCTGCACCTGACACAAAAATTCTATATGTAGATCAAAACCCCTATTACTGCGTAACTCGTTATGATCGGGAAACAAACGAAACGGGGGAAGTCGCACGACTGCATCAGGAAGATTTTTGCCAGGCTTTACACATTCCCCCAGAATTAAAATATGAGAACGATAGCGGCCCCAGCCTTGAAGCATGCTTCAATCTTTTAGATCAACGAATAAGATCAGGAAGCATGCCCGGAAAAGACAAGCTCACATTCCTATATGGTGTTATTTTTAACGTTCTTATCGGTAATGGAGATGCACACGCAAAGAATTTTTCCATTCTTTACAGAAATGGCGCCGAAACCCTCGCGCCTTTTTATGATTTGCTCTGCACAGAAATTTACAATAAGAACGGAAAATTCAGAATGGCTATGAAAATCGATGGTCATTACATGCCTCACACCATGTCTGCCCGTAACTGGAAAAATTTCGCAGCATCTATCGGTATTGCGCCATCACTCATGCACAAAGCACTGCGCAAAGTCATAAATGACGTATCAAGAGAGGCAACTGGGCTCTACCTCGACCTCCATTCAGATACCGGTACGACCTCGCCGGTATATGAAAAAATTATGGGTGTTATCGCCTCAAACACACAAGAACTTGAGCTCCAGCTACTAACATGGGACACCTGAACAATAGACAGAATCCTGACATCACCAGCTCCGTATCCAAGGCAGGCTTTGAGCAAAAAACACCCCGCCGCATCTTCCCTTCTAGGCCCCCTCTGTTATAGTGCCCTCCGGTTTTATGGCTGATTTCAGCCCTTTTTTGTGAGAAGCGGAGCGCGCGATGGCGTCGTATCAGTATGTTTACGTGATGAATGGTTTGTCCAAGACCTGGCCGAATGGCAAAAAGGTGTTGGAAAACATTACGTTATCGTTTTTCCCCGGGGCGAAAATCGGCGTTCTGGGTCCGAACGGGGCCGGTAAATCGACCCTGTTGAAATTGATGGCCGGGGTGGACAAGGATTTCACGGGTGAAGCCTGGGCCGCCGAGGGCGCGCGCGTCGGCTATCTGGCACAGGAACCGCAACTGGACCCGACGAAAAACGTGGTCGAGAACATCACCGAAGCGTTGAAGGACGTGAAAAACATGGTCGACCGTTTCAACGCCATCGGCGTGGAAATGGCCGAGCCGGATGCCGATTATGATTCCCTGATGGCCGAGATGGGCGAGTTGCAGGAAAAGATCGACGCCGTTGATGGCTGGGAACTGGACCGCACGATTGAAATCGCCATGGACGCGTTGCGCTGTCCGCCGGCGGATGCCGATGTGACGAAACTGTCCGGGGGTGAACGCCGCCGCGTCGCGCTGTGCCGCCTGCTGCTGGAAAAGCCGGACCTGCTGCTGCTGGACGAACCGACCAACCACCTGGACGCCGAATCTGTCGCGTGGTTGCAACGCTTCCTGACCGATTACAAGGGCACGGTTGTCATGGTCACCCACGATCGTTACTTCCTGGACAATGTCACCGGATGGATTTTGGAGGTCGACCGTGGCCGCGGCATTCCGTATGAAGGCAATTATTCCGCCTACCTGAACGCCAAGCGCAAACGGATGGAATTGGAATCCAAACAGGAAGACGAGCGCCAGAAAACATTGTCGCGCGAACTGGAATGGATTCAACAATCCCCCGAAGGCCGCCGTAAAAAATCCAAGGCCCGTGTCGCCGCGTATGAAGATTTGCTGGCCCAATCGCAAAAAAGCGATCAACGCAACGCGCAGATCGTTATCCCGACGCCGCCGCGTTTGGGCAACGTGGTTATCGAGGCCGAAGGCTTACGCAAAGGGTTTGGCGATCGCCTGTTGATCGAAAACTTGTCCTTCAAATTGCCGCCGGGCGGGATTGTGGGCGTGATTGGTCCGAACGGTGCCGGTAAATCCACATTGTTCCGCATGATTACCGGACAAGAACAGCCTGATGAAGGGTCGTTCCGCGTTGGTGAAACCGTCAAACTGGGCTATGTCGACCAAAGCCGCGACGCGCTGGACGGGGATAAAAACGTCTGGGAAGAAATTTCCGACGGCATGGATATTTTGAAACTGGGCAAAATCGAAATGCCCAGTCGGGCTTATGTATCCGCGTTCAACTTCCGCGGGCCGGACCAGCAGAAGAAAGTTGGATCGCTCTCAGGCGGTGAACGCAACCGCGTCCATCTGGCCAAGATGCTGAAATCCGGCGCGAACGTTCTGCTGCTGGACGAACCGACCAACGATCTGGACACGGAAACATTGGCCGCCTTGGAAGAAGCGCTGGAACAATTCGCCGGTTGCGCCGTGGTCATCTCGCACGATCGCGCCTTCCTCGACCGTCTAGCCACACACATTCTGGCGTTTGAAGGCGATTCCCAAGTCACGTGGTTCGAAGGCAACTACGAAGATTACGAGAAAGACTACAAACGTCGCCTGGGCCGCGATGCGGACCAACCGCACCGGATCAAATACAAACCGCTGCGCCGCGCGGGCTAAGGCCTGACAACCATGCTCCCCATCGACAGCCAGATCGTTTTTACTCTTCTGTTCCTGCTGTCGCTGGGTGTGGTGTTTTTGGCGCATGAGGCGGGACATCTGTTGATGGCCCGTTTGCTGGGCGTGCACGTCACGCGCGTGTCGCTGGGCTTCGGCCGCGAAGTGTGGGGCCGCACCGATAAATACGGCACGCGGTGGAGTATCAAGATTTTTCCGTTCAGCGGCATGGTCCAGTTGACCGACCCCGACCGCGAAACCCCCGACGATTTTGCGCGCCGTCCGGCGTGGTTCCGGTTTTTCATGGTGTTGGCAGGGCCGGCGGCCAGTTTCTTTTTCGCCTATGTTTTATTTGTCGGGTTTTATGCGTTGATCGGGCAACCATCGACGCGCCCCATCGTCACCGCCGTACAAGTGGCCAGCCCCGCAGACCGGGCCGGTATTGTGCCCGGCGATCAGATCATCCTGTTCCAGGGCCAGCCCGTGGAACGGTACGAAGACATCGTGCACGCCCTGCGCACGCCGATGGATCAGGACGTGACCCTGCGCCTGATGCGGGATGGCGCGATGACGGACATCGCGCTGACCCCACGGTGGGATGAATATACGGATTTGCGCGGCTTTGACCGCGCCCATGGGCGGCTGGGCACCATTGCCCAGCATAACCCAATGGATCTGAGCGCTGTGCGCGCGGTGGATGGCATCGCCACACCCACCCGACAGGCCGCGTTTGACGCCCTGAAACAGCATGTCGGAAAAACCGTTGTGCTGGATCTGTTTTCAACGAACGGGCAAGCCGTGCCATACCGCATCTATATCGATCCCGAGACCAACGCGGATCTGATGCTGGACACCATGCCCGACCCGGCCGTGCTTTATATGGGACGGATACGCGGTGACATGTATCGCCTGCAGACATTTGAACAGGCGGTTATTACCGGGTGGCATGATTTCGCGCGGCTGGCGCGCGGCGTCTTTGGCACGTTCCGCGATGTCTGGCCGCTGGACCGCACCACCATCAGGCCCGAAACACAAGTCATCGGGGACGGATTGCGGCTGGTCGCCGGGGTGCATGGTGTCCTGTTTATGATGGCATTGCTGTCAATCATGATCGGATTGCTGAACCTGATCCCCCTGCCCGGGCTGGATGGATACTGGATCCTGCGCTACGCCATGGAGGCCATCACCGGGGTCGAAACCACCCGAACCTTTTACCCCTATCTTTGGCGGGTGATGATTTTCGGGATGGTTCTGGCGTGGTTGCTGGCCAATCTGGACGGGTTGCACCACATCTTCCCCGCACCGACCATATTACCATAACACAACACTCTGTTTTTATTCGGGAAAACAATCCTTAACGCCCCGCCGCCCGCCATACCGCGCCATACAGTCCGGAGCCGCCTTGTTGATTTGGCTCGCACCCCCGGAATCCTTTGGCCGAAGGGCCTGATTTTATGGTAGGATGTGGATAAATAAGGCGAATTAAAAATTTAATAAAATTTTATCTATCCCGGCTTAAAATCAAACCGGGTGTGGTAAAGCCGGGTGTGGTGGAAATAGTGCAGGAAATACGCGGAAAACAGGTCTTAGCCTATGCTTTTATGCCGGGGATTATCCCCCGGATCCGCAGCTTTGCCGAAAGCGGTTTTGGCTGGCTCGCCTTCCTGATGGCCGCCATTTATAATGCGGTCCGCCTGCTGCCCAATGGCCACCCCTATCTTGATCCCGCCAATCGCGGGAAATATGGCGTTCGCCACGTCATTGCCCAGGCCGCCAACAATTTGAAAATGACCCGGTCGAACATCGACCAGATCGTGATTTTCTTTGCGTTGCTGGTCGGATTTATCATTCTGGTTTTGCAATTTGTTCTGCTGGCCATGGGGCTGGTATTACAAACCGCGCATGCGGCGGGCCCGACCTTTGGCGGCGGCATGTTCTCCACCCCCGCCCCGGATAACGATATCGCTTTCATCCTGTTGCACACGGTTCTGGGTGTACCGGGCATGTTCGGCTCTTACGCATCGACACCATTCCACATCGCCATGCACGGCCTGTTCCAGTTTTACAGCCTGGCCATGCTGATCGTCGCGGTCATTGTGGTTTTGTATTACGTGCTGGTCATCGTCGGTGAAACCGCGCAAACGGGAACGCCGTTCGGCAAACGGTTCAACCATATCTGGGCCCCGATCCGTCTGGTGGTGGCGCTTGGCTTGCTGGTTCCGATCGCAAACGGTTTGAACTCGGGCCAGTACATCACGCTGTATGCGGCGAAACTGGGCTCCGGCCTGGCCACCAATGGCTGGCTGCTGTTTAACGAAAGCCTGACCAACGGTCTGGGCACATCGGATGAAAGCCTGGTCGCACGCCCCTCCATCCCCGATACAGCCGCCATCGTCAAATTCATGGCGCTGGCCCGCACCTGTAAAGAATCCTATGAACGCGTGTTGAACAACCAGGGCAACAGCGGCAACGTTGTCTTCACCATTGAGCCCTATCTGGTGAAAAACCCGCTGATCAACCAACAAATCCCCACCAACAGCGCCGGGTTTTACCAAACCGCCCTGCAATTCTATAAAAACAACGACATCATCATTTCATTCGGTGCCGCCGACCCCACGGGCGGGCGCATGAATTTCAACCAGAACACCGGCGGGATCAAACCCTATTGCGGTGAGGTTGTGATCCGCACCAACGCCGTCACCCAAGTCGGCGCGCTGGAGGTGCAGGAGGGATATTTCAACATGATCATGTTCCTGTGGCAGAACCCGCGCATCGCGGATTTTGCCGAGGTCATGGCCTATAAAAAACTGCCCAACAGCCAGGGTGGCTGTACGCTGAACACATCGAACGCCGACATCAATTGTAATGATGGCGTCCGCGCCCCGTTCATCGACCAGCTGATCCGGGACATGCACGACCAGTTCGATGCAACAGTCACCGACGCCCGGAACAACATGATTGCCGCCGGCGGCTTCAGCGTTCCGCCAGAAGTTCTGATCAAAGGATGGGGCGGTGCCGGCATCTGGTACAACAGCATTGCGCAGATGAATGGCGCGCTGTTCAGTGCGGCGTTCAACCTGCCATCACCGAACCGCCTGCCTGTTCCGATGCAGACGATTTCAGAATCGCGCCGTATGCACGACGAAAACCTGGGCGGGAACGAATATTTCGCTCCCCACCAGTCGGATGGTAACGCCATTGAATTCGAAGATCCGAATGATTATCTGGTCGCGGAAGTTTTGTACTACGCCTTCAAGGTCTGGGGCGAAGACGGCATCTACATGGATTCTGATGTTACGCCGAAGAATAACATCATCCTGGACACGCTGAACTTCCTGTTCGGCACGGACGGGCTGTTCAGCATGCGGGAAAACAAAGACATTCACCCGCTGGCGCAGCTGGTCGGTATTGGCAAGGGCATCGTTGACAGCACAGTGCGCAACCTGTTCGCCGCGACGATTTTCTCGGTCGGTGGCGGGCTGTTTGAAAAAATTCCGCAATTCGCCGGGATGGGCGCGTTCCTGAACGTCGCCAGCGGCATGCTGGTCTCCCTGGCAACGGTCGGCCTAACCGTCGGGTTCATCCTGTATTACGTTCTGCCGTTCCTGCCGTTCATCTATTTCTTCTTCGCCGTCGGAACATGGTTAAAAAGCGTGTTCGAAGCCATGGTGGGTGTGCCGCTCTGGGCGCTGGCCCACCTGAAAATCGACGGGCATGGTTTGCCCGGCGATATGGCGATGAGCGGCTATTTCATGATTTTTGAAATTTTCATCCGGCCGATTTTGACCGTGTTTGGCTTGTTGGCCAGTATCGTCATCTTCTCGGCGATGGTGCGGGTGCTGAACGAAATCTTCCCGCTGGTCACCGACAACCTGACCGGATTTGATGGCACCGATGCGGGCGCGACCCTGTTCGGCGGCACGCCGCTGGAATTTAAACGCAGCGTCATTGACGAATTTTTCTTCACCGTCGTTTACACGATCGTCGTCTATATGATCGCAACGTCCTGCTTCAAAATGATCGATTTGGTGCCAAAGAGCATCCTGCGCTGGATGGGTTCGGGTGTTCAGGGCTTTGCCGATGCTCAGGGCGACGCCAAGGAAGGTCTGGTCCAATATGCCGCGATGGGTGGTATGACCATGTCCGGTCAGCTGGCCGGCACACTGACCAGCGGCGGACGACTGGCGGGCAATGCCGCTGGAACCGTGATTGGCAATATTGGGCCCGGCGGCGGCGGCGGATCGCGCATAACCGGCGGTGGCGGCACACCATAACGGCCGCGATCCCCGTGGCGGCATACAGTTTAAACCTTCACGGGCCGCATCACATCTGGATGCGGTCTGTGGCTTGAAAGACAACGTGGGCAACCACAAAGTGGAATGAGCATGAACCTGACCCCGAAAGGGTTTTTCAAATTTACCCTGCTTCCCGGAATCGCGCCGCGATTGCGGGACTTGATGGCGGGCGGGTTCCGGTACATTGCCATGTTCACGGCCCTGATTTACCGCAGTGTCGGATTGTTGCCCGCCGGGCACCCTTATCTGAACCCCGAAAATTTCGGACGCTTTGGCTTGCACAATGTGGTGTTTCAGGCCGCATCCAACCTGAAATTCGACCGCAAGCATGTCGACCAGATTGCGATTTTCTTTTTGCTTCTGCTCGGTTTTGTCCTGCTGGTCCTGCAATTCGGCCTGTTGGCCGGGGCGCTTTTTATCGGATCGGCCAAGGCCGCCGGGGCCATGCCCACGGATTTCGTTGGCTGGTTCACACCGGCGGACCCGACGAATGACCTGGCCTATGTTCTGCTGGACCGCGTGTTCGGGGTTCCGGGCCTGTTCGGGTCATGCGTCGAACAAAACGTCGCCTGCTTCGGCAGTTCGGTCAGTGACGGACCGTGGCCCTTTCCCTATCACGGCGCGATGCAGAACATGTTCGCCCTGTACAGCGAAGCCCTGCTGATCGTTGCCACGATTATTGTGCTGTATCTGATCGTCAACATTGTCGTGGAAACCGCGGAAACAGGCACACCGTTTGGCCGCCGTTTTAACCGTGTCTGGGCCCCTTTGCGGATTGTTGCGGGGCTGGGCCTGTTGATCCCGGTGTCGTACGGCCTGAACTCGGCGCAATATATCACGCTGCATGCCGCGAAATGGGGATCGGGGTTTGCCACCAACGGATGGAACCGTTTCGTCGACAACATCACGGCCCCCACTTTGCTGGGCGAGCCGAACTCGCTGACATCGATCCCGGAATTCCCGTCGATGCCGCAGGATATTTTCCAGTTCTTCACCGTCGTATCCACCTGCGTCGACGCCTATCGCGCGATGTACAACATGGATATTCAAGCCTATGTCGTGCGCGGAACCACAAACCCCGCCCCGGTTTACATGTTGCTGGACGATATGAACATGACCGTTCAGGAGATCGCCGCATGGACTGGCGGCGACATGATCGTGCGTTTTGGCGAGCATAATCCGACAGAATATAAAAATGAAAAAGGGTATGTTTTCCCCTATTGCGGTGAAATGACCTATAAAATCATGTCGCAGGGGGCACCCAGCATCACAACCGGCACCACGCTGGCGACAGAATCGCCGGTCGACATGATCACCAAGAATTATATCGTCAACATCCTGCAATTCGGATGGTACGACATGAAAACGCAGAGCCCGGGCACCGGCACGGGCAGTGATTTCGTGTATATCGGCGATTGGGCCAAGAACATCAACCGCCGCTACCTGCCGCAAAACCGCGACCCGGCCGCGCCGCTTCCGACCGAGGAAGAAAAGCAATTCATCCTGACCGATTACCGGTACTGGATTGAGGACGCGCTGCGTGATGCCTATGCCCAGATGGGCAATTACCCATGGGCGGAGGATGCCAAAATCTATGGCTGGGGCGGGGCCGCCATCTGGTACAACAAAATTGCCCAGGTCAACGGCGATTTGACGGCCGCGGTCTTTAACCTGCCGCAACCGACGAAATATCCGCATATTCTGGAACTGATCCAGGCTGCCCACCGCAAGGAAGACAGTTCCTTTACCGGGAACAAACGGTTCGAGCCGCACCATTCCGATAACAGCCAGGTGGAATTGCCCGATCCGGCCTATTTCCCGATGGCGCAAGCCATGCACCAGGCCTTCGTTTCATGGAACGACACCACATACGGATGCGGCGATTCATCGTACGGTGCAATTTCCAGTGACATCGGATGCGGCCGTCGCCCCGCCACTGGCAACCAGATTATGGACTTCATCTATGTCCTGTTCGGGATGGAGGGGTTGTGGGACATGCGCCGCAACGAACACGTCTATCCGCTGGCGCAATTGGCGTCGCTGGGGCGGGCACTGGTGGAACATGGCGTCACGGTTCTGGGCTATTCCGCTGGTTCGGGCATTCTGGGGCTGGTCACCAGTGGCACCATGGTTGGCGCCATGGGCAAGGCCGTATCCGGCTTCCTGCTGGGGATTGGCATGATCGGCCTGAGCATCGGGCTGGTGCTGTTTTACGTTATTCCGTTTATGCCGTTCCTGTATTTCTTCTTTGCCGTCGGCGGGTGGATCAAAGGGGTGTTCGAGGCCATGGTTGGCGTCCCGCTGTGGGCGCTGGCGCATTTGAAAATTGATGGCGAGGGCCTGCCCGGGCGCGCCGCAATGAACGGTTATTATTTGCTGGTGGAGGTGTTTATCCGCCCGATCCTGATCGTGTTTGGATTGATCGCATCCATTGTGGTGTTCTATGCGCTGGTGCGCACGCTGAACAACATGTTCGAGCTGGTTATTTCCAACCTGGCCGGTTTTAACCACACCAATGCCCAGGCCGTCGCCGCCGACAGCACCGGCAGCGTCGCCTATTACCGCGGCATTATCGATCAGTTTTTCTATACGATCCTGTATGCGCTGGTTGTTTATATGATTGCGCAATCGACCTTTAAGCTGATCGACCTGATCCCGAAAAGCATCCTGCGCTGGATGCACGGCTCGGTCGAATCCTTCGGCGACCAGTTGCAGCCGCCGGCCGAGAATTTGACCCGGAACGCGTTCCTGGGCACCAACTCTATCTTCAGCTCAGGCGGCAGCATTATTGGTCAGATGACAGGCCGCGGTGCAGGCTGGGGCGAAAACATGACGAGCAGATTTTAATTGAGGACAGGGTCACACGGGCAGCATGCGCGCGATTCTGGAGAAAGACCAACGGGTTGTGGTATAATCTGGGGAACCGGAGAAACCATAATCTTAATAAAATATTAATAATCCGGCGCTGGATAACAGCAGCGGTGTGGTGAGAAAAAGGCGGGGCAGACGAACCAATGCCAAATGAAACAAAAACGATCACAACACGGCAAGTGTTGAAATTTGCGCTTCTGCCCGGGGTTATCCCGATGGCACGCGATCTGGTTGGTTCAGGATTCAGCCACGTATCCTTCTTTATGGCGCAGGTGTTTCGCGCCGCGCGTCTGCTGCCCCCCGGGCACCCGTACCTGAGCCCGCAAAATATCCGCAAATTCGGGATCAGCAACGTGCTGGGCGAAGCCTATCGGAATTTGCAGTTCAACAAATCCCACGCCGACCAGATCGTCATTTTCTCGATCGTCTGCCTGGGCTTCTTGCTGCTGCTGTTACAAATTGGCATCTTGCTGTTCAGCCTGATGGTCCAGACGGCCAAGGCCGCCATGCCCGCCGGATATGGCGATTTCTTCAAGATTCAAAACGCCCAGAACGACATCGCCTTTATCCTGCTGGACCGTGTTTTTGGCGTGCCCGGCATGTTTACCGACGCCAATGGCGGCGGCACATGCGTGGCCACCAATACACCCTGCCTGCAATCCACCGTTCCGGATGGGCCGTGGCCGTTTGCGTATCACGGCGCCCTGCACGATATGCTGCAATTCTACAGCATCGGGCTGATGGTGATTGCCGTTATTATCTTCCTGTATTTTGCCGTGGCCATCGTCGTGGAAACGGCACAAAGCGGTACGCCATTTGGCCGCCGGTTCAACCACGTCTGGGCGCCGATCCGGATGGTGGTGGCGTTGGGGCTGCTGGTACCGCTTAGCTACGGGCTGAACGGGGCGCAATATGTGACGCTGTATGCGGCGAAATGGGGATCAAACATGGCCAGCAATGGCTGGAGCCTGTTTAACCAGCGCCTTGTCGGCACGACCCTGCTGGGGAACCCAAATTTTCTGGTCGCAGAACCACAACAACCCAAACCGAACGATTTGTTGCAGTTTTATACGGTTCTGGCCGCTTGCACGAAATCGTATGAGTTGCTGGCCGAAGGCAAAGTCAGCATCAACGCCTATCTGGTGCGCAGCGTGACCCGCGCGCCGGAATTCATGTTGCTGTCTGACGCTGCCTGGGCCGATGCTCTACAATTCTACGATAATGGCGACATTATCGTCGTGTTTGGTGAACGCGACCCTATCCGGCACAAGAACAAGCCGGGTTACGTCATGCCTTATTGCGGACAGCTGGTCATGACCACGACCGATGTGCAGGAGCCGGGGTCCCGTTTTATCCAGCAATCCTACTATGAAGGCCTGATCCGCGCCCCGTGGAACCAGATCAACACCGAAGACAATGGCAGCTATTTCATCAATGCGGGTTATGCCGCGGTGAAAGAAGCCCTGCCCAACAGCACGGCCAGCAGCATCACCAACACCATGCCCACGCCTCAGGACCGCGATGATCTGGTCCGGTCGTGGAGTGAAAACATTGATCAGTGGATTTATTACGGCACGGTCCAGCAAATCGGCGGAGCGCAATGGCTGTTCACCCAGCAGGATCTGGGCTGGGGCGGCGGTGGTATCTGGTACAACAAGATCGCCCAGATGAACGGCGCCATGATCGCCGCGGCCTATAACATCCCCTTCCCGACCAAGTACCCGGCCATCATGGAATATGTGCTGGAGGAAAAACGGAAGAAGGACAACGAAATCATCAGCCAGCTGCGGTACCAGCCGACGATGGCGGATGGCGTGGCGGTTGAATTTACGGAGTATGGCGCGGCGTTGTCCTCTGCGCTGAACCGCGCCTATGATATCTGGAACGTTGAGGCCGCAGGCCAGCCAAGCGGGGCCGAAAACATTCCCATCCCGACATCACAAAACATTCTGATCGACGTGATCAATGCCATGTTCGGGACGGAAGGGTTGTTCAACATGCGCAACAACGCCAACGTCCACCCGCTGGCGCAATTGGTGGCGTTGGGCAAATCCATGGTGGATTCGGCCATCACCAACCTTGGTATTGCCGCCGGGTCCGGGGCCGTGGCCACGTTGTCCAACCTGCTGAACGGCTTGTTCGGGATCGGACCACTGGCCGGGGCGTTTTCCAGCATCGCCAGCGGCGTCGCCTTTATGACGCTCAGCATGGGTTTCGTGCTGTATTACGTGTTGCCGTTCCTGCCCTTCATCTATTTCTTCTTCGCCGTCGGCAACTGGGTCAAGGGCGTGTTCGAGGCGATGGTGGGCGTGCCGCTGTGGGCGCTGGCCCACATCCGGATCGACGGGGACGGATTGATGGGGGATGCGGCCAAGGACGGCTATTTCCTGATCTTTGAAATCTTTATGCGACCGCTCTTTATCGTCTTTGGCCTGATCGCTGCCGTGTCGATCTTCGCGGCCCAGGTTCAGGTGCTGAACAGTATCTTTGATCTGGTCGTGTCCAACCTGACCGGCTTTAACAACGAGGACGCGCAAAACGCGCTGGATGGCCAGCTGGGCGCATGGGAGTTTATGCGCTCTACCATCGACTATTTCTTCCACACCGTGATTTACGCGATCATCGTGTACATGATGGGCATGGCGTCGTTCAAACTGATCACGCTGATCCCGAACCACGTCATGTACTGGCTGGGCACGAACGTCAACGGCTTCGGCGACTTCTCCGGCGACCCGGCGGAACACCTGGTCCGCAACGTGTCCATGGGCGCGAACTCGGTCGGTGGGTCGCTCAAAGGGGCGGCGGGCAGTTTGCAAGGCATGTTCGCGAAACAGTAACCTCATACGGAATAATAAAAAACACCCGCCAATCCGGCGGGTGTTTTTTATGCGCGCTGTGAGCGCTGCTTATCCGTTCTTCTTTTTCAGATGATCCAGCAGAACCTGTACATTGCCACCGCCAGCCTGGATGACCGAGGAGAAGTCGGAACGCTGCGTCAGGGACATGCTGACCCCCTCGACCAGAACGTCAACGATCTTGTAACGGCCATCCTTGTTGCGCACACGCCAATCCACCTTTACCGGCGGTTTTCCTTCCGGCGATTCGATCAGGGAGGATACGATCACATCCTTGTCCCCGTCCGGGCGCGATCCCGTGGTGCGGAAGGTCTGGTTCGTGTATTCACTGAACCGTTCGGAGTAGACATTCACAACCATAATTTTGAATTGTTTCTGATAATCGGCCCGTTGGGCTTCGGATGCGGAGCGCCAATAGGTCCCCAGCGCAAAGCGGCCAATGGTCGCCATATCAAAAGAATCTTCCAGCAATTTGCGGAAAGACGCGCGTTTCTGCTGCTGCGACATGGCGTCATTGCCCAGGAAGGCAATCGCCCGTCCGGCCATGGAATCAACGAAATTTTCCGCGCCCTTTTGATCCGCGACGCGGACAAAAAGGGAGTCCGCCGTATAAGCCGGGCGAATATCCATTCCCGCCCATGCCTGATGCGCGGCCAGCGGGGACAGTACAGCCACCGCCGCTACACCCAAAACCAATCCGCGCAGTCCTGTTTTCCGATCCAGCATTCAAATAACCTCAACACATTCATGGGGCCCATAGAGGGGCGGTTTCAGTGACTTTAATCTTAGGCCATATCCTTTGGCCGGCACACCATATAGCCTGATTATCGCGTGCGGCAAACTCTATTGTCAGTGTGCCAGACATCAAAGGCAAAAACAGGGCAAATGGCCTTCATTTCTAAAAAAATTCGGGACCCACGCAGGGCCCCGAATCAATCCTTTATACAGCGATCCCGACACCCTTAATCGTAGTCAGGGATTGCCACGCCACCCACGCCCGGGTCCATATCATTGACCAGAGCTTCACGGCGCTGCAGATAGGCACTGCGCGTCGCGGCATAGTAATCGAAGGAGTTGCGGCGCAGATCGTCCAGCGCATCCAGCAATTCTTCACGCGAATCGATCACGGTCATCCCCAGACGGGCATAGTGCCAGCCTTCGCGTTCCGTGTTGAACAGGTACCAGCGCAGCGGGTCCATAAACCCATCGACCAGCATGCCCGTACCATCACGCAGGGACGACGGCCCCATCAGCGGTAAAATCACATAAGCCCCGTGGCCAACGCCCCAGACGCCCAGCGTCTGGCCGAAATCTTCCTGTTCGTACGGATAGCCTTCCATACCAGCCACATCAATCAGGCCACCAACGCCGATCAGCGTGTTGACCGAGGTGCGGACCAGAACATTTTCAACACCCGCCAGGTCACCCTGCAACGCTTCGTTGGCCAGGTTCACAGGAGCACGCAGGTTGCGCAGGAAGTTGCGCACGCCGGTACGGGCCGGTTGTGGAACGGCAAATCGGTATCCCTTGGCCACCGGGCGCAGAACAGCCTGATCCACGGCATCGTTCACGGCGAACATGACGCGGTTATACCCTTCCAACGGATCATTTGGGTCCGTGGCTTGGGTGCTGCTGCATGCAGACAGGGTCAGCGCGGCCAAACCGGCCAGCACCAAATGAGAGAATTTCAAACACGCAAACCGCGCCATCATTTTATATCCCGCACAATCGAAGGGGTTTCATGGATCTTGTAAAGTTTTGTAAGAACAAGCGCATGGCCAGCACGCGCCACACACACCGAGTTAACCAGATCGCGCTAAACGCATGGTTAACACAGACGCACCGATTTAACTTTTTTTCGCCTTTATATCAAGACGTTCCGGGCAGTGTGGCACAAATAATACACAGAGTGTTGCAAAGTGGCATCAGCCATCCTCAAGCGTCAGCAGCACCGCCCCGCCCAGCAACAACGTCACCAGCGCCGGGGACCAGGCCGCCAGCAGGACCGGGATCTGTTGCGAGGCACCCAGCGCCTGCAGGAAGCTGGACAGGAAGAAGACCAGAAAGCCCATCAGCACCCCGGCCATCACCATCACCATCGCCCCACGGAAGCGTGGCGGCCGGAGCGACACTGTCGCCGCCAGCAACACCATGGCCATAAACAGCAAGGGCTGGGCCAGCAAAGACTGGAAATGGATCGACAGGCGGGTGGCATCAAACCCGGTTTGCTTCAGCGTGGCGATAAAGCCCGGCAGTTTCCAGAAGGACAAAGTTTCCGGGGAGGAGAAGCTCTCCTCAATCTCATCCGCGGTCAACCGGGTTGGCAGGGCATAACGTTGCACCCGCTCGGCCCGGCTTCCCGGCACGCTGATTTGCACATCCTGCAAATTCCATTGGCCACGGGTCAGGCGGGCGCGGGCCGCGTCCATCCGGCGCAGGAAGTTATTGTCGCCATCAAAGAACAGCACCATCACTTCGCGCAATTCCCAGTCCGGCAACTGAATTTTGGCCGCATGAATAATGGCATAGCCCGCATCGCCATCATCATCCCCGGGGGCCGGGGTGGCCTCTGCCTGCGGGTCATAGGCCTGTCGCAGCCACAGCCCTTCCTTAAACAAAGCGATCTGGTTCCCCTCGGGCAGCAAATACCGGTTTTCCAGCACCTGATACCGCCCCAGCATCATCGCCCCCAGCGGGTTGATGACGGTCATTTGCAGCACGCCGATCAGGACCGCCACACCCATGACCGGGGCCAGAAATTGCCACACGGAAAACCCCGCCGCGCGCACAACGATCAGTTCGCTGCGCCGGGTCAGAACCCAGAAGGTGAACATGGCCCCGAACAGGATGGCGAAGGGGAAAATCAACTGCCCCACCTCGGGCAGCTTGTACAACCCCATCTCCAGCACGCGGGACAGGCCGACATCGCGCTTCGCCGCCCGGCGCAGCAATTCGACCGTATCGAACAGATAGACCACGCCCAGCAAAATGGCCGTGATAAACAGGAAATTGACCGCAAAAAGCCGCCCCAGATAGGCGTTGAGCGTGGCGTGACGGTTGATCATGCTGCACCCCCGGCCTTGGTGTTTTTCGCGCCGGAAACAAACACGGATGACAGGGTGCGGCACCATGGTTTTTGCCGCATGGCCTCGCTGGCTCCGCTGAGCAGGTAACCGCACAAAAGCAACGGCCCCAGCACCAGCACATCCATCAAAATAATCCCGCCGATATGGTCCTGCGCCATGTTAAAAGCGGCCAGATACAGGCCCTGAATCCCGACCACGGCGGCAATGGCGGCCACGATCCGACGGGTTTGCCCGCGGCGATCCACCGGCCCCAGCAACAAGAAGGCCAGACCGATGACACTATAGGTCAGGGCCAGGAAGGGGCTGATGATGCGGCGATGGGCTTCGACCATAAAATCGCGGCGATTGGCCCGGTCATTTTCATTATTCATGTCGGGGCGGAACAATTCGAACAGGGTCCGCTCCTCCGGCTCGCGCCAGCGTTGGCGCACCACGCCCGACCCTTCCGGCAAATCAATCAGATAGCGGTCAAAATCCAGCCGGGTCAGGTTGCCCGTGCTGTCATCCATCGCCTGCCGCGACCCCTCATACACAACAACCTGCTGCCCGGAATCGGTGGCGACCATGACACCGCGTTTGGCAATCACCGTCACCGGGGTCGGGTTTTGGGCCCGGGTGTCGTGAATCATCAATCCGCCCAGCTCACCATTCTCGAGCCGTTCCCGCATATACACGGTCAGGCCGGGGGCCACGGCGTTAAACACCCCTTCGCGGAACAGCAGGCTGGAATATTGCGCTTTGATCACCTGCCGCAGATGTTGCATTCCCGCCAACGTCACCGGGGCCAGCCACGCTGTCATGATCAACAATACGACACTGACCCCCAGCGCCAGCATCAAGGCCGGACGGGCCAACCGCGCGGGCGAGGCCCCAATGGCCCGCATGACCACCAGTTCGCTGTCCATCGTCATGCGGTTATAAATAAAGACAATCGCCGCCAGCAACGCGATGGGCAGAATGATTTCAAAGAAGCGCGGCAAGGCCAGCAGAGTCAGCAACCAAAAGGCCGAGCCCGACGCCCCGGCATTGATGACCAGTTCCAGAAAGCGCAATGACTGCGTCAGGAAAATAATAGCCGCCAGCACCACGGCAATAAACACCGTGGCGATCAGCAGGGTTTTGAACAGATAGCGGTCAAAGACACCCATGGAAAAAGGCACGCGTCTGGGTTAAAGTTTGTCGGCCTTTATCCATACCAAGCCCGTTCCGGGCGGCAAAGCCGTAAATCTCTCAAAAAGCGGAAAAATCATGACCAAAACCGTCAAAATCACATTTTCCAAAACATCGAAGTCCAAATCCGACACCCTGGCTGCCTGTGTTGGCGCCGATGGGGCTTTCAGCCCAGAGGCCGAAGCCCTGAACAAGCAAAGCGGCGGGACCATTCGCCAGTGGATGGACGCGCAGGATCATTTCACCGGAAAGGCCGGGCAGGTCGCCGTGATCGCCGCCCCAAAGAACAAGGACGGCGTGGTGCGTTACATGCTGGTCGGGATGGGCGAGGTTGCCGATCTGACCGCCGCCGAAGCCGCCGTGATCGGGGGCAAATTCTACAGCGCCCTGAAATCCACGGGCACGGAACACGCGACATTTTTTGCTGCAGCAAAAGGCGCAGCAAAATCGGACAAGAAACCCAAAAAATCCGATGAAAAACAATCCCTTGGCGCAGACGCCATCGCCGCCCACATTGCGGAAGGTGTGCGCCTGCGCGCCTATGATTTCGACCTGTATAAATCGACCGAGAAGGGCAGCAGCAAAAAGGGCGAGAAGAAAGCCCGCACCCTGCAATCCGTCGATATCGTGCTGGATGACGCGACCAAGGCCGCCGCGTTTGACCGCGATCTGGCCGCCGCCGCCGCCGGAACCCATGTGGCCCGCGACCTGACCAACGAGCCGCCAAACGTGATTTACCCGGACAGCTACGCCAAACGAATTGCCAAAATGCTGCAGCCTTTGGGCATCCATGTCGAAATTCTGGATGAGAAGAAAATGGCCAAGCTGGGTATGGAATCCCATCTGGCCGTGGGTCAGGGCTCGGCCCGCCCGCCGCGCGTGGTGATTATGCGCTATGCCGGAAAATCGGGCGGAAAGGCCGCGAAATCCGCAAAAACCGCCCCGAAAATGACCAAACCGCTGGCGTTCGTCGGCAAGGGCGTGACGTTTGACACGGGCGGCATTTCCATCAAGCCCGCCGCCGGCATGGATGACATGAAAATGGACATGGGCGGATCGGCCGCCGTGGTCGGTTTGCTGCACACGCTGGCCAGCCGCAAGGCCAAGGTCGATGTGGTCGGGATTGTCGGTCTGGCCGAAAATATGCCGTCCGACCGCGCCTATCGCCCCGGCGATATCATCAATTCGATGGCCGGAAAAACCATCGAGGTCCTGAACACGGACGCCGAAGGCCGTCTGGTCCTGTGCGACGCCCTGACCTATGTCCAGAAACATGACAAGCCGAAGATGATCATCGATCTGGCCACCCTGACCGGGGCGATCATGGTGGCGTTGGGATCCGAATATGCCGGGGCCTATGCCAATGATGAAACGCTGTGGACCCAGTTGAACGACGCCAGCCAGAAGACGGGCGAAAAATTGTGGCGGATGCCGCTGGACGATTTTTATCGCAAATCGATGGTGTCCACCATTGCCGACCTGAAAAACATCAGCGGGTCCCCGCATGGCGGGTCCTGTACCGCCGCCGGGTTCCTGCAACACTTTATCGAGGGCGACACCCCCTGGGCCCACCTCGACATCGCCGGGACCGCCTGGGTCAACGCCGACAAGCCACTGGGCCCGAAAGGTGCCACCGGATTTGGCGTCCGCGTCCTGAACCAGATGGTGATGGATTATTACGAGTAAGACGTAAGGCCATCCTATTTTAAGGCCCCACCTCCGCAGTGGGGATGGGGCCTTATAACAGTCTAATGAGCCGCTGGCGGCTTGTAGTATAAATTCACATATTCCCGACACATCTTCTCGTACGTCTTACGAATTGGGAAAAAAGGTTGCCGCTTAATGTGCTCTACGAAACCATTCGCAATAGTTTGCATTAACTGAGGCCCATCATCTGTACGCGTAGCCGTCCAGGCATCAAAGCCGGTGAAATTGGACGTTTCCGCCTGCTTTTGTGCTACACAAAACCAACCATACGCCTCCATCCCATAATCCATCGCCTGATGGGAATCTCCCTGCTGTTCGGCGGTTTCGGATTGGCGTAGGTAAGCTAAAACCATTTCCAATTGGGCTGGGACATGCCCCTGCATAGCAGCGGCCAAATACCACTTTTGGGACTCTTCATCGTTTTGCAGGACATGCTTGCCCTGCTTGTACCAAGTTCCCAGAATGTACTGTACCCCTGTATCTCCCCATGCACCAACATGACGGCAAATACGCACAGCCTCGTCGTATCCGGATGGGTCGGCATTCTGGACCTTCGCTTGGTCGATAGCCCGATCACAATCTTTGACATCAAACAGTTTCTGATCTGGTGATCGCGCGGCCATTGCACGCTCCGTACGCTCCAATTCTTGGCTCAGAACAGCCAGATGGCTATCAGACCAAAAGTGCATTACGACAACGGTGTACCCCAGATACAATAACCCGAGCCCCACTATGGTTAATATAACTTCGCGGATCATGCACACCCCCTTTAAACAGGGTGCGGCAGATTTCAGAGCCGCGCAAGCAAACAATGCAGACGCTTTATAATAGCCTCGCGTACGCGCGCCGCACCCCCCGAAACGGGCAGCCGCATACCATCCAGCTCGCACATACACCCAACCAAAAAGCATCGCACATTCAGCACGTATGCGACCGTACGTATAAACAAAATCAATAACTTAGTTGTTTTCCATGACATACACCAAAGCACACTCACCCCAGCCCTCTCCCGGAGGGAGAGGGGGAAGATTTGGGGAGATATGTACATGGAGATTAGACTGCTCCCTCTCCCTCCGGGAGAGGGTCGGGGTGAGGGATGGGTGGCCAGACCGGGAAAAGATTGAACCCGATTACCCCACCCTGCTATACACGCATCACACCACCCCGAGAGCGGTTTCATGATGACCACACCCCCAATCCACGCCCCACTGAGCATCGACCTGTTCTGTCGCGTGATCGACAATTTTGGCGATATCGGGGTGTGCTGGCGGTTTGCGCGGCAACTCGTCCGGGATCAAGGATGCGGTGTCCGGCTGTATGTTGATGACTTCAAAACCTTTGCCCGGATCGAACCCCGGCTGGACCCCGCCGCCCCCCGGCAGGTGATCGATGGGGTCACCATCCTGCTCTGGACCGAGGATGCCATCGGGCAATTTTATAACACGCCAGACCTGCCCATGGCCGATGCGGTGATCGAGGCTTTTGCCTGTGACCTGCCTCAGACGGTCATCGCGGCGATGAAAGCCACCACCCCGAATCCGGTCTGGGTCGACCTTGAATATCTCAGTGCCGAGGACTGGGTCGATGGGGTCCATGCCATCCCATCCACCAACCCGATGACCGGGATGAAGAAGACATTATTCTTCCCCGGCTTCACCCCGCGCACGGGGGGCCTGAGCCGTGAGGTCGGATTGATGGACGCGATCAAAACATTCCAATCCGACACCACCGCGCAAAACGCATGGCGTGCCCGCCACGGCATCCCGGCCATTGACCCGGACACCATCGACATCAGCCTGTTTTGTTATGACAACGCACCCGTCGCCGCCCTGATCCGGATGTTGGACCGGGAACAGATCAAAACCCGATTGCTGGTTCCCGCCGGGGTGGCCCCGACGCATATGGCCGCGCTGAACGATTTTCAATCCGACCATGTCAGCCTCCACCCCGTGCCGTTTTTGACACAGGATGATTACGACAAATTGCTTTGGACCGCGCACATCAATTTCGTCCGGGGGGAAGATTCATTCGTCCGGGCCATCTGGGCCGGGCGCCCCATGGTCTGGCAGATTTATGTGCAGGAGGAGAACGCCCACCTGGTCAAACTGGACGCGTTCTTAGGCCGTTACAGTGCGAATCTGAGCCCCCAAGACGCCGAGAAGCTTGCACAATTCACTATAATGTGGAATGTAGAGGCCCTTGGAGAGGGCAGCACCCAGGTGATGCGCGACTTTTTTGAGGCCCTGCCCCGGCTGGGCCCGCACGCGCGAGACTGGGCCCGCAATCTGGCCGAACAGGCGGATCTGGCCGACCAGCTGGTCCGTTTTATCCGGAACCAAAAAGATCAAAACTAATATAAGGACATTCATACAATGAAAATCGCCCAAGAACTTCGCTCCGGCAACGTCGTGACGATGGACGGAAACCTGATGCTGATCACCAAGGCTGAATTCAGCAAATCGGGCCGTAACGCATCCGTTATGAAACTGAAAATGAAAAACTTGATCACCGGCAACTCGACCGAAGGCGTTTATCGCGCCGACGACAAGTTCGATGACGTTGTTCTGGACCACAAGGAAGTGAAATACTCCTATAACGACGGCGACAACTATGTCTTCATGGATGCCGAGTACAACCAGTACGAAATCACCCCGGATTACATGGAAGATGCCCTGAAATATCTGGAAGATGAAATGCCGTGCGAAATCGTCATGTACGAAGGCCGCCCGCTGTCCATCGAAATCCCGACCAAAGTCGTGCGCGAAATCACCTACACCGAGCCGGCCGCCCGTGGCGATACATCCGGTAAAGTGATGAAGCTGGCGAAACTGGCCACCGGCCATGAAATTTCGGTTCCGGCCTTCATCGAAATCGGTGAAAAAGTCGAAATCGACACCCGCACGGACGAATACGTGTCCCGCGCGAAATAATATTGAATTTGAACACCTTAAACCCCCTCCTGCCAACGCATGGAGGGGGTTTTGCTGTGCGCCACAACCAATCCTTGACGCCCGCGCCCGCGTGGCGCAAGACTACCCGTCCAATCATAAAAAACGAAGAACCAAGGGAGCGCACCATGACGCATTTTTCATTCACCACCCAAGCCGGGCAAACCGAACACGCCAGCGATATCGTCATCGTTCCGGTGTATGACAAGCGCGCCCCGGGCGTCGCCACCATGATCGCCCCGCGCGATATGGGCGCGGCCATTCAACACGCACTGAGCACCGATGTGCATTTTCAGGGCAAGACCGGCCAGACCCTGACCGTGCCGGCCCCGTCGGGGACCCCGTTCAAGAAAATGATTCTGGTCGGCATGGGGGCCGCAAAAGGCATGGACAGCCTGCGCGCCGAAACCATTGGCGGGAAAATTTATACGGCTGTCGCCGCAACGGGCATGACATCCGTCACTATTCTGGCGAATGATTTCACCGGGAATGATGCCCATCTGACCGCCGATCTGGCCCATGGGTTTGTGCTGAAATCCTATACGTTCGATAAATACAAATCCAACGCGCCCAAAACCCCGGATTACACCATCCGCATCGCCCAACCCCACCCGGATGCCGCCCGCGAAAAATTCGCGCATCTGGCCCCGGTGGCGGCAGGCGCGTTTTTGGCGCGCGATCTGGCGAACGAGCCACCAAACGTTATGACCCCGGGTCACATGGCCGCGCGCGTATCCGCCGCGCTCAGCCCGCTGGGCATCAGCGTTGAAACCATTCTGGAAGACGGCATGAAGGCGTTGGGCATGGGGTCGTTCCTGTCCGTTGGTCAGGGCAGCAGCCATCTGGACCAAGATCGCCGCCAGCGTATGCTGGTGATGCGTTACAACGGCACGGGCAACGCAAAATCCAAACCCTTGGCGCTGGTGGGCAAGGGGTTGACCTTTGACACGGGTGGCCTGTCGCTAAAAACCAATATGTCGACCATGAAATTCGACATGGGCGGGGCCGCCGCCGTGGCTGGAGCCATGGCCGCACTGGCCGGACGCAAGGCCCCCGTCGATGTGGTCGCCATTCTGGGGTTGGCCCGCAATGATATCGGACCCGACGCCAATTGCGTTGACGACATTATCACCGCCATGAACGGCAAAACCATTGATGTGCAGAACACAGATGCCGAAGGGCGTCTGGTTCTGGCCGATTGCCTGACCTATGTTCAACGCCGGTTCAAACCCCACACTGTGATCGATCTGGCCACATTGACCGGTGCGTGCAAGGCCGCATTGGGCAGCACGATGTGCGGTGTGTTTTCCAACGATGAAACATTGTCCAAACGCATCCGTACCAGCGGCGCGAAAGTGGAAGAACGCGGTTGGCCGATGCCATTGGGCCCCGAATTTTCCGCGGCCATTCGCGGTACCTACAGCGATCTGGTCAATATTGGCAATGGCGGACCGGGCGCCAGCACGGCGGCCGCGTTCCTGCAGGAATTTATCGAGGGCAAAACCAAATGGGCGCACCTGGATATTGCAGGCGTGGCCAATGGCGTTTTTGGTCACCCGACCATGCCGGATAAAATCGGCACCGGGTTTGGCGTGCGTCTGTTGAACCAATTGATCATGGATCATTTTGAGAAAAAGCCGAAAGTGGCAGCTGCGCCCGCACCGAAAGCGTGATAAACAGGCCGGATGAGCGAAATTCGTTTTTACCATCTGCAAACACAGGATCTGGGGCAAGCCTTGCCCCAGGTTTTGACCAAGGCGATTGCCGGCGGCAAGCGTGTGGTTATCCGTCTGCCCAATGATGACATCGCCGAAAAAATGGCCGCGCATTTGTGGACATACAACCCCGATTCCTTCCTGCCCCATGGCACGAAGAAAGACGGATTTGCCGAAGACCAGCCGATTTACATCACCGCCGGAAACGACAATCCCAACAAGGCCGATTTGTTGATCACCGGCATGGGTGTGGCCCCGGATGATGTCGATCACTTCGCTCTGGTGTGTGAATTTCTGGACGGTCACGACGATGCCCAAATCGCCGCCGCGCGCCAGCGCTGGAAAACATACAAAGACGCGGGCCACGCCATTACATACTGGCAACAAACGCCGACGGGCGGGTGGGAGCAGAAGGCGTAACCCTTTCACCCGTCACTCCGGCGCAGGCCGGCGTCCATACGATCCATCCCATGGATACCGGCCTGCGCCGGTATGACGTGAAATATATCCGTGTCCATCTGTGGTTAAAAAAATCCCGCCAGTTCGAACCGAACGGCGGGATTTTTTATTTGATCTGTCGCAGGCGCTTAGTGCGCGGCTTCTGCCGGTTTGGCTTCAGCCGGGGCCGCTTCGGCAGCCGGCGCTGGCGGAGCCAGTTCGGCTTCTTCCGCAGCAATCTGGGCCGCAGAGGGCAGGCCCGCCGGAGAATCAGACAGCGTGCGCAGCCAAGCGATGACAGCAGCGCGGTCTTCCGGTTTTTTCAGGCCGATAAAGTTCATTTTCGTGTCGGCGATATAGGCTTTCGGCTTCCACAGGAAATGGTTCAGGCTGTCGTAATCCCATTTGCCGCCCTTGGTCTTTACGCCCTCGGAATACGCGAAGCCGGCCAGGTGGGCTTTGTTCGCGTTCACGATGCCGTACAGGTTCGGACCGATGCCGTTGGCGCCGCCCTTGTTAAAGCTGTGGCACGCCGCGCAAGCCTTGGCCGCCTGTTCACCACGCGCAACATCGGCGGAAGCGAGCATCGCCAGAATCGGTTGCGGGCCCGTCGGTGCAGCAGCGGCACCCGCGCCATCTTCGACGACGCCTTCGATCTTATAGGCGTTTTCATCCAATTTATGCGGATGAATCACCGTATAAGAAATGAATCCCGTCAGGCTGGCGACGATACCGGCCACCAGCACGGCGGCGAAAATTTTGTTGAATTCCATGTTGTCCATGTGTGCGGACCCTAATCTCAAAAACGCGTACGGAAAGAAAGGTTTAACATGCGGCGACCCGTTTGGCCCCCACCCCTTGCGGTATACAGATAAACGGACAAAAAGCCAAGGGGTGGATGCGGGTGGAATGCGGGAGATCGCGGGGCAAATTTAATATTATGACAAAATATTTCATCTAGGCGGCCCGCTTTGAAGCCCCTACACTGTCGGCATCGTTTTTTCAGGCCCCGATCAGGCGGCCCCACCGCGAACCCGAGGACACCCCCATGGCAACCCATGCCGAACTGGCCGCCCGCCTGTTGCGCGACGCCGCTTTCTTCTTCCGCACCGTGGCCGAACAGAACCCGGTCCTGAAAGACCAGATGGAAGAAAACGCCACCGTGTTTGAACAGGTGGCGAATATGGTCGAAGCCGACCCGCTGGGGCATTTGCCGGATGGGGAGTAAGAAGGGCGTCGGGGCTTAAGTGAAGAAATAGAGCCCGGTTGTTTTACTGCGCCACAGAAGCCAACCCGATAGCGCGGCGAAAATACCGTCCATGGCGACCATCCCCATCAAGAGGAGATGTGAGTCCATATTACTTATGGGGGCGTATCCCATAAGTAATATCAAAAGCCAGGCTGAAAATATAAAAAGATACCCCCAAATCCAAGAAGGCGTCCGTTTGACCTGCTCGTGCGCAGGGACAATGAAAGGGCCAAACAATCTACCGAATAAAAGAAGACTGCCGCACAGAACACTAAACGACACCCAGAGAAAAAGATGTCCCGCGTAAAATAGTTTATCGAAGCTAACGGCATTAGCTTCGGATAGAGCCGTTAACAAAACAGCCGAGGATAAAAACAAAGCCATCGAAGTTCTAATAAAGAGCAAAATCCATCTTTTTTGCTCTTTATTGATATAGAAGGCATCGCCTGGCCCGCACCAAGGGTAAAAAATCTCCAAATCGCCAGAAGTTTTTTCAAAATACAAATTTTCACTGAACAGAATATTACAGATTTTCTGCCCGATATTCTTTTCCATGCAGCGACCCCATATATTAAACAGGCTCAACCCGGAACGTCGTTTCATCTTTTAATCCGATGATTTTTACCGACGCACCCGCAGAGGCGTCGGGGCCGACGACGGCCCATGTTGTGTCGCCCACGCGGGCGCGGCCGCGGCCGTTTTCGATGGCTTCATCCAATGTGACGATGGTGCCGATGTAGCGGGCATGGACGTTGCCGCCGATGCCGCCCGGTTCTTCGCGGGTTTTGTGTGGCAGGAAACGGCGGGAGATGAAATACGCCGCAACGCCCAGCACACCAAATAAGGCGAGTTGGATTGGCAGGCTGAGCATCGGGGCAACAAAGACAATCACACCCACAATCGCCGCAGCCAGACCGATCCAGAGGAACGCAAAGCCCGGCAACACCATTTCCATCACCAGAAACAGCGCCGCGAGGGCAAACCAGCCCCAGAATAAGTTCAGTGATTCCATGATCAAATATCCTGCTTCATTTCAATTTTGTCCTTTCGTCATACCGGCGAAGGCCGGTATCCATTGGATAGACCGTATGGATTCCGGCCTGCGCCGGAATGACGGTTGAGGTTGCTTATTCCTTCCACGGGCTTTTGGTTGCGGCGGCGGTGTCGCGCGCCAGGCCCGCATCGCGGATCAGGTCGTTGATACCACCCAGCGCACCAATAACGCCCGAGGCCTCCAGCGGCATAAAGATCAGTTTCTGGTTCGGAGAAATCGCGAATTGCTTCAGCGTTTCCACATATTGCTGGGCCACGAAATAATTAATGGCATTCACATTCCCGTTCGCAATCGAATCCGACAGCATTTGCGTTGCGCGCGCTTCGGCTTCGGCCTCACGTTCGCGGGCCTCGGCATCGCGGAAGGCGGCTTCCTTGCGACCCTCGGCCTCAAGAATGGCGGCCTGTTTTTCACCTTCGGCGCGTAAGATCTCGCTCTGGCGAATGCCTTCGGCTTCCAGAATGACGGCGCGGCGTTCGCGTTCGGCTTTCATCTGGCGCGCCATGGAATCGACCAGATCGCGCGGCGGTGAAATATCACGCACCTCGATCCGGGTCACCTTCACGCCCCATGGGGCTGTGGCTTCGTCCACCACGCGCAGCAATTGATGATTGATCTTTTCCCGTTGCGACAGCAATTCATCCAGATCCATCGACCCGATCACGGTCCGCAAATTGGTCATGGTCAGATTCAGTATGGAGAGGTTCAGTTCAGACACCTGATACGCGGCCTTGACCGCGCTCATCACTTGAAAGAACACCACACCGTCAACTTTGACCATGGCGTTGTCTTTGGTAATGGCTTCCTGGGACGGAACGTCCAGCACCTGTTCCATCATGTTGATGCGGGCGCCGATCCCTTCGATAAACGGGATAATCAGATGCAGGCCCGGCCCCAGCGTGCGGGTATAACGACGGAACATTTCCAGTGTGTATTCATAGCCCTGTGGCACCGTGACGACGCCCTTGAACGCCACGAACAGGAACATGATAAGCACGATAAAACCGAAGGAAATAAAGCCATCCATGGAGAAAAATTCCTTGTGTTGAGAAGCGCAAAGCGTGAAAAGGCGAGAGCGAACAGATTACATTTTCGTGCCAACAATATAGGCCGCGATAAAGGCAATAACGCCACACGCGACAGCCCCGCCCAACGCCATGACCGTGCCGGAGATACGCACGCCCTTGCGTTCATAGGTTTTCAGCGTCATGTCGACGCAGCGGTTATTTTTTGGATCGGTGTATTTTTGTTTGATTTCGACGCGGCAATATTCGTTGGTCGCGAACAGCGTTTCCGCCTGTTCCACCGCTTTGGTCATGTCGGAAAAGGAGTCGTGTTTTTTCCAACGGTCGCCAGAGGCACCGCCGGATTTTTGAAAGCTGTAGACGCTGTATTCAATTGCGCCCGGTGGTGCGGATTTCTTGGCAGAATCACGCATGGCGGCTGAAGGCATTGAAAACCCCTTCCTTCGTCTCAAATATCAATTTCAAAAAACACACACCCCAGCGCTTGGAGAAAGCGCAGGACTCTCCATCCCTGAATTTTGGCTAAAAACTTTAATAAAGCGTTAACGGGACCCTTTTTATCCCCGGCAACTCTTTCCATCCCCCCACCCTGACCCTCCCCCCCTTTCCAAGGGGGAGGAGATGATCGAGAAATAGCCCTCCCCCCGCATGAGGGGGGAGGGTTGGGTGGGGGGAGGCCGCGAGGCACCTCCATAAAACCCCATTTTCCGTACTGATCCCCGCTTGTATAGGCTGGAGTCTGGGGATAAAATGGTGGACAAGGCGCTCTGCCTTACCGTTTCTCATCGGCCCTCCCGGGTCATTCTTTTCATAATCATACCCTCTGGACTTTACACCGCCATGGCCCGTTCCCGTCGCTCTTCGCGCTCCCGCTCTTCGTCCCGTCAAAAGGGCCCCGCCTTTGTGCCGGAGCGGATTCAGGCCTTTGCCGCCAACCGTCTGGTCGATGGATTTGGTGGAGCCATTGCCTTGGCCGGTCTGGCCATGATTGCCGCTTTGATCAGCTATCACCCCGCCGATCCGTCGATGAATACGGCCAGCGCCGCCGATGAGATGCTGAGCGGCACACAGAACTGGCTGGGCACGCCCGGCGCGTTTATGTCGGATTTGTTTTTGCAGACCTTGGGCATTGGATCATGCGTGTTTGCGCTGGTTCTGATCGCGCTTGGTGCGCGGGTTATTCGCCGCACGCCGATCCGCCCGCTGACGCTGCGGTTTGTGTTCACCATTCTGGCCGCGTTGTTTACGGCCACGGCGGCGGCACGTCTGCCTTCTGGTGGATGGATGACACAGGACTGGTTGGGCGGCAGTGGTGGTGTTGTTTTGTTGAACACATTGGCCGGATGGTTGCCGGGGTCATCCACGGGATTGGGCGCGCACACGATTGCCGCCATGATTGCCGCTGTGGGCGCGCTGGCGTGCCTGCCGTTGGCCATGGCCGTGACGAAGGATGAAGTGATTTATGTCTGGGATTCACTGCGTTACATGGCCGCATGGACGACCGAGAAAATCGTTGGCGCCGCCCATGCGTTTTATGATTGGGTCCGCCATTACAGCGACCCAGAATATGTCGCCCCGCAACGCGAACGCCTGACCCAACTGGAAGCGCCGAAATCCCGGTCCCGCCGCGCCCGTATCACCGCAGATGACGACGACGTCATTGATGCGGAGTATGAGGAAGAAGACGAGGACGACGAAGAATACGAAGAGGATGACGAAGAAGAAGTGGACGAGGAGGATGAAGACTCCACCCCACAACTGCGCGCGCCGGTAAAGGCCGCCAAAGTCGTCAAACCCGAAAAAGCCAAGAAAAAGGCCCCGAAACCGTCCACCAAGCAACGCCAATTGGCGCTGGCCACCGCCGATGGCGAATGGGAATTGCCATCCACTGATTTGCTGCGCGAATTGCCGGACAATCTGGGCGATGGGCAAATGGACGAAGCCACGTTGCAACGGAATGCCGAATTGCTGCAAACCGTGTTGCAGGATTTCAACGTTCAGGGCGAAATCGTATCCATTCACCCCGGCCCGGTTGTGACCCTGTACGAACTGGAACCCGCACCGGGCGTGAAATCATCGCGCGTCATTTCCCTGTCCGACGATATTGCCCGCAGCATGTCGGCCACATCGGTGCGTTGTGCCGTTATTCCGGGCCGCAACGTCATTGGTATTGAATTGCCGAACCGCAAACGCCAGACCGTGTTTATGCGCGAAATGCTGGAAACATCGGATGTACAGGATGCCAAGGGCGCATTGCCGTTGATTTTGGGCAAGGATATTGGTGGTCAGCCGATTATCGCCGATCTGGCGCGTATGCCGCACTTACTGGTCGCCGGGACCACCGGTTCGGGTAAATCCGTGGCCGTGAACACGATGATTTTGTCGTTGCTGTATCGTCTGCCACCGGAAAAATGCCGCTTCATTATGATTGATCCGAAGATGCTGGAATTGTCGGTCTATGACGATATTCCGCACTTGCTGTCCCCTGTGGTGACCGAGCCGGGCAAGGCCGTTGTCGCCCTGAAATGGACGGTGAAGGAGATGGAAGACCGCTACCGCGCCATGTCGAAACTGGGCGTGCGGAACATCGAGGGGTATAACGAACGCCTGCGCGAAGCGCGCAAGAAGGGCGAAGTTCTGACCCGTCGCGTTCAAACCGGATTTGACGGTGACACGGGCAAACCGGTGTTTGAAGAACAGCCGATGGATATGAACGAAATTCCGTATATCGTTGTCGTGGTCGATGAATTTGCCGACCTGATGCTGGTGGCCGGGAAGGACGTTGAAAACGCGATCCAGCGCCTGGCCCAGATGGCCCGGGCCGCCGGTATCCATTTGATCATGGCGACCCAGCGCCCGTCCGTTGACGTTATTACGGGCGTTATTAAAGCCAACTTCCCCACCCGGATTTCGTTCCAGGTCACATCGAAAATCGATTCCCGCACCATTCTGGGTGAAGGCGGGGCGGAACAATTGCTGGGCATGGGTGACATGTTGTACATGGCATCGGGTGGCCGCATCACACGTGTGCACGGCCCGTTCGTCGCCGATGATGACGTTGAAAACGTTGTCACCTTCATCAAGAGCCAGGCCGAGCCGTCGTATATCGACGATGTGACCGAGGGCGGCGATTTTGGTGATTCCGAAATCATGTCCGCCATGTTCGGCGAAGGCGGCGGCGGCAATGATTGCGATGAATTCTATGACAAGGCTGTGGCGTTGGTCGCGCGCGAGCGCAAGGCGTCGACCAGCTTTATCCAGCGCCACTTCCAGATCGGCTATAACCGCGCCGCGCGGATTATGGAGGAGATGGAACGCCAAGGCGTGGTCAGCCGCGCCAGCGCCACCGGCAAGCGCGAGGTTCTGGTCGGGGATTATTCCGACGCCTGACCTCTCGTATATATTACCATAATTTTGCAATAAGGCCGGTTCGGGATACACCCTGATCCGGCCTTCTTCATGCCTTTCTTTCGCCGGGTTGTTTGGGTACAAATGACCCCATGAAAACACGTATTTTGACAGCTTTGACCGGGGTGGCTCTTTTGGGGGCCGTGGCATTCATTGGCACAGGGGCCATCGCCCAAACGGCTGACCAGACGGCCAGCCCGATCGCCATGCCCGCCACCGCCATCGCAGCCCCGCAGGCCGTTCCGGCCCTGGCCCCCGGCGTCATAACCTATAGCCCCGAACAGGCCACAGCCGTAGCCACGCAGGCCGAGCAATGGTTACAGCAATTAAAAACAGCGCGGGCGCGTTTCCTGCTCACCGCCGGAAACGGCACGCAATTGATCGGGACGTTCTATCTGAACCGCCCAGGCAAATTGCGGTTTGATTATGATGACCCGGTGAAGGATTTTGTCGTCGCCGATGGCGTGTTCATTTATTTCTATGACGCCAATCTGGGCGAACAATCCAACGCGCCGATTGGCCAGACTTTGGCCGATTTCCTGTTGCGCAGTGATATTCGCCTGTCTGGCGATGTGAAGGTCGACAGCGTCGTGGAAAGCGGCGGGTTGATCCAGATCAAACTGAGCCAGACCGCCGATGCGGGTGCGGGCAGCCTGACCCTCGGCTTCACGCGCGAGCCGTTCCAGTTGAAAAAATGGCGTGTCGTCGATCCGCAGGGATCGGTGAGCGAAGTGGAATTGTTCCAGATGCAGACCGGTGTTGCGTTGGAACGTGATTTATTTGTCTATCGCGATCCGCAAAAAAAGGCTGGTTCGCTGAACCAATAGGGTATAACGAGGCATCTTGAATGGCCAGCAAACGGAGACCGCGATTGAGCGACACGCTGAAAGCCAGCGCTGATCCGGCAGGATGCACAGGGATGTGCACCGCCCTGCCCCCCACACCGCCACCCGCATCATTCGACGCGGTGGTAGAGGGGATTGATGCGCCCAGTGCCGATATTCGTATTCTTCGTCTGCGCCTGAACAACACTATGCGTTTGTCCTATCGTGCCGGGCACTATGCCGATCTGGCCGTGGCGGGATTGCCCGCCCGATCTTACTCGATCGCCAATGCGCCCGATGCCAACGGCACGACAGATCGTCTGGAATTTCACATTCGCAACACCGGCGGCGTGGCCAGCCAGCACGTTGCCACACAATTGAAAATCGGCGATACCGTGACCGTCACCGCACCGATGGGCCATGCCACATTGGCCCCGGGATGCGTGAAACCGATTATCGCGATTGCCGGGGGCATGGGATTGTCACCGATGAAGGCAATTGTTGAATCCGCCCTGAACACCGGGCACCCGGGGCCTGTGACTTTGTATTGGGGCGTCAATCATGGCGATGACCTGTATATGGCCGACCATTTCCGCGCCCTGCAAGTCACCCATGCGCAGTTCCGGTTCGTGCCGGTTGTGCGCGATGACCAAAGCCGCCCGGCGGATGCACAGGCCGGCATGGTTGGGGATGTCGTGATTCGTGATCATGCCGATTTATCCGGCCTGTCGCTTTACGTCGCCGGGCCACCGCCGATGGTATCAGCCATCATCCCGCAATTGCTGGCGCATAAGGCCCATCGCGGCGATATTCACACCGATGATTCATCCGCCCGCGCGGGCGGTCTGGGCCGTCAGCCATCTGGAACCCAATCCAGCGGGACCCAGCCATCATGAGTCAAACCAGCAATTATGGGCGTGACGATGGCCCGATGGATCAATTGATCCGCGCCTTTGCCAATTTACCCGGACTGGGGCCGCGTTCGGCGCGGCGGATTGCGTTGCATCTGCTGTCGCGCAAGGACAGCGCGATGAAACCACTGGCCCACGCGCTGGACCATGCGGCGGAAACCATCCGCACCTGTTCCGCGTGCGGCAATCTGGATATGGCCGATCCGTGCCGCGTGTGTCAGGACACCAGCCGCAATGCCCGCACATTGTGCGTGGTATCCGGCGTGTCGGATTTATGGGCGATTGAACGCACGGGTGCGTATAAAGGGCGCTATCACATTCTGGGTGGATTGCTGTCCGCACTGGACGGGATCGGGCCACAGGATCTGCGCATTGCATCGCTGCTGGAGCGTGTGCGCCATGACGGGTTCGATGAAATCATTCTGGCGCTGGCCGCGACAGTGGACGGGCAAGCCACAGCCCACTACATCACCGATCGTCTGCATGGCAATAACAGCGGGAATCAGGCCGTAAAAATCACACGGCTGGCCCACGGCATTCCGGTGGGCGGGGATCTGGATTATCTGGATGATGGCACCATCGCCACGGCGTTGAAATCGCGTGCGTGAAGATCTGCCCTCATCCGTCATCCCGGCGAAGGCCGGGATGACGGGGAATATCTTTGTGCTCATGCGCGGTTTCCCGTAACAAGCGCCCATCTTACGACAATCTCAAAGTTGTGATTAAAATGAATCACATGATTCAGAAACCGTTGGCGAAGCGAATCACACGCTGTACAAAGAACGGCGTAGATTCTTTGCCTTATCGTTCACTTGGTTTTTAAAGGAACGGGAAAAGACAGAATGTCCGACTCGGTATTTCACATCGACGCCGACCTTGTTTTGCCGCTGGCGAAATTGCCCACCCGCCGAAAAATCATTGACCGCCTGGCCGATCTGGCCGCCTCCCCCGCTTCTATGGAACCCGCCGCCATCGCCGCACGTTTGTTGCAGCGTGAACGTCAGGCCACGTCCGGTATTGGGGGCGGTGTAGCGATTCCGCATTTGCGTCTGCGCCTGCTGGACCGCCCGGTCTTCGTCATGATGACGCTGGCCAGCCCGGTTGATTTTGACGCGGTGGATCGCCAGCCGGTGGATATTGTCGCCATGCTGTTATCACCGGAATCTGACGGCCCGTTGCATTTGCGCCGTCTGGCCCGCCTGTCGCGCCTGTTGCGTGATGACGCAGCGTGCGCCGCCTTGCGCCGCGCCCGTAGCGAGAGCGATATCCGCATGGCCCTGAACGCCCCGATGGTGCGTACGGGCGGCATGTTCGCGGCGTAACCGCGTTTCATTTTTAAATTGAGCGCCCGCGGGCACGCCTATCCCAAAGAACCGCCGATTCGGTGCGATTCGCCGCAATCCGCGTCGAATCTCCATAATCGCATCACAAAAAGCCTGTATAGTGAGATTATAGTTATGGAAATACACAAAGGGTATTGATCAAGACCAAGCACGGATTTCCTGTGATTTCACACGGCACCATCTGGTTTTCATCACCATCAGCGCCCCCGCGATTGCGTGTAAGTACGCTTGTCTCTTGACTTTTTCGTGTGATCGTGTATGGATATGTAAATACTCCGTAGCATTATTGTGTTGAAGGCGCTGGCCTTTCGGGACGCCCCGATTGTGAAGCAGCGCGCGATAAAAACGCCCGCAAGGGCAAAGGGAGCCGAAACATCATGTTGAATATTCCGTCGATTATCCGCAGCTATAGCCGCGAGCATTTCGTACCGCGTAAGGGATTTATCCGTGGACTGATCGTCCGCAACAGCGACAAAACCGAAAACCAGCGTCACACCACGGCGCGGCAGTGGCAAAATCTGCGCATGAACCTGCGCGCGATGGCCAGCAACGACGTCAAACAATAATCCATCCGTTGCAACGATACAGACATGAAAAAAGCCGGTTCAATGACCGGCTTTTTGCTATTCATGGATGGGCACGGTGCATCACTGCACGCGCACAGGTTCCAGATCGTTCTGACGTGTCAGGACCAGGGCCGCATCGAAATTATCGTGATACCCCAGCGGCGTCCCATCAGCAGCATGGATGGAAAACACCTTCTGGCCGTTCAGAATGGCCGGGCGTACATAGGCAACATGCTGCACACCAAAGCCGAGAAAATCCTGCGCAGAAATGTCGCGAAGGGCGGACGCCGATTTGCAGTCCGTTGTTTTGCAGTCCGTCATGGCTATTCCCCTTTCGGTAGAAAGTATAGGAAAGATCCTAAGCAACGCTTAAGAAGACACGCGTTGCTTAGGGGTGTGTGGGTGGTTTCAGGCCTTATTTGTTATTCTGGCCTTCGACGTCGATCGCCTTGCGGGATGAATGGCCGTTCTGGCCAAGGACGTTTTGATCCTTGATGGCGATTTTGCGGGCCGCCGATTCGGGTTCGACCCGTTTCATGTCGATATGCAACAAACCGTTATCCAACGATGCGCCATCGACCTCAATACCGTCGGCCAGGATGAAAGAGCGTTGGAATTGCCGCGCCGCAATCCCGCGATGCAGGTACAGGCGCGTATCGTCGTCTTCGGCCTGATGGCCGCGGATGGTCAGTTGATTGTTTTCAACTTCGACATCCAGATCATTCATGGTGAACCCGGCAACCGCCAGCGTAATACGCAGCCCCGTTTCCCCGATCTGTTCGATATTGTAAGGCGGATAACCGTCGGATGTTTTTTTAATCCGGTCCAGTGTGCGTTCAAATTGTTCGAAGCCCAGAAACAGGGGGGAATCGAACACGGTCAGGCGTGATGTCATAATAATCCTCCTTCAAAGATAAGCGAGGTTTGATGTTGTTCAGATCACCCACCCCCAGCTGGCCCGGATCCCCGGCACCCTTGGCGGTGTGCAATCGATGGCCCGGCCATCCGGCACCATCCATTTAAATATATAGAAAACCCCCGCCCTTCATCAAGGCCGGGGGTTTGAATTTCATACAGAGCATTCGAGGCAGATTTTGGCGGTTTTAAGCCGTTTTCTGTTCAAACTGCCGGTCGCAATACAGGCACTCCACGGTTTTGCGGCCATCAAACGTGTACCAGACCATCGGATGCCCCAAGGCCCCGCCCCCGCCATCGCAGCAGACTTCGTCGCAATCGGCATCGACGGCAATGATTTCAGGCGGTTGGGTGGATGCGTTTTGCATTGTCATAATCATAAAACCTTTAACGCGGCGCGGGGCGCGTTTACCAATTTGTTACCGGCACACTTTATAAAAAAGGGGTAGGCCCGTCCAGAGGGGATCGGGCCCCGATTGTGAATCAACGCATGGCCACAAAAGACGCGGTTAAAATTCCGGACTTTATAGCCAACCCCGTGACCGCGGGGCGCGAAGACCGTTATGAAACGGTCATGATCGACGTGCCCAAGGTTTTGAAAAGCTGGCAGACCTCGCTCTTCTCCTATGAATGGATGTTGCCCGATGGGCGTATCAAAGATGCGGCAGAGTTGCCGGAGAAGGAACAGCCCAAGCGCGCCGAAGTGGAAGGCAAGATTGCCTCCGGCGCAGCATTGGAAATGCCGATCCTTGGGATTGGTCTCATGGAAAATATTGAAATCGGTTCGGGACGCGCTACGTTCCTGACACTGGCCGCGCACGGCATACGCACCATGCCCGTACATATTCCCAAATCCAACCAGTCTGAATTCAAGGCCTTTATTGCGAAGGTCTAGCAAGCGTTCTCTTTTTTCAGTCTGCATTCCCGTGAAAGCGGGAATGCCAAAGGGGAGAGGAGGCGGTGTCTGGCAAAATGGCCCGGGATCAGGCATCATAAAGACATGAAACATTTTCAAGATCGCCGCAATGAACGCGGCAACGTTTTCTTTTATATCTTTGTCGGCGTGGCCTTGTTTGGCGCGTTGTCTTTTGCGATTTCACAGGGCAATCGCGGATCGGTGCAAACGCTGGAGCGCGACCGCGATAAATTGCTGGCCTCTGACATCATTGAATATGGTGAAACCATGGCCCGGGCGGTGGCGCAAATTCGGCTGCGTGGGGCAACGGCATCACAGGTCAGCTTCGCGCATGACGACCTGCCGGTGACCTATGGCACGCCGGGGACAAACCCCGATTTCGAAGTGTTTGACCCCACCGGCGGCGGCGTGGTTTTAAAAACCATTGATGCCTCATCCGGTGTTGGCGTCCCAAGCATGCTGTTTACCGGAAGCAATGAATTTATCGGGGCCGGCACCACGGCGGGGACGGCCGCATCGGCGGATCTGATCATGCTGGTGCGCGATTTGCGGGCCGACGTGTGCAAATGGATCAATGTACTGGTGGATATTCAGAATGACGGCGACGCCATTCCCGTGGACGCGCAAGCCGATTTCACCTTGTTTGATGGCACCTATGCCGGGGCGCAAACGCTGGGCGATGATGATGCCGGCGACCGCCTGCGCAACCACAGTTCTGGATGTTTCCGCGATACAGCGGCGAACCAGTATGTTTTCTACCGCGTCTTGATCGCGCGGTAATATTACTCTGCATAAAAATCAGTCGTCACACCGGCGAAAGCCGGTGTCTTCGTCCATTATGTCTGGAAGATCCCGGCTTTCGCCGGGATGACGTCTTGGGTTTTTTAAGGCGTAACCGGTTCACCCGCCGTTGGTGCGGGAATGACGGTAATGATCGGTTTCAGATCCGTCTTTGCCGGCGTTGTTTCCGCTTTCTCATTCGTCTGATCATCCGGATAAAATACACCGCGCACGCGCCCATCACTGCCCTTTTGCACGGTATTTCCGGTCAGGGTGCTGACATTCGTGGTCAGGTTGACGGTGGCTTTTTCGCCTTCCAGAATGTTTTGGCCCCGGGTGATTTTGACGTTACCGGTCACAGTCGCGATGTTGGTGGCGGCATCATAGTCCCCGCGATCACCCGTGAGAATTTCCGTCGGGGTGGTGATTGTGATTCCGCCCGTGGCTTCCATCCGCTCCAGCTTGCGGGATTGTTCGCCATCCGCACTTTGCGCGGCGAAAAAGGCCGACATGCTGGGGGCCTCCAGAATATCTTCGCCCCGCACCAGTTTGGCATTGCCCATCGCCGACAACCGCCCGCCATTGACGTCATATTCAAATTTGTCGGTCGCGGTGACGGTCTGTTCGGGTGACGTCATGCGCAAATCACCGCCAGTCAATGTGGCCATACCGCTGTCGACATCATAAACCGCATGATTGCCGTAGGCGGTGTTAATGCCCGATGTAATCGCCACATCCGTTTCCGCGGTCAGGCGGTAAATATCCATGTCTTTGCCGTTCGCTTCGCGATAGTCCGCCGTGAGCGTTTCGGCGGCGATGGTGGTATCGCCCTGCTGGGCCACAGCCTTGCCCTTGGCAATATAGCGTTTGTCATTGCGATGCCATTCCAGCGTTTTATCCGCGCTGATTTCCAGCGGTTCGGATGAATTGCTGGTTTGGGCCATGGCCGCCGGGGCGTACAGCGCACAGACCAGAAACAGAGCGAGAAATTTTTTCATTGTGACAAGCCCTTCACAGAGCGGTTGAGAACCAGTGTCGCGGGGCCTGTAAAGACCAGAACGCCGCTGACGCCATCACCTTGCATGCCGGTGGCCTGTAACGTGCCCGCCGGGCCGCTGCCACGCACGGCGTCGCTGGTGCGGACTGTACGTGTATTCATATCAACAAACAGGGAGGCGGTTTCCATCATATACCCTTCATCCTGAGTCAGGCGGACATTCCCGGTCAGGGTCAGGTTCTTTTGCTCCTGACGGTATTCGCCCTGATCCGCTTCGCCCGCAATCCAGTGCCCGGAATTCAGCTTGATGTCCGCCTTCGGTTTATTCAGCAGGATCAATGTTTGATCGTTGCTGTCCTGTGTGGCGGATATGGCGGTGACGGTGAAGGGTTGGGCGTCACTGTCTTCGCTTTCGAAACGCGGATTGATCAGTTCGTTCCGACCCACCGTCTGCGGCAGGATTTCTTCCTTGCGCACCGGGGCCATGTTGTCTTCCATCTTTGGCCAGGCAATCACCACCGCCACAATCGCCAGCGCCGCCAATGGCAGCAACAGGCGCACCCACCGCATGATAAAAGTCCGACGTTGCCCCGTCAGTTTCAGCCGCGCACGTTCCCGCGTATCGGGGCGCAAGAGCTGGGACAGGCGCGCCCGGTCCAGATCGTGATCGTCGGAATCTAATGCGCCGGGTGTCATGCTTTATCATTCTCGGGCGCGACGGCTTTCCGCGCGCGCATTTCTTTCCAGATATGGAACACCGACGGCAAAACCGAAATCAGGATAATCAACACAATGATCGGCAGGATATACATGTCGATCTTGTCCTGCGGGATCAGGTCGCCCAGGAAGAAGCCCAGCATAGTCAGGCCAATCGCCCAGAACACCGCACCAACGATGGTGTAGATGAAGAACACACGGTACGACATGCCGACCATGCCGGCCAGAAACGGGGTGAATGTACGAATGATCGGCATAAAACGCGCCAGCACAACAGCCATTTTACCGTGCTTTTCAAAGAAGTCGGACGTCATTTGCAGATATTCCGGCTTCAGGAATTTTTCCGTGCGCGGGTTGATGATTTTCATGCCGACACGGCGACCAATTTCATAGCCCAGCAAATTGCCCGTCACCGCCGCAATGAAACACCCCCCCGCCAGCAGACCAATCGGCATCAAATCCTGTCCCGCCAGAACGCCAGCCGCGAACAACAGGGAATCCCCCGGCATAAAGAAGCAGAACAAAATGCCGGATTCGGCAAACACCACAGCCCAGACGCCCCACATGCCCAGTGTTTCGATCAGGTGCAGAATATCAAAATGCATTGTGGTACGCCTTTATATCAAGATAAGGGGTTAAACGATTCCGGCCTGCAGGCAATCCTGCAAGCGGATCAGTCCGGTTAGATCGCCATTGTCATCAACGACGATCAAGCTGGTCAAATACTGGCCCGGCGTTTTGGTCATGACGTCCACGGCCTCAACCGCCAGCGCGTCATGCGCGATGGTGCGCGGGTTCTTGCTCATAATCTCAGCCACCTTGCGGGACAGCAGATCCGGGCCCATATGGCGCTTCAAATCGCCGTCGGTGATAATCCCGGCCAGCTTTTTGGATGAATCCAGCGCCAGAACAACGCCCAGATTTTTCGCGCTCAGCATCAAAATCGCCTGATCCATCGTGGCCGATTGGTCGATCAAAGGCAGGGCGTCATAGGCATGCATCAAGGCCGAAACTTTTTGCAAACGCTGGCCCAGTTTGCCGCCCGGGTGCCAGACTTTAAAATCATCCTTGCTCAACCCCATGCGTTCCAGCAGCGCAACCGCAATCGCATCGCCCAGAGCCAGCGTCATGGTGGTGGATGTCGTCGGGGCCATGCCGATGGGGCAGGCTTCGGGCATTTGCGGCAACAGCAACACCTGATCCGCATGTTTGGCCAGCGCGCTGTCTGCTTTGCTGGTCACGGCGATCAGGGTAATGCCAAAACGGCGCGTATAATGGATCAAGTCGGAGAGTTCCGCACTGCCGCCGGAATTGGACAGCAGCAGGACAATATCATCCTCCGTCACCATGCCCAGGTCACCATGGCTGGCTTCGCCCGGGTGAACGAAGAACGCCGGCGTGCCGGTGGAGGCGAAGGTCGCGGCCAGCTTCTTGGCGATATGGCCGCTTTTGCCAATGCCTGCCACGATCAAACGACCGCGTCCAGAATCCTTCATCGCCTGAATGGTGGCGACGGCGCGGGCGAAATTTTCATCCATGGATGCGGCCAACGCGTTCAGCCCCGCCACTTCCGTTTCAATCGTGCGGCGGCCCGTGGCGATGTCGCGTGCGGCCTTGTCGGTATCCATCGGCGTGGTGTCGGCGTCAAAGCGCGGTGCAGTCATCATGGCGATCTTTCTTATCTTTAATTGTGCGCGAAAATGTCGGTTTCCGGCCAGCCCATCAAATCCAGCTGCGCGCGGGTCGGCACGAAATCGAACAATTTCTGCGCCAGCTCCAAACGGTTTTCGCGTTCCAGCATCATTTCCAGACGCTCTTTCAACGCATGCAGATGCAACACGTCGTTGGCGGCGTAATTCATCTGTTCCGGGCTGAGCGTGTCATAGCCCCAGTCGGATGATTGTTGCTGCTTGTTCAGTTCAATGCCCAGCAATTCGCGGCACAATTCACGCAAGCCATGTTTGTCGGTATAGGTCCGGCACAGCATGGACGCCAGACGCGTGCACCACAGCGGGTTACAATCAACGCCCAGATAATGTTTGATAATCGCCACGTCAAAACGGGCGAAATGGAACAGTTTCAAAACATTCGGATCGCCCAGCAATTTTTTCAAATTCGGCGCGTCATATTCGCCGCGTGCAAATTGCACCAGATGGGCGGCGCCATCCCCGGCGGAGAGTTGCACAACGCACAAACGGTCACGGTGATTGTTCAGACCCATGGCCTCGGTATCAACGGCAATGATTTTGCCGAAATTCAATCCCGCGGGCAGATCGCCCTTATGCAACGTCACGGTCATGGGTGGTCTCGATCCCTTATGGTTAAAAAACAAAAACCCGCCACATTATCGCGGGCGGGTGATCGTCATTCAAGGCGAAAGCCTCTCATACTCTAAATAAATGGTGCCCAGAAGAAGACTCGAACTTCCACGACCTTTCGGCCACACGGACCTGAACCGTGCGCGTCTACCAATTCCGCCACCTGGGCACGGCATTTGGATTTTCCTCCGCCTCGCGGCGAAGGCCCTTTAATTAGCGAAGCCTCATGCCCTTGTAAAGCACTATTTTGGGGCGGAATTCCCGGTTTTTGCGGATTTTGCGCCCTCTTACCCATTTTTTAAGACCAGCCTTGGCACAATGGGAAAATAGGATAGAATAATCAGGCCTTTATTTAAGACATATCCCCCCGGAAATCCGGGGGTTTCAAGGGACCCACCCAGCATGAAAATCCTCGTGATCGACCGCGACAGCCTGACGACCCAGCTCGTATCTTCCCGCCTGCAATCCGCCGGCCATAGCGTGGTGGAAGAAGCGGTGAAAAATAACGCGATTGAACGGCTGGGGGTGGAACCCTTTGATGCGGTGTTTATTGATCCCGCCCCGCTGAACAACGCGCGCCCGATCATTCTGGGCATTCGCCGTTCGGTGCGGAATTACCCCTATATCGTCCTGATGTCCGGGTCCATGGACCGGGTCGAGGCGTTGAAATCCGGGGCCAATGACGTGATGCTGAAACCCATCGACGGGGCGGGCCTGGAAAAAATGGCCCAAAACGCCGAGCGGCTGACCAGCCTGATCGCTCGCATTGGCGATGATAGCGAGGATTTCCCCTCCGCCGGGGGCGTCATCGCCAAATCGGCCTTTAACCAATTGTTCCTGTCCTGTCTGGACCGCGCCGACCGCTATGGCGAACGTTCCTTCCTCGTTTTTATCGGGATTAAAAATCACAAGGATGTGCTGGAGGTGGACGGGTCCTACGCCGCCGCCGCCCTGTCCGCGCGCCTGTCACAAAGCTTGGTCCGCCTGCGCCGTCAAAGCGACATCATCGCGCAAACGGGTAAAAACGAATATTGCCTGATGCTGCAACGGCCCCAATACGAAACCGAACCGATGGAAGCCGCCACCCGCTTTGCCGAGGCCCTGTCGAAAAATGCCGACCTGTCCTCCAGCGGCCAGATGGGCGTCCAGCTCTACGTCACCCTCGTCGACCTCCCCGTCGGCGCATTGCATGCCGACCACACGGTCCATCCGGGGCACGCGACGGAATTTGCGATCGGGTCGATGGCGTAGGAATAATTTCCTTGACAATCCGCTAAAGCCCGGTGATACTGCCCTCTGTCGCCGGGATCACTGTATCCATTTTTGCCCGGCTTTTTTGCGCGCTGGCCCCTTGGGTTCGGCGCGTTTTTTATTGTGATTTGAAGGAGAGAAAGAATGGCCACTTTACTGCCGCGTGACAGTGATAACACCCCGATTCCCGCCGTGCGCTTGAAATCTGGTGGGGCGCATGCGTTGACCGCCGGGGCCACATCCAGCCGTAACGCGACCGCGTTTGATGATGATACGCGGATTGTCAGCGTCTGTGCCACCGCCCCGGTTTATATTGCGTTTGGTGATGCGAGCGTGGTGGCGACCACGGCGGACCATTATTTCCCGGCCAATCTGTATTACGATTTTTGCATCGGCGGGGACCGCGTGGCGCATTACACGCACATGGCCGTTTTGCGCGTCGGGTCGGAGGATTGCGCCGTGTATGTATCGGAAAAAGAATAAGTGATGTTGTGGCCCCGCATGAACGCAAGCGGGCGCGTAAAAAAACAAGGCGGCCACCAAGGCCGCCTTGTTCATGCGTTTCAAGAGAAAATGTTTATTTATTCCGCCGCTTCCTTGTGCGCGGAGAGGCCGTTGCCGACCGGGTCGACCCAGCCCACATGCCCGTCCGGGCGGCGATAGACCATGTTCAGGCCGCCGTGGCTTTCGTTGCGGAACAGCAGCGCATTCTGGTGCATCAGATCCATGTGCATCACGGCCGTGGACACACTGAGCGTCAGGATGTCGGTGGTCATTTCCGCGACGATGATCGGGGCCTGTTCACCGGATGATTCTTTTGCATCTTCATCATCCTGTTCCGGGGCGATGGTATAGCTGCGGGCTTGCAGGATTGTATCGTCCGGCATGTCTTCGGCACGGCGGTGGTGGTCGCGCAGGCGGTTTTTATAACGGCGCAATTGCTTGGCCAGCTTCACCGCCGCCTGGTCAAAGGCCGCATAAATATCGGTGTCTTCGGCCTCGGCCACGACGTTGATGTTTTTACCGATGCGAATGGACACATGCGCATTGAAAAACGCATGGCCCTCGCGCGAGAAGATGACCGTTGCATCAATCGCGCGATTAAAGAATTTGGCGTTCAGATCCTCCAGCTTTTCCTGGACATGGGCGCGCAGTGCGTCGCCGACATTGATCTGTTTGCCTTGAACGGATAGTTCCATGGTTTTCGTCCTTACATTTGGTTTAGAAAAATCTTGCGATTTAGGCGGGATGATTGTGACGTGCTTATTTAGCGAAAATCCTCCACGGTTCGGGGACCCCGAAAAGCGCGTCGCGCGCCTTCGTACCCCCGTATTATTGAGTCTAGTCCGCAAATCATTGACATCAACTTAACTTACCCATCGTATCGAAAGGTGAAATGTATAATAAAATCAATTATATAAAAATTATGGCAAGAAGAAACTTTGCAATCCCCCCTCCTTTGTCATTCCCGCGAAAGCGGGAATGACAGCAAAAAGGAATGAAACCAAGATAAAGAGTCGGTCAGGCGGGCCCTGAATTTTTCTTCTGCTTCCGGCGCTGGACCGAGGAGGGGATGTTCATGCCCTCGCGGTATTTGGCAACGGTACGGCGGGCCAGGTCGATCCCCTCGGCCTTCAGCGCATCAACGATGGCATCGTCGGACAGCACGGCGTCGGATTTTTCCGCATCAATCATGGTTTTGATTTTGGCCTTCACCGCCTCTGCCGAATGGCTGGTTCCATCCGCCGCGACCAAAGCGGTGGAGAAGAAATATTTCATTTCAAAAATACCGCGCGGTGTGGCGATGTATTTATTCGTGGTCACACGGCTGACCGTGCTTTCGTGCATTTCGATTTTTTCCGCAATGTCCTTCAACGTCAGCGGCTGCAGAAATTCAATCCCGAACAGGAAGAACGCGTTTTGTTGTTCAACGATTTCTGCCGCGACCTTTAAAATGGTCTTCGCGCGCTGGTCCAGCGCCTTGACCAGCCAGCTGGCCGCGTTCATCTGCGCGCTTAAGTAATCCTTGTCCTGACGGCTTTTCGCCTGGCCGGCCACGGTGGTGTAATAGGATTGATTGACCAGAACGCGCGGCAGGGCGTCATTGTTCAATTCAACGCGCCAGCCGCCCCCTTCGGATTTCGGGATTGGGCGCATGGCCACATCGGGGATCACCGTTTGCACCACAAAATGATCAAACGAGGACGCCGGACGCGGGTTGAGTGCGCGGATATCATCAATCATATCGCGCAGATATGTTTCATTGACGCCGCAGGCGCGCGCCAGCGCGTCGTAATCATGGCTGGCCAGCTTATCGAGATTCTGCAGCAAAATCCGCATCGGCTGGTCCAGTTGCCCCAGATCATCCAGTTGCAGGGCCAGACATTCGGACAGGTCGCGGGCAAAAATACCCGGCGGATCAAATTTTTTCAGACGCGCCAGCAAAGCCTGCATCCGATCCAACGGACAGCCTAGCCGTTCGGCCAATGTTTCCGCACCTTCGCGCAAATATCCGGTTTCATCCAGCTGGTCGATCAACAGGGCCGCAAGCATGCGATCACGCGCGTCGGATGTATCGACCGCCACCTGTTCCAGCAAATGTTCGCGCAGGGTCTTGTCGCGCGTCAGGGTGTTTTCAAGGGAGTTTTCATCATTTTCAAAATTGCTGCGCCCGCCCGCACCCGTGCCGCTATAGACATCGGCCCCGGTGTAATCACCGGCGCTGGCCGCCGTGGATGACGGGGTGTCGGCTTCGTTCCCGGTCCAGTTTTCATCAAAGCCGCTTTCCATCGCGTCCCGTTCCGGTGCGGATGATTCGGCGGCCGTTGTATCGCCCTCACCCTCAACGCTGGTTTGGGTTTCGGGTTCGCCCTTTTCCAGCAGCGGGTTTTTTTCCAGCTCCTCCTCAATATATTCCGCCAGTTCGATATTGTTCATCTGCAACAGCTTGATGGCCTGTTGCAGCTGGGGGGTCATGACGAGGTTTTGAGACTGGCGAAGATCCAGCCGTTGGGACACATTGGACATGCAATAAGTGTACCACAAAATTGGCGGAAATCATGGGGCTTTCAGAGGGTTATATGGGTATGCCCCTGGAATGTTTAACATAATTTACATGACCCTTTAGGGTCCCCGCAATCCACACAGCAGACGAGAGACATAGCCATGGGGCTTCTGGCTCAGCTTTTCCAAACACACGCCGCACCACGCCCGTTGGTGAATGTGGATATGCGCCTGCCCCTGCGGGATGATTTCCCGGATGTGGTGCGGGTGAAGGGATACACACAGCCCGTGGACCTGTCGGTTTTTAAGGATGTTGTTCTGGCGCAGTTGGATAAAATCCGTGGTACGGATGGGCCGGATCATATTGTCACCATCGCCTATCCGCACAAAAGCCCATCGCGCATTTTTCCGGCACCGCACCCTTTGACATTGCTGGCCAGACGGTTTCAGGCCGCCTTGCGCCACGACATACCGCAGGTGGATTGGCGATTGGCCACGGGATTGTGTGAATTGCGGCATTTGAATCGGTCCAGTTCCAAAGCGCAAGGGTTGGTGCCGACATTGCGCGCCAAACATCATTTCGGGTTTGTGGCCGCGGATCAGATTGATCCCCTGCCCTTTATGGACCGCAATAACAATGCGCCGTCATATTTCATTGTGTTTGATGATGCTTATGAGCAAGGAACAACGGCGGCGAATATGATCAGTTTTCTGCATCATAATGGCGGGCATGTATTGGCCGCAGCATCCGCATACCCGCCGCAACAACAAAAATCCTTTCAATTGCGTGCGGATAAAAACGCCATACCCGCCATCGCCAAGGCCTTGGCCGGATTTGCATGGGTGGGTGCACCTGCGGGAACACGCCAGCAATATATCAACGATCATATCGACGATTATATGCAGGAATTGGAAACCGCGTTACAGCATGTGGGCCTGAGCCTGTACACCCTGACCGCGGCGGAGTGTGCGCACATGGTGCAATATTTCACACCCCACCCGTATATGGACAAGATGAATTACAACAGCTTTATCGCGGCATTATATAAAAAAACACCGCGTCAAAAACTGGCGCAGTGTTCACAAAGCTTGAAAAAAATCTTGAGCTAAATCACATCGCGAAAGTTTCGCCCAGATAAACACGGCGCACATCGTCGTGCGCGATGATTTCGGCGGGTGTACCCTCCATCAACACATGACCATCGTGCAGGATATAGGCCCGGTCCACCAGGTCGAGCGTATCACGCACGTTGTGATCGGTGATCAGGACGCCGATACCTTTATCTTTCAAATGTGAAATGAGCGTACGAATTTCGCCAATCGCAATCGGGTCAATCCCGGCCAGCGGCTCATCGAGCAGAATGAAGGACGGGCGGCTGGCCAGTGCGCGGGCAATTTCGACACGGCGGCGTTCACCACCCGACAGGGCAATGGCGGGCGCACGGCGCAAATGATCAACGGAAAATTCCGCCAGCAATTCATCCAGCAGGGCTTCCTGATCTTCGCGGTTCAAATTCTGGGCCTGCAACACGGCACGGATATTATCCTCGACCGACAAGCCACGGAAGATAGATGATTCCTGTGGCAAATACCCAATACCCAGACGGGCGCGGCGATACATGGGCAGGTTGGTAATGTCTTGCCCATCCAGCATGATCATGCCGGAATCCGCGCCGATCAGGCCGGTGATGATATAGAAGCTGGTGGTTTTACCGGCACCGTTGGGGCCGAGCAGGGCCACGGCCTCGCCCCGCTGGACATGCACACTGACATCGCGCAGAACGGGACGTTTTTTGTAGGTCTTGGATAAATGGTGCGCAACCAGACCGCGCGCCGGCATATTGGAAACTGGGGTCATCATAAAATCCGTTTTAGCCCAAACACCGCCTGATTGCCAGCCTGCTTTACTTCACAGCCCGGCGCCATTTTGGCCCGGTTGGGGTGTCTTCGATCTCGATCCCCTTGGCCGCAAAAAGGTCGCGGATTTCATCGGCGCGTTTGAAGTCCTTGTTTTTACGGGCCTCGGTGCGCTCCTTCAGCAAGGCATCAATTTCGGCATCGTCATCATTGGCCGCACCACCCTGGAACCATGTTTGCGGGTCTTGCTGCAACAAGCCCAGCAAGGCCCCGGTGCCCTTCAGCGCCGCCTTGATTTCGATCTTCTCAGATTCATTCAGATCGGTGCGGTTGGCATCCTTGGCCAAAGCCAACAAGGCGGCGAGCGCCAGCGGCATGTTCAAATCATCGCACAACGCCGCCATCACCCCATGATGAACGACAGCATCGCCATCCGGCACGCCGGACAAATTATCGAGCGCACGATAGAGCGTATCCAGATTCTTGCGCGCCTGATGCAGGCCGTTTTCGGTCCAATCGAGCGGTTGACGATAATGCGCGGCCAGCAGGGCCAGGCGCAACACTTCGCCCGGGTGATCTTGCAACAATTCATGAGCAACCAGAAAATTGCCCAATGATTTGGACATTTTTTCACCGGCCACCGTCACAAACCCGTTATGCACCCACATACGGGCAAAGGCGCGGGGATCGGTTTCATGCCCATGGGCGCAGCAGCTTTGTGCGATTTCATTTTCATGGTGCGGGAATTTCAGATCGGCCCCGCCACCATGAATGTCAAACGGCAGACCCAGATGTTTTTCCGCCATGGCCGAGCATTCAATGTGCCAGCCCGGACGGCCACGGCCCCATGGGGAATCCCAGCCCGGCTGGTCCGGTGTCGACGGCTTCCACAGCACAAAATCCGCCGCGTCCTTCTTATACGGGGCGATTTCAACACGAGCACCGGCGATTTGATCATCACGGCTGCGCCCCGACAGCGCGCCATAGGCATCGTAAGACGGCACGTTGAACAACGCATGACCATCGGCAGCATACCCGTGACCGCGTTCAATGATTTGTTCAATCTGTGTGATCATTTCGGGGATATGTTCGGTGGCGCGCGGTTGCACATCGGGTTGCAGCACGCCGAGCGCAGCCATATCGTCGTTATAGATTTTTTCGTAACGGCGGGTGATCACGTCAATCGCCTCGCCCGTTTCTTTGGACGCGGTGATGATTTTATCATCCACATCGGTGATATTGGATACATAGGTCACGCGCGGATACAAATGGCGCAGAACCCGATTCAGCAAATCAAACGCCACCGCCATACGGGCATTCCCGATATGGGCGAAGCTGTACACCGTCGGGCCGCAGGCATAGACGCGCACATGGTTTGGGTCGGCGGGGGTGAAAATTTCTTTCTCCCCCGACAAAGAATTATGCAGCCGCAAAACAGGCATTTCGGTCATGGCGACGATCCGTCAAAAACGTTTGAAAATCCGTTGAAAATCTATAGCAGGATGATTTAACTAAAGGAAGGCACCTTTCCCCCTTTGATAAAGGGGGATTTTTGGACGATGGCCAGCATCCGGTCCTTGGAGAAGGGTTTTTTCAGGAACCCCGATGCGCCACCCTTGGACGCGTTGACAATATTTTCCTTCACCGTGTCGACCGAAAGCATGATGATATAGGCCGCCGGGTCCACCTTGCGGATGGCATCCAGCGTTTCATGGCCGTTCAGGCCGGGTAAATGGATATCCAGAAACACGACATCCGGGGCGTGTTCGATATAGGCCAGAATAGCATCCTCGCCCACCTTGGAATGGACCAGTTCATAATCCTTCTGCAAAATTCCGGTGGTGTAGGAGGCGGTGAAGCGATCATCTTCGACCAATAAAATCAGGGCCGCATCACGCCGGTCACGGCGCACGGCGATAGACGATACGCGGTTTTGATCGGCCATGGCCAAATAGGCCTTGCTGCGCTGTTGCGTCAACATTTTTCGATCGGCCAATTTTTGCGCGACCATCATTTCACGCCCGAAATTCAAAACGTCACAGGATGAGATTTTATGCTGATCCGTGATTTCGCGGTGCATGTCGAACAGGCGGTCCTGTTGCTGTTCTGTCACGATGCGCGTAACCAGCAGCACATCGCCATCAGCAAAGCGATAGAGTGTCGGTTTGTCTAGAATGCCGGTTTTTTCGGCGAAATAATCAACCCACTGATCACCCTCGGCGGCCAATGCAGCTTGTTTCGCCGGAATGGTCATCAAATCGCTGATCATCGCGTCATGGTTATATTTGCGCGACAGACCCAGAATCATCCCCACCCACCCTTTCGGATCGGTGCGCATCACCTCGACGAAGGTGAGAAAATGATGTTCGGCGCTTTCGCGAATAATTTCCATGAAAGGTGCTTTTCCTTTGAACCCCTGCCGCCTATTATCCCCTGACGGACCTTAAATTTCCGTGTAAAAACCTGACCTTAATCATATCACAGGCCCCCATCATGACCCAAGCCCCCGCCCCTGAAAGTGCCGGATTTGACCTGATTCTGAGCCACGGCACAGTGGTGACGCCCGGCGGGCGGGCCAACACCGATGTGGGGGTGCGCGGTGGGCGCATTGTCGCCATTGGCGACCTCGGCACCGCAAAGACCGCGAATCGGGTGGATTGCGCGGGTCTGCACATCCTGCCCGGCGTGATTGATACGCAGGTGCATTTCCGCGAACCCGGATTAACGCACAAGGAAGATATTGAACATGGCACCATGGCCGCGGCGTGCGGTGGCGTCACCGCCATTTTCGAAATGCCCAACGTTAAGCCATTAACCATCACACCGGAAACATTGGCCGATAAAATGCAATTGGCCGCACGCGCACCGTGGGTCGATTACGCCTTTTATTTCGGGGGCACGGCGAACAATGCGGCACACCTTGCCGAATGGGAAAATTTGCCCGGTGTCTGCGGCATTAAAATTTTCATGGGGTCATCCACGGGCGATTTATTGTGCGCGGAGGATGAACATATTGAAAACATCCTGCGCCATGGAAAACGCATCGTTGCCGCCCATGCCGAAGACGAAGCCATGATGAACGCCAACAAGGCCACGTTACTGGGCGACAGTCATGATGTGCGGCTCCACCCTGTCTGGCGGTCGGTTGAATCGTGCGTATCGGCCACGACACGCCTGATCCGATTGGCCCGCAAGACCGGGCGGCGGGTGCATATCCTGCATATCAGCACGGCGGAAGAGCTGGACATTATCAAAGATCATAAAGACATCGTCAGTTGCGAAGTTTTGCCCAACCATCTGACCTTTTCCGCGCCGGACTGTTATGAACGGCTGGGCACGCGGGCCCAGCAAAATCCACCCATTCGCGAACAACGGCATCAGGATGCGCTGTGGGCTGCCGTCAATAACGGGTTGATTGACATTCTGGGGTCCGACCACGCGGCCCATACCATAGACGAAAAAGATCAAACCTATCCCGCCAGCCCCAGCGGTACGCCGGGCGTGCAGACATTGGTGCCCGTCATGTTGAATCACATTCACGAAGGCCGATTGAGTCTGGAACGGTTTGTCGAACTGGTCAGTTATGGCCCGCAGCGTATCCATCAAATCGCGAACAAAGGGCGGATTGCACTTGGATACGACGCCGACTTCACCATTGTTGATTTGAATGCCACGCACACCATCACCAACGCCCAGCAAAAATCGAAATGCGGGTGGACCCCGTATGACGGTATGCGGGTCACCGGGTGGCCGGTCATGACCGTGGTGCGCGGCCATATTGTCATGCGTGACGATGAATTGGTCGGCAGCCCCGTCGGGACCCCCGTACGGTTCCGGGAGACCCTGTAACCCGCCCGGATACCGCCGGTTTGCATGAATGGATGCAAATTGCGAAAAATTTTAATCAAAAACGTAAAATTTTTTAGCAAAGCCTGATAAATATTGAAAATCAGGGCGTTACAGGGCGTCTTTTTACCTTTTCTTCGCCGTTTTTAAAGTGGTTTTTAACACTTCCCGGCCATAATCGGATTCGTGTGTGGGGTTTCATTGCCCGCCTGTTCCGGGCGGATGGGGGCATTCTGCGCACACAATCAACGGCGATGTAACGATAGTTTTATGTGTGGGATTACGGTCTAAAATGCATCTTCAATCCCGGATTCATTCGAGCGGATTTTCAACGGTGGCCAAGGCGAAGCGAAACAGAACACAGGTTAAAAAGCGCAGCCTGACCGACCAGCTTCTGTATTCCCCGGCGCAAATCTGGCGCAGCCGGTTGAGCTGGCGCATCGCCATGGTTGTGTTTTTGACCATCCTGATCGTGCAGGTCTTTACGCTGTGGATCACGGTAAACAGCTATGCCAATGACCGGCTGGCGGAATTGTCGGACACGGCACGCACGGCGATTGTTCCGCTGATGATCGAAGATGTTCCGGATTATTACACATCACCATTGAACGACACGGGCATTCGCCGGCTTCTGTCCACCACCAAGGTGCGCGGTCTGGCCATTTATGCGGCCGATTTAAACTTCCTGCGCAGTTATGGTGAGGCGACAACGATCACATTAAACGACCCCAACAGCGTGACGCGGACGTTACGCACGAATAATGGGGATATTTATGAAACGGTATTCCGCCCGTCTGCTTTGGGGCGGCCCTATAATATTGTCGTGCGCATCGATGCCTCCGCGGTTCAGCCGCAGGTGATTGCGTACGTAAAGCAGACATTGACCATCATGATGCTGATGTCTGCTTTTGTGACGACCGTATTGATGGTGGCGTTGGGCCGCTGGCTTCTGGAACCCGTCATGTTCATGCGTAACAATCTGCGCATGGCCGCGGAACACCCGGAAAACCCGCAATTGCCGGATTCTCCGTATGACCCGGCGGACGAAATTGGCGGAGCCATCGCGCTGTCGCATAATTTGATTGAACAAAATGCCGATAACATTCGCCGCATCCGCGCCGCGGCCGAAGACCAGATTCACAAGCTGGCCTATTACGACACATTGACCGGGCTGCCAAACCGGACGCAGTTCGTGATGAATTTGAACGAACATGCCCGCAGCCGCGACGCCGCCGACAACATGACGCGCTTTGCCGTCGTCGCGCTTGATCTGGACCATTTCAAAGACGTGAACGACACGATGGGCCACAATATTGGTGACGCCATTTTGCGCGCCGTGGGCAAACGTTTGCGTTCTTCCCTGCCCGAATCCGCCACCGTGGCCCGGTCGGGCGAGGATGAATTTGCCATTACCGTCGCCCTGTCGGGCGGACTGGTCGCGCGCGATATCGCCGACCGCGTGATGGGCGTGATCCGCTCCGAACCATTCCGCGTGTTTAACGAACAATTCCAGATCCGCGCATCCATCGGCGTGGCTACATTCCCGGATGATGGTATCGACCCGGATCAGGTGTTGAAAAACGCCGATATCGCCCTGAACCGCGCAAAAGAAGAAGGGCGCGATCAGGTCAAGGAATATTCCGAAGATTTCGACCGTGCCGTTCAGCAACGATTCCAAATGTTGCGCGACCTGCGCGAAGCCTTGGACAAAAACCAACTGGACCTGCATTACCAGCCGCAGCTGGATTTAAAAACCGGCAAGGTGATTGGAGCCGAGGCCCTGTTGCGCTGGTTCAAGCCGGACAACAGCAAAGAAGGCGGATCATACATATCGCCCGCCGACTTTATTCCGGTCGCGGAACAATCTGGCCTGATCGTGCCGATTGGCGAATGGGTTCTGGCCCAGGCGTGCGAAGCCGCCGCGGAATGGAACCGCAACGGCCACGATATTCGCATCGCCATCAACGTATCAGGCGCGCAGTTTTATCAAAGCGACATCGTGTCCTACGTCCGCGATGTGCTGAATAAAACCGGGCTGAACCCGAAAATGCTGGAACTGGAAGTCACGGAAAGCGTCTTTATGGACGATATTCAGCACACGATCCACACGCTGCAGGAACTGCACGGGTTGGGCGTAGAGCTGGCGATTGATGATTTCGGCACGGGCTATTCATCTCTGTCGTATCTGCGCCAATTCCCGATTGACCGCCTGAAGATCGACCAGTCCTTTATCCGCAATGCCCTGAACAATCCGGATGATGCGGCGATTGCCAAGACAATTGTCCGTCTGGGCCATTCCCTGAACCTGAAGGTCATCGCCGAGGGTGTGGAAACCCGCGAACACGAAGCCTTCCTGATCGCCGAGGATTGCGACGAGGTGCAAGGCTTCCGCTACTCCCGCCCGATCCCGCTGGTGAAATTCAAAAGCTTTATCACCAGCTATGACGGCAATTTGTCCCAGTTTGATGGCTGAACCGATCTTGGCTTTCAGGACCAGAAGCGTTACAAAAGAGGGAGCCATGCGACTCCCTCTTTTATGATGGATTTTTGAACAATAATGCGCGTCCCCATGCACCAGCCCCAACACAAACCAATGACATCCCGCCAATGCCCACCCCTGATGGGCCGTGTCCGCATTCCCGGCGACAAATCCATTTCGCACCGCGCCCTCATGCTGGGGGCGCTGGCGCATGGGGAAACAATCATCTCGGGCTTACTCGAAGGGGGTGACGTTCTGGCCACCGCCGCCGCGTTATCCGCGATGGGGGCGCACATATCGTCGGGCGATGATGGGCTGTGGCGCGTGCATGGCGTCGGCACCAAAGGTTTGCACAGCCCGGACCACGTTCTGGATATGGGCAATTCCGGCACATCGACACGCCTGTTGGCCGGGATTATGGCCGGGCACGCCATCACCGCAACAATGACAGGCGATGCATCATTAACCAAGCGCCCGATGGGCCGTGTTATTACCCCACTGGAACAAATGGGCGCGGTGTTCCTGGCCCGCGATGGCGGAAAACTGCCCTTGACCATGCGTGGCAGCGACGCGCTCAAACCCATCAAATACACCCTGCCGGTCGCATCGGCGCAGGTAAAATCCGCCGTCCTGCTGGCTGGTTTACGCGCCAACGGCACCACAACGGTGATTGAAGAACACCCCACCCGCGACCACACCGAAAATATGCTGCGCCATTTTGGCGTACCGGTCCGGATTGAGAAAATCAGCGGTCTGGTCGATGCCATTCATGTCGATGGCGGGCACGTGTTGCAGGGATGCGCGATCGACGTCCCCGGCGACCCATCATCCGCCGCGTTTTTAGCCGTAGCCGCATTGATCGTGCCGGGGTCGGACATCACCCTGCCCCGCATCGGCATCAACCCCCGCCGCATCGGGCTGTACGACACGCTGAAGGAGATGGGTGCGGACATTGAATTCAAAAACATCCGCACCGAAGCAGGAGAACCCATCGCCGACATTGCCGTGCGCTACACCGGAACCCTGCAAGGCATCACGGTCCCGCCCGAACGCGTTCCCAGCATGATCGATGAAATCCCCATCCTGTCGATTGCCGCCGCCTTTGCCGACGGGACCACCCGCATGACCAATCTGGCCGAATTGCGGGTGAAGGAAAGCGATCGCTTGGCGATGATGGCCACGGGATTGGACGCATGCGGCGTGCGTGTTGAAGCGGGCGAGGATAGCCTGACCATCCATGGCAACGGGCACGCCCCACAAGGCGGCGCGGATGTTGAAACCGCCTTGGATCACCGCATCGCCATGAGCTTCCTGATCATGGGGCTGGCCAGCACAGATCCGGTGAGCGTCGATGACGCGTCCCCGATCACCACAAGTTTTCCGACATTCGTGAAATTGTTGCGCGATCTGGGCGCGGATCTGGACGCGTGTTAGTTACACCCTAAAACCCAATACCGCGCCATGTATCGCCTTCGCAATATTGCAGGTAATTGTGGGTGGAATTATACATCAGGTCACCCTCAATCCCCGCAGGGCCGGTGCAACCCGCACCACCATCACCCGCCGGGCCGGCACCAATCCAGTCCCCACCCGCGCAATATTGCAAAACATGGGACGTTGTATTGTAGGTGATATCCCCCACAGCCCCATTCGGGTTCGTGCAGAGTGAAGCATAGGCATAGACCTGCCCCGTGTCAGCAACACCACCCACATCGCGCCAGCGCGAGCCAATCACAACATAGCGGGTGGACATGGATGGGCGCGCACCATATTCATCACCAGTCGTTGGTGTCGGCGCATAAAATTTTCGCACCAGCGCCCCCGTTCGGGCATTGAAGACATAGGCCGCGCCCGCATCGGTCGTGCCGCTGGAATCATCAAAACGCGACCCGATAATCACCAGATCACCAACCAATTCAATACCATTGCCGAAACGATCATTCGTGTTGGGATAGGGGCTGGTCAGGGTTTTTAAATTGGCCCCCGTATTGGCGTCAAAAATATAGGCGGCCCCTACATCCGTCACGCCGTTCAAGTCACTGAGAAACGCCCCGACGGCAACCAGATCACCCGACAGGGAAATACCCAGTCCGAATTGCGCATCCGTCGTCGGTGACGGATGGTTCAGTGTTGCGATCAGCGCCCCTGTCGTCGCATTGAAAACATAGGCCGACCCCGCATCCACAACCCCACCAGGATCATCTTTATAGGCCCCGACAGCGACCTTGTCCCCGGCAATCACAACACGAACGCCAAACTCATCCCCAGACCCGGGAGCCGGATTATTCAGCGTACTTACAACTGTTCCAGTATCAATATTGATAACATACGCCGCGCCCGCATTGGTAACCCCGCCGGGATCGGCCAAGTTGGCACCAACCACCGCCAGATTGCCCGATAAACCCACATCAAAACCAAATCGCTCATTCGGTTCTGGCGTCGTGTCATTCAAACGCCGCAACAGCGCTCCACTGAGCGCATCAAAGATATAAACACTGCCCGCATCCACAACACCACCAGGGTCATCCAGGTGCGAACCAACGGCCAACGTCGCCCCATCAAGATCAATATTAAAACCAAACGCATCGCCCACAGCAGGCTCGGGATTATCGATAGAAGAGACCAGCGCCCCTGTACGCAAATCAAATACATACACACTGCCGGCATCATCAAAACCCGCCACATCGTTGGTCCACGCCCCAACCGCGACATAATCGCCGGAAATTTCCATGACGTTGCCAAACCGATCATCAACCCCAGGATCGGGGTTATCCAGCGTTCCGATCAACTGCGCGTTTTTCAGGGCTGGGCGCTGCTGCTTGAACACATGCGCCGCACCGGATGTCAAAACACCACCCGAGGCATCATTGCGGGCGGAGACCACGACATACTCGCCCTCAATCGCAACCTGCGACCCGAATGTGTCGCTGGCCGCCGGTGCGGGATTATGAATCGTATCAATCAAATCCCCTGTTGATGTGCTGAACACATAGGTCACACCCACATTGTCCAGCCCGTCAACATTGGCCCAGCGCGCACCCACAACAACCTTTCCGCCATGGATCGCAACCGCCATGCCAAAATTGTCACTCGCCTCGGGGTCGGGGTTTTCAAGAGTGGTCAGCAAAGCGCCTGTTTGCGCGTTGAACACATAGGCCGCCCCGGCAGTAGCCACACCGCCGGACGTATCATTCGGTGCCCCCACAATCGCCACCGTGCCATGAATTGCAACCGCGCGGCCAAAATTATCATTCGCACCGGGGGCGGGATTATTCAGCGTGGCGACCAGCGACCCATCCGCCGCACTGAACACATAGGCCCTGCCCGCGTCCGTGATCGCCCCGGATTCTTTCTGGTGCGCCCCCACGACAATGAGGTCGCCATCAATATCGACAGCAACACCAAACCAATCGCCATCCGCCTGATCCGGTGCATTCCAGCCGCGCAAGAAAGCACCGGTCGAGGCGTTGTAAATATGCACAGACCCATGATCGCCCGCCCCGTTACGCGGCGTCCCCGCAACAGCAATGGTGCCGGAGATCGCAACGTCATACCCGGTCCAATCCATGTTACCCGGTGCCGGGTTATCCAGCGTCGCCACCAGTGCGCCCGTCGTCGCGTTATAGACATAGGCCGATCCCGCCTGGGCCACGCCACCCACCGTATTTACCGGCGCACCAACAACAGCCAGGTTGCCGTCAATATCTGCCCCGTGACCAAACTGGTCCCCGGCTGTATTATCAGGGTTCACCAACGTCACCAGAGGGCGGCCGCTTTCGGCATCAAAAATATGCGCCCGACCCGAATTGCTCACGCCGGATACATCGCGCATGCGCGTGCCCACCACAATTTTTCCATTGGAAATCCCGATTGCTGATCCGAAATCATCGTCAGCCACTGCGCTTGGGTTCGAAAGAAATGCCGTCGCCGTATAGGCATCCCCCGCCATTCCCGTCGGAAAATGCACCCAGGCCGTATCGTTGCAATACGCCGGCGCATTGGCGGTGTTGTCCCAGATCAAATCACCCGCCACACCGGACGGGGAAGAGCAGGCCGCAAACGCGCTCGTGGAAAAACCCCCGGAAAAGAGGAAGAGAAAACCCGTCAGACATAAAACAGCACCACAGACCCTGGACCGAAACACAGCCCCGCGCCATATCGCGCCCGCATAATATGCGACCATACCCAAGATACGCCTACGCTATAAACCCGAATGGGACCCGTACCCGCCACAGGCCGGACCTTTTTAAACTATTCAACTGAACTAATTTGATTTATGGCGCGCGCCAGTCATCCTACACCTTTGGATAAGGCGCAGGCCTGTAAACAGGGTGGCGAGCATAATAGCTTGATTCAGAACAACAAAATCTGATTATTTCCGCACGCAACGCACGCGGAAATCATTGGACTTGCCACCGTTATAGGTGTTCCCGTCGCCAAAATAGATGTTCTTGCCACTATCGTCACTCTGCTCCGAAGACGACCAGTAATCATGGTTGGTCAGTCCGCCAAATCCCCCCAGATACAGGTTGGTGTAGAGCAGTTGCAATTCATTCAAAGCCGGCAGGTACCAGTCGCTGCGGCCATGGGCGACCAGGTTGCTGCAGTATGTGGCCGCCTCATAGGGTGAGGCCGCATTCACAAGACCCGCCAGCAATATTGTATTGGCCTCACCTGTATCACAGCCTGATTGCGCCCCGCTGGTGCAGTTAACAATCGCCGTATCGATATTGTTGGATGTTCCATTGTTCCAATTCATCTGCGTTGGCGCATTCGACGCGGCCGCATACATCGGCACATTTCCATCCGGCGTCAAGCCTGCATAAATCGACCCATCATTACACGTATTGCCAATGACCGGGCACCCGGTTGGCGGGATTTCAGAAACATCCTTGCGCCCAATCCCAATCCAATCATCCCCTTCGCAATATTGCAGGTAATTGTGGGTGGAATTATACACAACATCACCCGCATCACCGGCCGGATTCACACACCCGGCACCGCCATTGCCCGTCGGCCCAGCCGCACGCCAAGCGGACCCATCGCAATATTGCAGGACATGGTGGATCATATTGTAGAAAATATCACCAACCGCACCGGCGGGAGCAACACAGCCCGCACCAGACACATCCGGCACAAACGTGAACGCACGACCCGCACCGCTTGAGAAGCCATAACCCGATACAACGGCAATCGAATCCGAAACCCCGACAGCGCTGCCGAAATAGGCATTAACCGCAGGCGTCGGGTTGTCTATCGACTTTAACAAATCCCCGGTCGTTGCATCAAAAACATAGGCAGCACCCGCGTTGGAATTTCCGCTGATGTTTTCCAGGTTACTGCCCGCGATGACCGTGTTTCCATCAATCGCCACAGCGGTCGGAAAACTTTCATTCGCCGTCGGTGTTGGATTATTCAGCGTCGCCATCAATGCACCCGTTGTTGCATTAAACGTATACACCGTGCCGACATCGTCCACACCACTCACATGGTCCTTGTTCGCGGCGACGACAACCGTATTACCGGATATGGCAACACTGGAACCAAAGGAATCATCTGCCTCCGCGCCCGGTTGAACCAGCGTTGTGACCAAGGCACCGGTCGTCGCGTTAAACACATGGGCCGTTCCCGCATTGGCCACGCCGCCCGGGTCATCCTGATACGCGCCAACCGCAACCAGGTTGCCGCTGATCGCAACGGAGTTGCCAAAGAACGCGGACGCCGTCATCGCGGGATTGGTCAGCGTTGTGATCAGCCCCCCGGTGGTTGCATTGAACACATACGCCGCGCCCGCAAAACTCACACCACTCGGGTCATCATGATAAGCGCCGACAACCGCCAGATTGCCACTGATCCCAACGCTAATCCCGAACAGATCATAGGACGCCGGGACTGTTTTATTCAACGTCGCCACCAAGGCCCCGGTTGTCGCATTAAACACATAGGCCGTTCCGGCACTGGTGACACCACCCGGATCATCCTGATACGCACCAACAATTGCCAGGTTCCCGCTGATCGCGACAGAAATACCAAAATAATCCTGTGACGTTGGGTTGGGGTTGAGCAAGGTGGAAACCAATGCGCCCGTCGTCGCATCGAATACGTACGCCTGCCCCGCATCAACGATCGCGGAGGGGTCCTCCAAATGCGCACCAACGACAATCAGGTTGCCGTCAATTGCCGCACGCGCACCAAAGAAGTCGGAGTTACTGGAATGCGCGGGTGGGTTATTGATTGTTTGCGACAAGGCCCCGGGAAACGCCCCAAATGTGCCCGACGGAAACCCCACCCAATCCGTATCATTGCAATAAGCGGGCGCATTCGAAGCCGAAGACCAGATCAAATCCCCCGCATCACCTGCCGGAGACACGCACGCCGCGTGCGCGGGGCCCGCCCCCAAAAGGGTGCCCAGCACCAGACCCAGAAATAATATGTTCGTCTTCGCCCGCCACATTTTACACAACATCCCGTTTAAAAAATCGTCATATCAATTGTTACAGGCACAGGCACGCAATGTCGCCGCCACCGAACCGCCGCATGTGTTGCTGGTATCCCGGACACGGCCATTGCCCATGGCGTAGCTGCACCCAACATTCAGGGCCGCATAACCCTGGAAATAATATCCGGCCCCCGGCGCGCCAATCGCATCGAGAACCGCCGTGCAATTGGCCGTCGATCCCGCCGCATAGGACAGACCCGTGGCGTTACATCCGCCACGCGACGCGCACACGGTGTTACAGCTTTGACCATCGCCACCGTAATACCAGCAATAGGTCCCGACAACGACACCGCCGCATGTCGGTGGCACCAGATCGCCGACCGCCATCCAGACATCACCTTCGCAATACTGAAGAACCTTGTGCGTATTGTTATAGGTCACAGCCCCTTCCACGCCCGTCGGGTTCGTACAACCCGCACCACCATTGCCGGGTGCACCCGCCGCATACCAAGCGTGACCATCACAATATTGCAGGACGTGGCTTGTCGTGTTGTATGATACATCACCAACATTTCCCGCAGGGTTTGCACACGATGTCGTGCCGGAACTGACACTAAAAGCGTAAACACGCCCCGCATCCGCCGTGCCGTTTGTTCCGTTTGATTCATCCAACGGAGCCGCTACCCCCAAACGCTGCCCATTCACAGAAACAGCATTCCCAAACCAGTCTGTATTGTTCGGCGTTGGGTTGCTGATCGCGGTAATTAGCGCGCCAGTATCCGCGCTAAAAAGATAGACACGCCCCGCATCCGCCGTACCCGTCGTCCCATTCGATTCATCATACGGAGCACCAACCGCGACAATATTGCCAGAGATTGAAACCGAGACCCCAAAATAATCATTGGCATGGGGCGTAGGGTTATTGATAGTTGATATCAGAGCCCCCGTCGTCGCATTAAAGACATACGCCCGCCCCGCGGAGCTGGTTCCCGTGGTGCCGTCCGATTCATCCCATGGGGCACCCACGACAACACGGTTCCCCGAGATCGCGATCGCATTTGAAAAATAATCTGTCGCATTCGGATACGGATTATTTAACGACGATACCAACGCACCCGTGGTCGCATTGAACACGTATGCACGGCCCGACAGGACACCACTGGTCCCATCAGCGGCATCATTCGGCGTACCAACGGCCACCAGATTTCCATCGATCGCAATCGAGTATCCAAACTGGTCATTGGTGTGCGGTGCCGGGTTGTTGAGCGTCGACACCAGCGCACCCGTGGTCGCATTAAAAACATATGCTCGCCCTGCATTGGCAACGCCAGCGCCACCATCCGATTCATCATTCGGCGCACCAATGGCCGCCAGATTACCCGACAGACCAGCCGTCCAGCCAAAATTATCCGTTGACGTGGCACTGGGGTTGTTGAGCGTTGACACCAGCGCGCCCGTCAGCGCATTGAAGACATAAGCCCGGCCCGCATCTGTGGTGCCGTTCGTGCCGTTGGATTCGTCGTTTTCAGCCCCAACAAGCGCGAGAGTTCCCGACAGCCCCACAAAACCACCAAAATAATCGTTCGCGTTCGGACTGGGATTATTCAATGTCGATACCAACGCGCCCGTATCGATGTCGAAAACATACGCCCGCCCCGCATCAGCAGTGCCATTCGTACCGTTGGATTCATCCAGTACGGCACCCACCAAAATCAAATTGCCGGAAAGAGAAATCGAGCTACCGAATTGGTCATTGCTGGTCGGACTGGGGTTATTCATGATCGCGCCAGTAATCGGCGATGACCAGGAATACCCCCCTTTGGGAAAGCCCCGCCAATTCGCACCATCACAATAGGCCGGAGCGCGGCCCGCACTGCTCCAGATCATATCGCCCGCCACACCGGTCGGGCTCGCGCAGGCCGCCAGCGCAGAGCCCGGCACCAGCACAACACCAAACAACAAAATAAAGGCCAGGCCACACGCCCAAGACCATGAGCGCGCGCAATTCAATCGACGCTTTGGAGCAAAACTGCAAAAATGCATATGGATGGCCCCCACCACCTAAAAACATCCATTCAGTGTACCAGAATAGATTGATAAATCTATAAAACCTGCCGTTTTTAGGCTTTACAAAATCCCCTAAATCCCTCAATCCTGCCGACTATGACAACACGAGCCCCGACACCGATCATCGCCATTGACGGCACCGCAGCCAGCGGCAAGGGCACATTGGCCCGGCGGTTGGCCGATGCGTTGGGGTTTGCCTATCTGGATACAGGCACGCTGTACCGCAAGGTGGCGGTGGATGTGCTGCGCGCCGGGGGCGACCCTGCGGATGCGGGGGCAGCCATAGAAGCCGCACAAAATCTGCAAAAAAACCTTGATCTTCAATCCCTTAAAGATCCCGCCATCCGCACAGCGGAGGCCGGAAAATACGCCTCTGTTGTGGCCGCCGTACCGGGGGTGCGCAGCGCGCTGACCGATTTACAGCGCGGATTTGCCATCCACCCGCCCGCCTTGGCGGACGGGACCCCGGCCAAGGGGGCCATTTTGGACGGGCGGGACATTACGACCTTTATCTGCCCCGACGCCCCGGTGAAATTCTATGTCGATGCGGCGGTCGAAACACGCGCCCAGCGCCGCCACAAGGAGCTGCTTGGCAACGGAGAAGCCATTGAATTTGAACAGGTTTTAGAGGATATGAAGATCCGCGATGCCCGCGATATGGGCCGCAAGGACGCCCCCATGACCATCGCCCCGGACGCCATCGTGATCGACACCACCGCCATGGGGGTCGAGGCGGTTGTGGCGTTGGCGATGGCGCATGTGCGGACGGTTTTGGGCCAGAAATAAGCTTTCTTCACCCCCCTCTCCCATGGGGAGAGGGTTGGGGTGAGGGGGTAAAATGGTTGTGAGGAGGCACGGTGGCGCACCATACAACCGGCATGATAACCCCTCCCCCTAGCCCCATCCCTCAGGGAGGGGGAATAAAGCGCGGGCTGCTGCGCCCCAAATCCTTGAAAAAGAATCACAAATTTCGGTGAAAATGGTTGATTTCTGCGGCTTTGCCCGATACAACCAGCGCGTCTGATATGGATTTATCCACATCAGGCACGACGCAATGAATCTCTGGCAGCGACAAGCGTCCGTCACTCCCCCTCACCTTCACGGGTTTGGGGGTCAGCCGGACGGGGGAATCCTCTTGCGATCATGACTACCGAAAAGGAAACTAAACCATGGCAAAACCAGCCGCAAATCTGAAAGACCTGAGCACAAACTCAGACTTCTCGAAACTTCTGAACGAAGTTTTGGGACCACAAAAATCCTTTGATGGGTCCGTTGTTAAGGGCCGCGTCATTGGTGTCGACAGCGAATTCGTAATGATCGATGTCGGCCTGAAGTCCGAAGGCCGCGTGGCCTTGCGCGAATTCTCACGCCCGGGTGAAGATCCGGAAGTGAAAGCTGGCGATATCGTTGAGGTATTCGTCGAGCGCATGGAAAACCGTGATGGGGAAACCGCCCTGTCGCGTGAAAAAGCCCGTCGCGAAGAAGTCTGGGCCGAACTGGAAAAATCAACCGAGAAAAACGAACGTGTTACGGGCGTTATTTTCGGTCGCGTCAAAGGCGGCTTCACGGTCGACCTGGGCGGCGCCGTTGCATTCTTGCCGGGGTCCCAAGTGGACATCCGTCCGGTCCGCGACGTTGGTCCGCTGATGGGTACACCGCAGCCGTTCCACATCCTGAAAATGGATCGTCAGCGTGGCAACATCGTTGTGTCCCGCCGTGCCGTTCTGGAAGAGTCCCGCGAATCCGCACGTTCGGATCTGTTGGGCAACCTGCGCGAAGGCCAGGTTCTGACCGGTATCGTCAAGAACATCACCGATTACGGTGCGTTCGTTGATCTGGGCGGTGTCGACGGCTTGCTGCACGTCACCGACATTTCGTGGAAACGCGTCAACCACCCGTCCGAGATGCTGACCATCGGTCAGAACATCCAGGTTCAGGTGATCCGTTACAACGAAGAAAACCAGCGCATCAGCCTGGGTATGAAACAGCTGGAAAGCGATCCGTGGGATGGCATTGCAGCGAAATACCCGGTTGGCCAGAAAGTCACGGGCCGCGTCAACAACATCACCGATTACGGTGCATTTGTTGAACTGGAATCCGGGATCGAAGGTCTGGTTCACGTATCTGAAATGTCCTGGACGAAGAAGAACGTTCATCCGGGTAAGATCGTGTCCACATCCCAAGAAGTTGAAGTTATGGTTCTGGATGTTGATCAGGAAAAACGCCGGATCAGCCTGGGCCTGAAACAAACCACGGAAAACCCGTGGAAAGACTTCGCAGCGAAAAACAAGGCTGGCGATGTTCTGGACGGCGAAGTCCGCAACATCACCGAGTTCGGTCTGTTTGTCGGTCTGCCGGGCGACATCGACGGCATGGTTCACATGTCCGATATCGCTTGGGATGTAACGGGCGAAGACGCGCTGAAGCAGTACAACAAGGGCGACACCGTGAAGGTCAAGATCCTCGAAGTCGAGGCTGACAAAGAACGCGTTGCTCTGGGCATCAAGCAATTGTCGGGTGAAGATCCGAACGCTGGTGCATTGGACGGCTTCAACAAGGGCGCCGTTGTGACCTGCACGATTACCGAAGTGACCGCAAACGGTCTGGAAGTAAACGTCAGCGACAACGTGACCGGCTTCATCAAGAAGGCCGATCTGTCCCGTGAACGTTCTGAACAACGCCCCGACCGTTTCGCCGTTGGCGAAAAAGTCGATGCGAAAGTTCTGAGCGCCGACAAGAAGTCCCGCAAGCTGAGCCTGTCGATCAAGCAACGCGAAATCGACGAAGACAAAGAAGCCATGGCTGCCTTTGGTTCGTCCGATTCGGGTGCGTCCTTGGGCGACATTCTGGGCGCAGCCCTGAAATCGAAAAAAGACGAAGCCTAATCCCTTCGCCTGAACACAGGAAAAACCCCGTTGGTGAAAACCAGCGGGGTTTTTTCATAGCGGCGTTAACACATTGATTCACCTGAATCCCGCACAAAACCACGGATTCAGGGGGATCAGGGGGTGCAAAACACCCCCAATTCCTTAAAAAATCCTTTTCAATCAATGGGTTTCACTTGACGAGGCCGGGGGAAATGGGGCATCCTTAAGGAATACCCCAGACAAAGATCTCAGCGCCCAAGGCGCACAAAAACACAAGGGATTTGAAGGCGATGACCAAATCGGAACTGATCCAGAAGCTCGCAGAACGCAACCCGCACCTTTATATGCGGGACGTTGAGAAAATCGTCGATACCATCTTCGAAGAAATCACCAAGGCCTTGGTCGTAGGCGATCGCGTGGAATTGCGTGGTTTTGGCGCATTTTCCGTGAAAGAACGCGAAGCCCGCACGGGCCGCAACCCCCGCACCGGCGAAAGCGTCGAGGTGGACGCCAAACGCCTGCCGTTCTTTAAAACCGGCAAAGCCCTGCGCGAGCGCCTGAATGGCGGCGTGTCCGACGGGGACGACAACGAATTTTAATCCGCACAAACAGAATTTAAAAAGGGCGCATCACCAGCGCCCTTTTTCTTGAGCGCAAAACACAAGACCGGACCACCCCACCATGACCCAGCCCATCATCTTCTGCGCCATCGACACACCCGATCTGGACCATGCCAAACACTTGGTTGCCGCCATTGGCCCGGTAACGGGCGGGATCAAATTAGGGTTGGAGTTTTTCTGCACCCATGGTCCCGATGGCATTCGCCGCGTGATGGATGAAGCGCCAAACGCGGCCCTGTTTCTGGATTTGAAATTCCACGACATTCCCAACACCGTGGCCGCCGCATTGCGCACGGCCACACGCACGCGGCCCGCCTTCGTCAACGTCCACGCATCCGGCGGGGCCGACATGATGCGGGCGGGGCACGATGCGTTGATGGATGAAGCCGCCAAATGCGCCATCACACCTCCGCGTCTGTTGGCCGTTACCATTTTGACCAGCCTAGATGCCCCATCCCTGTCCGCCGTGGGGCAAGGGGATGATGTGGCCGCACAGGTCATTCGCTTGGCTACACTCACGAAAGAATCCGGACTGGACGGCGTGGTGTGTTCGGCCCACGAAATTGCCCCGCTTCGTGCCGCCCTTGGCCCCGATTTCACGTTGATGGTACCGGGCATTCGCCCCGCCGGATCAGACGCCGGAGACCAGAAGCGCACGATGGCCCCGGACGAAGCCCTGCATGCCGGGGCCAGCCATCTGGTCATTGGCCGCCCAATCACGGGAGCCGCCGATCCGGCCGCCGCCGCCCGCACCATTCTGGCCACCTTGAAAAAGCCAGCCTAAAAAAGGCGGCATAGGGGTATTTTTTCTGGACATTGCCGCCCCCCTCACCTAATCACGGTCTTATGGATCGTAATGCGTCACCCGATTTTCCACCGTCTTGCCCCGCCGCGCGCGGGGGGTTGCGCCATGCGTTTTATCGGGCCGTTCATGCCTATCTGCTGATTGAACAGACCGAACTGGCCTGTGCCGATCTGGCCGTGTTGTGCGGCAGCGTTAAAACCACCCCCGCGATTGCCCAATGCGGCGCGCAATTGTTCCATGACGGGTACACAAACCGTTTCATCGTGTCGGGCCGCGTCAAGGCCACGGCACAGGAAACCGAAGCGGAAATGATGCGCCGGATCCTGATTGAACATGGCGTGCCGGATCATTCCATCCTGCTGGAAAACCGCGCGACGAACACGCAGGAAAATATTGTCTATGCCCGCCGGATGATCATGCAACGGGGTGAACTGGATCAGATCCGCACCATCATCACCGTTGGCAACGTCACCGCCGGACGCCGCACCATGATGACGACCGCCCGCCGCTGGCCGGAAGTTTTCGCGATGCACGCCACCGGAAACAAATTCCCGGTGGCCGCACAGGATTTTCACACCCATGCCGAATTTCGCCGCACCGTCTTGCGCGAATGGGCCAAGATTGCGCCCTATCAAGCGAACGGATGGTTGAAAGAAGTGGATATTGAGGCCATCAACACCATGGCCCGGGCCTTGCCACAACCCAGCCAACATACGCCAACCCCCTGATTTTCAATCGCAAAATCCCATGAAAGCTTCCTGTAAGCCCCGCTTATTAGGATACTCTTCAGAGTTCAAAAACGGGGACTGCAGACCATGTTGAATGTATCGGCCACCATACGGCGCTTCTTTGATGTGCTCTTCACAAAGAATCACACAGACGACGACACTATACCGGTGACACAGAAAGATCTGATCGCCGTTCTGGTCCGCCGGTCATTGTTGCGGGCGGACACGCATCAGGGTCTGGCCCCATCCATGGTGGCCAGCGGCACATCCGCCTATGCGACGCGGCTGCGCAACCTGCTGGGCGAATTGCGCACCGACACGTTGCACATGCTGGTCGAACGTGACATCACGCCCTGCCTGGACCAGCGTTTATGCTATAAAAGCGATGGCACAATCGGGCCGCTGGTCTTTGCCATTTATTATCACGATCATCGCGTCCTGGCCCTGCATGACAATGGCAAGATGCCATCGCAGCGCGGGTTCCTGGATTTTAATATTGGCCATGATCTGAATTTGTATGATGCGTTCGAACATTTATTCGATGCGTTGAAATACGGGGCGCCGACGCACCCCATGCTGATTGGTACCGCCGAGAACCAGCGGTCGTGTGCACAGGTCTTCCGATGGATGACATCGGATCAGATGCAGCGCACCCTGCGGAAGAATCCGCAGCTTCATTTCCCGCCCCTGCGCGGGCTGGTGCCCGCGACGGCCACATCCTAACCTTTTGTTTTAAAACGTAAGAAAACCGCCATTCTGGGCGGTTTTCCAATTGTCATAACCGCGCTTTCCTTGACAATCCCCCCCGGCTTGGGGGATAAAGACGCCCCGACTGGTCCCGTTTCGACCAGCGGGAGCGTAATGATCAGACATGATCATCTGGCCCACTTTAAAGAAGGCAGTGTTGCAGGCATGAACTGGCTGAGCAATTTCATTCGTCCGAAGATCCGGTCCTTTGTTTCACAGCAAAAGGACGTGCCCGATAATCTGTGGCAAAAATGCCCGGCGTGCGATGGCATGTTGTTCCATCGCGATCTGGATGAAAACATGAATGTCTGCACCCATTGCGGACATCATTTGAAAATCGACGTGGACCAGCGCCTGAACATCCTGTTCGACGACGGCGAGTGGAACGAAATCCGCGCCCCGCATGTTCCGGTTGATCCGTTGAAATTCAAGGACCGCAAAGCATATTCCGCACGGTTGAAAGAAGCCCAAAGCAAATCCAAACGCGAAGATGCGATTGTGATTGCCACCGGCACCATCGGCGGCCAGCCGGTTGTGTGCGCGGCGTTCGATTTCTCCTTCATGGGTGGGTCCATGGGCGCGGGCGTTGGTGAAGGGATTGTGCGTGCCGCCGAAGAAGCCGTGCGCACCCATTCCGCCTTCATGGTTATTCCGTCATCGGGCGGCGCCCGTATGCAGGAAGGCGCGTTGTCGTTGATGCAGATGCCGCGCACGATCATCGCCGTGGAGATGGTGAAGGACGCCAAACTGCCCTACATCGTTTTGCTGGCCGACCCGACGACGGGCGGGGTCAGCGCATCCTTTGCCATGGTGGGCGACATTCAAATCGCCGAACCGGGTTGCATGATCGGCTTCGCCGGAAAGCGTGTAATCCAGGAAACCATCCGCGAAGAATTGCCGCCGGGATTCCAGACCGCCGAATATCTGCTGGATCACGGCATGATCGACATGGTTGTGGCGCGCAAGGATTTGCATTCCACCCTGTCCCGCGTTCTGAACCTGCTGATGAACCGCACGGGCCGCGAAGAAGCCCGTGGCGGCAGCCGCGGCAAGGGCAGCAAATCCGTCAACGGATCGGGCAAATCCGGCAAGGGCGATATTTCCAGCGCCGCGAAAGCCGCGCGCAATGTCGCAAAACTGCCGTCTGTGAAAAAGAAAGTGGCCGCAAAAATAACCAAGAAGCGCGCCGCGATGACCAGCAAAACCATCCGCAAGATCGCGGATTAACGAAACAGCAGAAGGTTGGTTTGCAGGACACGCTGAACCATATTTTCAGCCTTCGTAAAAATGGCCGGATGGATCATTCCATCCGGCCTGAATTTTTTACACTGCTGGATCGGCTGGGCAATCCGCATACGCACCTGCCGCCGGTTATTCATGTCGCGGGAACGAATGGCAAGGGCTCAACAATCGCCTTTATGCGCGCGATGCTGGAGGCGGCGGGACACAGCGTTCACGCCTACACCTCCCCGCATTTGATCCGGTTCAATGAACGCATCGTCCTGAACGGTCAGGTGATTGATGATGCCCGGCTAAAACCGTTGTTGGATGAAGTGTTGGCCGCCGCCCACGACGACCCGGATCAGAGCTTCTTTGAAATCGCTACGGCGGCGGCCTTTACCGCCTTTGCCCGGACGCGCGCCGATATTGTCCTGCTGGAAACCGGCGTTGGCGGGCGGTTGGACGCCACCAACGTGGTCGAACACCCAATTGCCACCGCAATCACCACCCTGTCCTTTGACCACACGGCGTGGCTGGGCGAAAGATTGGAAAACATTGCGGCCGAGAAGGCCGGCATTATCAAGCCCGGCGTGCCTTGTGTCGTGGGCGCACAGATGATGGATGAGGCCCCGGCCGCCATTCGCGTGATTGAAACGCGCGCCGCCGCGATGCAGGCCGCACTGACGATCATGGGACGCGACTGGCATGTGCATGATGTCACCGATTCATCCTGGTCCTTGACGGTGGCAGGGGAAACCCTGTCCGCCCTGCCCCGCCCGGCCATGGCGGGCGCGCATCAAATTGACAATGCCGCGCTGGCCATCGCCACCTTGCGCGCGCAATCGCAATGCCCTGTTCCCATCGACGCCATACATCACGGCCTGCGCACCGCGCACTGGCCGGGGCGGTTGCATCGTATTTCACATCCCGCCGCCCCCGCATCGTGGGACGTATGGGTGGATGGCGCCCATAATGACAGCGGCGCCATTGTGCTGGCCCGGCATATCGCCGCCCTGTACGCAAGCGATGGCCACCCCACGCATTTGATCATTGGCATGATGGGACACAAGGATGCGGCCCGGTTTATCGCCCCGCTGGCCCAATGTGCGACCAGCGTGACACTGATCCCCGTGCCGGGCAGCGAGGGCGGGAAAAGCCACGACCCCGCAACACTGGTCCCGCTGTGGCGGACACATGGTGCGCGCAATGTGTCATGCGCCCCGGATCTGGACCACGCCATCGCAACACTGGCCGCCACACACGCACCGGGCCGCATCATCGTGGCCGGATCGCTTTATCTGGCGGGTCACACACTGGCGCAGGCCGCATTTTCGTAAAAAAGGGCAAAAGACCACGATTTTTTCACAAACGTGCCCTTTTCAATCCCCATTTGCATGGCAAATCATTATAATCATTTCGATATTTTTGCTGATTCTCAAAGGACCGCCACACCCATGACCCAGACCGCCACCCAAACCATCGCCCTGGTTGACGACGATCGCAACATCCTGACATCGGTTTCGATGGCGCTGGAGGCTGAGGGCTATACGGTGAAGACCTACACCGATGGTGAGGAAGGCTTGGCCGGGATCACCGCCAATCTACCTGATCTGGTCGTGCTGGATATCAAGATGCCGCGGATGGATGGCATGGAAGTATTGGGCAAATTGCGCGAACAATCGGCCATTCCGGTCATTTTCCTGACCTCCAAGGATGACGAGATTGACGAAGTTCTGGGCCTGCGCATGGGGGCGGATGATTACATCACCAAGCCGTTTTCACAGCGCCTGCTGATCGAACGGATTCGATCCATCCTGCGCCGTAATGACGTGCGCAAACAGCCCGCCCCGTCGCAGGACGAGGCGGCCAAAAACATGATTGAGCGGGGCAATCTGGTTTTGGACGATGCCCGTCATTTGTGCATGTGGAAGGGTGGCGCGGTTGATTTAACCGTGACGGAATATTTGTTGGTCAAGGCACTGGCACAACGCCCGGGCCACGTGAAGAACCGCGATCAATTGATCGACATGGCCTATGGCGAAAATATCTATGTCGATGACCGCACCATCGACTCGCACATTAAACGCATCCGGAAAAAGTTCCGTGTCGTTGACCCCGAATTCTCACAGATTGAAACACTCTATGGCGTTGGGTACCGTTATAAAGAAGATTAAGGACCGGCGAAGTAAAGCCAGTTCCGATATCGGTTATGATGTATGGGCTATTTTGCCGCCCATGCCGCGCCCCCGTATTCTGGGCGGACTGACGGTCCGTATTCTGGCGGTAAACGTGATTGCACCGCTGGTTCTGGTTGTTGGTCTTCTCTATCTCGGCCAGTACCGCGACAGTTTGATCCGCGCCGAACTGGAAACCATGCAAATTCAATCGCAATTGTTCGCCGGCGCCATTGCCGAAGCCGCCGTGCGTCCGGTGGAAAAGGGGAAACCGTTCTTCTTCGCCAAACCCGAAGAGATTGAAATGCTGGTGCCCGAACTGTCCCGCCGCATGGTGCGACGCCTGGGCCAGACCACCGAAAACCGTACACGATTGTTCAGCGCGGATGGCACATTGATCGGCGATTCGCTGGAGCTGGGTGGCGAACGATCAGGCGAGGCCCGCGTGGCCGCCGCACGTAGTGCCGTTGCCGCCGAAAGCGAAGCGGCCCAGCCCAGCCTGTCCGAACAGATGAACCGCTGGGGCCAGGCGATTATTGAATGGATCCCAATGCAAAGCGACCTGCCCGATTATCCGGACACGGGCGCACAAAGCATCACCGCATACCCGGATGCCGCCGTCGCCCTGACCGGACGGATCAGCGCCACCGCATGGGAAGACCGGCAGGGAAAAATTCGCCTGACCGCCGCCGCCCCGATCCGCAAGGTTGAAAATGTGATTGGCGTCGTCATGCTATCACGCGATGGGCGTGAAATTGAATCCGCGATTACCCAGATGCGGTACGATGTGCTGACCGTCTTCCTGGGCGCGTTGTCCATCACAATTTTCCTGTCGATGTATCTGGCCGGATCGATTGGCCGCCCGTTGAAAAAACTGGCCCGCGCCGCCGAAGCCGTGCGCTTGGGCAAGGGCCGCCAGATCGACATTCCAGATTTGACCCACCGCAAGGATGAAATTGGCGAACTCTCCGCCGCATTGAACGCCATGACCACGGCGTTGCGCGATCGGATGGATACAATTGAACGCTTCGCCGCCGATGTATCGCACGAGATTAAAAACCCGCTGACATCGCTGCGCAGTGCGGTGGAAACCGCACCGATTGTGAAGAGCAAGGCCGATCTGGACCGCCTGTTCGGCATTATGCAGCATGATGTGAACCGCCTGAACCGTTTGATCAGCGATATTTCCAACGCATCCCGCCTGGACGCCGAATTATCGCGCGAAGAAATGGGCAATGTGAATATGGGCCGGATGCTGACCCAGATTATTGATGGCCGTCGTGTCGCACTGGCCCAGCAAAACCGTCGTCATGCCGAAAGTGGCGTGGAAACATTGCCACCGGAACAACGCCTGCGCATCAATATCGACAGCGCCGAAGCCGTGATTGTCCGGGGATCGGAAGGGCGACTGGCGCAGGTGTTTGAAAACCTGCTGTCCAATGCCCTGTCCTTCACGCCCGTCAATAAATCGGTGACCATCAATCTGTCACAAAACCGGGAACAGGTTTTGATTCAGGTCGAAGACGAAGGCCCCGGTATCCCGGAAAATAAGCTGGACACCATCTTTGAACGCTTCTATAGCGAGCGCCCCGCGCACGAAGATTACGGCAGCCATTCGGGATTGGGCCTGTCCATTGCGCGGCAGATCGTGAAAGCGCATGGCGGCGTGATTTTTGCGGAGAATATTCGTGACCGCGACAATCAAATTCGCGGCGCGCGCTTTACCGTCGTCTTTAACCGCGCATAGGCGAAATTATTTACATTCAGCCACGAAGATTTTTCCGCCCGGATATTGCACGTCGGGCACATGCACACGCACGATGTCGCCCGCTGCACGTCCCGCACAATAATAGGCTTCACGCGTCAACGGGATGATGTTTTGCGCCGGGGCATTAAACCGCACAGCCAGAACAGAAGATTGCGGCACGGCAATAACGGGGCGTGTCGGCACCGTGTGAAAAGGTGGGTGCGGCAACATGACCATGCCCGTATCAACAGATTGATCCGGTTTTTTCCGGTCAAACAGGCTGCCCATCTGCAGGTTCAGCATGGCCCCGGTAATCACACCGATCAAAACAGCCGGGATGATATTCTCAATCGCACGGGCATAGCCCATTGCGGCCTTGGGGATTGAAACGGATAAATCCTCCCCCTTGTCGCGCATGGCCAGCGCCAGGGGCACACACACCGCCGACAAGGCCACAGCCACACCAACACCCACCACAAGGCCAAGCGGAAACAGACCACCCGCGGCAACGCCAGCGCTATACCCCGCCAGCCCAGCCCCCGGCCCCACAGGTATCGCGGCCACGTAACTGCCCCATGTCAAAATGCCTTTTTTGATGTTGTCCTGCACAATCAACCCCTGTTTTTATGGCCCACAGGGCATAGCCCAGAAGAGGGTCCAGCGTCAAATTTGACAGGGACAAACACCCACCCTAAAGTCCTGCCCATTATAAAAACGAATAAGAAAACAGGGTATTTCATGGGACGTTTATCCAATTTCTGGGCCCGCGCCACGGGAGAAAAACCACCACAGGGTCCGTTGCGCCTGCATCCCGGGCGACGCGCCTATTTTCAGGTGAACGATCCCGCACTGGCCCGCACCCTGGGCGATTGGGCCACGTGCCGCAATGATGCCGCGCAGATTATCAGCGCCTATCTGCGCAAGGCCACACCCCTGCTGGGTGCGGAAACACCACATTACAAAGTGGATGACGATGGCCGCGTGGAAAGCATCAGCTTCCGCTATGGCATCGGGCTGACCCACGAAGGATGGATCGGAATTCCCGGCACCAATTGGCTGGTTCCGGAAACAGATGATGTAAAGCGCGATATTGACGCCCTGCCACGCCTGCCGGGATTTGGGCCGGTGCATGATGCCCTCAACTGGCCAACCGCCGATGTGTCCACCATGGCGCAGGCGCGGCATTTGCCCGGTTATGTGGATTTTGCCAAGCGCGCCAATTCGCAGATTCGCGTTTGCGTCCGCCATGACGCCGTGTATGTCAGCGTGCCCTTCCCCGATACGTTCCGCGATTACCCGCCTTTGCAGGACGCGGTGCAGGCCTGGCGACCGGACCCGCGCCTGACGCGGATTGAGGACCATATCGGACGCGCGGCGGAACGACAGAACGACCTGTCCCAAAGCCCGCTGGGCCAGGCCCTGATTAAAATAATGAAACTTGTCCCGTGACGTTTGATGCGCGCGGGGGTATTTTAGAGGGATGAATGATTCATCCGCGACCCCGCCATCATCCCACCGCCCGACCCTGATCCTGACCGGATTGTCCGGTGCGGGCATGACTTCTGCGCTGAAGGCGCTGGAGGATCTGGGGTATGAGGTTTTTGACAATTTTCCGCTGTCGCTGATCGATTCACTGATCAAGGAAACCGCACACGATGCCGCCCCGGTCGCGATTGGTATTGATGCGCGATCCCGCGGGTTTGACCCGGACGCCATTCTGGCCGCCGCCAAGCGCCACAACGCGGAACTGGTGTTTTTGTGGTCGGATGAATCGACATTACAAAAACGCTTCACCGAAACACGCCGCCGCCACCCGATGGCCAAGGACCGCCCCGTCAGCGCCGGGATCAAACGGGAGCAGGAATGGCTGCACCCCTTACGCGCCACAGCCAGTCATGTGATTGATACATCCGACATGTCGGCGCAGGATTTGCGCCGCCAATTAACATCCCTGTTCGGACTGGCCCGTGGGGAGCGCATGACGGTGACGATCATGTCATTCGGATTCAAATACGGCGTACCGCGTGAGGCGGACATCGTCATGGATATACGCTTCCTGGCCAACCCGCATTGGATCAAGGAACTGCGCCCGCAAACGGGATTGGACAAGGATGTCGGCGATTACGTGCGCAACGATCCGGCCTGGGCCCCGTTTATGCAGAATTTCCAGACCCTCCTCGCTCCGCTCCTGCCGCGGTATCAGCAGGAGGGGAAAAGCTATCTAACCATTGCGATTGGATGCACGGGCGGACGGCACCGGTCGGTGTTCACCACCGAACAAATGCATGATTGGCTGGAACAACAAGGTTATTCCAGCACAACATTGCACCGTGATATTGGACGGTAAAATATTTAGAGCGTAGGCTTCGGCGCACGACCGGACGGACCGCCAGCGGAGACACGATGATCCATCGTGGCACACAGTGAGCGCATAAAATCCGGCGTCATGCGGGCCAATAATTTTTCACCCACATCACCCGCCGCATGGTTGACGATCATGGTCAAGCCTTCGCGACTAACCCCACCCGATGACGGGTCGCGATGGCGCAGGACGATACCCGCCGGAATACGGTGATAATGAATATCGGAATTTTGTGAAGCCAGCGCATGGGGCGCCGGGTTGCCGTTGAGCAGAGAGGCCATGTTGTCGGCCAATTTCCGCGCATCGACCGGGAAACCATTCCAACCGCCGGAAAAACTGATGGCCGGGATGGTCTGGCCGCCATCCAGCGCCTCGATCACGGGCGCTTGTGATTTCAATGGATTGGCTGCAGGAACACGGTACACCGTCATGATCAAACCCCTATTTTAACCTAACCGATTGATATTGTTATATTTTAAACCATCTTTTCGTGGCTTTTGCCCTTGCTTTTGGCGGGCCGACCCCTTATCAATACACGCAAAGATATAACATTTTCCTAAATTCCGCCCGCTTTTTAAGGAGCCCGAAAGATGAGCGCTGTTGCCGCAAAAGCCCAAACCCACGATTACGCCGTGAAAGACATCACACTGGCCGATTGGGGTCGCAAGGAAATTGCGATTGCCGAAACGGAAATGCCGGGCCTGATGGCTTTGCGCGCCGAATATGGCCCGAAGCAGATCCTGAAAGGCGCCCGGATTGTTGGCTGCCTGCACATGACGATTCAGACTGCCGTGCTGATTGAAACGCTGGTGGCACTGGGTGCGGAAGTGCGCTGGTCATCCTGCAACATCTTCTCCACGCAAGACCAAGCCGCCGCAGCGATTGCCGCCGCCGGCATTCCGGTGTTCGCATGGAAAGGCTTGAGCGAAGAAGAATTCTGGGATTGCATCGACCGCACCATCACCGGCCCGAATGGCTGGACCCCGAACATGATTCTGGACGATGGCGGCGATTTGACCATTCGCATGCACGAAAAATTCCCGGACATGATGAAAGACATCAAGGGCCTGTCCGAAGAAACCACGACGGGTGTGCACCGCCTGTACGAAATGGCAAAAAAAGGCACATTGAAAGTGCCCGCCATTAACGTGAACGATTCCGTGACCAAATCGAAATTCGACAACCTCTATGGCTGCCGTGAATCGCTGGTCGATGGCATTAAGCGCGCCACCGACGTGATGCTGGCCGGTAAAATTGCCGTGGTGGCCGGGTTTGGCGACGTGGGCAAGGGCTCTGCTGAAAGCTTGCGTTCCCAAGGCGCACGCGTTCTGGTCACCGAAATCGACCCGATCTGCGCACTGCAGGCCGCGATGGAAGGGTATCAGGTTGTGACGATGGAAGACGCGGTATCCACCGCCGACATCTTCGTCACCACAACCGGTAACGTTGACATCATCACGCTGGACCATATGCGCCAGATGAAAGACCGCGCGATTGTTTGCAACATTGGTCACTTCGATTCCGAAATTCAGATCGAAGCGCTGCGGAATTACAAATGGCACAATGTGAAACCGCAAGTGGACGAAGTGGAATTCCCGGACGGCAAACGCCTGATCGTTCTGGCCGAAGGCCGTTTGGTCAATCTGGGTTGCGCCACCGGCCACCCGAGCTTCGTGATGTCCGCATCGTTCACCAACCAGGTGCTGGCCCAGATCGAATTGTGGACCAACACGTCCGCTTATGAGGCGGGCAAGGTTTACGTTCTGCCGAAACACCTGGACGAAAAAGTCGCCGCCCTGCACCTGGAAAAACTGGGCGTGAAGCTGACCAAGCTGACGAAGAAACAGGCCGATTATATCGGCGTTGCAGAATCAGGCCCGTACAAACCGGATCATTACCGTTACTAATCAAAACAAAAAGCCAGAACAAAAAGGCGGGACACACACCCCGCCTTTTTTAATCTTCATTCTATTTCCCGATTTCCATCCACGCATCGCCTTCGCAATATTGCAAGACACCGTGCGTTGTATTGAACACGAGATCGCACGCCGCACCCGATGGCGCAGAGCAGCCGCCGCCGATACACCGGCACCCCCATCGGATTCATCCATATGCGCCCCGACAACAGCGACGTTTCCATCGATCGCGACAGAATAACCGAAATTGTCCGTTGCATGCGGGCTGGAGTTATTCAAAGTCGAAACAAGCGCCCCAGTTGTCGCATTAAACACATACGCACGCCCTGCGGCAGACACGCCCGCTTCGCCGTCTGATTCATCCTGATATGCGCCAACAACAACCGTGTTGCCGTCAATCGCAAGGCTATAGCCAAAAAAATCGCTGATATGAGGGGTTGGGTTGTTCAAGGTCGCAACCAAAACCCCCGTGTCAGCATTAAAGACATAGGCACGGCCCGCATTCGAAATTCCGGTCGTACCATCCGATTCATCCTGATACACACCCACAACAGCCAGGCTGCCCGAAATGGCCACCGCATAGCCAAAATAATCGGTTGAATGCGGCGTTGGGTTGTTCAGGACCGGGAATTGTGACGGAGCCGCCCACGATTCCACTTCTTTTCCCTTGGGAAAGGCGTGCCATGTTGTGCCATCGCAATAAGCCGGGCTCTCGCTCACAGCACTCCATATCACATCCCCCACGACACCGACCGGGTTGGCGCAATCCGCCCATGCTGGCGTCGCCGGAGCGATCATGACGATAAAAATTATGGAGGCAGACAAACGGCGTATAAAACGGATCATATGGTCAAAATCCAAAAAATAAAAAAGCCCCGGGACGGGCATCCGCCGGGGCCAGACCATATGAATGTGACAGCAGGCAGACTCTGCACGAATATAGTGCAGAGCCGTTCCACGTTTTGATTCATACGGGCTTTTCGAGACCCGGGGCGACAGATGTCGTCCTAAATATATACAATCATAAATTCAAAAGAGCGCAACAACAATAAACCGCAACGTTTACGGACGCCCCAGCGCAACCCACGCATCACCTTCGCAGTATTGCAGGACATTGTGTGTGGAATTGTAGACAAGATGCCCCGCCGATCCGGATGGGTTCGAACATCCCGCCCCGCCGTTCCCCGGCGGGCCCGCGGCCAGCCACAGCCCACCAGAACAATATTGCAGGACATGGGATGTCGGATTGTAGGTTATATCACCATTGCTTCCCGCTGGCCCCGCACAAGCATCCCCGACGAGAGTCGGCACCCATGTGCCCTCGACACCGGTTGTGCTGCCATCAAGACCCAATCCCGTAACACCGTTGCCATTGCCACCCCAGCAATACATCGTCCCACCGTTGCGCAAGGCGCAACTGGCCCCTTCTTCGACGCTGAGTTCAATCCAATCGGTGTAGGCCCCCACCTGAGCCGGAACCAGCTGACTTCCGGAATCAGTCCCCAAACCAGTTTTTCCCCTGAAGTTCGCCCCCCAACAATACAGCTGACCACCAGCACGCAAGCCACAGCTGAAACTTTCGCCAACGGAAATGCGAGTCCAGTCCGTATCCGATCCGACCTGAGCCAGTGTGGTTTGGTTCCCGGCACTGATTCCTAGCCCGGTTCTGCCATCACCGTTGAAGCCCCAGCAATACAACGCCCCACCGCGAATGCCGCATGTGTGCGCCCAAGACGCGCTGACATCCGTCCAATCCGTGTCCGATCCGATTTGAACCGGGCTGGATGCACTGCCACTGGTCAAACCATTGCCCAGCTTGCCGTAGAATTGCGACCCCCAGCAATACAAAGCCCCACCACGAATGCCGCATGTGGTCGTGTTCCCGCCGGCGACCCACGTCCAATCTGTGGCCGCACCAACCTGCGTTGGTGTTGTCGTCGTCCCTGATGTCGTTCCAAGACCTGTACGACCCGAGCTATTCGACCCCCAGCAATACAGCAATCCCGTTCCACGCAACCCGCAAGAATGGCTGTATTCCGCATCAACATAGGTCCAATCCGTAAATGCCCCAACCTGGGTTGGTGTCGTGGTATCACCGGATGTTGTCCCCATCCCGGTACGGCCGGAAGCGTTTCCGCCCCAGCAATATAACGCCCCGTTATTGATACCACAGCTGTGGAAAGCCGAACCCTTGGCCATATCCCACGTCGTATCCGTTCCCACACGCGCCGGCGTTGTCTGCTCCCCAGTCGATGTACCAAGACCCGTCGCGTAATAAGAATTTTGACCCCAGCAGTACAGTTCACCATTCCGCGTACCACAGCCCGTGTAGTACCCCATCCCAACGGTAGCCCACGGCTCCGCCCCTTTCGGAAGGCTGGGTTCAAAGACATAAACCGTTCCGGCATTGCTAAGACCCGACACCATTTCCTTTTGAAACGGCACGGCCAGAACGTTATCACCCAGCGCAATTCCCTGACCAAAAAAATCCATGGTTTGTTTATTCGGGCGGGTGACGCGACCCAGCCATGTTCCACTGTCCGCATTGAACAGGTGAATCTTGCCCGCGCCATCGACTCCATCTGGATCAGCGCTATAGGCCCCTACGGCCACCATGCCATTATAAATCGCAACCGAATTTGTATAGCCGAAATTATCGCTGTCTTCCGGTTCGGGGTTTTCGATGGTGGTCACCAAGGCCCCGGTGTTTAAATTATATACATACGCCGCCCCGGCGGAATAAGCCGGCCCCGGGCCCACATCGGCGTTGTTCATTCCGACGATCAGCCGATCACCGTCCGCCGCAATTGACGACCCAAAATCTTTATAGGCGGCCGGAACAGGCGCGGTCAGGGTGTGAAGCAATGCGCCAGTTGTGGCATCAAAAACATAAACCGATCCGGCATTATCAAGGCCGCCCGGGTCATCATCAGGGGCAGCCACAATGGCCCAGTTGCCAGAGATCGTAACATCCACACCAAAATAATCATTTGTTGTCGGGCTGGGGTTAACCAACGTCGACACCAGCGCCCCGGTCGTAGCGTTGAACACATAGGCCTGACCCGCCGCACTGACCCCGCCCGGATCATCAAAACGTGCACCAACAATGGCCAGGTTGCCCGATATATCAACATCACCACCAAAGGAATCATTGGCCGTTGGATTGGGATTGGCCAACGTTGACACCAGCGCCCCGGTCGTAGCGTTGAACACATAGGCCTGACCCGCGCCGCTGCCGCCCGCATCATCATCGGGCGCACCCACGACGACCAGATTGCCATCGATTTCCGTGTCATATCCGAAATAGTCACTGGCGGTTGGGTTGGGATTCACCAGGGTTGAAACCAACGCACCGGTATCCAGCGCATAGACATAGACAGACCCCTCCGCCGCAAAAGTGACGGCGTTATCCGGCACGCCAACGGCCGCCAAATTGCCGGAAATGGATACGCCCCCGCGCCCCATATAATCGTTGGTCGACGGGGACGGATTAACAAGCGACGGCAAAGTCGCCGCGGAAAACCAGCTGATCGCGTTGCCGCCCTTGGCAAAAGAAACCCAGTTGGTATCGTTGCAATAGGTCGGGGTGTTGGACGCTGTATTCCAGATGACATCCCCCGCATTTCCGGCGGGGTTGGAGCATGCGGCAAAAGCCGGGTTTGAATGCCCCCATGCCCCCAAGCCAAGCGTCACCACCCCGACGAGCAGAGCCGCGCGCCCAGCCTTGCGCAAAAGAGAATCCCCCATGATGTATGCCCCCGTTATCATTGATAGAAATTGTACCAGAAAATATTGATAAATCTATAAAACCGGGCTGACTTCCCGCCTCTGCTGCCACCCTTGATGATACCCCCCCGACCGGATAAACTGCGCGCATGAACCAAACCGCAGATTCCAATAAGAAAAACCCGCAAAAAACCGCCAAAGGCCCCCGTTTTATCACGGCGCTGATGGGCGGGGGCGAGCTCCGCACGGAAAAGGCCCGGATGGAGGCTTTTCTGTCAGCGGTGCCGATGGATTATTGCGGCTGGGGCCCGGATGGGGCCATCGCCTATTCCGAGGGGTTTTGTCGCCTGTTGGCACTGGATTCGATCCGCAACATTCACGACATTCAAAACCGCCTGTCGGCCAGTGACGCCGCCGCTTTGGAGGGTATGTTTTTCCGGTTGCAGGAACAGGGGGAACCCTTTTCCATCACCGTCCGCACAGCGGACCGCACCCGAACCATGACCCTGTCCGGGTCCAGAGGCGTCGATAGCGATGGCAGCATGCGTTTCAACATCCTGTGGCTTCAGGATACAACCGTCCAGGCCCAGGAACAGCGCCGCATTAGCGAAGCCCAGCAATTTGCCGAATCGGAGCAATTGCGCCTGCAGGCCGCGCTGGATCACGCCCCTGTTCCGTTGTGGATGCGCAATACGCAGACCGATTTGATCTGGTGCAACCGGGCCTATGCCAACGTGCTGGACACCTCGCCCGCGACCGTCATCGCAGAACAGCGCGAATTGCCGCAAACAGCCCGCAAAAAGGGGCCCGCAACCGCATTACAGCCGGGCCGCCCATTGGCACAGGCCGCATTGGATGCGGCACAGCCCAAAACGACACAGGCCCATATTATCCATGCGGGCACACGGTTGTTGTGGGACGTCACGGAAACCCCTCTGCCGGGATTGGGGTTAACACTGGGCAGCGCGCATGACCGCACCCGGGAAGAAGAGCTGGAAACACACCAGCGTCGCAACACCGCCGCCAACAAAGAATTGCTGGAACAACTGGGATCATCCATCGCCATTTTCGCCGCCGACCAGAAGATTGAGTTTTTCAATTCGGCCTTTGCGCAGTTGTGGCAACTGGACGACAGCTGGTTAAACACCCAGCCAAAGCTGGGCGATATCATGGAAAAATTGCGCGAAACACGGCGCCTGCCGGAACAGGCCGATTTTCGCAAGTTCAAGCAAAGCTGGCTGAACATGTTTACCGGCCTGATCGGTGGGCACGAAGATATGCTGTACCTGCCCGATGGGCGGGCCCTGCGCCAATTGGTCATCCCGCACCCGATGGGCGGATTGATGATGATTTTCGAAGACGTGACCGGACGATTGGAACTGGAATCCAATTATAACACGCTGGTCGCTGTGCAAAAGGAAACGCTCGACAATTTGTCCGAAGGCGTGGCCGTGTTTGGCGGCGACGGACGATTGAAATTGTGGAACCCGGCCTGGGCCCGGCTGTGGCACCTGAACCCCGAAGATCTGGACGGCGAGCCGCATATCAGCCGGATCGTTGAACGCCTCAAACCACTATTCCATGAAACCGTGTGGCCCCAGCAGCGCGAAGAACTGATTGCACAAGGGCTGGACCGCACACAGCGCGAAGGCCGCCTGCAATTGCTGAACCAGACACTGGTTGATTTTTCGACCGTGCCGCTGCCCGATGGTGGCGTTTTGGTCGCGCATATCGACGTGACCGACAGCGCCCGCGTCGAAGCCGCCTTGCGCGATCGTAACGAAGCCTTGGAAGCGGCGGAGCGGCTGAAGCTCGACTTCCTGGCCAACGTGTCGTACCAGCTGCGTACACCGCTGAACGCCATTACCGGGTTTGCCGAAATTTTGGGCCATGAATATTTCGGACCACTGAATGAACGACAAAAAGAATATACAACCGGTTTGCAGGATGCGGGCAAACGCTTGGTCAGTCTGGTTGACGACATTCTGGACCTGTCAACGATTGAAGCCGGGTATATGCAATTGCAAACATCCACCGTTGATGTTCACCGCATGCTGGCCGGGCTGGTTGATCTGACCACCGAATGGGCTCGGAAGGAAAAAATCAACGTCCGGCTGGATTGCCCGGATGATATCGGCAGCATCAATGCCGATGAACAGCGCATGAAGCAGGTGTTGCTGAACCTGATCCGCAACGCGATCAATTTCACACCGGAGGGCGGCACCATCACCGTGGGCGCAACGCGCACCAGCGATGGTCATATCGCCCTGCACGTCACCGACACCGGACCCGGTATCGCCAGCGAAGATCGCGCCCGTGTGCTGGAGCCGTTTGAACGCGGCAATGTAAAGGGTGCCATGGCCGCGCGACAGGGTGCGGGGTTGGGACTGACCCTTGTGCGGAATATTGTGCAATTGCATGGCGGCACCATCACACTGGACAGCCCGCATAATCACGGCACGATTGTTACGATTTCCCTGCCCGTTTAAATTCGCGCGCCCGCTCGAACAAAGTTCGAACCCTCATAAAAAGGGGCCGCAATTTCTGGAAGACATGGCGCGCCTAGCGGCATTCGATCCAGGTTTTTGATCCTGTTTTTTCCACCTTGCCACGGATCGTGATTTCCCCCTCCGCCACAGTGAAGCAGGAGAAGATGGGCACGATTGTGCGCAGTATCACCTCAAGCCGCCCACCGCTGTAAAACGGGCCATAGGTGCAATATTCTTCGGACACACCGGGAGCCATGCGGAAATTGGTTTGGGACCGCGCCTGTGTTCCATCGGCAGCTTCAAAAAAATTGGTGCGGAACGAGCCCATGATTGTATAGGGCGCAGCATTTTTGATGATGAAGCAGCGCGCCCCATCAGGCCGCGCGGGCGGTGTGACCGGATCGGCCATCGGCACAATCACCGGCGCATCCTGTGCGCTGGCAACCGGGATCGTCACCATGCTGCAAAACAGCAAAAAGAGTAATCCGATCAACGTCCTCATAGGTCTGAGTATAGCATAAAATGCGCCATGGACTTGTGCAGATTTATGCGCACCCTATGTCAGTACAGGAAAGCGAGTGCGGAGATGAGCGCCACAGAATCAATTCAAGTTATTGATAACAAAGAGAAAGAACGGTTCGAGCTGCATATTGACGGGCACACCGCCTTTGCGGCGTATCGGGTCGAAGGCACCACTTTATTCATCGATTATGTGGAAGCCCCGCCGCCTTTGCGCGGCACCGGCGCCGCCGGGCGCTTGATGGAGGGCATCACCACCATGGCCCGCGACCACGGCCAGAAAATTTATCCCATCTGTTCCTACGCCGTGTCGTGGATGAACCGTCATCCGGATCAGCATGACGTGCTGGCCTAGGCCAAACCCGGAACACCTTTCGTCGTTGAATATTCCATGTGCAGATCCTGCCCCGGATGGGTTTGGCGGTAGATGGCGTGCGCGGCCTGCGCCACCTCGGCAAAACCGGTCAGGATGAGCTTTAATTTCTGCGGATAGGTTGCAACATCGCCCACGGCATAAATACCCGGCACCGATGTGGCCGCCGTTGATGGTTCCACCGGAATATGGTGCCGGTCAACCGCCAGCCCCCAATCCGCAATCGGCCCCAGCGACGCCGCCAGACCGAAGAACGGCAGCAGCACATCAGCCTCCAGCACTTTTTCCGTGCCATCCATCGTCGCCACGGTCACGTGGCGCAGATGCGCGCCAACACCGTCCAGCGCCTTTAGCTGATAGGGCACGACCAGATCAATTTCACCCGCATCGGCCATCGCCTGCATCCGCATGACGGATTCGGGGGCGGCGCGGAAATTGTCGCGGCGATGCACCACCATCACACGCGCGGCAATCGGGGCCAGCGACAACGCCCAGTCCACCGCACTGTCACCACCACCGGCGATGACGATGCGTTTCCCGGCGAAGTCATCACGGCGGCGCACCATGTAGAACACGGACGTGCCTTCGTACGATTCAATGCCCTCCAGCGGTGGGCGGTTGGGGCCGAACGCCCCGGCCCCGGCGGCGATGATGATGGCCTTTGCCTTGATTTTATTACCCTTTTCCGTTTCCAGATCGAACCCCGTATGCACCGTACCGGACACGCGCACCACCTGTTGCCCCAGCAGGTACAGCGGCGCGAACGGCGCGGCCTGTTGTTCCAGCGCGGCGATCAGTGATGCCGCCTCAACACGCGGGAAACCCGGAATGTCATAGATGGGTTTTTCCGGGTACACCGCCGTGCATTGCCCGCCAATATCGGGCAGCGCATCAATGACCGTGCAGGACAGACCCAGCATGCCGCACTGGAATACGGTAAATAAGCCAACAGGCCCCGCACCAATCACGGCAACGTCTGTTTCAACAATCGGGGCTGGAATGGATGCGTTCATCGTTTAACGACCTCTTTCAAACAGGAACGAGCGTGCCCGGAACGATCATGGAAAACAATCCCTTTTTCACCGCACGGGGCTTGGTTTTTGCGCCATTTCCTGCACAAATAGCAAGCCATGACAGACCATGATTTTCACATCCCGACGACCACCCACGAATTGCGGGGCGAAGACGCCACCGCGGCGTTGGCACAATCCATCGCCGGACGCCTGTGCGTGGGTCAGGTGTTGTTGCTGGAAGGGGATTTGGGGGCCGGAAAAACCACCTTCGCCCGCGCGTTGATCCGCGCCCTGGCCGGAGATGAAAAACTGGAAGTGCCCAGCCCGACCTTCACATTGGTTCAGACATACGACACGCCGCGCGGGCCCGTATGGCATTTCGATTTATATCGCATCAAAACACCGGACGAGGTGTGGGAGCTGGGCTGGGAAGAAGCGTTGAGCGGTGCCATCACCATCGTTGAATGGCCCGGTAACCTTGGCCCGATCCTGGAAACCATGGTGCCGCCGCAAGGGTGGACGTTGCATTTCGCCGCCGACCCGCATCGCCCCGATATTCGCATCATCACCATTCCCGATATTCCCCTTAACGAAGGAAACGCATAATCATGAGTACGCCGCATATTGACCGTGCCTTTATTCTGGCCGCCGGAATGGGAAAACGCCTGCGCCCGCACACCGACACGATGCCAAAACCGATGGTGCCCGTGGCCGGTAAAGCAATGATCGACCACACGCTGGACCGTCTGGTCGCGTATGGCGTGCATGATGTGACCGTCAATCTGCATTATCGCGCCACGCAATTGGAACAGCATCTGGGCCAACGCCATGCGCCGCGTTTAACGTTTTCATTCGAACAAACATTGCTGGACACGGGTGGCGGCATGAACAAGGCCCTGTACACCATGGGCAACCAGCCGTTCTTCGCGTTTTCCGGCGACACGCTGTGGGAGGATGGCGTCAGCGGCGATGCCCTGACCCGTATGGCCAGCATGTGGGATGATTCCAAGATGGATTTGTTGCTGTTGCTGCAACCCGTCAGCGCCATGACCTTGACCGGCGGCGTTGGCGATTACGACATTCTGCCGAATGGCCAGATTATCCGCAGCACAACGCAAACCGGCACCCATATGTGGACCAGTGTGCGCATCGTGCATCCGCGTTTGTTTGAAAATGCGCCGAACGGTCCGTTCTCCTTCCTGCAACTGATGGACAAGGCGCAGGCCAATGGCCGTTTGTTCGGACTGGAACATGACGGCGCATGGCACCACATCAGCACGCCGGCCGATCTGGCCAGCGTGGAGGCCCATCTGGCCGCCACGGGCGGCTCAATCTCCCCGTCCAATCCGGTTTACCCGCCCGCCAAACCCACCGCGTGATGAATATGGGGGCAGCGGATCACAAGCTGACCCTGTTCACCATTCCGGCGGGGGTGGCCTTTGCCGATGCGCTGGCGCATGGGTTGCTGGATGAAACGAGGGGCGATCCGCAGGGTCTGTCTTCTATTCATCTGTTGTTGCCCACACGCCGCGCGACACGGACGATGCAGAATGCGTTTTTGCGTCTGTCCAAGGGCGCGCCGATTTTGCTGCCGCGCCTGAGCGCCTTGGGCGAGGTGGATGAAGATTCATTGAGCCTTGAATCGATTGCTTCATCCGGGAATGCTGTCGCCCTGAACCTGCCTCCCGCCATGCCGAAAATTCGCCGTCAGATTTTATTGGCGCGCATGATCATGGAATGGAAGACCCGGGTGCACAGCCCCGATCAGGCCTTTGCCCTGGCCGGAACACTGGGGCGCCTGATCGACCAATGCTATATGGAGGGGGTCACGCTGGACGCCCTGCCCGCGTTGGTACCGGATGAATTTGCCGATCATTGGCGCGTGACGCTGGATTTCCTGTCGATCATCATGAAATTGTGGCCCGCCTTGCTGGACGCGCACGGCATGATTGATGCGGCGGACCGCGGTGGCCGATTGACCCACGCGCTGGCCGATCATTGGGATGCCACGCGCCCGACCCAACGCATTATCGCCGCCGGTTCAACCGGGTCCATTCCCGCCACGGCCCGTTTATTGCGCGTGATTGCGGGATTACCCAATGGGTCGGTGATCCTGCCCGCGCTGGATCGTGATATGGATGATGGCAGTTGGGCGGCATTGGATGATTCCCACCCGCAACATGCATTGAAAAAATTACTGCATGGGATGGATGAAAATTTGCATCGCCATGACGTTGTTCTCTGGCCACATACACCACCCGCACGCACCGACATCAATCCGGGCGTGGCCCAGAAGCAATTAAACGCCCGCCAATGGCTGGCGCGTGAAATGATGCGCCCCGCCGCCACCGCCGATGCGTGGACGACATTGGACCCGGATACAGACACCCGTACCCATGTGCGCGACACGTTGGGCCGCGTGCGCCGCATGGATGCCGAAAACCCGCAGGAAGAGGCCGAGGCCATTGCCCTTCTCTTACGCGAAACATTGGAAACACCGGGACGCACGGCATCACTGATCACACCGGACCGGATGCTGGCCCGCCGGGTCAGTTTGATCATGAATCGCTGGGGCATCATTATGGATGATTCCGGCGGCCAACCGCTCAGCACCACACGGGTTGGTATTTTCCTGCGCCTGATTGCACGGGCGGCGATTGAGCAGTACGCCCCCGCCGCGTTGCTGGCCGCCGTGAAACATTCATTGATGCGGTGGGATGACAATGATGCGGATGGCGGGCGCGGCATGGTCCGGGCGCTGGATCGCCATTATCTGCGCGGCCCCGCCCCGGCCCATGGATGGGATGGATTAATCGCCCATATCAACGCCAAACGCGAAGCGCAAATTGCACGCGGCCATGATGCGCCGCCGGATGTTGCGCCCTTGATCGATCATCTGCGTACCTGTTTCGCACCGTTTGATGATTTATTGCAGGGTGATGCGGATACGCTGCGCCCTTTGCCCTCCTGGCTGACCGCGCATATCAAGGTAGCCGAGCACTTAAGCCGTGCCGATACGATCTGGACCGGCGAAGATGGCGAGGCGGCAGCCACCGTTCTGGCCGAATTGCACGGCGAACTGGCACAGGCCTTTTCCGGTGATATGAACGCCATGCCGCCGATGAGTCTGGATGATTATCTATCCATCATCAGCGGCATGATGGAGGGCGTCAACATCCGCCCCGCTTATGGCACCCACCCGCGCCTGTCCATTCTGGGCCAGATCGAAGCACGGATGACCCAAGCCGATTGCGTTATTCTGGCCGGACTCAACGATGGCACATGGCCCCCCGATCCCGGCCATGACCCGTGGATGTCGCGCCCGATGCGCAAGCAATTCGGCCTGCCGCCCACGGAACAAATGGTCGGATTTGCCGCGCATGATTTTGCCTGCGGTTTCTGCGCGCCCACTGTGTATTTAAGCCGCAGCAAGCGGGTGGATGGCACGCCGACCGTTCCGTCCCGCTGGTTGCAACGGCTGGATACGGTGTTACAGGCGCTCGATATCCCGCCCGAACATTTGCACGACCACCCCGCCCTGCACCGTGCGCGGATGTTCAGCGATGATGGTGCACGCATTGCCGCCGCCACGCGCCCCGCGCCGACACCACCAGCCGATCGCCGCCCAATGACATTGCCGGTCACCGACATTGAAACATGGATGCGCGATCCCTATGCCCTGTATGCCAAACGGATTTTACGCCTGCGCAAACTGGACATGCTGGACAAGCCCGAAGATGCGGCTAGCCGCGGCACGTTGATCCATGAAGTGTTCGAACATTTCGTATCGGATCATATGCACGAATGGCCGGATGATGCACAAAGCCGTTTAATCACGCTGGCCCATGACCAGATGAAAGCCCACATGGATGATCCACGTTTGTGGGGGTTCTGGTGGCCGCGCATGGAAGCGGCGATTGACCATTTCGTTACGCTAGAAACCGCGCAGCGCATCCATTCCAAACCATGGGCGCTGGAGGCCACAGGAACATTACCGATTTCCTTGGATGATGGCAGCGTTTTTACCCTGACCGCCAAGGCCGACCGCATTGACCGCAGCACGATCGATGGCCGCGCCACCGTGATTGATTACAAAACCGGAACATTGCCCAGCAAAAAAGCGATCGAGGCCGGATTGGCCCCGCAATTGCCATTGGAAGGGGCGATGATTCTGCATGGCGGGTTTAACGATAGCGGGCCGAAACCCAGCGTCGATGGACTGCGCGCTTTTACCGCATGGGATGGATCGGGCCGGAAGAACCCCACCATTCTGAACATAGAAGAAGGCGATGCCGTGCATCTGGCCACCTATGCCCATAACGGATTGCGCGATCTGGTCACCGCATTCAAAAACCCGGCAACGCCGTATTACAGCCTGCCCAACCCGGCGAACGCACCCAAATATCGTGATTACGATCAACTGGCCCGTGTGCAGGAATGGGTGGTGTTGAGCGATGCGGATGATGAAGCGGAGGATGCGGCATGAACCCGAAATCGTCCGCAGCAGAGAAGCCCGATCAATCACCACAGGCCGCCAGCGCCCACGCCGCATCGTTGCAGGCGCAAGCATCCGACCCTGCCGCCCACGTATGGGTGGGCGCATCCGCCGGATCGGGAAAGACCAAGGTTCTGACCGATCGCGTCTTGCGCATTTTGTTGCCGCGCCCGGGCCAGGGCACCGCCAGCGCGTGCGCCCCGCACCGCATTTTGTGCCTGACTTTCACCAAAGCAGCGGCAAGTGAAATGCGCCTGCGCCTGTCCAAACGCTTGGGCGAATGGGCGGTAATGGACGATGAGAAGTTACACGCCACATTGCGCGATTTGATTGGCCAGGACCCGGATGCCGACCAAATGGTCGCCGCCCGGCAATTATTCGCCCGCGTGGTCGACGCCCCCGGTGGATTAAACATCACGACCATTCACGCGTTTTGCAAAAGCATTCTGGGGCGGTTTCCGTTGGAAGCGGGGCTGTCGCCCGATTTTAAAACGCTGGAAGATGACGAAGCCAAACGGTTGATCGCCATGGCGCGGGATCAGGTTTTAAGAACTGCGCGCGATGACATGCACGGTGATTTGCACAATATCGTCCGCCGCCTGACCCGCATTTTGAATGAAGAGCAGATGGATACCCAACTGGCCGCATTATTGTCCGAACGCGGCGCGCTGGAACACACCATGCGCACCCATCCGGATGCGGACACATTACACCGCGCCGTGTGCGATATTCTGGGCATTGATCCCACATTGGACCGCGACCAGTTTATTTTGAATGCATGCGCCGATACATCATTCGCCAAGGATGATTTATGGGCGGCGTGTCGGGCACTCAATCAAGGCACAAAGACCGATGTTGAGCGCGCGGGATTATTACAGGATTGGCTGGAATCACCCGCGCACGTCCGGGCAGAGAAATTTGAGGCCTATACGGGTATTTTCCTGACCAAAGCCGGAACCGTTCTGGCCCGCATCGCCACCAAGGGTGCGAAGGATGCGGATGCCAATTGCGAACCGACATTGATTGCCGAAGCCGAACGGTTGATCACCCTTAACGAAACATTGCGCGCCGTCGCATCCGCCCGGGCGACCAGTGATTTGTTATCGTTCGGCGGGGCGGTGTTGCGCGATTATGCCGCCATCAAGGCCCGCCATTCCGCATTGGATTTCGATGATCAGATTTTGCGCACGCTGTCCTTGCTGCAGGGTCAGACGATGGGCATGGATGCCGACACCATCGCCCCATGGGTGATGTTCAAGCTGGATCAGGGGCTGGACCATATTCTGGTCGATGAGGCGCAGGATACGAACCCCGAACAATGGGCGATTATCCGGGCGTTGAGTGATGATTTCCTGTCCGGGCGTGGCCGCGATGATGCGGAGCATTTGGCCCGTACATTGTTTTTCGTTGGTGATGAAAAACAATCCATTTACGGATTCCAACGCGCCGACCGCGATGGGTTCCAGACCATGCGCAAAAATTTCGCCGCGCGCGTGCGCGCCATGAATGCGACGTGGTGGCGGGATGTTGGATTGAACGTGTCATTCCGGTCCACCACATCCGTTTTGCGGGCAACCGATGAAACATTCAGCCCACCGCCCGTGTTACAGGGCGTGGCCGATGACATTATCACCCACACCGCGCACCGGATTGGACAGGCCGGGTCGGTTGAAATCTGGCCGATTTTGCACGAGCCGGAAAAAGACAAAGGCAAAGACGATTGGGTGTTGCCGCTGGAGCGTACATCATCCATCGATGCGCGCACCCAATTGGCCATCCGCGTGGCGGATCATATTGCATCATCTATTGACACAATGATGCTGGAATCCAAGGGCCGCACATTGCTGGCCGGGGATATTCTGGTGCTGGTCCGCAACCGGAATGATTTCGTGCCAAAGCTGGTGCGCGAATTGAAATCCCGCAACATCCCCGTCAGCGGCGTGGACCGCATGGTCCTGAACGACCAATTGGTGGTGCAGGATATGATGGCGGTGGCGCGATTCGCGTTGTTGCCGGAGGATGATTTATCGCTGGCCTGTATCCTGAAATCACCATTATGCGGGTGGGATGATGCGCGATTGGAACATATTGCGTGGAACCGGGGGTCACAAACGCTCTGGTCCGCCCTGCGCGCCCGCGCGGGTGATGATCCGGTGACTGCGTGGCTGAATGATCGTTTGCGTGATGGCAGCTTGCTACGCCCGTATGAATTTTTCACGCGCCTTCTGCAAACACCTTGCCCCGCCGATTCCAAAAGCGGCCACCACGCCTTGATTGCGCGGCTGGGGCATGAGGCGCTGGACCCGTTGCAGGAATTCATTAACAACACGCTGTCGTTTGAGCGCACCCATGTTCCGTCCCTGCAGGATTTCGTGCAGGTGCAGGACCGCACGAACACCCAGCTAAAGCGCGAAATGGATGATGCGGGCGATCAGGTGCGGATTATGACCGTGCATGCGTCCAAAGGACTACAAGCCCCCGTCGTCATCCTGCCCGATACGATCAAGGGCAGTGGCGGGAAGAAAGATGTGCCCGTTCTGTGGCCCCGTAAAACCGGATTGGCCGCGCCATTATGGACGACGCGCAAGGCCGAAGCGCCGCGCGCCTACACCACCGCGCAAGGCTGCATTGACGCGGCAGAGGCGGAGGAAGAACGCCGCCTGCTCTACGTCGCCATGACGCGGGCGGAGGACCAGTTGATTATCGCCGCGGCGAAGAAAAAACGCGCCCGGCTGGAGGATAGCTGGTATCAACTGATATCCGATGCGTTTGACCGGATGGATGATGTTGAAACCGTCAATCATCCCGGTTTCGATGATCCCATTCGCCGCATATCCAACCCGCAAACGCGCCCCGTCGATGAAAGGCGCACAGCCGGATATGTACCCACCAACACCACCGACGCAGCCGCCCCGGATTGGGTTGACCGCGCCGCCCCCACCGAACCCGGCGCGCCAACGACATTGATGCCATCACGCCCCGACGATGCCGAACCCGCCGCGCGGTCCCCGTTGCAGGGGGATGACCCGTACCGGTTCCGTCGCGGGATTGTGACGCACCGCTTGTTACAAATCCTGCCCGACATGCCGGCCGGCGCCCGCATGGATGCCGCCCGCCAGCATGTGGCGAAACAGGATTTACCGCACAGTGTGCGCGACGGCATCGTGACCGAAGTCATGGCGATTTTGGATGATCCACAATTTGCGCCCCTGTTCGCCCCCGGCACCATGGCCGAGGTGCCGGTGACCGGATATGTCGATGGGCAATTGATCAGCGGGCAGATTGACCGTCTGGCGATCACAAATGATGCAGTATGGATCATTGATTATAAGACCAACCGCCCACCACCGCTGGACCAGAAGGATGTGGCCCCTCTCTACCGCAAGCAGATGCGGGCCTATGCCGCCATCATCCGCAAAATCTACCCAGACCGGGTGATTCGCACGGCCCTGCTGTGGACCGACGGGATGCGGCTGATGGAGATTCTGGAAAATAAATAACCTAAAGAGCATCCTCATCCAAAACCGTCATCCCGGAAATCCCGTCAGGGATTATCCGGGATTTTGGCCGTGCCCTATCCATCGCGGCACAAACCCCGGATAAAGGCTATACGCCTTTTCCGGGGTGACGAAACAGGGGGAATGTGGATGGAAAAGACGCACGACCCTTGACCCCGCACGCCAAGCGACCATATTAAAAGGTACAGAATTCATTCATCCGAAGAGAGGAACGGGCCATGACCCATAAAGTATCCGACCAAAATTTTGAAACCGAAGTCCTGAAAGCCGACGGCCCGGTCGTTGTTGATTTCTGGGCCGAATGGTGTGGCCCGTGCAAGGCGATGGGTCCGCTGGTTGATGAACTGGCCAACGAAATGGGCGAGAAGGTCAAAGTCGTCAAGGTGAACATCGACGAAAGCCCGAACGCTCCGACGAAATACGGCGTGCGCGGCATCCCGACCTTTATGGTGTTCAAGGGTGGTCAGGTTGTTGATACCCGCGTTGGGTCGATGTCCAAAACGCAACTGAACGAATGGGTTGCTTCGGTCGTTTAAGATCGCGCCACGTTCACATTTAAAATTTTGAGTCATCCCGGCGAAAGCCGGGATTGTCTTATGACTGCAAGAAATACACAACACGACGCGCGCGGCGCACACGACGATTTTTTCTTTTGTTCGGCATTCCCGCGAAGGCGGGAATCCAGAGTGTGGCCCCGCATATCGCTTGGATCCCCGCTTTCGCGGGGATGCTAGAGGTGGGGAGACAGCGCGCACCATGTTGAAAACAATCATAAAAACCGGAGTAAAACCCATGCAAGACCCACAATTCATCCTGCCTGACGAACGCGATTTACCCGCGGAATCGGCGTCGTTTCTGCGCTGGTTGTGGTTTTTCTTGCGGCCCTATCGCAAAACATTTTTCATGTTTACCGCATTACGCATAGTGCGATTTGCCGTGCTGGCCATGATGCCGTTTTTCATCGGTATCACCATCAAGGGATTTGAAGAAGGCTGGGCGATGGAAAACCCGTCCCGCCTGATGTGGATGATCGTACCGTATATGGTGGCCTATGGCCTGGCGCTGATCTCCATGGGCTTGTTCCTGAACGAAGCGGCGATGGAAGATCGCTTGAATCGCAGCATGGCGTTGTTTTCCGTGCGGCACATGAACCGCCTGTCACTCAACTGGCACGAATCGCAAGGATCGGGCAGCAAGATGCAGCGCATCACCACGGCGCGATCATCGTTGAAACAGCTTTATAACATTTATAAATGGTCACTGGTCCCGTTCGTGGGCAGTGTGATTGGTATTTTTGCGTCCGTCATCCTGATCGACGCACCGTTTTACTTCCTGCTGCTCTATGCCGGGTTTATCGTCACCTTTATGGCGGTGGGCGTTTATACGGCGCGCAATTTGCCGAAAATGCACGACCGCCATAACAAGATGCTGGAGAAGTTGACCGCCCGCGTTTACGAATTTGTCGGCGCGGTGCGTACGGTGAAGGCGTTTAACATGGGTGCCTATATCGACGAGCAAGCCCAGCGCCACGAAGCCGATGCCCATTTCGCCATGCGCGATGTGTTCAAAATCACCTATTTCAAATGGACGGTTTTGAACATGACGGCGTTTTTCTGGATCGTCCTGACCCTTGGCCTGTGCCTGTCCGGTATGTTTGGCGGGTGGTTGAGCGCCGGGGCGTTTGCGACCGTGTTCTTCCTGATGTTCAATTTGTGGTCCCGCCTGGAAGAAATGGTCTATATGCAGGATCAGTTCCTGGAATACCGCAACGGGTTTATGCGCATATCCGAAACGCTGCGCGAAAAGCCGCAGATGATGGATTTCGCCCCCGCCCAATCCCTGCCCGCCGATTGGAATGATATTCGTTTCAACAATGTCAATTTCACCTATGACGGGCAGAAGGGCCATGCCCTGCACAATATCAACCTGATCATTCCGCGCGGGAAAACCATCGCCCTGACCGGGCGCAGCGGTGCGGGCAAATCAACATTGGTCCGCATGTTGATGAAACAGATGTTGCCCGAAACCGGCACCATCACCGTCGGCAATGCCAATTTGAACAATGTTCCGGGGCATGAATGGTTGAACCGTATCGCATTGGTGCCGCAGGATGTGGAATTGTTTAACATCACCATCCGCGACAACATCTTGCTCGACCGCATCGACGCTGTCGACGAAGATTTATACCAACGCGCCCTGAAACATGCCGCGTTGGATGAATTGATTGCCAGCCTGCCCGATGGGGATGCCACGATGATTGGCGAACGCGGGATCAAATTGTCCGGCGGGCAACGCCAACGTCTGGGTATTGCCCGGGCGTTTGTGCGCGATGCCGATTTGATTATTTTTGATGAGGCAACATCGGCGCTGGATTCCCTGTCGGAACAGGTGATCCAGACCGCGATGGAAACGGCCTTCGCCGGAAAAACCATGGTCATCATCGCCCACCGCCTGTCGACCGTGAAACATGCCGACAATCTGATCGTCATGGAAAATGGGGAGATCGTTGAAAACGGCGGCTTCGCCGAACTGCTGGCCAAAAACGGTACGTTCGCAAAACTATGGGCGATGCAGTCGGAGCATTTTATTGATGGTGATGCCGTTGCGGCGCAGTAAAATGCGTCCGCAAAAATCCCTCTTGAAGGAATAAAAAAGCCGCCTATAATCGGTTCCACATTGCAAGGCCTCGAAAGCCTTTGGCGTTGGTGCCGGAATCAGAGTGATAGCGCTAAGCCGCAGCGTCCCAAAGCTGCCATTGAAAGCTCGCGCAGATATTTATTTATAATATTGTTATCACTCGCGATGCGCTTTTACGCCCTTTTTCCCATTTTTTTATGGGCCCTTTTGTCTTTTTTTCCGATTCCCGCACTGGCCGCCGAAGCGCAGCCCGGTGATTCGTGCAGCGTGAATGGTGAGGTTCGACAAACCGGCGGACCGGAACAAATCCCAAGCCGCACATTGATATGCAACGGCACGACATGGCAAAACGCGCTGGAGCAAAGCACGGCGGGAACATCTCTCCTGCAAATTGGGAACGATGCGACATCATGCACAACGGAGAAACTGGGCCGACTGCGCTACAACGGGGTATCGACATGGAGTTTTTGCAACGGAACAGCATGGGTCAGCATGGGCGCGGCCGCAATTTCAAGCCTGACCCCAGCCACAGCATCCAACACAATCAATAACGCCAACTATCCTCAAACATGGACATGGGATGGGATTACATCCAGCCCCGGATTATCCATCACATCATCAACAGCGACCGGAAGATTATTATCCGTTGCGATTACAACGGCATCATCCAGCTCAGCCGCCATTTACGGCACCAATAGCGGTAACGGTTACGGGGCAACCGGTGTCTATGGGCGCACATCATCAACATCCGATGTCAATTACGGCGTCCAAGGACATTCAGACAGCCCCACAGGATACGGCGTGTACGCTTATGCGGCATCCAACAGTGGCACCAATTATGGCCTTTACGCCCTCAGCAACAGCAGCACAGGATACGCAATTTACTGTTTTGCGGTAAACACCTACGGATGCGGTGGAAACAGAGCCTGGTCGAGCGCGTCCGACAGGCGATTGAAAAAGGAGATCACGCCGCTGGGTGATAAAGACGGGTTGGAGGCCATTATGCAGCTGCGCCCCGTGCGGTATCATTGGCGCGACGTTAAATCGGCCGGAAAGGCGGAAATGGGATTTATCGCACAGGACGTTGAACCGATCCTTCCGGAGTTGGTTGGGTATGGCCCGGATACTGAAATCACGATGGAAAACGGCACAAAAGAAGTTGTTCGGAACGCAAAGTCCATGAGCTATTCCACCGTGGTGGTCCCCTTGGTCAAAGCAGTACAAGAACTGAAAATCGCAAACGATGTCTTGCGGACACAAAACACGGACCTGCGTCACCGGGTTGAAAGGCTGGAATCTGCCGAAGAAAGATAACGCACCGAACGCGGCCTGATTTAAAAAAGCCCCCGAAAATCTCGGGGGCTTTTTGAATGTGCTATCGAAGTGTTTAAGTCTTCGGTGATTCAGAGGCGATGACCATCATCATCTGACGGCCTTCCAGACGCGGTTCCATTTCAACCTTGCCCAGACCCGACAGATCTTCCTTCACGCGATTGAGAACTTCCATCCCCAATTGCTGGTGCGCCATTTCGCGACCACGGAAGCGGAGGGTGAATTTCACCTTGTCCCCTTCTTCCAGGAAGCGGCGGGCGGCCTTCATCTTCACTTCGTAATCATGGTCACCGATTGCGGGACGCAATTTCAGTTCCTTGATCTCGATGACTTTTTGTTTTTTGCGGGCTTCGTTCGCCTTCTTTTGCATCTCGTACTTGTATTTACCGAAGTCGAGAATTTTGCAAACCGGCGGTTCAGCACCCGGGGAGATTTCAACCAGATCCAGACCCGCTTCTTCAGCGGCGGCCAGAGCTTCGCGGATCGACACAACGCCGACCATTTCACCATCGGCACCGATCAGGCGGACCTTGTCCACCCGGATTTGAGCATTCACGCGCGGGCCGTCATCACGGGGTGCATCACGGCGCGGGGGTACAGGTGGTCTAGCGATGGGTCGTCTCCATTAATTAAGTTGGTGTTACCGGGGGCGGATCATCACACCCCCGAGTTTCTATAAGGGGTTATTAATACGGCGGTTTTACGCTTTCTGCAAGGGCCTGAATCGCGGATTCCAGCGGGTCAAAGGCCTGTTTTTCATCGCCCAGGCGACGAATGGCGACCTTTTGCTCCTCGGCCTCGCGCTTGCCGACCACGAACATGACCGGGACCTTGGCCAGGGAATGCTCCCGGACCTTGTAGTTGATCTTTTCATTGCGCAGGTCGATTTCGGCCCGGATGCCCGCGACCTTCAGTTTTTCCAGCACGTCACGGGCGTAATCATCCGCGTCAGACGTGATGGTGGCGACCACGCATTGGACCGGGGCCAGCCAGAGCGGCAATTTCCCGGCATAGTTTTCGATCAGGATACCGATAAAGCGTTCCAACGACCCCAGGATCGCCCGGTGCAACATCAACGGGCGGTGTTTCGCACCATCTTCGCCGACATAGGACGCGCCCAGACGCTCGGGCAGGTTCGGGTCCAGCTGCAACGTGCCACAGGTCCAGGACCGGCCAATTGCATCGCGGATGTGGAATTCCAGTTTCGGGCCATAAAACGCCCCGTCACCCGGTGCGATTTCATAAGCCAGACCGGCTTTATCCAAGGCCTGCTTCAAGGCGTTCTCGGCGTAATCCCAGCTTTCTTCCGTACCGACGCGTTTTTCCGGACGGGTGGCCAGTTTGACCACAACATCGGTAAAGCCCAGATCGGTGTACATGACGCGCAGCAATTCGCAGAACGCCATGGACTCCGCTTCGATCTGATCTTCGCGGCAGAAGATGTGGGCGTCGTCCTGCGTGAACTGGCGCACACGCATCAGGCCGTGCAGGGCGCCATGCGCTTCGTTGCGGTGACAGCAGCCAAATTCCGCCATGCGGATCGGCAGGTCGCGATAGGATTTGATGCCCTGATTGAAAATCTGGACGTGTGCCGGGCAGTTCATGGGCTTCAGCGCCATGAAATGTTTCGGCTCTTCCTTGAACACCTTGCCGCCTTCGTCCGTGTTCGGCACGACGTCCGGCACCACGAACATGTTTTCGCGGTATTTACCCCAGTGACCCGATTGTTCCCAGAAACGGGAATCCATCAGCTGCGGCGTTTTGACTTCGATATAGCCCGCGGATTTCAGGCGGCGGCGCACATATCCTTCCAGCGCGAGCCAGATGGTGTAGCCTTTGTCATGCCAGAACACCGACCCTTGCGCTTCTTCCTGCAAATGGAACAGATCCATTTCACGGCCCAGTTTGCGGTGGTCGCGTTTTTCTGCTTCCTCAATCTGGGTCAGGTAGGCCTGCAATTCGTCTTCGGTGCGCCATGCGGTGCCGTAAATACGGGTCAGCATCGCCTTGGATGAATCACCGCGCCAGTATGCACCGGCAACCTTGGTCAATTTGAATGCCGTGCCGATATGTTTGGTGGTCGGCATGTGCGGGCCACGGCACAGGTCAAGCCATGTGCCTTGTTTGTAAATCGTAATCGTTTCCGTGCCCGGCAAATCGCGGATCAGCTCGGCCTTGTACATCTCCCCCTTGTCGGTGAAGAACTTGATGGCATCATTGCGATCCCACACTTCGCGTTCGAACGCGGCGCCGCGGCCAATGATTTCCTTCATCTTCGCTTCGATCTTTGGCAAATCTTCCAGCGTGAAGGGTTCGTTGCGGGCGAAGTCGTAATAGAAACCGTTTTCAATGGATGGGCCGATCGTCACCTGCGTGCCCGGGAATAATTCCTGCACCGCTTCGGCCAGAACGTGGGCGCAGTCATGGCGGATCATCTCCAGCGCGGCATTGTCCTCGCGTTTAATGATGCTGACCGTTGCGCCGTCTTCCAACGGGCGGGACAGGTCGCGAATGTCGCCATTGACGGAAATGGCAATCGCGGCCTTGGCCAACGACTTTGCAATCGACTCGGCAAATTGCAGACCCGTCGTCCCCGCCGGGACGGTGCGCGTGGCCCCATCGGGCAGCGTGAGGGTGATGTGATCCAGAGCGGCGGCGGTGTTGGACATGATAAACCTTGTGATTTGCTAATATACGGCGGGCGCAAAACCCGTTGCGCCGCACGATATGTTAAGAAACACAATGTCCACGCAAAAAGCAAGCCGCCACAGCCAGTTGAGCGTTATAAATCATGGCTTTTCAACACGATCACCCACGCAGTTGGCGGTGCCCCCCTCGGACCCGGCCACCCCCACCGGACGATCCGGCAAACACGGCCCAATTTCGTTTATTTATCAGCGTGTTCGAATATATCCTTTATTCATTTTTGCGTGCTAATTGTCTATGTAAAATAAGTTTGGCGTAAGGTTGCGCGCCTATACTTTTTAACATGGAAACGGGTGTACGCCGGATGGATACGACGCAATTTAACGAGATCATGCCCGAAACGGATGAGCGCGTGATCTGCATCCGTGTCGACAAACCCATCAGTGGTGAGGGATACAAGACCCAGTTTTTGCCGCTGGTGCAGAAGATGGCCGCCGACCATGGGGAAATCCGCATGGTCCTGTTGTTTGAAAAATTTCTGGGCTGGGAGGAAGAAGCCGCGATGGCCGACCTGGCATCGACGCTGTTTCTGGCCCGGCACTTAAAAAAACTGGCGATTGTCAATCTGCCCGAAAAAATGGTTCAGTATGTGGGCATGCGTCAGGCCGCGTTGAAAACCGATCTGCGTATCTTCAACACAGACCAGTTCCAGGACGCCCTGGCCTGGGCCCGGATATAACACCATTTTCACGGGGGATCGCATGACCAACACCATTACGATCATGCCGGAAACCAATGCCACAACATTGTTCGTGCATTTGCACGACACCATCAGCGTGGACGATTATATACAGTTTTTTGATACGCCCGTGCGCGCAATCCAGCAAAAAAACGGGTGGTACAATCTTCTGGTTTATTATGACCGCGATTTCAAAGGCTGGTCGGAACAGGCGGCGGCGTTGAGTTTTAAATGCATCACTGATATTGGCAGCACGGCCCGCCGGCTGGCCTATGTCAGTCCGCCGGATCAGCGCATCCTGTTGATGAAAATGATGCGTCCGATTATCAAGGCTGAAACACGGTATTTCAATCTGGAGGATCTGGATGACGCCATTGCATGGATGCAGGCGTACAGGCCAGAAACGCGATGACCAACACAAAAGAAAAATGCGTAATCATCCTGCCGCAAACCGAGGGCGATTTATTTTGCGCCCGGTATGACGGTGTTATGAACGTGCCCGAATATACCGAAATTTTCATCAAACAATCGGATGCCGCAATTGCGAAATACGGCACCATCCGCCTGTTGATTGAATTTGGCCCCAATTTCGCCGGGTGGGATGACGAGGCCGCCGAATTGAACTTTAAAACGGTTTTGCGGCAATGCCCACATGTCCGCAAACTGGTCTACATCAACCCCAGCAAGCGCACGCTGGCCAAAGCCCACATGCTGTTACCGGCGGATTTGAAAAACAATATGCGCATGTTCGAGGCCGGGCAGATCGCCGAAGCCGTGGAATGGATGAACCGCCCGGAGCGGACCGACGATCACAAAAATCCCGCCGCATAACACCACCTTAGATATGTAGACAAGGGCACCCAGCCCTTCTTATATAGCGTCTATTCAGTTGCTTTTTTATTTTTTAAGCCATAGATGCCAAACGATCAGACGCCCCCTGTAAGCGGGAAAACCGTTATCAACCTGCCCCATACCGCGCTGGACACATTTTGCGTCCGCTATACCGGTATTATCAATGCCCAGGATTACAAGGATGTGTGCGTTGATATCGGAAACGCCATCATTGAAAAACATGGCCAGCTGCGCATGCTGATCGAATATGTCGATTTTCTGGGATGGGAAGATGACGCGGCGGAACTGAACCTGAAAACCATCTTTTACCAGGCCCCGTTCGCGACGCGATTGGCGTACATTAATCCGACCGAACGGGCGGTGATGAAATCACGACTGATCCTGCCGCCCAAAATATTGGGCGTCATGCGGGTTTACGCGGCCGGGGAATTGGAAGAAGCCGTGCGCTGGATTAAAAGCAACGAACCCGCGTAATCTATAAGCACCCGTAAAATCAAATTCCATTTCATGCCCCATTTAGCATTCCCGCGAAAGCGGGAATCCATACAGAGGACAGACATGTTTGCGTGGATTCCCGCTTTCGCGGGAATGCCCATGATAAAGATTGTACGTATTAAAATTTTACCGCTCGCGCATCGCGCCATCGACGGTTTTGATCAGTGGTTTCAGGATATATTCCATCACCGTTTTCTTACCCGTCATAATGTCGACCGAGGCCACCATGCCCGGAATAATCGGCAGCACCTCGCCTTTGCGCTTCAGGCTGTTTTCATTCGTGCGCACTTTCACACGATAAAAACTTTCACCCTTTTCATTGGTGATGGAGTCGGCGGAAATATCGACCAGTTCACCCTTCAGTCCACCATAGATCGAAAAATCATAGGCGGTGATTTTGACAACAGCGGCCTGCCCCGGATAGAGGAATGCAATATCGGACGGGCGAATTTGCGCCTCGACCAGCAGCTGGTCATCCTTGGGCACAATTTCTACAATCGGGTCGCCCGGCTTCACCACGCCGCCGACCGTATTGATTTTCAGATCCTTGATCGTCCCGTTTACAGGGGAACGGATTTCGGTCCGGGTTTTGCGATCTTCCAACGACCCCAGGGTCTGGCTGATCGCGTTCATCTCGATCTGCTTGGCGGATAATTCGGTTTGCGCCTGTGCCCGCACGGTATCCGTCACCTCATCAATCTTCGCTTTGGCTTCAGCCACGGCGGATTGCGCACGCGGCAAAGCGGACAAAGCAGAGTTCAATTCGGATTGTTTTTCTTTTAATCCGCGCTCCAACTGGATCAATTCAATCTTCGGCGCCGATCCACGTTCAACCAGCGGCGCAATCATATCGCGCTCGGACCGGGACAGGCGAATCACCTCGCGCAAATCGGCGGCACGGGTGTTCAACTCACGCACTTCCTGTTCCCGTTGGGCCAATTGTTGCTGATACACGGCCAGTTGCGCGTTCAAACTTTGGGTATTGGCGCGGAAGGCTTCCAGTTGTTCTGTCACGCTTTGCGGCGCGCCCTTCATTACATTTTCGGGAAATTCCGGCGTGGCCTTGCCCTCGGCCTCGGCACGCAAGCGCGCGATGGTGGCCAGCAGACCCAGATATTTCGCCTGATTCACACCCAGATCGGAGGACGCATCCAGATTACGCAGGCGCATAATAATCTGATTGGCGGTGACTTCGTCGCCTTCACGAATCATGAATTCATCGACAATCCCGCCATCCAGGCTTTGGATGATTTGCACTTCGCCAGACGGAATAACCTTGCCCTGCCCGCGCGTCACTTCGTCAATCGGGGCAAAGCTGGCCCACAGGACAAAGACCACAAAGAACAACACCGAGAACACCAGAATCAAATGGCGCGACAACGGCAATTCTTCATCCGTGGTGAAATACCGGTCGGCATGGGCCTGCATCTTTTCAAAATTCTGCTTGGCCCAATCCTGTTGCGCCTTGGCCCAACCCGCGCTGGAATTGATCGTATCCTCAGCGGGTTGTGTGCTCGCAGGTTTATTGTCAGCGTTTGGTTTTTTGACAGGTGTATTCATGAAACTGCGTCCGTTTAAACGTCTGTTTGTTCGGCCTGGGTGCCGTACTGGCGGGCCTGTAATTTACGGATAACATCATCCTTCGGCCCAAAATCAACCACGCGGCCACGGTCGAGCAGGATGATTTTATTCACCAGGCCCAGCATCGTACCCTTGTGCGTGATCAGGATCGTCGTCTTATTCTCGCACAAAACGTTTAACCGTTTCATCAAACGCTGTTCCGACGCAGGGTCGAGCGATGCGGTTGGTTCGTCCAGAATCAGAACCGGGGGATCGTACAGCAGCGCCCGCGCGATCGCGACGGCCTGGCGCTGACCACCGGACAGGGCTTCACCGCGTTCACCGACCTGCGTATCCAGACCCGCTTGCGTTTCACGCAAAAATTCCATCACACCAGCCAGATCGGCAGCGCGCAGGACGGAGCGATCCGGCGCCGTTTCATGCCCCATGGTGATGTTTTCACGCACGGTACCGTAGAACAATTGCGGGCTTTGTTGAACCGCACCGACGGAGCGACGCAAATCGCCCGGATCAATCTGACGCACATCGGTGCCATCAATCTGCACCGATCCGCTGTCGGGCTGGTACAAGTTCAGAAGCAACCGTTCCAGCGTTGTCTTGCCCGAACCCACCGCGCCGATGACGCCAATACGGTCGCCCGGATTGATGGTGAAACTGACATGGTTCAGGGCCGGAATGGTCTGGCCCGGATATTTGAAAACGACATCGCGGAATTCAACATCCCCCTTGATCGATGGCATGGAGATAAAATGTTTCCCCGCCGGACGCTCAACCGGACGCTTCATCAGATCATCAAGCTGGATAAGCGCCTGTTTTGACTGACTTAAACGGGTCAACAACCCCGCCACCTGCGCCAACGGTGCCATGGCCCGGCCCGACAAAATCACCGAGGCGATCAACGCCCCCATGGTGATATTGCCCTCAACAATCTGGTACACGCCGACGATCACCACCGCCGCGCTGGCCAGTTGTTGGATATACATGGTGAAGTTCATCGCGAAGGATGACAGCTTGCGCGATTTCATCCCGGTGCGTGATGATTTTTCGTTCAGCTCTTCCCATTTGCGTTGGGTGTGACCTTCGGCGGCTTGCACCTTCACGGTTTCAAGCCCGGAAATCGCTTCGAACAGCAGTGCGTTTTTCAACGCACTTTCCATCATCGATTCCTTCATGATCTTGGCCAGCGGACGCTGCATCAGATAGCCGAACAAAATTACCAGCGGTACGCATACAGTCGGCACCAGCGCCACCCACGGCCCCGCGATGACGAGGATCAGCAGAATGAACATGACGATGAAGGGCAGATCGATCAGCGCAACCAACGTGGCCGAGGTGAAGAAATCGCGCAGCCCTTCAAATTCACGCATGTTGCTGGCCAGTACACCGGCGCTGGCCGGACGGGCGGCCATGGTCATGCCGAGAATTTGTTCAAACAGGCTGGCGGAGATTTTAATGTCGGCCTTGCGCCCGGCAAAATCCAAAAACTGCGCCCGCAGGTTTTTAAGAATAAAATCAAAGGTGTAGACGGTTGCCACACCGGCGGCCAGCACCCACAACGTATCAAACGCGGCATTGGGCACCACGCGGTCATACACGTTCATGGTGAACAGCGAACTGACCAGCGCGAAAATATTGATGAGGACCGCGGCCACCGCCACTTCTTTATACAGGCGCTTATGTTCCTTGAGCGCACCCCAGAACCAATCGCGCGCCGTATTGATTTCCGCCGGACCCGCACGGTCATCCGTACGCGCCACCGGGCGGACAAAGAACGCATACCCCGCATACAGGTCGCGCATACGCGCCAGCGGAATATTTTCACGCACATCTTCAGTTTCGGCGAACTGAACAACAAAAGATGTTTCGGGGTGCAGTTCCACCGCATGGCCCGGTTCTTTTTTCGGCGGGTGTTTGGCCGGATATTTCACATCCCACAGGATACAGGCCTGCCCCTTTTCCAGCACCAGAATGCACGGCAAGTTCGGCGCAATCGCCAGCGCATCAATACCGCGATCAACCAGTTGTGCATTCATGTCGGCGCGTTCGGCGGCGCGTGCAAACAAGGCCGGCGTGATGCCCGTTGGCGGAATGGGCAGACCGGCGGTCAGGCTGGCCGCAGAGGTGCGCCGCCCGTAATGCCCGGCCAGCAGACGCAGGCAATCCACCAGCGGCGAATGCGATGCCATGCGGTCCGCCTGTAGCGACCATGTGCTGTCTTGATCAGGAGTCTGATCGGAAGGAACGGATTGTTCAGATTGCGCTTCTGGAGCGGCATCAGACGGCGATACGGTCACGGCGATAAAATCCCGGATAGAAATAAAAGGAAGGGCACCCCGGCGCATACCGGGACGTGCAGGAAGAGGGTTTTATTCTATCAGACCTTGTGCGCGGAGCCTAGCCCGCCCACCCCAAATCGGCATTAATCCTGGAATGGACGATAGGCCCTGCTTTGGTTTTGCTGAACCAGATTGGACATATCAGAGTACAATTTATAGGCCTTGGCAAAACGGGGGTCGGCGCTGTCATCCATCATATTGAAATAAGCCCCGGCCAGTTTTTCCGCCCGGATCGGGTCGGCATCACCAATCTTACGAACCAGCGGTTCCCATGTCTGGAATACAGCATAGCCCATCGTACCGCCCTGCATCACATAGGGGGCCAGCAATTGGGCCGCGCGCACACGCGCACCATGGTCGGTGAGGTCCAGAACCTTCTTCGCAAACGCCATCACACCCATGGTAATCAACGGGTCGCGATAGAGCCGGTATTCCATGTTTTGCAATGATGTTTCAGCGGCCTCGTTAAAAGCCTTTTTGCGTTCTTCAAAAGATGTTCCGGTCATAATGCCCCCTCGTTTTTGTACCTTCTTTAAATATGACCTCAGACTGGCACAGGGTGCGACGCAATGGCAAGAGGCACAAAACAACCCCCTCCCCATAGCAAACCCCCGGCACAGAGGCCGGGGGTTTGAAATTTCGTCAAACAGATCAGCGATTACATTTTTGCCGGATCAGCTTCGCGGGAATAGGCCACGCCCAGAACCGGGAGCAATTCGCCCTTCAGGCCCAGCAGGCGGTAGACCGCGAACATTTCCAGGAATTCGGAGTTCACCGTGTTGCTTTGGGATACGAACAATTCGTTTTGCGCGTCCAGAACGTCCAGCAACGTACGACGGGACAGATCGAACTGATCCTTGTATGCTTTTACGACTTCCTGGTTGGCGGCGGCTTGGGCTGCGAATTCGCGAGCGCGCTCACCAGCGGACACCATACGGGCCCAGGTTTGGCGCACTTCGTTTTCAACGCCGCGTGCGGCCTTGGCGCGTTCTTCTTTGGTCTGGGCTTCACGGCTCATGAACTCGCGGACGCGGGCGTTATCGGCACCGCCGCGATACAGGTTCCAGTTCAGCACCAGCAAGGCGGAGGCGCTGGTGTCGCGACCCTCAACACCGTTCAGGTCTTCACCGTTCCGGGCGTTGGCCTGGAAATCAACCTGCGGATAGAAGGTGGAGTATGCGCCTTGGTATTCTTCGTTCGCAACACGCATGTCGGCTTCGAAAATATCCAGCGTCGGGGATTGGTGCAGGGCGGTTTTCACCTCTGCCTCAACATCGGCGGCCAGCGCGTCAACTGGCACCAGCGGCATCACCAGATTTTTCGGCGCTTCACCAACGGCGCGCATATACGCGGCTTCGGAAATGCGCAGGGATTCACGGACACTGGATTCGTTCGCACGGGCAGACGCCAGACGCGCACGCGTTTGTTCCAGATCAGCGGTGGTGGTGCGGCCCACATCGGAGCTGTCTTCGATCTGCTCCAGAATAGTGATGTGATCAGCAACGTTCTGACGGGCGATGCGCAGCAATTCACGTTGGCGCATCACATCCAGATAGGCCTCGACAATTGCCAGACCGGTCAGTTCGGATGCCTCGCGAACGCGGTGCGATGCGGATTCAACGCGGGCTTTTTGACGACCAACTTCGTGTTTGGTTTCGAAACCATCAAACAGCATCTGCGTCAATGTGATGCCCGCTTCGTAGCGCCACATGTTTTCTTCATCGTCATCATCCAGACCACCGCGGGTGGACGGATCATCGCTGTGTTCAAAACCGGTATCAGCGGCAACGTCGATGGACGGCAGATACAAAGCTTTCGCCTGGTTCAATTCTTCGTCCGTTGCGCGGCGGTTGTTGGCCACGATGTTATATTCCGGGTTGGTGCGCACACCGATACCAACCGCTTCGCTCAGCGAAATCTGCATCGGATCCTTGGCGACCATTTCGCCAGAGGCGGAAGCGCGCATCCCCGTATCCTGTGCCAAAGCACCGAACGACAGAGCGGAAGACAGGGCCAGCGCCGAAACACCAACGGTCAAATATTTGAAAAGACGAACAGAGGTCACTGCTTTCCCCATTTAAATCATGACGAACAATATGATCCGGCGCGGCCCAAGAAACGTACACCCAAAGGTGGATAACCTTTGGAATGACGGGATCGCCCGGCACACCCGTTTTATACCGAAACCCATTGTGTTCCAATATAAATTTGCCCGTCCTTTATATCGTGAAACAAGCCTCGGGTCCAGAGGGACTTTCCGTAATCTACATAGAATGATTGCGACTGTATCACACAAGCCACACAGGGAACGCCCAGGGACCGCCAATACAAAACCGGCCCGAGAATATCCCGGGCCGGTTTTGTTATTCTGTAAAAGCTGCCAATTAGACGTCGGTGACAACACCGGCGGTCAACAGCTGGTTCAGGGTGGCGTTGACGCCCTCCAGCACCACGATGTCCTGTGCACCGGAGGCATTCCCCATACCCGTCGCATCGATCGACAGAATGGTTTTGCCGCTTTCGGTCCGGGCGAACACGAAATCGTTGATCGCATCCTGGGCCGGGTTGTAACCCAGACCAGAGAGCAGATCGGACAGGTCAACACGGTCACCTTCGGCCGCGTCAAAGTCCTTGATCGTGTCTTTGCCATCGCTCATCGATTGATACAGGAAGGTATCGGCACCCGAACCGCCATACAGCGTGTCGTCGCCAGCACCACCATTGATGATGTCGTTGCCTTCCTGGCCGAAGATCAGGTCGTTCCCGGCTCCACCGTTCAGCGTATCGTTACCGCCGTCACGGGTGTCACCCGTGCTGGTGGTGGATTCGGCGGCCAATGCTTCGGCATGGGTGCGGATATAATCAATCGTATCCGCACGGGTCCATCCAGCGTTGGTGCCTTGACCCGCTTCCAGTTTCGCGAAAACGTCCCAGCCTGCGCCTTTCAGCGTGTTCAGACCTTGGGCCAATGCCAGATCGTCGGTGAAGACCGAGTCGCCGAACAGAATGTCATTGCCATTCCCGCCAACCAGAACGTCATCACCCAGATCAGCCAGCTGGTTCAGCGGGCTTGCGCCTTGCAGAGCAGCGGACAGATCATCGGAGTCGTTCACGTTAATGGCCACGCCATCGGAGTCGATTTCCTTGATGTAACCAAAATTGGTGCTGGTCGCACCCAGATTGATACCAACACCGATCACTTCGCTCAGCGCTTGCAACATAGCGATTTCGTTGGTGTTGTCATCGCGGACATTGTCACCGAAACCAGGCTGACCATAATCCGCATCACCGCGGATTTGATCCATGGCTTCGCCCGCACCCCAGGACGCTTCACGCACGGTCCCATTATTATCAACATAATGGTTCGGTGCGCCGTCCGAGATGAAGTAGCTGATGCGTTCCGCATCCGGGTTCGCGGCAGCGGCATCTTCCATCCACTCAATTGCGGCCTGCATCGGAGCTTCGTAGTTGGTGAAGCCGTTGCCGTCCAGCGATTCGATGTAGGCATAGATGCTGCTCAACGAATCCGTGGCCAGGTTGAACGTACGCTCGTTCCCAACATTAGTTGCAAAGGGCACGAAGTGAATAATCACGTCACCGCCCGTATATTGGTCCAGATCGCCCACCAAGTTGTTCACCGCCTGGATCAGCTTGTACATACGGTCGCCCGCACGATCATTGCTGCCCATCGAACCGGATACGTCCAGCATCATGACGATGTTGTAATCCTTGTCGACGTTCTGCATGGACGAACCGCCAGCATCACCGATCAGGATGTCGCTGGACGCGCCGCCGGTAATCACACCGTCGTCATTACCAACAACATATGTCGTGGTTGATCCGCTAACATCATCAGCATTGCTGCCAACCAACAGAACCGGATTCAGCACATCAATGCTCAACACAGCGGTATCCGTATCGCCATCACCATCCTTTAAGGTATAGGTGAATTGGTCCGGCCCAGCCGACGTCCCCGGGTATTCGACGGTTACGTCTTTCAACAGGAAGGACGATGCCTTGCTGCTATTCTGCACCGTAAAGATCTCAACTTTATCGATCATCTTGCCGCCGAATTCGGTGCTTTCGATTTCAAAAGTGCGATCCAATGCAGATCCCGATGTAATCGTTACAGTCTTCAGGGTGCTCGATCCATCCTCGAGGAACACGCGGAAGACCATGGAGTCACCCGCATTGTTTGCCATATCCGACAAAACAATCGACAGACCACTGGCCAAATCCGCAGGGTTTACAACAAGTTTTTCGCCTGCGGACCAGACCTTGTCACTGCCATTCCCCTTAATACCGATACCAGCACCCGTTGAATGGTTAACCCAGGTCAAATCGGTACCAAAGGCAACACCGCTATATTCCGGCGTCCCAATGCTGATTGTCACGCCATTTTTGGTGATGCTGAGTTGCGTTCCCGACACATCAGACGATCCCAGGTTCAAAGTCGAGGTTGTGCCCGTTGTTGTCCCGGAACCAGCGTTCAAGGTGTAGGTATAGGTGCCATCAGCCTTGATTTTCAAAACGCCGTTCGCGCCGTTGATGGTCGCTTCACCCACGGCTGGAACCGCAACGGTGGTTCCGCCAAATGATACGGATGTGACCGTGTTCGATTCATCCTGGCTGAAATCATCGTTGGCAACGACCGTTCCATTTACAACACCGATAACGGCATCCACAAACGCGACATCATCATGGGCCGTTACACCATCATCCAAAACGGTGATTTGCAATGTACCTGTGGTAAAGTCGCTATCTGCATCCGTCGCCTTCACCCCGAAATTCAGGATAATCGCATCGTTATGATTGGATGCATTCGGATGATCCAATGTACCCAGCAAGTTAAAGCTGTATGTACCATCGGAATGAACCGTCAACGTAAAGATCGTTTCCGCACCCGCCTTACCCGTATAGGTATTTCCAGACAAGGTTACATTCACATTCACACCATTCGACTTCAATGTCATCGCGCTGGCAAATGCACCGGTTGCACCGAAAGTGCCCGGGCCATCGCCGCCGAAATCAGCCGTCATCTTGCCGCCCACCGAAACCGGGCCAGAGACCAGATTGGTTTCATCTACGGTTTTAGCAGGGGTTACAAAATCATCCGGCTCATCATCCGTTACCGTTACCGTCAGGGTTTTCGTCACCGAAGCGTTGTTATCGCTCAGGTCCACTTCAACGCCAGACAGGTTGGTTTCGGTTGCTGTCGATTTGACGCTCAGTGTGAATGTGCCCTCGGTTCCGCGAACCGGGTTCAGTTTCAGGCCAGACAATTGCGATTGGGTCAGGACCCAGTCACCATTGGCCTGTTTCACGCCAGCGGACAATGTCGCACCAGCCGGAACGCCCGAGATCACAACACTGGAAATCGTTTCCGACGTATCCAGATCATTGACCGAGGTCAGGATATTCAGGGCAATCGGGCCGTTATCCGAACCGGCAGCATTGCTGACGACCAGGTTCGGAGCATCGGCAACCGCGTCCGTTACAACGCGGAAGGCGTCATTGTTGGATGCGCTCAGGCCCGTTACCGGTTCCGTCGCGGTTGCGGTGGCAACCAGACCCGACAGGTCAACATCACTGTTGGCTTTCGGTTTGAAGGTCAGGCCGCCATTGTAGTTTTGGCCCGCCGGCATGGTGATCGTCCATGTACCCGTTCCGGCATTGTACGTGCCGTTGGCATTGGTGATCGTCCAGTCGGCATTGATGCCCGTGACTTTCACGGTCAGAACCTGACCAGCCGGACCCGCCGGGTCCAAAGCCGCCACGATGGATACGAAAACGGAACCGTCTTCCTTCACGATCACGTCGTCCACGCCGTTATTGACCGTAATGGTCGGCGGCAGAACGTCCGGTGCTTCACCGTTCAGGGTCAGCGTTGCCTTGGACGGATCGCCATCGGCGTCGGTCAGTGTGTATTCAAACACATCCGTACCCGGTGTCGCGCCGCCAATCGGGCTGGCGTTGGCCAGAGCGGAGCTGAGGTCATCCGGATCTTGTACGTCGATCGCGTTTGCGCCCGTATCGATGTAGTCCAGGTTGTCGAGCGTGGAAGAATTCACGCCGATACCCACCGCAATCACCTCACCCAGATTTTGCAGGTTGGAGATTTCCGGAGAACCATCACCGCCATTCAATTGGTTCAAAATGGTGAGCAGGTTACCCGATGCAACGTTGCCGTTGCTGTCGATGTAACGGTTCGGTTCGCCATCGGATACGAAGTAGCTGATGTTCGTCGCGCCAGCCGGTTGTGCAGCCAACCATGCAGCAGCATCCGCCAGCGGGGCTTCGTAGTTGGTGTACTGGTTGCTTCCGGTCAGAGAATTGAGCCCTTCCAGATAGGCCAGAACATCCGTCAACCCCGAGGGGTCGGTCACGGTAAATGTGTGGCCCGCCTGGGAGTTTGTACCGAACGGAACGATGTGAACTTTAATGTCACCGTTCGGATAGGCATTGAAGTCGTTCATCAGGTTTTGAACAGCATCGATCAATTTCGCCATTTTCGACGACGGATCGGACGCATTGCCCATGGAACCGGACACGTCCAGCATCATAACGACGTTATAATCCTGATCCGGAGCCGGCGCCGTTTTAACGGTGTAGGTGTAAGACCCATCCGCCTTGATTTTCAACGTACCATGATCACCCTCGATCGTGGCTTCACCCGTGGCCGGAACGGTTACTGTCGTGCCACCAAAGGACACAGCCGTCACCTTGTTCGGAACGTCCTGAGATCCCAGATCCGCCGCGCCAACATTGTCGGCGTTCAGACCCGTAATCACGTTACCCGTTGTACCGCCATCCAGAATGTCGAAATTATTGATATCGTGGTTTGCGGTCGGGGCATCGTCCAGAACCGTGATCGTCACGGTGCCGTTGGCCACATCGCCATCGGCATCGGTGGCTTTCACACCGAAGTTCAGGTTGATCGGTTCGTTCGGGTTACCCGCAATCGGGTGGTCCAGAACACCGGTCAGGTTGAAGGTGTAGGTGCCCGTGGCCGGGTTGAGGCTGAGGGTAAAGATCGGATCGCCACCCGCAACCGCCGTATACGTGTTACCAGACAGCGTCACAACAACCGGAACCCCGTTGGAGGTCAGGCCACTCGGGCCCGTGCCGGTGAAGCCGAAGCTGCCCGGGGCATCAGAGCCGAAATTCGCGGTCAGCGTGTTCGAAACCGTTACCGTCGGGGATGTGTGCAAGGACGTTTCATCGACCGTTTTGCCCGGTGCGTTGAAGTTTTGCGGTTCATCGTCGGTCACGGTGACATTCAACGTGACCTGTTTCGTCGCATCGTTGTCGCTCAGGTCGTTTTCCAGACCGCTGAGGTTCTGTTCCTTGGCAAAGGTTTTAACCGTCAGCGTGTAAGATCCTTCGGTCCCGCGCACCGGCGTCATGGTCAGACCCGCCAGTTGAGCCGGGGTCAGTGTCCATGTATCGGTCGCAGCGTTGTATGTGCCCGCCGACAAGGTTGCGCCAGACGGCACGCCCGTGATGGTCAGGTGCGTGATCACTTCGGAACCGTCCGTATCACCCACGCTGGTCGCGATGTTCAGCGCGATCGGGGTGTTGTCGGAACCGGATGCGTTGCTTGCGCTCAAGTTCGGTTCATCAATGACCGCATCGGTGCGGACATTGAAACCGTCATTGGCCGGGGTGCTGGTTTGGCCCGAGGATGCATCTTTCGATACAGCCGTCGCCACCAGACCCGTCATGTCGATGTCCTTGTTCGCCGGCGGCGTGAAGGTCATGACGGTGGACAGGTTTTGGCCCGCCGGAACCGTGTAGGTCCAGGTGCCGGTTGCAGCATTGTACGTACCCACCGGAGCGGAGAAGCCCCAGCTTGCATCAATACCGGTCACCGTCACGACCAGATATTCATCCGTATCGGCATTGGCACCCAAATTGGCAACCAGCGCCACGTTCACGGAACCATCTTCCTTCACCCATGCATCGTCAATGCCACCATTAACCAGAATGGTCGGCGGGTTGATGCCCGGCGTCCAGGTTACGGTCAGCGGCGCCGAGTCAGAGTTGGTGTTGTCACCCGTGGCGAATTCGCCATCGGTCGGTGTGTCCACCGTGTGAACGGTTGCGGTCAGGTTCAACGTGCCGTTGAAGTTGGAGTTCGGCGGCGTGATCGTCAGGCCAGCCAGCTGCGCCGGGGTCAATTGCCAGATACCACCACCCAAATTCGTCCCAGCGGACAGGGTGAAGCCCGGGTCAACGCCAGAAATGGTGTAGTGAGAGATCGATTCGGAACCGTCGAAATTATCCGAACCCAACATCCCGTTCAGGGTCAGGGCAATCGGCGTACCTTCGGCGGCTGTGCCGCCATTAGCGGTGATGTCCGGTTTGTCGGCCACAGCATCAACAACGATACCAAAACCATCATTCACCGGTGCAGTTTGAATACCTGCAGCCGGATCATAAGCCACAACGGATGCATTCAGGCCCGACAAATCCACATCGGATTCGGCCGGCGGCGTGAAGGTCAGCGTGGTGGACAGGTTGGAGTTGGCCGGAACCGTATAGGTCCAGGTGCCCGTGCCGGCATTGTATGTGCCAACCGGCGCAGAGAAGCCCCAGCTGGACGGAATGCCCGTGACGGTTACAACCATGTATTCGCCCACAGCCGGGTTGGTGCCCAGCGCGGCGGTCAGCGGAACGTCAACCGTGCCGTCTTCTTTCACTTGCGCGTTATCAACGCCACCATTGGCCAGAATGGACGGCGGGTTGATCACCGGAGTCCACGTCACGCTCAGCGGCGCGGAGTCGGAATTGGTGTTATCGCCCGTGTCATTTTCAACATCATTCGGCGTATCCACTGTGTGAACGGTGGCCGTCAGGTTCAACGTACCGTTGAAGTTGGAATTCGGCGGCGTAATCGTCAGGCCAGCCAGCTGCGCCGGGGTCAGTTGCCAGACACCACCACCCAAATTCGTCCCAGCGGACAAAGTGAAGCCCGGGTCAACACCGGAAATGGTGTAATGAGAAATTGATTCGGAACCATCCGTATCAACGCCCAGCATTCCGTTCACGCTAATCGCAATCGGCGTGCCTTCAACAGCAGTGCCGCCATTGGCCGTTACATCCGGCGCATCCGCGACAGCGTCGGTGATGATCTGGAACGCATCATTGGCATTCGCAGACGTGCCCGTTGCCGGTTCAAAAGCCGTGGCTGTTGCGTTCAGGCCGGTCAGATCCAGATCGGACTGCGCCGGCGGTGTAAAGGTCAAGCCACCATTGTAGTTTTGACCAGCCGGCATCGTGATCGTCCACGTGCCTGTTGCCGGATTATACGTACCGTTCGCCGCACCCGTGGTCAGTGTCCATGTCGGATCAATACCCGTCACGGTCACGGTCAGGATTTCATTGCCCGAACCCGCCGGGTCCAGGGCCGCAACGATCTTCACGAAGACAGTGCCGTCTTCCTTCACGATCACATCGTCGACACCGTTATTGACTTCGATGGTCGGCGGGTTGGCTTCCGGCTTCCATGTCAGGGTCAGTTTGTCCGTTGCAGAATTGGTGTTGTCGGTTGAATCAAATTCACCATCGGTCGGCGTATCCACCGTATGGATCGTCACGTTCAGATCAAACGTCCCGAAATAATTGGCATTGTTCGGATTGATGGTCAGGCCCGCCAGATCGGACGGGTCCAGACGCCAGACGCCACCACCCTGATCCACGCCAGCGGACAGGGTAAAGCCCGTCGGAACGCCAGAGATGATGTAGTGGGAAATGGATTCAGAGGAGTCGAAATTATCAACGCCCAGTGCGCCATTGATGGACACCGGCAGAACAACACCTTCGTTCCCGGTGGCATCGCTGCCGTTCACGGTCGGAACGTCGGCCACCGCATCAACCGTCACGTCAATCGTGCCGTTGCTGCTGGAGCTCAAGCCCGTTGTGGTGCTGATGTTCGTTGCGGTGACTTGCAGGTTCGGCAGGTCCACGTCGGATTGCGCCGGCGGAGACAAGGTCGGGGCCTGAGAGGTGGAACCACCGCCCAGCAACGTAAACGTCCATGTGCCCGTCGTGCTGTTATAGGTGCCCAGGCCCGGGGTCACGGTCCAGTCCGCGGGAATACCGGAAACGGTGATGACCAGGTTCACGCCCGTTGCCGTGCCCGAATCAGCCAGAATGACCAGCTGAACCGAACCATCTTCCTTGACGACGGAATTGCCGACTTCCAGCGACGGCGGCGGCGGTGCTACCGGGGTCGGGGCCGGGCCTTCTTCGAAGAAGATATCTTCTTTGAATTCAGGGATATTATATTGCAACGCTGTCGGGCCAATCGGGCCGATGGCGTCCGGGCTGTCCAGCGGGGCGGAATCAACCGCACTTTGGAAGCCGAAACCGCCACGGGATCCACCCGCGCCGCCCGCTTCACCGGCGGCCGGCTCTACGGCGGCCAATTGTTCAGCCAGCTGTGCCAGATCAACATCATCGGTTTGACCGGAAGCCGGTTCAACCTTCGCGGCTTTTTCCGCTTCGGCGTCTTTGGCGACCATGGTCAGCACATCAACACCGTTAATCACGGTACCATCCGCCAACGTCAAAGACGGCGGGTTATCACCCTTCACCGCATCGCTGTAGCCTTGCAGGACCAGAACGCCGCCATCAGCAAACGTAATGACCAGATCGCCGTTGCTTTCAACGCGGGTGGTTTGCGCATCAAGGTCGAAGGAGAGTTCGTAAACCGTGCCGTCTGCCATGGTGATTTCGACGGTCTTGCCAGCACCCGGTGCAGCAACGATCACAGCCGGGCCGTCGGCGCGATCATTCGCAGGAGTGCTGGTGGCGCCCGACAAGGTCGCCAGTAATTTTGCCGTGTCGATGACTTCGCCATCGGCGAGAGCGATCTGCGCACCCTGCGCGCTCAGCTCTTTGAAATTTTCAATCTGGAGAGATGACCCATCCGTCAGCTTGATGACCAGTGCGCCAACGGGCGACAGGCTCATGCCCTGAATATCCGCCGAACCGAACGGCAAGCCGTTGGATTGATCCGCGGAAAACACCTGTGCGGTGGATGATTTTTGTTCGGCCATTATAACTTCTCCTCTATTGCGCGTTTCACCGCGTTTTTATTGCCCGAAAATTGGGCACACCATAGGCACACCAATCCCTTTTAGGAATGGCAGAGTTCTACCCCTTTTGTGCAGGAGAGTCAAACTTTATTATGTTAATACGGAGTGTTTTTTTCGATCCGGGCTTGTCCCCTGGAACGGGGTGTGGGCCTGGGTCCACCTGATACCAACATAACATCCAGATCTGAGCGGTTTATTATTGCCCCTCTACCGCTCAGGGTTATGACACGATGCACAAAAAAGGCGGGAAGATACGCAGAAAACAAACGCAGAACATATATGAAAAATGGGTTGCCGGACAGACACCCCACCCCAACGGACCCACCGTAGCGGAGAATGGTTAACAAAATCTCAGGATGCGGACCGTGCCCGCTGGACAGCCTCCGCCGCCCCCGCCACAATCCATCACATATAATAATGGGGAGCCCAACCATGACAGAAAAGAAAACCTATACCGGGGCCTGCCTGTGCGGCGCTGTGTCCGTGGCCGCCGTGCTGGACAAACCCACGATGGGAGCGTGCCATTGCGGCATGTGCCGCAAATGGACGGGCGGGCCGCTGATGGCTGTGGAATGCCACGATCGCGTTACATGGACAGGCGAAGACAAAATCGGCGTCTATGATTCATCCGATTGGGCCCAACGCGGTTTCTGCAAGACATGCGGCACGCATTTATTTTACCGCTTGAAAGATCGCCCCTTCTACGCCCTGCCCGCCGGATTGTTGGACGACATGAAAAATTTCGTTTTCGACCACCAGGTCTTTATCGACGAAAAACCCACGAATTACAGTTTCGCCAACGCCACAGACAATTTAACGGGCGCAGAAGTGTTTGCGAAGGCGGAGGCGTAATCGCTGCCCCGTCTTCGCGCGGGACACGATTACAACCCACCCACCAACGTATATTTCACCGTCACGAAATCTTCGACACCGTAATGGGACCCTTCACGGCCCATGCCGGATTCTTTGACGCCGCCGAAGGGGGCGACTTCGGTGGAGAGGATGGGTTCGTTGATCGCGACCATGCCATATTCCAGTGATTCGGCCACGCGGAAGGCCTGAGCCAGGTCGTTGGTGTAGAAATAAGAGGCCAGACCAAACCGCGTGTCATTGGCCAGCGCAATGGCATCGGCCTCGTCCGTAAATCGGAACAGGCCCGCGACGGGGCCAAATGTTTCTTCGTTGTTCAGCAGCATATCCGGTGTCATGTTGGTCAGCACCGTGGGTTCAAAGAACAACGGGCCCGCATCATGCGTATTGCCACCGCAAACCAGTTTGGCCCCACGCGCCACAGCGTCGGCGACATGGGTTTTGACCTTTTCAATACCGTCTTCGTTGATCAGCGGGCCGATTTGTACACCATCCTTGTCCCCCGATCCCACCGACAGGGCCGCAACCTTGGCCGTCAGTTTTTTGGCAAATTCATCGTACACACCGTCCTGCACATAAATGCGGTTGGCGCAGACACAAGTTTGTCCGGCATTGCGGAATTTGCACGCCATCGCGCCATCGACCGCGCGATCGATATTGGCGGAATCAAAAACAATAAACGGCGCATTGCCCCCCAGTTCCAGCGACACACGTTTCACGGTGCTGGATGATTGGCGCATCAAGATTTTTCCCACCTCGGTCGACCCGGTGAAGGAAATTTTCCGCACGTCCGGGTGCGTGGTCAGGACTTCGCCAATCGCCGGAGCAGAGGCGTAGGAGCCCGTGACAATATTGATGACCCCGGGCGGGAACCCCGCGGCTTCGGCCAGCACAGCCAGCGCGAGGGCAGAGAGCGGCGTATCTTCCGCCGGTTTCAAAACCACCGTGCATCCGGCGGCCAGTGCCGGGGCAATTTTGCGCGTGATCATAGCACAGGGAAAATTCCACGGCGTGATGGCACCGACCACACCAATCGGTTCCTTCGTCACCATGATGCGGGCATCAGTTTTATGCGAGGGGATGGTGTCGCCGTAAATGCGCTTGCCTTCCTCCGCAAACCATTCGACGAAGGACGCGCCGTAGATGATTTCGCCGCGCGCCTCAGCCAGCGGCTTGCCCTGCTCCGCCGTCAAGAGCGCGGCCAGCGCATCGGCGTGTTCCACAATCAGATTGAACCAGGCACGCATGATATTCGCGCGATCCTTGGCCGTGCGTTTGCGCCAGGCGGGCATGGCATCCTTCGCCGCCGCGATTGCCGCAACCGTTTCATCCGCGCCCATGTCGGGCACAGTACCAATGACCGCCCCCGTCGCCGGGTTGGTCACGGCAAAAATACGGTCCGAATGCGCGGGCGACCACTGGCCATTGATAAAGGCGCGGTCCCTGATAAAATCGGCGTAGGATGCGGACATGGTTTTCAATCTCCCTCTGGTCACATTCGCCAAGGATAGGGGGTGGTTTTAACCCTGTCCACACAAGATCAACCACACACCAACAGGACCCCGTTTATGATAACCCGCCGCGACCTTCTCCTGCTGCCTGCCTGTATTCTGAGCCTGCCGCTTTTGGGGGCGCTGGTTGGTTTTGCCACGCGACCTGGTGTGGATGGATGGTATCAAAGCGCGGTCAGATCCGCCCTGACACCGCCGGATTATGTGTTCGGCATTGTGTGGTCTGTGCTGTACCTGTTGATGGGGTTTTATCTGTGGCGAATCGCACGGCGTGCACCTGATGATTCGCGCCGCTTCCTGCTGCGCCTGTTCATCGCGCAATTGATCGCCAATCTGGCGTGGAGTTTTATTTTCTTCCAGATGCAGGCTTTATGGCTGGCCGTGGTCTGGATTGTCGGGCTGATTGCGGCTGTAGGCGTGTTGATCAAACAGACATACAAACTGGATCGCTGGGCGGCGCTGGCGTTGGTACCGCTTTTGGCGTGGATGAGTTTTGCCTTGTATCTCAGCACCTTCATCGCATGGCACCTTACTTAAGCGTTTGTTAATACACGGAATTTCATTGCTTTTTGCGACGCAGGCTTGGATTGCGTCTTTTGCCGCATGCCGTAAATGTGTAAACTGTCAGGTATAGTTTTTTGATTCGCCCCGAATTTTATAGCGTATTTTTATCGGGTATTTTTATCAGGCATCGTTATGGCATTCAGATTCGATAAATTAAGCGTCCTGATCGCGGAAGATACAGTGCCGATGCAGAAATTGATGGCATCGGTTCTGGAATCGCTGGGCGTTGGATATATCTACACCGCATCCGATGGCAACCGCGCCTTCGAACAATTTCAGCGTTTCAACACCGACATTGTCATCGCCGATTGGCACATGACCCCGGCATCGGGAATCGACCTGACGCGCGAAATCCGCACCAGCACATTATCACCCAACCGCATGGCCCCGATCATTCTGGTCACCGGATATAGCGCATTGGCCCGCGTGGCCGAGGCCCGGGATGCGGGCGTGACCGAATTTCTGGTCAAACCGTTTTCCGCCAACGATATCGCCAAGCGCATCGCGCACGTGATTAACAAACCGCGCGATTTCATCGATTGCACCGGATATTTCGGACCCGATCGCCGCCGCCGCGTGATGCCGGATTTCAAGGGCCCGTATCGCCGTTTTGGCGAAAGCCAGCAAAACGCCAGCAAATCGGCATAATTTCTTCTCGCGTTTCTTTACTGCGTATCTGATTTTTTAAACGGGTTGTAAAGAGAACATGATGAACAGCGAACAATCAAAAGCCCGCGTGATCAAGGCAAACCTGAATCTTCAGGCCAAGGTCGGCACCGGCACGATTAGCGAAGAAAAAGTCCAGACCATGCAAACGGCGCTGGAGAATAACAAGATCGATTTCGCCCCTATGGCGGCGCAATTTCTGACCCAACTGGAAGTCGCTATATCCGCCGCCCGCATCGGCGAAGGCGACGTGAATATCCTGATCAAGAACATGACCGAGCCGGTGATGCAGATTAAGGGCAACGCCGCCATGTTCAATTATAAAATGGTCAGCAACCTGGCGAACGTCGTTTTAAATTTTCTGGAGAACATCGAAAAAATAGACAGCATCGTTCTGGATATCGTCGATGCACATCACAAAACGCTGAACATCCTGATCAAGAACAAGATGTCGGGTGATGGTGGTGCGTATGGCGTGCAATTGGAATCCGAATTGCGCGATGCGTGCAAACGCTATTTCACCAAAAAAGTCGGGGCAATCCCAACGGCGGATGGATATTTCGTCGGATAAGAAAAAAGCCACAACGAAAATGCAACATCAAGGCATCGTCGCATCAATTCTGCCCCAGGCATATTCAACACGCCCATCCCTGATAAAAAGAACAAGCTCGTAAGTGGCATTAATACGCCAAAACCGACGAATGCTGGGACCCCGTATCGCATAAATAAATTTATCGAACCCTTTGTCCTCAACATCCCATTGCTCGCTCTTGATTGCCATTTCTTTTGGATCATCAATAACGTTCACGATGTGGAATTTATTATTCCGCAGAAGCTCCAAGGCCTGATCCGTATCTGCGCAACATGATTTTATATATTCAGAAATGGCAGCGGAGCGTAAATCGCTAGCTGTGGGTGCCGATTTTCCATCACCCAGCGGATATTTTTTCTCATAAAGGGAAAGCAATATTGCCTGTCGCTGCCCCACTATATCTGCGGGGCGTGTTGGGGACAGCCATACCGCCGCCCCCACCAACACAAACAGGGCAGCAAAAATAAAAAAGAACTTTTTCATTTTCACCCCCAACGGTACACCAACGTTAAAAGCGCAATCTTTTCACAGATTGAATTTGCGGCAAGGCCGACAACGCCGCGAACAGTTCATCCGATACATCGTTATCAATTGATACCAACGCCACAGCGCTGTTCCCGCCCGGGACGCGGCCCAGACGGAAATCGGCAATGTTGACCTTGGCATTGCCCAGCATCGTACCCACCGCGCCAATTAGGCCCGGCGTGTCATCGTTACGGATGAACAGCACACGACCCGATAAAGCCGCTTCCACTGGGACATTTTCAATGTCCATGATGCGCGGCTCTTTCCCGGCGAACAACGTTCCGGTAACGGCATGATCACCCTTCTCCGTCGTCACGATCAAACGCAATGCCGTGTGGAAATCCGGGCAATCGGTGCTGTGCGTATCGGATACGGCGATGCCGCGTGATTTTGCTACTTGCGGCGCATTGACCATGTTGACCCCATCCAATGTCGCGCGCAAAACCGCGGCCAGAATAAGGGCGCTGAGCGGTTTTGTGTTCAGGGACGCCGCATCACCCATAAATTCAATGGCGATTTTCGTGATGGCCCCATCGGCAATCTGCCCCACCAGCGCGCCCATTTGTTCGGCCAGCTTCATATAGGGTTTCAGGCGTGGTGCATCTTCCGCACTGATGGATGGCATGTTTACGGCGTTGGACACCGCGCCATTCAGCAGGAAGTCGGACATTTGTTCCGCCACCTGAATGGCCACGTTCACTTGGGCTTCCGTCGTCGATGCGCCCAGATGCGGAGTGCAAATGACATTGGCATGGCCGAAGAGCGGGTTGGCGGTTGCGGGCTCTTCCTCGAACACATCCAAGGCGGCGCCGGCGACATGGCCGGAATCCAACGCGGCCTTCAAATCAGCCTCAACAATCAATCCGCCACGGGCGCAGTTGATAATGCGCACGCCCTTCTTGGTTTTGGCCAAGGCCACCGCATCCAAAATGTTGCGCGTCTGATCGGTCAGTGGTGTGTGCAACGTGATGAAATCGGCCCGGGTCAGCAGCGCATCCAGATCCACCTTCTCCACCCCCAGATCGCGGGCGCGATCATCGGTCAGGAAGGGATCAAAGGCGATAACCCGCATTTGCAGGCCCAGAGCACGCGACGCCACAATGGACCCGATATTGCCGCACCCGATCACACCCAGTGTTTTGCCGTACAATTCAACGCCCATGAATTTTGATTTTTCCCATTTTCCGGCATGGGTGGATTCATTGGCCTGCGGAATCTGGCGGGCCAGCGCAAACATCATGGCAATGGCATGTTCGGCGGTGGTAATGGAGTTACCGAACGGCGTATTCATCACCACGATCCCGGCATTGGTTGCCGCCGGGACATCAATGGTATCAACGCCAATCCCGGCCCGACCAATGATTTTCAAACGCGGACCCGCCACGCCAATCGCATCGGCCTTGACCTTGGTCGCGGACCGCACGGCCAGACCATCATATTCGCCAATGATAGCGCTCAGCTCTTCGGGCGACAGACCCGGTTTCACATCAACATCAATTTTATTGTCTTTAAAAATCTGCGCGGCAACCGCGTCCATTTTGTCGGCAATCAAAACCTTTGGCATTTTCACACTCCTCTATGTCTTAGTTTTTATTTTTTGTTTGCGTATACGCCCAATCCAGCCATGGCAACAACGCCGCCACATCGGATTGTTCCACCGTCGCCCCGCACCAGATGCGCAGGCCCGCGGGCGCATCGCGGTGCCCCGCCGTGTCATAGGCGATGCCGTCTTTTTCCAGCAATTTCGTCATGGATTTGACAAACGCCTGACGCGCTTCGTCATCCAATGCAGTAAAGGCCGGATCGGTAATGGCCAGACACACAGATGTTTTGGAACGGTACGATTCATCCACCGCCAGAAAATCAATCCAGTCGGTTTTGGCGACCCAGTCCTTGATCGTCTGGTAATTGGCTTCGACCCGCTTGATCATCGCGGGCAGACCGCCAATAGATTCCGCCCATTTCAGGGCATCCAAACAATCTTCCACGGCCAGCATCGACGGGGTGTTGATGGTTTCGCCCACGAACACGCCATCAATCAATTTGCCGTTATTCACCAGACGGAAAATTTTCGGCAACGGACGATCCGGCGTGTAGGTCAGCAACCGTTCGACCGCACGCGGGGACAGAACGATCATGCCGTGCGCGGCTTCACCGCCCAACACCTTCTGCCATGACCATGTGACAACATCCAGTTTGTCCCACGGCAGATCATAGGCAAACACGGCGGATGTTGCATCACAGATGGTTAAACCTTCGCGGTCCGCAGGAATCCAGTCGCCGTTCGGCACACGCACACCACCCGTGGTGCCGTTCCATGTAAAGACGATATCGCGCGCCCCATCAACGGCGGACAGGTCAGGCAGCGACCCGAACGGCGCCTTCATCACGCGGGTGTCGGCAATTTTCAATTGGGTTGTGATGTCCTTGATCCAGTCCAGACCAAATACTTCCCACCCCAGCACATCGACACCGCGTTGACCCAGCAGAGACCACAGCGCCATTTCCACCGCACCCGTATCGGATGCGGCCACAATCGCCACGCGGTAATCCGCCGGAATGTTCAGAATTTTGCGGTGCTGTTCAATGACCGCGTTCAGGCGGTTTTTCCCCTCGGCCGCGCGGTGGGACCGGCCCAGAAACGCGCCCGACAGATGGTCCAGCGACCAGCCAGGGCGCTTGGCGCAAGGACCGGATGAAAAACACGGGTTTGCAGGACGGTTAGATGGTTGTGCGGTCATGGTGGGGCCCTCCTGAAAACGGTTTAAAAAACCGGATAAGTATGAGCCTTCCGCCGTTTTTTGCAACTGCGAAGCACCCGATTCGATGTTTCTTTTCACCCTTTAATATTCGTTAACCAATTTCGCTTAAGGTTAGGGCAAGCAGAGAATTTTTGGGCGGACTTTTAATAACGAAAGATCATTGTCATGGTGAATGTTGAATTCAAAAATGCGCGCACCTTTAAACCGACGCTGGACGGCCTGAAAACCGAAGCCACGCCGCATACGCGCAGCATGAGCAATGAGGGTTTAACCGCCATGCGCGATATCCTGAGCCAGAGCGGTCTGGATGCCCGCAATTTCGAACACAAGGTCAAACAGGCCACAGCACACGAAGCCGCCGCCGAGATGACCGCGCAAAACGCAAGCGGCCCGTCGGCTGCGCCGTCACTGACCCCGTTCAAGCCGGGCCGATAAACATGGACAAGAATAGAATTCGAAGAGGCCATCAGGATTTATAGATACCTCCAGTTTCACAAAATCCCGTGATTGTGCATTTTTCGGATACGCGCCCCTTCCCCAAGGAGAGGGGCGCGGTTATTTTATAGGCCATGCGTTTTGTTCTGACCCTCATTGCATCTGACCACCCCCTCACCCCGGCCCATCTGGCGGGGGTGATGCGCTATTGCGACTCACAGGGTTTACCCGTGACGGCGGGGCCGCGCTGGCTGGATCAACACAAGGCGGCGGATATCCTGCTACAGCAACGCCCGAACCCGGATCACATGCGCACCTTGCGCGAAGCGTTAATGACGGACCGGATTGATGTGCTGGTCGTGAATGCGGAAACGCGCCGCAAGAAAATCATGCTGGCCGATATGGATTCCACGATCATCACGGGGGAAACGCTGGATGATCTGGCCGCGCTGGTCGGAAAACATGACGAGGTCGCCGCCATCACAGCCGCCGCCATGAATGGCACCATCGGATTTCGTGAGGCGTTAGAGCAGCGCATGGCGTTGCTGGCGGGCGTCAGTGAATTTCAACTGCATCAGACATTAAACGCCATGCAATTATCACCTGGGGCCGAATATCTGGTCGCCGGAATGCGGCAGATTGGGGCGATTACCGTTTTGGTCTCCAGCGGTTTTACATTCTTCACCGGCGGCATTTCCCAACGTGTCGGTTTTACCCAGCATCATGGGAATGTATTGGACATGCAGGACGGTGCGCTGACGGGACGCATTCTGGACCCGGTTTTGGACAAGGCCGCCAAGCTGCATTTCCTGAATCACTATGTCGAGCAATTGGGCATCACGGCCGATGATGTTTTGGCCATTGGTGATGGATCGAATGATATTCCCATGTTGCAGGCCGCAGGGTTGGGTATTGGCTATCATCCCAAGCAAGCCGTGGCGGAAGCCGTGGACAATCTGATCCTGCACGGCGACCTGAGCGCGGCTTTGTACGCGCAGGGTTTGATCCCCAGGGCCTGATCCCAAAGACATAATATATTGAATTTACAAAGCTTTAAGCTTTTACAGGCATGGTTTACCATGATGGGGCGCAATCCGCGCCTCCCGCCTATCCATCCACGATTCGGAATAATTCATCATGACTGCCGAAAAAAAGACGCCCGGAAAAAACAGAGTTGATTACCCGTTGGTGTTTTCCGACGATGAATTGGACGCGCTGATCCATCGGTATTGCCGTGACTTCACGCAATTGGCGCGCGAAGGGAAATTCGACCCGATCACCGGACGTGATGATGAAATTCAGCAGATGGTTCTGATCCTGCTGCAAAAGGGACGGAAGAACGCCGCGCTGCAAGCGCCCGCAGGTGTTGGTAAAACCGCGTTGGTGGCCGGCCTCGCACAGCAAATTATTGCGGGCACCGTGCCCGATTATCTGAAAGACGCCCGCGTTCTGGAACTCGATCTGGCCGCCATGGCCGCTGGCACATCCGGTCCAGCGGAATTCCAAGGCCGCTTTATTCCAATTTGCCGCGGCATTGCCGAGCGTTATCGGTTCGAAGAATATCCGAAAACCATTCTGTTTATTGACGAAATGCACACCATCATGCCGACCTGTGACGGATCGGCGTATAAGGGCTTATCGGAAGTTTTGAAGCCTTACCTGACGGCTGGCGACCTGCACGTCATTGGCGCGACAACATTGGACGAATTCCGGATTTTCGTGGCCATCGACCCCGCCATGGATCGCCGATTCCAGAAAATCCCGCTGCGCATCCCGAATGCGGAGGAGACATTCAATATTCTGATGAATCTGAAAGGCGGATATGAACGCCACCATCACATTACGGTGGAACCGGAATCATTGCGCCGAATTATCAAGTTGACCGATGAACATATGCGCAAACGATACCAGCCGGATAAATCCATTATCGTGATGGATGCGGCCATGGCATTGCACGTTTTGCATCACGGGCGCGGCGGTGTTCTGGACGACAAATCCATCACCTATATCGTGTCGAAAGAATCAGGGCTGCACGCCGGGGCGCTTTAAGCCTTGGGCTTTAAAACATTGACCAAAACATCCTGCGCCGTTTGCATGGTGTGATCGACGAAATCGGGCAATTCCACTGGTTCGCGGCCATGATGCAGGAAAATTGTGGTCATACCCATTTCATGCGGGATGCGCAGATTGTCCAGCGTGTCTTCCACCATCACCACCGCTTCCGGATTTTTGTTGATGGATGACAACGCCATTTCAAAGGGCTTACGGCTTTTGGCCTTGCTTTCAAAATCGTAATTTTCATACGCGAAAACGCGCGGATCCGGGAACCAGGGTTGTAATTCCAGATGTCCCAGAACCTTCAACGCCCACACGCGCGACCCGTGCGTAATCAGTGCATGGTCTGTCTGCACCGACGCGAACAAATCGCGCGTTTCATGGTTTTTCGCAATCACCGTTTCATCAATATATTCATGGAAACGATGGTGCAAGTCGAGCCGGTTCAGGCCGTAATCCTGCAAAAACCGATACCCGCTGAACCCGTGATCAACATAGGATTGATGCGCCATCGTCACCGCTTCGTCCAGCGGCAACGCCACGCCCAGCGACAACGCCGCGCGCGCAACCGCATGATTGAACGCATGTTCAATCATCGTATCCAGACGATACAACGTATTATCCAGGTCCCAGAGGACGCCGGAAATATCGCGTTCAATGATGGGGGCTTTCGGTTTTATCAGCATGGCCTTACTTTACGCATTGATAGATTTTGAAGACGCCACCTTCATATAATTTATTCACGGCGGAAAAAAGGCGCATTAAGTCTGCCTCGTATCCCAGATGGGCATTGGCGACCATGACCAGTGTACCATTTTTGCGCAAGGCGTCGTGCGCGCGGGCGATAAAGGCCCGGCCCAGATCGTGGCTTTCCCGCGCGCCCGTATGAAACGGCGGGTTCATGACAATAAAATCCAGCCCCGTCAGGCCAGATCCGGATGGAATATCAACATGATGGCCACAAAAACGTGGGCCATCGGATTGCATATTGGCCCCGGCGGCCGCGACCGCGCGCGAATCCGCATCCAGCCCGTGCAGGCATGTTACGCGCGCACAGCGATCCAACACCGCGCGGGATAAAAACCCATATCCACATCCAAAATCCGCACCCACACCGGACAAATCGGCGGGCAAATGATCGCACAACAGGGCGGAACCAGCATCGACACGATCCCAACTGAACAAGCCGGGACAGGTGGTCATGCCCGTATCGGGATGAACGCGAAAATCACCATGCGCCAGCCAATCGCGCGGAACATCGACGTCATTTTTTATGACGCGCACAATACGACATTTGGCCTTGGATGATTCCGATATATCTAAGCCGGCATCGCGCAACACCGGACCCAATCTCGCCCCGCCGGCATCATTGGCCGCAACGGCAATCAAGTCGCCACCGGTGCTTAACACACGCCACCCCGCCGCCAGAAGATACTGCATTTCATCCATCTGTTTTGGTGTGTGAACAATCACGCGATCAAACGTGGCGTCGGCCGGAACATCCCCGCGCACGGCATAACCCAGCGCGCGCAACCGCGCCGCCGGACCCGCCCAATATTGCACCATGGTCGTGATCGCCGCCGGGAACAGTGAATCATCGACATCGCCGTCGAAACCGATGGCCAGCACCGCAGCCCCCGTCCCAACGGGCGGGAACAGGTCAGACTTCAAACCATGCGACAGGGCAACAAGGATAGGATTTTCATGTTTCATACGGGCAATTTAGCGTAAATACCCGCACGGAAGGAGAAAAAAATCTACATATCGGCCACGGCCAGGGACCCGTTGGTGATCAAATCATCAACACTGGCCCCGCCAAACCCACCGACAATGGTGGCCAAACGATCAAAATTACCATCACCGCTGGCGCTGACATACACATCCGTATCCGTGCCATTCGCGACCAATTGGATAAAATCGTCGGCGTCATCAACGCCGTGATCATATCCGGACAAAATGTCGCGAATATCAATAAAATCCCCTTCGCCACGGTTAAAATCATGGATGACGTTGTCCGTTGCCCCGGTTTGAAAATCAAACCAGTCCGCGCCAGCGCCGCCATACAGATCATTTTCGTCACCATCGATTGTGATGTGATCGTCGTCCGCGCCTGCATCCAGCGTGTTGCGATTGCCGGAAATGGTAATATCGTCTTCGCCGCCATAGGTGTTCATGACGTTATCGTCGCCATAAACGGCATGCCAGCCTTCGACATCATCGGCATTGATGGTGTTGTTATTGCCGGACACGCTGACGTAATAACTGCCCATATTATGGCCCGGATCGCTGCCGCCGGTTTCAATTGTGTTGTTGTCGCCACGCACAACGATGCGGTCGCTGGATTCACCACCATCAATCGTATTGTTATTACCAGAAACGTAATAAAGATCGTTCCCATCGCCGGATTGAACGATATTGTTATCGCCATAAACTTCGATGCTGTTATTGCCATTTCCAGCATCGACAAGCCCGTCGCTGGTCAGCGCGATAATAAAATCCGTCCCGTCATCCCCGTAAATCGCATAGGTTCCGGCAGGCGGCACAGCCGCATACGGATCAAAGGTGCTGGCATCGATGGTGCTGGTAAAAACAGCACCATCCCACGAATATTCCTGCCCCGGCAGATGATCGAAATAAAACCGCGCCGGGCCGTAAAAAGGACTACCCACAGGATTCAGATTCGTCACCGTGCCTATATGCAGATTTGAAATAAAATCATGCCCAGCGGTTCCATTGATCGTAAAGTCATAGGATGGCGGTGGTGGCGACCCGCCATCACCAGATCCAGCATCCGGCGCGGGCCGGAACAGATCCGCTGGGCGAAATCCCTGTCCTGCGGTCAAATCAAATGACGATACTGATATGAACGAACCAGAGTTAAAATCATCATCAATGATGACACCCAGCGCAAAAAGATCATCGTCATACAATGCAGAAATGGTGGGAGCCGTGCTCTGAAACCCAAACCCTTCATTCACCGGTGCCGCCGGTTTTGGTGTCGGCACGACTGTGGATGATGATTTCAATGTATCAATAATCGCCGGCCCATCCTCCACCGCCGCATCCTCTGCGGGCGAGGCGCGATCATCTGGAATGGTAACAGGAAAGACTTCGACATCATCCGCGGCGGCGGCGTTCGTATCGTCAGCCGGAGCTGCCTCATTCGAGGCTGCCGCGATCTGCGTCTCCGCACTATCAACAGAAGGATTATTGTCTTTGGAAACAGCGTGAGGATCGATACGCATACCCGGACCACCAACACAGAATACTCGTTACATTAGAATTTAATGATAAATCGGTGATGGTTAAAACTTTATGAGAATACGATCTATATCGCTCCACCCTAACCTTTAGACTTGTGCTGTCGCATACCAAAGGCGCACCCAGAAAAAACCGCGACGGGGCCCCTTACCCCCCATCGCGGTTCGCTGATTTGTCGTTGCACACAATGACCGGATGCTTCCCCTTTGCGCCCTCCGGATATAAAACCGGTCATCCCACGTTGATTACACTGCTGTCTGGGCGGCCACGATGGCCCCACCATCCAGCAAATCCTGAACGCTGGCGCCGCCAACACCGCCGACAATGACGGCCACGCGGTCAAACGCGCCACCACTGTCCCCATCGGCGTTGACATACAGATCCACGTTGGATCCGTTTTGCACAAACTTCAGGAAATCCGTTATATCGTCGACCCCCGCATCATAGCCGGACAGGATATCGGAGATATCCAGCACATCGCCTTCGCTGGCCTTGAAATCATGCACGGTGTCAACGAAGCCATCCATGTTGTCGAACACGAATGTGTCTGCGCCCTGGCCGCCATACAGATGGTCCGATCCCGTTCCGCCATTCAGCACGTCATTGCCAAACCCGCCATACAGCGTGTCATTTCCGGCATCACCGTACAGAATATCATCATCGGGGCGCAGAATGGTTTCAACCACCTGTGTTTCCACCTGCAGATCAACGATCACGTCATTGAAGTCGGCGTCGCCCAGATGGTCCTGATCCTCGAACCCCAAGCGCAAAGTGGTGTTATCCCCCGCATTGGCCAGTCCCGTAATCACGTGGATATTGTCATCACGGTTCAGGGAGCTGGATCCATCGCTGGCCGAGGAGTGATAGATGGTGCCCGCGATCAATTTGTCTGTCGTCCCATCACTCCAGATCAGGGATACATTGTCACCGTCGTCGGTAACCTTGGCCAGACGCTGGTCTGCCTGCCCGTAATTGTAATAGAAGTTCAGCGTGCCGGTGTTCATATCAATGCCGCCATAACCACCATTGGCATTGTATCCGTTGGCAATCATAAACAGGCCGATTTGCACACCCACCGCCCCAGATACTTCAAATTCGTGGCTGGTGCCTGATGCCGTGGCCCGGGCGTTCATAAAGGCGAAATCGGCATTGCGGATGGTACCATCCGGGTCCACCGTGTAAACACCAACCGTATTTTTATATCCCGCATCGGTGGACACGAATTTCAACGTGGCGGTTGTTGTGAAGGTCACAATGGTTTCACCGGACGGATACCCCAGATAAGCCTGTTGTTGCGGCGTGATCTGTACCCCTTCATTCAAGGTCGGGAAACTGTGCGTAACCGTGAAGAATTTTTCGTAGGTGGACACGGTATGGTACTCGGCCTCGGTATCGCTGCGGCTGCCGCCATAGATGATATCATCGCCATTACCACCACGCAGGTAATCGCTGCCCCAGCCGCCATAAATTTTATCAAGGCCACCGCCGCCATCGACAATATCATTGCCGTCCAGCGCAAAAATCGTGTCGTTGCCGTTGTTGGACCAGATGATGTCACCCGACCCACCGCCATCAATCGCCACGTTGCCGTATTGGATTTCCGCATCGGCCAGAACAATCACATCGCCACCATCACCGGCGATAATCTGTTCAATATTTTTCAGGGTCTGATCGCCGTCGGCGTCTTTGATCAACAGCATGTCGCCATGCTCGCTCATCAACAGGGCATCGGTGCCGCCCAGCCCGTCATAGGCCGCGTTGTTCACCTTGTACACATCGTTGATGTTGACGGTTTCACCGGTATAGGGGTTGGTCAGAGTCATGGTCATGTGTTGCAGGTCCCCCTGCATCACCATGAAATCCCCACTGGCTGTACCCGTAAAGACTGTATCCGCCATACCCGACGCTTTCGCCCCCGCACACACTGATGTCCGTTTGTTTTGCGGCCGGACCCACGGCCTGACGGATCATACGATGGCACCCTTGTCCCCCGACCGGGCGCACCGATGGTTAAGAATAGCGCAGAATCGGTTAAATTTTTATGTAAAGACTTACTAAACTATCCCTTCGTATTGATCCAATGGGGTTTTCCCTGTCCGCGCCCCACCACCTAAAAACGCCCAAAAGCTTGACGCGCCGCGGTAACAGGCAGATATAAGGTCCATCATGCGTTCAGAAACCGATACCACCGACAACACCGCGTCATCCGCCACCGCCAACCCCCTGCACGGGCGGGGCCGGCATGGCGATCTGACCAGCGGACCGGTCCAGGCGCATCTGGTGCGGTTATCGGTGCCGATGATCTGGGGCATTCTGGCCATCGTGGCATCACAGCTGGTCAACACGTTTTACATTTCGATGATCAGCCCCGCCCATCTGGCCGCGATCAGCTTCACCTTCCCCGTGACCATGACGGTTCTCAGCCTGATTATCGGGCTGGGCATTGGTATGTCATCCGTGGTGTCGCGCGCGATTGGTGAAGGCAACCATGACACCGTCGTCCGCCTGTCCAGCCACGGTTTGATTCTGGCCGTCATTGCGGGCGTGATCATGGCGCTGGTCGGTCATGCCATCATGGAACCGTTGTTCCGCGCCATGGGGGCCACCGATGACATGATGCCAATGGTGCTGGATTACATGGGCCTGTGGTTTGCGGGCATTGTGTTCATCACGGTGCCGATGGTTGGCAATTCCGCCATTCGTGCCACGGGCGACACACTGACCCCGGCCCTGATCATGATGGGCACCACGGCCTTTCTGGTTATTCTGGACCCCTTGCTCATCTTCGGGCTATTTGGCCTGCCGCGTATGGAAATGCACGGGGCCGCACTGGCCACCATCATATCCTATGGGGTCTCCATGCTTGTGGCGCTGTGGATCCTGAAATACAAAAAACGCATTATTTTTCAGGATGGCCTGCACCTCGATCAATTCGGCGACTCGGCCCGCCGGCTGTTGTTCATCGCCCTGCCCGCCGGCATTACCAGCACGATTCAGCCCATGACCAGCGGCGTTTTAACCGCCATTCTGGCGCAAAGCGGCACCCATGCCGTGGCGGCGTTTGGCGTGGCCACGCGGGTTGAGGCCTTTGCCTTCATTGTCATTATGGCGCTGGCCACTGGAATGTCGCCGATCCTGGGCCAGAATTGGGGCGCACGCCGGTTCGACCGCGTGCATGAAACATTGCGCCTGGCCATTCGCTTCTGCGTCTTGTGGTCGGTGGCGGTTGCCGCCATTCTGATGATTGGTGCGTATCCGCTGGCCGGATTATTTTCCACCGATGCGGAAACGGTGCGGATGACCGCGCTGTATTTCCTGATTGTGCCGTTCAGCTATGCCGCCGGAAATCTGGTGCCCGGCTGGTCCAGCGCGTTTAATGCCATTGGCCTGCCGCAGCGATCGGCGGCGATGATTGGCGTAAAAATGATCATCGTGCAAATTCCGCTGGCGTTTATTGGCAATCATTTCTTTGGCGTGATCGGGGTCTTTGCCTCTATCGCCATCGCCAATATTGGCACGGGACTGTATTACCACTGGCGCAACAAACAGCACATGACGACCGCCGAGCTGGCGCACAGTCCCGCTTAATCTGACCCCTTCAGGATCTTTTCAATCCCACGCGCGGCATGCCGCGCGGTGGCGAATGTCGCCTGCAGCAAATACCCGCCCGTTGGGGCTTCCCAATCCAGCATTTCACCGGCGACAAAGACACCGGGAACAACGTTCAGCATCAGATCATCATTAACCGCGTTACGGGCAACGCCCCCGGCCGATGAAATCGCGCGCGCAAGACCAAAGGGTGCCGACAGCGTTAATGGCAAAGCCTTGATCAACGTGGCCAGCATGATGGGGGACAGGGTGCTGACTTCATCCCCGCCCAGTTCGCGCAGCAACGCCGCCGCAAGTGGCGACAACCCACCCGCTTTCTTCATATGCGTCGAAAAAGACGCCCGCCCCCGTTGCGCGGAAAGACGCCGTGCCAGATCCTCCAGCGCAATACCGGGGCGCAGATCAATATGCACAGTTGTTTGCCCATCCCGTTCGACCGCGTCACGGATCGAGGCGGAGAGCGCATAAATCACACCACCCTCCACACCACGCTCATGGCTTTTGGCTGCGATCATCATTTCACCCGGGACGCGGCGCGCATTATGGGTCAGCGTGATGGATTTCAATGGCTGGCCCGCAAAGCGGTCCGCAAAATGATCCGACCACAGATGCGTGAAACCGGAATTGGCCGAACGGAACGGTGTGATGCCAACACCCCGATTGCGCAGGATATCAACCCAGCCAGCATCCGACCCCAGCTTTGGCCACGATGCCCCGCCCAGTGCCAGCAGGGCCGCGTCGGCATGCGCAATAACCGACGCACCATTTTTATCTGTGAAGATCAATGCGCCCGCGTCGTTCCACCCCGCCCAGTGATGATTGAAATGCACGGTCACACCCAAATCATCCAGCCGCGCCTGCCACGCGCGCAACAACGGCGACGCCTTGAAACTGCGCGGGAACACGCGCCCGCTGGACCCGACAAACGTCTCCTGACCCAACCCCTCGCACCAGGCCCGCAGGTCGGACGGCGTAAAAGCCCGCACCATCGGCCCCACCCAATCCGCCGCCGTGCCGTAACGCGCAATGAATGATTCCAAATCCTCGGAATGGGTCAGATTCAGGCCCCCGCGTCCAGCCATCAAAAACTTCCGCGCCAGGGTTGGTTTATGGTCATAAACATGCACGGCATACCCGGCCCCCGCCAGATACTCCGCCGCAAACAACCCCGCCGGGCCGCCGCCGATAATGGCGATATTTTTATATTTCTGTACCATCCGCTAATCCATACAGGAACCCGTGAATACCTGTCCAGCCGCAACGCAGGGGCCTGAAACTGTGACTTGATGCGAACGGCCCCGCGTTTTAAACTGCCCCGCACACAGGAAAGGGAACATCATGGACCAATTGATCGCAGGATATCGCCGTTTTCGTGAAACCGGATGGCCGGAACGCAAACGTATTTTCCGGCAGCTGGCCGAACGCGGGCAAAAGCCGCGCGCCCTGATCGTGTCGTGTGTCGACAGCCGTGTCGACCCGACCATGATTTTTGATTGCGGTCCCGGTGAAATTTTGATCGTACGCAATGTCGCCAACCTGGTGCCGCCTTATGCACCGGACACCGCTTATCACGGCACCAGTGCCGCGCTGGAATTTGGTATTCGCGTGCTGGAAATTCCGCATTTGATCGTGCTGGGCCATGGCATGTGCGGTGGCGTTAGCGCCCTGCTGAACGGCGCGCCGGCGCATGCGCAGGATTTCGTTGCACCATGGATGCAGATTGCCGAATCCGCGCGCATCAAAACAACAGACATTCCCGATGCCACAGAACGCCAGACCTGCTGTGAACATGAAGTGATCAAAGTTTCACTCGAAAACCTGATGACCTTCCCCTGGATTGCCGAACGCGTGACCCAGGGTACACTCAGCCTGCACGGCGCGTGGTACGCGATTGAATCCGGCGTGCTGGAAACACTGCAAGCGGACGGCACCTTCCAGCCCGTCGCCTGAACGACGCCCGACACAACAGATCAACATGTTGAAAAACATGCAAAAAACCACGCATTTACGGCTTCCTTAACCGCCTGTGCAATACTTCTTTCGATACGTTCGAAAGAAGGAATCTGTCTATGTACCGCCGCCTTTTGTGTGTTCTGATCGGCCTGTGCGTAATGGGCCTGTGCGCCATGGCCATGGCACATCCGGCCCGCGCGCAGGATGATGCGGACACGACCGTCCGGCAATTGCCCGTGGAATTAAAACCCAGCAAGGGTGATTTGGACACAATGGTAGAGCGCACAGTGATCCGCGTGCTTGTGCCCTATAGCCGCACGCTGTACACCGTCGATATGGGCAAGGAAGACGGTCTGTCCGTGCGGATGGTGCAGGAATTTTCCAAATACGTCTCCCAGAAGCTCAATAAGGAGGGCGCCCCGCCCGTCACCGTCGCGCTGATCGCGACGCCACGCGAGCGGCTTTTAAGTGAGCTGAATGCTGGCAAGGGGGACATTGCCCTTGGCAACATCACCATCACCGCGAAACGCCAGAAGATCGTCAATTTCACCCATCCGGTGGCCAAGCCGTTCAACATGATCCTTGTCGCACACAAGGATGCGCCGCCATTGACCACGTTGGACGATCTGGCGGGAAAGACCGTGTATGCGCATGACGCCACATCCTATCGTGCCGCGCTCGAAGATTTGAACAAGCGCTTCCGCAAAAACCACCTCAAGAAAGTCAAAATCGAGGATCTGCCCGACAATCTGGAGGATGAGGACATGCTGGACATGGTCAATGCCGGCATCCTGCCCTACAGCGTCATTGATGGATGGCTGTTTGATATGTGGCGGAAACAATTGCCTGATGTTGTGGCCTACGAAGATCCGGCCATGGTCCTATCCGCCAAAGATGAAATTGGCTGGGCGTACCGGAAAAATAACCCGCAACTGGGTGAATTTCTCAATGGCTTTATTGATGACGTGCTGATCGGTCAGGGCATCACAAACATTATCGCCAAACAGATCGCCCACCGCATCGCCACGCTGGACAATCCCAACAAGGCCGAAGCGCGCCAGCGCTTTCAGGATACGGTCGCCCTGTTCCGCACCTATGGTCATGATTACAATTTTGATTACCTGATGCTGATGGCACAGGGGTATCAGGAATCACGCCTTGATCAGAAAACAATCAGCCCCGTCGGCGCCATCGGCATCATGCAAGTGATGCCCGCAACGGGGAAACAGATGAATGTCGGCGACATCAAAGTGACCGAAAATAACATTCACGCCGGGACCAAATATCTGGATTACGTCATGGATGTGTATCTGGATGATTCAAATCTGGACGAACAAAATCGGGCGCTGTTCGCCTTCGCCGCCTATAACGCCGGGCCCAATCGCATCCAAAAACTGCGCGACGAGGCCAAAGAGGCCGGATTGGATCCGAATAAATGGCTGGGGAATGTCGAACATATCGCCGCCAAGCGCGTCGGCATGGAGCCGGTGAATTATGTGCGCAACATCTACAAATACTATGTCAGCTACAAGCTGATCCAGGCGCAGGAAGAAGACCGCCGCCGTGCAATCCGATTCCTGAGCGACTGAAGCAAAGGGTCTTGACTCATATACCCCCTGTGGGTATATAATACCCCTAGAGGGTATTATAGAAAGGACCATATCCATCATGATTCGCACCATTCGTCTTTTTGCCGTACTGGCCCTGCTGGCAGGCGTTTCTGCCCCTGCGCTGGCCAGCGTTGAACCCGATTACGATCCGTCCAAGCCGCGCGTGACCACACCGTGGTACGGCATGATGACCGCCGCCAATCAGAAGGCGGACATGACCTTCATCACCGGGATGCGCCCGCACCATGCCGGTGCGCTGACGATGTCAACAGAGTATCTGGCCCATCCCGACGCCGCCAATGCGACCCTGAAACAACTGGCGCGCGGTATCATTCATAACCAGACGTTTGAAATCTCCATGCTGGATAAAGTCGAAAGCCATATTGATGATTTCAGCTTTACCGGCGACCGCCCGGTGCGCGGCCAAATCGCCACGCGCGGCCTGGCCCAGCAGCAGCAATTCAAGCGTGCCCCCATGCCCGGCCCGCTGGATATGTGGGCGGGATCGCGCGCCGTATCCGCCGAAGATGTCCGTTTTGCCAAGGCGATGATCATTCACCATGAAGGCGCGCTGGACATGGCCAACGCCTATCTGGCCGACCCCAATGCCAATAACGGTTATCTGAAATTGATGTCGCTGGACATTCTGCGCGATCAGGAAATGGAAATCGATTTAATGAAATCCATCATCGGCAAATACAAGGGCAACCCAAACGACATCAAAATTGACCCGTCGATGGTGCATGGTATGGACCATATGATGCACGGGTCAGCGGCGCAGGCCGCACCAGAAAAAAGCCAGCATCATCATTGATGCTGGCTCTCTTTTCATCCGTCATAACTGCCCTGCTTAAGGGTGGCATGACGGGGTAGAGCAGACAAACCGCACGTTCATCTCCTCAGAAATTTTTTGGATCGCCACCTTGCGGTCAGCCTCTGTGTTGAAGCGCAGTGACAACGCCAACGGTTTCGTTTCAGCCGTTTGTAGCGTCAGGATTTTTTGCTCCGTATCACCACCGCCGGCACAGCACAGCCAGGCCTCCCGCGCCTTGGGCAGATATGTGGTGTTCAGGGCGTTTGGCACCTGGAATATATGCGGCGTATAGCACGCAATATCCCCCGCCAGAACCTCCATGATGGCATGCATTTCGGTCGCGGATTCAGCCTCCACATACGCGCGCAGACTGCCGTTTTCGATCAATTCTTCCTGATACAACGTCTTGGCCACGCGCTGTGCATGGCTATCACAGACAGGCAGATCAACGGTGTCGTTTCCGGCCCCGAATTGAATGTGCAGGGTGTTATCCGCTCTGGCCTGCATGTGCGTGACCAGCCATGCGTGAACGTAGGTGGTGTCCGTACCCGCAATCACAACGGACGGCGCTTCGTAATGACGCATACTGCCATGATGCAATTGAAGCGCAGCATAGAAGGGTTTTAATTCACGCTTGCCAATCGCATGAGAGTGTTCGCCCGGCATGCCATCAACACCGATCTGGACGTTTTTATACCCCTTGATCTGCGATTCACCCACGCGCGCAAAGGTAATCGCATGATGTCGAATATAGCTGGTATAAAGAGGATCGCGCCCCTCCGGGCCATAGACCGGGAACGGAAATAATTCCGCCCCCGCATCCTGAAACACCTGTAACGCCGCATCGATATCGGGGCCAAACACATCTTTTTTACCGCGGAAGATTTCCCCCTTGGCGGTATAGATGGACACGCGGTCTTCATGTTCAAAGACGCGAATGCCCGTAATGGATTTTGCGTCGATCTGAATATCTTCGGAAAAATTTGTTCCTGTCGTCATGCGCGTCCCCTGCAGCCTCCCCGGCCCCGAATATTCTTCTTGTTATAGATTTAAAAAATCAGGACGGCATTGATAGCCGATCCTCGCAGCGCAGCACAAGAGGGCGCAAAGCAGAACAAAAAACAGATATTTATCAACGGGTTGATCGTTCTATATAAACCCGCAAGGCGATGTGGTGCGCGGCACTGAAGCGGTCGAGAAACAATTCAAAGTCCGCCGCAGAAGAATGCAGCGTGTCATGCAGCAATATATTCATCTGATCCTGCGTGAAATCGTTTTTTTGTTTTTGCAGGCAGGTCGTCAAACTCCAATACAACGCATCGGCACGCGCGGGATCGGTTTTCAACACCTGTAAATCCGCATCCTGAATGACAAAATCAAAGTCATAGGACGCATGCCCGGATTCAACCAGAATGCCGTACATCAAAACCCCGCCGCAATCAGTGACACACGGGCCAAACGGTGATTCACGCCAGATGATTGTTTCGGTCATTTTTTTCTCCAGGCCAAGGCGGGATACCTTTGGCGGCGGGCGATGCCCTTGCCAAAGTTGCAATGTTCTAAATTCGCTTTCGCTCATTCAGCACATTGTCGAACCACGTGTTCGTTCACCGCGCCCCACCCGCCATTAAAAAAGCCCCCAAGCGGGGGCTTTTTTAATGGCGGACAGGGCGGGATTCGAACCCGCGATAGGCTATTAACCTATACACACTTTCCAGGCGTGCGCCTTCAACCACTCGGCCACCTGTCCATTCCATCAAAGGGTCCCGCAAAAACGGGACGTGTCGGGGTTGATCCGACAGGGCCGCACCCTACCCCAGCAAACCCGTGCAATGCAAGGGTCTTTTCGCCAAAACGGGGACGCTTTGCGTGGTGTCGGGGGCGTGGTACAATATCCGAGTCATTTCGACCATCCATTTGATATTCAACGGATTTTTCCCATGCGCGCGTTGCAGATCCTGTGCTTTATTCTGGCGATCCCGTTTTTGGCGGCTCTGGGCCATGATGCCTATATCACCTATCAGGACCAGAACTATGACCAGCCGATGAAGTTCTCGCAGGTGGGCTGGCTGTTGCAGACCTATGCTCCGGATTCGCTGGGCATCACCAAGGACAGCGTTGAGCCCACAACGTGGGAGAGCACCATCACGCCCGTGCTGAAAATGCGCACGGTGATTTTGACGGGCGTGCCGTTTTTAGGCACGCTGGCGCTGATCCTGATCCTGAAGGGGTTGGAGATTGTCGGGGCCAAGGGATTGATGACGCGCAGCATCCCGGCAAAGACCACGAAGCGGCAATTCGTTGGCAAAGCGGGCGAATCCAAAACAGCCTTTAAATACAAGCGGAAATAAGGCGTTACACGGCAGCGCGGCGCGCCACGGCGGCCGAGAGTTCGCGCACACATCCATCAATCAAATCCAGATCTTGCGGCCGCGACAGGCGATGATCGCCGTCAGGCACCAAGGTCACACGCACATCGGCGTGTGGCAGCCGGGCCGCAATGCGTTCCGCCGTTTCCCATGGCACGTCGGCATCGCGCTGCCCCTGAATCAAACGCACGGGGATCGACAGATCATGATCCCGGTCCAGCAAGCACACACGGTTACCGGAATCGATCAGGGTCTGGGTGATGCGATAGGGCTCGGGGCTGTAGTCCGTTGGAACATCGGCAAAGCCCCGTGTTTGCAGGCTTAAACGCATGGCGTCATCAAAGGATTCTTCGACCATATTGCGGGTAAAATCGGGGGCTGCGGCCAGCCCGATCAAACCGCACACACGATCAGGCCGCGCCAGTGCAAGAAGCAGGGCGATCCACCCGCCCATGGATGACCCGACCAAAACCACCGGCCCATCGGTCAAGCGGTCCAGCACGGCCAGCGCATCATCCCGCCAGCTTTCAATCGTGCCTTCTTCGAACCGCCCGGCGGAGGCCCCGTGGCCACTGTAATCAAAGCGTAAAAACCCCTGCCCGCGGATGGAGGACCGCACCTCCAGATCCGTGGCTTTGGTGCCCGTCATGTCAGACCGGAATCCGCCCAGAAACATCACTGTCGGCAGGGCGGTTCCCGGCCCCTGGGCCGCCGTGCGGACATAGGCCAGACGCGGACCTTGGCTGCGGATCAGAAAGTCGGGCATGACACACTCCGGGATAGGCCGCCATGGCCCTTATGGGGGCTTGGACGGCAGGAAAAATATAGTTTAAATTGATTCGGCGTTTCTTAAGCGCCCGCCGATCGTGGCGGGGCGTTCGTTCACAAGATCATAGTTGAAGAATATGACACCAACCGATTCATCGACAAGCCCTGAGCGCAAAGGCACCAGCCTTATGCCCACATCCAGCATGGCGGGTGGCTTCACGGCCCAGAAAACCCCCGTCGTCATGCAAATCATTCCGGTTTTAGGACCGGGCGGTGCAGAACAGGGATGCATCGACATCGCCGCCGAATTAAACAATGTTGGCGCAAAATCGATTGTCGTGTCCCATGGCGGTTCGCGCGTGCCGGAATTGGCCCGCGCCGGAACATTGCACATTGATTTACCGGTGCACAGCAAACACCCGTTGGTGATGTGGAAGAACATCAAGCGCATTCGCCGCCTGATCCGTGATTACGACGTTGATATCGTTCATGTCCGCAGCCGCGCGCCAGCGTGGAGCGCATGGCGCGCCTGCCAAGGCACCCAAGCCAAATTCATGACGACCTGTCACGCCCCGTACAAAACCCAGACGGGATTGAAACGGTTTTACAACAGTTCAATCGCGCGCGGTGAACGCGTGATTGCCGTATCGCGTTATGTGGCCAATTATTTGAAGGCCACATTCGGGATTGATGATGACGTCATTCGCGTCGTCCATCGCGGCATTGCGCTGGATAAATTCCACCCCACCGCCGTCAGCGCCGAACGCATGATTAAAATCAGCCGCGAATGGCGTCTGCCCGACGGGGCCAATGTGGTGATGATGCCAGGGCGCATTACGCGCTTGAAGGGCCACCATGTTCTGATCGACGCCATCGCGCAATTGAAACGCACGGACGTGTTCTGCGTTCTGATCGGTTCGGATCAGGGCCGCGTTGAATATCGCAAGGAACTGGAAGACGAAATCCGCGCCCGTAAGCTGGAAGGCTATGTCCGGATTGTCGATCATTGCTCTGACATGCCTGCCGCTTACATGCTGACCAACGTTGTTGTATCCGCATCGACCGAGCCAGAAGGCTTTGGCCGCGTTCCGGTGGAGGCCCAGGCGATGGGTCGCCCGGTGGTTGCCACCGACCATGGCGGCGTGCGCGAAACCATTCAACGCGGCGAAACCGGATGGTTGATCCCGCCGGGCGATTCCACCGCTTTGGCCCGCGCCATTTCCGAGGCCCTAGCCCTGAACGCCACGCAACGCGCCGTTCTGGCCACACGCGCCATGGCGCATATTGCGGCCAATTTCACCAAGGAACGCATGGCGTTTGATACGCTGAATGTGTATTCCGAATTGCTGGGTGAAAAATTCGCCCCGGCCAAGAAAACCAAATCGACCCCGATCAGCGGCAAGAAAAAGCAACCCGCGCAAAGCAAAGCCAAAAAGCAATCCCGCCCCACCGACAGTGCGGCCCTGCGCCGTGCGGCAGAGTAAAGCATAAAGGTCCCAAGACGGATGAATCATCCAGAGCGTATTCTTGTTATTAAGCTCAGCGCTCTGGGTGATTTTATTATTGCGCTTGGGGCCATGCGGGCCATTCGCACGCATCACGCGGGTGCCCATATCACATTGCTGACCACCAAGGCGTTTGAATCACTGGCAATTCAAAGCGGATTGTTCAACGACATCATCATCGACCAACGTCCGAAAAAATTTGATCCCGCCGGATGGATGCGGGTGCGCAACATTTTTAAAGCCGGACGTTTTGACCGGGTTTATGACCTGCAGAACAATCAACGCACAGCGTTGTATTTTCGCCTGTCTAACATGACGAAACCGAAGCCGCACTGGGCCGGTACCATGGCCGGGGCGACATGGCGTGATGTGATTTCATCCAAGGCCACAGAACCCGCACCCTTGCGCCACGCCCGCCTGCTGGCGCTGGCCGGGATTGAAAACGTGCGCGATGATGATTTGCACTGGCTGGGTGGCGATCATGATGTCTTGAGGGACCTGTTTAAAATTCCCGAGCCCTATGTCCTGATCGTGCCGGGTTGTGCGCCCAGCCGCCCGGAAAAACGCTGGCCCGCTGATCATTATGGCGATCTGGCCCGGCGCCTGTATGGGTGGGGCCTGACGCCGGTGGTGATCGGTACGCATGACGAGCAGCCGCTGGCGCAAACCATCATCACCCATTGTGCGCAGGCGATTGATCTGACGGGGCAGACAGCGTTATCTGATCTGCCCATGCTGGGCCGGTTTGCCGCCGGAGCGATCGGCAATGACACCGGGCCCGTCCACATGATTGCGCCCACCGGATGCCCAACATGGGTGTTGTTTTCCGCATCCAGCGACCCGAAACGCCACGCCCCGCAATATCCATGGGTGCGCACAATTCAGCGATCCAAGCTGGATGATCTCAGCGTCAATGATGTGATGAATGTTTTAAAGGCGCGTGATTTCCGCACCTGAGAAAAATCAGGTCACGGACCCGTCGCCCATATGCGGGCTGTAGATATCGTACAACGTGCCCAAAATGGCCTTCGTCGCACGATCATTCATGGAATAATAAATGGTTTGCGCATCGCGGCGCGTGTTGACCAAACCGTCACGGCGCAGGCGCGCCAGATGCTGGGACAAAGCCGATTGCGACAGGCCAACGATTTTTTCCAGTTCACCAACGCTTTTTTCGCCCTGGTACAAGGCGCAAATGACCATCAAACGCCGTTCGTTGGACAACGCCTTCAGAAGGTTTACCGCAACCTCAATATTCCGTTCGACTTCTTTAACGTCCATAATGGCCGCCGATTTTCTATCCGCCCTGTTACAATCCTGATGGCACGAAATGGTGCAGCATCGCATTGTAACGCCCCAGCATAACTCTACTCACAGACGGTGCAGCAGCACCGTTACGCAGCAAGCGTATGATGGGAAATGCGTCCGTCATGTTTATTATTGTTTTTGCGTATGCGTCGCAGTTTAAGGCTTCACATACGGACAGATGCAGGAAAAACCCACCACCCTTTTAAATTGAACCCCCAGAGTAGTGCTTTCATTATCGCATGAAAAGATGCTAATTGAGTGAAAAAATTTATAAACTGTCTGGTTTAGTGAATTTGAATATACGATTTTAACAAACGCTTCAGCTTTGTTGCGATTGGGGTTTTTTCGGCAATTTTGCCAAAAAGCGCGTGCTCAAGCCCGGGGGCAACAGCCCCAAAGCCCCGGCAATCAAATAGGCCGGCCACGGAAACGCCACACGGACCCGGCCCGCCGCCAAACCCGCGGCAATCCGCGCCGCCGCCCGGTCGGCATCCATCAAAAACGGCATCGGATAATCATTCACGGCGGTCATGTTGCTGCGGACGAAACCAGGGCAGATCACACTGACCTCAATCCCTTTGTTCCGCACCGATCCGGCCAGCGCCTCGCCATACAGGCGTACAGCAGCCTTGGTCGCGCCATAGGCTGGTGCGCCGGGCCAGGGGCCAAAGCTCGCCAGCGAGCTCATAATCGCGATCTGGCCCACCTTCTGTGCAGCCATGATGGGCAGGACGGGTTCAACGGTGTTCAGCACACCATCAACATTGGTGGCGAACAGATTGCGGACCTGATCCGGGTCTTCGCCCACCGTGGGGGCACCACCAGTTCCACCGGATATACCCGCGTTCGCGATCACCAGATCCAATTGCCCGTGCCGGGCATGAAACGCGGCAATCCACTCCGCCATGCGCGCCCGGTCGGTGACGCTGATCACACGGGCCTCGACGCTGGCGCCTTTGCGTTGGCACGCATTGGCGACCGCTCCCAACCGTGCGGCATCACGCCCGGTCAGGCCCAGCGCAATGCCAGCGCCCGCATAATACAGGGCCAACGCCGCGCCAATGCCGCTGGACGCGCCGGTGATGATAATGATTTTTGGATTCTGCATGGATTAAAACCCGGTGATGGTCCGGCCCATTTTCGCACAATAGGCGGCGAAGGTTTTATCGAATTCCACCGTGATATCTTCCTTCGCTTTGTGCGAGGTGTTGATGACCAGATCGAAATTCCGTTCATCACCAATATCGACGCCGTACAACGTTTTATAACGCAGGATTTCACTTTTGCGGCGGCGGTCCACCTCTTCCATCGCGTGATCGAGATCGCGGAATGTTTCGCGCAGTTCCGCCGTGTCCTTGAAAATACGTTGAACCGCCACGTCCAGATCGACGGTCAACCGGACCTTCAACGTGTTTTTCACGAAGTGCCAGGCCATACGGGAATCCAGAACCAGATCGCCCGGCTGGTCATTCAGGCCGACCAGATAATGGTCGACCAGATGGTCCAATTCCGCCTGTTTTTCAGCCATTTCATTGAGTTCAGTAACCGATACACCCTTTTCCGCGGCCAGTTGGCGGAAAATATTCCCAGTGGTGATCAGCGGGAATCCGGTTTTTTCCGACACGGTGCGGGCAAATGTGGTTTTGCCGCTGCCCGGATCGCCGGTGATGGTGATGCGTAAAAGGTTCTCTGTGGTCATGCTTTTTCCTAAGGGGCCAAAGCCCGTTGGTCAAGCCCCAAGCCCCATCCCGTACAGCATCATCCCCGCCTACTGTCCCGTTTGGTCCAGATGCGCGGCCATGGCCAGAAAGTCGGACACGGGCAATTGTTCGGCCCGTTTCGTCCCATCAATCCCGCAGGATTCCAGCAAACTGGGGAAGATTTTCAAGGATTGGCGCAGCATTTTCCGGCGCTGGCCAAAGGCCGCCGCCGTCACCCGCTCCACCGTTTTAAAACTGGGGATTTGTGCGGAAGCACCATCCGTGACCGGGTGGCGGGTTAAATGTACAACGGTCGATGTCACCTTGGGCGGCGGAACAAAGGCAGAGGGCGGCAAGTCAAACATCATTGTCGCCTTGCACAGCCAGCCCACCAGCACCGACAGACGGCCATAATGATCCGTGCCCGGTGCGGCAGACATGCGCTCGGCCACTTCGCGTTGGACCATGATCGTGATGCTGTCATAGGCCTGGGGGTCGGCGTGCCATTGCTTCAACCACCCGATCAAAAGCGGTGTGGCAATATTGTAAGGCAGGTTCGCGATAATCGCGCGGCGCGATCCCGGCACCAGATCCAGCAGATTGAGTTTCAACGCATCCGCATGGACCAGATCCAGACGCGGCCCCGCCGCATCCTTCAACCCTTGGAGCGCAGCAATGGCGCGCGTGTCATATTCCACAGCCAGAACACGATCCGCATCGGACCGCACCAGCGCGCGCGTCAACCCGCCCGGACCGGGGCCAATTTCAATCGCAACAATGCCGTTTAAATCCCCCGCCGCGCGAGCAATTTTATCGGTGATGTTGAGATCAAGGATAAAATTCTGACCCAGTTTTTTTTCGGCGCGCAATTCATGCGCGGCAATCACATCGCGCAATGGCGGCAGCGCATCCACCGCGGCCACAATGTCGGGTGTTTTTTTATAGGCTGAAAGATCAGACACGACGTTCGATAAACGCCTCGGATTTCAAATCCAGCAAATAGCGGCGTTGCAAACGATCCAGCGTTTCCGTGCCAATTTTTTGTGCGATGTCATCGCGGCTGGGCAGATCATCGGCGGACAATGTGCGCTTGGATCGCACCAGCAGGATATGATAGCCCGTGAGCGAGCGCAGCGGTTGCGACATATCGCCCTCTTTCATCGTGGCCAGGGCCTGGTCCAGGGCCTCGGGCAATTGCCCTTCCTGCACCCAGCCAATATCACCGCCACGCGCAGCCGAGGGGCCTTGGGAAAACTGTGCCGCCACTTGCGGGAACGGGGCCTTGCCCGCCGCAATTTCAGCCGTCAGTTTTTGCGCCAATTGACGGACACTGCCATCTTCCGCCGGATTATCAACAGGCAGGAAAATTTCCCCGACCAGATATTGCATTTTCCCGGCGCTGGATTGGATAAAATTCAAACGCGCATCAATGTCGGTTTCGCTGACATTCACTTTCGGGCGCAATTTCTTCTGAATGACCTTACCCCACGCCATCTGGGACCGCACCTGATCCGCCATGGTGGACATTTTAATCCCACTGCCCGCCAGCATTTTGCGGAAGGTTGCCGGATCAATCTTGTTGTTCTGGGCCACCATGTCGATGCCCGATTCAACCTCTTCCGGTGTGACTTCAATATCCAGACGCTTGGCTTCCTGCAATTGCAGGGCTTCATCAATCAGCATATTCAAAATCTGCGGGCGGATTTTGGTGCGCACATCGTCATTGTTCGGCAAGCCGGATGACGCCATCACCAGGCGCATGCGTTCATTCACATCGGAATGGGTGATAACACCCTGGTTCACCACGGCGGCAATACCCTCTTGCGCCGACGCGGCATAGGCCACGGGGGCCGCCGCGCTCATCAAACCACCGCCCAGCACGGCCAGAACAGCCACAGCGGCCAGAATGCGTGTTTTCATCATTCGCTTTTCCATCAATCAATCAGTGGGATCAATCACGCCCGTTTTTTATCGCCGAAACGGCCACCGGGGCGGAACCGCTCCAGATAAGCCGGAACAATCAGGCTCATCCCCGTGGCGGTGACACCCAGATCATCCAGCGTCATCGCATCATCCTGCACCACGTTGTCGGTCTTCAGGGATTTCACCTGATCCGGGGTCAGGATGGGCTTGGGCGGAATAAACTGCAGCACACCGGCCTGCAACGCGGCGACACCAAACGGCAGGTTCACCATGCCACACCGTTTACCGATATAGGAAAACAGGCGGCTGTAAATATCACGGAAGTTCAAAATTTCCGGCCCGCCCAATTCAAACACCTGGCCCAGCGCGCCGCTGTGGCCAAAGGCGGAATGGGTGGCGGCGGCGACCACGGCATCGGCCACATCACGCACATACACCGGCTGGAACCGCGTCATACCACCGCCGATCAGCGGCAGGGCCGGCATAAAACCAGCCATCGTGGCAAAGCGGTTGAAGAAATCATCTTCCGGGCCAAAAATCACGGATGGGCGCAGGATTGTCGCATTCGGGAACGCGGCCAGCACCGCCTGTTCACCGGCCAGTTTCGTGCGACTGTAGCGCGATGGGTTGCGATCCGCCCCCAAAGCCGAAATATGCACAAAGCGCGACACATTCTGCGCCGTGCAGAGTTCTGCAATCATTTGCGGCAGGTCCGTGTGCAGGCGTTTGAAATCGCCGCGCTTGCGTTCGTACAAAATGCCGATGCAATTTACGACCACGGATGATCCGGCAATCACGCGTTCAACACTGGCGCGATCGCGCACATTGCACGTCATCGGAACGATCTGTCCCACGGTGCCATAGGGGCGCAGGAAATAGGCCGATTCCGCCGCACGGCTGGCCACCTTGACCGTATATCCGGCCCGGGCCAACGCCTGAACCACATACCGTCCGACAAAGCCTGAACCACCGAAAACTGTTGCGATTTTTGGTCCGATCGACATACCCAGAACCCTTGGCTAAACCCATTGAAAAGCGTGCGAAAAAACTGTGCCCACTATGGCAACACCAGCCCGTCCTGTCCAGCCATGCGAAAGGGGTGTGGAATTTTACAGAATCACTATTCTTCCAGCGGTACGACGAATGAATCCATCACACGTTTGTGCCCACCTTTGTCGAACGCGATATCCAGCTTCGCCCCATCGACATTCACCACCGTGCCGGCCCCGAACGTGTCGTGCCGCACCCGGTCACCGCGGACATAGGGATGGTCGGACAGGCTTTGCCGCATGGCCAGCGTTTGGGTCGCAACAACCGGCGTCTGGGCCATCGTGGCCGCGCGGGAGGATCCACCGAAGCCGGATGAATCCCAATGACTGGATCGTCCGGCCCCATAGACACCGGATTCCGCCGCCACTTCGATATGGTCTTCGGGCAGTTCATCGACAAACCGTGACGGCAGAGCATTGACCCAGTTGCCATAGGTCAGACGATTGGACACATAGGAAATAATCGCCCGCTTGCGCGCCCGCGTAATGCCGACATAGGCGAGGCGGCGTTCTTCCTCCAGCCCCTTCAGGCCGTTTTCATCCATACTGCGCTGGGACGGGAACAGCCCGTCTTCCCAGCCGGGCAGGAACACGCAATCAAACTCCAACCCCTTGGCCCCGTGCAGGGTCATGATCGTCACCTGCGCCGTGTCGTTGCGGCTCTGGTTTTCCATCACCAATGAAACATGCTCAAGGAAATCGGGCAGGGATTCAAATTCCGCCATGCCCGTCACCAGTTCACGCAGGTTTTCAATCCGCCCCGGCGCATCGGGTGACTGGTCCGCCTGCCACATCGCCATATAGCCGGATTCATCCAGCATCTGGGCTGTCAGTTCCGTATGCGCCATGGTGGCCAACAACCCGCGCCAGCGTTCAAAATCCGCAATCAGACGGCGGAATGTGTCGCGCGGCTTGGGTTTCAATTCATCCGTTTCAACGATATCGGCAATCGCGTCATACAGGGATAAATTCCGCGCGCGCGCATGCGTCACCACAGTTTTCATCGCCACATCACCAAGGCCGCGTTTGGGCACGTTGATAATACGTTCCAACGCCAGATCATCGCGCGGTTGCGCAATCACGCGCAGATAGGCCAGCGCATCGCGGATTTCGGCACGTTCATAAAAACGTTGTCCGCCGACAATTTTATGCGGGATGCCCAGCGCATTAAAACGTTCTTCAAATTCGCGGGTCTGGAACCCCGCCCGCACCAGAACGGCGATCTGGTCCAAGCTCCAGCCCTTTGTTTGCAGGGCTTCAATCTCCTCCGCCACAAAGCGTGCTTCGGCGGGGCCGTCCCACAGGCCGCGCACGGCGACCTTTTCCCCATCGTCCGCATCGGCCCATAATGTCTTGCCCAAGCGATCTTCGTTATGTGCGATCACACCGCTGGCGGCCGCCAGAATGTGTCCGGTGGAGCGGTAATTTTGTTCAAGACGAATGATTTTCGCGCCCGGAAAATCCTGTTCAAAGCGCAGAATGTTGCCCACCTCGGCCCCGCGCCATCCATAAATGGATTGGTCATCATCCCCGACGCAGCAAATATTCGCCGCCGCGCCGTCGCGTTGCGCCAACAGGCGCAGCCACATATATTGCGCGATGTTCGTGTCCTGATATTCATCCACCATGATGTAACGGAAACGGCGTTGCCAGTCAGCCAGCACATCGGCATGTTTCGGGTCACGCAGAATGCACACCATGTGCAACAACAAATCCCCGAAGTCACAGGCATTGACGGCTTTCAAGCGGGCCTGATATTGCGCGTAAAGCTGCACCAGTTTTCCGCCCGCGGCCTCTCCCCCTTCGTGCGGGGGCAGGTCGGAGGGCAGACGCGCGCGATCTTTCCACCGGCTGATGATGCCCATCATGGCGCGTGGCGCCCATTTTTTGGTGTCGATGTTTTCCTGTTCCATCAACTGCTTCAGCAAACGCACCTGGTCATCGTCATCAATGATGGTAAAGGCGCTGGTCAGACCCACCAGTTCCGCATGACGGCGCAGCATACGTGCGGCCAGGGCGTGGAACGTGCCCAACCACCACCCTTCAACCGGTTGCCCGCCCAGCAGAGCGGAGACACGTTCACGCATTTCACCAGCGGCTTTGTTGGTGAAGGTCACAGCCAGAATTTGATTGGGATAAGCCCGCCCGGTCATCAAAATATGCGCCAGCCGCGCGGTCAGCGCCCGCGTCTTGCCCGTACCCGCCCCGGCCAAAACCAGAACCGGACCATCCAGCGTTTCCACCGCCTCGCGCTGCGGGGGATTCAGGCCGTTGAGATACGGGGGCGACATCGGATTTTCAGGGCTGTGTGCTTGCATGCGCCCACCTTAATGGCGCAATACCACAGGGGCAAGAGGGAAGGCGCTTACGGCCCGATGGCGACCCAGCGATCCCCTTCACAATATTGCAGGACGTTATACGTACTGTTGTAAACCAAGGATCCCGCACCACCGACAGGATCGGCACATCCCGCACCCCCGTCCCCATAGGGTCCGGCGGCATACCACGCCGTACCATCGCAATATTGCAGGACGTTGAGGGACGAACTGTAAAGCAGATCCCCCGCCTGCCCGGCCGGGGACGCACAGGGCCCTACTGGCGCACCAGATTGGAAAACATACGCAATCCCCGCACCAGTCAGGCCACCGGGGCTGTCCTGATACGCGCCAATTACGGCTTTGGTCCGCGTCATCGACACGGAAATCCCGAAACCATCACCGTTGGTTGGAGCCGGGTTTTCCAGCGTTGCAAGCAGGTTCCCGGTATAAGCGTCGAATATATAGGCCGCGCCGGCACCGGGAACCGCCCCGGACGTATCCTGATACGCCCCCACAAGAACGTGCGCGCCATGAACGGAAACAGAATATCCAAAATTGTCGTTGGTCGCGGGATTGGGGTTATTCAATTGCGCCAGCAAGGCCCCCGTCTGTGCATTAAACACATAGGCCACACCGGCCCCGCTGATACCGCCGGCACTTTTATAAGGCGCACCCACGGCCAGAATATTCTTATGCAGAGAAACGCTAATGCCAAACAAATCATTGGCCACAGGATCAGGATTGGAAATGGTTTGCAGCAAGGCCCCCGTGCGCGGATTGTAGATATAGACTGACCCGGCATTGGTCACACCGCCCGGATCATCCTGGTGCGCACCAATCGCAAGCCGATCCCCCGAGCCGGAGACAAAAACACCGAAATAATCGGCGTTATCGGGTGTGGGGTTGCTGATTTTTGTGATTTGCGCGCCGCTTTCGACATCGAAGACATAGACTGTGCCGTCACCAAAATAGGCCCCGGCATGGTCATACGGCGTCCCCACCGCCAGCAACCCGGAAAACAGCGATAGGGAATTGCCATACCCATCATCGACGGCGGGCTCGGGGTTGTGGAATGTTTGTAAAAGCGCGCCCGTCTGCGCATCATAGACAAAGGCCGACCCCGCAACAGAAATCCCGCCAGGGTCCGCCTTGTACGCCGCAACAGCAACCTTGCCGCCCGAAATTGAAACGGCATTCCCAAACCAGTCTTCCGCCGCTGGCGTCGGGCTGTTCAGGGTTGAAACCAAAGCCCCCGTGGATGCATTCAGGACATACGCGGACCCGGCATTGGTCACACCGCCGGGATCATCCTGGTGCGCACCGATCACGATAAATTCATCCGATGCCGACACGGCCACACCGAAAATGTCACCCGTCGCCGGTGCCGGATTGTTCAATGTTGTTGAAAGGGATGCGCTGGCCCATGACAGCGGATTTTGTTCTTTGGGAAAGGTGACCCAATCCGTACCATTGCAATAAGACGGGGCACTGGCCGCCGACGACCAGACAAGTTCGCCCGCAACACCCGGTGGAACCGCGCAATCTGCCCGGGCGTGCGACGGCATCGCAACCATCAGGGCGATGGCCAGTCCGACACAGCGATAGAGCGTCTGATTCTTGACGCGGCTTACAGCCATCATCATTTTGTACTCATCTGACAGGATACGCGCCGGGGTATCAAAGTTCTCGCGCTCAGTCCCCCGCTTTTTATTTTACAAGGCACTGATTAAAATAAGTTATGTGATTAAAATAAGTTATGTTTCACAGTGCTGAATGCGATCTATTCTTTGGGATATAAAAATCAAGGCCCGGATGGCGTCCGGGCCTGTGAAATATTCAATTTATGACCCTCACGGCACGATTTACGCGCCGTTGCTGCGCTTGCCCATCGGGGTCGGGGCGGCGGCGACCTGGTTCCGGCCGTTGTGTTTGGCGGTGTAGAGCGCCGCGTCGGCCCGTTCAATCAAATCGGTCATGTTTTCGCCGTTGATATATTCGGCCACGCCGACAGACATGGTAATACGGCCCAGTTTTTCACCCGTGGTCCGGTTAATCACATCCTTGGTCGCAACCGCCTTGCGCAAATTGTTCCCAACGGCCACACCCGCGGTCAAATTCGTGTCGGGCAGGATGATCGCAAATTCCTCACCGCCGTAGCGCGCGGCAATGTCCTTACCCTTCACCCCTTCGATCAAGGTGCGGGCGACAAGGCGCAAAACCTGGTCCCCCACCTGGTGACCATAATTGTCGTTGAAGGATTTGAAGTGATCAATATCAACCATCAACAGGGTGAACGACCCCTGTTCGCTTTGCGTATCGCTGCTGACCCGATCCAGCGCCGCATCAAAAGCCTTGCGGTTGGCCAGGCCGGTCAGGCCATCGGTCATCGCCTCTTTCCGCACCTGTTCCAGGTCGCGTTGCAGCTCTTCCATCAAGGTGGAGGATTGTTCCAGTTCCTGTTCCAGCTTGTGGTTATGTTCCAGCATTTTCTGTGTATCGTTCATCACGCCGGACACCAGATTGCGCATCTCGTCCACGGTTTTGGCGCCGCCCATTTTTTTGGATACATCTTCCAGCGTACCGCTATAGGACGTGGTGGCGTTTTTCACGTCGCGCACAGCCCCGGTCACATTTTTAATGGTCGCCTTCACCTGATCACCGGCGCGGCGGATCATTTCCTCGTTCCGCGCATCGCTCAGGAAACGCGTGTGCGGATCGCGGCAGCGGTCTTCGGTAATTTTCTGGCGGTTGGACACCAGGATGTCCAGCGCGCGCGTCACCTCCGGGCTGATCCCGGCATAGTAGACGTACCACAGCTCGTAAATATCCGGCGACGGCGGCAATCCTTCATCAAGGATGCGCGTCATGGCTTTTTCGGCAAATTCCCGGGCCTGATGTGCTTCGTGCGGATAGTTCACGCCATTCAATCCTGAATTAAAAAGAGAAAACGAAGAAGAATAAGGTACCAGTCGAGTCCGCCGCGTCAAAGGATGCAATCTGCGAAACGGACCCTCCCCATCATGGCAGACAGGGCCTTAACAGGGGCTTAACAACCTGATTCATAACATTTTTCATAAATTCAGGGCACTCCGCAAAACGCGCGGGATCCCGTATGATTTATCGGGCGTTTTCGAAGCACCCAGTTTTTGCACGCAGTGTAGATAGCGCACCAATCCGCTTTTTTATTCCCCCTCCCAAAGTGAGGGGGCTTTTTCAGTGGTTTGCTAGATCAAACCCGCCCTAGATCAAACCGGTTTGGGCATCCATCGTTTCCGGCGGTGCATATTGCAGGGCGGCCATCACCGCCTCGACCCGGTCGGCCACCATCAGACCCGCACGATCGGATTCGCGCGCAAAGCCATTATTGATCATGTGATCAATCAGGGACAGAAGCGGCGTCCAGAAATTATTGACGTTCAGCAACACGACAGGCTTGTCATGCAAGCCCAGTTGCCGCCACGTCATGATTTCAAAAAATTCATCCAGCGTTCCCAAACCACCGCTCAACACCACGAAGGCGTCAGCACGATCAACCATCATCTGTTTGCGCTCATGCATGGAATCCACGACGTACAGTTCGGTCAATTCGGTGTATTTTTCTTCGCGTGTTTCGATGTGGTGCGGAATAATACCAACGGCAGTACCACCATGTTCCATCGTCGATTTCGCAACCAGCCCCATCAGGCCAACGCGCCCGCCGCCGTAAACCAGCTGCATCCCGGCCTCACCCAGAGCACGACCCAGAGCCCACGCGGTGTCTTTATGCACCTGCGCCACATTGGAAGAGGCGCCGCAATACACGCAGACATTACGAATGGGGTGGCGAACTTTTTGAACGGCGGTTTTATTTTGAATTGTATCAGTGGTCATCGGTCTTTCAATCAATCTTTCGTTTTACGTCGCGCAACATTACAGTTCCAAGCCCTGCTTGTACAGGCATAGAAAGATCCGTTTTATTGGGAGAGTTGTGTAACGCGGCGCGTGATTACATCATCGCACCGGACATGCGCATGGCTTGCCCACGCATCGCCGGATCTTCGAGGCTCAATGCATTGGCTTTGGCCACATTGTCAGCATCGGCGGCAATGCCGTTTTGCTGGCGGGCTTCGTGCAGTTTGGCGACATTCACCCCATCCAGACGCATGCTTTCATACGCCTTCATGGCCGGTGTTTGTTCAATATTGATACGGGCAACATCGCGCAGACCCGCACCGGACAGGCCCACACGGCCTTCGTCCATATCCATCATCGCCTTCGGATTGCCAAATCCCGGGCCCTTGCTCATCTGATTGAACATGCTTTGCGATTGCGGGTTGGCGGCGTTTTGTTGTTGCGGGCCAGCCGGGGACGACGGCGCGGAATCACCACGGCCATAACCAGCATCAACCACATGGCCCTTGCGGTCCACTTTCGTGGTGATCAAATCACCCTGGTTCATCATGCCGAACGTGCCACGGCCCATCATGGACACCAGTTGAATGGTGGCCAGTGCGGCTCCGGCGGTCGGGCTGACCGTTGATACGGCGGCCACAGCGGCGGCACCCTTGGCTTCGCCCGCGACAAATGCACCCAGACCACCCGGTTGGTTCATGCCGCCCGGGCCGTCATTGCCGGCATCCAGCGCATTCATACGCTTGGTCAGATCGGCGGCCTGTTCACGGATGTTATCCTGGGCCTGTGTTGCGGCATTGGTTTTGGCGTGACCTTCGGCACGGTTGGTTTCAACACCCTTCGCCACTTGGTCGTTGTTCAGTTTCTGGGTCGGGTTCCAGATTGCACTGGTCGTCGTCAACGCGGTGAATTGTTGTTTCAGATCGCGCATGTTGTCTTGCGTTTGCGCGTTTTGTGTCTGGCCTGTGCCCATGGCGGCCGGGGCGAACACGCTGGCAAAGGATGCCATCGGGGACGGTGTCGCATTCACCTGCGCATCCATGGATGCGTTGAAATCCTCGGATGCGTTGAAATCCTCAAGCCCGTTCAAATCGGCATGGAGGTCGGAATGCAAATCGGCCGCACGCATATGAACCACGCCCGCCTCTGCACCGTGAAGACCGTCTATCTGATTGAATTGCCCGGCTAAAACACCCACCACAACACCCTTTTATTTATATTTCATAAGATCATAGGCTTCGAGGCCCTAAAATACTCTTAATATGACAACCATTCTATCCCAACCCCGGTCTGGGTCAAGGGCTTAAAACTTAAACACTTTCAATGAATTAAACCGAAAAAACGGGAGTAAACGAATCAGGCCAGATACGTCAGGCCGGGCATACGTTTCGCCACCACCGCCCGGATCGTCTCGGCATTGCGGGTCAGGATATCGGCCACAGGATCGCGGGCATCGCGGATCATCACCACATGCAACCCATGCACCGGGTGATCCGGATTTTTGATCATGGCCAGAAAGTCACTGTCCTGTGTCACGATTGCCGCGAACTGGCCCTGCACCGCGCGGGTGCAGATCAACGCATCCAGCGCCTTGGCATGAACGCGATTATGTGGCGCCAGATTTTGGCGCGACAACCCCTCGGCCTCGACATGCGAACACACACCGAAATCGCGGATCACCTGTGGCAACAATGTGTAGGGTATATTTTCATCCAGCAACACCGCCTTCGGGCCCGCTGGTAAAGCCCGCGGGTGCGCCGGATCATCGCCAAAGCGCGCGTGATAGGCCAATGCCGTTTTGATTTCCTCGGGTTTGATACCAGGATGACGCGCAAACAGCACATCCCCATCAACACCCGCCGCCAGATCGCGCAACACCGGGGCCAACGCAACACCAGAGCGACTTAACACCACAACACCATCCGGCGCGGCAGCCACAAGCCCGAACAGGCGGGTCAGTTTTCGATGGTTGTCGGTGCGGTGTCCCATTCCTTGACGGTAGAGGAAAAACAAGTCCCCCGTCAAATTTCACACCTTCACGCCCCGGTCATATGCCCCATATGGCGATACGACAGCGCCTCGGCCACGTGGCCCGTACCCACACCCCGATCCCCCGCACCGTCCAGATCGGCAATCGTCCGCGCCACGCGCAACAAACGGTGCCAGCCACGGGCGGAGAGTTTCATCGCCTCGGCCGCATTCAACGCCATGGCGCGCGCCGCATCATCCAGCGCCACAACCTCTTCCAGCTTCGCGCCAGAGATATGTGCGTTTAATCCTGTCGGGCTAATCTCCGCACGGCCCTCATACCGGGCCGTTTGCACCTGCCGGGCGCGCAGCACGCGCGCGGCCACGGTTTTCGTATCCTCACCGCCCGGTTGGTTGCCCTGCAAATCTGACAGCGCCACGGCGGGCATGTCGATGCGCAAATCAAAACGGTCCAGCAACGGGCCCGACATCTTCGCCTGATAATCCGCACCACAGCGCGGGGCCTTTGTGCATTCGCGGCTGGGGTCGCCCAAAAACCCACAACGGCACGGGTTCAACGCCGCCACCACCTGCACCCGCGCGGGGTATGTCACATGGTGATTGGCGCGCGCGACCACGGCCTGCCCTGTTTCCAGGGGCTGACGCAAAGACTCCAATGTCTGGCGCGCAAATTCGGGCAGTTCATCAAGAAACAACACGCCATTATGCGCCAGTGAAATTTCCCCCGGTTTTGCCTTTGCCCCGCCACCGACCAGCGCCGGCAGTGACGCCGAATGATGCGGATCACGGAACGGGCGCATCTGCACCAACCCACCTTCGGGCAACGTGCCCGCCAATGAATGGATCATGGAAATTTCCAGCGCTTCACGCGGGGTCAGGGGCGGCAAAATCCCCGCCAGACACGCAGCCAGCAATGATTTTCCAGACCCCGGCGGCCCGGACATCAGTAAATTATGCCCACCCGCCGCCGTGATTTCCAACGCCCGGCGCGCCGTTTCCTGCCCGCGCACCTGTGATAAATCGGGGCCCATAAACCGCCCACCATCATTCGCCGCCGCAATGCGCGCGGCCGGTCGGGTCAGCACCTGCGTGCCCTTCATATGGTTGATCAGTTGCAGCAAATCATCGGGGGCCAGAATATCCAGATGCTCCCCCGCCCATGCGGCTTCACCCCCGCACGCCGCCGGGCAAATCAGCCGATTGTCATTCGACCCGGCATGCAACGCCGCAGGCAACACACCCGCCACCGACCGAATACCCCCATCCAGCGACAATTCCCCCAACACCAGCGCATTGGCCAATTCATCGCGCGGCAACACATCCATCGCGGCCAACACACCGAGGGCAATCGGCAAATCGTAATGCGACCCTTCCTTCGCCAGATCGGCGGGCGCCAGATTGACCGTCAATTTTTTCGGCGGCAGTGACAAGCCCAACGCATGCAACGCCGCCCGCACCCGCTCGCGACTTTCCCCCACGGCCTTATCCGGCAAACCAACGATGGTGAACGACGGCAACCCCGACGAAATCTGCACCTGCACATCCACAGGACAGACATCAACGCCATGAAAGGCAACGGTTTGAACGCGGGCTACCATATTTATCCTATCAAACGAACTAATTTAATATTTTCATACATTTCTGGCGTCTCAAATTTTAAACAATACCAGTTATTTACCATTCCCCCACAAAACCCGCGGGTGATTGTCGGACCAAAATTTCCGACATATGCCTGCCTGCCATAGTTGGGAGGAAGATTTATAGATGGATCAATCTCTATTTTTCTTGCCATCCCGTCTACGGTAAAATTGATACTATTCTTCCAATTCGGCCAAGCATCCATAATGGCGTTTAAAGCCCGCCTCCACACAAAATAAGATAAACATGAAGAACCAAAGCGAGACACATACGTGGAATCCCCTATTGCTCCAAGGGCATCCGACGCAAAAAACCGGGGATCAGGGGGCAACTTCCTAAAGCCATAGTTTTTGCAATCAGACAATTCGAGCCCATATACCAAGCAACTGCGGAAAGTAAAGAACACATCCTCATCTACGTAAGTGTAATATAAATGGGCATCGGGATCCTCGCCGCGGTGTGAATTTGGCTCCAACAGCGCGGGAAAAATGGCGGCCTTTTGATCATTACGCAAAAGATAAGGAACGCGTTCTTGAAACCCCACTAGCTGTTCATCTTGCGAAAAAAATGGAATATTATACGTTTCATCAATGCAAAACTTTAACGACGCTTGCGCCTTGGGCTCCGCAACATCAATGTAAGTCCACTGCTGTGGTGCAGGTGAATGCAATGGCTCCAAATGCGGTTCCACAATCGGATAGCTGGCAACAACCTCCCGCTTACCAGCCTTCCGCCCTGAAAAAATCCTTTTTACGTCTGATCGCCACTTTCCCTGATACCACGCACCAATCACGATTAAACCAAAAGGCCTTTCATCAAAAACACCCTCAGGCCAACAAAGCGCCACATCTACAAAAAAATCATCTATGCGGCGCCACAAGCCATATGACGGAGAGGTCTCAAAGATTTTATTATAGTCAATCGTAATACCAAAACGGCGATGTTTGTCCTTTTCGTACTTAATACTGAAACACAGGATCTGCTCTATTTCTGTATCTTTATACAAAAACTCCAGTTCGCTCGAATACTCGAAATATTCGGGCTGCGGGAACAAATCGCGTATTAGTTTTGCGCGATTATCACTTGCCCATTTTTTCAAAAACTCTTCTGGCAGCTTTTGAAAAGTTACGTCTTTTAGAATTAGCTCTTGACCGCTTTTAAAATTACGAATTTTCCAAGGAGCATCTTCATATTCAAACCAACCATATTGTTCCATCTACTGTCCCCAGAACCGCGAAAACAACCTAAAATACACAAAAACCATCTCACAAAACCCACCCTTCTTAAAGCCAAAACCCCAGAGAAACCCTTGTATTTTCTTTGCCATCCCACCCATTAACCTCTTTTTCACCCGCGCTGGTCCATGGTGGGGGTGTTCGTCGGGGGACGGGCCGCGTGGCTTGGGGTCATGCGTTCAAGACAAGGGGTTTAAAAAAGTGTCTGTTTTGGGATTGAAGAGCGTGAAGGATCATTTGAGCGAACAGGAAATCATTCGGCTGCACCGTGAATTGACGGTGCCGTGTGCCGTGCATGATGTTCTGAAAGGCTTGAGCCCGCTGGATGATACCGCAACGTACGCCATGGATGTGATGATCGCGGAAATGCCGGTGGATGCGGCGTTGTTGTGCGTTTCATTATCCGCCGCGCATATCGCCCATGATTTAACCGGGCTGCACCCGATGGCGGGCGCGCTAGCCGTGGAAACACGCCGCATCACGCATGAATATGGTCCGACATGGTTGGCCTATGCCGATGGACAATTGAATGACGACGCGGTCAATGCCGCGCAAACCCAATTCACCGATTCCATGGCGGAAGATTTTGAAGCCCTAGCCGATTTGCTGGATACGTGCGGCAGCGATATGCCGGGCGACAGCGATCAGGCACAATTATGCACCCTGCTGGCCGATCATGCGCGGTCCTATGCCGCGTACACCAATGCGATGGTGAACGGCGAGGATTTGGGGATCATTTACGAGGATATGGACGCCCATCCGGCCCAGTTCAGCCCCGGAATCCCGAGCGGGCAGAGCAATGTGATCGCCTTTCCGGGCGCACCGCGGCCACGGTAAAATATTGTAAAATATAGACAAAATACGGGTGCTGGTCTCTTTAGGTCAGCACCCTATTTCTATTCTTTGATATAGGTTCCTGCAAGAATCGCGTCAGAATTAAATGGTATGATCTTTGAATAGTCTCTTTTGTGGGGCGACCTTCTGCGCGGCGTTTTTTATTTATTGGTTTTTTGATGCACAATAACGGCACGGCTCATTCCAACGACCTGTCTGTCCTTATTCCCCGCATTGCCATGCTGGCTGTGTTGTATTTCGTCATGGGGCGGCTGGGATTATTCATGGCGGCGCAACCGGGATATGCCACCATCGTCTGGCCGCCGTCGGGCATTGCCATGGGGTTTATTCTGGCCTATGGCCTGCGCATGTGGCCCGGCGTATTTATCGGATCATTCTTCGTCAATTTATCATTACAAGGCGGGCCGTTTGTGACCATCAACCAGGTGGATTGGAGCACAATCCTGCCTGCCGCCGCCGTCGGTTTTGGCTCGACGCTACAGGCTTTGGTTGGATTCACGCTGGTGCGGCGTGTCTTTGGCATGACGCCGCCAAAAATTCACACTGCGCGCCAGGGCTTGCTGTTGTTCTTTCTGTGCGGGCCGCTGGCGTGCCTGACCGCTTCCACCATTGCCGTTGCGACGCTGTATAGTTTTGGGCAATTGCCCACCAATCTGGTTTTTGAAAACTGGTATACGTGGTGGTTGGGCGACCTGCTGGGCGTGTTCGTGTTCCTGCCACTGGTGTTGATTTTCATCAACGAATACCACGAAATTAAAAAATATCGCGAAGGGCTGAAACCCCTGTCCGCATTGATCATCATGACGGTGATCGTGCCGTTGATCGTGACGTTTTACGCGTGGAAAACAGCCGGTACGTTTATCTACGAAAACAACAAATGGCAATTCGTCAACATGACGGCGGAAAGCGAACGCGCCCTGCTCCACCGCATCGAATCCTACGCCCTTGTTCTGGTCAGCGGGTCCGGATTTTTTGGCGGGTCCGACAACGTATCCCGCGATGAATGGCAAACCTTTGTCGGCACGCTGGACATTGAAAACAATTTTCCCGGCATTGGCGGTATCGGATATATCGAATACGTTCCCGAGGGCGGCGTGGCTGATTTTCTGGCCACCGTCCGCGAAAGCAACCAGGATTTCGTCATCCATCCGCCCGGCCCGCATGCGGGGAATTTCATCATCACCTATATCGAACCGCGGGAAAAAAACGCCGAAGCGTTTGGCCTGAACATCTCGTTTGAGAAAAAGCGGTATGATGCCGCCATCCGCGCCCGCGACACCGGCAAGCCAACCATGACCCGATCCATTGAGCTGGTGCAAGATCAAGATAAAACGCCGGGTTTCCTGTTGTTACAGGCGATTTACAAAAAGGGCGAAGAAATTCACGACACTGTGGAAGAACGCCGCGCCAATCTGGTCGGATGGATTTACGCCCCCTTTGTCGGCCGCAATTTTTTCGAAGGCCTAACCTATAGCCAGTCGAGCACGATGAATATTCGCGTTTATGACGGCACCGACACACAGGCGAAAAACCTGATCTACAGCAGCATGCCGCAAAACGGGCCCCACGCACCGATGTTCACCACCCAGCGCACCATCAGCGTCATGCAACAGAACTGGACCATTGCATGGGAAAGTACGCCAGCCTATGAACGCGCAACATACAGCCCGACGCCGACCATGATCATGATTGGCGGAATGATTTTTTCGGGGCTGTATGCCGCGTTCCTGTTCAATATGCTGAACCGCACGAAGATCATTGAATCACTGGTGCGCGAAAAAACACAGGAAGCCGAACGCCAGAAGGAAGAGGCCATCAAGGCCGCATCCGCCAAGGCCGATTTTCTGGCGAAGATGAGCCACGAAATCCGCACCCCCATGAACGGCGTTCTGGGCTTTATCGACATCCTGCAGGACACGCCACTTGATCCCGAACAACGCGCCTATCTGGAAAAGGCAAAAGTTGCGGGCAATACGTTGTTGCGCGTCATTGGTGACATTCTGGATCTGTCGCGGATTGAATCCGGCAAAATCGACATCGACAGCGCCCCCTTTAATATCCGCACCGCTTTGAGCCTGTGCGTCGATCTGGTCCAGGCCCGCGCGCAGGAGAAAAACCTGACGCTGGATTGCGTCGTTTCAGCCCGGTGCCCACCGGTTCTGGTCGGGGACAAATACCGCATCAAACAAATTGCCATCAACCTGTTGGCCAACGCGGTGAAATTCACCGAACAGGGCAGCATCATCCTGCGCGTTGATTACGCCAACGGCAATTTGCTGATGGAATTTGAAGATACCGGGATCGGGATTGCCAAAGACAAGCTGGACGACGTTTTTGAAAATTTCGTTCAGGAAGAAACCGGCATGATGCGCCGTTATGGCGGATCTGGCCTGGGGCTGAGCATTACGCGCCAGCTGGTGATGGTCATGGGTGGCAGCATCCGCGTCGAAAGCGAAAAAGGCCGCGGGTCACGCTTCTTTGTCAATATTCCAATGGCCGTCGGCCAACAGCGTGAAAATAATTTCAGCACCGCGCGCCTGGTCACATCTATCAAACCAAAAAACATTCTGGCGGTTGAAGATACGCCGTTGAATCGTGATTTACTGGATGCGCTGTTGCGCCGCGCCGGGCACACCGTCACCCACGCCGAAAACGGCCAGGAAGCGATTGATATGCTGCGGCATCGGCGCAATTACGACCTGATCCTGATGGATATTCAGATGCCGGTGATGGACGGCATGGAAGCCACACGCATCATTCGTGAAGAGCTGGAGCTGGATATTCCCATCATCGCCCTGACCGCGCACGCCCTGCCCAAAATCGCGCAGTCCTTTTATGACGCCGGGATGGATGATTATCTGATCAAGCCGTTTGATGCTGACATGTTGTACAAAAAGATCGACACCGTCTGCGGCCTTTCTGATCGCACGATTGCGCACCCGGGGGGCATGAAAGACGCCAATGACAATGACGTCCTGTTTGACCCGGCCAAACTGGCCAATCTGCGGGGCTTCTTGGGGGATGAACAAACCGGCAAGATGGTTGAAGCCTTCCGCAGTGACGCGGATGAACGGCTGAGCGCCCTGTCCGGGCTGGAGAAAGATCGCAAATCCGCCTATCAAAGCCTGCACGCTTTGGCGGCCACGGCGGGCAGTGTCGGGCTGGATCGCCTGTCGCACATGTCGCGCGATTTAATGGACCGGATTGAGGAAATGCCCACGGATGAATATGCCGGGGCCGTCGACGCTCTGAACGCCGCCTATAACGACGCCCTGAACCAACTGAATGATGCCGTCAGCCGCCTGCGGGCCTGATTGGGGCGGGCTACACCAGCTTTTTCGACAGCATGGGCCCCAACGCGCCACCACCCAGAATATGGACGTGGAAATGCGGCACTTCCTGTCCACCATTCAGGCCGGTATTGGCGATGGTGCGGAACCCCGTTTCATGCAGGCCCAGATCGGTGGCAATGTTCGCCACAGCGCGATACAAGGCCGCGATTTCATCGGCGCTGGCGCGTGTGCCGAAATCAGCCTGATTGATATACGCCCCCTTGGGGATGACCAGAATATGCACCGGCGCATGCGGAGCAATGTCGTGGAAGGCCAGAACCAGGTCATCCTCATACACCTTTTTGCACGGGATTTCCCCACGCAGGATGCGGGCAAAAATATTGTTGGTGTCATAGGTCATGAATGCGCCCCTTTGCTGGAAACCGAACAGGTCAGGCCAGCATAACGCGCAGACATCAGAATGAAAAGACGACCGCGTTTTGAGTTCTACGCCCTCCCCCTAACCCCCTCCCTCTGGGAGGGGGAAAATAGGGAAGAAGCTGGACTTAACGATCAAACCAGATCAATCTCCGGGCGCTCTTTCAGGCCTGAGGGATCAAGAACCTTGTAATAATACCGCCCCGGAATCACCTTGCCATCAACCCGCGCATAAAACGGGTGCGTGCCAAAATGCACATAGCCCATGCTTTCATACAATTTGATGGCGACATCCTGACTTTCACGGACATCGAGATTGATGGCGCTGTAACCTTCGTCACGGGCAACCTCTTCCATCTTTTCGACCATCATGCGGGCCAGGCCATGGCCCCGCGCCCATGGCGCAACAAAGACGGTGGTCATGGTGACGGCAAAATTCTGCGCTTCATTATTTTTCTGCGGCGTGATCAGTTGCGCGGTTCCGCAAATCACCCCATCCATGCGGCCCACGAACAAGATCCGCGATGGCATCGTCATCACACCGCGCCAATACCGTTCCAGAACCTCGCGCGCGGGCAGCCGGACCCAGCCGAATCCACCACCATCGGAAATGGCGGAATCGGTCGCGTCGATCAAATCATCCAGATCGCCGGGCGCCAGTTCGGTGACCAGTTCCACTGTCGGCACTGGTTCGCTTGTTTTCGGTTGGGGTGTTTCTGTCATAGCCTCATCCACACAAAGATACTCGATTGACAGACCCTGTCTCAGAAGGGGGACCGCTTGGCCACGGTTTTGTTGCGCCGACCATACGGGGACCGTCCCTTTGATTCAAACAGAAATTGTTAAACTTTCCGAAAAAAAGAGCCACGCACAATGTTGTGCGCGGCAATAAGGTTTACAGGAGAAACTAAACCGCAAAAAATCGTTCCGTGAGCCGCCTATTCATACACCACCGGGGTGCTGTCCTCCGGGTCAAACAACACCGTCCCGGCCGCATAAGACACAGGGGCCACCGGTTCCGAGACCTGCGCCTGCTGATCCGGCTCTGCATCGCGGGCCTCCAGCATGGGAATCAGGCCACAGCACAGGCTTTCATCCCGGCACATCGCCCGCGCCAGATCGGGGGTGGAACAATTGACCACCCGCACCGATACAGGCAGCGAGGCGCTGGCCGCATAGGCGGTGGAAAATCCGCCCGCAACGGCCAGGATAAACCCAGAAAAAAGTACAAAAAACCGCACCGGCACCCGCATGCGGGCCCGTTGGCATCGAACAGATTGTTTCATGAATCGACCGTCTAAAAACTCTCTACCAATAACGCCTTAACGCGGTGGGCGGCCCCCTTCCCGGAACTGCCCGACCAAACCCGGATCACTCTTATCGCTCCCCGGTGGGGAACCCGAAGCGCCAGAAGGCCGATTAAACTGCCGCTTCGACTGCCTGACCGGATCAGACCGGAAACAGGCATCCACCATCATTATAGCACGGTGGTGTTTTCATATTCTCTTCAGAATACCATGAAATATAAGCCAAACCTTAAATACGGAGCATTATTTCCATAAATATTTCATCCTTGTGGAATCTCAAGCCGTTAGAGGCTGAAGCAAGGGTAAAAACACGATGCCGGGGTGTGTCTTTTACCCCGGCATCGTGTTTGTTGTTAACCATCCCCCCACCCGTCATCCCGGAAAAGGCGTCAGCCTTTATCCGGGATTGAAGCCGTGAAGCCCACCATCACGGCAAAAACCCCGGATCATCCCTTGCGGGCTGTCCGGGGTGACAAACAATGTATAAGGACGTTACGGTTTTAGGTGTCCTGAACGACAGGCGGGCTTTTCGGGCCATCCTCCGGCTTGGGGCCGATATGGACGACGCTTTCGCCTTTGAGCGCGGCCTGCACCACGGCCTCGGCCTCTTTCCGGGTTTTGATCATCGAGAAGATGATGCCCGAGGCCAACAGCGTCAGCGTAATCCCGAGCGACAGCACCGGCGGCAGTTTGAATCCGGCAAATTCCGCGATAAACGCCTTGGTTCCGATAAACATCAAAATAACGGCCAGCGCGTATTTCATGTAATGGAACCGGTGAATGATCGCCGCCACGGCAAAATACATCGCCCGCAAACCGACCACGGCGAAAATGTTACTGGTGTACACCACGAAGGTATTGTTGGTGATGGCCAGCACGGCGGGCACGCTGTCGACCGCGAAGATCAGATCCGCAACCTCAACCGTGACCAGTGCCAGGAACAGCGGCGTTGCCACCCAGCCGGTCAGGGAATCCATCCCCTTTTCCCGGACAAAGAATTTATGGCCGTGCAGGAACGGGGTCACGCGCAAATGTTTTTGCAGGAATTTCAGGAACGCGCTGTCTTCAATACGGTTCTCATCATCATCCTTGGCCAGCAGCATTTTCAAACCGGTAAAGATCAGGAACGCCGCGAAGATCAGCAGCACCCATTCAAAACGGTGTACAACAGCACTGCCGACACCGATCAGGATACCACGCATAACAATCACGCCGATAATGCCCCAGAACAGCACGCGGTGCTGGTACTGCCGCGGGACGCCGTAATAGGCGAAAATCATCGAAATCACGAACAAATTGTCGATCGACAGGCTGAGTTCGATCAGATAGGCGGTGAAATAATCCATGCCCGGATCGGACCCGAGCGAGTTCCACACCCATACACCAAACAACAACGCGATGGTGACATAGACACCGGTCAGGCGCAGGCTTTCGCGTACACCAATTTCATGATCCTTGCGGTTCAGAAACCCCAGGTCGAAAACCAGCAGGGTCAGCACGATGCCCAGAAACGCAGCCCACATCCAGACCGGATGGCCGAGCGCCGTTTGCGTAAAGAAATCCAGAAGAGTGTCCATCAACACGAAGCCCCAACCGCGGAACCGCCATAGCCCCCGGCTTTGTTAAGAATGCAGGTTATCCCGTCGCCATACTGCTGCGGAATGTGGGCCAGTTTATGGCATTTACATCAATCTTGCCAGCCCGCACGCAACGCTGTATTTTTCATAGACTCAACATTTTTGCAGAGTGCCCGCATGCCCCCATCCCGTTCTGCCGCCCCGATCACCCTCCGCCGGGCCCGCCCTTCTGACTGTGATGCGCTGTGCGGCATTGAAATGCGCAACTTCGTCCACGACCGCCTCAGCGCCCGGCAAATGGCCAGCCACATGACCAACCCCAACGCTGAATTCTGGGTTGCCACAGATCGGCAAACAGGGATGATCTGTGGCTATGTGCTGGTGTTCTTCCATGCCGTGCGCGGGGCGCGAATTTATTCCGTCGTGGCGGACAAAGCCCATCGGGGCAAGGGCATCGGCCGCGCCCTGATGACCAAGGCCATCACCGTGACCAACGCCCGCAAGACCCCCCGCCTGTGGCTGGAGGTGCGCACCCGCAACAAAGCCGCCATCGCCCTTTACGAAAAACTGGGGTTTGTTCCGTACAGACGCGTGCCCGCCTACTATTCCGATGGTGCGGACGCGCTGAAAATGCTATTGAATCTGTGATAGACACACGGATTTTACAGACCACGTGCTGAAATATATTTTAATCACCGACGAAGCCCGCGAAACGATCCCGGACCACCCGGATCGCGTGATCGTGACGCCGGATGATTTCATCGCCAATCGCCTGCATGGCATCGATTTACACCATTGCCAGCGCGTCAAGGTGATCAATCTCTGCAGCGATTACGAATATATGAGCAAGGGCTATTACTGCTCCCTGCTGGCGGAGGCGCGCAATATGCGCTGCATCCCGTCCGTGTCGCATATGATCCAGCTCAACTGGAAACGTAACTACCAATCCGCCTTGCCGGAATTGAATGGCGTTCTGGACCGCGTGTTCAAGGAACCGGCGGATGAACCGCTGGAACGCACATATTACGTGTATTTTGGCCGCACATCGCACCCGAAACTGGACGCGGTTGCACGCCGCGCCTTTGACCTGTTCCGCTTTCCTTTGCTGGCCATTGAATTGCACTACGGCAAGAAATGGGAAGTGAAGAATATCGAACCGCTGGCCTTGTCCGACATCCCGGATGAGAAGATGTCCTTCATGGCCGACGCGCTGGAGAAATTCACCGGTTCGGCGTGGAGCAGCACGAATAACGGGAAGAAGGAAAAATACTGGATCGGTATTTTGCATGATCCCGACGAACAACATCCGCCATCGGATAAAAAGGCCCTGCAAAAATTCGTCAAGGCGGGCAAGGATCTGAACCTGTCGGTGGAATTTATCACCAAACACGATTCCGCATCGATTTTGGAATATGACGCGCTGTTTATCCGCGAAACAACGGCCATCAATCACCACACCTATCGTCTGGCCAACAAGGCCGAGAGCGAAGGCATCCCGGTCATTGACGATCCGCAATCCATTATCCGCTGCTGTAACAAGGTGTTTTTGTTTGAATTGTTGAGCGCGAACAAAGTACCGATCCCCAAAACCACGATTATCGACAAGCGCACAGAGCGCAAAATCCGCGATACGCTGACCTATCCCGCAGTGCTAAAAATCCCTGACGGCGCATTCAGCCAGGGCGTGGTCAAGGCGGAAACGCCGGACGATTTCGACCGCATGGCCCGCGACCTTTTGAAAAAATCGGAAGTCATTCTGGCGCAGGAATTTATCCAGTCGGATTTCGACTGGCGCATCGGCGTGCTGAATGGCGAGGCGATTTTCGCCTGTAAATATTTCATGGCCAAAGGCCACTGGCAGATTTATCAGCATCTGGACGAGCATAATTTCCAGGATGGCGACCATATCACCATCCCAATTGAAGAAGCCCCGGAAAAAGTCGTCAAAATCGCCACCAAGGCCGCCAATTTGATCGGCAAAGGCCTGTATGGCGTTGATTTAAAGGAAACCAAGGACGGCGTATACGTGATCGAGGTCAACGACAACCCCAGCATCGATTCCGGGGTCGAAGACGGCTATCTGGGCGACGCCCTGTACCGCAAGATCATGCAGCATTTTATTACGCTCATCGAAGCGGAATGATGCGCCGCAAACACGCCTGAACACGCCACCTCTCATCATCTCGTCATACCGGCGAAGGCCGGTATCCATAGGATGGTCTGTATGGACCCCGGCCTTCGCCGGGGTGACGAATGGTAAGGACCCCCCAAATTTGACAGCCCGACCCGCACCCCCTACTGTGCCCGGCAACCCTAAACCCTTTTATTGATTGATATTCACGCATGTCCAAAGCGCTGGCCGTGTTTAAAAAATCAGGTCTGCCCGATCATCCATCTTTGCGCGATGCCTTTGTCGCCGCACATGATGCGGGCGTGACCTATTACACGCGCAGCAATCCTGGCGATCTGATGAAACGTCTTGAGCATCTGGAACTGCATTTGCACGAGCAGGCGATGGCGGCGCGGTTGCTCTTGTCAATCAATGATGGCGTGGACCGGATGCCCAGTGCCACTGCCTTGTTCGTGAACGCCACGTGGCCCTACACAAGCACATATGGCTGGTCCGCATTGACACGCGCTTTTTACGATGCGCAAAAAATGGCGTTGTTGCACAGTGGCGTGGGCCCCCTGCTGGCGCGCGCGCTCAATTCCCGCACAAAAGAAGCCATGGCCAGTGCGCTGATCGCGCGCCATTACCAGCTTATGAATCCAACCTATCTTTCTGAAGGGATGGGTCCGGCGCAGGACCGGATCAATCGTCACCGCCCGCAGATTTTGCGTGGCCTTGACGCCCTGAAGGCTGATACCATGCCTGCGCCGCTGGCCCAGCATGTGGCGATTATTCGCAAACTCAATCCGAACCTGATGGATCATGGCTTTTAAGCTTCTTATCGCTGTTCTCACCCTTTCGTGCTGTTTTGGCGCGCCTGTCTGGGCGCAGACATCCCTGCCCGCCGAACAGGAACCGGCCATCGAAGAAAAGATTCCGGGTCCCACAATGGTGCAAACCCCATCCAAGGCGCAAACCCCAACCCCCACACCGTCCGGCCCGCCGCAATTGATGATGCCGGCGGCCTGCGCGCTGGGGACCGATTGCTGGGTTGTCAATTACATCGACACCGACACCGAAAAGGACAGCGCCCGTGATTACACCTGCGGCCCGCGCACCTATGACGGGCATGACGGCACCGATTTCGCCATTCGTGACCGCGTCGCCATGGATATTGGTGTCGGCGTCGTCGCCGCCGCCAATGGCCGCGTCGTGCGCGTGCGCGATGGGCAAGAAGACCAGCAACCCACGGGCGAACAAATTCAAACCATGCTGTCCTCTAATCTTGGATGCGGCAATGGCGTATTGATCGATCACGGCAATGGCTGGCAGAGCATTTCCTGCCACATGAAAAAGGGCAGCATTACGGTCAAGCCGAACCAGCCCGTGCGCGCGGGTGAACGGATTGGCGAGATTGGGCAATCCGGCGCAGCGGAATTTCCGCATTTGCATTTCAGCCTGTTTAAAGGCGGCACAATCATCGACCCGTTCAGCGGTGAAGCCATCGACGGAGGATGCGGCGGCACGCCCCAGCCTTTGTGGTTGATGGGATTAACCCTGCCCTATGAACCTGTCGCCCTGTATGCGGGTGGATTTACGCCGGGGGAACCGGTTCTGGACGGTTTACGCATTGATGCGACCGGGGCCGCCACCGTGCGGGCCGATGCCCCTGCCTTGTCCTTCTGGGTCGGGATTTACGGGGTGCGTGAGGGGGATGTGATCCACATGACCATCACCGATCCGCTGGGCCGCGTTTTCGCCAGCCGCGCCATCACACAGGATAAAACCCGCGCCCGGCAATTTTACTATGTCGGCCGTAAAGTGCGCGGCACCTTGATGCCCGGGCCGTACACGGGCACGCTGACGCTGGAACGTGCCGGGGATGGTGTCACCACCGACACCATTTCACGCGCGCTGGAACGCATGGTCACCGTGACTTCAGTGGAGCCTTGAACGCTCTACCCCCTGTCCCGGCGCAACAGGATATAAAACGCCCCCGAGCCGCCATCGCGCGGCGTCGCCGCACTCATCTCCAGCACAATGGCGCGCAACGGGTCCTGCCGCAGCCATGCGGGCAAATTCTGGCGCAGGACACCCGGTTCATTGCGCATCCAGCCGGGCCGGCCATCGTCCGTATCCGCCTGCATTTTCGAATTGCCCTTGCCGGTAATCACCAGCACGCAGCGTTTCCCCGCCGCATGCGCCGACAGTAAAAACTGCGTCAGGCGCGCCTGCGCCTCGGCCTGCCGCAAGCCATGCAAATCCAGCCGCCCTTCAATCACCATCTGCCCTTTGCGCAAACGATTGGCATTCCGGCGATCCAACCCCGACCCGGGGGACAAATCCGTCCTGACCGCGGGCGGAGATAACGCAGGGGCCGGACTCGGACCGACGGTGGTCTGGGGAGAAGACACCCCGTGTGCAGGCGTATGATCAGCCGCCGGTGCGGCCGGTTTTGCGCGCTTTCCGGGCAGAGGTAAAACATCGCGCAGGACATAGGCCCACAGCCCTTGATCCTCATCACTCAAACCCCTGTTTTCTTTGGGGTTTTTCTTATGTTTTTCCCCAGTTTGCCCCGGGGTTTCGGACGCGGGGGGCGGGGGCGGTTTTTTCGCCATAATCATACATATCCCAGTTGTATTCAGAGATTATAAAAGAGATTATAGCATCATGGGATAGACACTGTCCCACCACACCCTGCCCCGGTCCGGTTCCGGATCCGGTTTTGGAAATCCCGTTGATGTTCGTATCTGCCTTGCGCTTTCTTTCTTTTGTCATGGTGTTGCTGGCGTTGGCCACGCCCCATCGCACCGCCCATGCGCAGGACGATTTGATGCGCGCCTACAGCGAAAGCGAAAAGGCCGCGTTTGCGTTTTATCGCCTGACCGACACACTGCCGGATTTCCGCACCTGGATCACACCGACCGAAGCCTATAAAAACGCAAAGCCCAGCCAGCGCAATGAAATTGTTCAGCAGGGAACGCTGCGCCTGCAGCAGGGGTTTTTGAATTTCTATGTCGAACGCACACCGCTGACGATCAAAAGCCCCGCCACATTGCAACTTTTCGAAGCCAGCGAAGCCGATGGCAAAACGCCCGCCAAGCCCCGCCGCATGGTTCTCACCCTGCCCGCGATGGCCGACCCGCTTTATTTTCCGTTCAATGTCGGTGATTTATGGCTGGCTGTGATTGTGACGGGGGTCAAGCCGACCATGACATTCCCGCTGGATGATGCGAAATATGACCGGATCAAAAGTCTGATGCGCATCCGCACCAGTAACGATAAACGCCTGATCCGCGCGGAGATTGTCGCCTTCGCCAAGGAAGCCGACGGCAAGGCCCCAATGGAAGTGTCCGGCGTTCCCCTGTTTCCGATGGTGGCCAGCCCCGTGGTTCTGGCCCTGTGGAAAGAAGACGAGGAGGACATCCTCCTGTGGGAAGATGTCTCCCCCGGCTATGTCAGCAGCCGTGAACGCGAGCTGATGTTGCTGTTCAGCAAGGAATAATGACGCGCGCGCCCAAAACACGTTATAATAAATCTGTTATAACGATGATTTTTTAAGGCTTTTTGGCGCGATGGATTCAAAACTGGACGGTGTTTTCCGCACCACATTCCGCACGACCGAGCATGCCGATTCATGGCTGGGCATCCGCCATGACGACGATCGCGGGCACGGGAAAAAGAAAGACGAGCACAAAGATGAAAGCGATGAGTTTTCATTTGGTGATGATGCGCATGTGTCCGTATCGGCACTGTATGTTTTTCTGCGCGATTTATTGATTCAGGCGGGCACGGCGGTTCCAACACCGCCACAGACGACCCCCGCCGCCATGCCGGCCACCCCGGCGCCGGATGCGCCCCCACCCACACAAGTGGCGCAACAGGCATCGATGGCGGCACACGCCTATCAAAACACAGCGCGACAGGGCAGCCCTTCCATCTCCATCAGCGATACGGCCCCGCCGCCGCCACCAACCCCAACCGGTCCAAAGGTGGAGCTGAGCCCGGATGAAATCCGAACAATTCAACGGTTGATGAGCGATCTGGAAACACTGGCCGGACGTGGCGTCGGCACCCTGACCATCAAGAAAGCGGACACCTTCCTGCAAAGCCTGCGCGCGGCGGTGGATTTGATTTTAACACCGTAAAAACAGCTTTTTTAGCATTCCCGCGCAAGCGAACACCAAAAGGACTTACCCCACAATCAACCGATACCCATCCCCATCGGTCGTCAGGATCACCGGGGCAGCCGGGTCGGTTTCCAGTTTTTGCCGCAGGCGATAAATATGCGTTTCCAGCGTGTGGGTTTCCACACCCGGCGCAAAGCCCCAGACCCGGTCCAGCAAGACATCCCGCGCCACCGCCGCACCGCGCGCGGCCAGTAAGACCGACAGAAGATCACGCTCCTTCTCGGTCAGGCGCGTCACAATCCCATCCGCACCCCGCAGCGCCAGATCGGCGGACAAAAATTCAAACATGCCCAGAATGGCCGGGGCGGGCCCCGTAACGCTGTGCCGCCGGATCATATCCAGCACCAACCCCAACCGCACACGCCGCGACCCGTCCAGCATATCGCTCAGGTCGATATCAGCGGGCATGGTCGTCACCGTTACGCTCACACCATAACGGGCCGCCGCACGCACCAGAACATCCCCCACACGCGCCGGCAGGGATGGTGGCACACGGACGGAGAGCGGAGTCGAAGATGGCGGCATGGGTGATGAAATATTCTGGGTCATGCCCGTATCATGCCAGAAACCGGGGCGGAACAAAACGCCGGGCAAAATTGGACAGCCACCCCCTGTTTGACCCACCCTGTCCAAAAGATTATCTTTTTATAACAATATGTTACCACTTCACACCTGCGGCACAGGACTTGCAAAATCATGGGGTGATGACTGAACGAACTGGAAAAAGTTTCTCCCCATGATGGTGCCTGACACGATTGCCACGCCCCTTGCACCTGCGGCCTCCTCCCCGCGGGGACAAGCGGGCGTGGCCGTTTCTTCAGGTTCCTACGCCGCGGCAAAGCCTCGCCCCGTCTTTCGCATGGATCAGGGCAATGATCGCATGGCCGGGTCCATTCCGGTCTGGGGCATGCCCCAAACGGCGCAGGAAGAAACACTGGCCACCCTGACCGGAGCCGGACCGATGGACCCCCGCGTCGATGGTGCGCTGGCCTATCAATCTGATCACAGCATCAACCCCGCGCTGCAGGGCGAGGAACCGTTTGGCTTTGGCGACCTGATCGACATCATCAACCCGCTGCAGCATATTCCGCTGGTCGGCACGGCCTATCGCGAAATCACCGGCGACACAATCCGCCCCTCTGGCCGCATTTTCGGCGGGGCCTTGTTTGGCGGGGCCGTGGGGGCCGCCGCCGGTCTGGTGAATGTGATCGTCGCCGAAGAAACCGGGGCCACGATTGACGAACACGCCATGGCCGCATTGAAAGATGAACCGATTGCAAACCCACCACCATCAACGCCAACACAATCCGCCAGCCAGACATCGCTGGCCCAGCTGGATCAGGCCGCAACCGCCCCGCTGACACCGCCAACACCGGAAACCCTGCTCGCCTTTCATGCGACCCAACAGTATGAGAGCGCCGCATCGCTGGGCGATATCGCCCCTGCGGCAGGCCATGCCGTGAAGCGACAAGTGTGGAAATTTAACGAGTAAGCCCACTTTGTGTTGATCCGTGGTTAGAAAACTCACCGCGCCCCGAACAACGCCGATCCCACACGCACATGCGTGGCCCCATAGGCGATGGCGGTTTCAAAATCAGCTGACATCCCCATGCTGAGATTGGACAGGCCACAGCGCCCGGACAGATCGCGCAAAAGCTGAAAATGCGGTGCCGGATCGACGTCAACGGGGGGAATACACATCAATCCGGTGACATTCAGGCCCAGATCACGACAGAATTGCAACAAATCCGGCACATCCGCTACAGAACACCCGGATTTTTGCGCTTCATCGCCTGTATTCACCTGAATAAAACAGGGTAATGACCGTTTTTGCGCCTGCATTTCCGTTGCCAGCGCTTGGGCCAGTTTAGGGCGGTCCACCGTTTCGATGACATCAAACAACGCCACCGCATCACGCACCTTGTTCGTTTGCAGGGGACCGATCAGATGCAGGGACATATCCGGATAAAGCGCGCGTCGCCCCTCCGCATGGTGGCGGCCCCACCGCTTCTGCGCCTCCTGTACCCGGTTTTCACCGAACACGCGCAGGCCCGCGCGCAAAGCCGCATCAATCTTATCATCCGGCTGGTTTTTACTGACCGCAACCAACTGCACAGACACCCCATCGCGCCCACTGGCACGGGCGGCGGTTTCAATGCGGGTTTGGACGACTCTAATTGTTTCCATGCACTAATTGCACTAATCTATGGCCGCTGTGTTCTTGCGTAACCATGAATCCAGATGGTTGAGTGAAAAATCCGCCCGTTGGTAAAGGTCAATCATAAAGGCATAAATGTCATCACCGTTGGCCGTCATCCGATAACCATTGATCACCAGAAACGTGTATGTACAAGCGAACGCCGTTCGCTTGTTGCCGTCAATAAACGGGTGGTTTTGAGACAGACTCTCCCACAACGCCGCCGCTTCGGCGACGATGTCGGCATAATATCCGGTTTGTGGACGAAACAGCGCCGCTTCAAGCAATCCCGGATCGCGAATACCTTCGCCACCGCCATAACGCAGAATTTGATCCGCGTGAATCGCCATCACGTCGGCAACCGTCAAATAATCAGCCATGATTATTCAGCCAGCTTTTTATAAAGCCCGGCATAGGGAGCATGCGAGCCCATATAGGCCGCCATGACATGGGGACGCGCTTTGGCATTCCGATGTTTTTCAATCAAATCAGCCAAAGCCTCATCCACCAGCGCCTGCAACTGCCGCCCCTCGGCCCGGGCCAGATCACGCACATCCGCCAGCAAGACGGCATCCACCTGCGTTGCAAATTTTTCACGGGTTTGGGTCATGGTACAATTTTCCTTTTCCTTGGCTCCCCCCATTATATCTTGATGTATCATGATTTATCAAGTTTTTGACTATGGAATAGTCTAACAATTTGATATTGAACAAAAAAAGGGGGCTTTGTAGCCCCCTTTTCAATTCCTTATCCAACCCGAAGATCAGAAGTTGATTTGCGTCCCCAGCAACAAGCTGGTGGCGTCGCGATCGCCGATGGCGCCGCCAAATTCGTGTTCAACATGGTGAACAGAACCGCGGAAGGACATGCCCGGGCCGTAGTTATAGGTCAGACCGAGGCTGTAACGTTCGGTATCACCCTCATTCGCAGCCAGTTCTTCATACGTGCCGTTCAGGTAGGATGCACCCAGAACCCACAGGCCCATGGTGTAATCGGCACCGATGACGAACCCGTCATGGTTTTCGTTGGCGTCGGTGTCGACGTTTTCTTCATCGAAATAGACAGCACCGAATTGGAAGTTTTTCCAGCCCAGAACAGCCGCCGCGTTCCAGGATTTCAGATCATCACTGGCTGCCGATTTCTGTTCGACATCGACGGTCACATAACCAGCACCCAGCAGGATGTTGAAATCACCGATTTCGCGTTCATAACGCGCACCGATTTCATAGGCAGAGCCACGATCATCCAGCTCGTCATCTTCAGCAACGCCGAGGGAACGGGACGTTCCGCTAACATCCGGTGTGTAGGACGCTGCGACCTGCAAACCAGAGAATTTCGGCGTGGTATAGGTGATCTTGTCCGATTTACCCGAGGAGTTGGTGGCGTAATCAATCTGGAACCCGGTTCCCAACGCACCGTTCGTCAACGTGTCATAGTTGATCGGGTTGAGATATTGGCGAACACCGTCAATGTTGGAATCCGCTGCCGGAGCCGCAACTTGCAGCAAATAAGCGCCACCATCTTCAGCACCAAAATTGATGCGACCCCAATCGCCGGAGAAATAGACGTAGGATTCATCAACCGCAGAACCATCACCCAGATCGTTACGGATTTCCGTGTGGAACCCGACGGTCAGGCCATTATCCAGTGTGGTTTTGCCTTTAAAATGCACTTCGGTATCGCGCAGGATGTCGAAGGTGCGGGATTCGTTGCCCGGCATATCATCCTGATCATGGACAGCCACATAGCCGCGCATAAAACCGCCAATGCCCAGATCAATGGCATTGTCCTGCGCCATCGCGGACGGTACCGCGGCGAATGTTGAACCCGCAACCAAAGCGGAGAGAAGAATTTTTTTCATGATGTTAAGTGGTCCCCGAAGTAAAGAAAGACTGATTCGTTTAAGGCATAAGGATGCCATCCGTGCCCCCCTCTGTCCAGTCCATGAAAGCCTCCTATCCCTTTGATATACAGGTGTGTTTTTCGTATTGGCTGAAGGGTTTATTGACACCATTCCCACCCCTTGTCATCCCGACAGAGCCGCGCTGTAGCGAAGCAAAAGCGCGCGACGAGGGATCTCCTCTTCCTCGAAGGGGAGATCCCTCACATGCGTTCGGGATGACAAAAGGAAGGGGCGGGCCCTCTCCCTTTGGGAGAGGGTTGGGGTGAGGATCTTTAAATGCCGATCATCAAGGACAACCCCGTGATCACAACAAAAAAGAAGGGAGGCCGTGAGGCCCCCCTTCCCAATTCATCATCCAATCCGAAGATTAGAAGTTGATTTGCGTACCCAGCAGCAGGGACGTACCGTCTACGTCGCCACCAACTTGGTCATATTGTACGTGGTGTACGGAACCACGGAAGGACATGCCCGGGCCGTAGTTATAGGTTACGCCACCGGAATAACGCTCAGCGTCTACGTTAGCAACACCGTCGATGTCGTCAGCGTTGTAGTAGGAAGCGCCGATAACGAACGGGCCGGTCGTGTAGTCAACACCAACAACGAAACCGTCTGTGTCAGCATCTTTCGTGCCGGCGGTGTTTTCGCCGTCGAAGTATACTGCACCAACGTTAAACGCGCCGAAGCCAACGTTTGCACCAACGTTCCAGGTTTGAACGTCGTCAGAAGCGGCGGTTTCTTGCTCAACTTCAACTTGAGCATAGCCAGCGCCAACGGCCAGACGGAACGCGTCGAAGTTACCTTCGTAACGAACAGCGGCTTCATAGGCTTGGCCCAGAGCATCGTTCACGTCATCCGTGGACACGCCCAAGGAGCGGGAACCCAGAGCCGTACCAGCAACATCTTCTACGTCCGGCGTGTAAGACACACCAGCTTGGAAGCCATTGAAGTTCGGGGAAATGTAGGTGATTTTGTCAGCAGCTGCGGTCGGAGCCATGTCATAATCCAGGGCGCCGGTTGCACCAGCAGCAACGCCAGCAACGGTCGTGTTGAACGCGCTGATGTACTGACGGATACCGTCAACGTTCGAGTCAGCGGACGGAGCAGCAACTTGCAGCAAGTAGCCAGCGCCATCTTCAGCACCGAAGTTTACGCGGCCCCAGTTGCCAGCGAAGTAAGCATAGCTTTCTTCCGTAGCAAAGCCATCACCCAGGTCATCTTCCAGTTCCGTGTGGAAACCAACGGTCAGGCCGTTGTCCAGCGTGGTTTCGCCGGTGAAGTGAATTTCGGTTTCACGCAGGATGTCAACCGAGCGAGCGTCCGGTTGGCCAGCAGCTTCATCTTGGTCGTTCCAGGTTACGTAGCCTTTCATGTGGCCAGCGATGCTCAGATCAACGCCGCCGTCTTGTGCCATTGCAGGAGCAGCAGCGAAAGCCAGTGCACCAACAGCAACGGTCATCATCAGGATATTTTTCATTTGGATAGTTCCTCCAGTTTCACAAAAAATCGCATCCGTTCGGATTCAAGGTTATCAATTCGCACTGATCCCCATGCCGGACGGCACGTATGGGCATAAGGATGTCACCAGAGGGTCAGGTTTTCAACGACAGAAGTGCACAGAAGCCACATTTCGGGGTTTGAGTGTGGCGTTTTTGCCACATTGAAAAATTATTATTGTTTTTCAATGTGATAAAACAAAGCACCCATCATCGTCATTCCCGCGAAAGCGGGAATCCATGGGATTTTGGGGATGCTCACAATGGATTCCCGCTTTCGCGGGAATGACAAAAGGTGACAACGGGAGAAGAAACACCATCAACCAACCCCACGCTTGAGGGTTGCTGCCCCGCATGCTAAATCATCAGGCACGTTCTTATATATAAAGAGGTTTCCCCGCATGACATCGCGTTTTCTGGTTTTAACCCTGTCCTTGATGGCCGTTGCGGCCGTATCCGCCTGCTCTTCCGTACCGAAGGGTGAGGCCAAATACCCGACGGGGATGGACCGCAACACCAAAGTGGACCAGAACGATATCTATAGCGACAGCCAAAGCATCTTTGGCGATGGCGGCATCAGCCTGCTGGGCAAGAAGAAAGCCGACACGACCGGGGCCGATGGCGTGACCGTCAACAGCTATCTGTGGCGCGCCGCGTTGGACACCGTGTCCTTTATGCCGCTGGCCAGCGCCGATCCGTTTGGCGGCGTGATCCTGACCGACTGGTACACCCCGGCGGAAACACCGGGCGAGCGTATCAAGCTGAACGTCTTTATTCTGGACCGCCAGCTGCGTTCCGACGGCATTCAGGTGAAAGTGTTCCGGCAGGTGCGCAAGGGCAATGAGTGGCGCGATGCCCCGGCCAGCATTGAAACCGGCCGCCAGGTTGAAGACGCCATCCTGACCCGCGCCCGTCAAATGCGCGTTGAGCACTTGGCAAAGGATTAAGGGGATGAACGGATGATCCGATGAAGGGATGATCGGAGAATAAAGGAAAAGCCCCGCCGTGATGGTGGGGCTTTTTTGTTGTTGGCCCCGCCCCCTCCACTGGCATCCCCGTGAAAACGGGGATCCATGGAAGCGAACGGATAAATGCCATGGATCCCCGCTTTCGCGGGGATGCTGCCTAAAGAAAATAGCGGGGATTACCGTCTGGCCGCCGCGCTGATGGACAGAAGGGCTTGCGCGGTGACCAATTCATCCGGGGTTCCGGTTTGCTTGCAGTCCGCTTCCAGCCGCATCAAACGCTGCATAATCGTATCTAGCCGCGCCGTGCTAAACCGCATCAACTGGCCGCGGAAGGAATCTTCCCACTTGAAGAAGATTTTGGGATTGAGGCTGTCCATCGCCTCCTTCGCATTGGCACCCTGATCCATGGCCACACGGGCCAGATGCAGGCGGCGGACATGGTTTTGCAGGGACCGCAGCATGGCAATGATCGCCGTGCCCTCATCCAGCAATTGACGAAAGGTGCGCAAGGCGGCTTCGGTATCCCCGCCCAAGGTCGCAAAAATCAAATCATCCAGCGATTTTGCCCCGCCCTGTCCGCAACAGGCGATTACATCGTCCAGATGCACGGATTTATCGGGGGCGGAGATCATGTAGGTGATCAATTTTTCAATTTCGGCCCGCGCCAGCAAGCGGTCACCCGTCAATTGCTGCGCCAGCCATGCACTGGCATCGTTATCAATGCGCAAGCCCGCATCCTGCAGCATTTCGCGGATCAAGCCGGACACATCGCGCGCCTCGGCCACATAGCACGGCAACGCCGCCGCATTTTTTGCAGATTCCACCAGCTTGCGCAGGGATGAGCGGGTCGAAAGATCACCCCCCTCAATCACCACCAAAGCCGTGGGTGATGGATCGGCCAGGTATTCTTTAATCAACGGGGTCAGGCTGTCCGCCCCGCTTTCAATCCGGATCAGGCGGTTGCCGCCCATCATGGAAATGGCGCGCGCCTCGTCATTCAGGCGCGCGGGGTCAGACCCCAGAGAATCCGCATTCAACACCGCAACATTGAACGGATCATTCAAATCCGCCACGACCGTTTTACCGATCAGGGCGGCACGCTCCTTCATCAACCCTTCGTCCGGGCCAAACACCAACACCACCCGGGCCGCAGGGTCCGGGGATTTCACAAAGGGTTCAATCTGGCGAAAGGTGAGTTTCATGGGCCGATCCTGTCGGAAGCAGCGGGTTGGGTCAAGGTTTTCCCGTCGTTCCAAATGCGCTCTAAACACCCCCTCTCCCATGGGGAGAGGGTTGGGGTGAGGGGGTAAGATACTGATTAAAGAAGCTCACATTCCGAACCCCTCCCCCTAACCCCCTCCCTCTGGGAGGGGGAACGCACCCCAGTTAAAGCGAAAAGGGTCTAAGGCAAAATCTTATACCGCACACCTTCAACCGCCTGTGCTTCATACGGCGTTTTTTGCTGCGGGGTGCGGTTCATGTACAAGACCACGGCCTGTTCAATCTGACGGGACAGATCTTTGAGGCCGTTATCACGGGCGTTTTGTTCGGTCACGCGGGTCGAGAACTGGCTGCCCAGAACGTTGTAGCTGGTGATCGTTGACAACGCGCGCTCCAACACAGGCTGGCCCGTGAGCCCGTCGACCAGCACCATCGTGGTGCGCAGGCGAAGTTGGGCCCGCGTCGTATCGGCGCTTTTGGTCACATCCAGTTCGGTTTTTATTTCCTGAATCGGTGCAATATCAAGGCGATAGCGTGCATCGGCCGGGCGGCCTTCGGCATAAAACCGGTCGATCAACGCGTTGCGCAATTGCTGGCCGGAACGGTCGGGGATATTGCTGATCGCCACATCATTCAGGGCCACGCGCGCGCCTGACGGGATCGCCGCCGTGCCATACATGGGCCGGAACCCGCAGGCAGACACGCTCAATGCGACCAAAACAGAAACCAGCATCAATCCAAACAAGCGCACGTTTTATTCCCCTATTCCTGTCATTCCGACCACAAACCCCTTACGGGCATTTCAATGTCAAAACCCCGTCCGTGATGTGAACCATGACGGTTTGGACATCGTTCGTCCAGCCCTGATCCGCGGCAAAGGCCGCAATGGCCGGGGCCGCCGCCGGGTCCAGACCCGCCACAACCACCTTGCCCCGCACTTTTTCCGCATCCAGCGTCATGGTGAATAATTGCCCCACGGGCAGGCGATCCCCATCCCCAGGCGGGTAAAGCGGGCGGGCATCTTTTGCCTTTTTGATGCTCAGCGCATAAATCGGGCCGACCGCATCACGCAGATCGGCGCAACGTTGCACCCGCGCCCGCGCATCATTCAGCGCGGGGCCAAAAAACTCATCCGCCGTCATCTTGCCCGCCGCAAAATCCGCCGCGCGGGAGGCGCGCCCATCCTTCGCCGCACGATCGCGCAGTTCGATGCGAATGGCCTCGCGCGACCGCGTGGTTTCAAACGGCCCCAGCACCAGAATATCCCGCGTGGCAAAGGCCCCCATGGCCGCCACCCATTCCGTTTTGGCCCGCTGCGGCAAAGGCAGGAACACCCAGCGCCCATCCGGCGACCACACCCCGCGATAGGTCAGCGGTTGATTGATAAATTCCGCGCGGAATGAGGCCAGCACAGTTCCCGCATCATCACGCACATCAAACCCGATGGTGCCACCCGTTTGATCCGCCATTCCCGGTGGCCACAGGCGCATTTGTTTGCCCTGCGTTTCCTGCAACACGGGCACCAGACCCAGGGCACCATAGGGTTGTTCCACGGGGGACGCCGTGCCCGCGCGCAGATCCTCCAGCGACAGGGCAAACGCCGCCCCAAAAGGGGGCAACGGCAAGACATCGGCGTTGAACAAATCGCGCCCCTGCTCGGTCGTCAGCCATTGGCTTTGCTGCGTCACAAGGCGCAGCAAAAACGCCATGTGGCGCAAATCTTCGGGCTTGGGCGGGGCGGCTTCGTTCACATGGGCAGGAAGTTCCGCCATATCCAGAATGAACATTTGTTCCGCCACATCGTAATGCGTGCGGTTCAGGGCAAAGGATGTGCTTTGCCGCGGGGGGACCTGATACACCTGCACCAGATCACCACCCACAGGCGTGGACCACCGCCCCTGTTCCAGCCCGCCAGCCATCGCCGGAGGACAGAACAGGGCCAGAAGCCCGATCAGAGCACCCGTCTTAACCGACCACCACATTGACGATCCGGTTCGGGACGATGATGATTTTGCGGACATCTTTACCCTCCAGCGCTTTTTGCACGTTGGCGTCGTTCAGCGCGGTTTGTTCGGCATGGGCCTTGTCCGCGTCTTTCGGCAACGTAATGGTCGCCCGCATTTTGCCATTCACCTGCACCGCGATGGTCACGGTGTCGGATTGCAGCAAAACCGGATCGGCCTTTGGCCACGGCGTGTCCACCAGCAAGGTGGTATGCCCCAGCGCCGCCCACAATTCTTCGGCCAGATGCGGCATCATCGGGTTCATACATTGAATCAATGTTTCCACCGCTTCGCGCAGAGCCCAGTGGTCGGCGGCATCATTGGCCTTGAACGACCCAATCGTGTTGGACAATTCACGAATACGCGCCACCGCCTTGTTCAGGTGGAAGGCCTCAATATCCGTCGCCACCCCGGCCATAACGCCGTGGGATGCGCGGCGCAATTCCGTCGCCGCATCACTGAACGCCGATGGCGCGGCCGTTTTTGCAGCCGGCAGTGTGGCCAGCAATTCATCCACCATACGGTGAACACGGTTGACGAAGCGCCATGACCCTTCCACCCCGGCATCGGTCCATTCCAGATCGCGCTCAGGCGGGGAATCCGACAGGATGAACAAACGGGCCGCATCGGCACCATAGGTGCCCAAAATCACTTCCGGATCGACCACGTTTTTCTTGGATTTCGACATTTTTTCAATGCGGCCTTGTGTCACGGGCGCGCCGGTTTTGGCGTGTTTAAACCCGCCTTTGCCGTCTTCGACCGCATCATCGGGCAACATCCATTTGCCGTCCGCATCCTTGTACGTGGCATGGGTCACCATGCCTTGCGTAAACAGGCCCGCGAAGGGTTCAGCCACATCCAGATACCCACAATCCTTCAACGCACGGGTGAAGAAACGGGAATAAAGAAGGTGCAGCACGGCATGTTCCACCCCGCCGATATATTGATCGACAGGCAGCCAGTAGCCCGCTTTTTCACGCGAAAACGCTTCGTTTTCATTGCGCGGGTCGCAATAACGCGCGAAATACCAGCTGGATTCAAAGAACGTGTCGAACGTGTCGGTTTCGCGCTGGGCGGGTTTGCCACAGGACGGGCATGCACAATTTTTCCATGTCGGATGGTGCGCCAGCGGGTTGCCCGGCTTATCAAACGTCACATCATCCGGCAGGGTGACAGGCAGCTGGGCATCCGGTACCGGAACGATGCCGCAATCCCCGCAATGGATCATCGGGATCGGGCAGCCCCAATAACGCTGGCGTGAAATACCCCAGTCGCGCAAACGATATTGCGTGGTGCCAAAGCCGCGTTTATCGGCCTCCATGCGCTTGATCACTTCGGATTTTGCTGCATCCACGCTCATGCCATTCAGGAAGTCGGAATTGACCAAAACGCCATCGCCCGTATAGGGCAAATCGCCCTCTCCGCTGATGACACGCGTAATCGACAAGCCGTATTTTGTTGCGAAGTCAAAGTCACGTTGGTCATGCGCCGGGCAGCCGAAAATGGCCCCCGTGCCGTAATCCATCAGGATGAAGTTAGCCAGATAGACCGGCAATTCCACGCCCGGAATCAACGGGTGTTTGACCTTCGCGCCAGTGTCCAGACCGAATTTATCACCCTGTTCAATCGCCGCTTCGGACGTGCCGCCTTGCTGCACCTTGGCCATGAAGGATTCATAGTCCGGGTGCGATCCGGCCAGTTGCGCCGCCATCGGGTGGTTCGGGGACAAACCCACGAACGACGCACCGAACAGCGTGTCCGGACGGGTTGTGTATACCTCGATCTGTTGATCGGACCCGACCAGATCGAATTTGAATTGCAGGCCTTGGGACTTGCCGATCCAGTTTTCCTGCATAATCCGAACCTTCTCCGGCCAGCGATCCAGTGTCTGGATCCCCTGCAGCAAATCTTCCGCGTAATCAGTGATTTTCAGGAACCATTGCGACAATTTACGGCGTTCCACCGGGGCCCCGGTGCGCCAGCCCTTGCCATCCACCACCTGTTCGTTGGCCAGAACGGTGTTGTCGACCGGGTCCCAGTTGACCCAGCTTTCTTTGCGATAGGCCAAGCCCTTGCGATAGAACTCCAGGAACATCTTCTGTTCGTGTTTGTAATACCCCGGGTGGCAGGTCGCGACCTCCCGGCTCCAATCAATCGACAGGCCCATGGATTTCAGCTGGTCGCGCATCACCGCAATATTCGCGTAGGTCCATGTACCCGGATGTTCGCCACGTTCCATTGCCGCGTTTTCCGCCGGCAGACCGAACGCATCCCACCCCATCGGGTGAATGACGTTAAAACCCTGTGCCTTGCGATAGCGCGCCACAACGTCGCCCAACGTGTAATTCCGCACGTGCCCCATGTGAATCCGCCCCGACGGATACGGGAACATTTCCAGGACGTAGTATTTCTTTTGGCCCTTATCCTCCGCGCTGGCGAAGGACGCACGGTCTTCCCAGGTTTTGCGCCATTTGGCTTCGGTGTCGCGGATATTGTATTTGCTCATCGCTATCTCGTTGATAATGCAGGGTAAATCATAACAGGCGCGCGCCATACAAGCCGCTGCGCCATACGCCGGACCACTATTATCCATTTTTTCAATGTTTTCAAAGACAATCAGGCGCTGATGGAGTGATCAAAACCCATGCGTCCTGAGGGTGAAACACCACGAACGATCTTTTTCCTGCGGGCTGTGTGGCGGCGCGTGGCGGAGAATGTTTTGCGCCTGTTCGGGGTAGAGCCGGAACGGACGACACTGGCGTTGACCAACACGCCCCCAACGACAGAAGAAGCCTTGCAGGCCTATGACCGCCTGCGCCGTATTTTCGGGGCGTGGCAGAGCGAGTCCGACCAGATTGATATTCTACAGGCCGAGAAGTGGCTGGCATCAAACGAGGCGCTGGATTCCATCGTCGCCGACATTAAGGGGCGGCGGCATAACCAGTTCCGCCTGTTGAACAGTGACCGGTACCATGTCGACACATTGCTGGATCACGCGGATACCATCGCACAGGCTTTGCCCGACTGGGATCAGGCGAATTTACAGGAAATGCGGCGGCTGCATGATTTATCATCCGGCCTGACCCATCCGGAATTGATTGATGCGCTGGAAGATGCGTTAAAACACTCGGAATCCCAGTGGTTGGAGACGTTTGAAGTGTCCGAACGCGACGGTGCCCGCGCCGCGTGGCAGGCACAGCAACCGATCCTTGAAAACATTTTCTCCTTACGCCGCCAATTGGCGACGGAGCCCGCCCGGCGGCTGGGCGTGGCGGTGTCGGAGGTGTTGCTGGATGAATGGAATCCGCACACCCGCAACAGCGATATTGACCGCGCCATTGAATCGGCCAAAACGCGTTACCCCCATAATTTACAGGGTTTGGCGCAGAAATTGCGCGATGCCCCGCCACCTTTGCCCCTGCCCGATGTTGCGGAAGAGCTGCAGCAAAAATTATTCCGTCATGTCCTGAACGCGTTTCTGGATGCGGGGGGATGGGACCAAAATCAGCTGGACCACCATGATATCGAGATTGATTTTACCACCCTGCCCAACGGGTTTTGCTGGGGCACGCCCAACCGCATCAAACTGGCGATTGAATGTTATGAGGATGATGTCATCCGGGGCCTGAGCAACGCCATGCATGAATGCGGGCATTTGCTGTATCTGCTGGCGCTGAACCGCCTGCCCGATGCCGTGAAATCGCAACCCGTGGGGCGTGTGAACGGGTACAACACCCACGAAGCCGCCGCGATGTTCTTTGAGCAAGCGGGGTATAAGAAGCGGTTCTTCGATATTGCTGCGCCTTTGATCCGCAGCATTTTGCAGATGGACGGGCCGGAATGGACACCCGAAAATTTGCACGCTCTGGCCACGCGCCCCGATCCGCACGACATGAATTGGGGCACCAGCGAGCTAGCCTTGCCGCCGAACATGGTTTGGCGCGTGCTGGCCGAACGCAAAATCCTTGATGGGGAGATGAAGGTCGCCGACCTGCCCACCTTCTGGGCCGAAACGATGCAGCAATTCACCGGCCAGTCGCATGATCCCGATGATTTCATGGTGGCGGAAAGCCATTGGTTTGACCGCCAGATGGGTTATTTCTGGGCCTATCAGACGGGTGCGATTGCGGCGTCGGCTCTGCATGATGCGCTGGCGCGGGACACGCCGGATCTGGATCAAAATGTTGCAACATTGGCCGATTATTTGCGCCCCTACGCCAATTTCATCGAAGATCGTGTCTTCGCCCAGGCCGGACGCTTCCGCCCGCTAATCCTGCTGGAAATGGCCGCGGGCACACGACCCAGTATGCGCGCCTATCTCGACCGTCTGGGGCGGTTGGCGGAACCGGGCACAAGCCCGCACAATAAAGTGCAGCAAAACCCCGCCCCAAATTCAAACCACAAATAATCCCACCCCTCCCCTCTCCCGCAGGGAGAGGGAGTTTCAGGTGGATGCGACAGAGCGCGTGAATGTGGTCTTTTCACGCGCTCTGTACGACGTTAAAATGCCGATTTTATGCGGCTTTTTTGATGATTTCCACCTTCGGGAAATCGATCTCTGTTTCCGCCACGCCGTTCACCGCGTTGGTGAAGATGTTCAGCGCAACATTGGCGATGATTTCCAGCAATTCTTCATCGCTTAAGCCCGCGTCACGGGCGGCGGCGACGCCGGACTGCATATTTTCGCCATGGGTGCGGTTGACCTCCAGCGCGAAGTCAATCATCGCCTGGGTTTTCGGGTCGGACACCGTGCCGCTTTGGGCCGAGCGCAGGTCATCCGCGCCAACACCGGCCATGCGGCCCAGGGCCGTGTGGGCGCTCAGGCAATAGCCGCAATCATTGCTGCTGGCCAAGGCGATGGCCAATTGTTCGCGGGCCTTGCCGTTCAGCGTGTTGCCAACGATGCCAGAGAAGGCGAAATACCCCTCCAGCACTTTCGGGGCATTGGCGATGACGCGGAACATGTTGGGCACCATGCCCAGCTTGGCCTTGGCCCCCGCCAGTAATGTTGCAACATTGCCCGTGGCGGTATCGGGATTGATGAGTTGAATGGTCATGATCGTCTCCTTTGGGTTTTGGGTTTCAATGCACAGTCATCTTCAAATTCTATCTATATAAAGATAGATATTCAGGGAGGGAGAAAAAATGCGTGGTCATCATCACTTTCTATCTGCCCGAAACTTTGTAATCTCTTCTTTTTCGTCACACCGGCGCAGGCCGGTGTCCATACAATCTATCCTATGGATCCCGGCCTTCGCCGGGATGACGTCTAGGGGTGTAGAAAAGGGGCAATCGCCTGATCAATCAGGGCCGGGTTATTCTCCAGCCGCGCGATCAGCAACACCCCTTCCAGCGCACCGATAAAGCACAGCGCTTTGGCCTGCGCCTGATCGGATGGAATGGATGGATCCAGCCGCACAAATTGCCCGGCCAGCCAGCCGCGCATATCATCGAAATAGGCCTTTAGGGCCGCACGGGCCGCATCATTCATGGCCGCAAATTCTGCGGCCAGCATGCCGCACAGGCAGAAATTATCCTGCCGTCCGGTGATGAAGCTTTTGAATAAGTCACCCAAAGCCTGCAATGACGCTTGTGGCGACATTTGTACCACATCAATCGCCGCCAGTTTTTCACCAACGATCTTGCGCTGGCGCTCGATCAGGGCCACAGCCAGATCATCCTTCTTCTTGAAATAATAATGGATGCTGGAGGTTTTTATGCCAACGGCGTCCGATAAATCGATATAGCTGAACCCGTTGAAACCACGCGCCTGCGTCAGCTCCCCGGCTACTCTTAATACTTGTTCGCGCATATCGGACATTTGTTGGCCTCGTTTTATTCTATCTATATATAGATATACCAGTCGGTACAAAAAGAGTCAAGGGCTTTTCCAACACGGCCCGCGCAACCGCCGAATGTCCGTGCAAACAAAAAGGGCGCGGAAAACCCCGCGCCCTTTTCTTTGATTTGCAATCAATGCCTTAGACAGAGAAATGCGCGCGCAGATCATGCATGACATGTTCGTCCACCAAACCCTTGTCATGCAGGTAGTCCAGCGCCCGGCCGCCCGAGGCGAACAAGGACCGCTCCGCCAGCTTGTGCAAATAGGGCAGCAATTCATCCTTGTATTCCGCGACCATGTTATCCGCCTTTTCGCCGGAGCGTTTTTTGTATTGGCGGTACAGGGCCAGAACCTGATCATAGGATTCCGGCAGGAACACCGGGTTGCCATGTTCGGTCTGCATGCATTCGATGGTCTGAACCGCCTTGCGGGCCATGATCATCTGGGCGCGGTAATATTCCAGACGCTGGGCCGGGGTGATCAGGCCGCGATTGCGGTCAAACGGCATATTCACCAGCGCCACCAGCTTGTCGAACACGTCCTTGCGGTCGGTATAGGCGCGCGGATCGATTTCATCGTGGCGGGCCTGTTCGATCTTTTCCTGTTGCAGGCACAATTTGCTGTACAGGCGGCGATAGGTCTGCTCGCTCACCTCTTCGTTGATGAACAGGTTTTTCAACGCCGTTTTTTCAACGTGAACCATCGCCAGATGCAGGGACTGGTCGAAAATGATGCGGCCATGGGCCTTCACCAGATCCGCCCGCAGGGCTTCGGCTTCGGCCAGTTTTTGCTCCAGCCGCTGCATCATCGCATCGAAGTGCTCGGGACGGACGAAGCCCTTTTCATAGTGTTTCACCAGGCGCGCGCGTTCGGTCTGAAGGTAATAGATCCCCAGATCGGCTTCGTGCGCTTTTTTCAGCGGGTTTTCATCCGTGACCTTCAGCTTTTTCATGATCGGCACGATCAGCGGGGCCTTGATAAACAAGGTCGCCAGAATGCATCCGATGGTCAGGGCCAACAGGAATTCCTGCGGCGTATAGGGCAAGGCCCAGCCCGGGACCGTGAAATCCGCCGGGATCAGCGTGACGATAATGATCGACAACGCCCCGCGCAAACTGCCCCAGGCCAGCAATTTTTCCCAGGCGGCCGGAATCGGGGCCTCGACCTTGCTCAGGTTCAGCGGGGTTGTGATGGCATAAACCGCCACAATCCGCGAGAACGCCACCACCAGCACGGTGACAATAATCGGCAACCACAATTCCGCCAGCGCCACACCCGAACTGGCGAACAACAGGCCCGCCATCAGGAACACCAGCGAATTCACAACGAAGGCCATGTGTTCGATCAGCTTACCCAGATACTCATCCACTTCGGGGTGCAGCGTGTTGCGGGAATAGTTCCCCATAAACAACGCAGCCACCGTCGTCGCGATAATCGACGAGATATGGACCACGCCGCTGTGGTTGATCAGTTCACAGGTGATAAACACCAGATGCGCGGAAATCAGGATCAGCGTCACAGTCACAAATTCATTTTTCTTTGTATAGCGCAAAGCCCGGGTAAAGATGGCGGCCATCACCAGCCCCAGCCCCACACCCAGAACCATCATGCTGATGAATTCGAACGTGCCGTGTATGATTGTTTCGCTGCCGTGGAAGCCCGTTGTGGCCACACCCAGCAACACCATAAACAGCGCCACCGCCGTCCCATCATTCAGCAGGCTTTCGCCTTCGAACACCAGCCCCAGACGACGCGGCACGTGACATTCCTTGAAGATGGCCAGCACAGCCACCGGATCGGTCGGCGAAATCACCGCGCCAAACACCAGCGCCAGCATGAATGGAATTTCAATCCCCACCAGCGGCAGGGCAAAGTACAACAAGGTCGCAACCGTAATCGTGGAAATCACCATCCCGACCACGGCCAGCAATGAAATCGCCCACGCGCTGTCCAGCATGCGGCGCATATTCATGTTGAAGCCGGATTCAAAAATCAGAACCGGCAGGAAGATGAAGAAGAGCAGTTCGGGCGTGAGGACCATATCGCCCAAAAAGCCGAACACAGAGTTGAGATAAGGCAGGTTCACAATGGGAACCAGCAACACGCCCACCGCGACCAGCAACACCGTATAAGGAATTTTGATCCGCTTGGAGGCGAAGAAGATCACGGTCGAAATCGCAATCAGGACAAACAAGGCTAACGCAGATGTAATATTCAGTACCATTTGAGAGGGATCCTGTTTTTTTCAGAACTGGGCAATCCTCTACTCCCATTCTTGTGCGATGCACAGGAAAAAGTGTAACGCACTGATATTATTTGTATTATTTAGAATAATGGTTGTGGAAAACCCCTCAAAAACGATGATTTACGGGTCTTTTGCGCGGCGAAACACTCAAAAACCCAATAATAACGGGCCAAAAAAGAAGGGCGCAGATTTTATGCTGCACCCTTCTTGCACAAATTTTTGAATTCCACGGGCGCGCAAAAACCCCCGTGGTTATTGGTGTTTTTTAAATGCGTCCACCGGCAGCGACCAGTTTTTGCACAATGATATCCAGCTGATCCAGGTCATCAAACTTGATCTTCACCGTGCCCTTGGTCGCGCTTTTCAGATCGATCGACATTTTCATGCCGAGGCGTTCGGTGATGTCTTGTTCCAAAGCACGCGTGTCGACGTCCTTCACCGGCTTCGCCGCTTTGGCTTTTGCACTTCCGGTTTTGCCTTCGGCGGATGCGGCCAGACGTTCGGTTTCACGAACCGACAGACCCTTCTCCACCACCACGCGGGCCAAGCCTTCCGGATCGGCGGCGGTGATCAGGGCGCGGGCATGGCCGGCGGTCAACATGTCCTTGGCGATCAGCTTGCGAACATTTTCCGGCAGACCCATCAGGCGGATCGTGTTGGCGATGTGGCTGCGGCTTTTGCCGACAACACCGGCCAGCTTTTCCTGCGTGTGACCAAATTCGTTCATCAGGCGGATATAGGCTTCGGCCTCATCCAGAACACTCAGCGATTCACGCTGGATGTTTTCGATCAGGGCAATTTCCATCGCCTGCGTATCATCCAGATCGCGGATAATCACCGGCACGTCATGCAGGCCCGCCTTCTGCGATGCGCGCCAGCGGCGTTCACCACAGATGATTTCATAGGACCCGGCTTTCACCTTCGACGGGCGCACCAACAACGGTTGCAACACGCCATGCGCGGAAATGGATTCAGCCAGTTCCTTCAGCGTCGCGTCATCAAAAACATTCCGCGGCTGTGTCGGACCCGGGATCAATTGCGTCACGGATAACGTCACGCGCCCAGTGGACACGCCCGATGCCGGGGCCGCCGGAGCGGCAGACGGCGCAGCCGATGCAGACGCACCAGACGGGCCAACCAATTCTTCATCATCAAACAGAGCGGAGAGACCCCGGCCCAGACCACGACGTGCTGTACTCATCATGCAGCCCCTTTCACTTCTGTGTTTTGCGATTTATTTTCAATAAGTTGCTGTTCGTTGGCGGCCGCTTCGCGCATCAATGTACGTTCACGCTTCAGCACTTCGCTGGCCAGATGGATATAGGCCGTCGCACCCGGACTTTTCATATCATAGACAATCGCCGGCAGGCCAAAGGACGGGGCCTCGGACACACGAACGTTGCGCGGGATCACGGTGCGGTAAACCTTGTCACCGAAGAATTCACGCACATCATTTTCAACCATGCTGGACAGGTTGTTGCGGCGGTCATACATGGTCAGCACAACGCCATGAATATCCAGCGTCGGGTTAAAGGCCTTGCGCACACGTTCGATGGTTTTGACCAGATGGCTCAAACCTTCCAGCGCATAAAATTCACATTGCAGCGGAACCACAACCGTATCGGTCGCGACCAGCGCATTCAGGGTCAGCAGGCTGAGCGACGGGGCGCAGTCAATAATAATATAGTCAAACGGCAGTGGCTGGCGCAGCGCATCGCGCAGGCAATATTCGCGGCGCTCAACATCCACCAGTTCAATCTCCGCCCCGGACAAATGGATGGAGGACGGAACGATGGACAGGTTCGGAACCTTGGTCTGCATGATCGCATCTTCGACCGCGACTTCGCCGAACAGAACGTCATAGCTGGAATGGCGGATATCAACCCGCTTGATCCCCAGACCCGTAGAGGCATTGCCCTGCGAATCCAGATCAACCAGCAGCACCGTCTTGCCCACCGCGCACATCGCCGTGGCCAGATTGACCGCCGTCGTGGTCTTGCCCACGCCGCCCTTTTGGTTGGCAACCGCCATGATGCGGGGAATTTTCGGGGTCGAAACAGCCTGTTCAGTCATTGATACGTTCCTCAAAGGGGGTTCAATTGGCGTTCTTTAGCGCGCCGATCATGCACGAACGAGTCGATGATCGTCAAACTTTTTGGCAAGAAATTTTTATCAAAGAACGCGAAATCCTGTCATCCCGAACGTATGTGAGGGATCCCACCTTCACCAAGAGGAGATCCCTCGCCGCCTCGCTATCGCAAGGCTCTGTCGGGATGACAAATCAAACCCTTGCCCGGATCGCGGTCAGCACCAGAATACGCGCCGCCGGATCGGTGGCGCTTTGGTGCTCCACCAGATCAAAGTCCCAGTTTTTGCGGGCTTCGGCCACTTCTTCCTCGGCGCGGGCACCCTTGGGGAAGATCAAGGTAATGGCCGGATTAGCCACCACCCACGGAGCCACCAAAGCCAACAAAGCAGGCAAAGCCGCCAGAGCGCGGGCCGTAATCACATCCGGGGCTGGGCGGTTGGCCGTGGCCAGCTCAATCCGCTCATTGGCGATGATCGCCCCGGCTTTTGTTTCACGTGAAACGGTCGAGAGGAAGGAACATTTCTTCTGGTCCGATTCCACCAGCGTTACACTCAGGTCCGGACGGGCAATGGCCAAAACCAAGCCCGGGAACCCTGCCCCGCTGCCCAGATCATAGAGCGTCTGAGCCGCAGCCGGAACCAGCGGCAGAACTTGCAAGGAATCCTTGAAATGCCGGGTATCCGCCTCGCGCAGCGTGGACGGACTGACCAGATTGATCGCCGCCTGCCATTTTTCCAGCAGGGCGCGGTAATGGGAAAGCTTCTCCTCTGTTTCACGTGAAACAGCAGGGATGGTCAGGAGATTAAGCGACATCGCGGTCATCCGGTGCGTCATCCGGGCGTTTCCCGCCACGCTTCACAAAGCGGAGCAGAGCCACAACCGCCGCCGGGGTTACGCCCGGAATGCGAGCCGCAGCGCCCAGCGTGACGGGGCGGGCCTGTTGCAGCTTCAGCCGGATTTCTGTGGAGAGAGAGCCGATGGCCGTGTAATCCAGATCCACAGGCAAAACCAACGCCTCATCCTTGCGGAAGGCGGCGATGTCGGTTTCCTGCCGGTCCATATATCCGGCATAGAGGGCATCAATTCCAATCTGCTCGGCCACAGCCGGGCTGATGGCGCAGAGTTCCGGCCAAACACGGCACAGCGTGGCCCAGTCAATATCCGGATAGCGCAGCAGGTCATAGGCCGAACGCACCTGCCCATCCATGTTCACACGCAAACCCTTTTCAGCCAGAACATTTGGGGATGCCCGCAGCTCCTGCGCCAAAGCCCGGCCAGATTCCAAAGCCGCCTTCTTCGCCGCCCAGTGTGTTTCACGTGAAACAGACACACAGCCAATCTCCAGACCGCGGTCGGTCAGGCGCTGGTCCGCGTTGTCGGCGCGCAGGGTCAGGCGGTATTCCGCCCGGCTGGTAAACATACGATATGGCTCCGGCGCACCACGGCTAATCAGGTCGTCAATCAGAACCCCGATATAGGCCTCAGCCCGGTCGAGAATAAAGGTCCGGCCCTGCCCTTCGGCTTTCAGTGCGGCATTGACCCCGGCCATCAACCCTTGGGCCCCGGCCTCTTCATACCCGGTGGTGCCATTGATCTGCCCGGCCAGGAACAGGCCACTCAGACGCTTGGATTCCAGCGTCGGGCCCAGATCGCGCGGGTCGCAATAATCATACTCAATGGCGTAGGCCCATTCCTTGACCACGACATTCTCCAGCCCCGGGATGGTACGGAGGAGCTGGTCCTGCACTTCAATCGGCAGGGCGTTGGAGATGCCGTTCGGATAGATGGTGTTGTCGTCCAACCCTTCCGGCTCGAGGAAGATCTGGTGGCGTTCCTTGTCGGCGAAGCGGACGACCTTGTCTTCAATCGACGGGCAATAGCGCGGACCTGTGCCCTTGATCGCGCCGGAATACATCGGGGCGCGGTGCAGGTTCGCGCGAATGATATCGTGCGTCGCCTGCGTGGTATGGGTGATATAACACGGCACCTGTGGCACCCGGATTTCATCCGTCATAAATGAGAACGGCACCGGCGGGGTGTCGCCGTGCTGGGGCTCCAGAATGGACCAGTTGATGGTGGACCCATCCAGCCGCGCCGGGGTTCCGGTTTTCAAACGGCCCAACGGGAAGCCGAGCTTCTCCAATGTCTGGGCCAACCCAACGGCCGGGGCTTCACCCACACGGCCCGCTGGAATGCGTTCCTCGCCCCGGTGGATCAACCCGCGCAGGAACGTACCCGTGGTCAACACCACGGATTTCGCCTTAAGCTCTTGACCAGAAAGGGTTTTCAGGCCCGCAACCGCGCCAGATACGGGGTCGAGGATCAAATCATCCGCCCCGCCTTCAATAATCGTCAGATTGGGATAGTCGGCCAGCAAGGCCTGCATCGCTTCGCGGTAGAGTTTACGGTCGGCCTGTGCTCGGGGGCCGCGCACGGCGGGGCCCTTGGACGCGTTCAAAACCCGGAACTGGATTCCCGATTGGTCGATCACGCGACCCATGACACCGTCCAGCGCGTCAATCTCGCGGACCAGATGTCCCTTGCCCAGCCCCCCGATGGCCGGGTTGCACGACATCACCCCGATCGTATCGGCGCGGTGTGTGACCAGGGCCGTATCGGCCCCCATACGCGCAGCGGCCGCCGCGGCTTCACAGCCCGCATGCCCGCCACCCACAACAATGACATCGAATGAGGTTTTCATGATCTTGGTGTCCATCGCGCGCTTATATCCCGCCTGTGGATAAAATTCCAGTTTTTGCTGATGCGAAACCGCTTAAAGCGCCCATGTCCGGGGAAACGGGGTTGTGTCGCATTTCAAGACCGAAAAGACACGCTCCGGCCCACTGACCCGAGGGGCGCAGACATGCAACGGGTTCGGCTGCTTGGTCTGCACCATGTCCCATTGCGCCAACAGGCGCGCCTGTTGCTTGTGCCCTGCGCCCACCCCTTCGGCCAACGCACTCATCCCCGACGCCATGGCCACGGCCAGCACAGAGCCGGCCAGAAACTTAACCCCAAAACGACCAGCCCGCACCTTGCCCTGTTCACTGATCAGGGCCGTGCGCCACGCGGTCGCCGCGCCAACCGCCGCCCCCAGATAGGCCGCCGTTTCAAAAGCGGTTTGGGCCGAAACCACATCCCCCTCGCCCAGCGCCTTGATCGCCAGCGTGGTGGCCGCGGCGGCGCCAATTGCCACGTCGCTGTAATGATGGGCCGCGCTATAGCCTTCGAATCCCTTGCGGATGAACAAGCGGTGTAAAACAAAAATCATCGAAGACCCCTTTCGGTCGCGTTCCAAGTCCCCCGCTTATACCCCCCGCGCAATCCCAGCGTCAAGAATTATGGGAATATTTTTCTGGACAGGGTCGCACCCTGCGCCTATAACCCCGGCTGTCATTTTTAATTTTTGGACAGGCCCCATGCCCCAGAATATGCCCCAGAACGCACCTCAGCACACTCAGCCCACGACACGCGATGGCCAAGCCCTGATCAAAGGGGCCAAGGCCGGTTTGCTGATGGCCGCTGGCGTTCCGCTGGTGATCTTTGCCTTTGTCGGCGGCGCAATCGGGATCTGGGCGTCGATTGGTGTGCATCTGGCCACACAATCCTCCCTCGCATTCTTCGGCACCTTTGCCGCCGTGGCGGCCACAACATGCGGGTCGCTCGCGTTGGGGCAATATACCTGCAAACGCGCCGCCGCCGCATATAACGCTGTACCAGGTTATGGCGTGACCAAAATGGTGGGCGCTGTTCTGGCCCCGACCGCCCTCGCGCTCGGATTAACGCACGCCGCACCCCACATGATCCCGGCACCGATCACAGCCGCGTTCAACACGGTCGTGCAAAAAAACATCGCTACGCAGATTGACGCGCCCCGCAATACGCAACAGGCCGCGCCGCAAGACGATCACACAAACACCGATAAAACCGATGTTTCTGGCCCGTCGGATCATTTGGTCTATGTGCTGGAGTCGAAAGATTGTGACAGCGAAAGCGCGAAAGAGCTTGAGCGTTTTATGGCGGATCAAAAAACCGCTTTCATCTGCCTGCCGAAATTTGTTCCGTAGTTTTTCAAGAGAGAAAAAACCAATGACCCTGATCAAAAAAACCCGCGATTTTTTAAACAGCAACGCGCTAGCCTCATTCTCGATGGGCGTGACCAGCGGTGCCCTGATGGTCGTTGGTGTAGCGTCGGCCTTTGCCATTACGCCCATCGTGATCAATGGCGGGGCCCTTTCCCTGATGCTGGGCATGTTGGGTGGTATAACACCCGTGCTGGCCTTCGCCGCCGCCGGCGTAACCGCCAGCCTGGCCGCCACATGTGGTTATGTGACTTATCGCGCGGGCCGCGCCCATCATGAGTTTCGCGAGAACAATAAACTCTTCGTCAAAAATCACGGTCCGTCCCATATGGCGGGCCATGCAGCGGCCATGGCGCTTTATGCCGCCGTGCTCACAGCCACCCCCAGCCTGGACACCATTTTCAATGCGGTGGTCAGCGGCCCCGATGAATCCACACCCACCACCACGCTGGACAAAGACACGCTGGTCTATGAAATGACATCAAAGAATTGCGCAGGCGACGTGGCGCAGGATTTCTTGCGCTTTATGCGGGAACAGAACGTGCCCGCCTATTGCTTTCAGACCAGTCCGAAGCCGTAAATACACTAACGCGACGCCAGCAATTGCATGTCGTATCCAGCCGGGTTTTGAAAAGCACGCAGACCAAACAGCGGCAAGATTGCGTAAAGATGGTCGAAAATATCCGACTGGATTGATTCATACTCCGCCCATGCAACGGTGTTGGTGAAGCAATACATCTCAAGCGGTAAACCCTCGGCCCCGGGTGCCAGCTGACGCACCAGAATGGTCATGCCCTGATGAACACGTGGGTGGGCGCGCAAATAATGTTCAACATACGCGCGGAAGGTTCCAATATTCGTCAAGCGGCGCGCATTCACCGGATCTTCGCCGCGTTCGCCGATCGCACCGTTCCACTCCTCCAGTTCACGGTCCTTGCGGGATAGGTAATCCTTCAGGCTCCTGAATTTACCCAGTCGGTCCACAGCATCCGAATCCAGAAAATGAATACTGGACTGATCCAGATAGATGGCCCGTTTAATTCGCCGTCCGCCAGATTCTTGCATTCCGCGCCAATTTTTGAACGGATCGCTAATCAATCGCCGTGTGGGCAATGTGGTAATGGTCTTGTCCCAATTCTGCACCTTTACCGTATGCAAGGCGATGTCAATCACATCGCCATCGGCATTCAGTTGCGGCATTTCGATCCAGTCGCCCACGCGCACCATATCGCTTGATGAAATCTGAACGCTTGCCACCAGCGACAACAACGTATCCTGAAAGACCAGCATCAAAACTGCGGCCATCGCCCCAAGTCCCGACAACAGAATGACAGGCGATTTATCAATCAACGCCGCGATCATCAGGATCGCCGCAACGGCAAACAGGGCAATCTTTATAACCTGAATATACCCCTTAATCGGGTGGACGGCGGATATCGATCTACGCTGGTACAGTGCATTGACGGTGTTCAACGCGGCACTGATGGCCCGCGCAACCGTCAGAATGATGAACGCGGACGACACGTTGTAAACCACCCTGACCAGCAGATCAGGCAGACCGGGAACAAGATGAATACCCCCAATAATCACAAGCGCGGGGACAACATTCGCCAGTCGCGGCACAACACCGTCATGTAAGGATTTTTCATCCTGTCCAATCGGCGTGTAACGCAACAAATGCGTGACAGCACCCACCAGAACTCTTTTCACGACAAAATTGGCTATGGTGGCGACCAGCACCAAAACAGACAGTCCAATCACCCACGACCATGGTGAAGCGGGGTCCAATAAAGATTGATAATGCTGAATCAGCGCGAAAAGTTTTTCAAACATGGGTTGATTTCATTCAGGCGTTACGATGGGGAAGGCCCAAGGGTAAAACATCCTGCCGCGCGGCTCAACCTTTGATGCCTTTTTATTTCCCGATACAAAAATCGCGGAAAATGACGTCGAGCAAATCCTCGACATCAACGCGTCCCGTGATGCGGCCCAGCGCGCGTAAGGCCAGCCGCACATCCTCTGCCATCAATTCTGGCAGAGGTGCAGCCAGCGCCCGTGTCAAATGGCCGCGGCATTGTTCCAGCGCATCGCGGTGACGGGCGCGGGTTAGTGACGGGGCCTCACGGCGACCCACCACCTGCTCCAGCCGCTCAATCATGGCGTTGATCAATCCATCCATGCCCTGGCCTGTGCGGGCGGATACGTCGATCGCCGTATAGCCCGTGATATCAACGGGGCGCGAACCTTCCGTGTCTGCCTTGTTCGCCACGATGATGCAATTTTCATCGACCAGGCCCAGCGTGTGGTGATCCAGCGTGTCATCCGTGGCATCGAACACCAGCATACGAATATCCGCACTTTCGGCCCGTTGCAGGGCGCGGCGAATGCCCTCGCCCTCAATCGCATCGGCGCCACTTGTGCCGATCTGATCGGGGCGCAGGCCCGCCGTGTCGGCCAGAATAACCGGATAGCCGTTGAGATCCAGATGCACCTCAATCACATCACGGGTGGTGCCGGCCTGATCCGATACAATGGCCACATCGCGTTTGGCCAGCGCATTGACCAGCGATGATTTGCCCGCATTGGGCGCACCAATCACGGCGATATGAATGCCATCGCGCAGGCGTTCGCCGCGGCGGTTATCATTCAAATGCGCCTGCACATCCTCAATCAAATCAAGAATGACGGGCGTTACTTGTTCCGCCACACCATCGGGCAAATCTTCATCCGGGAAATCCAGATCGGCCTCCAGATGCGCCAAGGCCCGTTTTAATTGATCGCGCCAGCCCTCATACAGGCTGGAGAGCGCCCCATCCATCTGGCGCAACGCTTGCTGCGCCTGTAACTGCGTTTCGGCATGGATCAAATCGGCCACAGCTTCGGCCGCGGTTAAATCCATCTTGCCGTTTTCAAAGGCGCGACGGGTAAATTCACCCGGCTCCGCCATGCGGTGCCCGGGTTGGTTTTTTAGTGCGCCCAACATCGCCCGCACAACGGCGGGCCCACCATGCAGATGGTATTCCACCACATCTTCACCGGTGAAACTGACGGGGCCTGAAAACCCAATCACCATCGCATGATCAATCACTGCACCCTGCTGCGGATCACGCAGAAGGCGCAGGGTCGTCATGCGTGGGATCAATGGTTTTGCACCCGCAATGACGGCAGCGGATTTGTGCGCGCCCGCACCCGATACACGCACAACCGCCACCCCACCCCGCCCCGGGGGTGTGGCCAATGCGTAAATCGTATCGGTATGCGACGCAGTCATGGCAGGTTCTTATTTGTCTTTGGCGGGCTTTTTCGCCTTGGCCTCATCGGCGGCGGCACTGCCAGATTGTGTCCCGAACCCCGGCATGCCGGGCATGTTCGGCATGGATTGCCCCATCTGGGACCAGAACATTTTCTGCATCTCGTTCCAGCTGTTGATCGTCATCGGCATCCATGTATTGACCAATGTTTCCGGGTCCAGATTGCGGATGTTTTCAAGGATACGGTCTTCCATTTCCTTCATCATGCGGTCCTGCATCGGCGCAATGTTGGGCAACCCAAAAAACGCGCGGGCTTCTTCCGGCGTGCACTCAATCTCCAACTCGACTTTCATGGCCGTATCCTTTCAAAAACAATCAAAGCGGCCCCGATGGAACCGCTTTGACAGGATAGTCATTAAACCGGCAAAGGGAAGGCCGTTTTTGCTTATGGCTGTGGCCCGCGATCCGCACGGTGTCCACGGTATGTCACCGCGACCGGGACCATTAAAACCGCCATAAACGCCGCCGACATCGCCCCATATCCCGCCGCCCGCGCAAAATGCGTCTGGGCCCAGGCGGTCTGCATATTGTCGCGAACGGTTTTGATTGTCTGATCCACACCATCCGTCAACGCTGGCCGCGCCACGGGCTGTTGTTCTGCCGGTGTGTGCGGGGCCTGTTGCCGCGCCATCGTTCTGGCCGCAACGGCATGCAGATCAGCCCTGAAACCAGCCCCCCAATGGTCCCAATAAGTGTGCTTAAAACCCACAAACATCCCCATAATCGCCCCACCAGCCGCCCCGATCAGCGTTGCGCGAATGAAGGCCGGTTTGCGGTACAGGGCCAAACTCTCCGCACAAACTGCACGCGCGCGCAACCCGCCCTGCGCGTCACGGCCCATCACCCAGAACAGACAATCCCGCATCTCGCGCAGGTGGCTGGTTATTTTTGCAACGGTTATTGCGGGCATGGGTGTGCGGCAATCTTGATGCGATAAGGCGGCAGATCATCACTGGTCACGATGGCTTTATCCGCCCCAATAGAAGCGCTCACGCGATGCAGTTTGTACCCGTCCGGATAGGCTTTATAATCCTCTTGGTCTTCTGCGACCAGCGCCAGAACGTGCCCCGACGGCACCGTGGTGCGCCCGGTCAGCACATCATTGACCAGGGCCCGCACGGCACGCTGCCCATCACTGAACAACAAGTCATCCACCACCAGAACCTGGCCATAAGACGAACTGTTGAACCATTGCGCCATCACCGGGTTCACAGTCGAGCGCAGGTTGCGTTCCACAACACGGATATTATGCTCCTGCAGCGTCTGCACCAGCGACAATGTCTCTGCCACGGGCACGATCTGCCGATGAGTATAGCCGCCCAGACCTTCAACAAAGCGGGCTGTATCGTGGTATACGTCCTCCAAGACGCGGCGCTTGGCCCCTTCTTTTTCGCACAGGGCCATCGACGCTTTGGCCATTGCGTCAGCGTGCACAACCAATTGTCCGACGTGGCTTGCCTCATCCCTCTTGGCCAGATCGCGGTGCAGATGGATATTCTCCGTCATGGCCTCGATGGCTTTGTCCAAAGCATCAAGCGATGTCTGGTTGGCTTTGCTCAGATCTTTTTTCAGGGTGTGATTGGCATCCTGCATCGTATCGAGGGCCTGCTCGTAATACACAACCCCGGCCGTCCCGGCGACCGCCAAAGCAAAGCTCAACCCCAGCAGGCGTCCGCACCGCTTTTTGCCCTGTGCGACGGCGTCTTTTAACTGCTCAATCTCTGTTTTGGGGGCGGAATCCTTCATAAAACGCTCCTGTTCTATATTTTTCAATTATGAATGGGGGATGTCATAACACCCCACCCCAGAGGGCGCAAACTTTTCCCGATTCCCGCCTTTTCCCCCAATGAATCTCACTGTATCGTCTTGGGGTGTGTTGTTTTTCAATCAAACATTTTCAATAGAGGCCCCACCATGTCCACCATCACCATTCCGACCAAAGACGGTCAGTCCTTTACCGCCTATATCGCCACCCCGGCCGTGACCCCGGCCCCGGTCGTCATTATGATTCAAGAGATTTTCGGCGTGAATGCCGATATGCGCGCCCATTGCGACGCGATGGCGGAAATGGGTTATCTGGCCGTGTGCCCGGACCTGTTCTGGCGGCTGGAACCGGGCGTCGATATCACCGATAAAACCGAAGCGGAATGGAAAAAGGCGTTTGACCTGTATAACCGTTTCGATGTCGATATGGGTGTTGAGGATTTGCGCGCCACGCTGCACACCATGCGCGGTCACGCCCATTCCACGGGGTCCGTTGGATGCGTCGGGTATTGCCTCGGCGGCAAGCTGGCCTACCTGATGGCCGCGCGCAGCAAAGTGGATGTGTCCGTATCCTATTACGGCGTTGGGCTGGATGACATGCTGGCCGAAGGCAAAGCCATTAAAACCCCGCTTTTGATGCACATTGCCGAAGAGGACAAATTCGTCAGCAAGGATGCACAAGCGAAAATCAAATCCACCTTGTCATCCAACCCGGCGATTACCATTCATTCCTATCCGGGGGTGAACCATGCCTTTGCCCGCATCAATGGCGAACATTTCGACGGCCCGTCCGCCGATCTGGCCAATGGTCGCACGCGCGATTTCCTGCAAAAAGCATTGAAGAAATCGGCAGCGGCGTAAGCCATCCGCATGACCGGATTACCGCCCGACGACCCCTCTGCCTACACCGGCCCTGTTGATCCACAAACGGGACGCCCGCTTTTTACCCAAGCGACGCTGGACCTGATGATCGGACCAGAAGGCGAGCCGTTGCAGATCGACCCGGTGGATGCGCATTTGCTGGCCCTGGCCACCAAGCGGATGAAGGCGCTGGTCCACGGCAACGGGGCCAAGGCTGATGACGTCATGCTCGAAGGGTTTGACGGGGCGATCATCAATTTTGACGCCCGCACTTTGTTCGAAATCCGTCACCAGATCGCGCACAAATCCGTGCCCGGAAAACAGGGCAATGCCGAAGTGGTGGGCTCCACCGCTGATCTTCATATGCGGATTCAAACCGAGGTGGAAAAAACCACAAAGAACAGTGTCATCGTGAATTACGCCACCGACGTGTTGGAAAAACGCGCGGACAAGGGGTTTGCCGTCAATAATCTGGTCATCAAACTCGACCGCCTGAACAAAAGTTTTGTGCATCATAACAGCTGCAATCCCTGCAGCGGAACCGGCAAGCTGGCGTGCGGTCCGTGCAACGGGGACGGGCGTTTGCCGTGCCATCGCTGTCGCGGGCAACGCACGCTGAATTGCCCGGCCTGTCACGGCAACGGCACCATTCGCAATCAAAACACAAACCAGCCGATGCCCTGCAACCGCTGCCACGGCAAGCGCGTCATCGGGTGCGAGGCCTGCCACCAGACAGGGCAGATGAAATGCCGCCCCTGCACCGGCACAGGCCGCGTCGGATGCGCCCAATGCAACGCGTCTGGCCGCATCAGCGATATTGCCTTTGTCAGCTTTGATGCCCTGACCAAATTTGCCTATGACCTGTATGACCTGCCCGTCGCTCTGCCGCCGATGATTGATGAATACGGCCCCACGTTGGTCTCTGACGGGCACGCCGAATTGTTTGTGCTGCAGGGGAACGAACAACAAGCCTGGCAGAAAGAACTGCGCACCGCCGAGCATATCCGGGGCGAGGTCATCATCCCCTATCACGCCCGCCTGCCGTGGGGCCTGATCCGCTTCAAGCTGGGCGATGAAATTTTGTCGGGGCAGATGCTGGGATTTAACGGCGAATTGCTGCATTTCCCGCCCTTCCTTGAACGGCTGATCACACCGGGCGTCGAGCGTCTGTTGCAGGCCGCAAACGGGTTCAGCGTCAAAAACAACCTGCACGAATCCGCCCGCACAAAAATCATCGCCACATCCCTGCTCGCGGCCGCCACGTTGCCGCCGAAAAAGGCCTTCGCGATGGTGCGCAAACGCTACACCGCCGGAATTGACCATGATGCGATTGAACGGCTGATCACTCTGTCCGGACAGGGGCTGGCCCGCCTGACGCGTTTGTCACGCATCATGACGCTGACGGCGGGCACGGCCCTCACGGGCGGGTTTTACGCGCTGTGGTTTATGGGGGGCTGGCGCGGAACCTTCTGGGCCGCGATGCCTCCGGTCCCCGCCCCCTTGTTCGTCTCGGCCGTGGTCGATTGCGCGTGGGCGGGATTGTTCGGCTATGGCCTGACCCATGCGGCCCGCTTTGTCACCCGCGCCCGCATCCTCGATCTGGTCCGCCCCATGATCCCACCGGACAAACGCAAAAAATTCATGCCCCGCGCCGGCAAGACCGGGCTCGCCGCCTGGGGCTGCACCTTTGCCGCTCTGGCCGTTATTCTGGGCTTAACCGTGGCCCTGGGCACTGGAACCCCGGATTGGGTCAACGTGATTAACCGTTGATTTAAAAAGAAAAATCCATACAAATGTAATATTATGAAAAATTATTGACTCATGGGGGCCACCAGCCCTAGAGTGCCCTCTTATTTTCATAAGAATTTATAGGGCAAAGACATGAGCAACCCGGAAGCGCCGCGTCGATACCACGCAACGCCACAACGCGATCTGATCGTCAACAACCTGGAATATGACGCCCAGCCATTGCCCGGCCCGTTCAAAATCAAACAGCTCGCCCTGAAACTCGACAAGGATTAAACGCCATGGTTGCTGATTCACGTACACCGCCGCCGCGCCCGCGCACCGCTTTTGCGGATCATGTGGCGCAGGTTCAAACCGATGAAAAAACCATCCCAACATGGAACGATGACAACATCATCGTCACGCTTCCGCCCACGGATGAAGAGGATTTGCGCACACTGGAGTCACGGATCGCCGGTGAGAAAAAGGCCATGGTTACCGCGAACATTGTATCAATCACCCTACCGACCAGCTTGCTGGGCGCGGCGTTATACAGCGCCTATGAAACGCTGACCACACCCCCTGCGAATGTTCAGAAACAGGGTGCGGAACCGGGGCCGCATTACGCGGAATCCGGGCTTTTGTTTGTTGCTGCCGCTCTCGCAACAGCCCTCATTGGAATGATGCGGAAGGACAGCAAAAAAGACCTGGCCGCCCTCATCGCACAACGCGATGCTCAAAACAACAACGCCCCGAAACTGGATTAAGCCATGGCGAAAAAACCTTATCACCACTATGCCAAACCGCGCACAGAACAACCGCCGCGCAATCCGTCGCTGGACACACTAGACGGCAAGGATCTGAGCACCGCCTGGCTGCTGTGCATTTTCGGGTCGAGCCTGGCGCTCTACAAAGGCGTTGGTATTTTCTGGAACCGCATTCGCCCCCATCACGCGGCTTGCAAGGCCATCCGCAACAATCCGCTGTATGATGGCGAACCCCTGCCCGGCCTGCTCCGCCAGAAGGCGTTGCCCAAGCCGGAATTATAGGGTTTTCTAATATAACCCTTTCCCTTGACGGCCCGCACCCTCCAGCCCTAGGGTACGGGCCGTCTCGCACATCATCAAAAGCAAGAGAACAGAGACCATGGAACAGGGACCACCCGCCTATACCAACCCGGCACACGCCGCCGCGATGCAGGATTTGCAGCGCGATCTGGCCGAAATCAAATCCCTGCGCAAAGGGTTTACAACGCTTGCGCAACTGGAACGCCGCCGTTTTGAATGCAAAACCAACGGAATTGTTGCGGGCGCAGTCTGCGCCCTCACCGCCGCAGCCGGGGCCGCCCCTTTTTACAGCGAAACGGTTCACACCAACCTGACCGCCAACGACACCAAAGATGGGTTTGTGGCTGTCACGGGGTCGATCAGCCTCGTCTTCGCGCTGTGCGCAACCGTTTTACTGCGCAAGGCCAAAACCCTGCGACAAGAAGTCGACACCGCCATGCCCACGCATCACGCCAACGTGGATCGTCACCGCATTCTGCACGCCCGCATCAAGGCCCACACGCATCAGGATTTTTAAATGACCAGCACCGATCACGACCGCCTGTCCACGCTAAACGCGCAGCTGGAAAACCACAGAAGCCTTCTGCAGCGCCATCACCTGACCAGCGTGACCGCCGGGGCCACGGGCCTCAGCACACTGGCCTGCGGTGGATTATATGGCGCGACCAGCCTGTCCGATCGGCACGACGCCCCGGGCGATCTGGCGGGCCTGGCGCTGGTTTTTGCGCTGGCGACGGGGGTTCTGGCCAAGCGCGCATTCCTGCAAAACAGGGCCATTCAAAAACAATCCGCCGCGCTGGTGGATGTGATTGCGGAACGCGAAATGCTGGTCCGCAAACTGTACCCCAAACCGGAATAGACCATGCAAAACGACCGCGACACCGGCCCAGACACAAACATTGATTTCTCCGCCGCGATGGATCGGCTGGATACGCTGAATGCGCAAATCCGCCAGCATGAAACGCGGGTGCGCGCACTCGCCCTTTATAGCCGCATGACCCCCATCGCGGGGGTTGTTACGGGTGCCGCATGTGCCAACACGCTGTTTGTGTATAATGCGGCGAAGGACGCGGAGACCGAAACACCCGCCGTTCCCGCCTTTGGCGGCATGACGCTGGTGCTGGCCTTCGCGGCTGTGGCGCTGTTTGTGAAACAACAAAAAACGCGCGCGCTGGTAAAGAATGGCGAGGCCGCCTATCAGAGCAATATGAAGGAAAAAGCCGATATGCTCGACCTGCCCGTCGAGATTTTTAAGCCAAAGCCAATTGTTCCCCGCCGATAGAAAGCCGCACAATGCCCGATACGCCGATCGAGACACCATCCGCAGAACACACGAGCATTGACGGCCTGCGCGCTGATTATGCACGGATGCGGGAATTGCGCACTGAACTGAATCGTCGCAGCGCCCTGCGCGACGATTTTCAACGGTTTGCCTTCATCACGGCGATCCTGCCCTTCGCCCTTGCCATGAGCATAAAGGGAACCATCGAAAAAGCCGCGCACGAAAACACCCAGAATGCCAACGGCACGTTTGCCGCCGCTTTTACCGCCAGCGCCCGCGATTATGCCGCGTATAACACCCTGCAAAAACACATCATTTTGACCGCCAGGGACAAGGCTTGCGTGGAGCGCAACACCACATCCGCCGAAAAAACAACGCTGTTGGACGGTGACGCGGCCCTGAGATGCCTGAACGATTATGATCCTGTGCGGGACCAGGTGCGGGCAAAAGATCGCATCGTACGCGATCCGACGACGTGGTTTGTGGGGTTTTTGATGCTGGCCGCGTTCTGTGGCCTGCCCGGCGCATATCGCCGCCACAAAGACCACAAACAGGCGCTTGTCACCCTGCGGGATGAACACGCAACATTAAAAGCCAAAATCACCGCCACACTGGGTGGGCCCGTTTAACAGATCCGGCCCTCAATACCGATCATCCTGCAGCTGTGCGCGGCAACGGCGATATTCCGACATGGCCAGCGCCTGGGAATTGCCGACGCCATCATCGCGCACCGCCCACGCGCCAAAGGCCACATCATCATCCGCATCATCGCGGCGCGACGGATGGCGCTTGATATCCGGGCCCAGCGCAAAACGCACGCCCAGAACAATCGAAACCGATGCGGATTCGCCCTGAATCCGACGCGTTTGATCCATGGCATAGGCCGGGTTTTCGCCCGTCGATTTGTGCAATAAGGGCAGGCACCCATCCGCCTCCGGCAACGGCAACTTCAGGGAAAAAGGCACAATCGCCGCCGCTTCCGTGTTGGTCGGGGAACTGGTTTCAAAGGCCCGCGCCGGCGTAACCGGGGCCAAGATCATGACAGCCGCCAACGCGGCCAGGGCTGTTCTTTTGGATGTGTTTTTTTTGGGCATGATACGCCCACGGGAAAGAATGACAGACATGATACCCACCATTGAAAAAGGCACAGCCGATCGCATCGGACTGAAACCAGTCCGCGCAAAAAACGACCCTGTGCGATGAAAGAAAAGATACGCTACCTTCTTTAATCCTAAGGCTTATAACGCTTTCCCGTCCATGTCTTTCGTTTCGAAATTGATTGGTAACTTATTAAAAACAATGGATAATTTTATCTAACCCGCCCTGTGGCAAGAGTGTGTCATCCTAATGTGCGGCCCGGCGCCCGCACTTACCGTACAGCACAAAACACGCGGACAAAAAAACGCCCCGAATATGCCGGGGCGTTTTCACAATTGGTCTGCATGAAAAAATTTCTACTGGTTCATCGCCTGGAAGAAATCGTCGTTTGATTTCGTGTCGCGCATCTTGTCGATCAGGAACTCCACCGCATCGGTGGTGCCCATCGGGTTGAGGATACGGCGCAGAACCCACATTTTGGACAATGTCGCCTTGTCGACCAGCAATTCTTCTTTCCGTGTACCGGATTTCTGAATGTCGATGGCCGGGAAGACGCGCTTGTCGGAAATCTTGCGGTCCAGAACGATTTCGCTGTTACCGGTGCCTTTGAATTCTTCGAAAATAACCTCGTCCATACGGGACCCGGTTTCGATCAGGGCCGTGGCGATAATGGTCAACGAACCGCCCTGTTCAATGTTACGGGCCGCACCGAAGAAGCGTTTCGGACGCTGCAGGGCGTTGGCGTCCACACCACCGGTCAAAACTTTACCGGATGATGGCACAACGGTGTTGTACGCCCGGGCCAGGCGGGTGATGGAGTCCAGCAGAATGATCACGTCACGTTTATGTTCAACCAGGCGCTTGGCCTTTTCCATGACCATTTCGGCCACCTGAACGTGGCGGGCCGCCGGTTCGTCGAAGGTGGAGGAAATAACCTCGCCGCGTACGCTCCGGGCCATGTCCGTCACTTCTTCCGGGCGTTCGTCGATCAACAGAACGATCAAATACGCATCCGGGTGGTTGGTGGCAATGGAATGGGCGATGTCCTGCATCAAAACGGTTTTACCGGTCCGCGGCGGAGCGACGATCAACGCCCGCTGGCCGAAGCCCAGCGGGCTGACCAGTTCGATCACACGCTGGGACATGCCCTTTTTCGTCGGGTCCGCCAGCTCCAGCTTGATTTTGCGTTCCGGATACAGCGGGGTCAGGTTGTCGAAGTTGATGCGGTGGCGGATCTTTTCCGGGGCTTCTCCGTTGATCGAGCCGACCTTGAGAAGGGCGAAGTAGCGTTCGGAATCTTTCGGGGCGCGAATTTCGCCCTCAACAATATCCCCGGTCCGCAGGCCAAAACGGCGCACTTGCGAGGGGGAAACGTAAATATCGTCCGGGCCCGGCAAATAGTTTTCTTCCGGGGAACGCAGGAACCCGAACCCGTCCTGCAGCACTTCCAAAACCCCCGCCCCGGCGATGGGCACCCCTTCCTCGGCCAGCTGTTTCAAAATGGCAAACATCATGTCCTGTTTGCGCATGGTGTTGCAGTTATCGAGACCCAACTCCTCCGCAAACGCGAGCAATTCGGCCGGGGACCGTGTTTTCAGTTCTTGCAGGTTCATGCAATATTCACCTTGTTGGCTTGGTTAAGCTGAAAAAATCTCTGAAAGGAAAGTCTGGGGGATGGGTGGCCGCGCTGAATGATGTGGGCCTGTTTTGATCCTGATGGCGCTTTCGAGCTGCCGTTCCTCAATTATTCCATGGGGTTGTTAATTTTGTCTTGATCCCGTCCGCCATCCAAACGGCCCGTCTTGTCTGCGGCCGCGGTGCTCTGTCACAGGTTTTACCGCGGGCGGCCCAAGGCTGTTCGTCGTGGCGGGCGTTCCAAAAAAACCGGTAATGTGTGGGATATAGTCGTCAAAGACAGGGCTTTTATACCCAAAAGGGGCAGGTGCGTCAAGTTTTTATGCCGCCCCCATCACCCCACGCCCGCGTTCCGGCCTTTTTCCGGTGGTTTTTGTTGACAGGCCGGGCCCGCATCGCCATAGTTCCCATAATATTTTCAAGGAGTATTCTGATCATGGTTACGATGGACACGCCCTCTTCTCCGCCGACCCCGGACGCCCAGGCCTTTGGCATGCTGGCGTTGGATTTCGCGCGCGTGCTGGCCGTCCTCGCCGGAACGGATGCCCTGTCCCTGCGTCATGATATTGACCCTGCCGGGCGCTATGCCCTGACGGCGACGCCGGGCAATGCCATGGACAAAACCGGCCGTCCGCTGCGCCACGCCATATTCCGCATCCTGCACGGCATGAATGATTACGCCAGCGTGCGCAACAACCCCCGGGACCTGATCATCGAGGCCGCCGCCCTGACCATTCGCGCCCGCACCCTGCCCGCCCTGCTGGTGCTGTTGCAGGAGGTGGCGAATGACCGCGGGCTGGTGGTCGACAATACCGACCCCGGCCATCACGACCCTTTAAGCGAAACGTTTCAGGATGCCGCCCGCTTCATGCTGGACAACGATCCGCAATTGTTGCTGCAACTGCCGGCCACCAAAACCTATGCCGGTGCGGCGGATCTTTATGCACATATCTGGGATCTGGCCAGCGCGCCCAAGGATGATCGCAGCGTTGTTCATTATGGCGTCAATGAAATCCGCGCCGCCCTTTGCGCCACAAACAAAAACCGGGATGAACTCACCCCGGTTTTGCGCATTCATTAAACGGATCGTTTAGAGCGTCCCCTTTAGAACGGTTCTGCCACCGCCATAATCACAATGATGATCATCAAAAGGGTCGGGGCCTCGTTCCAGATTTTATAAAATTTCGCGGAACGGGTGTTTTCATCACGCTCAAACACTTTGCGCCATTTTGAAAATACGCCGTGCAGGCCGAACATCAAAACAATCAAGCCCAGCTTGGCGTGCATCCATCCCTGTTTCATCAGATCCGGATTGGCCCAGATCATCAGAACGCCAAAGACCAGTGACGCAATCATCGCCGGATTCATGATAAAGCGCAGCAAGCGACGCTCCATCACCTTGAACGTTTCGCTCTTGTCCGATCCCTTGGGCGCGTCGGCGTGATAGACGTACAGGCGCGGCAGATATAACATTCCCGCCATCCACGCGATGATCGCGATGATATGCAGCGCTTTGATCCAAAGGTAATAGGTCAGCAGGAAAGAGGCCATTTATGCGGCTTTCTGTTGATGTTTACGGTTGACGAGATCCTGCCCGCGACGCTGGCAGCATTGCGAAAATTCCGCCGGGCAGATGGATGGTTGATTGTCGTGCGCGGCGATTTTTTCGCCGTTTAGGCGCAGATCAATCTGCTTGGCCAGTCCGGCGATAAAATCCGGTGCGTCCATAACCGTATTCACGCGCCCAAAATACGGCAGACCCAATTCATCCGCCTTGTGACGATATTCGATTTCGATTTCAACCAATGTTTCCACGTGTTCGCTGACAAAGGCGTGCGGATATACAATCACGCCGATTTTATCGCGGCCCGCTTGTTCCAACGCTTCATCCGTTGATGGGCCAATCCATTTTAACGGGCCCACGCGGCTTTGGTAACACGACATCCAATCGGCATTGTCCAACCCGGCGGCCCGCACAATCGCGGCGGCGGTTTGTTCGCATTGCCATTGATACGGATCGCCGTCCTTCACCACTTTTTCCGGCAGGCCGTGCGCGGAAAACAAAATACGGGGCGTGTGCCCGGCGGCAATCGCCGCATCATAGGTTGCGCGCACATGTTTGGCCGACGCCTGCACAAACCCGTCTTCCGTCGGATAACAACACAGCAGGCTTTCCGGTTTATCCAGCCCAATCGCATCGGCCGCCTTGCGCCATTGTTGCAGAGACGACCATGTCGTGGTGGTCGAAAATTGCGGGTACAGCGGCACCAGAACGATTCGGTCCGGATTATACGCAGCCACGGCGCGGGCGGTCTCATCGCTCATCGGATGCCAATAGCGCATGGCGATAAAGCATTTCCACGCTTTCGCGCCCTGCGTATTTTGCAGGTACTTTTGCAAGGCGTCGGCCTGTTTTTGCGTGTTCTCCAGCAGCGGCGAACGCCCGCCCATAAAGCCATACGACGTTCCGGCCTCGTTCTTTGTGCGCTTGTTCGCAATGGCGCGGGCGACCAATGCGCGGATCGGCAATGGCGCACGGATAATGTTTTTATCCATGAAGAAATTCAGCAGGAACGGGCGAATGGATTCCGCCTTGTCCGGCCCGCCCAGATTGAACAAAACAACGGCGATTTTTTCCTGTGTCATGATCTTTACGTTTTGTCTGTTGAATATTCACGCACCATCGCGACCAATTGCGCCACATGATCCGGCGGTGTTTCCTTGATGATGCCGTGACCCAGATTGAACACGAACGGACCGCCCGCCAGATTGTCCAGAATGGATTGCACATTGTCGCGCATCGCATCCCCGCCAGTCAGCAAACAGACCGGGTCCAGATTGCCCTGCACGCACGCCAGTGGCTGCAAACTTTGCGCGGCCCAGCGCGTCGGGATCATTTGATCAATGCCAATGGCGTTCACGCCCGTGCCCTGAACGTAATCCAGCGCCAATCGTCCCGCTTGCCGCGGAAAGCCAATGATTGGAACGTCCGGGTGCGATGCCCGGATCAAGTTCACAATGGTTTTTGCGGGCTGAATGCAATACCGACGGAACAAACCCTCATCACACGCACCGGCCCAACTGTCGAACAATTGCACCGCTTCCGCGCCATGATCAATCTGCTGGATCAGATACGCGGCGGTGGCTTCGGTAATCAAATCAATCAAGCGGCCAAATCCGTCCGGATCGCCATAGGCCCATTTTTTCGTTTCGGCAAAATCGCGCGACCCGCCACCATCGACCATGTAGCACGCAATCGTCCACGGCGCGCCCGCAAAGCCGATCAGCGCGGTGTCCGAAAATCCTTCGGTGTTCAATTGCGCGCGGACGGTGCGAATGGTTTCGTAAATCGGGGACAGGGTTTTTTCAAAATTGGCAAAGGACAGCGGAGCCATTTCCGCCGCAGACCGGATCGGATTCAGGCGCGGCCCGTCCCCCTCACGAAATTCCAGATGCTGACCCAGCGCTTGGGGAATGACCAGAATATCGGAAAACAAAATCGCGGCATCCATGCCGAACCGGCGAATGGGCTGGATCGTGACCTCTGCCGCGAAGGCTGGATTGTAAACCAGATCCAGAAACCCACCCGCTTGCTGTCGTAGTTCGCGGTACTCGGGCAAATAACGGCCCGCCTGTCGCATCAACCATAGCGGGGGTACGGTTTGCGCCTGACCGGTCAATGCACGGATCAGCGGCTTTCCTTGGCCCGGCAAACGGCTGTTCTGGATCTGGGTCTGGCTGTTCATCGGCTCGCATGCTTTTTGAGATTTCGGGCTTGGCTCCCCG